>NZ_PGVH01000041.1:3576-4615 GCF_004168585.1 Shewanella sp. OPT22 | reverse complement strand
AAAAGTGAATTGACCTCAGATGTACTCAATACTGTAGGCAATTGTCGCTGCTTTGTGGCTAGTGTGAAGCCTAAGTCACCCACCTCTTGTTTCAATACATTTTGATATAAAAATACCAAAGCGTTTAAAGCCACTTTTTGAGTATTAACAGCCATATTCCTATCAGTAGCTAACCAACTTAAGAATACTTTAATATGCTCTGAAGTTAGCTCTGCGGGATGCTTTTTCTGATTAAATAAAATGTACCGCTTTATCCAATATAAATACGACTTTTCAGTTCTTATACTGTATCCACGCAACCGAATATCTTCTCTTATCGACTCCAGAAAAGGGCTTTTATTTACCATAGCGCAATTCCATTTGCTTAACTGTGTTTTTATACAGTATGATTGAGTAAATTTAAAAATCAAGCGTATTTAGCTAATCATTGATTCACACTTTATCGGCAATGATTAGATTAAGATATTGAAAGTAAAAGATTAAATTGGTCAAGGCTGGGATAACGAGAATGCTGAACAAGATAAATGCGAATTCTCACTTTGCCAGTTAAACTAAATTTGGTTAACATGTTTTTTATTTTATAAAACATAGTGTTGTGCATTTATTTAGTCTTGGTGGTTTCTGGTTAAATGAGAATGCGCAGTATTAAAATGTTAGCTTTCTAAGTTTGGTGGTTGTTGGTTTTCATCAGCGGGTTCAAAGAAAAGGCAGGTTTCATTTGTGCAAGCCTGTCAGTGGTTACCAGTCGTTGGTTTTCTTTGCTTTTCGCAGTGGTAGTCAGCATTTGCGCAGTTATGCGGCGGTTTAGTTTTTCGTGTGCCCTGCCGGGTCAGTTCGGGTTTGTCGTGCGCCGCTAAGGCTTTATCGTTTTGCCACTTTCAGCATTTCGCAGGCAGCTATCAGGTTTGTGCCAGCTTAACTGCGGCAGGGCAGTTGGTCACAAGTTAACATTCATCGTTGTTGCGGGTTGGTTACTCAGTCAGTAGCATCGAGTGGTTTCAAAGCTAACAAGCAATTCCAGGTGACGCCTACGGCGCAC
>NZ_PGVH01000041.1:0-3370 GCF_004168585.1 Shewanella sp. OPT22 | reverse complement strand
AACCTGCTGTAGTCAAATTTGATTTAAAAGTACATAAATAGTAAAGCTATAACAAGCAATTCCAGCTGACGCCTACGGCGCAGCTGAATTGGGCGTTAACACTACTAAAGGGATTTAATATGAAAAATTTAACAGTTGCGGTACTACTTTTTATATTAGCAGCATGTAATAGTTATTCATTGAACAAACAAGTCGAAACTGATCGTAAAAAGCCAGTTCTTAAATATAGCCCTGTTTCAGAGTATCCTACTTCAGCTGCTAAAAAAGGAATAGGTGGTTGGGTTAAGCTAAAGTTTGATGTTAACGAAAAAGGGAGGCCCGTGAACATTGTCGTTCTTGATTCCAAACCTCTAAAAACGTTTGACAAAGTAGCTAAAAAAACATTATCTAATTGGCGTTATTTACCAAAAGTCGTTAATGGAATACCTGTTGTTGCACAAAAACTAGAAACAACACTAACTTTTAGCCTTAATTAAGTCGTAGTGTTAACAAGTGCATCAACTGGACAAATACTGGTTGGCTCCTACGCTGCGCTTCGGATTATAGCCAACCAGTATTTGCCCGTTATGCAAGCGTTATAAGCTATTCGGGGATTTAAGTGAAATCTAATATAAATGAAATTTTTAGAGGCTTCTTTTGGGGCATTGGTTTTTCAGTAGCTCTAGCCTTATGTGTATCAGCATACTTAATTTCTGTTCTTCCGAAAGTTGATGATATCTATAAAGAAGTAGCATCGAATCGAACAACTCAGTCATTAGCAAGAATCGCCAATGATTATCAAGTTAATGTACTTGATATATATAAAAATGATAGCAAGCTAAAAGTTACTGTTGAAGTAAAAAACTTAACTGACGAAGAGCTATATGGGAAAAGTGTAAAGGTAAAACTTTTTAGTAAATCAGATAGGTTCATTTCTGCTTGTAATTCTGAACGTGGTGATTTGTTTATAAAACCTAAAGGAGTTTCATATCATGAAATATCTTGTAAACTATTTTCTGTCCAATTACAGGTAGTAACAAAAGCAAAGGCAAGTTTAAACCTTTATTAAACAAGCTTATAACAAGAAATTCCAGCTGACGCCTACGGCGCAGCTGAATTGGGCGTTATGCGCTAAGGCCATCATCAACATATGAGCTATTCATCATTGAATTCAGAGGCTTTCTATTCTGAAATTTCAGAGTCAGGCAAGTTGTGGGGCATCAGGGATGAAAATGGTATTCCTGCTCCAAAAACAGAGACAGGCCAAAGGTCAATGCCATTCTGGTCAAAGAAGTCTAGAGCCGAAAAAATAATTCATAATGTTCCGGCTTATGGAGCATTTGAAACTTTTGAGATTTCTGTTTCTGAATTCATAGAGCGTTGGTTACCAGGGCTAGAAAATGATGAATTATTGGTTGGTCTTAACTGGTCAGGAAAAAATGCCACTGGTTATGACAGTAAGCCGAATATGGTTCTTAAGTCTTTAAAATTGAGACTCGCAGGCTAATTTAGCCAAGAGCTTCTCATTCATAAAATGCGCATAACAAGTCATTCCAGTTGACGCCTACGGCGCACCTGAATGAGGCGTTATGGTGCAAGGAGTTATATGAGTCAATTTGCAGTGTTAGACGCCTTTAAAAAAGAATTATGGGATCTAGAAAACCATTGGTTTTTATTTATTGATCTATATGGAAACAAGCATAGAGAAAAGAGACGAAGTGTTCTTTTACCATCTCACCCGTTGCTATTTGATGTGATTAAGTTGAGATTACATGACCATGCGCAATTGATAATTTCAAGGCTATTAGATCCGGCTAAAACATATGGCAAAGATAATTTAAGTCTTAAAACATTAATTGCTACTTACTCTCCCTTTTCAGATGAAGTGCAGACGAAAATAGATGACGCATTGACAGAAATACAAACTAATTTTGCAAATATCAAACAACATAGAAATAAGCGTATTTCGCATAATGATCTAAATAATAAATTAGATTATGATCTTCCAGCAGTAAAAATCACAGAAATTGATTTAGTTATTGATAAATTAGAACTGATCTTTAACTTGATCTCTGTAGACAAAAGAAACCGAAATCATGAGTTCTTTCCTCGGAATATTGATGAAGAATTTAAAGCAGAACATTTGCTTAAAATATTAGAGGCTGGTAGAGAAACTTTAGGGCTGTCTACCTCGTGAAAATGCACCATAACAAGCAATTCCAGCTGACGCCTACGGCGCAGCTGAATTGGGCGTTAGCCGTCTCTCACATATCGAGGAATCTTCAAGTAGTAATGAAGTGGATTGAATCTGATCTCGTAACCCCAATTTCCATAGGGGTTATTGAAAACGAAAGATCGTACTGGGCTAGTCACTTCTACTCAGTTATTGAATGTATTAACTCACATAAAAACCTTCAACACTCTCCTATGAAGTTCGAGAGTTATCCGATCTGGACATTAAATGACATGAGAGGCTTTTTGCCTCAAAATTTCTTCGAACATATACAAAGTTACCTGTACAACTGGGGCTTTCAATATTTTTTAGCTACATTCTTAAATCAAAGATCTTCACTTGGAATTGTTGAGGAACTCCTTGAACGATTATCTGAAATGTATGAAGTTAGGTTCAAAGCATCATTCAACGAATATTCGTTTTATATTTCAGGTGCTGATTCATCTCTTTCTGAAAAATTAGAAGATCGATTCACAGATGTTTTCCCTCCGGAGCTTAGGGAAGTAAAAGCAAATACCAAAAAACTCATTAATGAATCAGATCTTTGTCTTATTTTAAAAAATCCACATACAAACCGTAAAGTAGGAATATTCGGTGAGGTTGAAGGAATTCACGGAAACAAATTGAGAAACAAAAGCTATTGGGATAGCAAACAGGATTTCTGTGTATTTAGCTTTGGTGTTGTCGATGGCCCTAACAGGGAATGCTATGTTGAAAACGTAGATGTGAATGGCATTGATAGAGTATGTTTTCATTTTGAAAAAGAAAATTACGTAGTTCAAGATTTCCACTTTACCCTTGAGTATATGAAACAGTTGTTTCAAAATGGCCCCACCTGCAGGCTGGCTAGTAGAAATGAAGAGTTCGATTATTTTCTTAATAAAGTTAAAAGCTTTTGGCTAAAGCCAGCTGGTGAGTTATTGGATGAGTTGTCACTATTCATTGATGGCAATGATTTAATTGGAAAGCGGCGAAAAACCATCAGTATTATCACAGACTTACAAGCATGAGACGGCTAACAAGCCCATCCAAGCGACCGCCTACGGCGGCGCTTGATGGGGGCGTTATGTGGTTATGAATAAGATTTTTATATTACTGTTACTTTTCGGAAGTTCACAAGCTTTAGCAATTGATGCTTGTAATGAGCATGGCTATTGC
>NZ_PGVH01000040.1:269971-354840 GCF_004168585.1 Shewanella sp. OPT22 | reverse complement strand
GTATTGAAACAAGAGGTGGGTGACTTAGGCTTCACACTAGCCACAAAGCAGCGACAATTGCCTACAGTATTGAGTACATCTGAGGTCAATTCACTTTTAGCATTATTGTCTGGCAGAAACGCTTTAATTATTCAGCTTCTTTATGGTAGTGGTCTTAGAATCACCGAGTGTTTGCGCTTAAGAGTACAGGATATTGACCTAAACAATCTTTCAATTACTGTGCGAGATGGCAAAGGTAAGAAAGATAGACAAACAATTTTAAGTCATTACTGTGCCAAGCAATTAGAACCAATCATTGAAGAGGCTATACAGTTACAGCAAACAGATAATAAGCAAGGAATTGGCCCTTCATTACCGTTTGCTTTGTCCAGAAAGTATCCGAATGCTTTTCGACAAGCAGCTTGGATGTATGTGTTTCCTTCATCAGCTCTTTGTCCTCACCCAGAAACAGGTGAAGTCGTTCGCCATCATCTTCATGCCAGCTCTATAAGAAAAGCATTACAACTGGCGGTAAAACAGTCTGAAATCAGAAAGAAAGTGAATTGCCATACCTTCAGGCATTCATTTGCTACTCATCTTTTGGAGCAAGGCCAAGATATTCGGACTGTTCAAGAATTACTTGGACATAATGATTTGAATACAACTCAGATTTATACTCATGTTATTGGTCAGCATTATGCGGGGACAGTAAGTCCGCTTGATCGATTGCGTTTATGAAAAAGAGGTATTGAATTGGACGCTTTACTTAATTTTAAAGGCTATGTTTTGTTTAACTGTTGGTAAATTTTTAACGACTTGAAAGGTAATCACTTTATTCCAAATGTGGATTTCTGAAATATACTGCTAGTCAATCGGTTAGATATTGATTCAAGCTAGAAGAGCGGCTACTTGTTTTTATTAGCTATTTTAATGTGAAAACCAAATCAGAAAACAATTTAAAGTTAAAGCTCTAAACAGTTTTGGGGCAGAAGCTGGTTAAAATGATGGTGATTACCAGCTTAAACAGCTCGAAAAGTTTCAAACTTTATTGTTTTATTTGAATCTTATTGTCCACCGACACCATAGTTTTGTAGCACGTTTTTATGTTACCCCGATAGTACTTCAAACTTGCGCCTCACTCTGAACCCCCTTCGCTCGATGGTAATACGATCATTTACGCATAAAAAATCCGATACCAGAAAATTTGGTATCGGATTTATAAAATTCATCAAGTTTGAGCCGTACTTATTTGAATAATCTCAAATAAAAGTACTCATCATCAAATGAGTTAAATTACTGAGCTAGCAAACCACGGCTACGAAGCAATGGCTCGATACCAGCTTCTTTACCACGGAACTCTTTATATAGCTTCATAGGATCTTCACTTCCACCTTGTGAAAGAACGGTCCCCATAAAAGCTTCCGCTGTAGCTTTATCAAAGATACCGTTTTCTTTAAATGCTTCGAATGCGTCAGCACCTAAGATATCAGACCAAATGTAGCTGTAGTAACCAGCACTGTAACCACCTGCAAAAATGTGCGAGAAGTATGTGCTGCGATAGCGCGGTGCAATCTCACCAATTAAGCCCATTTTTTTAACTGATGCAGCTTCAAATGCAGCAGCATCTTGAGGCTTAGTATCAGTCAGTGTGTGCCAATCTAAATCAAGTAGCGTCGCAGCCATGTACTCAACGGTGGCAAAACCTTGGTTGAATTTGCTTGCTGCTTGGATTTTATTTACAAGCTCTTGTGGAATAACTTCACCTGTTTTGTAGTGCTTAGCAAACTGCGCTAATACTTCAGGCTGAGTCATCCAGTTCTCCATTACTTGAGACGGGAACTCTACATAGTCACGTGGTACAGAAGTACCTGCTTGTGAGCGATAGTTTACTTTTGAAAGCATACCGTGCAACGCATGACCAAACTCATGGAATAACGTGCTTGCTTCGTCAAACGTTAATAACGCTGGCTCACCTTCAGCTGGGCGAGGGTAGTTCAATACGTTAACAATGATTGGTTTAGAATCAACACCGTTCATGTTGTATTGTTGACGATATGAATTCATCCATGCGCCACCACGCTTGCTATCACGGATGAAGTAGTCACCCATGAACACAGCCATCAGCTCATTGTTTTTGTCGTAAACTTCCCAAGTACGAACTTCTTCGTTGTATTTAGGTAAGTCAGTACGCTCTTTAACTGTGATGCCATATAGGCGGTTAGCCGTATAGAACACACCCTTAAGCGTGTTTTCTAATGAAAAATATGGACGAGTTTGTTGCTCGTTAAAGCTGTACTTAGCTACGCGGATTTTGTCTGAGTAATACCACCAATCCCAAGCTGCAACTTTGAACTTGCCGCCGTCTGCATCAATCATTTTTTGAATGTCAGCAGCTTCAGCTTTCGCTTGTGCAAGCGCAGCAGGCCAGATACGATTCAGCAGTTTATAAACATTGTCAGCAGTTTTAGCTGTACGCTCTTCTAATACGAAATCAGCATGAGTTTTATAACCCATTAATTGAGCTCGCTCAGCACGTAATGCTGCAACTTTAGCTAATGTTTCTTTGTTGTCATTAGCATTGTCGTTGTTACCACGCTCAATATAGCCTTTGTAAATCTTTTCACGTAATTCACGGTTATCAGCATACGTTAAAAACGGTGTGATAGATGGCCGTGAAGTCGTGAATACCCACTTGCCTTCATGTCCACGTTTAGTCGCCATGTTAGCCGCACTTGCGATTACATCGTCAGGTAAACCTGCAAGGTCTTCCTTGTTGTCGATAACCATTTCAAATGCGTTTGTTTCAGCAAGTAGGTTGTCACCAAACTTAAGGTTTAGCTTGCCAATTTGAGCATTTAAGTCACGCAGCTTTTCTTTGTCAGCTTCGTTCAGGTTTGCACCGCCACGAGTGAATGATTTATAGCTGTTCTCTAAAAGGCGAGTTTGTGCCGTATTTAGATTAAGTGCATTTCTGCGCTCGTAAACGGATTTAACACGCTGAAACAGCTTATCGTTTAGGTAGATATCATCGTTTAGTGATGAAAGCATTGGCGAAACTTCTTTGCTAAGCTCTTGAAGTTTGTCAGTAGTATCTGCGCCAGTTAAGTTATAAAAAACGCTCGCAACTTTAGAGACTAAGTTACCTGAAAACTCCATGGCTTCAATGGTGTTCGCAAACGTAGGCTCATCAGTGCTATTGGCAATAGCATCAATTTCAGCACGTTGTTGTTTAATGCCTTCTTTGAACGCAGGTAAATAATGCTCTTCTTTGATTTTTGCAAAATCGGGCATACCAAAGAAAGTGTCGTATGGTTTGAAGAATGGGTTGTCAGCTTGCTTGGCTGCAACTTGCTCTACAGCGTTAGCAGGTTTGGCTGCACCTTGTGTTGCTTTATCTTCTGTTTCTTCGCTACCGCAAGCTGTTAAGGCTAACGCTAAAGTAATAGCGCTAACTAAGGGCTTGATTCTCGAACCTTTCATTTGGGTTCTCCCATTCTGTTGTTGTTTTTTGCTATTCATTAAGTATGAATCGCTGATGTAGAAAACCCTCAAGGCAGCTACTGGCTTGAGGGTTAAAATAAGTAATCTATTTTTTTACCACGAATCGAGGGGGCAGAGCTAGCCAAATCCACAAAACTTTGTAACAAATATTTCTAAACGTGAATTTAAACCCATGAGACTAGTTCGGTGATCTATTTAAAAGAGACGTAGCTGTTGTTTAATCTCATCAAGTATCGCTGGGTCGTCAATGGTTGATGGAATGACGTACTCTTGTCCATCCGCAATTTGCCTCAACACTTTGCGTAAAATCTTACCTGAACGTGTTTTGGGTAGCCTTTCGACAATCAGAGCTGTTTTGAAGCAGGCAATAGCACCAATTTGTTCTCGAACTAAGTGCACTAATTCGTTTCGAATTATCTGATGTTGAAGCTCAATACCATCTTTTAATACGACGAGTCCGAGCGGTAACTGACCTTTAAGCTGATCTTGCACACCAATAACCGCACATTCTGCAACAGTATGATGTGAGGCAACAATCTCTTCCATTTCTCCAGTTGAAAGTCGGTGGCCGGCGACATTAATCACATCATCGGTTCTGCCCATAATGAATAAGTAGCCATCATCATCGATATAACCCCCATCACCAGAAACATAGTAGCCAGGGAATTGTTCCAAATATGAACGGCGAAAACGTTCAGAGTCGCCCCAAATAGTCGGTAAACACCCCGGTGGTAACGGCAACTGAATGGCGACAAAACCTTGTTCGTTCGTCGTAAGTCTTTCACCTGACTCATCCAAAATATCAATATTAAAACCCGGTACAGGCACGGTTGCTGAGCCGGGCTTTGTTTCCATCATTTCAAGGCCAACAGGGTTTGCAGCAATAGGCCAACCTGTCTCGGTTTGCCACCAATGATCAACGAGCGGTAAACCTGTCTTTTCTTGTAACCAGTGATAAGTTGGCGGGTCTAACCGCTCCCCAGCGAGGTATAAACGTTCTAACTTACTGAGATCATATTGTTTTAGAAACTCAGCTTCAGGATCTTCTTTGCGAACGGCGCGAAAGGCTGTGGGTGCAGTGAACATTGTTTTTACGTTATGCTCAGCACATACTCGCCAAAAGGCTCCTGCGTCTGGCGTTTTGACTGGTTTACCTTCATAGATAATGGTTGTGCAGCCCGTTAAAAGAGGGGCATAAACAATGTATGAATGGCCGACGACCCAACCAACATCTGAGGCTGCCCAATATACATCACCGGGTTCAACGCCATAAACGGTTTCCATTGAGTAGCGTAATGCTACGGCATGGCCACCATTATCACGCATAACACCTTTCGGTTTTCCAGTTGTCCCTGAAGTATAAAGAATATAAAGAGGATCAGTAGCTTTTACGGAAACGGGATCGACAGGTGATGCTTTAGAGGTCAGTTCAGCCCAATCTAAATCACGCCCTTCAATTAATTCAGCATTCACCTCTGGACGTTGAAGAATGACACAATGAGACGGTTTGTGCTCTGATTGCTCGATAGCATCATCCAATAATGGCTTATACGGTAGAACCTTATCTACTTCGATGCCACAAGAGGCTGAAACAATAACTTTAGGCGTAGCGTCTTCAATTCTAACGGCTAACTCGTGCGGGGCGAAGCCACCGAAGACCACAGAGTGCACTGCTCCTAAACGGGCACAGGCTAGCATCGCCACTGCCGCTTCTGGCACCATGGGCATATAGATGACAACACGATCGCCTTTTTCGACACCTAAGTTTTGTAATGCGCCAGCAAATTTAGCGACTTGCTCTGTGAGTTCAGAATAGGTAATTTTTTTTATGGTATTGGTTACTGGAGAATCATAGATAATGGCATCTTGATCACCACGACCTTGTGAAACATGATAATCGAGCGCTAAATAAGAGGTGTTAAGCTCACCATCAGCGTACCACCGATGAAAACCTTCAGCATCTTGAGATAAAGGTTGCTTAGGTGATTTATACCAGTCGATTAATCCCGCCTTTTGATGCCAAAATGCTTCAGAGTTCTCTATTGATTGAAGGTACTCTTCTTGATAACTCATGTTTACACCCACTTTAACTTTCATCCGTTGTCGATTCAGTGTAGTGAAACCTTAGAGTTTGAAAATTAGACAAAGGTCGAAGAAGATAGGTGAGCTTTAATTCTCTTTCACAAAAAAATAACATTAAGGTTCGTGTTATGATTTGCACCCCACAATTCAACAAGGAGATACATGAATAAAGTTGTCGTGGTTACAGGAGCAAGCAGAGGGATAGGTGCCGCAACGGCATTATTACTTGCTAAAAAAGGCTATAAAGTCTGCATTAATTATAAAAACAATCGTAAGTTAGCTGAAAGCTTAGTTAATACCATTTCTCAACAGGGCGGTTTTGCCAAATCTTTTCAAGCTGATGTTTCAAAAGAAGTCGAAGTTAACAAGCTATTTGATTTCACAAATGCCGAGTTAGGGGCCGTTACTCACTTGGTTAATAACGTTGGTATTCTCCAGCAACAATCCAAGCTCGTTGAATTGACTGAGCAACGTATCAATCACATCCTCTCAAGCAATGTCACTAGCTATTTCCTATGTTGTAAAGCCGCATTGCCGACAATGATGAATGGCAGTGCTATCGTAAACGTGGGTTCTGCAGCGTCACGACTTGGAGCACCTAATGAGTATATTGACTATGCGGCATCTAAAGGAGCGGTTGACTCATTAACGAAAGGATTGTCTTTAGAGCTAGCGCCACAGAATATTCGAGTAAATTGTGTTCGACCAGGTTTGATTGAAACGGACATTCATGCTGATGGCGGTGAATCTAATAGAGCTATCCGCATCGGTAAATCATTACCACTAGGTCGAAGTGGTAAACCAGAAGAAGTTGCACAAGCGATCGCTTGGCTATTGTCTGACGAGGCGTCATTCGTAACGGGTTCGTTTATTGATTTAGCAGGAGGAGCATAATGCTCGAAGCATGGATTTCACTGGTTGTAACGTCCTTATTGTTATTAGGTTCTCCAGGGCCTGCGCCTTTAGCGTTGGCCGCAGTTGGTGCAACAGCAGGTGTAAAGAAAGGTATTCCTTTTTTAATGGGGATTTTAAGCGGTTTAGTGGTTGCGATTACGTTCGCAGCTGTTGGTCTAGCAACGTTATTCGATCACTATCCATTTGCTAAGTTAGTCTGTGAAGTTTTGGGCGCGATATATATCTTGTTTGTAGCCTATAAAATTGCATCTGCTCCTGCTTTATCAAACGCAAATGATGTCGAAGTACCAGATTTCAAAGATGGCTTTATTCTAAATTTATTAAACCCAAAAGCATATGCGGCATTTTTAGCAGTTTTTGCTCAATTTCTGTTGCCTTACACTACTGAGGTAACAAGTTACTTGATGACTGCAATCGGATGTTTTTTTGTTGCAGTATTTGTGGATTCGCTTTGGTTGATGGCTGGTGGAGTATTAAGACCGTTTTTAAGTGACCCTAAAAAGTTGCGAGTCACACGGATAACCTTTGCTGTAATCATGGTCGTGATGGTGATTTACGCTTTATTCTTTTCTTAACGGATTAACTCACAGAGGTCGAGTATTATTGAAAGTGGCGTGGTTTTATTTAACGGTATTGTTACCTGATAAAGTAGTTCAAGTTATTGCTCGATTAAGCGTCATTTTTAATGAGTATATTTATTGTTCTAGTGGAGGAGCATAATGCTTGAAGCATGGTTTTCACTGGTTTTCACAGCATTCATGCTATTAGGTTCTCCTGGCCCCGCATGCTTGGCTCTTGCTGCTGTTGGTGCGACTGCTGGTGTAAAAAAAGGCATCCCTTTCTTATTGGGCATTTTGAGTGGACTGACTATCGTCATAACGCTTACTGCTGTTGGGTTAGCTGCATTGTTTGAGCATTATCCATATGCCAAATTGATTTGTGAGAGCATAGGAGCGATCTATATTCTATATCTGGCCTATAAAATGGCGTCTGCTCCAGCTTTATCCAATGATAATGATATTGACGTCCCTGTTTTCAAAGAAGGCTTTATTCTTAATTTGCTCAACCCAAAAATTTATGCATCATTCTTAGCTGTGTTTGCTCAATTTTTATTACCTTATAAAACCGTAACCATGAGCTATTTAATGACTGCCTTAGGATGCTTGTTCGTTGCCACGACGGCGGGATTGGTGTGGTTAATCGCTGGTGGTGTGTTGAGGCCGTTTTTGAGCGAACCTAAAAAGTTGCGGGTAACTCGGGTAGTCTTCGCTGTCACTATGGTTGTCATGGTGGTTTATGCTTTATTTTTCTCTTAATGAATTAAGTGAGGTGAGGAGTGTATCTAATTGAGCTTGGCTAATACCAAGCGCACTCAATTGGTTCTTAATGTGTTGCGGCCAATCCTTTTTATATTGACTTCGATTGTTGGAAAGGTTGATGAATATCTGTTGATTGATTGAGTTTAGCTCTTGTCTTACTTTATCTAGCGATTTAACGGTTTGTGGTTTTTCATTCTTACTCATTTCTTGTTTTTGAATTTGTTTACAGCTCAGTATTAATTGCTGAGTGAAAGCTAATACTGATTCAGAGTTTAAGTGATATACCATCGCTTTTTTTTGTGCTGCAGCAAGCACCTTTTTTTCCTGATTTACGTTTGTGATTGGTAAACGGTGTAGGATTTTATAATGAGCAACATCAACGCAAAGATTAAGTCTATGTTCAATCAGGTTTTCAACGTCATTTGCCAGTGCGTAAAATGAAGTGAAAGTGAGGAGAAAGCAAAGTACATGTTTCATAAATTAAGGGTGAAAAAAAGGGCTACCTAATTACATGATAGCCCCTTCAACTTCAAGTTGGGAGAGTAAACATTACTTGTTATAGCCTTACCTCATGACAATGCTTCATAAAGTAAGGATATTCTTTACTGGAAATTCAGAGTCCAGCTATTGATTGTGCCGATATCACGACGTGCATTATCTACGGCTTTTAAAGTCCAAGTGCCGGATGATTCAACACCTGAGAAGTCAGCAGTATACGTTTGAGTGATATCGTTTGAACCACCACCATCGTTAGCATGAAGAACGGCGAAGGCTCCTGTTGGGCTAACCAAACGAACTTCTAAATCACCAATGTATGTGTGACTGATGTCTACCGCTACAGTAACTGAGCCTGAATCACCAGTACGAGTTACATTTATCGGGCTAGATACACCAGCTGCACTATTATCTGGAATGCTGTAATTTCCATTGTTGGTGTAAGATGCAGCGCCACCTGGAGGTGTCGTTGAGCTCTCAGTGAAATCAGCCTGTAGCTTCACACCACTGAAGGTAGAGTAAGCTCGAACCATTACATAGTAAGTACCAGATTGCACATCAGAGTTGCTTACAGGACAGCTTTCGTTATTACCGTTTTTCCAAGGACGGCAATCATAGTCATTTGTCGTCGGTGCAGAGCCATACTTTACATATAAGTCAGCATCACCATTGCCACCGCTCATTACAATGCCTAGGTCAGTTGCTCCTGCTGGAACTTCGAGCGTGTAGTGAAGTTCATCACCTGCACTTGCCTCAAGATTCATTTTAGCCACACCATTCTCGAGTTCAGAGCCACCTGTACCTGGATCAGTTGGGCCATTACATGATGCATCAAGGTATTCTTTAGCAGCAACAGCATCGACTAAACCGAAACCTGTGCGATTATCACGACCAGCTACATCAATATCTTCCGCCGTTGCAGTAAGTGCGGCACGAACTTGAGCGCCAGTACACTGAGGGTGATAACTCCACACGAGTGTTGCGACACCAGCAACATGTGGTGTAGCCATCGAAGTACCATTGTAATATTCGTAATCTTCGCCAGCGGTTACATTTACGGCCGCAGTTTGACCAAGTTGGTTACGTAGTGCTAAACCAGTTGCACGATCGACTGAAACAGAAATATGTTGTTGTGCCGTATCTCTGTCCACATCAAATGGGTTTTGTAGTCCTGGACGCTCTGTATTACTGAAGACGATAGTTGCTCTTGCACCGGCATTTTCACAGGCTTCTACTGCATCATAATCTGGGTAAGAACCACCGCCTTGGTTACCAACACGTTCTACGAGGCAGACTTTATTGAACATGTTGCCACAACTGTAGTTTGAACCTGAAACAGAACATTCTGATAGTTCACCAGAGAAGCTTCCGTTAATTGGACTAGGACCAAAACTTGTTCCTTGAGGTACGAGACGTGAATGGGGAACAATGCCGTCATCGAAATACGACTGACCATTGATTGTGATGTCAGCTAAACGACCTTCGCCAACAGAAACCGTCGATAGAATGGCTTCACCTGGACCTGAAATTTCAACTTGGTTGGTAAATTGTGAGAACTCAGCATGTTGTTTATTGCTGTCTACAGCGCCTACAGACATTACTGCATCGTAAGATGCTGGGTAACTGTGATCGCTATTTCCATCATTACCTGCCGCTGCGACTAATAACACTCCGTTGTTTGCATGAGCCTGAAGTGCATTTCGTTCAGTATTATTTGAACCTGCTCCCCCTAAGCTCATATTAACAACATTGGCTCCTGCATCAACACAGCGGTCAATGGCGCTGACCAAATCAGAAGAATACCCCCAACCACTAGAATTGAATACTTTTATCACATGAACATTGGCATTTTGATTTGGCATAACGCCAACAACACCTTCACTGTTGTTGATGGCTGCTATGGTGCCAGCTACGTGTGTACCGTGGGCATTATTTGAACCTGGGTCGTACCAATTACCAGTACCAGAGTTATTGGTTCCAGTAACTTGGTTGCCACTCAAGTCATTGTGATCAATGTCGTAACCAGAGTCGATGATACAAACTGTACGATTTCCAGTTTGAGAATCATCTAAAGACGTTGCACCAACATAAGTTTGGCCCCATGGTGTTGTTTCAGAAAGTAGTCTACGTGGGCTATCTTCTTCAACAAATTCTACGTCAACTCGGCTTCTTAATTTGAGTAATGCAGAATCATTTAATTCTGCGGTATAACTTCTAGAACGACCAATTTGCTTCATTTGGCGAGCCTGAACACTGCTCATTGCTTTCATATGATTCGAGCGCTCAAATGATCTTGGGGACGCTGAAACTGAATTTGTTACGAATGAATCGTTGGCTAAAAAAGAAGCCGACTCTGCGTCGCGAAATTTAATGATGTATCGCTTTGGCAATGGTGACTCTTGGCTGAACCCGTTATTTAATGGATTTACAGAGTTTGCATTTGCAACTGTAGCGACTGCCATCGCTATAGCTGATAACCCCAATGCAACATTTTGCCTCGTTTTGTTTTTCATGCGTGATTTCCCTATTATTTGGAATTCTCAACCTGTACTGAAGTGTTTTGTTTTCTCACTTCTGTGGTTATTTAGCAGCTTATAATTAGAATTTTTGTAAATTGATTTTGCTGCTGGCTTAAAAAAATAGAATGATAAACCTAAAATGTAAACAAAATGTAAAATTAGGTTTTTCTTAATTAGAAGTAGTTAAATCAGCAAAAAACAAAAAGAGAAAAATGAAAAAAATGATGAGAAAACATAGGCTTTAACTGGGTTGTAGAGGTGACCAGTAAAATAATTTATTGATTTCTTGTTGATTGTATATTTAATGCAATCAATGGTTTTGGTGAGATTATTCTATATAAAACATATAGATGAGATTTTATGTTAAATTTATATAACAAAAAGTAATTAATTATAACAATTGTTATTTATTTAGGTGTGTTGACTATTAACTTAAGGTTTTGATGTTATTTTCTGTCGGTTTAGTGTCGTTAGTCAAAATATTGATTCGTTAAGTAATTGTGGTTATACACTAAACGTTAAGCGGCTCTTAACCTATAATCAGGATAAGAGCCACCCAAATTGGTATTAAATACTTTGTTCTACATTTTTATCGTTAATCCAACCGTCAACAAGTCTTTCGAGGATAGACAGTGGAACAGGACCATTCTTCAAAACAACATCATGAAACTCTGCAAGATCGAATTTATCGCCGAGTTGAGACTTAGCTTTTTCACGTAGTTCAAGGATTTTCATCATACCAATTTTGTATGAGGTCGCTTGTCCGGGCATTACAATGTAGCGCTCAATTTCAGAAACAACATCACTTTGCGTCATACCTGTATTCGCTTTCATGTATTTAATTGCTTGTTCACGAGTCCAGCGTTTATGGTGGATACCTGTATCAACAACTAAGCGCACAGCTCTAAAGAGCTCAGCCTGTAAACGACCAATGTTATCCTCTGGTTTTTTCTGAAACCCTAACTCCCACGCTAATTGCTCGGCATACAATGCCCAGCCTTCGCTGTAAGCGGTAAAACCGCCCATTTTTCTAATAAACGGTAACCCTTCGAGTTCTTGAGCGATGGCAATTTGGAAGTGGTGACCAGGTACACCCTCATGATAAGCCAGTGTTCTCATGCTGTAAGTTGGTGTAGCTTTAATGTCGTAAAGGTTTGCAAAAAAACGTCCAGGTCGACTGCCGTCTAATGATGGTCCTTGATAATACGCACCAGGAGACGTTTTCTCTTTAAATTCAGGAATACGAACCACTTCCATACCGGCTTTTGGTCGAATATTGAATGCATCATCAAGGTTCGCATTAATTTCGTCTAGAATCGTCTGGTAATCAGCAAGGATTTGTTGGCGACCTTCATCAGTATCAGGGTAATAATATTTTTCATTGTCGGCCAAAACCTCAATCGCTTGGGTAAAGTTATCAGCATTGATATTGAGCTTTGTTAGCTCGCTAAGAATTTCACCTTGAATACGGTCGACTTCAGTTAAACCTAGACGATGGATATGTTCAGCTGAATAATCTGTTGTCGTAAAAAACTGCAGTGCTTTCTTATAAGCTTTATCACCGTTCGGTAAATTCCAAAAGCCGTGATCGTTGCCTGTTTTAGGCTCTAGCTGTTCAAAATAGGTGATCAGCTGGTTGTAGGCTGGATGAATACTCTGTTTGATTGCTTGATGTGTTTGCTCCAGTACTCTTTGTTTTTCTTGATCTTCGATGTCACTGATCTTTTCTAGCTTTTCTTCTAAAGAGGAATAAAGAATATTCTCTTTGATAGGCTTATCGACAAAGTTTCGCATCTCTTCTAGAACACGTTCAACAACGAACTTTGGAGGTAAAATTCCTTTGTCCTCACGGATTTTTAACCCTTCGATATTTTGAGAAAACTTGACAGGTAACTTATTCAAACGAGAGATATAGTTTTCTGCATCTTCGATGCTGTTAACTTGATGTTGAGCTTGCATGAAGCTTGGGAAACCGTTTTGCAGACCGAAGAGTTGATTTACTGGATAATTATGATGACGGTATTCATATGAAGAATTCACAAAATCTAGAAGATAAAGTGAGATCTCTTTACTCAATTTATCTGATTCATTGAGATCGTTATTATCATAATTGTTGAGCAATGTTTGAATGCGGTTAGCAGTAACAAACATTTTTTCTAGCTGTTGAGGTCTGTCGTCATCAAGTTCTGCGTTATGACTTGTAATGCCAACTGACTCTAGAAAACCTAGAGAAGTCAGTGTTTCTGGGCTATCAAAAGCGATTTTCATCATTTCTCTGTCAAGTAGAGAGCGCATCATGAACGGTTTGTCAGCGTACCATTCATGAGCAGCAAAGCTGCCACCAAGTGCAATTGTTACTGCAACTGCAATACCGGTACCTTTTAGAATTTTTTTAATCATTGTTATCTCCAATTATGTTAACCAAAAGTTAACATTTGTTGGTTTGGAGAATCAATGTTGAAAAAGTAACAGATAATTACAGTTGTACGATATGAGCATTAACTCGTTAGTTAAAAACGTGATGAGCAGCTTTAAATAATTGATAGTGTCGATTTACTAACTCAGGTCGATTTCTACTGTAGCCGCCACCTATAACGGCAGCAACTGGAATATCATTTTGTTTTGCTATTGAAAAAATATTTGTATCGCGTTGATAAATGCCATCATCACAGATATTTAAATATCCAAGATCATCATCTTTATGAACATCAACACCAGCGTCGTAAATAATGAGGTCGGGCTGGTGAAGTCGAATTAGATACTCAAAGGTTTGAGATACTGTTTCTAAATAGGGAAGGTTAGGCATCTCTTTTTCAAGTTCAATATCGTAGTCTGAGTGCATTTTTCGAGCGGGAAAGTTCTTACCACAATGCAGAGAACAGGTAACAATACCTTCATGATTTTGACCTAATGATGCCGTACCGTCACCTTGATGAACATCGCAATCAAAAATGAGAACGGTTTCCAAACCATGTTTTTTTTGCATCTCCGTAGCAGCGAAGATTAAATCGTTGAATAAACAAAATCCGCTACCGAAGTCGTAGTGAGAGTGGTGATAACCGCCACTCAAATGTAATGCACAACCGTGCTCAAGAGCAAGTGATGCCGTTAGTCGAGTACCTGCAATAGAATGTAGTGTTCGCCTAATTAATCCTTTCGACCATGGAAAACCGATACGTCTCATCATTTTTGAATCGAGCGTGCCATTAATAAGTTCTTTAACATAATTTGGATCGTGAATGGCAAATAACTCTTCAGAGCTAATGGGGTCTGGAAAGTGAAACTGATCAGCTTTGGCGAATTTGCTTTCGAGCAGGTATTCATAAAGATCTTGATACTTGGTTGTTGGAAAACGATGAGT
Organism: Shewanella sp. OPT22; assembly: GCF_004168585.1. Classification (GTDB taxonomy): domain Bacteria; phylum Pseudomonadota; class Gammaproteobacteria; order Enterobacterales; family Shewanellaceae; genus Parashewanella. The sequence continues at coordinate 340,669 of NZ_PGVH01000040.1, read as the reverse complement.
GGGGGGTAACGCAAGCTCTGAATAACTTGCGTGATAGACATATGGGATCATTTTTTATTTTGTGTTTGCAACCAGATTAAAAAGTTTTGCCTTGATTCGACGTCGGCTTTATTCCACCAATATTTCAGCATTGCTTCATTATCAACCATTGTTTCGTCTTGTGCTACGTTTGCTGCAGTAGCCTCATTTGTAATCGCTTGAGTTGAAGCTTGAACTTTATGAACCGTTGTTTGTTGTACAGCGTAGGCTTTAACGTCTTTGCGAGCTTCGCCACCTAACATTTCACCAAGGAGAGAACCTTCATTAAATTGTGTGTTTTTGACTGAGTAAACCACTTTGCCATTATCTACTCTGCGAATCGTAATTTTTGGGTTTTTGGCGTATTTGTCTGGGTTATCATTAAATTGAGAGCCTAAACCAGCCAGTTGATATTGGTTTAATCCATCCACAAAAATTGAAACAATAAAAGGGTAAGACTTGATATACCCATGACTGCCTGTGATGTCATCTTCGTAGAGATCGTTAAAGCGCATGGCAACTTTATGTTCACCTTCTGCAAGCTTGATAGAAGATTTACGATTAAGTAATGAAGAATTTATTGGGTTACCATCAACAGCCAAGAATTCAAATTCACTTGGAATAGATAGCTGGCTGGCAAAGGCATTAGCTGCAAGTGAAAGTAACAGTAGTGATGAAACTGAAATCCATTTTTTCATACTCATTCTCATTAAAAGTCTTTTTTGTAATTTGGTCGCTCAAATAATTGTATTCTATCTTCAATATAAGAGATAGCTTGCCTGCACTTGCCTAGTCGTTTGTGCATATCAAGGATCTCATGTTGTAACTTGAGTTTATCCCGAGCAGAGCAGTTATCCAATTTCTGATTAGATTCTTGAATTTTCTCTTCAATTCTACTCGCCCAGTTCAAATGTTTATTTAGCTCGGCATAAAGCTGATGACTGTTCTGCATAACGTTACTGGCTATCCATTCAAAACCTGAATCATTATGCTTTTTTTTCTGTCGCTTCAGGTAATTACTTCGAGCTGTGGAGCGTTTGTGCCTTTCTGATTTTAAATCAATTGCTGTAGTGGTGAGTGCCCGCTTAACGGCAGAAAATTGATCTTGAATATGAAGGCAACTTGTTTCAATTGCATCTGTATTAATACCCGCTTGCAAGCGTTTATCGAGCATATTGATGCTGTGTTTTATCTGATGAACACAAGCAATTAGCTTGCCTCCATTTTGATGGAATAAACCAGGATTGAATCGCCCATTATTTTGCAGAAGCTTTTGTTCGTTTTGTGCAAGATTACTGTCGTGTTTCAGTACTTCTTGTTCAAGTCTACCCAGCTGTTCACGAAGTTTTATGATCAACTGCTGTTGATTGATACCCATTATAGCCAAGCGCTCCATGCTAAATGCAGAGACATAAACAATACCACAGTAATAAAAATAGGTTTAATAAAAGGAGAGCCTAAACGAATAGCCACTCTTGCACCGATAAATGACCCAATCATCATAAACAAGCCCAGTACAATGCCGACAAGATAGTTCACTTCATCCAAAGCAATAAAGACCATCAAAGCTGTTAAGTTGCTGACTAGAGTCATTGACCTTGCTAAGCCGCAGCTATTAAGAAGTGGAAGTCCATAAAATTTAGACGTCGATATTGTCCAAAATGCTCCGGCGCCAGGGCCAGCAAAACCGTCATAGCCGCCCAAAGCAAGGCCCATTAGCCATTGATGTAGCTTTTTTGGGCTTTTTTTGATCATGTTAGAATTTTGGGAGCCTATCGCATTAGGATTGATAAGCGAATAAACAGCAACAGCAATAATGATGATGGGGAGGATCTTTATTAACCATTCATTATCAATGGCTAGGACTAATGCACTACCTAACACCCCACCAACAAAGCTTGCAATTGCGGTGTGGTACCATAGTTGTGGGCTAAACAACTCTTGCTTGAAATAAGTTAACGATGATGTAAATGAGCTGAAGCAAGCAGCAACTTTATTAGTACCCAATGTTAGGTGAGGTGGGAGTCCTAAAGAAAGCAATGCTGGAATAGACAATAGTCCACCTCCGCCAACTACAGCGTCAATGAAGCCAGCACTGATCCCAACCAGCGCAAGCATAAACCAATGTCCGACTTCTAACATCATATATAAATTACTCTACTACTCGACGAAATGGTGGTAAGGCATCCAAAAGCGATTTGCCATATCTTTTAGTGATCAATCTTCTATCTAAAATTGTCACTCTGCCATAATCTTGCTCTTTTCTGAGAAGACGCCCGCAACTCTGAATTAATTTGCGTGACGCATCCGGAACAGTTAACTGTATAAAAGGGTTGCCCCCTTTCAATTTAATGTACTCAGCATGTGCCTGTTCAACTGGTGAAGTAGGGACCGCAAAAGGCAGTTTTGTAACGATAAGGTTCGTTAAATAGTCACCAGGTAGATCTAAACCTTCTGAGAAACTGCCTGTTCCAAAAATGATACTTGGTAGGTTGTCATCACAAAGTTGATAATGCTGTTTAAGCAGTTCTTGTCTTGGTTTTGTACCTTGAACCAGCAATGGTATTTTTAATTTTCCTTCGATTAATTCGATAACCTTGTCCATTTGCCAATAAGAAGCAAATAGAACCAGTGTCGCCATTTCACCTTCTACTAACTTAAGGATGTGCTCTGCTAACTCCTCTGTGTAATCATCTGCAGTGGGTTCCGTGCGCATTTTAGGTAAAAATAACGTGGCATTGTTTTCATAATCAAATGGTGACTGTAGTGCTAGGTAACGACTACCATCGTTAAGTGAAAGACCGACCTGATGACAAAAATGTTCAAATTTATTTAAAGCGCGTAATGTTGCACTGCATAAAACGACACCAGCCGCTTTTTTCCAAAGCATTGTTTCCAGCATAAAGCCAACTTCGATAGGCGATGCTTGGAACAAGTAATCTGATTTTTTTCCTGTAATTAATTCAGCCCAACGAGCTGAGGGAGCGCCTTTAGGATTGTCTTCTTTGGCTATGGCTTTCCAAAGCTTGGCAACAGACTCTAGACGTTGCAACATAAAGCCAGCTTCCGTGAGAAGTTGCTCAGCTTGATGCTTAGGGATCTCCCCATCTTTAATCGATTCACTCAGAATAGACTGAATTTTATTAAACTGTTTTAGAGCTTGGTTTGACTCAGTCGCTAAATTTTCAGCAGGAATTTTAAGTGTTTCTGGTATTTGTCCATGCTCAAAGCGCCAACGTGACTCAGGATTATTGAAAAATTTAAGTTGCGCATCACAAAAGTGACCCACTTGATTGAGTACTCTGACCATATCTGCAATGTGATCTTGTAAATTCTGAGATGGCGAGATTACTTGGTCGCTTCTAATTTGGCTCTGCAGTTTAGCCACCGTTTTATTAAATTTTTCGAGCCAGTCTACAGTGCTACGAATCGTTGATTGAGCACTTGAAAAATCTCTTGCAACATTAGGAAGGTGATGTGCTTCATCAATGACATAAAATACATCTTCAGGATCGGGAAGAATTACACCGCCGCCCAGCTCTAAGTCGGCAAATAGAAGGCTATGATTGACGATGAGAACATCCCAAGAGTCGACTTCTTCTCTAGCACTGTGAAATGGACATAATCTATGAGCGGCTAATGTTCGATGGCAGCTGTGTTTGTCAGATGAAATCTGTTGCCACATATGATCAGGTAAATCGACAGTTAATGTATCAATTTCACCATTCCACTTTCCTTCATGGTAATCACGGAGCAGTCTTTGTAATATTTCAATTTGGTGTTGATCTGGCTTGGTCTGCCACATGGCCATTTGAGTACCATTATCTTCGCCAATCAACATTTCTAACTTAGATAAACAGACGTAACGTTGACGGCCTTTCACTAAACCAAATTTAAAATTGAGCTCAGATTGTGCCAAAAAGAAAGGTAAGTCTTTATGGAGTAGTTGTTCTTGAAGCGCCACTGTTGCCGTAGCAATACACACTTTTTTCTTCTGTGCTAAGGCTAGTGGGATTGTGCCTAGTAAATAAGATAATGACTTACCAATACCTGTTCCTGCTTCGACTACAATAATTCGACGGTTTTTATCATATTCGCCCGCGAGTGTTTTCGAGATCTCTGCCACCATATAATTTTGCTCCCTGCGAGAGACAAAATTGGGTAGTGCAGCTGCAATACCTTTATAGATAGTGCGAATTTGTGTTTTGACCTTATCTGCGAGCATGATTATGTTTGTAGCTTCCTTATAAGTGTGCTGTATATAATAACAGTTTTATATAGCTGCATGGAATGACAATTAATTATAGATAATTGAATGTTTAGAGCTTTTAGTTAGGGAATAAAGCGAATTCAGTGGAATAGAGGTTAAGTTCATTTATTTGAGTTAATGTGGCATGACATTCCATTAAGTAAGGTTTATCACCCCAGAATTGAGTTAATTATCTAACTGGTTGTATTGCATGTATTTAAAGAGGGTTAAATGTCTTCATCATTAACGACAGTTTCAGGGCAAGTATTAACACGTAGAATTAATAAGCTACGTGGGCAGTATTTTATTGAATACTTTGTCGCTTCGTCTTCTGGTCCTGTTTTAGTCCGAGTTGATGATGCAAACTGGGTATGTTTCTGTAAGACAAATGACTTTTCTAAGTTATTCAATCCTGATATCGGAAATAGTTATATATCCAAGTCTCTTCCATTGAAAGATTTTAATGGAGATGAAGTTACCGCTATTTATACTGAGACTCGGCAGGAGCAAGCCAAAGTTAAAGATATTGCTGAAAGACTGAATATTCCGCTGTATGAAACAGGAATTAAGCCTGAACACCGTTACTTATGCGAGCGTGAAATTGCCTTTGATGCTGAGTTTTTAGGCCATTATATTCACTCACCAAGTACTGGCATTAAACAATTTCGAGCTCAAAGAGTTCGACCAACCCAAGCGTCGAAAAATTATCCGCTGAAAAGCATCTCGTTAGATTTTGAATGCAGCCCGCAAAGCGAGCTTTATTCTGTGGGCTTATATGCTGAGGGCTATCAAAAAGTCATTATGGTAGGTGAAGAGCAAATCGATTCACCCAAATACATTGAATGGGTAACCGATGAACGAGAACTCATAATAAAACTGATTACTTGGTTTGAAGACTATGATCCTGACATTGTCATCGGTTGGGCTGTGATCACGTTTGATCTGGCTTTACTTTATAAACGTGCAATTGTTCATCGATTACCTCTGACAATCGGTAGAGCATCTTCTGAATTGAGCTGGAAAGTTGAGGGTAAATACAGACCTGAAACACTGTCATTACCGGGACGAGTTGTGCTGGACGGTATCGATTGGTTAAAAGCCGCTTTTTATAAATTCGAAAGTTTCTCATTAGAAAACGTCTCAAGAGAATTGCTGCATGAAGGCAAAGCGATCGATGATGTTAAAGGGCGAGGGACCAAAATTGCAGACATGTTTGAACACGACAAATTATCTTTGGCCCATTATAACTTAACGGATTGTAGGCTCGTTTGGGACATTTTTGTAAAAACGGATTTATGGAACTTTGCTATCGCACGAAGCCAATTGACAGGGTTAGAGTTGGGTAGAACAGCGGCTTCGGTTGCGGCTTTTAACAATTTATATTTTCCAAAACTACATAAAGCGGGTTACGTTGCACCTCAATCAGCGGTTAGCGATGGCTTAGAGTCACCCGGCGGTTACGTAATGGATTCGATTCCCGGATTATATAACAATGTTTTGGTCCTCGATTTCAAAAGCTTGTACCCCAATATCATTCGAACTTTTTTAATTGACCCTAAAGGGTTAATTGAAGGGTTAAAAGGGGAAGACAATTCGGTCGCTGGGTTTTTAGGGGCGAAATTTAGTAGAAATAGCCCAATCTTGCCGCAGTTAATTGCAAACTTGTCAGAGCAACGTGAAATTGCAAAACAAGAAAAAAATGCGCCTTTATCACATGCCATCAAAATTATAATGAATTCGATGTATGGCGTGTTGGGCACTCCAAGTTGTGTGTTTCATGATGCAAAACTCGCAAGTTCTATTACCATGCGTGGTCACGAGTTGATGAAGCAGACAAAGCATTGGATTGAAGAGTTGGGCCATACAGTTGTTTATGGTGATACAGACTCTACCTTTGTTTGGGCCGGTGAACATGAAAATCCAGATGCATTAGGGAGAGAGCTTGCCGAACTAATTAATAAAAAGTGGAAAAAAAAGCTGTCAGAAGAATATAGCTTAGAGAGTTATTTAGAGCTCGAATTTGAAACTCATTTTGATCAGTTCCACATGCCAACATTAAGAGGCTCTGAACTAGGAAGTAAAAAACGATACGTCGGCACAAAGAAGACGGAAGATGGAATAGAAATTGTGTTTAAGGGCATGGAAAATGTCAGAAATGATTGGAGTAGACTCGCAAAACGCATTCAGTTTGAGCTTTATCAGCGTCTGTTTTTAGATCAAAAACTAGGGCAGTATTTGAGCCAACAAATCGAAATGCTGAAATCTGGGGAATTAGATAATGAACTCGTGTTTAAAAGAAAGCTGAGTCGAAATATTGAAGAATATACTGCAAAGTCATCGCCACATGTCAGAGTCGCCAATCAATTGTTTAAGCATACTTCTGACAATAAATTCTTAAAGCGTGGAGCGACAATAAAGTACGTGAATACCTTACATGGGCCACAGTCTATTTTGTATCGAAATGCTGAAATAGATTACGACTATTATATAGAAAAACAAATTATGCCAATTGCTGAATCTTTATTTGATATAACGGGTGAAGATCTCAATTCTGCGTCGACTGGACAATTGTCGATGTTTTAGTCTAAAACATTAACTATCTTTAATTGATTTTAGCTTGTACTAACCTACTGATTTAGGTTAATTAATAGTTAATTGGAAGTACTATAAAACAAAAAGGAGAAATATAACGAATCAAATAAGGTGAGAAGAATGAAGCAAGCCGCAATAATCGCGACAGCCGTTATGGCCATTTTACATCCAATTTCTGCATCCGCGGTATCACTCCTAAAAGACAAGAATAATACGATTGATGGCAAAGGCATTTTTGGTGTTGCTGTTGTCAATACCAATAATGAAACCCATTTAGTCAGTGCTGGCTCAAGAGTGCACCTTGATGCAACACACAAATTAAAAGACGACTTAACCCTATTTGGTTCGTTCGAGTGGGGAGTGAATATTGTTGGTGATAACCAAATTGCTTTCAATAACGATAGCCTAGTAGAAAAACAGAACAGTGACTTTTTCTATAACAGAGAAAGCTATGTCGGATTCAAGCATCCCAAATACGGCAGTTTAGCATTCGGTAAATTATATGGAGCCTGGTTTGATGTCGTCCAAGATACCGATAATGGAGCCGTTTGGGACGGTAACGCCGCAGGCTCAAATACTTACTTAAACGATGGTAATGTTAATGGTGTTGGAAGAGCCGAGCAAGCGATTCAATATCGTAACCAGTTCGGCGGCCTAAGTGTTGCATTACAAATGCAAGTGATGAACGACAAGTTTTCTATGGCTGACTTAAATCCATTTCCATTCTCACACAATATAAAGTCACCCGTAGAAAAGTATTCTGTTGAATATGGAAATACATACGGTGTCGGCTTAAGGTACAAGTTCAACCCTTTATTTACCATCACAGCAGGATATAACCGTGGAGAATTTGATTTAACAAATCAAAATGGCGCATCAATTAATAAAGTTGATGATATCTATGGTGGAGGTGTGGTGTTTGGCAGTTGGCTTAAACCTGGATTTTTTGCAGCAGCCAACTACAGTATCGGCCACAATCATGATGTCGATAACATTGGCAGACTGTTACCTGAAACGAAAGGATTAGAATCTTCATTTTCTTATCTTTTTGATAACAATTTTAGAGTGTATGTTCAATATGACGATTATAACGCTGGGCAAGAATATCAACGCGCCTACAATGGCGATAATTTTGAACGTAAAAATGTTATTGCAAGTTTACAATATCAATATGATCCACAATTGTTAATTTATGTTGAGAATCGAACTGATTTAAGTAACTTCAAGGGTCAACACGAACAAGCAATGTCTGTTTATGACGATGACGGCGTTGCAGCAGGATTTAAATACATCTTTTAAATGAACAGTATACGACACAGAACGGATGTGTCGTAATGCGAATCAATCTCCTTCCTATGTAATATTCTAAATAAGTATTAACCATATCTAAAAGTGCATAAAAAACACTGTTCAGTGTAATAATTAAATAAATTGTTAAGTAATGTTGAATAAATGTTTCAAATGTGATTTTATTGCGTCATTCAATGAAAACATATGTCAAAAATGTGTTTTATGTTGGAGTAGCTTTCTAAATGTTTACATTTAGATTGATTATAAAAAGACATAAAATGTCCAGGGAGATAGACAATGCTTAACAATAATTTTCTTGCCAAGTCTGTACGCTTCGCATTAATCGGTGGTGCTGCTACAGCTGCATTATCGACGCCTGTATTTGCTGCAGAAGAAAATAATGACGAAATCGAAAAAATCGAAGTAACCGGTTCTCGTCTACAAAGAATTAATAACGTAACAACCAGCCCTATTCTTTCAGTTTCAGCTGAAGAAATTCAATCAACGGGTGTTACGCGTGTAGAAGATTTCTTAAACGATTTACCACAAGTATTCGCTGCACAAAACTCAACCGTATCTAACGGTTCTAGTGGTACAGCTACAGTCGATTTACGTGGTGTAGGCTCTGCTCGTACTCTAGTTCTTATCAATGGTCGCCGTGTACCTGCAGGTACAGTTGGTGGTTCATCAGTAGCAGATTTGAACGCCATTCCAGTTAATATGATTGAGCGTGTTGAAGTATTAACTGGTGGTTCATCAGCTTCATACGGTGCGGATGCAATTGGCGGTGTTGTTAACTTTATCCTTAAGAAAGATTTCGAAGGCTTCCAGTTTGATTATCAATATGCGTTTGCTCAACATAGCAATGATAATAAAAAGCTACAAGGTATTGTAAAAGACCGTGGCTTCGACGTATCTGATGGTCGAGAAGTTGACGGCCAAACGTCTGATTTTTCATTCCTATTAGGTGGAAACTTTGCTGATGGCAAGGGTAACGTAACGGCATACGCAACATACCGTAATATTAAAGCAATCACTCAAGACAATCGTGATTATTCAAATTGTGCATTATTTGGTAATGAGACAGACGGTTTCGTATGTGGTGGTTCAAGTACTATCCCAACAGGTCGTTTTACTGACTTCGCAGGCGGTTTTGACTACACGGTTCAAGGCAATGAGTTTGTCGACCGTGATGGCCTGCTTTATAACTACGGTCCACTGAACTACTTCCAACGTCCAGACGAAAGAAAGAACTTTGGTGTGACTGGTCATTATGAGCTAAACGATCATGCGACTCTTTACACTGAATTAATGTTCATGGATGACCGTACAGTCGCTCAGATTGCACCATCTGGTAACTTCTTCTCTACAAGTTCTCTGAATTGTGATAACCCACTTCTTTCAGATCAGCAGTTTGATGCGCTATGTACTCAAAATGGTAAAACTCGTGAAGATGATGTAGCTGTGTTCATCGGTCGTCGTAATGTTGAAGGTGGTCCACGTCAAGATGATTTGCGTCACACTCAATACCGCGGTGTATTCGGTGTGAAAGGTGAAATCAACGATAACTGGTCGTATGATGTATTCGCAAACTTCGGTACCACAGCATATATTCAAACTTACCGTAATGAACTTTCTAATGCACATATTGCCCGTTCATTAAATGTTGTTACTGATCCGGATTCTGGTGAAGCGGTTTGTAAATCGGCATTAGACGGTACAGATCCAAACTGTGTACCTTGGAATCTTTTTGAAACAGACGGTGTAACTCAAGAAGCGCTTGATTACTTAGTTAAGCCTTTATATGCACGTGGTGATACAGAATCTTCACAATTAAGTGCACTTGTACAAGGTGATTTAACTGACGCTGGCTTTATGATCCCAGGTACAACAACTGGTATGCTATTCGCTGCTGGTGTTGAATATCGTCAAGAATCAATGAACTTCGAACCAGATCAAGGCTTCACATCAGGTGATGGTGCTGGTCAAGGTGGTGCAACAACTGCACTTAGCGGTAAATACAATGTTATTGACGTTTTCGTTGAATTTGAATTACCACTACTTGAAGAAAAAGCATTTGCTGAAGAGCTAAAGTTTGAAGGTGCATATCGTTATTCTGATTACTCGACGGGCAACCAAACTGACACTTACAAGCTTGGCCTAAACTGGAAGATTAACGATGACGTTCGTGTTCGTTCTAGCCTACAACAAGCTGTTCGTGCGCCAAACATCGGTGAGCTATTTGGATCACAAAGTCTATCGCTATTTAACTGGGCGAATGACCCATGTGCTGGTGCAAACCCATCATTCACATTAGCTGAGTGTCAGCGTACTGGTGTAACAGCTGCACAATACGGCAGCATTGCAACAAGCCCTGCAGGTCAATATAACCAGTTTGGTGGTGGTAACCCAGAGCTAGACCCTGAAACTTCAACAACTGTTTCTGCTGGTATCGTATTTACTCCTACCTTCTTAGATGGTTTCTCTATTGCACTTGATTACTATGACATCGATATCGAAGATGCAATTGGTTCTATTGGTGCTGCTGACATCGTTGAGCGTTGTGCAAAAGGTGATGATTCACTTTGTGACTTTGTTCAACGTCGTGCGGATACAGGGGATCTTTGGGTTGGTTCAAATGATAGCTCAGGTCGAGTAATATCTACCTTAATTAACACTGGTAGCTTCTCTACAAGTGGTGTTGATTTCGATGCTAACTATAAGCTTGAAACTGGTGCTGGTGATGTTCGCTTTAACTTAATTGGTACATACTTAACAAGTTATGAGTATGAGCCATACACAGGTGCAGACGTAATTGAGTGTGAGGGTAAATGGAACCGCAGTACTTGTGGCGCTCCATCTCCTGAATTCCGTAGCGTATTCTCGGCAGTTTGGTCAACCGAGTTTGACATGGACCTAACAGCACGTTGGAGATACAACAGCGCAACTGATGAATTAACTTCAGATGGTTCTGAAGGTGATGAATTCGGTGCTACGAGCTACTTAGACTTATCAGGTAACTGGCAGGCGACTGAGTCTACTAATCTGTACTTTGGTGTGAACAATGTACTGGATAAAGAGCCGCAAGTTATTGGCAATGCACCATCTGGTTCAGGTAACGGTAACACGTTCCCAGGTGTTGTTGATGCACTAGGTCGTTACGTATACATGGGTGTTACAATTAACTACTAATAACCAGTTAATTACCCGATATAAAGCCACTGCATAATTGCAGTGGCTTTTTTGTTGGTTGTAAATATAACAACTTGTCATTCCACTTTAGATTAGTGACACAGAGTTATTGACACTGGTCAATGTTTTGTGGAATCATGCCCTCGGGTCTATGCCAAAGAACGCATAGAAAAGGGAAAATAAAAACAATCACAAAAGAAAGATGTACTTACGTGAACTGAGGTGACTTTTAGTTGAAGTAACACTTCATTGTCAGTAAGTTAACACTTTTTAATTCACTTCAAATTGGTTGGGAACTATGTCCAAGGTAAGCAATAGAACGAAAATCGCTACTGCTATGGTTGGTTTGTTTGCATTAGCAAGCAGCAACCTAGTAGCCGCTGATCCTCTTTCTGACGCTCAAAAAGCAGACGGAAAAATCTTTACTGAAGCAAAAGCTTCACAAGCAAAAGTAAATAAATATTTTGACCAAGCACAGGACATGCTAATTGAGTATGACCAAGTTGCAGGTGAGCGTGAGTCATTGAAAGCATACAATGACTACGTAGCAAAATTAGTTGCAGATCAAGAAACAACAATGCGCAGCATTCAAGCTGACATCGATGGCGTTGATGCACTGCGTCAAGGCGTAGTTCCTCTAATGTTCAAAATGGTTGACTCTCTTGATAACTTTATCAAACTAGATCTTCCATTCAACATGAAAACACGTACTGATCGTGTTAAGCATCTAAGAAACCTTCTAAATTCTGCTGAAGTTACATTGGCTGAAAAATTCCGTCTAATTCTTGATGCATACAGCATCGAGCGTGAGTACGGTACAAGTACAAATGCCTATGAAGCTAAACTTAACCTAAATGGTAAAGAAGTATTAGTTGATATGCTTCAGTTCGGTCGTATTGCTCTAGTAGCAGAAAGCTTAGATCAAAAGCAAGCATGGCGTTATAACAAAGATACTAAAACGTGGGATGCGTTAGATGATGGTTATATCCGTCAAGTAACAAAAGCTATCCGCCAGGCACGTGGCCAAGCTGCACCTGATATGTTTGCTCTACCAATCCCTGCTGCGGAGGCTGCTCAATAATGAAAAAGTTAATTACATCTGCACTACTAGCAGCTACCTTTTCGCTATCAGCAGGCATGGCAATTGCTGCTGATGCACCGACTTCAGTTGATCAGCTACTTAAGCAAGTTCAAACTGACCGTGCTGCAAAAGGTAAAGTAAACAAGAAGCGTGAAGCTGAATTTCGTGCTGAACGCTCAGATAAAGCCTCACTAGTTAAACGCGAAAAACGTGCTTTAGCTAATGAGAAGCAACGTGGTAAAGATTTAAACCAACGCTTTCTAGATAATGAGCGTAAAACAGCACAGTTAGAAGCTGACCTAATCTCTGCTCAAGGCGACTTGGGTGAAATGTTTGGTGTTGTTAAAGGTGAAGCCGGTGATTTCGCTGGTAAACTTGGTTCTTCGAACATTACTGCACAATACCCTGGCCGTGAAAAGTTTATCGCTGAATTGGGTGCGCGTAAGCAGTTACCAAAAATCAATGAGCTTGAAAAATTCTGGGAAGCTCAGCTTTTCGAAATGGTTCAGCAAGGCAAAATCGTTAGCTTTAATGCAGACGTAACCAGCATTGATGGTAATGTGAAAAACACCAAAGTAACGCGTGTTGGTCCATTTAACTTATTAGCTGACAATCAATATGTTGTTTATAACGACACATTAGGTTTAATTCAGCAATTAGGTCAACAGCCAGGTAGTGATCAAGAATCAAGCGTTAAAAACTTTTTAGGCACAACTTCTGGTTTTACTAAATTGTTCGTTGACCCTGCTCGTGGTGCTCTTCTAAACGTTTTCACTCAGAAAGCATCAATTGAAGATCGTATCGAAGCAGGTGGTCCAATTGGTTACATCATTATTATCCTTCTTGCTGTTGGTGCTTTAATTGCACTTTACAAGTTAGTAACTTTGTATAGTACTGGTGCTAAAGTTAAGGCTCAACGTAAGAACCTTGAAAACCCAGGTAACAACCCATTAGGTCGCGTACTTAAGGCTTACCATGATAACAAGAATGCTGATGTTGAAACTCTTGAACTGAAACTTGATGAAGCAATCCTAAAAGAAACGCCTAGCTTAGAAAGCGGTATTTCAATCATCAAAGTATTCGCAGCTATCGCACCTATGATGGGTCTACTTGGTACTGTAACGGGTATGATTGCAACCTTCCAAAGCATTCAGTTGTTCGGTACGGGCGATCCAAAACTGATGGCTGGTGGTATTTCAATGGCATTGATTACAACAGTACAAGGCTTGATTGCTGCACTACCTCTAATGCTTTTACATGCAATCGTTACAGCTAAGAGCAAATCAGTTGTACAAGTTCTTGAAGAGCAAAGTGCAGGTATTATTGCTGCACATGCTGAGAAGAGGGCAGACTAATGATGCTATTCCTGATGGACGTCTGGGATTCCGTCAGGGGCTTCATGGCCGCCGGAGGCGATGTCCTTTGGTTGGTTGCGGGCGTACTATTTCTAATGTGGGTGTTAATGCTTGAACGCTACTGGTATCTAAATTGGGTATCACCAGCGAAACATAAAGCAGTAATCGAAGCTTGGGAAAAGAGAGAGGATTCAACCTCTTGGTACGCACATCGCATTCGTGAAGCTTGGGTATCCCAAGCCAAACAAGAACTACATGCGGGAATGCTTATCATCAAAACACTGGTAGCAGTATGTCCAATGATTGGTCTACTGGGTACAGTAACCGGGATGATTACAGTATTCGATGTGATGGCAGTACATGGTACGGGTAACGCTCGTATGATGGCAGCTGGTATTTCAATGGCAACCATGCCGACAATGGCAGGAATGGTTGCAGCGTTATCGGGTGTGTTTTTTAGCACACGTTTAGACGCAAAAATGAAAATCAGCATTGAGAAGCTAAAAGATAGCTTGCCACACCATTAGAGAGAGATTGAATATGGCACGTAAAAAGCATTCAAGCGTTGAAGATGAAGCGCAAATTGATATGACTCCGATGCTCGACATCGTATTTATCATGCTGATTTTCTTCATCGTGACAACATCATTTATCAAGCCTTCTGGTCTTGATTATGAAAAACCTGAAGCGAGTACGGCTCCGAGCCAGCCTTCTTCTAACATCTTTATTGGTGTAAGCAAGACGGGCGTAGTTAAAATGGAAAACCGTAACGTCGATATCGAACGTGTTACAGCAAACGTTGAACGTATGCTGGCAGAAACACCTGATGCAGCTGTGATGATCGAGGCTGATAAAGCCGCAGAACATGGCATTGTTGTTAAGATTCTTGACAGTGTTAAGAAAGCGGGTGTTGACAAAGTGTTTGTATCAGCAGGGAAGGATTAATATATGTTCAGAGGAATAGTATCAGTCATAATTGGTGGTGCTGTTACCTTTGCCCTGTTTGTCTTCATGGCATTCTTAGTTGGTGGCGGCGCAGGCCGTCACGCTGAGAAAACAGAATCTCCTCAGATTCAGATCAGCATGGAGCGTCAGGACGCATCGGTACAGGAAAAGCAAAGGGTTAAACCTAAGCCACCTACTCCGCCTGAGCAGCCACCTAAACCTGAGTTACCACCACCTGACACGTCGTCAAGCATTGACACGAGTTTAAACTTTAACCCAAACGGTGTGAATACAAGTGCATCTCGCGGTGGTTTTAAACTCGGCAACATGATGACACGTGACGGTGATGTAACTCCGATTGTTCGTACAGCTCTAGAGTATCCACCTCAAGCGGCACGTGACGGTAAAGAAGGTTATGTAATTTTAAGCTTCTCTATCAATACGGCCGGTGGCGTTGAAGATGTTAAAGTTATTGAGGCTAAGCCAAAGCGTATCTTTAACAAGTCAGCACGTCGAACACTGAAAAAGTGGAAGTACAAGCCGCAAATTGTTGATGGTAAGCCTAAAAAGCGTGAAGGTTTGAAGATTCGTTTAGACTTTACATTAAACCAAGGGAAATAACAGAAATGGCAAAATTAAATAAATTTGCAGCTGCTGTTATGCTTTCTTTTGGTGCAATGACAGTGGCTACAACATCGGTTGCTGCTGAAAAATGTCCAATCGAAAAGCGTAAGAACCAAGCTGTGGGTCAAACTGTAGGTAAGAAAATTCAACGTTCTTATAAAGCCTACACTGAAGGTAATATCGATGAAGCTTTAGCCATTCTTTTAGAAGCTAATGCCAAGAAGAATTTTGATAAAGCTTCTGTTTCGCGTATGCTGGGTAACTTCTATGCTGAAAAAAATCAGTTAGATAAAGCCTACGTACAGCTAAAACAAGCTGCAGATTTGGACGTTCTCGGTGGTACTGAGCACGCTGATACGCTAAAACTTGTTGGTATCATTGCTGTTCAAACTGAAAAGTTTAAAGAAGGCATTAAGTACTTTAACAAATGGTTAGCTTTTAGCTGTAAAGAAGACGCTGATATTTATCGTTTATTGGCTGCTTCATATTCTCAAATTAAAGATTGGGATAATGCGCTAAAAACAGCTGATAAAGGGATTAAAGCTTCTGAAAAGCCAAATAAGAACTTTTATAACATAAAAGTTAACGCATACTACAACAAGAAACAGTTGAAGAATGCGGTAAAAGTACTGGAAACGGCTGTTCAGTTATTCCCTAGTGATCCTTCTTTTTGGAAACAGTTAGCTCAGTTTTATCTAGCAACTGAAAACTACAAGAAATCACTTCAGACTTATGATTTAGCTTATAAAGCTGGTTTTATTGAATCTAAATCTGATATCACTAAGCTTTCTCAGTTGATGTCTCAAGAAGCTCCGTATCATGCGGCTAAGCTTTTTGAGAAGCATATGAAATCTGGTGTGATTGAAAAAAATGAAGCTAATATAAAAATGTTAGCGGGTTTTTATCAAGGTGCAAAAGATTTTAGAACTGCTGCGAAGTACTTCGGTCAGGCTGCTGATATTACTAAAGATGCAAGTCTTTATATGAAGCAAGGTCAACTGTTGACTATTGTTCAGCGCTATTCAGATGCAATCAAAGCATTTAATACTGCGCTTAAATCAGGTTTAAAAGCAAAAGGCAAAGCTCACTTTGAACTTGCTAATGCTTACTTAGGTTTAAAGCAATATAAACGTGCTTATAACAATGCTAAGTTGGCCACAAGTGATAAACAAGTTGGTAAGCATGCTAAATCTTTGATTCCTTATATTAAAGAAAAAGCTAGAATCAACAACATCACTCTATAAGCTGATTTAAATAAAGCTCAGAGTTATCGAGTTACAAAAAGCCAGTCAAGTTAATGACTGGCTTTTTTTATGTGCATACAAAGCTTTTAAACATTTTTCATACCTCTCCTCAGTTTTATATTTCTAAATGTAGAATTATTTAAGTGTATTTATTTGTATATTTATTGTTTTTCAATGAGTTATTAGATAACTTAATGTCTTGTCGTGTATTTACATTTTAATTACCTAAATCTCAGGCAAAATTATAAGGATATAAGAATGCGCTTAACCTCTCTAATTGTATTAGTGTGTGTTTCCCTTAACGTTGAGGCATCGATCTCTCCCATTGTTTTGGATAATTATCCGTTGTGTTCTGATGAGCGAGCAGAAACTATCACGGTAAAAAAAGCTGTAAAAGCGACGGAAAATAGCGATGAAAACCGTGAAATTGCCAGTAAATTGCAATCAGAACTCATTAAAAGTATAAAAGAAAAGGCTGCGAATTTAGGAAGTAATGCAATTGTACTAACTGATAAAAATAGTCTGCTGAGTTCTGTTCCTGTTAATGCATTGAAATCGACAAAATATGACTCTATCTTAAAGTTGAGTTATAAGGCTATGCTTTATAAAGATTGTGATTTATCTCTCGGTTTTAAAAATCAACCAACTCCTATTGCTAGTAATGGAAATAGACACATTGCAGCTTTGTCTAACTCAAAAAAACAGATATTTTCATATGAATTTATCCTAGATCAGGATAAGCAAACCCGCCCGAAGATAAAGAGCAACAGTGTCTCCATTGCTGAAGGGGTTTATGGTGTCAAATTGAATGATTCAATAGAAACACTTATCAATACTTTAGGTCTTCCTTCTATACAACTCCAGAATCAAAACTACAGTATTTTAGGTTTTGGAAGAGCACATTGGTTTTACTTTTTTGACAATAAACTTGTTAGATTCAGTACGAAAACGTCTGAAATTTCATATGAACTATTGAATCAATTAGAATTTTTACCATTTTTTGATGATAAGCAATGGAAAGTAAATAGCATTATCCCTTATAAAGGTGAGTATCAAGATTTTAAAAAGCACCTAGAGTCAGCTAAACGAATAAACGATACGTTTGAGTTCACCCAATCAGAGAATAAATTAACCGCTGAGTTTTTTGAATCTACGAATTTTCATGCGAATAAAAAAAATAAATCTTTGGATGCTATTAGCTTATCGAATGGGCATCACGATTTTACGATTTCAAGTTTGCAAGTTGGTTCAGGTCTTCATAAAATAAATGCGTTAGTGAAGAGTAATACGCATTCAGTATCAAATGTATTGAAGGTAATGAGTGAGCCAATTGCCAAAACGTACACAGATGATCAATCAGTTGCTTATTTATTTGATCAACACATCTTGTTGTCATTTAAACATGGAAATTTAGCTAAGGTTACTTTTTTAGAGAATGCACTTCCAGAAACTTCTATCTCGGAATTATATAAACCGACATGGCGTTTCGGCGAGATTGAAGTATCAAAGTCTTATAATGAACTTAAGCACCTATTTGATGAAACAGCCATAGAAATGGATAATCAAGTTGAATATGAAACGCGATTGTATAATGTCACGTTGATGTTTGATGAAGACAATCGTGAGCTTTATAGTGCGAGTTTCGAAATTCTTTAAGTGAGTTTTATAAACATTTGTTTGTTTAAATGAAATCGTTTTTCTTTTTTATTGCTTTGGCGCTCTAGGTTCTATTGCGTCGAAGTAAGGCGTTATTTATAAATACTTTTGAAATACTGTTCTAAATTGAACTAAACCGTTACTTGCTTTCCAAAGTCTGCTTAGCTTCTGTTACTTTGCTCTCTATAAGCTCAGCCACTTGAGTGTGCTTACCTCGAGCATTTTTAATCATATCCATATATTCAGGTGCTTCACCGAGCTTCAAAAATTCTGCTGCAGACATTTGATTTAAAAACTCTAGCTGATATTCATCAGTAATTCCCGAAAGCACCAATTTGTTGATGAAAGGGCAAATAACATCCATTCGTAAATTTTCGTCACAACGTTCTAGCAAACTATACCAGTAATCGATATTTTCATCTGAAAGCTGATCGACTGCATTACTGAGTTGACATGCAGTAACAAATTCACACAAATCCTTTTTTGAAATTCTTTGAATTAATATTGAAAAGCTTTTATAAGCCATTTGTGGAGGGCTGTCTTTTAACATCATATTTAGCATTTCTGCTACTGGTGTGTATATGTGATGTTCACAGAGAGCAAAAGCCAGTTCTTTGCAAATGCCATTATTAGTTTTGAGTAATTCATGCATGAATCTTGTGAATTCTTTGTCTTCTTTAATGAAGGCTTTTAAAGAAGGTTTTAATGATTTCATTAACGAACTGACATTGACTACATTTAAGTGAAAGCGACATTTCTCAGGGCTTTTTAAATTAGTTACAAGAGATTTGAAAATGTAAAGAAACGTTTCTTTTCTATTGCTTAAAGGCGAGTCTTTCAAAATGGCTAGAACATTTTTATGATTATTTTTACAGGCAATTTTAATAGTTTCATCCAAGTCTTCTTTGTTGAAGATTTCACCCCAAAGCTCATTATCCATTATCAAGGTGAGGAACGTTGTGAATGCCTTGCTAGAAATCCTATGACTTTTTACTAATTCGGTAAAAAGCTCTTTAATGAGATTTTTTCTTTCCGTATCGGGCAGAACATTTAGCATTGCCATCATGTTTTCTATATTTGCTTCTGCTAGCCGTACCCAATCTGTTTGGCTCAATGGTAAATGAGAAGTCACAGTTTCTAGTGTTTCGCTAGCATCTATGTTTGTCTCCATCTCTAATGGTGTAGTTTCAGGTGTATCAATTGCACCTACGTCCTTTTCTATATTAAATGGCATAACTCCCACAGTTTTAGAAGTTGGTATTTCTGCTGGATTTACTTTTGTCATAGCTTGCGCAATTTTTTCGGCGCGTTGAGGTGGGATTTTTTTCATTGCTTCGAACATTAGTTTTTTGTCATTAAGAAATGATGCAACTACAAACTTTAGAGGAAGTGCGTTATGATCTGATTGCTCATATGAACTGAGGTTCATAGATTGCATTGTTTCTTTATACATTTCTTGTTCAGCTTCAGAAGCTTTAATCACTCCCCAAAATCCCTCCATTTTTACCCAGTGGAGTTTATTTTGTAATTTACTGACAGTAAAACACTGTACGTCAGTCTTTTCATCTAAATAAAATACATGAACGATATTATTCTTTTCTAAGCGTTTAGCCATGACATCAGTAAAATCGAAGTCGTCAGGCCTGACGTATTGATATTTAACTAAACTTGCCATTGCGTTGTTCTTAACATAGGTTTACCTACATCTCATTCTTCATATTTCAGCTTTGAAATTCAATAATGAATGATTAAGGTTTAATGAAACTTAATTAGTCTTTTTTGTTGATTCCCTAGAAATTATTTATAAATCATTACTTTTCGATTGTTGTATAAGGTGATTTGAAAGAGAAAAACAGAGCGGTATTAAACAATTGAATATGTAAACTATGTAAATTTCAACCTACAGCACTTTTAAGCGTTTCAAACACCTTGTGTGCTGTAGATTGAATTGAGAGTGATTTTTAAATGATGCTTTTACGTAATGTATTAATCAAAATGCAGGCTTCCATCTCTGTAACATAACTGGAATGATCGCCCCTTGTGATTGCAATAAATTAATCCTTGCTTGATATGCTGCACCCACCATGATGTGTCGAGCCAAATCTGCCGCTTCACGTTTTTGATAGTCATCTAAATATGAACCTTTTGCCCAGGCATTAAATGCGCCGAGTGCTGGGCCAGCCCAAATTTGATAATCCATTTCACGTCCCGCTTCACCAATATTTGACCAACGACTTGATAAGCCTAAGTACCAGCGAAATATCAGTGCCATTTTTCGTTTTGGGTTATCCAGTGCACGCTCTATCTGCTTAGGATCTCGTTCATTGAAATGCTCAACGGTACCTTTCCAAATATCTTCTATCGTTGAACGGAACACTTGTTGTTCAAGTTTTTTCTTTTCATCTGCTGGAATGGCTTCAATAGAATCATATCGTGTGTAAATTTCATAAAGCTTATTTGCGCGCATAGGGAATAAAGTGCCACGCTTAACCACTTGCAGTTTTACGCCCATTTCGAACATGTCAGCCGCTGGTGCCATTGCAACGTCAGCCATTTGAGTCGTGGAAAGCAGTTTACGTGTGTGTTCACTCGCACCTGCTTCAATACAAGCTTGATTGATAGAGCCCGTTACAATGAACGCTGCCCCCATATTGAAGGCTGCTAGCGCGGCATCAGGTGTACCGACACCACCGCCAGCACCAACACGAAGTGGAGTGGGGTAGTTGTACTGTTCTTGCATCTCGTCTTTTAAAGCGAGCAATGTTGGAAGTAGCGTGACCAATGGACGATTATCGGTATGCCCGCCAGAATCGGCTTCAGCGGTAATGTCGTCCGCCATTGGCACTTCAAGTGCCATGTGCATTTGTTCGACACTGATGCGTCCTTCATCAACCAATTTTTGCAACATTTTTTCTGGTGCCGGAGCCATAAACTTACTCGCGACTTCTGTGCGGCTGACTTTAGCTATGACCTTGTTGGCGATGCTAATATTGCCTTGCTCATCTCGGCTTAAGCCAGCTGCTCGGTAGTAAACGATTTGCGGGGTGAGTTTTAAAAATGCTGATGCTTCGACAGTACGAACTTGATGTTTTACATAAAGTTCAACACTGCCCCATTCAAGTGCTGGTTCACTTGGGCTATGAATTAAGTTAAAGGCATAAGGGCCATTTGGTAGTGCTTGCTGAATGCGTTGAATGGCCGACTCGACACGACTTGGAATTAATCCCGCTGCACCGAACGAACATAAAATGCCTGCTTGACCTAACGCAATGACTAATTCTTCTGATGCAATGCCATTTGCCATTGCACCTGCATAGTAGGCATATTTTACCCCATGAACACGTCGAAAGTTGCTATCACCCAAGCTTTCAGTGCCTAAGGCAGGCGCAAAAGCACTGACAGGGTACTGATTATCGAGTACTTGGTATGACGGGATAACGATGTTGGCTTGGTGAGAAACACCCAAACCTTTTTCACTGTGATTAACTAAATAGCACGGTTGGTTTAAATCCTTCAATGCTTTAGCTATCTCTGTTTCATTAAATTGCAGTTCAGACTCATCAATTTGCCAAGGCCACGGACTGAGTTTGTTATTATTATCAAGTTGTAATGTCATTATTTTTCCTATATTTCTCAGTCTCTTCAATACAAATGGCGATGTCAGCGACCTCATAAATGCGTAAGCCGTCTTTACTCAAATTAGCATCACCAATAATGATCAGTTTGTCAGCTTGATGCTTGATGTCTGTAATGTGTACATCGAGCGACATTTGTTTGTTATGCGGGGTGATCTGGCCGCGATATTTCCATTTTACTTCAGACAATATTTGTCCAAATTTTGGGTTCACAAAATCTTTGCCTAAATTCATTTCAATGGCGTAAGTCTGCATCAACTCAATAATGGCTTCGACACCGAGTGAACCAGGCATGACAGGATCTTGATGGAAATGGAATTGGAAGAACCAATCGCTCGCATCAATCGTGCGCTCTGCATACAGATAACCTTTATCAGCTTTACCGCCTTTCTCAACAATTTCTACTTTGTCGACAAAATTAAGCTGCTCACCAGCAAGTTGATAGTGTGGTTGTTGCTGCGGTGCGTTAAAACTGCGAACAGTGGTATCCAACAGGTTAATCTCTCGATCAGCTGAAATGCAATTTTCAACATGCCATGCTTGCTGAGTTTTACCATTATCTAAACCGAGTTGGTGGATTAACGCTTGCTCTTTAAAATATCCAAATACTGCGCTGCCTTTAAAGAAAGGCTTGCCATCTGTGCTTAGCTCGAAGGTGAAACTTTGGATAATATTACTACCTGAAATTACTGTTGATAACAGTCTTGAATCATTGGTAATGGTTTTACCTCGTAAATCGACCTCACGAAGTAAAGTACCTGACCCGTCTAGGTTACGGAAGAACAGCTCATCATTCGGGAATTTTAAGGTTGTGCCCATCCATGCTGAAATGAAACCATTTGGCTGCAGCGCAATTTCCATCAAAATAGAGTAAGGCATGACAGATTCATGAGTATTTTTGGTGAAATACCACGCATCGGCAGGGACTTCATACTCGGCAATACAAGATGCTGGTTTTTTCAGATCACCACGCTTACCTTTGATGTCAATTACACGAGTTGTTAGTTGTAGGTCACCGCAAGGCGTACGTGGAGGAATTAGGTTTCGATAAATATCAAAATCGCTACCAAAACATTTTTCAATGTTACCTGTAGCAAATTCAAACATGTGATATGGCGTGAATGGTAACGTGTCTGGTGTTCGATTTGGGTAATCAGGACACATTGGGGCTTCAATATGTTTAATTGGCACTACGCCTTTATTGGTTGGCGCTTGTGTATCGGCAATTTGAGCCATCAATGGTGCATTTGGTGCGCTCCCAAAGTCGAGTGATTGCGGTGCAGACGAATTGTTATATCTTGTACAGTTCGGCTCTTCTTTGATCATTACACCTAGATTTTGGAAATCAACGACCACTTTTCCATTCAGTAAAATGTCGATATTAGCTTTGGCATACGGTTGAGGTAGCAACCCAATTTCAGTGACTTCCATGCGGTAAGTTAAGGTACCGTGCTGCGGTAACACTTGACCACGGCAGCGTACCTTTTGCGAGGCATCTTTTAATGGTTGAAAGCGACCTTGTTTACTTTGGGTGTGCATGCCCAAGTGAAGCATAAAGAATTGCAGTAATTGACCACAGCCTTCAGCCATTAGTGATCCTGCCATCACTTGATCGTCTTTGAAGTGACAAGGGAAATACCAGTGATCGGGCGCTAATTGCTTTTCGCCTTCGACAAAGCCTAACCCCCAAGCACCACCATGTATTTCAAGTTGATTAATTTGCTCGATCATCAAAAACTTCTGTGAGGCAAAACTTAACGCAGTTTGTTCGTCATGAGTGTTTTGGTGGTGATGGTGTTCTCCACCAAAACAAGTGGCGATATCACCATGGAGTAAGTGTTGGATCTGCTGATAATTAAACTGCGTTTGTGGGCAATGTAATAGCGGCTCAAACTTTTGTTTATTTGAATTATTTAATGCCAGATGACGAGTTTTAATTTCATCTTCAGTTCGTATTACGCCTTTGCCGTCTGCTAATTCTTGATTCGTAAAGAAGCCAGCGCAACCACCGTCCATTTTCAAAATCATTTTATCGCCAACAAAACACTCATAGCTGAAGAAAAACAGTAAAGTGTCGCCATTACGAGCAAAATGGTTAATAGAAATATCATAGCGTAAGGTGTCACCACCACGTGGTAAATCACCTAGGAAGGTGAGGGTGCAATCTAATAAGCGGTAGACTCGCTCACCTTGGTTTTCAAAATCAATCCCCAAATAACTGATCAACATTAAATCGCATTGACCGGATTCAACTGCAACAGCCCAAGGGATCTGACCATTCACTAAATACGGAGCATCGACAGGAATGTCGTATTCCGTAGTCATCTTACAAGGCTGAAACTCGTTAATTTTGGCATCAAGCTTGGTAACACGAGAAACCAACAAGTAATCAGACGTTGGTAGGCGTACACGGCGAGAGTATGTGTCGATGATTGCATATTCATCGCCAAAAACCTTAGCGATATCACCTTCCGCATACTCGACTAAATCATGATAGTTCCAGATGCATGGCTTTTGTTCCGGAACGGGTGGCGTGTAGTCTGGAATATTCGCTAGTGTGTGTGGATGACTACTCGCTTCTGTGGCTTTATACGTATCTGAAGGTTTGTTTTTAAGGACATAACCAGATGCGTCAGTATTTGTATCGTATTCATTGTATTCAGATAAACCAGCTTGCTGTTTCATCAAAGCTTCAGCGATTTTTAACCCTTGTTCTCTGGTTTTCAAGAACGCCATATGAGCATTACGAGCTTGGGTTTGATTTTGCATAAGCGCTTGTAGATCAGAAGTTGTGGCTGTTGGGCTGAACTCTGGCTTATCTTGTGTTTGTTTTGGTGCTGTAATGGACTTCATTTTTGATGTGAGTTGTTCCATGTCAGTAAGATCGGTTTCCACAATATGTTTGATAATATCTCTACCACCTAAGCTGACGGTTTTGATCAAATGTTTTTGGTCGCTCCAAGTGAGATCTTGTGACAAGCGAGACAATAATTGGTCTTGTTGTTGAACGTTCTGATTCACCACAAATTCTGAATATTGGTTTTCAGCCTCAGTGCGAATACGTATTGA
This sequence comes from Shewanella sp. OPT22, assembly GCF_004168585.1. Lineage (GTDB taxonomy): Bacteria > Pseudomonadota > Gammaproteobacteria > Enterobacterales > Shewanellaceae > Parashewanella. The sequence goes on along the minus strand of NZ_PGVH01000040.1, from coordinate 315,719 downwards.
GTTTTGCGTTTGTTGTGGCAAATCCAATAAGCTATTGATCAATGATGTCATGCCTGATGCGGCAAACGTATGACCGAATAGCTGCTGAGCAGAATGGTGTTGCTGGTCGACGTTCATTCCGTGTTCAATGGCGTTATTATGTTCGATGATGGATTCAGCCGTTTCATCAAAATGATCGTGCTGAGGAACAAAGCTTAAACTCGACACATTTCCATAACTGCTAGATTGGATACCAGTGGTTTGCAGAACTATTGCACCAGCAGCTTCACCAATGTTCCATTTATCTAAATCAGCATTTGGAACGATATTGACGTCATGGCGCTGGTTATTAACAATGACTTGCTCTGCACTTCCTGTTAAATCTACGGACGCAATTACGATGGCATCGTAATGTTCTTGGCTCATCATATTCTCTGCTACATCTAAGCAGCGAGCTACTGAGTGTTCAGCGGCTGAAATCGTAAAGGCTGGTCCGTTAAAGTCCCATAACGATGAGATTCTACTGGCCATAATGTTGCCGATGAAACTGGTGTATTGATTTAACTTGGCAGCATCTAACACGCTATCCATTGATAACGCTTCAAGCTGCTGACATTCATCGTCTGACAGTGAGATACCATGCTCAGTAAAGCTAGCTGCCAATTGAGTATGCAGGTTCACTCGACCACGGAATTGGTGTAATTCTGCTTCCGTTTCCATAGCGACTAACACGGCCACTTTACTGCCTGTTTGAAGCTTGGCATCGCGAATGGCTTCATCCGCTACTTTGATCAAGAGCAATTGCTGTGCGATCAGTCGGTCATCTTCATTCGGTGGAACTTTGTAGCGTAAAAAATCAAAATCGAAATTTTCAATGTACCCACCAAGAGGCACTTGAGCTAAGCCGAAATCATTTAATAATCCGGTATGGTGCTGTAGGCCTTTCCAACGAAGCAGGGGCACATCAATGAAAGCCGACTGTTTATCTTTGATGGCCTGATGAATTTGGTTAACACTGCTAAATTTTCCGAAATGAGCACCAATACCAGTGATAGAAAACTCATTTTGTGGTTGAGTTATCGATGTATTGTTTTGCTCTCCAGCGACATAAGTTTCCAGAAGCATATGCGCATTACAGCCACCAAAACCAAACACTGAAACACCCGCATGGCGTCGGTCATTATTTACTTTTACCGGCCAAGCTGTCGTTTCAGTCGGTATGTTGTTATGACTGAACAGCTGATTTGGCGAGTGAATTGCTTCACTGAGATTAATACTGGCGGGCAGCGTTTGGGTTTCCATCGCAAAGATCATTTTCATGATCCCAGGCATACCTGCAGCCGTCAGTAAGTGTCCCAAATTTGATTTTGCAGAGCCAATAAGTGGAGCTTGTTCACCTCGTAGCTTGTCTGTAAAAAACTGCTCCATTGAGGTGAGTTCTACTTTATCGCCTAATGGTGTTCCAGTAGCGTGACACTCTATCACTTCGATATCTTTTGCTGGTGTTTGCGCAGATTCATATGCACGCTCAAAAGCTTGTACTTGCCCTTTAGAGTTTGGACTTAATACGAATTGACCTTTACCATCGTTTGATAGACCAATACCACTGATTACAGCGTAAATTTTATCACCGTCACGTTGAGCATCGCTAAGGCGTTTTAAAGCGATAACGCCGGCACCTTCACCAGCAAATAACCCTTGGCTGTTAGCATCAAAAGGCGCAGACTGCCCGTTTTCTGGGTAAGCGTGAAAAATTGAAAACCCCATATTGATAAAGAAAGGGTCTGCACCCGATACCGCACCGGCTAGCATCAAATCCGCTTTGCCAGTATTGAGGTAGTCGCAAGCCAGCTTAACGGCATAAACCGAGCTGGCACAAGCGGCATCTAAACTGAGCTGACTGCCACCAAGGCCAAGTGCTTGATGAATAATGTGCGAAGCATTATGAGATACCGATAAGTGACTTTTGGTGTTTGAACTTCGGGTATATACCGTTTGCTGCCCTTGAAAGTCAGTTAGCTTGAAATTGGCTTGTTCAAATTTTTGTTGTAATCCTTTTTCAACCGCTTTGTGGTATATCGGTAAGAAGGTTTCGTTGGATTTAGCGGTCGGGAAAGACAAACTGCCCATCACGATACCGCAACGAGCTAAGCTGGCATCCGCTAAATCGATGTTGGCATCCAGTAAGGCTTTTTTACTGCAATCCAATGCCCATAAAAAACTGTCATCAAGGGCATTCAATTCATTTGCTGGTATTCGATAGCCTGAGTCATCGAATTTGAAATCCGAAATGTAGCCGCCCTGATCGCAATAAAAACGGTCTGACTCACCTTGTATCCCTGAATAATCGGTAGGGTTAGCGGCCAGTTTTTCAGCAGTTAAGTGACTGCGCGCATCGGTTTTATTCAGCAAGTTTTGCCAAAACTGATTGGCATCATTCGCTTGGGGGTAACGTGCGGAAAGTCCGACAATGGCAATTTTATTCATGGACTGAAGCGCTTCCTTCTTTTTCTTTACAATGCAGGAGTGGAACAATTGATATTGGTATTCGTAGGCTTATCAATTGTGCTATGCATTTTAATAAACTGGTGATGGTTGGCTGACCTTTACTGTTTATGGCAAGGCAGTGTGTTTCAGTATCGTTTTTAGTGATTTTTTCGATGATACTGGCGGTTTGACGGTCAGCGCCAACTTCTAAAAATATATTACCGCCGTGTTGTTTCGCAGTTTCAATGGTCTGTGAAAAGTCTAGCGGTTCAGTAAAGGTTGTAGCAATTGATTTAGCGATCGCATGATTATCTCGACCGTTAATAATTTTATTTGATGATGCACTGATGAACTGCGTTTTGCTTGCAGCTGCTATTAATGGCAACGTATAAAATTCAGTAAGTTGTGGTTTCACTCTTTTAGATGCGGGCGTGTGCATTGCCGTTACCATATTACTGGCAAGACCACGTTTACCAAGTTGTTGTAGCAAAGCTTTGCATTGATGTTCATCGCCCGCAATCACACAGGTTTCACCCTGGGTAATCACAAGGTAAACTTTTGGATAATCACGAGTCAGTGTTCCTATTTCAGCAGCAGATGCTCGAACCACAAAACTGTTCCAGTTAATGTGTTCATTGGCCTTGAGTTGCCACTCACTTCTGACTGCTTGGAGCTCACCAGAAATTTGCTGATTAAAAATGTCACTGGTGGCGGTTTTCTCAATTAATGTTTCAGGCTGATTCCAAATATTTAAGCTGGCCCACATGGCGGATTCACCCATGGAATAGCCAAGCGCAAAATCCGGGGTCACTTTAAATTCATTGATAAGCAGTCGAGTGAATAAGTAGCTGACACCGACACCACTGATAGCTTGTTGGCTTAACGTTGGTTGTAAAACATCATCAGAATAGTAGCTTTCAGCCTGTAACATGGCAGCTAAATCAAGCTGCTTATCTAACTCTTGATAGAGCGTAGGGAAGAACTCGTGCAACTCAGATAGCATATTTGAGTAGGTTGTTCCCACTCCAGGATAAACAAAAGTCAGCCCTGTTCTATTCAAGTGCTCACCCACAAAGAAGCAACTGCCGTTAGGGGTTTGCCACCGCCAATTTTCTTGATTTTGATTATTCAGTACAGCAGTGAAGAAGAGCTGAAGTTCTTGAACCAGCTGCGGAATATTTTTAGCTTGAAGAACAAGTGCAAGCTTAGTGTTTGGGTTGTACCGACTTAGATTGCGATCATTTAAAGTGACGTTGTTATTCTGCTCTTGGGATGAGGCTATTTCTATCTGGCACTGCTTTGCCTGCGCAACAACATCATCAATTGAGTTTCCGCAAATAACAAAAAAAAGTTGCTCTGAATTAAGTAACGGCTTGGCTTTTTCGCACTCAGTCCCTTGCACTAGAATCAGAGATGAATAACGACCAGATACTTCAAAGTCGAGTTGTAATACTCTTGGTTGATGTTGCGGCATAAACCAATAGTTATTTTGTCCTGATTGTGTTGTGAGAGTCCTTGAAGCCAATGCATTAATGGCATCAAGGAATCCTGAAAAGGGTACATCAGATTCGAATTTTACTGCGTGCTCTGGTTTACGTTTGGATTGCAATAAGGCTCTTGCTTGAGCTTCAATCTTCGACGTTGTTGTAGCAAACCCACACAAATAAGCATGTGGGTGCAGTTTTAATTTTGCACAAGCAATATCATCAACAAAATACAAATACTGTTGCTCATACTGAACCTTTATTGCTGATGTTGCGGTTACTTCAATAACTTGCTTAAACACGTTATCGATGCCTATACCATTGGCGTTTAGACAAGTTTGACATTGCAGTTTTGATTCAATCTCATTTAACCGGTTACGGTCATTTCTATCAACAGAAATGACCGCAATTCTTAAACGTTGATTTTCACCGAGTTGCATTGGCTTCAACACTAGCTAACAGCCCCGCTCGCTTCTACATCAGCAAAAGGTTCGAAAACGAGTGTAAGGCTAAGACTGACTTTGGTTTGTTTCATGTAACAGCTTAAATCACCGTTTTGATGATATAACGCCACATCAGCAATAATGCCTGTTTTACTGTCCTGAACAATATTCAAAACCAGTCTGCCTACTTCATCATTTTTCAACGCTGAAACACAAACAAACTCACCAATGCTGACAGGCAAGCTGGCTTGATTGTGCTGTAATCTTGCCCATATCAGCATAGCTTGTAATAAAGCGTCTGAAGCAACCGCATTGTATTTATCATTCGCAGAAAATGCTCCCCAATCACTTACCGACAATTGGGGTAATTGAATATCGGCGATTAACCCTGAACCATCAAAATGAGTCACTTTTTTGATGGCTTGTAGTTTTGGGCCATGGAATAAACTGCCGTTTTGATACAGCTTAGTGCCAGAAACTTGATGCTCTGCAATTGCTTTATCTAACAAAATTAAAGCTTCACTTGCCATGACGCTGATTAAGCGAGCCTTATATTGTGGCTTGTTATCACACCAAATGGTCGCTAAGTACGCTTGGCCTTGTTGCTCTAACTTCAAACTCATTAACTTCACAGATTGAGAGTCGAACACCACGCCTTTGAGTAATTGATAATCCAATACCTTTAGCGACTGATTGGTTTGAGCCTCAGCTTGCTGTTGTAGCCATTGCAGTGCACACACTGTCGGCAACACCGGGTTCCCATTGATTTTATGGTGTTCGATTAAACCAAGTTGCTGCGGATCTAACGCTAAGTCAGATTGTGCTAGATCCGCATTAAGCTTTTTTACTTCGGTTCCTGTATCCGCTGATGAGTTGCCTTGCATATCTGAGCCAATTAACAATTGGCTTGCAGATTCACTCAGTATCTTTTCAGCAAATAGTGCTGCACCTGCGTCTAAAGGAATGACGTAAACACCACGTTCAATGAACATTTTTTTCAGTGCCTCATTGACCATGCCACCATCCCAAGGTCCCCAGTCAAAACTGATGACTTTAGTTTTAGGTAACTTTTGTGAGAGTTGTAATGCTACTTTATTAAGAATTTCATTACTCATCGCATAGTCGCTTTGTCCTTCGTTACCGTAAAAACCAGCAGCAGAAGAGAACAGAGCAACAAGCTTAAGTGAATCAAGTTGCAGTGCAGATAAAATGTGTTTCAAACCAGACACTTTTGTGCCGTAAACACGAGATAATTCATCAAGGGTTTTATCTTGAATGTGCTTGTCGGCCAATACGCCTGCACCATGAATTAATCCAGTAATGGGTGTGATAGCACTCAATGTCGACAAGGTAGTTTGCACATGCTCAGCACAAATAATATCTAAAGATATGTACTCAGCACTGGCGCCAACTTGTTCAAATTGTTGCAATGCATTGGCAATTTCTAGACTGCTGTTTACCGGCTTAATCAACTCGTTGACTAATTTTGGTGTTGGCTTTTTATTCTGGGCTTGTAGCTCCGCTATCGCAGCCGCTTTTAATTCAGATTCAACTTTGCCTTTTGCCCAATCAGGAAGTTGATTGGTTTCAAGGTGATCACTGCGCCCAGCCAAAATGAAATGCGCTTTGCTCTTTACTGCAAGTGCTAATGCACACTTTAAGGTGACACCTTTTGCACCACCCGTGACCAATATTTTATCGGTAGTGGAAATATCTGCTGCTGTAGATTGTTGTTCCGCAGTTTCAGTGGCAACCAGTGTGAATCGTTGTTCTTTTGTTATCCCAACTTCGACCACATCATGTTGAGTCGCAAACTCAGCGATGATGGCATCGGCAAAGAAGTTAGATTCTAGTTCAGGCTCAATATCAAGTGCCTTACAACTTACTTTTTGCCATTCGTGGCTTAAGGTCTTGGTTAACCCTGCTAGTGCAGCTTGGTTAAGTTCAGACTGAGATGTTAATTCAGCATTGAAATATCCAAAGCCACCATCAATGCGACTTGTCGTGACAAAGCGAGCAACTGAGTTAGAAGCTAAAACAGGTTGTAAGTGTTTTGCCCATAAAAATGCACTTTCTACATGAGTCATTGCGGACTCAGATAACTCAACAGCGGTTGCTTGTGAGTTCAAACCTTTGGGTTGCAGATGAATAAATCCTGCAATATGCCCTAATGATTGGATTTGTGTTAATGCATCTTCAATGCTTTTATCTGAAATATTTTCAAGAGTGATTTGAGTAATATCACTGTTCACTGGAGATTGTTGCTCAAGTATGTCAACGGGAGCATGAATAACTGCGACGATTAAACCTTTAGCTGTTAACTTTTCTGCAAGTAGGCCTGCATTCTGTCCGTCATCATTGATGATAACGACACTGTCTTTTGGAAAGTTTAACTCTGCATTAATCGCCGCTGGCAGCTTTTTTAATGCTACCTCGCTGTGTGGTGGAAGTTCGACGTCTGTTATCACTAACTCTGCATTGGCAGCGGGCTCAACGATGACTTGAGTTGGGCTTAAAGGCGACGCACTCAATTGGCTATTCATGTAGGCCACGATTTCACCGAGCGTTCTGCATTCGGCTAAGTCTTCAGCGTTCAATTCTGGGAGTTCAGGTAATTGATCTTGCACTGTACCTAGAATCTCGACTCGTTTGATAGAATCAATGCCTAAGTCGGTCTCCATATCCATTGCAAGATCAAGCATTTCAGCAGGGTAACCCGTCTTGTCGGCGACCACATTAAGCATAGTTTGTTGGACCTGGTCACTGGTCAGGTTACTGGTTGATGAAAAAGCGGGTTCAACTTTAGGCTCAACAGGAGATGAATCACCAAGCTGGCTGTTCATGTAAGTGACAATTTCTCCAAGTGTGCGGCACTCGGTTAAATCTTCTGCACTCAATTCTGGCAGTTCAGGTAACTGGTCTTGAACCGTACCCAAAATTTCCACTCGTTTGATTGAGTCAATGCCTAAGTCGGCTTCCATATCCATTGCAAGGTCTAGCATTTCAGCCGGGTAGCCCGTTTTGTCGGCTACAACATCAAGCATGGTTTGCTGTACTAGATTGCTCGTTAGGCTCTTTGTTGCAGCAATAATTGGCTCAACTTGGAAGGAGATCGCTGGAGAATGATCTAACTGGCTATTCATGTAAGCGACAATTTCACCTAACGTGCGACATTCAGCTAAATCTTCTGCACTCAGTTCTGGTAATTCGGGTAGTTGGTCTTGAACGGTACCTAAGATTTCAACACGTTTAATGGAATCGATGCCAAGGTCAGCTTCCATATCCATTGCTAAGTCGAGCATCTCGGTTGGGTAGCCCGTCTTATCGGCTACTACATCAAGCATGATTTGCTGAACTTGATCGCCAGTAACGCTACTGGATACTGCAGCTGTTGTTTCTACACGATTAGCGTTAGCCGTCGATGAACTTCCTAACTGGCTATTCATGTAACTGACAATCTCACCTAAGGTTCGACACTCTGCTAAATCTTCTGCGCTCAGTTCAGGTAGCTCTGGTAATTGATCTTGAACGGTACCTAAGATTTCAACACGTTTGATGGAGTCGATACCTAAATCAGCTTCCATATCCATCGTTAAATCAAGCATTTCAGTTGGGTAGCCAGTTTTATCTGCAACAACGTTAAGCATGGTTTGTTGGACTTGATCTGCATTCAAGCTCGATTCTGAAATCGACGATTCAGCTTTAGGCGTTTCAATAACAGGGAGAGGCTGAGCTTTTGCTACTGGAGCAGCGGTGGCTGGCTTCGTGGCTGTAACTTGTGGTTGAACTGAATGTAACGGTGTACTCGCTTGAACTGAAGGTTTAGCGACATTCATTGCGATACGTTGAGCTTGCGGTGCAACGCCATTGAGCAAGGAAAGGGCGGCTTGATTTTGCTCAGCTTGCAACTGCATGAATTGTTCATGGCTTTGCAATGTTTGGCTTTGGTGCTGGTGGAACATTTCCATTGAACGCGTTAACGCTTCTGGAATTGCTAAACCTTTACTGGCCATTTTCGCTTGTTCAGCCATTAACTCGCTAAAAGTATCGCCATATTGTTTTGGAATCGATAAAAATTGTTGATGCAGTTGTGCTACTTGATCTTGAGCACTAAAGAAAGCGCCTAATGTATCCCCTGAAGCTGCAGTTTGGCTGCCTGTTTGAGGTGATGCTTGTTCGATTTGAGGTGTCTTATTTGACGTCATTGGTGATTCCACCGTTTTTTCTATTATTTTTTCGACGACTTTTTCTACTTCACGGTCGACGTATTCAATTTGGGTGCTGACTTCACCAGTTTTTAGGGAAGTTTGCATTTTTTGCTGAGTTGCAGGGCTGATATAGTTATTGCCGTTAAGCTTAAAAGACATGCCCGCTGCGGTTTCAGGATGTGAAATGTCAGCTTTATATGGGTCGATGTTGCTTAATTCAATACCCGCAACAGCCAGTTGCATTGCAGCTTGACGATATTGCTTGTCACTGTCGCCTTTTGCATTTGGGTTTAAGCTGATGACCTTAATGTCTTCACTATGTTTTGTCAGGTTGGCTTTGACGAGCTTTTGCAGAATGTCTTTAGGACCAAACTCAACAAAAATACGTGCACCAGCAGCATACATTTCTCGTACTTGTTGGCGGAAATGCACCGACTGGAGCATGTGCTCTGTAAACTGCTTTTGAATCTGTTTATTATCTGCAGGGTAAGCATTTGCTGTGGCGTTACTAAAAACTGTACCTAATGGAGAGTTAAACTCAACGTCATTAATCGCATCTGCAAAAGGTTGCTGAGCATGAGCAACAAGTGGTGTATGGAAAGCTCCTGACACTGGCAGAGAAACAACTTTATAACCAAGCTCTTCCTTAATGACTTTACTGCATTGAGCGAGAGCATTTGAGTCGCCAGCGATAACTTGCTGGATATCAGAGTTATCATTGGCGATTTTTACGCCATCAAATTGCTCGATAATAGTATGCAACTTTTCAAGTGCATCGGACTCAGCTGGTAAAATAACAGCGGCCATGTTACCTGTATCTACACCTTCGGGAGCCGATGCCATTGCCTGTCCACGAGCAAAAGCGAGAGTGGTGTAATCTTGCCTACTCAGCACTCCTGAAGCATAAAGTGCTGAGAGTTCACCAAAGCTATGACCACCAAAGAGTTCAGCTTTAAATCCTGCTTTGGTCAACAAATCAAACTGAGCAACAGAGAGAGCGCCAATCGCACTTTGTGCAAATGCCGTATTCGTTAGATCAGCAAGTTGTGATTTACGTTCTTGTTCACTGAATACGGGAATTGGGAATAGTTTACTGGATAAACTTGGCTGACTATTCTCAATAAAAACTTTATCACTTAATGCCACTTGCTGGCGAAGCTCTGGGAAGTTGCAAGCCAGTGTTTTACCCATATTCACAAATTGTGAACCTTGGCCTGCAAAGAGTGCTGCAACTTTTCCTTTTGTTGCTTGCGCTTGATAACTGGTGCCCGATGGTAATTGCCATTCAGATTCGTCACTGGCGAGTCGAATCATCGCATTTACAAGCTCTTTTTCCAGTTCAGTAACCGATGAAACAACAAAACCTATACGGTGATTACTATCAGCAAGTTTACGATGAGAATACGACTTCGCGAGTGCGTTAAGATCGACACCCGTTTGCTTGATCTGTTCAAGCTGAGAGATTAATTGTGATTTTGTTGGTGCATCAATCAATAAGCTCGTGGCCACATTACGTTGACGATAAGGATATTCTTCATGTTCTTGAGTGTATTCCTCCAGTACAACGTGGAAGTTAGTGCCACCAAACCCGAATGAACTGATGCCTGCACGACGAGGTGTATCGTCGGCTTTAGCAATCCAAGGACGAGTTTCACTATTGATGTAAAAAGGTGAGTCTTCAACACCAAGCTTTGGATTTGGATTATTTACATTGATGGTCGGTGGCAACACTTTATGGTGTAAAGACAGCGCAGCTTTGATCAGACCTGCTGTTCCTGCGGTTGCTTTTGTATGACCGATTTGTGATTTTATTGAACCTAGAGCGATGTGTTGTTTTTGGTTATTGTTTTCACTGAATACGGAGTTAAGGCCATTAAATTCAGCCACATCTCCAGCGGCAGTACCTGTACCGTGAGCTTCAATAAGGCCGACAGAATCTGGCGCAAAGCCCGCATCATCATAAGCACGGTATAACGCTTTGGCTTGTCCTTCAGGGCACGGTGCGTAAATGCTTTTAAATTTGCCGTCAGATGAAGCACCGATACCTTTGATTACCGCATAGATTTTATCGCCATCACGCTCCGCATCTTCTAAACGCTTAATGGCAATCATGCCGATGCCTTCACCAATCATCATCCCGCTTGATGACTCATCAAATGGGGTGATGTTTTCTTTGTCAGTAAATGCAGGCGTTTTGGAGAAACTCATGTACATGTATGGTGAGTTGTCGGTATCGACACCACCAGTGATCATCATGTCTGAGCGATGTTCTGTTAGCTCGGTTAGTGCCATACGAATTGCGGCCAATGAACCCGCACAAGCTGCGTCTACTACGCAGTTCATTCCGCCTAAGTTAAAGCGATTAGCAACACGACCTGCGGTGACATTTCCTAAAGAACCTGGAAATGAGTTTTCTTCCCAAGGCACGTATTGGTCTTGCACCTTTTGGATCAGCATCTCTGAATCTTCATCGCTGATGCCGCTATTTTTGAATACCTGACGCAAGACAGGATATTGCAGACGTGCATTCATGCTTTGGCTGATCTGTTGTCCGCCACCAATGCCTAAAGTAATACCAATGCGATCACGATCATAATCTTCTGACAAATTAGCATCGGCTAGGACTTCTTTAGCAACGACTAAAGACAACAATTGCGAGGTATCGGTTAACTCAAGAATATTGGGCGGTAAGCCAAACTCCATCGGGTTAAAATCGACATCAGGTAAAAAACCACCACGTTTGCAGTAAATTTTATCTGGCGTTGATTTGTTACTGTCGTAGTAATCATCCGCTCGCCAGTGGCTTTCTGGTATATCCGTAATGGCATTGATTTCATCGCTGATCAAATCCCAATACTCATTTACATATCGAGAGTTAGCGAAGATGCTTGCCATGCCGACAATCGCAATAGGGGTATCTTTTAAGCGCTTATTCAGGCGCTTATCTTGTTGACTCATACAGATTCTCCGGAGAAAAGCTTGGTTTGGCGAACGCTCAGGTTTTTTGATTGTTTTAACTGTTGCGGTTTCGCTTGTGGCTCGTTTTTATTTTCCGTTGGATTGGAGGGGATATTGGTTTGGACTCCCGGGAAACGAGCTAAAAATGTGTGGTAATTTCGCACTAATAAACGACGTAGATGAAATGGCCCTTGCTGCAATACATAACCGATATAACGATTGGCCGCTTGAGTATCATTGTCTTGATAAATATCAACGTAGACCCAATCAGAGTTTGGGTCGATACCAATAAAGACTGAACTGGGTTTTTCTTGCGGGATCTCGTCAGGGATGGCGAGAGAAACTACTTGTACGACAGAACCAGGGTCATCTTTAGGCAATTCAAGAGCTTTAGCTAAGGTTTCAGTGTTTAATGCATACGCACTGACCTCAGAGCCTTGTACAACGGGTAGCTGATTAAAATAATCACCTGGGACTTTGGTGGGTGTCTCATCATCAAGTTTAGACACGCCATACCGCTTTAAACAACGAGCAAGACCAGAGCGGGACACATTAGGGTTAATGAATTCTTGGGTGACTTTTAAGAGTTTGTCTAACGACAGCTCAAGTTGAGAACGAAGCCCGACAACCACATATTCTTCCGTTGGCGTGAGCGTCGTATTTAAGTGTCTAGGTGTGTGGTCACCATCGGAAATATCTTTACGGTTACGCCACTTACGAACCGTAGCGGGGCTGATGTTCAAAATTTTAGAAAGTTCAGCCACGCTCATATCCGACGTTTGAATAAAGCGCCGCATTTCAGGTGTGGTAGTCGCATTCCCATGTCTTTGACGTGTTGTCATAATATTTTATAGGCATCCGTTGCCAATTTATTCGTTTAATTTTGCAAAATGAGCAGCAAGATTACCTCAGTCTCACTCTGGTTACAATCAGGTGGGACAAAATAGATTTTACAAAACATTTCAGCATAAGGTTATAATGCGGCTTTACGGATTAACTTGGCTTTTTATTTGTATTCATCACAACAACCATTTATTGAAGTTACGACTTATCTTTATGAAATTCAGTCAATTAATGATAAAGAGACTGCATTTAAGTTATTGTCTGAATCAGAACAGCAAAGAGTTCAGCGTTACAAATCTGAGCGAATGAAAAATCAGGCTTTATTTGTTCGAACAACACTCCGTGAAACCTTGTCTCGTTATTGCGATGATAACGAACTAGAACCTATCCAATCTTACCAATGGCAGTTTGAAGTTGAAAAACACGGAAAACCTCGCTTAATTCAGTCTCAATTTGATGCTACTGGGATTCAATTTAATATCAGTCACAGTGGTGATTACTTATTGATTGGTGTCTTTCATTCGAAGCTACCTTATCGTGATATTTTGTTTGGTGTGGATATTGAAAGAGAAAGGCAAAATACAGACATACATGCGATTTTACATCGTTACTTCTCAGAGATTGAAGTTTCAAGTTTGTTAGCGTTACCTGAAGATAATCAACGTAAGCGATTTTTTGACTTATGGGCGTTAAAAGAATCTTACATCAAGGCGACAGGTAAAGGGTTAGCAACAAGGCTAGATTCTTTTTCTTTTACTTTCGATGATACGAATGGCTCGATAGAAGTGATTGCCGAGAATGAACATAAGAATCTTCATTGGCAGTCATTCATAAAACAGAGTGCTGGTGGTTATCGATTAAGTGTTTCTCTTGCAACAAAAGATAAACTCGCAATAGTGATTAATTTCTAACTATGTAAATTCATAAACGATTTTCTGCCCTGAGTTTCAGAAGTTTCAATATTCTGAGAAAACGAATTATGTTTTAAATAGTCAAATTACAGAATGCACGTACGCCTCTTCTTCCATACACTTATCAAAAGACTTTTTAACCAAGCTTAAAACTGCAGTTACAAAACTTCGTGATACAAGTTATTCGGGCAAAACCTGACATCGAGCATATTTTGTAAATGAGCCTTTTAAACTTCATCACAGGTACATAATTCAAACTGTTGCTACACTGAAATAGTTATTTAATTTATTAAGGTTCATAGGGACTTGAGCATGAGCTATTTCAGTAAGTCATTCAACCAAGTTTTTCTTATTCTTTTCTTACTCATTTTGACCACTGCTTGCAACGAAGATGAATCAAAGAGTGATAAAGCTTCTAAATTGGTTGAAGTCGATGTGGCTCCAGTGCTGCATGAGACTATTGTGAATTGGGATGAGTATACGGGCAGAGTTAAGTCGCCAGATAGAGTCACGGTTATCCCTCGTGTTTCTGGTTATCTTGATAAAGTGATGTTTGATGAAGGAGCTCGAGTAAAAAAAGGGGATGTGCTGTTCCAAGTTGATCCGAGAACCTTTAAAACCGATGTGCAGCGATTAGAAAGTGATCTTGACCGAGCTAAAGCAAACTCTATGTTGGCGGAGTCTGAATACAAACGTGTTGAAGAGCTATATAAACAAAGGGCAGTGTCAAAGCAAACACTCGAAAGCCAATATGCTTCAAAACAGAAAGCTAAGGCTGATGTAAATTCGATAAAGGCGCAGCTGGCACATTCCACTTTGGATCTGGAGTTTACGAAGGTCATCGCACCGATTGATGGCAGAGTGTCTTTTGCACAGATCACAGAAGGTAATTATCTAGAAAAAGGGGTTTCACCTCTCACCTCCATTGTCTCTGATGATTACATGCATGTGTATTTTGATGTTGATGAAAAAACCTATCTTAAATATTTAGATTTACTCCAAAGTATGCAGCAATCAGCACCAGGCAAGTTAGACAGCTTTGTTTCTATGAGCCTAGTGAATGCAAATGATTTTAAGCATAAAGGCAAAATTGATTTTATTGATAATAGAGTCAATTCAAATACAGGAACTATCCGCTTACGAGCGCATTTTAATAACCGTCATCAACGCATTATTCCAGGTGCATTTGCGACGTTGAGAATAGCAGGCAGTACGCCACAAAAGCGCATTCTAATCGATGAAACCGCGGTCAAAACTGATTTGCAAAATCGATATGTTCTCTTGGTAGACGACAATAATCAATTGAAATACCAACCAGTAACGCTCGGAAAATCAATGAGTGGTTTGAGAGTGATTAAAACGGGGCTGAAGCCAACGGATCGTATCGTCATCAATGGCATGCACAGGGCTAAAGCTGGAAGAAAAATTAATCCCATTCACGTAGATATGACCTCTAAAGAAAATTTGGATGAGTTGAGAAAAGAGCAGAAAATGTATTTCCAATAACATAGTGGCAAGGAAGCGCACTCATGATTTCAAAGTATTTTATCGAAAGACCGATCACAGCAGTCATGCTGTCTCTGTTATTCGTTATTTGCGGTGCTATTTCAGTTGGGCAATTACCGACAACAGAATATCCAGATGTAGCACCACCGACCGTTATCGTTCAAGCTAAGTACCCAGGGGCAACCCCTAAACTCATTGCTGAAACTGTAGCTTCTCCCATCGAGCTTGAGATCAATGGCGTTGATAACATGTTGTACATGTCATCTCAAGCTACGGCTGATGGGTTGATGAAGTTAACCGTGACGTTTGCTATTGGTACGGACATCGATATTGCACAGGCGCAAGTTCAGAATCGAGTTGAGCGAGCAAAGCCAAGGCTGCCTGTTATAGTTCAACGCTTAGGTGTTGTGACCGAGAAAACGTCACCGATTCTTACCATGTTAGTTCACTTGTATTCGACTGATGAAAATCATGATCTGTTGTATTTATCCAATTACGCAAATTTGTATGTAAAAGACGAATTGCAACGAATTAAAGGAGTTGGTGCAACGCGCCAATTCGGTTTTGGTGAGTACAGCTTAAGAGTTTGGTTAGACCCTTATAAAGTTTCATCGGTAGGGCTTTCTCCCATTGATATTGTCAAAGCAATTAAACAGCAGAATCAGCAAGTGGCAGCAGGCAGTTTGGGTGCTGAACCGATGGTAGGCGCTAACTTCGAATTATTGATAAATGTAAAAGGGCGCTTGTCTGATGTAGAAGAATTCAAGAATATTATTATTAAAGTGGGTGAAAACGATCAGGTTGTGAGATTAAAAGACGTAGCCAGAGTTGAGTTGGGATCCGAAAGCTATGTATTAAATTCAAAGCTCAATAATTCTCCGGCAGTGGCAGTACCTATCTATCAGGCTAATGGCGCCAATGCGATACAAATATCCGATGATGTGCGAGCCAAAATGAAAGAGCTTGAAAAGCACTTTCCAGCTGGATTGGAATACGCACTCGTTTTTGACCCGACAGTATTCGTTCAGGAGTCTATTAGCTCTGTGATTGAAACCTTAATTGATGCAGTGTTTTTAGTCATATTGGTTGTGGTACTGTTCTTGCAAACTTGGCGAGCATCCATAATCCCGCTATTAGCGGTACCAGTGTCGCTTATAGGTACTTTTAGTTTTATGCACCTGATGGGGTTCTCGCTCAATGCGCTTTCACTTTTCGGGCTTGTGCTGGCGATAGGAATTGTTGTTGATGACGCCATTGTAGTTGTAGAAAATGTTGAACGAAATATTGCAGAAGGCCTGAAACCACTCGAAGCAACTAAAAGGGCTATGGAGGAGGTGACGAGTCCGATTATTGCGACCACAATGGTATTGATAGCAGTATTTGTTCCTACAGCCTTTATGACAGGGTTAACTGGTGAGTTTTATATTCAATTTGCTTTAACATTAACCATATCGACGATTATCTCTGCCATAAACTCTTTAACGCTCAGCCCTGCATTATCTGCGCTGTTACTCAAACCCCACGACGCACCTAAAGATTGGTTATCAAAATCAATTGATTGGCTTTTGGGTTGGATATTTAGACCTTTTAATAAATTCTTTCACTGGCTTTCCGAGAGTTACGGTGCATTAGTTTCACGTTTAGTCAGAATCAGCGGCGTCATTGTTATCGTTTATTTAGGGCTGTTGAGTCTAACGGGTTTTCAATTCCAGAATACGCCGACGGCTTACGTGCCTCCACAAGATAAACAATATTTGATCTCTTATGCGCAATTACCGGATGCCGCTTCACTAGACAGAACTCAGGGTGTGACTGATAAAATGACCGAGATTGCTTTGAAACATCCAGGGGTTACGGATGTGTTTTCAATGGCGGGCTTGAGTATTAACGGTTTCACGAATAGTACCAACCAAGGCATTGTGTTTGTTACGTTGGATAAATTTGAGAATCGAACGAGTCCTGAGTTATCTGCGAGTGCAATCGCTAAGTCGTTAAATGGTGAGTTTCAACCAATTCAAGAAGCAAAAATTGCCGTGTTCAACCCTGCACCTGTGCGTGGTTTAGGAACTATTGGTGGTTTTAAATTGCAAATCGAAGATCGAACTCATTATGGGTTTGATACTTTATTTAAGGTGACGGAAGAGGTGATTGAAAAATCTAAGTCTCATCCTGAACTAGCCAAAGTATTTACGAGCTATCATGTGAATGTGCCTCAAATTGAAGTGGCCGTGGACAGAACCAAAGCCATGCAAATTGGTGTATCGATACAAGATGTCTTTATAGCGTTGCAATCTTATTTGGGAAAAACTTATGTAAATGACTTCAATTTGTTCGGTCGGACTTATCAGGTGAATATTCAAGCTGAGCAATCATTTCGTGATATGCCTGAAGATATTACCCAAATTAAAGTCAGTAACAATAAGGGAGAGATGATTCCACTGGGAACCATCATTGAAGTAAAGCATACGGTTGATCCAGATAGAGTGATGCACTACAACAGTTTCGTTTCAGCTGACATCAATGGAGTAGCAGCAGCTGGGTACAGTAGTGATCAGGCAAGATCTGCCATTGAGGAAGTTTTAGCAGAAGCGCTACCAGATGGAATGAATTATGAATGGACAGACATTACATATCAGCAGATTTTGGCTGGAAACACTGGTGGCCTCATATTCTTACTGGTGATTTGTTTAGTGTTTATGGTGTTAGCAGCACAGTATGAAAGTTTGAAATCTCCAATCGCAATTATTCTTATCATTCCTATGACAATGCTATCGGCATTAACTGGCGTTTGGATTTATGGCGGCAACAATAATATCTTTACTCAGATAGGCTTAATTGTGCTGGTGGCTTTAGCAACGAAAAATGCCATATTAATTGTCGAATTCGCTAAAGAGTTACAAGCCGAAGGCAAAGAAATTAAAGAGGCTATAATTACGGCTTGTAAGTTGCGTTTGCGCCCTATTTTAATGACTTCATTCGCATTTATTATGGGTGTTTTACCGCTTGTGTTTTCTGTTGGAGCTGGCTCTGAAATGCGAAAAGAGATGGGCGTTGCTGTATTTTCTGGCATGCTAGGAGTAACCTTCTTTGGCTTGATTCTAACTCCAGTGTTTTATTATCTGTTGATGCGTAAGAAGAGCAAATAAAAAAGCGGCTTATCAATCGATAAGCCGTATAATTCCAATTCGGAAATAACATAGGGAGATGATGAACAAACAATGCTTAATTAATCTGTTCGTCTAAATAGACCCACGAATAAATAAATTGATTACATAAAAAAAGAACAGGTGATATTGCTAAAAGTTATGAAAGAATTTTTAACCTAGATAATATACTTTTGAATAGATAAGCACTGAAAAAAAGACAAAAAAAAGCGACCTATTCTTTAGATCGCTCACTTCCAATTTGGAATATCTATGATACAACAATATCAATAAAGGGAGAATGATGATGAACAAACAATGCCTTTAACTAAGTTAAAATAATCTGTTCATAAAGTCAGACTCTGGAGTTTTAAGATAGTTCAATAAAAAATAAAAAAAGTTTACTTTTTTTCAATTTTTTTTAGCCAAGTCGAAAACTCTGCGTCATACCTTGTTCCCCATAGCGTTACAAGCTTTTGATATTTATCGTATTCTCCTTTTCTTGTGAACTTAAGCATTGCATCAACTTGAGCGCGATGATTTTCTAACATAAATCGTGTTGCAAGATACCCCCAACGGTAAATGCGCACACTTCCACCATCATTCTCGTAACTGGTATTGAATAAATCACTCAGTTTGTATTCCCCTGACTTTGCTGTTTCAAACGCTTTGGGGTTGTTGTCACCTTTACTAATGTATTCGGCTAAACCTTCGGTCCACCAAACTAAATGTGGTTTCACAGGGGCAGGCTTTGGGCAGTATTCAGGCGCACCATGAGAATCATGTGGCCAAGAGCAAAAATCACCATGAAGGTTAAAGCGACCATCTAAATAATGGATGTATTCATGAGCTAAATTCCAAATTTGACCATTTTTTTCGTAGGCAACGAATTCTGCTTGGTTGTCTTTTTTATTTGGGTATCCCTCTAAATACATACCGCCGTTGTCACTTGGAACATCAAAGTGGTCAGTTACGTGTTTCACATAGGAATCTCGATCAGCATAAATATTCGCTCGCATACTGGCATTGTTATCATCTTTGACTGGAGATGAAATCGTCCCAAATAGCTCGTGAAATTTAGCTTCTTGTTTTGACAGGAGTGCACAAGCTTGTGATATTTGAGCTTGCGACAACTTTTCAGAACGAATTTGAATCGTTGGGCTGCATTTATGTTCTTGCTTTAATACTGAAGAAATTGAAGGTTGATACGCAATGGCTGAACTAGAAGTTAGAGTAAGCAATAAAAAGGGGATTTTGTTATTCATTTTATCGTCCATGAGGTTCATTTAATAAATTGTATACAATCTATCATTCGAACCTCTCATGGACAATTATTATTCGAATTTACTCAGCCAATAACTTTTCAATATCCGATTTAATGTCTTCTGGCTTGGTCGTTGGTGCATAGCGTTTGATCACTTGACCTTGCTTATTTACTAGAAACTTAGTGAAATTCCATTTAACAGACTCTGAGCCCAGCAGTCCTTTAGCCGATGATTTAAGGTAGTTATATAGAGGGTGAGCGTTATCACCATTGACGTCTACTTTGGCAAAAAGCGGGAAGGTGACGCCGAAATTTAATTCACAGAATTGTGAAATTTCACTTTCCGAACCGGACTCTTGACTCGCAAATTGATTGCATGGAAAGCCCAAAACACTAAACCCTGAATCTTTTAATGATTGATACAGTGATTCAAGGCCTTTATATTGTGGTGTAAATCCGCACTTACTCGCAGTATTTACAATTAATAATACATGCTCTTGATATTGGCTTAGGGCAACATCATCGCCCGTAATAGACTGAGCGGTGAATTCGTGTACTGAAGACATAAGTTAGGTTCATCCTTAATAAATTGTTTTCAGTATATCGAGTATTAATGACAGTTGTATATTGGATTGAGTTTTTACTCAAAAAATTAGGTAGTCATCACAACTTACTGTTGATTACAAATAAAACAATCCGTAAGTTGTGAAGATAGTTATCCATGATGGATACGAATAAAAATTTTAGCAAAGGGAGTTTGCCGATTTGTTTTATAAATAACAAATTGGGAATTGAATAATATTGATGTCAATACATGCAATTATTACTGGTGGTTCAAGTGGTATAGGCAAAGCGGTTGCAAAATTACTTTTAGAACAAGGGAATAAAGTCACTCTTATTGCGAGGTGTGAAACTAAGTTAAATCAAGTTGTAGCTGAGTTTTCCTCGGTGCTTACAGATAATGAGCAGCTTGATTATTATTCGGCGGACGTTGCAGATGAGAAACAAATTCATCATGCAATTAAGCAAGCGACTGACAGCTCAGAATTAAAAAAGGTGTTGATTTTATCTGCAGGTCTTGCAGAACCTGGTTACTTTGAAAGTACGGATACAATCACGCATAAGAAATCGATGGATATCAATTATTTTGGCAGTCTATATCCAATACAAGCCATTTTACCCCACATGAAAAAAGCGCATTCAGGCCATATTGTGATGATTTCATCTGGTGCCGGGCTTGTTGGTATTCATGGGTATACGTCTTACAGCCCAAGTAAGTTTGCGTTGCAAGGGCTAGCTGAATCTATGCGTTCAGAACTAAAAAACATGGGGATAAACTTGAGCATTGCTTTCCCGCCTGATACTGACACTCCAATGTTAGAGCAGGAAATGCAAACCAAACCACCCGAAACTTGCGAGATCACCGGAAGTGGTTCACTTTACTCTCCAGAGTTTGTTGCTAAATCTATCTTGAACGGGATCAATAAAAAGAAGTTTTCAATTTATCCTGGTAAAGAAATGTATTTGTTAGGGAAACTGCACAGTTTTATCTATCCAGTGCTTAATTGGTATTTTGATAGAATCATAGGAAAGCATCAAAAGCGATGATAAAGGCGAAGTTTCATAACCTTTATCATCGAGGTGACAGTTGTTTTATTTTTTGATCATTTTTGCGACAAACATTCCGTCACTATTTGCTTCGTAAGGCCAGATGGTTAAATACGACTTTGCTTCTCCTGTAAAAGGATGAATAAGTTTAACCAGCTCAAACTCTGGGTTATCTGCAAGAAAGCCCTCAACAACATGTCGGTTTTCTTTATCTAACAGTGAGCAAGTGGCGTAAACTAATGTTCCACCTGATTTAACTGCTTGGGCGGTTTGAGTCAAAATGTGCAATTGTAGGTTTGCTGTATCTTCCACATTTTCTAACGTGTCTGTCCAACGCATATCTGGATTACGGCGCCATGTTCCAGTACAAGTACACGGTGCATCAACCAGTACACCATCAAAATAGTTTTCTTTTACAGGTAACGATTCAGTTTTCCAATACTGAGTTTTTATCAGCTTAGTATTCGCACGTTTGGCTCTCTTTGATAATTCTTCTAACGCTGAATTACGAATATCGGAAGAGATAATTTTGCCTGCCGGTTTTGATGTTGCTTCGTGGCTCATTAATGATGCCAATTGTAAGCTTTTACCGCCAGCACCTGCACAAGCATCCCACCACTGTTCATCCGGCTTTGGAGAGCAGACATTGCCGATCACTTGAGAAGCAAGATCCTGAATTTCAAGTTTACCTTGTTGATAAGCTTTTACTTGAGGCAAGTTAATGCTTTTAGTTCCGAGGTTTAAAGCATCGTTGAAAAACTCACTACGAGAAATGTTGATATCATCAGATTCTAGTGAACTAATCACTGTTTCAGTTTTTTCAAATTGAGCTCGTGCCCATATCGGAGGCCGAGAAAGCATGCTATCGGCGAGTTTACTTTGCTGTTCTTCACTTAACTGTATATGTGACCAAAACGACTCAGGTAACAATTGTGTAAGTTCGAACTTATGTTGCGGATATAATTTTTCAATTCTGTCTATTTTGGCGTCTTGAGTTTGTATTTCAGTCAATAACTCAACATCCGTTTCACTAAGCTCAGCCCAAGCCTGAATGATAGCTTCCCATGAATGTTGTTCTAATAGGGCTGTTGCCAGTAATAGTTTTATGGTTTCAGCATCAACAGTAGCTGGATTATGAGAACTCGAAAGGTTTTGTTTAAGCCAACCCCACCAACGAAAAAGCCCAAACAGAGTTTCACGGATAATACGGCGATCTTTAGAACCATGTTTTTTATGTTCACGAAAGTAATTAGCCAGAATCCTATCTGCAGGTTTTTGGGTCGACATCACCTCAGAAAATAAATTTAAGATAGTATTTGCATAACTCAACGCACGTTTTTGAGCTGGAGTTGAAGCAATAAGTTCTGAATTTGAATGGGTCATACCGCCACCAAGATAGTGTATCTAATCGTAAAGGCGGGGATTTTAGCACATACATTAATTAGGTATGTGCTAAATAATTACGGTCTGATTTATTTAGTGACCATTTGCTGGATGCGCTTAATTTTTTCTTCATCTGATAAATTAGAAGGTTCTGGCATCATAATACCTTTTTGAACAGCTGGTCTTTCTGCGATTTTGTCTAGCCAACGTTGCAAATGGGTTAGGCCTTCAATATCAACACCGCTCCATTCATAAATTCTCACCCATGGCCAGGTCGCCATATCGGCGATAGTGTATTCATCTCCAGCGAGGTACTCCGTTTGTTCGAGTTGAGTGTTCATTACTTCAAAAAGACGACGTCCTTCTTTTTGGTAGCGCTCGATGGCCGCAGGGATCTTTTCTGGAAAGTAGCGATTGAACACATTAGCTTGTCCCATCATTGGGCCCACACCACCCATTTGAAACATTAGCCACTGCATGACACGTGAACGAGCCTTTTCATCTTTTGGTAAAAACTTACCTGTCTTTTCGGCCAGATAAACTAAGATTGCGCCAGATTCAAACACATTAAAGTCATCATTATCTTTATCAACGATCGCTGGAATACGGCCATTTGGGTTGATGGCTAGAAACTCAGGTTTTTTTTGCTCATTAGTCGAAAGATGAAGTTCATGAATCTTGTATTCAATGCCCATCTCTTCAAGTGCAATTGAAACTTTATAGCCATTTGGTGTCGCTGCAGAATATAAATCAATCATTAGGAATCTCTTTTTGTGAATATGATAATGAGATTGTGCCTCAACGGATTAGTTTCAAGTTTAGTTTGATTATTTGATAGTTGGATAGGTTATAAGCGATTAAAAACACTTTTTCTGTTAAACTGCCGCACTGAGTAGTCCTCCTTTCTTATAGAGATTTTATTTTGAGCCAATCCAAAACATCATCGGCATTTTCGTCACTGCCGTTAAAAAGTGAGCTAACTTCAAACCTTGAGACAATGGGGTATGAAAAGATGACGCCAATTCAAGAGCAAAGTCTACCTTTGATCTTGAAAGGAGAGGATGTCATTGGCCAAGCAAAAACAGGCTCTGGAAAAACAGCAGCATTTGGATTAGGGCTGCTTAATAAGTTAGATGTAAAACGGTTCAGAATTCAATCTCTTGTACTTTGCCCAACCAGAGAACTTGCCGACCAAGTTGCTAAAGAGATCCGAACGTTAGCACGTGGGATTCATAATATTAAAGTGCTTACACTTTGTGGTGGTGTTCCAATGGGTCCACAAATTGGTTCTTTAGAGCATGGTGCACATATTATTGTCGGAACACCTGGAAGGCTTACGGATCACTTAAGTCGTGGACGGTTAGACCTAAGCAACGTGAACCTTCTGATTCTAGATGAAGCCGATAGAATGTTAGAAATGGGCTTTCAAGATGCATTAGATCAAATTTTGGGTGAGACGCCTCATCAACGTCAAACGCTATTATTTAGTGCGACGTTTCCAAAACAAATTAAGTCAATGACAGAGAGCATTATGTATGCTCCTAAGCGTGTTGAAGTTAAAGAAACGCACGATAACTCAAGCATTGAACAGCACTTTTATTGTTTAAAAAATAATGATCAGCGCATGCAAGCGTTACGGTTGCTATTGCTAGATAAACGCCCAGAAAGTGCAGTTGTATTTTGTAATACTAAGCGTGAAACTCAACAGGTTGCAGATGAACTTGCTAATCTAGGGTTCAGTGCTTTGGCGATACACGGTGATCTAGAGCAGCGTGATCGTGACCGTGTGTTGCTTCAATTTGCGAATAAAAGCTTGAATGTTTTAGTGGCGACAGATGTTGCTGCACGTGGTCTGGATATTGATGCACTCGATGCTGTATTCAACTACCATTTGGCTTTTGACTTTGAAGTTCATACACACAGGGTTGGGCGCACAGGCCGTGCGGGCAGTAAAGGAAGTGCGTACACTTTCTATACTGAGAAAGGGTACATTACGGAATTGATTGGTGAGTCTATTGGCCGCCAAATTACCAGTGAAGCATTGCCTTCTGACAACATTCTTGCCGATATTCCACCGGTACCTGAGATGAAAACAATTCAAATTGACGGTGGGAAAAAACAAAAGTTACGACCTGGTGATATTCTAGGCGCATTAACAAATGGTAAAGAAATTAGTGGTGATGAAATTGGTAAAATTCAGATTTCAGACATCAGGGCTTTTGTAGCAGTTAATCGCAGAATCGCCAAAAGAGCCTTAAATAAGTTAAAAGACGGTAAAATTAAAGGCAGAAACTTTAGAGCTTGGTTGGTTTAACCTCCTTATATTGTGGTACCAGTGAATACTGGTGCCACATACCCCGTTACCAATGAGTTTAAAATGGATGTTTGCTAAAAAAAGTCATTTTTTTCTGAGTGTTAGGGTGAGTGAATGATAGTTTTTGTGCATGTAAACTCAATCGATGCCTTTTATGTTTGATGCAATCTGTTGCATAAAAATCATCACCTAAAATCGGGTGACCTAATGCTAACATATGGACTCTGAGCTGGTGGGTTCTACCTGTTTCAGGAGTAAGCTTGATTAACGAATTGTCGGATCTTTCTTCAATAATTTGATAATGAGTGACGGCCTTACGGCCATCTTTTCTCGGCTTTTGCAATGGAATTCGTTTTTCATCTTTACCCAAGCTCAAATCAATAGTGCCACTCTTCTTTGTTAACTTTCCTTCAATTTCCGCAATATATTCCTTTTCTGTTTCTTTGTTTTGGAACTGGGTTTTCAAATTTGATTCAGCTTGTTTAGTACGGGCAAAGACCATAACCCCTGAAGTATCGCAATCTAATCGGTGTACCAAAATAGTTTCAGGATAGACTTTTTGCAAGCGAGTTATCGCACTGTCGAAAGTGTGCTCAGCCATCCCTGGGTTAGAAAGTAAGCCAGAAGGTTTATTGATGATAATGACTTGTTCATCGATGTAGCGAAGATCTAACCACGGAACTGAAGGCGGAGTATAAGTAAAAAACTGCATTATAAATCCTAAAAAATCGGGCAGGCAATTTTAACTCATTTTATTTTTATTCGAAATGCAGTATTTGTTGAGGTGTATTTTTGATTTTTTTTCTTTTGTTACTTCTACCACCGCAACCTGATAAAAATGAGTGATGAAAATGATTGGCCCACAACTTCAGAGTAAATGTTACCCATTGAGGAGCGTTTATTCAAAACTGTGGGCTGCTCTTGAAGGTGGAGCTTACCCAGCTGATAATATTGAAATTGATGACCTTATGTATAAGCACGTTGAAAGTTACATGGCAAAGAATAAATTAAGTTAGCGTTGTTTTGCCATCCATAACCATTATTCCTAACTTGTGGTTGGCCTTTAAGGTTAATGAGAATTAACAGAATAAATGCACGTATTTAGTTTATGATAAATACCATTGCCAGCTATGTGTATTCGACTTATGTCTGTATTTCAAATTCAAGGAGAGTATGACTCAGGGCGATTATCAGGAGTAAGTGATAAGGATTATGAGCAGATATCACATTATACATTTCTCCATCAACAAAAAAACTGTTTGGTTAATTTTTCTTCTCGCTCAGGTTGTCATCAAGATCGAATATATCGAATAACCAGAGTCGGAAATCGACTTAATGTTCATCATGATGTTTGGTGGCGCAGACTTGGGGGAATGGTTAGGTTTTGGTTCAGGAATTCCTCATCAATTTCAGGAAAAAGTAAATCAATACTCGAAGATAACGCTTTGCACTTCTGAAGATAAAGTCGAAAAAATACCACCCTCACGCAAACATCATGAAAACGTATTGTCAATTGATACGGTTCACAAATACATAGAAAAAACAAAGCCGCTGGTAATTTTTGATGTCGATGAAACGATACTTTCGCTTCGTAACACATTCACTCCTGAAAAGGGCTGGAAAACTGATCCGAAAAAAGTAAGAGAGCTAGAGAGAGGGAAATTTTTAAGCTTTTTAGAACGCCTTAAAGCAAGCAGGCCAGATGCTATCGTTGTGTTGCTTACAAATGGATGTTTTACCAAGGAGAAACTTAAAGCAATAAATATTGACCCCAAAAAACACAATTTAATCATTGATGAACCTTTGCCGGTTGGTGATCTTAATAGAGAGTTAAATAAAGGTAAGAGACTGACATGTCTTATAGAATCAAAAAAATTACAATTTAATGAAATACACTTTATAGATGACGATCCAGTTAATATAAAAGATGTGGCAGACAGTGTCGCTCATTTAAATCTGAATTGTCATACTTATGATTTTATACGTGATTGTTGTACAAATCATTTCAGGCGCTGGTTAAGAGCAGGTAATTCACATAACGAACATGGCTTTGAT
Source organism: Shewanella sp. OPT22 (assembly GCF_004168585.1). Classification (GTDB taxonomy): domain Bacteria; phylum Pseudomonadota; class Gammaproteobacteria; order Enterobacterales; family Shewanellaceae; genus Parashewanella. The sequence continues at coordinate 289,133 of NZ_PGVH01000040.1, read as the reverse complement.
TCATTTTATTGCAAGAGAGAGAACCATGAGGCCTTGAAAGCTCGCATTGTTAAGCGGATGTTGATGGAAAGAAGAACTAGACATTCACGTACACGTTAGCTTTAAATTAAATCTGATTTTTAACTCAAAAACTCGCTAGCCATAACCTAAATCTTAGCCCCCAACTTGTGGTAGGCCCTTGAGTGGTCGCAGCTATTTTACCTTCAGTGTCGATGATAAAAATACTTGGTACTCCAGAAACACCCCATTGATGCGAATAATATCCATTGCCATCATTTAAAGCATTAAAGGTCAAATCATGCTCTTTAAGGTATTCGTTAATTTCATCATTAGTCCCTGAGCTCAACGCAATAGAAATTACAGGGTAATCTTGAGAAATTTTCTCGACCATTGGTGATGTAAAGCGACAGTAGCCACACCAAGTTCCCCAAAAATAGATAAGTGTTGGTTTAGCTGACGGACTTTTTAGTGAGATACTTTTTCCTGTAATTGAAATGGCATTGATTTGTGGAGCTTGTCCTGAAGCCATGTTCCTTTGAATAAATAAGCTAACAGCAGTAAGAAGAACAATGAATATAGCCAAATCTCGAAATGATTTTTTCCAAGAAATTTTAAAAAACCAGTTTGTTATCTTGTTCAACTGCTATTTCCATTAATGAAGATAAAAGGAATATTAAACGAGATGTAATTATAGAGATAGGCTTTTAATTTATTCTAAAAAAGACTTAAAAGTTATAAGTGGTTTTTTAGGCTACTTATATTGCTGAAAATAGATATTAACACCAGTTGTGGTTTATTTTTTAGTAAAAAAAATTATATTTGTATTTTTAAAGTGAATTCAAAATTTAAGAATGTTTTTTATTTGTTAAATTTAGTTGAAACAAATTGTAACCGTAATGTATCATTTCCTTACTTTTTATCTTGTTATTAATTCACTAAACTTTAACTAAATTAACTAAAGTTACCGCTTGTTAGTGTCGCATTAACAAATTAAGCAAGTTTCTACTAATAATACTTATAAAGGTTCAAGGATGATGAAAGATTTTTTTAAAAAACTCTTTGGTAAAAAAGAAGAAAAAAGTCGACACGTAAAAATGTATGTTGATATCCCATTTCAAGAAATTCAATGCACACCTTTCGATTACTCAGCGTTTAATGTTGATAAAAAAGACTCTGAAAAACAAGAGAAAGAAATACCTGATTCTTGATCTTAAAGCTTTCTGCCCCTAGACTAGCCGCCGTTTCATTAGGTTTATAGTTTTAGAGGCAGTTAAATGCGAGTTTCCGATTTTTCATTCGATCTCCCTGATGAGCTAATAGCTCGTTATCCTACAGAAAAGCGTACAGCGTCACGTCTACTTACCCTTGATGGTAATTCGGGTTGTGTTGCCGACAAGCATTTTACTGATCTTATTGATTCTATCGAGTCAGGTGACTTAATGGTTTTCAACAATACTCGGGTCATTCCTGCGCGTTTGTTCGGACAAAAATCTACAGGTGGGAAATTAGAAATCCTTGTAGAACGCATGCTAGATGATAAGCGAATACTTGCTCATGTTCGCAGTTCTAAATCACCGAAAATTGATGCCATTATTAATTTAGATAATGATCATCATATGAAAATGCTGGCTCGTCACGATGCGTTGTTCGAACTTGAACTACTCAGTGATAAAACCATTTTGGAGGTTTTAGAAGAGGTTGGGCATATGCCACTTCCTCCATATATTGATCGTCCAGATGAAGATTCAGATAAAGAGCGCTATCAAACAGTATACAACGAGACTCCTGGCGCCGTAGCAGCACCAACAGCTGGCTTGCATTTTGATGACGACACGCTGCAAAAATTAAAAGATAAAGGCGTAAACATCGCTTTTGTAACTTTGCACGTAGGTGCTGGTACGTTTCAACCTGTTCGTGTTGAAGATGTCGATGATCATGTGATGCATTCTGAGTGGGCGAATGTGCCTCAAGACGTAGTAGATCAAATAATAGCGACTAAAGAAGCCGGTAAACGAATCATTGCAGTGGGCACAACCTCAGTTCGTTCATTAGAGAGTGCAGCGAAAGCAAATCATGGTAAAATAGCGGCTTTTAGTGCTGATACCGACATTTTCATTTATCCAGGTTATGAATTTAACGTTGTTGATGCCATGGTAACCAATTTCCATTTACCTGAATCAACATTGATTATGTTGATAAGTGCTTTTGCTGATCAACAAAACGTGATGAATGCCTATCAGCACGCAATTGAAGAAAAGTACCGTTTCTTCAGTTACGGTGATGCAATGTTTATCACGCGTAAAACGGTATAACGAACTAGATTTGTGGCTGCTTTTGGCAGCCATAATTGTTTAATGGCGCAAAGCCAAAAATAAAACGTCAGACTGTTTCTCTGGCTTAAGGTTGTAGTAAATATGAAAATGAAATTCGAGTTGGATAAAACTCATGGCCGTGCTCGTCGCGGTCGTTTAGTCTTTGAACGTGGTACGGTTGAAACGCCTGCATTTATGCCTGTAGGCACGTACGGTACTGTTAAAGGTATGACGCCAGAAGAAGTACGTGAGACAGGTGCTGATATCCTTTTGGGTAATACTTTCCATTTGTGGCTTCGTCCTGGTGAAGAGATCATGCGCAGTCATGGTGACTTGCATGATTTCATGAACTGGCAACGTCCGATTTTGACGGACTCGGGCGGTTTCCAAGTTTTCAGTTTGGGTGATATTCGTAAAATCACTGAAGAAGGTGTTCATTTCCGCTCGCCAATTGATGGCAGCAAGATCTTTATGGATGCTGAAAAATCGATGCAAATCCAATATTCACTGGGCAGTGATGTTGTGATGATTTTCGACGAATGTACACCATATCCAGCAACCCATGATGAAGCGCGTAAGTCAATGCAGATGTCTTTGCGTTGGGCGCAGCGCTCACGTGATGAGTTTGATCGTCAAGAAAACCCAAATAACCTGTTTGGTATCATTCAAGGTAGTGTTTATGAAGACTTGCGAGATGAAAGTTTAGAAGGTTTGGTAAACATTGGTTTTGATGGTTATGCAATTGGTGGCTTAGCAGTTGGCGAGCCAAAACCAGATATGCACCGTATTCTTGAACATGTGTGTCCAAAAATCCCAGAAGAAAAACCTCGTTATTTGATGGGTGTGGGTAAGCCTGAGGATTTGGTAGAAGGTGTTCGTCGTGGCGTAGATATGTTTGACTGCGTAATGCCAACTCGAAATGCGCGAAATGGTCACTTGTTCACAAGTGAAGGCGTAATTAAGATCCGTAACGCAAAACACAAAACTGATACCTCACCTTTAGATAAAAAATGTGATTGTTACACTTGTAAAAATTACACACGCGCATATCTATATCATTTAGACAAGTGTGGCGAAATCTTAGGTGCGCGATTAAACACCATTCACAACCTAAGATACTATCAAATGTTGATGGAAGGTTTGCGTGATGCCATCGACGCAGGTACATTAGATGACTTCGTTCACGAGTTTTACACCAGCCAAGGTCGGGAAGTTCCGGAAGTACCAGAGCTGAAAGATTAACGCTGAGTTTGTCATACCAACTTTGATTGGTATCTAGTGACTTTAGTTTTTAAAGCGACTGACTCCAGCTTTGCTGGAGTGACATTTAAAGCAAAATAAAATTTTAATAAAGAAAACGAAAAGAGAGACTTATGTTTATTTCAAATGCACACGCAGCTGCTGGCGCAGCACCACAGACAGGCGGAACGATGGAACTGGTATTCATGCTAGTGATGTTTGGTTTGATCTTCTATTTCATGATCTTCCGTCCACAATCTAAGCGTGTTAAAGAGCACAAAAACCTAATGGGATCGATTTCTAAAGGTGATGAAGTACTTACTAACGGCGGTATTCTTGGCAAGATCGCTAAAATCAGCGATGACAGTGATTATGTATTGTTGGATTTAAACGATACAACTCAAATCACTATTAAGAAGGACTACATTGCAGCGGTATTGCCTAAAGGCTCTATTCAGTCGCTGTAAGCCAAGAGGGCTAATGCGTGTTAAATAAATATCCAATGTGGAAAAACATAATGGTGGTGTTGTTCGCCGCCATTGGTTTGTTCTACGCTATGCCAAATCTTTACGGGGAAGACCCTGCAGTACAGGTTGTGGCAACTCGTGGCGCTAAAGTTACAGACACTACTCTTGCAAATGTAAACGAGCTCCTACAAAAAAATGGCATTGAGGTTAAACGCTCAGAGCTGACTAATGGTCAATTGTTAGTTCGTGTTGCGCATGCCGATGATCAATTAAAAGCAAAAGAACTTATCACTGATGACTTAAGTGATAAGTATACCGTTGCATTGAATCTTGCACCGGCAACACCTGAGTGGCTAGAGTCAATGGGCGGCAGCCCAATGAAGCTTGGTCTTGATTTACGTGGCGGTGTTCACTTCTTAATGGAAGTGGATATGAAAGAAGCCATTCGTAAAATGGAACAGTCACAAGTTGCTGAATTTCGAACTCAACTTCGTCAAGAAAAAATTCGTTATTCAGGTGTTCGTCTAAAGCCTCGTGGTGTTGAAATTAAATTCCGCAATGAAGAGATGCTGTCTAAGGCAGAGTTCTTCTTGAAGCGTACTAACAATGACATGGTATTCACTGACGTATCTACGGATACTCAGCCTATGTTATTGGGTGTAATGAGTGAAAACTTTTTACGTCAAGTTCGTGAAGATGCCATTTCACAAAACATGACGACGATTCGTAATCGTGTGAATGAGCTCGGTGTGACAGAGCCTCTTGTTCAACGCCAAGGTACCAATCGTATTATTGTTGAATTACCAGGTGTTCAAGATACCGCTCGTGCGAAAGAAATTCTGGGTGCGACAGCATCGATTGAATTTCGCATGGTTGACGAAAAAGCTGATGTAAAAGCTGCTGTAGCTGGCCGAGTACCAGCCGGAAGCGTTCTTTATAAGCGCCGTACAGGTCAGCCTGTAGTGCTTAAAAAGAAAGTGATGCTAACAGGTAATCACATTACTGATGCACAACCAAGTTTTGACGAATACAGCCGTCCTCAGGTGAGTATTGGTCTTGATGCTAAAGGTGGAACCATCTTCTCTCAAGTGACTCGTAAAAACGTTAATAAGCCGATGGCAACGTTATTCATCGAGTACAAAGACAGTGGCAAGCGTAATCCTGATGGTACGGTGAAGCTGAAAAAAATTGAAGAAGTTATTTCTGTTGCAACGATTAATGAACCATTAGGTCGTAAGTTCGTGATCAATGGTCTTGGACTTGAAGAAGCACAAGACTTAGCACTGTTATTACGTGCGGGTGCTCTGATTGCACCGGTTACTATCGTTGAAGAAAGAACAATTGGTCCAAGCCTTGGTCAAGAAAACATTGATAACGGCCTTCAAGCTATGCTTTGGGGTACAGCGATTGTCTTACTCTTTATGCTGATTTACTACCGTGCATTTGGCTTTATTGCCAACCTAGCGCTAGGGCTAAACCTAGTAATGGTTGTTGGTGTAATGTCTATGTTAGGTGCCGTTTTAACGCTTCCAGGTATTGCTGGTATGGTATTAACCATTGGTATGGCAGTAGATGGTAACGTACTAATTTACGAACGTATTCGTGAAGAGTTACGTGCGGGGCGAAGTGTGCAACAAGCGATCAGTGAAGGTTATGGTAATGCGTTCTCAACCATCGCAGATGCGAACATCACAACGTTCTTAACAGCATTAATTCTGTTTGCTATTGGTACAGGTGCGGTTAAAGGTTTTGCGGTGACCCTAATGATTGGTATTGCGACCTCAATGTTCACAGCAATTGTCGGTACTCGTTCAATTGTAAACGCTATCTGGGGCGGTAAGCGTCAGAAGACGCTGAGCATCTAGGGAGAGATTGATTATGTTTCAGATTTTAAATTTTAAAGGCACAGTCAATTTCTTACGTCACGCTGTTCCAATCAGTATTCTGTCGATGGTGTTAATTGCGGCTTCATTTTTATCGCTAGCAACTAAGGGCATTAACTGGGGCTTAGATTTTACTGGCGGTACGGTAGTTGAACTTGAATTCGATCATGCGGTTGATTTAAAGCAACTGCGTGCCAATCTAGATCATGAAAGCACTCAAGGTGCTGTGATTCAGAACTTTGGTTCTACACGTGATGTGCTAATTCGCCTTCAAGTTAAAGAAGGTGTAAAAAGTGACACTCAAGTAGCTGAAGTGATGAAAGTCGCTAAAGTGCTTGATGAAGGCGTAATTCAAAAACGTGTTGAATTTGTTGGCCCACAGGTTGGTAAAGAACTTGCTGAACAAGGTGGTCTTGCGGTTCTTATTGCACTGATTTGTATTCTGATATATGTATCGTTCCGATTCGAGTGGCGTCTAGCTGCTGGCTCGGTTGCAGCACTAGCACACGACGTTATTGTAACTTTGGGTGTGTTTTCAGTATTACAGCTTGAATTTGATTTGACTGTACTTGCGGGGTTATTGACGGTTGTAGGTTATTCACTTAACGATACTATTGTTGTTTATGACCGTATTCGTGAAAACTTCTTGAAAATGCGTAAAGGCTCTTCTGAAGATGTAGTGAATACCTCGATTACGCAAACAATGAGTCGTACCGTAATTACTACATTAACGACCTTAATTACTGTTATCGCTCTGTTCTTGAAGGGCGGCGAAATGATTCATGGTTTTGCGACAGCATTGCTTATGGGTATTATCGTAGGTACTTATTCATCAATCTACGTGGCAAGTTATTTAGCGATTCGTTTAGGAATTAATCGTGAGCATATGATGCCAGTTGAGATTGAAAAAGAAGGTGCTGATCAGCCTTCTATGATGCCTTAGCGGTTCTTTAGCACATAAAAGCCACCTTTTAGGTGGTTTTTTTAATGCCTGAAGTTTAATTACTGCTTTTTAGTCTTCAGAAGTTTCATTTGATAATAGCGGCCAACCACCTAAACTTTTCCACTTGTTTACGATGTGGCAGAAAAGTTCAGCGGTTCTTTCTGTATCATAAAGTGCTGAATGTGCTTCTTTATTATCAAAAGGAATACCTGCAAACTGGCACGCTTTTGCTAAAACGGTGTGACCTAAAGCGAGTCCTGATAGTGCTGCGGTATCAAAAGTAGCAAACGGGTGAAACGGTGTCCTCTTAATGCTATTTCTTTCTAAGGCTTTGGTTACAAAGCCATGATCAAATGCAGCATTATGGGCAACAATGATACTTCGATGACAATCTGAGGCTTTTTGAGCTTTTTTGACCTCTTTGACTATCTCTTTGAACGCCGCTTTTTCATCTACGGCGCCACGAAGCGGGTTAGTTGGGTCTATTCCGTTAAAAGCTAATGCTTCAGGTTCAAGATTCGCACCTTCAAAGGGCTCTATATGGTAATGCAAGGTTCTGTCTAGCACGAGTTCACCATGCTCATCCATCTTTAATAACGTTACGGCAATTTCTAAAAGCGCATCTGTTTCTTTATTGAATCCCGCAGTTTCTACATCAATAACCACAGGGAAGTAGCCACGGAATCGATTTTTTAATAGGTTATGTTCTGCTATATCGCTCATTATTTGCCGAAGTTTGATAAATCATTATTGCAACATATTATCTGTTATTGCTGCTTAAGTGTCATGTGTGATTGATTGTTTTATGCACTAAAGCTTCGAAAAAACTGGTCGATAACAAAAGTAATATCAAAAAAAGAGAAATATTATGCTGCGACGAATATTATTGACTGCTTTATGCTGTGCTCCGCTTACGGTGAGCGCAGAGCTTCGTCATTTCGTTGCTTCTCTTGATAACTCCCAATGGCGGATTACACAAAATAATCCGGTCTCTTGCCGGTTAGAGCATAATATTCCTATGTATGGTAATGCGGTTTTTTCCAGTCAAGCTAGTAAGAAGTTGAACTTAGACTTTATGTTAGAAATGTGGAGAAAGCCTGAAAAGGTTACAAAAGCTGAATTGGTGAGTCGAGCTCCTATGTGGCGCCCAGGGATTCCAGACAAAAAACTCACTGAAATAACTTATCAAAGATACTTTAATGGTGAAGTGCCAAAAGCCGAAGCTTGGACGATGCTAAATGAGTTGTCTAAGGGAATGCAACCTACCTTCTATTATGCTGATTGGTATAATAAGTTTGAACGAGTGGCAGTAGGGTTATCTGCAGCAAATTTTCATCACAAATACAGCCAATTTCAGCGCTGTTTATCAAATTTGTTACCTTATTCATTCAATGATATAGCTTTTACGGTATTGAATTTCAAATCAAACAGTACTGAATTAACTCGGTTTTCCAAGCAACAAGTGGATCGCATTCAAGAGTACCTATCTTACGAGCCGGAAGTTGAGTTGGTTCTAGTGGATGCTTATACCGATAGTTATGGTGGTCGTAGTGCGAATAAACGAGTTTCTACGCGCCGTGCCGACATGATAAAAAAATACCTCATGGAAAGTGGGATCCAACAAAATCGGATCGTAACAAAAGGTCACGGTGAAGAGAGACATATCGCAGCCAACGATACTTTAGAAGCTAGATCTAAAAACCGTAGAGTGATCATTCAAATCAATAAAAATGGTTAAGCTTATTTGATTATTTCGTTCAATTTGAGTTGGCTATTATGGGTTGAATCCTTTGAATTTACTCCAGACACTGTGGCGAATAGACGTGTAATTAAATGCAGGTACCCTAGGTGATAATAATTTATAGGCAAATTTAGAAACCGCTTTCTTATTACTGAACCCGCTTTGTTTTAATGCTAATAGTTCCTTATCCATGTCGTCATGAGTTTCCCTAAATATAATACTTAAATCTTTAGTGTGCTGCAGTATTTCAAAAATGGCATTTTCTGAACCTTGGATTACAGCAACAGTTAATGGAACGTAAGCCAAATCACCATTGGCAAATGCTGAATTGCTGAGGTCTGCAGATTGCTTTATAAGTTGCTTGGTCATTTCTGCAAAGTCTTTATACGCTGCAATGTGTAAACAGGTATAACCATTCCAAGATGTACCTTCACCATTGATGCATGTATCAAGCATTGTTTTAGGGAATACCTGTATAGCATCTACAGAGTTGTGTTTTACTGCAATATGGGCTGCATTGAGTCCTTGGTTGGTTCTTTGTGATTGTGTGCCTGGAACTTGAACAAGAAGTAGTGTACAAATCGCTTTTTTGTTTAAGCTTGCTGCATACATTAATGGTGTATAACTAAAGTAAGAAGAAGATGAGGAATTAATTGCTTCAGATAGTAAACTTTTTTGTGTTCCCATTACTTTGAGTGCATCGAGTGAGTCATTTTCAATTGCAATATGTACCGCTGTCAAACCTTGTTCTGTTCGATGCATTAACTCATCTGGACAATATGAAATCATTACTCCGACAGTCTTAGAATTATTGAGTCTTGCAGCTTCCATGAAAGGGGTAAATTTTGCAGTGCGCTTGAAACACTCTGTGATATAAGCTTTAGGTAAGCTTTTAATGACTAAGCTTGAATCATGCTCAGCAGCTAACATTACAAGGTTAATACTTTCATCTTTAAGAAGTGCTGAAAATTGATTTTTATATTGACACTTCTCCAATAAAAAATTCACCATTTCGCCTTGATTGTTTTCGACTGCAGTACAAAGAAGTTCTTTCAAACCTTGAGCTGTAGTGGTGAGAGAAACCCCCCTTCGAGATGCTGCTTCAACAAACTCAATTCTCCCAGAAATAATGGCAAAATAAAGCGAATTTTTACCTCTAGGGTTAGATGATAACGCTTGAATGTTAGCTCCCTTTTTAGCTAAGATTTTAAAAACGTCAACATGTCCGTTAGTTGCGGCAATATGTATTGGGGCCTGACCATTACTATCTCTGGCGGATACTTGTTCAACGCTTACTCCTTTGCTGAGCTCATTGAAATAAAAACCTGATGCTGCAGCTAAATGAAAAATTGTTTGGCCTTGCTCACCATAGTTGCTATCCAAATCGGCATGCTTTATGGCTACAGATGAATACTTGCCTTGGTACATTGTTGGTGAACTACAAATTGCAGCCATAAGAGGTTTATCTTTACTCACTGGCGACGAAAAATCGAAATCAGGGCAGGTTTCTAGGCATTTATCTAACATTTGGAATTGCCCGATTGTTAATGCAAGTCCTATAGGCGTTTCGTTATTATTATCTTTTAAGTCGAGAAAGCTTTTTGATTTGCCTAGAAGTATTGAGATTACCCCCTCTTTTCCTTCAGCGACGGCCAAATGTAAGCCACTTCTACCTGTTTGTGCCTCGCAAACACTAAGATCAAGGTGTGAACAATTTATTAGTTCTGTTAAAAATGGTTCTTTTCCAGTTTTACAAACCATGAGTAAAGGCGACAATCCATTACTGTCAAAATGGTTGATAAGTTCATCATCGGTGTCTAAAGAAATTAATTCCTTTAAAATCTCTGTTCCTTGGCAATCACAAGCGAGGTGAAATGCCGTTTGATAAGAGTCATTTTTATCTTCAATGACTGCAGGGCAGTGCCTTAAAAACCATCCTGCTTGCGCTTGATTGCCATTTGTCACCGCACATAAGAAAGGAGTGCTACCGTCGACTTTTTCTCGGCAGCTTTCTTTCAAGTTGTTGAGAGCTATCAATGGCTCTAAATATTCAGTTGTTTTATGTTTAACGGCTTTATGCATGAGTTCAGAGAGTATTGAATTACTTTTCTCTATGTTGTCTCTTGCAAATTCAATAAGTGTCTTGTAACACTTCGGCTTTCCTTTGCTGACGGCAGTATCTACACTTTCAACATAGAGTGAGCTCTTTAGGTTTTCTGTTACACCATTTTGGTGAAGAAATACGATTAATTTAGGGTTATCATCTTCAACAGCTTTATTCCATATCACTTCTAATTCATCGTCAGACGCATTCGCTTTAAGTAATTCAACGTTTAATTCTAAATAATCAGAGCTGTTGAGTTGGAGTAAAGTTTTGATAAAACTATTTCTGATGAATTTTGACTGTGATTCATCAAAGAGTGCTAGTTTAGGAGTAATAGTTTCCATTCGAGTTTGTAATTCATAAAGTGTTTTAGCTCCTTGCAAGTTTTTACAGAATTGCCGATGAATGTCGGATACAAAGTTTAATTCTTTGCCTATTTCGGAAGTTATTAAATCTTTACCTTCCAGAAGTTCGGTTATTTTTATGAGTTCTTGGCTACTTTTGTGGGCGACTAGAGCTTTGAATTTTGCCTGATGTTTCTCGCAGAGATCTTTATATTTTTTTGAGTCTTGAGTGCAGAAAGTGGGAATAGATACCAGTGAGTCAACGGCGCCTTCAATATCATCTAAGCCATCAATTTCTCTACATAAATGGTTGAAGCAAAGCTCTTGTAGAGATTCTTTCAGGTCTGTTGAACTGTCTGGTAACGATTGAGCGATGCAGTGAATGTCTTGAGAACTAAAATGCTGAGTATCGATAAAATCTTTAATTGCAGTGAATAACTTATCTTTAGACTTTGAATAACAATCATAATTAAACGTTTTTAACAGTTTTATTAAATGCTCCAACTTTTTACTAGATTCACTTTCATCATTTTTAATGGCTTCTAACCTTCTCATCAAATTTTCTGATTCAATAGTCTGTGCAAGCTCTAAAAAATCAAAATCAATACAAGGAGGAAAACCGTCAACATGTTTAGTTTTGTCATGCCCTTCAAAATGCTGGTACAGCATTGCTTTAATACCGCTTTTGACTGCTTTAGGAAGACCTACTGCACTATCTAGCTCTCTTAAGTATTGAGAAAAAGAAGTGGAATCATGTGTACATAATAGAAGGTGCCTATTAAACAAAAGTAGTTGCTTGTCACTTGCATTATCCAACATTGGTTTTGGATTGGTTAGCTCTGCTAATGGTGTAGGAGACTCAGTTTCATGGGGAGAGCCGCAATAGAAAACCGAATCGGAGTGGCACCAAATTACATCGTGGTTCTGTTGAAACTGAACACAGTTTTCATTATCAGGCTTTAAGAGCGGGCAAGCCCTATGAATCAATGCAATGTATAAACATTTTGTTATGTGCCTTGATTTTTTAAGATGCTGAGAGTCATTAGTAAAATCCTCATGTGCTATTAAAGAAAAAGGGATGCAGTTCTCAGTATGAGCTTCGTCGAAAGATTCAAGTTTTTTTATTTTTTCTAAATTTTCTTTAAAATTTTCCGAAGTGAGAGACTTACTCCAATCCATGGAAACCTGTAAAATTAAAGAGCCTGAACACATTATATCATTGAGTATTTGAGTATATTGCTCAATAACTGATTGACTAATATCCACGAGAGACGTTTCTTCAATAGAAAGTGGGTAGCCATTATGTAATGCAATACGATTTAGCTGTTCATCTGTCACCTCATCGGAAAATCTTTTACGAAAAGCTGTTCTTGCTTCTTTGAGGAGTTTTGTTTCTGCATTTGCTAGAAGGTCACTAAGTTTAGCTTTATTAAAGTTTAAAGTAATGACCAATCGTTCTAGTTCAATAGAGGGGGTTTTGCTTTTTAGTTGCTTAGATAGCGCAGTAAGAACTTCTACTTTTTTTGCTTCTTCAACTTCGCTTGAAGTCAGTAGTGAATTTAGATGACAGAGCTGCGATTTTAATTCGCGGTATCGAATCGACGTCAAAGAGAGCCTATTAATATGGGAATAAAGTATATCAACAACGCTAGAATACTGGGGTAAGTGCGACTCAAAGTGTGATTCTAGCGCTCGCTTCTGATCAGTGAGTGTTTTATCAATATTACTTAGAGAGAACTCCTCAAAATCACCTAAACCGCTCTCACTGGGAGCATTGCATAATATCCAAGTATCTTCAGTAGAAGCTCTTATACTGATATCTGCAACTGAAGCCATAAGTAAGTCAATCTAAGGGGTATAAAGAAAAATAATAACTTAACCTTTTTCTGAAACGTTAGTTAATGATTGTTAATGTAATAGACAAAAAAAAGCCCACTTAAAATAAGCGGGCAAAGTAATGCACAATACAATCAACAAATTGAAGGTAGGGAAGTCAGTACAAAAGAACCAGGGAAATCAGCCGTGCTTGGCACACCTGATAAATGTTCTTGTTTTCATAACTTGCTTATTCAGCGAGTCCTTCCTGAAAACAGATGTATTTTATTGTTGCTTTGGTTATTCAACAAGCGAGAAAAATTATCCATTTGGATTAGAAAAACTAATGAAGCAGTTTTGCATTAAATTAATAAGCTTTACCTCAAGCCTTGATAGTAAAGGGTTTTGCTATTGACTGTATAATTAGTCACTTCTGGTTGGTATTAATTTAATTTGTGTTTTGGGTGAGGGATTTTACATTTTGAATAGAGCGTTAATTTTCATAAAAAAAGTAATACTCAAATAAAAAGAAGAAGCAAAAGTGAGCATTATCAGTTCACAAAGAATTAACTCTTCGAAATGCACCATTAATCTCAGCAGAATCAATTCACAAAGCGCATCGCAATAGGTATAGTTAACGTTTTATTTTTTAAGATTCTTTATTTGGTTTTATGTTTTCTTGGCCTATTTCCGTTTATTACGAAGACACTGATGCAGGTGGTGTTGTTTATCACTCTAACTATTTAAACTTTTTTGAGCGCGCACGAACAGAATGGTTTAGAAGTTTTGGTATAAGTCAGAGCGAATTGCTTAGGCAAGACATCGCATTTGTTGTTAAACGTTGTGATATTGATTTTAAAGTTGCAGCTAAGTTTGAACAAAATCTAATTGTGGTGTCTAAGATTACAGAAATGAAAAAAGCTTCAGTTACTTTCCTACAGTCTTTAGTTGATGACAATGGAAAATGTTACTGTGAAGCTTCTGTAGTTGTTGCTTGTATCGCATTATCAAAAATGCGCCCTAAAGCAATCCCACAAAATATCGTTCAGGAGTTAATGAGTGCACGCTGATATTTCTTTTTTAGGCTTGTTTTTACAAGCGAGTTTACTTGTAAAGCTGGTAATGCTGACGCTTTTGGCTTTATCAGTAATGTCTTGGGCTGTCATTATTCAACGTCGAAGGTTATTAACTTCCGCTAAAAAACATTCCCTACAATTCGAAGACCGATTTTGGTCTGGCGTTGATTTAAATAATCTCTTTAAAGAGCTTTCTGCGAGAGGTGACGATAACAAAGGTATGGGGAATTTGTTTGTTACTGGTTTCAAAGAATATTCACGTTTAATGAAGATCAGTGGCAATATGCCAGAAGCGGTAATGGATGGAACTGGTAGAGCTATGCGCGTTTCATTGTCGCGTGAAATTGATCAGCTCGAAACTCATTTACCGCTATTAGCAACCATTGGTTCAACCAGCCCATATATCGGTCTGTTTGGTACAGTATGGGGGATCATGAATTCCTTTATTGCGCTAGGTGCAGTTGAAAACGCAACATTAGCGATGGTCGCTCCAGGTATTGCTGAAGCTTTGATTGCAACGGCAATGGGTTTATTCGCAGCGATTCCTGCTGTTATCGCTTATAACCGATTTACCACTCACGTTGAAAAGTTGGAAATGTCATATGTAAACTTTATGGAAGAGTTTTCAAGCATTCTTCATCGTCAAGCCTATAGCAAGAAGGAGCAGGCTTAATGCAGGTATATCAACGCAAGCGCCGTCGACCCGTCGCTGAAATCAATGTGGTGCCGTACATTGATGTAATGTTGGTACTGTTGATTATTTTTATGGTTACCGCACCAATTGTCAGCCAAGGTGTAAAAGTGGATTTACCTTCAGCTAAGGCTGAAGTGTTACCGGCTGACAGTAAGCCGCCTATTGTTGCTTCCATTGATGCACAGGGTGACTATTTTTTAAGTGATGGTGATGGAGCTGCAAGTGCTCCAAAAACATTAGAGAGTATTGCTATTTCAGTTGCTGCACTTATACAAATTGAACCAGAAAGACCGGTGGTTGTTAAAGCCGATAAGAATATTCCTTATGATCGTGTGATTCAATTGATGACAACATTGCAAGGCGCAGGTGTACCGTCTGTAGGACTTATGACTGATTCTCCGGAGGAGAAATAGATGGCCGATAAGTCTTCATTTTCAGTTCCTTTGATTGTTTCTTTAGTTGTTCATGTCGGTGTTATTGCAGCGCTAGCTGTGAGTGTTAATTTTGACGAGAAACCGAAAGCACTTCCACAAGCTGCTTCGGCTCCAGCCATAAAAGCTGTTGTAGTGAATCAACAAGAAGTTGAGGCGCAAATCGCTAAAATTCGCAAACAAAAAGCGGATGCTGCTCAACAAGAGCGTGATCGTCAAGCTGAAGTTAAGCGAAAGCTTGATGAAGCACGAAAAGCACGCGAACAAGAACAGAATAAAATTAAAAAGCTTGAACAACAGCGCAAGCAAAAACAAAATGAGGCAGATAAAGCGGCGGCAGCAGCTAAAGCAGCTAAGTTAAAGCAACAGCAAGAGAAGCAAAAAGCAGCTCAAGCTGAAAAGCAACGTAAACAAAAAGAGCAAGAGCGTCGTGTGGCGGAGAAAGCAGCCAAAGCAGCAGCAGATAAACGTAAACGTGAAGAAGCGGCAGCAAAAAAGGCGGCTGATGAGCGCAAACGTAAAGAAGCTGCTGAGCGAAAGCGTAAGGACGATGCAGCACGTAAAGCTCAACAAGAAAAAGAGCTTGCAGATGCGTTAGCGCAAGAGCAAGCGTCACTTAATAAAACGAGAAGTCGACAAGTATTAAGTGAAGTTGAGAAATATAAGGCGCTTATTTCACAAACCATCCAGCGTAATCTTGTTATCGACCAATCGATGCAAGGTAAAAGCTGTCGTGTAAACATTCGCTTGGCTCAAGACGGCTTCGTTATTTCTGCAAATGTACTTGGTGGAGATACCATTGTTTGCCGCGCTGCGAAAGCGGCTATTTCGAAAGCTGGTCGATTACCGGTTTCGCCGGATGCGAATGTTTATAACGAAATGAAAGATATAAATTTAAAAGTTTCGCCTGAAATAAATTAGTTATATTTTTGAAATTACGAGATTTCAATTGAGGATCGATATGAAAACACTTAGGAAGTGGCTATTTTTATTTATTGTTGTTATTTCAACACCAGTAAAAGCTGCATTAGATATTGTGATTACTGAAGGTGTTGATGCAGCAAGGCCAATTGCTGTTATGCCATTTGTTTGGGATGGACCTGGTCAAGCGCCGCAACAGTTAGCAGACGTAGTTAAATCAGATTTAACTCGTAGTGGCAGTTTTAGTCCTCTTAATAGCTTGTCACTACCACAAACTAATATTAGTGGTATTGCTGATTTTCGCAGCAGTCAGTGGGCGAATGTGGAAGCAGAAGCGCTTTTAGTCGGTCATATTAAACCGTATGGTAATGACCAGTATCAAATTAACTTCCAGTTGATTGATTTAATCAAGTCGCAGCTACCACAAGATAAAAAATTATTGAATCCACAAGATTTAGTACTTGATAGTAGTGAAGTATTGATTTCTGAAAAGCAGTTTCGTTCATATGCTCATATGATCAGTAACAGAGTTTACGAAAAACTTACGGGTATTCGTGGTGCTTTCTTAACTCGAATTGCTTATGTCGTTGTTGATCGAAGCCAGCCGTCACCATATCAGCTTATGATTGCTGACTATGATGGTTATAATGAAACCATGTTACTACGTTCTAAGGAACCATTGATGTCACCAACATGGTCTCCAGATGGTCGTAAATTAGCGTATGTTTCGTTTGAAAACCGTAAAGCAGAAATTGTTATCCAAGATATCTTTACTCAGCAACGTCAAGTTGTAAGTAGTTACAAAGGTATCAATGGAGCGCCGAGTTTTTCGCCAGATGGTAAAAAACTCGCTTTGACGCTTTCAAAAGACGGCCAGCCAGATATTTATATTTTAGATATCGCAACCAAACGTTTACGTAGAATTACTAACCATTATGCTATTGATACTGAAGCATCTTGGTACCCTGATGGTAAATCATTAGTATTTACCTCTGAAAGGGGAGGTAGACCACAGCTTTACAAAGTGAATTTAGCTTCAGGCAAAATAAGTCGTCTTACTTTTGAGGGTGAATGGAACCTTGGTGGTGAAGTTACACCAGACGGTCAAAGTATGGTTTTTGTGAACCGCACTAACGGCAAGTTTCATATCGCAAGAATGGATTTGAAAACCCGATTTATACAGGTTTTGACCAAAACTCATTTAGATGAATCACCAAGTATTGCGCCTAACGGCACTATGGTAATATATGGTACAGTATTCCAAGGAAAGCAGGTTCTCGCAGCCGTATCTATGGATGGTCGCTTTAAAGCAAGATTGCCGGTCGGTCAGGGTGAAGTAAAATCTCCAGCCTGGTCACCATTTTTACAATATTAATTTAAAAGGAACAGATGATGGATCTGAATAAGACGTTAAAAGCTATGTTAGTAGCACTACCAGTTTTAGCGATCAGTGCATGTAGCTCAACTTCTGACTCAGAGTCAGCTCATGGAGCTGGTACAAACGGTACTAACGGCACTGAAATCAGCGGTAACGGTGTTGAAACCGGCAGTGCAAATGCGATTCTGACTCCAGAAGAAAGACAAGCAAAGCAAGAAGCTGAGCTTCGTCAAGAAAACATAATTTTCTTTAAGTTCGACCGTAGTGAAATTCAAGGTCGTTATGCTGACATTCTACAAGCACACGGTAACTATCTTCTTGAGCACCCAAACGTAAAAGTGCTTATCGAAGGTCACACTGATGAGCGTGGTACTCCTGAGTACAACATCGCACTTGGTGAGCGTCGTGCTAAATCTGTAATGAAGTACCTACAAGGTATGGGTGTACAGCTAAACCAAATGAGTGTTGTGAGCTACGGTGAAGAAAAACCACTTGATGATTCTCACACTGAAGCCGCATTTTCTAAAAACCGTCGTGCAGTTTTAGTTTACTAATATACTTAATCAAAACTGATTAAAGAAAGTCAGGAGTGACATAATGAAAAAAGCCGTATTACTTACGGCAATTTTCCTAAGCGTAGGCGCAGCAAATGCTGCGCCTTCGCCTGTTGAGGATATTGCTGGTGGATCAAGTAATGATCGCCTTGCTCGTTTAGAACGAATTGTAAAAGCTCGCCAACAAGCGTCTTTAGAAACACAGCAACGCTTAGAGCAGTTGCAACGTGAAGTACAAGACTTACGTGGTTTGAATGAGCAGCAGGCTTATCAAATTGAGCAAATGCTACAACGTCAACGTCAGCTTTATGATGAAATTTCGAAGCTACAGGCTCAGCCTGCTAGTTCAGCGGTTTCAACTTCGACAGAAGTCGCAACAAATACAAATGATGTTGCTACATCTACTACTTTGTCTGAGACCGATAGTTATCAGAGAGCTGTTAATCTGGTTCTTAAGTCAAGAAAGTATGATGAAGCTATCCCAGCGTTTCAAGAGTTCATAAAAACCTACCCAGATTCATCTTATGCTGCTAATGCTAATTATTGGTTAGGGCAGTTGTTGTTCAATAAAGGGCAACTAAAAGAGGCCAAGTCAGCGTTTCAAACTGTAATTAACAAGCATTCAGATTCTAGCAAGAGTCCTAACAGTATGATGAAGCTTGGCAAAATTGCTGAACAGCAAAATGATAAAGCACTTGCTGCACGTTATTATCGCCGCGTATTAAATGAGTATCCAAAAAGCTCAGATGCCATCCTAGCTAAAAAAAGCTTAGCCTCTCTTAAATAAATTGTGATCTTGAAGCGCTTTTTTGCTCTTCAAGATTAGAAAAAATGCAGGCTTAGGCTGTTTTTCGGTCAAACAAAAAAAAAACCGATTATTGCACTTGCATGAGAAATGGAAAAAGGTATTATAGGCGCCCTCAGCACGGCATGGCCGAGTTGAAATAAAAAGTGGGTCGTTAGCTCAGTCGGTAGAGCAGTTGGCTTTTAACCAATTGGTCGAAGGTTCGAATCCTTCACGACCCACCACTTCTTCTACATCAGATGAAGTAAAACATAATGATGGGTCGTTAGCTCAGTCGGTAGAGCAGTTGGCTTTTAACCAATTGGTCGAAGGTTCGAATCCTTCACGACCCACCACTTCTTGAGCCATTCAGGAATTAAAACTAAAAGATGGGTCGTTAGCTCAGTCGGTAGAGCAGTTGGCTTTTAACCAATTGGTCGAAGGTTCGAATCCTTCACGACCCACCATTTCTTGAA
>NZ_PGVH01000040.1:92046-269906 GCF_004168585.1 Shewanella sp. OPT22 | reverse complement strand
CTCAGTCGGTAGAGCAGTTGGCTTTTAACCAATTGGTCGAAGGTTCGAATCCTTCACGACCCACCATTTCTTGAACCATTCAGGAATTAAAACTAAAAAATGGGTCGTTAGCTCAGTCGGTAGAGCAGTTGGCTTTTAACCAATTGGTCGAAGGTTCGAATCCTTCACGACCCACCATTTCTTGAGCCATTCAGGAATTAAAACTAAAAGATGGGTCGTTAGCTCAGTCGGTAGAGCAGTTGGCTTTTAACCAATTGGTCGAAGGTTCGAATCCTTCACGACCCACCATTTCTTGAGCTATTCAGGAATTAAAACTAAAGATGGGTCGTTAGCTCAGTCGGTAGAGCAGTTGGCTTTTAACCAATTGGTCGAAGGTTCGAATCCTTCACGACCCACCAACACAAGTCTAGCAATATAATTCAGTTACAATTCTGTTAAAGCTACATCCGGAAGCATATTTAATTCACGTTCTAGTTGTTGTTCTTCAAATTGATCTTGAACGTCTTCATCTTTATGGCCTGTGATTGCATACCTTGGGCTGAAGTATTCTGGATTTTCAGTTTCAAACATTTCTTCTTTAAATAGATTAAGAAGGCTTTCTGCTGGTATTTGATGCGACATTAGGGGAGTTCGTTGGCTATCCAGTTCGATTGAGTGCGCATGTTCTTTAGGCTCTGATATCTCTTGATTTATGACACCATTTCCCATTTTTACTGAACCATATTTGTTCAATGCTTGTTTATATTGTGAAATGGAGTGACCATTTCTAAAATATCTATTAATCGTACTGACACTAGAACTGTTAATAAAATCACTGAACCTATGCCTCATTTGTAAATTTTCACTTTCTCTTGCAGCTTTTGTAAATTTAAAATTAAGACTATGATGTATTTTGAATGTCCTAGTGGTGTCACCTAAAGTCACTATCATTGAAGTATATTTAGAATTTTGTTTTTGTAATAAAACGTTTCCTTCGCCAATTAATTGTTCCAAATGAGCTACTGATTTAATTGCCATAATGCTTTCGATAATGGAGTAAAACTACTTTATAGCACCACATACTATTTCCAGATTAATTAAATTTTGTTAATCAAGAATATGCACAAAAAAGCCCGCTTTTAAAGCGGGCTCAAATACATAATTAAACAGGCTTACATTTTATAAGTTACACCCATGTAGAATTGACGTCCAATGGTGTCATAAACTTCTGGAACGGTACCAGCATCATTGCCTTGATAGACCCTGACTGGCTTTTCATCCGTTAGGTTCTTGATGCCTAATGTCGCTTTAAATTCATCTGAGAGGAAGTAGGTCGCAGCAACATTGTGATAAAGCACAGACTCTGCTTTTTCATCGTTAAGTAAGTTTGTCATTTCACCTAGGTAACGATTTGAGTAAGAAACACTCCAATTCTCAGCTTTCGCAACGATATTAAAATTATTTTTGTACTCTGCGTAACCGCCGTAGTTACCACTGATGGTACCAGTGTAATCAACATCGTCTTGCTCAAACTTAATTAAATGGGTGGTATCGTTATTAATTCTCCAGTCTAATCCCAATGCTTCAAATTGATATTGAATATTCATATCAATACCGCTGGTGTCTTGATAACCTACGTTTGTTAAAGGGCTCGTTAGGTTATCTAAATTGCCATCTGGAGTGATATTAAATGTTTCGCACGCTGCAACATCACCTGTGAAGCATTGATTTAGTCCAACCTGCACGTCCATACGAGCGATAGCATTGTCGATATTAAACTTCCACCAGTCTAATGTCAGTGATAAGCCTTCAATTGCTTCTGGTGAATATACAAAACCTGCTGTGTATGACGTGGACTCTTCTGCAGTGAGATCTGCGTCAGAGGTATAATTCACAAGGATTTGTGGATCCTCTTCATTTCCCCACGGGTCATCCAAGTAATCAAACGAACCAACATTACCACCGAATAGTTCACTAACGTTTGGTGCTCTAAAACCAGTCGCTGCAACGGTTCTTAACATTAACTCATCTGTTGCTGCATAGGTGAGTCCCATTTTCCAAGTACTTGCATTACCGAATGTGGAATAGTCGTCAAAACGAAGTGCGAATTCACCTGTCAGTTTTTCACTGAATGGAATGCTGAGTTCTTGGTAGACGGAAATAACATCATAGCTGCCTTTGGTTGGGTCCTGTTGTGCAGATGTCCCTTCACCGCGCTGAACTACTTCGTCCGGAGTGAAAAAGCCACTATCACGGCGATATTCAGCACCAATTGCATAACCAACAGCACCTGCATCTAGGTCAAAAGCTTCACCACTAATGACTGCAGAAACCAAGTGTTGATCATTACCACCGTCTGCAACTTGTGTATAGCTGACGTCATTGATGTGAGCGGAATTATCACCATAGAACCAATCTTGTTGGTTTTCGTAGATGGAGTTTTCCATGTTTACGGCATTGATTGAGTTATATACCTTGCTGGTTGCATCATTACGACCGTATGTGTACGACAGATCCCAAGTAATGCCTGTATGAACATCGATGAGACCTGCTAGACCAAGAGAGGCACGAACAGTATCTGTTTCTTGTTGAGAAATACGATTACCAGCATTTGTCATACGCTGACGATACTCAATTTGACCATTGTTTGGTTCGATTCCACCATCGATCATCTTTTGATCAAGAGTGATACATTTAGCGGGATCTACGTTTTCTTCACCACAAACATCCAACATCACCGATGCTGGTTGTGGTGCCATCATTTGTTCTGATTCACGTCGAGTGTAAAGAAGATCACCCGTGAGAGTAATTTCGTTATCCAGTTCATTAACCATATTGGCAAAGAAACTGTACTTTTTACTTGGAGTTTGTAGCCAGCTATCTTGTGTGTAGTCATAGCCTTCAGTACGAGCGACCCAATTTCCATCTTTGTCTTTGACTTTGCCACCCAAAGAACCTTCAGGAACAAAAGAACTTGAGCCAACGGGTACCCAATCACGGTCGCCTTGCATTGCACCTTTTCTATCTGTATACGACAATCCGAAAGTATAATTACCTGTTTCTGTATTGAAGCCGTATAAACCGCTTAACTCAAGGTTTTCAGCGTCATTTTCAGAACTGATACTACCGTTTACATCTACCTGTAATCCTTCAAAGTCTTTACGAGTAATGATGTTAACCACACCCGCAATCGCATCTGAACCGTAAACCGCTGATGCACCATCTTTTAAGATTTCTACACGCTGAATCATGGCTACAGGGATTGTGTTCAGGTCAACTGCACTGTCTGCACCGGTACCTGAACTGACCATTCTACGTCCATTTAATAGAACCAGAGTTCGGTTGGCTCCCATGCCTCTTAAGTCGACTTGTGCAGAACCACCTGAACCGTTATTCGACGTTGCGCCAAGTGCCGCACCTGCCATAGAGGGCTGTGACTGTAAAATCTCATCAACAGATGTGTAACCTTCTGTACGAATAGTTTGAGAGTCAATCACTGCCACTGGTGATGCAGTTTCCATATCTTGGCGTTGAATGCGTGAGCCTGTAACTTGGATACGTTCAACACTGGCAGCTTGTTCATTCCCTACTGCAACTTCGTCTGCAGCAATGGCAGAATGACTGATTGAAGCGAAAAGTGAAATTTGAATTGCTCGAGATAAAACTGAATATTGTTTCATTTACGAATCCCTGAAAATTTATAATTTTTATGTTAACCAACTTTGATAAATATGCATTCTGAACGAAAGCTGAATCAAAGATTGATTGATAATCCTCGCTTTTATAGTGTTTGGTCAATTAACACACACTTAACTTTAAATATGAGTTTGTTGTAAATTTGTATGCAATAAAATTGACAATTTATTAAAGATCTTGGGGTTTTTATGAGAGATTAAATGAAATGCTGTTCACAGTGATTAAATTGTATACAGCTTCACAAATTAGGATTCTGTATACGATCTACAAAAAAATTACATCAACAAATTCAAAAGTGTGATCAATGTCACAAAAATACTTATTTATGATATCTTTACATTGTTTGTTTTTGGTGAAAATATTTATGTTATTGCAACATAAAAGAAATAAATTTGTTTAGACGGTATATTTTAGTTTTTTATCCTTTATTTGCGGTAGTTGAACTAAATAGGTGCAAGTGTCTCAAATGTTGATATAACAGTTTAAAATATGGAAAACCGAAGGTAACGTTATGAATAAGAAGCTTCTATTGTCGTTAGGTCTATCATCAATGGCCTTTTTAACCGCATGTACAAACGCCATAGAACCCACCAAGACAAAGGTTTTTATAAATGACGGAGCAAAGCAGTGTTTTGGGGGAGGGGTGACTAAAGAGCAAACAGCTCAGAAGCTTAAAGACGATGGTATTCAAGTTTATGATTCTAGTTGTGGGAAGATACAAGGGATGATGACCATTGCCGTTTGCGGCGGACCAACATTATCTATTAACGTTCATACGATTAATTCTGAAGACATAAAGAAGGCTGAAATGCTTGGCTTTAAGCCTGTTTCAACGTTGAGAGATGGTTACCTTGAAGGCTGCAAACAGCGTACAGCCAAACCCGTCACTCACTAAGTCATTCTTATTTCAATTCATACCAAGTACGCCTCATGATGTCCCAAACTTCGCTGGATTGAGGTTGAGTGCTTGCTGATGCCATCAGATATAAATTTCCATTTTGCAGTTTTTGTTCCAACTCGATAATGATTGAAAGTTGTTGGCAATGATTAAAGCAGTCATGAAAATTGAGTGTTGCATGATAATTGGTTTTGTAACCCTGAATTTGCAATATTTTAATATCTGAATGAGTTGCTGTTGTTTTTTTATTTGCCGAAGTTGCTGAAAAAAGACCTTTGTAATAAGCCTCTAATAGTGTTTTCAGTTCGTTCTTACTGAGTAGTGAATTGTTATCAAGCTTGAATAAAAAGATATAACTAAAATAATCAGTTGAAGTAGGCTTGAACATGCCTGGAGCGA
The DNA here is from genome assembly GCF_004168585.1 of Shewanella sp. OPT22. Taxonomy (GTDB): domain Bacteria; phylum Pseudomonadota; class Gammaproteobacteria; order Enterobacterales; family Shewanellaceae; genus Parashewanella. The sequence continues at coordinate 264,934 of NZ_PGVH01000040.1, read as the reverse complement.
ATTTGAGCTCCTCAAATCCTTGGTAAGTAATACTTGGTGCAAAGTCTAGTGGTAACTCAATTTTTTCATATTTCCAAGACTCTAGAGTCGATTCGATTGAAATATCCTGTGCTTGAGAGAATGATGCCAAACAAGTGAGCACCCAAAAGAAAAGGTATTTTTTCATTATTCTTATTCTTTTTACATGAAAAGAGCGCTAAATAGCGCTCTTGAATATCAATTAGTATAATTACTTTAAATGGTTAATTCTATCTTTACTGGCTTTAGCAAGGCTGCGAATCAGTTTTTCTGAATCGTCCCAGTGAAGGCAAGCATCTGTAATGCTTTTACCATAAGACAAAGGTTCACCCTCAATGACTTTCTGATTACCTTCATCAATAAAGCTTTCAGCCATAATACCAGCAATGGCTGTGCTACCATTTCGCATTTGATGCATGATGTCGTCAGCAACTGACAATTGATTTTTATGCTTTTTCTGGCTGTTACCGTGACTAAAATCAATCACCATTCGTTCGAATAAACCAACAGATTCAAGTTGGCTTCTTGCTTGTTCAATATCTTCTGCTGAATAGTTAGGCTGAGTTCCACCACGTAAAATAATGTGACCGTAAGGGTTACCTGAAGTACGGAAAACCGACATCGCACCTTCTTTATCTGGAGAGTAAAAGATGTGTGGCTCTTTCGCTGCTCTGACTGCATCTACTGCAATTTGAATACTACCATTCGTACCGTTTTTGAAACCAACAGGGCAGGAAAGTGCTGAAGCCATTTCACGGTGAATTTGACTTTCTGTTGTTCTTGCGCCAATAGCTCCCCAAGTAATGAGATCAGCAATATACTGACCATTTACCATATCAAGAAATTCAGTGGCGATAGGAAGCTTTAGCTCAGTAATTTGTTGAAGTAAGTGGCGAGCTTTTCTTAATCCTTTATTAGGACTGAAGCTTCCATCAAGATCTGGATCAGAAATCAGACCTTTCCAACCTACAATAGTACGCGGTTTTTCAAAGTAAACACGCATGACGATGCATAAATCATCCTTTAACTCATGATGAAGTTTTGCTAAGCGTTTTGCATAGTCCAGTGCAGCTTCTGTATCGTGAATTGAACAGGGGCCAATGATGACAAGTAACCTTTGATCTTTACCTTCTATAATGGCTTCAACTTCTTTACGCTGTTGCACAAGGTAATCTGCAGCATGAGCAGTTAATGGATATTCCGAAGCCAGTTGCGCAGGTGAGATAACTTTACAAAGTAACGAAGTACGTAATTCGTCAGTTTTAATGGTCATTAAAAATCCAAAACAATTTTACGGCATATGACGCCAGATTGTGTGGAATTATAACGAATAGTGTTGTGAAGCACAGCGATAATTGTAGTTTTTGTAATCAGCTGTGTCGTTTTTTTGTTTTATTCGACCGTTTTACGGAATTTTGTTTCAGTTGACTCTGACTACTGCAGCATTTAGTTGCTTAAGTAGAAGTTAATTTTTATTAACAATAATTATAAGAGTAAATTTTTTAGATATACTTTTAAAGTGATCAAGTATTATGTCCAGTTAAGTTACTTCACAACAATTAATGCTATTTGCTAAGGGGGGAGAATGTCTTATGGAAGCGTAGAAACAAGCTCTATACCTTCAAGTGTTTCTTCTTATGACAGTGGTTCCCCGTTAACTACAGAAACTGTGAGAGGTGACTTTAATGCCGATGAAGTAAAGTTATCATCCGCAAGCTTACCCGAAATAAAACGTTATGAAAATAATGTTAGAGCTTCGAATAAAGTAGATAATATTAAACAACGTGCAACTACACTTGAAAATCAGATCGAAAAGCATATTACGGAAGCAACGGAGAGCCTTGGTGAGGCTGAAAAAGGAAAGCTACAAATACCCAAAAAAACGTTTTGGTCTAAGATTGGTATTTTAGGAGTGTCACTTATAAGTTTGGCTGGTGCAGCTTTAGCGACCGCGTTCACGGGGGGAATTGCTTCTCCTTTCATCGTAATTGCACTTGCGAACGTAGCAATTTGTGCAGGAGATGCCTACTGTGCATATCAATCAGCTTATAACGATAAAGAGTTCACCTGTGGTACCGATTCAGTTGCTAACTTTTTTGCATGGCTAGATAAAAAATATGTGAAGGATAATGACGACAAGTATGACTCTTGGATGACAGGAGCATCATCCCTGATTCGCACTCTGTGTATGTGTACTAATCCACTTATTTTAGGCAGCTGTTATGGTCCATCGCAAAAGTTTGATATTGGGCTTTCAAGCGTTGTTAATAAAGCCAAAGTCATGAACTACCGAGCGGAATTAAATTGCGCCATTAAAGACCTTAAAGTGACACCAGAACTTAAGGCCAGAGTTGATCTATTAGAAGAACAATTAAAGCGAATAGAGGAGAAAGATGATGTACTTTCTCAAGAACGAACCAAAGCGCATGAGTCAAGAACTGATTTCTACCATGAGCGCTATAAAAAAAATCTCCAGTCGAAGCTCCTGAAGTCGAAGAATACTTAACTAACCTGAGCTCGGGGTAATGAAATCACTAACGCATTTAAAATTATCAATATTTTGCCATATCGATCAACAGTGTCTCTAGTTTTGTTCAGTTCAAGGCATGAGTGTGCTGCAATAGCCAGCTATTGCGAGCACTCAAAACGCAAAAATGAGCAGAAATAGAGGTGCTGGTGAGGTTTGCTTATCCCGAGTTCAGGTTAACTAACCTCAGAATAAGCAAACCTCTTAACAAAACGACTTAGGCGTATCTAGTTGTTACTTTTAGCCCGAAATAGATTAACGATTACGTACTGAAACGCCTAAAATTACACAAAATTAGTCGCATTGAAGATTAGAATACTGAGGTCAGTTTTACTATCAATATGTTATTGATCTCATTACCCCGAATTCAGGCTAACTATTGATTTATGCCGTTCTTCTAGTACTGGCATCAGTAAACCGAAACAGTTTATTGGAAATGTCCTTTCGATTTAACAAAGGTAAGACTAAAGGGATATTCAATAAATTCTTATATGATGTTTAATCAGAGAGTAAGTTAATCAGTTTTATTTTAAACATTCCTGCATCTATCTTTGTTACCAAAGTATGATTAGTCGCTTTACCTGTTGTGCCGAATTGATCAACAATGAACTGTCCGTATCCAAGCTCACTTTTATAATCAACGACGCCATAATAGTCTTGTTGGGTTACAATCATCTCGGGATAAATCGCTGCAGCAATGGCTGTTGGATCAGGAAAGCTAATACCTTCTCTTCCAAGTGATTTTGTGAATTCGATAACGGTTTTATTACACTGAACAGCGAATTTTCCGAGTTCGCTACTGATTTCAAGCTTTCGAATATCGTCAGGAGATAAAAAAGCTTCATCCATACATACATCCCAGCCAATAATGGTTTTTGGTACTTCTGATTTCACGACTAAGTGCGCAGCTTCAGCGTCGACCCAAAAATTAAATTCAGCCGCAGGCGTAATATTTCCGGGGCCTAAACCTTCGCTCCCCATAATAAAGAGATGCTTAATCCATTGAGTAAGGCGAGGTTCACGAGCTAATGCTATCGCCAGATTAGTTAATGGACCAATTGTGATGACTTCGAGTTCGCCTTTAAACTTTTCTGCATACTGGATGATCTTATCTACTGCATGCTCGGTTTCAGCTTGTCTTGTTGGGGCTGTGAGGTTGATATCTCCCATACCATCTTCACCGTGCACATTCACGCATGAATGCAATTCTCTGATTAAGGGTTTTAAAGCACCAACATAGACTGGAGGAAAATAAGTATTTGCTTTTTCAACAGAGATTAAGGCATTGCGAACGGCTGTTTTAAGCGGGCAGTTACCTGCAACAACGGTAATTGCCTCAATTTTAATGGAAGGCTCTCTTAAAGCCATTAATAATGCTACAGCGTCATCAGAAGCTGTATCAGTATCAATTAAAAAGTGTCTCATTTGGGCGTCCTCATAAGTGAGAGGAAAATGTACTTCTTTTCAGAGTTCAGTAAAGTGATATTTGTTCACTTTTTAACTTAATGTCTCGGTTTGAATTAATAGTATGAAAAATAGAAGTAAGAGTGACCAAATATTTGGCCACTCTTATTTATTTTGACTCGAAAATATGAGGAAAGAACTATTCAGCTAAACGTAAAAGTTCATTAACGCCAACTTTAGAGCGGGTTTTCGCATCCACTTTTTTCACGATGATTGCAGCGTAAAGGTTGTACTTACCACATTTTGAAGGCAAGGTTCCTGAAACTACAACAGAGCCGGCTGGTACACGACCATAGTAGATTTCGCCAGTTTCACGATCATATATACGTGTGCTTTGACCGATGTAAACACCCATAGAAATTACTGAGCCTTCTTCAACGATTACACCTTCAACAACTTCTGAACGTGCGCCAATAAAGCAGTTATCTTCAATAATTGTTGGGCCAGCTTGTAGAGGCTCTAAAACACCACCAATACCAACTCCGCCAGATAAATGTACGTTTTTACCAATTTGAGCACATGAACCAACCGTAGCCCATGTATCAACCATGGTGCCTTCGTCAACATAAGCACCAAGGTTTACATAAGATGGCATCAATACTGTATTACGGGCAATAAATGAACCTTTACGCACTGTAGCTGAAGGCACAACACGCATTCCTTCTGCCTCAAAACGTGCTTGATCGTAATCGGCAAATTTTAAAGGTACTTTATCGAAGTACTTGTTTTCAGCACCTTCAATAACCTTGTTTTCGAAAATACGGAAAGATAAAAGTACCGCTTTTTTTAACCACTGGTTAACGACCCATTCGCCGTCAATTTTTTCAGCCACTCTTACTTCACCGCTATCAAGCATTGCAATCGCTTGCTCAACGTCGGCTTTGGTTTGTGGTTCAACACTCGCTGGTGATATTGTATCTCGAGCGTCAAATGCTGCTTCGATTCGTTGGCGTAGCGCCTCCATTTATTTCTCCTAAAGTTTTATTTTGAATTTAATTTTTCTATTAGCGCACTTTTTAGCGCTGCTTTTTGTTCTTGGTTCAGTGATTGGCCACAATTGGTTTTTAATCGAAAAAAATCTTCAGCTCGTTCACCAATTGTTGAAATTTTCGCTCCTACTAATGTTGCACCGCATTGGTAAAATATGTCACCCACTTTTGCGAGTAATCCTGGAGAGTCTAATGTAATGAGTTCTACCATCGTTGTGCCGTTTCGGTTACTTGGTAAAAATGTAACTCTAGTTTTAACTTTAAACGGCCTCATTTTTCGAGATATCTTTCTAAACTTAGGTAATTTTTTACTCTCTTTACTCAATGATTTTACGATAGCTTTTTGCAGTGACTGAATTCGAGAAGAGCTCGTCAGTGTTTTTCCGTTCTGCTCTAAAATAATAAAGGTATCGAGGGCGAAATCATTTTTAGAGGTCATAATATTCGCATCATTAACGTCAACATTTTTGTTATCCATGACGGCCATTATATTTGCGAATAATCGAGGGCGGTTTTTACAGTAAACAAAAACTTCTGTCCCACCACGACTCATCTGTTTTGATAGCAAAACTAAAGGTTCTTCAGAATTGTGTTTGATGATTGCACCAGTGTGCCAGATGACTTGATTTGGGTCATGCCTTAAAAAATAATCTGCGTTAAAGTTCTGCCATAGTTTGTCGATGTCATTTTCAACAAAACCCACTTTAATGAGTTCTTTTTTCGCCTTTGCTTGATGTTCTCGAACTCTAGCACGAATATCAATGGGCTTTTCTTTACCACGAGCGAGCGTGCGCTGCGATGAAAAATAGAGATCTTTGAGAAGAGAATCTTTCCAACTGTTCCAAAGCCCTTCGTTTGTCGCAGCAATGTCTGCAACCGTGAGGCAATATAAATAGTTCAGCCTATCACTGTCCCTTACTGTATCCGCGAATTCAGCAACAACTTCTGGGTCTGATATGTCCCGTCGCTGAGCGACCATAGACATGATCAAATGGTTTTGAACGAGCCAAGCCACGAGCCGGCCGTCATGGTTGTTCAGGTTGTGTAGCTTACAAAAATCGATGGCATCTACAGCACCGAGTTCGCTGTGGTCACCACCGCGGCCTTTAGCGATGTCATGAAAAATGGCTGCAAGTACCAATAAGCCTCTTTTAGGCAATTGCCTTGCTACTATCGATGCGAGGGGGTAATTATCTTTATGTTCGGCTTGGAAGAATCGATCAATTCGTACAAGTAATCGATGAGTGTGTTCGTCAACAGTATAAGCATGAAATAAATCAAATTGCATTTGCCCTTCGATGTTACGCCAAGCTGGTAAGTAGTAGGACAGAATTTTGTGCTTATGCATTAGTGAAAGCGCACTGATACCTCTTGGATGTCTGAGAATCTCCATGAAAAGCTTACGGCACTCTTCATTATGCATCATTGGTTCAGTAAGTTTGCGTCTAGCAGTTCTTAGCTTTCGTAAGGTAAGTGAGTAGATACCTTTAATACTTGGGTAGCGAAGGGTAGTAAGAAAAAGTTCGAGTATTTGCTCAGGCTTGGAGAAATCCGTGTTTCCAATAGACTCTATGAATTTACCTTTACGCTGGTAGCGTTCATTTATGGGACGAATTTCGAGCGATTTATTACGCCCTAACGTCGCTCGGTAAAAGAGCTGCAACAGCATTTGATTGAGCTCCATAACCCTACGCACGGTTTGATAATATTGACGCATCATTTGTTCGACCGCCAACTGAGTCGCATCTTCGTATCCCATCAAAGAGGCTACTTCTCTTTGCAAGTCGAACAGCAAACGATTTTCATCTCGACCAGATATGATGTGTAATGCGAAACGTAAATCCCAAAGAAAGTTCCGACACTCAATCAGCTCATCAAGTTCTTCTTGTAAGAGGAAGCCATGATTGACCAACTCTTCTATATGGGAAGCTTTGAAATGCCGAATAGCCACCCAAGTAATCGTTTGAAGATCTCTCAAACCGCCAGGGCAACTTTTAAGGTTAGGCTCTAAATCAAAAGCACTCGACTTCTCATGCCTTTCTTTTTGTTCTGCTTTTTTTGCAAGAAAGAAGTCATTTGAAGGCCAAAAACTGTCCTGTCGAAGTCTTGATTTAAGAGATGAATATAATTCGTCGCTGCCAATAATGATTCTGGACTCAAGTTGCGCAGTGGCAATGGTGATGTCATTTTTGCCCAACTCAATACTTTCAGAGATGGTTCGAACTGAGTGACCAATCTCTAAACCAACATCCCAAAGATAAGCAATAAATTGACTGAGCTTTTCTCTCGTATCTTCATTTGGCTCAGCTTCAACTAAAAAAAGTAAGTCTACATCAGAGTAGGGGTGAAGAATTCCGCGGCCAAAACCTCCAACAGCGACCAAAGCTATTGAATCTTGACAAAGGCCGCACTGTTTCCATGCACTTTCGAGCATAGTATCAACTGCAGCACAGCGTTGTTTGACTAACTCAACAATATTATGCTTTCGCTTAAATCTATCAAGTAAGTGTTCATTTTGTGTAACTAATGCTGCTTTCACTTCCAGTGCGGTATTCATTGTTCCAATTCTTATCGTAGTTTTGAATTATTTATGGTTAATGATTCTTGGGAAGTTTTCTTCTTCACGTAAAGTTAGAATTTCTACACCTTTTTCCGTCACAAGTAATGTGTGTTCGTATTGTGCAGAGTTTTTACCATCTGCTGTACGTACCGTCCATTTATCTTCTGGATCTAATACTGTTGAATTACGACCTGCATTGATCATTGGTTCAATAGTAAAGCACATGCCAGGGCGAAGTACGGTTTTATCGTTATTTTTGTAATGAACGACCTGTGGCGCTTCATGAAAAGTACTGCCGATACCGTGCCCACAATAATCTTGAACAATAGAATACTTTTCTAATCCAGATTTGCTTGCTTTGATGAATTTCTCAATAGTTGTTCCGACTTCCCCCAACTTCATTCCTGGACGCACTTTTTTTATAGCGAGGTATAAGCTTTCTTGAGTAATGCGGCATAGGCGTTTGTTTTTTGGGGAAACATCACCTACAAAGAACATTTTTGAAGTATCACCGTGATAACCATCTAGAATAACTGTGATATCTAAGTTAACAATATCACCATCTTTTAGTGGTGTATCATTCGGAATTCCGTGACAAATCACATGATTCACTGAAGTACAGATCGATTTAGGAAAACCGTGATAATCAAGTGGAGCGGAAATGGCATTTTGCTCTTCAGTATATTTAGCGCAAATATCATTTATTTCATTCGTAGTCACACCGGCTTTTACGTGTGGTTCAACCATTTCTAGAACTTGTGCAGCCAGTTTGCCAGCGGCACGCATTTTTACAATTTCTTCTGCTGTCTTAATGACGATGCTCATGCAGTAAATCTCAACTTTTTCAGAATTAAATTTGGCACGAAAATTTGCACTGGACAGGGCAAATATGGTATAAAGCGCGCCGTTATGTTTTACCTAAAATGAATTTTGATGTTCAGTTTAGGATGAAAGATGACTGTCATTATACATGGCATTTAAATTAAATACGAAATCACACACGTATCGTCACATTTTTCGGGGTGCTGAATATCAATATGTTGGGTATTTGGTCGAAGTAATGGGATACGTGGAGGTCTAACCCCTCTTAAAATTAAGGTAATACAATGAAACAAGTTTCAATGCGCGACATGCTAAAGGCTGGTGTTCACTTCGGTCACCAAACACGTTACTGGAATCCAAAAATGAAGCCATTCATCTTTGGCCCACGCAACGGTGTACATATCATCAACCTTGAGCATACTGTGCCAATGTTTAACGAAGCACTTGCTTTCATCAGCAACATTGCTTCTAAAAAAGGTAAAGTACTTTTTGTTGGTACTAAGCGTGCTGCAAGCGAAGCTATCAAAGAAGCTGCGATTGCATGTGACCAATTCTACGTTGATCACCGCTGGTTAGGCGGAATGCTAACGAACTGGAAAACTGTTCGTCAGTCAATCAAGCGTCTTAAAGAACTAGAAACTCAATCAGTTGACGGTACTTTCGACAAGCTTACTAAGAAAGAAGCGCTAATGCGTACTCGTGAGCTAGAGAAATTAGAAAAATCTCTAGGCGGTATCAAGAACATGGGTGGTCTTCCTGACGTTCTTTTCGTAATCGGTGCTGATCACGAACACATCGCTATCAAAGAAGCTAACAACCTAGGTATTCCTGTTGTTGCTGTTGTTGATACTAACTCTGCTCCAGATGGCGTTAACTACGTTATTCCTGGTAACGACGATGCAATGCGTGCTATCCGCCTTTATACTGCTGCGGTATCAACTGCTGCTAAATCAGGTAAAGGTCAAGATCTAGCTGAGCAAGCTGAGCAAGACGGTTTCGTAGAAGCTGTTTAATAGGGATTTCATATTCCCTAAGTAATCTGCTGTTTAAAGTAGATTTCACAGGGGCTGATTCAGCCCCTGTTTCATATCAGACGAATTTTCTATAGAGGATTTAACAATGGCAATTACTGCTGCCCTAGTTAAAGAATTGCGCGACCGTACTGGCGCTGGCATGATGGATTGTAAAAAAGCACTAACTGAAACTAACGGTGATATCGATTTAGCGATCGAAAACATGCGTAAGTCTGGTGCTGCTAAAGCTGCTAAAAAAGCGGGTAACATCGCTGCTGAAGGTACTATCATCATCAAGCAAGGTGAAGGTGTAGCTGCATTAGTTGAAGTTAACTGCCAAACTGACTTCGTAGCTAAAGACGGAAGCTTCCTTGCTTTTGCTAACGAAGTAGCTGACGCTGCTCTAGCTGAAAAGTTAGACATTGAAGCACTTAAAGCTAAATTCGAAGAAACTCGTGTTGCTCTAGTAGCAAAAATCGGCGAAAACATGAACATTCGTCGTGTTGAGTTCATTGAAGGTGCTAAATTTGCTTCTTACCGTCATGGCGAGCGCATTGGTGTTGTTGTAGTTGGTGATGCTGAAGAAGAAACTCTTAAGCACGTTGCAATGCACGTTGCAGCTTCTAAGCCTGAGTTCGTTAACCCTAGCGACGTTCCTGCTGATGTTGTAGAGAAAGAAAAAAATCTACAAGTTGAAATCGCAATGAACGAAGGCAAGCCTGCTGAAATCGCAGAAAAAATGGTTGTTGGTCGTATGAAGAAGTTCACTGGTGAGATCTCTCTTACTGGTCAAGCTTTCATCATGGAACCTAAGAAGACTGTTGGCGATTTCCTAAAAGAGAAAAGCGCTTCAGTTTCTGGATTCGTTCGCTTAGAAGTAGGTGAAGGTATCGAGAAGAAAGAAGAAGATTTCGCTGCAGAAGTAGCGGCTCAAATCGAAGCTTCTAAAAACGCTTAATCGTACTGATTAGGTGATTTTAAGACCGCGGCATTGCTGCGGTCTTATTGTGTCCCTCCCCCAAAAAAGAGAAAATAGCTTTATTCTATTTTAACATTTGATAATCTTGACTAAATCGAGATGTCAAATCTTAAGGTAGACACAACAGGATAATAATTATGAGCACCAATCCAAAACCTGCATTTCGACGTATTTTGTTAAAGTTAAGTGGTGAAGCCTTAGTGGGTGACGAGGGCTTTGGTATCGATCCAAAAGTTCTCGACAGAATGGCCCAAGAGATTAAGGAATTAGTTGAGTTAGGATTACAAGTTGGTGTGGTTATCGGTGGCGGTAACATATTCCGTGGTGAAGGTTTAGCTAACGCAGGTATGAACCGTGTAGTTGGCGATCACATGGGTATGCTTGCAACTGTTATGAATGGCTTAGCAATGCGTGATGCATTGCACCGTGCTTATGTCAATGCTCGCTTAATGTCAGCAATTCCGTTAAAAGGTGTTTGTGATGACTATAATTGGGCTGAGGCAATCAGTTTATTAAAGTCAGGACGTGTTGTTATTTTCTCGGCGGGTACTGGCAACCCATTCTTTACTACCGATTCAGCAGCCTGCTTACGCGGTATTGAAATCGAAGCCGAAGTTGTACTTAAAGGTACGAAAGTTGATGGCGTATATTCTGCTGATCCAATGAAAGATCCTGATGCAGTTAAATATGACGAACTGAATTACGACAAAGTGTTAGATGAAGAATTAAAAGTGATGGATTTAGCAGCATTCACTCTTGCGCGTGACCATGACTTGCCAATTTTAGTATTTAATATGAATAAACCCGGTGCGCTTCGTCGTGTTATTATGGGCGAAGAAGAAGGTACATTGATCCGTAACAGCGCTGAGAAGTAGCACTGTTGTTGAAAAATTAAGGATATTAATTGTGATTGAAGAAATTAAAAGTGGCGCTGAAGAGCGCATGGGAAAATGCGTTGAGTCTACTCAAAGTCAAATGGCTAAGGTTCGTACTGGTCGTGCTCACCCAAGTCTATTAGATACAATCCAAGTTTCTTACTACGGAACGATGACACCACTTAATCAAGTAGGTAACGTTTCGATTGAAGATTCTCGTACGCTTGCTGTAACGATATTCGACCGCAGTATGACTCAAGCTGTAGAAAAGGCGATCATGTCCTCTGACTTAGGCTTAAACCCAATGTCTGCTGGTGCGACGATTCGTATTCCATTACCTCCTTTAACAGAAGAGCGTCGTAAAGACTTGGTTAAAGTTGTGCGTGCTGAAGCTGAAAATGGTCGTATTGCTGTTCGTAACGTTCGTCGTGACGCTAACTCTGAGTTCAAATCACTTGAAAAAGAGAAAGGCTGCACAGAAGATGATGTTCGTACTGGTGAAGCAGACATTCAGAAGATTACTGATGCTAACATCAAGAAAATTGATGAAATTTTAGCTGCTAAAGAAGCAGAATTGATGGAAGTCTAAGCACTTCCAGATATCGCTAGAGTTAAGACGCCGTGTAGGGTTATACTACACGGCGTTTGTTTTTATTTAGGGGTGTAATTGATGTCATCCACAATGGAATTTGAGTCGGAAACTGCAATGGAGCAGGAGCTTGACCTGGAGACAGAGACATTACCACAGCAGATTTCTGATTTATTAAAACAGTCGGTACCACAACATGTTGCCATCATTATGGACGGCAACGGGCGCTGGGCTGAGGCTAAAGGCCAACCTCGGGTTATGGGGCATAAAGCTGGCGTTAAAGCGGTTCGTCGAGCTGTGAGCACAGCCAGAGAGTTAGGCATTAAATCACTTACTTTATTCGCATTTTCCAGTGAGAATTGGCGTCGTCCAGAAAAAGAAGTTGGTTTGTTAATGCAGTTGTTTTTTACTGTCTTACAGCGAGAGATAAAACTACTGCATAAGAACGGAGTTCGCTTAAATATTATTGGTGATACATCTCGTTTTTCAAATCGATTACAAGCTCAAATCCAAAAAGCACAAGAAAAAACCAAAGATAATAAAGATCTTGTTCTTAACGTGGCTGCAAATTACGGTGGTCGTTGGGATATTATGCAAGCAGCGCAGAAGTTATCAGAGAAGGTGAATGCTGGAGAAATGCCAGCAGAAGAATATAACGAAGAAAACCTCTCCAAAATGCTGTGCATGGCCGAACAGCCAGAAGTTGATTTGATGATTAGAACCGGTGGTGATTACCGCATCAGTAACTTTGTGTTATGGCAGGCTGCTTATGCTGAATTTATATTTACAGAAACGCTTTGGCCTGATTTTAACGAATCAGCTTTTCATCAAGCATTACTGACTTTTGGTTCAAGACAACGTCGCTTTGGACTGACGGGTAAGCAAATTGACGACTTAAGACAACCGTCTTGATTTTAGAGGAATTTCTTTTTGTTAAAACAACGTATTATTACCGCCTTGTGTCTAATCCCAATGGTACTGGCAGGTTTATTTTATTCAACAGCTAATGCTTTTGCTTGGGCATTAGTCGCTGTTTTTGCTATTGCAGCAAGTGAGTGGGGCAGGATAATTGCCAAAGACTGTAAAGTTACTCAATACAGCTTCACATTCAGCTTTACTCTGGTTTTAGTTGTACTCAATATTTTAGTACCCGCTGATCAAATTTGGTATGGCGGACAAATACACCCCCTTTACTGGGTAGTTACAGCCACAGGTTGTTTATGGTGGTTAGTCTCTTTAGTGCTTGTTGTTGGCTTTCCTAAGAGCAAGGCGATAGTAAACAACTCTTTCTCTAAATCAATCATTGGCCAACTGACATTATTGCCCTTTTATACCGCAATTGTGTCGTTAAAGGCATTGTCAACGTTCAATGCACCTCATCTAGGTGCCGTATTAGTCTTACTTGTCATGTTGGTGGTTTGGGCGGCTGATAGCGGTGCTTATTTTGCCGGTAAGTCACTAGGTAAGCGTAAGTTAATGCCTAATGTCAGCCCTGGGAAAACGATTGAAGGACTGCTTGGTGGATTAATTACTACAATGATTGTCGTTGGCATTGTGATGTACATTTCACCACAACAAGAACTTGGTTTAGTGGTTGGTGTGACGCTCATCGTAGCTCTTGCTTCAGCACTAGGCGACTTGTCTGAAAGCATGTTTAAAAGAATTGCTGAAATTAAAGATTCAGGCAATATTTTGCCTGGGCATGGTGGCATCTTAGATAGAGTAGATAGTCTTACTGCCGCTTTCCCGATTTTTACTCTGATTTATATCTCACTCTGGATGTAGCCTTATGGAAAACCTTGTTGTTCTTGGTGCCACGGGTTCCATTGGTACAAATACACTTGATGTCGTTGGGCGTAATTCTGAAAAGTTCTATGCACACACTCTCGTTGCCAATACCAATGTGGAAAAGATGCTCGCACTTTGTGTTGAGCATAAACCAAAAATTGCCCATATGGTTTGTGAGGCTTCGGCCTTGAAGCTCCAAAAAAGATTAACCAGCTCAAGTGATATTGAAGTGACAACAGGGGTAGATAACCTGATTGCCCACGTAACATCAAACAGTATTGATACGGTAATGGCGGCAATCGTTGGTGCTGCGGGGCTTATCCCAACCTACGAAGCAGTAAAGGCGGGGAAAAAAATATTACTGGCAAATAAAGAAAGTCTGGTCATGTCCGGGCGTTTATTTATGGAAGCTGCTAGAGCGTCAGGTAGTGTTATTTTACCTGTTGATAGTGAACATAATGCCATTTTTCAGTGCCTTCCTGAGCAAGTCCAGTCTGAACTTGGGCATTGTGATTTAACTTCTCATGGTATTTCTCACGTCTTACTTACTGGTTCTGGCGGGCCATTTTTATCCAGAGACCTTTCAACCTTTGGTGATATTACTCCCGAGCAAGCGTGTAAACACCCGAACTGGTCTATGGGACAAAAGATTTCCGTTGATTCTGCAACCATGATGAATAAAGGCTTAGAGTATATTGAAGCGAAATGGTTATTTAATACTAGCCCTAAGCAACTCCAAGTCGTCATCCATCCACAAAGTGTGATTCATTCAATGGTGCAATATCGAGATGGTTCAGTTGTTGCGCAGATGGGTAACCCTGATATGCGCACACCAATTGCTCATTGTTTGTCCTATCCGAAAAGAATTTCATCTGGTGTGGAACCTTTAGACTTTTTCAAAGTCGGACAATTAAGCTTTAGTGAACCAGATTACGAACGTTTTCCTTGTCTTAAGTTAGCTATTGAAGCATGTGAGCAAGGACAAGAAGCAACGACAGTGTTAAATGCTGCTAATGAAATAGCAGTTGCGGCATTTCTAGAAAATAAGATAGCATTTACTGATATAGCTAAAGTAAATCAAGCATGTATGTCAGGTGTAGTTAAGTCTCAACTTGATACCATCGGCGACATAATCGAATTAGATATTGAAGCACGAGTCATGGCGCAAGCTGAAATTAATAAGCTTTTGAAAGGATATTGAGAATTACCTGAATGATGGACTTTTTGTGGAATTTAGGCGCTTTTATTGTCGCACTGGGTATTTTAGTAACTGCTCATGAGTACGGACATTTTTGGGTCGCTCGAAAGTGTGGCGTGAAAGTTGAGCGCTTTTCAGTAGGCTTTGGTAAAGCAATCTGGAAGCGCACTGCTAAAGACGGCACTGAATATGTGATTGCCATGATACCGTTGGGCGGTTACGTCAAAATGCTTGATGAGCGGGTGGAAGAAGTTCCAGAGCATCTGCTCGATCAAGCCTTTAATCGAAAATCCGTTTGGCAACGTATTGCCGTGGTAGCTGCAGGACCGATTGCTAACTTCTTGTTTGCTATTCTCGTTCTTTTTATTATGTATTTTATTGGTGTTCCGTCATTAAAAGCTGTGATCGATGGAACTAAATCAGATTCTCCTGCGTCAAAGATTATCGTGAATGAACCTACTCAAATTTTATCTATCGATGGTAAAACGGTGAGAGATTGGGAAGAAGCCAACCTCGCTTTAGTAGGAGAAATTGGCGCTAAAGAATTGACGATAAAAGTGGCGCCTTTATCGCAAAATGTAGATCTTTCAGCTGATGATGAGCTTTCTCAAAGCCCAGGTAAAGCCTACCGCTTAGATACTCGAAGCTGGAAGTTTGAACCTGATAAAGAGTCTGCAATAACGGCTTTAGGCTTAAATGTTTATCGGCCTAAGGTTGAGCCTATCGTGGCTAAAGTGAGTGAAGGCAGTTCAGCTCAGTTGGCTGGTGTAATGGCCAATGACAAGATTATCTCTATCGATGGGCAACCTTATGAAGGGTGGGGTGAATTCGTTAAATTGATTCAATCATCACCAGAGAAAAATTTAAAGTTCGTGGTTGAGAGAGCAGGGCAGCGGATAACGCTAAATGTAGTGCCAAAATCGGTGACTAATGCTGACGGGAAACCGATAGGTTTGGTTGGTATTGCACCAAAACAACCTAAGTGGCCTGAAAGTATGCGAATTCAAATGGAATATGGCATAGTAGGCTCTTTTGTAAATGCTTTGGACAGAACTTGGGAGCTTACGGCTGTCAGTTTAAAGACCATGGCAAAGCTGTTCACTGGTGATGTATCAGTTAAGAGTTTAAGTGGTCCAATTTCAATTGCACAAGGTGCAGGACGAAGTGCAGATTACGGATTTGTAAGATTTTTAGGATTTCTAGCTCTTATTAGTGTGAGTTTAGGAATCATCAATTTAATGCCAGTACCCATTTTAGATGGCGGGCATTTATTATTTTACTTCGTTGAAGTTATTACGGGAAAACCTGTGCCAGAAAAGGTGCAGGATATTGGATTCAGGATCGGGGCAGCGTTATTGCTGGTGCTAATGAGTGTAGCACTCTTTAATGATTTTTCTCGACTGTAAATACCTTAAAAGCGCTAGTTGGATGAAATGCTGACAGCTTTGAAGTGGTAGACATGGGTTGTGTTATTCGTTGAATAACATCCAACTGCGATTTTGGGATTGAAAGGAAATTAAAACAAGAAGTGCTCTATGAGATTAAATAAACTTTTTGCCTCTATGTTATTAGTCGGAGCTTCATATTCCGGCACAGCTTTGGCAGCTACTTTTGAACCATTTAATGTTACCGATATTCAGGTTCAAGGCCTACAACGGGTAGCTTTAGGTGCCGCCTTACTTAATCTACCAGTAAAGGTTGGTGATCGAGTTGATGAATTAAAACTCCAACAGGCTATCAGAGCACTTTATGCTTCGAATAACTATGAAGATATTCAAGTTAGTCATGATAAAGGCATATTAATTGTACAAGTGAAAGAGCGTCCGACCATCAGCGAAATTACGTTTGATGGAAACAAGGACATTAAAGATGAACAGCTCCAAGAAAGCCTTGATGGTTCTGGTGTAAAAGTCGGAGAGTCTCTTGACCGAACGATGCTTACTGGTATCGAAAAAGGCCTTCAAGACTTTTATTATGGTGTTGGTAAGTATGGTGCCAAGGTTACTGCTGAAATTGTAAATCTTCCTCGAAATCGTGTTGAGCTTCGTTTGAAGTTTAAAGAAGGTTTCGCTGCCGATATCCGTCAGATTAATATTGTGGGTAATACTGTATTTTCTGATGAAGAACTGATCGGTATGTTGGAGTTGAAAGATTACGTTGCGTGGTGGGATTTATTTGGTGAACGTCGCTATCAAAAACAAAAGCTTCAGGCTGATTTAGAAAAAATTAAAGCACATTACCAAAACCAAGGTTACATTCGCTTTAAAGAAACGTCGACTCAAGTTGCAATGACACCTGACCGCAAAGGACTATACATCACGATTAACATCGATGAAGGTGAACCTTACAAAGTCAAAAAAGTGAACATCACTGGTGATTTAATGGGACGAGAACAACTTCTTGAAGCATTAAATCCTATCAAAGAAGGCGATACCTATAACGCTGGTGAAGTAACATTTACGGAAGGTTTGTATAGTAAATATTTAGGCCGTTTTGGCTATGCTTATCCAGAAGTGAAAACGTACCCAGAAATTGATGATAAGACACATGAAGTTACTTTGAACATCAACGTTAACCCAGGTAAGCGTGTTTATGTTCGTAACATTAACTTTGCGGGTAATACCATTACTAAAGACGAAGTTATGCGTCGTTCTCTAAGGCAGTACGAAGGTGCATGGTTAAACTCACAGCTTGTTGAACAGTCAAAAGAAAACTTAAACCGTTTAGGTTATTTCGAAACAGTTGATACTGAAACCATTAAAGTACCGGGTACGGATGACCTCGTTGATGTAGACTTTAAAGTAAAAGAGCAACCATCTGGTTCATTTAACGCTGGTGTGGGTTATGGTTCCGGTACAGGTGTTAGCTTACAATTTGGTGTTCAGCAAAGTAACTTTTTAGGTACGGGTAACCAAGCTGGTATTAACCTTAATACTAATAAATACAGTAAGAATGCGAGCATTTCATACACCAATCCATATTGGACTAAAGATGGTGTTAGCCTTGGTGGCAGTATCTTCTGGAATAAGTTCGATTATGGAGAAGCAAACTTAGAAGCTTATAAAAACCAAGCCTATGGTGTGGCATTAACTTCTGGTTTCCCTATTAATGAGTACAATCGAATTAATGGTGGTATTGGCTTTAGACATAACACTCTGTCGAGTCTAAGTCCTACAGAGCAGACCAATCGATTTAAGAATATTTACGGTCTTGGTGATAGTGATCAATTAAGCTTTAATAATTTCGATTTAACGCTAGGTTGGTATCGCAGTAGTTTGAACCGTGGAACATTCCCAACCAATGGCTCTTCGCAACGATTAAATGCTAAGGTAACAACACCTGGTTCAGATATTCAGTACTTTAAGTTAGATTTTGATACTAATTTCTACCTCCCATTAACTCGTGACCATAAATTTGTATTTTTAGCTCGTGCTCGTGCAGGCTATGGTAATGGTTATGGTAAAACAAATGATAACGACAACATCTTACCATTCTGGGAAAACTACTATTCGGGTGGTAGCACTACGCTACGAGGATTTAAATCAAATACGGTAGGACCAAGATCATTTTACTTGTTGAGAGGAACAGAACCTTGTCCAGACCCGTCTGGAAGTGGCTGTGGTATCCCAACAGATCCAACTCAAATTCAAGTGACAAGTGGCAGAACGATTGGTGGTAACGCCATTGCTACGGCTAGTATGGAAGTGATTTTCCCTATTCCATTCTTAGATGAAGCTTATTCTAATTCAGTACGTTCATCAGTGTTTGTTGATGCCGGTAGCGTATGGGATACTGAGTTTGATTACGACTCTTATCGTAACTTACCAGCATCTGAATTTGCTAAAATTGCTGATTATAGTGACCCTAGTCGCTATAGAGCATCTTATGGACTGAGTGTTCAATGGTTATCACCAATGGGACCAATGATCTTCAGTTTAGCTCGACCGATTCAAGAGTACTCTGATGATGATACTGAAGTATTCTCATTCAATATTGGTAAGACGTTCTAAAAGGTTTGTCAGCCATTTCATTTAGGTATTAAATGGCTGTTTTAAAAAGTTAATGCATATTGCCGAAATTTAAGTATATACTCGGCAATCGACAAATTTTAAGATTTAAAGTAAACAAGGAGTAGATTTTGAAAAAGACGGTAACTAAGGCTTTAATGACGCTGGCGTTAATAAGCGCTCCACTAATGGCTCAAGCAGAGAAAATTGCAGTTGTGGATATGGCAGCAGTATTTGAGCAATTACCACAGCGTGAAGCAGTTGCAAAAACTTTGAAGTCTGAGTTTTCTGATCGCGAAGCAGCACTAAAGAAAAAGCAAGATGAGTTACGTAAACTATTAGAAAAAAGTCAACGTGACGCTGCCATTATGAGTGCTGATCAAAAAACTGAGACACAGCGTCAAATGGAATCTATCCGTGCTGACCTTCAATTAAAAGGTAAAGCACTTCAAGAAGATTTCCGTAAACGTAGTTCAGAAGAGCAAAATAAACTTCTTGTTAAAGTTCAAAATGCGATTAACGCACTTGCTAAAAAAGAACAGTTTGATCTTGTTCTTCCTCGTAACGCAGTCGTTTACGTCAAGCCTACATCTGATATCAGCAGCAAGGTAATTGAAGCGTTAAGCAAAAGTAAGTAATCTCTGAATTATTACTTGAAGCTACAATAGCCTCTCATACTTAAGAAACAGTTCTGATACAATAGTGTCAGGCTGTTTTTTTTAGGATAATCGGAAGTTACATGCAATCCATAACTCTCAATGAATTGGCTAACCGTTTAAATGGTGAAGTCAAAGGTAACGGTGATGCGCTGATCTACAGCGTTGCCACATTAGAATCGGCCAAAACAGGTCAGTTATCTTTTTTGTCTAATAGCAAATATCGTAGTCAACTTGAGACGACCCAAGCAACGGCAATATTACTTTCTGATAAGCTTGCTGATGAATTCAAAGGGAATGCCGTTTTAGTTAAAGATCCTTATGTCGCTTTTGCTCGTGTTGCTCAATTGCTTGATACCACACCAAAAGTTGCGGATGTTATTCACCCTAGCGCTAAGATAGACTCATCCGCCAAGCTTGGTGAAAATGTTACCGTAGGTGCTAATGCGGTTATTGGTCAAGACGTGATTCTCGGTGATAACGTTCAAGTTGGTGCAGGTAGTGTGATTGGGCAAGAGTCTGTTGTTGGCTCTAATACTCGCATTTGGGCGAATGTAACGGTATATCACCGTGTGCAAATCGGTACCGATTGTATCATTCATTCAGGTGCTGTTATCGGCAGTGATGGTTTTGGTTATGCGAATGAAGCTGGTAATTGGATAAAAATCCCTCAAACTGGTGGCGTTCAAATTGGTGACTGTGTAGAAATTGGTGCAGGTACTACGATCGATCGTGGCGCACTGGAAGATACGGTTATTGAAGACGGTGTAATTATAGATAACCAAGTTCAAGTTGCACATAATGTTGTTATCGGTGCCCATTCTGCGGTAGCAGGTAACTCAACATTTGCAGGTAGCTGTACTATCGGGAAGTATTGCATTATTGGCGGCAACAGCGCTATTGCAGGTCATCTATCGGTGGCTGATGGCACTCATATTTCGGGAGCAACTAACGTTACTCACGATGTCAAAAAAGCAGAAGTGTTGTCGTCAGCAACAATTGCGATGCCAAATAAACTTTGGCGAAGAAATACCGTTCGCTTTAGACAACTCGATGAGTTATTCCAACGTGTTAAAACACTGGAAAAAACGGTAGAATCTCAAGATTAATTTTCAAATGAAGGAATGTATTCGTGTCAAATGAAATGAATACAATGGATATCCACGAAATTTTAAAGTTTCTTCCACACAGATATCCATTTTTATTAGTTGATCGTGTTATTGGATACGATACAGCTACAGGTGATTTACACGCCATTAAAAATGTAAGTATTAATGAACCATTTTTTCAAGGCCACTTTCCGGTTAAGCCTGTGATGCCTGGTGTGCTTCTTTTAGAAGCCATGGCGCAAGCATCAGGTTTGTTGGCGTTTAAAACGATGAGTGAAGAGCCGCCTGCAGCAAACGTTCTTTTCTACTTTGCAGGTATTGATAAAGTTCGGTTTAAGCGTGTAGTAGAACCCGGTGATCAAATTCATTTCAAAGTGAAGTTACTCAAAGAGCGTCGTGGAATTGGCGTTTTCCAAGGAGAAGCCATTGTGGACGGCGAGCTGGCTTGTTCAGCTGAAATTATGTGTGCTCGCAGAGAGATTTAATTGTGATAGATAAATTAGCGTTTGTTCACCCTAATGCCAAAATTGGTAAAAACGTAACCATTGGCCCATGGAGTTATGTTGGAGAAGGTGTTGAACTAGGCGACGACTGTTGGTTAAGTTCGCATGTTGTTATCAAAGGTCCATCGATAATCGGTAAAGGTAACCGCTTTTTCCAATTTTCTTCAGTAGGCGAAGAATGTCAGGATAAAAAATATGCAGGTGAGCCAACGAAGCTGATCATGGGTGATAATAATATCGTACGTGAAAATGTGACGATTCATCGTGGTACCATTCAAGACAACAGTGAAACGCGTATTGGTTCAAATAACCTATTTATGAATTACGTTCACATTGCTCATGATTGTGTTGTTGGTAATAACGTAATTTTGGCAAACAATGCTTCTATTGCTGGGCATGTTCACGTGGGCGATTGGGTTATCTTAGGTGGCATGACTGGTGTGCATCAGTTTGTTCGTATTGGTGATCATGCTTTCACTGCAGGTGCTTCTCTTATTCTTCAAGATGTCCCTCCATATGTCATGGCGGCTGGACAACCTGCTATACCACGTGGCTTGAACCGCGAAGGGTTAAAACGAAGAGGTTTTTCTAAAGAGGCTCAACAGGCTGTGATGAGAGCATATAAAGCTTTTTATCGGAATAACCTTACCGTAGACGAAGCCGTTGAATCCTTGAAAGAGGAAGTTAAGGCATTTCCTGAAGTGAGTAAGATGGTAGACTTTATCACTCATTCAGGTCGTGGCATCATACGTTAAGATATTACATAATATTAGAGGCCTCAGTGTGAGGCCTTTTTTATTGCTCTGTTATTATTTTTGCGAAAAGAGCAAACCACGATGTTTGCAGGTTAAATTATTTCGTAGAATTAATGTTTTATTTTTTGCTCATAAAAGAACGGAATTATGACTCAAGTATCGAATCCAATTTTTGCTATCGTCGTCGGTGAAATTTCAGGAGATATTCTAGGTGAAGGCCTCGTTAAATCTTTGAAAGCAAGATATCCCAACGCTCGATTTGTTGGAATAGGTGGCCCGAGAATGAAAGCTCTAGGATTTGAGTCTTTATTCTCAATGGAAGAATTGGCAGTGATGGGCATTGTTGAAGTACTTTCACGCTTGCCACGATTACTTAAAGTACGTAAAACCTTGATTGAAAAAATCACGGATATTCAACCAGATTGCTTTATAGGTATCGATGCACCTGATTTTAATATTGGTTTAGAACTCCGCCTGAAACAAAAAGGCATCAAGACTGTGCACTATGTTAGCCCTTCAGTGTGGGCATGGCGGCCAAAGCGGATTTTTAAAATTGCAGCAGCAACGGATATGGTGTTATCACTTCTACCATTTGAAAAAGCATTTTATGACAAACACGATGTACCCTGCACTTTTGTAGGTCATACATTAGCCGATGATATTCCTCTTGAAAGCGATAAGCTTGAAGCAAGAAGAACGCTAAATTTAGATCCAAGTTCTGAGTATCTAGCTATTTTACCGGGCTCTCGTGGGGGGGAATTAAAACAACTTGCTGAACCATTTGTAAAATCAGCTGTAGAGCTCAAAAAGAAATATCCAGATTTAAAGTTCATTTCGCCTGTTGTTAATGAAAAACGTGAACATCAGCTTGTTGAAGCGCTGAAACAACATGCTCCTGATCTAGAAATACATATTGTACTTGGTCATTCAAGAGACGTTATGGCCGCCGCAGACTGCATCTTATTAGCTTCTGGTACAGCGACGCTTGAAGCCGCTTTAGTGAAGCGTCCTATGGTCGTTGCTTATCGAGTCAGCCCCATTACTTATCAAATTGCTAAACGTATGATGCAAATTGACCATTATTCTCTGCCGAACCTACTTGCAGATAAAAAAGTGATTGATGAACTGATTCAAGCTGATTGTACGGTAGATAAAATTGTTGAATCGGTATCTAAGCAACTTGATAGTGATTTCGAACCTTTAAAACAAACATTCATTGATATACATCAGTCATTGGCATGTAATGCTAGTGAGCGAGCAGCTGATGCTGTAACGGCATTAATCGAGAAATAAACATGGCTTTATTTAAAAGTATTACTGAAGAACAAATTGCGGAATTAACTCAAGGCTTACATGCTGGTGTTGATGAAGTTGGTCGTGGTCCATTAGTAGGCGATGTCGTTACTGCTGCGGTCATACTTGATCCAGCAAATCCAATCTCAGGGCTTAATGATTCTAAAAAACTCTCAGAGAAAAAACGAGATGCGCTTTATGAGCAAATCTTAGAGAAAGCTTTAGCGGTAAGTGTTGGCCGCTGTTCTCCAGAAGAGATTGATGTGTTGAATATTTTACAAGCCACAATGACAGCAATGCAACGCGCTGTTGCCGGGTTAAATATTCAGCCTGAATCGGTATTGATTGATGGTAATCGTACGCCAACGTTTTCTATGACTGCTCATGCAATTGTAAAAGGTGATGGAATTATCGATGCAATAAGTGCTGCTTCAATTATCGCTAAAGTTGTTCGAGACAAAGAAATGATAGAGCTTGATGCAGAGCATCCACAATATGGATTTGCAAAGCATAAGGGGTACCCTACAAAAGATCATATGGCTGCACTTCAAGAGTACGGTGTGTTACCCGAATATCGAAAAAGCTTTAAACCAGTGAGAGAATATTTACTAAACCATTCATAGGTTTTGCGTCAAGGAGTCCCAGTTATCTAATAATCTGATAAACGCACGAGCGGTTAAATAATCTTTTTTTTCTAGATCTGGGTTAAGTAATATTTTTTGTAGACCTGTTTTTATTAGCTGGAAATTTTCAGGGTGTTTTTCTATCGTGTAAAACAAAGTGTAAGTAAACATAAAAGGCGTTAGATACTGTTTCTTTTGGTCAAATATAGCTTTGGATAAAATGTCTGCAAGACCTGTGTCCCAGTTTTGACCTCTATCTATGACAATATCTTGATCGAGTAAGGGCCGCTTTGCTTGCTCATAAGTACTTATTGCTTCTTGATGCTTTGCGATATTAGGTACTGTAAGTTCAGATTTTTCGTAAATTTTTCCGTTTGTGAGCACATGAAGGTGTTGAAGCATTACTGAAACTTTTTTTAAAATTCGATTCGTTTTTTTAGATGAGGCCAATAGTTTTTTTATATCCATAAGAGATGAATCAATATCTAACAGTAAAGTTTTATATTTTACAGGAATTTTTGAAAGCACTACACAATGGCCACAATCATGTACTCCTGAAAAAAGTTTCGATGTGAAATAACCATGAGGGTATTGAAAATTATTTTGTATCGTTCGATGAAAAATAGCGATTGGATGAGCTCCATCTTCACGATATTTAACTAAATCATCAGCTGTTGTTGAACCTAAAAATGGTTCCATTTTGGGGGCTTCACTATTGAAATTCATTAAGTCAATTTGCGACTCTATCGTTGGAATAAAGATAACTCTTGCTTTTTTGGAATGCTCGACTGGAGCAGGGGCGATACGAGAAAAGTTCCACAATGCAAAATATGGATTATTTTTAGGCAGGCCTTTAAAATCAGTTTCTCTTGCTTCCTCCATTTTTGCTGCTTGCTCTGAGGTCAGTTTCGCAGTCATAAAAAAGCATGGCGTTGTTGAATTTTTCCTCAGAAATGATGTGTACTTTAAGCCGTCTGAACAGCACATATATCCTTTGATATAGTCTAGTTTGAATAGTTCATCTCTCAGCTCTTGGTTTTGTGGCGCATTTAAATCAACTACTTCAACCATATCACAATTGAAGACCTCAGAGTCAGTTGATATCCCATCACTAAATTGTTCGAAAAAATTAACTAGATATGCGAAATTTAGATATTGGGATTTATCTATTTCACCAGTTATGTATAAAAAAATTAAAATAGAACCAGCGTCCAATTGTTGAAAAATTTGGTTGTTGTGATCCTGTTGTGAAATTGCTCGAAAACAGATTTCAATATCTTGTGTGTCCAAGTTCGAAAGCTCAGCTTTTAACGCATCGACACCTTTTGCATGTCGAGTTAAATTTGCAAACCTTTCTTCAGTAAATGCTCGTTCTAAATTTGTACTGTGGCAAATTGAATTAGTAACATTAGATAATTCTGGGGGTGAGTCTGCTTGCGTTACAGAATAGGGCGATGGGTAGATAGAACTAGAGTAAACCGAAGCCATTTCCTTACCTAAAGCTATATTATGTTCTACTAAATATATAACTAAAAGTTGGAAATCAGGAGAATAATAAATATGTTTAATTTTATGTTAATTTCTAATTTATGTGGTAATTGAGTAAAAGGATTTGTGACATTTGTTTCATGCAAGAATATACTAGACTTTCTAGTTACTAATCGAATAATCATAACATAATATATGTCCGATCCTCGTTTTGTCCATTTACGTGTCCACAGTGACTATTCCATGTCAGATGGTTTAGCGAAAGTTAAGCCGATTCTTTCGAGAGTTGATGAGCTAGGTATGGCAGCGGTAGCACTCACTGATCAAAATAATTTATGTGGCCTAGTGAAATACTATGGTGGCTGCCATGGTGCAGGTGTTAAACCGATCATTGGCGCTGATTTTTGGATGACGGTTCCTGATGTTGATGAATTATGCGCATTAACAGTGATTGCTTCAGATAACGATGGTTATCAGAATCTTACTCAGTTGATCAGTCATGCCTATTTAAGAGGTGAATTTCAGGGCAAAACAGTCATTGATCAGGAGTGGTTAGTAGAATTTAACAAGGGTATTATTTTACTTTCAGGTGGCAAAGATGGTGATATTGGCCGAGCTTTGCTTAAAGGTAACTTGGCGGAAGCGAATGCATTAGCTGATTTTTATAAGCAGCATTTTCCTGATAGATATTTTTTAGAACTGTTAAGAACGGGACGTGCTGATGAAGAACGTTACCTTCATGCCGCAATTGAGTTAGCTGCACAAGTCGACTTGCCTGTTGTTGCTACAAACCAAGTGGTATTCCTTAAACCTGAAGACTTCGATGCGCATGAAATTCGAGTTGCCATTCATGATGGTTTTACGCTTGGCGATCCTCGCCGTCCGAAAAATTATAGTGAACAACAATATTTACGCACAGAAGAAGAAATGTGCGAGCTATTTGCTGACATTCCAGAAGCATTACAGAACTCGGTCGAAATTGCTAAACGATGTAATGTTACGGTTCGGTTAGGTGAGTACTTCTTACCAGATTATCCAACTGGCGATATGTCAATTGAAGACTTTTTGGTTGATGTATCAGAAAAAGGATTGCAAGAACGTTTAGAATTTTTATTCCCAGATGAAGCAGAAAGAGCCGAAAAGCGTAAAGAATACGATGAACGTTTGGATATTGAGCTGAATGTTATCAACCAAATGGGCTTCCCCGGTTATTTCCTTATCGTGATGGAATTTATCCAATGGGGTAAAGATAATGCGATCCCCGTTGGCCCCGGTCGTGGTTCTGGTGCAGGTTCATTGGTGGCTTATGCGCTAAAGATTACCGACCTTGATCCACTCGAGTTCGACTTGTTATTCGAACGTTTCTTAAATCCAGAACGTGTATCCATGCCCGATTTCGATGTCGATTTCTGTATGGATAGACGAGATGAAGTGATTGATCACGTTGCTGAACTCTATGGCCGTGATGCGGTATCGCAAATCATTACCTTCGGTACCATGGCTGCAAAAGCGGTAATTCGTGATGTTGGGCGTGTGCTTGGTCACCCTTATGGTTTTGTCGACAGAATTTCTAAAATGGTGCCAGCCGAGCCTGGAATGACTTTGGCGAAAGCGTTTGAAGCAGAGCCAAGCCTACCAGAAGCGTATGATGCCGACGAAGAGGTTCGTGACCTTATCGATATGTGCCGTATTCTTGAAGGTGTAACTCGTAATGCGGGTAAACATGCGGGTGGCGTTGTAATTGCACCAACTAAGATCACTGACTTTGCACCGCTTTACTGTGACTCTGAAGGTAAAAACCCTGTCACTCAGTTTGATAAGAACGATGTGGAAACAGCGGGATTGGTCAAATTCGACTTCTTAGGGCTTCGAACATTAACCATTATCGACTGGGCATTACAGATGGTAAATGCGACTCAGAAGAAGAAGGGTTTACCTGATATTCATATTGAGTCGATTCCGTTGGACGATTCAAGATCTTTTGCTTTGCTACAGCGCTATGAAACAACCGCAGTATTCCAGTTAGAATCCCGTGGTATGAAAGATCTGATTAAGCGTCTGCAACCTGATTGCTTTGAAGATATGATCGCACTCGTTGCACTGTTCCGCCCAGGTCCACTGCAATCAGGCATGGTTGATAACTTTATTGAACGTAAGCACGGCCGTGAGGAAGTCTCATACCCAGATCAGCAATGGCAGCATGAATCGTTAAAAACCTTACTCGAACCGACTTACGGTATTATTTTGTATCAAGAGCAAGTGATGCAGATTGCGCAGGTTCTGGCCGGGTACACCCTTGGTGGCGCCGATATGTTGCGTCGTGCAATGGGTAAGAAAAAGCCAGAAGAAATGGCCAAGCAAAGAAGCATTTTTGAAGAAGGTGCAATCAAAAATGGTGTGGACGGTGAGCTGTCCATGAAAATTTTTGACTTGGTAGAGAAATTCGCAGGTTACGGTTTTAACAAATCTCACTCAGCTGCGTATGCGCTTGTTTCATATCAAACGTTATGGTTGAAAACGCATTATCCATCAGAGTTTATGGCAGCTGTAATGTCGGCGGATATGGATAACACGGATAAAATTGTTACCCTCGTTGATGAATGTGATCGTATGAATTTGCCGTTATTGCCGCCTGACGTCAATAAAGGTTTGTATCAATTTACCGTAGATGAAGAGGCCAATATCGTTTATGGCATCGGTGCCATCAAAGGTGTCGGTGAAGGGCCTGTTGAGTCGATTATCAATGCGCGAGAAAAAGGTGGGGCATTCAAAGATTTATTCGACTTTTGTGCTCGTGTAGATCTTAAAAAACTGAATCGCCGAGTAATTGAAAAACTCATTTTTGCTGGTGCTCTGGATAAGTTGGGCCCTCATCGTGCGTCGATGATGGAAACGTTATCTGAAGCAATAAAAGCAGCGGATCAACATGCGAAGGCTGAAGCTACAGGGCAACACGATATGTTTGGGTTGCTCAATACTGCACCTGATGACGTAAAACAGCAATTTGTTGAATGTACGCCTTTCCCTGAAAAAATCTGGCTTGAAGGTGAACGTGATACCTTGGGTTTATACCTTACTGGTCATCCTATCAACCAATATTTAAAAGAGTTAAAGCAATACACTAATGGTCGCTTGAAAGATGCTCACCCAACTGGAAGAGGTAAAACAACCAAAGTTGCAGGGTTGGTCATCGCAAGTCGTGTGATGATAACTAAACGCGGTTCAAAAATGGGCTTAGTGACGCTTGACGATAAAAGCGGTCGTTTAGAGATTATGTTCTTTACTGAAGCGTTTGAGAAGTTTAATCACCTCATCGAAAAAGATCGTATTCTTATATGTGAAGGTGAGGTGAGTGTCGATGACTTTTCTGGCGGTAACAGAATGACAGCCAGAAATGTGATTGATATCAGTGAAGCTCGGAGCCACTTTGCGAAATACGTTGAAGTTGATTTAGATAATACACAAGCTACGCCTAAATTATTAGAATCGTTTCAAAGCACACTTTCAGAATGGACGACAGAGGGTAAAGTGCCTGTTGTGGTGAACTACAAGCAAGCAGGTGCAAAAGGGCAACTTGAGTTGGGTGAACAGTGGCGGGTCAATCCAAGCGATGAATTAATGCTTTCGTTGCAAACTATGATTGGTCCAGACAAAGTAAGGATTATGTTTTAATGGAGCTCCCACTGCTGATTGATGAGCTTGATAGCTTGCTTGATAGCTTGCCTAATTCTGACTCAAGAGGAGTAGTCTTAGGATACAGTGGTGGTGTAGATTCTGAAGTGTTAGCTTTTATCCTGAGTGAGTATGTGAAGCATAAGCCAGCGTTAAATGTGAAGTTGGTTTATGTTCACCATGGTTTGAGTGCCAATGCTGATGAGTGGCAAAACCACTGTCAGCAACAAGCCAAAAAGTATCATTTACCGTTTATTACTAAGCACGTTGACGTTAAACAAGGTGCGCGTTTAAGCCTTGAAGCTGAAGCTCGAAAGGTCCGTTATCAAGCGTTTATCGAAGAGATGAGCGCCAGCAGTAATGTGTTACTCACCGCACATCATCAAGACGACCAATTAGAAACTTTACTATTGGCGTTGAAACGCGGGCAAGGGCCGAAAGGCGTCGGTGGAATGGCTCAAGCTCAATCTTTCAATGGCAACGGTTGGCAAGTAAGACCCTTACTTGGCTATTCAAAAGATGAAGTAATTGAGTTTGCTCAGCGACATCAATTAATCCACATTGAAGATGAAAGTAATCAAGATACTCAGTTTGATCGTAACTTTTTACGACAAGTTATCATTCCTCAGTTAAAGAGCCGCTGGCCTGCTATTGCAGAAACGGCTAGCCGAAGTGCGTTGTTGAGCCAACAGCAAGAAATGTTGCTTGATGAAGTGACACAAGAAAAATTGCAGCAACATATTTTATCTTCTCCTTACGCTGAACATGTATTGAATTTAGACAGTTTCAAGACATTATCATTGCCTTGGCAAAGGCAGATCCTAAGAGGGTTCATTGAACTCAATAAACTGGTAGCACCTTCTTTAGTTCAGCTTGATCAAGCTATTGAGCAACTTACGCTGGCGAAGCCTGATGCGAAAGTTGAATTACACTTCTCTAATTTGCTGATAAGACGCTTTAAAAATCGAGTTTTTGCTGAGAAATACATGCATGTAATGCCGCTGGAAAATATTCAATTCGAGTTTTCTAATACGAAAAAAGAAATTGAGCTTAATGATGGAAGAAGACTCTCATTGAACATTGAGAGTAATATTGAAAGAGGGTTGCGCTTACCTAAAGAAGATGAAGTGGTAACGATTAAGTTTGGCTCATCAGGAAGTACGATATGTCATCCCGATTTTCGTCATAAGCCTAGGCAGTTAAAAAAGTTGTGGCAAGAGCTAGAAGTGCCTACATGGGAAAGAAATCGAGTTCCACTCATTTATTATAACGAGCAGTTAGTTGCTGTAGTTGATTTATGGATTGAAAAGAGCGCAATTTCAACGACTGAGCAATCTTTGAAGATTACGCTACTTTAAAACAACTTTCACCCTGCGCTTTCGCACTGTACATAGCTTTGTCAGCGAGTTCATAGATACTCTTAGCATTCAAATCTTCTGTGAATTCAGCAATTCCGATACTCGTCATTACATTGAATTGAGAAAGCAGTGGGTTATGAGGTAACTGCAAAATAACTCGTTGGCAAAGTGTTTTTGCTGAGCCTTCATCACCATGCACTAGAATAGCAAATTCATCACCACCAACACGAAACGCCTGATCAGCATTCCTGATTGAATTACGGAGTAATTGCCCGAACTCTGTCAAAATTGTGTCACCCAACTGGTGACCAAACTTATCATTAAGTTGTTTAAAGTTATCTAAATCTAATACGATCAGGCTTAATTGATCTGAACCACGTTTAACTCGAGCAATATTTGCTTCCAGCATCTGTTGAAAATAACGACGATTTCCGAGGTTTGTCAGTGAATCAAACATGGCTTGTTTTGACATATCAGAATAACGAATCGCGTTGTCCAGAGGCTGAACCAGCAGCTCTTCAATTTTTTGTAGAAGTGTAGCTTGACTGGATGTGAGCTTATCACTGAATCGATAATGAATTTCTGTCGACTGTAAGCCAATCTGAATATGCTGTTTAGAACCATATCCTTGGCCAACACCCCATATAAGGTGATGTCGAGGAAGCTTAAGTTGCACACCGATGACCGGCAAAATATCGCCGAGTAGTTTGCCGTAACAGGCAAATACTGTTCGTGGGTCAAGACTTGCGTGCAAAGACTGTAAAACAGCGATAATATCTGGCTTAACTTCACTGCTTGCAATCGCCGCACTTGAACTGAAGTTAATGCTCTCTGTTTGATAATCTCTAGCTAAACCAAAGTCCATCTTTTTCTCCGGTCAAAAATATAACTATTGGTTAACAATTTGCAGGTAGCGTGCCAAAAGATAGAGCTTTTAACGAGTTAGCTTTTACCTGGTTTAAATTTAATCATTTTTGCCAAGAAATTGATAAATTTCATCAAGCTTAGGTAGAGTATCTTTGTAACCTAAGTTCATAAGTGCTTTTGTATAAGCTTTTTCAAAGAGTAAGTATGAAATCACACTAGACTCTGAATACTGATTCACACCAAACCCTCTCAGTAACATACGAACAGCGAAAGGCATGTGAGAGTAGTATTGAGCAGCAATTTCACCTAAATCTTCACTCGGCTTTAGAACTAAAGTGTCAATATTCCGAAGCGGGTATTCGGCTCGTTGAGATTCAGGAATCAAATTAATGGTGTTATTGATTCTCTGTAAACGCTCTAAATCGCTATTGAGTGTATCTGAGAATATCGTGTCTAAGAGGTGACCAGCAATTGCCGCCGTAGTAGGGTGATGTTTTAATCGTTTATCTTTATGCTTGTGATGGCTGTCTAAATTAATCACTAATAGCTTATTAGCCCCTAAGTGAATGGGGCTAGACAGTGGTGATAACTGATGAACCGAGCCATCGCCATAATATTTTCTTCGTAATCGCACCGTTGGAAAGGCCAGAGGAATGGCTGAACTTGCGAGTAAGTGATGAGTATATAAATGCCCTCGAATTCCTTTTCTCCGCGCACGGCTCCAATTTTCAATTTCGGGTTTTGCCTGAAAAAACGTGATTGATTTAGAGTCGTTATAACATGACACATCAATGGCTAAAGCGGTAAGTGCTCCTAGGTCAATATTTCTATCAATACGTTTAAAATCCATCACGCTATTGAGTAAATCTCTCAACGGATCATTATTGAATAAACTTCCAGGGCCAGGATTATAACTGTTTGCTTGAAGCCCTTTTAACGCCATTTTAATGAGATGACTCGTTACTCCTGTAATCGAGCTTTTGTAAATTTTATCAGTCGTGAAGTGACCCCAAACGTACTCCAGCTTTTTCACCGCAAGATGAAAGCATGAAGCGTGAGTGGCAAGTGAAGTGGCGTTGATAGCACCTGCTGATGAACCGGAAAGAATTTCAAATGGAATATTATGATTACGTGGATAGTTTTGAACAATTGCTTTAAATACACCAACTTGATAGGCCGCTCTAGCACCACCTCCACCTAATACCAATGCGGTCTTTTCGCTCATTACTCTTATTCCTTGCGTAATTTATCGTCATTACAAAATGTAGCGAAAAAAGTTTAGGTTGTCGACGGCCAACAGAAAGCCACTAACAATAAGAAACTCCCTGGCTAAGAAAGCAGAATTTTATTTTACACAAGTTCTAAGGTAATTAGATGAGGAACAGCTGTCTTGTTTCGCGTAAAATGATCGTGTAAACCGGTTTTAAGGTGCGTAACTCGATTATCATTGTGTTTAATCCAAGAGTCATTAGCTCCTCTTTCGAGAGTATAATAATGTCCACTTTTGGAATCACTGCCTGAATGTACTACCACGGCTTTAATTTTGAATTTGCATTTATCAACTTTTTTAGTTGTATTATTGAACAATTCAAGTTCAAACACATCTTGTTCTGGAATGAGCGCTCTTGCTTCTGAAGTGCGTTTAAACGGTGTTCCAGAATTATTAAGGCCAGTCACTTTTGCTTGTAGCCTCATTGTAGTGAGTGTATCTGGGTTATTGCAGCCAATACGACTAAACCTATTTGTCTCTCCCCAATTAGGATCTGTTCTTGCATAGGATTCACTAAACACATGAGAAAATTTATCTACTAAATTACCATCACCTGCCAGGTCGATTGGATAGTAAGTTGGTGGATTGCTGTCGGTTTTGTAATCAATATCGCTTGTGTTTGATTGACGCACCATTTTTCTGCACAGACGCAGCTCATTTTCCTTATCACGTAAGCCCGTTATGTCGTAAATAAACTGCCCGAACTCATTTGGATCATGTTGTCGATTTGCTTCTGTAACAAACATTCTCTTCATACATGTAATGAAATCCTGATCGTTTCTTTCACTCGTTGAAGTAAGGTCTTGTTTAGCAAAGGCTTGGAGCTGATGATAAAATTCATCAAAAAGGCGAGCGACTTCTCTCTTCGTTTTTTGTCCACTCTTGAAATCATGGCATGCATCAGATAAACGAGCAAAAGCAATGGCGAGATCTTTGTGGGCTTCAGGTTTGTTTTTGGTATGTTCAATTACCTTATCAATTATCGGTTGCGGGTTGTCTATTATGATTTGCTTTAATGCTGCGTTCATAAAGCACGTTTGGTTTTTATTCTTGAAGCCTGGGAGTATTTCCGCAACGGTTGTATCTTCATTAAAAAACTTACTGATTGCTTTTGACTGAGCGCTTCGGAGCTTGAAGATATTGAACAGATTTAGAAAACTTCGAACTCCGCCTACTCGATTAAAGTCAAACGTTTCGGCATCTTTGCGAGTGACACGATAAGTTCTAACTTCAAAACGTTTACTTCTATCGTTATGAAACTCGAATTTTATCTCTTTTGTCTCCCCCACCTCAAGAGCTGGTAATTCTGGTTTATCTGCCACTTCACTGGGAATAAATACCTCACGGTTTTCGGGGCTCCAATAGAGGCTACCTAATATTGCTTCTGACATACTGTTCCTCACGGCAGTGGGCTTTGTAATTATTTTAGCAGCCTTGTCATTCA
The DNA here is from genome assembly GCF_004168585.1 of Shewanella sp. OPT22. Taxonomy (GTDB): domain Bacteria; phylum Pseudomonadota; class Gammaproteobacteria; order Enterobacterales; family Shewanellaceae; genus Parashewanella. The sequence goes on along the minus strand of NZ_PGVH01000040.1, from coordinate 231,067 downwards.
TTCGAGGTTAAAGATAGTTTATAGAGTGTGGGTACTTGCCATGTGTGGAATTGAAAGGAAAACAGTTTTTACTATGGTTTAACTTTTATTACTTTCTGGGATGTTCGAGATAAAAAACTAAGCGAGTTAACTCACTCGCTCAGTTTTATGAAAATTGAATAGTATTACAAAGACTTAATAAAGTCTGACAGCCCATCCATCGGGATATCTTGCTTTTCGCCAGTCTTACGGTTCTTATACTCAAGCACGCCATTATCGATGTTACGATCACCAATAACGATAGTGTGTGGTACACCAACTAACTCCATATCCGCAAACATAACGCCTGGGCGCTCTTTACGGTCATCGAACATGACTTCGAGACCAAGCTCTTGGCAATCTTGATAGAGCTTCTCAGCAAGTTCTTTAACTCGTGGAGATTTATGCATGTTCATTGGCAGGATACCAATTTTAAATGGTGCAATTGCATCTGGCCAAATGATGCCGCGATCATCGTGGTTTTGCTCAATAGCTGATGCAACGATACGGCTCACACCAACACCATAACAACCCATGAGCAATACTTGAGCTTTACCTTGTTCATTTAGAACCGTGGCATTCATCGCTTCAGAATATTTAGTACCTAATTGGAAGATATGACCCACTTCGATACCACGAGCAAAGGCGTAAGTACCGCCATCAGGTGTGGCTTCGCCTTCAACTACGTTACGGATGTCTGCAGCTTGAGCTTCTGGTAGATCACGTTCCCAGTTAATGCCAAAGTAATGTTTGTCATCAACGTTTGCACCGGCAGCAAAATCACTCATAGCAGTAACACTGTGGTCAACAACAATTGGCATGTCGAGTTTTACTGGACCTAATGAACCAGGACCTGCACCTATAGCAGCTCGAATTTCTTCGTCAGAGGCAAAAGTTAATGGCGACGCTACAGCTTCAATCTTGTCAGCTTTGATCTCGTTTAACTCGTGATCACCACGAACAATCAATGCAACCAATGGTGCTTCTTCTGTCGCACCTTTAACAATAAGTGTTTTAACCGTTTTACTGATGTCTAAATCAAATTGTTCAACAAGCTCAGCAATGGTTTTTGCATTAGGCGTGTCAATTAAGCTCATTTCTTGAGTTGCCGCAGAACGTGCTTCAGTTGGCTTAAGTGCTTCTGCACGCTCAATATTCGCAGCATACTCACCTGTTGAAGAGTAAGCGATCAAATCTTCACCGCTTTGTGCTAAGACATGGAATTCGTGTGACATATTGCCACCGATAGAGCCTGAGTCAGCCAGAACCGGACGGAACTCCAAACCAATACGAGACAGAATATTGCCATATGCTGAATGCATTGTGTGATAAGTGCTATCCATTGTCTCTTGATCTAAATGGAAAGAGTATGCGTCTTTCATCAAGAATTCACGTGCACGCATTACACCAAATCGTGGACGAACTTCATCACGGAACTTGGTTTGAATTTGATAAATGTTTAAAGGAAGTTGCTTATAAGAGCTGACTTCTTTACGAATGATATCCGTGATAATTTCTTCGTGAGTCGGGCCTAATACGAAGTCACGGTTATGACGGTCCGTAATACGGAGTAATTCAGGGCCATATTCTTCCCAGCGACCACTTTCTTGCCACAAATCACCCGGTTGCACCATCGGCATTAAAATTTCGCACGCACCAGCTTTTTCCATCTCGTCACGAACGATGGCTTCAACTTTTCGCAATACTTTTAAGCCTGTCGGTAACCAGCTGTACAAGCCTGAGGCATTGGCACGGATAAGACCAGCACGTAACATGAGCTGGTGGCTGATTACTTCTGCATTTGCAGGGGTTTCTTTTTGTGTTGATAGCAGGTATTTGCTAACTCGCATGACCCTAGTCCAGATAAAAATTTGAATGGCAAGTATTCTAGCTCAGCTGCACTATTTTGTTAATGCTGAACAACTGCTTATTCAAGAAATAGTTGGTTTACCTCTTCTATCCCCGATAACACGAGCAGGATTTCCGGCAACGATGGCAAAATCTGGGATGTCTTTAGTGACAATAGAGCCCATGCCAATAACGGCTTGATTACCTATGGTTACACCGTCAACAATGCCAGCTTGAGCACCAACCCAAACATCGTCACCAATTTTTACGCCTCGTGATGTTACAGCTTGTTGATAGATTGGAGCATCAGGCGCCATCCCGTGGTTGAAAGCATAAATGGTTACATTATTGGCAATACGAGTTCGATCGCCGATGACGATGCCAAGTTTCCCTCCATCAATTGAGCAACCGTGATTGATCGCAACTTCATTGCCTATCGTGATAGGACCATGAATAAAGCTGTCAGCGGCAATCATGCAGTTGTCACCGATGATGATATTGCGATTTGGTTCTGCAAATAAGTTAACTTCTGGAGCGATAAAGCAGTCTTTACCTATGGTTACCGTCTCTAGCATAGAAAGTTCTTGCTGAATCTGTTGCTGCCAAGGTAATGCCCATTTTTTCTGTTTGTCTTTCAACTTGAAGTACAGCCATGGCATATAAGAAAGGCGTTTTTTATGTTGGGTTTGGTAATCAATATCGCTCATTTTGGTTTAATTTAGTGGTTCTATTTGAGATACAACAATCGTATTTTGTTGAACATGCCATTGAATATTTAAATCGTAAAGGCTAATAAAATACAGTTTTTCGTCGTGTTTTGTTTGTTTGTAAGCAGGGCGAGGATCTTGCGCAAGCACCTGTTGAATGAGAATTTTGAGCTTTGCATGATCGTCAAAGGTTTGTAATCGTGTTTCAGCTTTACTGGTAAACTCTACAGCCTTTAATTCGGGTTCGTCCTGAGCCATCCCGCCGTTAGCCTCGTTAATGACATCAGAGTACGGAATGTAGGGTTTAATATCTAGAATAGGCGTGCCATCAAGCAGGTCCATGCCAGAGATTTCAAGTTTCACTTGATTGTTCTCTTTAATGACTCTTTCCAGCTTAACTACTGATTGACCGATGCCATTAGGGCGGAACGTAGAACGTGTCGCAAATACGCCTATTTTTTCATTGCCACCAAGGCGAGGCGGACGAACTTTTGCTTTAAAACCTTGAGCTAAGTTTTCATGAAAACTAAACAATAACCAAAGGTGCGAGTATTGTTCGATGCCTTCAATAAAATCTGAGTGATTATATTGGCCGCTAAGTTCAATGAAACCTTTAGCTTCAACTAAACCAGGTTGTCTTGGTATACCAAATTTTTGTTTAAATGGCGTTCGACAAAAACCAACAGCTTCTATTTGGTGGGTAAAACTATTCATCTAATTTGATAGCCTGACCACTACAAAGCACATGAGACAAACATGCATTGGATTCATTAAGTGTTGCACAGCTTCGAATGATTACAGCATTAGCGCCTAAATCAGCAGCTTGCTTTCGAGTAGCAGTACGAGCATCCGACTCGGTTGCAATTTTGTCACTGCTGGATAATTGGCAGGCTTCTCCTGTGACCAATCCTAAAGATTTGTATGCTTGAGTTGGTAAGGAATCTGTGTGGAAAACCTTTATATCTCCGGCTTTGAAATATTCTTTAAAATTCTCTTTGTCTAAATTGCTGTGAAATGAATAAGAACCAGAACAACCAGCAAGCAGTATTCCAGCAAAGATCAAAAGTGCGTTTTTCATTATTCTATTCCCATAAAAAAGGGCTGGAATTCCAGCCCTTATGATTCTAACGCTTTAAATATTTCTGATAAAGCTGGTTGTGTCGGTTATTTAAGTCGACTTTCCGACCATCAATATAAAGTGATTCAATTTTCGCCGTTGCTGGGTCAAGGATATCACCGCTTGAAATTAAGAAGCTTGCTTGGTACCCCTTTGCAATTGCCCCAATATTATCGAGCTTCAATATTTTCGCTGCGTCTGAAGTAATGGCTTTAAGTGCTTCTTCTTTGGTTAAGCCATAAGCTACAGCTTGTCCTGCTGCGAAAGACAGATTTCTTGCATCCCAATCTGCTGAGAAGCCTAATGCGAATGGTACGCCAGCTTGTTTTAACAACGCTGGTACTTTATAAGCTTGCTCAACAGGCTCATCACGACGGAGTGGTAAACCTAAAGTTCGATTGTAGATAACCTTAGCTTTGATTTCATTTAAGCTAGGCGCAACACGCCATGCATCATAACCACCAACAATCACAAGTTCGAAATTGTATTTACGGGCGAGGGCAATGGCTTGTTCAATTTGCTCTTGTTTTTGAGCATGAACAAAAAGCTGACCTTCACCTTTATAGAGCGGTAGCATTGAAGCCAGCTTTTGGTCACCTTGTGGCTTTTTGCCTGCTTTGCTTGCTAGGTAAAAACGGTAACCATCTTCAAAGGCTTGCCACACTTTAGTTGTGCGCTTTTGAACTTGCTCTTGTTGTTTTTTAAACGTCTTTGGGTTTGAAGAACGCCATCTGATAGAAGGCCAGTACAGATGCATTTGATGGCCAGATTTTACAATGGCGTCATTGACATTCCACGCATCCATATTGACAACGATAGACTGACCTGCAATCCCCGTACCTGAAGGCACAACTTGAGCGTAGGTGATCCCGTTATAACGAACCGTTGGAATAATCTCTGAGTCAGCATTATAAGCCGTTTTAGGATTCAGCTGCGGGTTAACATCACCAATCTCCCATTTATCAACACTTTCTCGAACCAGTGAAATCTCAACTAAACCAAGGCTGGTATCTAACGCTACGAGTCCTGGATAGATGTGCTTACCTGCAAGATCAATCACTTTGGCATTGCTGGTATCTACCTTTTCAGCCACTTTAACGATTTTACCGTTATTTACTCGAAGCTGCCCATTGTTGATGACACCATCTTTAGCGGTGTGAATCGTGGCATTGGTAAATACCATGGCTTGTGTTTCAGGTTTTGCTGGGACGATATCGTTCGCCATTGCGCTGCTGATGTTTAAACCAGAAAGCAGGGCAATAGCAGCAGTAAATTTAATTGTATTTTTCATTGTATTGCCTCCTTAATGGCTATGCTGACTGTGTTCACCCCAAGCGTGGTAAACGGTTTCACAATGCCATTCAGGTTCTTTCTTAGGAATAAACGGAACACCTTGTTTTGCTTTTTGACCACTGCTTAGAATCTTTTGCATCAAGGCTTGTCTTTCCGCTGCAACGTCTTTTTGAGCTTTCAAATCTTGCTCTTTATCGAAATAGCGTGTGCCTTCAACCCATACTTTTTCTGCTCTGGCATACACAGATAAAGGTTTGCTGCTCCATAAAACGATGTCAGCCATTTTGCCTTCTTTAATCGAGCCAACGTACTTTTCAACACCTAACTGTATTGCTGGGTTGATGGTTACCATCTTCCAAGCATCAGCTTCACTCATATCGCAATAGAGGATTGATTTAGCCGCTTCTTGATTTAAGCGACGTTGCATTGAGTAGTCATCGGAATTGATTGAAGTCACTACACCCTTGTTGTTCATTAAACAGGTGTTTTGTGGAATGGCATCATAAACTTCAAATTTATAAGCCCACCAATCTGAGAACGTTGAAGCTCCAGCACCATGTTCAGCAAGCTCTTCAGCAACTTTGTAGCCTTCAAGTACGTGAGTAAAGGTTTTAACTTTAAAGTCGTAAGCCTTAGCAACCTCTAAGAACATTAAGATTTCAGAACCAATATAAGAGTGAATATGGATATCACGCTTGTCATTTAAAATCTCTGAAACCGCATCTAAACGATAATCTGTTCTCGGTGCAACGACTTTGCGCTTCGAGCTACGGCGTAAGTCATCATATTGTGCTTTTTCAGCTTGATATTCTTTAGCTGCTTCAAAGGTTTGTCTGAATAGCGTATCGACACCCATACGGCTTTTAGGGAAACGACGACTGTACTTATCTCCCCAATGAGTTTGTTTAACGTTCTCACCAAGAGCGAATTTAATGCTAGCTTGTGCCTTATCAAATTTCAGGTTTTCAGCCGTTTCACCCCATTTCATCTTGATGTACTGGGCTTGACCGCCAATTGGGTTTGCACTGCCATGTAATAGCTGAGCACTAGTAACACCGCCTGCAAGTGCACGATAAATAGAAACATCATCAGGGTTGACGACATCACCGATACGAACTTCGGAAGTAACTGAATATGTGCCTTCGTTTACACCGCCGTTGATAGCAATGTGCGAGTGTTCATCGATAATACCCGCTGTGACATGCTTACCTGTACCATCAATCACTTTGTAGCCACGTGGCGTAGATAGCGATTGACCAATTTCATCAATCTTACCGTCTGCAATGATGATGTCGGTATTTTCAAGAACGCCATCTTTTTCAGAAGTCCAAATCGTTGCATTTTTGATGTGTAGATTTTCTGATTTAGGCAATGCAGCTAAACCATACCCAACATTTGGATGAGTCAGCTTACTGACGTATTCAGTTGCTTCTTTCTCTTCTTTCTCTTTTGCTTTTGGTTCAGTCGTATCATCAGTTCGAGCTGCTGCTACGTTAACGATTTCACCTGATGCTGTTTCCATACGTCCGCTCAGCTCATTTTTGTCGAGCCAAAGTACAAAGCGATTGGTGCCAGCATAACCTGCGTCCATTAAATCAGCTGTGAAAGTTAAGCGACCACTTTTGAACTTTACATTCTTCAATGGCACTTGTTTTTCACCAATCGTTAGATCAGCCTTCAGTTTTTTCGCTTGTTCAATTTCAAGGCTAAAGTCGAGTTGATTGATTTGCAGCTGATACTCACCAACAACTTGATCTTTGTTACGATCTGCGAACTTATGCTCTTGGCCTTGAGTGAACACGCTGTAAATTTTGCCGTCTTCAAAAATATCACCTTTGGTAATCACAAAGTCGGCCATGTACCCAGGTTTCAGTTGACCTGCAATGTCATCGATTTGAGCAATTTCTGCTGCATTAGTCGTTAATGCGGCAAGGGCGGCTTCTTTTGATAATCCTGCATCAATCGCTTTTTTGAGCTGTGGCCAAAAATCCTTGTTTTGAATCCCTTTCATAGTGAAAGCAAACTGAACATCGGACTTTTCAAGGGCCGCAGGGTTTGATGGAGCACGTTCCCAATGTCTTAAATCAGCAAGACTAACTTCTGTTGCCGCATCTGCATCAATAACACTTGGTGCTTTAGGAAAATTTAAAGGAAGAACCAATGAATAGTTTAATGCTTTTACTTCATCAATTCGGCTATATTCTTTACCTGTTGCAACTTGAATTGGCGATAATTCAAATTCTGAAAGTAATCTAGCAGCACGTAATTGACTATTTAAGTTCTTCGCCTCAAATATAATTTTCTGCTTATCAAGGTTATTTAACTTTTCTAATGCAGCATTAAATTCAATATTATTTGGTGAACTTACTGTTCCAGATTTTGAATAATTAGCGTTGTACCAATTAGCGTCCGAAAGCGTTTGTCTTAATAAAGCAATCGAGCCCATCAATGACGCTGGGTAATCTTGTTTAGAACTGCCTTTATTAAACGACATAAACTGATTGGTTCGAGCGTTATAAATAATTTCGTTAGCTATGTTATTAGATAATGAAACTGAAACTCCTCGGCCCTGAATTATACCGTCCAGTTTTGCAGACTGAACACTAGTAAAGCCATTTTCAATCCAAGCTTTTGCTTTTTTAGTTTCAGGCTCAACAACTGAGTACCATTCCATCTCTGAATGAATGGCTGAGTTTTCAGCATTACCACCAATTCTTTTTATATCGTAAATTGGTTTCTTAGCTTTATTTTCTGGGTATTTGAAGTTGATTGAATACTCAGAAATCGGATCGATAAAACCTGGGTAAATAGTATAACCAGTAAGATCAACTGCAAAAGCATCAGTAGGTACATTATTATCTTTTAAAATAGCTTTTACGCGATTATCTTGAACCAACAATGTTGCATTTTTTAACTGCTTGTTCGGAGCAACATAAATAGTGGCGTGGGTATAGGCGGTGAGTTTGTTGTTTGGCTGTACAATAGGCACACTGGCATAGGCAAAATTGGCTGAAACTAGCGTAGCGCCTGCAATTGTGGTAATCACTTTGCTTTTATTTATCATTGTTCCGTGTGAGAGTTGATTAGGGGAAGAACTAGCATACTCGATACAGAAGTGTTAATAGAAGGTTTTTTTGTAACCATTTTTGAACAAAGGTGATTTATACCCGTGAAACTTCAGTATTCAGCTTTCAGGGCTATTTCAGAGTTCATTATTCGAGGCGAGAAAATGAAGAACCAATGGATCTAATTCGAGCTTTTGTAACAACGTAGAATAAATTGCGATTAATTCTCGCTGAATTGCTTCATATTGGGGTATCACGGGTATATTATTCAGTCATAAAAAAAGGCCCATCATTATTGGACCTTTTTAAATGAAGAGTGAATTTATTCTTGTATTAAAAAGTCATCTAAAGATTTGCCGCTATCAACTTCACTTTTAAATACGGTTGGCATGCGACCCTGGCCTGTCCAACGGATAGTCTCACCATCAACAGTTATTTCGTATTTAGGTGGACGAGGGGCACGTTTTTTAGGCGCCGATTTAACACCGCCTAAATCGTCAACTGAAAGGCCGATTTCTTCCATTTGCTTACGAATAGCTTCAATTTTTGCATCGCGCTCTGCGTTTGCTTTTGACTCTAATTCAGCGAGCTCTTTTCGCTCTACAATAATTTTATCTAGTTTAGTTGCTAAATCTTCAAGCTCTTCAATAGATAAATCTTTTACGGCTGCTTTAAAACGGCGTCCATGGGTTAAAATTTCTAAAAAGTCGCTCATATTGTCAGTTCCGCTTTTATATTTAATTTAAGTTTAAAACTAAGGTTATAAATTTATCAAAATATATAATATGTTGTAATTTATATTTTAGCAAACACTAATGTGCTTATTTAATTAATAAAAATAGTTTCAGAATTATTGATAATTTTAAATAGTAAAAAAGTATTTAAAATTTAAAAAAATGTGAAATAAATAATTCATTCAATATTTATTATTATCAACTAACCTTACTTGAATTTACTTTTCTTTATTAATTGGTAAATGAGTTACCTCAATTTATTACCTCTGCTCATCGATGTATGAGTCGCAATCTCTAACAAGCAGGTAAGTGCTCCATTTTCAACTTCACAGGTGCCATTACTTTTAGCAGGTCAGATGATCTGAGTATTCATCTGGTGTTAGTTGACGTAAACGTCAACAAGTTATAAAGTGATGCGCAATAACACTATGACTAATTGTATTTTGGTGTGCTGATAGTCGAAAGTCATCCTCAAAATACCCTTAAGCTTTAATAAAGGAAGCCCTATGAAAGTATTGGTACCAGTGAAGCGCGTCGTCGATGCCAATGTAAAGGTCAGGGTAAATGCTGATAACACGAAAGTGGATACAGCAAACCTGAAAATGGCAATCAACCCGTTTTGTGAAATTGCAGTTGAAGAAGCTGTTCGATTGAAAGAAGCTGGCGTTGTTTCTGAAGTTGTTGTTGTAAGCATTGGCCCTAAAGTGGTTCAAGAGCAAATGAGAACAGCAATGGCACTGGGTGCGGACCGAGGCATTCAAGTTGATACTGATAAAGAACTAGTACCACTTTCATTAGCGAAAATTTTAAAATCGATTCAAGCTCAAGAAAATGCAGATATTGTATTGTTTGGTAAGCAATCGATTGATGGCGATAATAATCAAACTGGTCAAATGTTTGCGGCATTAACGGATATGCCACAAGCAACGTTTGCTTCTGAAGTAAAAATTGAAGACGGTAAAGCCGTGGTTACTCGTGAAGTTGATGGTGGCCTTCAAACATTGGCGATGCCACTTCCTGCTGTGATCACAACTGATTTACGCTTGAACGAACCTCGCTACGCAAAACTGCCTGATATTATGAAAGCTAAGCGTAAGCCACTAGAGGTGATGTCTATTGATGACTTAGGCATCGAACTAAAAGAACATCAAACAGTATTGAAAGTGACGCCTCCTGCTGCTCGTGAAGCGGGTATTATGGTTTCATCTGTTGATGAATTAGTCGAAAAATTACAAAACGAAGCGAAGGTGATCTAAATGGCGATTTTAGTATTAGCAGAACACGATAATGCCAGCCTTAAGCTTGATACGGCTAAAACAGTTGCAGCAGCACAAGCGATTGGCGGTGACGTACATGTATTAGTTGTTGGTCATGAATGTGGCGCAGCAGCGGATTCAGCAAAAACATTAACAGGTGTGAGTAAAGTTATTGTTGTTGATTCAGCTGAATACTCAGCTCAACTAGCGCAAAACGTATCTAAGGTAGTTTTAGATATTGCTTCAGATTACGACCACATTTTGGCGCCAGCATCTACAACAGGTAAAGACGTATTACCACGTGTAGCTGCACTGTTAGATGTTGCACAAATTTCTGAAGTTATCGAAGTTGTATCAGCAGACACTTTTGTTCGTCCTGTCTACGCCGGTAATGCAATGGCAACTGTACAAAGTCATGATTCGAAAAAGGTAATGACCGTTCGTGTCAGTGCTTTTGAAGCTGTGGGTAATGAAGGCAGTGCAGAAGTAGTTGCACTTTCAAACTCTGAAGCAGCGACGACGGAATTTGTTTCTCAAGAGCTAACTGAATCTGAACGCCCTGAACTTGGTAGCGCAGGCGTGATTGTATCTGGTGGTCGCGGTATGGGTAGTGGCGAGAATTTTGCAATTCTTGAACAATTAGCGGACAAGTTAGGCGCAGCTGTTGGTGCATCGCGTGCAGCTGTTGATGCTGGTTTTGTTCCAAACGATATGCAAGTCGGTCAAACAGGTAAAATTGTTGCTCCTGACCTATATATTGCTGTTGGTATCTCAGGTGCAATTCAACATCTTGCGGGAATGAAAGACTCTAAAGTTATTGTTGCTATTAACAAAGATCCTGAAGCGCCAATCTTCCAAGTGGCTGATTATGGTTTAGAAGCTGATTTATTTAAGGCTTTACCTGAGCTAACTGAAAAATTAAGTTAATTAACTATTAAGTTACATTGCATATAAATTAGTGATCTTTATCACGCTAAAAGGCTCTAGGATAGTAATCCTGGAGCCTTTTGTGTTTGAATGTCCGGCTAACTTTTTATTCAAATTTTATACATCATGAGTGTATTTTCTTATTCTGATTCGGCGTTGTCGGTTATTCCGCCGTTTTTGGCTATCGTATTAGCCATTATTACAAGGCGCGTGCTTGTTTCACTGGGTGCTGGAATTGTAATTGGCAGTTTATTGCTGACTAAATTCGAATTCCTAAATTCAGCTTCATTTTTAGTCAAAGCCGTATCTGAATTGTTCTGGGTTGATGGTGCTATCAATACTTGGAACTTATATATCCTGGTATTTTTGATTTTACTTGGCGCTATTACTGCCATTATCACCGTGAGTGGTAGTGCCAAAGCTTTCGCCCAATGGGCGAGAACCAGAATTAAAAGTAAACGTCACGCAAAACTGCTTACTATGGCTTTAGGTGTCGTCATTTTTATCGATGATTACTTCAATTCTTTAGTCGTTGGTTCTGTCGCACGACCACTAACGGACAGATATCACGTTTCACGAGCCAAGCTGGCCTATTTACTCGATTCCACAGCAGCACCAATTTGCGTAATTTCACCAGTATCCAGTTGGGGCGCATATATTATTGCCTTAATTGGAAGTATTTTGGCAACGCATGGCATGACAAATTCGAGTTATTTAGGGACATTTGTTGGAATGATCCCAATGAACTTTTATGCCATCTTCTCATTATTACTGCTATTAAGTGTTGCCATTTTTACCTTCGATATTGGCCCAATGCGTAAACATGAGCGTAACGCACAAAAGGGTGAACTGTTTGATGAGAAAAAAGGGCAGCCTCCTGGAAGCCTTGCTGATTTACCCGAAGCAGATGATGGTTCTGTATTAGGTCTGTTCCTACCAATCGTTACTCTGGTCGCAGCAACACTGTTCTTCATGGTTTTTACAGGTGCTCAAACACTTGAAAAAGAGTCTATTGAGTTTAGCGTGATCAAAGCCTTTGAAAAGACTGACGTAAGCCTATCATTGGTACTGGGTGCATTATTAGGTTTGATAACAACTTTTGGCTTGGCATTAAAGCAGAAGCTGTCATTTTCTGATATTTCAAAAGCATTGGTTCACGGTGCTAAATCCATGTTGCCTGCAATATATATATTATTGTTTGCATGGACGATTGCTGAGGTGATTGGTCAATTAGAAACTGGTAAATATTTGGCTCATATTGCTACAGGGTCAATACCTTTTGAGCTGCTTCCTGCAGTGATGTTTGCGCTAGCTGGTGTTACGGCATTTTCAACAGGTACCAGCTGGGGAACCTTTGGTATCATGTTGCCAATTGCAGCAGATATGGCGATGGGCAGTAATTCAACTATGATGTTGCCTATGCTTTCTGCTGTACTTGCGGGTGCGGTGTTTGGCGATCATTGCTCACCGATTTCTGATACAACAATTTTGTCTTCTACAGGCGCAAGCTGTCATCATATCGATCATGTCGTCACTCAACTGCCGTATGCATTAATCGTCGCATTTATCAGTCTTTGTGGTTATTTGGTGCTTGGTTTTACTCAGTCGGTGTTATCAGGTTTCTTAACGTGCACAGCGTTATTTGTTGTTGTCTTTATCTATCTTAAGGTTCAAAAATCTAGATAGTCTTTTCTATTTTGGCAATGGTATTAACATTCACTTTGTTGATATCATTGCCTAACTATAAAAACAAAGGGAATCGAACCGTGGCTCAGCTGTATTTCTATTACTCTGCAATGAACGCAGGCAAATCTACTTCACTGCTTCAGTCGTCATATAACTACCGTGAAAGAGGGATGAACACATTAGTACTTACTGCTGCCATTGATAACCGCTATGGTGTAGGGAAAGTTGCTTCTCGTATTGGCTTAGAAACAGAAGCCAGCATTTTTTCTTCAGAAACTAATTTAGTGAATCTTGTTGTGGATGCGATGGAATCTCAAGATATTCATTGTGTGTTAGTTGATGAGAGCCAGTTTTTGTCAAAAGTGCAGGTGAAACAGCTCACTCACGTCGTCGATAACATGAATATTCCCGTTTTATGCTACGGTTTGCGTACTGACTTCCAAGGTGAGTTATTCCTTGGCAGTAACTACTTACTTGCGTGGGCAGACAAACTAGTGGAATTAAAAACCATTTGCCACTGTGGTCGTAAAGCCAATATGGTTGTGCGTCTCGATGGTGACGGTAAAGTTATGAAAGAAGGCGAGCAAGTCGCTATTGGCGGTAACGAAAGCTACGAATCTGTTTGTCGTACTCACTTCAGAGAGTTCATGTGGGATAAATGACTGTCCGACTGATTACTGACTCAGATTGGCCAAGTATCGTAAACATACAAGCTCAAGTTTACGGGAAAGAGTTCCTTGAGTCTTTAAATGTATTACAAAGTAAGTGGCAGCAGTCTCCTGACTGTTGCTATGTTTTCGAAAATGAACATGGTGAAATTGAAGCCTATCTTTTAGGTCATCGTTGGAATCAACTCACACCACCAAAGCTGAATCAATTATTACCAGACAACAGTATTGGTGAGTATGTTTTCTTGCATGATTTAGCCGTTGTAGAGCCGGGCAAGGGCATTGCTACGCAAATGCTCAAACAGTTTCTGCGAACGGCAGCAATCTATCAATCAAGCAAGGTAATGCTTGTGTCTGTTCAATCTTCAAAAGCATTTTGGTTAAAGCAAGGATTCAACTTAAGCGAAAAATGTTTAGATTCTAGCTATGGTAAAAATGCGTATTTGATGGAACGCTAAGTGAAAGAAATGCAATGGAATGAAGGTGATTTTAATATCATCACCAATATCGATGAGATGGATATCAGTACCATCCATCAGTTTCTATCAACAAACGCTTATTGGAGCCAAAATGTTTCAAGAAGCACCGTAGAAAAATCAATTCAAAATTCATTGTGTTTTGGTGTTTTTGAAGGCTCTTCTCAGGTTGGCTTTGCACGATTAGTTGCCGATAAAGCGACCTTTGCTTATCTTGCGGATGTATTTAACCTGCGCATCGAGGGAAGGGATTAATACCAATTACAGTAATTAATCTCTCTCTCAGCAAGAGCTAAAGGTTTTCAGTACAAGGCGCATGTTTGAAATACTAACGGGTTAATTCTCAAACATGCAACAAAGTAATGGAAGCCTTTAGCCTTGCCCTTCGGGAGCTTGTATGCGCAAAAACCACTTCACAAAATTGTCTCAACGTAGAATAACTATGTCTTCATCAATTTCGTTTGTACTTTGTGCGCATACACAGCTCTGAGTTGAGCATTTAATTACTGTAATTGGTATAAGTAAGTGGTTGATGACTTGTATTCAATCGCATCCTGAATTACAGGGATTGAGAAGAATCATGTTAGTAACTCAGGATGCACACCAACTTTATAGCCAATTTGGTTTTAAACAAATCGACTATCCAGAACGATATATGGCTTTACTCAGGCCAGGTATTTATAACCGTTAGTCTGGCTGATACGCAAATTTACCGCTACCCAAAAAGACAACAGACAATGCTGTAAACAAGTAGAAGAATTGAAGCTCTAAAGCATAGCCACCACTATCACCTACTGAAAAGAGTTGGCTCATATGTACAAGACCGAGTACAAAGAACATATTCACTACTACAATAGCCGCTGCTATTCGTGTTCTAAAGCCAATTAAAATCATTAATGGGGCAACGATCTCACCAATATAGACGCCGTATGCGACAAAGGTAGGCAGCCCATGCTGGGTGAGTGTTGAAGATATGAACCCCATTGAACCAGGGTGCATGACTTTAGCCACACCATGGAAAATGATAAGAATGGATAAGACTAGCCTAAGAATGAGCTTGCCTGCGTGATTACTTAAAGCATCGTCAAGCATAACAACTCCGTACTTTTGTGAATCAAAGTGATGTTACGCAGTATAACGAGCTGATCTTAAATTGAATTAGTTAATTGAGCTTTGTTCAGTTACCTTCAAGCTAACTCTCTTTTTTATTAGGGCGTGTTGATCTTTCGTGCTTATTTTTGCAGCGATAAATTGGTTATTTTATGCAAGGCAGAGCTTGTGCAGTTTGGTTATTACCGACATACAAAACTGTCGTTACTTCGTTTCCAAATAATCAAGTGATAACGCAGCAGAAATGACCAATTTACGCTTTCTTCGATGCTTTTGAGCGTTTCCTGTTCTGTGTTGTAAACAACTTATTTAGATGACTAAACTTCATTGCTCACGCCTTGAACAGATAAACGCTCAAATAGCACGAAATTTAATCCTGAAAGATCAACGCACCCTAGGTTTTTCCCAGTAGAGTGTTCCTAAAAGAAAATCAAAAATAGGCAGAGTAATATTAAAGTTTTCTTTTGCCATGATACTGCGGCGGTGATGCAAGTTATGCAGTTGTCTTAACTCTCTCCAAACAGGCACTTTTTCGACAAAGCTTCCATTGGGTAAGTGGTAACTAAAATGCATCACTTCATAAAATAAATACCCGAAGATCCCGCCAATCGCCATGAGAAAAGTGACGTTTGCAGAAAACACAAAATAAAGAAGGGCGCCCATTGGTAAAATTAAACCGATTAAAAAGGCAAAAATTAAGTAGGTTGGAAATAACACCACACGCCAATCTCTGACAGATTGATAGGGCATATTATCTTCAATAAAAAAGCTGTGATGATCACCGGTGTGACGAGAGTAAAACAACCCACCGATCTTTGTTCGTACGTGTCCAAGCCAACGGTGTGCTGCATACTCTGCGAAGTTAACGCACAGGATTGTAATCGGCAACGTCAGCCATTCAAGTAATGTTGGCTGATTAACTTGTGAAATAAAGTAGCTGATGGCAAGGATACCCACTATGGCGACAGAGAGCATATGAACCCAACCGTTATAAAACCTACCCACTTCAGAGCGATATTTAGTTCGATAATTTTCCATTGCCTTGAGGTTCATATTTGTCCTTAGTTGTTATTTTTGTTATACCATTCACACTGATTAACTTTGTTTATTAGGAGATATTTGTAAAGTCAGAACAAGGCGCAAAGACGAATCGTAGTTAGCCTACTGTGAGGAGTTGCAACGCAGTTATGGCAAAGCAAATGTCTAATTTATAACAAAGTTAATTGGTACGAATGGTATAGATACTCTATCAGGAATTTTAGGTGATGGTTTATTTTATTTTGGCCAAATTTCTTCAACAGCTTCAATGGGAATATCAGCCCTTAAACAGTAACTGATTAATCATAAAATCAAAGAGTACCCTTGCTAGCTACAAAAGTTACCCATGGCAAAGCACTTTCTATTCAATGCCCCAAAGCAGGTGGAGCTTTGCTCTATATTAATATTTAATATTCTACTTTTGCATAGATTTTTTTATGAGGGTGAAGTTCTGACTTGCAGCCGTAAACCAATATAAATATGATTTTCCTGTTCTGATACTGTAATTCTGTAATCGAATTTCAGCTCATATCGTCTCTAAAAAGGACTGTTATTAGACACAGTGCAATTCCGTTGGCTCATTTTTATTTTTAACATATTCGTAATCAACTGAAAATAAAGTAATAAATATCTACAGTTGTGGAATGACAAGAATGCTGAACAGGATAAACGCGCATTTTCATTTTGCCTGTAGATTTGAAATAAGATAGGATGAGTTTTTCAATAAAAACATATAATTGCGTTATATTTGCTGACAAGCTATTTTCGGTTAAATGCGAATTTGCAGTATTAAAATGTTAGTTGCACAAGGAGCTAGTGTTGAAGCTATCTATAGTACCTCAAAAAGATGATAATTTTTTTCTTTATCATTTACCTTTTTTCTTTTTGTGTCTCTCTGCTTTTACATTTTATAAGTTAGATAGTGAACCAGAGTCATTTTATTTTTCAGCTCCTCTTTTATTTTTTGGCTTAGTTTCACATTTAAAGCAAAAGACAAATTTAAAGCTCTTGTTACTAAAGTCTAAAGCTTCATTGGCAGACTACGACCTTTGTATAGAAGTAATAGAAAAAAATGGCTGGGAAGTTATTGAATCAGCAAAAGGCCAAAAAATTATCGCCCAAACACAAAAAAGTTGGCGTAGCTGGGGAGAGTTGGTAACTATCATATTCAATGAAAATAGTATTTTTGTAAACTCTCGCCCCTCTCCATATAAAATGTCGTCATTAACGACTTGGGGTAAAAGTAAAAAAAATATTAAAAATTTAAAGTGTGCTTTAAAGTGCAACTAACAAGCACTTCAACAAGGACAAATTCTGGTTGGCTTTTGTCACTGGGCTCCAAGTTTTAGCCAACCACCATTTTTCTGTTAAGCGGGCGTTATATGCATGGTGAGTTACATGGAGTTAGATGAAGCCATCAGTAAATTAGAATTTCTTGATTCGGATGCAACCATCTGGATTGACAGCTCAGATTCTTGGTCAATTAAATCAAGGGTTTGTATTGCAATTGAAAAAGAGACTGGCGGTGCACCAGGGTCAGTACCAAAACACTTTGAATATTTCCTAGAAGTCTTTTTAATTGTAGAGTTAGCTACTGAACTTGATAGTATAAATAAAACTTCACTAACCAATCGAGTTATTGAGTATGCCAAAAACGATGCATAGCCATTGCGTTACGCATATAACAAGTACATCGACTGGACAAATGCTGGTTGGCATCCTACGATCTGCTTCGGATTTTAGCCAACCACCATCTGCCTGTTAAGCAGGCGTTATATTTATAGATGTATACGGATATTTCATTCATGAAGCTATTTTTATTGTTATTTTTCATAATAGGGTTAAGTGGTTGCAGTTCTACACCCGACAACAGGTTGCCTAGTTGTAGTCCAAATAGCCCATTGGCTATCTTATGTCTTAGCTCAGTCATAGCTACCGCTGTTGATATCAATTCTTCTCAAAAATGCTCTACTATGACAGGAGAGAAAAGAAAATCTTGTGATGCACAAGTAGAGTCTTTAAAGAAACATATTCATGATGCAAATAAAAAATAAATTCAAGGGATTTTGAGTTGCAAAAAATTGTAGAGTTCACAAATAGAGGTTTCTGGAGTAGTAAAGTTGGTATAGAAGCTCTTAATGAAAAAATTTATCAACTTAACAATGATGGTTGGATTGTTAAATCAATGGTTCCAAATACAAGTTTTGGTGGTGTTGTAACATCATATTCATTGTTACTAGAAACAAAAAATCAATAAAAAATGTAAGTTTTAGCACACATATAACAAGCTGTTTAATCAATACAAAATACAGTTGACTGTGTTTTGTTCTTCAACATTTTAGCCAACAATATTTTGCCCATTAACGAGGGCGGTATAGGTTTCATAAGGATAGTGAATTTTGAAAGTTTTATTCTCAATTTTAATAGTGGCATTTTTGTGCATTCCTTCAAGTAGCTTCGCTAAAGACACTAAGAGTCACGCCCCCAAAAAATACGCAGTGAATAAATCTAAAAAGCCGTTGAAATTTAAATGTGACGGCAGGCAACATTGCTCTCAAATGAGAAGTCTTAAAGAAGCTAAATACTTTATTCAACATTGCCCAAATACGAAAATGGATGGTGATAATGACGGTATTCCATGCGAAGGTTACAAACAAAGATAGATAGATGAAAAAACCTATAGAAAGTTGCTTAAAAAGACAAAAAACAGTTGGCTTTTTCACCTTCGTCGCTTACTTTAACCAACAATTATTTGCCTCTTAGTGAGGTGTTAGCTTCAATGTGAAAACTAAAGGATTGTTGAAGTGTTAGGAAGTAAAAAGTCATTACCGTTAATGCAAATTATAATTGCTGCAATTTTTGCAACGATCATAAAAAATGTATTAAAGAGCAACATTAGCTATTTAAACAATGTAAATTTCATTGTCGATCTCATTCTTTTCTCGGTCATTTTTATCCCAATAATGTATTTCTTGTTTCCAAGGATAAAGCGCTTATTGGGTCAAAATAAAGGCTAATAAGTCACTCAAGCAAGAAAAATTGTTGGCTTTTGTCTCTGCGTTCCCAAAGTATAACTAACAGTTTTTTACCTCTTAGTGAGGCGTTATATTTCATTCATAAATCTAGGAAGTATTATGAAAAAAATCTTAAGTTTAATTTGTTTATTATTTCTTTCAGGGTGTGTAATTACCTCTGATTTAACATATGAAGGACATGATAAAGGCTATATTTTCATGTCATATATGATTGCTGACAGTCATTATGCAGGTGATTACAAGTTATATTTTGAAAATGAGCAAGGGCAAACGTCTTTGTTCTTTTACAGAAAAGCTGGAGCTTGGGGAAAAACTAAACGTGATTTTGACAGCGATAATTTTAATGGAGCTGTTCTTTATCACAAATTAAAACCTGGGAAATATAAGCTCACTAAATTTGAAATAGAAAGAGGTAATCAAAAAATTCATTTTGCTATTAGCCCCTTTGATTTCAATGTTTATGATAATAAAGCGACTTATTTGGGTGAGTTAAAAGAGTTCGTTGGTGGTACAGGCTTTATGGAGTTTAATAATCAGCAAAAGCGTGATGAAAAGCTGGTGAAAGAAAAACTCAATATTTCAAATCTAATCGTTATTCCAGAAGTGCCTAGTAAGCATTTATTGAAACCCAAAAAACTGACGGAAGTAAAACTGTACTAAAAATATAACAACCGCTTAACGGGCAAATACTGTTTGGCTCCAACGCTGTGTTTCGGATTTTAGCCAAACCCCATTTGCTCGTTAACTGGGTGCTAGCTAGTAAAAGTTAAATTAAAAGTATGAGATTTTGTAATGAAAAAACCACTTGAATAATTTACTTTTCTGACAAGCTTTTGTCCAAAAAGAAAACCGCCAAATCAGGCGGTTTTTATGTATTCATGAATCAAAAAAGCTTATGAGCAAGAACCACAACAGAAGCTTGGAGATTCTTTCTTCTCTTCTTTAGCTTCAGTTTGCTCAGCCGCTTGTGCTTCAGTTTGTTTTGCTAGCTCTTCTGCGTTTTTTTCTTGTTGTTCAATAGTCATAGTACTTCTCACGTTTATCTTGAAAGGAAGGCAGGATGGTTGCCATTGATTCTTGAGATGCAGCATATAAAGCTTGAGTAAAACACTCAAGTATTTTTGGCTGAGAAGAGAGACTATTGTGCAGTTGTTTGATGTGAATCAAAAAATCATTGAGGACTGTAGATAGATCAAATTACGCTGATTTGATGCCAATTATTCATCTTTTGTAAATCATATTTAACTATGCCCGGATTTAACAAATAGATATATTAAAGGGAAGTATATCTGCTTCTTATCGTTTTCATTATTCATTAAGGCTTTAATTTGCAAGAAGTAAGTACATCAGTTGCAAGTGCTCAAGATGTTGTTACCTCGAGTGATTGTGAAGTAAATCAAAATGAGCCTGCATTTGAGGTAAACACATTTACAACTTCTGCAGGGAAACAATTTATTTGTGTTCCTGTTGCAAATGCTGAACAAGAATCCTCAGTGAGGACATTAGTTGAAGCAATGTCTCGTTATTGTGCTAAAAAGCCATCTGAAGAACTCGCAAATACTCCATTCCTAGATAGCCAGCAAGTTTTGTTTTCTGCTATTGCAATGCAAGCTGAATTAATTTCGACACTGAATGAAAATGTCAGTGAACTTGCCCCAAAAGTCAGTGATCTGGAATATGAAAATGAATACTTACTTCGAACACAAGCAAGTACAGCTGAATACGTACAAAAGATGGAAGATGATAATAGAACTTTGTCTGTGGGCTATAAAAAAAATAAGTCAGTATGTGAGAGCTTTATAGTTAAGTTAGCAAATGCCGAAAGTCAGTTATCTGAAGCAAGGAGGGAGCTCAAAGACAAAATTGAAGAGCTTGACAGTGTGAAGCGTAATTTGGAAGAAGAAATAGCGCTGAAAAATGAAACAATAGCTGAATTGTCTCAGTGTCAAAATGAGCTTGCCGACTGGAAAGTTAAATTTGAAAAGTGCGAAGAAAAGTTAACAAAGCAAGAACAACTATTCTGCGCTGTTGGTAAAGAGTTGAATAGAAGGACAGAAAGCCTAGCTTTAAAATTCTCTAAAATGAAAGACCAACTCAGTGAACAGTCTGCCAGTATAAAAGCATTGGCGGCAGGTAAAGCTGTATTTAAACGATTAACGATAATACTGATAGAAAAGTTTTGTAAAGCAACGGAAGACCTAGAGGGCTTGTATTCTCGCTGCGAAGACTATGGTATCGATAAATCACCTGAAGGTTTATCTTCTCATTTAGACGCATTAACAGTAAAAATTCAAGAACTCGACGTACTGTTACAAAAGAGTAGAGAACTGAAACCTGAGCCTTTACACACTAGCCAAAGCCAACAAACGGAAGCGACTGAACATTCCCAGCCTTCAGTAGAGACTCAAACAGAAGAAGCATGGTGTGATGTTGTAAGAAAGGAATTTTATCCGGAGCGACGGCAAGGAAAAAAAAGAGGAGCTGAGGTTGTTGACTGGAAAATAAGTGGTTGCAAAATTCAAAAATTTACAGCTTCAAAGAAAGAAATAGAAAATGACTGGAAAGAAATGGGTATTCAAGTTAGCTCCAAAAAGAATAAAAGCGTGAAGTCAGCACGCTAAGACGTTTATATCTTTCCTTGGTATTGATGCTGATAATTTAGATAGCGATTGAAATCTTCGAGCTTGGCAGAACTGCTTTTAATGTTCATTTGTTTTAAGGTTTCCCCTGCCATAATTGCTGCCCAATAATAGAAAAATCCCCAATAAACTTTTTGCATTGCCGGAAATGCTTTAATTGAGCATGAACTCGCTTTTTGGTTGTTAGCAAAATATTTTTCTGCCAACCATTGTTGGTCAAGCGCCGAGAAGTGATTGGACTCTATCGCTGAGGCAATGTCGTAGACTGGTTCAGCCGCACAAGCGTACTCAAAATCAATACAAATAAGCCTATCGTCTTTGATTAATAGGTTGTCAGGGTTCAAGTCCCTATGACTGAACTGGAGTTCGCTTGTCGAAGCGAGAATGTCATCAGTCCAAGCACTAAAGTTTGTCTGCTTAGCATTAAGAAACTGAACGAATTGCATCCATTGCTTAAATTCGGTTTTATGGCTCGAAGTTACGTTTAATTGCAGCTCAATGTCTTCAATAAGTTGATTAAGTTGATGCTGGTAAATTTGCCATTGTCGTTGGCTGGTGATTTCTCGCTCTGGCTTCGGTAGCTGCTGAAGTTGATTTAATAAGTCGAAAGTGTCATTTGCTTCAATGATCTTATTCGCAGGTTGACGGATAAACTCACTTAAGTAATAGCTTTTATCGTTGTTCAACCAGATAAGTTCTGGCGCTAACTTTTGTGCCGCTGCGGTTTGCCAACATATGACTTCATTATCTCTGTTACACATAGCATTCGACTGAGGTGAGTTTTCACGAATGACGTAGGAACTATTTTGAGTTTTTAATAGATAGTTTTTATTGCTCAGCCCATCTGCAATCAGTTCTAGTTGTGGTTCAAGTGCATTTAAATTGAGATTTCTTTCTTGCTCACATTCTTTTATGAAGTTGATTAACTTGATTGGCCAATGTTCTTGTGAGCAGGTCATAAATTCAGAAGTGGTTAGTGATACTAGAGTTAATGATGACAAAACTCAGTAAGTTTTGCCATCATCGTAAAAGAAAAGTCTAAGCCGTTGCTTGTTGGGCTTTACTCTTTTGCCATTGCATATAGCCAGCAAAAGCTAAAATCACATACAGCACAAATAAGGCCGAGGTAAGCATCAGCTCTTTGTTGAGGTACAAATAGATTGAAACAGAGTTAATCACAATCCAATACAACCAATTTTCTAATACCTTTTTAGCAACTAGGTAAGTGGTCATAATTGCAAAGCATGTCGTTGCTGCATCTAAGTATGGAAATGAAGCATTGGTATTGTTTGCCATGAAATAACCAAGGCTTAACGCCAAACCTGTAGTTATCACAATGATGCGTAAATGGGTTGATAATGGCCAAGAAGTAATGGTGATACCGTGATGCTGATTACCACCTTTAGTCCACATCCAATAACCATAAACGGCCATCGCAACATAATAGAAGCTCAATAGTGCTTCCATGTATAAGTTTACACTCCAAAAGATCACCATATAAATGCCTGAGCTGATGAATGCAGCAGGCCAACACCAAATGTTTTCTTTCATGGCCAGAAGCAGATAGGCGAGAGCTAAAACAACGGCAAGTGACTCCCATAGGGTCATTGCTTGCATTTCACCAAACATGGTTTGCAATAAGTCCATTATTTACTCGCTATGGCTGAGGTCTAGTTCAGTACCTAAAAATTTACAAACAAAAACGGCTTTACCAAACTTTTCATGTGCCGCTTGCATTTCTATTGCCAGCATTGACATAACGTCCTGATAATCGCCTTGTATTTGAGTAGCCATTGCATTGGTTACTCTTTTAATGTTTGGGTAATTATCTAATTGATGAATAAACCAATGGATAGGTTCAATGTAATTTTCTTTGAATGGATACATGCTGATTTCAGCGGTAAGTTTCATTTTTTTAGATCTCAGGAATGATTTAAGAAGATGATACCGCATCAGCGCTCACTAATGCGGTAGATAGATCTAATTTCCAATTAGAACTTAATGTTAGCTGTTACACCAACAGAACGTGGGTCACCATAGCGGATGTATTGTTTATCAGCCCAGTCTAGATCTGGCTCGTTGCCAAAGTAGAAACCACGCACGCCGTATTTTTTATCAAATAAGTTACGACCCCATAGATAAACACCCCAATCATCGGCTTCATAACCAACACGTGCATTTAAAATTTGGTAACCTTTTGATTGTGAATCATTGCTATCCGAGTAGAAGAACTTGCTCTTGCCACTGGTATGCAAGTTTACGAAGATTCCATTATCAGCACGGTAAGTTGTACCAAAGCTATTGGTGAATTTTGGTGAATGCGCTAACTCTCGACCAGAAAGATCTACAGGTGAGCCGTATTTATCTTTATAAATATAATCACCATAAGTTGCTTCTAAATAACCAATGCTTGCGTAAAACTCTAGGTTATCGGTAGCTTGCCATTTAGCATCTAACTCTGCACCGTAGTTTTTCGAGCTACCCGCATTTTCAGTAAATAGGATAAAACGCTGCGGTTTTTCAGGGTCTTGTTGAGATGCTGATACTTGCTGGTCTTGGCGATCCATATAGAACACCGACAAATTCGTCGATAAATCGTTATCTAACCAGAACGACTTCAAGCCTATTTCATAGTTATAAAGGATTTCGGTATCGAACTCTTTCTTGTCCGCAAGTTCTGCAGGTAAGCTCATGTTAAAGCCGCCGGCTTTGTAGCCGCGTGCGACACGTACGTAGGTACTGTGTTGAGCAGACAGTTTTTTACTTAACGCAATATGGCCGCCCCACATGTTTTCAGACGGCTTAAATGCATCGCCATTGGTATCTGAATATTCGCTATTACGGCGTTCAAGTCTAAGACCAGTTGAAAGGTTATATCCATTACCTAAATTGGAATCTAATTGTGCAAATACGGCGTAGTTGGTTGCGTTATACTTTGATTGCATCACTTCATCAGGCCAAGTGTTATACTCTGAATAAAGATCGTTATCTTCTTTCAATTTCATCGTATAAACACCTACAAGCCAATCAGTAGAATCAGCAAAGATGCGTCCGTTTTCATTTGAACTGAAACGGAATTCTTGAGAAACCGTACGACGGTCGCCTTTTTTATCCCAAAGATAATCGTATTCACAAGCTTCTGGTGCTTCTGCGGTTCCGCAGTTGCGACTTGCCCAGTAATCAGGATTAGCCCAGTCACCATCATAAGCATGCTGGTGGTCAGTACTTGCATAAGACGTAATAGAGATGAGGTTGAACTTATCAAAACCGGTGTAATTCAGTTTTATGCTTGAACCAGTGGTTTTTTGGTTATCAACACCAGGTTGGTCAGTATTGGTTTTGAAGCCGTTGTTATCTAATGTCCATGCATCATAACCGTTATCAAAGTCAGCGTGTAGAATCGTTAAATCAGCCGTTAGATCATCAGTCGCTAACCAACGTAATTTAATACGGCCTGTAAACTCGTCACGTTTGTTAGTATCGCTGCGGCCTAAATAAGTGTTGTCACGGAAGCCGTCTTGATTGTGCTGCTGGATGGTCGAACGGTAAAGTAATGTTTCCGACTTATTGATAGCACCTGTGCTATAACCACTGAAAGTGCGTAAGTTGTCGTCACCTAACGATACTTCTGCACCGTGTTCACGTTCAGCTTCAGGGTCGTTACTCTTTAAGTAAATTAGACCAGCTAAAGCATTGGCACCATAACGAGTACCTTGAGGTCCACGCAGTACTTCTACTTGTTGTAGGTCATACATGCTTGAAACCATACCAAGACCAGACAGGTCGATATCATCAATCACATAACCTACAGATGAGTTAGGCGCACCTTGGTAATCTTCTTGCTCACCCACACCACGAATTTGGAAGTAGCGTGGACGTGAGCTGCCACCGGACCAGTTGAGATTAGCAATAGAGTTCAATACATCTTCAAAATGCTGATTACCTTCATCTTCAATTTGTTTTGCATCAATGATGGTAGCACTCGCAGGTAAAGTTAATAACTCTTGGTTACGGAAATCAGCAGTAACTTTAATAACTTCAATATCTGCATCATTATCTTGGGCAAACGCTTGGCCAGAAAAGGCAACAGCAACTGATAATGCAATTGGTGACAGTTTGTGAGTAAACGATTTGGTAAACATGGGACCTCAAAAATTAAAATTTGAGATCCGGCTGAGCGGGATCAGTAAATATGACGACCCAGCAGAAATGTCTGCAAGGTAAATAATTTTCCATTCCTACGCCGGTATAAGCCGGATCAGGTTCTAAGGGTGTAATCTCAGTTCGAGCATTTTTCATTTAGAGAAAAGCTGAACACCCCTTGGTCGGCATAATTATATATGAAATATTGGCTTGGATAAGAGTAAATTAGCTTAAAAAGCAAAAAATGAGATAAAACTTGATGCTTTATCTCATTTTTGTAGTGAGCTTGTTCTTTTTATGAGCAGATTAGATAATTGCTGGAATACCTTTGATCATACCTACTGCGAGCATCGCTGCTAGACAGATAACAAATGCTAGACCTGGAATGACGATTCTATCAACAAAAGATAGATTTTTTGGTCTCTCTTTGTCACCAATGAGTCCGTTATTATCGAGGAACATAGTAAGTGCCCATGCTAATACAGGGTTAGAAACAAAAGCAGCAAAGATACAAATACCAGCGGCTTGACTGCTTACGCTATCTTTAACCATCTGTAGACCTGCTTCTAGAAGAGGTAAAAATACACCCACTAATAGAGCAATAGACATAACTGGACGCCAAACGGCAACATCCATTGGGTAACCCGCAATGGCAACCACAATACACATCAAACCGAGTAAAATAGCACCTGCAGGAATCGGACGCTTAGCTATTGCGGCAGGGATCATATAAGTACCCCAAGATGAAGTGATGTTACCACCACCAACTGCAGTACCAACGATTTGGCGCAAAGAACATGTAGTCATTGTGTCATCTACGTCCATCAGTACTTTATCTGCACCTTTTGGATAGTTTAGCTCTTGGAAAATACGATGCCCTAAAAAGTCCGGTGACCACATTGCAACGGCTAAAATAGCAAAAGGCAATGAGGCGATAAAATGAGACAAATTAGGTAAACCTAGCTGCCAACCCGTTTCTGTTGAACCCCACCAGTAAACAGGATTTAGATTTGGTAGACCTGGAGCGGTAACAAATTCTAAGTCAAGACCAGCACCCAGAGCAAAAGCTAGAATAATGGCTGTAATGCTGCAAAGAGGAATCGCAAGCCAGCGTTTTTCTACTTTAGCTAAATAAGCATAAATCACTACGTTAACCAGCAAAATGACAAACGCAACATAAGAGAGTGAATAATCCAAAGCATGTTTTACTTGTAAGCCTGCAGACCAATCAAATAAAGAGGTTATTTGACTTTTTGCACCCATGAAGCCGAGGTAAACCAGTAGACCGCCAGCTACACCACTGCTGGTTAAATTAACGAGCCGCGAGCCACCCTTAAGCCAACTGAGTATTAATCCAAAGATGCCAATTAAGATGGCTAGTGCTAATGGGTGTGCACCAGCAAGGGCGATGGTACCGATGAGCGGGATCATTGGCCCATGGTTACCACCAAGGTTGGCTCTTGGATTGATAAAGCCAGAACTGACAACGCAGAAAAGTAATGCAGGGATGAGCATTTCGACACGCATAACTTGAATGGCGAAATCTGCACCTAAATTAACGTTAGGCCATTTTTCGGTTAAACCCGAAGCCCAAGCCGCCATAACGGCTGAGTACATCACTGTGATACCAATGGTACCCGCAATAGCAGGGACAAGATCTTCCCATTCGAAACGAAAATCACGACCAGGAAGGTTTAATCCCCAACGACGTGGTTTCATGATTTTTAATTCGTTTTCCAGATAATCATTTCTGGTTTCGAATTCTGAAGCAGGGCGGTGAAGCTCCTGATAACTTGCTTCTTCCGTATTATGGTTAGCAGTTTTTTCAGTCATTTGTTACTCCGAGAAGAACTTGTGATTCTACTCATCCTAAGAACGATAATGTACGTTTTAGATAACCTCGATATATGCAGTATCGGGTCTCTTATGTACAGCTAAAATTAAAATTGGTAAGACCAATTTACCTGTTAATAATATTATCACAAGCAGTTCTAAATCATCGTTAAAGAAGTCACAGCTTAAAGAATCCGTGAGAAAAAATTGGGATCTAGGTAACAAAAGATGAGTGTAGAAATTGAAACTATACTTATGTTTTCGACTGAACTGATGTAGGTAATAGAATGAACTGTTTCAAACTGGTGAGTTTAAGTTTTTTGTTACTCGTTCACATTTCAAGTGCTCAAGCTCAATTAGACGAGAATGTCTCATTAACTTTCGATATTGATGGCAAGTCACAGACAATTAAACTTAAAGATATACAAAAACATGTTCCAGCCTATGAGGTGACACTTTTTAATCCCGTCTATAAAAAAACCATCACTTACAGGGCATTCAAATTTGCAGAAGTAGCGAAACTAGGAAAAATAGATATTCACTCTTCCAATCAAATTTCGTTTATCGCAAGAGATGGTTATAAAGCCGTAATGTCTAAAAATATTTTAAAGCGATTTCCTGAGCCATGGCTCGCTTTTGAAGAATTGAATACAAAAAATGGTGAGGTGTTTAGTCTCGTGGCTGAGGGGAAAGAAATTACTGATCCAGCTCCCTTTTATTTGATGTGGCAGCAGCCGGACTCATACAAAGCGTTTCCGTGGCCTTTTGCGATAACAAAAATTACAGCGAACACGAAACATGATCCCTATTTTGATATCAAACCGAAACATCATGTCACTGCTCAAGTCGAACGTGGTTTCAACATATTTAAAACGCGATGTATGGCTTGTCATTCAATTAATTTGGTCGGTGGCACCATAGGGCCTGAATTAAACATTCCAAAAAATATTACTGAATATCGAAGTATGACTTTTTTAAAAGCGTGGATAAAAGATCCATCATCATTCAGAGCAAGAAGTAGAATGACGAACTTCGGAACGGTAACTGAAAAAGAAATTGATGATGTTTTGTCATACATTCAATACATGAAGAACTATAAACAGTGGGATAAGATAAAGCATTAAAGTAAAAGAAATAAAGCCGCAAAAGCGGCTTTATTATTCAATGGAGAAAGACTACATTTTCATGCTTGCTTCTATGAACCACTGTCGACCAACAGCGTTGAACAGCGAGCGTTCATAATGTGGCCAAGACGAATCAGTTGGATCAAAGTTTGGCCCTCTATTAAACATATTGAGCAGACCTGTTTGGAAATCAATGTCATCACTCATATGGTAAGTGCCGGTCAAATTCCATCTGAAGTATGAGCCTACTTCATAATCACTTTCTTTAAATTGTTCATTATTTTCTTCAGCGGAATCTTTAAAGGATTTATAGTTCACACCATGATGGCGGCCAGTATAAAATCCGCTTAAGGCTGTAGTGAAGTCTGCATAATTCCATGTTGCAACAATATTCCCTTTAAGCTTTGGTAAACCGCCATCATCAATGTCATCATCCACAGGTGATGCTGAATCGAGTTGGCTTTCAGATTTCAACAAATAAGTACTACGCCCTATGAGTTTTAATTCACCAAGCTCGTTGAGGTCAAAATCATAACCCAGTTCACCGTCTATACCTCTGACTTCTTGGAACGATAAATTAAGAGCCGTTGATTGGATATGAGTAATGACGTTATCAGCATCCCGGGTTATCGTCGAGTTGTATAGTTCATACTCTCTGGCTTGGCGGGAAGCACTGACTTGATTGACCATGTCATCAAGTTTCCATTGCCATAAATCGAGAGAGGCACTGAGTTGATCTCCACCATACACTGCACCGAGGTTGGCTGTGTAACCTTTTTCAGGTTTTAGATCAGGGTTGGCGCCAGTGGTGCTGTTTATGTGAAGTTCGTTACAAATTTCATTTTTTCTAGGATTGTCTGGATAGGCTTGATTTGGTACTCCGCCCATATCTTGACAGGCTTTAAAGTCAACAACGCTGCTAAAACCTTGGGTTGGGTCCCCGTAAACGCGTTGCATATCTGGTGCTCTGAATACTTTATTCCATGAGCCTCTAAGTAGCCATTCATCCGTTGGGCGATACTCAACTGCGATTGATGGCGTTACATTACCACCAAAATCACTGTATCTGTCATAACGCACCGCAAGATCGAACGTTAACTGATCCATTACTGGAATTTTTAATTCACCATAAGTTGCCCAAAAACGTCGTTCTCCTTGACCTGATGAACCACCAGTACCGACAACATTACCCAACATGGATTCAGAATCTGAATTGGCAGTGTAATCTTGTTTCGACCATTCAGCACCTAAAGCAAAATCAGCTTCATTATCGTTAAAGAGCTCAAATGCAGGGCCAGTGATGTTGGCTTGGAAGTTAAGCAGCGAAGAAGATGCACGAGAATATGGAGAGTAGCTAAGGGTTGATAAATCATCCGCAGGAATATCACTGAGTAGAGAATGACCATTTTCACCAGAGGTGACGTAATCAAACATCTTCTGATAGGTTGTGTAGCCGTGGTTATAAACATCAACATAGGACTTGCCATAATTACCCGACATATCCCAGCTAAAACTGTCGCCTAATCCGCCTTCTAGACCAAGTGAACCGTAATAGTTTTCACCGTTTGTCTCACCTCGTCGCTGGCCGAGTCCATTGAGACGGCGAATATAGGTGTAGTCACCATCTGCTGCATTAGCAAAATCACCATTTAATGCAGTGCCTTTGTTATCATAATGTTTAGTAAATCGATTTGCAGCAGAATCATCGAGGCCACTTCGAGCCTGTGATACGTCTAACCCACTGCCAGATACAGTTACATCAACATCATCCGTTGAGCTTGGCTCGATTCGAGTGGTGGACTGTGTTTTACCGAAATCGATTCGGCCGACCATGGTTAAATCGTCCATCAACTCATAATTAAATATGGTTGTGTTATTAAATTTAGTGGTCTCAGGCGCCAAATCTCGTTGCATAGAACGGTCATAGCCACAACGTTGATTAGCTGTATCGTAGAATAAACCTAAAGCTTGGCATTCTTCTGGCGTGAGAGTTTTTACAACTGCGCCTTTAGGTCCACCTGAAATCCTTGCGCCGTAAGAGCTATATCTGGAAAATGGACTGTACGGAACTTTATCAGTATTAATCCCGAAGTTTGCGCGTTCACTGGCTTTTAGCTGTTCGTTGGAGCTGAACTCAGTAAAGTTAGAAACATTACCTCTGTCAGAGCTACTACCCATGGAAATGGATACTTTGTCGCTTCCACCACCTCCTTCAGTTGTAGCTGTACGTCGGTATTTAGCTGCAAAACCGTCGAAATCACGTTTTAGAATAATATTTACCACCCCACCCACGGCATCAGCACCATAGATTGCTGATGCTCCGGATTGGAGTATTTCGATTCTCTGAACTGCATCCAGTGGAATACTCGACGTGTCGACAAAGTTATCTGTGCCGCCCAGTGCTCTTGGGTACTGATTTAACCGTTTGCCATTGATCAAGGTCAGTGTTCGGCTTGCACCAGCACCCCTGAGACTGATTGCCGTGGCAGCAGGAGTAAAACCGTGCACTGATTGAGTAGTAACGGCACCAGTTGTTGCGCTTAAATTTTCCAGTGCGTCTTGAACATTCGTAAAACCTTGATTCGATAAATCAGAGGCATCTAACACGGTAACAGGGTTTGCACTTTCCAGATCTGTTCTTTTGATTCTTGAACCAGTCACTTGAATTCGTTCTACACTACTATCTCCATTTTCGCCTGCTGCTTGAGCAACTCCTACGGCGATGGTTGCCAGTCCTGCACTGGAAATTAATGCAACACGAATTGCTTTTGCTAATAGAGAATTAGCTTGCATTGTTCTTCTCCCAAACGCTTATGATAATTTTATGGTGTGAACGCATGAGCGAACGAAAGACTTAAACAATTGAGGGCTTGGATTCTAAGCCGAACTCAGAGTGTCTTTGTAAAATTGATTCCGTGCTCTGTATCTCACTCTTAATATATTTAAGAGCGGGTTCACAAGGCGGGGATATAACCATATGGTTTAACTAGGTGCAATAGTGCAAAGAACATGCAATTGACGGTGATATTTAACCGTAAAAACAAGGAATTTTACTTGTTATTTACGCTTTAGGTTTCTTTTCAGTTTGCATTGTTAATAAGCTAATAAAATAAGCGATTTTCTGTAAACGAAATCTTATTTAAAAGATCGTTTAAATGACGAAATGTATGATGTTTTATGATTCTTGATGTTTATGAATTGGTTTCGAGTAAGAACGTTTTTTTACAAAGTCTAAGGTATTTATTAAAAAAATTAATCTTCATGCGTTCCGTAAATTGTGATCAGCTGAAAAATTAGCTAACTTAGAGCACGTATTCTAATTTATAAATGGACTTAAATGATGAAATGTCTTCGTTATGCTTTGGCTGTAACTATGTTAAATGTAATCAGCTATAGCTCTCAAGCTGCTACTTGGGAAGATACAAAAGAGGTGAAGGTTGAAGATGCGACCAAACTCCTTGTTTTTGCTGGCGCAGGTAATTTAATTGTCAATCCTGTTTCGTCTTCCAAAATAACGGTATCAGCAAAAATTAATGTGCCTGATGATGTGTCAGATGCAAAAGAACACTTTGCTGACGATATGCAGTTCTACATAAAAGAAACAACGAAGAAGATTACTTTAAAATCGGGCTATAAAAAAGGCGTTCCATCAAAACGTCATCGTGGCTCGATTGATTTGGTTATAAATATGCCTAAAAACCTATACCTTGATTTGCGTGATACTTCAGGCAACATCAAAATATCTGGGCTCCAAAAAGGGCTAAAAGTACTCGATGGCTCTGGTGATCTCGAGATAGCAAATGTAAAAGGTAAAACGATTTTAAACGATGGCTCAGGCAATATAAAAATTTCTGGCGGGAATGGTAAATTAAAGCTCAATGATGGAAGTGGGAATATTTTAATTTCTAATAGAAAAGGCGCTATTGCTTTGAATGACAGCTCCGGAAATCTGGATGTGATGAATCACGATGGGTCGGTTCGTTTAGTAGATAAGTCAGGTAATATTTCTTTGAGGAATATATACGGAAACGTAAAAATAAAAGATACATCTGGAAATATTGAATTAAAAGACATTGACGGCAATGTTACTTTTACTAGCAAATCCGGCAAGGTTAGACTGACTAATGTAAAAGGGAGCGTTACTTCAAAAGGGCATGGGAAAACTAAGCCTGAGTTAGCGAAAGTGAGTGGTGAAGTAAAAGGTATTTAGGTAAAGGTGAGTGAAAGCATATTGCTTTCACTCCTACGAGAAGCCATTACTTCGAATGAATTATTCTTTCTTTTTTATTTCTACAGTTGTTTTTTCGTCGGTCTTTCTAAATATTGCCGTGTAGGTAGCGCCTTCTTCACCAGAAAAGAAAAAATTTCTAGAATGTTTGTTGTTGTGAATTTCTACCTCAGTATTAAGTTCTATACCTGAACCGTTGTATTCATCCACTTGGGCTTGAGTAAATCCAAAGTTACTATTTTCTGAATAGTCTTGATCCGCAAGTTTCATTTGTTGCAGTCCAGTTTTATCACATGTAATTTCTGTTTGCCACGATCCATCAGCCCGTTGAGAAATATCTTGGGGCTTATCCCAGTCACCATTTATGCCGCGAACGCCAGTGTCAGTTGGAAACGGCTTATAGGGTTTTTCTGGATACGCTTTAAGACCTTTTTGCCAGTGGGTTGCGAGGGCTTTTGTTTCGGCTGTTTCTTTTGAACAAAACTCAGTATATCCATGCTTTACAGTGAGTTTGTATTTAGGCAAATTGGTTTGTGTTTGGTTACTATCTTCTGCTTCATCTGAAGAAGGCAATTGTTTAGCTTCAATCCATGCCAGATATTCTGATTTAAGAAGTTTATGTAAACCTTGATTGGGGTTTCCTGGGTCTCCAGGTGTCACTAAATTCACCTTAACCCAGCACCAATTTTTATTACCAAGGGTTTCTAACTGATCATATAAATAACATTGGGAGTCAACAAAAGAGTATTTTTTAGAATCAACTTCAGAGTTTTTAGCCGTTTTACAGTTTGTTAATTCACCATGAATAGCCCCATTTACATAAATTAATGTGGGAATTCGACCAATAGCCATCACAAGCCTCATAAACGATAATATCAATAGACATATTTTCGTGGTGTTTGCCTGTAAGAGGTAAGATTTATTATGCATATAATGTGAATTTTAATTATATCCATTGGTAGTTGAATTAGAGCGGTAAAATTAATGTAGTGAAATTTTTGACATAGCATAACAATATTACAGTTTTATGTTTCGTAATCACTTATTTCTAACTATCATTAATGATGGTAAGCCACTACAGGGAAAGGTTATGAAAAACAAAATCAAATTAATGCTCATTTTCGTGTTAATGACAGTCGTTTCAGCATGTGCGTCTACAGGAATCGAAGTGGATAAAGTACAGCAATTAGGCGTTAAAAATCTAAAGGTGATTAACTCACATCAGTTTGCGGGTGGACAACCCACTGAAGAGCAACTCGATTGGTTAAAACGTGTTGGTATTAAGAATATTGTGAGTTTAAGAACGCAAAAAGAACAAACGTTCGATGAAGCTAAGTTAGTCAAACAATTGGGAATGAAGTATTACTCTATTCCAACGGGTGGCATTAAAGCGATTAATACAATGAATGCGACTAAACTTGCACAGGTTTTAAAGCAAGTTGGTAATGAACCTGTTTTTGTTCATTGCTCAAGTGCGAACCGGGTAGGTGCACTCGTTGCGCTGCATGATTTTAGCACCAATGGTGGAGACGTTGACGCAGCTATTGCCGAAGGGGAAAGGTGGGGCTTAACGCGACTGAAAAGCGTGGTTAAAGACAAGCTTATAAAAATGAAGGCTTCAGAAGAAGCATAATGTTGGTTAATGATATTAATACTTAATGGGCCATTGTTTAGTTAAGGTACAGATACCTTAAACGACAATGGCCTTTTTAGTCGGTGTAATATATGTCTAAAGTGTTTTTTCTTGCTTCAGTTAATCTTGATATTTTATCTTATTTGAAGAACTTTCCTCAGTCAGGACAGACCCTCTCGACTACGGACAGTGTATTTGCTTGTGGCGGGAAAGGGGCTAACCAAGCTTATGCATGCTCACAAAACAATGTAGACACAATGATGCTCTGTAAAATAGGTAACGATCCATTTGGCGAGCAAATTCGCACTTATTTAGCGCAAAGGAAATCGATTGATACGCAGATTTTAACTTCTGACAAAAGTACTGCGATTGCTCAAATCTTTATCAGGGAGTCAGATAGTCAAAATTTAATCGTCATAATCTCTGGTGCAAACAAAGACATTACTAAACGTGAAGTTCTACAAAGAAAATCAGATATTCAAAATTCAAATCTTCTTGCTATTCAGTTAGAAAACAATATTGAGGCTATTGCGGCGAGCATAGAAATTGCGAAGCAGAATAAGGTTTCAGTATTGCTTAACCCTGCTCCATATGAACCTGAAATCGTACCTTATTTGAAGGATGTCGATATTCTCACTCCAAATGAAACAGAGGCGTCCGAGTTAACAGGGATAGAAGTGACGGATAAAGAAACAGCTGAAGCAGCCGCTCAAGTGATTAATGCCAAGTATGGCATTAGCATGATTATTATTACCTTGGGTGCGCAAGGTGTTTATTATTTCAATCATGGAGATTCAGGCTTTGTTGAGCCATTTAAAGCCACTGTTATCGACACCAGTGGTGCAGGGGATGCCTTTAATGGTGCTTTTGCTGCCTACTATTGTGAACACGGTAAATTCGAAACTGCAATTAAGTATGCTAATGCCTATGCATCAACAGCAGTTGAGGGAAAAGGAGCCTCTTACATGCCAAACTCTGATTTAGCACATAAGAGGTTTAACTCGTAAACGGTTACTCGATACCTAAAAAACCACCTGTCTGATGTTCCCACAGTTGGGCATAAATACCACCAAGCTGAATAAGCTCATTGTGACTTCCTTGTTCAACGACCTTCCCTTCATCTATCACAATCAGCTTGTCCATCGCAGCAATTGTTGAAAGACGGTGGGCGATGGCAATGACGGTCTTGCCTTCCATTAATTGATACAAGTTATCTTGAATAGCGGACTCAACTTCAGAGTCCAATGCTGATGTTGCTTCATCAAGTAAAAGGATGGGAGCATTTTTTAATAGCACTCGAGCAATAGCAATACGCTGTCGCTGACCGCCTGAAAGTTTAACGCCTCGTTCACCCACTTGTGCGTCCATTCCGATATTTCCATCGGGATCTGACAAGTTATCTAAAAAGTCTTTAACGTGAGCTTGTTTGATCGCTACCTGAAGTTTTTCATCAGTTGCATCGGGTTTGCCATATAAAATATTCTCGCGAATACTTCTGTGAAGCAGTGATGTATCTTGAGTGACCATGCCGATCTGAGCTCGCAGAGAGTCCTGCGTAACGGTGTTTATCGCTTGCCCATCAATACATATACTGCCGTCTTTAACCTCATGAAAGCGCATCAACAAGTTTACGAGTGTGGACTTTCCAGCACCAGAACGACCAACTAAACCAATTTTCTCACCCGGCTTGATGTCTAAATTCAGGTTATCGATAACAGACTTATTTTCTTTATATTGAAAGTTAACATTCTGAAATTGAATATGGCCATTAGTTACGTTGAGCTTGCTTGCGTTTGGCGCATCTTCAATGTCAATCGGCTTCGTCAATGTGTTCATGCCGTCAGTAACAGTACCTATGTTTTCAAATAAGGAACTGACTTCCCACATGATCCATTGTGACATGCCGTTTAACCTAAGCGCTAAACTCACTGCAATGGCGATTGCACCAACAGAGATCGCTGAGTCAGTCCATAACCAAATAGAAATGGCAGCAATGAAAAAAGCTAAGAGGTAGTTGATAGTCTGAACGCTCACATTGATGCATGTAACCAGCCGCATTTGTCTGTAAACGGTTTTAAGAAACTCAGACATACTCGATTTTGCATATTCAGCTTCATTGTCGGTATGAGCAAACAATTTCACGGTTGCGATATTGGTGTAACTATCAACGATTCGCCCTGTCATTGTTGAACGAGCATTTGCTTGTTCCGTCGATACACGTTTAAGTTTGGGGACAAAATGAAGTTGGATTGCAATATAACACACTAGCCAAACCAGCATGGGAATGAGTAATCGCCAGTCAGCAGAAGCTATCATGACTAGCATTGCTGTAAAATATACAACGATATACATCAGAACATCTAATAGCTTACCCACGGTTTCTCGAACCGCTAAGGACGTTTGCATGACTTTCGTTGCTACACGTCCAGCAAAATCATCTTGATAAAATGAGACGCTTTGTTTGAGAAGATATCGGTGCGCTAACCAACGGACTGACATAGGGTGGTTTCCCATCAATCCTTGATACACTACTAAACCGTGCAGAAGAGATAAAACAGGAATAACGACTACAGTCAGTACCGCCATCAACAATAATTTACTGCCTTCTTCCTCAAAGAGCGTTTCAGGATTTTTTTCAACCAACCAGTCGACAAGCTGCCCCATAAAGCCAAAGAGTGAAACTTCGAGAATGGCAACACTGGCGGTTAAAACGGACATGAAAACTAAAGGAAGTTCATAACCTTTAGTGTAGTGACGGCAGAAGGCGTAGAGCCCATTAGGAGGGCGAGATGCTTCATTATTTGAAAGTGGTTTAACCCACGATTCGAACAGCTTAAACATAGTAAAAACAAAGTATAAAAGGGTAAATTTAATAAAGCATACAGCGTATTCATTAATAAGCATACCGTTAATTAGTAACCGAAAACTTATTTAAGACTTCGTTCGTTAAAGGGCTGTTAAGGTTCTATTTTATAAACTTTCACGGCATCCATTTAAAGAGAAGTCTCGATGAAAAATTTCATCAGTAAAAGTTTATTGATATCTACTGTTGTGGCTTGTTTTGTTAGCTCCTTGGCAAGCGCTTCTGAAACTCGTTCACTTTCATACTGGAATAAAGGTTATGCAAGATCTTCAATCGTATCGCTTGTATCAAAGGTAACCGATAACAAATCACAATTTTATGTTGATAAATCAAAACGAATTGCTGTTTTTGATTTGGACGGCACGCTAATTCCTGAACAACCCATGTATTCAAAACTGTACTTTGCATTGTCAGAGGTTAACTCCTCAAGCACTCTGTCTTCGAAGTGGAAGAAAGGAGCGGTACTGACAACTGGAATGTCAGCGGCTGCACCCGAAAAGTCCCGTGAATATGTATTAAAACATTCTAAAGAATTGATGTTTGCCGTGCATAACGGGTTGACGAAAGAAGCTTATGAACAAGATGTTTTACGCTGGTTTGCAAAGGGAAAGAACCCACAGTCTCATCGGTTGTTTAACGCATCAGCCTATGAGCCTATGAAGCAACTTATTAAATACTTAAAGCAGAACGAGTTCAAAGTTTACATTGTCACCGGAACGGATACTGACTTTGTAAGACCTATCATTACTCAGTTGGTTGATCTAAGTCCAACTCATGTTATTGGTACTCAATTTGGAAAACAATTAACAGTACAAGACGGGAAACTCGTCATAGCCTATAAAAACGACTCCATGCTATACAACATTCAAGATAATAAGGTTCTCAGTATCGATTCAGTTATTGGTATAAGGCCGATAATCGCCTTTGGAAATTCTGATGATGACATGAGTATGCTTAAGTGGACTGATCAAGCAAAGGGTCTGCATTTAAGTGGATTAATTCATCACACCGATGCAGCGAGAGAATGGGCTTATGACAGAAAAGGCGAAGTTGGTAAGTTAGATGCAGCCATCGATTACGGCAAAGTCCATCATTGGACCATTGTTGATATGAAAAAGGATTGGAAAACAATCTATTGATACGAGGAGTTTTCATGGTCGTTTTATATTTTAATAAGAGGTATTTGAGTTGAGATCATTAACCCAGCGATTTTTCTTGTTTCTATGTTCAATGTTTTTCGTTTTTTTTCTATTTGGTTGTGGAAACAATAGTGGAGTGAGTAAAACCAAAAAATCACCTAAATACCATGCATCTATTACCTACACTAAATACGGTGTTCCTCATATAACAGCCAGCAGTTTTAAAAATTTAGGTTTCGGAATTGGTTTTGCTCAATCTAAAGAAAATTTATGTACGCTTGCTGATCAAATTTTGAAGATAAAATCAGAGCGTTCTAAATATTTTGGTGCTGGCGAAAAGCAATCAAACCTCATCAGTGATGCTAGTTACAAAGCACTTAATTATATTGATGACGCTTCAGATTTATTTCCTACACTCTCACAAAAAAGTAAGGATGTTTTGATTGGTTATGCAGCTGGATTTAATAAGGTGTTATCGAGTTTTGCATCTCCAAACGATTACCCTTCGAGTTGCAAAGGGGCTGAATGGGTAACTAAAATCACGCCTCAGGAACTACTTGCTTATCATATCGATATAGCCTCTTTCGCAAGTTCAAGACAATTTCACGCTGCAATGGCGATGGCGCAACCTCCACAAGAAAAAAGCACTAAAGTCAGCATTAAGTCTTTCAGCCCTTTGGTTGCTTCAGTATTGAAAAATATATCTTCAGGTTTAGGAAGTAATGGTTGGGCGTTAGGGCGTGATAAAGTCGATGGGGCTAGTGCTGAGTTATTAGCTAATCCTCATTTTCCATGGGGAGGTGAGTTAAGGTTTTTTCAACAACAATTAACGATTCCAGGGAAAATGAATGTGATGGGAGTAACATTCGTTGGCTTTCCTGCTGTTCTTATCGGTTTTAATGATGATATTGCTTGGACGCATACGGTGTCTGAATCAAAAAGATTTACTCTTTATCAACTT
Source organism: Shewanella sp. OPT22 (assembly GCF_004168585.1). Classification (GTDB taxonomy): domain Bacteria; phylum Pseudomonadota; class Gammaproteobacteria; order Enterobacterales; family Shewanellaceae; genus Parashewanella. The sequence continues at coordinate 191,526 of NZ_PGVH01000040.1, read as the reverse complement.
CACCTTGCCCCAAATAACCCTCTTAAATATCAATACGATGGCAAATTGAGAGATATCACTTCTTCTACGGTCAATATTGAAGTAAAGCAACCGGATGGTAGCCTAAAAATGGTACCTTGGACTTTTTATCAAAGTCACTTTGGGCCTTTGGTTAATTTAGGTCAAATGTCACCAACACTGGCTTGGACAAGCAAAAGTGCTATCGCCTTAAAAGATGCTAACAAAGACAATGTTCGGATGTTAGATCAATGGCTAGATATGGATGAAGCACATAATCAATCAGAATTTTTTTCTGCATTTGCAAAACATCAAGCCGATCCTTGGGTTAATACCTTGCTGGTAACTAAAGATGGCGAAGCTTCATATATTGATGGTTCTCAGGTTCCACAATTATCACCAGGGACAGAGCTTTACTGGAGAGTGGCATCACAATCACCACAGCTTAAACCACTTTGGAATGGTGGGAAAGGTGCAGTTCTCCTGCCCGGGATTAGCTCTGATTTTGAATGGGTAGACACTGGTGACGCCGGGGCTCCGGGGCTGATACCTTTTAGACTTGCACCTAAACAAACAAGATCGGATTATGAGTTTAATTCGAATGATAGTTACTGGTTAAGTAATCTTGAAGAGCCACTTGAGCGGTATAGCACTATGTATGGCCCAACTCGAACAATCAGAAGTCCTAGAACTCGTTATAGTGGTTTGATGTTAACTCAACCAAATAATTATGGGCTATATACAAATGATGGTCGTTTCGCTTTTAGCGCTCTGAAGCATGTTTTTGATAATAACGGGTCACTTTTCTCAAATACATTTAAATCTCAACTGGTAGATAGGTGTTCCCAAGCAGATACAATTACCATTGATGGAATAACCGTAGAACTCTCGTCGGCCTGTGAAGCTTTAAAACAGTGGGATGGGCTGTATCAATTAAATTCAACGGGCGCACAAGTGATGAGAGAGTTCTTGTCTCAATACAAGGTATCATCAGCCCAGATTTTGAATAATGACTTATTCAACAAACCGTTTGATCCTAATGAACCGATGACAACCCCCTCTGGTCTAGCTACTTTTAGTGGTAGTAACACCAATGATGATCCAATATTGATTGCTTTAGCTAAAGCGGTAATGAGATTGAATAAAGCTGGCATTGTGTTAAACGCTCCCCTTTCTTCAATACAATATGTTTTAAAACAGAATATGCAGCCAATTCCTGTTTCTGGTGGAGCCGGTTTTGAAGGCGTATTTAATGTTGCGGTTGGTGGTACTGCCAGATTTAATTCTACCCTTATCGACCATATACCAGTTGGTACGCAGGAAGGAAACTCAACGCTATCAAGTTTGACTGAAAACGGTAAACCTCTGACGCGATATAGAATCAATTACGGGTCTAGTTTTGTGATGGCATTGATGTTTAAAGATGGAAAGCCACAAGCAGATATGTTTATGAGTTCAAGCCAGTCTCAAGATCCAAAATCTAAACACTTTACTGATCAAACCAAGCTTTATAGTCATTTAAATTGGAGGCACATTAATTTTACACCAAGTGACATCAAAGCTAGTACAGTCAGTAAAGTTGAAATATCAGGAGATTAAGATTCAGTTCCGTTTTTTGCTAGAGCTTTGATTTTGATTCCGTTACATTGCGTTAAAAGGGTTTAGGGTCGTGTAATGGAATCGAATCGTATTCAATCTGAACAGAACGAAATATATTTGCGGGCAAGGTTAGCTCGGGATCCTCGCTTTGACGGATTATTTTTTACCGGAGTGAAGTCTACAGGGATTTACTGCCGTTCTATTTGCCCAGCGCCGCCAGCGCACGAGAAAAATGTAGAGTATTTTAAGACTGCCATAGCTGCTGCAAATGCAGGGTTAAGGCCGTGTTTGAGGTGCCGACCAGACAGTGCGCCACAATCGCCCGCTTGGTTAGGCACACAAACTACATTGAACCGTGCTATTGCCTTAATCGAAGAAGCGTTTTCTTCAGGTGAGTCCATTGACTTAGAAGCGTTATCAGAACGCCTTGGCATAACTGCTCGATATTTAAGACAGCTCTTTAAAAAATATTTAGGTACGTCACCGAAACAATACACTATTTATAAAAAATTATTATTTGCCAAAAAGCTACTGCATGAAACGAATCTTGGTATTACTGATGTCGCACTCAATGCTGGTTTTGAAAGCGTTCGTAGCTTTAATCATCAATTCCAAACCCAATTAGGATTAACACCAACGCAAACTCGAACCCAAAATAAAGCGACACATACAGAGAATGGGTTAACGTTATTTTTAAATTATCGTCCGCCCTATAACTGGGACAAAATGAAGGCTTTTCTTCAAACTCGAGCTGTTGAAGAAATGGAATGGTTTGATGATGATGTTATTTACAATAAAACGTTTTGTTTCGAAGACAGTAGAGGTTACTTCTCAGCTCAACATATGCCAGAAAAAAATGGATTTAAAGTCAGCTTCTATTTTGCAGAAGGTTCACAGATTAAGAACCTGTATCAACTCAATTCATTTGTGAGAAGAATATTGGATCTTGATGCCAATATCGAGCAAATAGAAGATACCCTAAAGAATGCAATTTCTGAGGAGATGGAACTTAAATCAGGCCTTCGTGTATCTGGAGCAGGCAGTGATTTTGAAGCCATAAATCGAGCGATTTTAGGACAACAAGTTTCCATTACTCAAGCGGTTAAATTACTCAGTAAGCTTGTTCATGAATACGGTGAAACAGAGTGTGTAAACGGAGTGAATCTTCGCTTCTTTCCAAAGCCTCAATCTCTTCAAGAAGCCAGTATAGATATTTTAAAAATGCCGGGTGCAAGAAAGCAAGCAATCAGAAATGTGGCTGAATATTTTACTAAACAAAATCGAGTCAACCTTGATGACTGCTTATCACTAAAAGGGATAGGCCCTTGGACTGTAGATTATGCAAAAATGCGTGGCTTAGGTAATCCGAACATTTTTTTAGCAACAGATTTAGTCGTCAAAAATAAACTAAAAGCACTGCATGAACAAAGCGGAACTAAACAAAGCTTTGATGATTTCTTTGATAGAATGAAAAAAAATGCACAGCCTTGGTGCAGTTATTTAACTTTTCAACTTTGGCACTTATAGAATGGGCATAGATAAAATGACAACAAATACTTTGGTTAACCTATATTCATCGCCATGTGCCGCAATGGAGCTACCTTCGCCTGTCGGTACCTTGTACCTTGCAGCGAGTGAGCATGGCCTAACTCATTTAACGTGTGAGAAAAATAGAATTAGTGAGTTAGCTTCTGTTGAATTCAAAGCAAAAGTAAAAGCCGAAGCTGTTTTAAAGCAAGTAAAGCAACAGCTTGAAGAATACTTCGCTAAAAAACGCTCTGATTTCAGTGTCCCACTTGCTCCAAAAGGGACTGAGTTTCAGCACCAGGTATGGGATGCACTTATGAATACTCGACACGGTGAAACCTTAAGTTACAGCGACATTGCTAACGAAATTGGACGACCTAAAGCGGTTAGGGCAGTTGGTGCTGCCAATGGGGCGAATCATATTGCGATTATTATCCCATGTCATCGCATCATAGGAAAAAGCGGTAAGCTAACGGGTTATGCTTATGGCTTGGAAATGAAACAACATTTACTTAATTTGGAGAACCCACAAAAGCAATTGGTATAGTTACCCATAACCCAAATATTGGCACAATCAGAAAATGCGACTTGCCGAGTATTCATCACTTAATAAGAGTGTTAACATTCGGCAAAATTTTTTACTCTTGGTTTTATTATGTCTTTATCCGCTAATCTACAAAGTCGCAGTGCTGGCAAATGCGAATTATGTTCTGCTGAAACATCACTAGAAGCTTTTGCGCTTCCATACTCTGATGGTCAGGCTGCTAATGAAGTGGCTTTATGTTCAACGTGTACTGAGCAAGTAACTAAATCAGAAGATTTTGATGTTAACCACCTACGTTGTTTAAACGATAGTATGTGGAGCACAGTTCCTGCTGTTCAAGTGTTGGCTGCGAGAATGCTAAACCGTTTAAATGCAGAGACATGGGCACAAGATTTAAAAGACATGTTGTACCTTGATGAAGAGCTTCAAGCTTGGGTAGACCAAGAGCCTGCAGAAGAAGATATGATTAAACACGTTGATAGTAACGGCGCAGTATTAAGTGCTGGTGATAACGTGGTAATCATCAAAGATTTGAACGTGAAAGGTACGAGCTTTGTTGCGAAACGTGGCACTCCTGTTAGAAACATTTCATTGACCAATAATCCTGAACATATTGAGGGTAGAGTTAATGGTACTCGAATTGTGATCATTACTCAGTTCGTTAAAAAGTCTTAATTGCCGTCTTATCCTGCGAAGGCTGGAAACATAGCAACGACAGTTTTGTATGTCGGTATTCAAATGACTCTTTGATGCAAAGCACCATTGTATAGTCAGAGTAAAACTTCTTTGAAGTTTATAAAGTCGTGGAGTTGCACTCCACACCGCCAAAAGAGGAAACCTCCAGCAGTTTCCCCTTTTGAATCCCCTATACCGCCCCAACGAAGCTAGGCGTTCCAAATACAATGGAATAAATGCCTAACGGCTCAGATGGTACATCCATGTACCACTGAACCTAGCCCTACATCCATGTCGGGCTTACGTCATTTTACATTCAATATTATTTTCTACAGCTTCAAAGGGGGAGTCAGCCTGCAGGAGCATTTGAAATACATTTATCTTATATTTCGCCCTTAATATTTGTTTATAAAATAAGGGACTACGCAGGAGTGAAAATATAGTATGTTGAATTTTACTTTTGTGACCAGTGGTATACGTATATTGGTGAACGATAAAAATCATTCAACTTAGTGATCTTTGTGGGTTTATATGAGGGTAGGGCGAAGGTGTTACTCACAATCGTCACTTTATTAAAAACTTTTTTCTCCAACTTTTCCTGAAGCGCTATCATTGCTCCGGGAAAGAGGTAACAGATAATATTAGAAGCCGTATTGAGTTCTGCATTTCGAAAATCTTTGCGGTGAATAGTCAGGTTATCCAAGCGCAAGCTGTATTTCAAAATGATTGAAACTAACCAAGGCAGCCAAGATAACTCATAACCTACTATCTGTTTATTGGGATACTTTTTGGCAAGCGGTATAACAAGCGTGCCCCAACCAGAACCTAAATCAATAACAGCCCCTTCTTTCTCTAACTCTAATTCATCAAGCATGGCATCACGTGCTTTACTTGAACTCATCATCGGAGAAATACCCGTTTTCAGCGTACTCCAAACGATGGAGAACACGGCAAGGATGACAGATAATAGAAGTGTTAGGTCGATAAAGTTCATTATTAAAAAGAACCTGTTAGTTGTTGTGTGCTCATATTAGTTATTCATGCTCCAAGCAACAACTGAATTAGGCGATTCAGTTTTGATGAAATTATTGATACCTACTACAAATTGATGTTCAAGCATTGGGGCGGCAACAATCGAAACATTTAACTGTTCACATTCAGAATGAACCTGTTTTAAGTGTTGCACCAGTTGCTCTTTAGAAACTACTTTGGAGTTAAAGATGATATTTCTATTTACATCAAGTTTTGCTATGTGAGTTTCACACCTTTGCAAGCAACAAAACGAATCACAATCATTACTTGCTAATAATTCAATACCATTGTCATCTTTCTGAATACTTAAAATTGCAAAAACCATTGTTAATGCAAGTAAAATGGATAGCATTCCAAGTTGTATTGAGTTATTCAATTGATCTCCGAATGCATCGATTGAGTTTCTTTTAGTTGTTACTTGGCTTGCAATCAACTAACGTTGAAAAACCAAGTAGGCCTATTTTAAATGTAACTTCGACTTTCTCGTCGTTTTTAAATTTATCTCCATCTTTTATTTTGTATTTGATCTTATTTAATCCATTTGTAAGTAAAACATAAGATACAGAATTATATTTGATCAGTTGATCAGATTCATATTGCACCGTATACAGCTCCCTATGAGTTTTTCCTGTATCTGGCACATTATTCAAAAGAGTTACAGATATGGAGCCTAAAAATATAGCAAAGAATGCTTCCAGAAGATGGTTTGGAGGTTTTTGGTGCCAAGGCGAATTGTTGTGATCAAAAATGATATGCATAGATTTTATAAATTGCCTACGTCTATAAAAATGCAATAAAAAAGCAAAAATCAACCCTACACTAATCCCAATAAGCGTTAGATATTCTCCATTAATTGTTTCAGAATTAAAGAGGAAGTTTATTTGGACTACAGCACTGACAAAAGCCAGTCCTATTATAAATGATGCAAATTTGCTCATGATTATCTTGGAATAATTAGTATTTAATGTTGTGAACTTTCTTTGAACAAACTTTCGTATAAAGTAACTTGTGTTAATAACGGTTTGTTTTTATTTTGGAATTTATACTAAAGTAAACCTCAAGTAAGAGCAAAGTAAGTGTTTAAATTTATCTTTTCAACTTTTTTATTTTGATTTAAGCCAAATACCTTTGCAGGCTACAACAACTCCCGTCGAAGCTGTTGAAGGTAATATTGAATATAAAATGACGTGGGCGAGACATGGACGTCGAGCCAAGCTCTGGGGTACAGGATGTACCATCAGAGCTGTTAGGCATTTATTCAATAATATCTGAAACGCTTAGCTTCGTTGGGGCGGCATAGAGGATTCTTAAGGAGAGTTTGCTGAAGAACTCTCCTTGAGGCGGTGTGGAGTGCAACTCCACGACTTTATAAACTTCGCAGAAGTTTTGCTCTAAAGAGAAATCGGAAAGTCGCTGGTGTGACGATAAAAATTTAAAAGTAAGATGCTAAATCTAGCATCTATACCTGAACAGTATCCATATCCAACTCAATATCAGTACAGCCTTTCTTACAATAAATCCCTGGATTCTTAACTGCATCTTTTTTTGCAGGTAAAATCAGCTCTAAGTCTTTACCACACTCAGGGCAATTTGAATTCTTGCCATTCAACACTCTTTTAATAAAGCCTTTTTGCTGCTTAAAAGATTGGCTTGTGGTCTTATTGAAAATACTAAAATCAGTCATAAAACAAATACAGATGAAATAACGGGGATATTCTACAAATTACGCACATAAAAAAACAGCCACAATTCACAATTGCAGCTGTTTTTATGCGAAATCTATCTCGATTAGATAAACGTGCCTTCTAGCTCTTTCTTTACATAGTTTAAGTCAGCTTTATCTTCGCCAACTAATACCATGTAAGCACCGTCCTTTTTGAAAGTCATGCCTTGATACTTCTTGTCTGAAAATGACTTCTCAAACTGCATGCGTTTCTCTTCAGGTACGATAAAGACAGTCACTTTACCATCTTTGCCTTGCATAACCATGTGTAGGCTTCTAACACCTTGGAAATCACAGTATGACGAGTAATGCACTTCACCCGGTTGTTGAGTAAAATGAGCTCCTTTCATACTTACCAGCGAAACCAACTGTTTATTAAGGTCGTTAAAACCAATATCGTGGTCAGCTGACATTGCCACATCTTCATGGTAAACATGGGCAATCGCGTGTTCTGTTAAATCAACAGGCGCACTTCTTAATAGAGTAAACGCTATGCCTGCAACAAAGGCTACCGATGCGGCCATTGCAAGTGTAAAGCCTGTTTTGCGCTTATGAATATGATGCTGTTTAAGTTGTTGTCTGAGGATTAAACGCTCAGCCATACCATCAGGAGTATCAACGTTTAAAGCATCACTAATTCTATCATCTAATGCTTTAACGCTATTGAATGTGTCTTTTCGCCCTGCGTCATCATTAATCGCTTGCAAAAAGTCAGGCTCCTGACTATTGGGGTCGGAAAACACCTTACGTCGGAATTCTAAATCATCCATTTGCTCGCCCTCGAACTTCAGGTTTCTCTAATGCTTCTTTCAGCTGATTACGGGCTCTAAATAGTCGGGTCATAACAGTATTGCGGTTCAAATCTAAAATTTCGGCAATTTCTTCACCACTAAAACCACCAACAACTTGCAGTAATAATGGCTCACGATATTCCACTTCTAAATTCCCAATTTGTTTTCTGAGTAAATATTGTTCCGCATGGTCCTCATTACTTCCAGAAAACACATCTTCCAAGTGATCCTGTTCAATATCAGAATAGTCGAACTGCTTTCGTTCGAAACGTCTGGCATTTTCCCGACGCAAGATAGTAATCAACCATGCTTTTGCGGCTTTATCGTCTTTTAAAGAGTCTAAAGCTTTCCAAGCACGTAGAAAGGTCTCTTGTGTTATATCTTCAGCAATGTGCTTGTTACCGGTTAACCAATATGCATATCGGTATATATCGGTGTTCAGTGCGCGCACAAGGCTTTCGTAACGTCGTTGTTTGCTTATCATGTCTAAAGAGACCGCATCATCCGACTTTTTCTTTCGCAAACTATCAAACATTTTATTATCTTTTTTAATTTATTAGAATTTTTACTCTTCTCTCTGACCCCAAGCATTAGAAAAGAGTAATGTTCACTTGGATAACTTTGTAATTGTAAATTAATGTAAATCGACAAAGTCAGCTCTGTAGCTTAATGCTAGTTCGAGCTATATCCAAGCCTAAAATTTTTAATGTTTGTTAAATTTATGGATTTAAATCAACAAAACCGTCTTTTTTTGCTTTATCTTTCAAGTTAACGTGAATCTTTAGTGCTTGATTTAACAGTGAGATATCTATTTGTACGTTGTTTTTACCGTATTGTGTAGCCTGAAGTTTCCTGATCAGGTCGGACAACTCAGGTGCGAGCAGGGTTAACTGATGAAGGTTGACGGGCCGCCCTAGTTTTGCCGCATAGTATTTTTGAAGTAGGCTTAATACCTTTCCATAACGATTTTGTTCGAAATTAGTCCTAATCTCTTTTTCAGTTTCTTTTAGGTTTGGAGCTGCATTTAAACCAATATCAGATTCGTCATCGCCAGCTATTTGAACCACTTTTGGCTTTCTTAACCACATAAAGCTTGAAACTAACCAAAGTAGAGCAAACAGGGCAGTTAACCATGGCCAGTATCCTGCTGAGTATTCAGTGGATGATTGAGCTTGAGCTGAGGGAACAATCGGGTTTACATTTGCAGCAGTTGCACTTCCTTTTACTACGATGGTTTTAGCTGGAAGAGTGGCGTATTCCTGTTTTTTACGAATTGGATTCCACCACGGAATTTTAACTTCTGGAAAAGTAAAAGTACCTGCTTTAGTAGGGACAATCGCTTCGGTTTGCACAAGCTCTCCCACAATATTACCGTTACGTGTATAAGTTTTACGTTTCGGCTTTTCTGGGTAGCTTTTCATATTACTCGGTAATACAGACTCAATTTCAGGAAGACTGGTCTCGTCGGTATTTGAAGCATAGAGTGTGATGGTTCGAGTGATTGGTGCACCCAGCTCATAATCTTTATCGTGTTTAGTCCAGTTTTCTTTCAATACGACTAAATCTGAAACGAGCCAATTTCCGTGATAGCTTTTAGGCTTAGGTAAAATGGTGATTTTTTGAGATGGGGAGGTTACGCGAACTGGGCGACTTTCATTAAACGAAAACATGCCTAATCCCTGACGGGCATTACTTAATACATCACCTTCAAAGCTCACTTCACCGATATCGACAGTACCTTGCTTATCAGCAATGACCCCATAAGTTCGCTCAATGACTCTAAAGCGGCGCCCGTTAACGACTTCGGTTTTATCCTTATCGTCACCAATTTGCTTTACTTGGGCATTTGCCACATCAGGTGCGTTAAGGACTCCACGTTGTAAATCTACTGCTAAGTAAAGCTTTACGTTATATGTGAGCAGTTGCCCTACATACGCTTCTTTGTGCTTTAATGTGGTCTTAATAAAGACGTCTTTCGACTTTTGCTTTGCGTTATTATCCGTAACCACTTGCAAAGCAATAGGATTGGATTTCACGCCATTGATATTAAAAGCCGGAATAGTGGCGATGCCTTTATTCTTAGCCGCCAGTAAAATTTGCCAACTGGTTTTCTTCTGAGTATCGAAGTTGATGATTTGAGTGCTGCGGTTAACGCTCGTTCGACCAATGACGAAGTCTTTATCTAATATCGAGGTATTGATGGCGTTGCCCGCTAAATCATCATCACCTGTTACCGTCAGTACAAAGTATTCCCCTTGAACCACAGGGTTACGGTCAACAGAGGCTTCAATTGTTGTGAGTGCAACGGCTGAATGAATAAAGCCGAAGAGGCTAATCGTTAGGAGTATGAGTCGTTTTACCACTGTTTGCTTTCCTTTGGTAATCGGCCTTGTTGGCGACGCTTTTGATATTCAAGTTGCATTTTGTTACGCAAGAGTAATTGCGGATCGTCAGGGATAGCTTTGAGCTGACGCTGCATTTCAGGTGGTAAATCCTTCAGTTTATTTGGATCTACTTTCTCTATTGGTGTTTCACCTTTTTGTTGATCTTGCTGTTGTTGCTTCTGTTTTTGAGCTTCGGCTTGCTGCTGTCGCTCTTGCTCAGCTTTATCTTGTTGTTTCTTTTGTTGCTCATTCTGTTGTTCATCAGATTTTTGATTCTGCTGCTTATCTTGTGAGCCAGATTTTTGCTGGTCCTGTTTTTGGTTATTTTTTTGTTGATCTGGGTTTTGCTGATTTTGCCTGTTTTGTTGTTCCTGATCTTTTTGATCCTTGTTATCATTGCCTTGCTGGTCTTTATTTTTATCCTGTTTATTCTGCTCTTTTTTGTTTTGGTCGTTCTTGTTCTGATCAGAGTTCGATTGATTTTGCTGTTGTTGCTTTTGCAACTTTTTAGCAAGGCCAAGATTCTGTTTTGCGTCAGCAAAGTTGGGATCTTTTTCTAACGCTTGTTGGTAACGTTTCTCTGCTTCAGAAAAGTTATTCATCTGCATCAAGCTATTACCTTGGTTGTATAAACCTTTGGCTGATTTATCTTGCTCAAACCCTTTTAAGGCATCTTGATAGTTACCCGTTTTATAAGCGGCACTGGCTTTCCATTGGGGGTTGTCAAACTGTTTAGCGGCTTGCTGATAATCTTTGTTATCGTATGCCTCTTGAGCTTGCTGGTTTTGAGTTTTCCATAATGAATCCCAGTTCATGGCGTAGGCTGTGTTAGGTTGAGATAAACCTAGACCCACGAGAAGTAACGCCACGCTGAATTGTTTTCTAAAACTGAGTAGCAATAACGGTAATATCAATAGTGCTAAGTATGGGCCGAGATCTTGCCAAGCTTCACCTTGTAAGTCAGTTAACTTCGCTGAATCATCAGTAGATAACCAATTCTCAACGTCTTGAGTGTCAGAGTCATCGGCTTGATTACGAGTAACAATGCCATGAAAATCTGAAGCGAGTTCTGACAGCACATGAAAATCCGTTTTTGCTACAACAACTTGATCCGCATTATCACGCAATAAATCACCATTAGGCAAACGAACTGCAGCCCCTTGAGGGGTGCCAAAAGTCATAATCGCTAAGCGATAATCGGTACCTGAAAGCACATCTTTTGCATCAGAAAGTTGACTGGCTTTGATGCCGTCAGCAAATAAAATGATGTCACCTTTAATATGACCACCTTGCGCAAGTAACTCTTTGGCTTTGGTGAGAGCTGCAACAATATTTGAGCCTGCGACAGGCATAATACTCGGCGATAAGTTTGGTAATAAATTCAGTAAGGTCGCTTTATCACGAGTGAGTGGACTGATAGTAAATGCATCGCCTGCATAAGCGATGAGCCCAGTTTCGCCCTCTTTTAAGGACTTAATCAAATCGGTTGCCTTGTATCGGGCTTGCGATAAACGATTAGGTACAAGGTCGGTGGCGTACATCGACAAAGACATATCCATTACAATGACTCGACCTTGCGTGCTCGCAAATACGGGCAGATTTTGCTTGGTTACTGCTGGTCCTGAAAGTGCAATCACAGACAGTAACCAAATAATCGCAATATACACGAGCGAACTATTTGATTCTTTTTCACCTGAATCGACTAATAAATGGGCGAGATGAGGCGCAATGTATTTCGACCAAGCAGTGCTAGCCCCTTGAGTTTTGTAGAGTGCAAAAAGCAATCCTGCCAACGGTAATAGTGCCCAAAGCCATTCGGGTCTAATAAAATGAAGGCTCATAGTTGACCTCCACTCGATTTAAAGCGATTAAACATAGGAAGTTTGGCAAGACTCAGTAGAATATTGATCAGTAACATTAAGCCTAAAGACCAATAGAAAAGTTCGCTACGTGGACGGTAGGTTTGTTGATCGCGAGCAACGGGTTCAAGTTTATCGATATCTTGATATATATTTTCTAATTGCTGACCGTCTTTTGCTCGGAAGTATTTTCCGTGAGTCATCTTTGCAATTTGCTCTAACGTATTTTCATCAAGATCCATTGATGGGTTAACGCGTTGACGACCAAAAAAGGTGCGTTGTTCCATTACATCCGCACCAACTCCTATGGTGTAAATAGTAATGCCCCTCTCTGCGGCAATTTTGGCCGCTGCGATAGGTTCAATGACGCCAGCGTTATTTGAACCATCTGTCAAAAGCACTAAAACACGATTACTTTGCTTCACCTTATCAAAGCGCTTTACCGCCAAACCTATCGCTTCACCAATTGCGGTTTGCTTACCGACTAACCCAATTTCGGCTTCTTTTAAAAATTGAGCTACAGAGCGTCGATCAAGGGTCAGGGGAGCTTGCAGGTAGGCGTGATCGGCAAACAAAATTAAACCAATTCGATCACCTTTACGGCGATCAATAAAGTCACTAACAACCTTTTGAATCATGGTAAAACGATCAACGGTTTGATTGTTTAACACCATATCTTCTATTTGCATACTGCCAGATAAATCCACAGCAACCATCAAGTCACGTCCTTTACTGGGTAGCTCTATGGGTTCTCCGAGCCATTGCGGGCGAGCAATAGCGAGCACCAAAAATAGCCACATTAACCAATACCAACGTTTAGAAAACTTAGTATGAATGGTTCCAACAAGTTGTGTTGTACTGGTGGTTGGAAGTTTTAGGTGACCGGCAACTTCTTGTTTATGTTGTTTTTGAAAGAGCAAAGGTAACGGTAATAAAATTAATAGCCAAGGCCATGCAAGAGTTAACATTTGGCCTCCTGACTCAATGATGCTTTACTCAGCAATAAGACACTTTTTGATTTGGTTTTCAGAGGTAATGATTTTTTAATCCATAAAATTGCCAGTGTCTTGAGCTGTTGTTTTTGTTCATTAGATAGATCTTGCTTACTGTACCTTTGATTGAGTAAGGCTTTGAATTGACCTTTTTGACTCTCGGTCAGTGTTGAGTCTAAAAATTGGTACCAGTTTTCCCCATCAATTGCGGCAACCTGCTCTCTTTTTAGGTAGCTCAATGCGGCCCGTTTTAGAATGGCATTGATTTGCACTGCAAACTCTTGAGTAGTTTTAAGCTCCATTTGATTGAGTTCAGAGAGGGCAGCTTTCTTAACTAATGATTGTTGCTTGTTTTTCTTATAAAAATATATCAGCCCGATAATGGCTAAAATTGCGATAACTAACGCAACCCAGTAACCAATAGCCAAAGGCCATACACCAATAGCATCTGGAGTTTGAATGTCTTTTAATTGAGCAAGAGCTGGGTTTGGTGCATTCATAAACGTAATAACTCCAACTGCTCACTCAGCTTTTTGCCTGAGTTAATTACTCTTGGAAATACCTTGAGTTGCTTCATCGTATTAATAAATTCGTTTTGTTTTTGTTTTTCGTTTGCTAACCAGATTTTATAGCTGCTCTGAGTCAATATGGTTTTGTGCTTTCCTTGACGAACCGGCAAAGAAAACTGGCTTGGCAACGGTAGCTCACCGGTTCTCAATGGGTCGGTAACTAAAAATGCATTGATATCGCAATGACGTTTCAGTTCATTCAGCGGGGCAACACATTCCGGTGTAAAGTTTTGTCCGTCGGTGATAATCCAAATTAACGAACCTGGCTTTGCGAGGCGTTTTAAACGTTGGCAAGCACTGACTAAGTGATCTTGTTGATAATATTCATCACCAATATGGTTTAGCTGCTGTTGATGGAGTTTAGTCAATGATGAAACTAATTGTAGAATGCCCAAGCGGCGACTTCTGGGTTTTAATTCAAGGTGCTCGTTTTCCGAAGCAATAATGCCACCTAAACGATCGCCATGATTAATGGCGTTCCAACCTAGTGTTGCCGCAATGTGCGCAGCTTGAACCGACTGCAACATCAATTGTGAACCAAAGTACAAACTGTGGCTGAGGTCGATAAACAGAAGAATAGGGCGCTCACGCTCCTCAACAAAGAGTTTTGTGTGCGCTTTACCTGTTCTTGCCGTTACTCGCCAATCAATGGTTCGAACATCATCACCTTGCTGGTAATGACGTACTTCAGCGAATTCCATCCCACGGCCTTTAATGGCACTACTTCGGTGCCCAGCTAAAGCGGCTTTCGCTTTCGTATGCCTTTGCGGTAATGCTTTGGCAAGGTTTTGACAAGCTAACAGTTCTTTTTCGGATAACTGAACACCATCGGCAAACAGCGGTAAGTCAATATCTGTTGCCATTAATTATGGTACCGCTACTAGGCTAAGAATTTCATTGATCACATCATCGGCATTTACGCCTTCAGCTTGCGCTTGATAGCTCAACAATAAACGATGACGTAAAACGTTTGGTGCAACGGCTTGAATGTCTTCAGGAGAGACGAAGTCACGCTCTTGCAGCCAGGCTCTAGCACGAGCGCAGCGCTCAAGTGAGATAGATGCGCGAGGGCTCACACCATACTCAAGCCAGCTTGCCAATTTATCGCTGTACTTTTGTGGCTGACGGGTAGCCATTACAATATCAACGATGTACTTTTCAAGCGTTTCGGCTAGATGGATTTGCAAAGCAGAGTCTCGAGCGGCGAAAACATCTTCTTGGCTAATAGGCTCCATTTTAAGATGCTTATTAGTCTGAGCTTCTTTACGAGATTGACGTAAGATTTCAACTTCTGTTGCTGCAGATGGATAATCTAAATTTAGATGCATCAAAAAGCGGTCCAGCTGGGCTTCAGGCAGCGGGTAGGTACCTTCGTTTTCTAATGGGTTTTGAGTGGCCATTACCAAAAACAACTTAGGCAGTTTATAACTGGTCTTTCCTACAGTAACTTGGCCTTCAGCCATGGCTTCCAATAACGCAGATTGTACTTTTGCTGGAGCACGGTTAATTTCATCCGCTAAGATCAGGTTATGGAAGATAGGGCCCGCTTCAAATTCAAATGCACCAGTTTGCGCACGATAAATATCAGTACCTGTTAAGTCTGCAGGCAGCAAGTCAGGGGTAAATTGAATACGATGGAAATCACCTTCAATACCATCACATAACGCTTTGACTGCACGAGTTTTTGCAAGTCCTGGGGGGCCCTCTACGAGTAAGTGGCCATCAGCAACAAGTGCAGTTAATAAATTTTCGGTCAAAACAGGTTGGCCGAGAATCACTAAATTTAAGTATTTTCTCAGAGTTTGAAAACGATTTAAGGGCATGAGGTAACTCGTAATCTATTAGTGTTTAGGCTAGTAATCAGAAAGTATTGCTATTTTTTACCATTTAAAGCTAATAGATAGCAAGATCCAAGTAAAAGTTCATTTTTAAACTTAAAAATATAAACAAGTGTTTGAAACTTGATTTTAAATAGTTAGAATCAGATCACAGATTTTATGGTCAGACCTGTTTAGCCGGTTTCAAAGACAAAGCAACAGGTAAGAACTCATATATATTTACTATGCTTAATCAGCAACTAATGGAACAGGGGTAATACATGGGTAGTAAGCAACAGCTCACTAATAGCAAAGGCGAACGTATCGCTATTGTTGCTGGTCTTCGAACTCCATTTGCGAAGCAGGCAACCGCATTACACGGAGTACCAGCAGTAGATTTAGGTAAAATGGTCGTCAATGAGATGATTGCTCGCAATGAGCTTGATCCTAAAATCATTGAGCAACTTGTTTATGGACAAGTTGTACAGATGCCAGCTGCACCGAATATTGCTCGTGAAATTGTTTTGGGCACAGGTATGGATATTGGTACTGATGCTTACAGTGTAACTCGTGCATGTGCTACCAGTTTTCAGTCAACAGTGAACGTGGCTGAATCTATTTTGACTGGCAATATCGATGTGGGTATTGCGGGGGGAGCTGATTCATCATCTGTTGTACCGATTCAAGTATCAAAACGTCTAGCTCGCGGCCTTGTAGATTTGACCAAAGCAAAAACACTTGGTCAGCGTTGGAATATCATCAAGAGACTGGGCCTCAAAGATTTGATGCCTGTTCCCCCTGCAGTTGCTGAATATTCTACAGGGTTAAGCATGGGCCAAACGGCTGAGCAAATGGCAAAGACCCACAATATTAGCCGTGCAGACCAAGATGCACTGGCACATCGCTCACATACTCTAGCCACAAAAACATGGGATTCCGGTGTATTGAATGATGAAGTAATGAGCACTCACGTTCCTCCTTATAAGTCATTCATCGAGCGAGATAATAACGTTCGTACTAATTCTAACTTAGATAGCTATGCAAAATTACGTCCTGCTTTTGATAGAAAGCACGGTACGGTGACTGCGGCCAACAGTACTCCATTAACGGACGGAGCATCGGCGGTTATCTTAATGAGCGAAGGTAAAGCGAAAGCCTTAGGTTATCAGCCCATTGGTTATATTAAGAGTTACGCTTTCAGTGCTATCGATGTCTGGGAAGACATGCTTATGGGACCTTCTTATGCAACACCTAGAGCATTAGAACGTGCAGGTATGCAATTGGAAGATCTAGATTTAATTGAAATGCACGAAGCTTTTGCTGCTCAAACGCTAGCGAACATGAAAATGTTTGCGTCCAAAAAATTCGCTGAAGATAATTTGGGTTGGTCACGTGCCATTGGTGACATTGATATGGCTAAATTTAACGTGTTAGGTGGTTCAATTGCCTACGGTCATCCATTTGCTGCAACCGGCACTCGCTTGATTACACAAGTGTGTCGTGAGTTACAGCGCCGTGGCGGTGGAACGGGCTTGGCTACAGCGTGTGCGGCTGGTGGTCTTGGTGCAGCTATGATTGTAGAAGTGGAGTGATAACTGATGGAAAAAACATTTAACCTTTCTCGAAGAGATGACGGCATTGCTGTATTGACTATGGATGTGCCGGGTGACTCAGTGAACACACTTCAAGCAAAATTTGCCGAAGAAATTACCGATTTACTCAAGGAGATTAAAGCCGATCGCAATATTAAGGGCATGGTTGTCATCTCTGGTAAGAAAAATTCATTTATTGCTGGTGCAGATATCAAGATGCTTGATGCATGTGCAACGGCAGAAGACGCTAGAACCTTGTCAAAACAAGGGCATGAGGTTTTTGCGGAACTAGAGAGTTTACCTTTCCCTGTTGTCGCTGCTATTCATGGTAATTGTTTAGGTGGCGGTCTTGAACTTGCAATGGCGTGTCACATGCGTATTTGTAGTGATAGCCCTAAAACCATGCTTGGCTTACCTGAAGTCATGTTAGGTCTATTACCGGGTGGTGGCGGTACTCAGCGTTTACCAAGACTCGTGGGCATTGCAACAGCATTAGATATGATGCTAACAGGCAAACAGCTTCGTCCTAAGCAAGCTTTAAAAAATGGTCTAGTTCACGATGTAGTTCCTAACTCAATTCTGTTGGATGCGGCTATTGAACTCGCCAAAGGCGGTAAGAAAAAGCCTGCGAAACGTAAAACGCCTCTCGTTAACAAAATACTTGAATCAAACAGTTTTGGTCGAAACATCATGTTTGATCAAGCTGCTAAACAAGTAAATAAAAAGACACAAGGGAATTATCCTGCACCGCCTAAGATCATTGATTGTGTCAAAGTCGGTATGTCGAAAGGCCTGGTTGCAGGTCTAGACATTGAAGCACGGCATTTTTCTGATTTAGTGATGACCAAAGAGTCGGCTGCACTTCGTAGCATTTTCTTCGCAACCACTGAAATGAAAAAAGAAGCGGGCGAAGCTGATGCTAAGAAAGTGAACAAGGCGGTTGTGCTTGGTGGCGGTTTAATGGGCGGTGGTATAGCTTCAGTTACCACAACTAAAGCTGGTATTCCCGCACGTGTTAAAGACATCAACGAAAATGGTTTAAGTAACGCTTTATCTTACGCATACAAGTTACTGGATAAAAAAGTTAAACGTCGTCATATGAAGTCGTCTGAACGTGACGCAACCATGGCATTGATGACTACAACAACAGAATATAAAGGCGTTAAAGATGCTGATATTGTTGTTGAAGCTGTATTTGAAGATTTAAATCTTAAACACCAAATGGTGAAAGACATTGAGCGTGAATGTAGCGAAAATACGATTTTTGCTTCTAACACATCTTCATTACCGATTGGTCAAATCGCTGAAGCAGCAGAAAGACCTGAAAATGTTATCGGTCTACATTATTTCTCTCCTGTTGAAAAAATGCCGTTAGTGGAAGTGATAGCGCATAAGAAAACCTCTCAACAAACCATTGATACCACAGTCGCTTTTGCTCGCAAACAAGGCAAAACGCCGATTGTAGTTCAAGATGGTGCTGGTTTTTATGTAAATCGTATACTTGCGCTTTATATGAACGAAGCAGCAAGTGTATTGTTAGAAGGCCAACGCATTGAACACCTTGATAAGTCATTAGTTAAGTTTGGCTTCCCAGTCGGGCCAATGACACTATTAGATGAAGTGGGCATTGACGTTGGAGCGAAGATCTCGCCGATCCTTGAAAAGGAATTAGGTGAACGTTTCGAAGCGCCAAAAGCATTTGATAAATTGCTTAATGATGGTCGTAAAGGTCGTAAAAGTGAGAAAGGTTTTTACCTCTATGGCAAAGCCGCTAAAAAAGGCAAAAAGCAAGTTGATGAATCGGTTTATAAGCTATTTAACTTAAATCCTACGGCGAATAAAGATCCTAAAATGGTGGCTGAACGCTGTGTGGTACAAATGCTCAATGAAGCAGCAAGATGCCTTGAAGATGGGATCATCGCATCACCAAGAGACGGTGATATCGGAGCGATATTTGGAATTGGTTTTCCACCTTTCTTAGGTGGACCATTTAAGTATATGGATCAGCTCGGTGTGACTAATTTAGTTGATATGCTGAAAGGCTACCAATCTAAGTTCGGTGATCGTTTTGCACCTTGTGATTTGTTACTGAAAATGGCTGAAGAGCAGAAATCGTTCTATTAATTAATATAATTTGCTTCTTCTAGGGCGTGTTGATCTTTCGTGCTTATTTTTGCAGCGATAAATTGGTTGTTTTATGCAAGGCAGAGCTTGTGCAGTTTGGTTATTACCGACATACAAAACTGTCGTTACTTCGTTTCCAAATAATCAAGTGATAACGCAGCAGAAATGACCAATTTACGCTGTCTTCGATGCTTTTGAGCGTTTCCTGTTCTGTGTTGGGAACAACTTATTTAGATGACTAAACTTCATTGCTCACGCCTTGAACAGATAAACGCTCAAATAGCACAAAATTTAATCCTGAAAGATCAACACGCCCTAGTAATCGTATTTGGAGTCCAGTGCCTTTATCTTTACTTATCTAAGATACTGGACTCCAGCTCTAATCTTTAAATTAGATGAATTAATCGATGTGATGATGACTGTCGTTTTCTAAAACAATGGCTTTCCTGTTAGCTCACCGCTTCACTCCACCATCTAAGTCTTTTAATGCTGTGTCGGCTGACTTTTCACTTTTTAATATAATAAAGGCATCAAATTGCAGGGCAGATTGATTGTTAATCGTTATTGTTTTTTAAGTCATTAAGTTAGGGGTTGTTGATCTTTGTTGATATTTTCAGCAATGATTATTTTTGACGATAACAAAGCGGAACAAGCGTTATTTAGTTATTCTAAATGAGCGCAGTGACAATGCAGATAGCGTTAACAATAACCATTGCCCTACGGGCTGAGTCTAAATCGCCTTACTCTGTGTTGAAAATAGGTTATTTAGATGACTAAACTGCACTATTTCCGCCTCGATTAAGGCGATCTATTACTCAGCTGAATTATTGAACAAAGATCAACAGCCCCTAGAAAGGTAAAGGTCAAATTAAGCCGTAATTACTCTGCTAATTATGAAACTGAATTCATGAATTGGCTTCATATTAGTTAATACAGGGAGCCGTATAATCAACGAAAAGCATTCATTCATAAACCGTTATGTCTCTCATCACATCAGATAGTTCAATGGCACCAACGGAACCATATCATATCGAGTGGAATTGCTTGAGCAGCAAGGCAAAGTTCAGCGAACATCAACGGCTCAAGAATAAATTATCTGGCGCTGATGGGTGGCAAAAAGTGGAATTTAGCTTCTTTGATTCTAAACGTCAGAGAGGAATAGGGCCCTACAAACGATGTTTTGAGGTAAAAAAAGTTGAGCTAAATACAGGAGAACAAAGCTTTCAGATTCGTGAAGCCAGCTTAATTAAGCGTTTGATACCTGATTTTCTATTTAAATCTAAGTACCGAATTGAACTCGATAGTGTATTTGATGTAGATGACTCGAAAAGTGTTAAAACCGGTGGAGAATTACCCACAAAAACAACCAATATCGCTTTAAGTGAATGGAAAAAAGGAGGGGTAAACTATTCTGGTATTGGGGAAGACAAACGTCCTAGTGATTCTAACCTACAAAAAAAAACTACACTCGATATCGAGTCTCAAGATCAGGATTTGATTGCGAATTACCAAGTAACTAACGTAAAAGCAACCGTTCAGGTCCCCATAGAGTTTAAAATATCTGGTGAGCGGACTTTGAAAATGAAAGCTGTTTCATCAATAGCGGATGTAAAAGAGGCTATTCCCCGCCAAGAAAAACCACCTTTGCTTGTATTCGACATTGATCAAACATTAGTGCACAAAACGAGAGCAAATGGTAATGCCGTTACCGCAAGCGAAGCTGTAGAACACGACATTAATAAGCATTTACAGCAATTACGAGATAGGTTTCCTGACGCTCATATGATCATTGTATCCAATGGAAGTTTTATAACAGATAAACTGAAGTTCGCAGGTATAACCACTAAATTTAATAAATGTATCGAACCAGAGCTAGACTCAGAAAATAATAAAAAGAGACTAAATAAAGGGGAGGTTATTAAACAGTATATGGAGGATAACGGTTTATGCGACCATGAAGTGGTGTTTATTGATGACGCTGCTGATGTTCATAACGAAGTAGCAAATGGATTGCCCGAAAATATTGTCCACCACTTTTTGTTTTTGGGTGCGACAGAAGAGAGAACATTTTTTTTATCAAAAAATGATTATCATGGTGATGAGCATAAGTTGTTTAACGATGATGAGCATGCGCTATTCTGTCACAACCTCAACAACTCGATGAATAGAATTAAAAAAGAGTTAGAAGCCTCAAGAGATAAAGAAATTAGGCGAAGGAGAGTAAAGTTTAAGAGGGCTCATCAAAAATTTTTAAACCAACTTGCCAAGCCGAGTGAAGAATTTTATCAAAGTTATAAGAGACCATATAGGCACTTCTACAGAATCTGATATGAGTAATGTATTGGAATAAGCTAAGTTAGGTGGCCTAACGGCTTTAAAGCAACATTGATTTAAGAGGACTAACAACACATGGCATTAGGAATAGACATCAATCTAGAATGGTGATGAAGTCCATCATACCCGCTTTCGCAGGTATGATGGTAAAGCTTAAAACTAATCGTGATACTCTTCTGCTGCGAAAAGTGTATTTTCCAATAAGCTCACGATAGTCATTGGGCCGACACCACCTGGTACAGGGCTAATCCAACTTGCATTTTTTGGCTGCTTCATTGTATTCAACACCGCCAAAGACGAGTAAATCCGCTTGTCGAACTTTTTGCTCAAGGTTCTTATCGAGGACAGGTTGTTGGCGTACTACCCGCTAACAACAGTTCTAATGTCATTGGGCGACCAACAATCATAGATACAACTACAATCGTAGCTAATTGAAACTTAATACCGCCTTAATATTCCCTGTTTCTATTTTGTTTGACTCAATCTTTTGTCTTACCATCACTTTTTTAAAAACCGCAATGAAATGAATGAAAACGATTCTAGGCGTTCTATTTATTACCCAGTTTTTTATCTTAGATGTAAGTTACGCTCAATCACTGGACACGCACCATAAGGTTATAGGTGTTGATCAGTTATCTAATTATTCGCTTCACACTGATGGAATAGGTGCAGGTACACATGATTATGTAACTATTAAAAATGATACATTACACGATGGTTCTTATCGAGATGAAGAACCATATTTTGGGAAAACAAATATTGCAGTTCTGTTTACTGCCAAAGGTTGTACTGAGTATGCAAATAATCAACTTTCCGTTTGTAAAGCTGAGTACGATATTACCCTAGGAGAGTTAGCTACGTATCACTTTGAATCCGGAACGTCATCGAGACACGTATTGATTGGTGTACCGAAAGGGCATTGGGCAGAACATGAATGGAACTTTGGTGCTCCATTATTCCATTTTAGTTTCTCTGTAAACAACAAAGAAAATTACAATGTTTGCAATATTGTGTATGGAATTGACGATTGGACGCAAGACCAGAGTGAATATGGAAGTTATTGTAAGTTAATGGGTGGAGGGAATCTTCAGTGTCAAAACAGCAATAAAGGTGTGGTTGTTACACTTTGTAAGTAAATATAAAAGGTTTAGCACGCCTGTAAGAAAAACCACGCACTAAACCTAGGTGTATTTAATCGTGATACTCTTCCGCAGCGAAAAGTGTATTTTCCAATAAGCTCACGATAGTCATTGGGCCAACGCCACCTGGTACAGGGCTAATCCAACTTGCATTTTTTGCAGCTTCATCGTATTCAACATCACCAACGAGTTGACCGCTTTCCAATCTGTTAATGCCCACATCAATAACGATTGCACCTTCTTTTATCCACTCTCCAGGAATAAAGTTTGGCTTACCAACAGCAACGACGAGTAGATCGGCTTGTCGTACTTTTTGCTCAAGGTTTTTAGTGAAGCGGTGGCAGGTTGTTGGCGTACTACCCGCTAACAACAATTCTAAAGTCATTGGTCGGCCAACAATATTAGATGCACCTACAATTGTGGCGTCTAAACCATAGGTATCAATACCTGTTGATTCTATTAAAGTCATAATCCCTTTAGGCGTACAAGAACGCAATAAAGGAATACGCTGCGCTAAACGACCTACGTTATAAGGATGAAAACCATCAACGTCTTTATCCGGACGTATACGTTCAATGACTTTCTCTTCATTGATATGTTCAGGCAGAGGTAACTGAACTAAAATTCCGTCGATGGCTGGATCATCATTACATTGATCAATCAAACGGAATAATTCTAATTCGGTCGTGGTGATGGGTAGGTCAAATGAATTTGAAACAAAGCCAACTTCTTCACAAGCTCGACGTTTGCTACCAACATAAACTTCGGAGGCTGGATCGTTTCCAACTAGGATTACTGCAAGGCCTGGTGCTCGTTTGCCTTCAGCCAACCTATCGCTCACTCTTTGTTTCAATTGCTTGCGAATAGATTGTGCGATCGCTTTGCCATCTATTATCTGGGCAGTCATGGATGTAGGGTTTCCTTTATATACGGCGCTATAAGGTAGTGTGATTTTGGTGATTTAACAGTAAATTCCTAATTTGTTATTTTATTTTTGTGGCTTAATTCTCAAAAGAAAAGCCTTTTTAACCTAAATAAATCGCTGGGTACGATATCAAATGAATAACGTCATGCACCAAACTACATAAAATTAAATAGTAAGTGAGCTACGATAACGGTTTCACATTTAGCTGATTTATTTGGTTCAAGGATATTTGCTGAAAAATCAGACTCATTTTATCAGTGATAGTGAAAACTGTCATGGATAATCAGCATAATGAGTCGCTATTCAGGTGAATTAGACTGTTAATTCATCATCCGAACTTTATTTATAAAAAAATCGTTGACGGTTGAAATGGGAGGCTATAATATTCGCTCCGTTCTCAAGGCAGTGCAGGCATTGCTGAGAAAGAGAATAACGGTGATTAGCGCAGCCCGGTAGCGCATCTGCTTTGGGAGCAGAGGGTCAGAGGTTCGAATCCTCTATCACCGACCACATTTTTGTGATTTGCTCTTGTTAAATACAATAGTGAGTGACTACAATAGCATAAGCTATTCCGGATAGGATTAAGCGCCCGTAGCTCAGTTGGATAGAGCATCCGCCTTCTAAGCGGATGGTCGCAGGTTCGAATCCTGCCGGGCGTACCAAATAATGTGGTGATTGTAGCTCAGTTGGTAGAGCCCCGGATTGTGATTCCGGTTGTCGTGGGTTCGAGCCCCATCAGTCACCCCACTTTTTATCGAGTACAAAAAAAGCGACTTTATGTCGCTTTTTTTGTGTCTGAATTCCTAATTTTAACAATTAACTTAATATTGTCTTATTGCACCTATAATTCCCTCTCGACTCTGTTGTCAAGCATCGCTATAATGCTGCGTCTTATTATTAATAACATGATGTTTATTAACGTGCTCGAAGCAGTTTTTTCTCAGTAGGGCATGGGTAAATAAACACAACAAAACGAATTCTTAACGTAGCTGATAACGTCGGCTATGAAAAAAGGACGTTAGATAAATTTGAGGTAAAATAATGCAAGTTTCTGTTGAAACAACTCAAGGCCTAGAGCGTAAAGTTACAATCTCTGTGCCTGCTGGTGATCTAGACAAGCTGATCAAAAACGCACTACGTAACGAAGCTAAGCGTGCAAAAATCGCTGGTTTCCGTCCAGGTAAAGTTCCTGTAAGCGTTATCGAAAAGCGCTATGGTGCAGCAATTCGTCAAGAAATCACTGGCGAGTTCATGCAACGTAACTTTGTTGAAGCAATCATTGCTGAGAAAATCAATCCAGCTGGTGCTCCAACTTTCACTCCAGGTTCTACTGAAGGTGAAAACTTTGAATTTACAGCGACTTTTGAAGTATATCCAGAAGTTGAATTAAAAGACTTAGAAGCAATTAACGTTGAAAAGCCAGTAGCTGAAGTAACAGATGCTGACGTTGACAACATGATTGAAACTCTACGTAAGCAACACGCTACATACGAAGCAGTAGAACGCGCTTCAGAAGACAGCGATAAAGTTAAAATGAACTTTGTTGGTACTGTTGACGGTGAAGAGTTCGAAGGCGGTAAAGCTGATGATTTCGAACTTCAACTAGGTAGTGGTCGTATGATCCCTGGTTTTGAAGATGGTATCTTAGGTAAGAAAGCAGGTGAAGAGTTCGATATCGAAGTTACTTTCCCTGAAGACTACCATGCTGAAGACCTAAAAGGTAAAGCAGCTAAGTTCGCAATCACGTTGACTGAAGTTCAAGGTGCTGACTTACCAGAAGTTAACGAAGAGTTTGCTGGTTTATTTGGTGTTGCTGAAGGCGGCATTGATGCACTTAAAGTTGAAATCCGTAAGAACATGACTCGTGAACTTGAGCAAGCGCTTAAAGCTAACGTAAAAGAGCAAGTGATTAACGGTTTAGTAGACGCTCACGAAATTGACCTTCCAAAAGCACTAGTAGACAGCGAAGTAAATGTAGTTCGTCAACAAGCACTACAACGCTTCGGTGGTCAACAAGCGGCGAACATGCCTGAGCTACCAGCTGAATTATTCACTGAACAAGCTGAGCGTCGTGTGAAAATCGGTTTACTACTTGGTGAAGTGATCAAAACAAATGAGCTAAAAGCTGATGAAGATCGCGTTAAAGCGCTTATCGAATCAATGGCTTCAGCTTATGAAGATCCAAGTGAAGTTGTTGAATACTACAACAAGAACAACGAGATGATGCAGAACATGCGCAACGTTGCTCTTGAAGAGCAAGCTGTAGAAGAAGTTCTAAAAGCAGCTAAAGTATCTGACAAAGAAGTTCAGTTCGAAGAGTTCATGAACCAAGCTACAGGTCAAGCTTAAGATTTATGAGCTAGACTTGACTTGATTAGCTGACAGTCATTTATAATGGCTCGTATGAGGCTCCTCATACGAGCCATTTTTTATAAACCTAAAATAAACTGTTGGACTCAAGACATAACAAGTGTTTATCTTTGTTAGATAAATACACATTAACCATGTCATCAATTGTTTTTCTAGGATAAAGGAACTAATAATGCACAAAGCACCAGAGTCTGTTTTAAATTCTCTCGTCCCAATGGTAGTTGAGCAAACTGCTAAAGGTGAGCGTTCTTACGATATTTACTCGCGCTTGTTGAAAGAACGTGTGATTTTCTTAGTTGGTCAAGTTGAAGAGCACATGGCTAACTTAATCGTGGCTCAACTTTTATTCTTAGAGTCAGAAAGCCCAGATAAAGATATTCACCTATACATCAATTCCCCTGGTGGTTCAGTAACTGCAGGCATGGCAATTTATGATACGATGAAGTTCATTAAACCTGACGTTAGTACTGTATGTATGGGACAAGCGGCAAGCATGGGTGCGTTTCTACTGGCTGGTGGTGCAAAGGGTAAAAGGCATTGTTTACCTAACTCTCGTGTGATGATTCATCAACCTTTAGGTGGTTTCCAAGGTCAAGCATCGGATATCGCAATCCATGCGCAAGAGATCCTAGGCATTAAAGAAAAATTAAATAAAGTTTTGGCGGACCACACAGGTCAACCGCTAGAAGTTATTGAAAAAGATACAGATCGTGACAATTTTATGAGTGCTGATCAAGCATTAGACTACGGTATTATTGACTCTGTATTGACACATCGTAGCTGATTTTTAACGTATTCTACGTTATGATTTATTTATATGATCTGAATTTGATATGCCGTTTCACTACGGCATAATAGAGGTAAAATAATGGGCGACAAGAAAAGTGACGGCGATAACGGCAAGCTGCTTTATTGTTCTTTTTGTGGCAAAAGCCAACACGAAGTTCGCAAGCTAATTGCTGGCCCATCTGTATACGTTTGTGATGAGTGTGTAGAGCTTTGTAACGACATTATTCGTGAAGAGATCAAGGAGATCTCACCAAAACAGGACACGGATAAGTTACCTACTCCTCACGAACTAAGAGAACATTTAGATGATTATGTTATCGGCCAAGATAAAGCCAAAAAGGTTTTAGCGGTTGCGGTATACAATCATTACAAACGTCTTAAAAATGCAAATCCACAAGATGATGTTGAGCTTGGTAAGAGTAACATCTTATTGATCGGCCCTACGGGTAGCGGTAAAACGTTACTTGCAGAAACACTGGCTCGCTCATTGAATGTGCCATTCACTATGGCTGACGCAACGACATTAACTGAAGCCGGTTATGTTGGTGAAGACGTTGAAAACATCATTCAAAAGCTGCTTCAGAAGTGTGATTACGACGTTGAAAAAGCACAACGTGGTATTGTTTATATTGATGAAATTGACAAGATCAGTCGTAAAGCAGATAACCCATCAATCACTCGTGATGTATCTGGTGAAGGTGTTCAGCAGGCACTTCTAAAGCTGATTGAAGGTACTGTGGCAGCGGTTCCACCACAAGGTGGTCGTAAGCATCCACAACAAGAATTCTTGCAAGTAGACACGTCTAAGATCTTGTTTATCTGTGGTGGTGCGTTTGCTGGTCTTGAAAAAGTAATTGATCAACGTATCGACACGGGTACTGGTATAGGCTTCGGCGCAACAGTGACCAGTGAGAAAGATAAGAAGTCAGTTTCTGAGACGTTCCAACACGTTGAACCAGAAGACTTAGTTAAATTTGGTCTTATCCCTGAATTTATCGGTCGTCTTCCAGTGGTAGCAACTCTTACTGAGCTTGATGAAGACGCACTTGTGCAAATTCTTTCAGAGCCAAAGAATGCGATCACTAAGCAATATGCAGCGCTATTCGACATGGAAGAAGTTGAACTTGAATTCCGTGAAGATGCATTAAAAGCGATTGCTCAAAAAGCGATGAACCGTAAAACGGGTGCACGTGGTCTACGTTCAATTGTTGAAAGTATTCTACTTGATACCATGTATGACGTTCCTTCGACGGAAGACATCAGCAAAGTGGTTGTTGACGAATCAGTGGTTAAAGGTGAATCTGCACCAATCCTGATTTATGATACACAAGATACTCAAGCCGCAAGCGGCGAGCAGTAATTTGCTTGTTAGCATTTAGCGTCTTTTTAAAAGTCGCTAGATGCTAAATTCATTTCCTTTTACCTTTCAAGTATTGCCCAGCTGTATCAGTGAAGGTTCACTGAATCATTCTACTTCTTGCTTTTAAACGTTATATTCATCGCCAAACCTGGTGACATGCGCTGCACATCAATTGTGCCTTGTTGAGCTTCTACAAGTTCTTTAACCAGTGCCAGCCCAATCCCCGTACCTTGTGTAGTACGCGTTAATTCACTGCCACCACGGTAGAATAAATCAAAAATCTTCTCTTCCTGTTCTGATGTAATACCGAGCCCATAATCTCTAATTTGTAATTGGATTAAACCATTTTGTTTGTCAGCAGGTTGGAAGATAAAATCTATTTTTCTTCTGTCTGTATCTGTCACTTTTTCAGAATCGAAAAACTTTATTGAGTTATCCGTGATGTTAATAACAACTTGAGAAAATGCATCAATGTCAGCAAGTAACAACACATTATCGTGATCATCAAAAGTCGATAAAATATTGAGTTGGAAATCATTCTTTATCATCAGAGAAGAGACTTTCGACTGAATTATATCAATCAACACACTCAACTTAATAAACTCGGGTGATACGTTATGTTGTGGTTGATTAAACTTTGAAAGCTGCAAAATATTGTCGATTAAGCGACTCAACCTTTCACTCTCACTGTAAATAAAGTCGTAATAATCTTTTTGATGGTTAGCTGAAAGCACTTGTCCAGTTTTCAGCATCTCAGAATACATGCGAATCGAAGTCAGTGGTGTTTTTAGCTCATGACTGATAGAGGAGACAAAGTTTAACCTTTGTTCTGCGAGTATTAACTGCTTTAAGCCGATTCGATAAAAACCAAAACAACTTAATCCCGCAACAATCACTAAAGAAATCATGGAGATGATGCTGTAGATGGCATCATTCGTTAATGATAACGGGTAAGTCGAGTAACTTACTTTATAGCTTTTTAACGGCCAGCTGAGAGAGTGTTCATCAATGTTTGACTCAGCAAGTTCAGCTAAACATTCGGGTTGCTCAATTTGATTCTGTCTTAGATGGTTTCGGTGGTAGGTATAAAGCTTATTTGGAATCTCATGATTGGTTGCTGTTACAGTTAAGCCTATCGGGCGTTTAAGTTGTAAATTGCCTAATGTCGGTAAGAATACATCGTTAATATAACCACTGCGTTCTACAATATAGCCCTGAAGCTTCTCTTCATCATTTATTTCAACGACTCGATAAAAGATGAGGTACTCAGGTAAATCTGCAATCACCTCAAACTTCGTTTTTTCTTTAAAACCATCGATGCTGACGAGCTGTTTTAGCTTATTCGATTGATAAGCTATTTCCCTAAGCCTAATCGTAAGCGCCCTCGCTTCGTGGTTCGATTTCTTTGGTTTGGTTAATGCTTTTTTATCCCGTTCGCTCTCAAGAATATATGGCCAAGCTGGGCTATTGAATCGACCATTATTATCAATTTGAAAATAACCAATCAAGCCTTCAAAGTGTGTGTACTTCTTTCTATTTGCCAATGGTGAAATCGCTTTAGTTAACTGCTCTGTTGCGGGGTTGTATAAATGCAAAAAGTAATCAAATTCAGCAGGTGGTGTTGCATTCGAAAGTGCGATGCGTTTAAAGGTTCTCTTATTAATTCTTTGAGTGACATCATCAACTTGTTGTTGGTATTCGTGGAATTGTTCTTGTTCGATTTTGTTGTGAATGACATAAAAAGAAAACAAAGTGGATGCCAACAATAAGCTAAAGAATAGTGCCGTAAACCAACGTAAACGTTTAAGCCTTTCGGAGTAACTGAGTAATGATTTGTCTGAAAATAATGTCTTCATGATAGAGGTCGTGCCCAATTAATTATTTCGAGTTGCTGCAGTAGATTTTGTGTTTATTCAAAGCGGCGAATGTGAGGTGTAGCATTCTACATAAGCATTCGACTCTAATTTTAATTACAGAGTAATTGATAGCCTTCACCCCTTAAGGTAACTAGCAGTTCAGGCATTTTCGGATCCAGTTCGATTTTCTTACGAATCTTAGCGATATGAATATCTACGGTGCGAGTATCTAGGCAGTCAGTGGATTTGTAGCCCCAAACTTCTTTTAACAGTTCCTCACGCGATACTGACTTTTGTTGCTGATGCAGAAAACTCAAAATAGTGGCTTCGCGCCGAGTGTAACGAATTTCTTTATGGTAAGAAGTGCCAGTTAATTTTTTTAGGCAAACATTCACTTCATCATTAATGGTGATGATGCTGTCAGTGCTCGAAAAACCTGTACGACGAAGTAATGCGCTGACTCTTAAAACCAATTCTGAAGTTGAAAATGGCTTAGCTAAATAATCATCTGCACCCAAGCTTAAGCCATTAATGATATCTTCTTCGGCGTTTTTTGCGGTGAGCATGATGACGGCTTGCGTCGCAGACTGCTGACGAATGGCATTGCAGATATCGAATCCGTTCATTGAGGGCAGCATAACGTCTAAAATAATGCAGTGAAAATTGCCTGTTAATGCTTGCTCAAGCCCTTTTTTTCCGTCAGTTTCACTACTGACATCATAGCCGTGAAATACAAATAAATCGGTGAGTCCACGCAAGATAGTCGGCTCATCCTCAACAATAAGTAGTTTCGGTTTTATGCTCATATCCATTGATTCTTTTTATTTTCTTTTAATTGAGTGTGAGTATATCAAGCAAGTTGATCGTGGAATTGCAAACTTTTGTAAAAATTGTAATGAGGTATTTTTACTTTTTGTGTCTACTTACTCCGGCGGCCGCTGCATAACATAACTCCAGATTTCATTTCAGGGATTTAATAATGAAAAATGGTTACGAAAGTTCGACTTTGCGGTTCAATTTCAGAAAAACATTGTTATCACGATTCGTGATAGGTGTGATAGTGACCGGCTCACTGATATCGGCAAACAGCGCTGCGTTAGCGGTTGATCAAATTGCTGATAATGTTGAACGCTTCGACAGTACGTACTTTCTGGCGTTTGAACCACAAACGCTATATGACGTCCTAAATAACATCCCCGGTGCAAAAAGCTTAGTGCTCGCATTAAGTCGAAATTCTAACAATCGAGGTTTTGGCTCTGGTGGGGATCAGATCTTAATTAATGGCCAACGTGTAGCAGGTAAAGAAAATGGCACCCGTGAAGAGCTTGATAATATTCAAGCCACAGACGTTGATTATATTGAGCTAATTCGAGGCTCTACGGCTGGATTCGATATTCAAAGTAATGGCCTAGTAATAAACGTGGTACTAAAAGACGAAGTTGAAGATTCTTTGTTATGGTCAGTTGGAGCAGTTAAAACATCCGGCACTCCTGTTAAACCTCAAGGCTCAATTTTGTTTAGCTCAGGTATTGGTAAAGCCAAATACCGAGTCGGCTTCAATAATAATATCTACTTAACCAAACTCACCATTGAGGAGGCCTATGCATCACCTCAAGGTGAGCTTACTGACAGTTTTTTCCGTGTACGTGATAATCGTTATGAAGAGACTCAATTTAACGGCAAGTTTGAATATCCATTCTCTGATAAAACAGCTCTAAACCTTAATGGCATATATGAGCGTATCTCTGTCAACGCAGATTATGTTACTGAACATCAAGAATTGCTGGCTGATGATTTTGGTATCAATAAAGTTGTTATCGATTGGGGACTTTACCAATGGGAGTTAGGTGGTGATATTACCCATGATTTATCAGAGCAAAGCCAATTAAAACTGCTTTTTATCAGTAATAGGGAAAAAGCTAATGATCAACTATGGAGAGTATCAGGTTTAGAAGTCGATGAGGAAATTTTAGATTACCGATTACCGAGGCGTTACATTGGCACTGAAAACGTGCTTCGAGGAAGCTGGGATTATCAAGCTTCGCCTAAATATTCGACAGATACAGGAGCTGAAATTGCCATTAATACTCGCGACGAAAACCTACAATTTATCAGCGAGGGTGGGGCGTACCACTCTACTGAGCTAAACGATATTAAAGAAACACGCTATGAAGTTTTCTCACATCATACCTATGCACTGGCAAGCGATTTAAACCTACAAGCATCATTAGTGTATGAGCGTTCAACTATGGATGTGAATACCGATTTTACTCTAGTTGATGATGGTACAAACCAAATTAAAGATCGTTCATCGCGCACCTTTGATTACTGGAAGCCAAGGTTAAACCTTCAGTACGATTTAACTGATTCACAGCAGTTACGTTTTAACTATGAACGCACTGTAAGCCAACTTGACCTCAATGATTTTGTACCAGAGTTTAATCGAGATGAAGTGCGCCTAGAAGAAACTAATCCAAACCTTAAACCGCAAGTTCAAGATGAGTTTTCGGTAAGCTATGAAGTTCAATGGGCGGATAAAACTGCCAGTCTGAAAACCACACCGTATTATTACGATATCACCGATTTAATTACTGAAGTCCCGTTGGCAATTCGGGCAGGTGAGGGCAATGTTGATAAAGCAAAAGAATATGGTGTGATGTTTGAAGCTTATTCAGAACTGAAAGAGTTTGGTTTTGAAAACACTTTGATCAGTACTAATTTAACCCTGAGAGACAGTGAAGTTGTCGATCCTTTTACTGGTAATGATTCATCTATGGTTTGGAAAAGCTCAAGCCGCTGGGATTTAACGGTTAATCAGAATGAGATTTTACCTAATACTTCGTTGAATTTTACGCTTATCAAGCGCACGCCAAATCGTTTCTCACGATTCGACTATTTGGGGAAGTTTGAAAATGAGTTAACGGGCGAAGGTTTTATCGATTACCAGATTAATAAAAACTTTAAGCTCAGATTCAATACACAGTTTATTTTTAAGCGTAAATATAAAGAGTTTAGGCAACGGTATTCTGGGTTGTTTACCAATTCTGGTTTTTTGAGATATGAACAGAGGAAGGTGCATCGTAAGCCTAGGTACACGTTAACGTTGTCAGGTCAGTTTTAGGTTTGTTGTTGAATTGGATTCATTTTCTCAGGGAAAATTTAAACTTCTTCAAAGTTTCGCAAGTCGTGATGTCGCACATCACAGCAGTTAAAAGGAAACTCTTTGGCTAGTTTACCCTTGGGTTTCCTGTACACAGTTACACTTTTAATAGGATCAAAATTGACCGAAATAAAGGTAATAATACCAATTACTGTAATTGGTATAAATATCTACAAAAGTGTAATAACGATAATGTCGAACAAGGAAAAACTATGAAGCATATTTGTATTTCAATTGTTTTGTTGTCTTCTATTCTAGCTTTTAGTTGCAACAGTTATGGTCAAGATGAGTTTCCAGTCTTAGAAGGCCCTTATTTAGGGCAAAAGCCACCCGGTTTAATCCCAGAAATTTTTGCACCAGGTCTTGTGTCAATCAATGGAAGATATGAGGGCGGTATTTCGTTTTCCTCTGATTTAGATGAAATATATTTTAAAGCACATAAAAAGGACGAAAATGGTGTTATCTATTTTTCAAAATTAGAAGATAAAAAATGGAAACCGATACAAAAAGCAAACTTCACCAAAGGAAAAAAAGAGCAAGAAATGCATCCGTTTATCACGGCGGACAGTAAACGAATTTATTTTACTACGGCTAAGTCTGACTACACGGATAATAAAATCTGGTATGTAGATCGCTTAGATAATGCGTGGAGCAAGGCAAAAAGACTTGATTCACCTATAAATGACGATCTTGTTTTCTTTCCGGTTCAAGCTAACAACGGCGACCTTTACTATTTTAATATATCAAAAATGAAAACCTACTATGCACCTAACAACAACGGAAGCTTTCCCAAAGTGCAGGAAGTTGACATTGAATTTGGACTCCACGCCTTCATTTCCCCATCTCAAGATTATTTATTGGTAAATGCTCGAAACAAAGAAGATAAGGAAAGACAAAACGATATTTTTGTTTATTTTAAGAAAAAAGATGGAGCATGGACAAAGCCAATTAACCTTGGAGATACCGTTAATTCTAACTTTTTGGAAACCGTCCCAAGTGTCACGCCAGATGGAAAATATTTATTTTTTAGCCGATTCAACGAAGAAGACGGATTATCAAATTTATATTGGGTGAGCACAGAAGTTATTGAAAATCTAAGGCCAAAATTATGATGGGGTTATGCGCCCTGAAAGGTCTTTGGTCGTTTCTCATGTAAAACTTCTTTGAAGTTTATAAGGTCGTGGAGTTGCAGTTCGCACCCCCAAAGGGAACGCCTCTAGCTGCTTCCCCTTTTGAATCCCCTAAGCCGCCCCGCAAAGTAAAACGTTATTCGTCTTACAATAAAAATATTCTAACGTTTCCGATGGTACATCCATGTACCTCGTAAACTAGCGCAGCATCCATGCTGCACTTACGATATATACCATACTGCAGCAAACCAGCTTCGTAGTGATATCCAGCACTTATCGAAAATAATGCCAGAGGTAACGGATGTTTTCTTGCGACAGTTCACACACAAAAAGAGTTGGCTATCTATACAGCGTGACTGACTGAACATAAAAATTAAGCGTAATTTGCAAATGAATAGTTCTCACCTATCAACTCAACTCAAGTTAACCGATTGAAATTAAGTAAATTATTTTCACCGCTGCAGAGATAACGAGAATGCTGAACGAGGTAAAGGCGAATTCTCATTTTGTCTGATGTAATTAAATGGGATATCATTCTTTTTATTTTAAATAACATGATGTTGCGCAATACATTTTATTGTAAATTTTTATGTATAAATGAGAGTGCGCAGTATTAAAATGTTAAATGGCACCAAATATTATGCGCAACTCTCATAATCGAGAAAATGAAATGATCAGTAATGGGAAAAAGAAACACGTTAGTGCAGAGGACTTTCAAGAATTACTTTTTCTCTTAAAAAATTCTCCGCTGAGTTACGATGATGAATCAAGAAAAGTTGGTTTAAGAAAAGAAGGCTTTTTATCAAAGCTTAAAGATATCGGTCTTTCTGATAATTTTGAGTTTGATTGCACAACGCGAAGTAACAAAAATCTTAGGGAAAGTGAAAGCTTATATCACTCATCTTGCATCATAAAAAACTTAATTGTTGATGGTGATTCCGAATTATATTTGTTTGGCTACGATGAACAGAGTAGAAATAGCTTTGCTTTTATGAATATCGAATTCACTGGAAATGCTAGAATATTTTTCTTTCATGATTTCTTGTTTAAAAATTGCTCATTTCAAGATGTAGAGATAATCCCTTCTTATCATCAAAATATAGAATCTAGTCATATACAGCATCCAGACAAAATAATCCTTACAAATAATAAAGCTAAAAGAGTTATTGTTAATGCAATTCGTCCTTATGGTCAGGAAGCAAGCGACCACTTGAATGGTAAGCAGTACTTGATGAACGATCTCCATTTTGAAAAAAACACATTCTCTGAACTACTGAATATATATTTTTGCTGTGGTAGAGCAACTTTTATAAAACGAAATAAAATTAAAAAATTATCGATTGATACAGAACATAAAGAAAAAGAGTTCAATACAACAGTATTCTTCGATCTTCATGAGCAGATCGATTCATCTTTAAACGACCCCAAGCATCATAAAAAACTATTCTCAGAGCTTCGAGCTTATGCCGAAAAAGATGACAACCCATTTTTGCAGAGAATATATGAAAAATACGAGCGAATATATGATGTAAGTTATGTACACAGCGTAGAAGATAAGTTTATTTTTTGGTGGTATAGAAACATTGGTATTGGTGTTTCAATAACAAAATGCATCTTAGTTCTACTTGCGATTATCTTGTTTTTGACTGTTGTCACGATGAACTTGAAAGGCTATACAAAGATACATTTATCATCTGATTCTATTTCATTATTTATTAACACATATCTCGATTGGCTAAACCCACTTTTAAAGTTAAATAATATAGCGGGCGAAGAAATAGGTTGGACGCTAGCTGGCTTAAAGGTACTCTTTTACTTCCAGAAAATCGCTCTTGGCTTACTCTCATATGAAATAGTGCAATCCTTCAGGCGGTTTCATTTGAAGTAATGAGTCAAGCCATTTAACAAGAAAATCCAGGTGACGCCTACGGCGCACCTGATTTAGGCGTTATATCTTACAAGGAGTATGTAATGAATGATTTCAATTTCAACAATTGTAGGAATTTTTTGGAAAGAGTTATTGAAGCCAACCCTGAAAATTCCGAATTAGTTAAGGCTTATGTAACACTTATTGAGAAAAAAACAGAAGCCGACATTCAGTTTTTAAAAGGCGATGAAGCTGTTCGCAAAGAGTGGGAAAAGAATTTGACTGAACGAATGAAAGATCAAACAGAAGTTCAGAAAAAATCTATTGAAAAAGGAAGCCCACTAATTCAACCAAGCTTCGTTCAACCTCAGATATAACAAGGCGCTCAAGAACGGACACGCCTACGGCGCACCTGAATTTGGCGTTATAAACTTCGAGGAATACGTATGGACACGGTTGTAGAAACGGAAATTAAAGAAAAAGAAGTTGAAGCCTCTGAAGTTAAGGCACCGAATAAATTTCAACATGATCTAGATACTGCACAAAACTCGGTAAATATTGGTACTACTTTAAGTAAATTCAGTACGTTTTTGCACATATTGGGTCTTGTAGCTCTATTACTTGTCTCAATGTCAATTGCAAAAAGTGGTGCTGGAATTTATGGCGCACTTCCGTTTCTAGTTGGTGCTGCTGTTTTGCTACTTTCTTGGGCTATCATTTATGCTCTTTTAAGTATTGTTGTTACAAATGGGTTAACAGCAAAACATTCAGTTTATCAATCATATAAATTAGAACGTTTATAACAAGCAATTCCAGCTGACGCCTACGGCGCAGCTGAATTGGGCGTTAGGGTTTTAGGAGAATTATGCTAGGCAGTATTTTAAATGGAATTCACATTAAAAATGAGATTCCTGACGCGGTAGGTTATCGCACATTTGGTCCTTTTGAATTTCCAATTCCTGATGAGTTGAAAAGTACAAACTCAGAAGGCGAATTAAACTCATTAGCGGATATTAGTATTTTATATTTTGATTTGGATAATCATTCACCGAATGTGCAAAACGAAATTCGTATTATTTATTCAGGTGAGTTCCAGTACACGCCTAAATTTAACTATGGTACAAGAAATGTCGCTGTAGATTTTGAAATACAGAAAGATTTAAAAGAGATCCATATAAAAGAATTATTGCCAAATGAGTCGCTATCAGTTTCATTTTTCAACACCTGCGACTCCTTCAATATAGAGCAGGTGATTATTGGCGAAAAAATGATTACAGATACTATGAATCGATTGGCTGAACTTAGGCGTTCACCGTCTTTGAAATGGCCATATTTATTCATGATCACCGCTTTAGTATTGACATTCGGAACTACAGCGTATAGTACATATTCAATGCATAAAAGCTCTGAGCTTAATCGGTTGGTTAATGAGTCTTATAAAAATCTTGGTTATATGGAATGCCTTCCAGAGTTATTTGATAATGCTATAGGAAATGAGAAAAAGCTTGAAAGAAAGTATCAGCAGCTATCAAAAATTCAACAGGATAATACGTTAATTTTAAATCATGTTTTAACGTATGAAAAATTAAAGAACAAAGATAAAATCCTTTTTTGTATTCCAAAGAAACCCTAACAAGACATTCAAGAGGACTGCAAACTGCACAGCCTCTTAATGAAGCGTTATATACCTACAGGAGTAACATCAGACAATGAAGTTGACCGAAGTTTCTCAACCGGAAGAACATGACTTTGAAGTTTTAAAAAATGGTTTAAACGGATACAACGAGACCTATACAGGATCGGTTTTTAAAGAACAAGTATCTTCATTTTTAAAAGATGAAAACAATAAAACTGTTGGTGGAATTCTTGGTGAAATAAAATGGGGCTGGCTATATATTGAAGGTCTTTGGGTCTCGGATTCTGTGCGCTCTAAAGGTCTTGGTTCAAAGTTACTTAAAAAGCTTTAAAACCATGCACTATCTAAGGGAATTAACAACTTTCGTCTAGAAACAACTTCGTTTCAGGCATTGGACTTTTATAAAAAACAAGGCTATTCCCTTTTTGGCCAGTTACCTGATATGCCACCAAAATTCACAAGTTACTTCTTAAAAAAACAGAACGGTATATAACAAGAAATTCCAGCTGACGCCTACGGCGCAGCTGAATTGGGCGTTATACGTAGCTCGAGATCGAATATGAATAAGTACCTTCTAATTGCCGTAACCATAATTGCTTCCAGTGTTCAGGCAGATGAGGGAATAAAGCGGTGTCAAAATGAAGGGAAATCGTTTTATGAATGCAAGCAGGAATTCGAAGCGAGATTTATCAAAGGCATTGATGATCTTATTATTAGAGATGGAAAGACGCTAACTCTCAAACCATTAGAAAAACATAATCCTGATAAAGTTTTAGTTGATGGTGACCTTCAATACACTGTAAAGGCTCACTTTCCTGAACCGCAGATTAGCCTTATTTCAGTCACAGGCTGGGAGTATTTCAATGCTTATGCTTATCATCATAAGTACGGCACTTATATAGAGGTGTTTGATGAAATACGTTTCTCTGAAGATGGCAAATATTTATTGGCATTTGGCGATGACATTGAAGCTGGCTTCACTCCAAATGCAGTGGCCGTATACAAATTAGGCCATTGGCCTGAGTTGTTAGTTCACTTTCAAAATATGAATTTTGGTGTTTCTGATGCGAACTTCTCATCTAGCGGTGAAGCTTAACTAAAAATTTACTTCTTTAAAGAGGGAGTAAATGGATATGCCAAGGGAGAGTGTAGTCTTATATCTCAGTATGGTATCTGGCAATTCAAGGACGTGAGTTGTGCAAAAGGTGCCAACTAAGTGTATAACAAATCAATCAACTACGCGCCTTCGGCGCCGGACGCAGCAAAGCTGCGCTGCTTAGCTTGGCGTTAAGCGATAACTAACCATCGAGAGAATATGCAGGATTTATTTACAAATCGAAGTTCAAAAGGGGACTTCGTACAAAATGGCATAAATAGCAGTGTACAAGATGGTATGGATATTTTTATTGCATCGGCATTCTTTACCGAGTTTGATGTGATAAATATGCTAATCGAAAAGAATTGTCATATCCGAATTGTTGTTAGGTTAGGGTTTCCGACTTCGCCTTATGCTCTAGAAAAGCTGCTGAACAATAACAATATTGAGGCAAGGTTTTATACAAGTCATTCATTTCATCCAAAGATGTACATATTTGGTGATAAGTCGGTATTAGTTGGTTCCGCTAATCTAACTAGATCTGCCATACAAACCAATCAAGAGGTTATGGTTGGCTTGCCATCTGAAGATTCAAGATTTGAAGAGTTGACACTGTTATTTTCAGAATACTGGGATGAAGCAGAAGTTCTAAATGAAGATTCTATTGAGTCATATAGAACCATATATAATAAATTTAGGAAAGCATCTGAACTAGTGAACGAATTAGATGATGAAGTGATTGCTACTTTGGGTGACAAGAATTTTTCAAATGTTAATAGAGGAAAGAAAAAAACTACTAAAAAGTCTATTTTTCTAGACACATATAGAAAGTCATATCAGGAGTCAGTGTCAGCTTTTAGGAAAGTAGAGGAACAATATTCTTTAAAGCCCAGAAAAGTCAGCGAAGATGATATACCTCTCCGGCTAGAGATAGATTCGTTTTTTAGCTTTGTAAGAGATTGCCATGCTGTTCAGGAGTTATGGCGACAACAGCCAGTCGGGTGGGATGATTCCAAGAAGTTGGTTCTTAATTCACTAATTGATGAGTGGCTAGCAACCGAATGGAAACACTTTGAAGAGCGAATTGTTCCGGAAAATTACCCCCTTATTAGTCGTGTCTTCAACAGCCCTGAGTCAATTAATTCATCGTCGGCTTAAGAAATAGTAGAAGCACTGTGCATACTACATTCATTTCACGATAGACTTCGATTTTATAAAGGTGGCTTGGATACTCTAAAATCAGAGTTTCTGGCCTCGAATGACACCCAAGACATAAAGAAGACTTTAGTTCATCTTCTTTATGGAAAAGGAGAAGTCGTATCAAGAATGTCAGATTGCTTATTCGATGATAGCTATAAATTGAATGAATTCGGTCAGGCAAACGTTCAAGAGCTTATCGGTTGGATTAGTAAAGAAAGTTTACCCGTAGTCAATGGCCGAACTACCAAAGTTCTAAGGTTTTTCGGTTTCGAAGTTCGGCAACTATAATGCCTAACAAAGCGCTGCTAAGGAGAATTTACTCGCAGGTGCTCCTAAATTTCCGCAGAGCGCAGCGATATATCTCTCAAAGGGTTGTTCGAAAAATATGAATTTAGATAGATGGGAAAAAACACGCTCAAAAGGTAAAAAGAGATTTCTCTGGGTAAATGGCTTTTTGGGTTGGGGAGTGGTGACTGCAATTTTATGGTCAATCATAATGGAAGTAAGTCAACCCTCAGAAAGCTTATGGGTTCGACCTTTGATAGCACTAATATTTTTTCCTTTAGGAGGTTTACTTTGGGGGCATTTTGTCTGGGAGTCAACTGAGAAAAAGTACGCCGCGAGTAATCGTTAACTTAACACATAATAAGCCATTTCAGCTGACGCCTATGGCGCAGTTGAAATGGGCGTATGTTTTTGAGTCAAAATTATGCATCATCAATTAAATCAATGGCTCAAAGAGCTTGATGAAGAAGTTACAGTTGTTTCTTCAAATGACATCAATGAGGAAGCGAGCGCTAATATGATCTCGTTTGGTTGTAGCGAAGATTCTTTGAAAGAGTGGGGAAAAGAATCTCTTTGTGAATCTCTTGAAGCTTGCTCTGAAATTTACAGTAGAAAAAGTAACAACCTTCAAATGATCTTCTATGTGTGGCTTGATGAAATGGCTGGTCAATTTAGGACTTCAGCTGTAAGTGAACAATACAGAAAATTACCATTTGGCTGTACTCTGAGCTCAGTTAGTTTGTCAGCTGTTGCTGATAGTATTCTAAACCTTGATTCTGGGCAGTATACAAATGGTTCACTTAATATCTGGCAAAAAAACTTAAAACTCGTCTAATTGTTCACTTCATTTATTAGCATAATATTTCCTTCTGATTTTGAATTACCGTCACATTTTAATAAAAGAGCCATCAGGCCTAAACCTGATGGCTTCACAAAATCACTTTTGAGTTGCTGCTTTCATCTCAAACACAAATTCAGCTAAATTCTTCAACATAGCCTCATTATTACTAAGATTTTTCTCAATCAACTTCACCGTCGCTGAACCAGAGATTACGCCAGCAACACCAGATGCAACTGCGCTGCGAACTTGATCAGGTTGAGAAATGCCAAACCCCAATACCGCTGGTGGCGCATTATGTTCTTTTAACGATTTTAGAATATGGTCAAGTGGTGTGCCTGCTTTATTCTCTGTGCCTGTTACGCCAGCACGCGATAATAAATAAGTATAACCTTCGCCGTATTCACTCACTTTCGCCAGAGTTTCTTCAGTACCATTTGGTGGCGCAATAAAAATGGGCGCAATTCCATGAAGCTTTGCACTGGTTCTAAATGGCGCAGATTCTTCAACTGGAACATCGGCGATTAACACTGAGTCAATACCAGCGTCCTTGGCTTTTCGATAGAAAGTATCAATGCCATTGCTGTAAACCAAGTTGGCATAAAGTAATAGACCGATTGGCGTATCTGGATATTCAGATCTGATTTCAGAAATTAACTGGAAACAAGCATCAGGCGTTACGCCTGAATTTAAAGCTCGTAGGTTCGCACCTTGAATTACTGGGCCGTCAGCCAGCGGATCAGAAAAAGGTAAGCCTAACTCTAAGGCATCAGCACCATTATCGATAAGTGTTTTGATGATGGCTTTTGATTGCTCAAGATCAGGATCACCTACCGTCACAAATGGAACAAAGGCGGCTTGCTTTTTTGCAGCTAAACGTGAAAAAGCATCATGATAGCGTGTTGAAATGGTCATTGATTATGCCTCTCCATTTAAGATTTCAGAAACAGAGAAAATGTCTTTGTCACCACGGCCTGATAAGTTGACCACAAGCAATGTTTCCTCAGTCGCTTCTTTCGCCATTTTATGTGCGTAAGCTAATGCGTGAGATGATTCTAATGCAGGAATAATCCCCTCAGAACGTGCAAGAAGCTGGAAGGCTTCAAGTGCTTCGCCATCGGTGATGGATACATAAGTACCACGGCCAGAAGTATGTAAGTGAGCATGCTGTGGCCCAACCGACGGGAAGTCTAACCCCGCAGAGATAGAGTATGACTCTTCAATTTGACCATGTTTATTTTGCATAAGTGGTGACTTCATACCGAAGAAAATACCGGTTTTACCTTCAGTAAGCGGTGCACCATGTTGATGAGTGTCGATGCCTTTTCCTGCTGGTTCAACACCAATTAATTGCACGTCTTTTTCATCAATAAAGTCGGTGAACATACCAATGGCATTTGAGCCTCCACCAATACAGGCGATAACAGCGTCGGGTAGGCGTCCTTCACGTTCTTTTAATTGCTGTTTCGTTTCTTCACCAATCATTTTTTGGAATTCACGCACAACCGTTGGGTATGGGTGTGGGCCAGCCGCTGTGCCTAATAAATAATGAGCGGTATCGTAATTACCTGTGAAATCGCGCATAGCTTCATTACACGCATCTTTTAAGGTTGCTGCGCCTGATGTTACAGGAATGACTTCTGCGCCCATCAACTTCATACGGAATACATTTGGTGATTGACGTTCTACGTCTTTCGCACCCATGTAAACACGACACTTCATATCGAGTAGGGCACATGCTAAAGCTGTGGCTACACCGTGTTGTCCTGCGCCTGTCTCTGCAATAATTTCTTTTTTACCCATACGTTTGGCTAATAAGGCCTGACCTAAAACTTGGTTCGTTTTATGGGCGCCGCCATGTAATAAGTCTTCACGTTTTAGATAAATTTTTACTAATGGATTTGGGCTAAAGTTTTTTGTGAGCGTTAGAGCTGTTGGGCGACCCGCATAGTTTTGCAGCAGATCGATAAATTCTTTTTGAAACTCAGGATCGTTTTGCGCATCAATAAACGCTTGCTCTAATTGTTGTAGAGCAGGCATAAGTGTTTGAGGTACAAACGCACCACCAAATTCACCGAAGTAGGGATCTAATTTAAACTGTGACATTATGTTGCCTTAGTAATTTCTTAATGCTTTAAATACTTGTTGGATTTTGATTTTGTCTTTAACGCCTGGGCTGATTTCTAAGCCGGAATTAAAATCCAATCCGTAAAAATTTTGTTTCATCGCTTGCTCTGCATTTTCAGGTGATAGTCCACCTGCGAGCCATGATGTTGTTCTGCTTTCTAGTTGGCGTTGCCAATCGAAGGACTGACCGGTGCCACCAAAATTAGCGCTCGATTTTGAGTCGAATAAAATTTGATCAGCATTCGAAGGTGCTTCTGCGACGTCATTGTTGTCTGTATTAACGGCAACGGCTTTCCAAATGAATGTGTCTGAACCTAACGCTTTGAGTGCTTGTTTAAGCTGGTCTATGTAGTCTTCAGTTTCACTACCGTGAAGTTGAACCGCAAATAAATTCAGGTCTTTGGCTAACGATGAGATCTCTTCGATGTTTTGATCGGCAAATACACCAACAAAACGTAAACCTAAATGAGATTGTCTGTGATGCTCGGTTATACTTTTTGCTTGCTGAGCGCCAATGCATCTTGGTGATTTAGGTGCGAAAATCAAGCCTGCATAGCTGGCGCCTGCGTTTGCAACCGCTGAGCTATCTTCGATTCGAGTGATACCACACACTTTAGTAT
This sequence comes from Shewanella sp. OPT22, assembly GCF_004168585.1. GTDB lineage: Bacteria > Pseudomonadota > Gammaproteobacteria > Enterobacterales > Shewanellaceae > Parashewanella. Next base: position 147,569 of record NZ_PGVH01000040.1, on the reverse strand, counting down.
TACCATAAATAAGCGTGCGACACGCTAAATCCAAATCGGCTTCAGCCATTAATGAGCTGCCGACTAAGAAACCATTAACGATTGGCGCTAAACGTTTCACCTGTTGGTTGGTGTAGATCCCCGATTCGCTGATGACGACTCGATCTCTTGGTATGCGAGGTGCAAGTTTTTCTGACGTTGCTAAGTCAGTGGTTAGATCTCGCAAGTTACGATTATTAATACCAATAATTTGCGAATTAAGCTTAATGGCTCTGTCGAGTTCTTCATCGTTTGATACTTCCGTAAGAATATCGAGTTGATACTCAGCAGCCTTTGCAGATAGCGTTTGGTATTCCTCATCTGAAAGTACAGATAGCATCAATAATATTGCATCAGCGCCTTGATGAGCGGCTAACTTAATTTGATATTCATCGACAAAAAAGTCTTTACACAAAACAGGTTGATCGACCAAGCTTCTTACACGAGCCAAGTACTCAAAGCTACCTTGGAAGAACTGTTCATCAGTTAACACTGAAACCGCTGAGGCGTATTTGCGATAAACACTGGTGATGGCGCCTAAATCAAAGTCTTCACGGATTAAGCCCTTTGATGGGCTGGCTTTTTTGCATTCAAGAATAAAACTAGCATTAGGTTGCTTTAGTGTTTGGAACAAACTTCTTGTCGAAACTTTCGGGTTTAAGCCAGCTTCTGGAAAACGTTTTTTTAACTGAGCAATATGTTCGTCTTTAGTTGCAACAATGCGCTTTAAAATATCTTGCATTTACTTTACCTCTCCAATTGCTGCAAGTTGTTTCAATTTTTCTAATCCTTTACCTGATTTCATGATTTCTTTCGCTACCGAAGTGGCTACTTTTAGTGAATCAGCTAAACCACTTAAATAAATGGCGGCGCCAGCATTAACAGCAACCGCATCGATATGAGCGGGTTTACCTTGTCCTGATAAAATGTTGCGGGTCGCTTCAGCATTGTCGGCAGGAGTGCCACCAACTAAGTCGTCTGCCGAATGCGTGCTGATCCCCAAATCAGCAGGGGACATAGTGTAATGGCGGAGTTCACCTTCTTTCAGCTCTGTGATTTGAGTGTCACCATGTACCGCAATTTCGTCCATTCCACTACCGTGAACAACAAGGGCGCGTTTAACCCCCATTTCTTTCAAAACGTAAGCTATGGGTTGTACTAATTCTGGGGAATAAACACCAAGTAGCATGAACGATGGTCTAGCAGGGTTAACCAGTGGTCCTAAAATATTAAAAATGGTACGAGTTTTCAGTGCTTGTCTTACAGGCACTGCATGTTTAAAACCACCATGGTAGTGTGGTGCGAATAAGAAGCAGATGCCATTCTCTGCGAGACTCTGACTGGCTAAGGCTGGGGCCATTGTTAAGTCTACGCCTAAATGAGATAACAGATCAGATGCGCCTGATTTACTCGATACACTGCGGCTACCATGTTTTGCCACTTTACAACCCGCTGCAGCGGCAACAAACGTTGAAGTAGTTGAAATATTAATGGTGTTGAAGCCGTCACCGCCAGTACCGACTAAATCGACGATGCCACTGTTACCAAAATCAGTACTTCGATATGGAAATGGTTTAGCTACTGCTAGGGAGGCATCGGCTGCACCGCAGATTTCAGCAACCGTTTCACCTTTGACTTTAAGTGCTGTTAGCATTCCTGCAAGAGAAACTTCATCAATTTGGCCTGAAATGATGGCTGAAAAAATTTGGCTCATTTCGTCTCGTGTGAGTGAAATGCCTTGATAGATTTTTTCAAAGAGTTGTTGTAATTGCTCAGGCATGATTTTGATCCTCAAGGTCAGAGCTATCTGTTAGGTAACGAATTGATTGGATCAAGAGTTCACTGCCGAGTGTGGTCAATATTGATTCTGGATGAAATTGAAAGCCCACTGATTTGTGCTGTTTATGAACAACAGCCATAGGTAATGAGTCTGTAATTGCCACAACGTCTAATTCTTCTGGTACTTCAGTTGCCACTAAGCTGTGATAGCGTCCCACTGGTAACGGTGACGGTAATTGACCAAAAATACGATGTTTTGTATGTGAAATTGGACTGGCCTTGCCATGTACAACAGTAGGAGCACGGTCAACTGTACCACCATAATGCTCAACCAAAGCTTGATGGCCTAAACAAATTCCAAGAATCGGTACTTGGCCTGCTACCAATGAAATTAATTCCATCATACAACCTGCTTGATGCGGTGCCCCAGGACCTGGAGATAGCACTAAAGCCGAGTTGTCTTCCGACAATAGTTTATCGGCTAAAAACGTTGCATCAATATTGTTGCGATAAATGACGACTTCAAAGTCCAAGCTGCGAAATTGGTCGACCAAGTTATAAGTAAAGGAGTCGAAGTTATCTAAAAAGTACAGTTTCATTGTCCGCCTCCTAATTTGATTGCAGAAATAACCGCTTGTGATTTATGACGAGTTTCGTCGGCTTCGGCTTGTGGGTCTGAGTCAAACACTACACCAGCACCTGCTTGAATGTGAGCAATGCCATTTTTTACGTAGGCCGAGCGGATGACAATGCAGGTATCCATATCGCCTTTTGAGTTGATGTAGCCAACGGCACCGCCGTAGCTGCCTCTGCGTTCACCTTCTGCTTCACGCAATAACTGAGCGGCACGCACTTTAGGAGCACCAGTTAATGTGCCCATATTCATGCATGCTTGATAAGCGTGGAGTGCATCAAGTGGTTCACGCAATTGGCCTGTTACTCGGCTGACAAGGTGCATCACATGAGAATAACGATCTACTTTTAATAATTCAGCCACTTTGCGAGTACCACTTTTGCTGATACGTGCTACATCGTTACGCGCTAAGTCGACGAGCATTAAGTGCTCTGAAAGTTCTTTTTTATCTAAGCGTAATTCAAGTTCAATACGACCATCTAAATCTTGGTCAATCTCACCGTTGGCTTTTTTACCACGCTTGCGAGTTCCTGCAATGGGATAAATCTCAACTTGATTGGTTGTTGCATCGTATTTCAACGCACTTTCTGGTGAAGCACCGAATAAAGTAAAATCAGGACCATTGAAATAAAACATGTAAGGGCTAGGGTTGGTTTCTTTTAGTTTACGGTAAGCACCTATCGTGTTTGGGCAAGGTAAACTGAAGCAGCGAGATGGAACGACTTGAAAGATATCGCCTGCGATAATGTGCTCTTTAAGCTCCACAACTTTGGCTTTGTAATCGTCATCAGAAATATTGACTGATACTTCAGCATCTACTGGACTGAATGGTTGCTTTTTGAATTCTGTTATTTCAGAGAGTTCAATAATATCAGTCGATTGTTTGGTTAACAGGGATTGTGTCTCGATCTCTGAATCAAATTGATACGATGTTAACGTTGCTGTATTTGAGGTGTGGTCGATATTGATTAAGGTCTCGGCAACATAAAATAAATAGTCTGGACAATCATTCTCACCTTCTTTAACTTTCGGCAATGGCTCAACGGTTTCGATTAAGTCGAAAGCCATAACACCACCTAAGAAGATGGGTTGATTGTTTTCAGTATCTTTTAAGGTCGATACGAGCGCTCTTAATCCATCCAGCGTTGAGGTCGTCATGAGCTTTTCGTCTTCATCTAGAAGCTCTGCAGGCTTTGATAGAGTCACAACCACGGTGTTTTCACTAGTATCAACTTGCTCGCAACTAAAATACAACTCAATAGTGTTAAACAGTGCTTTACCGTTGTTTGTCAGGGCTGTGAAAGTCAGTTGGTTACCTGCGCATTGAATTTGTAATGCACTGTGAGTAATTAAAATGCTCTGTAAATGATCTTTACTTTCAACCTCGGCAGACTCAAGCAGCATAGTATGTTGGCTGTTTTGAGTTAGCTTTCGATAAAGACTGAGCGGATCATCGAAATAACGAATGCTCGTTTTCGAAGTTGATACTGCTGATATTTGTCCCATTACCTTTCTTCCTACGCCTTTCGATTTTTTATATCAAATAGACTTGCTAACTAATGAATTTCTTTCAGGCAACAAAAAAGCCCGCATCATGCGGGCTTTTTTGTTGAATCTGTCTCATTTTACTTTGAGTACACAGCTTCACACCACCCGCAAAATAGGGAAGTGCCACCACCAGTTGATGTTTTGGAATGTGCTGTGTAATTTCATTTTTATTTAATTGGTCATTTGTACTCAAAAATATTGCTATATAGGAGACATCAGTTTAGTAAAAATGTCAAGCAGTAGTTATAAACAAACATCAATGATGAAAGGCAGTAAGAAGAATAATCGAAATTTAGCTCACTTGTGAACCGGCAATAACATGACTTCAAACTTGAGAAGCTGTTTAGCTGTAAAGTTAGGGGCTGTTTTCTATCTACAGTCTCCATTCGTTGTTCTGGTTTACTTATATCTTTGGAATCAGCTGAAGTTGCCCTTTTTAACTTTAATTCAGTTACAATACTCACATGAATGAAGAATCCACTTTAATTGATCTCCATTGCCATACAACTGCTTCGGATGGACAACTTACCCCTTCTGAAATTATTGATAGAGCATTAACTAGAAATGTTGATGTGTTGGCGATCACCGATCACGATACCGTTCAGGGCTTGTTTGAGGCTCATGAATATAATAATAAAAAAGACACACCTTTAACTCTGATTAATGGTGTAGAAATCTCTTGCCGATGGGAAAGTCACGACATTCACGTCGTTGGGTTAAATGTTGATATTGAAAACCCACAACTTGACGAGTATTTAAAGACACAAAGAGTACTTCGTGAAGAACGTGCTGCAGAAATTGGACGAAGACTCGAAAAGGCTGGTGTAATAGGAGCTTATGAAGGTGCAAAGTCTTTTGCTAATGGCGCCGCCCTAAGCCGAGGTCATTATGCGAGCTGGTTAGTCAAAAATGACTATGCTAAGTGTAGAAATAGTGTTTTCAAGAAATACATGACCCGCGGCAAAACAGGTTATGTACCGAATAATTGGAAAAGTATTCCAGAAGCTGTTGCTATTATCCATCAGGCTGGTGGCCAAGCGGTATTAGCGCATCCGAGTGGTTATAAGTTCTCAGCTAAATGGTTGAAAAAATTGGTTCGAGAGTTTAAAGAAGCCAATGGTGACGCTATAGAAGTCGTATTGGGGCAGCAATCTATTAATGATCGCAGTAACTTGATTGCTTTAAGTCATCAAAATGAGCTCTACGCTTCATTAGGAAGCGACTTTCATTTTCCCGGCAGCTGGCTTGAATTAGGTAAGAATTTATTTAGACCTAAAGGTGTCAACTGGATTTGGGAATCACAGAATTGGAAAAAAGAAATTAAGGCAGACCCCCTACAATGAGCCAGTTTTTTTATGTTCACGAGGAAAACCCTCAAGCGAGACTAATTAGCCAAGCGGTCAATATTTTGAAGCAGGGTGGTGTTATCGTATATCCCACTGATTCGGGTTATGCATTGGGTTGTTTGATTGGCGATAAAAATGCCATGACTCAAATTACTCGCATTCGTAGAATTGAGCACGATCATCATTTTTCATTGATGTGTCGTGATTTATCAGAATTAGCGACATACGCTCGAGTTGATAACCAAGCTTACCGCCTACTTAAATCTTGTACTCCTGGGCCTTACACTTTCATTTTTAAAGCAACGAAAGAAGTACCGAAAAGACTGCAATCAACCAAAAAGAAGACCATCGGTATTCGAGTGCCTCAAAACATTATTGCCTTGGCACTGTTGGAAGAGCTGGAAGCACCATTGATGTCAACCAGTTTGGTGATGCCCAATGCTGAATACGCAGAATCAGATCCTGAAGAAGTGCGCGATTTATTAGAGCATCAAGTTGACTTAATTATTCATGGTGGCTATTTGGGTGAAAACCCAACAACAGTGGTTGATATGTCTGAAGGAAGCTTTGATATCGTCCGCGAAGGTGCTGGCGATACGTCTATCTTTGAGTAATGAACTTGTTTATAATCGTCGGCTGGAATTTCGAAGAGGAGAAAGGCTCTAATGCAAGTTGCTCAGCAAAGTTTACCGCTAGCAGTTGTTCGGGGTCAGGCTTACAGTGATATTCCTGCGGATTTATACATTCCGCCAGAAGCATTAGAAGTATTTCTCGAAGCATTTGAAGGACCTCTCGATCTTCTTTTATATCTGATCCGCAAACAGAAATTAGATGTTGTGGATCTATCTATTCATCAAATAACCTCTCAATATTTAGAATATATTGAAATGCTGACAGATGCTCGAATAGAGCTTGCAGCTGATTATTTGGTGATGGCGGCAACATTGGCCGAAATCAAGTCTCGGTTGTTGCTCCCTAAACCTGAATTGGAAGGGGATAGCGAAGAAGATCCAAGAGCATTGTTGATTCGTCAGTTAAAGGCGTATGAAACGATTAAAGATGCTTCTGCTGACATTGATAATTTACCTCGATTAGAGCGTGACTTTCATGTTGGACAAGTGAGCGTAGCAGGTGAGGCTAAAACTGAAATTGTACCTCCTGATGTTTCACTGGCTGAACTAGCCCAAGCGTTTACTGCTGTTTTACAACGTGTTGAAGCTTACGAACACCATCATGTTCAGAAGGAAGTGCTCTCGACACGAGAACGAATGGTGCAAATTTTAGAAAAATTAAATGCAGATTCTTACATCCCGTTTCAGGAGTTATTTGCTGTTGAAGAAGGAAAAGCGGGTGTTGTTGTGAGTTTTCTTGCTCTAATGGAACTAGTGAAAGAAATGCTTGTTGAGTTAGTACAAGCCGAGCCACTTTCAATCATTTATGTTAAGGCTAATTGATGAAAATAAATGCTCTGCAATTAAAACAACTTATCGAAGCAAGCTTATTTATCGCAGGAAAACCTCAATCTATCTCGCAATTGAAAGAATCTGTGCTGGCGGATTATGATGTATCACGACAGACGGTGATGAAAGCTATCGAAGAACTGGAAACTGATTATCAAGAGCGTGGTATTCAGTTAGTGAATGTTGCTGGTGGTTATCGATTTCAAACCGCTGAATTTTTAAGTCCTTTATTGCAGACTCTATGGCAAGAAAAGGCACCGAAATATTCTCGAGCTACGCTTGAAACATTATCGGTTATTGCGTATCAGCAACCTGTGACTCGAGGGGATATCGAGTTAGTTAGAGGCGTGGCTGTGAGTAGTCACATAATAAAAACACTTACAGATAGAGACTGGATTAAAGTTATCGGTCATAAAGAAGTTCCTGGAAGACCTGCGCTTTATGTGACAACAAAGGCGTTTTTAAGTTATTTCGGACTCAATAGTTTGACAGAGTTACCTCCACTATCTGATCCTGAAGCATTACAGGCATTGTTTGGTAATACACAAACAACGCTAGAAACTATAAAAGAGTCTACTAATGAGTGAAAAATTGCAGAAAGTCTTGGCCCGTGCAGGTCATGGCTCCCGTCGTGAGATGGAGGCATGGATTGCTGCAGGCCGAGTTAGTATAGACGGAGAAATTGCAACCATCGGTGATCGAGTCGAGGCTCAAGCCCAAGTTCGTCTTGATGGTCGTATAGTCTCGTTGAAGTCAGCAGAAGACGTTGTTTGTCGAGTGTTGGCTTATCATAAACCTGAAGGTGAAATTTGTAGTCGCAAAGATCCGGAAGGACGTCCAACTGTGTTTGACCGTTTGCCAAAAGTTCGTGATGGGCGTTGGGTTGCGGTAGGCCGATTAGATATTAATACCTCTGGTTTATTGCTGTTTACTTCTGACGGTGATTTAGCGAACCGCTTGATGCATCCATCAAACGAGGTTGAACGTGAGTATGCGGTAAGAACTTTTGGTGAAGTCACTGACGGTAATATTCAAAAGCTTCGTACTGGTGTAATGCTGGAAGATGGTCTTGCTAGTTTTGACAAAATCAAAGCAGCAGGTGGCGAAGGCATTAATACATGGTGGCATGTAACGCTTAAAGAAGGCCGTAATCGTGAAGTTAGACGTTTATGGGAGTCTCAAGAAGTTCAAGTCAGCCGTCTTATTCGTGTTCGTTACGGTATGGTTGAATTACCAAAAACATTGCCAAGAGGCGGTTGGGTTGAGTTGCCATTAGAACAGGTCAACTATTTGCGTCAACTTGCAGGTTTAGAACTTGAGAATCGTACTTTCTTAGGTACTGATAAGCACAGCCAATCACGTAATAAAGTGAAAAGTGCAAAAATCAGAAGAGCGGTTAGAAAAAATAAAGTTGTTTCTAAATCAAAAGCTAAGAATACGCGCAAAAGAGATTAATTCTAGATTAATTCTAGATTAATTATTATCAATAAAAGGAGCTTAATCGCTCCTTTTATTTTTCCATAATGGCTTATTGGGCGTTTAATTTTTGACCATTTACATTAGCTGAAACATCAGCCATTACATATAGATAAGTTGGCATTAAATCTTCAGGTGTTTTTAGCGTTAATGGGTCTTCACCAGGATAAGCCTTGGCACGCATTTCCGTTCGAGTAGCGCCAGGGTTAATAGAGTTAACTCTTACCTGAGTTCCATCACACTCGTCGGCCAGTACTTCCATCATACCTTCAGTTGCGAATTTTGATATAGCGTAAGGGCCCCAATAAGCTCTTCCGGTACGACCTACACCACTTGAAGTGAATGCAATCGAAGCCGATTTAGCTTTACGAATAACAGGCAATAGTGCTTTCGTCATCATAACTTGTGAGGTGACATTTACCTTCATGATATCTTGCAAAGAATCGATATCAATGTGTTCGAAAGGACCAAGCACACCAAGGACACTGGCGTTATGGAGTAAACCATCAAGCTTACCGAATTGTTGTTCGATAGTGTCAGCCATATCTTTATAGTTTTGTTCTGTCGCACCCTTCATATCGAGAGGGATGATGGCTGGTTTTGGGTAACCTGCTTGTTCGATAGCATCATAAGTTGCTTCAAGCTTTTTTACTGTTTTGCCTAGTAAAATTACTGTAGCCCCATACTCTGCGTATTTTAAAGCGGCGACTTTACCGATACCTGCTCCTGCTCCAGTAACTAGAATCGTTTTGCCTGCTAAGCAATTTTTTTCCGCTTTAAACTCTAACATGAGCTATTACCTCCAAATTTTATAAATGCCCGTCTATTGTACGCTTTAGGAAAACGGATGCTAGCGTTTTAAACGGTTGACTTAATAATTGACTAACCTAGATTAATTATGAATCACAAATTTATGGCTTAGATCACATTTATAGGTTAAGTTGTGAACCATAAAAGGACATTTAAATGTTCTATTCAGTCACAATATTTGCGTATTGTGACTTGTTTTTGGGGAAAACAAAATCGTTCCAACAAGATTTGAGGAAAAAAGATGAAAAGACTCTTATTGAGCGTGGTAATTGCGTCGACGTTAGGTCTGACCGCTTGCGGCGGTAAAAGTTCAAATGATCATAAAGACGATGCAGTGCCAACAGTCCCACAAGCACATTTAGCATTTCAGCCTGATCCAAGTGCGACAGACACGGCAATTCCATTACCAAGTGATATCTTATTTAGTGGCACAAAAGATGGCAGTTTAAGTATTCCTGATAAAACTCCGGAAAACTTAACGGATCCTAATTTTTCTATTGGTGCGCTTGATGGTTGGTCAACAACAGAGTCGATTACGATCCCTGTTAACTTTCCTAAGTATGATAGTCAGCAGAACCCTGTAACAGACTTAGGTATTATGCCTCAATCTGTCACTCAAGATGGAACGGTAAGGGTATTTGCTGTTCAGAAGCGAGGTCCACTTGCCTTTGACAAACAGTGTGCAACTACAAATTCAAATGACTCACTGTTAATTTGCCGCGTAGAACAAGAACTAAAATACGGGGTAGATTTTACTACGCAAGTTGTTGGTAATCAGATTGTAATTGTTCCTTTAAAACCTCTTAAGCAGAACCAATCTTATTTATACGCTATTACCAATAAAGTATTAGATACTTATGACAGACCCATTGCTGGTTCAGCAACATTTAACGTCCTAAAATCAGATGCAAGTTTACCTTCACCGGATCAACAAGCTTTGCAGGCGGCGGTTCATAGTTATGACGAAAGCCTTGGAAACAATGGTGTAGATCCTCAAACGGTGATTTACTCAAGTATGTTTACCACACAATCAATTTCTAATGTGTTGGATATAGCAAAGGCCAAAATGGCTGCTGATTATGCTCAGGGTTTCTCAAATGGTCATCGAGATGACACTAAGTTTGGACTTTATGCTCCTCAGTTAGTACAACTCGGTACCTTAGCTGACGGAACTACACCGAAATACGTTGAGCCTGTATTAGACGAAAATGGTAAGCAAAAAAGTGCAGCTGATATTGTAAATCTTGGGCCCAATTCTGAAGATAGCATTCAATATCAAATACTAAGCGATGCTTTGTTGTACCATGCAAAAATTAAATTGCCAATTTACAGCGCATGTTCTTCTACTAAGTGTTTAAAAGCAGATGGTAAAACATTCGATACAGACGGACGTTGGAAAGCTGCTGGAGATAGCCCATTAGCAGTTCTTTCAGCTGTTCAATCAGGTACGCTACCTCAAGCTGATTTTATAAAGCAAGCTAGCGATCAAGGGGTAAACCCACAAGATGCACTGAGTAATCCAAGCTTATTGGTTGGTAGACATTTTACCCTACCAGATGGCTCTCCTGTTGACCCATACAAGCTATTAACTCGTTATAATCCGTTACCTGCATTGCAAACTAAACTCAATGCAGAAGGAAAAGTAGTACCTGTTTATGAAACAGTTGATGTTCAAATTACTATTCCTAGAGATATCAATAACCCAATTGATAATGGAGAACCAGATAATCCTTTAAGGTATGAGATACCTGATACAGGGTATCAAGTATCTATTGGTATGCATGGTATAGGCACGGTAAGACAAACGAATTTAGCCTATGCAGGCACTTTTGCAGCTAATTTCCCAGCTTCCTTAGCAGGTATCCTAAAGTTAAAAGGACTACAAGTTCAAGATAAAACCCCTGTAGCGACTATATCAATTGATATGCCGCTACATGGTGAACGTTCTTTTAGAGTTGCAGATTCTGGTCCGTATGATGTTACAGCTACAGAAAGAGATGATTCACTGGCTAGTTTAGGTTTAAATCCAGCAACTTATGCAAAAGGTGATGTACTCAACTTTGTTAGGATTCAGAGCCCATTGACCATTCGTTCAAACTTCCGTCAAGCGGCAATGGATCAGTTAGCATTAAGGCTATTAATTCCTGAAATCTCTAAGAACTTACTCACAGCGAATCCAGAATGGTTTGCTAAAGCTCAAGGTGGTTTGCTAAAAAAAGGTGTGTTTAATACTGATCAGGTGACCGTTGCTGGTTTGAGTTTAGGTGCAATGATTTCTACTAGTTTCACCGCTTTGGCAAATAGTGGCTTTGTTGATGCTAGTGGGCAGCCAGTGGCTCAAAATCCGTACCAAATTAAAGGTGTGTCTCTTATGTCGCCTGCAGGCGCCTTAGCAGGAGCCTTTGCTGGTTCGGCAAACTTCGGTCCAGCTTTGTTTAAGTCGATAACGGAAACTCCGACTTTCCAAGCACAAGCTAAAGCCGCAGCTAAAGCCCAAGGAATCGATCCAAATGATAACCCTCAAGGATATGCTCAAGTTGTTAGGAAAGTATATCAACAGTTTATTCCTCCATTTGGGTTTGCAGTTCAAACCGCAATTGATGCGATTGATCCTGTAAACTTTGCCACTATCATTAAAGATTTAAATTCTTCTGAAGATGTAAATAAACATGTGTCTGTTCATTTGGTTGAAATTGTTGGTGACAAAGATCAAGGTGGCTCAAATCCATCAGATCAAGTTCTGCCTAATCGATTTAATGGACTGCCAATCGGAGGAGGCGAGGTTTTACCACTTCAAGGCTACCCTATTGCAGGTACAGAACCGTTAATTGATGCATTAGGAATTCCATGTGCGTCACCTGTTGCTGGTACACCAGTGCAAGGTTCTGGTGCAGTCAGATTCTTAAAAGGACAACATTCATCGTTCATTGACCCTTCAGCAGCAACGGGTTTAGACAGTGATACTGCGATATCGGTTACAGAAGACATGCAGGCAATGGCTTCTGTTTTTGCCTCGTCAGCGGGTAAAGGTCAACCTGAAATTGAAACAGCAAAAGATGGTTTGATTCAAACTTGTCCAACTGAATAAGTAATTCAAAGCTTAAAGACAAAAATGGCGTATTTACGCCATTTTTTCTTTATGTTGCCTTTTTGACATTTCCTCTTCAAAATTACCCTTCTTTGTCGTTTTAATCTATTAACTGAAATAATCTACGGAGCTCTTTTGGAATTTTTATTTGAATATGGTTTATTTTTCGCAAAAGCTGTGACATTAGTTGTGGCTTTAATTGCCATTATTATTGTTGTTGCATCGACAGCAAAGCATAAGCCTGAAAGAGGTGAACTCAAGATAACTAACTTATCTGAAGAGTTTAAAGAGCTTGTACATCACTTAAAACATGAATTCTTAAGCAAAAAAGAATATAAAGCTTACGAAAAATCGTTAAAAGCAGAAAAGAAAGCGAAAGAAAAAGCTGAAGATAAGACTGAGCCTAAAACCTTTGTTATTCACTTTAAAGGAAGTATTGATGCCCATGAAGTGAGCTCTCTAAGAGAAGAAGTAACCGCTATTCTTGCTATAGCAGATAAAACTGATGAGGTTGTGGTTACTATCGAGAGTGGCGGTGGAATGGTGCACGGGTATGGCTTGGCTTCAAGTCAACTTGATCGTATTCGCCAAGCTGGAATTAAGCTCACAGTGTGTGTAGATAAAGTAGCTGCAAGTGGCGGTTATATGATGGCTTGTGTGGCTGATGAAATTCATGCTGCACCATTTTCTATCATTGGCTCTATTGGTGTTGTCGCTCAGCTGCCTAACTTTAGTCGTCTACTCAAAAAGCATGATATTGACTATGAACAACATACGGCAGGTGACTTTAAACGCACTTTAACGGTGTTCGGTGAAAACACGGATGAAGGTCGTCAAAAGTTCCAAGAAGAGCTTGAAGAAACTCACGTGTTGTTCAAAGACTTTGTAAGTAAGTATCGTCCAAAGTTAGAGCTTGATAAAGTGGCTACGGGTGAGCACTGGTATGGACAACAGGCTATTGATTTGGGGTTAGTGGATGTAATCGGCACCAGTGATGACTTATTAATGAAGCTTGCTCAAAAAGGTACTGTGTATAAAGTTCAGTATCAAACAAAGAAAAAGCTATCTGACAAACTGGCTAAGGGTGTTTCTATGTCAGTGAACGCAGTATTCAATCGCTTAGCTGAAAAGAACAAGCCATTTTAAGTAGGCTTGTTTTAATGAAGGGCAGGCTTTGTAGTCTGCCTTTTTTGTTTAACTGATTTATGTTTAAACATAGCTGGAATTCATGATTATTTTTAATGTCCTTACACCCATTTTGCTGGTGTTATTTGTTGGATACTATTCGTCAAGAAAAGCTTTTTTCTCTAAAGAGCAGATCGCTGCAATTTCAAAGTTCATTTTTTATCTGTGCATCCCTTGCTTGCTTTTCAGTGGAATGGCAACAGCCAAGCTTGATGTGATGCAATCACTTTCGGTGATGCAAAGCTTTTATATCTCGGCTCTACTGCTTTTTGTCGCTGTTGCTTTTGCGTATAGATGTAAACGACAGAGCCTTAAACAGGCTTCTGTTATGGCTTTGACGGCCACCTATTCCAACACAATCCTAATAGGGCTTCCGATAGTCATCTATGCAGTTGGAAAGTCGAGTGTTGATTTAGTCTTTATCATTATTACATTTCATAGTGTTATGTTGTTCACACTGACGTACCTGTTAGCTGGAGACATTAAAGCCATCAAGAAGACAGTTAAGACGGTTTTGATTAACCCTGTTGTTTCAAGCCTGACCATTGGTCTTATTGTGAATCTCTTGCATTTACCCGTTCCTGATATTTTAATGGTAAGCGTAAAACTGCTTTCAGAGCCAGCAATCGCTGGGGCTATCTTTGTTCTTGGGGCTAATTTATTTCATTTGCAGTTGAAAGGGAGTTTGAGAGAAGCAGCCATTTTATCTGTAATCAAAGTCATTATCTTACCTGCAATGGTTTACACACTTGGAAGATATGTGTTTGATCTATCTGATGTCGCATTGCAAGTGGTCGTACTGCTAGCGGCGGCGCCAGTAGGCGTGAATGCTTTTTTCGTTGCAAAAGAACTTGATGCGCAAGAAACTAAAACGGCTAATGCCGTTGTGATCTCAACAATATTATCTGCTTTAAGTTACTCTTTTTGGCTGTTCGTGTTATTTTGATTTAAAAACAAATACATAATCTACTTTGTTTTAAGTTTTTACCCCCTATGGAAGGGAATATAATGATCATTGAGACAGAAAGACTCATTATTCGAGAGTTTAATGAGCAAGATATTGATGCGCTATTTGAAATGAATCGAGACCCTCAGATATTAACCTACATACCTACTGAACCGTTTCAATCTCGGGAACAAGCAGAGGATCTTTTTAATACTGTTGTACTCGAAAATTATGCGAGATACGGATACGGGCGTTGGGCGGTTTATCACAAGCAAGATAAAAAAGTCATTGGGTTCTGTGGGCCTAAATTTATTGAAGAGCTCAATGAAATTGAAATTGGTTATCGCTATTTTTCAGAGTATTGGGGAAAAGGAATCGCAAGTGAAGCTACGAATGCCATTTTGCCACTATTACCCAAGTATGGCATTGAGGAAGTAATTGCGCTGATCTTAGAGGGCAATGTAGGCTCTGAAAGTGTGGCAAAAAAGTCAGGTTTAACTCTAAGAGAGAAAACAATGTTTATGGGACACTCGGTAAGTGTATATCATCGGGCCATTAAAACGATGAATAAAAAAGCCAGCTAATGCTGGCTTTTTTACTTCAAAAATTAGCTAGTCACCGTGATTACATTCTTCACCAGTGCTGTGACCATAGAGATATAAACTGTGGTTGGTCAGTTTGATATTGTGTTTTTCTGCAATTTCGATTTGACGCTTTTCAATGACATCATCAGTGAATTCGATAACTTTACCGCAGCTTAGGCAAACTAAGTGATCGTGATGGTGTTGCGTTGAAAGTTCAAAAACAGCTTTACCACTTTCGAAATGATGTCTAGTAACAATGCCTGCATCATCGAATTGGTTTAATACACGATAAACAGTTGCTAAACCGATTTCTTCGCCAATTTCTAGTAAACGTTTGTATAAGTCTTCTGCACTGATGTGTTGGCATTCAGGTTCTTGCATCAACTCTAGGATTTTGACTCGTGGTAGAGTGACTTTTAAGCCGGCTTTTTTTAGTGCTTGATTTCCATCTGTCATCGCTAATCTCTTGATTGCAGAACCATACGGTTCATCCATGGTAAAAAATTATTATAAAGACAGAATATTAAAACTTAAACCTTTAAAGTAACTTTGTTGATTAAAAACAGTTGTTTTTTTATACGAAGCTGATAATTTGACTACTAATTCAACGGATTAAACATACTTTGTATAGGGTTTTTTGTCATATTAACAACATGGTAGTATGTAAAAGTTATAGCAATTAAGCGTTAAGGATAACAACACATTTCACTAAAGTAGTATGGTGATAAGAAGGAACGCCATGAAAAATTACCGCAATGCCAATATCGTAGTGCTCACTGGTGCCGGTATATCTGCTGCGTCAGGTTTAAAGACATTTCGTTCGCAGGAAGGTTTATGGGAGCAGCATGCTGTCGAGGATGTTGCCACACCAGAAGCTTATGATCGAAACCCCGAGTTAGTCGAAGCTTTTTATAATGAGAGGCGGGCTCAACTCGATTACTCAAATACAGAACCGAATGCTGCACATTTTGCTATTGCCCAGCTAGAGCAGCAACATGAAGGACGGCTATTCCTCATCACTCAGAATGTTGATGATCTTCATGAGCGTGCAGGACACAAACAAGTGCTCCACATGCACGGTGAATTGAGAAAAGCACGCTGTCCTGTCACACATCAAAGTTTTTATATGCAAGGCGATTTTTCCGCTGAAAATAAGTGTCATTGCTGTGTTCCTGGAAATCGTTTAAGGCCACATATTGTATGGTTTGGCGAAATGCCACTCGGAATGGGACATATTGAACGAGCATTAACTGAATGCGATGTGTTTATTGCGATTGGCACGTCTGGCACTGTCTATCCCGCAGCGGGTTTTGTTCGACTAGCTAAAGCATTCGGAGCAAAAACAATCGATGTAAATCTAACGCCATGCTATTCGGGTGCTTTTGACAAACAATATGAAGGTTGTGCCACGGAATCTGTTCCCAAACTAGTGGAACAGATTCTGAGTGAGCAAGAGGAATTCGCTTAACCGTGACTTAAGAAAGTAGATTCGGTTTTATTTTCTGAACGATTTATAAACTCAGCCACAGATTTCATTGCAGTAGTGAGCTTAGTAAGCTGCTGTGATGAAATATTATAAGGTGGCATAATATAAATCACATGACCAAACACCCTAATCCACACGCCTTGTTCAGTAAACAGTGGTTGTAACTGAGCGGCATTCAGCGAGTGGTCAATTTCGATAACAGCAACGGCTCCAAGTACTCTGACATCATTCACAACGTCTAGCTTTTCAATCCCTTTAAGATCTTGCTGCATTTGCACCTCAATAGCAGGAATTTGATGTTGCCAATCATTTTTTGCAATGAGTTCTAAGCTAGCATTTGCTGCGGCGCAGGCCAAAGGGTTTCCCATAAACGTCGGGCCATGCATGAATACGCCAGCGGGTGAATCTGAAATACCTTGCGCAACATTATCGCTACACATTGTGGCAGCTAAGCTAATGTAACCACCTGTTAACGCTTTACCTACGCACATTAAGTCTGGTGCAATATTGGCAAACTCGTATGCAAATAATTTCCCTAAACGTCCAAAGCCAGTCGCAATTTCATCAATAATTAACAGGATATTGAATTCGTCGCACAATACACGAACACCTTTTAAGTACTCAGGACTATAAAAATACATGCCACCTGCGCCCTGCATGATTGGTTCAATAATAAACGCAGCAAGTTGATGATGATGCGTTTCAAAAGTTGCTCTCAAATCTGCTAAATCTGATTCAACATTTGAAGCATCAAATGCAGAGGTCGGAGAAGGCGCAAAAACTTGTTTAACCACGGATGTACCAAACATCGTGTGCATACCATTATCAGGATCACACACACTCATAGCTGCAAACGTATCGCCATGATACCCACGCTTAATCGTGGCAATCTTTTGTTTATTTGGACTATTTTTACCTTGCCAGTATTGCAATGCCATTTTCATGGCTACTTCTACAGCAATAGAACCTGAATCAGCGAAAAAGACTTTTGTCAGTTCAGGGCAAGTCATTGTTACGAGCTTTTTGGCGAGTTCAATTGCAGGTTCGTGAGTAATACCACCGAACATAACATGAGGAAGCTGGTGAAGTTGCTTTTCCATTGCAGAAATTAAAACCGGGTGATTGTAACCGTGAACGCATGACCACCAAGAGCTTGTTCCATCTACAAGGCGCTTCCCATCTTCAGTGATGAGTTCACACCCATCGGCAGATTTTATGCCCAACATAGGGAAAGGGTGCTTCATCGAAGTGTAAGGGTGCCAGATATGCTGTTCATCGAACGCATAATCTAAATTATCTTCTAGCAATGCTTTACTTCTGCTCATATTTTAATCACCTGTAAAACTAATAAACTGGTTGGCGTTGACAGCGCACTGTGTGTGGCTATCCTAGCCAAAGTTTTATTGAAATTAAAGGATAAATTATGTCGCAGCTCCAATGCCGTAACGACTGGAAAAAGTCTGAAATTGAGGCGTTATTCGAGCTTCCTATGAATGACCTGCTTTTTAAAGCTCATACGGTTCATAGAGAACATTTTGATCCAAATGAAGTTCAAATCAGTCGCTTGTTATCGATCAAAACAGGTGCTTGCCCTGAAGATTGTAAATACTGCCCTCAAAGCGCACGTTACGATACTGGTCTAGAAAAAGAACGCTTACTGGCGATGGAAACCGTGTTAACCGAAGCAAAAAGTGCTCAATCAGCAGGTGCAACGCGTTTTTGTATGGGCGCCGCTTGGCGTAACCCAAAAGAGCGTGATATGCCTTATCTAACCAAAATGGTTAGAGAGGTTAAATCTATGGGCATGGAAACCTGCATGACTTTGGGTATGCTGTCTCCGGATCAAGCGAGTGAGCTTGCTGATGCAGGTTTAGATTATTACAACCATAACCTTGATACTTCACCAGAATATTATGGTGACGTTATTACTACTCGTACCTATCAAAATCGTATCGATACCTTAAGTAATGTTCGTGCATCAGGTATGAAAGTATGCTCTGGTGGTATTGTGGGTATGGGTGAACACGCCAAAGATAGAGCTGGACTACTGCAACAGTTGGCTAATTTAGAGAAACATCCAGAATCTGTACCCATCAATATGTTGGTAAAAGTGGCAGGTACACCGTTTGAGAAAATCGATGACTTAGACCCAATTGAATTTGTTCGCACCATTGCGGTTGCTCGCATCATTATGCCGCAATCTCGTGTCCGTTTATCCGCTGGTCGTGAAAACATGACTGACGAACTGCAAGCGATGTGTTTCTTTGCTGGCGCAAATTCAATTTTCTATGGTTGTAAATTGTTGACTACGCCAAACCCTGAAGAAAATGATGATATGAGTTTATTCAGACGGTTAGGTCTAAAACCTGAGCAAGGTGTTGCGGCTAAAATTGAACAAGAATCGAAAATGATCGATAAAGCATCGGCTCAACACAGCAAAGCAACTTCACAGTTTTACGATGCGAGTGCGTTGTAATTTATGCCTCAATTGTTGCACAACAAAATTGAGAGTAAGCTTGCATCTTTAGCTGAACAATCCTTGCTCAGACAGCGTAACGTTGTTGAGTGTAGTCAGCAAAGCGCTGATGGCACCATTACTGTTGATAACAAGCGATACATCAATTTCAGCAGTAATGATTACCTAGGATTAGCCTCTCAATATAATGAAGCTGAAGCATTGGATTCCGCTTCACATACGCTTGCTGTTGGAAGTGGTGCGTCCCCAATTGTCACTGGATATCAAGATATTCATAGAGAACTTGAACAAGAGCTTTGTAAGGTAACAGGGCATGAAGCCGCTATTTTATTTAGCTCTGGCTTTAGTGCAAATCATGGTTTGATTACGGGGCTTCTGGATAAGAGTGATTATGTTATCGCAGATAAACTCGTCCACGCTTCAATCATTGATGGGTTACGTCACTCTGGTGTCCGTTTCAAGCGATATGTTCACAACGATATCGCCCAGGTTGAAAAATGGCTAAGTACTTCTGAAGTAACTGCATTGTTCACAGAATCTGTTTTTAGCATGGATGGAGATAAAGCACCGCTTAGTAAACTATCTGAACTTTGTAACAAATATGACGTTGCTTTGATAGTTGATGATGCTCATGGGTTTGGTGTGCTGAATCAAAATTCAGCGGTGACTTCACAAATAGCAAATGTGCAAATAGTGACTTTTGGTAAAGCTTTGGGTTGCCAGGGGGCTGCGGTTTTGGGCCCTCAGATACTTATCGATTATTTAGTGAATCATTCAAGAGATTATATTTACTCAACAGGGTTATCGCCGTTAAATGCGGCTGTTGCACTAGCCGCAGTCAAAAAAGTATGTACTGATACGCAGCTCAATAATAAACTTCAAAACAATATTAAACGGTTCAGAGAACTAGCGAAAAGTAGAGGTATTCAGTTAACGGATTCAGAAACACCCATTCAAGGTGTTGTAATTGGTGATCCTAAATTTACTTTGCATGTTGCCGACGAACTGAAATCGCATGGTGTTTGGTGCGGTGCAATTAGAACACCTACCGTACCAAAAGGAACAGATAGACTGAGAATTACGATTACGGCTTCCCATAGTCAGTTGCAAATAGAGTCCTGTGTTACTGCTCTTTCAAATGTCTTAGAACAACTCAATTTATGTAAATCTGGAGGTCATTATGCTGGCTGAAAGGTGTCTACAGCAAATCAAAGGGGTTAATCGAGATACGAATTTAATTGGCGATACTTTCTCTAGAGCATCTAGACATTATCGAAAGTACAGCGAGTTGCAAAATAGATGCTCGAATAAGCTTAAAAAATCCATTGAGCTGTCAGGTCAGGTCTTGGATCTTGGTGCTGGCCCAGGTACTCATTACAGCACCGCAGCAAAAAATGTAGTGTGCGTGGATATTGCACTGGGCATGCTCGACGAATTACGTGAAAATTTTCCTGACTATAAAGCGATAAATGGTGACGCAGCCAAATTACCTTTGCAGGATGAAAGTTTTGATTGCGTGATTTCAAACTTAGCGTTGCAGTGGTGTGATGACTTCTTTGCTGTGACGGCTGAGCTGAATCGTATTCTTAAACCCGAAGGTGAAATCGCCATATCACTGGTGGCAGCCAATAGTTTGCCTGAATTATCTAAACTTGGTCTGAAGGCTAATCAATTTAATACGGTTAGTGAGTTTCAGGCCGCTTTTGAAAATAACTTCTGGAGCGAGCTTGAGTGCCAAGTTCGTCGTGAGATTATTTATTTTGATGACTTAAAGTCGTTATTGTATTCAATCAAAGGTGTTGGCGCTTCAGCCGTTAAAACTACGGTGGGAGGCAATTTTAACAAGTCTCTTAAGGGTAAACAGCATTGGTTAAATCTTGTTGAGCAGGCTGAAGCTCTGAGAACTAATAAAGGTTTACCTCTGACTTACAATATTGTTCAAATCAGAGCCAAAAAGCTGGGGTAACTGTGTCTAGTATAAAATCGTCTCAATCTGCGCATTACTTTGTTACAGGCACTGATACAGACAGTGGTAAAACGTTCGTAAGTTCAGCTATTTTATCGGCTGTTGCTGAATACTACTCAACAACGGGTCAGAATAAGACTGTTGCAGGTTTTAAACCGATTGCATCCGGCTGTGAGAGAACAGATCAAGGTTTGCGAAACAGTGATGCACTGTCTTTGATGGCTAATTCAACTAAAAAATTACCCTATGAAGTAGTAAACCCAATTAGCTTTGAACCCGCAATTGCACCGCATATCGCAGCAAAACAAATCGATTTTGAGTTATCAAGTAACAGCGTAAAGCAATATATAAATAGGGATATATGGAGATATGCCGATTTCACTCTGGTAGAAGGTGCTGGTGGCTGGCGCTTACCTTTAAATGATAAAGATTTCCTTTCTGACGTTATCTCTGAACAAAAATGGCCTGTGATTTTAGTTGTTGGTATGAAATTAGGCTGTTTAAACCATGCGATACTCACACAAGAGGCAATTATTAATGATGGGTTAAAGATTGCTGGGTGGGTTGCAAATGGCGTTGATGAAAATATGAATGTACAAGATGAAAATCTTAATAGCTTGAAAAATATGATTAAATCACCGTTTCTAGGTTTTGTCCCGCATTTAAAAAGTACTAGTGCTAAGTTGGCGAGTGAATATCTAGATATAAGCCTTTTAATAGATTAAGCACTAAAAAAACTAAGTTGGCAAATTGTAAGTTATTGTTTATGATTGTTATTTTATCTTTTTTCTTAAGTGTAACAAAATGTAAGATGTATATTTCTTAATAAAACAACTCCTTCAAAATTATCCAATAAATTATTCAAAAACAAGTGGTTACTTGACTTTATCTTGTTAACTTCCCAAAACTCTCGATAAAAATATAATGAATTGATTCTTTATAACTGAGAAACACAAGAGGTAATTATTAATGATGGGTTAAAGGTTGCGGAGCGGGAAATAAATGGAATGGGATAAAAAAACAGATGTTCAAGTTCATAATCTTAAGTGATTGATAACTGTTGTTAAGTCATAGGGTTTAAAGTTTGTTTCTCACTTTAAAAATGCTGGTTCAACAACTGAAAATAATACCTAGATATAAGATTTTTAATGGCTTAAGTACTAAAAATACTAAGTTGATATTAAGTAAGGTGCTGTTTCTTTGTGCTATTTAATCATTAAAATTAAGTGTAACAAAGAGTAAGATGTATATTTCTTAATAAAACTTTCTCAATAACATTTGTTAATCATTTATTTTATATGTAGAACAATTAGATAAAGCTGCTTTACCTCGTTAACTTCACAAAGTTATCAAAGAAAATATAATGAACTGAATTTTCAAAAACTGAGCTAAACGAACATCAATTTCAACAGCAATTTGAAATGAGGTATAGGTTATGAGCGCAGGAAAAATTCAGCCAGTGAATAATTTGTTGAGTGATCATTGGTTAAAGCTTGATGATTTCTCTCAACTACAGGAGAGTGTACATCCTAATTCAGATATAAAGGAGAAAACATTTGCAACGTTAAAGCTTGTGGGAGCAAAAAAATCTGACCAATATAGGGTAGGACTCTTATTTGATTACCTTGAAGATCTGAGGGTTAGCTTTAATGATGATGGGTTAAGAGAGGAAACAATAAAGGCTGAATTGGAAAGCTTCTTAGAGTTATTCAATGATGAATCCATTTCAAAAGAAGCAAAGCTTCTAGCTATCAGGCAAGTATCACTAAATTTACAGGATACTGTGCTTGATCGCAGCACATGTTTGTCGGCTATTTTTGCTCTTAAAATGGCTAAGTCAGGCCAGCAACAGCGACAGTTACATCAAAAGTTACTTAATCAACTTCTTGATGAGTCAATTCATTTTATCAAAGCTACTAGATTAGAGAGAGGTTCTGCACCTTTAACTGAATATCACTGCTATGAATTGAAAAAATTGGTAGCACAAGAAGTAGGGTTTGACCTTACCCAAGTAAAGTTCCGTCCGAATATACTCAGTCTCAGCCCCAAATTTCTTTCTGGAGAAAAAGATAGCTTTGTAGAATGTGTAAGTATTCTATGCAGCGCAACACAGCAAATAGGATATCTAGCTGAACAGCTAGAAAATGATGTGTTAGATAAATCAGTAGCTTTAGATTGCACATCGTTACGCAATAGTTCTGAGTCACTAAAGTTGGTAACCAGTGGTGATGAACTGAAAAGTGGGCAGTTAAAAGATCAATATAGAGTGACTTTAATCGATCACTTTCTCCCTGCTAAATCTGATATAGAAGGTGAACAAGCAGAACCGGAAACGAATGTTCACGGTTACCAAGTTTATTTGTCATTTAGAGACCATAGAGCAAGAGCAACGGAAAGAGTTGAAGGCGAACTACATCTTATGACAAAGCATGGCTTAAGATTGCAAGTCTCTGATAGCCGTGGAGCCACATATTCTCCCAACCTTAGTCAAATGAGCAATGTCTGTATCAAAAGCTTATCTGCAGATAAAAAGTTGCTGCTCGGATTACAGCATATTGAGCAAGTTATAGATCTCAAGAGCTGTATCAACTTTAAAGAACGCTATTTAGCTGATGAAACTCAATTTCCTAAATGCGTTGCATGGCAGTTAAAGAAAAGCTTGCAACAAAGAATTGAGCAGTTGATAGCCCAAAAATCTATACCTGAGCTACAAATTTTTTCTGAAGACCGAATTACTGAAGTTCCGTTTAATGATTTTATTTCAGGAATTAAAATGGAAGTTCAATTTAGAGATTTGATGACATTTGAAGCGTTGGACGAGTTAAAGGACTCAGATATTTCGATGCTATGGCCTGAAGGTGGTGATACTAACCTTTCAATAAAAAGAAGAGATTTATTTCAAAAACGTTTAGAGCAGGTTATAGGGGAGAACCCATGCTCTTATCAGCCTATATATGAGAAACATTTCCAAGTTCGATGGCATAAAGAACAATTCAAGCAAGTTTATGAATTAGCAAGTCAAAACGCTTTTAAAAAACATCTTGAGAAACTTGAAACAGAAGAGGAGTTATTGGCTGTTTTTAGTGATTCGGTGTTAAAACATGGTGATGAAAAGCATTTAGTCGATTTTTTTGATGTCTATTTGCAGCGACTGTCAGAGTTTTATAAGCCAACTGGAATACCTGTAAGCCATTTGGTGAAAATGTATCAGCAACCACTAAGTGTAATGTTCAAAACTGAAAGATTAAAAATTGCATTCATAGCGAGTATGTGTGGCTCGCTGCCAAAGCTTGAAACACAAGAGAAGCTATTTGAGTTCATATCAAGCTTTACTTCTGAGCTTGCACTACTTGGGGATGAGAATGCCCTTGATTTAATTAATTCATTAAGAGAAGCATGGGCTGAGAGAGTTAGACGGGATTTACCAGTAACCATTGATGAAGCTGCTTTAGTTAAACAACTTAACCGGACTGAATCTAAGACGGAATTATTTCTATTAGAGCCTTTGGTCTCCTCTGATGTGCAATGCACTGAGTTAATTAAAGTCTTACAGGCAAAAGAAATTAAATGCTTAGTACATCACGACCTTTCTTTGCAAACTGTTATCGAATTTTCAGAAATGTTACCTGAAAAAACGCTCAGTGATTATGTCAGTAAAGGAAAAGTTAATAAATTAGCGATGGAGGCTGTTAAAACCAATAACCTTGATGCTTTTAAATATTTGCTTAAAGAAGATGCAAACATCAATTACGTTGATGCTAAAGGTTTCACGCTGCTTCATCATGCTATAGAGCAAGGGAACACTGATATTTTTAAATTTATTATTGAAGCTGGTGGGTATAATTATTCTAACACCTATTTAAAAGGCACTAAAAATGTTTATCAGCTTGCTAAGCAATTTGAACGTACTGAAATGGTGTCAGAGTTAGAAAAAGCTTACCCAAGATTTAAACCAAGACCAGTTTACCGTTCGTCTTCTTCTGGTGCATCATACAGTGGAGGAGCATCTGGAAGTGATTTTCCTCATATACCTGGTACTATTCCATTCACTAATAATGGTGCAGCTAACCTACTTCTAACACAAGCAGCTTTGACTCCTGTTTGCCATGGTCATCACCACTGCGGAGGTGGTTTAGGTGGTTTAGGTGGTCTAGGAGGAGGATTAGGTGGCGGAGGTGGATTTGGAGGTTTTGTGTTTTAACGAGTAAGTCGGCTTTAGCTCTATGCTTAAAACAGAGCTAAAGCTTAATAATTTATCTTTGCTTACAACATATGTGACAAATCGCTATTCACAGGAATAGCGATTTCTTGTTGAGTACCACTGAATAAGAATGCTTCATTCTCTCCAACTAATGTAAGTTTATCTTCCTGACGAAGCAGTGCTGTCCCTTCTTGGATGCCTACGACAGGAGTTTCAGGGTCAACCTTGGTAAATTCAAGTAATCTTTGAGCTCTGGTTTCTCCATTATGCCCTGGAGCTTGGTAGTTTGTGTAATGCGGGTTTAGCTGGAATGGCAGAATCCCTAACGCAGCAAAAGAAGGAGGTTCGATTATTGGCATATCATTTGTAGTACGTATACTTTTACCAGTAATATTTGAACCAGCACTCCAGCCAATGTAGTACATGCCTTCATTAACTCGCTCTTTTAAAAGAGAGACCAAGTCATATTTGTAAAGCTCATGCAATAGGTGGAAAGTATTGCCGCCGCCAACCATTACACCTTCAGCCTCGATTAAGGCTTTTTTAGGGTCTTTGTGTTGATGAATGCTGGTGATCTCAATATTCAGATCAGAGAGAGCAGCAGCAACAATTTCGAGGTATTTGTCGTAACTAAAGCTGACACCAGCAAAAGGGATGAAGACCCATTTTTTAGCGGTCTCGGTAAATGGTTTAATGAGTGGCAATGCGTGGCTGAGATAGGGTGTTGACCCCTCGCGCGAGCTGCTAAGAAGTAGAGCATTGATTGACATTTGATTTTCCAATATTTTTAATTGAATCCAGTGTATCAAAGCTTGTAGAAAACGGAATAGCGTAATATCGCAATTTTGTTGTAGTGACTGGTGGTTATTTAAACCATCAGTAAGGTATTTGCTGGTTTACCCTTGAAATCTCAAAAAACAGACATATTATGTCTTATTAGATATGTGAATTTGACACGGTTTTGCTTTAGGAGTACCCGATGAAGCGTGTGTTTTTGTTAATAGCAACCAATATTGCTGTACTGTTAGTTGCATCGTTAATTATGTCGATTTTAGGTGTTAACCCATCGACAATGAGCGGTTTGTTAGTGTTTGCGGCCTTGATTGGATTTGGTGGTTCATTCGTGAGCTTAAAAATTTCAAAATGGATGGCAAAAAAAACAATGGGTTGTGAAGTAATTACCAACCCGAGAGATAGTGATGAAAAATGGTTAGTTGAAACGGTTGCTCGTCAGGCAGAGCAAGCTGGTATTAAAATGCCAGAAGTTGCTGTTTATCATTCTCCTGAATTAAATGCTTTTGCAACTGGACCGAGTAAGAATAATTCACTTGTTGCGGTAAGCACAGGCCTTTTACATGGTATGAGTCGTGACGAGATTGAAGCCGTTTTAGCTCATGAAGTGAGTCATGTTGCCAATGGTGATATGGTCACATTAACGCTTATTCAGGGTGTAGTGAATACCTTTGTTATCTTTGCGGCACGTGCAATTGCAAGAGCAATTGATACATTTGTATCAAGCAATGATGAAGAGGGCGAAGGTATGGGCATGTTTGCCTACATGGCTGTCGTATTTGTCCTGGATATGATTCTTGGTATTTTAGCTTCGACGATTGTTCATTACTTTTCACGTATTCGCGAATACCGTGCGGATGCAGGTGCAGCCAAACTGGTTGGTGCAAACAAAATGATCGCAGCATTAGAGCGTTTACGTCAAGGGCCTGAAAGTAATGCAATGCCAGCACAAATGTCAGCTCTTGGTATTAATGGTAAGCGCTCAGCCGCAGAGTTCTTCATGAGTCATCCACCACTTGAAAAGCGAATTGAAGCGTTGAAAAATCAATAAATAGTATCTTTAAATAGTCATTAAATTAAGCCCGCTCATTTAGCGGGCTTTTTGGTGGTTAGACCAGTTTCGGAGATAAGTTATATAGAACTGAAAGCAAAAAACTCACCGATTAAGTATCTTTAAATAGAAGAAAATTAATTAGGAGGAGTCTCAAATGTCTTCTATCCCAACTTACACACAAAAACCTCTCCCAAGTGCGGTTTATGTCAATGATCCCAATCTCGCAAAAAAAAATAATGCTGGCGCTCATCTTGATATGACGGTGATGGCAATGCTCAGTTTAGCAACCGCTCAGACATTAAAAAGCATGAATAAAGTTGCAAGCGATAAAACTGGTGGTCACCACAAAAAAGATAAAACTAGTTTTATGAATGAATTAGATCAACTTCTTGGAAAGCAGTCTAAAGTGATTACTGCAGGTACAAATGGTACAAATATTGGTGATTTTGGCGATGTACAAAACGAAAACTCTGTATCGATGAATTCCAGTTCACCTGTTCATTTTTCTGCGAAACAACTTAAAGCAATGTTAAGCAACATGCAAACGCTTGCTAAAGAAGCTGATGCTGTTTTAAAAGCGATGAGTAAAAATAATCATGGTGTCTCACATTGTCTTGCTAAAGCATAAATGGATGGTTTTTTTAAACGAAAAAGCCCTCAATCAAGAGGGCTTGGCAGGGTACGAGATTATTATTTTATTTAATCTTCTAACTCTTGAGTCATATCGATACTGTAAATTGCAAAGCCCGGTACCGTATTTTCAATTTCAAGCTTTCTCATTGTGCGACGCTTGTTAGCTTCAACAAACTTATGTGCTTTTTCACTATCTTGTGTTTCGAAGGTAACCTTTAGCTCAACAGAAGTTTCAATGTTTTTGAAGCTCCAGTTGTAGTCTGCTTTTGTATCAACAGCACTGCCTGACTCGCCAGTTTTTGGTTCAAAATCAGACATTTCTGAAATATATTCGGCTACAGCTTGACGATTCTCTTTGCCTGCAAATGTATACTGAACATGACTTTCACCTGTTCCGGCAAATTTACCACCGTATCCACGATAATTGTTGGTAATTACAATAAATTCTTTTTGGGCAAACTGCTCACCAGTGACTTCAACCCCATCATCGTCATAGGTTAAATCAACGATTCTATTCTTTGTTGCACCCGTTATGGCTTTACAATCATTATCGTATTTACTAGGAACAGTAACGTCGATTTTGTATTCTACACCGTCAATAGTATCAAAGTTATAAGTACGATGACCTTCTCTATTAATCAGAGGTTGGGTTTTACTTGAATCAGGATCAATGGTATTAAACTGATTGGCACTACATTCTAACCACTCTTTAACTTCTGCACCTGTTACTTTTAAGGCGACCATAGTGTTTGGGTAGAGGTACAAATCGGCAGCATCTTTAATCGCTAAGTCGCCAGCTTTAACCTGAACATATTGATCAAAGTCACTATCTGAATAACGACCACCTGCTTTAAATGGAGCAGCAGCAGACAGAATAGGGAGGTCACCTACTTTATCTTTAAACCCTTCATCATTTTCTGCGAACCATTTCTGTGCTGAAGCAACGATTTGAACTGTTGGATCATCTTGCGCCATAGATAAGAAACTGTACATGTCTGATGTGGCTTTACCAATAGGTGTACTTACATAATCACGTGTACCTACATGCTCTAACTCAACAGCATCATGAATATCTTTATCAGCATCTACAAGCGATTGTTTTTCTTTAGTATCGAATATCGGTAAAGTTGTGCTTTGAGAGTTCACGACCTTCCATGTTTCGCCATCTTGCTCTAAAACTAAATCGACAATACCTAAATTATCACCCCAACGTCCAGGCATAACAGCAGCAGT
Organism: Shewanella sp. OPT22; assembly: GCF_004168585.1. Classification (GTDB taxonomy): domain Bacteria; phylum Pseudomonadota; class Gammaproteobacteria; order Enterobacterales; family Shewanellaceae; genus Parashewanella. The sequence goes on along the minus strand of NZ_PGVH01000040.1, from coordinate 118,854 downwards.
ACCATTAATCGTCCCTTTCTCTATATCTGTATTAGGGACATTCGCATAGGTATCACTTGGGAAAACTTGATGACTATGGCCAAACATTACAGCATTGATGCCTTCGATTTGAGTCAGCTTATAAACGGCATCTTCCATCATCGTGTTTTCATCATCTGGTTCACCAATTCCAGAATGAGGAATCGCAATAATAACGTCAGCACCTTCAGCTTTCATTTGCTTTACATATTTTTCAGCGGATTCGGTGATACTCTGTGCTTGAACACGATTTTCTAGGTTTTTCTTATCCCACTGCATAATTTGTGGTGGAACAAAGCCAATATAGCCCACTTTAATTGTGTGCTCATCACCATTAGTGTCGAAAACGACCTTGTCCTTAATGATAAAAGGTGTAAATCTATTTTCACCTTTTAATATGCCATCTTTACCACAGTCTACGTCACAAACTACGTTTGAATTAATATATGGGAAATCTGCACCAGCGAGAGACTGGTCTAAGAACTCTAATCCAAAGTTAAATTCATGGTTACCAATGTTACCTACATCGTAACCAAGGGTATTCATTGCTTTATAGGCTGGGTGTATACCTGTGTATGGCATACGATTATTTTTTTTGAACTCAGTAGCGATGTGATCACCCATAGGGCTACCTTGTAAGAGGTCACCGTTGTCGACGAGTACAGAGTTCTTCACATCAGCGCGTGCAGTTTTAATAATGCTAGCAACACGAGCTAGACCAATAGTTTGATCTTGTGCATCTTTGTAGTAGTTATAATCCATTATGTTGGTGTGAAGATCAGATGTTTCCATCACACGTAGTTTTATCTGATCCTTATGATCTTTCTTGTCATTATCATCACTGTTACAAGCTGTTAAACCAAGTGATGCAGCCACTGCTAATGCAATTGCAGTTTTAGTTTTTAATTGTGACTTGTTACCAAAAATCATTATAACCCCTATAAATTATTATTCGTTATATGTAATAACTGCTGCGATTATCAAGTAAATAAAAGTAGCTGTATGTGAACTACATCACACAAAAATAAGCTAGAAAAGTGACTAAAAATTCAAATTGGTTATTTTTATGTATACAAATATGGTCTTAAAAGTTTGATTAATTTTGATTGAAAGTGAAGTTTGAAAACTTTAGATCAGAATGATTACTCTAAAATTAATTTAAGATGACAAAGTGGTTAAAGATGAATCATAAGTTGTAATTTAAGCATCGTTTTGTCAGTAGTTTGTTTGCTTGTTTTTTGAACGTCGCTTTATGCTATTAATTTAAACGACTTGATGAAATAAAATCCAGTTGTTAAAGTTAATCGTGATTCAGTTCAAGTTTTCTCTTTATTGGAAGTGATTGAGTCTTATTGTCGGTATGTAGCGCAGTCCGGTAGCGCACTGTCATGGGGTGTCAGGGGTCGGAGGTTCGAATCCTCTCATACCGACCAATTTTCTACAGTTAAACAAACAGTTACACTGATTTATAGGAAGCCATAGGTTACCCGTTTGTGTGCACGTGTGCAAGTTCGTGTGCACATGGCTAATCCTTTATGGGTCTGTTTACTGGTCTCCTGTCATTTTAGACAGTGGTACACCGAAAGTTGATAACAATTCTCACTTAGAGGGAAACAATAGGGAAAGCCTTTAGCTCTCCCTCAGTAATAACCTAAAGTTTACTTAGCTAACTTGTTAAGATATTTCATTAACTCTTTCTTCTCAATTGTAAGCCTTTCGTAAGTCGCTTGTTTATTCTTAAGGTTCAGGATTTCCCTATTGTATTCTGCTTCTCTACGGTGAATCAGCTCTAACTTTTGAGTCTTAATACTTGCCTTACAGCGTTCACTGTCTGATAAGCGTTCATCAACTGTAGCAATCTCGTTGTGCATGGCCTTGGTAATAGATTCTTTTGTGGTGTTAAGAGCATCTTTTAATTGCTTACTTTCGGTCTCAACATTGATATGATTCTGAAAACGTAGTTTTTGGCTAACTTCCTGAAGCATTTGTATCACCTTTTCTTCTGTTAGCTCTGGCTTACCATAAGCAGGTCTAGCTTTTAGTTCTGCTTCATTCTCACCCGTGATACCAGACCATATTTTATCTATCTCTTTATTAAACACTTTGTCACTTAAGTTTAAGAAGACCGTAATATGGCTTTTCATTTGCTCTTTTAACTGACTATCAGCATCTTGGTATAACCTTGCTAGCATGGCCTTGTGTTCAACCTTAGCTTTAGCCTCTAGTGCTTCGCTGGTGTTCTCTTGCATAGTGCGCTTTATGTGCGCTTCTGCTGCTTGTAGTGCTGCCGTTGATGTTACACCTTGTGTTTGTATACGGTAGAGCATAGCTAATGTGTTAGTTAATACGGCTATAAGTCCACGCTGAAAGTCTTGTGCTTCTTGGTTGGTGTTAGTTTCAGTTGTCATTAAGTTTTATCCTTTTCATTGGGTAATAGGTAGCCTTGAGGCATCACTAAATATCTGCCTCTGGTTCTGTCTACTGGTTGTGTTAGTGGTGGGAATTGGTGGTAGGGCTTTAGGCTAAAGCTAATAGCTCCTTATTCTTGGCGGTTTTAACTTTCATCATTGCGGCTAACTGATGGTAATTAATACCTACGGCTAGACCTGTAATCATTAACTCAAGCTGTGCCTTGTAAGCTGCTAGTGCCTCAGGTGCATCTTGCTTGATTAGACACCCTACAACTGACTCGCCTTTGCTTACCTTGATTTGCTTGCTTAGGTAACCAGTTGCAGCCCTTATGGCTAGGTTCATATAGTTACTAATCTCATGGCCTCGCATATTGATAAGACCTTTAACTGTCTGCGTTGCTATATGCTCTTTAGCCTTGTGCTCTAATGACTTTATGTCATCTATCAGTTGGCTAGGAGTAGCGGCTCTAGCGGCTATCTGTGAGGCTTTAAGACTATGACCATTGGCTGCTGAGGTAGATGCATCAAAGACCACATCGTAGAACTTATCGTCAATCCATGCGGCATACTTATAGACTGTCTTTTGGCCTGCGTAGGTTCCACCTTCAGAGCCTTGTATAGTTTTTAAACTGGCCAAATTTGGGCAATTTAGACTTCGAGTGAAACGGTTAGGTCTATGCTTCTCAGCTCCGCCGCTAGCCTTGTGTAAATCATTCAGACAAAAAAGCTCATTGTCTTCAGGGTGTGTCTTAACAATTACTGACTGTTTATTGATTGTGAGTTGAAGTGTATTGGGTTTGCTCATTCGTTTTGAATCCATTGGTTTAAGCTGTTTGTTAATGCCCTTTATTCTTGCGTTGTATATGCTCGATGTAAGCTCTTGAAGCCTCATTGTCTCGCTTTAGGTATTCAGGTACTTCAATGTCCTTAGGTATAGTTACGGGATCGCCTGAGGCGCACTCGATACAGAACATATTCCTACCTTTAAACTCTGAGCTAGGCTTGAGTAGCGAACAGGCCACACACGGAAGTAAGGTAACTCCTTCTTTCTCTAACATGGTCTTAGTGCCTCTTACCTATGGTTAACAGGTGGTTCAAGGCATAGCCTAATGTCACTCCCTTAGGCCTCTTACTGTCTAGGTAAGCCTTGTGTTTCTCAATGGCGTTGAATGCTTCACGGTTGAAACAGACAGCCATCTTTTTGTATGTAGTGCCTCTAGGTAAATGTGTTAAACCTTTGGCTCTGACTTGAGTTGTACTCATGGTTTTAAGTCCTTGTAGATTAGCTAGGTTTGGTCTTTGGTTTGTCTTTCTTTTGTAGGTTCTACATTGCATAAAAAACCTAGACCAACTAAGGGGGTTAACCTTTAGTCAGCCTAGGCTTTTAAATACAAGAGAAATAAACGAAGAAGGGTAAAGCTTAAAATAAAGAGACAAACACAAAGAGAGATAAACCTAATTGTTGTCTGATAGTGTATTACTACTACCTATAATCAGGTTTAATAGGTTCTGTTCAATAGGTGAGCTATTTAGTTCTCACCCGTTGTACACTTAGAGAAAGTATAGTTAGTTATTAAGCTGCATCTAGTAAGCTTAGTTTTGTAGTCTAATTGGTACGTTGTTTTAATTCGGCTTGAGCTTGCATAATGAAGCTAGTTAAGACATTTGTTGTGAACTTAGACATATTGTTAAACATATATTCAATAGCCTCATGTTGACTTTCCATTTCAACCGCTTGCTTATCCTTAGGGTCAACTTCGTCACCTAAGTCTTTCGCAGAAGTAAGCTTGACAGCATCAGTAGAATTAATGTCGAACGGTACGTCATCGAACGTGTCGTGTAGTTCATCATCAATCAGGCTAAAGTCATCTTCATTGTCTGCTAGGAAGGCGTCTGCTGGTGAATCGTGGTGTTGACTAGGGATAGTGTTAATGGTTTCTGTGTTCTGCATTTCGGAACTGTTCCGTTTTGCAGAAGTGTCTAACTGAGTGTTCTGCATTTCGGAACTGTTCCGTTTTGCAGAAGTGTCTTGCTTTAACTCAGTTACTAATCTGTCTACAGTTGTAGAGTTACAACCAATCTCCTTACTAATAGCGTTATTACTAACACCTTCAGCACGTCTATCCAGTACAAAGGTGTCCATATCCACCTGTAGGCTTTCTCTTAAAGTGGCTGTTGCCTTCTGTACGTGACGTGTAGAACAACCGATAGTCTCAGCTAACTTGCGTGTGTCGATAGCAAACTTATGTTTCATGAAGGTGTCTGCATGTTCAGAGACCATTAGTGCCTCTACCATGCTCTTATAGTCCTCACTACTGTTACGCTTACCATGCTTACCGTTAGCCTTAATAGCCATTAGTAGAATGTCGTACTCAGACTCAACCTCGACCACATGGAATTCCATTTCTTCATGACCAGCCTGTGTAGCTGCTGCCGTTCTATGGAAACCATCAGTTAACCAATACTTATTATTATGTAGTGCTACTGTAGGCGCATCTGTGCCGCTGAACTGCTCACCTTCTTTTAGCATTTCTGCTAGTTCATCAATCCAGCTTTCATCTGTCTTAGCACGTAATTGGTAGCTTGCTGAACGGATAACTTGAGTTAGGTTTAAAGTTGTATTAGTCATGAATAAACTCTTAGTTTCGAATTAAGTTGAATGCACATTAACACGACTATAACCCATTGTTTACAAAGGTAATGACTAGTGTTCAGTCTCGACTTGTAGTCTATTGGATACCTTTTTCATATTAAATAATCAGTTAGCAAAACATGGTATACAGATGTAGTCTTTTATTAGTGTTTTAACTGCTGGTTGTTTAAGCATTAGTGGTTGTCTACTTCTCACCCGTCAGTATTTAGCTTGATGTTTTACTGGAAGTTAGAGCAACAGGGACAGACAGACATATAAAGAGTGTGACATATTATGTCGTAAAAAATAGGGAAGACCATCAAGTTAGAGTATGTTTTTCAGCACTCTATGTATTACTTAATGTTCTTCCCTTGGGGGTAGCTATTAGCTTATTAACTATATTGGTAGTGGGTTAGGCTTACCTTTAGTTAACTTGAGGATACCGTAGCTAGGTTTAGGTTAGGCTGTAGGTTAACTATAGTTACTACGAATACCTACCACTCATACAGGTACTATTACTTACAAGGTTACTGTAAGACTTACTACCAGTATTAACCTTCAGTAATACCTATAGTGTTACCTTTAGTTTTACTTTTGGTTTTAACTTTTTCTCCCCCCTCTATAATCAGGTTTAATTAGGTAAGCAAAAGGTGAGGCTAAAGGGTTTAACATCATGTCTCTAGCAAGCGGTACAATGTAGCACGACCAATACCTAGTTCTTTAGCTACTTGTATCTTACTAAGACCGCTAGCTACCAGCCTTTCTACATCTTCCTTAGTAACCTTAACTGTCTTAGGTCTTCCAAAGGTTTTCCCCTTAGCTCTAGCGGCCTCTATGCCCTCTATACGCCTCTCATTAATTAGCTCTCGTTCCATCTGAGCAACACTAGCAAGAATACCTAAGACACCCTTTTGTGCTGCTGTCATGGCTCCACTGAAGGTCAGACCTTCTTTATGAAACACTATTGAGACACCAAGACTATTAAGCTTGTCTACAATAGCTACAGCATCACCAGCACCAGAGCGACACACACGGTCTAGACTGTGAATGTGTAAGGTGTCTCCCTCTCTAACATGGTCTAGACATTGCTCCCACACTGGACGACTAACAGTCTTAGCACTACAGTACTCTCTAAAGACCTTATCCAAGGCTATACCCTCTAGTTGTCTGTCTGTGTTCTGTGTAACCGTACTAACACGCACATAGCCTATCTGCTTACCGTGTGCCTTAGCTGTAGAATTGACTGAAGGTTCTAACCGCTCCCATGCTTCAAGCTTTAACCTAGCGTGAGACGCACCGTGTACAAAGTCTTCATCATTCCAGTTATTGCTACCTTTGATAGCTCCTGTAGGTAACTTAAGAAGCGTAACAATCATGTTATTACTAAGGGTTAACGTCAGTGTTTCGTTATCTTTAAAGCTTTGGTTTGCATTGAAGTATTTAAGCATGAGTAATTCATGTGTCTCATAAGTATTTAGAAGTTATGCTACCAGCTGTATCAAAACGTGTAAACCCTATTTTTGAGACAGTACGTGAGACACTGTATCATTACTATAATATTTGAGACATTTCACCTAAAAGAAAAAGGGCATACCCTTAAGTTAGTGTGTGTGCTGTTTGGATAGTCAGTCGAAATAAAAAGGACATTTATGACAGAAAAAGAAAATCTGTTCTTTGGGTGGGACTAGAAAGTTTTCTACCAGCCCCTACGGGGGAAGCGCCCACTTTGCTATATATATGTTCCTATTCAGATTTTTTACAAAATATAAGGGCTGTTTAATGAAACTGTTTGTAAGACCTTTAGCGATCCTGTGTCGTCTTTGGGAAATTAAACTGCCCTAGTTACCTTACAGTGTACTGGCAATTATCACTCTGTTAACATTGCAGAATCCTTGTAGTAAACGGAAGTAATATGGAAAGTAAAATTAATACAATAGAACACTTGCTCAAACAAAGTATTCATTTCGATTCACAAAATAATTTCCATCACTATGTGGAAGGTCTTTACGGTAAAGAAGAAGGATCTGAAAAGCAAGATTGGTTTGATTGGAAAACAAGGGCTATTAATGTAATCCTCTCAGTTATGAGTGAAGACTCACCGTCTTACATTTCCGCTTCCAGCTATAATAAGCCTAGAGACTACGGAACAACTTATCAGTATGCTGTTCAAACAAAGGAAGACTTAGAGATAGCTTTAAATAACACTAAGAACGCTTTATTAGAAGATAAGTATGGAGAATTAAAGCAGGAGAAAAGTATCAGTAGAGACCCTACGTTATCTAATAAAGTATTTATTGTTCATGGTCACGATGAAACTCTTAAAACAGATGTTGAACGCTTTATACATGAGATAGGTCTTGAACCTGTTGTTCTTCATCGACAAGTTGACAATGGTAATACTGTTATTGAGAAGTTTGAGGAAAACAGTAGTGACATTGGGTACGCTTTTATTTTATTAACACCTGATGAATTAGCTTATACAGTCGACCAGAAGGATTTACCTGACGAAGATCGTAAGACAGAGCTTAGAGCTAGACCAAATGTTATTTTCGAGTTTGGTTATTTTGTAGGGAAACTGACTAGAAAACGAGTTTGTTGTCTTCTAAAGGGTGGTGTATCAATGCCTAGTGATTTGGCTGGGGTGGTATATAAGAATGTTGATAATGGAGTTGAATCTGTTGGTCTAGCCGTTATGAAACAGCTTAGAACTGCTGGCTATAAAATAAACTTTTAGGCTTATTAAAAGCAATGAAGAACATAGGTTTAGCTTAGAGACATGTCTACGTTCTTCTCTAGTAAAAGCGATATACTTGTTAGTCCAATAGTCCTGCAACATCACTAGCTTTCAAGTGGGTATATCGTTGTAACATTGTTATATCTTTATGCCCGCTAACAACTTGCAGTTGAGCTGTAGACAGCCCCTTAGCAGCGTAACGGGTGATAGCTGAATGTCTTAAACCGTGAAGACATAAGCCCTCAATACCCAGCCGTTTACAGCTTCTAGTGAACGCTTTGCTAACACTATGAGGCTCAACTTCGAATAACCTAGACTCTGAACGTTTTCCTGTAATGAGCCGAGCTAATAGTTCACAAGCAGTCTTACTGAGAGGCACATATCTACTATGACCGTTCTTAGTATTTGATAGGTAAATCTGACGGTTATCTAAATTAACGTCCATCACCCTTAAATAGACCACCTCAGATCTCCGCATAGCTGTAAGGTAACAAAGGTTGAAAATATCTGACATACTAGGGCTTACATCACCAAGCAACATATCTAGCTCTAATGGTGAAACTATTCTGTCTTTGGGTTTATTTGCTGGTGGGTATTCGTAATCCTTGAAGACATCGGGAATGTCGAGGACATGAGTCAGCCTTGCATACTTCAACAGGCGAGAGAGTAGTTGTAGCTCAAGCCTTACTGTAGAGCTTTGAACTTCAGTTAAACGCTTGATTCTGTATTTCTGTAAATCTTGAGTGCTGAACCTAGTTAGAGGTAGACCAACAAAGAAAGATGATAGTCTTTTCAGTCTGTAACCGATTGCTTCCTTACCGCCTCTTCCGCTGAATTGGTCTAGGTAAGCGTTAGCGATACAGTTAACTGTCAATACATCACTAATTATCTTTTTGTCTATCTCTGCTGCAAAATGCTTAGCCTCTAGTTCAGAGCTGAAGGTCTTACCTTTTCGTTTACCGTCCTGTTTATACTGGACTCTAAAGTTACCACTTGGGAGGTTGCTGATTGATGCCATAGTACACACATTGTCTTAACTTCGTGTGTAACTGCCTGTGTAGAGGGTATGTGTGACAGTCCGAAAAGCGCACTGTTAACAAAGACTTACGTAGTAAGGCTTGCGAACGTAGTGAGCTATGGGGTGTCAGGGGTCGGAGGTTCGAATCCTCTCATACCGACCAATTTTTTGCTTATAATCAACGCCTTACTCATTTACCTTTTAGCTATCCTTAAAATTATCTACCTATTTATTTTGCGAGAGTTTTGCGAGTAACATTAAAAAATTTCTATTTTTTAATGTGTTAATACTAACTTGAGCACTGTCATAAAATCGGTATATGGCAAATGCCAAGATGACTTATGGTCAAGTGAGGATTTATTTGGGGGAATTGGAATTAACGGGAATATACAGAAAGTTAATTACCCTGAGAAAGTGCCACAAACTGTGGCACAATTGAAATTATGATATGTGCTTAGCTTGTTCAATGATGTCGTTTTGCATTTTGGTTGCCTTTGACATCACGATATCATAAATTTTCTTTTTTTCTTCTACACTGGCACTGTTAACAAAATACGAAAGCTTAGAAGCTGCCGTTAAAGACTTTGTTGGTTTTGTTACTTTAGCTGTCATAACTTCTCTCCAGTTGTAGTTTAGATTTCATAAGTCTAACAGCCTTTCTAACTCGCTGCGAGAGTATTTTTTATTGATATGATCGTCTATATATTTGATGTTATCTCTATATTCTCTGGGGCTACCGTCTGTACTTTTTAGCAATAAATCTACCTTAACAGCATCACCATATTTAGCTTTTATTTGGCGAATCACGGCTTGAGAGCCTAAGAATTGCTCAATAAAAGTTTCTAGTTTAATTTTTCTTCCTTCCACTTTTTCTCTGGCTTGTACAAACTCCCAAGCCAATAAAGGTTCTTGATATACAAAAATAACGAGCACAGTACGCTCACGATTTAATGAACGGTCAATGTTTTTACAAGCAATATTGAAATTGGATAATGTGCCATCTAATACAAAACTCTGGTCATTCTTAAAGATGAAATCTAGAGTGCGCTCAACAATAAAACTGACTCCTTTCTGAAAAATATATGAGTTGTTTCCGGTGTAATCTTCGAAATAACCTCTTAGTTCATCAGGATCTAAACGAATGATATTTGCATCAGAAAAGGCTTCTAAAAAAACTTTGGATGCTTCTGTTTTACCTGCTCCTGGAGATCCACACATAAAAATTGAAACAGGCTGGTTATCGGCTGGGTACTTCTTGATATCACTTAATTCTCTGCCAATACGAGTTCTATTTTTCTTTGCGAACTCAACAGCTCTAAGTTCGATTTCTTGTTCAGCTTGATTCATGTCCAATCCGAAGGTGGTAATGAACTTTTATTCTAGCACCATAATTCAATCAGAAGCACCACATGAGCAAGTATGAAAGATCTTTGCTCCTACCATCGAGCGCTGACTATTAGAAAATATTTTGATTTGCATTTGGCGCACTATCACTTTGCGTCAGGGAACCAAAGCTTATAAGCTTGCACCATTCGTGAAAAAGCTACTCGCAAAACGATTCGTAATTGATTGATTAATATAATTTAAAAAATTAAAATTATTAATCTAATTAAAGTTTTTTACGTTAGTGGTAAGCGTGTTTTGTAGTTGTAAATCAAAGTCTTAGGTGCAAGATTTACGTAATGATGGGGTGTCAGGGGTCGGAGGTTCGAATCCTCTCATACCGACCAATTATCTCGTTGAAATGCAAAAGGAAATTGAGTTTTACCGTACCAATAATTTTTAAAATGCGCGAGATTTGCGCGACGCCTCCTCAAGTCATCTATTTACGTCAGTGTTCTATTTCTCTTTATTTTTCATGAATTTCATGCTTAAAACTTAGTATAAATTGAATTGATATTCCTTTTTCTAAAAATGGTAGGTATTAACCTCACAGTATTTTGCGGGCATGTTAAAAGTGGGATAAGATAAGTTTTTTAATAAAAACATGATATTGCATTTAATTTGTCAATGCGCAGTATTACAACTTGAGGGAACAAGTATGCAGCGGAGCGCTTTGATTAAGCCTTTAAAGTCAATCCTGATTTTTTATATCATCGTCACATCTAACTTAGTTTTTGCTGGAACACTAGACAACGCTATAGATACAAAGGAAAAACTGGATTTATCTCTTGAAAATATAAGAGCTGAAAACGGTGTGCCTGCAATGGCTGTAGGGATCATAGAAAATGGTGAAATATACTATCAAAATGGATTTGGATTAACATCTGCAGAGCAAGCAGTTACAAGCAAAACCAAGTTTCGTGTAGCTTCTCTGACAAAGTTATTTACAGCGCAAGCAGTAATGCAGCTAGTTGAAGACGAAAAGATTAACCTCAATGATAAAATAGGGAAATACTTACCAGAATTTGATGGTGAAGATCTCACTATAATCGAATTGATGACCCACCATTCTGGATTAAAAGACAAACTAAAACCCAAAAACCAAAGCAAACAACGATCTATTAGTCAATATTTACAACAGTCAATTGCTGAACAACGAAGCCTGACTAAATCATTTGAATATGCAGATTTAAACTTTAATGTACTTGGTGCTGTTGTTTCAAAAGTAAGCGGCAAGCCGTATTCGAGTTATATCAATGACCATATCATAAGACCCATACAACTTACTAATACGGGTTTCATGCAATTGGGTGACTCATTTTCGCCTGAAGTTGAACCATATATAAATGACGTGATCAACTAAATTTAGACACCTCAGTTAAGAGACTTTCTTTAAATCTATTTCTTGTGCTTCCAAATCATTTGGACTCAAATAACCAAGCGTAGAGTGCAAACGGTTGCTGTTATAGAACATCGTTATGTAACTCAAAATATCTTGTTGAGCTTCATGCCGAGTTTGATAACTTCTCCACTGCACTCGCTCTTGCTTTAAACTACCGAAAAAGCTTTCTGCTACCGCATTATCCCAGCAGTTCCCTTTGCGGCTCATACTGCCAACAAACTCATTACCTTTTAGTAGGTTGCGATATTGCTTGCTCGCATACTGAGAGCCTCGGTCACTGTGTACGATCAACCCTGAATTCGGCCTGCGTTGCCACATAGCCATAGTTAGAGCTGACGTGGTCTAATGGATATGACCACGTCACGATGCTATTGGGTCAGAACATATAGATTAAGAAATGAGTAATAGTTATTCACTGAGAAACTTTAGAGGATAAACGAGCCAGAAAATATAATATTGCAGCTCGTACAGTATGTCTTTTGGCTTCACTACCTAAAATTTATATCGTACAAAATTAGCACGTCGCATGCTTTCTATAATGCGCTCGCGCAACCATTTATGTGCTTGATCATGATTAAAATACTGGTTCCAGATAAGCACATCTACCCCGTGCTCCATCTCTATTGGAATGCCTACCATTTCTAAGTTATATAATTCAATCATATCCTGTACTTGACCATAAGGTGCGCATAGTACCAAGTCCGTTCTTTCGCATAAACGAAAAGCACCATGAAAATCAGGAATTTCAATAACAACATTTCTTTCTAAACCCATTTGAATGAGCACCTCATCTAATAGCCAGTGACGTGTCCCCCCCCCAGTTACTTGAATGTGTTTTTGTTGCATAAACCCATCAAGCGTCCATTCTTCAGATAAAATAGGATGACCTTTGCGAACAACGCAGGTCGCAAAATCTTTACTGAGTTTCGCATACTCAAAATTTTTCGGGATTTTACTTAAATGGTTTTCTGAGCGAAAATCTTGTTCGAAGCACTTTATAGCAAAATCAATTTCACAGTTTTGTAGACGCTGAAGTGAAGAGTCATTCCAAGTTTGTGTGTCAAACTTAATTAATGGCGCTGTTTCTAAAATTGATGGCATAAACTCTGGTAAGGTAAATGAGTACGCCACTTCCATCATTTCAAATCGAAATACTCGCTCACATTCTTCTGGCTCAAAAGACGTCTTTTGGGTTAACACATTGATGTTTTGTAAAATAGGCTTCAGCATTAAAGACAGTTCTTTTGCTTTTGGAGTAGGTATAAACTCTTTTCCGCATCGCAATAATATCGGGTCATCATACATTTCTCGAAGTCGAGATAAGTTCTTACTTACGGCTGACTGAGTTACGCAAAGCCTGTTTGCTGTTTTAGTCACGCTTTTTTCTTCTAAAAGCAAGTCCAGCACTTTTAATAAATTGAGATCGAAGGCCTGAGCCATAAACATTTCTACCAAGAATACATTGCTCAACTATAAATCATTTTTACTCATAAATAATAAAAATTAAAATCTAGATTGAATTTTGAAAAGAAGTGAATGAAATATGAAGCAACTTAGATTGATAGCTATTTTATTGCCAATGGTTATTTTCAGCCCATTAGCGATTGATATTTTTCTACCGGCACTGCCTACAATGGCTACTGAATTTGATGTTCCTGTAACTCAAATGCAATGGACTATTACGATATTTATTTTTAGTTTAGGCTTGGGTCAGCTATTTTTTGGCCCCATCTCAGATAAAATTGGCCGTCGTCCCGTATTGCTTCTTGGTATCGTCACATACCTTATTACTGCTTTGGTCATGATCTTTATTCAGAGTATTGAATTGCACTTGTTATTACGTTTTTTCCAAGGACTTGGTGCGTGCGCTATTGTGGTTTCAGTGTTTGCGAGCGTTACAGACAGATTTAATGCGAAAGAGAGCAGTCAAATATACAGCTATCTCAATGGTATGATTTTCTGTACTCCAGCTTTAGCACCAGTAATGGGGTATTTCTTAACTACAAATTTTGGCTGGAAAAGTAATTTTATTTTTATGGCTTTATTTGCTGTGATTTTTGGCGTTATTGCATTGAGATTTTTTAATGAGTCTTACACTCCAAAGGTGGACTCTATAAGTATTTCTAAGATACTGGTATACAAAAAAATGATCTCATCATCCAGCTTTATCTTTTACACTTTCATTGTCATGCTTTCATTTGCTTCAAGTACAGCATTTGTCAGCATGGCACCTAATGTCTTTATTCATAAATTTAAACTTAATGAAGAAGTGTTTACGCATTGGTTTAGCTTGAACGCAGTCACCATTATTGCCGTTAACTTACTGACACCTAAACTGATTAATCATTTCAAAATTAACTCGATTATAAAAATCGGTTTAGGTATCGTTATTCTTTCTGGTGGACTATTACTGGCGTTGCAAAACAATACCAATGTTGCTTCATTTATGCTGCCAGTGATTATAGGTTCAATCGGGTTTTCATTGTTAATGGGTACGTGTACAGGAAAGGCATTAACACCATTTAAAGCCAATGCAGGTGCAGCATCAGCATTATTCGGGTTTATACAAATGAGCATATCAGCATTAATAGTGACTTTAGCACAAGCTCTAGCATTTTCAGCTACTGAACAACTCGTTATATTCGCCCTTTGCTTTATACCACTATTAGTTATTAAGTTTCTGCGAGACTCTGAAAAGGAACCGACACGAATTTAAATCTAAGCGATCTTTTATTTAGCTTAGTCATCCTATAAAAACCAACATGGTTCTGCCTTACCAATAATACCCATTTCACGTAAGGCAGTTTTCTTTTTAACCATGTGCAAAAATAATCTTATTTTATTCTAATAACAACACCCAGTCTGTTGTAAGTGTTTGGTCATGTCAGTCCAAAAGTTTGTTAACACAACAGTATAGAATCAAGCGGCGGGAATACGCTAGTGTGGAAGCTGAAATCTTCATAGGCAGAATGGTACAGCACATTTTACCGAAAGAGTTTCAAAGGCTGAGGCTCTATGGCTTAAAAGCGACAGCCAGCTTTAAAAAGTGGTATAAATCATCGCTCAATTGACCGGAGATTTAGTTGACCAGGTGATGACGTATGTGAGTTAAATACAATGTATAACTTAGCTCTAAATGATTAAGTTTTGTTTTGCAACTGACGCTCAAGTTCAGAGACTTGGGGACTGCAGTAATCTGGAGTTTGGGCTTAGCCCCTCAAATACCGACACTTCTTCAACCTTCTACGTTAGAAGGAGTTATTGAAGCTGGTGAAACCTTTTATTAAGATCTATGAGGTGATCGGAAATGATCTCAGATATGGTTTAACTCACTAAAGAATTGCATTTTAGTTCGTAAATTTAATTGAACTCTTTTTCTTCCTATAGTCTCTTAGCTTCCAGTTTCGAACATCACTATTTTACCCATCCATCTTTTTGGCAAAACCTGATTAAGGCTCGTAAAAGTCAAAATGTGGTATATCTTATATGCATAGGTGTTTAGATGCCAAGGATTGGCTCCTAAATCTTGGCTTATGTATGGCAGTGCTTCAGTTTTGATTTTCGAAACATAGCACTCAAATTAATCAGACAAATAAGGACATTTATGACAAACCGTAATCCTAGACTAAAACACCGAATTATTAAGTTGGTAGAAATTGCACAATTGATGAAGTGCAGCCGAACAACTTTACATAAAATTCGCATGATGGATGAAACGTTTCCGAGCGAAATCATTCGTGGAGGCGTTCGTATCGGTTGGAATGCTGATGAGATTTTACAATGGATTTTTAAGCGTAAATCGTAAATGAAATTAGCATGGGCGTATCACTAGGAAGGTACGCCTTTTACATCGATAACATTATTTTAGAAATACTGATGTTTTTCTTCTTATATGGCATCTCACTCATTAAAATGACGTTTAATTATACTGTGCTGACTTTTGCAATTCTAAGTAAAGCTCTTGGCTTTTTTTCAAAGTGTTGATCATTCTTGTTGAACCAAGCCGCTCTGCGGCAGAAACTGCTGATAAACAACAATTAATTATATAAATCAACGCTATCGTTCATACTTCTTTTTCAGCAACATCGCTGTCAACGTTTAGGAGTATGGCTATGAGCCCTTACGAACAACAACGCTTTGATTTCCTTTATGAACAACATCTTACCAACTTAACATTACAAGGCAAGCGTAAAGCCACCATTGATGGCTACAGTCGTGCGGTTCAGCGTATCGCCACGCATTTTGACCGCTGCCCTGATAACCTGACTCAGCAAGAGCTTAAGCAGTATTTTAATGCGCTTATCAAATCGCACTCGTGGAGCACAGTTAAAATTGACCGTAATGGGTTGCAGTTCTTTTACAGGCACACGTTAAATAAGCAGTGGCAGTGGCTGGACATCGTCAAACCACCGCAGGTGAAACGCTTGCCTGATACCTTATCCGTTGATGAGGTTGGCTTAATCATCAGTCGTACTCGACAATTACGCTATCAAGTGTTCTTGCTCACCTTGTATACGTTAGGATTACGCTTGGGTGAAGCGATTAATCTTGAAGTGGGCGACATCGACAGAGCCAACATGAAAGTGCATGTGCGTGACGGTAAATACGGTAAAGACCGTTTGGTGCCACTGCCCAGGCGAACTCTTGCGATACTTCGCACGTTTTGGAAAACGCATCAACATCCTAAATGGTTATTTCCGAGCAAGAACCATGACCCTAACCAGCAAATGGACAGAGGTGGAATTCAAAAAGCCATGCGACAGATTTTAAAAGACTGTGGCATTTTTAAAAAAAATAAGTCCTCACTCATTACGTCACAGTTACGCCACCCATCTGCTTGAGCGAGGTGTTGACCTGCGCAGCATTCAAGTCGCTCTGGGTCACAACAGTCTCAATACCACCCTCATTTACACCAAGCTCACCGACGTTAAATCTCAATCCACACGCAAAACCATCAACAGCTTAACTGATGCCCTTGCCCTCACATGGAGGGACAAGTAATGCACTTTATCGATTTACTGTCTGAGTATTTTGACGAGTTTAAACGTGAATATCAGCATAAGCTCACCCATGAACACCATCAGGCGATGAATGCCATGCTCAGCTGCAAAACCTTTAACAAAGGTTGCAGTCAGTGGCAGTGTGATGATTGCCATCAACATCAAGATTTACCCTTGTCTTGTGGTCATCGTAATTGCAGCTTGTGCCAGCACAACACCACTCAAGACTGGCTCAACCGTCAGCAAATGAAACTCTTGCCTGTCGAGTATTACATGGTGACCTTTACCTTGCCTGCCGAGCTTCGACCGCTGACGTTTCATCATCAACAACAAGTGTTTGATGCCATTTTTAGCGTCACCCAAAGCCTGCTGAAAGATTTTGCCAAACGAAAAAAAAGCCTACAAGCTGACATTGGTTTTACATCGGTATTACACACCCATGGACGGCAACGGCAATTTCACCCACACATTCATGTGGTGATACCCGCTGGCGGTTTCAATGCGGCTCGTAACCAGTGGTGCAAAGATAAGGGAAAGTATTTGTTCAACGGCAAGGCGCTGGCGAAAGCGTGGCGAGGCCGAATGCTTGAGGCAATAAACCATCAGCTTAAACTCAAACTCCCCAAATCAATACCACAGGAATGGGTGGTCAACTGTCAGCATGTGGGCAAAGGGTTACCTGCGCTTAAGTATCTTTCTCGATATTTGTATCGTGGTGTATTACCTGACAGAGACATCATTAACGCGACCGATACAGAAGTCAGCTTTCGCTATACCGACAGCGAAACTCAGCAAAAGAAAATCAAAACCTTGCCTGTACTGACATTCTTATGGCAAATACTGCAACACGTTATCCCTAAAGGCTTTCGGCGAGTGCGAGATTACGGCTTGTTGCATGGCGGAGCCAGAAAGAAACCGAAGAAGATACAACTATGTTTGATGATGGCGGGCAAACTGGACTTCAGCATTGCTGAGCCAATCGTGCGTAAAAAAGCCCAGTGCTTATGTCGGCAGTGTCAGCAACCGATGCAGTTTATGGGCATCGTGCGTTCAAGTGCATTTGGCTGACAAGGCAACCACTGAATAATAAGGATAATGGCAACGGCTTATAAAATAGAGGACAAGAAAACAGAAACAGACAGGTTAATGCAACAGGGTATTAGTGGTAATAAGCATCATAGAGCACCACTAAGGCTGAGTCATATCTGAACAAAAGTGAGTCAAAAAACGGCTCACTCACATCACAAAATCATTTCTGAAATATTTGCATATATAAGTAGCGTCAGGCTGGTTCAACAACCAGATAAGGCGCAGGCTGCGCTACGCCTATCCTTATTTATTATGTGTAAATTACAACGAGCTTTCGTATTCTTTTATGTAGTGCTCAATTTCATATGCTGTACCAGTATGAATTAATTTACCAGTTAACTTATTTACTATGATTGGAGCATTACCACCTAACATATCTCGGAAATCTCCAGATTTGAGAAAAGCGGCGCTTTGATAAAAGAAAACCCAACCCCAATCCTTTTCGATGGTTTCGCCTTTCAGTATTTCGCAATCAATGCCGCCAGACATACTTGGGTTTACTAATTCGGATAAAACTAATTTTTCAGCTTCAGCTAGATTCATACTCTTTACACATAACGCCCAATTAACGGGCAAATGGTGTTTGGCTAAAATTTGGAGCGCAGCGACAAAAGCCAAACAGTATTTGTCCTTGTTGAAGCGCTTGTTATAACTTACCGTTCAATTAACCAATATACTAAAGCCGAAAAAGGTATTACTACAATACAGAACGAGAATATACCTAAACTGGTATGAAAAGTTTCGGCTGCGGAAATAGTACCTCCGATAAAATAGTTAAACAATAGAGCAAATGTTAATATTGATAGGATACAAGATCCCGTACCAGCTAGAAATAGCTTAGGTAAAAATGAAAATTTTAATCGGTTAAAAATAATTTTGAAAATTGGATAGCCAAAAATTGAGGCAGAAATTGAAACACCTACTGCGATAAATAAAGAAAAGAAAAATACAGGTATCAGTGATACAGCTACTTCAGTTTCAATCAAAGTAGCAACAATGAATAGCATTATAAAAGCCAACCAATAACCAGCAATGGCAGATACTATATATGTTCCAAATCTCGGTCTAATATCCATATGAGTTATAACGCCAAGCTCACCCGAGGAGGCGCGATAGCGCCGGAGTCGGGTGCAGCGTCTTGTTAGCACTGATTACTCCATAGCTGGCTCGACTTAAAACCAATTTCATCCAAAGCTGATATTGTACTCTCTACGATTTCGGCAGAAGACAGTTTTATCACTACACCATTATTGTTTAAAACTTGATCGACTATTGATTTTGCATCTGATAGACCCAAGTCGGTAGCCTTCCTGATACACTTTATTGCTTTAACTGCACTAGCACCTTCGCTCCAACCATAGATTGATATTTTCTCTGTTGGCTCTCCGAAAGGATCTCCACATAACTCGAATGCATTCACATAATATTCAGTAGAATACGCAGATCCTGTTTCGAATAAATCACCTGTTTCTTTGCAAACGATGACGGGTCCTTGCCCTACATACATCTCACCAAAGTTACCAGTTTCGATAAATTTTTTGCTTTGGAAATAGAATACAAAACAGCTAGAAAACTCTTTTGAGGATTCATCCATTATTGAGCAGTCTGGATGGTTTCCCATGACTTTACTCTCTACTATTCGCTTTGCTTCGTATTTATCCATACTCTCTAGGGCAGCTAACGCCCCCATCATGCGCCGCCGTAGGCGGTCGCATGGATGGGCTTGTTAGCTGGCACTTTAACTCGTTGCTGATTTTACGGCTTGTGCCGCATGAATTTGTGTTGTGTCGTAAAGTCGAATTTCTGTGTGTTGTTGCTGGATGAGCAGTGCTATTTCAGTGCATCCGAGAATCACAGCTTCTGCACCTTGAGAGTGCAGCTCACTGACTATATCAAGATATTTCTCTCTTGATTGATCTGTTATTTTGCCAAGGCATAATTCATTATAAATTATGTCATGGACTATATTTCGGTCATTCTGGTTTGGAACAATAACTTCAATTCCATATTTTTCTGAAACTCGATTTTTATAAAAATCTTGTTCCATAGTGAATTTTGTTCCAAGTAAGCCTACACGTTTAATACCATCGGTAACGAGAATTTCAGCTGTTGCATCTGCTATATGAATAACTGGAATTGAAATAGAAGACTGAATATTATCTGCAACTTTGTGCATAGTATTTGTACAGATAAGAATGAAATCAGCACCGCCTGATTCAATGGACTGTGCTGCTTGGGATAGAATTCGTGCTGTTTCATCCCAGCGGCCTTCATGTTGTAATTTTTCTATCTCTGCAAAGTCAACACTATAAAGACAGATTTTAGCCGAATGTAAACCACCAAGAATTGCTTTTACACCTTCATTTATTTCTTTGTAATAACTTGCCGTGGATTCCCAACTCATCCCTCCAAGCAGACCGATAGTTTTCATTTCTCTCTCATTTAACTCAATTATTGATTGTGCCAGCTAACGCCTGCTTAAGGGGCGCCGTAGGCGTCCCAGTGGAGGGCGAAGCCCGGAACGAACTTGAAGCTCTTGTTATATTTCGGTGCTTATTTTTTGGGGCTTCTGTATGTAATGGCGGTAGTAACCAACCAGATTGCTAGAAATAAACAACACTTCCATTAGGACTGCAACCGGTGACTGAACCACATAATTATGTAATAACCAGAACGATGTTCCGACAATCATTAGCACTCTTAACGTCTTGTCGTTCTTACTGAAAGCAGCTGTCGTTTGAAATAATGAACCAGCACAACTTAGAAGGCTTACTAAACCTGTAAATGTGAAATATGTAGCTAACAGTGAACTAGCTATAAAGATCGAAGCGATTTTCTTTGAAGTTGTAAAAATACTCGTAAAATAGCGTATCGTTGAAATGGCCATAAGACCAGATGCTGTCCATTGTTCAAGCAAAGCGAAATGAATAGAAATCAGAATTCCAGCTACGAACAAGCAGGCAATTATTTCCTTTCTATCCTTGAACTGAAACGACACCATATCAAAGCAGATTGCAATTGAAACTAAGACTTGGGATAAAAAGAAATCTGTCAAATTTACTCCTAGAAATATAACGCCAAAATAACAGGCGTAAAATGTTTGGCTAATATTTGTGACGAAGGAGCAAAGCCAAACATTTTTACGTCCTTGTTGATTTTTCTTGTTATGTGTAAAGCTTAAAAGAAGAGTAACCGCCCGTTATTGTTACTGCACCAAACTCACAAACAAGAATAAAACCATTAGCAGTTTTAACAAATGAATCTATATTGCCATAATCAGCGCTACCGTCAATGTCGATAGTTGGATTTACTTCAGATTGTTTTTGTAAACCAGAACACTTTGAAAAATCACTTATTTTTAAAATACAATTTCTATAACAAGTGTATTCGTTAACTTGTGGTTTTTGATAAAGCTGGGATTCAGGCCAAATGCTCGCTTCCAAAATGAACTTAACCTCTGACTCATCAACTTCCCAACCGAGAATAAAAGAATCCTGTAGATCAATTCCTTTTAAAGATTCCATAGAGATATAAGTTCCAACAGACACATAACGCCCAATTCAGCTGCGCCGTAGGCGTCAGCTGGAATTTCTTGTTATGTTGGCTGGTAACTAGGAACAAATAGCAATATTAAAGCAACCAATGTAATGATATTTGCAACATATAACCCTAGGCTAACAAAAGCAGCCTTTAAAACGTTTAAATTAATAAACAATCTGATAATTACAATTGGTGAACCAATTATGATTAAAGGTACAAAAGCTGGAACAGTTTTAAATAACAAAGTACCAAAACACCAACATGATACCGTAAGTAAACTTAAAGTTGCAGCTCGTTTAGGCAACTCTGAACTCACATTTAGCTTTGGTAGTACAAAGTAAAAATACATAAAACTAGCTATAAAAGCGAGCAAGCTACCTACTACACATAATTCCATTTGATTTCCGATGACAACATAACGCCCAATTCAGCTGCGCCGTAGGCGTCAGCTGGAATTGCTTGTTATAGCTTTACTATTTATGTACTTTTAAATCAAATTTGACTACAGCAGGTTTTTTGATAGATTCTGCCGTAGGATTTAAAAATGACATTTCCGTAATTCGAAATTCTAACTCTTCTGGTAATTCATCTAAATTACAATTTAAAATAAATTTAGATTTGGTATTTTTATACCTAGAGATAAGTCCTTTTTCAATATACGTTTCAATATCCAAAGGTTGTTTTAGAATATCAAGTTTTCTTTGTATTTCATCCATATTCAATTTCGAAACATCCATTGACTCACACTAGAGCTATAACGCCCAATTCAGCTGCGCCGAAGGCGTCAGCTGGAATTTCTTGTTAGGTACAGCTATTTAATTACAACCTTTTTTCCTTTTATTGCTGATTTAACGTGCTCAACAATACCCTGATAGAAAAAAGGAATATTATCTGCTTTATCGCCATTAATCCTTCCTCTAACCTTATCATGTGCTAATACGACAACTTCAAAATCAGGCTCCCCAAGGATTAAAACGGGTATTACTTCATCATCATTATTTATAAGAGAAAAGCGACCACCAAATTCTTTGTAAGCGACACTAAGAATGTATGAAGCAAAAAGGTTAACTAGGTTTTCAGCTTGTTCTGGTTCTAATACATCAAATATATCTGATGCATCATCTATAACAAATTCTAATCCAGAGAGACTATTTCTTGAATAATCAAGATTAGATGATGCTTGTTCTTGGAACTGATTAACAGCAAGTTCCGCATTACCATTAACTGCTGAAAGAAGTTCAGAATGAGGGTTGTTTTGAAGCTTGTTCGCACTCGCTGGTGCGCTCATGACTCCAATTCCTATTAGAAGGGAAGTAATTATTTTCTTAAATTTCATCTTATCCTACCGGTGATGGTACCTAACGCCTGCTTAAGGGGCGCCGTAGGCGTCCCATTTGAAGCACTTGTTAGCTTACGCTGACACGGAATAGTGAATTTAATGATTCCATGTGTAATTTATCTATTTCAGGAAAGCCCTGATAGCTTTCCAAGCGATCGAGTTCACTTTCGATGAACGAGTTTAGTTCTGAAACAGCTGGTGCAAGCTCTTTTTCTAAACTCCTTTTTTTTCTCTCCAGCAAATCAGATATTGCCAAATCTAAGTTAGAACCTGATGGGATCAAAGAGCGAAGCTTCTCGAATTCGATAGGTGCTGGTTCCTGGTACTTTTCTAGCCACATTATTGAAAGTAGAGGACGAAGGACATAAAAGTACTTTTTCAGAGGTACGATTTCACTTTTCAGATAACCTCGATAATTTGTCTTAGCCATGCTTCTGTAGTGGTAAATACCTTTCTCTATAGAATATATATCTGTCAGAAGTTCTCTTGCTTTTTGAGCGAATGAATTGTCATCGACATAAATAATTGGAGACTGTAACCACTCAACAAATGCTGGATTAGACTTCCAAAATAGCTGTAAAGCTTTTCTTATATCCCAGCCATTTATATCAATTTCATCTACGATTTCATACTGAATAACATCGCGTTTTTGTTCAAGGTCAACGGATACGTACCAATCCTTTGGGTGAGCATATATGAATCTTACGTCGTAATCGCTATTCGGTGACTCAAAGCCCCAAGCTCTACTGCCTGACTCAATTGCATAAAGAACTTTTACATTGTGCTCTTTTTCTGCATTCCTTATTCTTCTCAGAATTTCTTTTTTGATATTTTCTTCAATCATAACTGTCCTGAGATTGAGCCGATTTATACGATATTATTGTAGTGAGCTAACGCCCAATTCAGCTGCGCCGTAGGCGTCAGCTGGAATTTCTTGTTATGTTTCAATTTCGTTAATTTCGGCTTTTATGGATTCAATATTTACATGCTTAGCAACTATTGGCCACTGCTTTATTGTTGAATCTAAGTACATCGATAAACCATACAAAATGCCAGAAAATGAAGCTAATGCTGGTAGGTACAAACCACGAAGCTTTTGAAAGTACAATAGAAAAGTAATAAAGAAGCCGATCCAAGCAACTATTGATAAAATCCTACTCTTTTTGGCAAGTTTACTTTTGTGTTCGATAGGGTTTTCAATAGCGAAAACAATATTCTTTAATGATTTAACTTTCCTAGAATCTTCCACAAACCTTCCTTGAAACATAACGCCTCATTCAGGTGCGCCGTAGGCGTCAACTGGAATGACTTGTTATGCGCATTTATGAATGAGAAGCTCTTGGCTAAATTAGCCTGCGAGTCTCAATTTTAAAGACTTAAGAACCATATTCGGCTCACTGTCATAACCAGTGGCATTTTTTCCTGACCAGTTAAGACCAACCAATAATTCATCATTTTCTAGCCCTGGTAACCAACGCTCTATGAATTCAGAAACAGAAATCTCAAAAGTTTCAAATGCTCCATAAGCCGGAACATTATGAATTATTTTTTCGGCTCTAGACTTCTTTGACCAGAATGGCATTGACCTTTGGCCTGTCTCTGTTTTTGGAGCAGGAATACCATTTTCATCCCTGATGCCCCACAACTTCCCTGACTCTGAAATTTCAGAATAGAAAGCCTCTGAATTCAATGATGAATAGCTCATATGTTGATGATGGCCTTAGCGCATAACGCCTCAAACACCGGATTGGTGAAGTTGGCGGCTTTTTTGGAACAAAAAAGATGACAGCTTTACCAATTCCGAGTGCTTTGACTTGTTAAGCGCATGCTTGCTATTCATACCAAGACCTTGTGTCTACCTGCAAGCCATTTGGGTCAACACTAATTTTGTCAGGATTCTCTATACATGCATCTACGGAGATATTAAAAGGGAAGTTGTTTGAAATTTCACAGAAATCATCTCCTTTCCCATACTCCTGAGTTATGTAGATAGTCCCTTCAACTCCAATGGTGATACCATTTTTCTCAAGATACTCAATCTCCATTTTTTCAGGAGATATTTCCTCTACGATTACTCGATGAGCTAGTATCATCAATTCATCTGGCGATGAGTTGATGACGGCTTCAAAAACACGATCTTGTATATCGTACTCTAGCTTTTCTACGACATTTTGCTCCAATGTATCAAGCTCCTCTATCACCTCAGTGGAGCGCTGAATGATATATTTCATATCATCGTAAAACTTTCTGGGGCAGGCTCGAAAGTGCTTTTTTGTAATATGAGTATATTTATTAAAGAAGTTGAACTCTTTCAAATATGCCTTGATGCTTTCATTAAGATCATCCAATGTGTATTCATCTAGGTAAGCATCTGACAAATATCTTTGCGAGCAGAACTTTAGTTTTTGCCTCCGAGTAACGTCAAATCGATCGCTTTCTTTCTCATACCATACAGTCAATTTTACTTCTGCGTTCGGAGCTCTTCTGTCTATGACTTGCAAAACAAGCTCCCTCATTGAAAAAGCAAAATTATGGAACCTTAGAGGATTTCCATGAGAACAATAGTTTCTCAAGCTAGCGACAAAGAGTTCCTTTTCAAAATCAGTAACAAGCAATTCATTGAACTTCTTTATGAAATCATGACTCAATAACTTTTTTAACTTCATATTTCGGTGATACCTACAAAGCGCTTAACGCCCAATTCAGCTGCGCCGTAGGCGTCAGCTGGAATTGCTTGTTATAAGCGATTGGTTAATCACCAAAATGCTCATGATTATTATGTTTTCTCATATCGAAAGCATCGGCATCTTCGCCGCCTCGAGATGGCTTCTTAGGCTTATATGAATCATCGAAACTACGATGAAAAATCCAAATACCTATCGCAGCAACAAAGGGAATTATCCAAATTAATACAACTTGTGCAATTTTTTGCCCTTTATCAAAATCATCTCGTCTAAACGTAGAAATTGATACAAATACGTTCAATATAATTGCTAACAAAAGAATAATGTAAAGAATTTCCATTTCCTGATTACTCCATTTAGCTTATAACGCTTGCAATAACATGCGCCTACGCAGTAGGCGTCATGTTGATTGCCTTGTTAGGTGCGTTTTGCTGCTAATTTTGCTTGAGCTTCTTGTTCAGGCCAGTTTCGACCAAAACCTGATTTCCCACAGTCATCACAAACGTAGTCACCTGTTGCAGAACCGAGATGATACTCTTTTGATAGACTAGCATGATTACAATTCGGTATGTCTTTTCTTTCTACTTCATTCATTTGAATAGAATTCACCTTTTACTCCTTATACATCAAGATGATTAATTTGATTAAGCACATAACGCCCATTTAAGGGGCTGATAATTGTTTGCTAAAATGTGAAGCGAAGCGGAACCGAGCAAACTGTTAGCAGTCCCGCTTTAAATTCTTGTTAGGTATCTTTAACACTAGACTCTGCATTAGGCTCTAGTGTTAAAAGCTGGTTTACCGCTAATCCGACACAAAATAACATTGTAATCCAGAAAGCTATAGGATCATCATCAATTGATAATCCTCCGTGTTTTCCCGGTATTTCACCAAAATAAAGACAAGCAGCTGCTGCAATAAGAATGAAAGAAGATGTTATTATTTTTTCTTTATTCGTACGTTTTCTTTTTGGTTTTTTAATTTCTTCAGTTTCGTCAGGCTCTTTGGCTGCTTCTTCTTTTTCTCGAGAAGCAAGCTCTTTCAATAGCTCTTGATAACGTTCAGGGTATGCATCCTTGTCAATATTTTCATGCACATCATACAATTCTTCTAATGTATAAGAACAATAATCAACTTTCATCTAATCTATCCATAGATACCTAACGCCCAAATCAGGTGCGCCGTAGGCGTCACATGGATTTGCTTGTTATGTTGCGGTGTGTTTTATTCAGTTAATTTACTTACCATTTGGAGCTGACCAGAGCTTGTAACTTTGTATTCATTTAGCTCTTTGAAATCGATGACAGTAACTACAATGTCACCTTCTGAATCAGCTAGCAAACTGTTTGAAACGTAATATTTCAAATCTTCAGATTTAAAGAAAGTTTTTGCTACTAACTTTCTATTCTCACCATCAAATTTAATTACCGCAAGATGTGACGCTGAGTGTCTTTTGAAGCCAACAGGAACATATATTTCATTTTTTTCACAGAAATCGAGAATGATTTTTGAGTATTTCCCTTTCATACACGATCCCTCTGACTAATGATTGAGCGAC
>NZ_PGVH01000040.1:90049-91871 GCF_004168585.1 Shewanella sp. OPT22 | reverse complement strand
TCACAAACAAGAATAAAACCATTAGCAGTTTTAACAAATGAATCTATATTGCCATAATCAGCGCTACCGTCAATGTCGATAGTTGGATTTACTTCAGACTGTTTTTGCAAACCAGAACACTTTGAAAAATCACTTATTTTTAAAATACAATTTCTATAACAAGTGTATTCGTTAACTTGTGGTTTTTGATAAAGCTGGGATTCAGGCCAAATGCTCGCTTCCAAAATGAACTTAACCTCTGACTCATCAACTTCCCAACCGAGAATAAAAGAATCCTGTAGATCAATTCCTTTTAAAGATTCCATAGAGATATAAGTTCCAACAGACACATAACGCCCAATTCAGCTGCGCCGTAGGCGTCAGCTGTAATTTCTTGTTATATTTAAATTTCAACTGCACTAAATTTGACTTGATTACGTAGAATGATTACTTGAGCATAATCACCACCAATAGCTCGTTTTTCAGTTAGATGAATGTGATCAAATGGTGGCGATACATCAAACGACTCGCCGGATACAGAAACAAATCCCTCGAATTCAAATTTAGATAAATCAATCTCTTTTTCTGAAACCCAATCTATTGCTTTCGAACTATGACAAACAATTTCGTGTGTTGCCTGAGCCTTTTGAAAAAATACTCTACTATGTGCTGCTGCCTCATAGTCACTTCCAGAGCCATAAATTACAAGTGACTCATTAGGCGTGCAAACCACTCGCTCAACGAGAAGTTCCCAGTTGGCTTGAGCCCAGTCATCAAAAAAATCAGAAAAAGGTACTAAGAAAGAATCGCTTTTTTCAGATTCAACTTTAAGAGCTTCATATGATTTATTGACCATATCAAAGTTTACATTCAGTAAACTAATGAAACTATCAATACATGAATTTAAAAGATCATTGTTCATACGAGTGCCTGACCATATTTGAAATATAACATTTTAATACTGCGCATTCTCATTTAACCAGAAACCATCAAGACTAAATAAATGCACAACACTATGTTTTATAAAATAAAAAACATGTTAACCGAATTTAGTTTAACTGGCAAAGTGAGAATTCGCATTTATCTTGTTCAGCATTCTTGTTATCCCAGCCTTGATCAATTTTATCTATTTATTTTCAATGCCTTAAGCTAGTCATTACCGATAAAGTGTGAATCAATGATTGGCTAAATACGCTTGATTCTTAAATTTACTCAATCATACTGTATAAAAACACAGTTAAGCAAATGGAATTGCGCTATGGTAAATAAAAGTCCTTTTCTGGAGTCGATAAGAGAAGATATTCGGTTGCGTGGATACAGTATAAGAACTGAAAAGTCGTATTTATATTGGATAAAGCGGTACATTTTATTTAATCAGAAAAAGCATCCCGCAGAGCTAACTTCAGAGCATATTAAAGTATTCTTAAGTTGGTTAGCTACTGATAGGAATATGGCTGTTAATACTCAAAAAGTGGCTTTAAACGCTTTGGTATTTTTATATCAAAATGTATTGAAACAAGAGGTGGGTGACTTAGGCTTCACACTAGCCACAAAGCAGCGACAATTGCCTACAGTATTGAGTACATCTGAGGTCAATTCACTTTTGGTCTTATTATCTGGTAGAAACGCTTTAATTATTCAGCTTCTTTATGGTAGTGGTCTTAGGATCACCGAGTGTTTGCGCTTAAGAGTACAGGGTATTGACCTAAACAACCTTTCAATTACTGTACGAGATGGCAAAGGTAAGAAAGATAGACAAACAATTTTAAGTCATTACTGTGCCAAGCAATTAGAGCCAATCATTGAAGAGGCTATACAATTACAGCAAACAGATAATAAGCAG
>NZ_PGVH01000040.1:0-89954 GCF_004168585.1 Shewanella sp. OPT22 | reverse complement strand
ATCAGCTCTTTGTCCTCATCCAGAAACAGGTGAAGTCGTTCGCCATCATCTTCATGCCAGCTCGATAAGAAAAGCATTACAACTGGCGGTAAAACAGTCTGAAATCAGAAAGAAAGTGAATTGCCATACCTTCAGGCATTCATTTGCTACTCATCTTTTGGAGCAAGGCCAAGATATTCGGACTGTTCAAGAATTACTTGGACATAATGATTTGAATACAACTCAGATTTATACTCATGTTATTGGTCAGCATTATGCGGGGACAGTAAGTCCGCTTGATCGATTGGGTTTATGAAAAAGAGGTATTGCATTGGATTCTTGACTTAAATTTAAAACGATCTCGTTGGAAACAGCAGAGTCTGTTATTGGTTTTACCCAGTAAATTAGGATGCTATTGCATCAACAGATTTAATACAGAAGTCAAAAATAGCAAATGGTTTAGATTGAGCACTCTAAAAATGAGAAAATATAAAATTGATTCAGCAAATTTTGTGAGATTTTCCAGAGGCGGAAAGTCAAGAACCCCTTAGCGCACTATCCAAAAGGTCAGGGAGCCAGCGCATATAAACTTGTCCCATCCGTGAAAAAGCTACTCGCAAAACGATTTGTAATTGATTGATTAATATAATTTAAAAAATTAAAATTATTAATCAAATTAAAGTTTTTTATGTTAGCCGTAAGTGTGCTTTTTAGTTGTAAATCAAAGTCTTAGGCGCAAGATTTACGTAATAATGGGGTGTCAGGGGTCGGAGGTTCGAATCCTCTCATACCGACCAATTTTATTAGACATTTTTTCGTAGCATAATCTTCCGTTTATTTAATTAATATGATCTTAATGAGCTTCTTTTGTTCTGTCAGAGCATCAAATATTATTGGCAACATAAAGCTCGTGAAAAACATGCAATATTAATTCAAAAATACACATTCGGTTAATGGCTATAGAGTCATTGAAAATATTTTCACCATTAGCACCTAGATACGATTTCGTTTTATCAAGGACTGCTGTGTTAGCCAAACTCATCAAGTGCCAAGTTCCACCAAGAAATAGAACCGAGTTTTCAGTAGGTCAACAATATTGGAAACAAACGAATGCGGCAGATGGTTTTATCTTCCAACTAGGCGGCTGGACTAAAGATACTGCGGTGATTTTAGCATTATGGAAAGATGAAGCTTCAATAGAAAGTTTTATGAAAACGCTTCACGATCCCATTGCGGATAAAGCTCAGCAAACTAACTGTTACTCTTCGATATCAGTTAACTATTTAAAACACATAATGGATATTCCTGCGTCCCCTAATTCTTCTAAAACCCATGCGAAACTCATTAGAGTGGCTGACTGCCATGTTTTAGAGGATAGAATAGATGTATTTTTAGAAGCACAACAAGGCATTTGGAATTCCGGAATGTCTTCTGTTCCGGGTATGTTAGGCGGATATGTTTGGCAATGCAGTAAAGTGGCAACTCGGTTTTTGGTAACCACATACTGGGAGTCAGAACTGGCTCATCGTCGCTATTCGAACAATGAGTTTCCACTGTTAAAGCAAAAAGCTCACCTTGACCGTCATATGCAAGACGTTGATGGTTTTATCGTTATTACTGAGCCTACATGGGATGTTTTCTAGGCTATATATTTTCAAGCCATAGTTTATAAATAATTACTCTTTCTGATTTATGACGAAAACGGCAAACATTGGATAAGTGTTGCCCAAACAAATGACGAACAAATGTTAATAATGGTTCGCCATCAATTGATGAATTAGAGAGGTAAGTCAATGTTAGGAGAAGATCATTCATTACTCCATGATTTTTCAGAGCATAAAGATAAGATTATTTCACTTTCAAAAAATGATAATGACTTTAAAAAAATGGCCGATGATTATCACAAGCTTGATATAGAGATCAGAGAGTTGGAGTTGGATAAAGTACCAGTTGCAGATGAATATTTTAATGAACTTAAGCACAAGCGTTCTGAATTAAAAGACGTGTTATACCTTCGACTCAAAGCATAACTTTACGATCTATAAAGGCATCTATTTATGATGCCTTATTGAGTTAAATGTAGATTAATCATATTTCAGTTAAGACCTCTAACACGGCTTTTGTGCAATACTCTATTCATAATTTGATTAAGGTATCATATGGTCAGTGTTCCCTCCTCAAGCATTAAATATCAGAGAATTTGCAGGTTTAGAGAAAGTATCTTCTGACCCTGAAAATAGAGCTGCTGTATTTCGTTTACATAAACAAAGTGGCACAACATATGATTTTGATGTTTCTTTTTCTACAGAGCAGTTAATAAAAGCGACTGAAGCAAAAATCGTAAAAGCGCATAAGCGTTTTTTGAAGGATTCTACGGATAGAGACCGAGCAACAAGAATAGTCCAACATATCAATCACCCTGATTGGCAGTTAAACCCTTATACAACTTGCATTGTTGATACTTCAGTCAGCTATAAGGGAGAGGAGCCAAAAACTATATCGGATTGGATCATACGAGCCAACGAAGATGTTTCAATTGATAATCCTCCCCTGACATTAATTTTGGATCTCGATGATACCGTTCTCTCTAAAAATAAGAGTTGCAGTTTTGATACTCTTGATTCACTTCATGGCGGCACTTACTTTAATTTAACTGCAATGAAGCAAATATCAGCATTTCAAAAAAGAGGACACAAAATTAAAGTTCTGACTAATTCACAATATCTTTTCAGGAGAATAGAATCTGCATTTTCAAGATATGGAGTGACGCTAGAAAAGAAGAATTACTTTAATGTTGAAAGTAAAGCACGTAATGGGTTGAGCAAAGGGGATTTTTTAGATAAATACTCTTTCAATAAAAGTTGCCTGCATGTTGATGATTTAACGAGTAACGAATCAAGAAAAACACATTTTTATCACGTTACAGGCGCTAGTCCTTTCCCTGAGTTGATCAAAGATTCATGAATTTAAATTAAAGTTCATTGGTTCTTATTAATCGCTTCATGTTAAACCAAAAATAAAGTGCTAGTTTAAAAGTGTGATTATTTTGAGTAGAGATTTTTGAAATGACTACTTCAGTAAAAAAAATAAGCTTTACCATTTTCTTATCTTTCTCTCTTTGTGGTGCAGCTTTTGCCCAACTTCAGCATCACAAACCAACGTTTCAAACTAATAATTTTAATGGTGTTTATAAACCAGCTTGGAATGGTATTGATCTGTGTAACGATACAAGACAGGGCGGATTAGAAATGAATACTTGTCTCCCCATTAATAATATGACTTCACATGTGATTAAGTTTCAAATCATGTCAGATAAGCTGAATAAGAAAATGGCGGAAAATGCGATAACCCCTGGAAAGTTTTGGTTAGCTTATGATGAATCCGCTACCGTTAAATCAGCAGAAGTGAAAGTATATTTTAACAATAACAAAGCACCGTTTTTTGACGGAACGATAAAAAATAATGTTGGTATTACCTGTACGGACGATGGATGTGTAAAGTGGAACAAGGGTGTTAAAAAACACCCAAACCATTAAGGTAGAAATAAAAAATGAGAAATTAAAGTTACGGCACTATTAAGCTGTGACTCTAGTTTCTTGTTTTCCTTAGCAGTTAAAAAAGTGGCACTATCAAATTTTGTATGCCAAATATTTCCCCATTTTGATTCAGTTTGGCGATGGCAAGCGGTCATTTTTTTATCGTCGAAACAATCCCAGAATTGCTTGTCAGTTGTTTGCGAGTAACCGTCGTATCCATCTTTACCATTAATTAAGAAATTCGTTGATTCTAAGTAAGCTATGGGTATACCACTGCATGCGAATGGATAATGATCGGACCAACTACCTGTTTCCCCTTGTTTAAAAGCGGAAGTAGTGGGATGAATAATGAAACCATTCTTGAGGTTGAGGGAATGAGATAGAGCCAGTAATTTATCTCTTAATATGGGATTTGAATTGTAATTTTGCTTATCAATTTTTTTACACGAATAAGGCTTAGCTTGAGCACTGTGAATATATAAATAATCGCCACCAATAATAGTGTCTAAGTTGATCATTCCAATGACATTTTTCAGATTGTTTTTTTGATTGTTGACATAAGCCTCTGAACCAAAAATCCCTATTTCTTCAGCGCCAAAATGAACAAGCCTAACAGTATAAGGTAGCGGTTTAGATTTTATCTGCTCGGCTACGCCAAGTAATGTAATTGCGCCAGAAGCATTATCAATAAAACCTTTAGAGCCCGAGCCAGTAACGCCATCATAATGCGCACCAACAATTACTGTTTTAGCAGATTTACCCTTAATGACAACTTCAAGATTATTTGACTCATAAGTCTTACCTTTTACGCTAAACGAGAAAGGTTGTATTTCAGCATTTAACCCTATGGCCTGATATTGATTTTGTAGCCATTTAAGTGCCTTAAATTCTTCCTTAGATGATGCGCCGCGAACGTCTGTTACATCAGCGAAAGCTTTTAGTTTTTTCCATGTGTTGCTTTCAGCGTGAGTCAAAGTGGAAACGGTTAAAGCGCAAATTAAGCAGCTTAACTTGATTGTTTTAGTCATATTACGAAGTGTTGTTAGTAGAGTTAATAAAGCCAAGTTACGGAAATAGTTCAGAACTTTCAATTATATTCTAATCTTAATTGTGTGTTTGCAGACACATTAGATCCATTAATGGACATTAATCGTTTTAATTTTGAGTGTAATAACATAAGGAGTGTGACTTATGCAAAATCAAAATAGGCGTGACTTTTTACTTAAAGGTGGCGTTATCATCGCAACTGGAGCAATTGCTGGCACTACAAGTTTAGCAATAGCAGGCCCTGTTGATGGTGAACACCATGAGGACATCAAGTCGAATGTGAAGCATGTTTGTGCAACCTGCTCTCACTGGGGAGGGGAACGTAAAGTTTCAATGGACAAGAAAATGGTTCATGTTCATGGTGAAGGTTGGTGTAATCATGATGACAGTGAACACCATCATACCAAAACACCTCCAATGAAGGTGCACAAAACGAAATGGGAAAAGTGGGATACCCTGAAATAATCCTAGATTTCTCTTTAAAAAGGCGCTATTTCAGCGCTTTTTTTATAAATTATTGAACAACATTAACAAAGTTTAATTGGTGGCTGTTCGGTTAATAATATAAAAAGAGTTTAACTTACTAATTCTAGTGAAATTAAAAGCTTTAGAGGTAACAATTATGTCAACAAGTTCAGCACATATTTCTCATAATGCCAGTTGTTACTATAACAAAATATTGGCAAAAAATGCGGCTGATGATTTTAGCCAGTTGGATAAATATGAGCCTCAAGCTTTTAAGGTTGAAGAGACAGATTATACTCTGTGTTTTCCTTGTGATAAGCAAAGATTACTAGAAGCTATGGATGCTGTAGAGCTTTTTTATAAAAAAGCTTCTAATATGGACGACCTACAGAAAGCGGATTTACTAGATGATTATGCGGATTACAAACTGCAACAATATCATACTCATTTGTGCCACTTAACTTGTAAAATTGTTTCTGAATCCGGAAGGTCTGAGTTAAGAGAAAACTACTTAAGCTCATATAAAGCTTTTATGTCAGACTTAGATGAAATTGCTAAAGATCCGTCTGAAGAAATGAAAAAATTTGGAAAGTTACCATCAATGCTTGCTTTTGCATTTGAGAAAAGTTCAGAGGCAATTGAAGTAGCTGGAGTTGAGTCAGGCGAAGAAAATGAAGCTGTGGCTTGTTATCATAATTCTCCTGAATTAAACAGAAAGGGATCGCATTATCCTAATCAGTATTACGTTTCAACCATAAAAAGCTCTTAATGTTTGCTTTTATGCGCCAAGATATGGGCATTCTTTTCCCATTCTTGGCCATCAAACTTCACAATATTAATTTTACTCAGTTTAGTATCTAAGCACCTTAGATTGATATCAATACCATCAGGGTTTGAGCGTGGTGTATAGAAAGGTTTTATACCACATGTTTTGCAGAAGATATGTTTAGCGATTCCAGAACCAAAGGTATAGGTTGATAGATTTTCTACTCCCTCAAGCAGTTTGAATTTGCTTAAGGGGAGAATTAAATGTAAATACCCAGACTTACTGCAAATGGAGCAGTTGCAATCTTCTACTTCAATTTCATCAGGGCACTCAATTTCGAATTTTATTGCACCGCAGTGGCAAGAGCCAGTGTGTTTCATACTTTAATACCGTTAAATTAAAGCGGGCATCGCTTATTCTTTCTTACAATCTTACAAGTCTCATTCAATATAACTTTCCCAACATCTACTTCGCCATTATTGATGAAGTGATCAGATATCTCGAATAAACTAGAGGTATTTTCATCTGAGAGTTTTATTGCATACTTAATATGTTCACGAACTTGGTTTAATGCATTTTTATCTTTAGACATAACATGATATACAACCAACCTTGGCAGCATATTTGCTGGTGGAGTTACAGAAAAACCAAATTTTGAAGAAAGGTTTTTATAGTGCTGCTTTAAACCCTGTAGACCACCAACTTTTATTTCATATGTTGGCTCCCAGCCTTTAAAGCTTGTCTCAAGAGCAAACTTGAGTGATGGATGTTTGGTTGACTGGTGAGATTGTTCTGGAAATTTCTTAATGGCTATAGATAAGTTGGGAAGGTATTCTAGGCGGTGTTTTATTTCATTAAAGGGGTTTTGCATATGTTCCCCTTCATTGGCCATCGTCATCACAACAGGTGCTAGCTGTTGTATCTCTGAATTTTTAAAACTTTTTATTCTATTTGAAATATAGCCATCTTCCAGCGAAGGGCTGAAAGCGTAATATTCAGAAAAAGTGCCCTTGTCCTTTAGCCAGTAATCTAAAACAAATCGCCCAGAATTCGAATGACCGGATAAAATACGATAATCAGCAGCTCTGTATTTTCCATTAACGAAAGGAACGATTTCTTCTGAAAGAAAGCGTTCAAATGGTGTTGATTTACCATCAATAGGCTTTAACTCTAAACCCTTGCTTTGAACACCAATAACAATGAATTCGGGTAATTTGGCCGAAATTAAGTCCAAAGTGGCTACGGCTGGAAGCATGTCCCACTGTCCATGGAGCAAGTATATCACTGGATATTTTTTGTCGCTTTCTTGGTATGAATCTGGGAGGCTAACAAGCAGTTGACGTTTGTGGTTTAGCGCTTTTGAATCTAATGTTACTTCTTTTGCGACAACTAAATCCGCAGCATTAATAATGTAGGCCGGTAAAGCTAACAAACAGAACAATATTATCCTTTTCATCATACTCTCCATGTTGAACCTAAATAAATAGGTAGTATGTTCAATTAACATAGCAGGAAAGTTGTTAAAAATTAACCAATTAAATTTTAATGTTAAGATATTTTAGTCTTATTTGTCGGCAAGATAACGCTAAATACTACTTATTGTAAGAGATGTTGGTTTGGCGGAGTAGAGAATAAAAGAGGGGAAATCGTTGTAGATTTCCCCTCTTGGATAACGTGAACTTAGGTTCTAATCTTTCGAAAAACGGTAAAGAAAAGACTTAATATCGTTTAAATTAAATCACCATCTCTGGCACATCACCTTCAACCACTAATTTACCTGCGGTCTTAGATTGAATTTCTTCAACGGAAACTCCCGGAGCACGCTCAATTAAATGGAATGCGCCATCTTTGATTTCGAGTAAAGCTAAGTCAGTGATAACACGTTTAATGCAGCCGTAACCAGTTAAAGGCAACTCACATAAAGGTAACAGTTTAGAGTTACCACGCTTATCAGCATGCGTCATCATCACGATGATGTTGTCAGCACCTGCAACTAAATCCATTGCGCCGCCCATGCCTTTAATGAGCTTACCTGGAATCATCCATGACGCAATTGAACCATTTACATCGACTTCAAATGCACCCAATACCGTTAGGTCAACATGGCCGCCACGGATCATAGCAAAGCTCTCAGCTGATGAGAAAAACGAAGCACCTTTAACCGCTGTAACCGTTTGCTTACCTGCGTTGATGAGGTCTGCATCGATAGTTTCTTCAGTTGGAAACTCGCCCATACCCAACAAACCGTTTTCAGATTGCAGCATCAACTGCATGCCATCAGGCACATAGTTTGCAACTAGGGTAGGGATGCCGATGCCTAAATTTACATAAAATCCATCTTTTAATTCTTTAGCAACACGTTGTGCCATTTGTTCTCTTGATAATGCCATGGTGTTGCCTCCTTATGCCTGCTCTGGTGCTTTGACGGTACGCTGCTCAATACGCTTTTCGAACGTACCTTGGATAACACGATCAACGTATATGCCTGGCGTGTGGATATGATCAGGATCCAATTCACCCGGTTCAACAATGTGCTCAGCTTCAACAACCGTAATTTTACCTGCTGTTGCCATCATTGGATTGAAGTTAGCCGCTGTTTTACGGAAAACCAGGTTACCCATAGTGTCGGCTTTCCAAGCACGAACTAAGGCAAAATCTGACGTCAACGAAGGCTCAAGTACGTAGTGACGCCCATCAATTTCACGCGTCTCTTTGCCTTCAGCGATTGGTGTTCCGTAACCAGTAGCCGTAAAGAAAGCAGGAATGCCTGCACCGCCTGCACGAATTTTTTCAGCGAGCGTGCCTTGAGGAGTCAGAATTACATTAAGTTCGCCAGATAACATTTGTTTTTCAAATGTGGCATTTTCACCTACGTATGAAGCCATCATGGTGGCGATCTGACGTTTTTGAAGTAAAAGGCCTAATCCAAAATCATCAACA
Organism: Shewanella sp. OPT22; assembly: GCF_004168585.1. Lineage (GTDB taxonomy): Bacteria > Pseudomonadota > Gammaproteobacteria > Enterobacterales > Shewanellaceae > Parashewanella. The sequence goes on along the minus strand of NZ_PGVH01000040.1, from coordinate 81,221 downwards.
CCCGCATTATTCGAAATAGCTGTTAAACCATTGATGTCCATTTTGGTCATTTGAGCGATTAGGCCTTCAGGAATGCCGCACAAACCAAAACCACCAACCATAATCGTCATGTCACTTTTCAGACCATCTAGCGCTTCTTCGTAGCTATTGACTACTTTATTAAGTCCTGCCATAGGGTTTTCCTTTTATTCTTTGGTATTTTATCTGTAGGGGAGGTTATCCCAATAATGCCTTAGCGACTTTTGAACCGTTTGTTCGTCCTAAAGCTTTACAAATCTTTTGCCCAACATGAGCCAGTTGCTCTAAATCAATATCTGTGTGTAAGCCCATACCATGAAGCATGTAAACTAAATCTTCGGTAGCTAAATTACCCGAGGCGCCTTTAGCATAAGGGCAACCACCTAAGCCTGCTACGGATGAATCAAAGGTGCTAATTCCAGTCTCTAAACACGCCTGAATATTCGCTAGAGCTTGACCATAAGTGTCATGGAAGTGCAGAGCAAGCTTTTCAACGGGCACTGTTTGCGCAACAGCTTCAAGCATCGCTTTTGCCTTTCTTGGGGTGCCTACACCTATGGTGTCACCTAATGACACTTCATAGCAGCCCATATTGTGCAGTAATTCAGTGACTCGAGTGACTTCTGATATTGCAACCTCACCTTCATAGGGACAGCCAAGTGCACAAGAAACATAGCCACGAACGGGTAAGTTGTGCTCTTTGGCTAATTCCATTACAGGTTTAAAACGAGCAATGGATTCTTCGATTGAACAATTAATGTTTTTCTGGCTAAACGCTTCCGACGCTGACCCAAAAATAGCAACTTCATCGGCATCCGCAGCAAGTGCTGCTTCAAGACCTTTTAAGTTTGGCGTTAATGCACTGTATTGCACGTCCGGTTTACGTGCAATTTGATCCATTACCGTAGCTGAATCGGCCATTTGTGGCACCCATTTTGGGGATACGAAACTGGCCGCTTCGATACGTCTTACACCAGCATCGGCAAGACCGTTAATCAGTGTTACTTTATCTTGAGTGCTAACGGCTGCTTCATTTTGCAAGCCGTCACGTGCTCCAACCTCAAAAATGCTCACTTGCATATTATTCGGCCTCTTTCATGTCTAAGAGTAATGAACCATCGCTAACCAAATCGCCTGGATGGAAGAAAAACTCAGACACAGTCCCCGCAAATGGTGCTTCAATGGTGTATTCCATTTTCATGGCTTCCATGACTAATAAGCCTTGTCCTGCTTCAACATCGCTGCCTACTTCGACAAGGTGAGTCACAATCGTACCGTTCATAGGTGCTTTGAGTTGATCCGTTCCAGAATCTTCTTGTTCAAGCTCTTGCGCTTGAACCGCTTTAAAGTGGAATTGTTGTGTATCTAGGAAAAGAGTGAAGTTATTTTCAACTTGGGCAACTTTTAGGCTGAATTGGTGATCGCCAAGTTGCACTTTTAAAGTATCACCGTGAAGTACGCCTGAAACATGAACTTGTTTATCATCAAACTTCACATCAAAGCCAGCTACTGTTTCGCTGATATTGAGCTCAAGCAATTGCTGCTCATCGTCAAGCAAACGAACTTGATGTTGGTTGGTTTGATTGATTCTAAAGCCTGCTAGGGTATTCCAAGGTGACACGCTATCGTTTTGGTTTGCTAATGCAGCATTAGCAAGTTGTTTACGATAAAGCACTTGGTGTAAGCCTGCAATTGCCAGAACTTTATGGTTTTCTGTTGCAGCAACGGCTAATAGTTCATCTCCGTATCGCTCAATGAAATCTGTACTGAAATTCTCGCCTGCAAAAGCAGGATGCAGAATGATTGAACGCAGGAACGCAATGTTATGCTTAAGACCGACAATTTTGTAATCGTCTAACGCATTGACCATACGCTGCAATGCAAGGTTTCTATCTTCATCCCACACAATTAACTTAGAGATCATTGGATCGTAGAAGTTAGAAATGACATCAGCTTCACGAATACCTGAATCGATGCGTACGTAATGATTTTCAGCAGGTTCACGTAAGTAATCGAGTTTACCGCTTGCTGGTAAGAACTCGTTTTGCGGGTCTTCAGCGTAAACTCGAACTTCAAAGGAGTGGCCTTGAATGCGAATTTCATCTTGTTGTAATGGCAGAGTTTGACCTTCTGCCACTTTTAATTGCCATTCGACCAAATCTTGGCCTGTAACAAGTTCAGTAACGGGATGTTCAACTTGAAGACGAGTGTTCATCTCCATAAAGTAAAAACTGTTATCAGTATCAAGCAGAAATTCAACCGTACCTGCGCCGACATAATCAATGGCTTTTGCTGCAGCAACAGCCGCTTCACCCATTTGCTTTCTGAGATCTTCAGATAAACCTGGTGCAGGTGCTTCCTCAACAACTTTTTGATGTCGACGTTGCACTGAACAATCACGATCAGACAGGTAAACACAATTTCCGTGTTTATCTGCAAACACTTGCACTTCAACATGGCGTGGTTGACGGAGGTAACGCTCCATCAATAACTTGTCATTACCAAACGACGAGGCTGCTTCACGGCGAGCTGAATCAATGGCACCTTGAAGCTCAGCTTGGCTCTCAACGATACGCATGCCTTTACCACCGCCGCCGTATGCCGCTTTAATCAGTTGCGGATAACCGACTTTGTGTGCTTCTGTTAGCAGCACGTCATTAGATTGGTCGTCGCCATGATAACCCGGAACTAATGGAACTTTCGCAGCGGTCATGATCACTTTTGCAGCACTTTTACTGCCCATAGAATCAATAGCGTCAGAGCTTGGGCCTACGAATTCAATACCCGCTTTCTCACACTTACGCGCAAAATCCGCATTTTCAGATAAGAAACCATAACCTGGATGAATTGCTTGAGCACCGCTGCGCTTCGCAACGTCAATAATGGCGTGGCCACGTAAATACGATTCAGCTGGGGCACTGCCACCTAAATAAAAAGCTTCATCAGCAGCGGCAACATGGCGAGCGTTAGCATCAGCATCTGAATATACCGCAACTGTTTTTACGCCCATTTTTTTGGCCGTGGCAATAATTCGGCAAGCGATTTCACCACGGTTTGCAATTAATAGCTTATTGAACATTATTATTTCGCTCCTAGCTCAGTGGTGTTTGCTTGTGCCCAATTCGGCTTACGTTTTTCAAAAAAAGCATTTAAACCTTCTTGGCCTTCTTCGGATACACGAATGCGTGAAATCAAGTCGCTGGTGTGCGCTAGGGTATCCGAATTAATTTCACCACCTTCAAGGTGTGAGATCAGCTTTTTACACCAATCCATACCTTGAGGGCTATTCGCCAGTAGAGCATCAATAATTGGTTGCGATGCAGCGTCTAAATCATCATTAATTTCATGAATAACTTGCAGTTGTAGTGCGGTTTCAGCAGTAAAGCGTTCAGCCGTTAGCATGTAGCGGCGTGAAGCTCGGTTACCCATTGCACGAACAACATAAGGACTAATAACCGCTGGAATTAAGCCTAATTTAACTTCACTCAAACAAAAACTGGCACGCATGTTAGCAATGGCGATATCGCAACAACAAATCAGACCTAAAGCACCACCAAAGGCAGCGCCATTCACTTGAACCAATGTTGGTTTAGGAAATTTATCTAAATCATGCATTAAGCGGGCAAGCTCATTGGCGTCGGTGAGGTTTTGCTCAAAATCCATCTTAGCTTGCTTGCGCATCCAATTTAAATCGGCACCTGCGCTGAAGTTTTTGCCATTCGCTTTTAGTAGAAGCATTTGGCAATTTTTATTTTGAGCAAATAAATCAAGTGCTGTGATCAGTTCAGCAATCATGACTTCATCAAAGGCGTTGTGCTTTTCAGCTCGATCTAAGATCAGTTTGCCAACACCTTTTTCCAATTCACATTGAATGTGCTGGAAGTTTTTTTCAGAATAAACGTTGGTCATTGCAAAACTCCCTTACATGCGGAACACACCAAACTTGGTGTCTTCAATTGGTGCGTTGAACGCAGATGAAAGTGCAAGACCAACCACATCACGAGTTTGTGCAGGGTCGATAATACCGTCATCCCATAATCGAGCGCTGGCATGATAAGGGTGACCCGCTTTGTCGTATTGTTCGACGATTGGTGCTTTAAAATAGGCTTCTTCTTGCTCAGTCCACGTTTGGCCTTTGCGAGCCATACCGTCTTTTTTCACGGTAGCTAATACGCCTGCAGCTTGTTCTCCACCCATTACTGAGATGCGAGCGTTTGGCCACATCCACATCATGGTTGGATCAAATGCACGACCACACATGCCGTAGTTACCTGCGCCGTAACTACCGCCAATTAATACGGTGAATTTAGGCACAGTGGCACATGAAACGGCAGTCACCATTTTAGCGCCATGCTTAGCTATGCCTTCATGTTCATACTTTTTACCCACCATAAATCCGGTAATATTTTGTAAGAACAAGAGTGGAATTTTACGCTGGCAGCAAATTTCAATAAAGTGAGCGCCTTTTTGCGCAGATTCTGAGAATAGAATGCCGTTGTTAGCGATGATACCAACAGGGTAACCATGAATTCGAGCAAAGCCACAAACGAGAGTAGGGCCATAGTTTGCTTTAAATTCATCAAAATCAGAGTCATCAACAATACGAGCTATCACTTCTTTCACATCGAATGGCTTTTTAAGATCAGTACCGACAATGCCGTACAGCTCTTCAATGCTATATTTAGGCGGCTTAACATCAGTAAGCGTGCTTTCGATTTCTTTTTTATGATTTAAGCGAGATACTGATTTTCGAGCTAATTCGAGTGCATGCTCATCATTTTGAGCCATGTGATCTGCCACACCAGATATCTTAGTGTGAACCTCTGCACCACCGAGTTCTTCTGCAGTAACTTCCTCACCCGTAGCGGCTTTAACCAATGGTGGGCCTGCTAAGAATATGGTGCCTTGCTCTTTAACGATGATTGACTCATCCGCCATAGCGGGTACATAAGCACCGCCGGCAGTACATAAGCCCATGACTACAGCAATTTGCGGAATGCCTTTTGCTGACATTTTTGCTTGGTTATAGAAGATGCGGCCGAAATGGTCACGATCTGGGAATACTTCGTCTTGCAGCGGTAAGAATGCGCCACCTGAGTCAACTAAAGATATGCATGGAAGGTGGCAACGCTCAGCAATTTCTTGTGCACGAATGTGTTTTTTAACCGTAAGTGGATAGTAAGTTCCACCTTTTACTGTTGCATCGTTGGCGATGATCATACATTCGACACCGCTTACACGGCCGATACCTGTAATAATGCCAGCAGCAGGAATGTTGGCATCGTAAACGTCATAAGCGGCAAATTGTGAAAGCTCGATAAATGGAGAACCTGGATCTAATAGCTTTTCGATGCGTTCACGGGGAGCAAGTTTTCCACGGGAAAGGTGACGTTGCATGGCGACTTCGCCACCGCCTTGTTGAATCTTAGCGAGCTCTTGTTGCAGATCAGCAACCAAGTCCGCCATATCATTGTGTTTCTTTTTAAACTCTTCGGTACGAGTATTGATACGACTATTAATATGTGTCACTGGCTTAATCCTTCAAAACAGAATCAGGAGCTGATGAGCTCCTGATATAAAGATGAGATTATTTTGTTTCGTTAAATAGCTCACGGCCAATGAGCATGCGGCGAATTTCTGAAGTGCCAGCCCCGATTTCGTAAAGCTTCGCATCACGAAGCAGACGACCAGTTGCGTATTCGTTGATGTAGCCGTTACCACCCAATAGCTGAATTGCATCTAATGCCATTTTCGTTGCCAGCTCAGCACTGTAAAGAATCGCGCCAGCAGCATCTTTTCGAGTGGTTTCCCCACGATCGCAAGACTTTGCAACGGCATAAACGTATGAACGAGCGGCATTCATTTGGGTATACATGTCAGCCAGTTTGCCTTGAATGAGTTGGAATTCGCCAATGGATTTACCAAACTGAACTCGGTCATGAACATAAGGAACAACAATGTCCATACACGCTTGCATAATGCCTAATGGACCGCCAGCAAGTACAACTCGCTCGTAGTCTAGGCCACTCATCAAGACTTTAACGCCTTCGTTTAACTTACCAAGAATGTTTTCTTCTGGCACTTCACAGTCTTCGAAAACGAGCTCACAAGTGTTTGAACCACGCATGCCGAGCTTGTCGAGTTTCTGCGCTGTTGAAAAACCTTTGAACGTTTTTTCAACAATGAATGCTGTGATACCGTGAGCACCTTTCTCGATGTCTGTTTTTGCATAGATAACAAGAGTATCTGCATCAGGGCCGTTAGTGATCCACATTTTATTACCGTTCAGAATGTACTTATTGCCATCTTTACGAGCATTAAGCTTCATTGAAACCACATCAGAACCTGCATTAGGCTCACTCATTGCTAATGCACCGATATGTTCACCTGAAATCAATTTAGGCAGATACTTTGCTTTTTGCTCTGCATTACCATTACGGTTAATTTGGTTAACACAAAGGTTTGAATGAGCACCGTAACTCAAGCCGATAGAAGCAGAGGCGCGAGAAATTTCTTCCATTGCGACAACGTGAGCAAGGTAGCCCATGTTGGCACCGCCAAGTTCTTCATCTACCGTTACACCAAGTAATCCCATATCGCCAAATACAGGCCATAGTTCATTAGGAAACTCATTTTCTTGGTCAACTTTTTCAGCTAAAGGCGCAATTTCATTGGTGGCAAACTGTTGTACTGCATCACGCAGCATATCGACGTCTTCGCCAAGTCCGAAATTTAGGCTTGAGTATAATGCGCTCATTTGTAGGGTCCTGTTATTTCAATTTTGTGATTTATTTCAATTTTTAACTGTTATTATTTTTTTGAATTCGACAATGATGCTCTGCACTGTTGTTCAGCTGAATTGAGTTCCATTAACACAACTTTAATGTCATCCATTTGCTGCTGTAGTGCTGCTTTCTTTTCTTCAATCAGTTCGATCATAGTATCCAGTTGACTGGTACTTGATTTATCAGCATCATACATCTCAAACAATCTGCGAGTTTCTGCTAAAGAAAAACCTAAGCGTTTACCTCTAAGGATTAACTTTAGACGTACTTTGTCTTTTAAGTTGTAAACTCGAGTTTGACCTCTTCTTTGTGGCTTTAGTAAACCTTGGTCTTCATAAAAGCGAATGCTTCTGGTGGTGATATCAAACTCTTTTGATAAGTCACTAATAGAGTAGCTACTAGGAGAATTACTGATTACGCTCATCGAACTGCCATTTCAAAAATCATTTCGTAGAAAGGTACAGGAAGTTTACGTAAAGGTAAAGTTTTGAGAGGGTTGTCGAGATAACTTCATATTTTAAAATTAAACTTAGTTAATTTAAGTGCTTGATTTAGTTTAATTATGTTAACAAATAGCTATTAATTATTAAAATTATACCTATGGCTATTAAACCTCCAGTTACGATTTATCATAATAGTACTCGAGCTTCGATGTTCGAAGGTTTTGTTAGGCAAGGCACTCAAGCCGTCCAAGTTGAAAACAAAATTTATTCAGTAGTATTTGACAGAGTTGGGAACGCAATTGGGGGAGAAACTGAATACAGTTCCATGTATCAGCGAACACCACAACTTCAAATAAATACTGATAATCATAAGCCCCTTTCAGTCAAAGAAGTCATCCAATTTATGAATTGCAAGAATGTTCGAGGGGCATACATCGACGTTCAGTCTCGCCTACTTGATGCTGCGATATGTGACACGGATAAGTACGATGCTTTATGCCTTTCAGGAGGAGGGGCGAGAGGACTCGCCTTCTCTGGAATTTTTAAGCAATTAGGAAAAGAACGATTAAGAAGAGATATTAAAGAGGTTTCAGGGAGCTCAATTGGGTCATTAGCGGCTTTGCCAGTAGTGTTAGATATGGAACCAGATGAAATTTCTGACTTTGTTTACGACTCAACTCCGAAGCCTAGTGAAAAAAGCATATATAAAACTGTTTACGGGGCTCTAGAATACAAATTTAAAGAGCACCAAAAAAACATTCATCATTTTTTACGTGAAAAAGGGTACCCGCTACTCAATGCTAAAGGTGAGGTTATTTCAGATCCAAGTACGGTAACAGCATTACATCAAATGACTTTTAAGCAATTGGACTTACTAAAAACGGGCCTAGAGGATGGTGAGTTTTATTTAACATCGGATTTGAGGCTAAAGCGCTTAATCGTAGTTGCCACAAATAAAGGGACAGGTAAGGAGGTTGAGCTATCTTTAAGCAACTCTCCAGATTTACCAATTGCGGATGCAATTAGAGCGAGTTGCGGTTATCCAGTTAAAATCGGATCTAAAAAGATTGGTGCTCAATTTATAAAAGACTCTGATACTGAAGTAAGTGCAGCAGGAAAACCATCTAATATTACTCTTGGTGACGGCGGTATTACTAATAACACTCCATACTTATATCTAGAAGAAAAACAGAAGCTTGTAATTGCGTTTAAGACAGCACAAGAGCGTACGGAAAGGGACAAATTATTTTTAAGTGAAAAAATTATTCAGAGTTTGCTGAAAACACCCGTCTATGAATTCGAAAACTTTGATATTAGCATGGCCGAAGCAGATCCATCTGTCGCTTTATTCTTTTTAGATAGTCATGTTGGAGCGACTCAAGTTGAGAAAGCGGTGGATAACTTTCATTTGATTGAATTGGACGCAAGAAGGCAGTTTGAGCGTTTCGAGCAGGGAAGGAGAGTGACCAGATATGTTACAAATGAATGTAACGAACAACACGATAAACTTTCGGTTATTCACAGTTTTCCAGTTGATAGGGCATCAGCAGTTTCAGAGACAAAAAACCTACTTGATGGTTTACAATTTAAAAGTCACTCTAATAACACTTTGCGTTTTTCTTCTTTATGTTTGCAAGAGTTAGGTGATCCAACTATTTCTGATGATAATGCTTCAGATTCCGAATGCAATTTGCAAAGTTCGCCTGGAACCGTTGATCTAGAGTTTGACTCAGCAAAAGGATCGCTAAGTGATCTTAGTGGGAAAGATTTTTTGAGTGAAGAAGTTAGTTCAAGCTCTACTTCCAGAAGCTCTGTAGGCGATAATTGGATATTGATAGCAGGAGATGAAGGCCGAAGACCTTTAACAAAAAGTCGTACTTATGATGGAATTGCTGAAAAATATGAAACTGCTTCAGTTCGAAAAATGAAAAGACCAAGTTCAGCCACTTGTGAGATAAAAAAGCCTCATTCAGCTTTTTCAAAGTTTAGATTCAAGAAATGAACACAGGGTTAAGCTTTGTTCATCTATGTTACCTTTAGTATTTAATTTTACTAAAATTTCAATCTAATACATTAATCTTTACATCATGGCCATTCATCCCGAACACCCTATATATAATCAGTATTCTGAATACTCTTCGTTGCCTTCTGATGTCTCAATCTGTCCAAGCCCCCCTCTTATTTCGGTTCAAAATGCTTTGCAGACAGTTCCTATACTTTCATGTTCAGAAATACCGAGAGAAGGTGCTCAATTTGTTCTCGTTAAAGACAAGTTGTACAAAGTACAATTTGACGATTTATATACCGCAACGTCTGTGAGACGAGTTGAAGGAGTAAACACAAACACTAACGGATTATTACAAGATGTTGTTGGTGAACAAAAGTGTTTTGTATGTGGCGAAAATTATTTTGTGAATGAAGAATCATTTTTAGTGGGGATAAATAGCCCAATCATTCTCAGGGAATATGATGTGCACCTGACAGAAACAGAGTATAAAACGGGTCAAGATACTTTTGATGGTATTTGTTTCTCAGGCGGTGGGGCAAAGGGGGTTTTGTACATAGGTATTTTACAAGCATTAGGTGCAGCTGAGTTAAAAGCTGTAAAATCGGTGTCTGGAACTTCAGTTGGATCACTATTCTCAGCCGCATTAGCTACCGGTGCGAACGCCGAACAGATCACTGATTGGGCTTTGACTTCAAAAATCAAATTAAACACTGCTGATGTTGAGACGAATGCTCTCAAGTTAGTTTGCTTAGGGTTAGCCCCTCATTTATGTGAAGTTAAAAGCATACTACATCAGGCTGGTTATCCACTGAAAAATGCTAAAACGGGTAAGGTTTTAAGCTTAAAGTCACATGCTAGAGAAGATCTCAATCATTTGACCTTTAAACAATTACAAATACTTATTGAAGTGAGTAACTTGGACCCTTCGTCTGAGCTCCGTTCGCTAGGATTAAAAGATCTAACGATTGTCGCCACTGCAAATGGACATCACGAAATCGAATTTTCTGCTGAAAATAGTCCTAATGTCCCAATTACAAAAGCAATGCTGGCAAGCTGTACATTCCCTCTAGCGCTAAGAATGAAACCAGTAATTATTCCTAGGACAGAGTTTAGCAATGCGCGTGGAGTACCAGGAAAACTATTGTCGTTTACTGATGGAGGTATCACAAATAACTTGCCTCATATATACGCTAAAGGAAAACGTGTCTTAACATTAAGTTTTGCTGAGCAAAATGAAAATAAATACTTACCACCTAACTTAGTGGAAAAGGGGGTTCAGTTATACTTGGGATGTCCGAATACGGCTTATGAAAAATTTGAAGTATTTGAAGCACTAAGTGACCCAGATAAGCTTGTTTATTTTATTGAAAACAGAGGAAGGCTCGATACTTTTGATTTTTCGATAGAGTCTGAAAGACCATATCAATTTAAATGGATTGCAGCAAAAGAGTTCAAAACTGAAAGAGTTCGAGCTCTTGAGGCTGAAGGTTCGAGAAAACAGAGGTTTTTCTCAAAACAAGAACCTTTAAGGAGGTTTGATAATGTCACTAAACTATTGAAAGGGACACAAGATTCATCGAATCCAGTAAAATTAAGAAGAGCACCGTTTACTCGTGCTTCAATACTAAGCCCAAAGAATGATGATACGCTTCAACAAGAATCATTAAAAGATAGATACTCTGATATTAGAGAGCATGTTGAAAACAAAGGAGCCAATGGAAACAAACCGGCTGTAACCATGCATATTAGAGCAAAGAAGCGGAGTGTGATTGGTTCGTGATGTACTTTTATTTCTATTTGTGAAATTTGTTTCCATTCGTATGCAATAGTCATACGATGTTTTACTGAGTATAATCCGCCAAATTTGATTTTAATCGCACTAATTTTTGTAACAATATAAAATTAATGTTGATTTTTTGTTGAAAAATTACATCTTGAGCTCTAAATGCTCATGCGGGTCACTACGAATGAACAACCACTCTCCTAAACATGATATCGGGGTTATTGGCCTTGGTGTTATGGGAAAAAATCTTGCCTTAAATATCGCAGACAATGGCTTTACTGTTGCTGCTTTTGATCTTGATGGACAAAAAATAGAACAACTTATCAATCAAGCTCGGGTAGAAGAAGAAACATATAACATTGAACCAACAAACCGAATCAGTGTTTATTCGAATATTAAATCTCTAGTTGAGTCATTAACGCTGCCACGAAAAGTGTTGCTGTCAATCCCTGCAGGTAGACCCGTAGAAATGGTTTGTCAGGCGTTAATTAAAGCAGGGTTAGAAATTACAGATATCGTTGTTGATACGGGTAATAGCTTGTGGACTGATACGGTAGAAAGAGAGAAACAGTATAAAAATAACTTTATGTTTTTCAGCTCTGCTGTTTCTGGTGGAGAAGTCGGTGCTCGATTTGGCCCTTGCTTAATGCCAAGTGGCTCAGCAGAAGCGTGGAAACACATAGCACCGATTTGGCAGGCGATAGCCGCTAAAGTTGATGCAAAGACAGGTTTACCAATAGAAAGAACTCAACCAGGCCAGACCATAAAAGAAGGTGAGTCATGCGCGGCTTATATTGGTGAGGCTGGAGCGGGCCATTATGTAAAAATGGTGCATAACGGCATAGAGTATGCTGACATGCAACTAATTTGCGAAGCGTATCATATTTTATCGACTGGCGTTGGCTTCTCGGCATCAGAAATTGGTGAAATATTCAGTGAATGGAATCAAGGAAAGCTAAACAGTTACTTGATGGAAATTACTGCTGATATTCTAAAGCAAACAGACGTAAAGACTGAAAAGCCATTAGTTGAAATGATTTTAGATAAAGCTGGTCAAAAAGGCACTGGGTTATGGACGGCAGTAAGTAGTTTGCAAATAGGTGCACCAGCCCCAACGATCGCCGAAGCAGTATTTGCTCGTGCAATCAGTAACCAGAAGGCCATACGAATTAGATTAAACCAATCTACAGAGCGAGTGGCACAATCTAGAATCTCTGAATCTGAAAAATTACAAATCATTTCTGATATTCAAAATGCACTGTATTGTGCGAAAGTATGTAGCTACGCTCAAGGCTTTCAGTTGATGGCTGCGATGGCGAAAGAACAAAACTGGCATCTGGATTTTGCTAACATTGCTAAAATTTGGCGTGCAGGCTGTATTATTCGTGCTTCTTTCTTGCAGCAAATTACTCAAACTTTTGAGCAGCAAGCGGATATTGAACATTTATTATTGTCTGAAACGTTCTTAGATGAGTTATCTAATGCTCAACACTCATGGCGTAAAACGGTGAGCTTTGCAGTGCTAAATGCGATTCCTACTCCTTGTATCAGCTCAGCATTAAATTACTTCGATGCATTTTCTACTGAAACACTACCTGCGAATTTGCTTCAAGCGCAAAGGGATTACTTCGGGGCTCATACATACGAGCGAGTTGACGCTAAAAAGGGTGAAAAGTTTCACACCGAATGGAACTCAACAACTCGAAGTGAAATAAAGCTTTAATTACTCTCATGAAATCAAGTCTTTGGCATTTACTGAAGACTTGATCTCTACATCAACACATCTTCCCCAATATCATAAACGGTATAAAAAGCAGGCCGGAAAATTCTTTCATATACTTCTCTGTACGCAAGGCTGTATTTTCGAAGGACTTCATAATGAAAAAAGCGTGTGTTATTGGGGCAGGTCTCTCGGGTTTATGTTCGATTAAAGAGTTAAAAGAAGTTGGCATTGATGTGACTTGTTTTGAAAAAGGCCACTATTTCGGAGGTGGCTTATCAAAACGAAATGATTCGGGCACCACTTACGAATCGTTAATGTTAACCGTTTCTAATTACTTCATTGCTTTTTCTGCCCATCCTATCTCCCTTTCTGAAGGGAGGCGGTATTGGACACCTTATGAATACGAAAGGTATTTAGAGAGCTACATGCAAGCGTTTTCGTTAGATGACCATATTCAATTTGGTATCACAGTGAACTGTGTTGATAAATTGGATCAGGGTTATAAGGTTATCTTCGAGGATGAAGAAGGGCGAATTTTGGAACGCTATTTTGATTATGTAGTGGTATGCACTGGTACAAACAGAGTTCCAAATAAAGTTAAGTTGCCAAATGAAGCGAAATTTAAAGGGAAAATTGTACACACCAGTGAATATAATACTGCTGAGGATTACAAAGGTGCTTCAGTAGTCTGTATCGGTGGCGGAGAGTCAGGCGTTGATATTGCCCATGAAATCTCTCAGTTTGCTAAAGAGACGGTACTGCTTACTCGTGATACACCATCGATTATTCCACGTTGGATTCGTCAACAAACAAATGATGCATATGCTTCACAATCCTTTGACCAACTTGGCGCTGATTTTTCAAGTTTATTTATGAAGCTCAAAGCAATGTGGAATTTGAGGTTCAATAAAAATATCACCGAGAAAGAACGTTACCTATATCAATACACACTAAATTGCTCATCGATGTTTAATCGGTTTTTGACGAAAAATGATAATTTTATCGATAGTATTGTAGAAGGAAAGTTAAGGCATATTATTTCCCCAATTGAGCAATTAGATGAAGAGGGGGTTCTCCTCGAAAATGGTGATTACATTCAGGCAGATGTTATTGTGCTTAATACTGGATACAGTGAAGACTTCTCTTTCCTAAATTCAATATTAGACGTGCAAAACGTGAGAGATTTATATAAGCATATGATTTGTCCTGAAGTGGGTTCTTCTTTAGCCTTCATTGGGTGGGTAAGACCTTCTCAAGGAGGCGTTCCTGCGTGCTCTGAGATGCAAGCTAGATATTTAGCTCAATTATTAATTGGCAACTTGCAATTACCTAAGGTTAAACAATTACGAGAATTAATCTCCCTCGATAAAGAGTATGAAGAACGATTGTTTTATAAAAATGCAAAACTTTCCGGGTTAGTGAATTATCATCAATTTATGCGCTCTTTGGCTCAATGCATAGGGTGCCTGCCAAATATAAAGTGGTATTTAAATCCGTTGATGGCATATAAAATGTGGTTTGGCAGTCATTTAAGTAATTTTTATCGTCTTAATGGGGTTGGAGCTCAATCGAAGATATCGAAAAGAATGATTCTTGAACAATCAGTCGCCCCTTCTTTGGTTAGAAATGTCTTGATGAGTACTTTAACAATTTTAAGTCAGTTTACCTTTAGTAAAAAAATAGCACAGGCAAAAGAAGCAAAACTTAAGAGAAAAACAAAGAATGAGGCTTATTGATCCCTCAATAAGAAGCTTCGTTTATTGGTGAATTTACTCAGTATACGCTTTCATTAGAAAATACCGATCATGATCCTCTGTTACACCAGGGATTTTACCGACAATCTCAAAGCCTAACTTTTGATAAAATGCTGGGGCTTGAATGGATAGCGTATCAACTTGAGCAGTAATGCATCCTCTTTTTTTTGCCTCAACTTCTGCTTGCTCCATTACTTCACGACCATAGCCTTTGCCACGATGAGACTCGTCAGCCCAAAGCACTTCAACAAGAAACTGTTTATATATGGTTCTTCCCGAAACACCCGCAACGATTTTCCCTTCGTTATTTTTTAAAGTGACGGAAAGCGGGCTCGATTTTTCTGTACCCAGTTTTTGAAAATTGTATTTACGTACACCATCAACAAGATCGGAAAAAAGAGATTTATCTTCCTCATGTTTAATTTCCATATCCATATCCATTTCCATATTTAATCCCTAACTAAAATTGGTATCCGATTTGAAGGTTGTTATTAACTTGAATGCGTAAATCAGGTTTTGCTCAGTTAATGCCAAAAGAGGCTGTTCCTTCAGCTAAAGAAAACCCTGAAATAGAACTCCTGGAAGTGAGTCAACAAGGTTTAACACGATTTCAAAACAATTTCTTTTGATCAGTCTATAAAAAAGTTAGTACAAGTAACTTAAACTAAAACATACGCTTGTTAGCAGAGTGAGTTTGCTGGTGGATTCTAGAATACTGTTAAATTCTTTACCAGATGCATTTTCGAAGCGCTTACTGATGATTTGGGCATAAAAGACCCAGATGCCGGTAAACAGAACGGGTAACCCTTTCCATAATCCTAAGAAATAACTAAAAAATAGTAAAGCATAAGCACCGAGTATCATGGCTCGGTACATTGGAGAACACATTTCTTTAGTGAGTTTAACAGCAAGAGTATGTTTACCTGCTTTAATATCAGTTCGAATATCTCGAGTATTATTGGTGAACATAATTGCGGCGTTTAATAACCCAAATATGGCCCCCATAACCCAAGATTGCATTGAGGTGTCTTGAGTCTGTAAATAATAACTACCTACTACTGCGATAGGCCCAAAAAACGCGAAAACAGTTACTTCTCCTAAGGCAAAGTTAGCCAGTGGATATTTTCCTCCACTGTAGAGCAGGGCACAAATGATCGATAGTAGCCCTAAAATAAAAATCCAAATATCGCTATGTGTGACCAATATTAGGCCTGAAATAATCGCTAATGATATCGAGGCGACTATGCCTAATTTCATTTTTGTAGGTGAGATAAGGCCTGACTGGCATGCTCGCAAAGGACCTAAACGTTCGTTGGTATCAACCTGATGTTTATGGTCGAAATAATCATTTGCAAAATTTACTGTAACTTGTAAACAAAGTGCACAAATGAAACTACTAATGGCGATGAGCCAGCTATATTCACTTGAATGGAAAGCTAAAGCATTTCCAACTAAAACGGGACTGAATGAGGCGATAAGGGTTTTAGGGCGAATGGCGATGATCCAAGGGTTCATTGAAACAATTGGTTAATTTTAAATGTGCGTTATTGTACTGTTTCTCTTTAAGATTGTAACGTTAATGATCATTGCGATTAATGGTTATTTGGTTCAAGATATTAGTACTTACCTTTAACTTTATTGGTTTATGTCAAAAGCATTAACAAATTTATTATCGATCTTATCTTTAGAAAAGCTGGAAGAAGGTTTTTTTAGAGCGCAAAGTCAGGATCTAGGTTTTGGGCATCTATTTGGTGGCCAAGTTTTAGGGCAAGCGTTGAACTCCGCCAAGCAAACAGTTCCCGAGGGGAGATCGGTTCATTCCTTTCACAGTTACTTTTTAAGAGCTGGGGATCAGAAACTTCCTATTATTTACGATGTCGAAAACATGCGAGACGGTGGTAGTTTCAGTGCTCGCAGGGTAAAAGCAATTCAAAATGGTAAACCGATTTTCTATATGACATGCTCATTTCAGGGGATGGAAGACGGCTTTAATCATCAGAATGAAATGCCAAAGGTCAAAGGGCCTGAAGGGTTACTCAATCAAACTGAGTTAGCGAAAACGCTTGTAGATGTACTACCTGAGTCAACGTATAAAAAATGGACGGCAGAATCTCCCATTGAAATGCGTTATGTTGACCCTCAAAACCCTTTAAAACCTGAGCCTACAGATGCGAAACGGTATATTTGGTTAAGAGCGAATGGTGAAATGCCAGATGACCCTAAAGCTCATCGTTATCTATTAGCTTATGCATCAGATTTTAATTTTTTACTTACAGCAGCTCAGCCTCATGGTGTTTCTTTTCTAACGCCAGGGACAAAGTTTGCAACCATAGATCATTCAATGTGGTTTCATCGACCATTTGATTTAAATGAATGGCTACTATTCAGTATCGAAAGCCCTAGCGCAGGTAATGGACGTGGTTTCGTTAGAGGTGAATTTTATAATACCAAAGGAGAGTTAGTTGCTTCAGCAACCCAAGAAGGGTTGTTTAGAATGTCGACTAAAAAATAAGATTATGAAAAAGTTTTTTTTAATGTGTTGTGCTTTGTTTCTTACGGCGTGTGTGACTGTTGAACCGCCAAAACCTGTGGAAATAAGTGGTGCAGCAGGTTATCGGGAAAAAATAGCACTGCCAATGGGCAGTACGATTACCATAGCCGTTATAGATCTTGATACGCCAGGTGCGATCATTGCGCAAAAGAACTTTAATGTAGCAGTAACCCCTGTTCCATTTAAGTTTATTCTTCCGGCTGAAAGTGTCAAAGATGATGTTAACTACGGGGTCGTTGCGTTAATTAAAAATGGCAATAAAGTGCTATTCCAGACTTATGATAGGTATCCAGTGATTAACAACGGAAAAAACACCGTTGAAGTCATTATGAAGATGGTTAAATAATTCTCAATGGAGAGGAAAATCTTCCTCTCCATCTCCAAGCTGTATATTTGTAAATCACCTGCTCTAAATAATCAGTATTTATTATCATTTTGTGAATGTTGTGACGGATTCTTATCTTTAATTCTTAAGCTTGTGATATATAATACCGTACGTTGCGAGCTATACACGTTTGAACATTTATACTACTGACCGAATTTGCCTTATTTTTGAAAGGACTCTAAAAAACTGCGCAAACAAAACGTGCGCATGAAGGAAAGGTTGAACGTTAGTTTGTTGTTATAAAAACAATTATTCTGAGAGCAAATTAACTTTTATGTTATCTATTAAGCGCTTTATTATTTTTCTTGTACTTTTCGTGGCCGGTTTGATTTGGTTTTATGCCGATCAGTGGTATCGAAATTACTTATTTGAGCGCTATTATAATTCCACCGAATACTCTGTTAATGAATATCAAGCAAAGCTTAGCGCTGTCATTAATCAACGTCTAAAGTTAGTATCTAGTCTTGCGCACTTTGTTGAAAGTGAGTTGCAAAGCGACCCCACGTATAGTGATTCGAGTCGGCAGCATATCGACAGTTTTATGTCAGCGCTTTATCACGCTAATGAAGGGTTAAGAGCGTTTACCATTGCCCCCAACTTTATTGTTAATCAAGTTTACCCCATTACAAGCAATGAATCGGCTATAGGGCATAATTTAAGAGATCCAAGCACGCCCTTTATCTATGATGCTGTTGATCTTGCTATCACAGAAAACATTGTAACGCATTCTCAACCGTATGAATTGGTTCAAGGTGGTTTGGGATTAGTCGCAAGATTACCTGTATTTCAAGATGATAAAGTGTGGGGTGTAGTTTCCGTTGTCCTAGATATCGTCTCGACATTGGAAAATGCAGGAGTGATTGGACCAAGTTCGGAGTTTGATTTCGCATTTAGGAGTGACAACGGTAATGTTTTTTTCGGTGACCCAACTATTTTCGATACAAGTTCCTTAATTCGCAAAATAAAACTACCTTCAGGGTACTGGGAAATAGCGGCTCAACCAAGAAATACTGAAAGTGGAATTGAGTGGCAAGCGAATCTGTTTGGGATTTTTCTAGCGGCGTTAATTTTACTTATTTTAGGTGCTTTGTATTCATTTTATCAGCACGTCTACCTTGCTGAACGTTCTTACCGTGAGCAAGAAAATGAACTTGCAGATTCAAAAGGGCTGATCAGTGGGGTTGTCGGAAGTAAATTAAGACAAACTAGGCCCACCTTTATCACACCTGCAATTGCGACGATTGCCATTTTATTGGCTTGTATTGCCTTTTTTTATTTTATTCAAACTCAAAATAAACAACAAGATTCTCAAGAGTTAACATCAAACCTTGAAGTTGTCGTCAATGAGATTGGTAGCCAAATTAATGCGAACCGAGATTACCTTGAAATTTTAGCCGAGGAACTGGGCTCAGGGACTCTGTCGATCAATTCATTTGAACAGAAAGCTGCTAGGTACGTAAAAGACCACCCTGGAATCATAAATATCACATTTGCAGATGAGTCTTTTACTATTCGTAATACCGCTCCATATGATCAAAATAAGCAAGTCATTGGATTAAAATTATCATTAGCTGAGCCTGAAAGAGCCTCTCGTCTTGCCAAAGAACTGAAAGTGACGGTATTTACTAAGCCTTTTGTGGTGATTCAAGGTAAACCGGCGTTTGAATTTTATGTACCGGTTTATCGTGGAGACAAGTTTTTAGGCACTTTAGGTGCGGTTTATTCGATTCCGAATCTAGCGGAAGAAATGATTCTTTCTAATTTAAGCTCTAGATACAACATTAGCTTTTTAAATGAACGAAGAAAGCCAATCTATACGTTGAGTGATATCGAACACTCAATGCGTTTAGCGCACAGTGTTCCCTTTCCTTATCTTAACCAGAGTTTATGGCTTAAATTTTCGGTAAAGCAATCTCACTTCAGTAACGGTATGCAGCTTATTCTGCTGGTCATTTTGTTGTTTATCAGTGGAATCGTATTCAGCTTTTGGTTGCAGTTTAAAGAAAGTGCACGTGTGTGGCAGACAGGGAAATCTCTTCTTGAGTCACAACAACATTTTCACTCAATTGCTCATTCAGCGCCCATTGCCGTCGTCATTACCCAACCAGAATCAGGAAAGATACTCTATGCAAACTTAAGGGCAGAAGAACTCTTATCTTCATTAGGTGAGGCTGTTGTGGGGAAAAACATTCGCGACTTTTATGCGAATCCAGATGATAGGAAACTCTTTATCGATCTCATGATTCATAAACAAAGAGTTGACGGCTTTGAACTGAAAATAAAAACAGACAGTGGTAGGTACGTTTGGGGGTCTCTGTCCTCTAAAATGGTGGATTACGCCGAAGGAAAAGCATTAATTACTTCGGTAACGGATTTAACCCAACAAAGAACGTATCAAGATCAACTCTATAAGAAAGCGAATTTTGATGAGCTTACTGGTCTGCCTAATCGCGGAATGGCATTTGAGCGTTTAACAAGTGCAATTAATATCGCAAAGCAAAATCAAGGCGAAGTAGTATTAATGCTACTGGATTTAGATGATTTCAAAAAAGTGAATGACAGCTTTGGCCATAATGCGGGCGATAAATTACTTAAACAAATTTCAAAACGTATTCGTGGTGTAATTTCTGAGTACGATACTATTGGGCGACTCGGTGGTGATGAATTTGTCATCATACTTACAGCACCAGATTCAGTAAAAAATGCAGAACAAATTGCACATGAAGTCATTGACCTATGCTCTCGTCCTGTCTTAATTCAACACTACGAAGTTGTAGTTGGTTGCAGTATCGGTTTAGCTTGTTTCCCGCAAGATGGTAATGACTACGAGACGCTCACCAAAAATGCTGATGCTGCGATGTACGAAAGTAAAGTCAATGGCCGCAACGCATTATGCTTCTACTCGAACAAAATGAGTCAAGACATCCAACAACGATTGGTTATGGAAAATGAGCTTAGACAAGCACTTAAACGTGATGAACTTTATATTGTTTACCAGCCTATCATTGATGGTGATACTGGTCGTGTTATTGCGGCTGAAGCATTAATGAGATGGCAAAACGACCGCTTAGGTAATGTTTCGCCAGAACAATTTATTCCTTTGGCTGAATCTTTAGGATTGATTAGTACGTTTGGTGAATGGCTGCTAGATCAAGCTTGTCATCAAGTTAAGAAATGGCAAAAAATTGAAAATGGTCCTGAATACGTTTCGGTAAACGTATCAAGCCGTCAACTTCGTAATGATGTAATTATTGAAGACGTAAAACTCGCACTGACATTACATCAGTTGCCTGCTTCAGTGCTGGAATTAGAGCTAACGGAATCTGCTCTTATTGAACATACAGAAGAAAACGAACGAATTTTTGATACACTTCATCAAATGGGCGTTCGATTAGCGGTAGATGATTTCGGAACAGGCTACTCCTCGCTAAATTACCTGAGACGTTTTTCATTTGATACACTTAAAATCGATCGTTCGTTTATCGGTGATATCCCAGATAAAAAAGATGCGATTGAACTCGTTCAGGCTATTCATTCAATGGCGACCAGCATGGGAATGAAAATTGTTGCAGAAGGTGTCGAAAACAGAGAACAACTCAGCTTCTTACAAGAGCTAGGTTGTGATGCTATCCAAGGTTATTACATTTCTAAGCCTTTGAGCAAGCAAGACATAATATCTTTTTGTAGTCAGAAACAGCAGCAAGTAGTCACTATCATTGAAAGCGTTAAAAAGGAAGAAGGCAGCCTAATTTGATTGAAAAGCATCAGCAACAATTATTCTCTTGGCTTCTCGAAGATAATCAAAGAATACAAGTCCTCAAAACTGTTGAGACTGTTGCTGATGAATTTAAACTTGATGATTGCTGGATTGCAGCGGGTTTTGTAAGAAACTTAATCTGGGATAAATTACACGGTTATGATTCTAATGCTTTAAACGATATTGATGTTATTCACTTTTCAAAAGGTGAAGACACCAGTTTTGACTTGGCTCTGCAATCTAAATTAACACTCATTCAACCATACTTACCTTGGTCAGTAAAAAACCAATCTTTAATGCATACACGAAACGGTGATGCTCCTTATATATCCTGTTCTCACTCAATGACTTTTTGGCCTGAAATTGAAACGGCTGTAGCAGTGAGATTGTTGAATGGTGAACTACAAATAAATTCACCTTTTGGTCTGGAAAGCTTGTTTTTACTCAACCTTACTCACAACCACAAACGTCCTCGCACATTGTTCAATCAAAGATGTGAGCAGAAAGAATGGCTAACCATATACCCTAAATTGAAGATTTTGAGTTAATACATTCAATCCAACCTTTTTGTTGTCAATTCAATCCTACAGATGTCTTTTTGACTTTAAAAACATGATCTAAATCATGTAAATGATGGTTCTTAATAATGCTAAATCAAGCATTTGACTTGGATCAATATTACATGCCGATGAGTCTGGCAAATTAGCGCCTAAATGTGATGGAAGTTAAAAATATACTAATTCATTTTAATGAATATGGAGTTAAATGATGAACAAACGTTTCGCTAAAGGTCTAGTTGCAGCAGCACTTCTTTCTGCAGGTTTTGCAGCTCAAGCACATCAAGCTGGTGACATTATTGTACGAGCTGGTGTGGCTACTGTTGCACCAAATGAATCGAGTCAAGATGTAGCCGGTCTAGGTGAGTTCGGTGTGAGTAGCAATACTCAGCTTGGTTTGAACTTTGGTTACATGATAACAGACAACTTTGGTGTTGAACTACTTGCAGCCACTCCATTTTCTCACGACGTTTCGCTAAAAGGCGTTGGTAAAATTGCTGAAACCAAGCATTTACCACCAACCTTAGTTGCCCAGTACTACTTTGGTAATTCAAATTCTAAATTCCGCCCATACATTGGAGCAGGTGTAAACTTTACAAACTT
The DNA here is from genome assembly GCF_004168585.1 of Shewanella sp. OPT22. Lineage (GTDB taxonomy): Bacteria > Pseudomonadota > Gammaproteobacteria > Enterobacterales > Shewanellaceae > Parashewanella. Next base: position 58,854 of record NZ_PGVH01000040.1, on the reverse strand, counting down.
CTTTGATAACCATTTCACAAAGAATGACGCAGCTGCACCGTTAGGGCTAAACAACCTGAGCATCGAAAACTCTTGGGGATTAGCGGCTCAAATTGGCGCAGATTATCAAGTGAATAAGAAGTGGCTAGTTAATGCTTCAGTTTGGTATGCCGATATTGGAACTGATGTTAAGTTTAATTCTACAGCGTTGAATGCTGATGTGAAAATCAAAACAGACATCAACCCATGGGTATACATGGTATCGGTTGGTTATACGTTCTAAGTTAGTTTTAATTAGCATCAATGAGCGCTACTTTAATGTAGCGCTTTTTTTATATCTCCAATATATGTAATTTGAGACTCTAAACATTTATTAACCCAAAATTCATGGAACAAAATTGTTCTTATTTTACTCTAAGATATAATTACTCAAACTAGACTTACACCTTTCTTAATCTTCAAAGACCTTAGAAATCTGTTAGCCATTGCCCAAAAATATTTATTTTAGGGGGAGCTTATGGAAGTACACTATCCACATAAACAATACGAATTGTGTGACTATGCAAGAAGCGCTGGTCAACAATATGAGCATAAGCTAAAAATACCAAATGGTGTTGATTCGATGCTTGACAGTTGTGGAGTGTCTCAGCAGATACGGGAACACATTAAAGACGGAGATTTAAAAAAAGCTAAAGGAGCTATGTCCTTTATCGAGCGCTTAATAAATCTATTTACCCGTGGTTCACGTCAAAAAACTATAGAAAGAGCGGTTAATATACTCACTCCCCATTGTCAGTCAGCTCGTGACGTCACGAGTAAAATTGATGATTTCTATGCACTTAAAGCTTCGCTTCCAGCTAATTATCAGAGTGGAGTAAATTACAAGATTGTTAGTGAAGATGAGCAGTTGAAGTTTATCGTATGGATTGATCCAAACTCTGAATTTGCAAAGAGCATGCAAAATGTAGATTTTGAAGAAAGCATCTTTAAGGAGCCAGTCTCAAAATTGTCAAAAAAGGCTTTGTTAGCTATGTCGCAAGAGCAAAGCCTGTTTTTTGATGAAAACATAGCGGGTAATCCTTTATATACTTCAAGTTGCGCAGTGTCTGAATGTTGCAAAAGCTCTAGAGTAGGTTTTTTTTCTATATACTTCGAATTAAGATCAGAGCTTAAAGCTATTGAAACTAGCCCTCATTTATCATCTGAAGCAAAACAAGACGTAATGCATTTTCTTAAAACATCAATGGATGTTATTGTTGATGAGCTTGCGAAGAGCAGCAGCCCTGAACCAAAATTTGACACTGAATTCTATGATTTACATTCACCAACACGAAATCCTTTAAAAGGAATTCAGGTAGAGTTAGAAGACACAGGTGAAATTATTGAAGAGCACCCAAATCATTCTAGAAAAAATTCACAAGTTGAGCTTTCTTTAGTTTCGGAAGCCGAAGAGACCGAAGAAGCTAGTGCTGTTAAGAAGGCTCACCGAGAAATGTTAGAACGTGGATTTGAACAAATTCAAAAAATAAACCAAAAGCTTATTTCTGATGCCATAAGGTGCTTTTTGGGTTAGACAAATATGAGCCCAAGGATGACTTGGGCTCATAAGAGATTAACGTGTAAATTGTAGACGCTGACCAAACTGCTTATTGATAAAACGCTCACCATCAAACATGTGGTTACCATTGACCCAAGTGCCGATAATGCTTGACTGGAAGTTGTAACCAGTAAATGCTGACCAACCGCAATGATAGCGAATATTTTCTTTCGTCACTTCGAATGGCTTGTTTAAGTCAATTAATGTCAAATCTGCATGATAACCTTCACGTAAGTAACCACGATCTTTAACTTGATAACGTTCAGCAACGGCGTGAGATGTCTTTTGAACAATCTTTTCAAGTGAGAAGTTACCGTTATGATAATGTTCAAGCACAGATGGAAGTGCATGTTGAACTAACGGTAAACCAGACGGCGCTTTAAAATAACTTTCGTTTTGCTTTTCATCCCAAGTGTGAGGTGCGTGGTCAGTTGCAATAATGTCGATAACATCATCTTGAACTGCTTTAATCAGAGCCAACTGATCCGACTCACGCTTAACTGCAGGGTTACACTTAATTAAGCTTCCTAGCTTGTCATAGTCTTTGTCATTGAAAAATAAGTGATGTACACAAACCTCAGCGGTGATATTGGCGCCTTTTAAATCTGCAAGTTGTTTATTTTTTTGGAATAAGTACAACTCATCAGCGGTGGTTAAATGCAATACGTGTAAGCGAGCTTTGTGCTTGATGGCTAGAGATGTAGCTAACTGAGATGATGCAAGACATGCTTCACGAGAGCGAATCTCACCATGCAGGTTCATTGGAATTTTGTCACCATACTTAGCACGATACTCTTCTTCTATGGCGGTGATCATTGGAGTATTTTCACAATGGGTTGCAATAAGAGTAGGGGCATTAGCAAAAATGTCATTTAAGGTCGACTCATTATCAACCAGCATATTTCCGGTTGATGCTCCCATGAAAATTTTAATGCCACAAGCTTGGTTAGGATCTAACCGTTTAATCTCTTCAACGTTGTCGTTGGTCGCACCTAAATAAAAGCTAAAATTAGCTAAAGAACTTTGTGAAGCACGAGTGTATTTATCTTCAAGCGCATCTAAATTTGTAGTTTGTGGATTTACATTTGGCATTTCCATAAAGCTAGTAATACCGCCTGCAACCGCTGCTCTCGATTCACTGGCAATAGTGCCTTTATTTGGAAAGCCAGGTTCTCTGAAATGAACTTGATCATCAATCATTCCCGGAATCAAATGGTTTCCTTGAGCATCAACAACCTTTGCATCAGCTGGCGCTGAAATTTGGCGGTCGATTTTACTAATACGGCCGTTTTCAATCAGTAAATCTTGAGTCGAAATGCGTCCTTCATTGACCAGTTGGGCATTGCATATCAAAGTCTTCATAGGATACCTAATTAATTATTGATGTTTATCATGCATATAATACCTCAAAACCGCAGTAAGTGTGCGCTTTGTCACGTTTTAAGCGTCAAATAAAGATTTTGTCAGGGATGTAAGAGTGAACCTCGCCAGCTCGTTAAAGTTTGAGTATAATAGTCGGCTATTTGTTGTAAAGCTCGTTGGCCATAGCCGATGGAGCCATACCAAATATCGTGATTTGGTATGAGTTTTGGCGGACTGTTTTTCTGCCGAGGAGATTTAATGCTGCTTTTTGTAAAAGATCTAACTGTGATCGACTTTTCCTATTTGTGTGAAAAACGTGGGATGGTGGGTGAAAGTTGGATTGTTGATGTTGTTTTAGATGGTGGTCTGGACGAACAAAGTATGGTCCTTGATTTCGCTAAAGTAAAAAAAGCGATTAAACATACCATCGATGAAATCGTTGACCATCGTTTGCTGGTGCCGAGTTTATCAGCCGCAAGTCGTTTTGAATTTACCGATGAAAAAACCATTGTCGATTTCAAAAGTGAAGTAGGCAGCATGCATCTAATTTGCCCTAAAGAAGCGTTTACTTTTATTGAAGCAACTGACATTGCTTTTGATAATGTGATTGATTTTTTAAAGCAAAAGTTGAGTATCGTTTTACCTGATAACGTGAATGCAATCGAATTAACGTTAAGAGCCGAAAAACTCGACACGCCTTTTTATCATTACAGTCATGGCCTTAAAAAACATGATGGTAATTGTCAGCGGATTGCTCATGGTCACCGCAGTCCAGTAACGATTTATGAAGATGGTGAAGAATCACTTCGCTGGAACCAATATTGGGCTGAGCGTTGGCAAGATATTTATCTTGGTAGTGAAGAGGATCGAGTAAATATTTCTGGTTTAGATATTGATGCTGAAAGTGTAAATGATGACAGTCATTATGGTTTCAGATATCTCGCACCTCAAGGTGAATTTCAATTAGCCATACCTAAAACGGTAACTGACATGATCCCTCATGATACTACCGTTGAGCTATTGGCTGACTTTATGGCTGAAACATTGCACACCATGAACCCTGAAAAAAGTTATAAAGTTGTCGCATTTGAAGGCGTTGGCAAAGGTGCTATTGCGTTTAGAAATTAAAATTGAATCTTAACTTTCGTTGAGAAAGCAGTAAAAACACTGTTATGATTTGGTTTATTATAAATAAATAAGCCAAATCATGACTCGATACATTTCATTTATTTTCGCTTCCTTTTTCCTTTCCTTTTCTGCATTAGCCAATTCAATTCATTTACAGGGTAAATTTGAGCAGGGCAGTCTTATAAAAGGTAATGTTCCTCCTCAATCTCAAGTATTGTTAAATGGCAACCCTGTGCAGGTAGCCAAATCAGGAGACTTTGTCTTTGGATTTGAGCGTGAAGCAGAGCCAGAACATGAGTTAAAAGTAATTTATCCAAATGGTTTAACGGAAATAAAGCCTTTAAAAGTTACCGCCAAAAAATACAAAATTGATCGGGTTAATGGTATCAGTAAGAAAATCATGAAGCCTGATCCTAAAGCAGTAGCAAGAGCTAAAAAAGATGGTAAGCAGGTAAGAGCAGCTCGTAATACAGAGTCACAACAGATGGCCATTTTTACTGATTTTATTTGGCCTGTTACAGGCAGAATTTCAGGTGTTTACGGTAGTCAGCGAGTCTACAACGGTAAACCTGGACGCCCACACTATGGGGTTGATGTCGCAAGGATTACAGGGACGCCGATTGTTTCGCCTGCCGACGGCGTAATTACCTTAGCCGTACCCGATATGTTTTATTCAGGTGGGACCGTAATTATTGATCATGGTTTTGGTGTGAGCTCAAGTATGCTGCACTTAAGCAAACTTTATGTGAAACAAGGACAGAAAGTGAAACAAGGTGAGCCAATTGCAGAAATAGGTGCGACGGGTCGAGTTACAGGTCCACACTTAGATTGGCGTTTAAATTGGTTCCAAATGCGATTAGATCCAACTTCTATCGTCCCTGATATGAAGTCGGTGATGAAAAAGAAATAATTAAAAGAATTGGTATTATTTTTTGCGATTATGATTAATCTGGCTTAGCAACAATAGTCTGACCTATTGGGGCTAAGCTGAGCAATGCTAACTTCAAGTGAGCAATACCAAATGGAATGCCGATGATGGTAATAAAACACGCTACAGCATGAAGCAAGTGACCAATGGCCATCCAAATACCAAATAATAAGAACCAAATAATATTACCAATCGTACCAAATGTACCCGTTCCAAAATCTTCACGTCCACGAGCAACTCTTCTATTCATTTGTTCTTGGCCAAAAGGCCAAAAAGACAGTTCACCGATAACAAAACACGCTCGGCCGAAAGGTATACCGATAATACTGATGAAGCAAAGGATGCCGACGAGCCACCAAGCTATTCCCATCAAAAAACCACCCATAATAAACCAAGCAATATTAAAAATAATGCGAAATACAGCCATTTGATCTCCCAATCTCTTCAATGAATTGTGTTTGTTGTAATACTCTACTGATTCAAATATAGCGAAATACATGCCAAGCTTTTTAACTCAGTGATTTTATTAGTTAACTCAGTAATTCAGTGGGTTCTCTGATAAAATCTCTCAATCTTGGAATCGCCTTTTTAGCTAAAATATAATGAAGTTGACCAATAGCCCAGTAGATAAAATCAATTTATTTGGACGCTCTTTTTTTATTAAGAGGGATGACTTATTGCATCCTAAGTTTAGTGGCAACAAAGCAAGAAAGTTTAAAGCATTGCTCGATAAGGACTTTCCCGCAATAAAACAACTCGTTGGTTTTGGCTCTTGCCAAGCGAATTCTTTATATTCATTATCGTCTTTAGCTCAGTCAAAATCTTGGTCATTCAGTTTTTTTGTCGACCGCATTCCTGAGCATTTAAAAAGTAACCCTATTGGCAATTATAAAGCAGCGTTAGAACAAGGAGCTGATGTTCAGGTATTTCCTGTTGCACTTAAAGGGGACGCAGAGAAAGAAGCTTGGTTAAGGCAAAAGTACGCCAACAACCCTGACGTTTTAGTAGTGCCAGAAGGCGGGCGCTCCGATCTGGCAAGGTATGGCGTTCATCAGTTAGCAGAAGAAATTACACAATGGGCCTTAGAAAAAAATCAAATACCGTTAACCGTTTTTCTACCATCAGGAACAGGAACAACGGCTTTATTCTTACAGGAATTTTTTGCATCCAAAAACATAGATATTAAAGTATTAACCTGTGCGGTTGTGGGTGATGTGCAATACTTAAAACATCAGTTTAATTTGCTTATTGATAATGACCATTTATATCCTGAAATATTAAGTACGCCTCAACGGTTCCATTTCGGTAAGCTTAATAAGAAGCTTTACGATACTTGGTGTGAAGCTAATATGAGTGGGATTGAATTTGAACTCTTATACGATCCAGTAGGTTTGATAACTCTAAAACATCATCTTCATGAATTAACGAACACCTCGATTTTGTATATTCACCAAGGTGGCATATTAGCTAATGAGACGATGCTGTTGAGGTATAAAAGAAAATATAATATTGAATAGCGGAACTAGACGTGGCTGTTGACCAACCATCTCATGAAATTCAACGCATCACTTTTTTGAGTGAATATCTCTTTATTTTTTCCTGATTTGTCGGTGTAGACAATGGCATTCTTATGGATAGAAATTGTTTTAACAGGGAATGACACATCTATCTGACGATCTTCTATTTTAAATGGCATACAGCTCTCCGTGCTTTCGTTTGTATTTGTTTAAACAACTAAACTCTAGAATAGAACTAAGAAATTTCAAGTGGTGTTGATAATAGGTAGATAACAATTTTAAAAAATCAAGTTTTAAGAAGATAAAATTACTTGATTTCGTATTCTAAATTTTGTCACTTTTGTAATTTTATTACGACTTGTTTTTCGGTTACTAATAAGCGTTTTTTATCCCCAAATCCCGTGGATATTGAGCTGCAAGCAGTTATCCACTAAACCTGTGGATAAGCTTGTGGAACAGTACGTTAAAATGCTCTGCAACCCGCATTGGGGCTGAATTGTACTTAAAATGAACTTGAAACGGCAATTTATTAAAAGTTTAATTAAATCAATTGGATATGAGTCAGTGTTAAAGTGATTATAGACAAACAGAAATGTTTCAAAATTGTAAAGATCTGAACATTAAGTACTGTGTATTATTTCGACGAAGATCTCAAATTAGAGTCTGAAAACACTATAGTCATTGCATTTTACAGAATAATAGTCTGATTTATTTTTTAAAACAGATTCTAATCAATTCTAATTAAATTACATAAAAAAAATCGCTCAATATTGAGCGATTTCTCATTTAAAAAAAGATGTATCAAATAACGCCTAATTCTTTTAAACGTTCCATTAAATATTCATGGGCAGTATAGTTGTCAGACAAGACTACTTCAGGGCGTGGATGTTGGAACAAAGGCAGTGAAATTCGTGACTTCGTTTTATCCATGCCTTCAGGGTTAATTACGCGATGTGATGTAGATGGGAAATAACCACCAGAAGCTTCTTGAAGCATATCGCCGATGTTAATGATGATATTACCAAAGTCACTTGGAACGTCTACCCAAGAACCATCTTTATCCTGAACTTGTAAACCTGGCTCATTAGCAGCAGGTAAAACTGTCAGTAGGTTGATATCTTCGTGGGCAGCAGCACGAATTGCACCGACTTCTTCATCCCCCGTCATTGGTGGATAATGCAGCACCCGCAATAAGCTCTGAGTGCTGTCTTTTACCATATTTGATAGTGCTTCAGTGTATAGCTCGGCAACTTCTTTAGGTGAGTGCTCTTCGATCCAGGCTAAAAGTTCAGCTGCAAACTTATTTGCAAGTTCATAATACTTTAAAATATTCTCACGAAGAGATTCAGGAATTTGTCCCCAAGGGTATACATGAAAGTATTCTTTTATGTCTTTAACCGTGTGACCTTTAGCTGTTTCAGAAACTTCAGCTGGGAAAAAACCGTCTTGAGTTTCAGCATTGAACTTAAAGTCGTGCTTTTCTTCTGAGTTGAAGAATTCATGCCACTCTTTATAAATCGCTTCAACCAGATTTTGATCGATAGGGTGGTTTCTTAACACACCAAACCCGATTTGATGAAGAGATTCAACAAATTGTTGAGCTGCGTCCTTTGCAAGATAATCAATTGCTTCTAATTTCATTGGTATATTCTTATATTATATGGAGCGTAGCCCCTATTTGACCCGGGCGTATTGTACTCTGTAGCACAATTAACTGCAAAAACGTGATATTGAAAGCTACGTTAGTTTTGGCCTGTCTTTTAACTAAAGATATATTTTTGGAATTAAACAATGAACAAACTGACCGACTTTGAACGTTATGTTATTGAAGGCAAAGGAACTGAACCACCTTTTACAGGAGACTATACAGACCTTGAAGCTGAAGGTGTTTATTTATGTAAAAAATGCGATGCCCCTTTATATCTCAGCGAGCATAAGTTTCATTCTCATTGCGGTTGGCCTTCTTTTGATGATGAAATTACAGGTGCGGTAACTCGAGTGCCTGACGCAGATGGAATGCGCATAGAGATTATATGCAGTAACTGTGACGGTCACTTAGGACACGTGTTTGAAGGTGAGAGGTTAACTGATAACAATATTCGTCATTGTGTTAACTCGGTTTCAATGAAATTTGAGCCAATTGATCGAACTTTACAATCCCAGCCTAATCTTGCAACTTTTGGTGGCGGTTGCTTTTGGTGTACGGAAGCGGTTTATAACGTAATGAAAGGTGTGATCAGTGTCACTTCAGGTTACTCTGGCGGTACGGCGAGCGAAGCAAATTACAGAGCTGTATGCAGTGGTAGTACTGGTCATGCTGAGGTCGTGCAATTAGAGTATGATCCTAATGAAGTTGATTTTAAAACCTTACTACAGGTTTTCTTTCAGTCACATAATCCAACCAGCTATAACCAGCAAGGAAATGATATTGGTCCGCAATATCGCAGCGTGATTTTTGCACATAATGCTGAGCAGGCGGCAGAGGCTACTGAAGTGATTCGAGAGCTGGATAAATCGCTGGTTTACCCTAAACCGATTGTTACTGAATTGACGATGTTTGATCGATTTTATCCTGCGGAAAATATTCATCAAGATTATTATGAGTTACATGGTGAGCAACCGTATTGTCAGTTGATCGTTAAACCTAAAGTTGACAAATTTAAGCGGATTTTTGCTGATAAAGTGAAATAGGTGTTGATATTAAAATTCTTATAAGTCATAGGGTTGCACTCTGTATCGCCAAAAGTGGAAGCCTCTAGCAGCTTCCACTTTAGAACCCCTTGAGCTGCCTAAACGAAGCTAAGCGTTTCAGACATTATTGAATAAATGCTAGCCATTAAGTTTTGGATATATTCAAATGAGAAAGAGAGGGTAGATTTATACTGTGTACTCTTATTACTTGTAATTATCGATAGAGCTTGTGATTCTGGTTTAATTGTTTCAGTTCTCCAAAATTACATAATTTAAAAAACTCAGGAATTAACAGATAATTAAACTTGCTGAATCTAGATGGAAATCTTATTAATTTTAAACATGAACATAATCCTCTTAACTCATGAACGTGAAGTTTCAAAAAAGACCAATACCGGAGTTTTCGTTTCTAGCGCTCTGGGTGAAAATGCTCGTGTTGTGGTATGGGAAAGGAAGAACCCTGATCCTGAGTTACTAGCACAAATTGAAAAGAGTAAAGTTGCGCTGCTTTATCCTACAGAAGACAGTGAAGTAGTCTCCGCTGAAACTGATTTTGATAGCTATATTGTGCTGGATGGTACATGGCAAGAAGCACAGAAAATTTACAATAAAAGTTCATATCTAAAAAATCTTCCCAAAGTAAAAATTGAAGCCTCTACAAAATCCATTTATCAACTGAGGCGCAATCAAAAACCGAATGGTTTATGCACTGCTGAATGTGTTATTGAGTTGCTGAAAGCTAAAGGTATAGTCTCAACAGCTGAGCAATTGCAGTCTGAGTTTGAGGCGTTTGTTGCTGTAAACTAAAAGTAAATTGCTTAACAATACATACAAAAAAGCCGAGTCGGTATTTCACTAACTCGGCTGTTGTACCACAATCATTCAGCTCTCATAATTATGAGAGCATCGATTGTTATGAATCTAGCTTGTCATCAGCAATGCGGTAATGTGGATCTTCAATTAAGTTCACCTCAACTAAGTCACCAGCTTTACTCAGTAGCTGTTTACAATCGCCACTTAAGTGACGTAAGTGCAAACGCTTGCCTTCATTCATGTATCTCTCTGCCAGTGTATCAATGGCATCAAGAGCAGAATGATCGGCTACTCGAGAGTTTTGAAAGTCAACAATCACATCATCTGGGTCGCTTTTTGCATCAAATAACTCTAAGAAGTTAGAGATTGATCCAAAGAATAATGGACCATTAAGGCGATAAACTTTCCAACCGTTGGCATCAGTATCAGTTTGCACGTTAATGTGCTTTGCATGTTCCCAAGCAAAAACCAGTGCAGATACAATCACACCAACAAATACAGCAAAGGCTAAGTCAGTAAATACCGTCACTACTGTTACTAAGATGATGACGAAAGCATCGTGTTTAGGCACTTTACGCATTACTTTGAAGCTGGCCCACTCGAATGTACCAAGTACAACCATAAACATCACACCAACCAAAGCGGCTAATGGGATCATTTCAATAAAAGCCGCACCGAATAGGATGAATGCTAATAAGGCTAATGCTGCAGTGATACCAGATAAACGACCACGACCGCCAGAGTTAATGTTGATCATTGACTGACCAATCATCGCACAACCACCCATAGCACCAAAGAAACCACTGGTAATGTTACCGATACCTTGGCCGACACATTCTTTGTTACCTTTACCACGAGTTTGGGTCATTTCATCAACAACAGTCAGCGTTAGAAGTGACTCAATCAAACCAACCGCTGCAAGAATTGCAGAGTAAGGTAGGATGACCATCAGTGTTTCCATATTAAATGGTACAGATGGGATAGAAAATGTTGGTAACGAACCCGCAATAGTTGCATTCACATCACCACTCATTGAGCGAAGGAAGTCCAATACATTACGAGTATCTAAGTCCATACCTACCACAATAGCGGTTACCGTTAAGATGGCAGCAAGTGAAGATGGGATTGCAGTAGTTACTTTCGGTAAAAAGTGAATGATGAACATGGTTAATGCAACCAGTCCAAGCATGACCATTAGTTGGTTCGCTGGTAGCCATTGCATAATGCCAGCTGCGTCAGGGACTTGGAACTGGCCAAGCTGAGCAAGGAAAATCACAATCGCAAGACCGTTCACAAAACCTATCATTACAGGGTAGGGAACAATGCGAATGAATTTACCGAGTTTAAATACACCGGCCAGAACTTGAATAATACCTGCAAGCACGACGGCGGCAAAAAGGTATTGAACACCATGCTGCGCTACTAGAGCGACCATTACAACAGCCATAGCGCCCGTTGCACCTGAAATCATACCAGGACGACCGCCAATAACAGCGGTAACTAAACCCATGATGAAAGCCGCATATAAGCCAACCATTGGTTCTACACCCGCAACGAATGCAAAAGCAACAGCTTCAGGCACTAAAGCTAAGGCCACGGTAAGCCCCGATAAAATATCGGCTTTAGAGCTAGCAGTTTTGTGACGAATTAAGTCGAACATCTGACCTCTAATTAAAGTTAAATGTGATTAGGATGAAAAATTCAAAGCGGGGGATCTTAGCAGAAAAATCGATAAAAAAGCAGCCAATTTAGGCTGCTTTTTATTAAAGTTTTAAGAAATGCTTAAAGCTTATAGATATTATCTTTAGAATCTCTATCAACGAGCTTAATAAATGGATCAACACCTAAGAATTTAGGCTCTGAATCCGCTTTAACCTCAAAGCTCAGTTTATTCTCGCCAGACTTAATGTGATGTTTCTCTAAAAGTAAAACTTGAGTATCATCAGTCAACTTTTCAGGGTCATGGCTGAAGATACCAATATCAATAAGGTTATCTAATTGCTCTTCTGTTTCTTCACCTTTTCCTGATGCAGATTTACGAGATGCAAACACAGTCATATCCACTTGATAATTACCATTGTCTAACTTGGCAATTTGAGCGTCTTGTACTCTTAAGTCGTAAATGGAGATTTCATTAAACGAATTATCTACCAGACGTGCTTGCTCCTCGTTCAATCCAGTTTTGATGTAGCTGACTAAATCGAGTGTTGTTGGATATGGATCATTACGATATTTATAACGCTCTAAGAAGGCTTTTAAATTCGCATTTAAGCGTGCTTCACCTAATGCGTCTTTCAGCGCCATCATAATAACAGACCCTTTCTCGTAGTGAATATAGCTTTGGTTTTCACTACGCAGCAGTGGCATCTCTTTAATGCGTTCATTTGAACGCCCACGCAAGTATCTATCCAGTTCATGTTTCATAAACTTACGGAGCATGTTCTTCCCATACTTTTTCTCAAGCACCATTAATGCCGCATATTGAGAAAGTGACTCTGAAATTACAGCACTACCTTGAACGTTAGCGGCACCGACTTGATGCCCCCACCATTGGTGAGCGACTTCATGCGCTGTGACGTAATACACAGGGTCGATATTGTCAGGATCACGTAAGTCGGTGATGAAACCAATGCTTTCTGAGTAAGGCACCGTATTCGCAAAACTCTGTGCAAATGAGCGATAGGCAGGGAACTCCATAATACGCATTTGCTTATGCTGATATGGACCAAAGCTCTCAGAGAAATAGTCAATTGAATCTTTAACCGACTCAATCATGCGATCAACATTCCACGTATGGATAGGGTGGTGATACACCTCAATATTGATGCCTTTGTATTGCTCTTTTTTCACTTCATACTTTGCGGAGATAAAAGCATAATAATTAACCATCGGCTTATCCATTTTGTAATGGAAATAGTTACGGCCATTTTGTTGCCACTCTCTTTGCAAATACCCTGGTGCAAGTGCAATTTGATTACCAGAAGTCGAAACCGTAGTTTCAAACTCAATGAAGTTACCGTCAACGCCAAAGAAGTTTTGATGGTAGAAGTTTTCATCTTCAAGTTTGTTACTGCGAGCCTTTTCTTCTAGACCACGCTTGGTACGTTCATGGCGGTCGAAAAGCTCGGCATTTTCGTTATAACCAAAACTCGGCAGTAAACTGGCGTTATTAATGAAGGTACCATTCTGCAGTACCGCATAATCAATACCGGCTTCTTCAATACCGACTGTTTTACGAGTCAGTTGAATAGTACCTTGTACCGTTTCAGCGGGTTCAATAGGCTTACTAAAGGTCAACCAAGCAGTGTCGTATTTTGACTCAAAGTTACCCAAAGATGCATTTGGAATCGAGATTGCTAAATCTTCAACTCGTGTATGAGAAGGAAGGCTAACAAGGATTTTATCAATCGCTTGATCGGAACGATTCTGCCACGTGATACCAAAGTCTGCTTTTATCATTCTCTCTTGAGGGAAGATATTAACGTTTGCATTAACTTTAGTTGTGGTCAGCAAAGGCAGTGATTGAAACTGTTTAAAGTCTTTTTCATAGTCAGCGCGTGAATCTAAGCTTTCATCTCTTGTTTGATAGCTGTTCACCACATTAGTTTGGTAATACAAAAAGCTACCGGTTGAGATAAACACAATTAAACTGGCTGCTATGGTTGCTTTACCAGTAAACCCAATTTGATAACCAAGTGATTTAAAACGTGCTTTTAGCGGTTGCTTTGGACCTCGATGATATAAACCAAAGCCGATAACAAAGAGCATGGTGCTGAATGCACCCCAATACAGCATATACCAACTGTGCGATGCCAGACTGATCCCGTATTGGTTTAAGTCTGAATATGAAGTGGTAGGAGATGCTGAAAAGTTATATAAGCTATGACCTAAGCCCCAATTCGCCATAATAAATGTGGTTAAGAAGTAGGCGACAAACAGTGCCATTCCCATGTATTTATTTGGTGATAAAACTTGCAGAAAGAACGCCATTACAGCGCTCATGAGTAGCGGCAGTAAATAGAAGTAACTTAAGCGAATCGCATATTGCGATAACTCTAAATGCCCTTGGCCTTTAAGCAACTGGAACAAAATGGTCGTGACCATTGAAATGGCATACAGTGACGCCATGACCATAGCAACAGCAAGTAACTTAGACGTCCAAAAACTGATGTTTTTTACCGGTAAGCTGTCAATGATGTCACCCATACCAGAAGTACGCTCACGCCATACAATTTCACCACTGTAATAGATCAAGATGATGACCATCAGCAAACTTGTTGCACCCGTGATGTCGTTGACCATTGCAGCAGTAAGCGGCCAATTTGAAGTTCCGTACCAACCGAAATCGTCGAACATTGGTCCAACAAGGTTGAAGACAGTAAGCAAACCAAGCACAAGGAAAGGCGCACTAAAGATGACTTGTCGAACTTCAAACTTTACTCGAGTTACAAACTGCGCCAGATTGTTTGGCGAAGTTGAACGTGCAAGTTCTGTCAGTGGCTTTAATTCTGGTGCGGTTTCAACTTTACCTGCTTTTTTATCCTTCTTTTTACTTAGGGTCGGTTGTTTTGCAATACCTGATACAAAAAGAATGACGAGAGCTAATGCTAACCAAATTAAGCGATTTTGAAGCAATAAACCTTCAAGAGGTAACACTTGAGTGTTCTTTTCAGCAATCGTCCAATAACGAGTGATCTCAGCAAAAGTAAAGCGACCAAATGGGTCGAGCATTGCTGCCATTTCACGATACTGAGGTTGGCTAAAGAGCTCACCTGCGATGTTGTAGAGTACCAACATGGCAACGGCGGTTAGATATAACGCCATTAACGAACGAAAACGATTCGCCATTGCATAAAACATTACAGAGATCAGGAATAAGCTTGGAACGGCGATTACAAAGAAAGGCTGAATGTAATAATACAGTTCAACCGGACCTAGGCGAGTTTGGTCAAGCCAAGGCATGAGCGTGCCAAGTAATAAGCCTAGTGGAATAAAAGCAAACGTCGTTAGAACAACGGCATAACTGCCGAGCAACCTTCCCAATTGGTAAGAAAGAGGGTTTAAAGGTTTACTGTAGACTAACTCTTCCATTTGGTGCTGGTGGTTACGAATTGCAGTGCTACCAACGAAGTTAACCACAGCAAACATAGCAATGAAAGTCATTACCGTTACAGCTAAAGCGACATTGTAAGCACTGTTTTTCATTACTTCCCCACCACCGCCAATAACCACGTTATTAGATGCGACGGATAAAAAGCTCAGCAGGAAAAAAAGTGTAGCAACGACATAGAAAGAAGGTTGACGGATATAATACCGCCATTCAAATTTTAAACTTGATAGAAACATGTTGCTCCCCTTATGCCGCTGTTGGATTGCGGTGGTTGTGTAAGGTAGAGAAATACAAATCTTCTAAGTCAGCTTGTGCAGGAGTGAATCCATCAGGGCATTCTGAATCCAATACATTAATGATGGTTTTCCCTGCAAATAAGCGCTTTGAAATGACTGACAGTTGAGATTCCAACTCTTGTGCCTCTTGTTGGCTGCACGTCTTAGTCCAGATTTGGTCGTTCAACGAATGAACAAGTTTCTGAGGGTGGCCTTCAAGTAAAATTTTACCTGAGGCAAGCACTGCCATGTTTGAACAGAGCTCTGACACATCTTCTACGATATGCGTAGAAAGAATAATTACTTTTTCTTCGCCTAAGCTAACAAGTAAATTATGGAAACGGTTACGCTCTTCAGGATCAAGCCCTGCTGTTGGCTCATCGACAATCAATAATTGAGGATCACCCAGTAAAGCCTGAGCAATACCAAAGCGTTGACGCATACCACCTGAGAATCCACTAACAGCTTTATTCTTATGCTGGAAGAGGTTGGTGTGAGCGAGTAAGTTTTCAACAACTTCTTTACGCTCTTTCTTGTTATTTAAGCCTTTAAGGACGGCTAAGTGATCTAATAAATCGAATGCACTGATTCTTGGATAGACATTAAAATCTTGCGGTAAATAACCTAACGTTTTACGCAGAGATTGTGGGTCTGAGAGAACGTCAATACCGTTAAAGTTGATTGAACCAGCATCCGCATCTTGCAGTCCAGCGATCGTTCTCATTAATGATGACTTCCCGGCGCCGTTTGGTCCAAGTAAACCAAACATGCCTTTGTCTATATTAAGGTTTACGCCATCAAGCGCCTTAACCCCATTGTCGTAGGTTTTAGTTAGCCCTGTGATTTTTAGCATCTTAACAAATCCATATTGTTGTAAAAGTGTTAAATGCTATCAGTAACAGCCCACTTAATCATTTTGCAATATGTAATTATTTGTGAATTTTTTGTGTTGAATAAAAAACATCCGAGTCATTGCTGAGCTCGGATGTTCATTTTATGGTGTTTGAAGAGAATTAATCGTCAAGAACATCGAAATGGACAATTTCAGTAAAATCATTTCGCTGGAAGTTACCTGCACGATCATAAATGGTCATTTCACTCACTCCCCAAGTGCCTGGAGTAGAACCGGCGGGAAGTATAATTGTACGGGTATATGTCTTCCATTGAGTAGGATCAGATGTTGGAAATAGAGCCCATGTACCTTCATTGTATGCCCATTCATGATGCTCAACACCTTGCGGGTCTCTTAGTTGTAATGAAGCCACGTTGTAACCTGAAATATTGTCACGCACTTTAAAGGTGATGGTTACTTCTGTTTCACCATTTGGTGCAGCTGGGTTAACTGGCGTGGCAGATACTTGAATATCGTTCAAGTCTAACTCAGGTGATTCCAGATCTGGACTATTGGTTACTAATTCAATCGATTGAGGTTGTTCGTCAATAATTACATCCTCGTCTCTCAAACCATGATCAGGGTTAGTGAAATACACCCCTTGAGTATTCAACGCTTTATCTTTCATCTTAATGAAATTCATTGAATACGTTGAAGAAGGCATGTAATGCGGCATGATAAATTGAATTGAACATGTCGCCGTGGATGCATTGTAGGCACCATGCTCTTCAACTCGATAAGTATCGGGTATCTGATCATTCATTGATGCATAGCATGCACCATTGCTGGCCATTTCAGTATTTTCATCAACCTGCCATTGGGCTGTGATGATTTGAACCTCTTTCCCTTCACGTGACGATGTTGATTTAGCAAGAGAAGCTGTGTTTGCAACATATTTAGGTGGAATGAGATCTTCGAGACTATTATTTACAAATAGTTTCCAGCCGAAATCGTTAGGGCCTGCAAACCTCTCATTGCCCACTTCATCAGCAATTACGATTTGTTCCGGTCTCCAGAAACCACTTTTCGCCAATTTACTGAGTGAGAAGCTACCTCTAAGTACTGTTCCCAAATTTTGTCCATTAGTTGGGTACATATAGAGATCGACATAGGTTCCTGTTTCACTGAATATTCTTGTATATGCGTGTTTAGCACCTTCAAGATCTTTACTCAAAGCATGTAATTCCAGCTCTACTGTCACGGTTTTATCTTCGTCAGCAGTACTTGCAACACTGATGTCTACGCGCTTTATTTTTCCTGGGAACACATAGTCAGGAAAAAGGTTATAGACTTGGAAAGTTAAGTCATCACGAATTTGCGAAAGATAAAAGCTGCCTTGCATAATGCGGTCACGCACAAATTCATACTTTGCAATTGAGCGACTGCGCAATTTGTCTGGATTTACCACAAAATAAGCAATGGTTTCAGCCATGTCTTCGTTTGGATTTTCTGAATGCGCATAAGCTGATACAAATTCAGTTTGCTTTGTGGTGAACCATTCACCGTTCTCAAAATACCAACCACCAAGTTCGATCCATTGATCTTTTAGTTCTTGATCAAAGTGATTCGCCCATAAAAAATGCGCTTTCTCATGAATAATCAGACGGTGCACATGTGCCACAGTACTTGCCGTAAATGCTGTTTCCATAAACTCGATATAAGTTTCAGAAGGCCATGCAACTGCGGCTGCTGTTGGGTAGATAGGGTGTGGTGTACCGTTGAGGCGGCGAGCGAGATATTTTAGGTCAGCCAGTTTGTGCATGCCTTTTGGCATTTCTTCAAACATATTGATGATTCGTACAATCTCATCAGAATGGAATTGTTGGAAACGACCTGCATCTTCATTTGTCGTGTTACGCGTTAATGTTGGATAACTTGAAATTTTTGAACTGATACCGAAGCGGTCATTAAGAATTTTTTCGACAGCCGCCTTATCTTGTCCATTATTGGTAACATATCGAACTAATGCATGATGAAGTCGTTGTGAGTAGAAAATCCCTCGTCTGCCATCGGCAAGGGCAAGTTTTGGTGTCGCATTGACAAAAGCTGCAGACGAAACCGTAACAGATTTATGGTCGTTGGTTGTTGAAATCGTAATGTCGTCTTGTATGAATTCATCGGTAAGTGACCATTTACTTGGCGTAAGTGTTTGTTCTTCATATGAATCACGTTGCTGCTGAGGGACTGATTTCATTGTCTCGAGAATGCGATAAGCATGCTCTTGTGACCATTTAGCATCATCAGAATTCACTAAAATGATATTGTAATCGTGGCGAAGTTTATCGGCAGCGGCTTGATCAATCGGTGTTAACTCTTCATCGAGAAACTCAACGACAATCGGCTGATTTACGTTCGCTGAGTATTCACTGCCTGCTGTGGACTGATCTTCTTCCCAATGATAGGTAAAGTTATCGCCTTCAATTTTTTCTAGCTCAAATACGTTGTCTTCTGTTGAGTTAGAAAGTTGTGGAGATGCCTTCAATGAGGCCGTTTGAAGATCAACAAACTTTGATGGCGCAGATTTATAACCCGCTTTTTGTGCTTTAACAGCAAAAGGCTTGTCAGAAGCTGTGTAAAATTTAAAGTTACCTGAAGCGTCTGGTTCTGCTCTGAGTAATTCTGACGTTGAACTGAGAAAAACTTCAACACCAGAAAGCTCATCAGCGGTCACTGTACCATGATAAGCAAGGTTATTTTCAATAATAACTGAAGTGCTTACAGTAGCTGAACCATCAGAAACGTTAACTTCAAAATCTTCTTGTCCTGATAATCCTTCTGTTGGCGTATAGGTAGCGACGCCTGAATCACTGAAGTTAATGGTTCCATACTTTGGCTCAGCAGATGCTTGATATGACAACTTATCACCATCGACATCTGTTGCATTGATCGTAAATTCAAGCACAGAATTTCTTGATGATAGCTCAGTAATTTCAGCAACTTCTGGAATGTCGTTTACAGGTGTAATGGTAATCTGAAAGGTTGTTTGAGCTGAATCATCTTTACCGTCATTGGCTTTGATAACAAAACTATCAGTACCATTAAAATTTTCTGCTGGAGAGTAAGAAAAACTACCGTTGTTGCTTAATGTGAGTTCACCATCTTTAGTGGCCGTTATTATATTGAGCGTGACAGAGTCACCATCGGCGTCACTGAAATCGATATTTGAAGAGAGTGTATTATCTTCGTCAACAGAAAATTGTGTTGCAATGATTGTTGGTGCTGTATTGCCACTAGGAATAGGGGCAGGCTTAGTAGGTTCATTTTTATCAGAAGAACCTCCACCACAAGCTGATAACAGTAGAATTGAAGCAATAGTAGCGCTTAAATATTTATAGTTATAGAGGGTTTTCATGAACCTTCCCCTGATTCGTTTATAAAGTCCGAGTGATTTTGTAAAATTAATGTTAACACTTTAGTGTTAAGAAAAAAATATTATGTCCTTACTCGACTTTGTAAGGCGGCAGTTCGCATTCAATTATTAACTGATATAGTAGGATTAAATATAGCGCTGATTTTAAATTATAAATATCATTATGCTTTTCATATTATTGATGGAATTATGCGATGGAAGGTGTAAAAGAATCTATTCATCAACTGGGAACTCAAGCTCCTTTACCTTCTGAGAGCAATGAAAAAGCAGCTACTGCAACAGAGCGTGTTTATGAACACTGTGAGAGTGGGTTGGAGAGTATCGTCGTCGACTTCTTTAAACATGTTAATTTAAAGGAAGATGCGTCAAATTTTAAAGAGCAACTTGTTGACAGTACTCATAAATCTGAAGATGTACTACAGTGGACCGTCAAACTAACGCCTATGTCATATGATGCTTCAAGGTATGGAATTCAAATGGAAGTAAATTATGATCAAAAAACATCAACAGTGACACTGAACGCTAATGGTAGCACTTTAGGTTTAACTCGAGAGTTTGGGAAAAGTAGCGTAGAAGTACTAATGAAGCTTGCATAACAAACTTAACACGTTCATTGCTTTACTTATTTACCCTGAATTGTTGCTACCAGGGTTCTAGAACCACCATAATCACGGTGTTCACCGAGGTAAATGCCCTGCCAAATCCCTGTATTTAAACTGCCATTAGTAATTGGAATAGTGACACTACTTCCTAGTAAGCTTGCCTTTAAGTGGGCAGGCATGTCGTCACTGCCTTCATAAGTGTGTTTATAGTATGGTTCGTTCTCTTTTACTGAGTGATTAAAGTAACTTTCAAAATCTTGGCGGACAGTAGGATCTGCATTTTCATTAAGGGTTAATGAAGCTGAAGTATGCTTAATGAATAAGTGCAACAAGCCTATACCAAGATTTTGTATCTCTGGCAGTTGATGAATCACTTCGTCAGTAATTAAGTGAAATCCACGAGTTTTTGCAGATAATCGAATTTCAGTTTGATACCACATATTAATCTAGGTTTAACCATTAATTGTTATAAAGACGGCGACCTTCACGCATGACTTGGATCAGCTCTGGAGCGCGCAGTTTTTTATGAAGGCGATTTTCGAAATTAATATCATAAATACGATACTTGCCATGTCTATCTATTACGGTAATTTCATTTTGTTGATAGATAGCAAAGACTCGTTGATCTCCAACGTAAACCCAATCATTCGGGTTAGGTTTAAGCAAATTATGACCAGAACTATAATCAGTATCTGGGTTGGAGCAACCCAGCACACGCTTTAATAAAGTCGGGGCAATATTGTAATGTGTAGTACGGTAGTTAACTACCTGTTTGCCTTTACCAGGCCAATGTATAACGAGTGGCACTTCTACATTTTGAGGTGACAAAGAATCTTTGTAATCGTTCTTGAGATCAAAAACAGCACCGTTTGCACCTGTAACCACTACGATCGTATCTCGGGAAATATTAGCGATGAGGTTTTTAAGCTGTTTATCAACGTAGCTTGCTGATTGACGGTATTGATTAAATAATACCCGTTGTGCGGGTTTGTAGTTTGCAGGCGTTTTTACGGTTTTGATACCAAGATAGCCTACAGGCGTGTCATAAGTTTCCGTCGCATTTAAATTGACTAAAGCGAACCAAGGTTGATGTTGCTTTGTTTTCCATGTTTTAAAGCTTTCAATAATACTGGCATCTGCGATGGCATTGTTATGATGTGGTTTAACCAAATGTTTATCAAAATCATTAAACATGGCAAGTGGCTCAACATTACGACTAAAGCTTTTTGAATTAAACAGTCCTAACTCGTAACCCTGATGTTTAAATTCTTGCGTTAGCACAGGCGTTTTAAAGGCAAATAAATCAGAGTCCATGTACGAGGTTTGGAGCGAGTATAAAATTGAAAACATACTGCTGTTATAGCCGTTACCACCAGAAAAATGATGAGTGAAATCTATGTTATTTTGCGCATACTGAGACAAAAACGGCATAGTCTCTTTATTAAGCATATCTTTGCGCAAACTGGTCACGGAGATGAAAAGAACATTTGGCTTCGTCTCAGCAGTGCACTGCATGGCGACTTGTGGATATTCAAGAGTTGTTTCGCTTCCAACTTTTGACAGAGAGCTTTGCCTTCTCTCTATCCCATGTCTTTCCATAAAACTTTTAGCCGTTGCAGGGTAAGAAAGCGGATAAGCTTCATCGAATCGAGTAATATCAATGACATTGGCAGCATCAGCCCAAATATGAATTAAGTGGCTTCCTATGAAACACGTACCTAAAACCGCTAACACTTTTGGGCCATTATTGCGTTTTTGGATTTTATTAATTCGCTTCCACAAGTAGTTGGCAAGTGTGAGCTCGATGACAAGGATGATAATCGGGGTAATAAAATACGAATAGCCGTGGAATAATGCGTTGAGGTCAGTCCATGCAAGGTCAACAGCAAAAGGACTTAGATGGATTCCGTAAACTTCAAAGATCTTGGTGTCGTACAACAGTGTCGTCAAACCTATTGTAGCTACTATGGCTGCAAAACCTCTTAAGATTCTAGAGTAGGGAAGTAATAGGGTTGTTGGAAATAAACAGACCAAATAAACAATAAAGGATAAAAAGCAAAATTGGCCGACGGTGTAGAGTGTCAAATATCCCCAACCCGCAACGGACTCAGGTAGACCTAAAGCTAAAATGTATTTTGAGCCAATAAGAATGGCGAGTAAGCCATTATAAAAAGCAAACCAATGTCCCCAGTTGATTAAGTTTGATACTTTATCTCTTCCAAGTCGTTTTTTTGCTTCAAAGATATTATCTTGCATTATTAGCTCAAGTTTCTGCTTTTTAAGAAAAAAGATTAAGTGTAACTATCTTATACCCGTGATACTTCAAGATGCAACTTGCGCTATCACAGGCATCAATTACTTCTTAACTTTAGTCGATTGTTTAAGTGCCGTTGCAAACTGCTCAACAATGGCTTCTCTAGACTCTTCTGAAATTTTACTTTCGATAATATGCGTAATGCTGTTTCCTAGTACCATTAAGCTTAAGTCTATCGGCGCTTGGTGCTTGTCTAGCACAGCAAGAACTTCATTGATGATTGATTCGATTTGCTCGTTTTTGTATTTAGATTGTACAGCCATAAAAAAATGATTCACAAAGAATAGAATTAGCGGCATATAATACCGAAAATTTAAATGACTATCACTAACGCCTTATGACTATTTCAATTGACCAAGCCATTATTCACGAAATCACTCAAGCCGCTGAAGGTAAATTAACATGCCGGCTCCGTCCACAGCCTTTACTTAATGGCTCCGCAGTTGAAGTAATGCTTGAAGAGCTTCATCAAACGTACACCAGTAAAGCAGGCAAAGGCTTTGGTTATTTTGGTGTACCTGAAGAAGATGGTGAAGCCAGTACTGTGTTTTCAGACCAATTAACTCAATATCGTCAAGGCGAATTAGGTTTTGTTGAATTTACAAGCAAAGCGAGTCAGTTATTGCAGCAAGAGTTAGCAAAATATGACTTCAGCCAAGGTGGTTTCTTGTTGATGGCAAGCTATACCAGCTTAACCAGTGAGTTTTTGTTCGTTGCATTGTTAAATGCTAAACAGTCAATGACTGTATTAGATGACATGGAGCTTTCACAAAATAATCATCTTGATTTAAATAACCTGCAGTTGGCAGCCAGAATTGATTTAACAGAGCTGCAAGCTGATCCTGAGTCCAAAAAATACATTTCATTTGTGCGAGGTCGAGCAGGGCGCAAAGTAGCTGACTTTTTCCTAGATTTTATGGGCTGTGTCGAAGGTGTCAATACTAAAGTACAAAATAAAAACTTAATGGTTGCAGTCGAAGATTTCGTATCCTCTAGCGAGCTCACAAAGGATGAAAAACAAGACGTACGTGAAAAAGTGTTTAATTATTGCACTGAGCAGTCTGACATCGGAGATGATATCGATCTGAAATCCTTAGCTTCAGAGCTGGAGGAGGACGGAATGGATTCGTTTTATGATTTTGCGAATACCGGCGAATACGAGCTTGATGAGTCTTTTCCTGCTGATAAAGCAACACTTCGTCAATTGAAAAAGTTTTCTGGTACAGGTGGTGGCGTTAGTTTAAGTTTTGATGGGAAGCATTTGGGTGAACGTGTGATTTATGATCCAATTTCTGACACGATTATGATTAAAGGTGTACCTGCTAACCTCAAAGAGCAATTGGATAGACGCTTGAAAGGTGAGTAAATAATCACATTGAATTAAAAGGGCTCTACATATGTGTGTAGATGCCCTCTAAAGGTTACTGTTGATCGATAAATACTGGGGAGGTAAGGCTTAAAGAATGACCATGGGAGTCATGATAGTTAAACTCTAAAAACCTTGCTATAAACCCTTTTTCTAATCCTACATCTTTCAAAATAAAGGTACATGTATGTGTTTGCTGATTACATTTTCCGCCTTGAAAATCTGACTTTTTATATTTCACATCCGTGGTTTCGAATCTGAAATCTCTTTTTTTGGGGTTATAGGCATGCCAAAGGTTTACAGTGCCGTCGGGTATAAAGTCGGTTGTGATGACTTTGGTGTGGTTGACATAGTTAGGCTGCCAGCTCAAGTTTGGCAATTTCGCCTGATCTAATAACATTTGATAGAAATGACTTACTAGCGAGCTTAAGTCAGGCGAGTTCTGAATTGAATGAGTTTGATTTGGCTCTGTTCGGTACAGGTTATGCCCTGGGATAAACCTGATGTATTGCTGTAATGAATCTGGTGGAAAGAACTCATCGGATGAAGCATTGATAATTAATTTAGGAATAGACAATCGTTTCCTGAATTTGGACATCGCCATGTAAGATGCAGGGTCTTCAATGTTGAAAAGTTGGGTTGCTTCTGGGCTACTTAATCTATCGGCAACACCTTGCTGTACATAGTCATTAAATGCGTCTGGCCAAGCATTATATGCCTTATAAATGTGCTGTAAATTCTGCTGAGAATTGAATATATCAATGACCATAGGAACAATGGCGTTGACTCGGTTATCTGCCAGTGCGGTTAACCAAGTGGTCCAGCCTCGCTTACTGGCACCTGAAACGACAAAGTGTGTTGGTTTAACATATTTCTGATTTTTTGACTCGGCTTGGACAAGGTTCATCGCACTGACAGCAGCTTTTGCCATGGCGATATGCGCTGGCCAATATTTACCATGAATAGGATCATCCATAAATCTGTTCCATGTATAAGCTATTACGCCGTCTTCTTTTCTCGGTACACCGTCGTCAAATGAAATATATTGGTTAGGTACCTCATGTAAAACAGCAACAACAGAACCAAATTGAGTGGCAATATTGCTCATCATCTGTGTTTCATATGACAGAGGTCGCTGACTGTTATCAATTGGGTTTCCATTGTCATCGTAATTACTTCCTCCGGTGATATATAGGAAACTCTGAGAGTTTTTCACTTCAGAGGGCACGATGAGGTCGAGTTGGTGGTGCCAATACTGGCCGGAATTGCTGATGTTATTTGGTGGCCAAAATTGACTTGTAAGTTCGTAATGGAAAATTTCAAGATTTGCTTTTTCTTCTGTCTTAACTAAATGCCAACTTTGAGTGTTATTGGTATTGATATAACAACCCAACACCTCATGCGGGTGCTTGCTCAGAAATGAATCACTGCAATTCTGTGGTGTTGTTTCAGCAAAGCTAGTAATGCTGAAACCCAATAAGAGGGTACAAAAAATGGATGCTACTTTTTGAGTGAAAAATTGTTTTAGGCTCATCAAGATACCTTCGAAAAAGAAAATTGCTTCTCGAGAGTACTCAATTTATCTGAATCTAGACTGACTCATAAAGCCGATAGAAATAGAAAGATTGCCCAATAACCTTTATTGGACAATCGTAATGAAAAGAGGCGCTACCACTTCTTCTTTGGCTGAAATAACATATCCAAATCGTCATTATCTTTTTTCTTGGATGGTGCTTTTATTTCTTCTTGTTCACTTTGGCCATTAATTTCATCCAGCAATATTTTTGATTCTTCAAGCTTTTTAGAAACAAAGCGATCTTCTGGATTCTTTATTTTTATGGCATTTAAGGTTGATAGTGCTTTATGAAGTAACTGTTTCGCTGAACCATATTGCTTCATGTTTTTAGCCGATTTTGCCCGAGTAAGCATAGCATCAACATTGATACGTAATTGCATATTGTTAATACGATTCTCTTCGTGAGTAAAAATTGTTGGATCAATTTTTCCTTTAGTGTGTTCAGCACGTAAAATCGCTTTCAGCTTTTTGAGTAATTGCACAAGCATGATTAATTGCTTGTCATTATCAGGAATTTGAACCGTATCAATGCTTGGCGCTTTACTGGACGAGTTTTGTAATTGTTCGATTTGACTACTTAAATCAATCAATCTTCTTTGATAATCTTGTTGCTGTTGAGCATTACTGAAGCTGACTGCGACTTCGAGTGCTTCAGCGAGCCTTTTGTACAACACTAAAACAACATCTTTTGAGCACGGGAAAAGCGCAACGTTATCTAAAACGCTTTCAGTTTCGTCAATGAGTGAGCGTTGTTTTTGAAGCTGTAATCTGCGTTCAGAGTCAATTCTTTCTTTATGTTGTTGATAAATGTTAATGCCGATAATTAAAAGTAATAAAGCACTAATAACGATGAGCGCAATTGTGAAAACCATAATTCTTCCATTATTTTTAAACAACAGTCCATATAGCTATGCTATCGGCCGTTATCATTTAATTTTACAAAATCTTTCTAAGTCCGTGAAATAAAAATAACTATTCTACTTTCTTATAAGCAAGCGACTCAAAAACGATGATCTGAAATTATGCGTTTCTGATTTTACGTCAATTTAACCTTGCAGTGCTAGTGTCGCTTTATTGTTTTAGTAAGAATTTATTGAAACAAAGCAACTTTTAACAAAGTTGACTGAAAACTTACTGCTTTATTACTTTTAGAAATAATTTATTGGATTAACTATAACCTTTGATTATAGTTAATATCCATTTTATAAGATTTAACTCTTTGCGGTTGAACATTAGAGGGGTACAAATGAAGCTGCAGCAACTACGATTTATTGCAGAAGTGGTAAACCACAATCTGAATGTATCTGCCACAGCAGAGAATCTGTATACATCGCAGCCAGGGATAAGCAAGCAAGTTAGAATGCTCGAGGATGAGCTAGGCATACAAATTTTCGGCCGAAGCGGCAAACATTTAACGCATGTAACACCTGCTGGTCAACAAGTGATCAATATTGCTAATGATATTTTAAGTAAAGTCGAAGGCATCAAAAAAGTTGCAGAGGAATATACCTTACCTGATCAAGGTGAGCTCAACATTGCAACCACTGACACACAAGCTCGATATGCTCTGCCTACTATAATTAAAGGCTTTATTAAACGTTATCCTAAAGTCAATTTGCATATGCACCAAGGTACGCCAACTCAAATTAGCGAGTTAGCGGCTCATGGAAATGCTGATTTTGCCATTGCTACTGAGGCAATGCATTTGTATTCAGATTTAGTAATGCTGCCTTGTTATTATTGGAATCGTTCTATTGTTGTACCTAAAGATCACCCATTAGCGAGTCTGTCTAGGGTAACGATAGAAGATTTAGCAAAACACCCACTCGTCACTTATGTTTTTGGTTTTGATCGTTCAAGTGCTATTGAAAAAGCATTTAATAAAGCAGAATTAGAGCCTAGAGTTGTATTCACTGCAACGAGCGCCGAAGTTTTGAAAACATATGTCCGTTTAGGTTTGGGAGTAGGTGTTATCGCCTCTATGGCAATGGATCCTGAATTAGATAAAGATCTAGTCTCTATTGATGCAAGCCATCTATTTGAAAGTAGCACAACTAAGATTGGTTTCAGAAGAGGCAATTTCTTACGTACTTATATGTATGACTTTATTGAGTACTTTGCACCGCACTTAACAAGAGATGTGGTTGAAAAAGCCGTAGCGCTTCGTGACCAACAACTTATTGATAATATGTTTGCTGGTAAAGATTTACCCGTTCGATAGTCCTAATACATCGATATATACCCATGGTACCTGAAGATGCTTGATTTCAGCGAGAATGCACAGCTTGTTAATCAAGGCGACAGTGTGCGGCAATAGCGAGCTATTGTTAGCGCTGGCAACACAGAGTAACAAGCTGTGCAACTCGCACAGTGTGGACTTCTCAGCGCCAATTCTTCTTTGTTACATTAGCTTGAAAGAATCCCGATATTCCTTCGCTAATGCGCCTCAAAGAATTGGCGCTGAGAAAGTCCTGAAACATGCATCTTCAAGTATCATGGGTATAGAAACAAAAAAGGAAGCTAATTAGCTTCCTTTTTTATACAACGTATGAGCGATTATACGCGTTTTTTGAATTCGCCAGTACGTGGGTCAATTTCAATAAAGTCACCATTCTTAACGAATTCAGCAACAGTAATAGTAGCACCACCAGTAATCGTAGCTGGTTTCATCACTTTACCCGAAGTATCGCCACGAGCAGCTGGCTCAGTGTATGTCACTTCACGAACTACCGTGTTTGGTAGTTCAACAGAAATTGCTTTACCTTCGTAGAACGTGACTTGGCAAACTTCTTCCATGCCATCAACAATATAAGGTGTTGCTTCACCTAAATTCTCTGCTTCTACGTCGTATTGGTTATATTCTTCATCCATAAAAACGTACATTGGATCAGCGAAATAAGAGTAGGTGCAATCAAGACGATCTAGGATGATGTCTTCAACCTTATCTTCAGCTTTAAACGCAGTTTCAGTACCAGTGCCTTGTAGTAAGTTCTTTAGTTTCATTTTAACTACTGCTGCACCACGACCTGAACGGTGAGTTTCAGTTTTAAGAACAACCATCGGGTGGTTGTCTACCATGATGACATTACCAATACGAATTTCCTGAGCGGTTTTCATTTATATTTGTTCCTATTAAGTTCTTATTTCTTGGCGGACATTATAGCTAAACCAGCATAAAATGACAGTCTCAGAGCTATCTGTGTAGGAAGAGTTTGAAGCGCATCGATGAAGGAATGTTGAAACCTTTCAAATTGATGCAACAAAAAATATGCCTATATAAAAAGGTCAAATAGGCTGGTTTAAAATAAATTTGTTCTAAGGCTGTGATTTGATCTGTTTATCAGTTCGGTTTTCGACAAAATCCACCAGTCGAAATGCTAAGTCTGAGCCGTTAAGTGCTGTTTTCGGCCATTCATGAGCATGTTCTAATAACGCCGAATGGTTTGTGTTAAAAGAAGACCAAGATTCAATGATAGTTTCAAATTTGTCTAGGTTAAAATCTAAGTTCACCTGCTTTTGGATTTCAGCTAACTCAGTGGGTAAATGTTCGCAATATCTATTCAAAAATGCATTCAGCTTATCGATATGAGCTTGATCATCCTGTGGGTATATATGCCAAATAAAAGGCTTTCTAGCCCACTGTGCTCGAAGGAAAGAATCCTCGCCGCGAATGATATTTATGTCTGATAACCATAATAATTTATCAAAGCCTTCTTGATCAGTAAAAGGAGTGATAACCAAGGTTAAGCTACCAAACGGGTAACTTTTTCCAACAATAAGTGTTTTTTCATCTATAGCCAAAGCCGCAGTGATTGAATGCATACTGCGGCCGTTTGGAACGAGTAAAATAGTGGACTTTTCTGATGTTATCAATGATTGCACTATTGTTTCTAATGCAAGGGATTCATAGCTAAAAACACTGATGATTTGTTGGTCGTGATAATGGATACCAAATGGAGCTAAAAATTGTTCTTTTACGTCCACAGTTGAGCGAAATGTGTTTTGAAGCTTAAACAAATCAGACTCACAAATTAATCCACCACTTTTTTCACTGAAGCCTGGGAAAAAAAATGATTTGTTTATGCCATTGTTTTGGAGTGATGGTAGGCCATGAATATCGTCAATCCAAGATTCAGCAGACAAATACTCTAAGTTGAGCCACACGGGTGCTTGCTTGCCACATTTCTCTAGTTTGTTTTTAACTGCATCTGGGAGTTCACAAGCGAAAGCTTCAATGATGGTTTCGCCAGCTAACCACGATGTTGGTGTTTTATCATTCCAATGTATAACTTCAATATTATTAAACTCCTGGCGTTCAGCGGCGGGATCTAAGCTTGGAAGAATATGATGAAAACTGTTTAAGTCATCAACCCATAGTTTAATGGGGCGTTGATGTTCAGAAGCTAACTGTTTTGCGAGACGCCATGTAACGCCAATATCGCCATAATTATCGATGACGGTACAGAATATATCCCAATGTTTATGTTTTATTGTCATAAAGAGTATTTAATAAAAAAGCGGCTCAAGGCCGCTTCATGCAATTTGCAAATAAAGTTATGCTAATTCAGCTAAACACATTTCTTCGTGAATTTGTTTAACCCATTTATCAACGCGTTCTTCGGTAAGCTCTGGTTGACGATCTTCATCAATGCCTAACCCGATAAAGTGATTATCGTCTGCCATACCTTTTGATGCTTCAAAATCGTAGCCATCTGTTGGCCAATGACCAACAATAATACCGCCACGTTCAGAAACGATATCACCTACCATTCCCATAGCATCAAGGAAGTACTCTGCATAATCTTCTTGGTCACCACAACCAAAAATAGCGACAAGTTTATCTTCGAAATTGATTTGCTCAAGTTCAGGGAAGAAATCATCCCAATCACATTGTGCTTCACCATAGTACCAAGTTGGAATACCAAATAGCAGAAGATCAAAATCGGCAATTTCTTCTTTGGTGCTTTTAGCGATGTCTTTTACATCGACCATTTGCTTGCCTAATCTCTTTTGGATCATTTTGGCTACTGCTTCAGTGTTACCTG
Organism: Shewanella sp. OPT22; assembly: GCF_004168585.1. GTDB lineage: Bacteria > Pseudomonadota > Gammaproteobacteria > Enterobacterales > Shewanellaceae > Parashewanella. Next base: position 28,289 of record NZ_PGVH01000040.1, on the reverse strand, counting down.
TATCACTGCCGAAAAATAAACCTACTGTTGCCATTTTCTTTCCTTTGTATAAAACGTTTTAACTATGCCTACGTTAGACCTTTGAACAACCGAAATTGTTTCAATCTTCGAGTTGAGCAATTAACATTGATTCTATCAGTTGCGCTCTGCTCAAATTTTCTTCTAACGCCTTTTCATTCAAAATATCATACAATTCTTGCGATACCTTGAGCTCAACTCTTTTAAGGCCTTTTGCTTTGTCTCTGAGGATTTGATTCCTCTTATTTACCTTTAATTGCTGCGAACGGGGTAGAGGATTGCTCCGTGGTCTACCGCGACGCTTTTCATCAGCAAAGAGGTCGAATGTTGTTCTGTCTGCTTGTTCTTTTGCCATGGTTAACCAATCCCTGAGGACTCCCAGAAAAATTGGATTAACCCTTTTGAAATAAACCCAGCACAGCCAAGAAATAACACCAGCCAGACAGTATAACGACCAAATTTAGGTACTTTGCCTTCTTTTAATACATCATGTATCGCCATGCCGATAAAAAAGAATATCGCTGCAAAAAAGAAGTTTAGCCCCAAGGTCTCAATTTGTTCCATGTACTGATTCAACATAAATCTCGAACTCTTGTTGTCTCACTGGTCACAAGTGAAGTTGCTTTAATAAGCCGTTTTCACTCTACCTAAATGCATTTCCCAGTAACTTGAGTTGTTAAACTGAGCCTCATAAATAAATGAGGCGGGAATATACCATATAAGCTCAAGATTATGAATCGCTACTGACACTCTGTTCAATAAACTCTTTTACGATTCGGTTAAATACCGTTGGCTTTTGTGCATGCAACCAATGTCCCGTGCCTTGTATTGTTTTTGCAGAGGCATTTGGAAACTGAGAAATAATAATATTTCTGTGTTCTGAGGTTACATAATCAGAATCACCACCACGTAAAAATAAACAAGGGCCTCGGTACTGTAGTTGGCTATAAGGCCAATCAATTAAGTTATTGTAACTGTTATATAAACCGTCTAAATTCATTTTCCAGCTAAACCCGGTTTCAGTGCGCTGTAAGTTCTTCAATAAAAATTGTGACGTTGCATTATCAATATTTGAATCAATTAAATGTTGTAATGCTGCTCGTCTATCAGAGTTGCCTTCTAAAGGTAGACTTTGTAAAGCATGAAATACAGTGTCATGTCTTCTCGTATACTTGGCGGGTGCGATATCCGCTGCCACAACACTTAAACATTTTTCTGGATGCTTCAATGAAAAAGCTAAAGCAACTTTTCCGCCCATAGAATGACCAACTATGTGTGCCCGCTCCATGCCGCATTCATCGAGTACTTTAATAAGTTGCTCAATGATAACTTCAAAAGTCAGATCATTAATGTGTAAGCTTTGGCCATGATTCGGTAAATCGATCCTGATCACTTGGTGTTCTTGTTCTAATTCATTACTCAGCGATTTAAGGTTATCGAGATTTCCAAATAGCCCATGAAGCAAGACGACAGGTGCTCCCTGTCCTGAAACAACATAATTCATAATTTTATGTAAACAATTCTTTTTTACAATTGTGCTTCATGAAGGCTCATTATTACAAGTTTTACTCGAAAATAGCTGTGATTTAAATCAATGAATTAGAAGGTTCTAATGTAGTGGTCAATCAAAAAATGTGATAAATATGATCAAACTGGGATCGTACTGATGACGTCTCACAATAAAATCGGTATCTTATATTGATAAGATTGAAATCATCGAAAGGAATTTAGATTCATGAAATATATTGAAGTAGACGAGGAACTGTATCGTTTTATCGCAGGTAAAACAGAACGAATTGGTGAAAGTGCTTCCGATATTTTGCGCCGTCTACTGGGGTTAGCCGTTGAAAATAAAGAAAATAGCAAGCCTGAGTCTATTCATGAGCCAAGCCTTGAAGCTCAACGAACTGAAGAGAAACCGAAAGAAGTTAAAAAAAATGTAAAGTCAGAATCGATTGAGTTTGCTCATTTATTTAATGATGAAGCCCTTCAATCACAAAAAGGCGCAGTAGGCCGTTTTTTGTTTGTACTTGGTTGTTTATATAAGTCTACACCCGAAAATTTTGCTCAGGTCTTGCAAGTTCAAGGGCGTGGGCGCCTGTATTTTGCAACCTCTAAAGAAGCACTGCTTGAAGCAAGTAAATCGGCGAATCCAAAAGAAATTGGTACAAGCGGTTATTGGGTGACAACAAACAATAATACCGCTAAGAAACAGACCATTCTTAATGAAGTGCTTCATTTGCTTGGTTGTGAAGTAGAATTAGCCGCTGAATTGTCAGCAAAGATTTAAACGCAGAGGTTAGTCGTGGCGTTACATGAAAGAGCAGGGCAACCTGCACAACAAAAGGATTTGATTAACTTACCGAAGTTAATGACTCATTATTATCGAAGTATTCCTGACGTAAATAATGTAGAGCAACAGGTAAGTTTTGGTACTTCTGGTCATAGAGGAACCTCTTTTAAGTCTAGCTTTAATCAAAATCATATCTTGGCGATTGTACAGGCGGTCGTTGATTATCGTAATCAAGCCGGTATCTCAGGCCCTCTGTATTTAGGTATGGATACCCATGCGTTATCACATGCCGCATTTGTAACTTCTGTTGAAGTTTTAGCGGCAAATAATGTTCATATTATTGCTCAACAAGAAGAGAGCTTTACTCCTACGCCAGTGATTTCACATGCAATTGTTTCTTATAACAGAGTGAATGATGCGTGTGCTGATGGTTTGATTATTACTCCTTCTCATAATCCACCACAAGATGGCGGTATTAAATATAACCCACCACATGGTGGGCCTGCCGAAGGTGAAATTACCAGCTGGGTTCAAAATCGTGCCAACGATTATTTAACTAAACAATTGGAAGGCATTCGCAAAGTTAACTACGATATTGCGACAAAGCTGGGTCAAGTTGATTGGCAGGACTTAATTTCTCCATACGTTAATGATTTACACTATGTCGTTGACCTTGATGCGATAAAGAAAGCCAACGTGAAAATTGGTGTTGATCCACTCGGTGGTTCAGGCATTCACTTTTGGAAGCCAATTGCTGACAAATATGGCCTAGATATAACTCTGGTTAACGACAAAATCGATCCAAGTTTTGGTTTCATGACGCTCGATAAAGATGGCAAAATCCGTATGGATTGTTCATCGCCATCAGCAATGGCAGGTTTGCTGAAGCATCAAGAGGATTTTGATATTTGTATAGGCAACGATCCTGACTATGATCGTCATGGTATTGTGTGTCCAAACTTTGGCTTGATGAACCCAAATCATTATCTTGCTGTAGCCATTGATTATTTACTTCAATATCGACCTGAATGGAATGGTAATTTAGCTATTGGTAAAACACTCGTTTCTAGTTCAATGATTGACAAAATTTGTCAAAAACATGGTCGTAAAGTCATTGAAGTTCCTGTAGGTTTTAAATGGTTTGTTGACGGTTTGGCTAACTCTTCAATTGCTTTCGGTGGTGAAGAAAGTGCGGGTGCAGCATTTTTAAGAAAAGATACGTCAACATGGTGTACCGACAAAGATGGTTTTATTCTCGGCTTACTTGCTGCTGAAATTTACGCCGTTACTGGTCAGTCTCCAGCAGAAAGATATGCAGAGCTTGAACAGGAATTTGGTAATAGTTATTACCAACGTGTCGACAGTCCAATCAGCTTGAAGAAAAAACAAAAGTTTTCAAAACTTACTAATAAGTCCTTTAATGTGGATGAATTAGCCGGAGAGAAAATTGTTGACGTGCTTACCCATGCTCCAGGTAATGGTGCTGCAATTGGTGGCGTGAAAATTATCACTGAAAATGCATGGTTTGCAGCAAGACCATCAGGCACAGAAGCTTTATTTAAGATTTATGCAGAAAGCTTTAAGTCAAATGAACATTTATCTGTGGTTTTGGCTGATGCTAAAAAGATCATTGCAGATGCCTTAAAGTAATTTTCTTCTTTTAAGTATCTCCTCAATTAAGGGGAGATACTTAATTCATATACCCACAATTAAATAAATCTCTCTTTCTTATTACACAAGATTATGGTTCTATTGCTTTAGACCAAAATTTTAATTAATTTTTGTGGTTTAACGATTAAATTAAATTTATCTATGTTGATTCCTTTTGGAATAAAGTCAAATATGAAGTAAAGCGTTAAGGTTACTTTATATCGTCGTATGGCTGTCCAAAATCATTCGTTACCAAAGATTCCACAATTCTCTACAGCTGAGCTTCAAGAGCTGAGAGCGAATGACTCTTATCAAGACATTCTCACACTACAGCCTTGGGAGTTTTCTCCAACAGATCGCGATGAAAGTAAGGTGTATGAGCTTTCTGTACCACATCCTAAAAGTATTCATCATCAACTGTTTATTGTATTTTTGGGCGGTTTATATTCAGTTGGCAAAGGTTCATACGCCAACAATCCATGTGAAAAGCTTGCCGATTTCTCAGATATTTCGAGTTTAAAAATATCAGGTCTTTGGCAGACTCAGTTTCTGATTCATGTAAATGACAATCCGATAGCAAAATTGTTATGTTCTCTGATGATAGAATCAGAAATCAAACCGGAAATTGTTGCAAGTAACATTAAAAGTTCTCAACCAGAAATAATAGCTTCGTTATTATTACAAATGAGCGACTACAGAGCCTCTGAGGTTTTGGATAGATTATCGAAACAATTACCAGAGAAACAATGGTTAGAAATAGTCACTATTCTTGTTAATAATGATCTTGCTAAAACTTCAATATATTCAAATCTTATCTTTTCATCACGATCGCCATCATTAAATTTATTTCTTAAATTAGGCAGTCAAGAGTTTGCGAAATTAATCCCTTTGTTACCACGAGAGACATTAACTTCCCTTGTATTAAAAGAATATGAGTCAGTCACTGAACATGAACGGAATAAAGTGATTTCATTGTTTGAATTGTTAGCTAGTCATAGAACTGGTCAACGTAATGCGCATGTTGCTGAAAAAGTAGAAAACTTATCAAAATTAATTTGTTTAGAAAACCTTAAAGAAGACGTTACATCTGATGGAGTGAAGTTGAGTAGACGGAGTTTGCTAAAACTACAGTTGATGGAGTTTGGCTCTCTGGCTATTAAAAAACATGTTGCCCAACGCCTTACGAAGAAAGAACAAAAAGTTTATCTAAATGGTATTTCATTGAAGTTACTCTATGAAGACTGTGAGCGTTGTAATCTTGATACTTCAGTAGCATGGGAAGTGTTAGTTCAGCATATTACTAAAGGAGAAAAAGTAGAGTCAATTTTACAAAATGCAGGTCAAAATTTGAAAGATTATATTTTGAATCATTACCTTGATTTATATAAACAAGTAACACCGAGTAAGCAGTTGGAATTTTTGGTTTATTGCTCAAATTATTTGTTGAAAAACGAAGCTTACTCTATAGATGAACTGCATAAATCAAGATTAACTGAGGTACTGTTTGAAGTTGAATCGAATGCTCAAGATTCCAGTGGATACATCCATGAAAAAGTTGAAGTTCTGAGTTCATTAATGGATTCTTTGAAAGGGAGCCGCAAGGCCCAATTTATTAAAAGAACCGATGAGCTCTTTGGGGAGAGAGTTTCTTCGAACTTGCTATTTTCTTTGATGAAAAAACAGCCAGGATACTTCGCTAGTATGACAGAGTTTTCACCACTTCTTTGCAAAAAATTATTCATGAAACTTGAACTTAAAGAACAACTTTTGATGGAAGGTGTTTTGAAAAGAGAGTTTATTAAGCTGCATGGAAAAGAAAAGTTAATATTTGCGATTTGCTTATCAAATATTTCATTTATTTTTAGAGATGAGAGTGATCTTAAAGAGCTCATTGTTTCAGAGCTAGATAACGAATTATCAACTGAAGCGGTGAGTGACCTTTGGAATCAGTATCATGCTTTATTTTTTGTGCTTTATGAAAGTTCAAATGACTGTAACAAAACAAAATTATTTGAATTGCTTGGGCTGAATGGGAGAAAAGAATTTATTTCTGATGTAGGAAGGTATATTGCTCGCGATTTTGTGGAGGCAATTGGAAAGCAATCTGATAGATTAATATTTTTATTGGGGGCAGCACCTAATTCTGCCTTTATAGCAATAGAAGCAATTAATGATCATGAGTTTGCTGAGTTATTCATTCAGATGAAACCACTCACTAGACAGTCTTTATTGATATTGCTCCCTAAAAGAAGCAAGTCGATTATCCAAAAAGAAAAAGAAATTCTTGCGACCTTAGTGAATAAAAAGGCTTTAGAGGCGGCGAAAACCCCGAAAATAGCTTCCGCCAAAGGTGTTAAAAACTGATATGGCAACTCGGTAGGTCATTTTTTTGAATATAATTTTGATGAAACTCTTCAGCAGGAAAAAACTCTTGGGCCGGAACAATTTCAGTAACGATTTGACGATTACCCCATTTAGCGCTCTTGGCTAACTCATGAAGAGATGCGGCAGCGGATTCTTTTTGAAACTGATCGTAGAAGAAAATCACACTTCGATACTGATGACCGAAATCATCGCCTTGTTGATTTAGCGTCGTTGGATTGTGATTAGCCCAAAAGATGGCGAGTAAATCATCATATGAAACGATGGATTCATCATACTCTACTTGAACGACTTCAGCGTGACCTGTCTCACCGAGTTTTACTTCTTCATAGGTTGTTTGATTTGAGCTTCCACCCATATAACCACTCGTAGCGTTTATTACACCTTCAACTTGCCTAAAAAAATACTCTACACCCCAAAAGCACCCGGCTCCAAAAGTCGCTACAGCCATATAAACCTCAAACTATCTAAACGTAAAACCATCTGGACGTCTATATTGCTGTATGGGCTTTTTTAACGCAAGCATTTTTTGTTAATTTTTTGAGTATTTGCTAAGGCGAGTTGTTAGTAAGCTACTACAACTGAAATATGATAGAATTCGTAACATTCAAAAATGAGAACTGAATCACATCAATATTGTTAGATGTGTTAAATGTATCTAAAAAATAAAGGAGCCCTACGTGCAGCATACGTTAATGGAATCCAAAGACTTTCTAGCTTTGACTCTTGCCAACCCTAAATCGATTTCTGAAACATTTTCATTCACTTTAAACAATCAAACCCAAGTTCATGTATGGGATACAGGAGTGATTGTATTTGAGCCTAAAAAAGCAGGTGGCAAGGATATTGTTTTATCTTCAGCGGTTCATGGTAATGAAACGGCACCAATTGAAATTTGTAATCGTCTAATTAAAGAACTACTTGAAGAAAACATTGAAGTTCATCACAGAATAATGTTCCTGATTGGTAACCCTGACTCGATTCACAATGGCACTCGTTTTGTTGAAGAAAACATGAATCGATTATTCAATGGTGCTCACTCAAGTGGTAAAGGTTTAGTTAATCAAGAGCGAATTCGTGCAAAACGATTGGAAGAGTATGTTGATCGCTTTTATATGTCTCAAACAGATGAGCGTCATCGTATTCATTATGATCTACATACGGCAATTCGTGCCTCAAAGCATGAAAAGTTTGCTATTTACCCTTACCGTGGTGATAAGCCATACAGTGCTGAACAAATCATGTTCTTAGCGGCTTGCGGTGTTGATACCATGTTATTCCATCATGAGCCAACAACAACGTTCAGTTACTTCTCATCAAGCAACTATGGGGCAGATGCATTTACTGTCGAGCTCGGTAAAGTTCGTCCGTTTGGTCAAAATGACATGACTCGTTTTATTGCCACCCATGAAATGCTTTCACGTTTAATCACTGGTCGTGAACTCGAGCTTGATGATTTTAATGAAGATAAATTGAATTTGTATCAAGTTTGCCGTGTGATTAATAAGAACTATGAAGACTTCGAATTTATCTTTGCAAATGATGTGGAAAATTTTCGTTCTTTCCCTAAAGGTTATGTACTAGCAAAAGAAAACGGCGATGAAATTAAGATCGAACATGATGAAGAAGCCATTGTTTTCCCTATTACTAATATTCCAGTCGGTAACCGAGCTGTACTTATGTTGATCAAACCAGAAGGCCTCAATGTTAAGTAAAAAAACAGGTTTGTAAACCAAACAATACATCAGCTTAAACCATTACTTAGTGGGCGGAGGGGCTGAAAAGTTGCCTGTATTTTTACGTTAACGTAAATTTCATTCTGCGTATTAGAACATTTTGAACTTGATGGGTTTCTCATCAAGTTCTCTACATAACAAGAGCACACTATGAGCAACGCAACACAAAACGAACAGATTGTGCACAGCGTAAGCTTTCTAGATAGAGATTCATTAACAATCCCTAAACTGAGAGTTACTAATGCTGACGGCACTGTGATTGAAGGTGCAACCTTACCAAAGATTGATGAAGCTTTGGCTAAACGCATGTACGACACATGCGTATTCACTCAAGTCCTTGATGAGCGTATGTTAGGCGCACAACGTCAAGGCCGTATTAGTTTTTATATGACGTGTATTGGTGAAGAAGCTGCCATTATCGGAAGTGCAGCGGCGTTAGATTCGCAAGACGTTATTCTTGCTCAATATCGTGAACACGCAGCACTGCGTTTTCGTGGTTTTACTACTGAGCAGTTTATGGATCAAATGTTCAGTAATGAAAAAGACCTAGGTAAAGGTCGTCAAATGCCAATTCACTATGGCAGTTCAGAGCTGAATTATCACACGGTATCTTCACCATTGGGGACACAAATTCCTCAAGCAACAGGTGTTGGCTACAGTATGAAAATGAATGGTCAGAAAAACGTTGCAATTTGTTATTTCGGTGAAGGCGCTGCATCAGAAGGTGATTTCCATGCAGGCCTTAATATGGCAGCGACGTTAAAGTCTCCAACACTCTTCTTCTGTCGTAACAATGGTTATGCAATTTCTACACCTGCAGAAGAGCAGTTTAAAGGTAATGGTATTGCAAGTCGTGGTGTTGGTTATGGCATGCACACGATTCGTTTTGACGGCAATGACATGCTTGCAGTGTTATTGGCTACACAAGCAGCACGTGAATTTGCGATTGAAAACAGTGTTCCAGTATTACTTGAAGCAATGACTTACCGTGTTGGTGCGCATTCTTCATCAGATGATCCTTCAGGCTATCGTTCAAAAGAAGAAGAAAACGAATGGCGTGAACAAGATCCGGTAGCGCGTTTCAAAACGTGGATGCTCGCTCAAGGTTGGTTAACTGAAGCAGAAGACGAAGCACTATATACAAAGTATCGTGAAGAAGTGCTAGCTCAAGTTAAAGTGTCTGAAAAAGTCGCAGCACCTGAACTCGAAGAACTGTTCAATGACGTTTATGATGAGCCAACGCCAATTCTTAAAAAGCAAATGGCTGATCTTAAAGCGCACATTAAAAAGTATCCAGAATCGTATCCGAAAACAGCAGGGAGAATCAAATAATGGCACAGATGAACATGCTACAAGCCATCAATGATGCTCTGTCTATTGCGATGGAATCTGATGATAAGATGTTGGTTTTCGGTGAAGACGTTGCCCATTTTGGCGGTGTTTTCCGTGCAACTTCTGGTTTAAAAGAAAAGTTTGGCCCAGACCGTTGTTTCAATACTCCGCTTGTTGAGCAAGGTATTGCGGGTTTTGCTAATGGTTTGGCTGCAAATGGCCATACTCCAGTTGCTGAAATTCAGTTTGCTGATTATATCTTCCCAGCATTCGACCAAATCGTGAATGAGTCAGCTAAATTCCGTTACCGTAGTGGTAATGAGTTTAATGTTGGCGGCTTAACCTACCGTACACCTTATGGTGGTGGTATTGCTGGTGGCCATTATCATTCACAGTCTCCAGAAGCATACTTTACTCAAACTCCTGGTTTGAAAGTAGTTGTACCAAGAAACCCTGAGCAAGCCAAAGGTTTATTGTTAGCGTCAATTCGCGACAAAAACCCAATTATCTTCTTTGAGCCTAAGCGCTTGTATCGTGCATCTGTTGGTGATGTTCCAGAAGGTGATTACGAGCACGAGTTAGGTAAAGCAGAAGTGGTAAAACAAGGTTCTGACATTACGCTACTTGCTTGGGGCGCTCAGATGGAAATCATCGAGCAAGCCGCTGAAATGGCAGAAAAAGATGGTATCTCGTGTGAGATTATCGACTTACGTACACTTTCTCCGTGGGATGCTGATACGGTTGCAGAGTCGGTTAAGAAAACTGGCCGTTTGTTGATCAGTCATGAAGCGCCGTTAACAGGTGGCTTTGCGGGTGAAATCGCTGCGACAATTCAAGAAGAGTGCTTCTTGTATTTAGAATCGCCAATCGCTCGTGTATGTGGTTTGGATACGCCTTATCCGCTGATTCATGAAAAAGAATACATGCCTGATGCACTTAAAAACTACGAAGCGATTAAAGCTTCAATGAACTTCTAGGAGTCCGCAATGATTAAAGATTTTATTTTGCCGGACATTGGTGAAGGCGTAGTTGAATGTGAGTTGGTTGATTGGTTGGTTGCTGAAGGCGATATCGTTGCAGAAGATCAACCCATCGCAGACGTAATGACAGACAAAGCGTTAGTGCAAATTCCTGCACCTAATGCGGGTAAAATTACCAAACTGTATTACGCAAAAGGCGAAATTGCTATCGTGCATCAACCGCTTTACGCTGTTGAAATTGAGGGTAAAGGTGAGCCTGCTGTTACTGAAAAAGTAGTGGTAGAAACTCAAGCAGCTGCTTCAGGCACCCAAATTGAAGACTTCTTATTACCGGACATCGGTGAAGGTATCGTTGAATGTGAACTGGTTGATTGGCTCGTTGCCGAAGGCGATGAAGTTGTTGAAGATCAACCTATCGCTGATGTCATGACCGACAAAGCGTTAGTACAAATTCCAGCAATGAAACACGGTAAAATTGCCAAGCTTTATTACGCTAAAGGCGAGATAGCGATTGTTCATAAGCCTTTGTTTGCAATTGAAGTAGAAAGCGAAGCGGGCAGTGCACCAACTCAAGCGGTTGTGATTGATGCTGAGCCAGTCGTAGAGCAGAACAATGAGCCAGTACGCCAAGGTAAAGCGATTGCAAGCCCTGCCGTTCGTCGTATGGCGAGAATGCATGATGTTGATATCAGCAAAGTGCCAGGCAGTGGTAAAAATGGCCGTGTGTATAAACACGACATTGATGCCTACATGCAAGGCGGTAGCTCAAAATCATTAGTGACAACAACACCTGAACCATCCATGCCTGTTGTGGTTGAAAACACAGCTGTTGAAGCGGGTGACCGTATTGAGCCAATTCGTGGCGTAAAAGCGGTAATGGCGAAGATGATGCAAGAGTCGGTATCGACCATTCCTCACTTTACTTACTGTGAAGAAATCGACGTTACTGATTTGATGGCAATGCGTAAGGATATGAAAGAAAAGTATTCGAGCGATGAGCTAAAACTGACGATGATGCCGTTCTTTATGAAAGCATTGTCATTGGCCATCAACGAATACCCAATTGTGAACAGTCGTGTGAATGGCGATTGCACCGAATTGACTTACCTAGCTAATCACAACATTGGTATGGCGGTAGATTCAAAAGTGGGTCTATTGGTGCCTAATGTGAAAGGTGTTCAGAACAAGAGCATTCTTGAAGTAGCGGCTGATATAACTCGTTTAACGAAAGCGGCGCGCGATGGTCGAGTTTCTCCAAGCGATTTGAAACAAGGCACAATTTCGATTTCAAACATCGGTGCGTTGGGTGGAACGGTTGCTACGCCTATTATCAATAAGCCAGAAGTGGCGATTGTGGCTTTAGGTCGAGTGCAAAAACTGCCTCGTTTTAATTCGAAAGGTGAAGTTGAAGCACGTAACATCATGCAAGTGAGTTGGTCTGGTGATCACCGAGTGATTGATGGTGGAACCATTGCTCGTTTCTGTAATTTATGGAAACAGTATTTAGAGCAGCCACAAGATATGTTGTTGGCAATGCGTTAGCAGAAAAGTATTCATTATTCTAAAAATCCTGAGCCAAAAGCTTGGGATTTTTTATGCATATCTAAGAGGAATAAATTGTTCAACTCTTCTTCTTCTCATCAGTTCATTTGCTGTGTATCTATAAAACTGTCTTGTTAGCTTTGTTTTAGTTGTTCTTATGAGATCTGGGTGAGTCATAGTACGCTCTAGCTTTTTCGTAGCTTGACGGGCATGTTCATCTGATGCTTTCAGGCAAATTTCATCAATCATAAGGAAAATGTAATAATTAACTTTTGCTTCTCCAGTTGTAACTGGTGTTCCTTTTGGCTGATTGTAGCCGAAAGTTTGTTCCCATAGGTCTGCGGCTTTCTCAATGCAATAGTTTATACGCTCCTTTTCAGGTATGTTACTGAAATCAAAATTGTTGAGTTTAAATGTAAGGCTTGGAAAAGGCCGTTTACGATTATGTTTCATGAACGGAGGTATAAAGTTACCTTTATAAAAAAAATCCTTGTGAGTAATATAATTATTCATATCGCGATCTAATTCGACATTTGATTCGACATTTGATTCGACATTTGATTCGACATTTGATTCGACATTTGATTTGGCATCTGGTTCGCAAAATGAATCGGCTTCTGGTTCGAAAGATGAATCGGCTTCTGGTTCGAAAGATGAATCGTCAACTGGTTCGAAAGATGAATCGTCAACTGGTTCGAAAGATGAATCGTCAACTGGTATCTGGTCATTTTCTTTTATATAAGTATCTTCTATAGTTTTAGATATATTGGCTATAGCTTTTCTAGTGTCTTTCAATTGTTTTAATTCGGCTGATTCACTTTTTGGGGCTTCGTCTTCAGTATTAACAGCAGCTTCAGCTATCTCTTGGATTCCCTCTCTATCTTGAATTAAGCTTTGGCATATTTCTTGTTCAGATGTTTCAGGGACTTTTTCAGTTTTTAGTGATCTTCTTTCACTAAATTTTTGGGTTTCCAAAGGAGCGTCACTTTCTTCTTGAGGGTTTTCAATTTGTGCTCTAGTGATAATAGGTTCATCAGGGCTTGTTTGGGGAGGACGGTCAACTGAATTAATTGTTATTTCTTCGCTACTTATTTCTTGTGTATCTTCAGCTTGAGATTGTTCTCTTTCTGAACTGCCTTTTGTACTACCGAGCGCTAACATCTTTTCTAGCTTAGTTATTTCGGTGTCAAACTCTGAAAGTTTTTTCTTTACTTGGCCTTCTTCACTTCCACCTTCAAGATTTAGCTTTAAATCATTATGTAGGTTAGAATCTTTCTTTATAACAAGTCTTATACTGACTTTCCCTCTAGTACTAGAATCAGCCATTACTAAAGTAATATCATTTGTGTATCTAGGTTGGATTTGGTTCTTTATATAGTTAAAGTCTCTTAATCTATCGGTAATCTCACTTTGGGTGTTGCACGCTATTTGTTTAGGGTCGGTTAATCTATCAAAAGCAGCACATGTTTTATCTTTATCTATCCCGCGAAAAAAGAGATCGAAAAATCTTCTTATCATCCCTATCTTGCCAGAATAGTTGCTTCTTAGTGCTGATTGATCACCATCTTGTCCTTTCACAATATCAACATTATAACTCAATGATTGCTTAGCGATTGCATTTAGTGCTAATGAAGCGCCCATAGCTATACTCACTTTAGGATGACTTGCCTAATAAAATATCTCATTATTTACTTGAAGTGGTTAAACGGTACCTTAATTTTGTTTTAACTAAAACGTCGACTACTCAGTCGTTTTTGAGGATTACTTTATCGAGAAATTATTTATCTAAAGTAAATCAGTTTGTTAATATACTTTTTTGTAATACTCATATTCAGAACGTTAATTGAGGAACTATTGGATTTAATAGGGTGTTAATTATAATTAACACCCTATTAATTTGGGAGTTAATTAATCTGTGAAAAATTCTTTAATTATTTACTTCAGGTTTTGTTCGATAGGATAATGATTTTCTCGTTTAAACGTCCCTAAATCATTATTTAGAGTGCCAGCTTCAACGAGTATTTGTTTACATTTACTTCCGAGCATATGTCTCAGGTAAAACGGCTGATTGACATACACGTGATGAACAGCATGGGTTTTACCGAAAAAACAGCAGAAAAGTTGTAAAGGAAAGGTGGACCAGTGATCAAATATTTGAGTCTGCTTTAAAACGGAGTCAACTCCGCCATAATAGTGCAGGGTAGAAGAGATAAACTGCAAGCAGAATACCCTCCATATCGCTGGTGCTATGTACACCACCATCAAAAAATTGATGGTTTGAATGTGGTTAGCAATGACATCTGCAACCATGTAATCTAACCCGAAAGTATTATCGATAAACATCACAAGATGGAATGCAAACCAAGATATCCATATCACAGTATAAATGGTGTGAATCGGAAATAGTGAGCTCATCATAATCATTGGTCTAAACGCCTTTGATTCTCGATTTACCTTTCTGAACTGGCTAAGAGCGAACATAGGTTCAGCCATAATCAAAAAACGTAACACACCATAAGATAAGCCGTTACCTATCATCCGTTCTTCAATGTCTTCTTTCTTTCCTGAGTATTTATGGTGGTGCAAATGGATACGTTTTCTTATCCATGGATTAATGGTATTTGGTTTAAACAGCCACAATATTGCAAGCAGTGTGTTTCGAGCTGATTTTGAATTAACAAAATATTGTTGATGGAAAATGTCATGCTCTAATTCATGCAAAAAAGAAGTAAAAAAAGCGATTAACAGAACAGCAGCAATAGCAGGGATTTGATCAAAGAAATAAAAGGTAGCTGTAATAATAATTAAAAAGATTGCTCCGGCCGCAATTAGTATAGAAATCGCTGATTGATAAGCAAGAAATGGGTGCTTTTGTTTTAACTCATCCTCGGCACTTTTAATTTTACTGCGGGTAATATTCAGCGCCTTTACATCTTCTCGGTTCATACTGCTGACCATCGACTATCCAATATCTTATTCATTAGATATAGCAGTGAACTGTATTTTTACAAGCTTTAAAGCAGTTTTGTACGCCGCTTTAAAATCAAAAGCGCAATAGAAATTGAGAGTGCACAAAGTGTGAACAAGATAGTTTGGTACAATAAGTTTGAAAATGGGAGGTGTTGTGGAGGAATAAAACCAATAAAAATACAAACAAACGCACAGACTGAGCCCATTCCGCTGATTATCCACATTCCTAAATTGCCGCCCGGGACTTTATATGCTCTAGGTGTTAAAGGGTGAGTGTATCTGAGTTTTATTGCAGCAATGAACATAATTAGGTACATAATGCTATATAAAATCACCGCAATTGATGTAAGCAATAAAAAAACATTATTGACGTTATCAAAAAACAAAAAAATTAACCCTATAGCAGTGATTAAGCATGCTTGAGTGATTAGCAATTGAGTTGGCACTTGGTGTTTATTCATTTTGAGTAGTTGTTCCGGAAGCATTCCGCTTTTACCGGCTGCCCATATCCCTTTGATTGGACCTACAATCCAAGTGCTAACTTGCCCTGCGGCACCAAGAGCAATTAAAAATGCAATGAATGGTAAAAAACCTTGTATTCCAAATTTAATGAATAAAATTGAAAATGCTTGAGAAGCGCCATTAATATCATTGATCTGCTCTTTAGGGACAATCAGTGCAATGGCGAGCCCACCTAATAATGTAAAAATAAAACCAATAATGGCTGCTGAAAAAAGCGCAATAGGGAAGTCTTTTTGTGGGTTTTCAACCTCTTTTGCATGATTAGCGGATACTTCAATACCAACAAATCCAAAGATAAAGCTTAAGAACAGAAGTAAACTGTGAGAATCAGCTAAAGAGGGCATGACAGTACTTAAAGAGAGGCTGTAATCAAGGTGAGGAATCCCTCCTCTTATCATGTAAACAATTCCGCCGATAATCAGTAGGATACTTGGAATGATAACGCCAAGTATCAACGCAATGCTTGAGATATTTCCTGAACGCTCCGTGCCTTTAAAGTTTAGAAGGGTGGCTAGCCAGTAAACGGTTATAATGACAAATGTGACAAAGTACTTATTGGTACCAAGTTCTGGGGCAAATACATAAGCGAGAGAACCGCCAATGTAGGCTAAAATGCTTGTTATTCCGAAGATACTTTGAATCCACTGTAACCATACTGCGATAAATCCGAGCTTTTTCCCATAGGCGGCTTCTATCCAATGAAAAACACCATTTTCAGGCCATCCCGTAGCAAGTTCTGCAGACACAAGCGCTATTGGAATTAAAAATACAAACACCGTAACGATATTGAAGAAAAACATTTGCATCCCAGTTTCTGCCATTGCAGGCATATTTCTGAGCGTCATGAATAAAGCTGCTGTGATAAAAATGAGTGGGAATACAGTGAGCTTTTTTGTTGGCATACTTTTATCCGGTCGATTGTTAACCGCAAAATTGAATGAATTAATTATAAAGTAGCTAAGTTAATGACTATAATGAGTAAGACGAATTTAATAGTGTTTGTCAGGTTATGATCAGCTAATCCTTCCACTCATTTACATCAATTGCTAACTCGAAGTCACTGCGTTGTGGTTGAACAACACAAAACCGGTGACCGGTAGGCGCCTCCATAACGACCCAACGTTCCATTTTTTCATGAACACTTGCCCCGAGTTTTAGCAAGCGGTTTACTTCTGCCTCAATATTGTCTGTTTCGATATCAAGATGAATATGACTTTGGTGTTCTACTTTTTGAATTAACAGATTTGGCTGAGAAACTGGTGTTTCAAGACTGGAATATTTATCTTTCCAATCTTCATCAGAGCGAACACAAGGCATCTCGAGCGCTTGCTCCCAGAACTTGTTTGCTTGCTCAATATTAAGTACCCATGCAAATGAAAATAACACATTCTGATTCACTATCTGAGCACACTACTGCGTTCCAGCTCAGGTTACATAGAGTGGCTATGCGCCCTTCGTTGCGCCTTGTATTGCACTCAACTATCAAACCAGAACTATTCGATTACATTTGAATAGGTACTTATTAACTTGTGAATCCAAAATGAATGCGGCTAAGCGACTTTTGTGCATAAGTCATCCCTATTTTTTTGATGCTCTGATTTCAAAAGAGAAAAAAGGCTGAGGTCATGGAATTGTCCCTTCCAAAAGCCGTGTTCTCGTAAAATTCCATCTTTATGAAAGCCGACTTTGTTGAGCACTTTTTCTGAGGCTACGTTGCCTTGCATTACATAGGCTTCAATTTTATTTACAGGTAATGGAAGTTGTTCAGAAAAAATAAAATCTGTGATTGTTTGTACGATTTCCGAAGCGTAACCCAACCCCCAACTGTTTTTACACAGTTCGTAACTAATAACGGCTGAGCGGCTATGCTCATCGTAACGATTGATACCACAACTACCAATAAACTGATCATCAACTTTTGAAACAACAATCCAGTGGATGGATTTACCTTCTAAAAACTTTTGTTTATCAGTATTAATAAGTTCAGTAGCTTCCGTTTCACTTTTAAGATGTAAATCGTAGTACTTGGTAACGTCTTCATCAGAAAGAAGTTGATAGACCTGCTGTTTAAAATCAAGCGTCTGCTCAGCAAAAGTGAGTCTTTCTGAGTTGAGTGTAGGGAAGGCACCAAACTTGTTAATATCCATATTATTCAGTCCAAGATGAAAGTTTTAACATATAACGGTTTAGCGTTTCACCATCGTAATTCACTCGTTTTTTAAATTCAAATCCTGCTTTTTCTAACACTCGACTGGACGCAGGGTTTTCGACCATCACATCACCAATGACTTCATCAAAATCTAAATGGTGTTTTGCATAAACTAAGCAGGCTCTCAAAGTTTCAGTTGCGACACCTTTTCCCCAGTATTCAGGCAAAAAGCGATAACCAACATCATCGGCTTGAACCGTTTCATGATCTTCATATTTAAAACCACAAAATCCGATTACTTTACCTGTTGTTTTATCTTCAACTGCCCAACGCGCATAACCGTTTTCTTGATAACCTCTTAACCAATAATCGGTGATTATTTGATTGGCATCATCAATGGTTCTTACCGTGTCTGGGTCGCCAGTGTATCGGATGACTTGTTTATTCCCATTAAAAGCAAGGACATCAGCCGCATCACTTAGATTAAACTCTCTGATGATAAATCGAGGGGTTTCCGTTATGAGTTTCGTCATTATTATTTCCTTGTTATTGACTTGTTAGCGCTCATCTTACAGTATTTATTTTAACGGTACAGATACAGTTTTTGTTTAATTTAGGCGGTACAGATTGTGGGTGACTATAAATACAAACAGTTATGGGAATTGCTCAATAAGCAAATAGACTCTGGTGTGCTGGTTGAAAAGCTCCCATCAGTGAGGCAATTTGCTACAGAAAATGACGTCAGTATTTCTACTGTTTTGCAAGCCTATGCTGAATTAGAGACACAAGGCAAAGTTATTGCTGAACCTAAGCGTGGCTATTTTATTCAACAACCTCAATTTCGTCCTTCACAAACGTATAACTATGGTTCTCACTCTGTTTCAGTTTCATTAGGTAAAAATATTTACCAAGAAGTTCAATATTCACTGAATGACCCCTCGTTGTTGCCATTATCTTCAACAGCACCAAGCAGCGTGGTTGACTCAAGCTTACAATTAACACGCTTAGCCAGAAGGTGTTTAACGGCTGAGATTTTTAAGCTGGATAAAGAAGATCCAGTGACAGGGCTGCCAGAATTAAAAGTCGCACTGTGCAAATATTGGTTTAACCGTTTTGGAATAATTACACCAAAGCAGCTTGTGATTGTATCCGGTCGCATACAAGCTCTTCAAACAGCGATTACAGGATTAGATTTAAGAGGAGAGCGAATTGCTATTGAGTCTCCAGTGAGTTTTTACTTTCGCTCAGGCCTCGCCCCTTTAAAGCTAGACGTTATTGAGATCCCTCAGCAGCAGGATTATCAAGCGGAACTTGAGTTATTAGACAAGACATTTCTTCAAACGCCTTTTAAATGCTTTCTTGTAAACCCAAGTTTTAATGATCCAACAGGGAGAATACTTTCTGATAAAGAAAAGTTAATGCTTCTGACATGGGCCAAAAAGCGAAATGTGATCCTCATTGAATACGACCGAAGTCCGCTGCACTTTTTTGGAAATAAACCACTGAGCCTTGCTGAATTGGCCACAAATAAGGGCTTTAGCGATATTCAAATAGTGAGTGTCGGCGATTACTTTGACACTATATCCATGACATTCAGCCTAGGATATATGGTTTGTATTGGTTGCAGTGAATCCATATCACTGGCAAAGCAAGTAACCTCTGAGCCAGCGACTATTTTATTTCAACGTATGCTGATTTCGCTGTTAGAAAGTGGCAAGTACATAAAGCATTTGAATCAGATCCGAAAAGAGATGAGGCTTAACCATCAAAAATGTATTGAACGATTGAATTTTTCGAGTGAGTCAAAACTGTCAATATCTCAAGTTTCAGGGGGGCCTTGTTTATGGATAAAACTTCCTGAAGGGCATTCAAGTGAGGATTTATGGCACAAAGCGATCGATAAAAAAGTGGCTGTCGCACCAGGGAAAATATTCACGTTCAGAAATGAGTACGATGACTTTTTTAGAATAACCTTTGCTCTTCCATTCAATCAAGAAATGGAAGAGGGGTTATTGAGCTTGTCTAAGCTGTTAACTGAGTACTGAGTAACTGATTGAAAATTAGATGCTTAACGATTTTTGGTACGAGCTTTAAGCATCTTTTGCTGAACCCCTAAACTTGCCTTTACAAGTATTTCGACATCGGCTTCTAAAATTCGGCTAAAACTGAGTTCCGCTTTCCAATGCTCATCTTCGGTTTGCGTGACTGAAGTTACTGTAGCAATGGCTAACACGGCGACTAATTCATCTCGGATAAATATTGTCACTTCAAAGTGTTGATCAATGTTAGGCTCAATGTCAGTAATGATCTCGATACCACCACCGCCAAATTTTGTACCAAGAGAGCTTGTACCTTCTTGATGCTCAGCTTCAAGCACGTATTGCAGAATAAGGTCGATTTTTTTAGATTGCAGCTTTAAATAATCAACAACAGTTTTTGCATCATTCTCTAAAGCTCTAAGTTGGATCAGCGAGCTAGACTCAACAGCTTTAACTTCACTGAGCAGTTGTAAGCCAACAGACTGTAGGTTTTGAAGTTCATTTAAACTTGGTAACTCAGTGCTTGTCGGCCAAGGTTTTAGATATGCTTTAAATTTATGAGGCACACTAAAATAAGAAGAAGACTCATCAATCATAGTTTGCCTCTTTATTTATACTTTTAATGTCTCTATTATCGTGCCTATCTTTATGATTTAGCAAGTACAAGACTTAAATAGGTACTTAATTTAAGGCTTGGCTGCAATTGAGTAGGTAAATACCTCATTTTATGAATTTAAACGTTTCTCTTCTTATTGGTTTTCGCTATTGGAAGGCAAAAAAAGCCAATAGCTTCTCGTCATTTATTACCTTTTTTGCAGTTTCTGGCATTTTTTTGGGTGTGGCGGCGTTGATAATTGTCACTTCGGTCATGAATGGATTGGAAGGGCAATTAAAAGGAAAGCTGTTAGGGGCTGTCTCTCAATTGACCGTTCAAAGTGAGCAACCACTTGCTGACTGGCAACAACGAGTAAAGCAGATTTCAGAGATTAAAGGTGTCATTGGTGTCACGCCAAGCGTCAGTACCCAAGCTATGGTGCAGTCCAATAATGGCATTGCTGCTATGGAACTTTATGGTATCAATCCTAAAGATGGTCATTTAGTTTCATCCATTGATGGTCATATTTATCCTGGTTCGTTTGATGATTTAAAGCCAAGTAAATATCAAGTTATTCTCGGTAATGAGCTGGCTCGCCGCTTAGGTGTTAAAGTGGGGCAGGAAATCAGGATATACAGTGGTGATGGTGTAATCTATTCACCCATTGGGCCAGTGCCAAGCCAAAGAAAATTTACTGTTGTTGGTGTGTTTGAAACAGGCTCACAAGTCGATGCAACCATAGCTTACACCCACTACAAAGACGCAAGACGTTTAGTCAGGAAATCGCCAAGTCAAGTGAGTGATTTACGCGTATTTCTTGAGGATGCTTTTGAGTTCTCAAGTGTTGAGTCACAAATTAAGTCACTCTTTGCTGAGCAAAAAGTTGAGCTAAAAGATTGGCGTAAAATTTACGGAACATTTTTTGGTGCTGTTCAAATGGAAAATAAGATGATGTCGCTCATGCTCAGTCTTATTGTTTTGGTTGCAGCGTTCAATATCGTTTCAGCTTTAGTCATGATGGTCGTCGACAAAACGGCGGATGTGGCTATGTTAAAAACTCAAGGCATGACCACCCAAAGCATTATGGGCATATTTGTGTTTCAAGGTTTGCTGAATACCATAATCGGTATGATTGGCGGCATGATCGTTGGCGTTGCTATAACGCTCAATCTTAATCCAATTCTCAAAATATTAGGCGTCTCAATTCTTGGGCCAGGTATGAGCCTGCCTGTTGAACTTGAATGGCAAAGAATTTTGTATATTGCAATCGGTACTGTTGTTGTGAGCTTGCTTGCGACTATTTACCCAGCATTAAAAGCTTCTAAAGTAGAACCTGCACACGCACTTAGGTATGAATGATGAAAAAAACAATTTTAAAAGTAGAAGGCGTATCTAAGAGTTACACCGATGGTAATAACACGACTGACGTTTTAAAAGACGTTGATTTATCGGTTTTTGAAGGTGAGCAATTAGCGATTGTGGGGAGTTCCGGTTCAGGCAAAAGTACCTTATTACACGTAATGGGGACTTTAGATAAACCTTCAAAAGGCGATGTGTTTCTTGGTGATGAGGATGTTTATAGCGCTTCAGCAACAAGACAAAGCGAAATACGTAATCAAGATTTAGGCTTTATTTATCAGTTTCATCATCTGCTGCCTGAGTTCTCAGCAGTTGAAAATGTCGCAATGCCTGCATTTATTCAAGGCGTAAACAAAAAGCAGGCGCTTGGCAGAGCTGAAGAGTTATTAAACAGGGTAGGTTTAGGGCATCGTTTAACACACACGCCTGCCGAACTATCGGGTGGTGAACGTCAAAGAGTGGCAATTGCACGTGCACTAATAAACAAGCCAAGAGTCGTGCTGGCGGACGAACCTACGGGTAATTTGGATGCAGCAAGTGGTGAATCAGTTTATGCATTACTAAAAGAGTTATCGCAACAAATTGGTACCGCTTTTGTTGTTGTTACTCATGACAGTGAATTGGCAGCGAAAATGGACCGGCAGTTGATAATGAAAGCCGGAAAACTCGAAGCTATGAATGGTGAAATGGCATGAGTCGTTTAGCGCTCAAACTGGGGTGGCGATTTTATCGAGCTCGACAGTCTAATGGCTTTATTGGTTTTATCTCTTTTGCATCAACAGCAGGCATAGCACTGGGCGTTGCTGTTTTAATTATCTTGCTGTCCGCTATGAACGGTTTTCAATATGAGCTTGAAAATCGATTGTTAGGTGTGATCCCTCATGCAGAAATCATCGGTGCCGAAACTCCAATTGAAAACTGGAAAGCAATCGCTGATTCAGCTCAAAAAATCAATGGTATTGAAGCCGCCGCTCCATTCATGAAGTTTGAAGGTTTAATACAGAAGAACAAAGGCTTTCAAGGTATCAATATCGTTGGTATTGATACCAAGTTAGAGCCAAAAGTGTCTAAGTTGCCTCAGTTTGTTAGCCAACACGATTGGCAAACTATCGCAAAAGGAGAGGGCAACCATATTATTGTTGGCCATAACCTCCTGAAAAAGCTTGAACTGAAAATTGGCGATACCGTTTCTATGTACATGCTAAATGACTCAAAGCACTCAGCAAGCTTAAATAAAGCTAAAAGTCAGCGATTTATCATCAGCGGAACGTATAAGTTAGGTGGTGAACTTGAGGCGACGACTGCATACATTCCACTCAGTTATGCCCAAAAACTGCTTAATGCCGGTGATGGCGTTACCGGTGTACGTTTGAAAATGAATGATGTGTTTGCTGCTCGATATTTAGTGCGAGAGTTTGGCTATACACTGAATCAAATTGTTTATATGACTGATTGGACACGAACTCAAGGCCATATTTATCAAGATATTCAGCTTGTAAGAATGGTGATGTATCTAGCGCTAGCACTCGTTATAGCCGTTGCATGTTTTAATGTAGTTTCTACACTTGTGATGTCTGTTAGAGACAAACAGTCGGAGATAGCAATATTGATGACAATGGGCATTAAACGAAAAGCAATGATGCAAACATTTATATTCCAAGGAATGTTAAACGGCATTGTTGGCTGCTTTTTAGGCGTGGCGATTGGTGTAGCCGTTGCACTTAACCTCAGTGATATTGCACAGTTTTTTGAACATCTGTTCCACTTTAAGATTCTGTCAGGTGATGTTTATTTTATTGACTTTTTGCCATCAAAATTACAATGGAACGATGTGTATTTGTCATTAGTGATAGCATTAGTGCTCAGTTTTATTTCTACAATTTATCCTGCTTGGCAAGCGACCAAAGTAGAGCCATCGAGAGCTTTGTCAGGGACATAAACTAAGAGGTTTAAGTATGGAACAACATAAAGGAAGTTGTTTGTGTGGCAAAGTACGTATCATTGTAAATGGAGCGCTAGCAGATGCAGACGCCTGTCATTGCGATCAATGTCGTAAATGGTCTGGTCATTTTTTAGTAAGTACCGAGGCTGAGCGGAATGAAGTAGTTATAGAAGGTGAGGAGCACGTTAAATGGTTCGAATCATCTGAAAGAGCAAGGCGAGGTTTTTGCGAAAACTGTGGCAGTGCATTGTTTTTTGATCCATTAGATAAAAATAAACACAGCTGGACAGGTATCTGCATGGGGTTGTTTGACACTCAAAACGAAGTAAAGCTTTCGCATCATATTTTTGTGTCCGAAAAAGGTGAATATTACAACATCACAGACGGGCTGCCACAAAACCAGACTTAGGTTAAGGTCAGAAAAATATTGTTATATTTGATTTTTCCGCTGTATAAATATACAGCTATAGAAAAATTCCCGCTTTCGATCGCAAAACAGGATTTTTTCTCTATTTCGACGAGTCTTTTTGTGCAGTTATAGGTATAACATGTTGAAATAATACAGAAGACTGTTTTATAGTTACTTTATTGTTATGGAGAGGTCAGATGTGTGAAAGCGAGACTTTTTCCTTCTAATAAGCTGTTATGTGCCGCCACTTGGCGGTGAAATATAAAGTTGTTTTGTAACTGCAAATTCAATTGTTTTTTCGAGCTGCAATTTGCTGTTCAAAGTTGTAACCTCAAAGTTTGTTTGTGGTTATTGGCGGTAGCGTGTTTACAAAGTTATCGTAAAATAATATTTAACAGTATTTGTGTCGTGGCGGTCTTGCACTAAAAGATCGTGGTAAAATTTTTCTAGGCGGTTGTTGTCACAAGGATTTTGCTCTGTAGTCAACGGTCGCCTAACAAGGCAATCAACATGACGCCTACTGCGTAGGCGCATGTTATTGCAAGCGTTATGTGTTTTAAATAAATGGCGGTCTATTTTTGTATTTGTTGAAACTTTAACGCCCAAAATATTATTTTTAATGTAGTGTGTAATTCTCGCCAAATAAGGTAAGGTTTTCTCACTAATAAGCTTTGCTGCTTTACCTTTTTCAAAGGTAGCAAAACTATTATTTTCGGTTGTACCTATGGTGTGTGGCTTCAAATAGTTCGTTTATTGCCACAGGCAACGGTGCAAACAGTAACGGTTTGGTGTTCAAGTAAACACATAACAAGTTACTCAAAAGGACAAAAAACAGTTGGCTTTTTGCTCCTTCGTCGCTAATTTTAGCCAACAATTTTTCGCCTCTTAGTAAGGCGTTAGGTTTACACATGACGAGTGACGGTGTTGTATTGATGTTTTGGGTGCCAATGCTTTTGTGCTTGGTTGCTCTATCTGTTTCATACTTTATGATTGATAAAGTCTCAGCTACTCCAAAAAACTTCGACGTTATTGGTGGGCGCAGGATTATCCTTGGTTTAAGTGGGGCAATGTTTGCAATCCTTACTTATTGCTGCGGCACTGCTTTAATGATTGGATTAGGTAAAGTTGACCAAGGTCATATTGATTACCTTACCTTATTAAAATCGTTTCTGGGTTACTGCCTATATATGTTTTCGTTTATTGGTCCTTTCATGATGCTAGGAGTTCTATTTATAGGTCTTCCGCTAATGATGATGTTAGCTAAATTACGTTTTGCATCCCACACAGGGGCTTTGTTCTTATCATCATCAATCAGTGCTTTTTATTCTATATATGTAGCTTACAATCCATATAATAATTGGTGTAAGGCAAATACATTAGAGTGCGTTAATAGTAATTTTTGGTCTGTATTTGTAGCGTGTTTCGTTATCGCCATAGGGTTTTCATTAGCAGCTCGCTTTCCAGCATGGCGAAATAGTGAAACCTAACAAGACAAATCAACAAGGACTAAAACTGGTTGGCTTTAGTCACTTCGTTCCTAAATTTAGCCAACCAATTTTAGCCTGTTATTGTGGGCGTTATACGTTTCAAGAAACCGAGGCTTCAATGAAATTTATAAAGTTACTAATAGTTACCCACTTCTTGATCTTTATGAGTAATTCAGCATTTGCCAATGATGTTTCGAAAGCACTCAAGATTGCAACTGCGTACCTAATAAATGTAGAGAAATGGAAGTGTGGTGAATTTATCGTAGAACATGAAAAATTCGATGGTATTTTTCCTACCAAAGTTATTGAAAAAGATATTGTGCATATTCGTACATTACACAAAGCTGATATGCATATAAACTATCCCGGTGGTGGTAAATCACTAGCCCTAAAAGTAAATTTAAAAAGCAAAAAAGTAATTAGTGCGCTGGCTTATCAGTAAAAACGTATAACAAGGCATTCAATCTGACAAATACTGGTTGGCTTTTGTCACTGCGTTCCAAAATTTAGCCAACCACTATTTGCAGCTTAATGCGGCGTTATGCGCCGCCACTTGGCGGTAAATAAAAAGTTGTTTTGTAGCTGCAAATTCAATTGTTTTTACAAGCTGCAATTTGCTGTTCAAAGTTGTAACCTCAAAGTTTGTTTGTGGTTATTGGCGGTAGCGTGTTTATCAGGTTATCGTAAAACAAAATTAAGCAGTATTTGTGTCATGGCGGCTTAAAGTTGTAGGTCGTTATAATTTTTTTAAAAGGCGGTTGTTGCTGCAAGGGTATTTCTCTGTAGTCAACGGTCGCCTAACAAGAAATTCCAGCTGACGCCTACGGCGCAGCTGAATTGGGCGTTATGTGAATAGGAGATATTTACGGTGAAAATGGAAGTTCAAAGTAAGTTTGATCAATACCCAATTCATATAAAACCGCTTCTCGAAAACCTTCGAGAGTTAATTCTTGAAGTGGCTGAAAGCCTCAACCTTGGTGATATTGAAGAAACATTAAAGTGGGGAGAACCCAGCTACCTCGTGAAAGGTGGAAGCACTATCAGGATTGACTGGAAAGAAAAGTCTCCTGAACAATATTTTATATTTTTTAACTGCAATACGAAGTTGATAGATACTTTCCGAGAATTGTATTCCGAAGAGCTTGAGTTTCAAGGTAACAGGGCAATTATTTTAAATGCCAGAAATTCTATCCCATTGCATATCCTCAGACACTGCATTGAGCTTGCAATGAAATACAAGAGCGTCAAGCACAAACCACTCTTGGGTGCTTAGTATTGTGCAATATTCACATAACAAGCCCATCCAAGCGACCGCATTCTGCGGCGCTTGATGGGGGCGTTAAATGGCTGGGAGTTATTTTGCATCACCGAAATATTTTAATCACTGTTTTGAAAATTGCTGCAATTATGCTTTTCATACAGTTAGTTGAAACAGTACCTGAGATGTATGGTCAGTATTTAAACACTGATGACCAACTGCTTAGAAAATCATTTATAAATACTGCCGTTTTTCCAACTATAGTCAAAGTTGGCATCATTTTTATCTTATGGTTTTTCCCAAGTTTATTAATAAGTTCAGTTGTGCCAGACACAGAACTATCAGAAAACAATCCAAATTATTTTAAACGCATAGAGGTTGCAGCCTTAACTGGCGTTGGTATTTACTTATTAGCTTACTCTGTTACAGATATAGCTTATTATTTTGTTCTAAAAAATGAGCTGGCCAATCAATATGCGCAGTCATTACAACCTCAAGATAAAGCTGCTTACTATGTATCGTTTCTCCAAGCAATATTAGGTATAGTCATTATTTTCGGTAAAACTGGTATTATAAATGTGCTGAATCGTATTCGAAGGTAAGCCATTTAACAAGCGCTTCAACAGGACAAATACTGGTTGGCTCCTACGCTGCGCTTCGGATTATAGCCAACCAGCATTTGCCCGTTAAGCGGGCGTTAGGCTTCTACGGAGATTAACTTATGGATCGAGTAAAAACTTCAGTTATAAGCATACTTTTGGGTTTAGCTTTTGCTTATTTATCAATAGCTATCATTGGCTATGCCGCAGCTATTCCAATTTCAGAGCAAGTTTTAAAACCTCTAATGCAGTTATCATCTACGTTTGCATTTGCATTGATTAACTTCTTTACTTCTGGCATCCCTCTAGCGATAGTGTATTGCTTTTTTGCCGTTATTCTTAATTTTTTATACGCTGGTCATTTTAAGCTCAAATTTTCTTTATTAGCATTGCCTTTCTTCTTGTTACATTTTGGCTTGTTGGTTATTTCTTCTCATGAAAACTTATTTACTTTACTAGTAAATATTCCACAATACATTACTGTTTTTCTTGCTGTACTTTGGGTTCAAAAATCTAAACTTATTGGCAACAAAGCCTAACAAGAAAAATCAACAAGGACGTAAAACTGTTTGGCTTTGCTCCTTCGTCGCAAATATTAGCCAAACATTTTACGCCTGTTATTTTGGCGTTATGCGCTGCCACTCGGCGGGTAAATTAAAAGTTGTTTTGTAACTGCAAATTCAACTATTTTTTCGAGCTGCAATTTGCTGTTCAAAGTTGTAACCTCAAAGTTTGTTTGTGGTTATTGGCGGTAGCGTATTTATCAAGTTATCGTAAAACAAAATTAAGCAGTATTTGTGTCGTGGCGGCTTAAGGTTATAGGTCGTTATAATTTTTTTAAAAGGCGGTTGTTGCTGCAAGTGTATTTCACTGTAGTAAACGGTCGCCTAACAAGAAATTCCAGCTGACGCCTTCGGCGCAGCTGAATTGGGCGTTAGGGTTACAAGAGGTTATTTTGAAGTACATCTTATTCTCTTTATTTTTAAGTGTTAATGCATTTGCTTCTAATCCATGTGAAAACACTGGA
>NZ_PGVH01000004.1 GCF_004168585.1 Shewanella sp. OPT22 | reverse complement strand
GACTCGCCAACCTTGCTGCTTAATCGCTTAAGAAGCTGTTGTGCCGTGTCAGTGGATGCGCATTATAGGGAGATTCTGAAACCGTGCAACCCCTTTTTTAATGTTTTTTGCATTTATTTTTTATCTTCAGAATACACACATTTAACTCACGGCTTACCCCCAAAGTTATCCACATTTAGCTTTTTTTCGTAGATTGCTTTGCGATTTCAGCTCATATATTTGTTTTTGAATACCTATGTATTACATGCGAAATACAAAAAAGGCGTATCGAATCGATACGCCTTTCTTTATTTAATGCTTTAAGTGGCTATTTAACTGATTTTACCATGGCATTGTTTGTACTTTTTACCTGATCCACATGGGCAAGGATCGTTACGACCTACTTTTTCACTCTCACGAACTGTTGGAGTATGTCCAGCCAGAGCTTCGAGCGCTTCATCACCACCTACTACTGATTCAGCTTCAGCATGTTGAAACTCGCGATGAATACGTGCTTCTTCTTCGCGTCGGCGCTGTTCCATTTCATCTACGTCAGATTGTGCTTGAACCTGAACTTTAGAAAGAATGCTAATAACATCGTATTTCAAGCTATCTAGCATTTGTTGGAACAACTCAAAAGATTCACGCTTATATTCTTGCTTAGGATTCTTTTGTGCGTAACCACGTAAGTGAATACCTTGACGCAAATGATCCATCGCAGAAAGGTGTTCTTTCCATAATTGATCTAAGGTTTGTAGCATTACTGACTTTTCAAATTGACGTAAGACTTCAGCACCGACCATCTCTTCTTTAGCTACGTACGATTCACCCCATGTATTAACGATACGCTCACGTAATGTCTCTTCATGAAGGTCTTCTTCTTTATCTAGCCATTCTTGTATCGGCAGTGGCATTGCAAATTCTTGTAAAAGACGAGTTTCAAGACCTTCTACATCCCACATTTCTTCAATAGATTGTGGTGGAATGTATTGATCAATTAAGCCGTTAAGCACGTCTTCTTTAATCATTGAGATGGTATCTTGAATGCTTTCTGCATCCATAAGATCATTACGTTGTGAGTAAACCACCTGACGTTGGTCATTGGCTACGTCATCGAACTCGAGTAATTGCTTACGAATATCGAAGTTACGTGCTTCAACTTTTCTCTGTGCATTTTCAATTGCACGTGATACCCATGGATGCTCGATTGCTTCACCTTCTTCCATACCGAGCTTTTTCATCATGCTCGAAACACGGTCAGAAGCGAAGATACGCATTAAGCTATCTTCCATAGATAAATAGAAACGTGATGAACCGGCATCACCTTGACGTCCTGAACGACCACGTAACTGATTATCGATACGACGAGATTCGTGTCGCTCAGTACCTAAAATATGTAAACCGCCTGCGGCAACTACTTCATCATGACGTACTTGCCAGTCAGCCTTGATTTTTGCAATTTGCTCATCTGTTGGGTTCTCAAGCGCTGCAATTTCTGCAGCCCAGCTGCCACCCAATACAATATCAGTACCACGACCTGCCATGTTAGTGGCAACAGTCACTACGCCTGCATGACCTGCATCGGCAACAATGTCGGCTTCTTTTTCGTGGAATTTTGCATTCAATACTGAATGTGGGATCTTTTCTTTCTTCATCATTTGCGAAAGAAGTTCAGATTGTTCAATCGAAACTGTACCCACTAATACCGGCTGGCCACGCTCACGACAGTCTCGAATATCATCAAGGATAGCGTTGTACTTTTCCATCGCTGTTAGGTAAACCAAATCAGCACGATCATCTCTAACCATCGGCTTGTTTGTTGGAACAACAACAGTATCGAGTCCATAAATTTGTTGGAATTCGAATGCTTCAGTATCCGCAGTACCCGTCATACCCGCCAACTTTTCATAGATACGGAAATAGTTCTGGAAAGTAATCGACGCTAACGTTTGGTTTTCATTCTGAATGTTTGCACCTTCTTTAGCTTCTACAGCTTGATGTAAACCTTCTGACCAACGACGACCAGGCATAGTACGGCCTGTATGCTCATCAACAATAATGACTTCGTCGTCTTGTACGATATAGTCAACGTCTTTTTCAAATAAGGTATGTGCGCGAAGTGCAGCATTTACATGATGCAATAAAGAGATGTTTGCCGCTGAGTACAGTGAATCACCCTCAGGCAATAACCCTACTTGAATCAGTAGTTGTTCAATTTTCTCTTGACCACGTTCGGTCATATGAACTTGTTTTGCTTTTTCGTCGATAGTGTAATCACCATCGCCAGTATATTCTTCAGTATCTTCTTTATCTTGTTTAACAAGATTAGGGATCAGCTTATCGACCTTGGTGTACATCTCGGAGCTGTCTTCTGCCGCACCAGAAATGATCAATGGCGTTCGTGCTTCATCGATAAGAATCGAATCGACTTCATCGATAAGTGCGTAGTGAAGTGGACGTTGTACACGTTCGGCTGGCGAAAAGGCCATGTTGTCACGTAAGTAGTCGAAACCAAATTCGTTGTTGGTTCCGTAAGTGATATCGCTACCATAAGCTTCTTTCTTATCTTCTGGAGAAAGATTAGCAACGTTAACACCTACGCTTAGCCCTAAGAACTCAAATAACGGACGGTTAAATTCTGCATCACGACTGGCAAGATAATCATTCACGGTAATGATATGAACACCTTTACCTGTTAAGCCGTTTAAATATGCAGGAAGTGTTGCCGTCAAGGTTTTACCCTCACCCGTTCTCATCTCTGCAATACGGTTACTGTCGAGTACCATGCCGCCTAACATCTGTACGTCAAAATGACGCATCTCGAAAACACGTTTTGACGCTTCACGAACTACAGCAAACGCTTCCGCCATGATATCTTGCAGAGTTTCACCTGCTTCTAAGCGTTTTCTAAACTCTTCTGTTTTTGCTGCTAATTCTTCATCCGAGAACTTTTCGTACTCAGCTTCCAACGCATTTATTTGATTAACGACTTTCCCTAAACCTTTAAGGGTACGCTCGTTACGACTACCAAAAACTTTTGTCAGTAATTTTCCAAACATCTGAATCACTTATATTTAAAAGGCTAAAATTCAATTCTAATAAAGCCGAGGTTGCTCTTAGCCTGCCTTACGGTAGACGTATTTTTGCGGATCAATTTGCTTTCCATTTCGCAACACTTCGTAGTGCACATGAGGACCAGTCGAACGGCCAGTACTGCCCATATTAGCTATTCGTTGTCCTTTTGTCACAACATCACCAACGTTGACCGTTAACGATTCATTGTGACCGTAGCGAGTTTTTAAGCCGTTACCATGGTCGATTTCCACTAAATTACCATAGCCGAACATGCTGCCTGACCATGTCACAACACCAGCTGCGGTAGCGACTACTGCTTCGCCTTCACTGCCAGCGAAATCAATGCCTTTATGCATTGCTCTGCGGCCAGTAAATGGATCATTACGCAAACCGAATGGTGAAGAGAGCCAACCTTTTTTAATTGGTCGACCAGAAATGTAACGTTCTTTATCTATATGGAGATTAGAAACGACAGTTTCAAGTACTGAGAGTTGAGTTTGATTATAATCAAGATGATTGGCCAATTTATCCATATCTGAAATCAATGAATCTAGCTCAATATTATCGCCTAATTCACTGACGCCACCAACACCAACTTCTGATGAAAAATCAAATTGGTCATCGAGTTTGTTTTGCTTAGCCACTTGCTGGCCAAGAGCTTCAAGACGGGTCATTTTTGCTTGTAAGCGTGCAACATGAGTAACAAGTAAAGATAATTGTGACTCTGTGGCATGCCTTAATTCTAATACTTGCTGCTTTTGCACATTACGTAAAGCTTTAACTGAGTCCATGTTGGCTTGCTGATCTGCAAAGCGTTCATTACTATAATGGTAAAAGCTTGTGATGCCGACTAACATCAGCGCAGGCAGAAATAACCAGCGTTTGCCTAAATGCAAACGTTGAACGCCTTTCTTGCCTTGAATAAATACAGTTACACTCATTAACGATAAGCCAATATTTAAATTATGAAAAAGCTTCCTCAAGATCTCAGTCAACTTCTAAACCATTCAGGTCGTTTACCTGAGCTAAAAGAGAAAGCTGAATTATTATTACGTCTGGACCAAGTTGTTAAACAGCAGTTAACAGGTCCTGTCGTCGAGCAAATAAAAGTCGCCAATTTCCGTCAAAGTACGTTAATTGTAGAAGTCTCATCTTCTACTTGGGCGGCTCGACTCAATTTTCAAAAAAGTAATTTATTACTTAAACTTCAAAGCGAAGCGTTACCAATGCTCACCGCAATTGACGTTAAAGTCAACCCAAGGATGCGATCTAGTGCCCCAAAGGGTGAGCCAAGTTACGCTAAGCTCAGTGTTACAGCGGCTTCACATATTGAGGCCTTGGCTGAACATACAGAGGGAAGTTTAGGGCTAAAACTAAAACGGCTGGCTGCTAGAGCCAGCCGTCAAAGGCATTCTGATTCAGATTAAGCGAAAACGCTTGAATTATCTGGAGCCATGAAGCTCACTGGAACATCTGACTCTTGTTCGTAGCTCACAAGTTCCCATGCTTCTTGCTGGGCTAACAACGCTCGAACAAGTTTATTGTTCAATGCGTGCCCTGTTTTGTACGCAGAGAACTCACCAACAATGGCATGTCCAGCAACATAAAGATCACCAAATGCATCTAAGATCTTATGTTTTAAAAATTCATCATCGTATCTTAAACCGTCAGGGTTAAGTACTTTAAACTCATCAAGTACAACTGCGTTTTCCATGCTGCCACCTAAAGCAAGGTTATTTGCTCTTAGGTATTCAATATCACGCATGAAACCAAATGTACGTGCACGGCTAATGTCTTTAACAAAACCATCTGTCGAGAAGTCCATCACCATATGTTGCTGACTACGCGCAATTTCTGGATGATCAAAGTCAATTTTAAAATCAACTCTAAATCCTTGGTGGGGAGTAATCATCGCCCATTTGTCGCCATCTTCAACTTTAATTGACTGCTTAACACGTAGATATTTTTTAGGTGCTGCTTGTTGAGCTATACCCGCTGATTGCAATAAGTACACGAATGGACTTGCGCTACCATCCATGATTGGGATTTCTGGCGCATCAACGTCGATGATGGCGTTATCGATACCTAAACCTGCTAATGCAGCGAATAAGTGTTCAATAGTTTGCACTTTCACACCTTCATCATTCATTAACACGGTACACAACATGGCTTCACGAACTTGATCTGCTTTTGCTGGGATAGCAACAGCTGGCTCAAGATCGGTACGCATGAATACGATTCCAGTGTTCACTGGTGCAGGGTGTATGGCAAGTGTTACTTTATTACCAGAGTGCAATCCTACTCCAGTTGTTTTTACCATTTTCTTAACTGTTCTTTGAAAAATCATTCAGTTACCCGTTTATCGTTGTACCGTAAATTGCGACAGAAATATCGACATCCCAACTACAACCAAACCGCAGGCAGGTTTGGCTGGTCGGATATCCTAACACACTTTTGCAATGACACAAAAAATCACCACTTAAAATACAAATTTAAGTGATCTGCGTCACTGTTTAGCGCCAGCTTTTGAGTTAGCGCTTATTTTCTCATTTAGTCTGCTTGCTTGCGTAAGAATGCCGGAATATCGAGATAGTCCAATTCACTCTTTTGAGCTTGAGCAGGTGCGGCTTGCGCTTGGCTTACTCCCACTTGCACTACATTACCAGAGGCCGTTGCAATACCTGGTTCATCAACGGTAATCTTTTCAGCAGTAGCAACCGTTACTGGCTCAGCTGATGTAACTGGAATATCTCTCGGTGCGGGCTTGCTCACTAACGTGATATCAGGCTTCTTTTCAGCGCCAATACCGGTTGCAACTACCGTTACACGGAGTTCATCGCTCATCTCAGGATCGATAACCGCACCAACAACTACCGTGGCATTGTCAGAAGCATAAGCTTTCACGTGGTTACCCACAGTTTCAAACTCTTCGATGCTCATATCCATGCCAGCGGTGATGTTAACTAACACACCACGAGCACCAGCTAGATCAATATCTTCAAGTAACGGGCTTGCAACTGCTGATTCGGCCGCTTCTTCAGCACGGTCTTCACCACTTGCAATGCCTGTCCCCATCATGGCATTACCCATTTCAGACATCACGGTTTTCACGTCTGCAAAATCGACGTTAATTAAACCTGGGCGAGTGATCAGCTCAGCAATACCTTGTACGGCACCAAGTAATACATTATTTGCTGCAGCAAAGGCATCTAATAAAGACGTCCCACGACCTAAAACCTTTAATAGTTTTTCGTTCGGGATCGTAATTAATGAATCCACTTGCTTACCGAGCTGTTCAATTCCCTGTTCAGCAAACGTCATGCGCTTTTTGCCTTCGAATGGGAATGGCTTAGTGACTACAGCAACAGTAAGAATGCCTTCTTCTTTTGCTATCTCTGCCACTACTGGCGCAGCACCGGTACCTGTACCGCCACCCATACCAGCTGCAATGAAAATCATGTCACAACCTTTAATTGCGGCACGAATGTTTTCTTTATCTTCTTCAGCCGCCATGCGACCGATTTCTGGATTCGCTCCTGCCCCTAATCCTTTAGTGACATCACGACCAAGCTGGATAGTTGAACCAGCAGAAGATTTACGTAATGCTTGCGCATCGGTATTGGTTGCTACAAACTCAACACCTTCGATGTTGTGTCTAACCATGTGTTCAACGGCGTTGCCACCGCCACCACCGACGCCGATGACTTTAATCACCGCTTCGTCTGAGTGTGTGTCCATTATCTCAAACATATTATGAACTCCATATTTGCCTGCTTGTAAACTTAAAACTCACCTTTAAACCAGCTTTTTGCCCGGTTTAAAAAACTTGTCACGCCATTACGTTCTGGGCGCTCTAATTCTTTATCGATTAAACGTCTTGCACCATAGTGCAATAAACCAATACCCGTTGCGTATATCGGCTGACTTACATATTCATATAGCCCTTTGACTTTCAAAGGTGCTGCAACTCTCACTGGCATACCAAATGTTGCTTCAGCAACATCGACTGAGCCATCAATCGATGAGGTACCACCCGTGATCACAATTCCTGCTGCGATTTGGTCTTCATAACCACTGTCTCGAAGCTCTTGCAATATCAGTTCGAACATCTCTTGATATCTTGGTTCTACAACTTCAGCCAAGGTATGACGAGACATTGAGCGAGAAGGTCGTCCGCCCACTGACGGTACTTCAATATTTTCTTCCCGGCTCACTGTCGAACTTCTGGCATTCGCAAACTGCACTTTAATTTGTTCAGCATGCGATAACGGTGTTCTAAAAATCTTTGCAATATCACTGGTAACTTGATTACCAGCCACTGGGACAACAGCGCAGTGACGCAGTGCACCATTGGTATAAACTGCAATGTCTGTGGTGCCACCGCCAATATCGACTAAACACACACCAAGATCTTTTTCATCGTTGGTCAAAGTAGAGTCTGCTGACGCTATTCCAGAAAAGACCAGATCATCCACTTTTAAACCGCAACGCTCAACACTTTTCGTTATATTTTTTGCCATGTCGTTAGCACAAGTTACGATATGCACTTTAGCTTCCATTCTCATGCCTGACATGCCAATTGGGCTTTTGATGCTATCTTGTACGTCAATGGCATATTCTTGTGGTAAAACATGCAAAATTCGACGTTCAGTGGGGATCTTCACCGACCGTGCTGTATGAATCACATTATCAACGTCTTCTTGTGTCACTTCTTCATCATTGATTGACACCATGCCGTTTTCATTTTGACAAGCGATGTGTTTACCTGAAATGCTTAAGTAAACTGAAGTTACCTGACAGTCTGCCATTAACTCCGCTTGATCTAACGCTCGCTGAACACTGCGCACAATAGAATCTAAGTCGTTAACACCGCCTTTATCCATACCTCTGGACGGATGGTTACCAACGCCAACAATCGTAATTTCACCATCAGGCATCACTTCACCAATAATGACGGCGACCTTAGCGGTTCCTATATCCAACCCAACGATTAGGTTTCTTTCTTGGTTCTTGGTCATTCGTTGTCGACTCTCACTTTCCTATCTGCCCAGCCTACGGCTAAACCTGTGTCATAACGTAAATCTACGTTTTTTATTGGCTTACCTTGTTTCAAGATTTCAGGGTAAACATCAATAAAACGTTGAACTCGGCTCATTTTATCTTCACGCCCCAAGTTCAACTCAATGCCATCGTCTAACTGGATATGCCATGCATGTCTCGGCGTTAAACTCAGCTCTCTCATTTCAAAACCATTTATGGTCAGCAGTGCATTCATTTGCTTATAGCCCTGCAGTACCTCTTTCGCCGAATCATCCGGTCCAAACAATTGCGGCAATTTATCCGTTTGTGCCTCAACCAGTGGCGCTTTAAACACATCACCATATTGGTTAAGCCAATCTTTAGTATTCCAATGTGCAACGGCATCTTGCTCTTTAATCAGCACTTTCAATTTAGCTGGCCACTCACGTTTTACTGAAGCACGATATACCCATGGTAATGCTTCTAACCGCTCTTGAACCCGCTCAACATCGGCATTAAAAAAGCTGGAACTAAGCAAACTCCTCAATGCCACTTGTATTTCATGCGCATTGGTGTATTTCAATTCCCCTTGAATGACCACTGCTTCAATTGGCAATTCGTTGGCATCATTAACCATATGCTTAAGCTGGAATGACACGGCGACGATTCCTGCAATCACGACGCCAAGAAAAGTGATGCCAAACACTAAATACCAATTTACTTGGTGTAATTTTTCACACAAATTTTGGTATTTTACTTTCCAACTCACCTTGTCTGCCTGCTCCGCTTTTTCTTCTAATCAAGCACTGGCACTTTTTCCTATTAATAGAATGCCATATCTTATTTATAAAAACTTGCTTTAGTATCGGTTTATTAACAATTAAAGCCTAATTCTGTCGTAACAAGCTCACGTGAGATCATACCGATATTTCCGGCACCTTGTGTCAGCAATAAATCATTGTCTTGTAATAATTCAGGCAACATCGTTTTTAACTGTGATTTATCTGCAACAAAAATCGGCTCTACTTTACTTCTTTGCCTAATGGCACGACACAATGCACGACCGTCGGCACCAGGAATAACATCTTCACCAGCTGCGTAAACTTCCAACAGTAATAAACAATCGACCTGCGACAATACTTCTGCAAAATCTTCAAACAAGTCACGAGTACGCGAATAACGATGAGGCTGAAACGCCATCACTAAACGCTTATCGGGATAGGCTTCTCGTGCCGCTTTGATGGTTACGGCGACTTCGCTTGGGTGATGACCATAATCATCCACTAATAACACATCACCCTTTGGTGTGTTGAAATCACCCAACTTTTGAAAACGACGACCAATACCTTGAAACTCGAACAGTGATCGCTTAATAGGAGCAATATCAATTTCATCTTCTGTGGCGACAGCAATTGCGGCCAATGCGTTTAATACATTATGCTCACCTGGCATATTGAGCTCGATAGCCATCGACTCACCATTAACTTGCTCCACAGTGAACTGACTTACCGCACCATTTTGTTTAAAGCATACGGCTCGAACATCAGCATCTTCACTAAAACCATAAGTGACAACTTTACGGCCAATGCGAGGTAATAACTCTCTGATCACAGGATCATCAATACACACAACTGCCAAACCATAAAACGGTAAGTTATGGATGAAATCAATAAATGCCGTCTTTAACGTTTCAAAATCACCGCCATATGTATCCATATGATCAGCTTCAATATTGGTGACTACCGCTACCATCGGCTGCAAATGTAAAAAACTCGCATCGCTTTCATCGGCTTCAGCTATTAAGTAGCGACTTGTACCTAAACGGGCATTGGTGCCTGCACTGTTGAGCAGACCACCAATCACAAATGTCGGATCACGCTCTGCTTCAGCATATACTGATGCAATTAAACTGGTTGTTGTCGTTTTACCGTGTGTACCCGCTACAGCGACACCATGACGATAGCGCATTAACTCTGCTAACATTTCAGCGCGACGAACTACAGGAATGCGTTGCTCTTTTGCCGCAACGATCTCTGGATTAGCATCTGAAATAGCCGTTGAAACTACGATAACATTTGCACCACTTACATTGCTTTCATGGTGACCAACAGTGACATTCGCACCCAAAGCCACCAGACGGTCACTGACTCTATTGTGAGTAATATCAGAGCCGCTGATCTCGTAACCTTCATTAAGTAGCACTTCAGCAATACCGCCCATACCAGCGCCGCCAATTCCCACAAAATGAATTCGTCTAATTCGACGCATTTCTGGAATTTGCTCTCTCAGTTTTGCTTGCTTCTCTTTATTCGTCATTTTATTTTTTCACCGCTACGCTGGAGCATACATCGGCCACTTTTTCTGCCGCATCAAGGATCGCAACTTTTCGTGCTTGTTGCCCCATTCGTGTTAATTCTTTTCTGTCCTGAGCCAACGTCGTTAGCTTCTCTACTAACAAATCTACTGTCGCAATAGGTTGCGGCAACAGTAATGCAGCTCCGGCTTCCACAAGTACTTGTGCATTTAAGGTTTGATGATCGTCCACTGCATGCGGATATGGTACTAACAAGCTCGGTTTTCCCATCGCAGCAAGTTCTGACACCGTTAATGCTCCTGAACGACATAAAACCACATCCGCCCAGCGATAGGCAGCTTGCATATCATCTATAAACTCTGCCACCTGAACGACGTCTTGCTGATTTTGTTTTGTATACGCTTGATTTACGGCATCCAAATTATTACGCCCAACCTGATGCCAAACTGTTATTGCTTGGTTCGCACTTAAATTTGCCACCACATTCGGCATCAAATCATTAAACACTTTCGCACCTAAGCTGCCACCAACCACTAATATTTTGAGCGCATTGCTATCAGAACTTTGTTCGTATTCCTCAATCAGCTCTTGGCGAATTGGGTTGCCCACCACTTGTGCTTTAACTTGTTTATTAAAGGTACCCTCGAATGCACACAGTACTTTTGTTGCAATGCGGGACAATAATTTATTGGTCATTCCCGGTATTGCGTTTTGTTCATGTAGCACTAATGGGATACCTGATAGTTTTGCTGCTACGCCACCAGGACCACTTGCAAAACCGCCCATACCCAGCACAGCATCAGGCTTAAAACTGTCTATGACTGTTTTTGCCTGACTGATAGAACGCATGATTTTAACCGGTGCCATCAATTTGCGAACAATACCGTTACCACGAACACCTTGGATATCAATAAATTCAATTTTAAAACCATGCTTAGGTACAACTTGGGCTTCCATTCGTTCTCGAGTACCGAGCCACAGGATCTCCCAACCTTTACTGGATAATATTTTTGCAACCGCCAGCGCTGGGAATACGTGCCCACCAGTGCCACCGGCCATCA
Source organism: Shewanella sp. OPT22 (assembly GCF_004168585.1). GTDB lineage: Bacteria > Pseudomonadota > Gammaproteobacteria > Enterobacterales > Shewanellaceae > Parashewanella. Next base: position 124,416 of record NZ_PGVH01000004.1, on the reverse strand, counting down.
CTAATAATCTTTTATTCTTAGAGCCTATTTCGCTCATGCGCTACCTCTTCGTTGGACAGCCTGTATCTGTTCCAACCGCCTTTCATAATCTATTCGTATCAGCAACATCGCTGCCGTCATCATGATCCATAAGCTACTGCCACCATAACTGACAAACGGCAGAGTCAAACCTTTGGTTGGCAACATACCAATACTGGCTCCAACATTAACAATGGTCTGAAAACAAATCCAAATGCCAATGGCATAAGATAGATATCCATCAAAAGGCTTATTTTCTTGTAAGCAACGATTCCCAAGCTGAATAGCGCGTAATACCACAAATAAAATAATGCTGAGAATGACAACAATGCCTACGAAGCCAAGTTCTTCGCCGATGACCGCAAAAATAAAATCGGTATGAGCTTCAGGTAAATATTCTAGCTTTTGAATGCTATTACCTAATCCCTGTCCAGCCCAGTCTCCACGACCATAAGCCATGAGTGATTGAGTTAATTGATAACCGCTGCCAAAAGGGTCTTCCCACGGATTCAAAAATGACGTAACACGACGCATTCTGTATTCCGCAGTGACCACCAAAAATACAAATAAAACCGTGCCAAACAATAACATTAAGGAGAAATCAATCAGCCTTGCACCTGCCAACCACAATAAGCCAATGGTAATAACAAACAGTACAACAACTGAACCTAAGTCCGGCTGCATCAAAATCAGGCCCGCACAGCCAATTAAAACCAAAATTGGTTTCAAGAAACCAAACATGCGCTCACGCACTTCTTGGTGTCTACGCACTAAATAGCCCGCTAAGTAAACACAAAAGGTAAACTTTGCGACCTCAGCAACCTGAATACGAATTGGGCCTAAATTAAGCCATCGTGTTGCACCATTTACAGTGTGCCCCACCAGCAATACGGCAATTAACCCTAAAAACACTGCGATGAGCATCCAAGGACTCATTCTCTGCCACCAGCTCACTTCAATTCTCAAGGTAATTGCAGCGATAACAACACAACCACATAAATAAAAAATCTGCCGATTTACAAAATAAAATGGGTTACCTTTTAAGTCTTCGGCTTCTGGCATTGAAGCCGACATCACCATTACAAAACCAATCGCTAGCAATGCAATAATCGCAAGGAGTAGTTTTCTGTCATATAGCTGATTTCCTGGTCTACGGTCTTCCGTTAACCAGTTCGGCAATCGCCATTTAAACTCGGTACCAAAGAGATTAAGCTGCTTATCATTCGTTGCCATGCAGCCTCCCAACCTCTTGTCTAAAATCATTGCCACGCTCGGCAAAATTCTTATACATATCTAGGGATGCACAGGCTGGCGATAACAATACAATATCGCCCGCATCAGCACACTCTGCGGCCTTGATAACTGCTTCACTCATGTTATTTACGACAAGAGTGTCATTATTGAGCTTCGCTAAACTGGAAGCATCCTTACCAAATACGATTAGCTGACTTACAAACTCTAACCCTTCCAATAACGGTTTAAGCTCCGCGCCTTTGGCATCACCACCAGCAATTAAAATAATGTCGCCTAGTTCGTCCTTTAGGCCATGTAACGCTGCCAGTGTCGCACCAACATTTGTCGCTTTAGAGTCATTGATATAGATGACGCCATTAACTTCATCTACTTTCTCACAACGATGTGCTAAGCCTTTAAAATGTTGTACCACCTCAATCATCGCTGTTCGTGAAATGTCGACTGCTTCGGCAAGTGCCATCGCCGCAAGAATATTCGATTGATTGTGACTGCCAACGGCAGCGGCGTCTGTTGTTGGCATGATTTCACTCATGCCACGGACAAACTGACCATTAGCAATACCCCAATCATCTGATTCGGGTACATCTAATCCAAAGCTAATCACATTAGACGCTTCAGTTGGCTTAGTCATCGAGTCTTGGCGATTAATGACACACAGTTTTGATTGGCGATATAAACGGTGTTTGGCATCTCGATAGGTATTAATCGAATCATATCTGTCCATATGATCCGCAGAGATATTTAAACATGTCGCAGCAATACAATTTAGCGTTGATGTGGTCTCTAATTGAAAACTGCTTAATTCTAAAACGTACAAGTCTGCGTCTAACTTCAACAAGTCCAATGCTGGCGTACCGATATTGCCACCAACAGCAACCGTGAGTCCCGAAGCTTTGGCCATTTCGCCGACCATTGTTGTAACGGTTGATTTTCCGTTAGAACCCGTAATCCCAATTACTTTTGGAGGCTGTTTTTTTAACGCACGTGCGAACAGTTCAATGTCACCGATAACTTCGATACCAACATCAATAGCGGCTTTCACTTCAGGAGTATCAATCGCAATTCCGGGGCTGATAATGATCTGATTTGCTTGGATCAGCAGGCGTACATCGAAACTACCTGTTTTCAACGGTACGGTAGGAAATTCATCATGAAGCTTTGCAGCACCCGATGGATGTTCACGAGTATCCATCACCAAAGGTACAATCCCTTGGTTACACAAATAACGCACAACAGAAAGTCCAGTGACTCCCAATCCAAGTACGATATGTGTATGAGTGCTTTTCATTGTTTTATCTCAACTTCAAGGTGGCTAAACCCAGCATGACTAGGAATAAAGAGATGATCCAAAATCGCACGATTACGCGTGGCTCCGGCCAGCCTTTTAATTCGTAATGGTGGTGAATCGGTGCCATTCTAAAAATACGTTGACCGCGTAACTTATATGAGCCAACTTGCAAGATTACTGAAACCGTTTCCATTACAAACACGCCACCCATGATCACGAGTAAGATCTCTTGGCGAACTAATACTGCAATCACACCTAAAGCCGCACCCAATGACAATGATCCCACATCGCCCATAAACACTTGAGCTGGATAGGTGTTAAACCATAAAAAGCCCAAACCTGCCCCAATAATGGCGGTACAGACAATCACTAACTCTCCAGAACCTGGTAAATAGGGAATATGTAAATACTCGGCAAACTGAGCATGACCAGACAGGTAAGAAATTAACGCAAATGCGCCAGCAACCATTACTGTCGGCATTATCGCTAAACCATCAAGCCCATCGGTTAGGTTAACCGCATTGCTTGAACCAACAATCGTGAAATACGCTAAAATGACAAAGAAGATACCCAGTTGCGGCATCACATCTTTAAAAAACGGTATTACTAATTGGGTTTCATCTGGACGAACTGAACTCGAATATAAGTAAAATGCCACCACGAGCGCAGCAAGACTTTGGAATATGTACTTCCATCTTGCAATCAATCCCTTAGGATCTTTTCTGACCACTTTACGATAGTCGTCAATAAAACCGATCAATCCAAAGCTGAACAGAGTGAAAAGAACGACCCAAACATAGCGACTGGATAAATCTCCCCACAATAACACACTGGCAAAAATACCAAATAAGATCAGCAAACCACCCATCGTAGGTGTGCCACGCTTACTAAAGTGAGATTCAGGACCGTCATTGCGAACCACTTGTCCAATTTGCATCAGTTGTAAACGTTCGATCAATTTTGGACCTAACCATAAACTGAATAAAAGTGCGGTTAACAGACCTAAAATGGCTCTGAACGTCAAATAAGAAAAAACGTGAAACCCAGAATAAAATTGGGTTAAATACTCCGCTAGGTATACCAGCATTAAATCAATTCCCCGCTGTTGTGTGCGATTAATACAGCTTCTACGACACGTTCCATTGCGGCGCTTCGCGATCCTTTTACTAACAAGTTAATCGACCCTTGTTGGATGAAAATATTTGTCATCAAGTACTTCTTTAACTCATTAATATTGTCAAAATGTTTTCCATCACATCCATTTGAATGACTTGCTTTTGAAAGTGCAGATATTTCATTCCCTAATGTCAAAACATGAGTGAGCGAGGTTTCCTGAATATATTGCCCAAGCTCTTTAAGCATGTGCGATGCCTCGCTACCGACCTCAGCCAAATCTCCCAATATCAAAACCTTAACGCCGTCACGTTCGCTAAGCCAATCAATAGCGGCCCTAACAGATGAAGGGTTGGCATTATAGCTATCATCAACAAGGAGTAAACGCCCAAGTTGATGTGGTTGCATACGGCCTTTTACCACCTCTAATTTTTCAAGCCCCTCTTTAATCGTCTCTAAGTCGACATTTAACGCTAATGCGATTGCCGTCGCAGCCAGCGCATTAAGCACTTGGTGATGACCCGAGAGTTTGAGTTGAATATCTTGATAGCCCTTGGCTGTTTTGAGCGTGAACCCAAATCGACCATCGGCAGTACTCTGCACGTTTATAGCGGTGATATCAGCGTCATCACTTAACCCAAACGTTATGATGTTGTGTGCTTTAGCGACGTCTTTCAAATACGGTGCGAACTTATCGTCTTGATTTACGACAGCCGTTCCACCTGATTTCAGGTGGTAATAAATTTCAGATTTCGCTTCTGAGATAGCTTCAATACTGCCAAAACCTTCAAGGTGTGCGGCACCAATATTGTTCACTAACGCAACATCAGGTTTAACGAGATTTGAGGTGTAATCAATTTCACCTTTGTGATTAGCACCCAGCTCAAAAACACCAATTTGATGTTGTGGCTCTAGGCGCAATAACGTCAATGGTGCACCAATGTCATTGTTGAAATTTCCCGCAGTGTAGAGCACAGAGTATTGTTCAGAGAAAATACTCGCCACCATCTCTTTTACTGAGGTTTTGCCATTGGAGCCCGTAATTGCAATCGCTTTAATATCCATTTGCTGGCGCACGTATGAGCCGAGCACCCCTAAAGCAACTCTAGTGTCAGCAACCACCAATTGGGGAATGCTCACATCTAAACGTTTTGAAACCAATATTGCGGTTGCTTGTTGGCATAATGCATCATTAACAAAATCATGGGCATCAAAACGGTCACCTTTGAGGGCAATAAACATTCCGTATTCAGGAATTGAGCGACTGTCAGTACTGACGGCTTTAATTTGGCAATCTTCGCCAACTAAGTCGGCATTTAACGCTTTCGCTAACTCGGAAAGAGACAACAGAATCATCCACATGCCTCCATCAACCGTGCGATCAACGCACGCTCATCGTAGTCATGTTTAACACCATCAATTTCTTGATAAGTTTCATGCCCCTTGCCGGCCACAAGAATAATATCGCCCTGCTTGGCTTGCTTAACGCTGTTCTTAATTGCTTCGACTCGATCAACGCATACAGTAATTCGTTCTGGTTCATTGAAACCTGTCAGTACATCTTCAATGATCGACTCCGGTTTTTCACGGCGTGGATTATCGCTTGTGAGTACCACATTATCGGCATAACTTTCAGCGGCAGCTGCCATTATTGGGCGTTTACCTTTATCACGATCACCGCCGCAACCAAACACACACCATAAATCACCTTGGCAATGCTGCCTCAGTGTTTGGAGTGCTTTTTCAAGTGCATCTGGTGTATGAGCATAATCAACCACAACAGCAACATCGTCTTTTTGATATTGCTCCATCCGACCCATAGCAGGCTTTAGATATTTTGCGTGTTCTAACAGCAAGTTCATATCTGCGCCTTCTAAATACAAGGCTGCAATAGCCGCAACAAGATTGGACAGATTAAACATACCCAGTAGCGGTGATTCAAGCTGTGCCCGGCCCTCTGGCCAAACTAACTGTGCTTGTACACCTATGTTGCTAAACTGCGCATCCTCAATGTAAAACTCGGCATTGATATCATCTTTTAAGCTAAAGCTTCTAGCAATTTGAGGTTTAAGATCGAAACGCCATGATTGCGCCGTTTCATCATCGAAATTCAATAAGCCATTATTGAGGCTGATGAATTTAAATAGTGTCTGCTTAGCTTTGGAGTACGATCGCATATCACCATGAAAATCGAGATGATCACGGCTTAAATTGGTCATAATTGCTGTTGAAAACGGGACAGCATCAACACGGTGTTGTACTAAACCGTGACTGGAAACTTCCATAGCACAGGTGCGAGCACCTAAATTTTGATAGCGATGTAATTCACGCATTACGGTAATGGCATCAGAAGTGGTATTGACCGTTTCTTCCAATTGTCCCCACAATCCGTTACCCGTTGTTCCCATAACAGCTGCAGTCTTGCCAATGCCTTCACTTAATTGGGCAATAAGCTGCGTCACTGTCGTTTTACCATTAGTGCCAGTCACGCCGATTACCGTCATGCGAGTTGGGTCAACAGGATATCGCTGCATCGCTAACGCTGACAGTTGAGCGTTTAAACGGAAAAAATATATCAATAGACCTTGGTCCGAACGAGTCACCTTTCCGTGTTCTTCTGGCTCATCGGTATGCACTAACACCGCATTGGCGCCTTTTTCGAAAGCAGATGGAATGAATTTTCGACCATCAACTTCGTAACCCGGTACTGCGACAAAAACATCACCTAAAGTGATGCTTCGACTATCTAGCTGTAATTCTTTTACGCTCTCTTCGCCACTGTAATGAAACCATGGCGCAAGGAGATCTTTAATCAGCATTATTTTACTCCCCGAGAATAAGCCGCCATTCTAGACTGTTCGGTTGAGCTGATTGGCTCAACATTGAGCATTTGTAATGCCCCTGACATCACTTTTGCAAATACGGGTCCAGCGACATCACCACCGTAATAATGATCGCCTTTAGGTTCATTAATCACTACGGTAATGGCGAGTCTTGGATTATTGATTGGCGCTACACCAGCAAATAAACCCACATAATCATCACCGTAACCACCTGCAACGGCTTTACGACTTGTTCCGGTTTTGCCTGCAATGGGGTAACCCGCAATGTGTGCTTTGATCGCCGTGCCACCCTTTTCAGTCACTCCAACCAGCATTTTCATCACACTCTCAGCGACGTGCGGTTCAAGTACTCTTTGTCCTTCAGGTTGTTTAGTTAATTTCAAAATGGATGTCGGGTACAAAATTCCGCCGCTGCCCAAAGTGGCGTACATACGAGCCAATTGCAGTGGTGTTGCAGTAAGTCCATAACCAAACGACAACGTTGCACGTTCAAAATCAGACCAACGTGGTCTATCGTGAATGATGCCAGCGCTTTCACCAATCAAATCGATGCCCGAATAATTCCCAAGTCCCATCGATTGATACGTTCCCAGCAGTTGCTCAACAGGCATGGACAACGCCACTTTACTGATCCCCACATTACTGGATTTAATCAGTACTTGAGATAAAGACATATCACCATGATTATTGGAGTCTCTTACTCTACGGCCACCAATACGCATCCATCCAGGAGACGTTGGAATAAGCTCGTGTTCTTTGATAGTTCCGGCTTCTAAACCAGCAGCAACCACAAAGGGTTTGATCGTTGAACCAGGCTCATAAGAATCCGTTAAGGCTCGGTTTCTCATTCGATAGCTTTGCAACCCTTCCCTTGAATTTGGGTTATATGAAGGCGTATTAGCCATCGCCAACACTTCGCCAGTGTGTACATCCAATACGACAATACTGCCAGACGTTGCTTGAGTGTATTCTGTCGCCCGCTTCAATTCTCGATAGGCAAGTGCTTGGATTCTCTGATCAAGGCTCAATACTAAATCATTGGAGTTTTCACCTTGCTGAACCACATCCAGTCTTTCAACGACTTTCCCGTCACGAGACTTACGTACTTGTTGCTTAGACGGTGTCCCCGTTAGCCACTGATCATACGCTCGTTCAATACCTTCAATGCCTTTATCATCGATGTTAGTAATCCCGATAAGTTGTGCATCAATTTCACTGGTTGGGTAATACCGGCGTGATTCCGCTTTAAGATATACGCCCGGCAATTTTAACTGGCGAATATAATCGGCAACAGCAGGTGTGACTTGTCGCTTAAGGTAGGTGAAACGTTTTTTGGGATTGACCGTAACCCGTTGTAGAACTTTTTCAACAGGAAGTTGCAATACGTCGGCCAATGCTTGCCAACGGCGACGTTCTCTTAGGCCGTTGCGTTCATGTACAACTTTGGGGTCTACCCACACGGCTCTGACCGGTACGCTCACTGCTAGCATTTCGCCGTTACGATCCGTAATCAAACCACGGTGCACTTCTGTACTCGTTGTTCTTAACGTACGCATGTCACTTTCTTTGCGTAAGCGCTCTGGCTCAACGAGCTGAATATAAGCCGCACGTACAACCAAGCTAACAAACATCAGGCACACAAAGCCCACTAGCACGTATAGACGAACTGGGATTAATTGAGGTTGCTGTTTTTTCTTTGCTTGTTTGCTCATGGTAATTTCACCACAATCTCTTCTTTTGGCAACGGCCGTTTCATATGAAGATCTTTCTTTGCAATGCGAATAATTCTACTGTGTTCTGTTTGTGCTTGTTCTTCGAGCAACAAATTACGCCACTCAATATCTAAACTGTCTCGCTCTTGTAACTGCCGATCCCATTCGTTCGTTAACTCACGGGTTTCATGGCTGTAATACACGACGGCTAATGCACTGAAAATGACGAAAGACGACAGAAGAAGCAGAACCTTATGATTCATTAAGTCCTGAAAAATGATCCTTGGTAGGCTCAACTGTCCTTTTGTCATCATACTTCCTTAATATTCCCGTCGTTCTGCGACTCGCAATACAGAACTTCTTGCTCTCGGATTCAATTCAAGTTCAGCTTCTGATGGTTTTTGTGCTTTACCAATAGGTTTGAGCTTACGTTGCTTATCGAGCTCTTCATTGCTGATTGGCATACCAAACGGTACTTCTGGTGCTTGACTATTACGACGAATAAAACGTTTTACCATTCTATCTTCCAGTGAATGGAAACTGATCACTGACAAACGTCCTTCGGGTGCTAACACGTTTAATGCGCCTTCTAACGCTTGATCGATCTGTTCTAACTCACTGTTGATATAAATACGAATAGCTTGAAATACTCGAGTTGCGGGATGTTTATTCTTTTCTTTTTTCTTGGTAATACGAAAAATCAGATCCGCTAACTCTTTGGTTCTCAAAAAAGGTGTTTTTTCTCTGTCAGCTGCTATGCAGCGAGCAATATGCCGTGAATTTTTTTCTTCACCGTAGGTTTTGAAGACCCAAGCCATATCTTCAATTTCTGCACGTGCAATCCATTCTGCCGCAGTTTGCCCTTGGCTATTATCCATACGCATATCTAATGGACCATCACGCAAAAAGCTGAACCCACGCTCTGCATCGTCAAGCTGAGGTGAAGAGACGCCTAAATCGAGCAGTACGCCATCAATTTTCCCTGCGAGCCCAAGATCTCTGATATAACTTTCTAATTGACCAAAACCACCATGAACGATCTGAAAACGTTCATCATCGGCAAAGCGTTTTGAGGCTTCAATAGCCTGTGGATCACGATCAATCGCAATTAACCTTCCGTTCGCACCGAGTTGAGACAAAACGAGGCTTGAATGCCCCCCACGTCCAAAAGTTCCATCAATATAGATGCCATCTGGTTTAATGTTCAGTCCGTCTACTGTTTCTTTTAGCAGTACAGACACGTGGGCGAATTTTTCACTCATAAAGCTCTTCTTTTCAGTTTCACTACAACGAAAAGTCAGCGAGGCGTTCATTACTCGCTAAGTCTTCAGTGGCAATTTTTTGTTTACTTTCTTCTATGAGCTGCTGCCATAAATCAGCATCCCACAATTCAAATTTGTTCAGTTGACCCACCAGCATGGTATGCTTCTTTAAATTTGCATACTGCCTCAGTGGTAATGGCAAAAGGATGCGACCATTATTGTCTAATTCGCATTCGTGAGCGTGGCCAAGTAACAATCGTTTCAAAGCCCTTTCTGTGGGTTGAGTATCAGACAATTGCATCAGCTTTGCTTCAATTTGGTGCCATTCATTTAAAGGGTAAAGCAATAGACAAGAAGATTGGATATCAACCGTGATTACCAGCTTGCCTTCAGATTCAACTCGCAACAGATCTCGGTATCGCACCGGAATGGCGAACCGACCCTTCGCATCTAAGTTGATACTGCTAGCACCTGAAAACACGTTATATCATCCTTGTTTAACAACTAAATCGCATGGTTTTTCCTATGCACATCTAGAAAGTTTATCTATGCTTTTAGAATTAAGATCCACAAATACCCACAATTTCCCACCAAAGCTAAGTTTAGAGATAGTTGGCAAGAAAAGTCAAGATTTGTTCACTTGCTGAAATCCAGATGTAATGCGCTTTGGCGGCCATTTTTATGCCGCAGCCCTTGTTGAATATAGGTTTCAATTTTTAGGTTAAAGTTGATCTAAATTATTTATTAATTCGTTAAAGGTTTAATTTGATCACAAACTTCCTTAAGCTAGGTCGCAATCAATCCATTCAATGCAACAAAAATAACAACGGGGCATTTTATTTCTTATGTGGAAACGCTTCAGAAAGTGGCATTGGATTTTGTCGCTGATTGCTTTACTGCAATTTTGTATTTGGGGGGTATCTGGTAGTTACATGGTACTGACCGACATTAATTTCATTAGAGGCAATGACTTAATTAAAACGCCTGTAAATGTTCACTCCATCTCAGCGTCCATCACTCAAAATTTTAATCAGACATACAATGCATATCCAGCGGCACAACGTATCAAATTAGTCCTGTCAACGCCTACCCCAGAAGTTCAATTCTATATAGACGATAAGTTATATCGTATTGATATGATAACAAAGCAACCTGCACCAACGATCGATGCTGTTTATATCAAACATCAAGTTCATCAATGGTACTCACACTCATCGACAATTAAAGACATTATGTTGTTGCCAGCACCACCGGCTGAAATTAGCTCTCGTCATAAGTCAGTTTGGAAAGTTACATTTGATAGCTTGGCTGATGACACATTATATTTCAGTGCCGATAGCGGTCGTTTAGTAGGAAAGCGGCATAACTATTGGCGTGCTTTTGATTGGTTTTGGCGATTTCACATTATGGATTACTGGGAAGGCGAGGATATTCATAATCCTCTGTTATCGTTTTTTAGCCTAGTGACACTCTTGACTGCTTTAATCGGTTTTTTCCTTCTCACGCCTTGGGTTAGACATCATATAAAAAAGAGGGGCATTAATGTGGCGTAAGTATCACCGTTACCTAACCTTAGTACTGGCTCTTCCATTATGTTCTTGGATTTTAAGTGGTGTGGCACTGAATTTAATCCCCAGTGACTGGTTAACAAACCGCACGCATTTCAAAGCGATTAAGACAGAGTCAACTCTGGTAAATAAATCGGTAGATCTCGCAGGGATAGAGCAGCGATTCAATCAAAATCATAATGAGGTGATTTTAGAGTTTGAACTCATTTATCGACTTAATGAGCCTGTAATTAAAATCATTACAGTCTCTAACAACTATTATTATTGGGCAAATCGGCTAGAACCTATTCATTTATCCAGTGCTCAAATTTTGGCGCTTGCCAAACAAAGTTATTCTGGCAACGCTAACTTTTCTGAACCAAAATTGCTTGATAACACTATCACACGCTTTCAACCTAACACGCAGAGTCGTCTGCAATACGTCATAAATGTCGACGATGACAAGCAAACCAGCATAATTGTTGATGCCAATACGGCAACGGTGATCACACATCAGAACTCATCCAGCAGGCTGAAAGATTTATTCATGCAATTACACTTCTTAGATGTCAATATCAGCGACGGTTTGCAATTCAATCACTGGTTGATAAGAATTGCTGCGTTATTCGTCATATTATTTTGTGTTTCAGGAATTATGTTGCAGATCCCCAAAATTAAAAAATGGCTTCGTTAACGTCTGCTTTTTTTCACTGCGTCTAACCAACCAGAAAATAACTTTTGCCTATGCTCACTGAGCATATTTGGTTCAAAGCGTTTTTCTATACTGAGGGACGCTTCAAGTTCTTCAACATCATTCCAATACTCGACGGCTAAACCGGCTAAAAAGGCAGCGCCCAAAGCCGTAGTTTCATTTGTGTGGGGGCGTTCTACCACCACATCACCGATATCGGCTTGAAACTGCATTAAGAAATTATTGATCACAGCTCCACCATCAACCTTTAAGTTCGACACTTCCAGGTTTCCATCTTGCTCCATCGCATTTAAAAGCTCTTTGCTCTGATAGGCAATAGATTCCAATGCGGCTCTTATAATATGGTTTTTGTTCGCTCCACGTGTTAATCCTACAATCGCACCTCTAGCATCAGGATCCCAATAAGGAGCCCCCAATCCCACGAATGCTGGCACTAAGTAAACACCATTATTGTCATTAACTTGCGAAGCGTAATATTCCGTTTCACTCGCATGACGAATCAAGCACATTTCATCTCTGAGCCATTGAATTGTTGCTCCTCCCATGAACACAGAGCCCTCTAATGCATAACACGGCTTACCGTGATGATCGACAGCAACGGTCGTTAATAGCCCATGTTTAGATTGAATAGCTTGTTGCCCTGTATTCATCAACAGAAAACAACCTGTACCGTAAGTATTCTTTGCCGTCCCTGGGTGAACACATAATTGACCAAACAATGCTGCTTGTTGATCCCCTGCAATTCCAGCGATAGGAATCCCCCCATCACGGGTATTCCCATAAACCTCGCTTGAAGCTTTTACTTTTGGCAGCATCTTTTTGGGAATACCAAACAAGTCGAGCAACTCATCATCCCAGCTGTGGTTATGTATGTTAAACAGCATGGTTCTTGATGCATTGGTGGGATCCGTTACATGTACTTTTCCATTTGTCAGCTTCCAAACTAGCCATGTATCAACAGTACCAAAAAGCAGTTCACCTGCTTCAGCTTGCGTTTGAGCTCCTTCGACATTATCCAGTAACCACCGAACCTTACTCGCTGAAAAATAAGGATCGAGCACAAGGCCTGTTTTCTGTTGAATAAGAGGCTCCAGACCGTTTGCTTTGAGTTGCTCGCAATACTCTGTACTTCTTCGACATTGCCAAACGATGGCATTGTATATTGGTTTACCTGTCTTTTTATTCCATACAATCGTTGTTTCTCTTTGGTTTGTAATACCAATACTAGCAATACAATCTTCAGATATCCCTACACGAGTTAATGCCTCTGTGAGCGCCGAGCTTTGTGATGACCATATTTCCATTGGATCATGCTCAACCCAACCAGCTTTAGGGTAGATTTGTTTAAATTCACGTTGAGCTTGAGCCACTATTTTTGCTTGTTGATCAAACACAATGGCACGTGAGCTTGTCGTACCTTGATCGAGAGCAACGATATATTTTTTCACAAAGCTTTCCTTACAAATAACATAAAAACTAGGTTACCAAATAATTGCCCCCATAAAAAAGCCCCGCTAATGCGAGGCTTACTCATTAAGAACACTCATTTAGGCATGAGCAAGAAATTCAGCTCTTGAAGCATGGTCTGATTTAAAAATGCCGCCCAAGGCCGTAGTACTGGTTTTACTGGTGGCATCCATGACGCCACGAGCTTTTACACAATAGTGTGTTGCATCCATTTTAACTGCAACATCATTGGTCTCTAAAATCGCCTGCAACGCTACTAACACTTGTTGAGTTAAGCGTTCTTGTACTTGAGGACGCTGAGCAAAAAAACGAACAATGCGATTGATCTTAGATAGACCAATGATTTTTTTGCGTGGGATATAGGCTACAGAAGCGACACCATCAATGGTCACTAAATGATGTTCACAAGTACTGGTAAGACTGATGTCTTGTACTTTAATCATCTCGTCCATGTTCATCTTATTTTCGATATTTGTGATTTTCGGAAAATTAGAGTAATCCAATCCTGAAAAGATTTCATCGATATACATTTTCGCAATACGCTTTGGTGTATCAGCCAAACTGTCATCGGTTAAATCTAATGAAAGCAGATTTAAAATCTCTCTCATATGCTGCTCAATTTGCTGTTTGCGTTGCCCTTTCGATAAATGGCACTCTACCATCGGCGTCTCAAGTCCGCTTTCAATTAAAGCATCACGAACTTTAATGGCTGCATCACTAAGTACAGGTGTTTCTATTTTTACAGCTAATTCAGTCATAGAGTTCTCACAAAAGCTTTGAAATCAAATTCTCTCTTTAGTATAGAGGGAAATGGTTAATATCAGATTAACGAAATCAAATAACCAACCAGAATACTCAGAAAAGTTGGCAAGGATACATCAGAATATATACTCCGACAATCCGGTTTCGGTTTATTTGTGAGATTAAAAAAACATCAAAATGACAAATGCACTGTACTCGATGAGAACAGTGCATTCTTTAGTAAGAAAGAGAAAACTATAGTTTTAGGCTTTCTTTGACGAAAGAAAGCATTTTTTTATAATACTTAGCTTGGTTTTCTGGGTTATAAAAACCATGCCCCTCTTTACCGAAAATCATTTTCTCGTATGGATAACCCGCTTTGTCTAACGCTTCAGTCATCGATTCATATTGCTCAATTGGCGTTCTCTCATCTCTTTCACCATGAACCAAGAGAATGCGAGCCTTCAATTTGTTAGCATTATAGGCTGGTGACATTTGTTTCATTGTATTTATGTCACCACCTAATACCTCTGCAAGGTAGGCTTCACCAAAATTAAATGAAGGAATATCCCCTTCCTCTTTCATCATAGGCAAATCATATACACCGGCAACACCAATCGCACACTTAAACATATCAGGTTCAATCACTGCACTTTGCAATGCTGAATAGGCGCCAAAGCTGCCACCTTCAATGCAAACTTTGTCTTTATTTATCCAGCCCTGATCAATCACATACTTCACACCATCAATAATGTCATATTGCGTTTTTGTTCCCCAATTTACATAGCCTGCTTCTTTAAAGGCTAAACCATAACCAGCAGAGCCTCTGAAGTTAATTTGAAGTGTAGCAATACCATTGGCAGCTAAAAGTTGCGCTTGTGGATTGTACTGCCAATAGTCACGAGCAATGGGGCCACCATGTGGATTAACAACTAAAGGAAGGTTTTTGTGTTCAACCCCGTAAGGCATGGTGATATAGCCATGAATCGTCAGCCCGTCTCGGCTTTTGAATTTGACAGGCTTAACATCAGCTAAGTCGTTTGGGTCTAACCACGAACGATGTGATGCAATCTTAGCGATATTATTCTTTGTTGAGTCAAACAGGTAATAATCACCATCATTTCTATCATTGAAAGCTAAAATGATTTGTTTTGAATTGTCTAATGTTTTGCTGACCAATCGTAATTGATGACCCGGCAACGCCTCTAATAACGCTTTTAGGGCTTTAGTATTCGGGTTTGTTTTATTAACAAAAACGTATTCTGGATAGCCATCTGCGAACTCAACTGCAAACAATTCATTCGTTTCCGAATCCTGCCAATACGTCAAAGGATCAACATTGTCGTTAGAGGTGATTTTCTCGCGTTCACCTGATTTTATATTTACCTTGTAAAGCGCTTGAGTTTTGCCGTCCGCCAACCCTTCTGCATAAATGTAATCCTTACTTTCAGCATAACCTAAGACCCTAAAATCGTTCAGTGTCCCTTGAATGTGGTCAATGCTGATCCATTCGTCATTACGATGCTGATAAATCTCTATTTCATTTTGTTCACTAGTCCCAACTACGAAAGCTGGCATTTTATCTTTATCTAAAATAAAACCGGCTGCAGGTATCGGTGAACCAACCACTTTTTTTCTTCGGCCATTGTATACATTAACTTTATACAACAGAGGCTTATTTCTTGTCATAAACCCTGCAGAGCCATTACCAATTGGTGTCGCATGTACTAATACATGTTTATCGTCATCGGGTAAACCATGTTGAATCTGGCCAATAGCCCTGATTGCCGTATTTTTTTTAATTTGACTCCCTGTCTGCTGGGTATTATTTAATTGCCCGAACAAATATAGAGGCCTTTTACCATTGGCGTTGATGGTAAAAATTTCTCCATAGGAAACAGGTTCTTCTTGCCACCCTCTGTTATACACTTTTTCGATCGCAACTCGTTTATCATTAACCCAGGTATAACTCCCGATTTCTTCATCACCTGAAAAACGAACAACATAAGTTGGCTTCATGGTTTTTGCATCTAAAAACAACAGACGTCTGATGTTATTCTCATTCATCACGACACTTAAATAAGTACCATTTGGAGAAATTTTTACATCAGAAAATTCGTAAGGTTTAGTGAAGAGTTCTATTTGCTTATCGACGCTCTTAGGGAGCTCAGCAAAGGCAAAAGAACTGAATAATGCTGAAGCGCATAGTGTGGTAATGAATTTTTTCATCTCACATCCTTGTTATAAGAGTATGTATAATTGTTAAAATCAATTATACATATCTGTAACAAAGGTGCGACTAAATTAGATTCACCCTATTGTGAATCTAATAACTTTTAATGGTCTTAACTCTGCAACAACTGCTGCTGCACAAATTGCCATTGTTCGGTGAAGTGTTTAGTCGGCTTTTGTTTAAACTCGCTTCTTACAAACTGGGCAATTCGACCTTCTGCTATCGCTAATAATAAATTGGCCAACGTGGCTTCATCAAGATTAAACCCTTTGCCTTCACGCAACGTTTTTTCACGTAAAATTTGTTTAAGCAAGGTTTCGATTTTAGAAAATAAGTTATTAATTCGCCCACGTAGGCGTTCATTTTCACCTAATAAAGCATCACCACTTAATACTCGAGAAATACCAGGGTTGCGCTCAGCAAACATCAATAATAATTGCAACGCTAACTGGCAACGACGCATAGTATCTTTTTCTTCATCCATGATTAAATTGATGCGAGTCAAAATCGACTCCTCAATAAATTCAATCAGGCCTTCAAACATGCGAGCTTTACTGGGAAAATGTCGATAAAGCGCAGCTTCTGAAACGCCCACTTCAGCCGCTAACTTAGCCGTAGTGATTCGTTGACCAGGATTGGTTTCTAGCATATGAGCTAAACATTGTAGAATGTGCTCTTTACGGCTTTTTTTCTTAGGGGCCGTCATAAGAAATTCCTTTATTTTTTATTGTTCTTCTATGTTCGAATTACTTGGTTCCTGAGTGACCAAAACCACCTTCGCCTCGATCTGAACGATTAAATTCATCAACCAATTTAAATTCAGCTTGAACGACGGGAACAAACACTAATTGTGCTAAACGCTCACCAATGATCATTGAAAATGGTTCATGACTACGATTCCAACAAGACACCATCAATTGTCCTTGGTAATCAGAGTCAATTAAACCAACCAAATTACCTAGCACAATGCCTTTTTTATGCCCTAAACCTGAACGAGGTAAAATCACAGCGGCCAAACTCGGATCGGCAACATGAATGGCGATACCCGTTGGAATAAGACGAGTTTCACCTGGTTCTATGGTGACGTCTGTATCAAGCATAGCTCTCAAGTCCATACCTGCGCTGCCAACCGTAGCGTATTCAGGTAAAGGAAATTCACTGCCAATTCGTGAATCTAATATTTTTAATTCGATAGGTGTTTTCATTATTTGTTCATTCTCTCGGCAATGAGCAGTAATAATTGTTTTGCCAATGCTTTCTTATTTGTTGTTGGTAAATGTTGAGAGCCTTCAGACCAAAAAACGTGCAGTGCATTATCATCAGCATTAAACCCCTGACCTGCAACAGAAACATCGTTTGCAGCAATCATATCAAGGTTCTTACGTTCTAACTTACTTCTAGCGTACTCAACAAGATTATTAGTTTCAGCTGCAAAACCAACCGTAAACGGTTTGTTATTGCGTTTGGCAACGGTGGCTAAGATATCAGGATTTCGAGTGAGCGCAAGCTGCATATTCTCATCGTTCTTTTTGATTTTTTCTTTAGCCATTTGTGCAATTTTGTAATCAGCAACGGCCGCACACCCAATAAATATATCTTGTGATTCAATATCATTTAGCACACTTTGCAGCATATCTTCAGCGGAAATTACATCAACTTGCGTCACACTCGTGGGCGTCGGTAAGTTAACCGGGCCGCTAACCAATGTTACTTCTGCGCCCAGTTTTACAGCTGCTTCTGCTAAAGCAAAACCCATTTTTCCGGAACTATGATTAGAGATATATCTCACAGGATCAATGGCTTCCCGTGTTGGTCCAGCGGTGAGCATCAGTTTTTTGCCTTTTAATGGTTTTTGCTCAGCGCCAGCAAGAAACTCTTGGGCTCTGGCCACAATACCTAATGGTTCTATCATTCTCCCTGGACCGATTTCACCACACGCCTGTGAACCTGAGTCAGGCCCCCACATTTGATGCCCCCTCTTCGCAAGAGCGGCAATGTTTTCTTTTGTTGCTGGATACTGATACATCTGCTGGTTCATCGCAGGACAAATGGCAATTGAAGATTCGGTGGCCACACAAAGAGTGGTGATCAATTCATCAGCCATTCCAGCACGTAGTCGAGCAATAAAATTAGCGGTCGCAGGTGCAATGATCACTAAGTCTGCCCATCTCGCTAATTCAATGTGTCCCATAGCGGCTTCAGCCGTTGGATCAAGCAAACTATCAGCAACAGGATAACCAGATAATGCTTGTAAGGTTAAAGGGGTAATAAACTCCTTTGCACTTTGACTCATTACCACACGAACATCGGCACCTTGCTCTTTCAGCTTTCTTACTAAATCAGCACTTTTATAAGCTGCGATGCCACCACAAATGCCAAGTAAAATCTTCTTATTTGCCAGCGTCACTTTGTGTTTCACTCTTAATAATTAAAAATCTATTGTCTTAACCATACCATAAAGCCAGTTTGGAGGTTATTGCCTACCATCAAAATTTTGTTACAGTGGTCTTACTTAATTTGTTATTTCAAGGATGAAAATGGCAATCAGCGAATGGCCTGATGGAGAAGGCCCAAGAGAAAAACTCATTCAATACGGCGCAGAGCGTTTATCTGATGCCGAAATTCTCGCCGTTTTACTCAGGAATGGCAGCAAACAACTCAACGCAGTCGACCTTGCAAGAGAGTTAATTAACACTTTTGGCAGTTTAAGAGCATTATTATCAGCATCTTCGAAACAGATCTGTCGACTTCCGGGGATTGGACCTGTAAAATATGCGCAGTTGCAAGCTGCAGCCGAACTTTCAAGACGGTTAGCCAAAGAAAACTTGCATCGAGGTCCTGTGCTTGAAAATCCCGATATTACTCGTGATTATTTGACTCAGCAGTTAGCGGATCGGAATTACGAAGTGTTTGCGGTTTTGATGTTGGATTCTCAGCATCGAGTGATTCAATTTATTGAATTATTCCGTGGCACAATAAATAGCGCATCGGTTTACCCAAGAGAGTTGGTGGAACTGGTGCTCAATAAAAACGCAGCAGCAGTGATTTTATGTCACAACCATCCCTCTGGCGTGGCTGAGCCCAGTCAGGCGGATAAAAGCATTACATCGAGAATACAAAAAGCCTTAGAAACCATAGAGGTAAATGTACTTGACCACTTGATTGTAGGCGATAGGGACATCGTATCTTTCGCAGAAAGAGGATGGATTAATTAAAGATTTGCTTGATCTTACCCTATGAATCGTGTATAAAATGCGCCCTCTTTGTGCCTCGGGCGACGGCCATACGAGGTACATTAATGCTCGAGCGTTAAAAATTGTTTTGGAGAAGATTGACATGTCAAGAGTATGCCAAGTAACTGGCAAGCGTCCAATGGTTGGTAACAACCGTTCGCACGCAAAGAACGCGACCCGTCGTCGCTTTTTACCTAACCTACAAAGCCACCGCTTTTGGTTAGAATCAGAAAAGCGTTTTGTTAAGCTACGTGTTTCTACTAAAGGTATGCGTATCATCGATAAGAAGGGCATCGAAGTAGTTGTTACTGAAATGCGTGCCCGTGGTGAGAAGGTATAATAGAAAATGGCTAAATCTAAAGGTAATCGCGAAAAGATCAAGCTAGTATCTAGTGCTAAGACTGGTCACTTCTATACTACTGAGAAGAACAAGCGTAACATGCCAGAAAAAATGGAAATCAAGAAATTTGATCCAGTTGTTCGTAAGCATGTTATCTACAAAGAAGCTAAAATTAAGTAATTTTACTTGTTGTAGAATAAAAAGCTCCGCATGTCGGGGCTTTTTTTTGCTCTAAATTAATTTGACATATTATGTCTCAAAAACTAAGTTAGAGGAAAGCTTTCACAAAGGACTGTGAATATGGACGCCTTTCGTATCCCACTTTCAGACTTGCACACCACTGGTTTGTGGTGGTTCATTGCCATTCTTGCTTTATTATTGATTGTACTTTCTAAAGGCCGCAATGCATTAGGTTGGTTTAAATACTTATGGCTGACCCTTCTTGCCATGATCTTTGGCAGCTTGTGCTATGTTTTCATTCACAGCTTCAAAGCCGATATTGAAATCAGTGAAAGTAACCTTGAGTTTGATGTTCCACTCTACAGCAAGTCCATACCGTTGAGAGTACTAGATATTGGCAATGCTCAAATCGTCGACTTAACTCAAAGCAAAGACTTTCAGATTAAATTTAGGCAAAACGGGATTGGCTTACCGGGTTATCAACTTGGGTACTTTCAATTAGATCAACCTTATCACGGGGCGACTAAAGCTTTGCTTTCTGTTACAGCCCCCACCAAGGTCATTGTCTTGCCTACAAAGGAAAATCTACTACTGATATTCAGTGTTGATCATCCACAACAAGCATTATCTAAATTAAAGCAGATACCTCGAATGGATTGATGTAACAAAAAACTCATCATGAAGATGAGTTTTTTATTGTTAAACGTCCACGTCGTTGAATCCACATATCTGCAGTAAATACGATTAAAGCTGCCCAAATGAAACCAAACGTAATGGCTTTATCTAGGCCAAAGGGTTCTTTGAATATCATGGTCGCTAAAATAAACATCAAGCTTGGGCCGATATATTGAAAAAAACCTAACATTGAAAGCGGAATACGAATAGCAGCACCAGCAAAACACAACAAGGGAATCGATGTAACAACACCGGCCAGTAACAGCAACAAGTTAATGTCTAAATCATACGACATTAAATCGTTTTGACCTGACTGCACCAAATACACTACATATAAAATGGCAACCGGAATCAGCAGTGCCGTTTCGACTAATAAGCCCGTTTGAGCATCCACTTTTGCTTTTTTACGTAATAAACCATAAATGCTAAACGAACCGGCTAGCGCCAAAGATACAATTGGAATAGAACCAAAAGAAATGAGCTGTACCACAACACCAGTTAACGCCAATGCAACAGCAAACCATTGCAGTCGACTTAAACGTTCACTCAAAAAAACTAAGCCAAGCACCACATTAAAGAGCGGATTAATGAAGTAGCCTAGACTGGCATCAAGCATATGTTCATTATTTACTGCCCAAATAAACAATAACCAGTTAAATGCAATTAATACTGAGGTAATGCTCAACACGGCTATTTTTTTCTTGTATGTCATCAACGCTTTTAACGAGCTAAAGCCACGAGTTAAGCCCAGTAAACCAATCATAAATACGAATGACCAAATGACTCGATGCAACAAAATTTCTGGTGCAGGTACTGGCTCAAGCAATTTGAAATAAAGCGGTGCTATGCCCCATATGGTATAGGCAAAAATAGCAAGTATCACGCCCTTTTGGTGTTCGTTTTCTGGCATATTTTAAGTCTTAAAATAGTAAAGTGCGCAATTGTATTGATAAGCTGTATTTTGCACAATCATAATCACAAAAATACTGAATTAGATTATGAACAGCAGTTTTCACCATTTGCTGATGTACACCTTTAGCACTCCGCAGCGTGGTAATTAAGATTAAAAGCTACGGTGCGACGACCTACAATGCGCCACATATTGCACTTCATCTAAGCACCTAAACTTTACAGAAACTTATCATCAACACCTTACAATAGATTGCTTATCGTTAAGGCACAACATAAAATGATCGGCTTTCACTTCTGGCTACAAGGCAGTCGCTAATGCAGGCTTTTGATAACCAAACCCCACAAGATCCATTGCTTCAGTGTTTAGCTCAAGTCTTTGGTTATCGAGATTTTCGTCATGGCCAGCGCGAGGTGATTGAACATTGCTTACAGGGTAGAGATACGCTATCTATCATGCCTACAGGGGGAGGCAAAAGTATTTGCTATCAACTCCCAGCCATGTTGCTGCCTGGTGTTACCATTGTTGTTTCACCACTTATCTCGTTGATGAAAGACCAAGTAGATAGCTTAATTCAACAGGGTGTTGCTGCCGCTTACCTTAACTCGTCACAATCAAGAGAGCAAAGTTCATCAATACTTCGACAATTATTTTTCGGTGAATTGAAGCTGCTTTATGTATCACCAGAACGCTTGCTCTATGGTGACTTCATTGAACGCATTAAGGAGGCCAATGTTAGCCTTTTTGCTATTGATGAAGCTCACTGCATCAGTCAATGGGGACATGATTTTAGACCCGAATATGCTCAATTAGGAAAACTCAAGCAGCACTTTCCAAATATTCCAATGATGGCGTTGACGGCTACTGCAGATTACGCCACAAGAGAAAGTATTTGTGAGCGCCTGAACATCACACCTTTTAAGTGGTTGTCTAGCTTCGACAGGCCAAACATTCGTTATACCGTTGTTGAAAAGCTTAATGCGGCTCAGCAACTCAGAAAGTTTGTCACTGAACAACAAGGCCAAAGCGGCATCGTTTATTGCACAAGTCGTAAACGGGTTGATGAAGTCGCCGATCGCTTAGTCATGCAAGGCATTAATGCCAAGGCTTACCATGCAGGAAAAACGCAAGAAGAACGGGCAGCCGTTCAAGATGAGTTTTTAAAAGATCACATCGACGTTGTAGTCGCCACTGTGGCTTTTGGTATGGGGATCAATAAATCGAACGTTCGATTTGTCGTGCACTATGATATTCCAAAAAGTGTCGAGTCTTATTACCAAGAAACAGGCCGAGCTGGGCGTGACGGGTTAGAAGCAGAAGCACTGCTCTTATATGATCCTGCGGATATTGGTCGAGTTAGACATTTAATCGAACAATCAGAGCCGAACGAGCAACAACGAGTTGAGCTACATAAGCTTAATTCGATGGCAGCCTTTGCCGAAGCACAGACTTGCCGCCGCCAAGTATTACTCCACTACTTTGATGAGCCAGCTAACGAACCTTGTGGTAACTGCGACATTTGTCTTGACCCACCTAAGCAGTATGATGGTCTCGAAGACGCACAAAAGGTCTTATCTTGCATATATCGCATCAAGCAGAGTTATGGGCTCAATTATTTAATCGACGTACTGAGAGGCTCTCAGAATCATTTGGTCTTAGAACGTGGACATAATAAGTTATCAACGTGGGGCATCGGTAAAGATAAGTCCCATGAGCATTGGCTGAGTGTTTGTCGTCAGTTAATACATCTAGGACTTGCCACACAAGATGTCACTCGTGGTTCGTCAGTACGCCTAAACCCACAAGCTCGAAATGTGTTAATGGGTGAGCAACCATTGCAACTAGCCGTGCCAAGAATGCAGTTGTCGGTACCGACTCGAAAATCAAAAGGTAACTCAAGAGCCCCACAACACTACGACCGCCAGCTATTTGCTAAATTGAAGTCATTAAGACGTAAGCTAGCGGATGAACTAGAAATACCACCTTACTTAGTATTCAGTGACGCAACGTTAGCTGAAATGGCAGCCCAGACCCCCACAGATAAATATGAATTCTTAGCCATTAATGGTGTTGGCGAACGTAAGTTAGAGCGTTTTGGCAATGAATTTATTGAAACAATTAATCAATACTTGATTGAAAATTGATTCATCATTTATTAGCCGCTTGAACGTCATCAAATTTTGACGTTCTGATCTCACGGTTTTTCAGCTGAGTTAAACGATCGAAGTTGGCCCTTTTAATCAATTGGTCGATTTGATCAAACTGCTGCATCGATGCCATGCCAAAGATATGATCTCGATGTGTCACCTGCTTTATGTGACGATATAAGTTAGCCACGACTTTTTGGGCACCCGCATTAGTCGTATTAGGCAATATGACTAATAATTCAGAGGATGAATACTGAGTTACGATATCGGACTCTCTGACAACGTCATCAATACCTTGTTGAAGTGTTTCAAACTGAGGTAAATCCAACTTCTCAATATGAACCAAAAGCAAAGATAACGGAGACGATTGTTTTTTTGCTGAAATCAAGAGTTGATTAAGCTCTTGGTTAATCGGCAACTCTTGCTGTGCTAGCGCTCGCTCACGTTTAGCCTGACGTTTCGTTTGGATAATCACAAAGAAGATACATATACCAAGCATTCCAAATACGAAAAAGACTAATTTCAGGGCCCGGTAAGATTCGGGCTGAGGCTGATCCTTCGTGGAAATAAGTTGTTTTTGCTGACTGTTAATTGAAGCTTGCCTATCTAATCGAGCTTTGTACTGGATAAAGCGAGCACTGTTGAGTTCTTTATTTGCTTGGTTTCCAGCTTCATAAGCGAGCTTAAGATTCTCGTAGGCTTTTTGAGGGTTGCCCTTAGAAATATAAAACGTTTCTAAAGTATGATACATCGTTTGTAAATCAGTATATTGATGTAACTGCTCGCCCTTATCTATAGCCTCTCTTAGGAGTTTTAATGCTTCTTTATCATTATTCTGTTCAAACTTAATACTCGCTAATAAACGATTAGATCTAAGAGAATGAACAACTTTATAGTTTTGATCAAAAACTTTTTTAGCATTAATAATTAATGCTTCAGCATCTTCAAGATTACCAAAGTTGAACTCTAAAGATGCAATAATTGCGTCACTCACAGCTAACTCATGCTGTGAATTTAATTCCAAAGCTGAATTCTTTGCCTGTGACAACCACTTTTGGCTCTGAATTATTTTACCTGCATTAAAATAAATTCTTGCAGCACTTAGCAAAGCGTAATGCTTAACCGTCCCTTCCGCATCATTTGCTTGTAAAGCAATATCAATATACTTAAGACTTGATTTAAGTTCGTTAGAAGAAATAAACATATTTGCCATCGTGACATATACATATGTCTCAGGAGCCCAAAACCAATTAAAGTCTTGGTTAAATTGTTGAGGAAGTAAGTCAATAGCTAACCTCAAGTCTTCAATCGCTGAACTAAAGTCTTCAAATTCTGTATCAAACTGAGCTCTTGTTCTTAGTGCATTAACTAATGCTTGTAGTTGGCTTGATTTTTTTGCCTGAGAAATAGCATCGTCTAACAATGTAAATGTATGAGTAAACTGTCCAACTGACGAATAACCGTCCGCCATACAGATATAAAAATAGGGTAACGCTTCTTCTAACTGGTTCGACTTTGCTTGTGCTATGGATAATTGCGCTAGATTAATCGCAGCTTGACCATCACCGTTTTGATTGAGTAGTTCGCAGCGAATAAGTTGTAGGCGTAACTTTTCACGAAATGAGTAATGGGTAGAATCTAGCAATTCAATTTTCTGGGAGGCTTGAGCAGGATACTGATAAACCATAGGAACGAGCTCATCCATGTCCTTCATAGGCGAAGCAAAAACGTGAGGAATAAACAGCGAGAGTGCTAACAATAACCACCTAAAATCCATTTTTCTTTTTACTCCATTTTTATTCAATTTGTTAGCAACTAAATCCATCTTACAGAGTGTAAAAAAACACCGAGCATCACACTCAATCGGTCATCATTGTAACAACCACACCAGCCTAAGTGAATACTGAGTTCTTGCTTAGCATCAAATAAAATCAACTATCAGAATGACATACGAATTAATCAAGTGTTTTTAGAATAATAAACTTGAACAAAGTCACATTAACTATTGCAATGCGCATTTTGGTAAGTAAACTCCGCACTGCTAATTGAATGTTTACTCTATCTTGTCGTTGTAATTTCAGCTTTTGTTGAAATGTATTACACAGCAAGTAGTAGCAAAATAGAGAATAAAAAATGAAAAAACGTATTTTAAGTGCTGCTATTGCAGCTCTTTGTGCTTCAACAGCTCAAGTTCAAGCGGCAGGTTTTCAACTTGCTGAATATTCTGCTACAGGAATGGGGCGCGCCTTCGCAGGTGAAGCTGCTATTGCTGACAATGCCTCAGCTCAAGGCCGTAACGCTGCATTATTAACAGAATTAAAAGGTCGTCAAATTTCGACTGGTGCTATTTATGTCATGCCAAATGTCGACGTTCCTGGTAGCGTAACAATTGATTCTGCACTTCTTCCAGTTCCAATTACGCTTCCAGCTGGTGCGACTGACGTTGCTGATAACGCTGCTGTGCCTAACTTTTACTATTCAAACCAGCTGAATGACCAATTAACTTGGGGTATTGCAGTTAACTCAAACTATGGTTTAGCAACTGAAGTTGGGGCTACTCATTCTGCTGCTCTATTCGGTCAACATACATCAGTTAAGACTGTAGAATTTAACCCGAACATCGCTTATAAAGTGAACGAAAAGTTCTCTATTGGCGGTGGCGTTCGTATTGTTTATGGTGAAGGTGAATTGAACGCTTCAATGCCAGGTTGGATTGAACCAATTAAAGCTGGCCTTCCACAAGAAGTCGCAGCACGTTTGCCATCAGCAGGTACAAGCCTTAAAGCACTAGAAGGCGATGATGTCGCTTTCGGCTGGCAAGTTGGTACAACTTATAAACTCAATGAAAGCACTCGCTTTGGTTTAGCTTATCACTCAGGCGTTAAGTTTGATCTTGATGGTAAAGCATCAGGTGCGTTATATCGTAACGCAGAAGGTAAACAGGCGTCATTTGACGGTGAACTACCATTAGAATTACCAGCATTTGCTGAATTTTCGACTTATCATCAGCTAACAGATAAATTTGCACTTCACACCAGCATTAATTGGACAGAGTGGAGCAAATTTAAAGAGCTACGTGCATTTTTCCCGAATGAAAAGCCAATTGAACTAGTAAATGGTGTTCCAACACCAGTTCATGACCAATTATTGAAAGAAGAAAACTTCAAAGATAACTGGCGTTATGCCATTGGTGGTACTTACCAAGTTAATAACCAATGGGTTGCTCGCGCTGGTGTAGCATTAGATAAAACAGCAGTGAGCAATGAATACCGTACTACGACAATCCCAGATTCAGATCGTCTTTGGTATTCTGTAGGCGCAGGTTATCAAGCAAGCAAAGATTTAACATTAGATTTCAGTGCGACTTACATCAAGTCACACGGCAATGCGCCAATTAATGAAGAGCAAGACATTGCTGGTTTAGCAACGGTTCACTTTAATGGTGAAGCGAGCGGTGATGTATTGCTACTAGGTGTTCAAGCAAGCTATAAGTTCTGATTGCTTAACATTAGACAATATCCGCTCTAACTATGTGTAGAGCGGATATTCATTTGATTAAATACCGTACTGCTCACGATAAGCGGTTACCGCCGCAAGCTCTTTTTCCATGCCTGATTGCTGTTCAAGGTAAACTAACACATCACCCAAGGTCACAATCGAAATAACACCACAGCCGAAATCACGCTCAACTTCTTGAATCGCTGATAATTCGCCTTTGCCTTTTTCCTGACGATCAAGCGCAATGAGTACACCAGATAACTCGGCGCCATTGGCTTTAATGATTTCCATCGATTCGCGAATAGCTGTACCAGCAGTGATCACATCATCCACCAGCATTACTTTTCCTTTAAGCTCACTGCCAACTAATGAACCACCCTCACCATGATCTTTCTTTTCTTTACGATTAAAACAATATGGCGTATCAATATCATGATGTTCAGCCAGTGCAACCGTAGTTGTAGTCGCAATAGGAATACCTTTATAAGCCGGGCCAAAAACCAAATCATAATCAATACCCGAATCCACGAGTGCCGCAGCATAAAAGCGGCCTAATTTAGCTAAATCACCACCAGTATTAAACAAGCCAGCATTAAAGAAGTAAGGGCTAGTGCGACCTGACTTTAAAGTAAATTCACCAAAACGCAGTACATTTCGCTCAAGTGCAAATTCGATAAATTCTTTTTGATAGGCTTTCATTACGTTATCCGTTTTTATTTTGTTGGGTACAGAAAAAACGCCCTCTATGGGGCGCTTATAATTTTTAGTTTAATGCGGCTTTTTGCGCATCAACAATTTCTCGAATACTGTTTTTGGCTAAACTCAGCATTTCGAGTAATTCTTCATGACTGAATGGCTCACCTTCTGCTGTGCCCTGCACTTCAATCATTTTGCCTGTCTCGGTCATGACTACGTTCATGTCTGTTTCAGCAGCACTATCTTCTAAATACTCAAGGTCACTGATTGGTTCACCTTTGTAAATACCAACACTTACGGCGGCAATTAAGAACTTAAGTGGGTTAGACTTAATGATGCCTTTACTGCGAGCATGATTTAACGCATCAACCAATGCAACACATGCACCAGTGATTGACGCCGTACGTGTACCACCGTCCGCTTGGATTACATCACAATCAATCACAATAGTGTTTTCACCAAGTGCTTTCATATCGACACACGCACGCAAGCTACGACCAATTAAACGTTGAATTTCTTGGGTACGCCCTGACTGCTTACCGCGAGCAGCTTCACGATCCATTCTAGAATGAGTAGAACGAGGCAGCATGCCGTACTCAGCAGTTACCCAACCTTGGCCTTGTCCTTTAAGAAAACGAGGTACACCTTCAGTAAAACTTGCAGTACACAGCACTTTTGTCTCACCAAACTCCACTAAGACGGAACCTTCAGCATGAGCCGTAAAGTTACGAGTGATAGTAATTGGACGGGTTTGAGCTGGAGTTCGATCGCTAGGACGCATAGCATCTTCCTTTTGAAAAGGCTTAAAAAATTGCGGCTATTATAATCTCAATACATAGCCGATGCTATGCCCGTCCGTCTAAAAAACTTAGATACGCTTTTTTAGTTGGCCTAACTCACCATAGTGCCATCTTCATAAGCTAATACCCATTCTTCTTCACCCTCTTCATTCGTCACTTTTTTAGCATGGGTTCGGTAAGCCAATTCGAGTAAATGTGGGGATGTAGGCTTATTCACACCGCGTACAATATTGTTGATGATCGAACTAACATAAGCATCCTTTCCATGAAAGGTCACTTCATATCCGGCCATATATTTATCTAAATAACTTTTACTTATCCCTTTCAGTTTCTCAATATGTTGTTCTCCCTTCGCAAATTCTGCTGGAGAAGCAATTCCTTCATCAGACAATAACTGCAAAAAACGGTATGGATGCGCAGCGACACCAGAGTTAATCACTAAAGCAGCAAGAATAGGTGCAGGGATCACAGCCTTTCTAAACCACTGTGAGAAACGTTTATGATCAAAGACCATTGAGACTGACGACTCACGAATTGCCCAATCTGCAGCCGCTTCCTTCAACGCTTTATTCACAAAATACTTTTGTGCTAACTTTTCAATGAAGTTCCAAATCGCAAAAAACACACTATTTAAAATACTGACGATTGTGCCAGCCATGCCTACTGCATCCGCCGCCGCTTTCAACCCAACAACCGTTCCTTGAATGAGTGCGTCACGTGCACCACTTGTTGCCGCAGCTAACGAATGGCGAGCAAGTGCATTAGCAATAACTGATGGATGCCCATTTAACAGATCAACATCATAGCCACTCCAAAGTTGAGAAATTAAGTTAAACGTTTCAATCACGGCTCTTTTACCTGCCTCATAGATCATGCAGGCTGATTTCACATAATGCCAACCTGGAATTTGACCTATTAACTGGCTGATAGATTGAGTGACAACTTGAGTCAGCACAGTGGGAGATAATGCTTTTAGTTTATCGGCGACGGCAGAACTAAAACGACTAAAATAGGACACTAACTTTTCAAGAACTTGAACACAGAAGTCGGAAATCATGCGATCGATCTTATGCGCATATTCCATGGCATCAGCACAACCAGCAGTAAGTACCTGTCCTGCAGTCGTTGTATTCGCAACTTTGCCTGATACGGCGGCCAAATCTTCTAACGCAGCCGTTTTACCAAACATACCTTGTAATGCAGAATTAATTACTGAAGGAGGTTTTGGTGAATCCGTCATTTCCAAATTCGCCAAAAAGTACAGTACCCCTTGCCTGGCATCAGCCATTTCGACGAGTTGTACTCGCCTCGCATCTGGACTTATATCGCCAAAAAGCGCATTTTGAGTTTTATCAAACACATTTCCACGCATAACAACTCCCGTAATTCAAGTGAGTAATAACTCGCCTCATTAAAGTTAATATCATTTTGAGGCTCAATACTTAAGACCAATAAAGCGACAATTTCAGTTCAATTTAGAACATCAAAAAACAAAATAATATTTGCTATACTGGCGCCATCGAAATGAACAAAAGGCTTTAACATGATCCAAAGTATGACGGCTTACGCTCGTATTGAGCACAAAGCAGATTGGGGCAATGCCTCATGGGAAATCCGCTCAGTCAACCAACGCTACCTTGAAACATACCTTCGTTTACCTGAGCAATTCCGTAGCTTAGAGCCAGTACTGAGAGATCGTCTTCGTAAACGTTTAAACCGAGGTAAGGTTGAAGTAAATTTACGTTATGATTTATCTGACTCATCGTCAAATGAATTGACCATTAATAATGAACTTGCCACTCAACTTATTGATACTGCTAACCAGCTAAAGCAACAAGCTGGTCAAGGTGATTTAGATTTAGTTGAATTGATGAAATGGCCCGGGTTACTCGCAACGAATGAACAAGACATGGATATTGTTGGCAAAGATTTACTTACGGCTTTTGATAGTGCGGTCGACCAATTCATTGAAGCCCGATCTCGTGAAGGTGAAGCCATTAAAATCATGCTTGAAATGCGTTTAGTGGCCATTGAAGAGCAAGTCGCTATCGTCCGTGAGCACATGCCACATGTTATGCAATGGCAGCGTGAAAAATTACAAAATCGTTTAGATGAAATTCAAGGTGAGCTTGACCCTGCACGCATAGAGCAAGAAATGGTATTGCTAGCTCAAAAACAAGATGTCGCAGAAGAAATGGACAGACTTGATGCCCACGTAGCTGAAACTCGTCGTATTCTGAAAAAAGGTGGCGCACAAGGCCGTCGTTTAGACTTTATGATGCAGGAATTTAACCGTGAATCGAATACGTTAGCGTCTAAATCCATCAGCTCAGAAGTCACTGCGGCTGCAGTTGAGCTTAAGGTCTTAATTGAGCAAATGCGTGAGCAGATCCAGAACGTAGAATAATTTAAGTAAGCTGCCTCATACATTAAAGTCACTATTTGTGGCTTTTTTATTTGCTCAAAAAGTAACAAGATAAAAGATAGGTTACATGCTAGCCATTTGCTCCAAGTATTTGTTTGCTAACGCTTTTGAAGCTACCGGATCTTTTGTTGTCATCATTTCAAACATAATTTTACATAGTTCAATCTTCTGCATCGACATATTAATCGGAGTTTCGGCTGGTAGCATCTGGCCTTCTTTAATCTTACCTAGCTCTACAAACTTTGGTTTGTAGCTTTCAACTTCAGACATCATTCGGCTTAATTCATCTTCATACTCTTTGAGTAAATCTTGCATTTCTTCAACATTTTTGCAATCCATAAACGGTTTATCGAAATGGAACGGCTTAGTGATACCCGTTTTAGCTTTGAATCTTTGAACAAAAGCAGCGGAAATTCCGTCATAGGTAGAAGTTGATGCACCCTCATAATCTCTCACTTGGCAACAGGTTCCATGATACTCAGCTTCAAGTTGGTCGATATTATCTGGCTGTAATTGCATTGTGGTCCCTATTGTTTTCATTTCAAACTCATTCGGGCCAATAATTATTTCCTTGCTTTCATTATTATGAAAGTTACTTCCAGCTCTGCTTTTGGGATTTGTATCATTAACCTGTCTTTGTTCGTATTTATTCTCACCTAATGAAACAAAAACCTGCATCTCAGTTATAGCGGGAGTTTCACCCTTTGTAAGCGCTCTTAATTCAGGTGATAAATTGGCTTTATTAATAGCGTGAGCCATAGAGCATTGCCTTTTTGAACCATTTATTAAATACCTTATCTCGTCTAGGCGTTAGCACAATATCTATGAAGCCAGTTTAATTTTCCGTTAACATTTCACTTTAGTTTTATCGCCAGCAATGCATGAGAAATGGTAAAAAACAGGCTACGCAATGCCTCATTTGCCGTGATTTCAAAGTTTGCAACCACCGGTTGACAAAGTTCCAACATCAATAGATAGTTTGCAACCAACTGATTATCTATGCTTTCCACTCAATTATGGATAAAGGAGTGAACCCCATGATACTGGCGGAAAAAATTGTACGATTAAGAAAGCAACTGGGTTGGTCTCAAGAAGAATTGGCTCATAAAATGGATGTTTCAAGACAGTCCGTTTCAAAATGGGAAAGCGCACACAGTATCCCTGATTTGAATAAAATCCTCTCTTTAGCAGAGATTTTTAGTGTAACTACGGACTTTCTTCTAAAAGATGACAATGAATCTTTTGAAGTAAAAACAGACAGTCAGTCCTCCGACACAACTCAGATCACCCTAGAACAAGCGCTGAAATATGTCGAAAGTAAGTTAGCAGTGTCAGTGTTAAATACTAAAGGTGCTGTACTTTGTATTTGCTCAGCAATTCCTCTGTTTTTTTTCTTAGCAATGGCTGAAACTCATAAACTCGGCATTACGGACGATGTGGCTCCAGCGATGGGGATTGTTAGTGTATTGCTGATTGTTGCTTTGAGCATAAGTTTTTTTGTCAAAACAAATCAGCATGATGACGACTTGGAAATTATCGATAACCAAAAGTTTGAATTAGCTTATGGCGTACATAGTGCAATCAAAGAAAAGCTCCAACAATATCGTCCGACTCATAATTTTAGAACGGTATTAGGGGTATTCTTTTTTATTATCAGTTCAACCCCCCTTTTGTTAGTCAGCATTCTTCTCAATGACTCACAACTAACTTTACTCATGTTAATTGTGTTACTTGGCATGATCGCAACAGGCGTCGTTATCGTTGCACCCTCTTCCGCAAAATTTGATGCATACAATCACATTTTGACTGAAGGCGGTACTAAATCACCAAAAAGCAAACAAGTTCAGCGAGCTGAAAAACTCGCAGCTTTTTATTGGCCACTTCTTACAGCAATATTCCTTGGTTGGAGTTTCTGGACGATGGATTGGGACATAACGTGGATTATTTGGCCTGTAGGCGCAGTTTTTTTTGCAGCCTTGGTTGGTTTAACTGAATTATTAGATAAATCAGAGTAATAAGCTTACCATAACGCACTGGGATACAAGCCATTAAACATCGTTAAAGTTAGCTTTTATCCTATTGATTTAGTTTACTTATATGGTATCACCATCATATTCACTTTCACATTTATCGTTAACAAATATTCATTATTCAAATACGTAATAATCCAATATTGTTTTCAAAATTGAACTGATGTGAGTTTATGATGAAAGCAAGTACCGCATACGGGTTATTTTGTTTTTTACTCCTTAGCCTGATCTCAGAAAGCAGTACGGCTCAACCTCATCATACTGTTGAAATTTATGCTCACAGAGGGTTTCGAGCTATCGCACCTGAAAACACACTCCCAGCCTATGCGGCAGCATTGAAACTGGGCGTAGATGTTATTGATATAGATGTTAACATGTCGAAGGACGGTACTTTAATTGTTACTCATGATCTCACTATAAATCCACAAATCACCCAGACATTGGATGGAAAGTGGCTCACTAAAGAGACCCCTATAAAAGAGTTGACACTGGAAGAACTCAAACAGCTTCAAGTCGGGC
The DNA here is from genome assembly GCF_004168585.1 of Shewanella sp. OPT22. GTDB lineage: Bacteria > Pseudomonadota > Gammaproteobacteria > Enterobacterales > Shewanellaceae > Parashewanella. The sequence goes on along the minus strand of NZ_PGVH01000004.1, from coordinate 90,773 downwards.
GAATTAATGTTCATTCTAACTTTCATCAAATGTACCCACATCATATTGATATGTCTGATGTGCACATTCCAACACTTGAACAGGTCATACGATTTGTAAAGCAAACTGAAACTTACCCTGTTCGTTTTCAAATCGAGATGAAAACGGATCCAACTCAGCCTAATCTTTCAGTAAAGCCCCAAGTGATGGCTAAAGCATTAGCGATGGTTATTAGACAAACTCACATTAAAAATCGAGTCGAAGTTCAAGCTTTTGAATGGCAGACGCTCGTTGATATTCAACAGCTCATTCCAGGGATAAAAACCGGATATTTAACGGAGCCGGACTATGAACCTGCTAATAGAGGGATGGAAGCAGAAATTGGTAATGGTCAAATATGGACATCACCATTATTAGCCAAAAACTACGATTATGATTACCCAGAAATGGTTAAGAAAATGGGTGGCAGCTTCTGGGAGCCTTACGAACTTTGTGTCACAAAACAACAGATCGACCACGCTCATAATTTAGGATTAAAAGTGATCCCTTGGGGGTGGACTGAGCAAGAACATACTGACTTCAATTATCCAAAAATAAAACAACTAATTGATTGGGGCGTTGATGGCATAATTACCGACAGGCCGGATATTTTGAAAGGAGTACTGGCAGTAAAAGGGCAATCCCTACATTTCAAGCACATTTGATTAACTGAGTATGTTCGGGTCATTAAACCTAGTTAACCTAATATTGTTAGTGAATATGTATATCTATAATTGACTCATTCATCACGCAAAAAATTAAAATTATGGCCTTTTTACAAGCTGTATCTAGATTGATATCACATAAAGCTGGAACATACGAGCAAAGGCATGATGCTCAACTGGTCAAGAAACCAGATACATTTCAAAAACTTCAAAGCACTCCCGATGCAGGAACATTTTATGTAAACCCAACCACTGAAGGGAAACCAAATTCGATAAGTGACTTTCATACAACCCCATCTGAAAGTATGTTTGAAGGTACCCCAGAAAAGTATTCAGGAAAACTCGAAGATTTACTTTACAGTGGTCGATATCCCAAACTATCAGGAACAAAAGCTCGAACGCTCACAACTGCGATAGCAACAGTTACAGGCTCGCAGCACTATTTTTTATTTAAACATCATGTAAAACAAGATTGTAAGATCCATCAACTTAAACAAAATATAAAGAGTGAGAACAGATCTGCCGTAATATCAGGCCTTCGCGATATTCTCAAGGTAAAGCGCCAAAGTGAAGTTAGCGTGACAGAGCCCTCTAGAGGAACATCATTTCAACAAAGAGAGTCCTTGAAGTATCGTAACCGAAATACGAATGAAATGAATGAGAGCGCAGTGAATTACAACTACAAGCTAGATCAATTAAAAAGTGAAGCAAAACGTTTGCTTATTGAGCTTGGAGAAACAGTGCCAGACTAGCCTTGCGCTGGGAGCTAGTTTGACTCAGGACAACTCAAGCAGACTGAAAAAGGAATAAAAGTCATTTAATTCGAAATCAGCTGTAATATCGGTGGAGTTAAGTCGTTTAGGATTAAACAAACACGTATCAAAACCCATTTGATTACCGCCTAGAATATCTGTATCAAGATTGTCACCAACCATGAGCACTTTATTCGGTCTTGGATTACCCATTCTCTCAAGCGCATATTCAAAAATCTTACTCTCAGGTTTGGCTGCGCCGACTTCTTCAGATATGACAAGTAAGTCAATAAATTGATCAACTCCAGTATTCGTTAAGCGTTTTTTTTGTAACGCTGTAAATCCGTTGGTTATAATACCAATGTTTGTTTTTGAGGATAACGTTTCCAACACTTCAAGCACACCTTTGATAGGTTGACTCACAAAAGCCATCGCATCTAAAAAACCGGCGTTAAGCTGCCCTGCTTCAACACCCAGCCTGTCAGACCAAGTATTAAAGCGAGTCACTTGTAACTGTTGTGCAGTGATGTTGCCCGCTTGATATTGTAGCCATAAACCGTGGTTTATTTTTTGATATTCTTCATAATCAGCATCAGTAAAATCGACTTCATACTGCTTAAGTAGGTGCTTCAAACCTGCATGTGCATCAAAATGAAATAAGGTTTCATCGGCATCAAACAACACCCATTGATAAGGAAACAACGTAATACTCCAAAATCAAATAAAGGATTATTTTATTAGAAACACGACTTGTACTCTATCACTAAAGGTGATTTTTGAATTTTGATAGCCATTATCAGTTGCAGCAGCACTACTGAACATCATTCTTTCTTTAAAGACAGGTCGTTCCGATGGTTGCATATTTTGATAGCGAATTTCCCAAACACCAGCAAGCTTTGAATCAAACCCTTTTGCGAGTGCTCGGGCTTTTACTTTTGCGTCTTTAATTGCTAGAGCTCTCGCTTCTTCTAGATACTTATTTTTATCTTTAACACTAAAATTGATGCTATTTACTTGGTTGACGCCTGACTTAATCGACTCGTCGAGTATTTTACTGATCTTGTCGAGGTTTGAAACTGATAACTTAATATCTCTCGAGGCCCTAAAACCAACGAGCTGTCGCTCTTGCTTAGGTGGGTAACGATATTCAGTACTTAAGTTTAAATTAGCACTCGTAATATCACCTTTCTTCAGATCAAATTTTGTAAGGCGTTTCATTAAGTTGGCAACAGCATGATCGGCTGCCTCTTTTGCTTCGATTGCCTTGGGTTTAACGACACTAACTGAAATCGAGATGTTTGCGGTATCTGGTTTTACTTCAATTTGGCTCACGCCAGTAACATTGATGTGCGGTTGATTAAACTCTGCAGCATATGGTTGACTTAAAATAGTAAGATTACAAACCACTGCTACAGCGAATATGCTAAACCATACTTTTAGATTCTTGAGCATTTTCATTATTTCCCCAAACTGACTTGTATAACGGTATATATAACATTTGACTTTACTAAACGCATAAGTTCAATAAACCTATTACTTTAATGATTAACATTGCAACTACCGAGCGCCAAACGCCGATGATTTATTAAACAATAATTAACTGGGTATTTGTAAAAAGTACATCGTAATATGTAGAAACTAATCAAACCATTTAGAAAATAAAATGTCAGTTTCAGATTTGAGTAATTCTATAAGTGACTACTCTGTCAATCAAAGTGATGCATATGAGTGTGATGATGAAGCTACAACCTTAAACTTTCATGCACAAACTCAACAAGCACAAGAAGTTTTACAGCAACAACTTCGTGAGCTTGGTATTGAACAAGACATATCAGTCTCCAATATTCCTTTCTTCCAATCCTACGATGAGTTTTTAACTGCAGCGCCCTATGATAATAAGAATATAAGTGCTCCAACTAGCGCCTACAAAGAGTTTATTGATTTTAAAGCGACACTACCTCCACGTAATCAAGACTTACTGACCATTGACTTCACTCCCGAAAATCAACAATTGGTTTTTAAAGTTGCAGGAACAACCGTATGCGAGCTTGGTTCAGACTACACTAATAGGCTTACTGATGAAGCATGTAATCGTTTAGTTTATGAGATGGCCAGTGAACAGTTTCAAAAAGCAGTCAATTCTTTTGAAAATAAACAAAAGTCAGTTGGTGCTATACGTATTTGCCAGCCAATAATGGATGCGTATCTGCAATTACTTGAAAAAGGAGATACAGATGAAAACTTCGATAAAGGTGTAAGAGCAATAGGTTGCGCATACGAACAGATGAAGACACAGCTACCTCCAGGATATCGAGATAGAGTCCAATTGTCGGTTGATCTTGAAAAAAATAGCCTTTCATTATCAATGTTAGGTATAGAAATTTTCAATTACACCAAACCTTCGTTCGCAGTTGACCCAGTACAATCAGTTTGTGAACTCGCACAAACAGTCCTATCTCTGTCATTGAGTAACGGGGGCAATCAAGACATAACTGAAACCGCATACAACTGTTTTTTTTAAAAGATAATTATTCAACACATGACAAAGTATCTAGTTTAAAAGCTCTTATTTCAATATTACCTAAAACTCCAAATACTTGCATTAAACTCAACCTATCTTCGCCTGATACTATGAAAAGTAGTAAGCCAGTAACTGTCACCGTTAATGCTGTAAAGATCTTTATTCCATGCTTGTTCCAAGAATATGCAGATGATTTAGCAGCCTTTATTGCTATAGAAAATGAGAAGTGTGTACCTCAAGATCAAGCGGTATATGAGCAAACGATGCAGAACTTAACAATGATCAGTGATTGGCACGCAGAGCAAGTCAATAATCTTGCTAAATGGGAGTCGGAACTAACATTAGAACAAATTAATGCTTTATATGGTGAAAACGGGGAAATTGCACAGCACATTAAAAAATTGCAAAAATCACCAACAATCATCGGTGCTAACGATAAAACTGATGCACGCTTATCAGATAGTGATATGAGGGAACAGTTACTTTCACGATTGGAAACACTTAACCGCTATGTTCAAAAGAAACGTAATGAATTGCTAATTTTACAGCAATTATCGGACTCTTGTGAGAATGATGAACAATATCGCTCACTGAAGCCTCACGTTAAATTAATGCTCAATGTAACGACTCGCCTTGAAAAACCGTCTTCTAGTTCAGCACCGGATTCTGGGGAATGGACTGATGAACCAAAACGAGAAATCGCACTGCAGCAACTTCAAGCATTTGCAAGATTAATGGAAAATGCACCAGCTAATTTTAGCGATAGATTGTTTTTAGATGTTAGAAAAACAAAGAAATATTGGGAATTTGATGTTTCCATCGCTATACGTTCCCAAAACGAAAATTTTTCTCTTGAAAAAGTCAATACCTCATTCCAAGATTGATCAGAAGTTTTAGGAGACAAACTGTATTCAAGTAAGCAGCTCTCAAAAGATGATTTACCTGAAATAGAAGCACAAAACCAACAAGCGGTGCTTCAGCTCATTGAATATATCAACTGGCAGTTAACTCACTCTCCAATGAATAAGTTTGAGGTAATAAAAAGCGTTTTAAATCTAAAATGGCTGTGCCAGAAAGAAGACCAATTTATATCATCTAATCCTTTTCAGCTGGTTGACTATCAAGTCGGCCAAGCAAAGGACACTCATTTGTTTATCATTGTAGACGGACAAATAAGAGGGTCATTTCAATACGTTAGCACAGAACCAGAATTTAACGATATGATTGAATGCCTTATACAAGAAGATAAAGGAGAAGAAAACTTTAACCTAGCTAAACCTGGCGAAAGTCGAATTATGACATTTCAAAATTTTGCTCGAAGACAAGCGCATGAAAAATCAACTGAGCTTCAACAGATAAAAGCGGAGCTTGCACGGAAAGAAAATATTCAAAGACAACTAGAAGTTGAGCAAGCTACATTACATACACAGAAATTAGAACAGCAACAAAAGTTAGTAACGACCCGCTCTCAATTATTTTCTTGCATAGACAAACAATTGCATGGAAAATTTAATTGGAAACATGCATCACATATTTTTGAATTAGTGGTTTCAAAGGAAGTACCAGCAGATAAACGTGCTAATGCATTCATTAGGCTCGCTGAATTATGTACTGATAAATCTAGTTTCAAATTTGAATATGGCGGAATTGGCACTGCTAATGGTTATATGAGGCTATCGTTTAATGGTGAAATTCTAGCTGAAACATTACTCCCTCAGAGCATTACATTAAGTGAAGAAGATACAATCACATCGGCTAGCACGAAGTTAGAACTTTATAAGCAAAGCCCATCTGGAAGTGGCGAGGGTTTCTTAAGTGTGTTTTTACACCTTGAAGAAAATCGACCATCAATTCAGTTGCCAGATTATGATCCTTATGCTGAATTCCCACCAATCTCCCCCGAACGTCTCCAAGACGACTCATTGGGACAAGTTACCCCAACCACCGACATGGCTACTGCTAAGGTAAGTCCTCTTACAATTTCAGCTCCACAGCAACTGTCTGAAATTAACAAGTTACTGTTAAATATCGCAGATAAAATAGGACGAGAGCAGACCTAATGGCTCTATAACACTATTATTGCTGACCCTGAAGAATGTGCAGACTGTACACCTGCATTAAGAGCTAAATGTTTCTTGCGCCTTGCAGAAGCATCTGATTCACCTCAAAACTTCAACGTTTTTTTAAATAATCCTAGGTATATGGAAGGTTTTTATTCTCTTTCGGTTCACGATAAAGAATTAATATCTGCAGTCATTAAGTGTTACCCAGAGCCTACTTGGGATGCTCTGGAGGATATAGTTAAGAATTTCGAAACTCAAACTTTCAAACCAATTGATAAATCACTCAATCAAATCCATATTGATGCCGCCAAAAGAGCAGGCGTTACACCAAAATACAGACTGCCCTCTTGATTTATCTTTTATTACATTGGGCTGCTAAATCACAGCCCTAGATCTACTATCAAATAATTAAAAGTAAGCTTTCACCCTCAAGCAACTCGGTCGCCATCTCAATATCTGGCCCAAAGTAACGGTCACGATCATAGTGTGAAACTTTTTCACGTAAACACGCTTTTGCTTCTGCTATTGGTTTGCTTGGTTCTAACGGAGTTCTGAAATCAAGCCCTTGTGCTGCCGCTAACCATTCAATAGCCAAAATACCACGGGTATTTTCTGACATATCTCGTAAGCGACGAGCGGCAAACGTTGCCATTGACACGTGATCTTCTTGGTTCGCCGACGTTGGTAAACTGTCAACTGAGGCAGGATGCGCAAAGGTTTTGTTCTCCGATGCTAATGCAGCAGACGTAACTTGAGCAATCATAAAGCCTGAATTCACACCACCATTATCCACTAAGAATGGCGGTAGTTTTGACAAACTTGAATCAATCAGCAATGCCATTCTTCGCTCAGACAGAGAGCCAATTTCGGCAATGGCAATCGCTAAATTATCCGCTGCCATAGCCACTGGCTCAGCATGAAAATTACCACCTGAAATAATGTCACCATTATCAAAGAAGACGAGTGGGTTATCGGTAACACCATTGGCTTCCGTTTTGAGAGTGTCAGCAGCATTGCGAATTTGTGTTAAGCATGCTCCCAATACTTGTGGCTGGCAACGCAGTGAATACGGATCTTGTACCTTTTCACAATTTTTATGACTTTCTGAAATCTCAGAAGTATCGCCAAGTAAACTACGGAACATGGCCGCGCTATCTATTTGCCCTTGCTGACCACGAATCTCATGAATTCGTGCATCAAATGGACTACGACTGCCCATTGCAGCTTCAACACTCATTGCACCGATAACTGTCGCTTGTGTGTGAAGATCTTCAGCGTTGAACAGTCCTTCTAGCGCTAATGCTGTTGAGGCCTGTGTACCATTTAATAACGCTAAGCCTTCTTTGGCGGCTAAATCGAGAGGTTGAATATTGGCAAGTGCTAAACCTTCTTGGCTTGGCATTATTTTACCCTTGTACCGAACTTCGCCTTCCCCAAGAATAGGCAAGCACATATGTGCAAGTGGCGCTAGGTCACCCGATGCACCAACAGAGCCTTTCTCTCGTACACACGGATAAACTTCTGCGTTAATCATGGCGATCAGAAACTCAATAACACGTAAACGTATGCCTGAATAACCACGGCTTAATGAGTTAACTTTTAATAACATCATTAAGCGCACAGTTTTATCGTCCATAAAACGCCCAGCACCTGCGGCATGAGATAACACGATAGAGCGTTGCAACAGCTCTAAATCTTCTGCGGCAATTTTAGTGTTGGCTAATAATCCAAAACCGGTATTGATGCCATAAACCGTTCGGCCTTCATCAAGTACGGTCTGTACCATATCGGCACTACGATTTATGCCTTCAACAGCATTGTCTGATAATGACAATGAAATTGGGTTGCGGCTAGCAAAACGCATTTGCTCAAGAGTTAATTTTCCTGGTTGTAATACTAAATGTTCCATTATTTTTGCTCCTTAACCCTTGGTATTTATCATCGGCAAGTCTAACCCTTGCTCTGTCGCACATTTTTTTGCAATGTCATAGCCAGCGTCTGCATGGCGCATCACGCCTGTAGCAGGATCGTTCCATAATACTCTACCGACGCGCTTAGCCGCAGCATCACTTCCGTCACACACAATCACAACGCCAGAGTGCTGACTAAAGCCCATCCCCACACCACCGCCGTGGTGAAGTGAAACCCACGTTGCACCGCTTGCTGTATTTAATAATGCATTCAGTAGCGGCCAATCAGAAACCGCATCCGATCCATCCATCATGGATTCTGTTTCTCTATTAGGACTCGCAACTGAACCTGAATCAAGGTGATCGCGACCAATAACAACAGGCGCTGACAATTCGCCAGTTTTAACCATTTCATTAAAGGCCAGTGCCAAACGCGCACGATCTTCTAATCCAACCCAACAAATACGTGCAGGTAAGCCTTGGAATGCGATACGTTCACGAGCCATATCCAACCAATTGTGCAAATGTGGGTTGTCTGGAATTAATTCTTTTACTTTGGCGTCGGTTTTATAAATGTCTTCAGGATCACCAGATAATGCAACCCAGCGGAATGGCCCAATGCCTTCACAGAAAAGCGGTCTAATATAGGCTGGTACAAATCCAGGAAAATCGAATGCGTTGTCTACACCAACTTCAAACGCCATTTGGCGTATGTTGTTGCCATAATCCAGTGTTGCTGCACCACGCTCTTGCAGTGCCAACATCGCTTTTACTTGCACAGCCATCGACGCTTTCGCAGCGTTAACCACAGCAGCTTCATCTTTTGAACGCTCTGCTTGCGCTTGCTCTAATGTCCAACCTTGTGGCAAATAACCATTGAGTGGATCGTGTGCTGAGGTTTGATCGGTGACCACATCAGGCGTAATTCCTCGTTCAACAAGCTCTGCAAATACATCAGCAGCATTAGCCAGTAAACCAACGGAAACTGGTTTACCTTCTGCATTTGCTGTATTCATGATATCGAGCGCTTCATCCAATGTTTTGGCTTTTTTATCGACATAGCGAGTGCGTAAACGGAAATCGATACGGGTTTCATCCACTTCACACACCAACACAGAAAACCCTGCCATGGTGCCAGCCAATGATTGTGCACCACCCATGCCTCCCAATCCGCCAGTTAAAATCCAACGCCCTGTCGCTTCACCATCAAAGTGCTTTTTTGCTACCGAAACAAAGGTCTCATAAGTACCCTGAACGATCCCTTGGGTACCAATGTAAATCCAAGAGCCTGCGGTCATCTGGCCATACATCGCCAGCCCTTGTTTATCGAGCTCGTTAAAATGCTCCCAATTTGCCCAATGTGGAACAAGATTAGAGTTTGCAATCAGTACACGAGGTGCATCAGCGTGTGTTTGAAACACACCGACAGGTTTGCCTGACTGCACTAATAATGTTTGATCGTCTTCAAGACGCTGTAATGTTTCAACGATTTTGTCATAACTTTCCCAGTCACGTGCTGCACGGCCAATGCCGCCATACACAACTAACTCTTCTGGTCTTTCAGCAACATCAGGATGTAAGTTATTCATTAACATGCGCATTGGCGCTTCAGTTAACCAACTTTTACAACTCAATTTTGTCCCATGCGGCGCCAGAATCTTACGGCTACTGTCATGTCTTTTGTCCATGTCGGGTACCTCTTTTAATCACGTAAGTTAGTATTTACTTATCAATTTATTTTTTTTTAATATTTTTAAATTCGAACCAGAATCATTAGTTAGTGAATATTTACATCCTCAGAAAGTTATATGGCCACCCAAGTAGAAGCGATTACCCGGATGAATTAATTTTGCGAAACTGACAGCACCTTGATTAGACCAAGTCCGTCTTGAGATCACCAAACATGCTTCCATTGTTTTGAGTTCAAGTTTTTGTACTTGCTCAATGGACGGTAAAGCGGCTTGAATTTTATGATGAGCCTTCGCCAAGGGTGCAATCTGAGAAAGGTATTCATGTGGTGTTTGTTGATTAAAATTTTGATCTAAATATTCAGGAACTAGAGTTGGATTCACATATCGAATTTCTAATTGCAAGGGTACGCCTTGCTCATAATGTACGACTTCGGAGTAGTAGACTGGCTTATTAATTTCGATACCTAATGCCATCGCAATTTCAGCATCAGCAATGGCCGTTCTTAATTGTAATTGCCGAGCTTGATACCCATGACCACGAGCTTTTATTTCATCAGCAATATTATTAATTTCTAACATCGATGATTGTGATTTCAAACCAGCGACGAACGTTCCAATCCCCTGACTCCGTTCTAATATTCCTGCATCCGTTAATTCGGACAATGCTCGTCTTGCTGTCATTCGGCTACAGTTGAAATTTTGCGAAAGTTGATTTTCTGATGGCAACTTTGTGCCTTCTTCCCACTCGCCCATTTCAATTTTATTTACGATGTGTTGCTTAATTAATGCAAACTTTGCTCTTGTCACATTCGCTCCGTTTTTAATCGCAGTGGTGGTAAACTCAACAAAACTTGAATAAAATATATATTGTATATACAAGTAAAGACAAGACATTTTTTAATCTTTTTGAGGAGAATTCGCTCAATGGCGCAATGGGATCAGCTTTGGATTGACGTTAATATTGCCACAATGGCGCTTAACTCGGACGTGCCGTATGGAGCCATTAAAGAAGGCGCCATTGCGGTAAAAGACGGAAAAATCGCTTGGATTGGTGCGTATAAAGACTTACCCATATTTGACGTTTTCAGTACTCCTATCTACAAAGGAAAAAACCGTTGGATCACACCCGGTTTAATTGACGCCCATACTCATTTAGTCTTTGCTGGTAATCGTGCCAATGAATTTGAAATGCGCCTTAACGGTGCCAGCTACGAAGACATCGCTCGTGCCGGAGGTGGAATTTTATCAACTGTTCAAGCTTGCCGAGACGCATCTGAAGAAGAATTGTTTGAGCTAGGAAGAAAAAGACTCAATGCTCTAGCCAAAGAAGGCGTAACCACCGTTGAAATAAAGTCGGGTTATGGACTCAATACGGAAACAGAAGTAAAACTACTGCGTGTTGCTAAAGAACTTGGACTGCATCATCACATTGATGTCAGCACCACTTTTCTTGGTGCTCATGCCATTCCAACTGAATTTAAAGATGCTGGTGCAGATGCATACATTGACTATGTAATTAATGAGATGCTCCCTGCAATAACGTCTGATAAGTTAGCTGATGCCGTTGATGTTTTTTGTGAAAACATTGCCTTTAATCTTGAACAAACACAACGTGTATTAACAGCGGCAAAATCATACGGATTGAACATTAAACTTCACGCAGAGCAACTTTCTAATCTCGGTGGCTCAGCATTAGCAGCTAAATTAGGCGCTTTATCCGTTGATCACATTGAATACCTTGATGAAGATGGCGTAAAAGCCCTGAGTGAATCCAATACCTGCGCAACCATATTGCCAGGTGCATTTTATTTCTTACGTGAAACTCAACAGCCTCCGATAGCGTTACTCCGAAAATACAATGTCCCAATGGTGGTTGCGAGCGATTTTAATCCTGGTTCATCACCCATTTGTTCGACATTGTTAATGTTAAACATGGCGTGTACGTTGTTTAAACTGACCCCAGAAGAAGCGTTGAAAGGGACAACAATCCACGCCGCAAGTGCGTTAGGTATGGCTGAGTCGATTGGTAGCTTAGAAGTGGGTAAGCAAGCAGATTTTTGTTTATGGGATATTGATACGCCAGCCGAGCTTTCTTATCGATATGGTGTTAATCCGTGTCTTCAAGTGGTTAAAAATGGGCACGTTTTGCCAATTCATAACCACTGATAATAGCCAGAGAGTAATTTTCATATGAGTTACTCTCTCTTTTTAAGCGCATCATAAAGGTTTTGTAATCTCACATCAGGTTTTAATCCTGGCTTTAGAAACTTACTGAGTGGTAACCCTGCGGCTTTAAAGAGCTGTTTCACTTCTTCAAGCTGAGCTGACGTCGTCTTTTGCGCATATTCGTCATCTTCCGCAGGTACTTCAATCGAACGTAGTAAACCAATCATCACTTCAATTTGACGTAACCGAGCAGCGTGTTTTGCCTCCGTAGACTTACCGTCGCTTTTATAATCATGATATTGCTGTTTAACATTACGCACGGTAAATGCGCCGATGTTAACGCCTGCCGTAGTCACACTGATCCCTAAACCGGCCCCCGCTCCAGCACCAGACAATTGAGCAATAGCCGCTGCAATATTGGCAACATCTAAAGTCATTTTGAATGCTTCACGTTTTATCCGCTTTTCATTGACCTTTTTAAGCCCACGAACTAAGTCATATCGTTTGGCTTCATCAATGGTAGAGGTATCAACTTGATCATCATATTCAGACTCATACGCTAATTTTTTCAACTCTGCCTTATTAGTTTGATTAGTATCTTCATCAACAACGCCTGATAACTCACTATCATCTCTGAATGACTCTTTAAGCGTCGTTTTGTACTCTGACATTTGTGCATACGATCTGACAGCCTGAGTCATACTGACTGCACGTTCTGCAATATCCAATACCGAAACAAAAATGCTGAGTCCAGGAACTGCTTGCCCTGCAGCAGTGCCTGCTTGTCCTGTAAGTGTTAGTATTTCTCTTGATGCCGTGGCTAAGCTTCGACCTACAGATGCCAGCTCTTTAGTAAAATGCGCACTGTGCTTTAAAAAGTCGAGTGCATTGTCCGCTAGTTTGGCGCTTGCGGGTGCATTTTCATCGAACATTTTTGAGTCTTGCATTTCCCTAAATACACTCAGTAATCGCACTAACTCGTCCTTGATGGTCACCATAGAAGTTTTAAACTGCTTTGCCGCAGTGATCCCTTTCGGTATTGTGTTAATGAGTGCCCCCATATCTTCATCACCAACCAGTGCCGATAATGCAATTACTCCTGCTTCAGCTACATCCAGTGCTTCAGATGCCAATTTTGATAATGACTCTGCATTCTTCGTCAGTGTTTCATCGTCGAATTCTTTCATGGCTTTTACAAGTTCAATGACTTGCTCGCCAACACTGAGACCATGTAAAAACAACTTCGCTTCTTTAGGCCCTTCATCCACAGTAGGGTAAGCTCTAAGTGCACCAGCCAAGCCACTGACGTGTATGCCAATATCAGTGGTTTTAGATAAATTCCCTTCTTTTTTTTCATTAGCTACCACGGATTTAAGCTCGGCCTTTGCTGCCACTATCTGTGTGAGGTATTGGTCTTCTTGTTCTTCTATTTCAGGATTTTCAGGTTTTGAAGCAATGGGGACTACTGTGCAACATTTACTGCTGCAAGCTGCAGGAATGGCGACAGATGCCCCGACTGTAAATAGCCCATTAGCAATGGTTTTCTCTTCATGTGCACCCGTTGAGTTATTTCGCTGCTTCACCTCTAGTTGTTCATGCTCCACTTCATGACCATAAGCCGGCGAAATTATGGTGCGGTTCATGTTCATTAATGCTTTACTGATTGCACCATTTTTCCAATCACCAGTTAACGGATCTCGCTCTAAACTGTTTTCATCTTGAGAGTCATCATTAGCAGAAGGTGTTGAGTCTCTGCTTGAGCGACTCTGAACGGGCCTATGCGCCTCTATTTCTTCGGCATTAGATTCTGATTGCTCCTGCTCTTGAATCATTGCTACGCTTGGCTGAATACTTATCCTTCTAGCCCTTACCTTTTTGACTGGAGACTCAAATACATCATCCTCGTATGACATTTCTCTCGAATACGGTGATAAGCTTGCTGACGGTAAGCTGTTCAATGAACTTTCAGGCGAAAAAGTCATACTGGCTTTGGGTAGTGAATGGCTCATTTGTCTCGAAAGAGAATTGCGATCTAGTCGTCTTGTTGCACTAAGAGGCTGGCTAAAATCACTATTTTGTGAAGTACTTCTGGACAGTTTGCTGTGTGAGCGAGCTCTTCTATAATTATCACGAATCTCTTGTCGTCTCTGATTCACTTCGCTACTGGTTTCTTGTAATTTTATCGACGCTTCTGAATGTGTAGACGCTGCGGAATGTGAACGTTCAATTTTTTCTTCTAATTTTTCTCTTCGTGTTTCAACTTCATTTGCAGGAGCTGAGCATTCCTGCGAAATTTGATCAATTTCCCCTTCCTCTATTTCGCTCGAGGTGCGTTCAACATCAAATTGTCGCTCAATCAATATAGGCACAAATCCGTGTTGCCGACTTTCGACATCTATCGGTACAACTCTATCTACTGGGTTTACTGCCCGATATTTAAGTAACCCTAAAGTATCTTCTTCTGGACGGTAACTGGCATCAAGCCTTGCTCTATATTGCAATGCTTTGTCATGTATTTTATCTGGTATCGCTTTAAATGCCCTCACCAACTTGTGCCCAAAAGATTCTTTATTCGCCTTTAAAATGGCTTGCTCGTAATCTTCAATACTCATTGAACGAGCGATTTTTGGCTTCCCAACCTCCTCTTGCAGATCTTCGGTTTCCTCGATTTGCCCCATGCTATTCATGCGTTGATAATGACCAAATTCAACATCATCAGTTTCATCTTCTGCAATCGATTGTTCGTGATCTAAAATGGCGTCATACAATACCAAGCGGTACTCTACATATTCTTCTGGTGAACACTTATTCGCCAAATCTTTAGCAAACTCGACTTCATTAACATGATGAACATGTGATGCTGCGCCGTGACGACATACCAATGCCATAGCATCAGGAGAATACTCCTCAGCATGCAATGCCATGTGATTTAAGAAGTGGATACCATCTACCTGTAGGTGGCTTAATGTTTCAGGAGTATGGGCTTCAAGTGTGGTTAATACATTTTCACGACAATCGCTTAACGCATCATATTGCCGATTTAACAAAAGCATTAATGGCGAAATACCTTCATTGTCTTTTCTGAAAAATGCACTTGAGCCATTACCCAGTAATTGAGTTATCAACTTTGATTTAGCCGCATTGGACAGATTTCGACTTCTCAATACAAGATGTAATAAATTTTGATTTTTATCATCCGTTGAGTTGATATCAATCACATCAATATTTGCTAGTGCTTCTAGGAGTCCAGCCGCCAGCTGATCATGGCCTGCATTTAATGCTTGGATATAAATGGGATCAGTGTGTTGCCTTCCCATAGAGGCATGCTCTAATTTAAGTGCTTCAATAGCATCATCGAGCGTAAGTCCTAATGCCGATAATGACGAGTCTCCTCCTTTTTGCACTGCAAGCGTCAGCCACTCTAAATTACCCGCCGTTTTTTTTTCAGCGGCATTAAAACCCATTAACTCATGATTTTGTGCGCTAAGAATATCAACACTCATAATAACCTCTAAAATACGACGTTGTGTTGATGTATTTATTACGCCTGTCTTGGGATATTAGCAATTTATGATATGTTAATTTATATTATTTATTACTTTAAATAATATAAGTAATTTATATAATTATTTAATAAAAGATTTTTCAACTAATAAACATTGGCAATAATAATTAATAAAAATAAATCTATCGGTTTATTTCGACCTTACTAATTTTAATACTAAAATAGTATTTTAATTAAGATGCTATGTGTTAAAAGTTAATGTTTAGTTAATATTTATTTTTAACCTAATTTATATTTATTTAGATATAAAAAAATAAATGCTTGATCACACTTTTTGAAAAATAGCAGCCAACATCAAACTTATTAGCATTCACTAATTTTAGTAGTTTTATATGATCTAACTCACTAAAATAATAGTAAAATGAAGCTGGTTTTTTTATAAAAAAGCTATTAACCACCCAATGAACGCTTTGACGATCATCACAAAAATACACGGTATACGATTCAGCTCACATATTGCTTATTTCGGCTCTTTAAATTCTGAAAGTAAGCCTAAACAAATTTATAAGTAAGCACGTAAAATTTAGGGTATAAAAAAACAGGCTTGTTAGCCTGCTTAAGCCTTAAACGTAATTTACCTACAGGTAGTTTCTTTTCTTTAATGCGCTATCTAGTTTTTTAATTCTGTCCTCAGCTGATAACTTAGGATCAGTAAACTCCTCAAGCTTCAATCCTGCAGTCTTAAACATCACTTTCATTTCATTTAATTGTGCACGAATCATCTCTGCCGGGTTTTCCTCATTTATCATCCCGAGCATACCCACAAGTGTTTTAATATGCAGGGCTCTTTCATCGGCTTTATGCGGCCTACTTTTACCATCTTCAAGGAAATCATGTCCTTCTTGTTTTACTTTTCTAACCACATAAGCAGCGAGACTTATGCTCTCTCCAGCGGCTTTCAAGCCAACGGAAGCTTCAGCTCCGACACCCGTAGCGCCTGAAATTGCACTTGCAAGACGTGCAAATTCAACAAACGTTTTTATGCCCGCTCGATGTAATCGCTTCTCACACACATTTTTGAGATAACGAACCGCAAGGTATCTTTTCGCTTCATCTTTAGCATCCTGGCTGATGCTTGAATCATTCTCTGATTCATAAGCAATTCGTTTAGCTTCTTCGACATTAGTTTCAAAAGTATCGCGATCAATAATACCCTCTAGCTCTCCATCCCCAATAAATTGCTCTTTCAAACGAAGTTTAATCTCGGCCATTTTTGAGTAATTTTGAATGTCTTTTGATACATGCATTAATTGCTCAGCAATAGCGAGAGTGTGCACGGCAATACCGAGCCCAGGTACGACACCTGACACGGCCTCTCCTCCACTCACGTCTATGATCGCATTGGCGGCTTTGGCCACTTGTCTTGCAATTTTAGCGATACTCCTACCGTATTTTAAACCCTCACTCAAATATTCTTTTGCCTGATCGGCTCCACTTGTTTCTTTGGTTGCTTCTGCATCGGTAAGATCAGAATCTTTAATATCTTTGAAGAGCTGATAAAGCTCACTAAAGGCTCCAGTGATATCAGTTATCGCACTCGTTGCACTTCCTGCAACTTCCAACCCTTTTTTCAATGCACTTTCATTTTTAACGAGTTCAGAAAATAAACCTGCGGTAGTATCAATGGCACCTAATGTACCTTCAGCAAGCCCTAAGCCCGCTGTGATAATATCGTCTACTTTAGTCGTCCCTTTTTCTAATTCTTCAATTTCTTCAACCACACCGTGGAGATCTTTTACTTGCTGAACCAGCGAAGTCAATCCAACAATGGTTTTTATACTGGCAGGCGCTTCTTCCATAACGGGTTCAAATGCATCATTTACTCCATTCAGTTTGTCTAACGTCCCTCCCGTAGGTGCTGAAGACTTTTGATTTTCTGCTACACATTTTTTAACGGCTTTATTAATATCTCCAGCAATCCCTTGTATTTCTTTCAACTGTTTCAAGTCATTTTGTTCGAGCTCATCGTATTGCTTTACTTCATCTTCAACTAAAGCCGGAAGTAATAGGGTTTTCATCGCCTCTTCATTCGTACCACCAATGCCTAAAGGGACGGCCGCAGTCAGCGCTATCGCTTCTGCAATATGATTAACTTGAACCTCTGGAATCGCTTCATTATCTTCTGTAATCGTTGGGAGCAGAGGTGCCTCATCATTATCCAACATACTGTCTTCTCTCATCAGCAGTGGCATGCTGATGTAAGAGGGTGTCGATGATTCACAACCACTGTTAAACAAGGAACTTTTTCGCCTTGCTTCCCAATTATATGATGGGGATGTACTAGGCAGTGTCGGCGACAGTAACACCGAGTCACTGTCACTGTTGGCTGATGTTGAAAATACATTTGAACCAGGAATGAATGCCGCCACGATGTGATTATCCAGTGAAGACTGCCTCCTCTTCTCTAACTCCTCCCTAAAACTTAATGTCGTTCCAGAGGATGAAATAGATTGCGACTCGGCACGCATCTGCGTCACTAACCCCCTTTTTAAACTTTGTCGGCGCTTAAAGTCATTTCTGTTTTTATCTGTTGCTGTGTTTTTCTTACAAAGCGACTGCTGCGATGAAACTTTGGGGCAATTCGATTTATCAAGCGGTAATTCTTCAAATACCTTTTCCTTATGTCGCCGAGGAGTAGACTGCTCTGGGACAAGTACAGGACTGAACTCATGTCTGTGTGCATCCGTCCCCTGAGCATAAGCAGGCCGATTCATGGCCATCGCTTGCTGATGCCTAACTAAGCCTCGCTCTTCTTCTTTAATGGGGATATGGAACCATTTGTAGCCCCTTCTTCGAAGAGAGTCTGCCAGTTGATGTGCTTTACTGTTAATATATTGTTTAGAAAGAAATTTATCGACGTCACTCCACTGCTCACCCGGTAGCTCTACAATACTGAATTTGCGTTCACTTCCATGACTTTCGAGTTCATGTTGTAGCGGCTTTGTCGTGTTCGGTTGTGATTGTTTCTGTGTTGCTAGCTTTGGCAAGTGTGTTGTCACAACAGATGACTTTCTTATGTCTTTGTTCATTGCATGATAAGACATTGCACCAACCTTCCCAGCTCTAAATGCTGCTTTACTCAGTTCACTTGATGTTCTGATCCCTTTTATATCGGCTTTTAACTTTGCTTGTTGATACTCTTTTCTAAGCTCTGGAGTAGGAAGTTGATCAAGGGCTTTTACAACGGCCAATGAGAGTAAATCTGTCTTCTTCCCTGCACGTGCGAGATCAGCAAAGGCTTCTGGAGAATATTTATCTGAGAATTCTGTAGAAGTCAGATGCTCAAGAACAGGTGCTTTTCGATGTTTAAGAGCAAAAAGATCATCACCTTGCTCTTCAAGTTGCTCAGCCACTTTGCTGAGCGCTAATGCTCTTGCTTCAGGAAACTGATCACAGCACTTTTCCAACAAAAAAATAAATGGCAACTGGTCATGGGTATTTTTATCGAGGAGCGGCAGGCCTTGATTAATCAAGTCGACTAAAGCAGCATCAATTTCTTGAGCATTATCGGGGTGAAATGGAGAGCCCTTGTTGATGCTGTCTCCAGGGCCTGGACTGTTTGTGGCTAAATAATGTAGAAAACTGCTTTGATGGCTATCCTTTACCGTTACATCTTTCATTATACTTTGTGTCGAAAGCCATAAAATAGCTTCTTTACTTTTTTTGCCCGCCGCTTGTAAAAAAACATTTTTTCCATCAACGGATTCTGAAAAATCAAGGCCCGAATGCTCCAGAAAGAACAGATCGATTCTATTCTCGTTATCTGAGTTATCCTTCTTTCCTGATTTAATGGTGTTCAATTCTGAAAGTAATTCTGCTTTTGGATCTAATCTTTCTGTGGAACCATCTTGGTGTCTAAGACTCACGTCCGTTAATCCGACCGACATATATCCCCCTTAAAAAAGAGCGTGAGATCTAACATTTTATTTCTTATTCACGAAAATGCGTGAGAAGTTAGATAAGTGAAATGAAGCGTACAATACAAATTTACTGCAGCACCTTAAGAACCATTTCCTTTTAAAGGAAATAATGACTGGTAGTATTTAGGAGATTTCATTTAAGTAATAGCTTATATAAACAAGTTTTAATCTTGTGTTTCAAATAATAAGACGAATTAATTTCTGCTCATTTACTTTATATTCAGCCTTCATCAAAAATAACAAAATTTCAGATGGGTAACTTACCGAGTTTATTACTCTATTTTAATGTCGAGAAATATTGGTTAGTATCAGAAGCGGGATTTACACCAAGGATGAGTAATATCATGAAAATTTGTTTTAATCTTTTGATCACTTTCACTTTGCTTTTAGGCGGCTGCGCTCAACGTTCTCATACCGAGCAACCCATAAAACATAGCCCTCCACTTCATATTAATTACGCCTTGTTTGCACCTGCATCGATTGAGATCCCATCTGCTTTATCACTATTCCAGCTTACTGATGTGCAAAAACGTCATTTCTTAAATTACTATCATCGTCAACTCGAGCAAGACGTAAAACCACACCAAGCATTAGCAAATTACATGCAGGCTCAGTTCACCGACTTTACTTATTATGGTGAGACATTTGACGCTTCTACTGCGATATTACAAGCTCAGGGCAATTGTATGAGCCTTGCAATGATCACTTCTGCCTATGCAAAATTAATCAACCTCGAGTACGATTATAAAAAGGTGAACAGCCAACCTATCTTTGATAAACAGAATGGTTATTTGTTGGTTTCGTCCCACGTACAAACCCGATTATTTGATCCTACCTATGAAAAAGAAGAAGATTCTATTACTGTTTTAAAACCCATGGTCATAGTGGATTACTTTCCTTCAACCGATAATTACCCTGGCAAACTGCTTGAGGAAAAAACCTTCGTTGCAAAATATTACGTTAATCTCGCAGCTCAGAAAATCGTTGACGGCCGTTTAGATGATGCTTTTCACTATTCAATGAAGGCACTTGAATATGATGACCAATATTCAGGTGCGATCAATATTTTGGCTGTATTACACAAACAAAAGGGCGATCACCAAACCGCCGATTCACTTTACCAATACGGCCTGTTTTACGATGAAAATAACGTACGTTTGCTTTCAAACTACCTCATACTATTAAAGTCACAACATCGCTTAAAAGACATCAATATTCAACAAGCAAAGCTTGATAAACTTGATGATCCAAACCCTTACGCATGGCTCGAGCAAGCGTATGCCGCCCAGCATGACAACCAATCTAAGAGAGCGACTCGTTATTACAAAAAAGCGTTAGATATTGCACCTTACCTACAGCCTGCATATTTAGGTTTATATCAAATCTATCTTGAAAATAATCGTAATAAAGAGGCTAAAGCGATACTTCAGCAAGCGCTATACTGGACGCATGAGCCCGATGAAAAACAAAGATATAAATATAAACTGTATCAATTGAGTAACCGGTACTGATTTAAAACAAACTTTTGTTTATTTGACATTAATTTACTGGTCAAAGTTTGCGTTTCAATTTAGGATCACTTCATTGTTCGACCTTTTGTCTTATTGTGGAGTGAAGTTTTATGGGAATTCGAGCTATCGTCGTTGATACCGCAGGCACAACTACCGATTTATCATTTATTGAAGATGTACTCTTTCCATACTCTTCAGACAAATTAGCTGACTTTTTAACGGCCAATCAAGACAATGTACTTGTTGATAACTGTATTGCTGACATTAAAGAAATGGCACTTGAAGCAGATGCTGATTTAGACAGAGTTGTTGAAATATTACAGCAGTGGATAGCAGAAGATCGCAAAGCAACGCCACTTAAAACCCTGCAAGGCTTAGTCTGGAAGCAAGGCTATGCTGAAAATGCGTTTACAGGACATATTTACCCTGACTTCATCGACGCCATCAACCAGTATAAGCAACACGGTATTCGCATTTACAGCTTTTCTTCTGGCTCTGTGGACGCACAAAAACTGCTATTCAGTCACAGTGACGGTGGTGATTTAACGCCGTTATTCAGTGGCCATTTTGATACACGCACGGGTAACAAAACTTATAAGCAGGCGTATTTGAATATTTTAAATACCATCAGCTTAAGCCCTAAGCAGGTGCTATTTGTGTCAGATAGATTAGAAGAACTTAAGGCCGCCGATGAAGCCGGGCTAAATGTGGTTTATATGAAACGATTATCTGAGCAAACTGAAGCTAATTATAAAACGATTGAAAGTTTTAGTGAGCTTTCGCTTTAGTCTCTGCATGGTTTAACATATTTTAAGCCGAATTGGTGAATTACTCATTGATTCGGCTTATGGGTATTACGGCTAGCGCATTTTAATTCCTGATTCTAGCAGCACTGAACGGAAATCATCATCTAGTGCTGCCATCTTCCTTTTACGAGCTAAACTCGCTTTTTTCGTTTCATCTTGTTTAAGTAAATTAATGGCAATTTTTCTCAGCACATTGAACATTAAAGCACCATTTCCTTTTCTAATTCTGGATTCATCTTCCCTAAAAGTCATATCTAAAACCCAGTGCATACTTTCAACCTGCCAGTGGCTTCTAACAGCGTGAAGACATTGTTGTGCATCGAGTTTTAGTGAGCTGATATACCAACGAATTTCCTGTGTTTGTTTACCTGTGGCTTTTTCTTCTACGTTAGAAGTGAGTTTCAAGATACTTACTAGTCCAGACCAACGATACTCCTTTGAAAGCCATGACGTGTCTATTATCAACTGCTCACATTTTCTTGTTTCAATACGCCCGTGACCACTGTCTATATCAATGAACTCAGAATAATTGTTATCTGAAAACCCTTCTCTGTTTGCCTTATGCCACCAAGCTTCAAGTTCTGCCTGCATGCCAGAATGGTTACCTTTCAAAGCTAAAACATAATCGGCTTTTTCTTTGAAAATTTGTTTGGCAATTTCCTTTTGGCAACCCATAGCGTCAAGCGTAATGATGCTATTTTCTATATCTAAGAGACTGAGTAATTCAGGAATTGCGGTTATTTCATTACTTTTTTCATCAACAGCTGATTGCCCTAGTACGAGTTTATGTTGGCTGCTCCAAGCGCTGACTGTATGAAGGGCTGTCTTCCTGTCTTTAGTTTGAAAAGAACGTCTTGCTGTTTTTCCATCAATAGCGATAACATCGCCACCAGTAACTTTAATTAATGATGACATCCAAGCTTGAAAAGCTGTTTCTATTTCATCAGCTTTGAGGCGGCAAATTACTCTTGCAATGGTGTCGTGGCGAGGTATGCCATTTTTAAAGGGTAAATATTTTCTTAACCAATCTAGCTTTAAGTGCCCGAAATCTTCAATGTCCTCCCAGCCTTCTGCGCCTGCGATTACTGCACAGATAGAAAGGAGAAGTATGTCCATAAGTTCATGGCGTTTACAGCGTTCAATACGAGGGTCAGTCACAGAGTCAAAGTATTGTAGAAAGGTCATGGGTTCCATTTTAATTCAAGCAAACTATTGATGCTTGATCTGATCAAGAACCCACTAAAAAGTTCAATTTAAAATGATCTTGCCGTATTATGGGTATCTAACTCTGCTATTAACGTATTATATGCCTTGAATGCGCCAACAAATTCTGGTTGTTCTTTTATGGCTTCTTCAGCGTCTTGTACATCGGCATATTTTCCAGCTTTTACTTCTTGTAATGCAACGATATGAAGTTTCTCATTCACAGCGCCGACAACAGGAACCACTTTAACCTTCATACCTCTTTTAATCATCGATTCTTCAAACTCTTCTCGATTCTTTTGCGTATCATCAGCTAAACATGCACCTGAATATACTTTTCCCTCTGTCGCTTCAGCATTAAGTAAATCATCGGCACGCTCACCTTTGGTCTTAAATATGTTTTCCGCCTTTTTAGTTAACACCGCATAAAACCATTCCTTTTTAATATTGACAGCAGCTAATTCCTGCTCAGCAATTATTTCAGTTGAATTGGTTAATAGCACGACTTTACCTTCAGGATAGCGAGCCATAAATTCATCAATACTGGATTTTAATTCCTCAGGGCTCTCCATATGCACAAGAGAAAATTGTTTCTCACTCATATCTTTAGTATAACTTTTAGTTACATCAGTTAAAAAGACTTCATCCATATCTAAGAATAAAATGGGCTTTTCACCTAAGTCATAACTTTCAAAGTCATTAACAACGTCAGCAACACTCAATACTGGTTTAGAAGTGAACCTCGATATGTAACTCTGATTAATTGACGATATCGTTTCCAATGGAGAAACTGGAAATGGTGTGACCGTTTGAGTAAGGGATAATCCGATACTGTCATCAGTACCCCCTTCATCATCAGCGTTTGAGGTGTAACCTTGTTGTGCTAGTTTCGCCAATTGGTATATGTTTTGCTGAAAGCTTCCACCCCCACTAGAAAACTCATCTTCAGGAGGAATAGAACCGGTTATCAGTACTTCTTGTTCTTTATTATCGACTACCGAACCTTGTGGTTGCTCTATATTTTTTCTGCTATCGCTTAAAGACATATCTTCTGGAATTGGAGCAGTTTGACACGAACCAGATAAAGCGGCTCCATTAACTGAAAAAGGACGAGTTGAAGACGCTCTGAAGCTTTGCATCAAATACTGTGTTGCAGACTGCCCTCCCACTTGTATTGATGCCTCACCTTCACTCGGCGGATTTTGCTGCTGTGAAAAAAATAAAGAAAATACAACAAAATCTGGACCACTTTCTTTTTCATAATATGGATTTGCTACATAGCCTTCAATAATTTCGCCCAGTTCAGCTTTTACTGTTAAATCCATGGCTAATTCCGTAATCCCTTTCCAAAATTGATTAAAAGCCTCTGAGCTTATTAAATCATTTTTGCTGACAACGATTCTGCTTGTTTCATTTTCACTACCTTGTCCTTTTCTATTAATGGTAACTTCATGTTTTTGTCCGTCTCTTAAAGTTAAAAAAACTTGTTTCAACTCATCTGGAGATTTAAGTGTCCATTGACCTGATTCATTGACAACCAAAGTTAATGATAAAGACATAATTTAACCAGCACTAAGACATAAATACTTGAAGCTTAGCACCACAACATTTATTGACGATGAAGCGTAAATGATATTTTATTCATGAAATTAGCGCTATTTATACATGATACTCTTTCAGTTTTTCTTTAATTACTTCAGATAACTTCATGCTGCTTTCACTCTCATAGTCATAGTGCACCATGGTCGTCCTCCCTTCTGCTGTCAGCTTTCCATCTTGCATACAACGTTGATACACCTCAAAACTGGCGCTGCCAATACGGCTAATATTAGTAAGAATCGTCACAGGCTTACCGTAAAAGGATGGTGCAGAAAACGTGACATTGAAGCCAGCAAGGATAAGGTTCCAATCCGTCATCTTCATGCTCGGAACAAAAATTTCAAAAATGGGGTCTCTCGCAGCTTCAAACCAAATTGGAATTACCGTATTACTAATGTGCCCCATGCCATCGGTTTCACTAAAACGCGGTGAAAACGTCATTTCAAAAGTTTTCGACATATGAATGATTTCCTTTCCCAAAAAATAAGCCCTGCTATTGCAGGGCTTATCGTAACAAGGAATTACCGTTCATACATCATGCGAATTTCATCCGCATACTTGTTGTAAATAACTTTGCGTCGTAATTTTAAGGTTGGCGTGATGAGTCCTGCTTCCATTGAGAACTCATCGGGTAACAAAGTGAACTTCTTGATTTGCTCGAAGGTAGCCAATTCAGACTGTAATTCGACTAAGCGTTCTTCAAAGTGGTGAATCACTTGGCTATGACGAAGTAGCTCCATCGTATTGCTGTATTTCAACCCTTGCTCTTTCGCCCATTCTTCAAGTGTTTCAAATGCAGGAACAATCAACGCAGTGACATAATTCTTGGCTTCTGCAATCACCGCCACCTGTTCGATAAATGGACTGCAACCGACCTTACCTTCGACTCGTTGTGGTGCTATATATTTACCGTTAGACGTTTTCATTAACTCTTTGATACGGTCGGTAATAAAGAGGTTGCCTTCTTCATCAAACTCACCAGCATCACCGGTTTTAAACCAACCTTCATCATCAAAAACTTTGGCATTTTCTTCAGGTCGCTTGTAGTAGCCTCGCATTACACTGCCACCACGGACAAGAATTTCACTGTTCTCACCAATCTTAACTTCTGTTTCAGGTAATGGTTGGCCATTTGAACCAGGCATGCGTGAATCTACGGTATTACAGGTTACCGTTGCAGTGGTTTCTGTCATGCCGTAACCGCACAGTACTGGAACATTCACGGCTTGAAAAAAGCGTTCAACATTGGCATCTAGTGCTGCACCGCCACAGGGCATAAAGACTAAATTGCCACCGAGAGCTGTTGTCAGCCTTTCAAAGACGAGTTTGTTCGCAATTTGCCATTTTAACGATAACCAAGGGTTCCCCTTTTGTCGCCCTTGGCTCGCTTCAAACTGTTGATACCCAACAGCAACCGCCCAGTTGAAAATGCGTTTTTTATTGCGAGAAGACTTAATCACTTTATCTTGAATGGCACTATAGACTTTCTCTAAAAATCGAGGAACCACGCAAAGAGTGTGCGGCTTGATATCAGCAATGGCCTCTTTTGCTTTGTGCGTATCGGTAAGATACACATTTCGCATGCCACGATATAATGCGTAAAAAGACCATGCACGTTCAAAGATATGGCTTAGAGGTAAAAAAGCTAATGAGGTATCACCTGCGCGGACATTAAATTTTTTGTCGTGTTGGGCGATGGTCGAAGCAACATTTCTGTAATCTAACATTACACCTTTCGGTTCACCGGTTGTCCCTGAGGTATAAATCAGCGTGAGTAAGTCATCAAGATTACTGCTTTGCAAGCGGGCTTTGAGTTCACCATTTTGGTTCACATCAGTAGTTGACTGACACAAAACGTCGAAATGGCAATCTTGTTCTGACTCCAACACAGCCTCAGTGTCAAAAACAACGATGCGCTTTAGTGTGGGACACGATTCCTTGAGTTCGAGTGCCATTTGATAGCTCTGTGCATCTTCAACAAATAACACACTGGCTTCGGCATCATTAATAATGAAAGCTGCTTGTTGAACGGTACTTGTCGGATAAAGAGGAACAACAACACCACGCGCTTTTAATATGCCTACATCTGCACAGGTCCATTGTGGACAATTTCTCGACATAATGGCACATCTGTCTTGCGTTTGAATACCGTGCTCAATCAGCCAACTGGCAATTTGATTGGTGACATCTTCAAATCGTTGCCAAGTAACGGTCTTCCAATTGGCAACGCAATCGTAGCCTTCAAGGGCGACTTCATTGCTTCGTGTTCGAGATTGTTTACGAAGTAAAGAAATTAAATGGTACTGCTCTAGTGACATATTTTTAGCTTACAAGTGTTCCGCTTTTTTTATATTGTACCGCGGCGTGGCAAAAACACCCAAGAGCTTTTACTCTAATCGTTCGTTCCACATTTTTTTTGCAGATATTCTAAATATCATTTCTGCTACTAGAATAAAAACCAGGTTTACCATGAGTGGAAGCATCGTTGCGGGTTCATCGATAATCTGTTCTTG
This sequence comes from Shewanella sp. OPT22, assembly GCF_004168585.1. GTDB lineage: Bacteria > Pseudomonadota > Gammaproteobacteria > Enterobacterales > Shewanellaceae > Parashewanella. The sequence goes on along the minus strand of NZ_PGVH01000004.1, from coordinate 63,870 downwards.
CCCTATCACAATCCAAATGCCCGTCATCATTACTGGCAACATGGCCAAGGTGAATTGCCACATTCTCGTTGCAAGTCCTGATAGCCCCATCATTAACATGGTTGCAGCGTAGCAAGCCATCAATATATGCAAGCCATTGTTAAGGCTAATATCATTTCGAGTAAAACTGCTCACAAGCGCCAAAATAAAAATATAACCACTAATAATGTAGGCCACTCTGCGTTGCGCAGAAGCAAATCGTTTTCGTAAATCACTTATGCCATTATGAATCGGTAATGTAATGAGTAATTCAAATGCCTGTGGTCTTTGTAATCTCCCCCAGTGAATCATCGAACCTATAATGACTGAAACCTGAAGCATCACAACAAATACCGGAAACTCCCAATTGAAATACAGACTTGCGCCCTCAGCAATCAAACACATCGTAGGAATAAGCACTAACATGCTACTCAAGGTCGGGCCGATAAAATAGTTAGCTGGAAAGATAAAGCGTTCAAAAGCGGTTAACCATTTAAACGACAGCTTCGGTGTCATCATCCAACCAGAATGAAGACCACTACTGAATACATTGATGGCACTTGCTGTCCAATTTAAACGACGGTGGGTGATGAATACTGCCAATGTGGTGATAATCATCAAGGTGTAAATCAGCCAGTTTGGTATTAATTCTGCAACGGATTGTGAGGCTAGATTTAATAAGTAAAAAACGGCTGAAGCATGAAAAAAACTGGGGTTATATCGGCACATGACTAAAAACACATTACCAAATATACCGGCTACAGACAGTACAGCTAACGTTTGCGAATTTAAGAAAATTCCGGCATAGCCAAAACCAAACACCATGACCAAGCTGTAGATGATAAAAGCTTGCAACTGAATGTGTTTATCAAAACCGGGCAGCAATACTTGCCATTCAGTACCTCTTAACCTTATCACTTGCCATGTAATTGCAATGCACATGGAAACAATAGTGAGGCCATACATCAATGAAAATAGTAACCCATCCTTATCGGAAAGCATTGGAAATACCATCGCCATAATTGCCATGATAATGCCAGTACCTAAAAAATTAGCTGATCCGACATCAAATAACCAAGTTCTAATCATTCCTTGAAGTGGGTTGCGCTTCATTGATGCAACTCCACAAATAAGTTTTCAAGGTTTAGCGATGACTCCGACAATACTCCCTGAATAATTTGATCTTTCCCTGATTTTTTTACCACCAGCTGATTCGCTTTTTTCGCCAGCACACAAATATGTTCCGGGATAATGAAGTCAGGTTCGACCTTCCAAACCTTAATGTGCTCGCGTAGGTTATCCATCTCATCAAACAACACTAACTGGCCTTCTTTTATCAAGGCTACATGGCTAGCGACCCGCTCTAAATCTGAAGTAATGTGCGACGAAAATAGCACTGCACTCCCAGACTCCAGTGCTAATTCAAAAATATCACCCATAAACTGTCTGCGTGCAATGGGATCGAGGCTTGCAACCGGTTCATCCAATACTAACAGTTTTGGTCGATAGGCCATCGCCATGATGAGTGAGAGTGATTGCCTTTGACCTACAGAAAGCTTTTGTACTGACTGTTTTTCGTCGAGCTGAAACCGATCTAACCAATATTGCTCAAGTTCTTTATCCCAATTTGGGTAAAAACTTGAATGTAAATCTAATGCATTCCTTACCGTAAATCCTTCATAACCGAATTGCTGCTGCGGAACATACCCAATACTTAACTTTGTGTCTGATGATAGCTGAGTTGCAGGTTCACCTAATACACTAATAGTGCCATCAGTAGGCGCCATGATTCCGAGAGCGCAACGAATTAAGGTCGATTTTCCCGCACCATTTTTACCTAATAAACCCACCACCATCCCTGGGTACAATTGAAGCGATAACTTATCGAGTGCAAGCACAGAGCTTGTACCTTGCTTAAAGTATTTAACTACGTTATCAAAAGATAAAATCGCTTGTTCTTGTTCCATCGTTCATTATCCCTGCCATTTGTCTTTTAAGGCTTGTTGTAAGTCTTCAAGCGGTACGCCAAGTTGCTTTGCTTGCTCTACTAATTCTGTAATTGTTCTTTGCAACAATTCAATCCCTGAATGAGAGTGATTAGGCTGAGTTGCAGCAACTCGAGTCGGTTGGCCACGTTGCCGAACAATCCAACCTTGTTCGACTAATTGTTGTATCGCACGAGACACCGTCATCGGGTTTACCGATAAAAATTCTGCAATCTGTCTCACGGAAGGAAGGACTTGATCGGGTTGTAACTGACCGCCCACAATTAAACGCACGATTTGCTCGTGTAACTGACGGTAGATTGGTTCCCCACTGCTGGGGTTGACATGAATGAGTTCTAGCATTAGCCTATTGCTACTGTATTAATCAATTAATACACTGATACACCAATACAGTGAGAATAGCATAGCTAATTCAGAAATCGTAGCGGGATTGGAAATTTAGTAAATAAAAGGACATTGAAATGGAGTTTTTAAATGAGATCTTTACCAGCGAAAACTATGGCTTAATTGCTGCTGTGGCTGTAGTCACTATTTTTTTGTGGTTTCTACCTGCGTTACTCGCACTCTTTTTTAACCGTAAGCACTTCAAACTCATATTAATTGCTTGTATACCTGCAGGGCTGTCAGTCATCGCATGGAGCGCACTCATGCTGTGGGCTACAACTGGAAAAGTTGCCAGTAAATATACCTCTAAATTTAAAGCTCCAAAAATAAAAACTTAAAGAAAACCGATAAAAAGGGAATCAACATGAAATCATGGAACCTTGCTTGTTCAGCATCCAAGCATAGAATGACGGCGGTGGTTGTAGCAATAACAACAATGCTATATGTCAGTCATTCTAATGCCGAACAAACTCAGAATACGCCTAAAACTAAGAGTTGTTATTTAAAAGGCATTTCTGATCGCTTGCAGTGTGGCAAGTTATCTATGCCTGAAAACCCTGACAGCGTTCAAGGTAAAAAGATTGATGTGCACTTCGCTATCTTGCCTGCAGTTAAGAATACTCATCCTCAAGAAGCAATGCTTGCCATTGCGGGCGGCCCAGGGCAGTCAGCCATTGATAATGCTGCATTATTTGACAAAATATTAAGTGAGGTTCGGGAAAATCGTGACGTACTACTGATTGATCAACGTGGTACAGGGCGATCGAACTTATTGAGCTGTGACGAACAAAATTTGAATGCGCTTTCTTATAACGATGATGACATCGATATGGTTGCAGAGACTCAAAAATGCCTCAATAGCATTCATGACGAAAGCGACATCACACAATATACCAGTGACATTGCACTTAAAGACTTTGATGCAATTCGTGCACATTTAGGTTATCAAAAATTACATGTTTATGGCGTTTCTTACGGCACTCGCATGGCTCAGTTGTACATGCGCCATTACCCGCAAAATCTGGCTACTGTCACATTAGATGGCGTAGTACCGATGCAGCATAGCGTATTATCCATTGGTGAAGTCATCGATCGTGCCGTTAAGCTGCTCATGAAAGATTGCCATGAATCACAGAATTGCCATCAGGCCTTCCCTACTCTTGAGCAAGACCTTCAACGCGTTTCTCAACGCTTAAAAGACACACCTTTCGCTGGAAAAGTTTCCGACCCGTACACGGGTGAACAAACGGATTTACTCTTAACCCAAAGTAAATTTTTAGGCAGCATTCGTTTGGCGTTATATAGCACCAGTACTCGCGCATTATTGCCATATGCTATTCATCAAGCGACTAAAGAAAACTACCAACCGATTTTGGGACTTTATTCGTTGACTGTCGGCGGTCTAGATTTAGCATTGGGTATGCATTCATCGATTGTTTGTGCTGAAGATCTCCCTAGAGTAACAACCGCTATGCGTGATAAAGCTGATACCAGCTTCTTTGGCTCGACCATGCTCGATTCAATAGAACAGACCTGTAGTGTATGGAAAATGCCAGCAGTGAATGCTGATTTTTCAGCGCCAATCATGAGTGATATTCCGACCCTATTACTCTCAGGTGAAATAGACCCTGCCACACCACCAGCTTGGGGAGACTTAGCAACAGAAAAGCTGACTAACTATCAACATTTTGTTGCACCTTATGCGACTCACGGCGTGGCTGCACAATCTTGTGGTCATCAATTAATTGCCGATCTCGTGAAGTCTGGTTCAGTTAAAGAGCTTGACGGTAAATGCCTTGATAAAGACGTACGCCGTAGCTTCTATCTTAACGCCAGCAGTGTTGAAGTATTCACAAACAAAGGTGAGAAATAAATCATGATTAACGTTTCTAACTTAAAAAAGAAAATTGGTGATGTTCAAGCACTCGATGATTTAAGTTTTACTGCCGAGAACGGTCAAATCACTGGCCTATTAGGTCCTAACGGTGCAGGAAAAACGACATGTCTACGCACGTTATTCGGGTTACTGAAAGCGGATGAAGGTTTTGCAGAGATTGAAAACATTAACGTTGCTAAAGATCCTATTGCCGCAAAGCAGCAGCTCGGTTTGTTCCCTGACCCTTTTGGTCTTTACGAACGCTTAACCCCAAGAGAATACATTCAGTATTACGCAGAGCTCAGTGGTTTATCATCAATTGAAGCCAAACTCGCCACTACCGACGTGATCACGCAATTAAGCCTAGAAGATATTGCTGATCGCCGTTGTAAAGGCTTTTCACAAGGTCAACGTATGAAGACCGCTTTGGCACAAGCCATTGTTCATAAACCAAGTAACATCATCCTCGACGAGCCGACTCGTGGTCTCGATGTCATGAGCACACGTCAATTGCGTGATTGTTTACAAGCATTAAAAGCGCAAGGTCATTGTGTTTTATTTTCAAGTCATGTGATGCAAGAAGTCGCCGCTCTGTGTGACAAAGTCATTGTCATGGCAAAAGGAAAAGTGGTTGCCGAAGGCAGCCCGCAAGAGCTTTGCCAACTCACAGGAAAAGAATCACTCGAAGATGCGTTTATTGCGCTCATCGGAACGGATGAAGGGATTGCAGCCTAATGAACATGTTAAACACATTAATCAAAAAAGAACTCATCGATGCTATTCGCGATAAGCGTTCCGTCATGGCGGGTTTGTATTATGCCCTCGGTTCGCCATTGCTCATGGCAGGGTTATTTATTGTGATCATTGGTCAAATGTCCAGTCCAGAAGATCTTAATATCAACATCAAGAATCCTGAGGGTGCCCCCGACCTTGTGCGATTTTTAGATAACGCTGGGATCACCCACTCTGAAGATGAAAAACGTAAAGACATCACGCTCGTGATCAGTGATAAATATGCAAAAAACATGTCACAAGGTCAGCCGGCCGAAGTCATCATCATTGCAGATACTTCAGAACAAAAACTACAATCATCGATTCGCAGACTGAAAAGAAACTTGCAAGTTTACAGCGGTGAAATGGGCAGTTTGCGATTGATTGCTCGTGGTATCAACCCAAGTATTGTGCAGCCATTAAGTGTTCAAGTTGAAGATCAATCCACCTCAGACTCTAAAGGTAGCTTTATTCTGAGAATGGCCATCTTTATGATGCTTTATGCTGTATTTATTTCGGGAATGAATCTCGCTATTGATACTAGCGCAGGCGAGCGTGAACGTAATTCTCTTGCATTACTGTTAAGTCATCCACTTACGACAGGTCAAATTGTTATGTCGAAAATTGCGGCTGTCTCGATTTTCGCTTTGGGTGGCTTACTGCTGACGTTAATTGTCTCCAAATTTGCATATCCACTGGTACCTTGGGAAGAAATGGGATTCAGCATTAATTTCAGTTTTGAATTCATGGCACTTATGCTGATTGTATCCATACCTGTGGCTTTAATGGCGGCAACATTACAATTGTTTGTTTCTTTTTTGTCAAAAACATTTAAAGAAGCACAGTCATACTTGTCATTAGTCCTCATTGCACCCGCAATGGTTTCAATGGCAGCAGCTTACAATATTGCACCTGAAGTTTTCCAGTGGTTGCCATTGTCAGGACAGCAACAAGCTATGACCTCATTCATTCGAGGAAATGGTTTGCCGATTCAACAATTGTTGGCTTCGACTGGCGCTACGCTCGCCATTGCTGCAGCATTGTGGTTCGGAATGAAACAATCACTCAAGAGCGAAAAAATTGTATTTGGATTGTAATAAGACGTTGTGCCGCTCTGTATGGGTGGCACACAAAAATAGAGAGCGATAATTATGGACGATAACACGACACTGGTACTTATTTTTGCCGTCATCTTTGGGTGTGAAGCGTTATCCCGGCATTTAAGAACCAAACAAGCAACAGCCAAACAAAAGCAGAGTAACTTAGCTTTAGAAGCCGAAATTCAGCAACTTAATGCTAATCAGACTCAACTGATTGAACGTATTCAGACCTTAGAGGCCATCGTCACTGATGATGGATATCAATTGAAGCAAGAAGTGAAGAAGTTAGCCTAAACATAAAAAGCTAAGCAACCTCGTTGCTTAGCTTTTTATTAAGCGAAAGAATTATTGTTTTACTTTTCTTTCTAATACAGCAACGTCTTTTTGATCCAGTCCGTGCCTTGGGTGGTACTTACCTACCGGCATCGTATGAATAATTTGACCGTTAACTGCTCTCGCTACAGGCACATAGTCCTGGTTTGCAGTTTGAATTGCTGTTGCAATTAAATTCAACAATCCATTACCGGTGTTTCCAGACGTGTCATAAACAATAGTTGAATCATAAAACCAAACTCTTTGTTTGCTTTGTGTGGAAAAGAGTTCAATTTTTGCTGAAACCGTAACGTTTCCGGCTAACACATTATAATTGGTATCCCACTGCTTTAACGTCACAAAAAGAACCGTATCAACACCAAACAGTTCTTTATACTTATCTAGGGGTACTTGGGCTGCTTGCGCACCATCAGAAATCCCTTCTCTAGCTAGAAACTTCTGTGTATAAGGCACAGATAACACGTAATAACCAGCCTCAGCTAATGGGTAAGCTACTGTCGTAGAATACAAATTAATGGCATCAGCTGCAGTGGTATTATTGATAGCAGGCACAACCAATACAGATACAGGTTTTTCGTTATACACTTTTGGAAAAGCTTCTTCTTTTGTAATGTATTTTGGTGCCTGACAGCCCGTCAGAAATAACGCTATGACCAAGAATAAAATCCGTTTCATTGTTATAGACTCCCAATTTCTCTCATTGCTAATTTAACTGCAGTCTTTGACTCAGGAAAAAGCTCTTTCTCTTTAGCTAGATGCGCTTTTGCGACATCTAAATTACCTGCTTCAGCTTCCATCATTGCCAACTCATAATGAATGCCAGGTGCGACTTTCTTATTTTTTTCTTCTGCAGTAGTGATGATATTTTTTAATTCATCCATGTGAGCTTTTTTCGTTTCGTCTGTAGGCTCTTTCGTATAATTATAAAGCGTATGATTATAGTCACCCCAATGGTATAAGGTATTGGTCGCCTTACAACCGACAAGTCCGATAGCTAAAATCATGAATGCGATTGTTTTTAATTTCATGGTACTTTCACCTCAAAAACATTTGAATTAGAGACATAAATCTTACGGTTTACGATTAAAGTTCCATCTCTTGAAACCTTGATAGAATGTGTACCAGTTTCAATAGGGAACCGTACAACCTCTTTATCATCAATTTCGAAGGCTTCTATCTTGTCTTGTGAAATCAAAACGGGTGTCTGATTATCAACACTAACCGTCGTTCCCCAAAAGTTACCCGAAAATTGAATGAAGGCGCCTTCAGCTGTTTGCGTAGACGCTTTATAGCTCGAACCGCATCCAACAACTAACATCATTAAAATAGCTGAACAGAAGTACTTAAGTGTTTTCATTCTTTACTCCTTTTCCCTTACGATATAGTCCATTAATTTATCTTTATTCACGGCTCCTGAAGTCACCGTTGCCATGCTTAATTCATTCTCGCCTTTTCCTGAAAAAGCAATAACTTGAACTTCAGCAACTTTTTTACCCGGTAATTCAACAAGCATGCCTGTTTGCGGGTTCTTGATTTGCTTACCCTTCACTAAAACATCAAACTTATCGTTTTTCTGTATCCCTTGGTTTTTCCCACCAGACATAAAGTATGTACCACTGTCTTCTGCGAGTAGATATGACTGCCAAGGTGCATCGAGTAAGTTTTCCATTACATTAGAAACAAGCTTAGAAATGGCTGCAGATAAAGCATTGTCGTCAAGTTGTGCATCATAACCAGCGGTTTTACCCACGCCTAAAGTGCGGCTTGCTTCAGATGTTGCTTCACCAGAAGCCTCTTGAGAAAAGACGACCTGCTTAGTTTTTGTATTCACGAGGCGAATATTGACGGTGACTTTGGCTTTCTGAATCTTATTTCTGGAAAAAACACCAACATCACTGGTCGTTGCTCTGCCGTACTCAGATACCGAACCAATAATTAAATAATCCGCTCTCGGTGACATACTGTCAGTCTTATGGACCGATTTTTGACTACCAAAAACTGTGGTTTTTTTGCCATCTTTCTCTGTTGTTTCAATGACTGCATTCGATAACTCTGGCTGCATTTCTTGATCGACAAGGGCAGCATCGGTTCTTTCAAGAACAATAAACTTTCCAGAATCAGTTAAGCGCGCACTTAAAATATCACTCGCTTGTTTTCCAATTCGGTTGTTATTTCGATCGAGTAAAAAACTATTTCCACGTTTTGTTTCATCTGAAAATCGAGCAATTGCCACTACTCGTTTGAGTCCTTTCTGATCTGGCTGAGCTAATGTTTTGCTCACTTGAGGTTGGTTACTGAGAGGCTTGTTTACTTTAGGTTTGGTGGAGCTAACACAACCCACAGTAATAAGTAGAGGAACAGCGCACATTATATATTTAAGTTTCATTCATCACGTCTCCTTCGCAATTTCGACACAAATTGTAACACCGAGACTTTTAATAGAACAGAGATCTGTATAACGAATGATGATAAATATACAAATCGAATAAACCCCTAAAAATTGATTTTAAAGTTAAAAATATTGCATAAAAAATCTCTCAATGTTACATTCCGTCACCTGAATAAATACTTACTATTTTTAATTTTTTATGAGGCAAAAATGAAGTTTCAATATCGTCCTTCTTCTGTGGCAGCTGTTATCTCTGGTATTCTTGGTTCAGCGAGCATTTCTTCTCCAGTAATGGCTGAAGAGTTCGCTGGCATTGAGCGCATTCAGGTTACAGCGTCTCGACGATTGACTTCAGTGGAAGACTTGCCTTACAACATCAGTGTTGCGGATAGTGACAGTCTTGCAAAAGCGGGGATCACCGATCAAGCTGAGCTTGGTTTAACCATTCCAGGGTTGACTGTTGTTGATACTGGAGCGCGTAACGATTCACCTATGATGATCCGTGGTTTATCTGTTGATGAACTGTCAGCGAATGATGGCGGCGGCAACGGCGGTACAGTGTCGGTTTATATCAATGACACACCGATGTTGGTTGATCTAAGCTTACTCGATATCAATCGAGTCGAAGTATTGAGAGGCCCACAAGGGACACTTTATGGTGCAGGTTCTTTGGGTGGTACTCTTAAGTACATTTTAAATAAGCCGGAGTTGGACGAAGACTCGCTATCGGTCTCAAGCAAATTATCACATATTGACCACAGTAGTGGCTTAAGCCAAGAGTATCAGACCATTGGAAATCTCGCTGTTATCGAGGATAAACTCGCAGTAAGGTTTGCCTATAACTGGACTGAAGATCAGGGTTTCATTGATTACACAGAAGTGCTTTCTGATCCACAGCAAGATGTGAATAAGGAAAACACCAAACATATGAAATTAGCGGTAGCTTATTCATTTAATGATGAAACTTTAGCGACCTTAACTCATATTCAACAACAACAGAAAGTCGGAGGCCGCCAGGCTGTCAACCCAGAGTTTACTGGCAGCAAGTTTGCCAATGCCGCACGGTTTATCGAACTTGCAGATAAGGATGTCACCATAGATACTTTGGAAATCAGTTGGCAAGGTGATGCATACCGTATCGTTTCATCAAGCAGTTACAGTCAGCTCAAGGATCTCGGACAACGAGATCAAACCGATTTACTGACGACCTCAATTTGGCCCGGTTACGGTGACTACAAAGATTTTAGGGCTTATACCCGTGATACAACAGATAACAGTAACTTTGTACAAGAGCTCAGATTGCAGTATGACGACTCCGACCTAATCAACTGGACGGTAGGTTTATACTATGCAAATGAAGATAATAACGGTCAATCCATCGAATTTACCCCCGGTTACCCAGAGTATCTTGGTTTAGAACGCCCTGACAATATCGAATATTATTCCGATGCTTCAGAAAAGGTCATTGAAAAAGCCCTATTTGGCGAATTAACATGGTTTGTGACTGACAGTTGGAATGTAACCTTAGGGGCCAGATTTTTCGACCTTGAACAGTCTTCTTATCAATGTCTGGACTTCCCAATTGATGAGGGTATGGCAGGTGATGAATTCAGTTTTGAATGCAGTAATGGCGAAGGCAGTAACCAAGATTCTATTTTTAAGTTCAGCTCATTTTATGAAGTGACTGATGACTTTAACTTTTATCTTACGATGTCTGAAGGTTTCAGACGTGGCGGCTCAAATGGTGTTCCCGAAGGCGGTCAAGTTGATTTCACTGACGATGAAAAAAGCTTTGATCCGGATTCAGTAACCAACTATGAGCTTGGTTGGCATGCCACCATGTTTGATAATAGCTTAGCCATCAATGGTAGTCTGTATCATATTGATTGGACAGATCTTCAGCTCTCAGGAAAAACGTCTGAAGGCGCAATTCCAATTACCGTTAATGGTGGCAGTGCCACGTCACAGGGACTGGAGTTGGAAAGTGTTTGGGCACCGATTTCAGGACTGCAAGTCACCGCTGGTTATGCTTATACCAGAACCAGATTATCTGAAGACGCTCCATCACTTGATGGTTTTAGTGGCGATCATGTTCCCGGCGTACCCACCCATGAAGGCAGCATTACTGCAAGCTTTGAGCATAGCTTAGGCCACGACTGGGATGCGCAATGGTTTGCTGGATTATTCATGAAAAGCTCTGTGACGACGAGAGTAAATAGTCTGGTCGGGACTAAGAATGAAGATAACCAAACGTTAGCAGGCTTTGGGATTGTTAATTCATCCGTTAAATTCACTAAAAATCAATGGGGCTTGAGACTATTTGCTAACAACCTACTGAATAAATATGCCATTGTCGGCGCTAGAGGTAAACGTGATTATGGCGAACAAGGGCAACTGCTGTTTATCAACAAACCAAGAACAGTGGGAGTTGAGCTAAGTTACCAATTCTAAATCCATACGCAGAACAGATGCTCCTAGTCTAGGACAGCATCTGTTCTGCAAACCATATAATTTCATCTACGCTTATAGCTACCAACTCTGTCGGATTTATTTCATTAAAGCATTTGTCGAAGGAGTGACAGCATGAGCGTTAAACCCTACCTAGCTTGTATTTCGTTAGTATTATTATCGGCCTGCGGGGGTGATGATAAAAAGTCAAAGGATGTTATCCCCGAAATTCCAATTACTTACTCAGTAACAGGTAAAGTCATTGATGGTTATTTGAAAAGTGCCAAAGTCTGCTTAGACGGTAACGATAACTTGATTTGTGATCCAAACGAGCCGAGTGCATTAACGGATGAAACAGGTACCTTTATCTTACAAACGCCCAATGAAAGTTTGTTGAACTCTTCTCGGTTAGTAGCTGAAGCGAATACAGAAACAACGATTATTCACTCAGGAAAAAAAGTTAAACGTCCTTTTGCCTACGTTGCGAGACCTAAAGCGACGGTTGTCAGCCCTTTTACTTCAATGATTGAAGATTTGATCAATAAAGGCCACGACTATGACTCTGCAAAACATGAAATCGAAACCTGGCTCAACTTAAATGTCGACGTAGACGCTGACTACATCGCTAAAGCATCAGATGACAACTTACCTGCTGAGCAAAGAAAACATTATGAAAGGTTACATTTCGTCGCCAAACTCAGCACCGTTGCCATCGCTCACAACTTAGATAAGCTGCTTACTAACACTGAGCATACCAAAAAAGACGTGTTACAGGCGATTTACCATAAATTGGTTAAAAATTTGAGTGCAACCTCGCTCGAAGCGACTTTCTTCCATCGCAATACTGGCTTTATTCCTGCTCACGAGTTTCTCTCGAAACGCTTTTTAAATGCGTTGCTCATCAAACCTGAATCTCTATCCTCACTCATTAGCGTCACTCAAGCGCATGAAAGGAGTATTGCAGGCAACCTAAGCACGCCTGTTACAGGTGATGGAATACACAGCCTTAATAACTTCTTTACCGAAGAATTACCAATATTGTGGTACGAATCATGGTTGTATAACGATTCAACAGAGGTCACCGACTTCAGTCAAGAGATATGGAGTCGATTCGGTTTTAGCCCATTAGCTCAGCCTGAACCATTCCCTTATTTGGTGCTAAATAATGGCAGCTTTACCCCTGTTGCTAACGATCTCTTTGTACAACAACTCAATGAAGACGGCAGTTTACGTTTTAGCGTTAAAAGCAGTGTTGCTCTGTATGCCACAATGACGCCCGAAAAATTGGACAGCAATGGCTTATCAATTCATTCCGTGCTTGCCGATCATCCTGACTTGAGAGGTTGGAAGCTGCTTGATGATCCTAAAGCTCAATTCTCTGATGCTGCAGAGGTATATAGTCTAACGTTTACCAAAGATTATGATTACTTCATTATGCCCCAACGTTCACATTGCGGTGGCAGTACTGAATATTTACATCATATTTGTAATACTGCAAAAGCCTTGTTACCTGGTGAAGATGAGCTTATTCATGCGACTTCGTTTGAACAGTTGATTTCGCAAACCCCCTCCAATGGTGATCTAGCCAAACTAAAAGGCGTGGTGACGAAAACATTTGGAACGGTAAAAATCGTAGCCGAATTGCTCCCTGAAAATAGAATGGATTTATATGTCATCGAGTGGCACGCCAAGGATAATGGCGAACTGGAACAGATCAGCAATTTTTTCGGCAAAGGGGTTTGGAAAAGAGAAACGGTTGATGACTTAGATTTTTTGTCGATGAAGCTACCAAAACATTCTTTTAATGAGCTTTATCCTCACTTTAACCGTGGTCAAGATCAGTACAATAACTTCTTAGTGCTTCAAAATGAAAAGTTGCGCTGGGGGATGCGTTTTAAAGCTAACCGTCCATTCAGACCCAACCAGTACGTGTTTAATAAGACGGGTCGAGATGAGATCTTTGAGCAAACTGATTTTGAAAAGCTTACATCAGGGGAACCAATTTTACCGAAGTCAGCCCCCTTCTCAGCATGTCGTGTTGGGGATAATTTTGCCCACAGTGCTGAGCTCAATGCTCAGAACCGATTGCAAAGTACTCAAGACTTCGATGCTAGTGTTCGAAATTGTAAAACCACCAACTTTACTTTTACAGCATCGAACTTACTCGGTCTCACTTTAAAGAATTATGACTACGAACAGAATTTAAAGCATCAACTGAGATTCGTCGAAGAGGATGGAAATAATTACAGTTACTTTATTGATTACTCTACACCAGCCCCACAACAGTTTAAGTTGAATTGGCAAGTTGATGACGAGGGTAAAGTTGTATTAAGAAGTGAACCAAACGCCAGTGTGCAATTGTATTATGAGCTTATTGCTGTAAACCAAGCTAAGGAATACGTTTCAACCAAACTTTTTTATGAAAATGAAACTTACTCTCCAGAAATGGATGGCAGTAAAGGTCGAATACAAGGGCTTGTATGGGAAATGATCATACCTGAATAACTTTGTAATGGTTTGGTGTAAAGGAGAGCCGAGGCTCTCCTTTTAAGTGTTATTTATCCGTGTTGTAGTACTTACTGTTAATCAAACCTTTTACTATTGCATCGAGCGTATCTCTAGGTATCAATTCAGGCGCTCTAGCTTGCGGAACAAAGCCATCATCAATATCATCAAGCCACTCATTTTTAACCTCGATTGATGCATTAAGCTCATCATCAACATTAATATCCAACACATGCCAATACCTCTTAACGCCATCAGCTGGTGGTTGCATGATAATCAACTCGTTGTTAAAAATAATTTCAGTACGAGTCGATACGGGATCCATCAATGGGCGACCTGAGTAATTATGAATGATGTATTCATACTTTCCTGCTACAGGAAATTGAGGAATGGATATCACTTCTGGTCCATAACTTGTTACATCATCAACATCTAAATGAATGACCGTATCTTGGATAACCACACTCGTATTGCCAAAGTATACGTGTTCAAACGCATTTTCACCGTAACGGATCAGTAGATGTGAATCCAGATCAGTCGGGGTTTCACCCCACGTTAACGTCATCTTAGTCAATGCGTCAGACAAAACGATACACGCCTCAAGGGTAATGTCTTCACGCGCAGTACTTTGAATGAAAGTACGACTTTGACTGCCACTAATCGCTGAAATCAACACCGTTGAATCGATTCTCACTGGCAGAGTAAAGTTTCCATCAGCATCGGTAAAGCTATCAGAAGTACCCAGATAATTTCGACCTTCAGAAGTAAGACGAGCGCCTTCTATTCGAGTGCCATCTGAATCAACAACACAGCCCCTGATGTAAATGGTTTCATAAATGATATCAGCATTCCAAGTCGTGAAATGAGAAACGGTTCCTTGGTAATATTGAGCATCACCATTGGTCATTAGGGAAGCTTCGCCCTCTTCTACCCAAACACCTGCGATAGAATCATAATAATAGAGCGGAATAGTCTCCGGTCTTAAAAGTGCATTACCCGTTGCTGGAATTCTAATGGTTGCAGGTTCACTGCCATTAAATTCCACATTATTGCCTTGTTCGTCATTAAACGTCACCGTGATCGCACCAAAAGACTCTATTGGTTGTTGTTCACCATTTTCATCCACCGTAACCATATCTCCAGGCATAAGATCGATATCTAATTCTGGGTTAATAATGGTAATTTGTGCTTCAACGGCTGATGTAATGGCATCACCATTTTGATCAACAAAACTATTCTGCGGTATCGAAGCAACACTAAAGTCTTCAACCATTAGTTCAGTTTCATTGGTAGGATCAAATGATTGGCTGGCATGAACGGGTTGCAACAGCAAATTATGAAAAGCGCTGAACTCTTGCGGGCTGATCGTTTGCGCAGCCTCTGCATATCCCATCCTCTTAGCCGATAGTGTTATACGCTCGGCTTCAGCTAAATGAATATCTTGAATTTTAAACGAAAACTGCCCTGTTTCATCTGTGATGATTTCAGCAAGAACGCCAAGGCCTTCTGATGCTCTTAGTTTTGTATCCGCAAGCTGATCGCCATTAAAATAATTACGTGTTTGACCATTGATTCGAACAAAAACTTGTTCTTCTATCTCAATCGATACATCAACTGGCTCTGCACCATCTTCACCACCATCGCTGACACGCACGATAAATGTATAAGTAAAGGTACTTTGCGCTGAAGCCGTGATAGTGAGTAAACCAGTGTCACTAATTTCAAGTCCACTCGGGGCCGAAATCAATTCAAAATTAATGTCTTGCTCAATATTAGTATCATCAACGTCTGTCACATCAAGCTGGTAACTCCATTGCTGTCCGGTCTCAATAGTCTGCTTTTCAACCATGGCAACCATAGGAGCATCATTCACTGGCGTGACCGTTATTTCAAGAGCTTGAGTCGTAACACTGACTCCATCTTCTCCGCCATCTCGAACTTCAACCATCACAGCACCAGATGAAAGTATGCCTTCTGTGGCCGTCCATGTGATTAAGCCAGTTTCTGAAACCAGCATTCCTTCAGGGGCATCGACTAACGCAAAAACAATATCAGTACCATTGTTCTCATCATCAGAATCTGACACTGCTATCTGCTGCTGATAGAGGATATCTTCTGTCGCCGCAGCCGAAAATTCAGCCGTGATTTGCGGAGCATCATTGACAGGAGTGACCGTCACCGTAAAGCTTTCTGTTGCCGCTGATGCACCATCTTCACCACCATCAGCCACGCTTACACTCACTTCACCAGAAGTTAATATGCCTTCCACTGGTATCCATGTGATGATGCCAGTATCCGAAACACTCATACCATCAGGTGCATTATTTAACGTGAACGTTAAACCACTCTGATCATCATCGGGATCTGTAACGGCCAGCGTATAGCTGTACTCAATATCTTCAGTTGCTGTAGTGGGTGCTTGAGAAGTAATCGTTGGTGCTGCGTTTGTTGTGACAGGAACAGGTAATGGTACTGGTGGTTCTGGTTTTTTATCATCGCTACCACCACAAGCTGCAAGTGTTAATGATATCAATGAAGCGCACGTTAATTGTTGCCATCGAAACTTAAATTCCATTTAAGTATTCTCCGTTATAATTTTTGCTTTTTGCCCAATCCGTTAGTTTTAATCGTTGTTAACGTACATTTCACTTCACAGATTGCACCGTGTGTCGACACCTACCACTTAAATAGGTATTTACTATCATATTCAAGCAAATACTCTAAAACAATCCTCTGTGACAATAACTTAATACTTTGTTTTATCGAAAAAGTAGCTAGAACCCAGCACTCAGCAATAGGTTCCAGCATTAACTGTGGTTTACTGTAGATGAGATCTAATCTTTTCGGCTACTCTAAAAGCATTAGCATAAATGGTCATTGTGGGAGTGATACTGCCGCCATTTGGCATGAAGCTTCCATCTGTGACGTAGACATTGTCGCAATCGTGCACTTGGCAATTGGCATTTAACACCGACGTTTTAGGATCATTACCGAATCGACAGCCACCAGCGACGAGATTAGAGGTTGGTTGAGTAAAAACATTGCCATATGCTTCATCAGCGCCCATCGCTTTCATCACTTCAACACCTTTGTCTACGAGATACTGGGCGACTTTAATATCATGCGGATGGAATCCGGCTCTAACTTTTGCGACTGGAACACCCCATACGTCTTTTTCGCTATCATCTAGGCTTACAAAGCAATCATCATGAGTTAACCAATCACAAAACACTTCAAACTTGAAATCTTTCGATTGTGTGAAATGCGCTTTGATTTTTTGTTTGAGTGGCGTCCCCCAGAGTAGTTCACCATTGGATTGCCATTTCAAATCACTGATCTCTGCAGTGGGTGACGGTGGGTCAAACACAAAATCCAACGTCCCTCCTTTCAAAGGCTTGTCACTCAGTGATTTATCTTCAATTTCATACCAGTCCTGCAAGAAACGATTGAAGAACGGTCCTCTAACCTTGAGGGCATTGGCTTTATTGTTCGCTAATTTTGTTAAGTCAAAAATTCCGTGGCCAGTGCCGCCCGCACAGCAATGCAAATTCTTTCCAACTTGATCATGGCTGTTTCCTATGCCACGAGGGTGTTTGGTGCCAACACTGGTCAACAGCAATCGAGTACTCTCGATTGAATAGCAAGCTACAACAAATTTCTTCGCCGTTAATGATTGAGATTTAGTTTCTGAAACAAAGTAATCAATAGTCGTTGCCTGACCATTATCATCCGTCTGAATACGATAGGCTTTGGCCCCCGTAAGCATAGTAAAGTTGGATTTATGTTTTATTCTATCGATGAGTGAAGCTCTTGAGCTGGCTTTAGCACCTGAATTACACCCATAGCTGCCACAGTATCCAGAGTACTCACAACTACGTCGTTCACCTTTAGGTTGCGATAGAATTCCTCTGGCCATTGGCAGCGGTGTAAATCCAAGCTCTTTGCACGCATTATCAAAGTACTTTGATACAGGGTGTTCAGCGGTGGGTGGCATCGGGTAATCAGACCGGCTTCTTGGCTCTAAAAATTTGTGAGGCTGCACCTTGCCTGAAACACCAATGACACGCTCGACTTTATCGTAATAGGGTTCAAGCTCTTCATAGCTTATCGGCCAATCCACAATATTTGCGCCTTTGATGGCACCGTAGGAAGACAACAATTTAAAATCATTTGGTTTTAAACGATGAAAGTAAGCGCTCATAAAATTGCTGGCGCCACCGACAACATTTCCTCCCCAGAATTGACTCGTCGTATCGCGGCTCCAACCACCCTCACCATCCGGTTCTTCTATGACGTGTCGCTCTTTATCGTGTTGTGACTTAAATATCCTGTGTCGACCTAATTGTTCATCTTTTTTAAAATGTTGTTCGTCGTACCATTGACCTTTTTCCAACATGCAGACCTTGAACCCAGCATTCACCAGTTCATAAGCGATTGGTCCTGCACCGGCACCACTACCAATGATACACACATCGAAATCAGGTTCCGCTCGCATTGCTTTTGTTATTGTTTTTCTCACGCTTACGCTTCCTCAAATACTCGATAATGGGTTTGCGAATTCGGCCTAGGGAAGCCAGCTTGATGCTGTAGCCACTTCCAGCCTGCTCCCTTCGTATTACCGCCGTAGAGTGGATCTAACGTGACGGCTTCAAGTAAGTAATACAATAATAGTGATAACCAATTCTCGCCGGATTGACTGCCATTGATTCTGTGGAGTAATTTGCCTTGTTCCGCAACACTCATTTCTAGAAATGGTTTATCAAAATGTTTGTTAGCGGACTCATCTAGCCAAATCGTCCCTTTGATTAGAAATGCTCTGTCACCGTCTTCTTGATTATCTGGATCATTGAGCGCCCATTGTAAATAACCAAATGCATTCAGATCATGCGCAGAAGGACCATCACCATCATCGGGAAATAAATGCAGTTGTACCTGTTTAAGCAGTTTTGTTTGTAAAGGATTAAATTCAGCGGCTTGGGGTAAAAAAGCGGGTGATAATGGCTCAACAACATCGCCTTCAAAAGACTGCTCTGCACCCAATGAAGGCCTAGTTAGACCTGCCCCTGCGATGACAGCTAGTGCGGTAGTCCCCTTTAAAAATGCTCGTCGAGAAAGTCCTTTTGCGAATCTCGGGGCACGGTGTGTTTGAAATATCGATTTTATCATTAGCACACCTCCGGCAAACATGGCTTTGTCCAGGCATCTAATGTCTTAGCAGAAATCTGCGGTACTTTGTCTCTATGTTGTATCCTGCCATTGATGTCGATGATGAACTCGGTCGGCGAACCCCAGACATCAAATAAATCGGTGATCGTCGCATTATCATCAAAGGCCATGGGGTAATCAGTCTGATGCTGCTGCTGGAACGCACGAATTAACTCTTTGTCGTCGCTCCAAGAGGTATTGATAGCTAATATTTCTAGCTCTTGTCCATACGTTCTTGCAAGCTCGTTTATCGTTGGCACTTTCTGAATACAGTAGCCGCACCAGGTATTCCAAAAGATCAAATACACTGGCTTTTTACCTTGATAATCCGCAAGGTGAAATTGAGTACCATTAAGCCGCTTAATAGTGAAGTTTGGCGCTTTATCCCCAACACTTAAACTCTGTTGAGCCGTTGCTAACATGGGTGTTAACAATAAACACAGAGATAGGATAACTTTTAGCATACCTTTGCCTTGTCTTTGATGATTACTTAAGCTTAGTGAGTTAGAAAGGGAGTCTCCATAAATTTATTCAAAGATTTTTTTCCGATTAACGGAAACATGATCTAAAACAAAAAAAGCCAATGCGTATGGCATTGGCTTTACATCAGTTTCAATGGAAGTTATCCCACACTGAAACCCGCTAACCCTAAGAAATTATGAGCGCCAGCTTTACCGACATCGTCTTTAGTTTCTTTATAGACATGTTGATCGATATACGACAGTGTTCCATCATCTTTGATGTTAAATCGATTTAACGTAAAGGTTTGGAAGGCGCCTAACACATAAAGATATTTATTATCAGGTGTAATATACATATCTTTAGTATCCCCAGCTGGTGTGCCTTCACTGCGTGAAGCATAGCTCAAGGTTTTAGCAACGGTTCCATTAGCATTCAATGTAAATGGTGTAATCACGTTGGCACCGAAACTCGATATATAAAGTCGTTTTCCATCAGGGCTGAGTACGGTCCAGCAAGCTTCATCTCTGGTGTTTTCTGCGCCGGTATTATAATGAGCGGTTAAGGACACACCGGTATGACCCACTTGTTGATTTCCATCATCATTCAACACCGTCAAGCCATGTCCTATTAACTCACTCGTTAAATTGAAATTACTGGCATGCAAGGTCGTATTACTGTTTAATGCCCAATTGATTCCAATCGTGCCTGCAATGCCTGTTTTTTCAAAATAATCAGGAAGCTGAGAATTAATGTTTCCATTTGAATTATCAAAATCATAGACATAAACACGACTAGGGTGTTGTTCATCAGTGCTAGGATTATCCGTATTGAAATGAGCAATACCCCAAGTTGAAACCGCTAACTTAGTACCATCAGCACTAAACGTTACCGTTGTTGGGCCACCGTTTGCTCTGTCATAAGTTGCTAAAGGTGTCGAACCAACAGCCGCTAGACTGCCATTGGAACTATCGAAATTAAACAAACTGATATTACGATGAGTATCAGATGGATCTGAAGCCGTTAAATCAACTTTGTCTCCATTCGAATCAATAAAGAAGTCATTGCTTGGATAGCGCTCTATATCAGTACCGTCTTTTTGTACATTAGGATTATTCCATTGATTACCGACCACCACCCAATATTGATCATCACTGTTTGGTTTCTTGGTGTATGTAATACTGACAGGGCGTTCACCACCTGAATCGATGTTTTCTAGCCAGGTTAAATCACCATTACTCTTATCGATTTTGAATACAGAAATATAATGATCGCTTCCTGCATCCACGTTCAATAAGTAGTCCCCAATAATCTGAATGGCGCCCTGACTGTCAAAGTCACCATGAGCATCACCGCCAGTAGATACATCAGCTGCACCTTTTGCCTTAGTATCGTAGACAACTTCATTGCCTACCGTACCGTCAGCATAGCGAGTAAGCCGCATCACTTTATTCATACCGTTGCCATTTTCGTCACCGTTACCATTGGTCGTGGTGTAGAGGTAACCCGAAATAAGTGGCATCGGTTTATTCGACTTGTGTTTATGGCTTGAGCCGCATGCCGTTAATGCCGAAGCAATAGCAACCGCACACATTAACTGGCTGAGTGTAATTAGTTTTCTTTTATGTTGATTCATAATTCTCTCGCATAACAAGTTATGGATGAATCACAAATATCCCTATCGAAGTGACCCTTTGATTTACAAGGTTTGCTTGTAAGAATTGCAGATGTAACGAGAGATAATGTACGCCCATGACGGACGTACATCAATGACGGTTAGTAATTAATAATACCTTTTGTTTTAAAGGCATACCCAACACGAGAAATTAACGAAAATCCAGCCAAACACATGACGATAGAGGCGCCGCTTGGATAGTCCATGGTCACAGAAACCAGTAGCCCAACCACATAGCCTAAAAGACCAATACCCAACGCTATGGCGACGCCTTTTTTACCTTTAAACGGTTGCGATGCTAAAGCCGGCATAATAAGTGTACTAAATACTAAGTACACGCCAACGAGCTCTACCGAAAAGGTAATGACAATCGCAAAGATAAAATAAAACGCTCGTCCATTGAGAAGGTTTGGGCTGAACACCAATAACATCAGCAGCATGATATAGATGATTGCGGGCCCAATGAGTTGAGACCAATCAACCCACAAGATTTGACCTGACATAATCTGTTTTAAAAGCTCAGCGCCATGTGGATCATTGGCGAGCAGCAGTAACGCTGCTACTGCAGATACCACATACAAACAACCAATTAGCGCTTCTAACTCTTTCGGTGCTTTTTTCGAGAGCCATGCAATTAATGCGGCCCCCAAAAGTGCAAACACTGCTGGCATGACAAATTGCATGAGCGGCAGAGCTTCAAAATCATGGTGCGTTTTAGCCACAATCGCACCCAGCGCTGCAATTTGTGCAATCGCCAAATCAATAAAGATGATCCCACGTTTAAGCACTTGGCGGCCAAGCACTACGTGTGTAGATAGCACCAATAATCCTGCCACGAAGGCAGGCAGAATAATGTCAAGAAGGTCAAACATCAGTGCATCACCTTTAACAACTTAGCGATAACCGAATCATAGAGTGAGAACAAGTCTTTGCTTTGTTTGTCACCACCAATCGTCATAGGCAATACCAACACTGGGATATTGGCTTTTTTACCCAACCATTCCCCACCTCTTGGATCTTGATAAGATGACACCACGATAGCACCGACATGATCTTGCTCAGCCACTTTCAATAAGCTCGCTAAATGACTTGTGGTTGGTGGTAAACCCGGCTTTGGCTCTAAGTCACCCACCTGCTTGATGCCTAACCAATCAAATAGATAACGAAAGCTACTGTGATAAGCGATCACGCTTTTGCCATTTAATGGTAAAGCCCGCTTTTTCCACTTAACTTCAGCTTGATTCCATTTGACTTTAAATGCATCAAAATTTGCTTGATACTGAGCTCCATGATCAGCATCCAACTGAATCAAACGCGCCGTTAAAGCATCTGCAATCTCCAGCATACGCTGAGGAGAGAAATGTAAATGCGGATTACCTAAAGCATGAACGTCACCCATACTGCGATCCACTTTATCTAACTTATCCAACGTATTGGTATGCTCAGCCGCAAAAAACAACCCTGTTTGATGATCGCGAACTTTTGGGTTGGCCGCTTTCAATTGCAACATCGGCAACCAACCGATCTCCAAGTCAGCCCCCGCACAAACAACAAGGTCTGCGCGGCGCATTTTGGCGATCAAACTTGGTCTCGCCTGAATCATATGTGGATCTTGCATTGCCGTTGTCGCCTGATACACATTCGCTTCAGGTGCTATATCTTTAACCAAAGCGGCGTATTCCGGCTCACATGCAAACACGTTCAGCGCTGCATGAGCCATTTGACTCAGCCCAAATAGGGCTGTAGCCAAGAGTAACCTAGAACTGATGCGCACTGTGAGCTCCTAGTGTCATGATAAATTGCAAAGTAATGCTATTTTCATCCGTAGGTAAGAACATTTCAGTACCATCTTGATGGGTGTATTGCAGACGAATCACAGAGAAATGACTGTGATGATATGAAAGTTGCAATTCAGTTTCTTTCAAACTCGCTCTTTCTAACTCTTCTTCATGAAGGTTATACGTATCAATACGGCCATAGCGCACACCCGTCGACCATTTTGGTGAGAACTGGTAAACACCACTGACATACCAACCTTGATGATCTTTATCAAATTCTGGCTGATGTTCTATCTCATCCGCTAAGAAGGTGTCTGTTAAACGGAAATATTCACCGCTCAAAGTCAGATGTTGATATTTGTAATTACCCTGTGGTGCCCATTTATACACAAAATCTGCACCAAATAAATTTTTACCTGTAAACGATGCACCATGGTTATGCCCTTCATCGCCATGATCATGTTCGTCATGCACATCACCATGCGCTTCTTCGTGCTCATGTTCATCATGATCGCCCTCATCTTCATGATGATGCTCTGCAACAAAAGCTTGGCCGTTTTCATTGCGCAAATAGCTTAAACCAAGCTGCCACGAACTACTTTCACCAATATCTCCTCCGAATTTAGAATAAAGCGTGTAAGCACCAACGGATTTTTCATCGCCATTCAACGCTTCTGCTTGTAACTTTTGCCCTTTAAATGCTTCAATGCCCATAGCCCAATAAATATCTGTTGGAGCAACATAATCAAGACGAATACCATCATCGAAATAGTGGCTACCTAAGAAAGCACGGTATACTGCAGGACGATCAACAAATGCGTCTGTATGCAGATGCTGATTGTTCAAGTAACCGATATCAGACATAAAGCGACCCGCTCTTACCGAAAAACCATACGGTAGAGATAGCGTTTGTAAAAATGCTTCTTCTAGCTCGTAATTCGTTTCGCCATCCGCCGATTCAATCACACTGGTAAGCTTGCCATAAAATGCATCATCAATCGCACCACTGAATGCCAATTCCGTTTCGCCCAAGCCAAAGCCTTCCGCTTTTTCTGATAGCGTCTTATCTGCACTTTGATAGTAACCATTCAAAACTGCACTGACATTTAAATTTGATGCATCTTGAGCTTGAGCGTGTCCAGCCAGTGAAGCAATAACCATAGCAAGTGTTGTAGGAACCAATTTTTTCATTTTCATTCTCCAAAGTCTCGACGGCACTATCCTCAGGGAAGGCGTTGCCATCGAGTAATTTTTATTTTTTAGTTGTCGGAGATATCAGATGTTCACGGACTCAGCTTTCTCTGTTTGCGCACATAAGAAAGGAAAGTCTAACTTTGCGTGATTAATCATTAATCCACACAAAATCAAAATAGTCACATCAATACACGAGCACCGTAAACATAAACGGACTCTGATATCTCAACGTTAATAAATGATGATTAGGACAATAAAAACTGAGGAGGTGCGCGACTACGATAAGACGCCGTAAAGGGGACTTCACAAACTGTGATGGCAAATTCACTAATAATGACACTTTGAATTTGAATCGGCAGTGTTGGGGTTGAATTGGCAAGACCACCAGCAAACTGATGCTGATGAAAAGCAAGTGTACAGTGCTCTGTTAATCCGTGATTAACATGTTCGACACTATGAGCTGATGCAGCGACAGACAATAGTACGACTAGGACACTGAGCCCCATCGCTAACCACTTCTGCACTCGTTTAAATTGCTGCATCATTTTATGATTTATTACCTAGGGTTCTATCCAATGGGTAATAAAAATACTCGCTCTTTGATTTTAACAGGCTGAGTTTAACTTAATGGTTTCTGTTAATTCAATGACAATTTTGTAACTTTCAGTGTGCCAGCGCATGTTTATGCCACTTGACCAACCAATCCATAATCTTAATGGAGTCAGCCAGTGTTGCCTGTGGGTGAGCTAACGAAGACTTGTTTTGCTCAACAGCATCAATCACTTGTTGTACTTGGTAATAGAAAGCATCGCCCTCAGCTTCCACGCTCACTACCGTTTCCTGTCCTTCGTATTCAGCATAATGAAAAGAATTTTGTTTTTGCGGTAACCAAGGGTTACTGTCAAACACTAAATATCCTTTCTCACCTAAAATTTGTAAACTGGATTTCATGCCATAATCTTCAGCGCAATGGAGCTGAACTTGAACCGAATCATCAAAATTCAAACTTGCTGATGTTTCACAAATATTCCCGTCTGTACCTTTCCGGCCAACCGCTTCGAGTGCGTAATCACTTACTGAGTGAGACGTTACGGCTTCAATGCAACGATAAGCGATCGACGCTGGATAACATCCAAGGTTGTAGATGGCGCCTCCACCTTGGGGATTAACAAACTCGCTAATGGCAGCGCAATAGCTCGCATTAACTTGTTTAATGTTTCCAATCACACCCTGTTTGAGTAATTCCAGTAGCTTATTAATCACTGGATGATGCAAATACATCAAACCTTCTGCAAAAAATACCGGATTCTCAGCCAGTGCTCTTTCAACTACCTCAGTTTGCTCTAGTGTTACCGTCAATGACTTTTCACATAAAATAGCTTTACCGGCCTTGGCTGCCTTTTCCACATAGATATGATGAAGCTGGTTTGGTAATGCGATGTATACGATGTCAACATCTGGGTCATTGATTAACGCATCGAAGTCGGTGTATGACTTTTCGATTTGATGCTGTTGAGCAAAAGCCATTAAGCGCTCTTCATTTCGTCCAGCCGCAGCGATGATTTTGCTGCGCCCTTCTTTAGCAACAGCACTCGCCATTTCACTGGAAATAAAGCTGGTTCCTAAAAAACCCCAATTGAGTGACTTCATGCTGCACCTCCAACTAAGTGGCTTTGGTAACCTTTAATAAAGGATGTTTGCTTACTGTTAATAAAAGCTTGAGTGTGTGGCATATTGAAATGGGCTTCAATTGCATCTTCGTCCTGATAGATTTCCCATAATATGATTTCTCTTGGGTTTTGTGCATTTTGACTGGCTTGTGCAAACAAGCACCCGTCTTCAGACTCCATTTGTTGACAAAATAGTTGAATATTATTGAGAACGGATTGAGTATCTTGATCGTCATTAATCTCGATGATGGCAGTTACTCGAACACCTTGTTGAGGCAACATGTAATGAACCTTGCTTCGCAAAACCTCAGTCTATTACTAACAAAACCGCTGATAAACAGGTTATGATTATCCACTTTATTAACCCACAGTTTATAATAATTGATGGATAAGCTAAAAAGCCTGCAAGTATTCATCGATATTGTTGAACAAAACAGTATCACCCATGCAGCTCACTGCAATCAAATAAGTGCGACGATGGCTGGAAAGCACTTAAAATCACTAGAGGCAGAACTAAAGCAAGTGTTGCTCACCAGAACTACACGTAAGCTTTCACTGACTGAGGCAGGTAAACTCTATTACCAGAGCGCAAAACATATTCAACAAACCTTACTTAATACCGAAAATCAACTTCAGCAAATGCAACAAAAACCCAGTGGTAACATTAAACTGAATGCCCCTGTGACATTCAGTGAAATTGTATTAGCCCCGTTAATCCCGCAATTTCTAAGACGTTACCCTGAAATTAACATCGAACTCATTTGTGAAAACCGCATTACTGATCCGATGCATGATAGTTCAGATTTGCTGATCAGAATTGGTGAACTGGAGGATTCTAATCTTTATGCGCAAAAACTCGGTGAATACCAAATGGTTTTTGCGGCATCACCAAGTTATATCAATCGGCATGATGTACCAACATCGATTAACGATCTTAATCTTCATCAATGCTTGGGGTTCATTCCAAACCGGACAGGTATACAGCAAATGACGGCAGACTCAATGCCACTGCAAACTAACTCAGGGCGAGTATTATTAAGTGCAGCACTTGCAGGAAGTGGCATAATACTGCAGCCGAAAATATTAATTAAAAATGCGTTAACTGAAGGAGCGCTGATCCAGATTCTTAACGATGAAAAACCCAAGGCTAAACCCATTAATATCATCTACAAAAACAAGCCACTACCACTTAAATGCAAAGCGTTTATGAAGTTCCTTAAAACGAATTATAAATAGCCATACATTCATATTTAGCGCCTTGAGCAGTTAAACAAGAATGATACAGCCCAAACTCAGTGACTTGTATTTGAGCTTGCAATGAACGAAGTTGTTGATGAACTTCTGCTAATTCAGTTTCTGTAAAACTCACATTCCTCGTCAAGCTAATATGAGGCACAAAGCTTTGTTGATCATCAAATTCTGTAACTTGCTTTACGCACGCTACTATCTGTTGCCATAATCGCATTAATGGTGCCGTTCTCGCCACACCCGCCCACAAAATGGGTTTTCTTTTTACACAAAAGTGTCCGCTTGCAGCAAAAGTTAACGTCGCTGCCGGAAATTTAATTTGTTGCAGTAACCCATCTAAACGTTGGATTTGTCGTTGGTCTAAATTGCCAATAAAAACCAATGTAATATGTAGTTGACTCAACACATTATCAATACCCATTCTATGAAGGCGGGACTTCCATGGAACCAATATTTCTTCTGAAATAGGTATACCAATAAATGTTCTCAAGTTTGAGGCCAATGTTTTACCTTTTCGTCCATTATTTACGTATTCAAAGTCTAACATTAATTATAAAGTGTAAAATTTGCACAATCTTAAGACCCTTTCTACGCTTAATCAGCGAGTTTACTTATTCAGTAATACGTTTGTACGTTTTATAAGTCAGAAGGAGCGACTTAGATGAAAGTTCAACACTTCCTGTTAACAGGTATAGCTGTTGCCGTTTTATCCGCATGTGGAAGCGATAACAACAGCAAAACTGTTCCAATTACAAAAATCGAACCAGCCAAAACCATTACCAAAGCAGCAAATATCATTGACCCAATGCATCGTAAAGACGCTAAGTGTTATGTAGATACTAATGAAAACTATCAAGTAGAACCGAGTGAGCCAAGTGCTTCTGTCGATGAAGCGACGGGTGACTGTTCTCTGCAAGTACCTGAATCCGTTTCAAGCAAGCCAGTAAGAGTAAGTGTTCTTACTGCTGCTGGTCGAGCCCTACCACTCTCATCGATTGAACAAGATGCAGAGGTCATTCGTTTTTCAGGTGTTACAACAATGGTTGACCACGAGATGTGGATGAACTACAAAGACGAATTATCAGACGCCGAATTTGCTGAAGCAAAGCTTAAAGTTATTGACGCAGCTAAAGAAACGCTGAACCTTGGGGAGAGTGTTGATGTCAACCTTCCTTTTGCAGAGATAATGGCGTCTCCTGCTGCATCTGTTGATGCTAAAGCCGCAGCAAAGAAAGTAAAACTATCTAGCCAAGCTTTAGTAACGTTACTCGGTAAGTATATTGATGCAACGCCTGAATCAAATTTAGACAATGGTTTAAAGTATGTTGTTCATGGTGCACTTCATGCAAGCATGTCTGAAGAAGGCATCGCTTTAATGGAAGACATGAAAGCGCTTTATGAACCATACGTTGATACCATGAACATGAAGCCTAGTGCTGTTTTAGATATGATGCATGGTCATTTAGCATTAAAACCCGAAGAAAAGATTGATCTTATACCTCTTACTAAAGCAATGGATGCAGCTGTAAAAAGTAATACTGCTGAGTATTTTGCTACAAGTGGTTTGACGACATTAGGTCATGGCGATCCAGAAGGTGAAGATCATGCACCGTCTTATAGTGTGACCCATTATGATCGTGAAGATGAGGAAACGCACTTAGCAAACTATTATCTTAAGTTCAATCATGATGAGTATACTGGTTATTTCCGAAGCACAGATGAAGCAGAACTTGAAGATCATTTTGTGTTTGATACGACAGCTCGAGTATTTAAAAAGTCATATCACGCATGGGAAGTTACTAATGCTAACTTTGAAACAGGAGCGATTACTCTTGTTAACCCTTGGAACCGTTTTGTCAGCCGCTCACCTATCTCAAAATCTTATGATGTCTCAGGTCTCTCAATCGATGATTTCTTAAGTCAAAACCCGGACTTAAAAAAGTCATGGGGTTACTTGGTTGCAAAAGGCTCAACATTCTTTGAAGGTTCAAAGATTCAAAGACTGACTGTAGTAAACGATAATGAAGTTTTTGTTTTACCAGCAATCAATGAATGTAAGGCTGAAGATGGTGATGTTAAGTATGCCATTTTAAGTGACAGTAATGGTGAGAAAAAGCTATGTAACTTCTTAAATAAGACAGTTGAAGGCGTTGTTTCACAAGCAAGAAACTTCAGTGAGTTTTTTGTAGAAGAATTCGTATCATCAGATAACCCTCTGAATGGGGACGTTATCGGTATCAGAGTTGCGTCCCATGGCAATAGCTGTATTACTGCACAGCTCAAGGATGCAACAGGTGATAGTGAACGTGGAAATGTGAAATTTTTCGAAGGCGACTGTGATGCTGGAGCTGAAGATCGCTTAACGCTATTCCGCACAGAAGTTCCAAGTACGTGGAATGCTCAACCTTTTGGTACTGGCAATGAAAGAGTTGATATATGCCGTGTAACGCTTCCAAAAGAAGTGGCAGGTTATGGCCGCGAACACAAGATGCATAAGAATGCATTTGTGGTTGAGACGGGTGAAGGTGAGGATAAAGCACTTCGTCATGGTAAAGTACTTGCTGCTGGCATGACGTTACCTAAAATGCCAAAAGGCCTTAATAGAACGGCTCTTGAAAGTATTGTCGATCAAATCGATCTTGAGAGATACAAGCATCACGAACATAAAGAGTTCCACCTTCATCCCGCTTGCCATAAAGGGAACTCTTTAATGAAAGATGCGGCTAATAAAGTAGCCTACTCTGAAACACTTAAAACTCGTGACCAATACCACGAAGTTGCGAAAAAGTGTAAAACACACGGTGAAACTGTTTCAACAATTGCTGATTTCTCTGGTAAAGAGTTTACTTTGAGCAAGTACGACAGTGATCCTTATCGCAAAATTAAGTTTGATACTGCTGATGGAAACTCAGGAACTGCAATGGTATTTAAGTATACTAACTCAGAAGTTCCTTATGAGTACCCAGCAACTTATACATTCCATCCTGAAAATTCTTCAGTAAAAATTACGTTTACTAACCCTGAGACAGGAAAAGTAAATCACATTTACTATACGTTACTTAAGCGTATTGAAAATGAAGATGGCGAAGTACATAAGTGTCATTTCAAGGTTCTTCATATTCTTGACCTTGAAACAAAAGGTGTTGTATCAAGCCCTACTTTGTTTGTTGAAGACATCATAGAAGAGTAATACTTCTCTTTTGTCACTAAGAGCTCGTAAATACGGGCTCTTTTTTTTATCGACTACATTTATAAGGAATGACGAAAAGGGAATTTGTAATGAAGAAATGAATATAAATTCTATTTTAACCCGTTTACAACTTAGTTTTAGCGATAACGCTCAGCCAACATCACACCTCATAAACCAATACCTACTAAAGAAATATGCAAACGAAGCTGAAATCAACTGTAATTGGTATAAGCCAAGCTTTCACTACTCCCAGTGTACCTACGGACGCCCTTTTTAATGGCAATATCGATTCGTTATACGGTGTTATTTTTAGCTGGGCGGTAATCGTAAATTGATCGGTGAAATACTCTTAAATGAAAACAGACGTGGCCTAATTCGTTGTCATTTTATTGAATGTGTTTTAATCGAGAATGATAGTATTGAAAACCATGTTGCGCCGAATACTGTATCGGTAAATAGCTTACTGATGAAAATGACTGACAATTAAAGACGAAGAAGGGACTGTACATCAGTCCCTTCAATATATTGAATCCATGGCTTAAGCGGTTTGTAACTCAGCCTCAGATTCTTTGTTATGTTCAGCGGCAATATAAGAGTAAATCACCGGCAGTACAAATAGGGTAAAGAAGGTACCAATGATCATCCCTGCAACCAGAATCAAACCAATACTGTTACGCGCTGCTGCACCTGCACCCGTGACTAATACCAGTGGGAAGTGACCCAAAACGGTTGCAGCGGTCGTCATCAATACTGGGCGAAGTCGAGTGCTTGCCGCTTGGATAACAGCATCACTTCGATTCAAGCCTTCTAATTGCAGATGTCTTGCAAACTCAACAATTAAAATACCGTTTTTCGCTACCAAGCCAACTAAGGTGATCAAGCCAATTTGCGAATAAATATTGATGGTCGTAAAGTTCATAAACGACAACAATAGCGCCCCTGACAATGCTAATGGCACTGAACCCAGCAATACAACAAGTGGATCTCTAAAGCTATTGAACTGAATCGCCAATACAAAGAAAACAAACACTAGTGCCACACCAAGCACACCGACAAGTGTGTTACCTTCTTGACGTAACTGACGCGACTCACCCACATAGTCAATCGAGTAACTTGTAGGCAAAATTTGCGCTGCCGCTTGCTCTAGTGATGCCAACGCTTCTTCTTTGGTACTTCCGCCGTTAATGCCGCCAAATACACGGAACGAATTACGCTGTCCAAACTTGGTGAGCTTTCTTGGTGCCGCTTTCGATTGCACCGTCGCGATACTTGATAAAGGTATTAATTTTCCTGCAGGCGTCGATAATTGCAGTTCGAGAATCGCTTGTTGATCGTTGCGGAAGCGATCTTCAACCTGAGCAATCACCTTGTAAGCTTTACCGTCTAAATTAAAACGGTTGATGTAATTGTCCGACAGTAAAAACGACAGTTGTTCATTAACATCGCTGATAGTCATGCCGAGGTCAGCAATTTTGGCTTTATCAAACGCAAAGCTGATCTGCGGTAAATCGACTTTTAAGTCAGTATCAGCAAACATGAATTTACCACTACCAAATGCCGCATAAACCAACTGTTGTGCATAGGCTGCCATTTCCGTTTGTGGCACCGATGACGTCACCACCATTTCGACATCAAACTGACCAGAAGTCGGTAATGCTGCAGGCAAATTAGGAAACGCTGTAACCTGTGGGAACTGCGATAATACGCCGTACACTTGCCCCAATAATTCTTGAGTACTTTGTTCACGCTCTTTTACAGGTTCAAATACCAGACCACCAAAACCAAAGGTCGGGAACGAAATATGCCACATACCCGCACTATCAGGTGTTTGAATCGCCGATTTTACCACTCCCATCATCTGAGCACTGGTATGTTCTAATGTCGATTCTGGCGGTGTTTCAATATACATCTGAATCATCGACTGATCTTCAGTAGGTGCCAGTTCAGACTTTGAAAAGAGGTACAGCGGTACAATCATCAATGTCATGAAAAGCGCAATGACGACAATTTGAGGACGATAATTAAAGGCATTGGTTAAAAAGCCTTTATAGAGCACTTCAAGGCGAGCAAAACGACCATTGATGTACTGAGTGAATCGGCCTTCTTTACCACCTTCTGGCGATACTTTAGCACTCATGATCGGTGATAGCGTTAAAGCGACTAAGCCCGACATTAATACCGCAATTGCCAGTGTAAATACGAACTCTTTAAATAGTACACCTGTGAGTCCTGACAAGAAGCCGATAGGTGCATAAACTGCGGCCAGCGTGATTGTCATACCAATAATTGGCGTAAATAATTGACGTGAGCTTAACAAGGCGGCTTTGGGTCCACTCATGCCGCTACGCATATGACGCGCTACGTTTTCAACCACAACAATGGCGTCATCAACCACCAAACCAACAGACAAAACAATCGCTAGCAAGGTCAATAAGTTGAGTGAAAAGCCCATCAAAGTCATAGCCGCAACCGCGCCTAAAATCGAAATTGGAATCGTGATCAGAGGTACTAATGCGGTTCTGAACGAACCCATCATTAATAAGATAACAATGCCTACCAATAATACCGTTTCGAGTAGAGTAGTGAACACTTCCTTAATCGAGTCACGCATATATTTGGTCGCATCGTAAGCAATATTCAGCTTAAGATCTTTTGGTAACGACTGGTTTAAGGTTTCTAAGCGTTTATACAGTGCATCACCAATGGCAATTTCATTCGCACCTGGCTGAGTGAATACCGATACATACACTGAGTTACGATCACGGAAACCTGCTTCTGCTGTTGCTTCTTCTGCACTTAAATCAATGGTGGCAACATCACCCAGTTTTATACTGCGACCGTCAACTTCTTTAATGGTAATTTGTTCAAACGCTGGGGTATCTTCAAGCAAGGTATTTGCAACAAGATCGATGCTTTGCACTGAGTTTTTAGTATTACCAATGGTGGCGGCAACGTTATTACGTAACAGTGCTTGCTGAATATCACTGCTACTGACGTTCAACATCGCCATTTCACTTGGGTTTAGCCAAATACGCATTGCGGGTGAGCGACCACCTTCTACACCAACCCTTTGTACACCGGGAAGCGCATTTAACAATGGATTCACTTGACGTACAAGATAGTCGCTCAATTCAGCGCGGCTGAACTCTTTGGTGTCGGCCCATAGATAAAAAGACGCATAAGGTCTGTCGGCACGAGTAACCGTAATACTTGGATCTTGTGATTGTTGTGGCAATTCATAACGAATTTGACTTAAGCGAGTATTTAACTCAGCCAATGCCTTGGTACTATCGGCATTCAACACCAACTGCACTGTGACTTTACTGGCACCAGCAGATGATTCTGAATTGACATAATCAACACCAGAAATGGTTGCGGCTGCTTTTTCTATTGGGTCGGTAACAAACCCTTGAATTTCATCAGCCGAAGCGCCCACGTAAATGGTATCAATCACCAGCTGTGAACTTTCGATCTGTGGGTATTGCAACACTGGCAATTTCATCGCTGAAATACTGCCAATCAACACCAAGACCAAGGATAAAATTACCGCCAAAATGGGACGAGTAACAAACACATCGGTAATGCGTTTTGGATAACTTTGTTCTGACATGCTGCTTCCTTACTGCGCGACACCAGCCGGTGCTGGTTGCTGCTGATCGGTAACGAGTTTATTGGGGTACATCTTAAATGCGCCCGTAGTAACCACTTTCTCGCCTTGTTTCAAACCGCCAGTGATATAACTGTATTGACCGTCTTCTTGGAACAGCGTGATATCACGGCGTTGTGCGCGATAAGTACCTGGATCGGCTGGCACCATGACGTACACATAACGCGTCGCTTGTTGACGCAATACCGCTTGCTTAGGTAATCGAATTGTTGGTTGAGCACTGCCTTGCTTGATCAATACTTCCACGAACGCACCTGGAGTGAAATTTTTAGCCTCTGCTTTTGGCAGTAATGCACGATGCTTAAGGCTGCGCGCTGTCGTCTCAATTAACGGTGATTTTGCAACAACCTGAGCAACAGTGGGTAAAACTTGTCCGTCAACCACTAACGTAAAGCTCTCATCTGACAGCAGTCTCGCCTGTGTTTGTGATAAATTGACATCGACCCAAAGGTGACCTTGATTTGAAACCAAATTGGTAATTGCACTGTTGGCAGGAAGGTATTCACCAACAGAGTATTCGTGCAGTCCTAACGTGCCATCAAATGGTGTTACTACTGTCTTTTTCGCAATGATAGCTTGAATGCGCTCTACTTCTGCTTGGTTAATTTTCAGATCGGCTACGGCATTATCGAGTGCGTCATCTGATGCCAATTTTTTCTTATGTAAGGCTTTGATTCTTTTTAAATCAGCTTTTGCTAGCTCAGCACGGGCCTTTGCTGTCTTTAACGTGGCTTGTTCTTCACTGATGTCTAACTGCAGTAACATTTGGCCTTTCTTAACAGAGGCGCCATCTTTTAAATTCAGCTTTACAATTTTCCCTGATAGCTCATTGGTTAACAATACTGAATCAGGCGCAATAATTTCTGCTGGTACACGCACGAGCTCTTTATAATCAACTAAACTTGCGTTTTCCGCCCCCACTAATTCAGGATACTCAGGCATCGTTTGTGCAGCCTGTGCTGATATTTGTGATGATTTGTATGAGTAAAGTCCAGCGCCCATTGTTGCTACCGCAATAAGGGTTAAACTCCAGACTTTTAGCTGCTTTCCAGCTGACATAATGTGTTTCCTTGTTATCTTTACTGAATCATTCAGTAAGTAAAAATTCTCAATAGTCGTTCTAGCGTCTGGGTTTAACGTAACCCTAGACTGATTAAATTCTTTTTAGCTCTTTCAATACCATCGTCCGTCAAGGCCGCTTTCCACGGATAAGCGTTGATATATCGCTTCATCGCTTTCACCGCCATTTCGCCTGCAAAGCAGACTTCTTCGTTCGACTGACAGTGCTTCTCTTTAATTTTCATGTGGCTACGGACTTGGCGCATTCCCACTGTCATCGCCCAATTTCCCATCGAAATTTCCATAACTTCTTCGAGTTCGCCTAAATACTCCCCAGACTCAAAACAATCTTTGGTTTTTTGCTCGCACATAGAGTCCATGTGGTCTTCAAGTTCGAGCATTTTGGCTTTCCACATCGGCGAGCATCGGCGCAATACTGGGTCACTGGTGGCTAATATTTCTAAATCCATATCAAAGCTAAATCGATTGGCTTTTTCTGGTGCCAATAACATGAACGACATTAATTTTTCTGGCATGGATAAGTGAGCCGATGAATAGATTTGATCGGCAACATCACAAAAACAGATAAACATTTCACAGGCAAGCGCAATAATCACATCTTCTTTAGTTTGTACATATTTATAAAGTGAGCCCACAGATAAGCCAGCTTCTTTAGCTATTGCGGTCATTTTAAAATCCAATAATGAGGAGTCTTCTATGACTTTCTCTGCAGCACCTCGGATCATTTCCGCCTGCTGCTCAATGCTGTATCTAGGGGCTGGACACATAAATAAAATCTCATTCGAATGATGTTCGAATGAGATTTTGAATCTTTTTTGGAGAATGTTCAAGCTATAAATTGGATAATTTGATCCTGAACTCTTGAAATGTTTGCCTGTCAGATTGTCTACTGCGTACTAAAAATGGGATCTTCATGCAAAATAGCCAGCGTTTAACGTTATTTTTTAGCTCAATTGTTCTTATTCTTTTGAGCGGGTGTGTCAGTCATCCAAAACTCGACAGCACTCCAGATGGGTACATCAAAAACTATGAACAGATGACAGCTGTGAAAGGGACAGATGGCATAATTCAGGATCGCTGGGCCAGTCCTGAGCTAAATAACGCACACAATCCACTAGAACCTGTCTCTCTATTAATCAAACCTGTTATCTATTTCCCCAAATTTGATAGCCAAAGCCAGTTTATGAAAGCTAATGCGAATAAAATCACAACATACTTGACTGATCAGATGCAAAAAACAGCGGCTAAATACTTTCCTTTGACTGATACCCCTACCGCAGGGACATTTATCATCGCTCCAGCCATCACTCAAGTCATGATTTCTTCAGAAGGCATACGCCCAACCGAGATTTTACCTGTTGGCGCAGTCATCGGGATTGGCAAGCATTTACTAGGAACTCGGGATAAAGATGTTGAAATTCGATTAGAAAACAACGTTACTCTAGCGGATGACAACAGATTATTGGCTACCTCTGTTTTTAGGGGAGAAGGGCTTCAGCTCGAAAATAATCGTGAACAATTAAGCATAAAGCATCTAAAACCACTGTTTAACGCTTGGATTGCACAATGGGACAGAGAGCTTGCCTCCTACAAACAGATCATCGACAAACGTCATGATTCGATTGCAAACACAGGTGCTGCGGCTTCCAATTAACCCTGCTCGGATAAATTTTACGACCTAACATTTCAACTCGAATTGGCTCAATTCGAATCAATACATAGTCTTTAGGGAAATCTGGCCAAAGCTTTTTTCTTAGCTTTGGCTCAAAAAAATCATGTTGATGGATCGTTTCAAGTTCAGAATGCAAACTTGCTTTACCGATGATGCTTAAGTAACTCTTATAATCATCAGCAATAAAGTGAAACTGAACTTTAGGGTTTGCATTGATTTCAGACACTTTTCGAGTATTGGGTTTCGTCGCAATCCAAATCACAAAGTCTTCATTTGGCTGGCTGAATTTGACAGTTCTGGACTTAGGAAAGCCATGTTTATCAATACTCACTAAGCTTCCGTACTCACTATCTTGAATAATACTTTGTGCAGCAGATTCAAACTTTTGTTCGTATGTAATTAGAACTTCAGCCGAAGCTGAAAATACTCCGAGTATAAACAATGATATTATTAGTTTCTTGACTCTCATCTTTATTTTCTCTTCATTCAGTTCATACAATTTTAAAGTTTAGTTCAGAAGTGACGACTCGACCTCTCCTACTGAACAACATATACAAAACAAAGAACAGCGAATATGAAGCACAAATTAATTATTTTAAATTTCATTGAAGTCAGATTGTTTTAATAGTAATAATTTATTACTAAATCCTATTTCGAGAATAGAAATGGCCACGGCGCTAACTGGCAGTAGTGAGTCACAAGCAAGTGCTATAGTTCATGCCAATCCTTCAAGTGCGAACTTACCGAAAAGCGTATGGATAGGAGATGATAATTGGAACTACTGGGATCCAAAAGATGTCGTTCATGAATGCCCTGTATGCTTAAATGCTCCTGCACTTAAAAACTTTTGCGGAGATGATCATGGTCAGCACAATCTTTGTGAGTCTTGTTTCAAACAACGACTAGAAGAATATAAAAATGATCCTTGCCCTGAATGTAGAAACACAATTGCCAATTCTACAGTTAGGAAAAAAATTGATGAAAAAATAAAAGAAGCATTCAAAGACTTTATTGCTATATGTAGGGGATGTCACGTAATGGTCAACTTTCATCAGCGGCATTTACATAAAAACTGCACCGCAAAAAAACCTGACGATCAATCAACACCTGAGCGTTCTATAAACAGTGTAACGCCACTTCCAGTTCCTACTGAACCACTTCAGCAGCCAATCATTCCAGTACCACAGAGGCAAACCGAGATGTCTGAGCAAGACCTTATTGCGATGATCGGAGAGGAAGACTATCGAGAAGCATTACAAATAGAAGAAAACCATATGGCACAACAGCAGCTTGGTGAAGCAAATCTTATTGCCCAAAGACAACAGATCATTGATGCTCTCGGTGAATCAGAATATCATGCAGCTCTAGCTGAAGCATTGGCTTAAAATACAAGCAGGATGATTCAATGAAACATCAAACTCAATTCATCATATAAACTCTGAGTAGTTTTTAACGATATTTCTTCAAGTCAGCTGAAACATCTTCTTCTGGTGGCCGTTCAACGGTAAATAAATGGTCCATAAAGTGGCTAATCATTAAGCCTATACCTGAAAAAATACTCAGAATAATCGCAGCGACCTTCAAATCAGGCATAAAATACCCGATTGCAGCGAATAGGATGATCGCATAAAAACTGAACATTTTTAATTTGGCAATTTTTACACTTTTACCTAACCAAGCCTCGCAGTGGTAACAACGGATTTCAGTGGCTAACCCTTCACCTCGCTGCTCAGAAATTTTGGTAACTTTGAGTGTCTTACTGCAATTGGAACACACTAAACTCATGTTTCTATAAATCCTTATCCTGCAGCACTGCGCTGTTTATTGTTGTTTTTGAATGGTTTACTTTTGCCAAACGGTGCTTTACGGCCAGAACTTTTAGGTTTATTGCGGCTTTGACCATTCTTCTGTGCATCACTACTCGCACCATTACTGCGCTTTTGCGACTGACCTTTCTTAAATTGGTTGTCACTAAAACGCGTTAACCCTTTTTCACCGGGTTTGGCTTTCTGACCTTTTTGCTTGGCAATGGCATTACGCTCATGACGACCTTCAGCTGGGACTAATTGGTGCGGACTATTACCAATCAAGTCTTCGCGCTTCATGTCTCGCAGTGCTTCACGTATGAGTGGCCAGCCAGCTGGATCATGGTAACGTAATAAGGCTTTATGTAATTTACGTTGACGCCCTTTTTTCGGAACCGTTACCACTTCACTGTCTTTTTTCACATTTTTCAGTGAATTTAATTCAGTGTGATAAATCGTAGTCGCATTGGCCATTGGCGATGGGTAAAAGTTTTGCACTTGATCCAGCTTGAACTTACGTTCTTTCAACCATAACGCCAAATTCAGCATATCTTCATCTTTCGTACCCGGATGCGCTGAGATAAAGTACGGGATCAAATACTGCTCTTTACCCGCTTCCTTGGAATATTTATCAAACAATTCTTTAAATTTATCGTAGGTGCCCATGCCAGGCTTCATCATTTTATTGAGTGGGCCTTCTTCCGTATGCTCAGGCGCAATCTTCAAATAGCCACCGACATGGTGTTGCACTAATTCTTTAACGTATCTTGGGTCTTCGGTTGCCAAGTCATAGCGCACACCAGAGGCAATCATCACTTTCTTGATGCCCGGCACATCACGCGCAGCACGATACAAATCAATGGTATGCTTATGATCGGTATTTAAATGACCGCAAATGCTTGGGAATACGCACGATAAACGACGACAGGTTGTTTCCGCTTTCTCGCTAGAACACCCCAAACGATACATGTTTGCCGTCGGGCCACCTAAATCTGAAATTACGCCAGTAAAACCCGGTACCTTGTCCTGAATGTCTTTAATTTCTTTGATGATCGACTCTTGCGAGCGACTTTGAATGATCCGGCCTTCATGCTCTGTAATCGAGCAAAATGAGCAGCCACCAAAACAGCCACGCATAATATTGATGGACGTTTTGATCATGTCATAGGCTGGTATTTTCGCCTTACCGTAAGACGGGTGTGGCACACGTTTGTAGGCTAAATCAAACACCGCATCCATTTCATCGGTATTCAGTGGCCATGCAGGTGGGTTTACCCATACGCCACGAGCGCCATGCATTTGAAAAAGCGCTCGTCCACAACCAGGGTTTTGCTCCTGATGTAAAATGCGTGATGCGTGTGCGTACTTGAATTTATCGACTTTTACTTTTTCGAAATCAGGCAATAAAACGTACGTTTTTTCCCATGGTTTTGGACGAGAAGGCTGGACAGATATTGGCTTTGGTGCGTCATTATCAAAAATTTTCTTATCTGTTGGGCCGGATAACTTTTCACAACCTACATCATCAGCACCGTAAGGATTTGGGATCGGATCAATTTTATGCAGTTGGTCGATTTCTTTTGAATCCACTCCTTTCCATTCATGTACGGCTTCCTTACGAATGACCGCAGTACCTCGAATGTCTTGCATTTGATCGATGGTTTGCCCTGCCGCAAAACGATGCGCAACTTCAGCAAGTGGTCTTTCGGCATTACCATAAATCAAAATGTCGGCTTTTGCGTTAAAAATCACGCTTTGTCGCACGGTATCAGACCAGTAATCATAATGAGCAATACGGCGTAAACTGGCTTCAATACCGCCAATCACTACAGGAATGTGTTTATACGCTTCTTTACAACGCTGAGTATAAACCGTCACTGCTCTATCAGGGCGCTTACCGCCTTCATCATTAGGTGTATAAGCGTCATCGGTGCGGATGCGTCGATCAGCGGTATATCGATTGATCATCGAATCCATGTTACCTGCGGTCACACCAAAAAATAAATTAGGTTTGCCCAACTGCATAAAGGCGTCTTTACTCTTCCAATCAGGCTGAGCAATGATACCAACACGAAAACCCTGTGCCTCAAGCATACGGCCAATGACTGCCATTCCAAAACTCGGATGATCGACATAAGCGTCACCAGACACGACGATGATGTCGCAACTGTCCCAGCCAAGTTTATCCATTTCCTTTTTGGACATAGGTAAAAACGGAGCCGGTTCAGAATGTTCAGCCCTGTATTTTTTATAGGAAAATAAGGTGGATTCAACTTGCATGGGTTACCTGTAGTAGCCTGAAGCAGACATAAAAAATGCGCTGCATTGATAAAAAGCAGCGCATTATAGCAGAAAGCGGCTTAGTCTAGCTAATTCAGCCTATCAATTTTCTTGAGTTTTACTTCTGTGGACTTTTAATTTTTCACTAAACTCTTGTGACATTTTCTGAATTTTTGGCATCAATTTCATCACCATTTGCTGACTAAGCTGCATACTTTGAGTCATCACTTTAGGCATTTTCTTGACCATAGAACGGCCTGTTTCTGACTCATAGAAAGTAATCATGTCTTTGATTTCTTTCTCGGTATAATTATCAAGATAAATCTTGGACATTTGATCTTTCATTGTCCCCCAATTCATCTCTTTTTGCATGACATTCATCACATCATTTAAATGATCATCAAATAAAGCTTGCTCTGATGGCTTAATGCCTAATTACTTATTCATACCAACCATCATTTGTCGTGTTTGAGCGTAGATACTGTCTAGGGTTGAATCAACATTCATAAGTTGCATTAATTGATCGATATCTTTTGTTTTAGCTGGTTCAGCATAAGAAATAAAACTTAATCCTGAAAGCATTGCTACAGCAATAATATTTTTCATTGTCATCCTTTTCTATTTATTAAATACTGCATATCAGTATCAAAAATTTCATTAAACTATTTCGCTTTAGGCCTAAACGGCTTAATCACGCTTTCATTGCATTCTAAAAATGGACCTTCCATTAAATCAATACAGTAAGGAATAGCAGGGAAAACAGCATCCAAGCATTCACGGATTGATTTTGGCTTACCCGGTAAGTTCACAATTAATGAACTGCCACGAAGTCCTGCGGTTTGCCGGGACAAAATCGCTGTTGGTACAAATTTCAGTGACTCTTGACGCATAAGTTCCCCAAACCCCGGCATCATACGATCGCATACGGCTTCTGTCGCTTCAGGGGTTACGTCTCGCTTAGCTGGCCCCGTTCCACCTGTTGTCACGACTAATGAACACAGCTCATTGTCTATCATGTCCTTTAATGTCGATTCAATGAGGTCTTGCTCGTCAGGGATCACTTGGTACACAGGTTCCCATTCAGAGGTGAGGTAATCATTAAGGGTATCAATGATTGCATGACCAGATAGGTCTTCATATTCTCCACGGCTAGCGCGGTCACTTACGGTAACAATACCAATTTTTGCAACTGTCATAATAGGTTCTACCTACTGCAATTTATTCTTGGCTGTAGCATAATCGGCTTTCCATAAGCTTTGCAATCGTTGGACTTGATTTAAGACAACTATGAGCCGAACTGAACACTCAATTTCTTTATTTATTGCCTACTGTTTTATTCTTATCTTCAGTGTTGGTCTGTGCTTCAACCTTATTTCAAAAAATCTATTACTTTGGTATGGCTTGCTGACAGTCATTTCATTCGTGTTTTATGCATGGGATAAATTCCAAGCTAAAAAAGGCCGTTGGCGAATATCTGAAAAATATTTACACGCATTAAGCCTTGTAGGAGGTTGGTTCGGAGCGCTGCTTGCACAACATTACTTTCGGCATAAAACCAGTAAAGTGAGCTTTCGACGAATGTTCTGGCTCACGATTCTGATGAATATCGCTGGACTCATCTGGATTCACTCTCGGCATTTCCAAGGGTTATTAACGATCTATTTTTAAAAATTTAGTGGCTCATCTTTACGATGAAATCCCCAGTTTTCACTTAAGCATTTTTTCGGCGTCATAAAGGCCGTCATTGAGATCATGGTTAAGATAAAACGATGTTTGAATGAAGGCTTACCCGTTTCAATCACATCTTTAAGTGTTTGAGTAATGAACTCACCACCTTGCTCCATATAACCGGCGGTTTTAGTTCCTGCTGGCACACCTTCGTTTATCAGAGTGAATTCAGTAGCGCCATCCACTTCTTTTAACTCATAAGTCACTTTGCAATAAGGGTCATCCAAGTTTGTGAACTTGAAGCTATGGCTGTAACGAAACGGAGGCTCCCATTCCAACACCTCCCCGACCACAGAGGTATACTTACCACTGCGCATCCTCATCGGGTTACCTTTCTCTAAAGCGGGCGAGTCAATTCGTGCATTGAAAAAGTGGGCACACAAACCTTCTCTCTTGGTCAGTTCATCCCACACCGCTTGGATCGGCGCATTAATGACAACCTTAAATATCTTCTTAGGCAATCTTTCCATTGTTTTCCTCTGCATCTTGTTGTGTTTGGTCTTGTAATTGTTTTTGTTCTACAAACTGCTTGAAATCACTCATTGGTGCCGCAAAAAACTGGCTGTATTGATCCGTCCAGCGGTCATAAATCATCTGGATCGGCATCACATTGAAATAATGCAGGCGCTTTCTGCCTGACGGTTCAATTATCAATAA
Source organism: Shewanella sp. OPT22 (assembly GCF_004168585.1). Lineage (GTDB taxonomy): Bacteria > Pseudomonadota > Gammaproteobacteria > Enterobacterales > Shewanellaceae > Parashewanella. The sequence continues at coordinate 20,732 of NZ_PGVH01000004.1, read as the reverse complement.
CTGAGCTTTTTCCAGAATTTTAATGTGCTTAGTAATTGCAATGCGACTGCAATCAAAACGCTGCGCAATTTCACCCGCTAAACAACCTGGATTTTGATTCACAAAATCGAGAATCAACCTGCGATGTGAGTGCGCCAACGCTTGGAATACTTCATCAATCATTTCAATGCCGTTATGTAACCAATAGGTTACTCATACTATATTTTGTTTAAACAATGTTCAAGTCGCAAAATTGTTACTTTCAATGACAAACGAGATTTTATCAATTGATATGAGATAAGATGCGGTGCATGGAACAAAATGTAATTGCAAAGAATCATGGATAACCAACGAACATCTACGCTAGCTACCGTTTTATGCGGTCCAATTTTGAGGCACTGCGATCAGCATCAAATTAACATTTGGTTTGTAAGCCAATGCCAACTCAATGAGCTGCACCTGCAATTACGTTTTAACGATCAAATTCACACGATTGAGCTTGAAGCCAAGCAGCTAGGGCACATCAAACTCGGCGAAATGGCTCATCAATACCTGCTTACGGTTCAGGCGCCAATAGCATTACCACAAGATCAAAAGCTCAGTTATGAACTGTTCACCGCAGATGGACAGCCCTTATTTAGCCCAATCTCAGATATGTGTTATGAGGGTAATGATGCACCGCATTTTGTCTTAAAATCTAAGATTGACCACCTACTGCATGGTTCTTGTCGCAATCCACATCACCCAAGTAAAGATGCATTAGTCACAGCGGATCAACAGCTTGAAACACAGCTCGAACCCAGCGAAAGACCGGCTTTATTAATGATGAGTGGCGATCAAGTTTATATTGACGATATTGCAGGGCCGATGCTTTATGCCATTAAACAGGTTATTGATAAATTAGGGCTGATCCAAGAACAATTCATTGATGCCAATATTCAGTCAAGCAGTGATATCGCCTATGACAGCAGTATGATGTATTTGCGTGACAGTAAACTTTTGCCACATAATGAATTCCCAATCGGTTTTCATATTTTGCGCTGGTATCACAAACAGCCAACCTTTACCTCACGCTTATCTCATAATCACTTAGTGAGCTTAGCTGAGGTTATCGCTTTATACCTTTTGATTTGGTCACCTGAACTTTGGAATGACATCGAGCTGCCAGAAACACTTCCAGGGCTTACGCCTAAACATAAAAAGCAGTGGCAAAAAGAACGAGATGCCATCATTAAATTCAAAGCTGAATTGGCAAATGTCAGACGTTTACTGGCGCACATTCCAACCTACATGATTTTCGACGATCATGATGTGACCGATGACTGGAACCTCAGCGCTAAATGGGAGGTTGCTGCCTATGAGAACACATTTTCGAAACGCATTATCGGTAATGCGCTTATCGGTTACACCTTATTTCAAGGGTTAGGTAATGCGCCAGAAAAGTTTACCGTTTTAACGTCTCAAATAAACGACTTTTTTACTGCCCCTAACAGTAACAAGCAAGACCGCTTAATTGATGAGTTGTTACAGTTCGAGGATTGGCATTTCCATTTGAACACCAATCCTAGAGTCATTGTATTAGACACGCGAACAAGGCGCTGGCGCAGTGAGATCAATTTAGCGAAGCCTTCAGGGTTAATGGATTGGGAGGCGTTAATGGAAATGCAGCAGTTGATGCTGGGACAAGAGAAAGTCATTATTGTATCAGCAGCTCCTATGTTTGGTGTCAAACTGATTGAAACCATTCAACGTGTTGCCACCTATTGCGGATTATCACTCTTAGTTGATGCTGAAAACTGGATGGCACATCAAGGAGCGGCCAACAGCTTGCTCAGTATTTTTAGCCATCGTAAAACACCCCAAGAATTTATTATTCTCTCTGGTGATGTACATTACTCATTTGCTTATGATATCAGTGTACGCTTTCGCCATTGCAGCCCGAATATCTATCAAATTTGCTGCAGTGGTATTAAAAATCAATTTCCTGAAAAACTGCTTCCAATATTTAACCGTCTTAATGGTTGGTTGTTTGGTCACTTCTCACCGCTCAACCTGTTAACGAAACGCAAACGGATGTCAATTCGTGGTCGTAGACCGAATGGTCATAAGAGTAACCGCTTGGTCAATTTCAGTGGCATTGGTGTCGTTAGAATTGCTGATAACGGTGCGCCATCAGAAATAAGCGTCATGCACAGCGATGGTTCAAAGACCTCATTTATAGAACCCCGCAAGAAAAGCGAGTGATAAATGAATAGACTTTAATCCATAAAACATTAGTTATATTATATAATATGAGCTCTTCTCTTCGTACAGGAGAGTTTCATGGCCCGTGCTTATCCTTCGACTCAATCTGTAGAAGCTGCTATTGAAGCAAAAATTTACCTTTCAATTCTCGAAAATGGTCTTAAAACCGACCATAAAATAGAACTTGGCGATCACAGCTATTCGTTTCGAATTTCGAGCCAGAAACCTTCACCTAGAAAAAAATATTCCCCGTTGAAACTGTTTGCCAGCATTCCGATGGCCCAGCTCTAAGTGAATCAAATCCTGAGGCAATCAATCCTATTGATTTGGCTCCTGAGATCGACAGTATTAGCACATTTTTTATGTATATCGTTACCAGACCGAGTGCAGCTTTACACGCCGCAGCAATAACGAAACTGCCTCCCAAATCTTATTTATGCTCATACATAAACAAAATTGCTGCATTACCTCAAGTCATTATTAATGCTCAAGCCATTGCAACATTTCATGCCAAAGGGCCATCAGAGTATGCGATAAATTACCTTAAAGGAGTACTGGTAGCGTCTCACTCAAATTTAGTGGGAGTCGACCCTCATATAGACACCTTAACTGAACTATTTTTAGAGTCCGTATCTTATAAGGGGCTTGAGAATACATTGAAAGAATTTTGGGTGAATCGTCAATGCGTTATATTTTTACCTTGTGCTCATTCCACAACTAAAATTACCTATCAAGCAGAGCTACTCGATCGTTATTGCGCCACTGTTTTATGTAAATTATCTATGAATCAAGGTGCGATTAGAGATCGACTTACGACTCTCATTAATGCTAGAACCATCAGAACACAACTAGAAGAAAGAAATACCCAATGGCAGCATGCAATATCTTCGCATAAATAATACTATCGGATAATAGACTCAATCGTTGGTTTTCATTAAAGAGGCTTAAATTGATCGTTTCTTCATTGTTATCACTGCAAACAATCACGAAAGATAAACAGCCCCGAGTCAAAATCTAATTGATTAAATTCGTCCCTTCTTAATTATCCGTTTGGCTTTCTTTCTGAGCTTACTGTCATCACTGGCTGCTCTGGCTTGTTTTGCCAACGCTATCGCTTGCTTTTTTTGACCCATTAGCAAACGTATTTGTGCTTCACGTAGAACAGGCCATTGCTCATAGTTCGAGATCAGTTTTTCAGGTGCCTTCTTAAAATTATTGAGTGCTACGAGTGCATTTTCTAAGTTTGACTTCGTTTTTACACTGTTTTTTACTAAGGCATAATGCAGCATAAACCATTCATTTTTTTGCGCTTCATCTTCAGGCTCTGACCAAGACAACGCATCCACCAAGTGTTGATGGTTATCTTGGTAACGCTCTTGCCTGTCATAAAAGTATGATGCTTGCACCGCCAGTTCGTGGTTCTTGGGATAAGCCTGCTGCATCTGTTTGAACTTTTCTTCAACTTTCTCAGGTTTGTCTGCAGCAAGGTAACCTTGAGTGATCATCACCCCAGCTTTAAATGGGTAATGCTTTTCTAGTGCAATCGACATGTCTATGGCTTTTTCCACGTCGCCACCAACGAAGCCTGGCGCATTTCGGTAAAAACCAATGAGTGCTCTATTTGTTTCTAAATCATCAGGCAGTAATTTGTGGGCCTTTTTAAAAGCCTCAAGACTATCTTCAGCATAACCCGCTGCGGTGAAAATACTGGCGTCCATCGCTTGGCTAGCAAACACATTGCCTTTTTGCATCCACTCTTTGGCTAACGCTTCGGTATCTTTTGGCTCTATTTCAGCAATACGGCGCTCCAGTAATACAATGGCATCCTCAAAATCTTCGAGGCGCACCATCGACAAAGCTTTATATTTAGCGACATCATATGGGGCAAAGTCATCTACTTGTTCAATGATTTTAGCGTATTTGTTTTCTTCAAATAACTGTTTTACTTGCGCCTCGTTCAAGTCATTCGCCATGATTGAACTACTGATGAGCAATGCACTAAACCCTAACCATCTCATATTCAACATCCTGTTTGTAAACGTTTTGTAAATGCATAAATGGTATGATGACAAGATATAACTAAAGTTCAATCACTTATCAGAATATTCTTATGGATTTCGGCATATACTACACTTAGGACACGGAATTTCTCGGGGTACGAGCACATGAATCGCCAGGCTTTCACTGACTTTTGCATTCGTCAGTTAGTTGAGCTCTTTAAAGAGTCTCAACAAAACCTTTGTAACGAGCGTAAAAAACACCATGTTGAAGGTCTGCTTCATGCAGGCGTATTGATGAACGTATTCACAAATGGTCAAGCTCAATTGATGATGGAACAAGCCCATGTAGAAGTCTTTGGCGAAACCATTGAAGAACGCCAACACAATAAGACAGCGTTAAAACAAGCCATTGCGGATGGAAATGATGACTATATCGATATTCCTGCTTTTATTCGCCAAGGTGGTGGCAGTAACCTAAATTAGTTAAATGAAAAATGATTAATAGAAAAATCTGATCTACCTCATTCCAATTCAAGCTTATCAAATGTCACTTGTTGTGATTTAGTCAAAAGTCCAATAACACGCTATTTCTTTTCTACACTTACTAGACCATCACAACAAAATAAATCCGTTATGGAGTGTGTACTATGTCAGATAAAAAGCTCACCACAGCTTTTGGTTGCCCTGTTGCCCATAATCAACATACCGCTACTGCAGGACAGCGGGGACCACAATTATTACAAGATGTTTGGTTTCTCGAGAAACTGGCTCACTTTGACCGAGAGGTTATCCCTGAGCGGCGTATGCATGCTAAAGGCTCTGGTGCCTATGGCACTTTTACTGTTACCCATGACATCACTAAGTATACTAAAGCTGCGATTTTCTCTAAGATCGGTAAAAAGACGGATCTTTTTGCCCGCTTTACTACCGTTGCCGGTGAACGAGGTGCCGCTGATGCTGAACGCGATATTCGAGGGTTTGCGTTGAAGTTCTATACTGAGCAAGGTAACTGGGATCTTGTCGGTAATAACACCCCGGTTTTTTTCTTAAGAGATCCGCTCAAGTTCCCAGACTTAAATCACGCCGTAAAACGAGATCCTAAAACCAATATGCGCAGTGCAAAAAATAATTGGGATTTTTGGACTTCACTTCCCGAAGCCCTGCATCAAATCACCATTACCATGAGTGATCGCGGCATTCCAGCGTCTTATCGCCATATGAATGGATACGGCAGTCATACTTTCAGCTTTATTAATGCCAATAATGAGCGTTTTTGGGTTAAATTCCACTTTAAAACTCAGCAAGGCATTAAGAATCTCACCGATGCTGAATCAGAAACTATCATCGGTAAAGATCGTGAAAGTCACCAAAAAGATTTATTTGAAAGTATTGAACAAAATAACTTTCCTAAGTGGACGTTTAAAGTGCAGGTGATGCCTGAAGCCGATGCTCATAAAGTTGAGTATGACCCGTTCGATTTGACTAAGGTGTGGCCGCATGAAGACTACCCTCTCATTGATGTTGGGGTACTTGAGTTAAATAGAAATCCTGAAAACTTCTTTGCTGAAGTCGAGCAATCGGCATTTAATCCAGCCAGTATTGTTCCAGGCATTGGTTTTTCACCGGATAAAATGCTTCAAGGTCGCTTATTTTCTTACGGAGACGCCCAGCGTTATCGCTTAGGGGTTAATCATCATTTGATCCCAGTAAATGCGCCCCGCTGTCCGGTCAATGCCTATCACCGTGACGGCGCAATGAGGGTTGACGATAACCAAGGCGGAAAGCTGGGCTATCAGCCCAACGATCAAAATGAGTGGGAAGAACAGCCAGAATATGCTGAACCAACACTCTCACTCGAAGGTGATGCTGGACATTGGCCTCACGTAGATGATGATCATTTCACCCAACCTGGAAATCTGTTCCGTATGTTTACTCATGATGAGCAGCAACGGTTATTTGAAAATACGGCAAGAGCGATGGGTGGTGTTCCAGTAGAAATCCAAATGCGCCACGTTTTGCACTGTTTAAAAGCCGATAAAAATTACGGTTTAGGCATTGCTAATGCCATTAATCTTGAACAACAACAAATTGATGAGTTAGTCAAAAAAGTCTAGTCAAATGTGCCAGAGAGTCATTAACTCTCTGGCTTTTTTGTAGCGATATGAGCTCGATTGAATTCCAATGATTACTTCAATTTAAACTTAGCGACAATTGCTTTCAGCTCAGAATTTGAACCAGCCAAGCTTTCTGTTTGCTTAATGTTCACTTCACCATTCATGGAAAGTTCATTGGCCATTTCACTGATGGCTGCCATATTACGTGTAATTTCATCGGAAACAGAACTTTGCTCTTCTGCAGCCGTCGCAATTTGACAGTTTAAATCATTAATCTGCGTAACCGAACCAACAATGCCATCTAAGTCCACTGCAACTTGATCGGTCGCTTCAGCCGTTTGCTCACAAGTCACCTTAGTCGCATGCATTGCTGAAATTGCGGCGTTCGATGCATTTCTTAACTTATTAATCGTGTCTTCAATTTCGGCTGTACTTTGCTGTGTTCGTGCCGCAAGCGCCCTCACTTCATCCGCAACTACCGCAAAACCACGACCTTGCTCACCCGCTCGTGCAGCCTCAATAGCAGCATTAAGTGCTAGCAAATTTGTTTGCTCTGCAATCTCACCAATGACTCTTAAGACATTGGTAATTTCAACAGTATCACGATCGATTTCTGCAATATTTTCAGAGGTCGCTTCAACTTCTTGCACCAGCTGTGCAACCGTATTGGTTGCATGACCAACAACCCCTTTTGAGGTTACCGCTTGCTCATTAGTTGTCTGTGTAAAGGCTGCTGTTTCACTGCCATTTCTCGCCACATCGTTAGCGGTCGCACTCATTTCTTCAATCGCAGCAACAATCTGCTCAGTTTCTTGAGTATGCGCATTTAAAATTTGTTTGTTCGCATCGGCTTCTGATTTTAGCCTGTCGATACTGTTATCAATCGAGTTTGAAGAGTGTTGCACTTCGATCATCAACTGTTGTAATTGAGCGATGAAGGCATTGATGCCTGTAGCCATTTTTCCAAGATCATCTTTGGTATCGATATCAAGGCGACGGGTTAAATCACCGTTACCTTTTGATAAATCTTGAATCATTGCGGTTAACTGAGTAATTGGACGGTATAACACGTTGAGCACAATCAATAATAAAATGATGCCTACCGCAAGCATGAGCAAAGAGGATATGACAGCTTTCGTTAATACCGGTGTTAACGAGGCATAAGCAATGGATTTATTTACACCAATAAACAAGTACCAGTTTTTCCCGTTAACAAGCTCAATCCGTTGAGTAAATGCGATTTTATCATCGCCTCCCAATGTATAATTCTGCATGGTGATTTTTTGTGCAAGCATGTTTCTTTCAACTTGCCCCATACCGAAATCTCGAAAGTAGCTACCTTTACCAACGACACTTGAATTGGACGCCATCACTTTACCGTCGGTATCAGTGATGACAGTCACTGCGCCAGGATAATTAATTTCAGCAACCGTCTTTTTCAAAATGGATAATTCAATATCAATTAGCGCAACGCCGTCTCCCATTGCTTTGATGATTGAAACGACGTCATGTCCCGTGGTGGCATCTGGGTAGACTTCTGTGACGTCGGTGACTTGGGCGGCTTTGCCTTGACTGTACCATGGGCGCTGTAAAACCTCATATTGACCGCGGATAGCTTTACCATTATCCCATGCACCACCCACTGCGGATGAATAGGCATTGCCATCATCAAAACCAATATAGACGCCAGAACCTTCACCAACGGAGTTGGCGACACGTGCTATAGTGGCAAAATCACCTTGGAAAACTCCCCGCTGATACGTTTCAGCTAGACCATTGACGATGGCCGCCTTTGAGTGAAACCAAGTTTGAATTTTTTTCGCCTCAGACTCTACGATTCGCTTAGACGTTTGATTCACGTCATTAATCGTAGCTTGACGAATTTCACGATAAGATAACCAATTAGATAATAATAATGATCCCATCATCAACAAGATCATAGAAGCGATTAATGCTCGCTTAAACCCCAACATTTTCAACACGACGACACCCACTTATTTTATCCGTACAACATCCGTGTTGAATTTTAATTATATTTTCAGAGTTATAACCCAGCAGCAGTCACATTTTTAGCCGAATATTAACTTTAAAGTCATATTAGCAACATTTATCATACGATAAACGCAAATTTTTCTAATGATTTTGACATATACCTGCTTATCGGCACTGATCTGAATATCTGTTGTCTTTTCGAATAGCAGATAAGTGAAGGTTGAATTTATTCGTTAATTTGCGATGCTTCTCAAAAATAGCCATACTTGTGAGCTATTGCTCTAATGCAAAACACATCTTGGGGAAACTCTATGACAACAATTAAAACACCTGTCGAGTTGCTCGATCATTGGGCCGAAGTACAAGGCGATAAAGTCTATTTAAAGCAACCCATCAATGGACAGTTTGTTGAGTTCACATGGCAAGAAGTACAAACTCAGGTTAGGCAGATTGCCGGTGCATTGCGTCATTTAGGCTTAAAGCCTGGTGATAAAGTCGCTTTGTTATCAAAGAACTGTGCAGAGTGGTTCATTACTGATTTGGCGTTAATGTATGGCGGCTATATTAGTGTTCCTATTTACCCAACCGCAAACATTGATACCATTAGTTATGTGTTAGAGCACAGCCAAGCAAAAGCCATTTTTGTTGGCAAACTCGACTATTGGTCAGAACAAGACCCCGCAATTCGAGGTGATATTCTCAGACTGGCACTGCCTTATGAAACCATGCCAGCGCAATATCAATGGCAAGACTTACTCACATTGAGCAAACCATTAGTCGATATTCCGTATCCTTCTCTCGATGATATTATGACCATCATCTATACCTCAGGATCAACGGGAAAACCTAAAGGCGCTATCCAAACCTTTGGTAGTTATTGTTGGACATGCCAAGCGGCAACTAAAGACATTGCCATTACTCAAAAAGATCGCTTACTTTCCTATTTGCCATTGGCTCATATTACAGAACGTGTGGCGATGGAAGGTACCTCGTTTTATTCAGGCACCAGTGTTGCCTTTGTTGAAAGCTTGGATTCATTTGTTACGGACGTTCAACGAGCAAGACCGACAGTTTTCTTCTCAGTTCCAAGACTTTGGAGTCTATTCCAGAAAAACATCATTGAAAAAGTGGGCGGCTATAAAAAGCTTAATACGCTATTAGGCATCCCAATCATCAGCTCGCTGGTGAAACGGAAAATTAAGAAAGGTCTTGGTCTAGATAAATGCCGTATTTTTGGTTCTGGTTCAGCGCCAATCCCACAAGCGATTTTGAGTTGGTATCACAAAATTGATATTCACATTTGTGAAGCTTGGGGAATGACGGAAAATTGTGCCTATTCCATTATCAACTACCCATTCAACCACAATAAACTGGGCTCGATTGGTCGTCCAATCGAGGGGTGCCAGATAAAACAAAGTGATAAGGGTGAATTACTTGTAAAAAGCCCTGGCTTAATGCGTGGCTATTACTTAAATGAAGAAGCCACTTCAGCATTATTCGATGAAGACGGTTTTTTCCGAACAGGGGATGTTTGCGCCGTTGATGACGAGGGTTATGTCAGCATCACTGGCCGTGTAAAGGATAATTTTAAGACCTCTAAAGGTAAATATGTTGTCCCAGTGCCGATAGAACGAAAGTTAGCACAAGATCCTCACATCGAACTACTCTGTGTCATTGGTGCTGGTTTGCCACACCCGATTGCTTTGGTTCAGCTTGCAGAAGGTGCCAAACTCATGCCTAGAGATGAAGTTCGGACCTCATTAAAGCAAACTATCGACGACATAAATCCAACGCTAGAGTCACACGCAACCTTGGATGCACTCATTGTTGTGACAGAACCTTGGACTGTTGAAAACGATGTATTGACGCCAACGCTTAAAATTAAGCGTCACGTCTTAGAGCAAAAGTTTACCTCTACAGTGGATGGTACTCGAGGTAATGTTGTTAAATGGGAAGATGAGCTTTAGTTTGATATCAAAATGAGCCGTGCAAGTGCTCTAGGCGCCTGAAATCGATACAACTTTATTATCTTGCCAATTTGAAGTTGTGTCTTTTTTGTACAATCATTAAGCGTATCACTCCATCAGTGTGGGTTTGGTATGCTACCACCGAATGTCCCTAGAGTTCATTGGAACCCTGAATGCCAACAAGTTGAAGGTAAAGAGCAATTTGCAGCTATTGCAAAAGATACAACTCATAAAAAAATCGTCGTTTTAATTCCAAGTAAAACAGATGAACATCCAGAAGAAGTGACTTATAACATCTCTTACTTTTTCAATGCGTGGAGGGTTTATCCATCCAATTTTTCAGATTTTTTTACTGCGAATGTACAAAAACAGCAAATTAAGACAGCGCTTACCCGCAGATTAAACAATCCTAATCCCGAGTTTTGCGGCTACGTTGTGATTACTTCTCTCACTGAACCTATTTTAACAACCGTAACTTGGATAGATACACTGCTTGAGAAGCACAAGTTTCAACGAACACCTTGTACAACACTTGATAAAAAACTTACTCAGCATTTTCCAGAAGAATTTTTAGAAAGAAGCTACTTCGTTGTAATTCCTGATACGGATGAGATTCCTACTCCTCCCAAAGATGACTTTCCGATTGATTGCTTTTCAGTTATCGAAGACTGTGTTGCCGTCACATATAAAGATACTTACTTCATTCGTAAATCTATTCTTTCGGATTTGGACGTGCATTTTCATGAATTGATTCATGTCATCCAATGGCATGTGTTAGGACCAGAAACATTTATTGTTAATTATTACTTCCAAGCCGCGACCCATAATTCACACGAAAAACTCCCTCTTGAAGATATGGCTATTTACCTGACAGAAAACTTCATAGAAGCTGAGCATCGTCTAAGCTATTACGACTATACAGTAGAAGAAACAAAGAAGTTTAAAGAGAATTTTGTGATTTCTGATACAAGCTAAAAACGCTATGAAAAAAAAATTGAACAAAAAACTTGCAAACACAAATGATAATGATTACTATTTATATGCATTCCAAAGCTCACTCTTAAAAATACTGATGAGGTATGAGTATTTTTTTGAGTTGAGTCTGCAAGCACAACATTGCTCACACACTCTTTAAAGCCGGCTTCACACACCGGCTATTTTTCTTTATATACTCCAATACGTTAACCTAAAATACCATTGTTCTATTTTGGCATATGCCTGTCTTTTCTTCGGTGAGAGCAATCTCCCCTACCCACAAAATTGATTATTTTTTATAAATGTCAAAAAAACACTTGCACACACAAATGATAATGATTACTATTTACATGCGTTCCAAGACTCACTTAAGAAAACACAATTGAGGTAACTGTATTTTCTTGAGTTGAGTCTGCAATCACAACATTGCTCACACACTATTTATAGCCGGATTTCTTAATTCGGCTTTTTTTTTGGTAGACTTTACCCACTCTTTTCCAAGCAACAAAACTATGTACTCAATAGATGTGTTTATTCTAGCTGGTGGCCAAGGTCGTCGTATGGGCTACCAAGATAAAGGCTTGGTTTGTTATCAAAATAAACGGTTAATTCAGCACGTTATTGATAAGCTAAAACCACAATCCAATTCAATTCATATTATTGCGAACCAAAATATGGAGGCATACGAATCATTTGGATATCCCGTTTTTGAAGATGTAGAATCTGGTTTTCAAGGCCCGCTAATGGGAATGCTAACGGCGATGACTCACTCTAAAGCCGATGCTATTTTGTTTGTCCCGTGTGACACACCTCATCTACCACCCAATTTATTGTTAGAAATGACACAAAAACTCCATCGTACTTCCGCTGAAATCGTTGTCGCTATTGATGATACAAATAAAGAACATGCCGTGACTTGCCTAACCAAACGGTCCCTAAAAGGGGAACTTGCTCAATTTCTGAAAAATGGCAACCGAAAAGTCATGCTGTGGAACCACAGTCGAAATCTGGCTTCAGTGAGCTTTGAACAAGCGCATTTTTTAAATGTAAATTCACTCTAATACCAATTACAGTAATTAATCTCTCACTCAGCAAGAGCTAAAGGTTTTCAGTACAAGGCGCATGTTCGAAGTACTAACGGGTTAATTCAAGAACATGCAACAAAGTAATGGAAGCCTTTAGTCTTGCCCTTCGGGAGCTTGTATGCACACAAATTACTGTAATTGGTATAAGATCTAAGACAACAGAAACTGAGCGGCAATGAGTATCTAATGTTACACTCATATTATTCAACATTAAGTGAACATCAAGTACCCAATACTGTGGAATTGCAACGAAGTGGTAGCAAGGCCAATGTTCAATTAATAATACTGTTAATCGATACGAATGGAATAATATGGCCTTAACATCTAGGCAAAGAAATAACGTCATTATTTTAGTCAGTGCAGCTATGATCATTGCGCTGTCCATCATGAATCGCATCACAAATCACGTACCCAGTGATGCCCATCCATTATTTGATCGAACAACTCAATTAGAGCAATTGCAACTCGGCCAACTCTGGTTAGCAAGACAAAAAGATGAGTGGGTTTGTGACGACAAAGTGTTGAACTGTTCAACTTGGGCAAAAGCATGGGAAAAGATAAAAATATCTCCCCTAGATGGCACTCCTGATACTCATGAGGTTGCTGAAGAATTAGTGATAAAAATCCGTCATCGTACAGCCAGCCAAGTATGGCTCTTTTTCCCCAATGATGGGTTACTAAAGACCGAAAATAACAATTGGTATCAAATACCTGCTAGTTTAAAAGATAAACTCATTCCGATTACAAACGCTAAACCTAAATAAATAGACTAAAGACGTTATAAGAGTATTACCAATTCTTAATTATGCGACCAAAGTGGCAACCCTTTAGCGCACTAAAGATGGACGTAAAAAAGTGATAGAATACTAACCGTCCGTTACTTAATAGTCATAGTACCATGCCTGAATTACCTGAAGTTGAAGTTACCCGCCAAGGAATTACACCTCATATTTTAGATCAAACCCCCTCGAGATTAGTCATTCGTAATCGAAGCTTACGATGGCCAATTCCTGATGTAGCTGAAAACATTGTTGGCCACACCATTAAGTCCGTTACACGCAGAGCTAAATACCTCTTGCTCGAAACGGATGCAGGAACAACGATTATTCATTTAGGGATGTCTGGTAGTTTACGGGTACTTCCTGAGGGTACTGCGGTTGAAAAACACGATCATGTGGATCTTATCTTAGGCAACAATCAAATCCTTCGCTTCAACGACCCAAGGCGCTTTGGTGCATGGCTCTGGTATGAATTGCCTATTGATTCACACCCTCTATTACAAAAGCTCGGTCCTGAGCCGCTAACTAAAGCTTTTAATGTAGAGCAGCTGACAACGGTTTTAGAAAATAAGAAAAAAGCCATCAAGCTATGTTTAATGGATAACCATATCGTGGTCGGAGTCGGTAATATCTATGCCAATGAAGCGTTATTCAGGAGTCAAATTCATCCACAAACGCCAGCAAATAGGGTCGACCAGGACAAATTAGTGCAATTGGTTGAAGCGGTTAAAGAAATTTTAGCGTTTGCGATTAAACAAGGTGGTACCACGTTAAAAGATTTCACGAACGCAGATGGTAAACCTGGTTACTTTGCACAAAAGCTCCATGTGTATGGTCGAGGTAATCAGCCATGTACAGAATGTGGAGATTTATTGTCTGAAATTAAACTCGGACAACGCACCACCGTATTTTGTGAGCATTGCCAACCGAGATAAATCATAACGAAACCTCAAGCCAGTATTTTTTGCACTGCCTTTTTAACATTTTCAGGTACAAACTGGCTTATATCACCATCATGTCTTGCCACATCTTTTACTAATGTTGATGAGATATGACCCAGCTCTGCTTTGGGCATCAATAACACAGTTTCAAACTCTTCACTGAGTGCTCGGTTCATATTGGCGAGTGCCATTTCATATTCAAAATCAACCGTAGTTCGTACACCGCGAAGTAATATGGATGCATTATGTGCTTTTGCAAAATCCACCAGTAAACCTGAGAAACCAACGACTTCAACATTATCAAAGGCACTAACGACTTCAGAGACTTGAGTAAGACGCTGCTCAAGATCAAACATTGGGTGTTTTGCGCTACTTTTAGCAACGCCTATCACCACTTTATCGAACATCTTAGCACCACGTTTAATCAAATCGATATGACCATTCGTCATCGGATCGAATGTACCAGGGTAGATGGCGATTTTGCTCATACTGCGTTTCCTATTTGTCTTACATCATTGCCCGACGGCGCTTGATATACTTTTAGACCAAATTGCGGCAGGATAGCAAAAATATGATCAAAAATATCGGCCTGAATATCTTCATAATGATTCCAATTGGTATCATTGGTGAAGATATACAGTTCAATGGGAACACCCGTTTGTGTTGGAGCGAGTTGCCTCACCAATATCGTCATCCCTTTGTGCACTTTAGGATGAAAAGTGACAAACTCTCTTAGGTAAGCTCTGAATGTACCTAAATTCGTTAGACGGCGCCCATTTACGATATTATCAATATCCTCTATGCTCTCGTTGTCTGCTGATATCTTCTGTTCAATTTCAGGTAAATAGCGTTTTAGATGATTAATTTTAGCCAACCTAATTTTGTCTTCGCCAGTTAAAAAATGAACCGTATCAATATCAATATTAACGGCACGCTTAATGCGTCGACCACCAGATTCCGACATTCCTTGCCAGTTTTTAAAAGAATCAGAAACTAAGGCGTATGCAGGGATCATGGTTAAGGTATTGTCCCAGTTTTTGACTTTAACTGTGGTTAGCGATACTTCTACGACAGAACCATCTGCACCATATTTGTCCATTTGAATCCAGTCACCAACGCTGATCATGCGGTTGGTTGCCAACTGAATACCAGCCACAAAACCTAAAATGGTGTCTTTAAACACCAACATGATCAAACCGGTGGCAACACCTAAGCCACTTAAAAAGAAGAATGGTGATTCTTTGGTTATTGCCGCTGTTGCCAAAATCACCCCAATAAAGAATAAAAACAGCTTCACTAACTGTACGAAACTTTTTATGGGTAAACGCCGAGTGAGATGACTGACTTCAGCAATGGCATGCCCGGCATCTAGTGCCGAATAAATGGCTCGAACGACTAGGACAACAACAATCAGGCTAAGCCCTCGCTGGGCAATCGTCGCCGCAACGGCATGCTCTGAGAGCACGTAAGGCATCAATTCCGAGAGCACTAAAACAGGCAAAATAACAATAAGCTTGTCAAACACTTGAAACTCAACGAGAACATCATCCCATTTTGCTTTGGTGTGTTTAATGAGAATATGCAGGAATTTAACGATAACTCGCTTGGCAATCAGGTAAAGGAACCAAACAAAAATAAAACTGACAAAAAGCATCAGGGTTGCAGACAAAATCGAAGCAATATTAGCGTTTAAGCCATAGCCCATTAGCCAATGTGCAATATCAATAGGAAAGTCTTTTTCCATAGATTTATTCCTTTACCTGCGAACTCTAAAAAGTATCTGTTGAGTTTACACACAAAGCTCTGCATTATGCAGTAAAAATTAACGAAGAAGTAAATCATGTTACTCGGAAAGGTTACACCAACTGCACTTGATCAAAAACTCAGTGAATACCCTGATTATGATGGTAATTATCAGACTAACCCTGAATTTATAACACCTCTAAAAGACGTAAACAGCGACACTCATATTGCTGTGATCATCGGAACTTGGTGTCCAGATTGTCATCGCGATATTCCACGTTTTATGAGTATACTTAACGCAGCGAACAACAATAAAATCAGTGTTGAATACATTGGAGTAGATAAAGAAAAAGTTGATCCGCAAGCGGAAAGCCAAGCTTATGATTTTACTCGCCTGCCAACGTACATCGTAATGCAAAAAGGTAAAGAAGTGGGCCGTATAACGGAGCGACCAGAGACAACACTAGAGCAAGATCTAGCGACTATATTGAGCCAGTGATTCTTGAGCCAATAACTGTAATACGCCTTCTCGAAGCGCTCCACCAGAGAGATTAATAGACTGTAACTCAAGCAGTTCAAATAGCGCTAACAAAATGGCTACACCTGTTGCTAACGTTGGCGCTCTCTCTTCCGTTAACCCTTCAATTTCAGAAAATTTAGGGCACGTTTGTTCAAGAATCTCTTGTTTCATTTGCTCAAGAAATGCCACCGTAATACGTTCATCATGACCACGGTGACGCAAAAGCTCCATAATGGTCTGAATGGTACCCGACGCACCCACCGCATCGTGACAACCGTAGCCAATAATTTCAGCTAAATGCTCAGCGATCACTTGCTTAACTTTTGATGCTAATGAATCAAAATCTTCTGGTTTATGTGGAAAATGAGAGAAATGCGGCGTTAAATAACTGACACAGCCAATCGGCAAACTTTTTTTGTAAAGTACCTGTTCACCATCACCGATTATAAACTCAGTGCTCGCACCGCCAATATCGATAACCAAACGACGATGTTCACCTTGAGTATGATGAAACATACCAAGGTAAATGAGTTCAGCTTCTTTATCACCTGAGATAATTTCAATGGGAAAAGGTAGAACTTTTAAAGCTTGCTGACAAAAATCATTTGAGTTTGAGATCAGCCTCAATGTCGCAGTAGCAATAACCTTAACATGAGTGATTTGGTGTTGGTTTAGCTTGTCTGCAAACATGGCTAAACACGCTAAACCATCTTTTATCGCCGCTTCACTCAATGTGCCGTGAGTATCAATACCAGAAGCTAATCGAACCTTCTGTTTATACTTAGCAACAACTTGAGGAACACCTTCCTCCAGTGCTGCCACCAGCATATTGAAACTGTTTGAGCCTAAAGTGATGGCGGCGAAATCTTTACTCATGAATGTCTTCGGTTACGATTATTCCTAGGTGGGCGACCAGAATTTCCGCCTGATGGTTTACCAGTTCTTCGCTCACGAGTATTGCGTTGAGGTTGTTTGCGATGAATCGCAACTGGCTTAATATCCGTAAGCAAAGCTTCTCTGTCATAACCAGACACAGGAATCGAATGATCAATGTACTGCTCAATGGCTGGTAAGTTTAGCGCGTACTCTTCACACGCAAAACTGACTGACATGCCTTTTTGCCCGGCACGACCAGTACGACCAATACGGTGCACATAATCTTCACAGTCGTCAGGTAAGTCGAAGTTATACACGTGCGATACATCAGAAATATGCAGTCCACGTGCTGCGACGTCGGTCGCCACTAGAAAGTCTAATTCACCTTTAGTGAAACGATCCAATATACGCAAACGTTTTTTCTGTGGTACATCACCCGTTAATAAACCAACACGATGGCTATCACCTTCCAACCATGCCCATAACTTTTCACACATGTGCTTCGTGTTAGCAAAGATGATGGCTTTTTCCGGCCAATCTTCTTCAATTAAAGTGAGCAGCAATGGAATTTTGTCTTCACCTGACGGATGAAACAATTCCTCTTGGATATTTTTTGAGGTTTTTTCGTCGGGTGCAATTTCAACTTTAACCGGATCATTCATGTGATCGTATGCCAGCTCTTGCACTTTCATAGAAAGGGTTGCTGAGAACAACATATTTAAACGCTGTTTCGCATCAGGCATACGACGGAATAAGAAACGGATGTCTTTAATGAAGCCTAAATCAAACATGCGGTCTGCTTCATCAAGTACGACAGCTTGAATCGAGTTAAGACTGATGACACCTTGGCGAACATAATCGATAATACGACCAGTGGTACCAATTAAAATATCAACACCCTTCTCTAAAACCTTCATTTGGGTTTCGTAGCTTTCGCCACCGTATACGATACCGACTTTCAACTTTGTATGCTTTGAAAGCAATTGTGCATCTTTAGCAATTTGAATCGCAAGTTCACGAGTTGGTGCCATGATGATCGCACGAGGCTGATTGATGGCTCTCATCTCTGATGCAGGCGTCGTCAACAAATGGTTAAACGTTGCCACTAAAAAAGCCATTGTTTTGCCAGTCCCGGTTTGGGCTTGACCTGCAATGTCTTTATTTTGCAATAAGACGGGTAAAGATAAGGCTTGAATCGGAGTACAATGTTCGAATCCGTTCTCTTCTAGTGCTGATAACACCTTAGGTGCTAAAGAAAGATCAGCAAACTTTTGATTTGATAAATGTGTTTCGCTCATAGCGTAAGCATACCAGTTAGGGTTGCAACAAGATACTTGATCGTTTGTAATATCTAAACTACAAACTCGGTCTTTACTCTCAAATACTGTGTTTTGACAAAAGATAAACGCTAACTCATTAAGTTTGAAATAAAAAACTTGTTGAAGCTTTCATCTTCCAATAAAACAACATAAATTATTCGTAACGACCAACTTGAAAATCAAATTGGTTAGCCCAATATACAGGTTAAGCCATTAACAAACCAGCAATGGCAACCTAACTGGAGAACATCATGAGCGATAAAATTGTATACCTGAGCGATGACAGCTTTGAAAATGACGTATTAAAAGCTGACGGCGTAGTACTTGTTGATTTCTGGGCAGAGTGGTGTGGCCCATGTAAAATGATTGCGCCAATCCTAGACGATATCGCTGAGGAATACGAAGGAAAAGTAACAGTAGCTAAGCTAAACGTTGACCAAAATAACGTTTCACCAGCTAAATATGGTGTACGTGGTATCCCAACACTATTACTGTTCAAGAACGGTGAAGTTGCAGCAACGAAAGTAGGTGCAATGTCTAAAACTCAATTAAAAGAGTTCATCGACGCTCAAGTGTAATTGATAGGAAAGTAACTCCCCAATTACTCAATACTTGGTGTAATTTATAAATAATTGCACCAAGTTCAGCTAAATTTCTGGATCTTCGCCTTGCTTAGTGCTAGTTTGTAATCAAACAACATCTAACTACATTCACCTTCTCATAAACGACCAATAATCTGGAACACATATTATTTATACTGAAACGTCAGTGCATATAGTCGTGTAACACAAGACCCCAACATGAATTTATCAGAACTTAAAGAAACCCCCATATCAAAGCTAGTTGAACTGGCTGAGAGCATGAATCTCGACAATATGGGTCGCTCGCGCAAACAAGACATCATCTTTTCTATACTAAAAGCTCACGCTAAAAGTGGTGAAGATATTTTTGGTGGCGGCGTATTAGAAATTCTCCAAGACGGTTTCGGCTTTTTACGTAGTGCCGGTGGCTCTTACCTAGCGGGCCCTGATGACATTTATGTCTCTCCAAGCCAAATTCGTCGTTTTAACATGCGTACGGGTGACACCATTCACGGTAAAATCCGTCCACCAAAAGAAGGTGAGCGTTATTTCGCACTATTGAAAGTTAACGAAGTTAACTTCGATAAGCCGGAAAACTCGCGTACCAAGATTTTATTCGAGAACTTAACACCACTTCACGCTGATGAACGTATCCGCATGGAACGTGGTAACGGTTCTACGGAAGACATCACTGCACGTATTTTAGATTTATGCTCACCTATCGGTAAAGGTCAGCGTGGTCTTATTGTTGCACCGCCAAAAGCGGGTAAAACATTACTTCTACAGAACATCGCTCAATCTATCAGTCATAACAACCCTGAAGTTGTATTGATGGTACTACTGATTGATGAACGTCCCGAAGAAGTTACCGAGATGCAACGCTTGGTTAAAGGTGAAGTCATTGCTTCAACCTTTGACGAACCAGCAAGTCGTCACGTTCAAGTGGCTGAGATGGTTATCGAGAAAGCGAAGCGCTTAGTTGAGCACAAGAAAGACGTTGTGATTCTACTTGACTCAATTACTCGTTTAGCTCGTGCTTACAACACTGTCATCCCATCATCAGGTAAAGTACTTACCGGTGGTGTTGATGCGAACGCACTGCATCGTCCAAAACGTTTCTTTGGTGCTGCACGTAACATCGAACACGGCGGCAGCTTAACCATTATCGCTACAGCGTTAGTTGATACTGGCTCTAAGATGGATGAAGTCATTTACGAAGAATTTAAAGGCACAGGTAACCAAGAGTTACACCTTTCTCGTAAAGCGGCAGAAAAACGTGTATTCCCAGCGATTGACTTCAATCGCTCAGGTACTCGTCGTGAAGAAAAACTCACAACACCTGATGAACTTCAGAAGATGTGGATCCTTCGTAAAATCTTGAATCCAATGGATGAAGTGAGTGCGATGGAATTCTTAATCGATAAATTGGCCATGACTAAGACTAACGATGAATTCTTCACTGCAATGAAGCGTGCTAAGTCATAAGATTGAGCGCCATGCAGTTAAAAGCCAGTCTCTCGACTAATGCCGATCGTTTAAGACACTTGAACGATCATTGAGAAGCTTCATAATCGGTTACAACCTTGTTGTAGCCGATTTTTTATGCCTGATTTTTCC
>NZ_PGVH01000039.1 GCF_004168585.1 Shewanella sp. OPT22 | reverse complement strand
CCAATCGTGCGTAAAAAAGCCCAGTGCTTATGTCGGCAGTGTCAGCAACCGATGCAGTTTATGGGCATCGTGCGTTCAAGTGCATTTGGCTGACAAGGCAACCACTGAATAATAAGGATAATGGCAACGGCTTATAAAATAGAGGACAAGAAAACAGAAACAGACAGGTTAATGCAACAGGGTATTAGTGGTAATAAGCATCATAGAGC
>NZ_PGVH01000038.1 GCF_004168585.1 Shewanella sp. OPT22 | reverse complement strand
TTTTGAACATGCAAATTTAATTAGTCTTTCGAGATTAATTAATTCGACAGAATTCATTGAGTAAAGTCTTCGGACTTAAAATTAAACTTTTAATTGAAGAGTTTGATCATGGCTCAGATTGAACGCTGGCGGCAGGCCTAACACATGCAAGTCGAGCGGTAACAGAGAGTAGCTTGCTACTCTGCTGACGAGCGGCGGACGGGTGAGTAATGCCTGGGAATTTGCCCAGTTGTGGGGGATAACAGTTGGAAACGACTGCTAATACCGCATAAACCCTACGGGGAAAAGGGGAGGCTCTTCGGACTTCTCGCAATTGGATAAGCCCAGGTGGGATTAGCTAGTAGGTGAGGTAATGGCTCACCTAGGCGACGATCCCTAGCTGTTCTGAGAGGATGATCAGCCACACTGGAACTGAGACACGGTCCAGACTCCTACGGGAGGCAGCAGTGGGGAATATTGCACAATGGGGGAAACC
>NZ_PGVH01000037.1 GCF_004168585.1 Shewanella sp. OPT22 | reverse complement strand
AGATGGATAACTTAGACAATCTATCTTTGTGAGTGCTCACACAGATTTGCTTGATATATTGTTAAAGAGCAATGTGTTTCGTTTTTCGAAACACCCCGTTGGAACGTTGTTCTCAGCGGGCTAGGGCTGCGTATTCTACGCATTTCCCTGTGGTCGTCAACACTTTTTTCAAAGTTTTTTTCGACCGTTTAAAGTATGTTCAATTTGACTCAAACTTGCTTTAAACCCTGACTCGCCAACCTTGCTGCTTAATCGCTTAAGAAGCTGTTGTGCCGTGTCAGTGGATGCGCATTATAGGGAGATTCTGAAACCGTGCAACCCCTTTTT
>NZ_PGVH01000036.1 GCF_004168585.1 Shewanella sp. OPT22 | reverse complement strand
ACGGGCGAGTGGACCTTTAACTTGTTCAATGACTCTGCAGTTGTTGAAGCCATGCAAGAAGGTGATACACCAGTCGAACTGACCTACACAGTGCGAGTCAGCGACGGCCTTGGTGGTTTCAGTGACACCACGGTGACCATTACCGTGACTGGCACCAACGATCGACCACTGGTTTCAAACGGCCCACAAACGGGTAACGTAGATGAAGCGGGCGTTGATGCACAAAACAACGACATCCCAGGCACGCCAAGCGTCAGTGG
>NZ_PGVH01000035.1 GCF_004168585.1 Shewanella sp. OPT22 | reverse complement strand
CAGCTGACGCCTACGGCGCAGCTGAATTGGGCGTTATGTGTCTGTTGGAACTTATATCTCTATGGAATCTTTAAAAGGAATTGATCTACAGGATTCTTTTATTCTCGGTTGGGAAGTTGATGAGTCAGAGGTTAAGTTCATTTTGGAAGCGAGCATTTGGCCTGAATCCCAGCTTTATCAAAAACCACAAGTTAACGAATACACTTGTTATAGAAATTGTATTTTAAAAATAAGTGATTTTTCAAAGTGTTCTGGTTT
>NZ_PGVH01000034.1 GCF_004168585.1 Shewanella sp. OPT22 | reverse complement strand
ACTGTCATAACCAGTGGCATTTTTTCCTGACCAGTTAAGACCAACCAATAATTCATCATTTTCTAGCCCTGGTAACCAACGCTCTATGAATTCAGAAACAGAAATCTCAAAAGTTTCAAATGCTCCATAAGCCGGAACATTATGAATTATTTTTTCGGCTCTAGACTTCTTTGACCAGAATGGCATTGACCTTTGGCCTGTCTCTGTTTTTGGAGCAGGAATACCATTTTCATCCCTGATGCCCCACAACTT
>NZ_PGVH01000033.1:10590-197468 GCF_004168585.1 Shewanella sp. OPT22 | reverse complement strand
AAACGAAAACCCTATCCAAGGATGGTTTTAAGAAAAGTAATAAAGTACCCAGTAGTTAAAAGAGAAAATGCCACTCGCTCTTAAACGAGTGGCATTAGATTTTAAATCAGCCTTTTTTTATCGGTAAAATAAAACATCTATTGAGTATAATCTACTTCGATTTGACAAGATTTATCATTACAAGTCTTACTATTATGCATCAGACTAGCCGTAACGGTTCTATGTTCCTGACTACCAACAAATGTTGGATTTGAACCTACCGTTTGTGGGTCTGCATAAGGTGCATTGCTGAAAGTTACAGTTTCTGGATTTACTAATACAGGGTTTCCTGTATCTGGATCTTTACCAATGGATGACGAAAGGTTAAAAGTGAAAGCACTGTTGTCTTGGCTCATTTTTTGGTCAAAACAAATGTTCACATCATGATCGGCACCCATGCCATTTTTTGCAATATTAACTGGAACCATTGCCAGTTTGCCACTTTGGGAATGGGCACCATCTGAATCAGCACCATTAAAGTATAAAATTTGATCGGGAAGTCCATTATGGATCCTAACAGTCATGACATGACCTGCACAGGATGATATATCAACATCAGCGGATGATGCATTAACATCAGCAAATGCGAAACTTGAAGCAAAGGCTGAAGCACCGAGTAAAACTGCTAAGGTTAATTTTGACGATTGAAGCATGACGCCCCCTAATAATCACTGAAATAAAAAAGATGTTTTATTAACTTCGATAAAAGTTCAATCAAGCAAAAAGATAATGCCATGATATTAAAAGTTGTCTAGGGAAAAAATTCTTTCTCATTGACACTCTAAAACTCATAAAAAAATATTTTTAAACTGCATCATCAGCATTTAAAAGGTTAAAACTTAGAGATCTGAAAATTGACACACATGGAGTAAGATTGAGGTTAAAAGCAGGGGGAAATAAAAGCTGAACAAGCCATTAGGGCTTGAATACTTCAAGTAAAGATTACAAAAAAAATAAGTTCATTAAAGTATCTATATAAAAAAACAAATAATAATTACTGCATATTAATGTTTAAGTACAAATAAATGCATTATCGATATTTTTTCATGTAGCAACGATGAAAATTATCATTAACGATTAAAATTTAAGTATCATTAATTTTTATTTAATTTAGTTTTAATATGAGAAAAACTGATAACAGTTCTTCTCATATTAAAATAAAGTAATTAGCTTCCTTGAGAAACCATTACCATTGCCGGACGCAATAAACGCTCATTCAGCTGATAACCTTTCTGCATTACAGCCATAACTGTATTTGCAGGAAAATCTGGGCTAGGTTGCATGCCAATAGCTTGATGCTGTTCAGGGTTGAACGCTTCACCTTGAGGATCAACTTCTTTAACCCCAAATTTCTCAACGGCACTCATTAACGTTTTACGAGTTAAATTAACGCCTTCATGAAGTGCTTTCATAGGGCCTTCTTCGTCTTCGATATTTAAACCTGCTACTGCATGATTCATATTATCTAATACTGGTAGTAATTCATTTACAAACTTTTCTAACGCAAACTTACGCGCTTTTTCAACATCCATGGCCGCACGACGACGGATATTTTCTGTTTCAGCTGCTGCACGAACCACTGCATCTTTTTGTTCATTCACTTTAGCTGTTGCTTCAGCTAATGCTCTTTCTAATTCTTCAATGCGAAAATTAGCTTGAGTGAGTTCATCAACAAGGCTCGCTTCCGTTTCTTCTGCTACTTGCTCAACAGACTCATTTAATGGTTCTGCTTGTGGCTTCTCAGATTCACTATTCATTATTACTCCAGCCGAAAATACTTTGTTTCTAAATACTATGCGCATATTATGGGGATCATTTTTGGCGTTTCAAGTAGAAATCAGCTATCACTAAGCATATGACCAGAAAATTTCAAACTATTGGCCTAATTGGTAAGCCACATCATCAAGGCACTAACGCAACATTGAAGTCCTTGTATCAATGGTTGAACAAAAAACATCTTAATGTTGTCGTTGAAGAACGCGTAGCTAAAGATGTTGCACCACAAGCAACATCTGTGGATCTGCTTGAACTAGGTAATCGCTGTGATCTTGCTATTGTGGTAGGTGGTGACGGTAATATGCTTGGTGCGGCGCGAGTCTTATCACGCTTTGATATTGCGGTAATTGGCGTTAACCGTGGCAACTTAGGTTTCTTAACTGATTTAGCACCTGATAATTTTGAAACCTGCTTAAATCATGTTCTAGATGGTGAATATGAAGTGGAACATCGCTTTTTACTCGAAGCTGAAGTTCACCGTCACGGTAAATTAAAAGCCTGTAACAGTGCAGTAAATGAAGCTGTACTTCATCCAGGTAAAATCGCTCATATGATCGAGTTTGAAGTCTATATCGATGATATCTTTATGTACAGTCAACGTGCCGACGGCATGATTGTATCCACACCGACAGGCTCAACAGCATATTCGCTCTCTGCTGGCGGTGCGATTTTAACGCCTAACTTAAATGCACTTATCTTAGTACCAATGTTTCCACATACTCTTTCTTGTCGACCTATTGTTATTGACGCTAACAGCACCATTAAATTACTCGTTTCTCCTGACAATGGCGACAACTTAGAAGTGAGTTGTGATGGGCATGTACACTTAGCTGTACTCCCCGGCGATGAAATTATTATTCGCCAAAGCCCTGATCAACTTAAGCTTATCCACCCTAAGGGGCACAATTACTTTCACGTTTTGAGAAACAAACTTGGATGGGGTAGTAAACTTTTTTGATTCACTTGTTCAAAGTCAATTACAGCTAATTACATTCTGTTATTATTTTTTTACTTTTTGCACCAAAAACTGCCATAAAAATGGCATAATGCACACGTGAACCAAAGTAAAAGTGTGACTTTGGTGCAAAAAAAGCAATGTTAAATAATTTAAGAGTGATGTTGGAAAAATAACACTCCAAGGAGATAAAATGAAAAAGCTATTGATCCTTGCTGTAGCTAGTGCGCTATCTATGCCTTCTCTTGCTGCTGATCTTGCTGCAGGTAAAGCTAAAACTGCTACTTGTGCAGCTTGTCATGGTGCTGATGGTACCTCTATGATCCCTATGTACCCTAACCTAAAAGGTCAAAAAGCTCAGTACTTAGTTAAACAGCTTAAAGCGTTCAAAGATGGTACTCGTAAAGACCCTGTTATGGCTCCAATGGCAATGATGCTTTCTGAAGCGGATATGGCTAACGTTGCAGCATATTATGAAAGCTTAAAATAAAATTATTTTATGCTTTATTGAGCACTTTTAAATATTCATTTTAAAGTGCTCATTTTACTTTTATTCACAGATATCACTTCTCGTCACAAATCCTCTATTTCTAATTGTTAAAAAACTTTCTATATCGTTAACAATTGACCTTGATCAATTCATCTAAAAAATAACCAGTTACTATGCCATCGCAGTGCGACATTTTGTCGCAGTAGACCTCGAAAAGAAGGCATGGAACGTGAACAAATTTATCGCTAAACGCCAACAGTTGTCAGACTGGCTCATGCTAATATTCAGCATGGTGCTTGTTTTGTGTGCATTTAACGCTAATGCGCTATTCGTTAGCCCGCCTAAAGATCCACTCCCGTTAATAGAACAAACGTATCCAAATGCGACAAAAATTGGCAATAAGCAAGGTGAACCACTTGTAAGACCTATTTATAAGGGCGAAGAAATTCTTGGTTATGCCTTCGAAACGAATGATATTGCTAAAATTCCAGCCTATTCTGGTGAGCCAGTTAACATGCTGGTTATTATTGACCCTGAAGGCAAATATGTTGATGCAAAAGTGCTTGAGCATCATGAGCCGATTATTCTTGCCGGCATTCCTGCGAGTAAGTTAGATGACTTTGCAGCACAATATAAAGGGCTGTCTGTTACTGACAGACTTAAAGTTGGTGGTAATAAAACGGAAGGTACAGTAAACATTGACGGCCTTTCTGGTGCTACCGTTACTGTTATGGTTATGAATGTTGCAGTCGTAAAAGCGGCAAATAAAGCGGCAATATCTTTAGGCATTATCGAACCAAAATCGAAAGTCATTCAACCAATATCTACTATCAAACAAGACGTATTTCAAAAAGCGGACTGGACGACACTGACTGGTGACGGCTCAATTCGTAAACTGTATTTAAACAGAGATAAAGTTGATCAAGCGTTTGTCGGCACGACTGCTGAATTTATTGAAAGCGCTGAGCCAAACCAAAAACAAGATCAGTTTGCAGAGATTTATTTCACACTCGCAGACATTCCGACCATCGGCCGTAACCTTTTAGGTGATGCAGAATACGACTACCAAGTTAAACAATTAAAACCCGGTGAGCATCTTATTGCACTTATGGGTAACGGTTATTCGTTTAAAGGCTCAGGTTATGTTCGTGGCGGTATTTTTGACCGAATTCAAGTACACCAAAACGACAATGCCATTTCATTTAGAGATTTAGACCACCAGCGCCTTACGGATATTTACATTGATGGTGCGCCGAAGTTTAAAGAAATGTCTCTTTTCCGTGCGCAAGACCACCATGAGTTTGATCCCGGTGCACCTTGGGAGTTTGAGCTACTAATTCGTCGCCAAACAGGCCCTGTAGATAGTATTTTCACTAGCTTTAAAGGCCAATACGACACCCTTGAAAAGTATGTTGATACGCCACCAGCAATTTATCCAGAGCCTGAACTGACGTTAGTTCAGCAAGTGTGGAAAGAGAAAACACCTGAAGTTGTGGTGATTTCTCTCTTAGTAATCGTGCTACTGCTTATCTTGTTCTTCCAAGATGTATTAGTTAAACATCCTAAGTTCATGCATCAATTACGTCACTGGTACCTTGTGATTACTGTGGTCTGCGTTGGCTGGATGTGGGGCGGACAGCTTTCAGTGGTCAACGTATTTACTTTCTTGAACTCATTGATGTCTAAGTTCTCATGGGATTTATTCTTGCTCGACCCAGTTATCTTCACACTCTGGTGCGCCGCAGCAGTAACGATTGTCCTTTGGGGACGCGCCGTATATTGCGGTTGGTTATGTCCATTCGGTGCCCTACAAGAACTAGTCAACGTACTGGGGCGCTGGTTAAAGCTGCCACAAATCGAATTACCATTCGCCGTTCATGAACGTCTATGGGCGATTAAGTATTTAATCCTACTCGGTCTATTTGGCTTATCACTTGATTCTTTAGCACTTGCTGAAAAGTTCGCCGAAGTTGAACCATTCAAGACGACCTTCTTGCTTAAGTTCGACCGTGAATGGCCATTTGTGATTTATGCCAGTGCGCTGATTCTTATCAACTTAGTAAACCGTAAAACATTCTGCCGCTACTTATGCCCACTCGGCGCTGCACTGTCGTTCAGCAACGGCATTCGTTTATTCGACTGGTTAAAGCGCCGTAAAGAATGCGGTCAGCCATGCCAAACATGCGCCAAAGAATGTGAAATTCAAGCAATTTATCCCAATGGTGAGATCAACATGCGTGAATGTCACTACTGCCTTGACTGTCAGGTGACGTACTACGACGAAGAAAAATGTCCACCGTTGAAAAAAATGGCCTATAAGCGCCGAAAAAATGAAGAACAAATACCAGCAGTAAACGTTGGTTAAATAGCAAATTACTACTAAATGGCTACGCCGGTAGCCACAATGGAGATGCACCATGCAAGACAAAGAAAACAAGGAACTTTCACAAGAAGTTCAAAACGTCGACAGACGCAGGTTCATGGGTAAATCAGCTCTTTTAGGTGCCGGCGCTGTTGCTGCACCAATGACGGCTGCAATGTTTGCTTCAATGGCAAAAGCACAAGCTTCTGAAGCGGGTAAAAATAGCCCTTTTGTTCACCCAGGCGAATTAGATGAATACTACGGTTTCTGGAGTGGTGGTCACTCTGGTGAAGTACGTATTCTAGGTATTCCATCAATGCGAGAGCTGATGCGTATTCCTGTATTTAACGTAGACAGCGCAACGGGTTGGGGTCTAACCAACGAAAGTAAAGCCATTAAAGGCGACAGCGCCCATCTTCTAGCGGGTGATTCACATCACCCGCACATGAGTATGACTGACGGCAGTTACAACGGTAAGTATGTTTTCATTAACGATAAAGCCAACACTCGTGTTGCACGTATCCGTTGTGACGTAATGAAAACAGACAAAATGCTTACGGTTCCTAACGTTCAGGCTATTCATGGTCTTCGAGTTCAAAAAGCACCATACACTAAGTATGTGATCTGTAATGGTGAGTTCGAAATTCCAATGAACAACGATGGTAAAGAATCGTTGGAAGATGTCAGCACTTATCGCTCACTATTTAATGTTATCGATGCGGAAACAATGGAAGTTGCTTTCCAAGTTATGGTTGACGGCAACTTAGACAATACTGACGCTGATTACGATGGTAAATATTTCGCTTCTACTTGCTACAACTCAGAAATGGGTATGAATTTAGGTGAAATGATCTCTGCTGAACGTGATCATGTTGTTGTATTCAATCTTGCACGTTGTGAAGCTGCACTTAAAGCAGGTAAATTCAAAACGTATAACGGTAATGACGTACCAGTACTTGACGGGCGTAAAGGTTCTGAACTGACTCGTTATATCCCAGTACCTAAGTCTCCACATGGTCTTAACACTTCTCCAAGTGGTGAGTACTTTGTTGCTAACGGTAAGCTCTCTCCAACGGTATCGGTGATTGCCATTGATAAGCTTGATGATCTATTTAATGACAAGATCAAGCCACGTGAAACGATCGTCGCTGAACCTGAACTCGGCTTAGGTCCACTGCATACAGCATTCGATAACCGCGGCAACGCTTATACAACTCTGTTCTTAGACAGCCAAATTGCTAAGTGGAATGTTGAAGACGCTATTGCGCATTATCAAGGCAAGAAAGTTAACTACCTTCGTCAAAAACTTGATGTTCACTATCAGCCAGGCCACAACCATACATCGCAAGGTGAATCTCGTGATGCTGATGGCAAATGGTTAATCTCATTGTGTAAGTTCTCTAAAGACCGTTTCTTACCTGTAGGTCCATTACGTCCTGAAAACGATCAGCTGATTGATATTTCAGGTGACGAAATGAAGCTGGTACACGACGGTCCTACTTTTGCTGAGCCGCACGATTGTATGATCGTACACCGCAGTAAGTTAAAGCCTAAAAAACTTTGGACTCGTGATGATCCAATTTTTGCACCAACAGTTGCAATGGCGAAAAAAGATGGTGTTACGCTAGAAATGGATAACAAAGTTATCCGTGACGGTAACAAAGTTCGTGTTTACATGACATCTATCGCACCTAACTTTGGTTTAACTGAGTTTAAAGTTAAGCTGGGTGATGAAGTAACAATTGTAGTGACTAACTTAGACCAAGTAGAAGATGTAACTCATGGTTTCTGTATGACAAACCACGGTTTGCAAATGGAAGTTGGCCCTCAAGCAACGTCTTCAATCACCTTTATCGCCGACAAGCCAGGTGTTCAGTGGTACTACTGTAACTGGTTCTGTCACGCACTACACATGGAAATGCGTGGTCGTATGTTGGTAGAAGCGTAAGCTAAACCATAATTCAAGCCTCTCACGAGGCTTGAATTTATTTTGCTAAAAAGAAAACAATATGATTAGACGCTTATTCAGTAAAAGTTTTTTCACATTAAGTTACTCGATTCTCAGTGGCTCAGCCCTTCTGCTCCTCTCTCATTCTGCTTTTAGTGCCACACTTTCCATCTCACCTAGCGATGATTTACAAAAAACCTTAGATCAATCAAAGCAAGGCGATATCATTCTTCTGGCCGACGGTGAATATCACGGTAACTATATTATTCCTCATAGCTTGACCTTAAAAGCCAAACACGAAAAACGGGCAATCATCGATGCCGAAGGTAAAGGTCATGCACTTTTTATTAAAGCTTCTAACGTCACTATCGACGGTTTAAAAATTCTCAATTGGGGTGATGACTTAACAGCTCAAGATGCGGGTATCTCCACATCAAAAGGCAACGATCACCTCATTATTCAAAATAACTATTTAAAAGGCTCTGGCTTTGGCATTTGGCTCAATAAAGGGGAGCACTTAAAAATACTGGATAACACTGTAATTGGTAATCCAAACTTACGTTCATCGGACCGAGGCAATGGCATTCAGTTGGCGAACATCAAAAATACTGTGGTGCGTGGAAATGACATCAGTTTGGTACGCGATGGTTTATATGTAATTTCAAGCCAGCAAAATGTACTGGATGGCAATACCATGCACGAGTTACGTTATGGCATTCACTACATGTATTCTTACGACAACGAAGTGAAAAATAACCTCGCTTACGACACTCGTGCAGGTTACGCCTTAATGAGTTCTCGTCGTTTGAAGATTCATAATAATGTCAGCCGAAACAGTGAAGATTACGGTTTCTTACTCAATTACATTACCTCTTCAACCATTCAATACAATCAGGTGTATAACGTCTGGACCAAGCCTGAAAACAAAGTTCTCGGCCGCGAAGGTAAAGGGTTATTTGTTTATAACTGTGCTTATAACAGCATCGACCACAACATTGTTGATACCGCTGAAATAGGTATTCACCTAACTGCTGGCTCAGAAAATACCAAAGTTTTCGCCAATAACTTCATCAATAACCCAGTACAAGTTAAGTATGTGGTTAATCGTGAAGAAGAATGGAGCAAAGACGGAGTTGGTAACTATTGGAGCAATTATCTGGGCTGGGATCTAAACAGTGACGGCCGAGGTGATAGTGCCTTTGAACCCAATGACGGTATCGACAAAATGGTGTGGCAATATCCAGAAGCCAAAATGCTCCTAGACAGTCCAGCAGTATTAATTTTGCGTTGGATTCAAGGTCAGTTCCCCGTATTAAAACCCGTTGGCGTTAAAGACAGTCATCCGCTGATGCAGCCTCTTGATATGACAAACGCAAACCAAGACATACAGATTACCAAAATAAAGGTGGGCTCAGAATGATGAAGCCAGTCGTAAAACTCAGTAATGTCGAGAAGCATTACGGCAAAGTAAAAGCCTTACAAGGCGTCAATTTAGAGCTAATGCCAAGTGAGGTGTTAGGACTCTTCGGTCATAATGGCGCAGGCAAAACCACCATGATGAAGCTTGTATTAGGCATCATCAAAGCCACACATGGTGACGTACAAGTATTGGATACAGATCCAATGTCAGCCGATGCCTTTGAAAGTCGCAAGCATATTGGTTACCTCCCTGAGAATGTCAGCTTCTACGACCATTTAACCGGTAAAGAAGTGCTCTCTTACTTTGCTCGTTTAAAGAAAGCCCCTAAAGCTCAAATTGAAGAACTGTTAGAGCAAGTCGGGTTAACCCATGCGATAAAGCGCCCAGTAAAAACCTACTCAAAAGGTATGCGACAACGTTTAGGGTTAGCACAAGCTTTCTTAGGGCAACCAAAGCTATTGCTGCTTGATGAACCAACCGTTGGTTTAGATCCTATTGCGACTCGAGAGTTCTATCAGAGTGTCGACAAATTAAAAAGCAGCGGTGCCAGCATCATTCTTTGTTCGCATGTACTTCCCGGTGTTGAACAACATATCGACAAAGCGATGATCATCTCCAGCGGCAAACAGTTGGCTTACGGCAGCCTTGCTGATTTGCGCCTGCAAGCACAACTCCCTGTTACCATCAAAACCCAAGGGCTCAACGGAGCACTGCGTGCCGACGAACGCTTTGGCGATTTTGTGATAAATAATGATGAGTTAGCTGTACCAGAAAGCAACAAGCTCGACATCGTCCGTCAATTACTTGAAATGCCGAACATCAGCGACATTCAAGTTGAGCCAGCCAACTTAGAGCAAGTTTATCAATATTATCTTGGTAAGCCTTCACTAGATAAAAAGGAGGTACAATCATGAATCCGATATTGGCTGTTGCGATTAAAGAGTTTCAAGACGGATTGAGAAACCGTTGGTTGATCTCCATCACCTTAATTTTTGCCGTGCTGTCTATTGGTTTGAGTTATTACGGTGCGGTTGCTTCAGGGCAAATTGGCATTACGTCACTGTCTTCAACCATTGCCAGCTTATCAAGCCTTGCGGTGTTCTTAATCCCGCTGATTGCATTGCTATTGGCTTATGACAGCTTTGTAGGTGAACAAGAATCAGGCACGTTACTGCTATTGCTCACCTACCCTCTCAGTCATCGCCAATTACTGCTCGGTAAGTTTGTTGGTCAAGGCGGCATTATGGCTATGGCGACCATCCTAGGTTTTGGTAGTGCAGCAGTGGTATTAGCGTTTCAAACGGATGTTATGTCTGTTCTGCATAGCTTTGGTTTATTCATCGCTACAGCAATTTTATTAGGCCTTTGTTTTATTGCTATCGCATACGTCATCAGCTTACTGGTTACT
The DNA here is from genome assembly GCF_004168585.1 of Shewanella sp. OPT22. Lineage (GTDB taxonomy): Bacteria > Pseudomonadota > Gammaproteobacteria > Enterobacterales > Shewanellaceae > Parashewanella. The sequence goes on along the minus strand of NZ_PGVH01000033.1, from coordinate 187,070 downwards.
GAAAAATCAAAAGCTGCTGGGCTTGCACTAATTCTATGGTTCTTCTTCATCTTGGTATTCGACTTAGGATTATTAGCCGTACTTGTGGGCATGGAAGAAGGTTTATCACAATCACAGCTGGTTAATTTGATGCTGCTTAACCCTGCTGATATTTTCCGTATGGTGAATTTGGCAAGCTTAGATACTTCAGACGTTAACGGCGTTTTAGCTATTGCCATTAATGGCAGCATTTCCCCTGCAGGTCTTTTAGGGCTGCAATGTGCATGGATAGCGATTCCACTGGCCATAGCTGGAATCATTTTTAACAGGAAAACACTATAATGAAAATAATTACAAAAATGCTGTTACTTGCTACGACACTCATTCTAGCCGCATGTAGCCAAGAGCCTGATCAAGTAACGGTTCGCCAAGCACAATCCATTCACTCTGGTGAAGAGTGCCACCTTTGCGGCATGATCATCACCAATTTTCCTGGCCCAAAAGGCGAGCTTTATATCAAAACCTCAGACAAGGTGAAAAAGTTTTGCTCCACTCGCGATATGTTCAGCTTCTTACTTGACCCTGAATACAAAAAACAGGTTAAAGAAGTGTATGTACACGATATGAGCAAAAGCCACTGGGACAAACCCGATGACAGCCACTTTATCGACGCTCGCAAAGCCTTCTTTGTAGTAGGTTCAAGCCAAACGGGTGCAATGGGTAAAACTCTAGCTAGCTTTAGCAAAAAAGAAGATGCTGAAAAATTTGCACAGGAGTTTGGTGGTCAAGTAAATACATTTGAACAGATCCGCTTAGAATCTTTATAGCCTGCGACTATCAATCAGTTTCCAGCTTGTTTATCATTTTACTATGAACAAGCTGGAGACATCATAATGACAAGAACACACTGGCACGATCGCTGGGAAACAGGACGAATTAACTTCCATAAAGCAGACTTCAATCCTAACTTATTACAGTATTGGCCTGACCTATGCCCAAACTCTGAAGCCAGCACTTTCGTTCCCCTTTGTGGGAAGTCGCTCGATCTCCTTTACCTTGCTCAGCAGGGACACAATGTTATTGGATGTGAATTAGTCGAACTTGGCATTAAAGCATTTTTTGAAGAAAATAAGCTTTCACCACAGATAACGCAGATTGATGAATTAAACCGCTGGCAAGATCTCCCTTTTACTGTCTATCAAGGTGATTATTTTAAAATCCCAGCTTCAAGCATCGATGCAGAGTATCTGTATGATCGAGCCGCATTGATTGCTCTACCAAAAGAGATTCGTGCACAATACACTAAGGATCTAACTCGAATTGCACCCAACTTAAAAACTGGTTTGCTGATCACGCTCGAATACGACCAAGCTCAATATGATGGCCCACCATTCTCAGTACCTGAAAATGAAGTATTTGAATTGTTCGGTTCAGAGTTTCATATTGAGGTGCTTGCACGTCATGTAACATCAGATAAACCGCCTGTAATGCGTGAAAACGACGTTGAACTGATTGAAGTTGTTTATAAGTTAAAAAGAAAGTAACTCCTATAAAATTCGTTGGCTGACACTCTTTTTGGCCAACTTCCTCACCGCATATTAATTCACAATGCCGCACACAAAAACTTTGAAATAAAAACACTGCGTTAACGCTTAAAACCTAAAGTTAACAAGCACAATCAAACCTGACCAATCATCAACTGCGACAGCGATATTAAAGATAAAGTTCATTCATATTTCAAAAAGATATTTCTTATATTTTTTGAACCTTTTAATTTTATGCCTCTCTACACTCTGAAATTTAAAGCTATAAATTTGCATAAATCCTAATGCGCACTAGGTATCCATTTTAATTAAAAGTCATTTGATAGGAAAAATAATGAACTTAAGAAAAAGTAGTATTTCTTATTTTACTAAAACTAAATTTTTACTTTTAGCTTCTATCGTCGGATTGTCTGGTTGTGGCAGTAGTGATGATGATAATGATAAAACAGGCTACATAAAATTTTACAACGCCTCTAAGAATTCACCCGCTGTGTTTTTGACCGTTGACGAGGACTTGAACTCAAACGACAGTGACGACTTCGAAAATACCTATAGTGCCGTTGAGTATGGTATTGCAACTTCAGATAAATCAGTACCTACGGGAAAACAGTTTTACGAATTAGCATGGCAAGATGATGACAGCAAAGATAGAGATGATTTAGAACTCATTGCGGAAGGTCAGGTAAAAATTAAAAATGAAGCCGTTCAACTTATCGTGTTAACAGGTGATATTTTACAACCTGAAACTACCCTTTTCGACATCCCTGTTATCGATGAAGAAGACGATGATGATAACGATTTATTTAATTTTAGAGTATTAAACGTTCACCCTAACGCAAAGAGCGTTGAGCTTCACTATTCTAAATCGAATGAAACGTTTAATGAAGCAAAACCAATTGTACAATTAGCGCTGAAAGAGCTTTCAGACAATCAAAAGTTTGATCAAGATGATTACACCTTTTACATCACAGAAGCGGGCGAAACTGACGTTTTATTTACCTCAGAAGAAATGAGTTTTGACTACCCTTCACAGTACATTTTGGTCATCAGAGAGAATTCGGGTGCCGGAAACTTGCCCTATATTTTGGATCGTGTTTCAACGTCATCAACAACTGAACATCAAGACTTTAATGCAAGTGCCAAGTTCAAGGTATTCAACGGTGTGACTGAACATGAGTTGATACCAAGCTACCAATCAAGTTTTGACTTGTATGTTGGCGGTGTTGACGACAGCGCAGATGTTGCCGCATTAAAAGCTGGCGAGTTCAGTAAGTACCTAGCTTTATCTAAGGGTGACTACGGGATTGACATCACAGCTACTAATGAACAAGAACCATTACTCAAAAATCATTTACTGACGATGCCAGAAAATGCAATTCGCACGGTGTTTTTCTACCTCAAAGAAGAAGCCGTTGATGAGGATGGTGACGGAGATGTGGATGAAGATGATGATGGTGAGGTCGATGAGTATGAAGTAAAAATTAACTCTATCATTATTCCGAATAGTCAGCGTGAAAGTATCTACGATCACGGCATCACTATGGTAAACCTTGTAGATCATGATGACTTCGAAAGCGTTGAAATTTTCTTTGTTCGCAGTGACGAAACTATCGAAACAGCGAAATACAGCTCTATCGTAGATTATGAAGAATCTAACTCCATCACGTTGATCAATAATACATATCAAGTATTTGCAATTGCGACTTACTCAGGTAGTAGCACTATTCTTCACTCAACAGAGTTAACGTTGAATGAGGAATCTAAAGAGCTATTCATGATAATTGAAACCGATGCAGAGTCTACCTCTGGATACAGTTTGACTGTTACTCAGCAATAAACCTACCACGCCTCTAGTTACAGAGGCGTTTTTTCATTGGAAATAAACGCTCTCCAACAACGAGTTTTTAAAACCAAGTTTTTCTCACTTACTCAACGCAAATGGGTTAGTTAAGGTTGATGAACAATTGGCAGCTAAAGGGCAAGATAACTTTTACGCCATTGGCAATGGCCCAGGTATTTACGAAAAAGCTTATTCATGATTTTAAAGGTTCATCTATTAAGTCATACAAACGTCATCCGTTTATGGCACTTGTACAAACAGGTCAAAAAACAGGAGTTGTGCAACTTCCCTTGGCAGTTTCAACATGGAAGTGTTTGGTCAACCTTAAACAAAAAGATTTGTTTCTTAGTAAGACATTTAAGGAGTTTGGTTAAAAATTTAGGATTTGAGCAGCTAATTAGATAGCTGCTTTTGCATCATCTGTAACTTGTTATTGGACAATTCCGTATTTCGTTCTGCAAAATTCTTGAACAAATCTACGTCACTTTATTGCCTTGCAGCTAGTTCATTTCTGGCTATAGCCCTTCCTTTTAAAACTACTGTATGGATTGAATTCCATGCTTCTATCTTATCTAAAGGGTTTTCATTTAATAAAAGCAAATTAGCAATTTTACCGACTTCTACAGTGCCATAATTATCATGCATATTAAATTGCATTGCATTATTAATGGTTGCTGCAGCTAACACTTCATCGAGCGTTAGTCCCGCACTTCTCATTGCTTTCATTTCTTGATAGGTTGTCAAATCTGGTTGATTAGCATAGCTGGGGCTTCCTGGAAAATCAGAGCCTAGCATCAAAGAGTGTTTAGATTTATTGAGATAGTCGATAACTTTCTCCCCTTTACCAATTTTTCCATAAAGAAACACTTCAGTGATGGAATTATCAGGCATCCCATCAAAGCCAACTCTAAGTTCTTTTTTGAACCATTGAGCTTCCTTACTCTTGTACCAAGCTAAAAGGGATAGTGGAGTAACACTTCTAAACTCAGGGGACTCTACAATGTTAGGAATCATCACTTCACCTAAGCCCGCAATGACTCTTTGTGTTGGAATGTAACCTATTTTGTTATTAACAATTCTATCCAGAACTGCTGCAATTGGTTTAGGTACGCTTCTTGACTGATTGAACTTGCCCCAATTCCACATACCATGAGCAATAACATCAACATCGGCTTCTAGCGCCAACTTTTGCATATCCAATGCGTTAGCATGAGCGAGTATTGGTAGTTTCATTTTTTTAGCCGATTGTCTAATACGAAGTAATGTTTCACTAGAGAGTGTTGGCCAAATATCAATGTTTCCGTAACCATTTTCAAAATACAATTTTATGCATGATGCACCAGACTTGGAAATTCTCTTAACAATGTCTTCGGCCGAATTTAATTTACCTACATCGGATTTTTCATCAATCAAATATCGATACATTGAACGAGATTTTTCATCCGTTTTTTCAACATAAGGGAATGTATTTTTCGACGTTATCACTTCGCATCTGAAATAATCAGGGTGTATCTCGCTCGAAACAAAATGCTTCCAATTACTACCAGGGTTTGGATCTAAAACCTGCGTTACTCCTTGGTATAAAAAACTTTTAGGCTATTGTTTAAAATAAGATTTAGTAATTTTTGGGTGTTCTACTGAAACAGGCTCAACACCAAAGCCCATACCTGGAATTAGTGAAACATGAGCATGGCTATCCATTATCCCTGGTGTTAAATATTTACCTGAACCATCAATTTTATTACTCCTAGTAACAATTTTTTCAGCGGAGATTAGAGTGATTTTACCGTCATCAATCAGCACATTCATTTCACTTTGTGGTTGATGATGAGATGAAATTATCGTGACATTTTCAATTAAAAGGTTGTTTGTAGCTCACGAAGGAAAAGATAACCAGAATAGACATAAAAATAGAGTGTAGCGCATTAACATTCCTTGTTTGATATTTATATTTTTTATTAAATCATAAGAGTTAGAATTGTTTAAGAGCTATAAATTTTATGCCCATTAATTAATTTAATCTTTTGTAACTTAGTGTGTTACGCAACTCGGAATGAGGCAAAACTTATTTTGAGTTCTACAAACCACTTTGCAGGCTAAAACACCTCCCATCGAAGCTGTTGAAGATATTTTTGAATATAAAATGACGTGGGCGAGACAAGGACGTCGAGCCAAGCTCTGAGGTACAGGATGTACCATCAGAGCTGTTAGTCATTTATTCAAAAATATCTTCAACGATTAGCTTCGTTTGGGCGGCACAGAGAGATCCAAGAAAGGGTTTGCTGGTGAACCCTTTCTTGGTCGGGTTTGGGCAGAATGCCCAAGGTTTTAGCGGTGTGGAGTGCAACTCCACGATTTTAAAAAACTTAGCAGAAGTTTACGCTCTTAGCACCTCATTAGGTATGATTTCCCAAATCATACCGCCAACGAACGTTGCTCCCCATGCCCCATCGCAATCAACTTCGGCTCATCCGCTTGCGCATCCACAAAATCTTGCTTTGATTGCCAACCAAACCAGTTGTGTTTAATCAACTCTTGAGCCACTGGGCCTGCTAACGTATTCCCAGGACCTAAGACAATAATCTTATCTGGGGCAAACTCTTTAATTGCCACTTCAATCGCTTTACTGAAATCATAAGGCTCGGTAACTTGATGACCTAAAGTGTAATCTCGCAGTGCATCTAAATCACAATAATATGGACTCCAGATATTACCTTGACCGTCCACCAACGGCAGATCTGGTTTCTCAAATAAATCTTCGTCCAACAGCTCAAAACCTTTGTCACTGATATCTTTCAACAATGGCGTATGGAACGCGCCGTGATTGTAGAGTCGCATTGGATAACGAGCATCAAGTTGAGGTAACTTTTCTTCAGCCAGCTTTAATCCAGCTTCATTGCCTGCTAAGACTCGATATCCGCCCAAATAAATTGAGGTAAATAACTCACAACCTGCATGTTGGTTTACTTCTTCAACTACTGAATCTAACAACTCAGTTTTACTGACATCTATTTGCCAGTTTTCATCAATTTCTGGATAAATAATTTGGCCGCCAATTAAGCCGTTTTGCATCATCGAACCCATGGTGTTGATCACCTGAATTGCAGCATCAGGTTGCAGTGCACCAGATAACGCAAGTGCAATGTACCAGCCCATTGAGTTACCCGTTACTGCTACGATATCGTATTTATCACGGTCAATATTTAAGAAGTCACCATAGGCACATGCGTAAATCAGCGCTGAAGCATTTTCGCCGGGAGTGTGCAGCTTAAATGAGTATTTGTTGAGTGCATCTAACTCGGCAATCGAGCGCTGTTTTTGCTCGGTACGATACTCATCAATTTCTTCTATGAACTCCAGTTTATCCGCATGAAAGCGAGCTAAATAACCTAACTCTTCTTTGTTATAGCAACCTCTTCCCGGCGCTACAACAATGACTCTTTCCTTCGCATTCGAACTCATATTTACTTCTCAATTATTGTTGTTGGACTAATTTAATTGCGGCATCGATAACTTTATCTTTGCTCGGTAGCGGCATTGTTGCAGCGTCAGCGAGGGGGATAAAGCAATCTTCGCCAGTTAAACGAGCGATAGGAGGACAATGTTTTCCCAATTGTTCTTGCAAGCAAGTAAATAAAGCTTCACTGACGTTACCGCTTCTTCGACATTCATCGACAATCAAAATGTGATCACATTGGCCAGCCACTTTAGCAATCGCTTGTTCGTTTAGCGGTGCTAAATAACGCAAATCAATGATGGTGGTTTCAATAGACTGTTCTGCCAATTGCTTTTCAGCTTGGCGGCTTAAGTAATAGCCGTTAGCATAGCTGATGATACACAGCTTTTTGCCTTCACCATGAACACCAATTTCTCCAAAAGGCAGTTGCTTTGCTTCGGCTTGTTTTTGATATTCGCTCGCCCAAAGGTTATCGCCAGCTTCATGTAAATCGCGCGTCATATACAAAGCTATCGGCTCGATAAATACCACTAGACGCTTTTCTTCTTGAGCCAATCTCACGCATTCTCGTAGCATCCCCATGGCATCCTCACCATTGGATGGACAAGCGAGAATTAAACCCGGAATATCACGGAATACTGCAAGCGAATTGTCGTTATGGAAATGACCTCCAAAACCTTTTTGATAACCTAAGCCCGCAATGCGGATCACCATTGGATTAGCGTATTGGCCATTTGAGAAGAATGGCAAAGTCGCTGCTTCACCACGAATTTGATCTTCGGCGTTATGAACGTAAGCAAGGAATTGAATTTCAGGTATTGGTAAGATGCCATTGTGGGCCATACCAATAGCAAGACCAAGAATCGAGGTTTCATCGAGTAAGGTGTTGATCACTCGGTTGGGGCCAAAGCGCTCCACCAGCCGAGAAGTAACATGATACACACCGCCCTTTTTACCAACATCTTCACCACACACAACGATATTTGAGTGATGCGCCATGAGCTCGGTGAGGGTTAAGTTAATCAGCTTTCCCATATGAACTGGTTTGCCGATGGAATTTTTATCGGCTTTCATTAACTGATTAAATTCGGTATCAGTAAGCTGTTTTTCCTTTGCCTTATTATCAGAAGGTGTTGCAACTATCGACTCCATCGCCTGCCCGATATTTTGCAATTTAGGGCGAGTTACCGCTACTTGTGCCACTGCAGCAATTTGTTGTTTTAGCTGGTGATACCAACTGACAATTTGCTCTGAGGTCAGTAAGCCTGCTTCGATGATTTGCCCTGCACTATTAATCAATGGATCTAAGGCTTCATTTTCTAAAATCTGCTCACGGGTTTTATAAGCAATCTCAGCGTCACTGCCCGCATGTCCCATTAAACGCACGGTTCGAACATGTAAGAATGCTGGTTTACGATGCAACCTCACCCAATCTGCTGCTTGTTTGGCGCCACGGTAACAATCAAGAATATCCAAACCATCGCAATGAAAGTATTTAACCCCTCCACGCTGCTTGAAGTTTTCGGCAATCCAGCCTGTTGGTGTGGAAGTCGAAATACCAATACCGTTATCTTCACAGACAAACAACAGTGGCATAGGCACCTGTTGGTAAGATGCCCACCCAGCTGCGTTGATTGCGGTTTGCGCTGAAGCATGGTTAGCAGACGCATCGCCGAAGTTACATAACACGATGGCATCATTGGGTAATTCTGCGTCGATTTCTAACCGATCCGTTAACGGGATGCTCAGTGCAGCGCCAACAGCTTTGGGTAAGTGGGAAGCAATGGTGGAGGTTTGCGGCGGTACGTACAGCGTTTTGCTGCCTAGCACTTTATGACGCCCTCCAGATATCGGGTCTTCACTGGATGCCGCAAATGACAGCAACATATCCCATAATTGGGTTTCACCTGCCTCTCGGCGGCCACGTTCAATCAAAAATGCGGCACTGCGATAATGCAAAAATGCCATATCAGAGGTTCGCAGTGCTTTAGCATAAGCCGCATTACCTTCATGACCAGAACTACCAATGGTATAAAAACCTTGGTTTCGAGCTCGCATCTGCCTCGACTCTATATCCAGTAAACGACTTTTGAGTTGCGATTCAAACATGCCAAGAAAGTCAGCATCGCTCAAACCTAAACGTTTGTGATCCCAACCGTGAGAATCATAGTTGAAATCGTGACTTAGAATTTTTTCAATAAACTGCCTATCAACGGCAATCGCTCTATCTTCCATTACTACCCTCTACTTCACATTATTATTTGTGTTTTGAAGGGTAGGAATTCTCAGCTCTACCCTTTGTGAGTGAGATTACATAAAGGCTTGTACACCTGTTTGTGCACGGCCAAGAATCAAGGCGTGAATATCGTGTGTACCTTCATAGGTGTTCACAGCTTCAAGGTTCATTACATGGCGAATAACATGAAACTCATCGGCAATACCATTTCCACCATGCATGTCACGAGCGATACGAGCAATATCAAGTGCCTTGCCGCAGGAGTTACGTTTTATGAGAGAAATCGCTTCTACAGGTAGTTGACCTTGATCCATTAAGCGACCCGCTTGCACACACGCCATTAGACCTGTTGCGATTTCCGTTTGCATGTCAGCCAATTTTTTTTGATACAACTGAGTACCTGCAAGCGGCTTATTGAATTGGTGGCGGTCTAAACCGTATTGACGAGCAGCGTGCCAGCAAAACTCTGCTGCACCCAACGATCCCCACGCAATGCCATAGCGCGCTTTGTTTAAGCAGCCAAAAGGTCCTTTAAGCCCTTTTACTTCAGGGAAGATAGCGTCTTCACCCACTTCTACGTTATCCATCACGATTTCACCGGTAATTGATGCACGCAGTGAGAATTTGCCTTCAATCTTAGGTGCCGACAAACCTTTTAAGCCTTTATCTAAAACAAAGCCTCGGATTTCACCATTTAACTTCGCCCACACCACAAATACATCAGCAATCGGTGAATTGGTGATCCACATTTTGCTGCCATTTAATCGATAACCGCCGTCAATTTTCTCAGCACGGGTTTTCATGCCTGCTGGGTCTGAGCCCGCATCTGGCTCGGTTAAGCCAAAGCAACCAACCCATTCGCCAGTAGCCAGTTTTGGTAAATATTTTTGTTTTTGTTCTTCAGTACCATATTCGTTAATTGGGTGCATAACCAATGACGACTGCACACTCATAGCACTACGATAACCACTGTCTACACGCTCCACTTCACGAGCAATCAAACCATAACTGACATAATTGGTATTTGAGCAACCGTACTTTTCTGGCAACGTTGACCCAAGTAAACCGAGCTCACCCAACTCGTGCATGATTTCACGATCAAAACGCTCTTCACGATTTGCGGTCAACACTCTGCTCATTAACTTATCTTGTGCATAGTCATGAACCATATCTCGAATCATGCGTTCTTCTTCAGTTAATAAGCTATTTAGATTTAACGGATCTTGCCAATCAAAATGTACTCGTGCCATGAAGGGTCCCTTTGTATTTTTTATAGAGTAATACGAAATCTGATTAGATTACGCTCAATTATTTAATAGATAAAATATTGTTTATCTTTATCATCTATAGTTTAATTTTATATCTTACGTGTACGTCAATCAGGGTTCATATGAATTTAAAGGCACTCAACTATTTTATTTCTGTGTTTGAGAGTGGCAGCTTTAGTGCAGCCTCTAAACAGAATTATGTAGCGCAACCTTCGATATCAACGGCAATGAGCAATCTTGAGTCAGAGCTATCGGTTCAGTTATTTCAAAGGCATGGCAAAGGTGTCATGCCAACGGAAGAAGGAAAACGCCTTTACCCTCTAGCCAAGCAGCTATTAAACGAAAGCCAAGCGATTAAATCGTTATTCTCGCAATCAACTCAACGTCAGCCTTTTAAGCTAGGGTTAATTCGCTCACTCGGTGTTGGCCGTATGAGCCAGCTGCTTAAAGACTTTACCCAAGCTTGCCCGAATATTGAATTAACACTGGTCGAACATACAGAAGAGTCTGACGCCAGAATTATCACCACAACGGATTTAAAGAGCCACGAGCAATTTCAACCCATTTGGACTGATAACTACCTATTAGCAATTCCAGCTAACTCAAGCTTAAGCTTAAAATCTAAAATTCATATTTCAGATCTTCATAATAAAGCCTTTATTCACCGTCAGCCCTGCGAAGGCCTCGCTCACTTACAACAGCTATTGGATTTAGAAGGGATTAACTTACAAGTTCGAGCAAGGATACAGACCGTCGAATACGCATTAGGTCTAGTCGCTGCGGGGCTGGGCATCGCATTACTTCCTCAAATTGAAGCAGGGGAAAATCATGGTGATGTAATTTTTAAGGAAATTGAAGATATTGAACTGAAACGCACCGTTGGCTTAGCCATTACTTCAGATACCAGAAATCCTGAAATTATCACAATCTTGAAGCAACTTTGCATTAACTACTAAATGTATAGTTTTATAAGCTTTATTAAAAAAGATTAAAGAAACTTTAAGATAAGAACTATTTACCTTTAGTTATACTCATAATATTGAAAGTAAATAATTTTTATAAGTTATGGAATCACTTAGAACAACAGACAATGCTCATTCATCTTTTACAGATAGCTTTATACCTATTTTTGAACAAATGACGGGTACAGGTTCTGAGCTTTCAATTTCACTCTAAACACTAGAGTACAAGCCTAAATACTAAGCGGTTAATATTTATGAGTTTGATTAGTACTAGAACAATTAAAGAAAATATATTGGCTAATTTGGGTGAACCAGCTGGAGCCATAAAGGATAATACTGTCCTAAAGCTTTCAAATAATTGTAAATACAGAATTACTGTTATTGGGAGCGATACAGAAATTCAAAAATTCGAAGTTACTCAAGAACGTTCAAAAAATAAATTAAATTCAAATGGTCAAAGACAATCTAATAGCTTGGGTCATAAAATAGCCAAAGCTTTTTCAAAGTACTTTTATTTTAGCGCTACTAATAGGCTAAAACGTACTTTAAACCATCAAGAAGTAAAGACAAAGCTATCAGAATTCAATAAACAGTCTACTCTTAATAATAAGAGCCATATCATAATTTATTTAAAAGATTTTTGGGGAATTCCGAAGTTCTCTCAGCCTATGGGACCAAGCTAAAAATCAAAACTTCCATTTAAATCCAACTCTTGTTGCTCTTTAAGCTGTTTATCTTTTCTTATTTTATAGATAGCATATCGATAACGTTTTCTTCTCTGTTTACACAAACGAATTACATCAATTTTTGTCACTTGATCGAATTTTTGCCAATTAAAACGTTCTTCCCGACTTCGAAAACAGCCTAAACAATATCCTCGAGGATCGACTTGGCATACATTGATACAAGGGCTTGGAATATCAAAAAACTCTAACTGCTCCATTAAGCCCTCCCTTAAATATTTTTATTATCTTGAATATAAAACAAAAACAAAAATGAATAAACTTTAATCACATTTGGCTTAATATTTAATCTATATTACTGTATTAGCGAGTGATTAAAAATTATACTTAGGCCATAACTCAATACTGAGGCTTAATACTATGGCTGCTTCCGCCGCACCAACTCCTTTAAGAGATCTTGCTTCTTCATACTCTCAAGCGTGCAATGCTGCAGGATTAGAACCATCGGCAGCTGAAGGTAAATTTGCGATAGTAAAGCTTTACTTGAAAGCTGATGATAAAGTTTATGAATTAAGACATGTTGATGGCTCATCAAAGTTTGTAGAGCTGGAGGGTACTGAAAAAGCTGACATTAACAAGTTTTTCGAGGACGCTATTAAGAATGAATCGAAACCAAAGTCGGAAACACAACCGAAAAAAGAAACTGACTTAAAATCTTATACCGCTACGCCGTTGCCTAATAGAAAGCCTTTAACAGTTAATGAAATGAATCAGCGCCTTGCCGACAATTCAAAAATTAGCAAACAATTCAAAGCGCTAGAAAGTGGCTACAACAATAAAAAAGATCTTGAAGCAAACTTTAATGCTTTCTTGAACTTTTTTGATTTAAAACTTGAAAATAAAAACACTCGAACAAAACATACTGAACCGGAAAGAGTCAGAACAACTCACACAAGTACGTCTCATCAGCCAGTCACGTCACGGAAGCAAGGTGCATATGATCTTCATACATTCGAACCTTCACCTGAACGAAGAAATCAAGGGCAAAGATATGACCCTAAACGTGGAAATGTTGGTCCTAATTCATCTCAGCAATCCAAACCTGTAGATTCGAATATCGAACCTTCACCGGAACAAACAAGTAAGGGATTTGGATATCACCCTCTACGAGGAAAGGTTCCCCTGGACTCAGCAAAAGCTTGACCCCTTGAATATAGACCATTTGATTTAAGGGCATCGAACCAACATCAGAATGTAACAATGTCTAAAAAAGATACAACTCATGAACATGTAATGCAGTAATGAGTTCTATCTTCTTTAATTCTACCCCTTACAGTTAGGTGTTCTTTGTACCTCAGGACTTTCCTGCCACTCAGCTTCTGAGTATGTGTGAATAGATAACGCATGGATGCTGTTTTCAAGCTCATCAGCCAATACTTCATTTACCATTCGATGGCGAGCAATCAAGCGTTTGCCATCAAAACTATCGCTGACAATAACAACCTTAAAATGGCTTTCAGAACCTGGTGGTACATTATGACGATTGCTTTCGTTTAGTACATCCAAATACATTGGTGCAAAGCTGTTGTTTAACTTTTCTAAAATTAATGTTGCAACAGGTCCATTTGATGAAGAAGCCATGTTAAAAACTCAATTGGTAAAAGACAGGCGAAGATTACTTTCCAGTTAAAGAAAGGTCAATCACAAGAGATTCGAATTTTGTTATTGAGCTGTTCAAGCTTGTGAACAAGGTTTTCTTGGGTTACATCAGTAGGTAGCCTTAAGGTCATTTTTGCTTCATAAACTGAACACCCTAAACCCGAAACCGGAGCTCTAATCGTATTAATATGCTCTACTTCTACTTCCAGTCCTGTTAATAAATCATTTATTTCTCGTGTTAAACCTGACCTGTCTTCGCAGTTCAGAGTGACTTGAATAGGCTCACTGAATATTGCAGCTTCAACTTTAGGCTCACTGTAGCTAAAGGTTAGCTGCGGGTAATTGGTTCTAAAAGCATCCTCCAAACAGCCTAACTTTTCAGATTCGATATCAACGAGTATCAACGCTGCAAATTGCTCACCGATTCGACTCACTTTGCTCGTCATCCACTTTGCATTAAGGGCACAGGTTTCAGCAGCAAGTTGATTTACAATTTCAAAGTCACCTTCTCCTGTGACAGTTATGATCACACAAACATTCATGCTCGACTCATTCCATTAAAAACTTTAGTTGTAGCGTTAATTTTGAGATTTAACTGTGTTGAATAGCACACTTTTAGAAAGAAATGTTATTGATGATAATTTGGGGTAATTGTTCTGAAGGTTAGATTAAGACGTTCAGTTTCAATTTGTTGTCGCTTCGGTACAGAGTGAAGCCACTCTTGCTGCATTGGAAAGTGCATTATGAGCAAGTCACCACTCTTCAACAAAAACGATTCCTTTTCGCCAGTCTCCTTGTGCTTTATAACAAAACCTCTCGATGCTCCAAGGCTTATGGAGATGACATCCGTTCCGATAGATATTTCGGGCTCGTCATCACTGTGCCACCCCATACTGTCTTTACCATTTCGATAACGATTCACAAGTGCACCGTTACAGTTTTGAGAAAACTCAGTATTGAGTTGATGTCTAAGTCTATTCAAGTAGTAAGGCCACGGATTTGCAGGCACCAATAACTTTGAATAAAGCATGTCGCAGCCTTCATCGGCATACCAAACTTGCTCTCTAGGAATATAATGCTGTTTCCCGTAAACCTGAATTTGCGGTGATGAAAAGTCGTAACATTCCGATTCTTTTATTAGTAGATCAATCTTACTTTTTGAGAGGTAGTTCCGACAAAGAGTAATCGGTAGGTTGCAGTTTGCTTGCTCATTACTTTCCTCCCCTAATAGCCCAAGTTGCATACCCATCCAATCATAAAACGATACTAATGAAGTAAGTTACTGCAAAATGATCCATTCTCCAAGTTGATACCAAGCCAGCATCATCAAGACAATGAGAAATAGATAAGAAACCCCTTTCGTTACTTTTTGCTTCATCATAATTCCTTATAAAAACAACTTGAAATATCTCAAAAAAGTACCTGACGATAAGTTATTTAAAATTAGAGTCAGATGCTTTAATTACAGCACAAATGTAATAATTCGCAGGAATTGAACAAATAAAAACCGTCTATCGTAATTTAGACTGATTTTCTTTATCGAACTTTGAGATAATGGGGGTCGTTATTTTTCTCACTGGCCTCAAAATGAACTTAGCACTTTCTGATTCACAACTTTCATTAGTTTTAAACCGTTATCCCATTCAGCAAAAGTCAAATTTGCAAGCATGGGATGCTGCTGATGAGCATGTGCTAAAAACACTTCACGAATCTGAGTTTGATACCGACAAGATCCTTATCGTTAATGATGGCTTTGGTGCCTTAACTTGTGGTGTAAAAACATTATTCCCTGACTCTGAGATTTGTTTTGAAGCCGATAATAAAACCAGTCACTTGGGTTTAATGTCTAATTTAGCTGACAATAATTTAAGCAACAATATTGAGCGAATTGATAGTGAAGCAGAACTTCCATTTATTCCTCAATTGGTATTATTAAAGCTGCCTAAAAGCCTAGTTTATTTAAACCACTTACTTACACGCCTATCAACCATACTCCCTGAAGGCACGCCATTACTCATAGGCGGTAAAGCCAAGTCCATCAATAAATCGATTGTTGAGCAAATCAATAAGTTCTTTGGCGATGCAGATCCGAGCCTGACATGGAAAAAAACAAGAGTAATTCATTGCGTATTTGATGGCGTAAAACGAGATCTATTGAAAACAACAAACTGGACATTGCCAAATACAGAGTTATCCATTTCGAATAAAAGCAATGTGTTTGCAGCAAGTAAGCTTGATGTTGGCGCTCGTATCATGTTGGAAAACATGCCCAAAGGAGACTTTAAAAATATTGTCGATTTAGGCTGTGGAAATGGTGTTCTAGGCTTGAGAGCTGCTCAGTTATTCCCTGAAGCAAATGTATGCTTTGTCGACGACTCTGCAATGGCGGTATCGAGTGCCCAGCAAAACTGGATAGACAATGGGTTTGCAGAACAACAGGGACAGTTTATATGGGACGATTGCTTAACTCATTTACCAGAATACACCGAAGTAGATCTCATTCTTTGTAATCCTCCTTTCCACCAAGGTGAAGCCATTACGGATCACATCGCTTGGCAAATGTTCGTTGATGCGAGAAAAAAATTAAGTAATGGCGGAGTACTGCATGTCGTGGGTAACAGACACCTCGCATATCACGCAAAACTAAAGCGATTATTTGGGAATTGTGAGTTAGTTGCATCGAATGGAAAGTTTGTTATTTTGCAATCTGTTAAGCGCTAAATTGAGTTTAAATCGTGCCGTAGGTATTTCTGTTATCAGGACTAGAAGAAAAATAGCTAGATAAACCGAGTGCTTCAAAATGATTAGGTTGATGCACTACGAGTGGCTTTGAAAAGTCGACAAACTCGTTTTCTCCCGGTTCTTTGAGGCGCGTTGTGTTAAATTCTTCAATCAAAAAATGATTAAAATTTGATGCAATGCCATCTGCTAGCATTCTTAAATTTGTTGATTCCTTAAGTTTGTCTGCCAGGGAGCCATGTTCCAATTTAAGGATGTTTAATAACTCTTGTACTCTATCTAGGTAGCTAAGAGAAAACTCATCTTGCGAAATTGATAACCCAAATAATTTATTTGCCAGTTCTTTTCGCAAATTTTCAGACAAACCTGTTCCACTCATTTCAAGACTAGAATGAATGGCGCGCGTTATCGCAGTACAAACTTTCTTTTTGTACTCTGTTTTACAAACAAACCCTTTTAACTGGGCTTGAGACATTTGTGTAAACCACGCTGAGTTTTTAGTATGGAAAGCTACGAGTGTCCTAAATAAACAAGTACCATTTCCTGCAACGCTATAAAGCTTGAGCTCTTTAGGGGATGTACCTATATCGCTTAGTTTTCCTTGCTGTTGTAATTCATTCATTTTCTGAGAGAGAAACAAACAATCTTGTCGTGCTGAACCAAAGTAAGAGCTAAGTGTTCCCCAGAAGCCACTCCGCCTAATCCACCAATTGTTTTGATTACCTTTAACTTTGTACTGATAAGTTTTATAACTGCTAGAAAGCCCTTGTAGTTTAGGGTTAGTCTTCACAACTAGAGTAAACTCATCACCACGCTTTAAGTGAAGATTTTTTTCTGTGAAACACTTAGTAATTCTTTCTGAATTAGCATCTCTAACTGCTAGCATTAGAAGCCTTAAGCAAAGTTAAACTAATAATTTTTCATTGTATTACTTGCCATCATTATTGCTACAAAAGTAAAGGTTATTTAATGTAAGCATCAGCAACTTTTCATTATGAGTCCCCTAGCTTACAAAGCCTAAAAACTGTATAATCTCCCGCCCGCAAAATAAGCGGTTGAAACTTTTGTTAGCGTTTGAGGTTTACCCAAAATGAGTGAAAAAAAGATCAATTTATTAGATCTCGATAGAAATGCAATGCGAGAGCTGTTTACCGAACTCGGTGAAAAGCCATTTCGTGCAGATCAATTAATGAAATGGATCTATCACTTTGGGGTCTCTGATTTTGATGAGATGTCCAACATCAATAAAAAGCTAAAAGCTAAATTGGCGGCACGGTGTGAAATCATTGCACCAGAGATATCAAGCCTACAAAAATCAGCAGATGGCACAATTAAATTCGCCATTAATGTGGGTGATGGGCAAGAAGTTGAAACGGTGTATATTCCAGAAGACGATCGAGCCACGTTATGCGTAAGTTCACAAGTTGGTTGTGCACTGGCTTGCACGTTTTGCTCTACCGCTCAACAAGGTTTTAACCGAAATTTAAGCGTAGCTGAAATCATTGGTCAAATCTGGCGTGTTGCTGACTATATCGGCTTTCAAAAAGATACTGGTGAGCGTCCAATCACAAACGTGGTAATGATGGGCATGGGCGAACCATTATTAAATTTAGCGAACGTGATCCCTGCGATTAAAGTCATGTTAGATGACTTTGGTTTTAGCTTGTCAAAACGCCGTGTTACGGTTTCAACATCAGGCGTTGTTCCAGCATTAGATAAGATGGGCGAAGAATTAGATGTTGCGTTGGCCGTAAGCATTCATGCTCCAGATGATGAATTACGTGATGTTTTAGTGCCAGTAAACAAAAAATATCCATTGCAAGAATTCTTAGCCGGAATCAGTCGCTATATTGCTAAGTCCAATGCCAATAGAGGCAAAGTGACGATTGAATATGTAATGCTAGACCACATTAATGATAGTACTGATCAAGCTCACGCCTTAGCTAAGCTGTTAAAAGATACTCCGTGTAAAATAAACCTGATCCCGTTCAACCCATATCCAGGTTCTCCGTATGGTAAATCATCGAACTCTCGAATCGATAGATTTTCAAAAGTATTAATGGGATATGGCTTGACTGTAATTGTTCGTAAAACCCGCGGTGATGATATTGATGCCGCATGTGGTCAGCTCGCTGGTGACATCAGAGACAGAACAAAGCGTTTAGCAAAAAAACAAATGCAACAAAAAGAAATTTCCGTCACAATGGGCTGATAAACATAATATTTAGCTCATTAGGATAGGAGTTTCAATGCGACATGGAATCTTAAAGGCTAGCTTAGTTAGCTCGCTAGTATTGATAACAGCGGGATGCGTTACCGAGAGAACTTACCAAGGCACTGGTATCCCTGTCGCAGAGCAAGAAATTAATAAAGAAGCGGCCGCTAGAGATAGGATGCAACTAGGATTGACCTATCTGCAAAGAGGCAACAGTGATCAAGCTAAATACAATTTAGAACAAGCCATGGAGTATGCACCTCACCTAGAGGAAGTTCATTTATCCATGGCTTATTATTATCAAAAAGTTGATGATGTAAAAAGAGCTGAAAAAGCCTACGAACGGGCAATTCATAGCCGAACTGCAACGGGAGATGCTTATAATAATTTTGGTGTTTTTCTCTGCGAACAAAAAGACTATAAACGCTCCGAAAAAATGTTCCTTGCTGCCATAGAACAACCTAAATACACCAGAGTGGCTTCCAGTTATGAAAACCTTGGATTGTGTAGTGAAGAAGCAAAAGAGTATGAAAAAGCCATTAAATACTATGAGATGGCACTGAACTATGCACCAAGAAGAACAACATCAATTATTGCAATTACTAAAATAAAGCTTAAGTTACATCAATACAAAGACGCTAATGAATGGCTATCTCGATATCATAAAATTGCCTTTCAATCTCCAGAAAGCTTGTTACTCGGCATCGATATCGCAAAGAAAATGAACGACCGTGCGTTAGAAAAGCAATATGGTCTAACGCTGTTAGCAAAGTTTCCTAAGTCTTCACAGGCTAAGCAATATAAAGCAAGTATGCACTAATGACTGATTTAAATAATGATTCGCCTGAACAAGAGGCACCAAAGATAGAGTCTAAGCCAGAGCACACTATTGGCTCATTACTTCAAAAAGCACGTAATGAAAAAGGGCTCAAAAAAGAAGACGTAGCAAAAGCACTTAACCTACGTATCACTCTAATTGAAGAAATTGAAGCGGATGATTTTAGTAATACTGCTTCTACTACATACGCAAAGGGCTACATTAAAAACTACGCTCGCTTAGTGGCTGTTGACCCATTTTTGATTCAAGAATGTATAGATGCACAACTGGGCCTTGAAAAGTCTCCTACTATGCAAAGCTTTTCTAGAAAAACAACACGTGAAGCAGCTGATAACCGTCTGACTTGGATTACCTACATCATCGTTATCGTTTTAATTGGTATGTTTGGTTTTTGGTGGGCTCAGAAATCTTCTTTTTTCAGTGAGTTAACAGATTTGTCTAAGCCAACACTTGAAGAACAACGTTTAACTGAAACAACACCACACTCTTCGATTGACATGGCTAATGCAAAAACTGAAGCAGAACAAGAGGTTAATAATTCTGAGTTTGCAACCGATGTGGCACTGTCACCAAAACAACCTCAAGAACTTGAGCCGCAAACTACATCCGTAAATACTGATAAGTCGACGCCAGAACAGCAACAGTCTCCAACGCAAAAAATAGACGACGCTCCGGCCGCAGCATTAACTGAACCAGTAACAAATTCAGTTGAAAATTCAAATACTGAAACTCAAGTGACAGCAGCATTAACAGAAATTAATTTACAATTAACTGAAAGTTGTTGGATAAAATTAGAAGATGCTACAGGTAAGGTACTTATCTTAGGTGAGAAAAAAGCCGGATATAACAAGATAGTTTCAGGTAAGGCGCCATTTAATGCTGTGTTTGGTGCACCTCAAGCCGTCCAGTTATCACTCAATAATCAAAAAGTTGACCTGTCATATTTGCCGAAAAGCAGAGTAGCCCGTTTAACGCTACCCTTAGGGCAATGAAAACTAATACTTCAGTAAGTTGTTGATCAGTGTGTGAGTAGCAACGACGCAGTACGGAGAAAGATTTATGTATAGCGAGAATCCCATCAAAAGGCGTAAGTCGACACGTATTTATGTGGGTAAAGTGCCAGTTGGTGATGGTGCGCCGATCAGCGTTCAATCAATGACCAATACCAACACTACAGATGTTGAGGCTACGGTTGCACAAATTAAAGCCTTAGAGAACGTCGGTGCCGATATTGTGCGTGTATCGATTCCTACAATGGACGCAGCCGAAGCTTTCAAAGAAATTAAAAAACAAACTGAAGTCCCTTTAGTTGCTGATATTCACTTTGACTATCGTATTGCACTCCGTGTAGCCGAATACGGTGTTGATTGTTTACGCATCAACCCTGGAAATATTGGTAACGAAGAACGCGTAAGAAGTGTTGTTGATTGTGCCCGTGATAAAAACATCCCAATTCGCATCGGTGTTAATGGCGGTTCATTAGAAAAAGATCTTATGGACAAGTATAAAGAGCCGACACCTGAAGCGCTTGTTGAATCAGCAATGCGTCATGTAGATTATCTCGACCGTCTTAATTTTGATCAGTTTAAGATCAGTGTAAAAGCTTCTGATGTTTTCCTTGCCGTTGAATCTTATCGTTTACTCGCTAAGAAGATTGATCAGCCACTTCACCTTGGTATCACTGAGGCCGGTGGAATGAGAACAGGCTCAGTCAAATCAGCAATTGGCTTAGGAATGTTACTTGCTGAAGGTATCGGCGACACTTTACGTATTTCTTTAGCCGCTGATCCGGTTGAAGAGATCAAAGTCGGATTTGATATCTTAAAATCATTACGTATTCGTAGCCGTGGCATTAACTTTATCGCTTGCCCTTCATGCTCTCGTCAAGAATTTGATGTCATCAATACGGTTAACGCTCTAGAACAACGAGTGGAAGATATATTAACGCCAATGGATGTATCCATCATCGGATGCGTGGTAAACGGTCCAGGTGAAGCTCTGGTTTCAGATCTAGGTCTTGCTGGCAGCAATCGCAAGAGCGGTTATTACGAAGATGGCGTTCGTCAGAAAGAGCGTCTCGACAATAACGACTTAGTCGACAAGCTCGAAGCGAAAATTAGAGCGAAAGCAGCAATGCTTGCTAACCGCATCGATGTTCAAGAAAAGGTTGATTAATCACTCGGATTAATTGCACCAACGACAAAGAAACGCCTATAATGCTGGGCGTTTTTTATTTTTAATATATAGAATTGAGTTCAAAAGTGGCAAAACAGATCCAAGCTATTCGAGGCATGAACGATATCGTGCCTGCACAAAGTCCTCTCTGGCAAAAACTGGAAGCAGTATTAAGAGCATCTGTACATGCTTACGGCTACAGTGAGATCAGAACGCCAATCGTTGAAAGCACCGATCTGTTTAAGCGCTCCATTGGCGAAGTAACAGATATTGTTGAAAAGGAAATGTATACCTTTCAAGACAATAACGGTGATAGCCTAACGCTTCGCCCAGAAGGTACGGCTTCTACTGTTCGCGCAGGTAACGAACATGGCTTACTGTACAATCAAGAGCAACGTTTGTGGTACATGGGACCAATGTTCCGCCATGAACGCCCGCAGAAAGGTCGTTACCGTCAATTTCATCAGTTTGGTGTTGAAGTGTATGGCATTGGTAGCGCAGATGCTGATGCAGAAGTACTGATGTTATCGAACCGCCTTTGGCATAAGCTGGGTATTCAAGAACATGTAAAGCTTGAAATTAACACCTTAGGTGACAGTGAAGAACGTGAAACCTATCGTCAAGCTCTGATCGCATTTTTAGAAAAACATGAAGACGTTTTAGATGAAGATGCTAAACGTCGCATGTACACTAATCCTCTGCGTGTATTAGATACTAAAAACCCAGACATTCAAGCCATATTAGTTAATGCTCCTGAGCTAATGGATTACTTAGGTGAAGAAAGTAAAACACATTTTTCACATTTATGTGAACTCTTAGACGCTGCTGGCATCCAATACACCGTTAACCCAAGACTAGTTAGAGGCTTAGACTACTATAACCGCACCGTTTTTGAGTGGGTTACTTCCAGTTTAGGTGCTCAAGGTACTGTTCTAGCAGGCGGCCGTTATGATGGTTTAGTATCACAACTCGGCGGAAAACAAAGTCCAGCAGTTGGTTTTGCAATGGGAATGGAACGTATTATCCTGTTGTTACAAGAGCTAGAGCTCGCTGGCGATGTTGCACCTGCAGTTGATGTTTACGTAACAGCAATGGGAACAGGTACGCAAATTCAAGCAGTTAAAATTGCAGAAGACTTGCGTGAATCACTACCAAGCCTTAGAGTAATGAGCCATTGCGGCGGCGGTAACTTTAAAAAACAAATGAAGCGAGCCGACAAAAGTGGCGCTCAGTTTGCGCTAGTCATCGGAGAAACTGAACTTGAAAACAATCAAGTTGCAGTGAAAGATCTTCGTGGTAATACAGAACAACAACTTGTTGCTAAAGATGAATTAGCAGCATTTCTTGACGAACGGATTTAACAAGGGGCCTTTGCGTGGAAATATATAGCTCAGAAGAACAACAAGTTGAGGCTATCAAACGATTTTGGAGTGAATACGGTACTCCTATCATTATTGGTGCTGTAGTCGGCCTAGGTGGTTTATATGGTTGGAACTTTTATTCTGATCATAAATCAGGTCTAGCAGAAAATGCTTCTGATGCTTATTCAGCAGCAATGGTAAATAAAACAGATCCAGCTACATTGGCCGGTGATATTGCAAAGTTCGATAAAGATCATGACCAGAAAGGTTATCAAGCTATGCTTCAGCTGACTTTAGCTAAAGCAGCCATTGATGCCAATGATCTTGAAAAAGCAGAAACAGCCTTAAAAGCTGTATTAACTGAAAAGCCTGGTCAGGGTCTTGAAGAAGTCGCAACGATGCGTCTTGCTCGTGTTCAAGCTGAGCTTGGAAAAACCAGTGAGGCCCTAACAACACTTTCACAAGTCACAAGCGATTCATTTGCAGCACAGCGTGATGAATTAAAAGGTGACTTATTCGTTCGCCAGGGTGACTTAGCTCAAGCTAAGGATGCTTATGAAGCGGCGATGGGAAGTGGTGAAAATGCGGCTAATCCTGTTTTAAAAATGAAGCTAGATAACTTAACTCAAGCATAAAGGAGTTACCATGAAGTCTTGGTGTAAAAATCTTCTTGCGGCGGGTTTAAGTATTGCATTTTTATCGGCTTGCTCATCGACCGATGATGAAGAAATAATAAAACCACTACCTGAAATTACGGAAACCGTCTCTCCATCGATAGATTGGAGTACGAGTGTTGGTGATGGTGTTGGTGATTTTTATTCACGTCTACAACCAACAGTAAATTACGGCAAAATTTTTGCAGGCTCCCGTAACGGTGAATTGGTTGCTTTTGATGAAACAAGCCACGACAAACTGTGGACTCAAGATCTTGAAACCGTAATTAAAGACGCCGGAATCAATAAAGAATTTCGCATGGCATCGGGCATAACTGTCGCTCGTAATAAAGTATTTGTTGGCGGTGAAGCTGGTGTACTTGTTGCTCTTAATGCTGATGACGGCAAAGTAGCTTGGTATGCAGAAACCGATGGTGAGTTACTTTCAAAGCCAACCGTTGGTGAAGATGCTGTCGTTGTTAACACGGGTAACGGCATGGTCGAAGCCTACAATGTTGATGATGGTAAAAAACTATGGACACATAGCAATGCCCTCCCACCATTAACGCTCCGTGGTAATAGCTCTCCAGCCTTTGAAGGCGGTGGTTTTTTCGTCGGTACAGCTGATGGAAAAGTACAAGTTATTGTTCAACAAAACGGTCAAGTTGCATGGGAAGTACCCATCTCTAAACCTCAAGGTGGTAACGAGTTTAGCCGCCTAGCTGATGTTGACATGACACCATTAATTTCTGGTGAAAATATTTATGCCATTAATTACCATGGTAACCTTGTATCTCTAGAGCCTCGTAGTGGTCGAGTCGTTTGGTCACGTAAATATTCGAGCTTTCATGAGTTAGCGAGCGCAGGATTAAGCTTATTTGTTGTTGATGACTCTAGTCGAATTTATTCAATTGATAAACGCAATGGTCTTGAGCAATGGAGCAACTCAGAGCTATCAACTCGCTCCCTCACCTCTCCTGCTGTATTTGGTCAATATGTAGTAGTTGGTGACTTTGAAGGTTACTTACACTTTATCAATCGCTCAACAGGTGTGATTGAAGGTCGTGTACAAATTGATAGTTCAGGCTTATACGTTCAACCAGTTGTGGTTGGCGATAAGTTGCTAGTTCAAACTCGTAGTGGCAAACTAGCTGAAGTAGTACTTCCGTAAGAAGTATATTGATTTTTAAGTAAAGCCTTAAGTGTGAATGCACTTGGGCTTTATTTCGTTTCTGAGCACTGTGTTTTAGAAACTTTTAGTTGTAGTAGAGGCAATATTCATGATTCCAGTAGTGGCGCTTGTTGGTCGTCCTAACGTCGGTAAATCGACTTTATTTAACCGCCTAACTCGCACAAGAGATGCTCTTGTTGCGGACTTCCCAGGTTTAACTCGTGACCGTAAATACGGCCGAGCGTTTCTTGCTGGATACGAATTCATTGTTGTTGATACTGGTGGTATCGACGGTACTGAAGAAGGCATTGAAACTAAAATGGCTGAACAATCATTAGCTGCGATTGAAGAAGCTGATGTTGTGTTATTTATGGTTGATGCCCGTTCAGGCCTTACAGCAGCAGACGAAGCATTAGCTAAACACTTACGCTCTAGAGACAAAACGACGTTCTTAGTCGCCAACAAAGTAGACGGCGTCGATGCCGATTCAGCTTGTGCTGAATTTTGGGGTTTAGGCATTGGTAATGTATACCAAATGGCAGCAGCTCAAGGCCGTGGCGTTACAAGTATGATTGACGAAGCTTTAGCACCTTACGCTGAAGCTATGGGTATTGAGCGTGATAAAGAGCTTCAAGATCCTGAAAAAATTCGTGAATATACGGAAGAAGAAGCTGAAGAAGAGCAAAAGCGCCTACAAGAATTGCCGATTAAAATGGCTATTATTGGTAAACCTAACGTTGGTAAGTCAACACTAACTAATCGAGTGCTCGGTGAAGACCGCGTTGTAGTCTATGATGAGCCTGGCACAACCCGTGACAGTATTTATATTCCTATGGAACGTGATGGTCGTGAGTACATCATCATTGATACCGCAGGTGTGCGCCGTCGTACTAAAGTAAACCTTGCTGTCGAAAAGTTCTCTGTCATTAAAACCTTAAAAGCGGTTGAAGACGCCAACGTTGTGTTGCTCGTCATCGATGCGCGTGAAGGGATCAGTGAGCAAGATCTTGGATTATTAGGCTTCGTACTCAACGCAGGTAAAGCATTAGTTATCGCCGTCAACAAGTGGGATGGCATGGATAACGATGCCAGAGAATGGATAAAGCGTGAATTAGATAGACGCTTGGGCTTTATCGATTTTGCACGTATCCACTTTATCTCTGCACTTCATGGTACAGGTGTTGGTCATATTTTTGAGTCAGTTGAAGAAGCTTACGACAGTGCAACTCGTCGTGTTACGACTTCAAAACTAACTCGTATTATGCAAATGTCACAAGATGATCATCAACCGCCGATGGTGAATGGTCGCCGTGTTAAGCTTAAATACGCTCATGCTGGTGGATACAACCCGCCTATCGTTGTTGTTCATGGTAACCAAGTGAATAAGTTACCAGATTCATATAAGCGATATATGATGAACTACTTCCGCCGTTCACTTCAGATTGTGGGTACACCAATTCAATTGCGTTTCCATGAAAGTTCTAATCCGTTTGAAGGCAAAAAAGAGAAATTAACTCTGAGCCAAGAACGCAGAAGAAAGCGCGCAATGAGTCATATTCAAGGTCGTAAAAAGTAACCGCAATTATTACCAAAAGAGGCCAATCGGCCTCTTTTCTTTTTTAATACAACTCACACCTATTCAGTTTGTTCTTTGAGCACGTACATAACTCTGAACTGAGCGTTTAATTAATATAAGTGTATAAACTTCTAAATTTTCAGCTTGTGCTATTTTTAATGTAGTAATGATGTTTGATTTTCTTTGGGTGAGCCACTAATCGCTTAGTCGGCAAAATCATAATAAGTTAAAAAAGAGCAATGACTGAACAGCAGGATAGCTACTTCTCTAAAGGCAGCGCCATTGTGTTTCTCACCTTTATTGGTGGATTCATAACAGCCTATATTTTCAATGTAACTTTCTCTCGAGCACTCGGACCTGTGGGCTATGGGGACTACAAAGTTGCAGAGGCATTTTTAAGTCTCGGCTCTATGGTCGCTCTAATGGGGGGAGGTAAAGCTGTTGCCAAATTTTTACCAGATCAAATAGAAGGAAATTGCGAAGGAGTATGGGATTACACAAAATTCTATACCATTATCATCGCTGGTGTTTCCTTGATATTAGCTGGGCTCGTCGTTTTATGTCATGAACTTCACTTTGCTTTTGAAGATAACGATGAGTATCACCCACTTCTACTGACGACTTTAGCTATTCCAACCTTTGCTTTTGCCACCTTATTGGGTGGCATTTTACTCGTTGCAAAGCGTCTGGAATTAGCCTTCATTCCTTGGCGAATAGGTAACCCCGGTCTCAGGCTTATTTTTGGTTTAATCTATTTATTCTTTGTCGGAAGTTTAAACAGTTATGAAGCTGTAATTATTATGACCTTGTCCAGCGCAATTATTGCTCTATATTGCTTCTACAAAGTTAAGGCACTAGCGTTAATGCCTATAACCCCTGTCGATAACTTTATAGAGCCTAAAAAATGGCTATCAGTGTCATTTCCAATGATGATGATTATTGTTTTACAAGCGATGACCAAGCAACTTGATATTTACATGCTGGAATATATGTCGAGTGAAATAAGCGTTGGCCATTTCGCAGCAGCTCAAACAACGGCGAACTCTATTGCGACTATGCAACTGGCCATCTTCGGGCTTGTGTCGCCTTTAATCGTTCCAGCACTAAAAAAAGGCAAACTGTATGTAGCGCAAATCAACCGTAAATCTTTTAAAATTGTTTTATGGATTGTTATTCCGCTTTGCGCAATCTTGATTTACTTTGCTCATCCAATTTTAGAGATATACGGCCACGATACACAGCATACTTACTTAGGGCTGATTATTTTGGTACTTGGATATGGAATTAGCTGTATTTTTGGAATGAGCACCATTTTCTTACAATACACGGGGAAAGAACAAACGGTTACATTCATTATGATATTGTCCGTGCTCTTAAATGCCGTATTGAACGCAGTACTGATCCCTATCATTGATGTAGAAGGTGCAGCAATTGCTACAGGTGCCGCCATGATTTTCAATGTAGTAGTAACCGGTGCTTATATGTATAAGCATTTAGGAATACTACCTTGGAGTCTAAACTGCAAAACAGCCTAGTTTACACTAGGCTAACTGTGCACTAACCTTCAATATCTAAAGGTCCAACATCCATTCCGTCATAAGTTTCAACGTCAAACTCTTTGGCTAAGGCATAGAACTCTTTATTACGCTTATCTAAAGATTCGACAGTGTGAAGCTCTTCTCTATCAACTCTCAAATAAATAAGCTCAGGGTTTTCATCGCCTTCTTCAGCTTCAATAAACCCAATAGGCTCATAGCCTTCACTTTCTAAATGACTCCCTAATGCAGTAAGCTTTTTCTCACTACTATCAGCAAAAAAGTACGACCAACGACACTTCTGATCGATGTCAAAATTTGCACTATGTTGACTTGTAAATTCACGAGTTTCGACGAAAAATGCTTCTAACACATCAATTGAGATTTCTGACACAATATCACTCCAAAATAGAATTGGCGCAATTATATCAGCTAATTGATTTAGCTTATTCTCTTTTTAATAGAGGCATTAAAATCGTTTCTAATCCATTACGTTTAACTTCATACATTAAGGCCAACTACTCCCCTAATTTTCCATCGGGAAAGCCTTTTTGCTTAAACCATACCAAATAAGGTTCAGGTAATTTTAATAAGGGACTGCCTGCATATTTGCCAAATGGCATCTTCATATTAATTGCGCCTAACAATTCTTGATTAGATAAATCCATACCTTCCGAACCTAAAAATGTGTCAATAAACCATCAAATTAATAAATGTTGTCAAAATACTCTCACAAAGATTAACACCAACATTAATCTTTAATAGATTTTTTGCGAGGTGCTATTTCAAGGTCTACATTTTACTATCCGAAGTGTCGTGAAGTACAAGGAAGTTACGATGATTTTATTGGTAGGTGGAGAGAAAGGCGGCAGTGGCAAAAGCTGTTTGGCACAAAATGTAGCGGTCTTCCTTACTAAAGAATGCGAAGCCTCTGTCATTATGGTGGATTGTGACCCGCAACGAACAACATCAGATTGGATTCAAGCAAGAAATAACAATCAGCTACCCGCCATCAACTGCGTTCAGTTGTACGGTAAAATCCGCAACGATTTACTCAGCTTAGAGCAACACTACGATGTGATCATCGTTGACTGTGGCGGACAAGATAACCTTGCAATGCGAGCAGCGATGTCTGTAGCAAGTCATGTCTTAATGCCCCTTCGTCCTAAGCGTAGAGATTTAAAAACGGTGAATCATATGGATGATATTGTTGGTACTTGCATGATGATAAACCCTGACATGAAAGCCTCATTTGTTATCACTCAATGCCCTAGCCTTCCAAGCCAAGCAAAACGTATTTTAGAGGCAAAAGAAGTCTGCAGCACTTATGACATCAACGTATTGGACTCAATTACGTTTAGTCGAAACGTTTATGATGATAGTGAAGAATCGGGTCTATCCGTCATCGAGCTTGAGCCTGAAGGAAAAGCAGCGCAAGAAATCAGAAACATTACTTTTGAACAATTTGAAGTTAATTCTATTGAACAGTTGCAAGCTCTATTGCAAGAGAAAAAAGCGAATCCACTAAGAGGTAGCTATGGCATTACAGGATCTCAAAAGACAAGCCTTCGCCAGTAGGCGAAAAAGGCCTAGGGTAAATGCTGAAGAGTTTATTGAGCAAGCTTCGCTCTATGCTCAAGGCATTCCGACTCAGCGAGCATCGAATTATGATAATGTCATCGACTTTACTACAGGTAAGCCAACGTTTGTGATGCTTGGTCGTGTTAATAGTGATGAAAACACTGAGGCTTATACTATTAATAACAAAACTTGCTATAAAAATGCGACGTTTTCGTTAAGTTATCAGGCTATCGAGCAATTAAACCTACTGGCTCAAGAGACTCAATTGGCTAAATCACACATATTGAGAATTTTAATTGAAGCGATTGCTCAGGCGCCATTAAATTTAGCTCAATATTTTGCTCGTAACAAAACAAGGTAATTGAATCTTAATCACACTAAGTGATATAACTCATTAAACTCGTTATTGTTTTATGAACAGGAAGTTTAATGAAAAACAGATGGATGTTAGGGATTGGGTGCGCTGTTGTTTTTATTATTGTCCTTGTTTGGGTTAGTAAAGAACAGACATACCACAGCTTTGTGAAAACACATCAGAGCACGACAAAAGCAGTCACCCACCAAACAAAAGACGCCAGCACTCATCGCACATCGAGTAATACCAGACTAGAGCCTGCTATCGGAGTAAAGCTGTCTCCTGCTGTTGCGCAACAAAAGATACGTACTTGTGATAAAGATTTCTCACATTATTTTTCTCAAGAAGACGAAGCTAATTATGAAGCGATAAGTGACAAATTTAAGTTACACCCAGCGGTTGAGAGCCAACTAGCCTATGCACTCACTCGGGAATCCAAAGATAAGAATATATTGCTTGAACAATTAAGCTCAGAATACCCTCACAACCAGCTGGTTAAGTACACATTATTATCAGCCTGTTTAATTACACCCGATGAGTGCGATTCCGTTCCTGAAGCATTTTTGATTCCCACTCAAGAACAAAACGGTGCGATTTGGTTAATGGCAGCAATGAGTGCGTTACATAAAAATAATGAACAATTAGTGCTTACCTATCTAAATGAAGCAGAAAAAGCCCCCATTTATGAAGACTACTGGGGACAGTATTTATCTCTATTTGATACTGCTCTTGAACAAGCTGGAATGGATTATGACTTAAAGCGTAATGTTGCAGCCTTTGGGTTTGGTGCTGCATTAGTCATACCGTCTTTCACTAGTCTGGTGAAATTTTGTAAAAATGCAGACGTAGACAATCATCTATTGATTTCGCAATGCAAAAACATTGGAAAGCAAATGACAGATGGCAAAGTGACATTGCTTAGTGCCTATATTGGGCTAGCACTGCAAGAGATCGCTTATAACAAACTCGGGGAAGATAAATTATTAAGCGAAATATCACAGATAAAAGATAAGATGTCTATTGAAAACCAACAATCTGGCTTAGCCTCTCTTCAAATGATGACCAGCCGGAAGCGAACCATTGACTGGATGCAAAAACTCATTGAAATAGGGGAAGTTGAAGCAAATCGCTACTCAATCAATGAAGCACTAAAGCTCTCACAAGATCCAAACTTCGACCCTTGTGAATTTAATTGGTGATTAAATTAATACCAGAGCAAACCTTGAATAACCGTCATTCGTACCCAAGATATTAATTAACTAAAACAAAAGGACAGTTATGTTAGTTATTATATTGCTCGCCGTTATCGGATTATTCGCTTGTTGGTGGATACTTTCAATTGATTGGCGTAAACAGCGTAAACGTCAACAAATTACGGCGCAACCCTTTCCGACTTCATGGCGCAAGATAATCAAACACAGATTACCTTTTTTTCGTGGGCTACCTGACCATCTAAAAATGCAGCTTAAAAAGCATATCCAAGTTTTTATTGCTGAAAAAGAGTTTATTGGCTGTGATGGGCAACAAATCAATGACGACGTGAAAGTGACTATCGCTGGACAGGCCTGCTTATTATTACTCAATAAAAATACTGACTACTATCCGAAGCTCAAACAAATTTTAGTTTACCCTTCAGCTTTTTATGTCGATTCAGAACAAAACGATAATGGCATCGTATCCCATAAACGCCGTGTATTATTAGGAGAATCTTGGGAACAAGGTAAAGTTATACTTTCTTGGCCTGATACACTCTCATCCGCCGCTGATCCCTCAGATGGTTCAAACTTAATTTTTCACGAATTTGCACATCAATTAGATCAGCAAACAGGTGTGGCGAATGGTGCTCCGGTTTTACCCAAACAAGAAGACTATAAAGAATGGTCACAGGTATTAAATCGTGAATTTAAACAATTGCAGTATTGTGCCGCAAATCAATTGCCGTGTTTATTTGATTACTATGGAGCAACTAATCCGGCGGAGTTCTTTGCGGTCATTACAGAAGTGTTCTTTGAACAGCCGCAGGAGTTTAGTGAACAACATCCGCAGCTGTACCAACAACTCGTTAAAACCTACGCCCTCGAACCATTAACTTGGGATCAATAAAGTGAACAAAACGCATTTGCTTTTTGTGCTCCTCATCTGCAGCATCAAATGACGATTGGTATTTAATGATCTCATCACCACCATCGTCTTTCGCTACTTGCAAGGCAACATCAGCCTGACGTCTAACTTCAGCATCATTTATCTCAGGAGTTCTTTGCATTAAACAAGCAACACCTATGCTCACCGTCATATTGAAATGTTCTCGAGTCTCAAAAGTATTACAGTTATGAACTTCTTCCTGTAAGCTTTGAGCCAAATGAATTGCATCATTATTTCGATTCAATTCTAAATAAACATAAAAGCGCCCATTACCACTATAACTCCCTTTGGCTTTCTTAAACCTAGACAGTTTTTTAATCGCTGTGGCTATCTGGATAATCACCCAATCAGCATGCTCATGTCCAAGTATCCGATTAAAATCTTTTAGCTTATCAATATCAACGGCAAGTACAGCAAAACCGTTCGCTCGATACATTGCATCGTGGAATAAGTCTTTTGACATTTTAGAGGCAGCATCATGACGAAGTAGCCCTGTCAGCGGGTTATATCGATTGCGACGATAACTACAAATCCCCATATAGACAGAGGTAAATACTGTCGTCCCACACAAAATCATTATAATTTTAAGAATTTTGTTATCGTACAGCAGCTCCATTTCTTTATCGATTTGGCGTAACTCGCGCCCAGAACTGATGTACTCAGTATTCTCATTTTTTTGGATAAAATCTTCCAACTCTTCAAAATCAAATTTCGCAGCTTCATACGCTAAGGTTTTGATTTTTTCATCATCATAAATTTTTTGCTGATATATTTGAGCTTTTTTGGCAGCTTCGAAGGCTTCTTTATATTGACCTTCTTGGTAATGAAGATCTGAGAGGATTTTGTATGTTCCCTTTTTTGCATTATGAATTTGGCTATCATCTTCAATACCCGTAACATTCGTAGCGAAATCTTTTGCTTTATCGAACTTCTTTTGTGCAAAATATATTTTTGATAAAAAATAGTGATTACTTGCAATAATACTAGAGACGTTCAATGACTTTAGATAATCAAGTGATTGTAAGATAGCGACTTCAGCCTCGGCAAACAAGCTTTCTTCAATATAGATTCGCCCTAATGTTCTATAGGTTAACGAGGTTCCAAAATCTTCTTTTGCTTCTTTACATAGAGCAAGAGTTTCTGACGCCAATTCTTTAAAGTTTTCATTAGCTTTTATCTCAAAAGCATTAGCAGACTCTAGGACTTTTAAAAAGCAGACTTGCCTAGTCACTGGATCGTCAACTAAATGTAAAGCTTTATGTACATACCTTTGACTTGAAGGATATGCACCAAGGTTATAATAAAAATTCGCCATCCTAATATAGACATCCCGCTGGTTACTAGGATCGACTAAATGATCGATTACTTTTATCTGTTTTTTTGCTGCTTTTAATGCGTTACCATATTCGTCTAGTGCTAAATAATTCGTCATTTGAAAGCGATACACCAGTGATTCAAGTTCAATGGATATAGCTAACCGTTCTGCACTTTTTAATAATTTGATTGCGAGTTCATGATCACCTAAATAAATAAAATATACAGCTTTCCAAATAAACAACTTACCTTGTTGCTCTATACTTAATTCATTTGTAATAAGCTCTAATTCTTTTATTAACTCGTCAGCTTGGCTTGTGTCTGTTGTCACAGCTTGCCTAAGTAGTTCAAGTTTTTGTTCAACAGTATTAGAATCTTGCGCATAAGAAGTGCTGGCTATTAGAAAACTAACAGCCAGAAAAAGGGTCGAAAAAAGATTCAATTTAAAGTTCTTCACCAGTTGCGATATATAGCATTTTGACCCCAGATGAAGACGTCTTAGAAATCTTTTCTAATTTCTTTTCATCCTTAGTCATAATTGCTTCAATTTCATCATCTGCTACGCCGTGCTTTTTCATCACACCACGAGGGTCTTTTTTATAAGCCGCTAAGAGCTCTGTATCTTGTCCTAGTTTTTCTAAAAATTCTGCTAACATTCCTGTTTGCTCCTTTTCTTTTATATTTCCATTTTAAAACTTTTTATTAAGCTTTTATGAACCGAAAAGCTCACCCTAAATCTTCTGGAGTAATGCCTAATTTCTCCATAACTTCTATGTTGTATTCCAACTTTTTAGAAGGCGGTATCACTAAAGTACTAATGTGATTTAACTTTGCGTATGGCAAATCTTGTAACTTAATTCTGTCAATTCGAGGTTCAAACACTGGTAAGTTGGCGGCTTCATAGATAATAATTTCATGCTCTAGCGGGTACCATTCAGATAATTGTTCCACCAGAATTTGCAAACGGTCAGAGTCAGTATGAAATTTCGTAAGTGTATGTTCACCCGCTAAAGAAATTTGCCACAGTAATAAGTGAGTTGTTGGATCTGGAATATGCTTAAAAAACATAAATTGGCTAGCTTCGTAGCCCTGATTACCACTTTTACCAGGATCTATCCCTACGTCAGCCCATAAGCATGCTTCTGCTGAAATTGCAGGTTCCATATGGGCATTAAAGCCCTCTTTTTTTGCCTGAGCGATTGCAATGTGAGAGATACAAGCAAAAACACCTGGGTGTCCATATAATGCACAAACGGTTTTTTTACCTGCACGAACAGCATCTATAATAGCGGCAACCATTTCTTTATAGGTATCTCGACGGCTCTTAATCTCGCCTTCTTGAGCATAGAAAGGTTGGAGATCAACAATATTGTCATTGAGCCCTTCCACCCAATGTTGAGCATTACTTTCAGGGACGAGTGTAAAAACGACATCAGCCTTCTCGATGTAATCCTTACTTCTTACGCTAATATGGCCAGCCAGTTGTAGCCCGGTTCCAACAAAGACAAGTGAACCCAAAATTTACCTCAACGAAATTCTTGTTATTATTTTGCGCCTTAAGTTAATCAGTAAGGCATTGATAGTCAATGCGTAAATTACATTAGCAATAACATATATACAACACATATATTTACATGGCATTACATTTAAACAATATAATGAAATCGATTTCACATCGTTAATATGGTTGAAAGCCAAGTCATATCTAGTATTAACGCTCTAGGAAAGAATTCTTGCCATCGTTTCTTATTGTTGAAGGCTAAACTGAAAACGGTCTCTCTTAATTGACGAACAAAATGTTACATTTTGAAAAGTAAGATGCATTTATCATTTAAATATTGAACTTATTTACAGAGTTATATTCAAATAGCTCAATAACAATAACCTTGTCATCATAGTATCAGCTTGGGTATGATGGCGGCAGAATTTTAGAATACAGTGGTTAACATGATCGATAAAAAGCAGGGAGTTACCCTTTTAGGGGCAGTAGCGCTTTCGTTATCTTTAAGTGCGTGTAGTGTTTTTGATTGGCTAATCTATAAGCCAGATGTACCGCAAGGTAACTATATGGATCAGCAGCAAGTTGAAAAACTGCGCATCGACATGACCAAAGAACAGGCCGAGTATGTCTTAGGCCACCCTGTTTTACGAGATAGCTTTGCTGATAATACTTGGTATTATATTTATCACTATAAAAGTGGTCGCGACGCTAGCATTATCCATAAAGAACTCATTCTGAACTTTGACAAAAATAAACTCGTCAAAGTCACTGGTGATTATAAATTAAGTGAGAGTTTTGATGTGCCTCTAGGTCAAGAGTCACTGCCAGAAGTAAAATCATCCCCAAGTGAGCCTATGAATCCAGATGTTCGTCCTGATGCAAAACCGCTTGTAAAGGAAAGTGCTGCAGAACCACAGCTTAAGAAGCCGATTAAAAATATTGATAAAAGAATCAAAGAGAAAAAATCTCAGTAATTGCGATTAAATAGCGCCAATAGGCGCTTTTTATTAGTAATTTTCACATCACAACGCAATTACTTAATTTTTCCACCTGTAACTTTGTTGGCTCTACCTTCTTGTACGGCTTTTTCAGCTCGGCGACGTCGAACATCTTTTGGATCAGCAATTAACGGGCGATAAACCTCCAGCCGATCTCCAGGCTCGATAACTCTGTCATGTTTAACTAAATTACTAAAGACGCCCAGCTTTACTGACTCAATATCTATCTCAGGAAAAAAAGTAACCAAATTGCTTAACTTAAGCACTTCAATAGCTGTAGTTCCGATATTAACTTTTACTTGGAGAATTTTTTGTTGCTTAGGTAATGCATAAACTACATCAACCATAAAAACATTTTGATCATGATTCATTATTGATTACCACCATAGACCACTTTCGCTCGTTGCGTGAACGCTGTCACCATAGAGCCCATTAGCTCTTTAAATAGTTTATTAAAAGCAAAATCAACCAACGAGCTACTAAATTCAAAATCCAGATCAAACTCTACTTTACATGCATCTT
Source organism: Shewanella sp. OPT22 (assembly GCF_004168585.1). Classification (GTDB taxonomy): domain Bacteria; phylum Pseudomonadota; class Gammaproteobacteria; order Enterobacterales; family Shewanellaceae; genus Parashewanella. The sequence continues at coordinate 150,766 of NZ_PGVH01000033.1, read as the reverse complement.
CAGCAAGTTCAGTGAACTTCCACTTTCCCTTTAAATGCTTAAAGGGCCCGTTTTCAAGTTGCAACTGAATAGACTTCCCTTCAACTAAATCGTTCTTTGTTGTAAACGTTTTATTCATCCCTGCTTTGCGAACATCAACAGATGCCACCATTGTTTCACCATCAAAGCTAAGGACTTTGCCACCAACACAACCAGGAAGAAATTCTTTATAAGACTCTACATCATTAACAAGTTTATACATTTGCAACGCGCTGTGTCGCACTAACATGCTTCGGGAAATCTGTGGCATACATTCATCAGCAATAACAATTTAAGTGCGATTTTACTATTAAGCATTTAAAGAAACAAAAAAATTACAAAATATTTTTGCTAACTACTAATAACACAACGAATTGTTATAGCCCACCCAAAGCAACATGAGTATAATGTCGATATTATGGCAAAGAAAAAATCAAAAAAAGCGGCGCCTGGCAGTATTGTCCGAAATAAACGCGCCACCTTCGAATTTAAAATCGAAGAAAAAATTGAAGCCGGACTTGAGCTACAAGGCTGGGAAGTAAAATCCTTACGTATGGGGAAGGTTACCCTTGCGGACACCTATGTCTTTATTAAAGACGGTGAATGTTGGATGCATGGTTGCACAGTAACACCACTCAACACTGCTTCCACCCACACATATTGTGAGCCTGCTCGTCTCAAAAAGCTACTTCTTAAGCGGCGAGAGATTGACAAGCTTGCAGGATTAGTAGAAAGGCAAGGCTATACCATAGTCCCTCTTTCTCTTTACTGGAGAAAAAATGCTTGGGTAAAAGTGGAAATTGGACTAGGTAAAGGTAAATCAGAACACGATAAACGTGATTCAAGCAAAGAGCGAGACTGGCAGCGCGAAAAATCACGCACAATAAAAGACAGCTTGAAACAATAACGTTGATAATATAAGCAATTAGCCACCATTTAGATGATAATTGTTGGCTGATTGCACATTCTAACGGTATAATCAAAAGTTCGGGGGCGATTAGGATTCGACAGGATTCACGAAACCCTGGGAGCATGTCGAGGGGCGGTTGGCCTCGTAAAAAGCCGCACAGTTATAGTTGCAAACGACGATAACGCACTAGTAGCAGCTTAGGCTAGCTACCCATCCTACTCACGTTTCTCAAATGGGCAGAGTATTTGGATGGTCATCTCACATTTGATAGCGAGGGAACCTTGTTTGGGGGTGAACCGCGAAACAGTACCAAACTCGCCTGATGAAATCCTGTCTTTCGGAGTTTATTCAGGTTAACCAAAAGAAAGACTAAACATGTAGCGCCTTGGATGTAGGCTTTCTGGACGGGGGTTCAAATCCCCCCGCCTCCACCAAATAAAACAAGGGCTTAGCAGAAATGCTAAGCCCTTTTTCTTTAAAAATGGCCACTAAAGTGTCCACCAAATGTGGACATATCGAGTAGAAAACATCTTTTCCAAGTTTATCTTGTTTATTTGGACCAACTCAACTTATTGAAATAATACATGTTTATATTTGTAACTAATCAATAAACTTCCTACGTCCAGAAATGCTGTATCCATACTTTCGCTCTGTAATCGATTTTTCTCGATAGAAACCTAAACAAGACGAGTGAGTAAATCACAAAGAGGTTGGTTCATATAATAATTCGCTCTTCCTACTTTGTGTTTTTGCAAAAAGCCACATTCAACCAGCTGCTCTAAATACTTAGTTGCAGTTATTCTGGTAACACCTAGATCATCCATCACAAATTCAATTTTTGTGTAGGGGTGATTGAACAAATTATTGAGTAAGTCTTGGCTATAAATTTTGGTCAACTCATTACGCATACGATGCTTATAATCTGACATCAATACTTTCATTTCGGTAATTAGCAAAATCGTGTCTTTAGCCGTATCAGCAACCCCAGTCAAAATGTACAACAACCAAGGTTCCCAGTTTCCAGAATCTCTTACTTGTTGAAGCTTTTTATAATAATCAGCTTTGTTTTGGATAATGAATCGACTCAAATAAAGCACTGGCAGATTCAACAAATCTTGGGCAACCAAGTACAAAATATTGATAATTCGACCTGTCCTACCGTTACCATCATAAAAAGGGTGGATGCTCTCAAACTGATGATGAATAATAGCCATTTTAACTAAAGGATCTCCATCACATAAGCTGTCATCGTTTATGTACTGAACTAAATTATCCATTAGCTCAGAGATGTCATCAACATGCTGTGGTGGTGTGTAAATCACCTCACCTGTACGTGCATTTTTGAGGTCAGTACCCGGTAATTTTCTTAACCCTGCATTGTTATGTTCGAGGTTCTGTTGGACGGTTAAAATATCATCTAAACGGATTAGTTTTCGACTCCTGACATTCTCAAATCCTTGCTTCAATGCGAACGCATAATCTTGAACTTCTTTTGTTGCAGGATTAGTGATAACTTCATCGAATAGGTTCGCTTTGTACAACTCATCATGTGTTGTAACAATGTTTTCAACTTCAGAACTGTCCTTTGCCTCTTGTAGGGATAAAGTATTTATCAAGATAGCTTCGTTAGGGATACTGGCTGCAATTCCTTTTAACTCAGCCAAATAGCGATGTGCTTCTGCTGACTTTTTCAAAACAGCTCTTGTTTCCCACTGCTCTAAATTGTTCAAAGGTAACGGTGTTACAGGCATCATTTATCCCTTAAGAGACTAATTTCTATTTATCTGAGCATAATTATATGTATAGAAAAATAGATTTTCTATACATATCGACCCTCATATGTATAGAAAATGAGTTTTTTTATACATATCACTCGTGAAATACATAGAATAAGCAAGAAAATATACATATCGTCTTCCGAAATAAGTAAGAATGTTGGAAATGTATACATTACAATTTTTTTAGTTCTCTCCATCAGAATAAAAACAATTCAGAAAATCCGAAAATAATCATGTCCACAAAGTGTCCACGCAGCATCTCCCTGACGGTCTCTGATGGTACACATAGATATTTTAAGTTATTGAAAATGCGCTACAACGCCCATAACACGATTACAGGAATAAAATGTAGGCTTTCTGGACGGGGGGTCAAATCCCCCCGCCTCCACCAAATAAAACAAGGGCTTAGCAGAAATGCTAAGCCCTTTTTCTTTATCCATGGCATCAAAAATGGCGGCACAGCTGTCGCCATACTCCCTAAAAATCCGCATAGAAGCATATATATACTCACCAATAATACATGTAGGTAACTGAATTAATTATTAAATATTAACATTCAAATTTACTACGTCCAGAAACATTTCATCCATGGATTATCGAAATGGGTATATATTGCTATTCATCTAGCTAATCCTGGATAAGGAAAAACGTCATATTCTTTATCTTGACCAAAACATTCGAGAGTCTCTAAGGTATTAAAGCGAAAAAATTTGTAAGTTCTAGTCTGCAGTTATCAATTTAGGCCACTCTAAACTGACTTTTGCACCGCCTAAACTATCAGAATGCGACAAAGTTATTTGACCTTGATGCCAATCCATAACTCGCCTGACTATCGCAAGCCCTAAACCGTAGCCCTCTATGGCTTGTTGACCTTGTTGAAAAGGAAGATATTGGGGTTGAAGATTTTTAAACCCTTGACCATCATCCTCGACGGTTAATACATAAAAGTGCTTCTCTTCGACAAAAGACACTGCAATCTTGGTGTGGCAATACTTGGCGGCATTGGAAAGTAAATTATTTATTGCTCTCGCCAATGACCGATTTTCGAAAACAGCTTGCTGACGTAGGTTGCACTCTAAGCTTATCGAAGCTTGTATGTGCTCTTGAAACTTTTCACATGACTCATTTAATAACTCATACATATTTTGCTGGATGATTTTAATTTGTGAATATTGATGCTCTTGTTTAGAAAACTTTAGATATTCGTCCACCAATAACTGCATGTCATCGGTAATTTTACTGAGTTGTTGTTTCGTTCTTTCTAGTGGTACATCCTCCATCATGGCATTAATAAAACTGATTTTACTGAGTGGCGTTCTCATTTCGTGGCAGACGGTTGCCGAAAGTTCTCGCTGTAAATCAATGGTTTGATGTAATTTATTCACCATGGCGTTAAAGCTTGAAATCAATGGCGATAACATGGTTGGATAAGCTATGTTTATCGGTTCTGGATAACCTGTTTTTGAGACTTTTTGTGCTTGTTTATTAAGTTTATGAAGTGTGAAATAAAGTGGTAACAACACCATCAATAATAAAAAAGTGTTGAGGAGATAGAATGCTATTGTGCCGTATTCATTGCGCTCTTCAATGGCCATTAATTCTGATGGAAGGCTGATCTGAAAGAATCCTTGCCGAAGTTTAAGCAGAAGCATTTGTTGTTCGTCATTGCTCAACAGCAAGATGCCTTTTTCAAGAACCTCCTGCTTAACTTCATTGCTCAAATAGAGCTGTTGAGGATCGATATTTTTACCGCTCAGCAAATGACATTGTTCATCGTTACTTTCACAGCTCGAGATAAGTTTTTGAAGTTGCTTATAATTAAGTTCGATTGTCGGAACATTAGAACGTAATAACCATCTTTCAACAAGAAATGCAGAAGTTACCACGGTTGAAACAAGCAAGGCTAACAGCAGCATGAATGATTTAGACACGGTATAACCTTAACTAATGATTTGCATGGGTAAGCAAGTACCCTTTTCCCCACACGGTCTTTAATTGCAAAACCTCTGGACTTAAAGATTCCAACTTTTTTCTTAGTCGTACAATTCGGCCATCAATCGTTCTGGCTAGACCGTCGTATTCACGACCGACACAGTAAGTAAATAATTCGTCACGTGTAATGAGTTGTTCTAAGTGTTGGTAAAAAATAGCAAACAGATGAAACTCGCTTGGTGTTAAGGATAGAGATTGTTCGCCCACTCTCACCTCACCTAAAGAACGATCCAATTTTATATTGGGAATATGTTCATCAATGGTGGTTACCTGTTGTTTAAGGATGTTATTTAATTTAGCTAGCAGCAACTGAGGTGCTATAGGCTTGATTAGATAATCTTCTGCCCCAAACTGTAACCCTTTTATATGGTCTTTATCATCACCTCTGGCTGTAAGCATGACTACAGGTCTTTGATAATATTGCTTAAGTTCGCTTAATACTCGAAAGCCATCTTTACCTGGTAAATTGATATCACATAAGATCAAATCGATCGTATTTAGAGTAATACTTTCAAGACCATAAGCACTATTTAAGTGAAGTACGCGAAAATTATGTTTAGACAGATAACTCCTGATAAGTGTTGCAAGCTCGATGTCATCTTCAATAAGTAAAATATGCTTCATAACAAACTCCATGCCGATTTACGTCTACGGCGCAATTCCTTAGTATCCATTTTTATAATTTTTATCGTTTGCTCAGCGACTTGTTGTGTTGAGTTTCTAAGAAAGAATGTGGTTGTCGACTTAAGATAAAACGGGATTTTTAAATTCGTTTTATTTCCTAAAGTTGCACAGTGCAAAGGTGTGTCAACATTTTGCTGATACAAACAAAATCGATTTCCAGCTTTAGTCTTCCAAGAAAACGAAAGCACAATCTCACAACTGCTAGAGTATGACGGGATAACACACGCTTTTGGAGAAACACTAAAATTAGGTGGCAAAGCTTTAGCCAAAGCAGATCCGCTCAGGGTAAACCAGGATATACAAACCAATAATAGTGAATTTGATACCGACAAATTAACCCGCATACAACTTCCAGTGAAAACCGAAGAAAAATGAATGCAGATTGAAAGTATCAATCAGTAATGTGTCTTCTCTTTCAAGATTTAGATGCTGATATCGATAGAAGCTAACAAAGCTTAACTGCTCACTAAAAGGATAAACATATTCTAGTTTTACGCTGGGCATCCAAGCTGGATGTTGCGTAAACACAGAGTCGTTTGAAGGCATAAAAAGAGGAGAGATTTTGTGGGTATCACTTTCATTTAAATAGAAATAATAGCCACTTTGTTTGGAGCTAAAATAATCAATGCTCGTTGAAAAACTCACTTTTCCAAAATTGAATGAATTACGCCACTGGTAAAGGGCACTGAGTTGGTAGCCATTATGCACTCCAAGCACATCAGTCAACAACTCGAAGGAAAGCTGCTGTTTATCAAAACTAAAGCCAACTTTAGTTCCCGCTAGATAAGTTGCAGATCTTCGAACCTTTATCGAAATATCACTTTGAGGCCCCCTTGATGGAGAGAACGGACTTACGGCAGCTGCGCTTAGTGACGCATTATCAAGATGAAATAAACTCAGCTGATCAAGTTTTCCATAAATATCAATAAAAACATGTTCATTCTCAAAAAGGTTGTAACCAATATCGGTGTTATGAAGGTAAACGTTTTCGCCATAGTAATTGATACTTGGTAACAGCCAGAGAAAGAGGTCTTTATTGCCTTTTACTGGATTAGTTATTTTTCCAAATCCCGTTGAAACAGATAGCTCCCAAGTATTGCTTTTTACAAATTGATTCGGATCAGCAGCTACTCCTAACATAGGAGTAAAGCTGAGGGTTAAGAAAATAAAGTGATAACAAAACGTCTTCATTTTGATGAATATGTACCAAATTTGTAATGTGAAAAAATATGTAATTCACACTAACAAATCAGATAGTAAATTAACAGTAGATGCTCTACAAGCTCATTTGTAATCCAAACAAAAAACCTCACCTATCACTTTGTTTAAAATACCTTTTCAACATTTAACTTCGACTAAGAAAACAGAGTTTTTCAATGTGTTACCTACAAGTAATGAAAACAGCGCAATTATTAACCATGCACGCAGTATGGATTATTAATCAAAGTAATTGGTACAAATTGGTACAGTTTAATCACTTGTTACTCGTTATAAAAAACAATGTTTAAAAATTGTTACAACAATAAAAGAGGAAAACCATGAAGGTTTCTAGATTGACAAGCATGATCTTGTCCAGCTTGTATGCGACAGGCATTGCAGCCAGTGCACACGCACTGGCAAACACACAAGATGATATTAAACTTAGACCGATTCAAATGACGGCCGAGCAAATCAAAGCTTACCAACAAAGTGCGTCATCGCAGGATAATAACATTCTTCGCAATGGCGGTTATAACGTTCAAATTCGCTCCCAAGCCAGCAAAAAATTCACGAAAGAACAAGGTATTACTGGTGAGAATGTTTACATTATCCATTTAAATGATAAACCTGTAGCAAGTAAGTTTGGTAAACAAGCGGTTCAAGGAACTAAGAACACCACCTCATCAAAAATATTTAGTCAAGGCAAAGCACAACACTCAGCGATTACGGCTTACACTTCTGAATTAAAAGCAAAACAAAGTAGCGCTATCACTCAAGTAAGCAGCATCGCTTCTGGTAACTCTGCACGTATGCAGTTTGTTAACGCCGTTAACGGCTTCACCATGAAGATGACGCAAGAGCAAGCCGAGCAAGTAGCTAAAATGGCGAACGTACGTTTAGTTCAACGCTCAAAAGAATACCAATTACAGACTGATGAAGGCCCTAAACTCATTCAGGCTGATAAAGTTTGGAACGGACAAACACAAGCTAAAACAAACTTTAAAGGTGAAGGCGTTATTGTTGGTGTCATCGATTCTGGCGTAAATACCGATCACGTCTCATTTGCTGATATCGGTGGTGATGGGTTTGATCACACCAACCCTTGGGGGACAGGAAGTTACGTGGGTGAATGTACCGTCGAAGGTAATGAGTCCATGTGTAATGACAAACTCATTGGTGTACGGACTTATGATGTAATTACTGATGGCTACAGTGAATATTTTTGGGGGCCAACACCACAAGGTGGTGAAGACTTTAATGGTCACGGCTCTCACACTGCATCGACTGCAGCTGGCAATACTTTGATCAATGTTGACTTTGTCGGCGGGCAAATACAAGAAGCTGGTGATGGTGATGTATTAGTTGAAGGTTTATTCCCAGAAATCAGTGGCGTCGCACCACACGCAAATATTGTTTCGTATCAGGTATGTAACCCATTAGGAGGTTGTCCGGGTGAAGCCTTGGTGGCAGCCATTGAAGACAGCATTACCGACGGTGTAGATGTTATCAACTTTTCGATAGGTGGTGTCGATCATAAGTCTCCTTGGGATGATTCAGTACAACTGGCCTTTTTAGCTGCAAATGAAGCAGGAATTTCAATCGCGGCAGCGGCAGGTAATAGCGGTGGTACAGAAGGAACCGAATATTTACATCAAATCGACAATGTTGCACCGTGGTTGTTGAATGTAGCAGCAACCACGCATGGCCGTACCATTGAGATAGATACTAAAATCACTAACCCGACACTTGCAGAAGAAGCTGCAGGGTTTAGTCAGCTTTCAGGTGGCGGCATTAATGGTGAGAGTGTAACGGGAATTGTAGTCAAAGCTGCGGATTTTGGAGATGCTCGCTGCTTAGCTCCGTTTGCAGCTGGCACTTTTGACAGCTTGGGTTATACCGAATCAGATGGTTCAGATGCGGATATCATCGTAGTGTGTGAGCGTGGTGAGAACGGTCGAGTCGAAAAGTCGCATAATGTTGTGGCGGGAGGAGCAGAAGGATTCATACTCTACAACACTGATTCTTATGGTGATTTTGCTAACATTGGTTACACCGATAAATATGCGGTTCCGGGCATCCATTTGAGTAATGGTGCTTATTATGGTGATTGGACGAATAATTACCAAGGCTTAAATACATGGATTGATGGTAGTGAAACAGGTAAATACCAAATTACACTATCTAAAACGGATGTGAACCGTGAGATCGATGAAGATCGCCAAGATGCGCTTGCTGTATTCTCTTCCCGTGGTCCAAGCATCGGTAACCCAGAACACTTAGTGCCAAGTGTATCGGCACCGGGCGTTGATATCTATGCCGCTTATCGTGATGAAGCGCCGTTTGAGCAATATATAGAGGATGGTGTACCAGTAGTTGCTGATTTCGCTTTTTTAAGTGGCACTTCAATGGCAAGCCCGCACGTTGCTGGTTCATTGGCATTATTAACCGAGGCGCATCCAAATTGGACACCAGCGCAGCGACACTCAGCTCTGCAAATGACCGCAGATCCTGAAGTCACCATGGCATTGTACTCTAATACGCCAAAAGATGAACGTTTTGAAGCTGCTGTATATCGTGCAGGCACAGGCCGAATCAATGTTGCTAATGCAGTAGATGCAGGTTTAGTGCTAGACGAAAACAGCACCAACTTTAAAATGGCCGACCCAGATAACGGTGGTGAAATGCACCGTTTGAATGTGCCAGAGTTGGTTAACTTTTCATGTGAACCAGAATGTCAGTGGATTCGAACATTTACAGCAACGAAAGATGGTACTTACCAAATTACCAATGAACCTGTTTACAACTTTTCGCCAAACCCTGATGGACAGTTTATACAACATGGCGTTGATGTTTCTGCCTCGCCAGCAAGCTTTAGTTTAAAAGCAGGCGAGACTCAAACCGTACTGTTTAAAGCTTCGGTTACCGATGCACAAAGCATTTTTGGTAACTCAGAAGTAGAACTGCATTCTCACATGTTGATTAATGAAACTTCAGAGCAATCTCCAGAGATGAGAATGCCGATGGTATTTAAGCTGAATGGTGGTGATTTGCCATCAAATCTTGATGTAGTAGCGCACCGTAATCAAAGCAGTGTAACAACTAATGAGTTTATGCTGCCACAGGTTGAAGCCCCAATTAGTCGAGTATTCTCAGCGGTTAAAGCCGTTCCTGAAACAGTAACTTTACCAAAAGATGATGACTACTTTGCGCCTTGGAATCGTAGCGGTGAAGGTGAAAAAGCAGAGCTGATTGATGAAGCAACTCACACCTTTAATGTCGCTGTTCCAGAAGGCTCAAAGCGTTTCGTTGTAGAGATTTTATCCGAGGCCAACAGTATTGGTGATAGCGGTTGGAAAGCCGGTAACCCACATATTTACATTGGACGTGATTTCAATAATAACGGCGAAATCGAACCTTACGATGAAACCATCTGTGTCTCAGACAGTAATGGTCGTAAAAATATGTGCAACATTAATCTTCCTGAAGCAGGTAATTACTGGGTTGCTATCCACAACCAGCGTGGTTTTTTCCCAGGCGCAGAAGAACATGATGATACCTTCACATTTGCTTATGGTGTCGTAGGAGAACAAACATCAGCTGATATGAACTTCGCAATTCCATCTTCCAATGGTTCGGATCCCGTTAAAGGTGATCTTTCTTGGAATATCGAATCAATGGCTGAAGGTGATCAATACTACTCAGCCATTGATATAGGCACGTCTCAGACAAACGCTGGAAATTTGGGGATCATTCCTTTAACGCTCAGTCGAGGTGCCAGTGATGTAAGCATGAAATGGCAGAGCTATGCACAAAGAGCAGGAGAAGCTTCCAGCTTGACCTTCAAAGCATTACCTAATATCAGTGGTAATGAGCGTGAATATACGATTACCGCACAACTGCCTGATGGATTTAATACCGACCTCTCACAAGTTGAAGTTTCACAATCAGAGTTTGTTGAAACCATGACTCTGGAAGCTGGTGTATTAACGATATCTGGTACTCAAAAGCACACAGGAAATATTGAGAAAGGCTATAACGTCACCACTAACCTCGAAGATGCAATGTGTCGTACGCCAGATGTCGGCTTAGGCAGCAATGGTGGTTACATTAACTTAGCTGATGGTGAAATTGACCCAGTGGTTGATGCTCACCCAGATTTCAACCGAGCAGGAATAAGCATTCCAGTATCGGCTTTTGGAACGGGCTATTCATCGTATGCACTGTTTAATAACCATAAATATACCGCCACGAATAACCTAGTAATTAGACCTATGGGAACCGTAGCATTAGATCAAAATGGTGTATTCTTTCCATTAACAATGCCAATCCCAGCAGAAGGTTTCTTAACTAACTATCTTGCACCTTTATCTCGTGGTTGGGGAGCAAGTGATGGCAATTTTGTACAAGAGACCATGGGCGCTCCATTAAGTTACGACTCTGGGGTATCACTTGCAGGTACCAATAATGGTTGGGCCATCATTGAATATGATAATGCTCGCACTATGACTTATGAGGGGTATGACTTCAAAACTGGAACTGTTACCTATGGCGATTTCGGCGATCGTTTCGACTTTGAACTTATCCTCAACATGAATACTCGATTTGCAGATAACGAATTCGAAGTCATCATGGCTTATGATGAAGTTAACTTCAACGGTGATGTACGCGGTGCAGTTGGTTTGCAAGGCGTATCTGGTTTGAGCAATTGGTATGGTCGTTATAGTGAAGTAGCGGGTGAACAAGTTGCATTCAATAACCTTGATCAAGTGTTACAAGAGGGATTAGTAATTTGTTATGACTATGTAGGCCCTGAATCATCACAATTTGAAGTAACAGTGAATGGTTTGGTATCGAGCAATATGTCAGGACAAACATTAACAGCAACAGCCGTTAGCCAAATAAATGGTATGAATGACATTGAAATGTCACAAACATTAACCATTCCATCAAACATCAGTGTCAGTCCTTATCTGGACATGACAGTTGATGAAGACAGTGATTGGGTTGAGCTGAATGTGATTTACTCTGATGAAACAAACAGTGTTAATCAAATCAGCGTAACCGGTGAAGGCATTGAATCAGAAGTCGAGAACCATGAGTCTGGAAGTACAGTTCGCTTCCGTCCAATCGCCGACTTTTCTGGAGAAACGGTTGTGAATGTGACCGTGGCTGATGTAGAAAATCCAATGGATAAAGCTACCTCTTCATTTAACTTAACCGTTATGCCAAGTGAAGATGCACCTGTCATTAATACAGTATCAGCCGTAGCAGCGAACGGCAGCTTAACCTTAAGTGTTGACGCTAATGATGTTGATGGTGATGAACTTGCAATTACTTGGACGCAAACATCCGGCACTGATTTGGGTGAATTGCCGAGCACAGCAAACATTGAACTCACCAATGTTTCGGCTGGAAGTTACGGGTTTGATGTTGAAATTTCTGACGGCAAAATCTCTGTCACTGAGTCGGTAACGATTGAAGTTCAGGCTGCACCAACCCAAGAAACCGTTACTCCAAAGAAAAAATCTGGTGGTAGTTTAGGCGGTATCGCAGTACTAATGCTAATGATGGCTGGGCTACGTCGCAGAATGAAACGTTAGATGATGTTAAATTGTTAATCTATAAAAGGCTGGGATTTTCCAGCCTTTTTATTTTATAACTGCGAATACCAACACAGTTTTTCAAAGAAAACTAGTCTCATCTGATCATCATTGGCGAACTGAGTCAGGTATATACTCATCCAATACAGGCAAGTTATTTTGCTATGCTGAACCTTAAGCTGGACGTTCAACTTCGTTTGACAATTTACACCAAAAGTATTGGTGAACGCTTCAAAACTTCACTGTCGCATTTGATAAATTTGTTCTTATTTCATCAGTGACATTGAATAAAAAACTCTTTGAAAAAAGTGGCGACAAAGTGGCGGCATTCCTCATTTACATACATTAAATACCATTGAATACCGTCAATAAAAGTTAATGAAATCAGCTAAGTGTTTGTTTTAGTGTGAGCTAGAAAGGATGTAGGCTTTCTGGACGGGGGTTCAAATCCCCCCGCCTCCACCAAATAAAACAAAGACTTAGCTCATCGAGCTAGGTCTTTTTTCTTTTTAATGTCCACATAATGGCCACAGAGCTGTCGCCATTTACCTTTAAAACCTCATAAAACAATTAAGACCACCTAAAAAGAAATACACCTAATGTAATGACTTTTAATAAAAATAATTTAGCTCCCCCACCATGCGTCCAGAAATAAAACATCCAAGGTAAAATCTGTATTCCTCCTCCTGCTTTTTAGTCTGGAATACAACCAAGCGTGTTTTCCGGTTTTAATTTGAACCTATTGATTAATAAATATTCTTGAATGAAAATTACCTAACATCGTCCTTCATAAGTTGAGAAACACTTTGCCTGAACTTTCAGAACTTGAACTAATAGAACAGCAATTGAAAGAAATCGAGCTTCAACGTCAAAGATTGCTCATTCGTAAACAAGAGCTTCAAAGCCGGATAGGGGAAACACCTTCTCTTAGTTCTAGACAAAAAGTTGAACTGTTTATGAGCCTATTTCAGGGAAGAATTGATGCTTATGCTTTTCATTGGCAAAACAAGCAAGGGCGTTCAGGTTACTCAATAGCTTGTCACAATGAATGGAAGCAAGGTATTTGCAATAAACCCAAAGTAAAATGTATGGAGTGTAAGCACCAAGCGTTTAAGCTGCTTGATGATAACGCAATCCACGCTCATTTAACTGGCAAGCAAACAGCTGGTTTATATCCTCTTCTCAGTGATAATACTTGCCAGCTATTAGCCGCTGACTTTGATAAATTTGACTGGAAAGAAGCCGTAAGTGCTTTTCGAAAATCTTGTGATAAGTTTAAAATTCCTTGTTATGTAGAGCGTTCTCGATCTGGTAATGGCGCTCATATTTGGATTTTCTTTCATTCACCGGTTTCAGCCTCTGTTGCTAGAGAACTAGGATTTTTACTACTTGATAAAGCAATGGAGTTTCATTCTGGCCTATCATTTGACTCATATGACAGGTTATTTCCAAATCAAGATTTAATCCCTAGTGGAGGTTTTGGCAATCTAATAGCATTACCTCTACAGTATCAACCAAGACAGCAAGGTAATTCTGTGTTTATTGATGGCAATTTCAATCCCATTACCGACCAATGGCAATTGTTATCAAGTATTGAGAAAGTTGATGAAGAAATAGTTAAGCAACTTATCCATGAAAAAGCGCCCGCTAAGAATGAGTTGGATAAGAAGCCTTGGGAGCCCAATTTTTCAAAAGCTACAACCCAAATAGAAAACTGCCCTGAAAGCATCGAAGTCATTTTAGCAAATAGAATTTTTATCAATATTAAGCAAATCCCACAAGCGCTGCTCGCTCAATTAAAACGAACTGCAAGTTTTTCCAATCCAGTATTTTTTAAGACTCAAGCCTTACGATTTTCGACTAATGGCATCCCTCGATTTATTTGTCTAGCTGAAATTGATAATGGATACCTTTCTTTACCTAGAGGTTGTATTGATGACGCTACCGCTCTTTTTGTAGATAATAATATTTCAATACTCCTTGATGATAAAAGAAGATCTGGAACTCAATTAAAAAAGTTAGCCTTTCAAGGTGAGCTAAGAAAAGAGCAATCCAAAGCCGTAACAAAACTTCTAAAATACAATGTAGGCACGCTTCACGCTCCTACAGCTTTTGGAAAAACGATAACCGCCATTTCAATGATCCAAAAAAGAAAAGTGAATACTTTAATTTTGGTTCATAGCCGTCAATTACTCATTCAATGGAAAGAGCGGCTTCAAGCATTTTTATCTGGTGTAGAAATAGGCATTATCGGTGCAGGGAAAAATAGACCTACACATCAAATAGACATTGCAACCTATCAGAGCTTGGTCAATAAGAAAGATAACAGTATTGATCCTGTAATATATGAGTATGGTCAGGTGATCATCGACGAATGCCATCATATTTCAGCCCCACAATATGAACGATTACTTTCAGAAGTCCATTCAGAATTTGTATTAGGCATAACAGCTACGCCGAACAGGCAAGACGGACACCAACCTATCATCTTTATGCAAGCTGGAATAATCAGATACTCAGCATCATCTGAAGATAAGAATTTTGTAAGGCACGTTAAACTCAACAAGCTTAGCATCCCTATACCTACAGAGTTTTTGGACTCTGAACACCGCCCACACATATCTAAAATTTATCATTGGTTAATGTGCAATCAACAAAGAAACCAAATCATTGTTGAGAATATTACAGAAGCAGTAACATCAAACCGAACCTCTATCGTACTAACTGAGCGCCGTGAACATGCCGAGATCTTATGTGAAATGCTAAGCAAACAAAATATTGCGGTTGAGTTGTTACACGGAGCGTTGAAAAGCAAAGTAAAAGAACAGATTTTTGAGCGGTTAGATCAAGTACAAGTATTAGTTGCCACTGGAAAATACGTTGGTGAAGGTTTTGACTTTCCAAAACTGGATACCCTATTTTTAGTTTTACCCATTTCTTGGAAAGGCGCATTGACTCAATACATCGGTAGAATCCAACGTCAGTATCAAGGGAAGGAAAAAGTCTTAGTTTATGATTACGTTGAAACAGGCTTTCCTATGTTAGAGCGTATGTATAAAAAAAGAGCCAAGGGTTATGAGGCATTAGGGTTTAATGTTCATGATGCTAACACTACTGTAAATATCTCTGAACAAGCAATATTAAACTTAACTGATTAGTTAAACATGATAAGATCCAAAACATCTGTTCATGACAGATACAGAGGAGATTGTTATAGTTCTGAAAAATTTTGTTCTTCTAAGTATTGTGCATAAAGTAAATCAGCAAAATCAGACTCTTTGATTTTTCCAACAACTAAATCTCGAATAGCATTAGCTAAAAGCTCGTTATCTGCTATCAATGCAAAGTCATTCAATGATAAATATTCAAGTGCTACAGCTAAACCCGTTCTTTTATTTGCATCAGGAAGAGAGTGAGAAACAGCAATCGAAGTAGCATATTTCGCAGCAATCTCAAAAACATCATCTAGCCCATCATAGGCAATGGCGTTGTCGATACGCCCAAGAGCACCTTGCAGTTTTTTTAAATCAACTGAACCTTTCATGCCTGGCTCATTCTCAAGAATGAAAGTGTTAATCTCGATCACTCGCTCGAACGGAAAAAAGATTAACTCCATTTACATATCAGCCAGTTTTCTGAAAGTATTCTTATGAGTAAGAAGTACAAGCTTGGTCTCTGATTTTACAATTTGTTGCCCTTGAACGCCTGATAAATCTAACTTTTTCTTAGCCTTAATTTTAGGACGTTCAACAGGAGTGACACCGTAATTACTTACAATTGAATTCATCTTTTATCTCAGCAGTCAAATATAAAGTTAATATTAGCAATAAGAAGCGATTTTTAGTACAGATATAATTATACTCACTAAAAGACTGAAGCGACACTCTTTGCTTTATGTGTGAGTTATCTTTGCTTAGTTGTTTGACTGTTCTATTAACTAAAAACCATACAGAAAAACCTGTTCAAAAAAGTGGCGACAAAGTGGCGGCATTCCTCATTTACATACATCAAATACCATTGAATACCGTCAATAAAAGTTAATAAAATCAGCTAAGTGTTTGTTTTCGTGTGGACTAAAAAGGATGTAGGCTTTCTGGACGGGGGTTCAAATCCCCCCGCCTCCACCAAATAAAACAAGGGCTTAGCAGAAATGCTAAGCCCTTGTTTTATTTGGTGGAGGAAAAAGATCTTGAACGTGATTCGAAGAAACCACTCACTAAGTGATTTCTGTTTTATGGAGAGATTACTCGGTTTCAACTAAGTAACGACAAGCTCACTCAGACTTATTTGCGATTTTATTCAAATTCTCATGAATTTTGAATAATACAATAAGCAGCTCGCACCAAATTCTTGTACCTATCACGCCAGCAATTAAAACTCCTAAACCATACAGAAAGCCGCCTCCGTATTTACTGAACATGATTGATAGGCTAGAAATTAATGTCCCTACAAGCATCAGCCAATAGACAAATGTAATTATTTTAGGCGTCAACATTGAGTCAAAAAACAATAGGTCTTTCATTTCATTACGTTCCTTGTCATTTTAGATAATTATTTTTTTCACTTTATTAAAGTACAAAATATTAGTTCTTTGCGTTACTTAACTCTTGCTCTAATTCTTTCATGGCTTTTTGAGTTTTAAACTCTTCATAAAGCGCAGCTTTAGATGTTGGATCTAATCGTTTTCCTGACTTTTCTAGCAAATCGTCAAATGCTTTTTTCGGATCTGGCATAGAAACTAAAACACAAAGCTGTTTAATGTTATTAAGTTTAGCGAAAGCTACTTTTTCTGGTTTTGAACCAACCAAGTTTTGTTCTGCAACCTGTTTGCTAACTTGCTCAAACGTGCCACCAACATTGGTTTCTTGCTCTGTTTGCACTTTGCGTTGATACAACTTATCCAGTACTGCTGCTTTTACTTTTATTTGTTGGGTCAGATCCGCTCTTGCGGCTGAGACAGCTTGCGCCTTGTCCACAGACAAGTTTCCAGACCAAGGTACGCATGAACTTGATGCAAGCGCATTTTCCATTGTTGGTTGTAATACCCAGCTTGGTACACTGTCATCGCTGTGAAGCGGCTCAGATTCAGTTGTAGGTGTTGAGTTACAGGCAGCAAGGGCTAATGTTGCCGACAGCATAAGTAGCTTTTTCATAGGTTAAATTCCTTTTATTGATTGTTGGTAATCATTAGAACGCTTCAGAACTTTCTTCAGGTAATTCCGAGTTTCATCAGCGGGAAGATCACGCAATAATTTTTGGTGAATTTGTTCAGGTGACATCAGGTTAGCTGCAATCGCTGCACGGCTTAAAGACTTTGTGCCTGTTAAGGTTTTAGCGACATTACCCGCCCCAATGTTGTAGGCGGCAATACAGAGTAAGTTTCTCGACTCTTCATTTCTCACCGACTTGAAATAGCGTTGATCTAAAATATGTAAATAGGCACTACCAGCTTCGATATTATTCTGTGGTTGATACAAGTAATCAGGCGACAAAAGTAAAGGTTCACCATGAAGTAATGCACTAACGTCTTTACCTGCGGTAGATGGCACAATCTGCATTAAACCAAACGCAGGAATGGGCGAGCGTGCCATGGGATTAAAACTTGATTCGGTATGAATGACTGCAAGTAATAAAGCAGGATCAACATTCCAACGTTTAGCTTGTTTATTGACTTCAGTTAAAAATGGCTTAGCCTTTTGAGGCAAGCTTTTCTTAGGTAGTGTATAAACAATTGAAGTCACCTCAGGCTGAACATCAACGTTTGGCTGCTGAGTTTCGATAAGCTTTTTAACCATAACAGGGGCTAATAAACGTGAAGCATTCGCCTGTGTTTCAGTATCATCGATGGTGTTATATGTGATTTTTTCTGTCGTGCGAATATAAACTGGATCGCTTTTCAACGCTTGCATCGGAGTTTGGTTTGCCAGTTTATATAGCTCAACTTTTGCCTTATTAATTTCAAGTTTACTGCTATTAGCATCGCTGTTTTTGGATGAGTGAGCAGATGGATTACGAAACTCCACTTTTACAGTGCCTTTATCGTAATCAATACTGGTTCTTGTGTTTAGATCTTCGCTGTAACTCACCCAAACTTTTTTGCTGGGTAATTCTACCTTCCGCCATTTCTGACTGATCGCTTGCTTATATTCGTTTTCAGCCTGCCGCCATGCTTTAACAAAGTCTTCGAATTCTTTGAGTTGCTGCTGTTGGAATTGAGAGAATTCGCCCTGTTGCTGTTTTAAGAATTGTTTAAATTCTTCATCATCGTTTGCTAATGCGTTTTGAGCCATAAGCAAGGGCAGCATTAGTGTGATGATAGCGTATCGTTTGAATCCCATAGTTTGTTTTCCCTAACGTAAACTCATGATTAAAAGTAGCTGCTCAAATCGTCAGCCTGTTCACTTTCCAACAGTTCCATTTCATGCAAAATTTTATTTCTCAGCATCGAACATTGCCCAGATTCACAATTTGATAATATCGATAGCGCCTGTTCTAACCTCTCTGCTTTTAACCATATTTCGGCGGCTGCGACTTTGGACACTTCAAGTTTAAGCTGCTTAGATTTAAGGTCATTATCTAAATAATTCAATGCAATGCTTAACTGCGAATGAGCTGCGACTAATACTATAGCATCGGCTTTAGTTTCAGCGTTATTGAGTGGTATTTGTAATACCTTTTTTAACGCATCTTTTTGTTTGTTTTTCACTAAAAACCAAGCAAACTTTAGCGCTAAAAATGCTTCATTATTTTTAACGGATTTAACTTTGACTGTGCCAGTGCAGTTTAACCAACCGTCGATCTTTCGCTGTTGATAATTATTAATTTCAGCATCAATAAAGTTGATATTGTCAGGAATATCCAATACGAGCGTTTTAGCCAGTTGAGTTTTAATTGTTCGCTGCTGTGGCAAGGTTAACGCTTTACGGCAAGCCTGCTCTAAAGCAGGCTTAGCCGAAGACTTTAACAATTTCACCCTTGCCCCATCTTCATTCGCTTGGCTCAGAAAAAAAGCACTGCGATGTTCAATGGTACTGGGCGTGTTAAAGTCAACAGAATGACTTGATAATGTCAGCAGCAATAAGCTGGTTAACATTAAAGATCACCTTTTTTTGATACCTGACCAGAAGCCGCTTTTGAGTTTTCACCTTTCTCGTTTTTACCGCCGTGGGCTTTAATTTTCCGGCCTGTATTGCTTACAACGCCAGTGCCTTGAATTTTCTCTACCATTTCGCTGTTTGCTTTTTTAGCTGCAGCTTCGAGGCTTGGAGCATAAACCGCTACAGTGTATTGCCAATTACCATCGGTGCTTTTGAAACTTTTAGTATTAACACCAGCAGGTAACTTTCCTTTAGCTATCGTGGCATACTCATCACTGCTTTTAACTTGATTCAAAAATTCAGTTCTTTCGTCATCAAGTACTTTTACTTGCTGTGGATCTTGAAGATCGGGATCTGTGTATTCAAATTGAGTTGCGCCTTCCATTTGCTTTTCGTCAAAGCTGCCTTGCCAGTATACCTTTTCACCTTTCATGGTTGCCAATAGAGCGGCTCTGGCTCGTGTTTGTGATTGTCTTTTGGCGAGTTCCTTTAGTTTTCTAGCGACACTTGAGTTTTTATTACCCCGAATAATGGATGAGCCATAACCTAAAAGAATCGTTTCACCCGTATTGGCATCCGAAAGTACTTTGGCACCAACTGGAGGAAGCACACCATTTTTTATGTCAGCAACAACTTGTTTGAATATACTATTTGGAGCCGTATTCACTACGACTGCACCACTATTTCTAGAAATCTGAGCACGAGTTTTAGGTGTTGAAATTAGACTAACTCGAACGGTTTTAGACTCTGTATTATCGTTAACATCAAAAGTCACAAAACCAGCCAAAGAGCCAGAAACAGACTCTTTACACGCTTCTTTCATGGTATCTTTTGTGTTCGCTACACCTTCATTACCAGAATCAATAACATCTAAAGTAGTATTTGCAAGGTTGCTACAGGTAACATCAACGCCTTTCATATTTTCGGTGAGTTGCTTTTTGGCGATCAAATACGCTTTATTGTAAGCGCCACGTTTTGATAATAGCGTCGCATTGTTATTGTTATATGTTGTGTAACTTGCACTACCGATAGATAAAATCCCTGTACCACTACCCACTTGGATCATTTTTACGCCATCTTCATCATCTTCAAGCAATGCTTGATGGGCAACTGCGACAGCGGTATTGGCGTCGGATGGCGACACAACGACATCACCTTTTACCGTTACGTTTTCTGAGCCTTCAATCGGTGTATTTGCTGTTGCAGGCATCATGTCTGTGAGATCGAAGTCATCACTTGCTTGAGTTGCAAATGAGAGACCCAACGCCAGTCCTAGAATATGTAGTTTCATGTTGTTTCCTTACAAGTAAGTGAGCGTATAATTGTTGTTAACGTTAATTTTGGGTAGTGGTTTAGCCGCTATTGCAGCCAATGATAAATGAACTGCTTGCGCCAACTCTCCAGAACTTCCTTTGTAGCGCAGTCGAACAACAATATTGTTATTTTTGTTTTGAACTGCAACGTTGGAAACACCTGAAATTGTGCTAAAAATAGCAGCAATTTGTTCAGGTTGCTCCACGAATTGGGCGGGTATAATGACCTCTCTTGATAGCCCACCACGAGCAACCACTTGGGTGAATCCTTTGAATAAACTTTGATGCAAATCTTGCAATTGTTTTTCATCAGCAAAGTGAACATCGACAAGATCAATAAACGTTGATTTACCTTTAGGAAGGGAGAGCAATGAAGGTTCGTTTTTCCAACTAGAATAGACATTATGCAAGTCTTTAACTTTAATTCGAATATCTAGTCGCTGGTTATTCCCTGTTGTTTTTAACCTAGAGTCAGCTTTAACAATTAAAGAAGAGTAAGGTGTTACTTCAATACCTTGTTCACCCAGCCAGTTTGTAATTACGGTTCTAAGAGGCTCTTTTGCATCAACCTTCACATAAGGTGAGCCAATCTGAGAGAGTAGCTGTGATGTTTGTTGGACTAAAGGCTTTTTCTCAACCACAACATCTAAGGTCAAGCGGATTCCATTGTTGGCAATAGGTTGAGAGTCTAATGTGCGCCACTCTTTAACTAAGCCTTCACTGTGCATCGAAAGCTGTTGACCGATGATATCCTTCATTGTCGTTGACTCGGCATCGTTTTGGATTGAGAGAGTCGTTTGCGATGATTGAGCATGATTTTGCGAAAGCCAGACACCAACAACTTGAGAAACAGCCCTTTGTAACGCATCTTTTTCAGCATTATTTAAGGCTGTTTTCCCTTGCTTTGGCCATCCTTCACCAATCACGGTGACTGCAATATGTTGCGTTGAGTCATCCCAGTTGATTGATTGCTTAGACGACTTTACTTTCATGGCAAGTGTGGCTGTAACGCAGGTATCATTCCCCTGTAACTGAGGGGATGATACATCGATAGTCAATGCTTGTTGCTCAAGACCTTCTAGTAACAACTCTCGGTTTGACTCATAAACATTCGACAATTCATCAGAAATAGTGACATCACTTTTACTGGAATTATTGTTTAAAGTTTTATTTCCTTTGATAAACCTTGCCAGCTCTGAAGCCGCTTGAGCTTTTGCGCTGCTGATTGCGGTTGCGCCACGGCCATAGGCGCAGGCTTGTGTCTCAAGCCTGCCATCATTAAGTACAATTACTTCTGCACTTAATGGAAAAGATAAACCCGCAGCCATCCATGCCAGGACGGATTTATTTATCATGTACGATTCTCCAAAAAGTCTTTAGGTGCACCTACCGATACGGCAAATATCTTAGCGCCATTCGCTGGGCGGTAAATGCCTTTTTTAGCCAGTTTTTCAATACGCTCAGCTTCAGCAGTGTTTTTCCAACGAATGATTTTTCCATTCGCACTGTTTTTAGATGGTGAAACGCTTGCGACTCCGATAGGCTCAACAAATCCTGCCTCGTAGCTAAAAATGATCATGGTTTCATTTTTAAGCACGCCTGCATTTTGGCCGCGATCAAGGCTGATTTGATCGCCTTTTATGCCAAGTACTTGTGCTGTAGCAGGCATTTCAGACAGCATACGAGTTAATAAGATATCGATGCCACGAGAAGCCATGTCATTAACGATGGCATTGACGTGTGCACCATCAAAATATCGATAGCCACTCACATAACGATTGCTAGCTTTGATGTATTTCATTTCTGAGCGATCTCGGACGTCCTCAGATTTCACTCGGATTTTGCCAAGATTCGGGTGTGACAGTTTTTCTCGTGTAAACGGGTTGAGTACGGAGGCTGTAATTTCTAGGGTGTAATCCATCCAGCTGGTAATACTGCCTTCGCTTTTTACGGTTCTTAGCGAGTCTAGTTTGACAACGAAATCAGGTTGAAGGACACGCTGAGAAGACACTTTTTTTGCAAGTGCTTTTGCGCCCTGTTGCTCTAAGAATATTTGTTGCTCTTGGGAAATAGTATCGTCATCACGAGTAACAACACGGAATCGGTTAATTCCTGCAAATTGGTTTTCAAGCATTTTTAATAGGTTATGATCGTCAAACTCTCTTAATGCTTTAACACCTTCGCCTTCACCTGATACATTGGCGACATCAAAATACATGCGGACAATGGGTTTCTTTAAAGGACAGCCCTCGTTCTCTGTATTCGGATTAAATGTACAGTTTTCTACACCTTGTGTGTCAAAATAAGAAGGTACAACAATATCGTCATCACGAAAGTCATAAGCACTTTTAGCGATTAATGCATTCGATGCTCGGTTAGATACTTTTGTCGCCTGAGTCTGTGATGGTGCAGTGCTTTGACAACCTGCGAGTAAAGCGATGGATAATACTGAAAGAGTGATTTTTTTGTGCAGTTTCATTTACATTCCTATTATTCAGAGTTCCATTGACGAATAGGTCGATTAACGATGTCGACCAATTGCTTGATGGCCGCTTCTTTAGCTGACTCAATCGTGTCGCCTGAAGCAGTAGTGATAATGCTGTATTCTTTTAATGTGTTGAATGGGCTGACAGTATGAGTAAACTTGATGGCTAAATGAGCTTGAACGTGTTTAATTTGATTGCTCGAAGCGTATCGCCAATTAAGCTGTGGTTTAACCCAAATTAACGTTTTACCACTCCATTTAAGCTTGTTGTCTATGGCTGCAATAAGCTCGCTAGGGGAAGAGTTATCAATAACTTGACTAGAGACTTGGTTTAACGCTTGTTGAAAATCAGTTTGAAGTCTCGATAGCGTCGAAGATAATTTACGTTGTTCTCCATCCAGTAATTCGAGTACGGGCAATATTTTTGCTGCTCTGTTCAGCTCAGCTTGGTTTTCTAAAGCATGAATAAAGCGATATTGTACTGAGCTATCAGGCAAAGAAATCTTGCTGAGAAAATTGAGTTCATCTTTCAGCGAGTTAATGAGATGCGCTTTTTTGATACCAAGCACAACGGCGATGTTATTTTTATTAGAGGAGGAGTCTATTTCTTCCACGCCAACCAGTTCAAAAGGCAGGCTAGATATTCCAATTTGCTGTTTAAATACCGTCTCAGTCGTCGAGTTGCGCTTTACGTTGCTGTGCGTTTGATTGACACGGACGTTGATGCTTAACTGAGAAACAATCTCTGCTAATGCCTCATTTTTGGCACCTGCACGAGACTCTGCGACGCCCATTCCCACTATGTAGCCGTTATCTTGAAACTGTTGCATGTCCATTTCTGGCCATGCAAAAGCAAGCTTACAAGTGAGTAAGATTAAAAGACCGATAGGGTACTTAAACATGAAAATGTTTAGCCTTTAGCTTCTTGTTCAGCTTGTAGTTTTTCAATCTGTTCAATTGTATCTTGTTCAATTGAAATGATTTCATTAGCATCCATTGCTAGCGATAGTTGATCTTTAGCTTTCAAAAGTGCCTTGCCTAAATCTTTTGAATCGTCTTTTTTCTTATCGTCACTACTGAAAGAAGATAAAAGCGAACCCACTGAATTCATAGCAGTTGCTTTAGCTACAGCCGTACCATGTTGAGAAAGGATATAAGTAGATTTTGCAATTTCAACAGTCAAGTCAGTAGCTAACTGAATGTTAGAATCGACAATTTTTTCACTTGCAGCATTGTATGCTGTTAATTTGTGGGCAATTTTTTCATCTTGATTGGTTGCACCTGCATCAAAATCAACGATTGCTTTCTTCAGCTCTTCATCCGTTTTACCTTGATGAGCGGCTAAGAAAGCTTGCACATCAGTATGATTAAGTCGAAGCTGGCGGTATTGTTCCATTACATTGCGTTGACGCTTTAAGATAGCTGCTGAAACATTTAAAAACTCATCTACACCAGGTTGAATTTTTACAGAGTCATAGCCAAGATCATCCATTTTTGTTGTAAGTTCTTTGATGATTTTAGCTCTATCAATGCTGCCAGCCGAATCGTTAGTTGATACACAGCCAAAAATGAGGGGAGAAACGATCAGGGTCGCGAGTAACGCTTTTTTCATCTTGCAATTCCTTTTTTGTTAATACTTTTTTAAGGAAACGCAGAGTCAAAAATTATTATTTTTCAACGCTAACACTTCCTTGTAGCATGCGTAACATAACTTATAACTAATTAATATAAAATAGAGTTCTGTAAAATATGAACTAAGTGCCGAGTATTTACTCAAGTTTGTAAATTGCTTCATCCATTACAGAGCTTGACAGTGCGACATGCGTAAATACTAATTGAGGGGCTAATGAGATTTCGACGAAGTAAAGAAACAAGTAATATCCTATATTAATTAATGAAGTTACTATTCAACATTCACTGTAAAAACATTTCACAGAGCTTCAAAATCTCGCTGCAGCATTTCATTAAAAAATTAATTTTTGCTTTTTATCAACCACCAATTACTCACAATATTTATGCGATATAGTTTTGCCTTAAATCTCGGTAAACATTGATCTAGATCAATGTTAAAATACCTATCAATTTACACACGTTTTATCGAAACAAGTATGCACTGGCTTTACGAGCCAGCGAGCAATGAGGAAGTTATGTCAGTTTCACCACAACAAACCAATGAACAAATCACAGTTTGTGCTTTATATAAATTTGTAAACCTACCTAATTATCAAGAAGTTCAACCCTTGCTTTTAGAAACTATGGTTGAGCTTGAAATCAAAGGAACTCTGCTACTTGCTAGTGAAGGCATTAACGGCACAGTAGCCGGAAAAAATGACTCAATTAAAACTCTTTTAGCATGGTTAGATGTTCAAAATGGATTAGATAACATTGTCACCAAATTTTCTTACGAACAGCAAATTCCATTTTATCGAACTAAGGTTAAGCTGAAAAAAGAAATTGTGACCATGGGCGTTGAAGGAATTGATCCTAATGAAGTCGTGGGGACTTATGTTAAGCCTCAAGATTGGAATGCTCTGATTTCAGATCCTGAAGTTACTTTGATTGATACTCGAAATGATTATGAAATTGGGATCGGCACATTTAAGAATGCTGTAAACCCAAAGACAGAAACATTCAGAGAGTTTCCTAAATACGCTGAAGAAAATCTTGATCCTAAAAAGCACAAGAAAGTGGCCATGTTCTGTACTGGCGGTATCCGATGCGAAAAATCAACGGCATACATGAAAGAGCAAGGTTTTGAAGAGGTGTATCACCTTGAGGGTGGCATCTTAAAATATCTTGAAGAAGTAAAACAAGACGAAAGTTTGTGGGAAGGCGAATGTTTTGTTTTTGATAATCGCGTTGCCGTTGACCACAACTTAGAAAAGGGTCAATATCAACAATGTAATGCTTGCCGATTACCGATTACTCAGGCTGATATGCAAAGTGCAGCCTATGTGAAAGGTGTAAGTTGCCCAAATTGTATTGATAAAATTTCTCACGAACAACGTCAACGCTTTATTGAGCGTGAAAAACAAGTTCAATTGGCCGCAGCAAGAAATGAGCAACACATTGGCAGTGATGTAAATAAAGTAATTAAAGATCGTCGCCAGCGGAAAGAAAATCTAAAGAAAGCCCAAAGCGAGTGATACTTTCATAGTGATGGATGATTACACAGCACTGTTATAACCATCTATAAATTGCATATTCTGCCATTGGAATGCTTATTAATTTTGAGCGAGCACGTTGATGTACAAGCTCTGATTAATAAGCATTATAAGAGTCATCTGACACATAAAAAGCGTCCTACCTCTCATTTCAATCAGTATTTTCTGCTTCAATTTTTATCGCTAATGGCAATTGCCCTGAATGATTAAGAGCTAAAGGTGATGCTATATTACCAGCAGTTAGCGCCAGTTGCGGCGGCCTACGAGAAATCCGGCTATTGTACCTATGTATCCAATGTGCAAGACGCTTATTCGACAGTCCTGATACTTGAATTAAAGCGTTATCAAATGATGTGTCTGAGGTAAAAGTTTGTCTTAATATACCTTTCCTTGCCAACTCTGCAGGATGAACATCAGAGTTTGTTATCATTGGGGATTTTAAGCCCTGCTCACGTTCAGCCTTTGAATCTAATGTCGAGCTCTTTGCTGGATATGCAGCCAACATTTTTGTTAACCTTTCATTTTCGTTATCAGTTTTAGCGGCTTCAATTAATTCTTTCAACATCTCACTAACCTTTAAAAAGTCTTCTACCCCCTCTTTGAATGTATTATTAAATTTAATTGGTACAGTGCACTCTTCAGCTGTTGGTGAGTGCTCTATTTGACCTTGGGCTTTTTTGCAGAAGCAATCAAAGTTTTCTGATATTTTTTTATATGACAATTTCTCATTATGCCCTCCTTTCAACACAGGCTCAGTTAATAACTCTTCTATTATTTCTTTTAATTTATCAGAATCATCACCAACTATGTTCTTTATTAACCACAAAGCCACTTCGTACTGGCTATAAATATCTTCACCTCTTCCTAAGTTTCTTTAGAATACTTCATACAACGCCGATTGAATCGGTAAGTTCCCTTTAGCATCTCTCACATTAAAGTTTGCTCCTGCAGCTGCAAGCGTTTTTGTTAGCGCTAAATTTTCACTTTTGACCGCTAAATGAATTGGCCGTTCGCCCTTATGATTTTCTAGATCCAGTAAACAGCGGTGCTTGCTTCTACATAAGCGAGTTATAGAAACCCATTCACTATCATCATAGGATGATTCAGCGGCTTTATCGTCCTCAGTTGCACCAACATCTTTACCATCTTTACCATCTTTACCATCTTTACCATCTTTAGTAACATCAACAACCATATCACCTTCAGTTAGACCAACAACTTTATCATCGGATGGTGAATTCGACTCTCCAGGAACGTCTTTTGCTCTGATTTGCTTCTGAATGGGTTTCTTTGATGTGGTAAGCAGAGTATCTAACACAAAAGAAACATTGCCATTTATACAAGCTAAATGAATTGGTGTGTTTCCATCTTTATCAACCAAAGCAAGGTCTACACCTGCCGCATGCAACTTTGAAATCATAGATTCATAATTGAAAGTAAAATGCCCTATATTTCCCCAATTGCATGCACTTTTGTAGAGTACAGAGTCTTTTTTCTCTGCAATAAAATGCAAAAAAGAGTGGCCATCTGAATTTGTAACATTCAGATTAATACCGAGCTCAATAAAACACATGATCATTTCAGGGCTCTTCGCTAAATGTAAAGCAGTGTAACTTTCAGTTTTCATCCCCCACGCTGAATTCACAACATAATCTGTGGCAGCATTATGTTTTATAAGAACCTTTACGCACTCGATATTATTTAACGAACATGCTCTCATTAAAGGGGTAACTTGCTTAGATGACCTTACTAAACACGGATTTCGACTCGTTTCATCAACGTTAGGTTTCATATGATCAATGCAATAAGATAAGCAATTAATTAGCGACAACTCATATTTTGGTGGCGCGTCACTCCCCATATCCTCCAAAACTCTTAAACTAAGACGATATTTATTAGGAATTTTTTCACTTTTATCTAAGAGGTTGTCTAATAACTTAGGTTTGTCACAGCTGATTAACCAATGAATCAAAAAGTGCTCAAAACAATAAAAATTTTCTTCAGACCTTAAATAAATGCTGTCGAAATGTGCTCTCCAAAAGGAAGGGTGACTTTGACAACTCATTATTGCTTTATTTTGTTTAACTGCCACGTAAAAACAAAGCCATTGTTTCTTAGAAAAAGACCCTAACTCCTCCTTAGTCACCAGCTTATTATGAAGTAACCACCCAGACTCTTCATTTGAGCCAAGAGTAGCGTAAAAATCTTCAAAGCCTTCTCTCCACCTTTTTGAAACGTCGTCATAACAATACAAATCGGTTGTTTCAGCACGAAAATTTTCAGCTCTTTTACTCCCAACTTCACAAAATTTATCTGGCAAAAATACATTTTTATATATGTCTAATATTTCTTGATATGGCACTTTCTTATACAAATATATGCCATCTTTTTCCATAGGGATCGAGCTGCCCTCATCATTTTTTGAGGTGGCTTGATCGTATAACTTAATAAATTCTTTAAAACAAAATTCAGCAGTCACCTTTTCTTCATCGGTATTTTGTTTATTCATTTCTGGATGAAGCTTTATTTTGGCTCGTCTTAGCAACCTTTGATTAGCGTCATCATTCGACTCTGTGACATCAATATCTGAAAGAGATGGAATATGTTGTTTTGCAGTGCGTTTCAATTCAACTAAAAGTGCAGCTTTGGGTAACTTTAAGTCTTTAATGACTCGTAGCTTAAATTCGATATTTTCAATTTCTTTTAACGTACTTTTCGTTAATCCGGCATTTTCGTATGCTTCTTTTACTTTTAGCTCTACCAGTTCTAAATTTTCTTCCTCAGCTTCGAGGAAACTGTCCCCTTCGCCATTAACCCTTTGAGTGTCTCCAGTTTTACTAGAGGCTGAGTCTTTGCAAGTTGATAAAGCTGTTCTTGCTAGAGAGTACCATTCCTCTGAATTGCCACTAGCTTGTTCTTTGAGTTGAAAATTCTCAGTACCATCACCTAGAACTTCATCTTGTATTTTTTGAGTATTAGATTCGGTTGTTTTACCCTCGCATCTAGTTAAATCTTCTAATTCAATTGCGTTGTCATCCAGTTCACTATTATCACCAACTGAAGCAAAGCACCAATCACGAAGACTCGCTACCGATACTCCTAGCTTTGAGGTTGCATTATGAAAAGCCTGTACGTTTTCATCTAACGAATTTGAACTACTGTACTTATAGTCACTCATTAACAGCTGGTCATGAGGTATTGATACTGAGCTATAGCCATCAGCATTGTTTAATACAAGACTTGAAGAAGAAGTTTTAGACGCTGTAGTCAAAAATCATAAACCAATGAAATACTCATAATTAAAGAATAACACTCAAGAAAAAAAATACTTGATAGCAAAACCACCAACCAAACGTAAACTGTTGATTAACAAAAGAAAAAACAATGAAGGAGTGAATAAAGCTTAATACTGCTTCTAAGTTATGTTAACTAATGCGATTATTTATGGTCATATTTTCCCAGATGCGGCTAATTTGAAACGACGTCCATTGAGCTAATGACATAGCATCACTTCCATATGAGCTACTACAATGTTAATCATCAGTGTCACCATTGTTTTGCTTATTTTTCTTTTGTTCTACATTGGCTTTTTCAACATTCTTAAAGGCCGGTGGTGGTATGGGGAATATTGATATACTCGTGATACTTGAAGATGCAACTTTCAGGGCTTATTCAGCGTTGCATTATTCGAGGCGTGGAAGTGCAAAACTAGCGGGCTAATTTAAGCTTTCACAACGAAGAAGAATCGACGCTGAAAAGCCCACAGAGTGCGAGTTTAATTGCCATTTATACTGCGTTGCTTAACCTTGAAGTAGAACAACTACGTCTTCGGTCAAGCGTCTTGCCTAAATGGCAATTAATTCTTGCTGAAATCCTGCATCTTCAGGTATCACGAGTATATAAGTGGAAAAATGGCCAAAATCAGGAATGCAACTTTAGGCATTCCTTTCGCCCATCTCACTATTCTTAATAAACTCCAAATACTGATGAGTAAAAGTAACGAGCCTACAATAAAGTGTATTACTGTCAGCTCCCACTAAGCAGTTATTAAATGTTCCATATCCACATAAATCAATCCGTTATAGAAATACATATGGGGATAAATTTAAATCATTCAATGGGTTACTTTGAGCGCTATATATTGGTTCCCTGATGATAAATCATCTGCCATTGTCCGTTATTTCGTTGCCAGATAGAACAACGGAGCGCATCGCTAAATTCACTTCCATCACGTTTAAATGATGACTGGTACAGCAACATCACATTATCATCCGAAAGCATTCTTCCTTCAAAATCTTTAGATTCAACAGTAAATGCCGCTTCTGTTGGCAATCGATTTAGCACCTCTACTTTACCGAATCGGATACCAGTACTTGCAACCTCAATGAAATTGTCCGCTATAAGTTTATTTAACGCAGATGTCGATTTTCTCACTTCGTCAGTGAATAACGATTTTTCAAGTTGAATGACAGTTTGAATTACTTCTTTCATTAGCTTTAATCCTTTAAATTTACTTTCGAAGTCAAAATATGATCTCGCCATTTCCCGTTGATTTTAAGATAAGACTTTGCAACGCCCTCTCTTTCAAACCCCAAACGTTCAAGCAACGCTTCACTTCTTTTATTTTCTGGCATGTAGTTCGCCATAATTCTATGAAGACCGATATCGAGAAATATGTATTTGATGGCAGCATCTAGAATTTCGTACATCAGACCTTGGCCTTGATATTGTTGATCAATCGAATAGCCAAGATTGCAAGCTTGAAAAACGCCACGAATAATATTGCTGAAATTACAAACGCCAATAACTTCAGTACGCTCTTTATTCATAGCGACTAATTTTACTGAGCTACCCGTTTCAAATGCTCTTTCGTTTTCTCTAATGAACTCTTCCCATGTTTTCACATCATAGTATGACGATTCACGAATTGGCTCCCAATTCGACAAATGAGATTTGTTATTCAAGTAGTATTCTCGAATCAGCTTTGCATCGCTTACCATTGGTACAACAAGCAGAGTTTGCTGAGTCTCAGCAATGATGTTTCCTGTCATAGTATTTAAGTACTTTCTATTGTTGTTTGAAATCTATCTCCATGACTTGGTGGCGTTGAAGTCACCACAAAATCTAAGTCAGCTTGATGCTGGTTACTGAGTTGGTGTGCGATTCCCGCTGGTACATGAACACCTTGCTGTTCTGTCAGCTTATGCATAACACCATTAACCTCGATTGTTGCCACGCCTGACAACACATAAAAGAATTGCTCAGAATGTTTATGATGATGACGGACTTCACTGCAACCTTTAGGCACTCGTTCTTGAATAATACTGAGTGTTTCAGTTTGAACTAAATGCCAACCATCACAATTATTGCCCCACTTGTAATGAGGTGCGTTATCTTTGAAATCATAGAGATATTTCTTGTTAATTGAGGTAAAAAGCTATTTGTGAATACTGAAGTAGGTGCCCATACAAATGAGAGTAGAGTTAATCAATTACTTTGTATGAATACCTACAGATAGGACTTGAGGAGTCACTAAATCAATTTATGTTTTATCTTTCAAGTTCACAGCGGTTCCAAACACCATTATTTCGGCCGAACGCTCCATCACAGAACTTGTAGTGAATCTCATACCAATAATCGCATCCGCGCCTTTTTCTTGTGCAGCTGCTGTTATGCGCTCAAGAGCAATGTTTCTCGATTCATTGAGCATTTCAGTGTAACCACGGATCTCACCACCAACGATGGTCTTTAGCCCTGCCATTACATCACGACCAATATGTTTTGATTGCACGATATTACCCGTTACAACACCTAACACTTCAGATACTTCTTTGTTCGGTATACTTTCTGTTGTTGTAATTATCATTATTAACGCCCTTTAAATTATTCGTTACTGTCACTACAGTCAAAGCGGCTCAAATTATCACGGTATTAGCTCGATGTTCCATTTCTAAAATACCAAAATAACGAATGCCGAAACCAGTATTGTTTTACTGTTTGTCTAATTGAATCATTTGATACTAATTTACAGAGGGTGAAGTTCAAATGATTCTTCATATGGAAGGTGTTTAGCTCTGTCAACACGTTACGATCTTTATCTTTATTTATCAAAAACTAAACGTAAGCAATTATTTTATATCCCTAAAAACTCTATGCACATTGATAATGCCATGATTAGGGGCTGTTGATCTTTGTTGATATTTTCAGCAATGATTATTTTTGACGATAACAAAGCGGAACAAGCGTTATTTAGTTATTCTAAATGAGCGCAGTGACAATGCAGATAGCGTTAACAATAACCATTGCCCTACGGGCTGAGTCTAAATCGCCTTACTCTGTGTTGAAAATAGTTTATTTAGATGACTAAACTGCACTATTTCCGCCTCGATTAAGGCGATTTATTACTCAGCTGAATTATTAAACAAAGATCAACAGCCCCTAGGATTTGATGATAAAAATCAATGGTCAAATTTCGATATTTGTATTGCGGTGTTAACACCACCCATTCCGCAGTTTACTGAGATAGCATGTGTGATATTCGACTTTAAAGGTGAGTGTAAAATATGGTTCAGTTGACAGTTGTGAGCCACATTTTTCAACCCTAAAGTATGTGGTATTTCATTTTTTTGCCATCGAGTATAGCGTCATTGCAACTTCAAAAGCCCCACAAGCTCCCAACATATGACCGGTATAACCTTTAAAACCACTGACTTTTGGTGATAGCGTAAAAGCGTTGTTTACAGCATATGTCTCAGCAATATCGTTGAGTTTGGTGGCCGTTCCATGAACGTTAATGTATTCGATTTGCTCTTGACTAATATCGGCATCTTTTAAGCACAGATTAATCGCATCTGACAAACCGGGAGCCGATGTTGGAATTCGTGTCATATCAAAGCAATCGTTTGAAGTTCCGTAGCCATTAATAACGCCATAAATATCAGCATCACGCTGTAGTGCATGCTCTAATTCTTCCAGTACTAATACACATGATCCTTCACCTAAAACAACACCGTCCCTATTCTCATCAAAAGGTAAACATTGGTTGGCACAAGAACCACTCTTGTTCATTTGGAAAACGGCCGCTGTTAGCGGGTTTACTCCAGAGTCTGCTCCACCCGCCAACATAACATCAGCTCGATTAAGGTGAATCGCATCCGCAGCATTCATAATGTTTACAGCACCAGTAGCTGAAGCAGCATTTGCACATAACATCGGGCCTGCTAAACCATAGCGTATTGAGATTAATGAAGCGGTTGATGCTGGGCGGCTTCGACTGAACAAGTTAGCTGGTATTTGTTTAGGGTTAAAGCGTATGCCACTTTCGCCATTCTGTGACTGATTTAATGCATCCAAAATCGCTGAAAAATCAGTGTGACCGGTACCAACAGACACACCGAAGCGTAAATGCCTATTTTTTGCCTCATGAGATGCGTCTTTAATTGGATTGGTTTGTAAATTAAGCCCCGCATCTTTTATTGCAATATCCGCAGCCGCACAACCCCATAAATTAATGTCACTAAGCCGATGAATGTAATTAGGATCTACACCATAGTTCTGTGCATCAAACCCTCTGACTTCGCCAGCACACTTTATTTTAAAATTATCAGTGGAAAATTTACTGATGCTTGATATTCCCGTTTCGCCGAGGCACATACGAGCATGTATGTTGTTCATATCAAGGCCTAAAGGAGTAATCGCTCCCATTCCGGTGATCACGACCTGTTTAGTTTTGTGGCTAATATTACTTCTAACATCCATATCAGTACTTCCATGACATCTACACAGTCGGAGTAGATGTTTAATTCCAAATCGGTTTTAGCTGCTGTTATGAGCATAAGTATAGGTATTGGATAAATAAAGAATTTGCCTGAAATGTTGCAAAAAAGAAGAGGCAATAATGCCTCTCCTTTTGACTGTAAAGTTTAAGCCCTGCTCACACAAACATCGTTATTTGAGTGCATCTTCAGTGCTTAATATCTCGATGCCACGTACTTGCATTGAATCTAATGCCAACGCATGCGCAATAGGGTCAACAGTACAACAGCATTCAGCAATGACTTTCGGATTATATTTTGCAGCCGCTGGCGATAACGCCGTGTGAGTTACACAGTTATGCGTCATCATTCCTGTCAAAATAATTTCTTCGACGCCCACATCTTGTAGCAATACATCAAGATTTGTTTTCTCAAAACAGTCTGCGTGGCGTTTAGTGATAACAGGCGAATCTGGTGCAAGTTTTAAGATATCAGAATGTATTTTTACACCCTCAGAATCTTCATAGAAAAATAAGCCTTCACCCAGTTCTGGTGATACAAGATGCTGAATATGAATAATCGGGATATCTTTTTCATTTGCGATAGCCATCGCTTTAAGCGTTTTTTCTAACGTGACTTCAGGCTGATAAAGTGGATATTTACCTTCATTAAAATAATCATTTTGAATGTCGATCACGATAAGTGCTTGTTTGGTCATTGTGGTGTTCTCTGATGTTTCATTTGATGACGCTATTATGTGCGCTTTCAATTGATTCAACGAGAGTCTAAAATGACACCTTGCAGGCCAAATACGACAACTTTATTAAAGTGAAAAATATCTCTGTTAGTGTTATTAACTACCCAACGGCCAGTCAGTCTGCCGTTCATGGTCTTTTTGAAGCGATGTCGGTAGCCAATGAAATTTGCCAGCAATCCGGTCTTCAAGTCACGTTTGACGTTGCAATAGAAGTGTTAAACACCCTCGACTTCAATAGAAATAATCAAGTGGTTGTATTACCGCCTTGCATTAGTGATGACTTCTATACCTCACAGAATACCAACTTAAACCAATACCTTTCAGTCATGCACAAACAAGGTTCAATTCTCGCCTC
Source organism: Shewanella sp. OPT22 (assembly GCF_004168585.1). Lineage (GTDB taxonomy): Bacteria > Pseudomonadota > Gammaproteobacteria > Enterobacterales > Shewanellaceae > Parashewanella. Next base: position 115,659 of record NZ_PGVH01000033.1, on the reverse strand, counting down.
AGCCTGTGTTGGGGCATTTATCCTTGCTCGTGGTGGCTTCCTTGATAATAAATTTTGCACCACACATTGGCGACTTACAGAATCATTTAAAAATGAGTTTCCTAAAGTAAAACTCGACACTAATGCCATGCTCATCAACGAAGGCAGTATTATTACGGCGGGCGGGCGTATGGCTTGGCTTGATTTAACCTTTGAAATTATTTCATTATTTTCATCACCTGTCATAGCGCAGCGTTTATCAAAAGAAATGGTTATCGATAACGGTTTTCGTGAACAGAGGTTTTATCAACAGTTCACCCCGAAGATGAATCACGGTGATGAGCTGGTTTTGCACGTTCAGCACTTTCTTGATGAGCATTACGCTCAACCAATAAGTGTTGAAACAACGGCTGCGACTTACTTTGTGAGTACACGTACCCTACAAAGGCGATTTTTAAGTGCCACTGAATTAACGATTATTCAGTACTTACAAAAGCTGCGCCTTCACAACGCTTGCCATTTAATTGAGTTAACTCAAAAGGGAATATCCGAAATTGCTTATCAAGTCGGTTATTCAGACGTCAGTGCGTTCAGAAAAGTATTCCTTAGAGAATACGGTTTAACCCCGACTGAGTTTAGAAAACGTTTTGCTATAGAGTCTAAGACGTAAAAACTGTGCTTTTAGTCTTAAGTAAGAAAAGATGAGCAACTGCACCATAAGTGAGTTGCTCAACAGGTTAAAAAGTTTAAATAACTCTTAGCTAAAACGAGTCATTAAAACTTAAAACGAATGCCTCCATTAACCGTAAAGCCATCGTTTCGAGACCAGATATCCGTCGTCCAACGCCCGCTTGGTGCTTGAGTTGGCAGCAGCAATGAATCCTCTTTCGTCTGACGAACATTCAACAGGTTTTCTGCATTCAAGAATAGGCTAATTCGACCAACGGTAATTTGACCTAACAGCCCTAGGTGCCAGTAAGCATCGCTTTTTTCTCGGTACGGATTATTTTCTAAATGCTGTGTCCCTGTGTAATATGCTTCAAACCCTAATAGATGGCTGCCATGCTCTTCCCACATCACCACAAGGCCAGCAGAGTGCTCTGGCGTGAGTGTTAAAGGAACTCGGTTGCTATTGTTATTGCCCAGCTTTGTAGCATCGGTATACAAATAACTGCCTGTAAACTTAATGTCATTCCAACGATAGCGCAGCAATAACTCAGCCCCTCGGATCTTGCTTTCACCTTCTGCATTTACGATTCGAACTGTTTTATTTGATGAGCTATTTGTTACTTGCTCTAACTCTGTCACGTTTTCAACGTCAGAAGAAAACAAAGTCACGCTCGTTTCTAGGTCGCCAGTAATATAACTGATGTCCACTGATGCCGTTGTCGCTTGCTCAGCTTCTAAGTCTTCAAGCGGCAATAAACGAGACAACCCTACTTCATCTATATCTTCAATAAATGGTGTTGGCGCATAATAACCTTTGCCATAAGCTCCTCTTAACGTCCAGTTACTCGGTTGGTAGAGCACTGAAACACGAGGGCTAACCTGGGTACCATATTCACTGTGCCAATCTGTTCGTGCACTAAGTGATGCCGAAACTTCGTCGCTCACTTCATAATCCAGCTGTGAAAATATACCCGGTGCTTTATAGGAATAATTAAACTCTGAGAAAGTCTCTGAATCGAAGGATTCTTGCTGAAAAGCTGCGCCGATTAACCAAGACATGTCGTCTGAATAGTCAGAGTAACTTGATTCAATTAAATAACTCTTGTGGCTATCGTCTTCAAATACATCACCATATTGGTGTTCATGGTTTTGTAGCATAGAAGCACCACGGATGTTCAGGCTCGCTGATTCTGTCAACGAACGATCATAAACAAAACCTAAATCACTTCTTAGCGTGTCTTGATTTTGCTGAAATGAACGACCATCGCTTAAAGTAGCATTATCCAATGTTCCACCACGGCGCTGCTCTTTCATCACTCCCAGTGTTACGTAAAGGTTGTCACCATCTTCACCCTGCCAATATAGGCGAGGTCTTATACTGCCTCTTTCGTAACCCGCTAAGTCAATCCAACCATCATTATCTAAGTCTTCTGTACTCTGGTGGTGAATACCTGCCGTAACTGAACCACTTAATTCGTCCGTTAACGGTGCGGCAAAATAAGACGTCACATCTTGACCATCTTTTGAGGTCAAGTTAACGAGCACTTCTCCTTCAAACTCATCAGAAGGTGTGCGTGAGATTAAGTTAATCACTCCACCCAGTGCTGAGCCGCCATAAAGTGATGAAGCAGAACCTTTAATGATCTCTACATTGGCTAAGTCTGTAGGCGGTATTTGCAATAAACCAATAGAAGCAGTTTGAGCACCGTAGAGTGGTAAGCCATCACTTAATAACTGAGTGTAGCGACCATATAAACCCTGAAGACGAATATTCGCACTCCCCAAAGCGGGAGAAGTTGTCTGTACACGCACACCGCCTGTTTCAGCAACAAGCATAGAAATATTACCGGGACGCATGAGCGCTTTTTCTTGTATTTCTTCGCCGTTAATAATTTCAGTTCTCGTGGCAGACTCGGTGACTACTCGCCCTAAACGCGAAGCGCTGACTTGAATGGTTTCAACAGACGATTCATCATGCTCATGATGATGTTCATGATTGTCACTCGCATACGCAAACGATGGTAGCAACAGCACTGCTGCCACTTTATTTTTTGACTTAAAAAGCATTGTTATCTCACAACTTATTTACACTCAATTTAAGAGTGCTCTAAAAAGAAAACTGGTTAGGTGCATTAACTCTTATGAGGTAACCCTTGGAGGGCGATAATGGGAATTGGAAATAAACGTTGGGCTTTCTGAACGCTGGTCATAGACAGACTCAATGGAAAACACGACTTGAGTAGAACGAACATTAGCAGTGACAGAGGCAAACGGTGAGCAGGCATTTGCAATGCAAATACAGTTTGAATCGCAGCAATCAACATCACAGCAATTGTCTTCTTTTTCAGCCGTATGCCGCTCGGCAGTTTGACCACGTTCTTTTGAATGCATTTGATCATTGGCTTTAACCGAAAACGTTTTTGCAAAATCAACGTTCATCACAACAGTCGTATTTACCGTGCTTTTTTCTATGTACACAGCAAATAATAAAGTGATAACCATTAATGCAAAAAAAGTAATACGCATAAAATGCTCAATAAATCAGGGACGGGCATTCTAATTGTTTTTGCTGGAGATGTGAACATTTCCAATGAGCAATATTTTTACATTAATGATCACTTTGGAAAGAGAATGGAACAGGGCAAAGCATCTGACGATAACTTCTTTGAAAATTATCGTGTTCAGATTTAGCGCAATACAAAGCGGAATGACGAGTCATAGCAATCGCTATGGCGAGAAATTGCAACGATGTAGAGTGACAAATATGGGCACGAATAAAATCTTAAGAAGTTTATGGTTAGGTGCTTTAGATCACATTTAGCTTGATAGTTCGTGTACGAATCATTACCATACATATTAATTGAACGTTCAATCAATCTTTGAGAAAACAAAATTTCAGTTATGCAGCGATGTGAAATAAAAGCAAAAAGAACACAAGATCTCATTGACGCAACACTCATCTCAGTTGATCAACATGGCCTTCATCACACAACCATCAAGACTATCAGCTCGATTGCTGGTATATCGTCGGGACTGATCAGCCATTACTTTGATGGCAAGCAAGGCTTGATTGAAGCCACGCAAAGATACCTGTTGGATAATCTCAAACACGCATTATTGATTAGGGTTCAAAATAAAAAGCTTGAACCGCAACAACGTTTGTTTGCCATTGTTGAAGCTAATTTCACCGATTTACAATGTTCAAATCCAGCTACAAAGACATGGTTAAGCTTTTGGGCGCAAGCCATGCATGAGCCTCAACTGGCTCGCCTACAAAAAGTTAACAATCAGAGGTTAGTCACTAACCTGCAATATTCCTTCGCTCAGGCTTTAGAAAAAAATGATGCCATTGATGCTGCCAAACAAACCGCAGCAATGATTGATGGTTTTTGGCTTAGAAGTGCCCTTCAAGCCAAGCCGGAAGAAGCCTTTAAAGAAGCTGAGCAATTATGTAAGCGCTATATTTCCGAGCGCCTTCGTTAGATTCCCGGAGAGAATTAATGTCCACCGTTTATCGTAACTATATCCATGGTAAAGCTGTTTCAAATGAAACAGGTGAAGTTTTTGATGTTATCAGCCCAGCCACGGGTGAAGTAAGTTACCAAGTTGAAGTTGCTGACGAGAAAGTTCAGCAAGCAGCGATTGAAAGTGCCAAACAAGGTTTTGACCAGTGGTCTGCAATGACAGGCATGGAACGCAGCCGGATTTTATTAAAAGCTGTTGAGTTGCTTCGCCAACATAATGATGAGCTTGCTCGTGTTGAAGTCATTGATACCGGAAAGCCATGGCAAGAAGCGTCAGTCGTTGACGTAGTAACAGGTGCCGATTCTATTGAGTTTTTCGCAGGGTTAGCCTCAGCGATTGAAGGCTCACAACAAACCGTAGGCGGCGACTTTTATTACACTCGCCGCGAGCCTTTAGGGATTTGCGCAGGTATCGGTGCTTGGAACTACCCGTTACAAATTGCGTGTTGGAAATCAGCACCTGCATTAGCTGCAGGTAATGCGATGATTTTCAAACCATCAGAAGAAACACCACTAGGTGCAGTTAAACTTGCTGAAATATTCACTCAAGCAGGCGTACCAGATGGCGTATTTAACGTTGTACACGGTGATGGCAAAGTGGGGGCTTGGTTAACCACCAATCCTGATATCGCTAAAGTCTCTTTTACTGGTGAAGTGGGCACAGGCCAAAAAGTTATGGCTGCTGCGGCCAGCACATTAAAAGACGTGACCATGGAATTGGGCGGCAAATCTCCGCTTATCGTATTTGATGATGCTGACATTGATAATGCCGTTTCTGCTGCGATGTTAGGTAACTTCTATACCCAAGGTGAAATCTGTACCAACGGTACTCGTGTTTTTGTTCACGAATCAATTTACTCAACCTATGTTGAGCGTCTAGTACAAAGAACTAACGATAACATCGTGTGTGGCGATCCGCTGAATGAAGACACCAACTTTGGTGCGCTTATTTCTAAAGCTCATCAGCAAAAAGTGCTTGATTATATTCGAATTGGCGTTGAAGAAGGTGCTGAGCTCCTTTGCGGTGGTAAAGCTTTATCTCCAGACAATGCGCCAAACGGTGCCTTTGTCGCACCAACCATCTTTGGCAACTGCCAAGACGAGATGACCATCGTTAAAGAAGAGATTTTTGGCCCTGTGATGTCACTGCTTAAGTTCAGTGATGAAGCTGAAGTTATCTCTAGAGCCAATGACACCAAGTTGGGCTTAGCAGCTGGCGTATTCACTCAAGACATCACTCGTGCTCATCGTGTTATTCATCAAATTGATGCGGGTATTTGCTGGATTAACGCTTTCGGTGCTTCTCCTGCCGAAATGCCAGTGGGTGGTTACAAAATGTCAGGTATCGGCCGTGAAAACGGGACCGAAACGCTAAAAGCCTATACCCAAATCAAGTCGGTTTATGTGGGTATGGAAAAGCTTGAAAGCCCATTTTAAGGATACCAAGATGACTCAACAACAGCAGTATGATTACATCATTGTTGGTGCAGGCTCAGCGGGTTGCGTACTAGCAAACCGCTTATCTGAAGATCCAAATAATTCCGTGTTGCTATTGGAAACCGGCGGCAGCGATAAAAGCATTTTTATCCAAATGCCAACGGCGCTTTCGATTCCAATGAACACAAAAAAATACGCTTGGCAGTTTGAAACTGAAGCTGAAACTGGCCTTGATAACCGTAGAATGCACTGCCCTCGCGGTAAGGTATTAGGTGGTTCTTCATCCATTAATGGCATGGTTTATGTTCGTGGTCATGCAATGGATTTTGATGAGTGGGCCAACCACGGCGCAACAGGCTGGGATTATCAGCACTGTTTACCTTATTTCAAAAAAGCTGAAACGTGGGCGTTTGATGGTGATGACTACCGTGGTAAGCAAGGTGAGCTTGCTGTAAATAACGGTAATGAGATGAAAAACCCACTTTACCGAGCATTTATCGATGCGGGTAAAGATGCAGGTTACCTAGAAACTCAAGACTATAACGGCGCTCAACAAGAAGGCTTTGGCCCGATGCACATGACCATTAAAAATGGTGTGCGTTGGTCAACGTCAAATGCCTACCTTCGCCCTGCAATGAAGCGTGAAAATTTGACCGTCATCACTCATGCTTTAGTGAATAAAGTACTGATTGAAGACAAGCAAGCTAAAGGTGTTGAGTATCAACGCAAAGGCAAAACAGTATCAGTTTTTGCAAGTAAAGAAGTTGTATTGTCAGCGGGTTCTGTGGGTTCTCCACACATTTTGCAGCTTTCAGGTATTGGCGATAAAGACGTGCTTGAAAATGCCGGTGTTGAAGTGAAGCATCACTTACCAGGTGTCGGCCAAAACCTGCAAGATCATTTAGAGTTTTACTTCCAATTTAAATGTAAGCAGCCAATTTCATTAAACGGCAAGCTGGACCCTTTAAGCAAACTGGGGATAGGTACTCGCTGGATTTTGAACAAGTCTGGTTTAGGTGCGACCAACCACTTTGAATCGTGTGGCTTTATTCGCTCGAAAGCGAACTTGGCGTTTCCTGATCTTCAGTATCACTTTTTACCAGCAGCAATGCGTTATGACGGTAAAGAAGCGTTTGCAGGGCATGGTTTCCAAGTACATATTGGACATAACAAGCCGAAAAGCCGTGGTGCAGTCACGTTAGTTTCAGCTGACCCAAAAGTGGCGCCAAAAATTCAGTTTAACTACCTGACTGAACAGGAAGACATTGAAGGTTTCAGAGCTTGTGTGCGATTGACTCGCGAAATCATCAATCAGCCAGCAATGGACGAGTATCGTGGTGAAGAAATTCAGCCGGGCTTAGCGGTTCAAACGGATGAAGAAATTGACACCTTCGTGCGTGAATTTGTTGAGTCAGCTTATCACCCATCTTGTTCGTGCAAAATGGGCACCGATGATATGGCAGTTGTTAACCCTGAAACCAAGGTTATTGGCATCGACGGATTACGGGTGGTGGATTCATCAATCTTCCCGACGATTCCGAACGGTAACTTAAATGCGCCGACGATTATGGTTGCTGAAAAAGCCGCTGATTTTATTTTAGGTAAAACACCTTTAGCAGCGGCCAATGTTGACGTTCGATTAGGAACGGATTGGCAAATCAAGCAACGTGAACAAATGCCTAAGCGGGTCGTAAATTAATTTTTAAATGCCTTTTCTGTTGTTTCCATAAATTGGGAACAACAGAAAGCATATCAATCGGGTCACAACTGACCTTTATTGAGTTTGGTATAACGCCATTCGTCATAAAAATCGTTGAAACAATCAATAATAACTTTAAGCCTGATTTTACTAAGCATTGGGTAATGACCTCGTCATGTCCAATGTTTACTAAAGTCCTGTTGTTAGAAGAACCGCCTGCTAAAGCAGCCTGTTGTAAAACAGAGTGTCCTTTGAAGATAAAGTTTATTTGACTGAAATAATCAGCAGATTACTGCTTGTAAATACTCGTTCAGATGTAATCTGAATCATTCTGGTTTGATAGATGAGCACATTACGGTGTTCCAGTTCAGATAATGAATCAGAATGTGTGATTTCATTTGCATGAGTACTTAAATATATTAATAAAAAATAGGTCTTACATGGATATCAACTTAGCTACATTTGGGGGTCAATAATGACGACTTGGCTTTCAATGGGGATTATTTTCACTTTCGCTTGTATCGCAATCATTTTATTCCGTTGGGGTAATGTGCGCTGCATCGGTGTCACCCCTGCCCGCACTTACACCTTTATCGCAATTCTATTTACTTCAGGCCTAGATGTGGGCTTGATCATGTTCCCGCTGACCGAGTTTGCAGGGTACGCTGATCATGCTACAAGTCCTGAATACTCATTTACCAACCCACTCGCTATTGAGTTTGGTTTTTGGGCATTTTTGATCTGGGGCTTTTACTTTTTAACGTGCTTCTACTTTTGTGTTATTGAGCCAAGAGTTAAGTTTTTTGAAATCGGTGTTGTTAAGTTCATTAATAACTTAGTTATTATTGGTACTTGTGCATTTACGGCTTACTTACTGCTTATCAATTTACCTTGGTATTTACCTGAAATCGGTGATGGCGAGACCGTTATTGGTAGCTTCTACTTAATTGTACTTGCTGTTATTGGTGTAGCAGTCTATTCAAGCACCAGCATTCAATACGTTCGCTACTTAAGTTTAGGCAGTACTTGGTTGTTCTTAGGCCTGATCGTATTTATGTGGATTACGGCTTTCCTACCGGCTGAAAACAGCCTGTCTGAATTTGCTAATACTTTCGGTCAGCTTGGCGGTTACTTCGGAAACATTCATGAATTCGTTTTACCGATGAACGATTACCACGAGTTCTATCTATTCTGGTGGTTTGCTTGGAGCATCATGATCGGTCAGTTTACCTCTCGCTTTGTTGGCGGCATGAAAGCTTACCAAGTATTCATTGCAATGATGATTTACCCATCAATCCCAATTGCTATTTGGTTCACCATTCTTTACTACTTCAGTGCTAACAGCATCGATACTACTGGCATCGTTAACCTTGCTATGGTCGTTGTGGGTATTACATTTGTGATCAACTCGTTGGATTCACTCATTCGTCTTTATACCGATAACTTAAACCTAACGGTTAAGCGTTTTGGTAAGCTGAAATACTTCATCGGTAACTTCGTGTTACTGGCTGCACTGACTGCACTATTTAAACTGGATTTCCTACAAATTCAGTGGGTAGGTGCATTAGCAATTGGCATTTTATTTGGCTGTTTCTGCTTCATCCTACTCAAGCACTTTAAAACAGTTAAAGAGATTAAGAGTTCTCCAGCAGAAAACACGCTTGATTATTCAAAGCTAACTCACTCGAATTAACCTTATATCAATAAAGATAAGTCACTGAGCACCAGCCTTGGCTGGTGCGACAGTACACAAATAATAAAATGGAATATTAAAATGAAAAACACAGTTATCGCACTAGGTACCCTTTTCGCTTTGGGTCTATCAACTTCTGTACTTGCTGGTGCGAGCTCTACCATTACTGCTACATCAAACTACAGCTATAACGGTTATAGCCAAACTGAAAATGAAGCAGCTCTCCAAGGCAGCTTAGATTACGGTTGGGATAATGGTATTTATATTGGTACTTTTGCTTCTAACGTTGGCTTTAATGGTTTTGGTACTGATGTAGAGTGGGATGCGTACGTAGGTAAATACACTCAACTTAATGATACATTCGGCCTTGACGCTGGTATCTCTGTATATACTTATTACGGTGAAAGCGCAGCTTCTGACTTAAACTATAACGAAGTTTACTCACAGTTAGACATTACTTCAGACATGGGTGTTTCCAATATTCGTGCAGCGTATGCTTGGGATTATTTTGGTTATGATGTAGAGCATATTGTTACGACATTGGCGCATACTTTTGAAGTTGCTGATGGCCATAGCCTTAAGCTTACTTACAACTATTCATATTCATTTGATGAAGCAAAATGGCCTTGGGGTAACAACAACAAATCATACGACCATTTCAAAGTATCTTACCTGACTAATTATAAAGGTTTCGACTTTGACATTTCAGCTGAAGATACGTCGATTAATCATCAGGACGAAACGAAGGCACGTGTGATCTTTACTGTTTCTCGTACATTTAGTTTCTAAATTATTTAGAAAGAAAACTTGGCTCTTGATATAAATTGAGAGCCTTTTTGATTCAGTTTTAATCACAATACTATTTCTAAAACATTTTGCTTTACGACACATTAATTTAGCGATATAAATCGTTTATATGGTTAGCAGTACTTCCCCACTCGGATTCTATTGATGGAAAAACACGAAGAGCTCTTCACTTCATTAAGAAAAGTGATCAGAGCCATTGATTTGCATTCAAAGCACTTATCAAAAACCGTTGGTTTAACAGGCCCACAATTAGTTATTATGCAGCAAATTGGCAGACAGAAAGGCATTCTTGCTCGTCAAGTTGCTCAAAATGTAAACTTAAGCCCTGCAACCGTTACCAGTATTTTAGATCGCCTTGAAGCGAGAGATTTAGTTCATCGAATTAGAAGCAGTGAAGATAAACGTCGTGTCGGATTATTTCTAACTGATGCTGGCGAAAACCTGCTAATCAAAGCACCGCAGCCATTACAAGATCATTTTATTGAGAAGTTCTCCGCATTGGCAGAATGGGAGCAATCTCAACTATTATCATCGATACAACGTCTAGCAAGCATGATGGACGCTCAAGATTTAGATGCTGCCCCCATTCTTGAAGTGGGTACCTTACAACCAACGCCAGCACAATAGTGCTTCTTTTTATGCGTAGATTACTCTACGCATAAATATAAACTCTTGTAACTTCTTTTTTATTAATAACCTAAAAGAAAACTCAGTTTAACAAGCACAAGTTATCATGCTAAAACCTTATTCCAAGGCCCTTCAATCGCAAGCGTTTTGGTCGGTGAGTACACATTTACAAACATCACTTTTCCGTCTGGAGAGAAGCAAGCGCCAGCCATTTCTGTTTGAGTGCGTAACCTCGCAAAGCTATAAACGCCGCCTTCAGGAGTAACACCTCTTAAGTGATTATCGACGGGGTCGACATATTGGTCTTCACAAACAATTAGGTGCCCTTGAGGAGTAACAGTCAGGTTGTCGCCGAAATTATATAAACTTTCATCATCGCTTTCTAAAAACAATTGAATTCGTGCCGCTTCACTCGCTTTCTTTGGCTGATATCTCATAACTTGTCCTAATTGCTTTTTGCCGCCATTAGTACAACAGAAATACAATTCATCATCAGCCCAGTGTATTCCTTCCCCTCTTGCAAATAATGTTGCTCCAGCTTTGTGACCTCGTATTCTCAAGTCATCATTAGGGCTTTCTGGGTCATCTAAATCTATCCAATCAACCTCTAACCACTTGCCTAACTTCATTGTCATTTCTGACCAATTACGAGTATCGAATTTTGGTATCCCCTTAATGACTATGGCTTGTAGTTGACCACCTTTCTCAAGCTGACCGTATACTTTTGGTACGAAGCGATAAAACAGGCTGTCACCTGTGTCTTCAGTCAAATAGACAATACCCGTATTCGGGTCCACGCAAGCGGCTTCATGATTAAAGCGTCCCATTGCCTTTAATGGTTTAGCTTTAACTAAGCTTGTTGAATCAGCAGGAACTTCGAAAATATAACCATGACCTTTGCTGATGCTTCCGTCAGGCAAGGCGACACTTTCTTCGCAGGTAAGCCAGCTTCCCCATGGCGTTAAACCACCAGAGCAGTTACGAATGGTTCCAAGTAAACTGATGAACTCTTTTTCTACTTGTTTGGTACTGAGATCGTAAATGAGTGTTGAGGTCCCTCCTGGCAATGCCACACCATCTGTATAAGTGTCATAGCTTAAAGGCGTCTTTATTTTATGTAGTGAAGCTGGTTGGTTCTTCAGGTCTTTAGGTTTTAACTCATGATTCCGAACTAACGCTACCTTATTTTCTTTTAATGGTATGCAGCCCATGCCATCGGCTTTATCAGCCACGTGAAAACCATCAGACATTAATCGGCCAAATTCTGATATAACTCGATAGCTGAACCCTTCAGGTAAATCTAAAAGCCCATCAGGATCTGGAATCAATCGTCCATAACCCTTAGATGTATTTAATATTGGGAGGTTATTTGTTTTGCCTAAAACACTCGATGCTAAACCTGCAAACGCTAATGCACTACTGCCTACTATAAATTTTCTTCTTGTTATCATTTTGCTCACTACCTTTCCATTTGAAAATGATTTTCAAAGTAAAAGCTCAAATACTTCCACTCAAAATACATTTAATACCAATTACAGTAATTAATCTCTCACTCAGCAAGAGCTAAAGGCTTTCAGTACAAGGCGCATGTTCGAAGTACTAACGGGTTAATTCAAGAACATGCAACAAAGTAATGGAAGCCTTTAGCCTTGCCCTTCGGGAACTTGTATGCGCAAAAATTACTTCACAAAATTGTCTTAACGTAGAATAACTATGTCTTCATCAATTTCGTTTGTACTTTGTGCGCATACACAGCTCTGAGCTGAGCACTTAATTACTGTAACTGGTATAAGCTTTCAGAATAGCGTTTTGTTATGACACTTTTACTGAAAAGCAGCAAGTTTTTTAATCAACCAGATAAAGGTGGATCTGGTTTACAAGCTTTTCAAAAGTTTTAAGTTCTTCATCCGTTAATGTGTCATCCACTTTTTTGCAAGTTAGCTGTCAATCTCGTTTATCATTCCAGTTATTTTATTTCCAGCCGAGCTTATGCGCAAAAAACTGGCTGTGTTTATCTGTTGGTTTAATGCCTTCTCAATCAAGTTTTTGTCGAATAGCACTTTTAATAATCGAGTAACTTGAGTTTTATTGGCGTGAACAAATAGATATGACCACCTCAATTAAGAGGTAACAACTTAACTAGATAATGTTTAAATATTTACTCAGTCTCCACCACCACAATCGCCACCGTCACCCCAACCAGAACCAGAACCAGAACCACTATCACCTCCAAGCCAACCCGACGACTTGCTATTTTTATGCTGTCGATTAGAAGAGATATTCAAACATGAGAGAACGAGAATGACACCAAATGCAATGGCAATCCAAGATAATATTAAATTAGGGTATCGAGTGTTTAAATCAATAATGCCAAAAAGCAATGATATTGAGCCGAGGATAATTTTAATCGATGTCATACGTATCCTTACTGTATGATTTTGACCTTCCAAACTACTTTGGTGATTCAGTCCGTTATAAGGTTAGTTTTTTTCTGAGCTGAATAAACTGAAAACACCTTGGAGCAACATGTTTAATACACCGTTTGTGACGTCTTCATTTTGTACACTACTGTCTTCACGATCACGGCTTTTGTCTTTATTTCGGCTTTCAACACTGTCTTGCATCCCTTCACCAAAACCTTCAACTGCACTTTGTGTTTGTGAACTTGTACAACCGAGCATTCCAAGTGTAAGTAAAATTACGCTATAACGTTTTATCAGCAAACCGAACATCCTTTTATTTATTCTTTTACCTTCTTAAAGTAAGCCTTATTTAGTCCATCTGATTAAGCTTTAGTTCAAGTTCACCATAATTAATAAAGGTTATCGATTATCAAAAACGCTTACTTGGCCATTACGAGAGTCGTAAATAAAACCTAAAGCACCAACATTAGTATTTTCATTGAAGTTCGATTTTATGTAATCGTATCGACATTCAGAATAAGGCTGACTTCCTAACCTTCTGGCAGAAAACAAAGCATTTGCGGTCGGCGTTTTACCAGACTCATAAACCATCCCTTGTTCAACCATGATGCTATCCCATATTTCAAAACAGGCTTTATCCTTTTTACCTATTGAACCAAACTGAGTTCTATCCCCTATTTCAGACTTATCAATCCCGATAGGATAACCTAGCTCATTTGTATCCAGCTTTCCATAAGCAGAAAGATCATTCATTGCGCCTGAACCTTTTGCTTCAAGCAACCAAGCTTTATGTGCAATTGAAACAGCACTTTCAAATGCTCCTGCATAGCCTTCCACTACAGCTTTATCTGCATCATCAGATAATGATAAAAATTTCGGTAGCGCAATCACGGCCAAAACAGCAAGAATAACAATAACAACAACCAACTCGATTAGAGTAAAACCTTTATGCTTCATTTTCATTTTTCTTTTTAGCGTACTTACACATGAGTAAAATATCTTCCATTCTATCTAGGTTAGCGAATGTAAGAACAATTGAATCAAAAGAAAGTTCAGCCTGCTTTAGACTCAGCGCTCTATTTTATTCACTTATTAACAGATTTAAAAGTAAACTCAAAAGCTTATTCAACCTCAATCACAGATGAAGTTATTGAATGGAGGCAAAATTGCAGATAACAAAAGCCATGATACCAGGTGTATGGTCATTGGAGTCATTTATGATTCACCGTGAAAATGGTGAAATATTCAACTGGCCGGGAAAACAAAGTGGCACATTAATCTACACCGATAATGGGTATGTCAGTGTGGCCCAAAACAGAGAGCCTATTCCGAATCCAACCATGGAAGATAAAGCCCGTATTTCGAATTTTTACACTGGAACTTACGAGCTTGATTTAGACAATAGCCGTATATTTCACACAGGATTACAATCGAGTGTTCCAAGTGTAATCGGCAAAAAAATGCAAAGGGAACTAAAGATCCTAGAAGATGGACGATTAGAGATTACTGGTCTAGGTTTAAAGGAACACGTGACTCTGATTTGGTCAAAAGTCAGTAGTTAATATCAAGCCTATATATGAGTTAAAGGAAGTACTCATGCCACAATTTATTGTCGAATGCTCCGAAGACGTTTTAAAGCAACAATCTGAAAAAGTGATGATGGCGAAAGTTCACTCATCAGCGATAGCCTCTGAGTTATTTAGTGAGAACGATATAAAAGTTAGATTACGAAGTTATGATGAATACTCAATCGGCAATGAAGCAAAGCCATTTATTCATGTATTTTCTTTTATCTTAAAGGGACGCTCAGAAAGTCAAAAAGAACATTTATCAAAATTAGTAGTGGGTAAACTTTCTGAAATTTTGCCAGACACTCTGCATATTTCCATGAACATTCAAGAAGTTGAAAAAGAAGATTTTTTTAGCAGAAAAATGCTTTAACCATTCGCATTTTTGAACGTTGGCAGCTCATGTATGCTGCCAACTCAAAACAGATTATGCTTTAACTGCAAACTTGCCTTTCATTAAGAAAGAGTGCCCAGGGAAAGAACAGAAGTAAGTGTAATCACCACCAGCTTTAAGTGCTTTAGTATCAAAAGTTACACTTACAGACTCACCACCACCGATTAGCTTTGTGAAAGCTAAAACACGGCTATCGCCAGTTTTAAGATAGTTATTTTCGGCACCAGCTTGAACACCATCAGCAGCGGCAGCAACTTGATCTGCAGTGCTTGTTAACACCCAGTTATGGCCCATTGCTGTTTTAGGCATCTTCCCTGTGTGCTTTAAGTTTACGGTAACTTTATCGCACTTTGCTAACGAAATTTCCATGCTCGTTTTATCATAAGTCATAGCATCCATTACAGATACATCGATTTGGCAATTTTCAGCAAATGCATTTGAAGATAGAGCGAATAAAGATAAGCCTAAGAATGTTTTAATTTTCATATCCAACCAGTTATTTAGTGATAATCATTATTATTATCTTTTAACTTATTGTTTAAAACAAGTCTTCAATCATTGAATATGAAAGGTAATTGATGAGAAAAACTAATTCTTAAACACCAACTTAGTACTCAATGAGTAATTGTAAAATAGAAAAGCCATTAAAGTGTCATCTGTTGATTTTACAATTCTAAAAGTTACAACGGTTCATTTGTTACAGGTAGTAAGAATGCAAACTATCCGATCAAGATTCACTGTAAAAGTCGTTTATTAACTTCGGAATATTATTAATAAATCCCATGTAATAGATCAGCTTATGGCAGTGGTTAAATGTGAATACAACCTAACGAGTGATCATACAATGCAAGTATACCGGGAAGTTAATTCTGAACGACTCAGCCTTGAGAAGATAGTTCGAAGTTTCCTAGCTATTTCAATAAGTTCAATAAGTTCAATAAAAGCTTCTGAGGTAACCATCGATATCATCTACCTTCAGAAAATACTGGGCTATTCTCAAAGCTTGGCTAAAAGGAATAATGTCACACTAAACATTCAACAATTAGAAACAGTCGAATTAGTCAGTGAGCCAATTCTTGTTTCAGTGCTGCTTCAAAACCTTCTGAATAATGCGATAAATTGTTCAATAAACGGCAATGTACATTTTCTAATTTCAGAGCAACAAATAGATGTAATCGATGACGGTGTTGGACTTAATGATACACCAAGGGGCTATGAGGGTTTTGGCGTTGGGTTACAAATTGTCAGAGACATTTGTGCTCGTTATAACTGGGAATTCCAATTAAAGAATAATACAGGCAATGGTTGCACGGCATCTGTAATATTTAATACTCATCAAAAAACATCTATTTGAACAGTTCACCGCAACCTTCTGGATTAGGTCATATAAGCACTGTTCTAACAAAAATGTTAAATTCAATAACGGAGCAAGCAAGCTTGCTCCTAAATACACTTAACTCCAAGGACAAGCTTTGTTTTCCTCAATGACTTGAGAGACGATTTGTCCAAAGGCTTGTTGTTGCGAAATGGAAACATCTATCTCTGGGTTGTAACCCAATAAATCTGCAGAGCGGCCACTAACCATTTCATAAAAAACTAATGACGTTAAATAAGTACCTAAATATGAAGCGTGGTTTCCATCAGGGCTATGTAACGCAGTATCAGGATAAAGTGATAAAACTCTATCCCAAACAAGCCCAACCGGAGCTAAACATGATGCTTGCCTTTCCACTATACCTTGATGAATACCATGAACATATTCACCTTCATCATGATTTCCATACTGCGGATGCTCAGGAAATAAAATTGGAGTGATATTATACTCTTTGGCTAAAGCTAACCATTTTTCTGTTTCCAGTGTTGAATATATTCTTGATTGAGATTGAGAATATTTCTGCCCTTGAAAAATAGCATGAGTCCAAGTTGAATCAATAAGTTTGTTGCGAGCATGAGTCGATACATAAAAGTCATCTAAAAAACCACCCGTATGACTGCTGGTTTCTACTTCAGTTCCTGGGGTACTTTGCTCTATTAGTTGCTTGATCATTGAGCCTACTCCAGAAATATGGCTATTCCCATACAATATGATTTTATAATCCTCTGAATTTTGATTGTTTGGTACAGGCAAATTTATACTGACATCCCCTTCAACATCCACTTTACCCTCCGCATTATCAGATGTAGAAGAATTCCCGTTTCCACAGCCTGAACTCATAAAAAGCACTGAGTAAAATAATGTTATTGCGCACTTAAAGGCTACTTTTGTAAATGTCATACAGTGCTTCTCCTAAGTAATCAGCTTCATGTGGCACATTATTCATATCCGAAAACCGAACTGACTTAACGCATTCTTTCCAAGTCCTTGTTTTCGTCAATGAACTAGTAGGAGTAACACCACCAACACTTTCATCGTCGAACGCTTCATCACACCCATTAATATTGCGCCAATGCGCTAACGTTTCTTCGACTGACTTTATTTCGCCTACAGCTCTACCTATCATTGGAACGTCAGAATCTGCTGGACTATGAAAATGATGAATAGATACAGGTGTCGAAGTTGAACAGTTTTCGAAAGAACCACGAAATTGCCCTGCTAATGAAATAATAGCTGTTAGCTCCTCAGGTATTTGGCAAGCAAGCTTATACCCCATAAATCCACCCGCTGAATAACCGAGAATATAAACTCTCTCTGATGTCACACTATATCTCGCTTTTAAATCAGCAATAAACTCCTTGAGATACTTAACATCGAGCTCTGATGATTCTCTGCCATCATTTAAACTTGTCCACCCCCAAGTTCCACCAGAACCAGAAGCGGCTACCGTAACGAGGGATTCTTTATCAGCTAGGGCTTTTCCATCAAAGATATCCCAAACTTTACTCGGATGACCCGGTGCGCCATGTAACAACAAAGCAATACCTTTATTTTCACCATCTGGTTCATAAACGATTGCCTCTCCATCTTGAAATGTCATACAGCTAGCGCCTACTGGAATAGCTTTTCCAACACAAGTTGGGGAAGCAACAGGATCAGGTTCAGGCTTAGTGCCTTTTTTAGAAGAGCCTCCACCACATGCAGCGAGTCCAAATAGCATGCTTAACAAACCTACCATCAACAAATTACTCTTTCTCATTTTCATTCCCTTATCATTTCGTTTACATTATTCGAAACGGACTGTCTCAAAAGCAAAGATGAATAGCTTAATCAAGCGATGATTTTTTGATGATGAAATGATGATGCACATAAAAATCAAATGGATATTATGATTTACCACTTTGAAAACATTGAGTTGAATACTCAAAAAATGACGATTTCAAAAGACAACATTCCATTATCATTTGAACCTAAACTCTTCGAACTGCTTGTCTTTTTTTGTAAAAACCCCGATAGGGCAATTTCAAGAGATGAACTCATACGAACAGTTTGGCGTGATAGGGTTGTTTCTGAAGCTGCGGTGAACCGAGCCGTAGCTCAACTCAGAAAGCTGATTGAACAGGATACATCTACGCCTAAATTTATTATTACAATTAGCAAGGTTGGCTATAAGTTTGTTGCCTCTATAAAGACAGAAAACAGGATACAAGAGAAGACGCCTAATTTTTGCTTTTCATTAATGTCCAAAATAAAAAGTAAGCCTTTTTTATCATTAACCTCTCTTTGTATTATGACCCTTTTGATTTTTGGAGTATGGCAAGTTGAAAACAATGACCTATACCCAAATCGAAATGTAGACTTAATACTTAAGAAACAAATCACTGACTCTAGTGGTATGTCCTTTAACTCTACTTTTGATGAACATAGTAAATCCATCTATTACCTATTTAGAGCGAGCTATAAAAGTAATGCTCAAATCAAAGTTTATGATGCACAAAAAGCCAACTTAGACATTACTCATGATGATTATTATTACACTGATGTAATATCAATCAATAAAACTCAACTGCTAGCTGCACGGCTCGATAATGTGCAAGACCGAAACTGTGAAATTGTCATTATTGATAAAAATGACCTGTCCGTAACTAAAGTTACTCAGTGTGGAAAATCAATCATTAACACTTTAGATTATGACCATGAAAATAATCGAGTGCTGTATCGATATAGAGAAATCGCAAGTCAACCTTATGCTATTTTATCCACCTCTTTAGCAAGCTCAAGAACCCAAGAGCTCACGCACCCTCATCAAAATGGTAATACTCAAGGACACACTACTTTTACATTATCTCCAGATGAAAAGGCCATTATTTACACTGAATATCAACTGGATGCTTCTGACAAACTGTATATTCAAAACTTAAGAACACAGAAGGTTTTGTCTACAATATTGGTTCCAAAAGACATCATTGCACTCACGTGGCTATCGGCAGATTTACTTATCGCAAGTAATGCAGAGCAGTTATTTAGTATCGATTTGGTTTCTAAAGCGGTAACACTCATCGATTCCGAAGCCAGTTTTGGAAGACTATCGCCTGCGGCAGATACATCTGAAGTATTAACTGAGCACAGTTACTTCCATACCAATTTGACACTAACTCAATTAGACAAGGGTGTATCGTCTAATTTAACCCATATTGATGGCATCCAAAGTTCTCATTCAGTTTCTCATCATGATACTCAAGTGATTTTTCATTCTAGAACCAAACAAAACAATAGAATATTAATCCGAAACGCAAACAATCAAATCATTGATACTCAGTTTCCAGCTGAGTTTAATTACATCGCTAATTCAGCTTGGTCTAAAGATGATAAAAAAGTTATAGCTTCAGTTGATGATCAATTATTTTTGCTCGATGTCGATAATTTAACGTGGAGTCTTGTGAAGATACCGTTTAAAAAAGTGCATTACGTCGACTTCATCAATAACAATAAAATTCTTTTAAGTGCAGAAAACAAGGGCGATTGGAACTTATGGTCATTAGCACTTTCTTCGGGGAAATACAGTCAAATAACCAAAAACGAAGGTTACTCAGGCAAGATATTCAATAATAAGCTTTATTACACAAAATTCAGCCAAAATGGACTATTTTATAAGTCATTAGCGAGTAACGAAGAGCACGTGTTGCTTGATGATTTCCCTCTAACGAATTGGTATAGCTGGCAGATAGTCAATAAGCATTTGTTTTATCGAACAGCTAATCAGTATTTTTTACAAAATTTAGACACGGGCAGTGAAAAAGCCATATTTCATAATTCAAGTCATGAATACCAAGATTGTAAACTTAAGAGTAATTTGACTGAAATTATTTGCAATAAAAGAAGCCGTGCCATCAGTAATATTTGGTCACTCAAATTTTCTGTGCAGCATGAGAATTAGATCATGCGTGCCACCCCAGTTGCTTTGCTTTAGCGGATGCTTTTTCACTCATGTCTTGAACGATGAAATGTTCATATATAATCATGATCCCCAAAACATGATTTAACAGAGCATCGTTTTGAACTTTATCGGCATCGCTTATTTCAGCGCTTTCTTGGCGCTGGATCAACACTTCTAAGAAGCTAGGATCAATTAGTTTGGCCTTTTCTAATTTAAGCGGTGATGCATACTGATTTAATAGGGACTTAAGTTTCTGCCACTTTTTTTCGTCAGTGTGAGCAGGCGGAGCCATGAATGCAAACTTTTCACGGTTATATAAAACATCAGGTATGACACCTTTTACCGCCTCCCTAAGAACGTACTTTTCTCTTGAGCCTTTGATTCTCATTTCTGGCGGAACTAAGGTAGCAAACTCAGCAAGCTTATGATCTAAGAATGCAGGTCTGGCTTCCATGGAGTTTGCCATATCAACTCTATCACCACCCCATGTCAAAATTTGACCTTCTAGCATGGTTTTAATCCAAACGTATTGCGCCTTGTCTAAAGGGTGCCTTTCTGACAAATAGGCATCGTCCAGATTTTCAGCAATGGCTTGCCCAGGCTCATAGTGCTCGACTTCTACTCTTTTTGACGGATAAATGAGTTGTTTTGCAATATCGGTACAACCTAACCAAGGCTGAAGACAACTAGGAGTGAAGCCCACCTTTTCATCAATAGCTCCCGATGTATATTCATCTTTTGGCAGCATTGCACCCTGAAACAGTTTGTTATTCTCTTCCAATGCAGTATGCCAATGATGCGTTTGTTCTGTACTTAAACCGCTCATACCATGCAAGAACATATCTTTTCTAAAGGCTGGGTATCCGGCAAACAATTCATCTGAGCCTTCCCCTGTTAGCACAACTTTGTAATTTACACTTCGGACTTGCTGCGACATCATTAATTTAGCAACCGCTAAAGTGTTATAGATCGTTCTCTCTGTGTGCCAAATGGTTCTCTCAAAATTGTCGTACAGCAGCTCAGCATCTAATTCAAGAATGTGTTGCTCGGTGCCAACGGAGTTCGCCATTTCAGTAGCTATTGCTGTTTCATCATAATCTTTGTTATCAAATGCGATCGTAAAAGTCTTGATAGGCTTTTGCGAGACTGCCGAGGCCAGCCCTAGAATACAGCAAGAATCAATCCCACCGGATAAGTAACAGCCAACAGGGACATCTGCATTCAACCTCAATTGAACGGCCTCTAATAAGTGCTTTCTGACTCCGGAAATATAAAACTCATCTGAATGATGCTCTCTCATTGAAGCTCTAGGAAAATTCATATCCCAATACTTGGTTGTTTGAACTTTAAGCTCTTTATTCTTACGGGTGATTTTTAAAAAATGCCCAGGCTCAACCTGATTAATGCCTTTAAATGCTGTAGTACCAGGTACCATGACTTGTATTAGCTGGTGAAATAAACCTTTTGTATCCATCTCGGCACTAATTTCAGGGTGAGTTAAAATGGCTTTAATTTCTGAGCCAAAAACAACTTCATTACCTGTGTTAGCCCAATAAAGGGGCTTTACACCAAACCTATCTCGAACTAAGTAAAGTGTGTCTTCTTCTTTGTCATACAATGAAAATGCGAACTCACCTCTCAAATAGGTTATTGCCTTTTCCATCCCTTCTTTTTTAAAAAGCCAAGGGACAATTTCAGAATCACTCTTAGAAAAAAAGGTTACTCCCTGTGCCGATAAGTCAGCGCGAATTCGTTGAAAATCGTAAAACTCGCCGTTATGAGAAAAAATGACTTTATTTTCAAATGAAAAAGGTTGGCGACCTCGCTCTTCATTCAAGTCGATGATGGAAAGTCTTGAGTGACTCATGCCAACGCCTAATCCATCAGGATTAGCATAGCCATAGTTGTCTGGTCCGCGATGGTGTTGAATTGCAGCCATGTTAACAAGGAGTTGAGACTCAATATTTCTGTCAGATGAGGAAGAAAATATACCCGCTATTCCGCACATGAATGGGCTCCTAGTAAATTAAATAATATCCAGAACACGATCGGTGCGGTGAAGAAGGCAAGTTAACAACGCCTGCCTCAAAAATACTGCTCCACGAGCTTGAGAAAAATACCAATTATGGGAAGTGTCATCGAGCGATGTGCATAGTTCCTCCCCACGAGCCAAAGGATGCAGAACAATTGCTTGAGCTTTCAAAGGAGAACTGGCAGATAGCTTATAATCAGCCCCATACTCTTTAAAAGTATTCCCCTCCCAGGCAATTGCATTGATGTAAATAACATCGGCTGATTTAATTGCATTAGAGAACCCACCAGTAACTTCGATATTTAAACCGACGTTAAGTAACTGCTCCTTTTGTCCCTGATCAAATATTTTCTCTTCTACCTCATTTGCAACGATGGTTACAGTTTCAAACGCATTAGGAAAAACAGAAATAAGCTTTAATAAACTTCTTACAGTGCGCATTCTAGAAGGCATACCAATAATACAAAGTTTAATTGGGTTTTCAGGCTTAGTTTGTATTAAGTCTGGCCGCCATTTAAATATGGTATATAGGTCGGCAAGTGCCTGAGTTGGGTGCTCATCTAGCCCGTTGCCAGCATTAATGATGGGAATACGCAACGCATCCATCATTTCTTTTACTGAGCTATCATTTGAATCTCTGAGAACGACACAGTCACCGTAACTATTGAACATCTCAGCAACGTCACTAAGGCTTTCGCCTTTTGCAATTCCCGTTGTTGAACGATCAGTGATTGACATGATATTTCCACCTAATCGATGCCAAGCACTTTCGAATGATAAACGGGTCCGAGTACTTGGTTCATAGAAGGCTGAAATAAGAATTTTACCTTGCAGCGGCGCAGAGAAACGTTCTGGGTTTGCTTCATATTTAGCGGCTAGACGCAGTAGTTGCAGTATGGTGTTTCTATCAAATTGATCCGAAGAGTACACATGCTGATTTTTAAGACTATCAAGCGCTTTGCCGTCTTCTACAATAGAATGCAATAAACTTTTAGGGTGCGCACTTTCATAAACTCTTGGCTCTTCTGATTGAAAATACACAATCTTATCAAGTTCTGGTTGTAGCATAGAAGTCCCTTTAAATATTTAGTAACTAACCAAAAACCTTACTTATAATGACGAACATCTTGGTTTTTTATATCTAAAGAGTAGTGTGGAATACAGTATTTTCCACTAAGAATTGAAATGGCTAATTCAGCTTTGCATAAAACCTTTTTAAGCTTAAAGGGATATCGAAATCTGTTGATACTTATCTAACATTTTATAATTATCGGCTCAAAGTTCGACCGAAGAATTTGAGATACTAAGCAAAATATAATCCGCACCATCTGCATAACTCTATTTGCGAAAGTCATTAGGTTACTTACATAAATGCACTATTCATCCTAGAGCGACTAATGCATTAAGCCTTTGTAAAGTTTAAGTATTAAAAATAATTAACTAATTACCTCTCGTAATTTAAGGCACAATATTCGATATAAATAGTTTAACTACGAGTGTCATATGCGAATACCTCCCTCTTCATCTAATCCAACACGCCGAAGTGAGAGAATCAAACAAAGAGATGAGCAAAAAAACTCGTAAAGAACTTCCCTTCTGCCAAGTGTCTAAGAGCAGAAGCGACAAGCTCATTATCCGACTCGAAAACCTATGATTTAAGAATCGTTAAACAATCAAATGCGTACGCACAAACAGTTTCAAAAGCCCCCTTAAATTCAGAGGCCGTTCAATCAGAATCGCAAGCATCGACTCCTGATATCCAATTACGCTTAGAATTCTTTTTTGAAGTAAATGTCTTCTTCGAGACAAATCGATCCTAACTATGAAAGCTATTTACTCAACCATCATCGCTAACTTTTTCTAAACTCTATTTGAACCGTACTGGTCGAACGCTCTAAAAAAGCACCTTCGCAATAACAAAAATAGTAAGTCCAAAGTCGCTTGAATCGCTCATCATAGCCAAGAGGTTTTATGCGCTGCCAAGCAAACAAAAATCGCTGCCGCCAGTGAGTAAGCGTCAAGGCATAATGTAATCCGATATCTTCAATATCGTGAATAATTAAATTTGTATCTTTTTGGGTTCGATTCGCAATCTCAGTAATAGAAGGTAAAAAGCCACCAGGAAAAATGTGCTTTTGAATAAAATCCACGTTATTTTTGTAATAGTCAAAACGCTGATCAGCGATAGTAATTGATTGCAAAAGCATCTTTCCACCAGGTATCAAACACTCATTACATTTTTTAAAAAATGAAGTGAGATAGCGATAACCTACAGCCTCAATCATCTCAATTGAAACAAGCTTGTCAAACTGCCCACTTAAATTTCGATAATCTTGTTTTAATAAGGTAATTTGAAGCTCAAGACCTTCTTCTTCAATTCGCTGCTTTGCGTATTGATATTGCGCTTCAGAAATCGTTGTTGTAGTCACTCTACATCCGTAATTTTTAGCGGCGTGAACCGCTAAACCGCCCCACCCTGTACCAATTTCGAGAAGGTGATCGGCAGGCGTTAACTCCAATTTTTTACAAATAATGTCAAGCTTGTTGCATTGTGCATATTCTAAATTCATTTCATTATTTTCAAAGATAGCCGATGAGTATTGCATGCGTTCATCTAAGAAATTCTTATAAAGTTCATTACCTAAGTCGTAATGAGAGATGATGTTATTCTTGGCTTGTTTGATTGAGTTTGTGTTAAAGAGGTGAAACAACTTATCTTTGAAATGTGCAACGAACCCTTTTTGGGCTTCAATATTATCAGCAAGCTTTTGTGCCCGTGCGAAAACTCTAATGACTCGAGTCAGATCTGGAGAACTCCACTTACCATCAATATAAGCTTCTGCTGCTCCAATCGCACCTTTAAAAATAAAATCTCGATAGCAACTCATATCTCTGATTTCTATTTTTGCCGCCAGGGGCTCAATTGGACCATCTTTACTTATTGCACAGTGTCCAAAACATCGATTCTCACCTGTTGCCTCATGTACATCAAGGCGACCATCTTGTAACTGTTCGAGAAATTTAAATATCAGCTTTCGACAACGAGCAGTCAGCCAATCCATCTTAGTATTTTTTCTGATTTGATAAATATTTTCCATCGGCTCAGTCATCCTTGATATTTTGGTAAGGGATAAAACGCACACGTTTAATCAATAATTTCAGAGCTTGGTAATAAATACCAAATACCACCTTAAAAGTCATGAGCGGCATCGCTAACCAAAGTTTATATACCGTTGCTTTATTTAACGGTTTTTTTCGCATAATCAAACTTGCATCAAACAGTTTTTCATTCGTATCTTTGGCTCTATTTTCAATATTAATCAATAAATTGTTGTGTGCTTCTGATGGTGCTTTAAATTGCCAAAAGTAATTCATATCTAAATTCATAAATGGTGACACGTGAAATTGCTTCTCATTTGTCAGAGGGCTTTGTTCATCTAGTTTAATAAGATAATAATGACGTTCATTCCAAGGGGTATTACTCACTTCAGCCAAAACTTGAAAGCAATGCCCTTCTTCGTTGTAGCCAAAGTAAAAATTAGCCGGACTGAAATACAGGCCAAAACAACGTACTTGCACCAACGCTTTCACTGAGTGAGGATGTATCCCTCCAAGCTCAGCAAACTTATTATTGATACGGAGCGCAAGGTTTTGAGGTTCACCTTTTAGATAGTCATTAGCGACAAAGCGCATAGGATGAAACCAAGAGCTACCAAAAGGCCATATCGAAAACGGCTGTTGTACATCACGAATATCGAGCAATAACATGTAAAGCTTATACTGAAACTGGTGTTTTTTTTGGCTGTAACGCCTGTGCTTTATTACGCCTTGATAGAGATTAGATTGAGAAAATATTTTCATAATTCATCCTCAATCATTCAAATAACAATCAAAACGACTTGCTACATCAATGGCACTTTTCACACCATCTTCATGAAACCCACTGTACCAGTACGCTCCTACAAAATGAGTTTGATTTCGACCGCAAATTTCTGACCGTCTTTGTTGTGCATCGATGCTTTGAAGCTGAAACTTAGGATGGTGATAAGTAAATTCACGTAAGATTTTATCCGGTGATATGGCATTTTTTTGATTTAAGGTCACGCAGAAAGTATATTTGCTGGTGAGTTGTTGAAGGATATTCATGCAATAACTCACAGCGGCGGGACGCTCAGTATTCTCATCGAGCCGATAATTCCAACTCGCCCATGCAGAATGAGCTTTAGGCAGAATGGATTCATCAGTGTGTAATATTACACTGTTCTTTGAATAGGGAATGTTTCCCAATACAGATTGCTCTGCAACGGTTGGCGTAGCAAGGAGTTCAAGAGCTTGATCTGAGTGACAGGCCAGTACAACTTCATCAAATTCTTGTTCAATATTTCCCGTTTCATCAGTCAGCATCAACTGGACTTTGCCATTGTTCCTCTTAATGCTTGTTATATTCTGATTAACATAGATTCGCTCTTTAAACCTTTGAGTTAAAGGGGAAAGATAGCTTCTGGAGCCATTGACAATTACATACCATTGAGGGCGGTTACTTATCCTTAACAGACCATGATGGTAAAAAAATTGTACAAAAAATTTAAATGGAAAATCTTCAATTTCTTTTATTGAACTAGACCAAATAGCGGCCGCCATTGGCAATATGTAGTGATTGGAAAAGAAGTCTTTAAAACGGTTTTGCTTTAAAAATTGCCCGAGCGTTAATCCATCCTCATACAGCTCGTTTTCGTAGGTATCTACGCAACGATAATTAAAGCGTAGGATATCGAATATCAGTCCCCAAAATTTGAAACTGAAAATGTTTTTACGTTGGGCGAATAAAGTATCTAAATTGTGACCATTGTATTCAAGACCAGAAGTTAAATTAGCCACAGAAAAGCTCATTTCAGTTTTTTGTTTCTGTACATTTAATTGCTCAAGGAGCTGAATAAAGTTGGGGTAAGTTTTATCATTAAATACAATAAAACCAGTATCAATTGCTTGTTTTTCGCCAGCCACTTCGACATCTACCGTCGCCGTATGACCACCGATAACACTGCTTTTTTCAAAAACAGTAACCTTATGCTTTTGTGATAGTAAATAAGCACAAGTTAGACCTGAGATTCCACTTCCTATAATGGCAATATGCTTCATTTAATGACTTCCTTTTCAAGCTTTTATAATTATTCTTTGCCACCAGCTTTTAGGCAGTAGTGATATTAATTTTAGTAGATATGTAAAACGTCGTGGGAAATGAACGTAATCTTTTCTCGACTGGACGCCTTGGTAAATTCTTTTGGCCGCCATTTGTGCATCAACGATAAACGGCATAAAAAAGTTATTTTTATGTGTCAGTGGTGTTTTTACAAAACCAGGGTGAACCAGTGTCACATCAACACCCACAGATTTAAGATCTAAACGAAGACTGTTAGCCAAATAATCAAGCCCCGCTTTTGACGCTCCGTAAGCCTCTGCGCGTGGAAATGGCAATTGAGTTGCAATTGAACTGATAAAAACCAAACGTGATCCTGCGTCCATTTTAGGAAGAAAAGAGCCCAGTAGGTCTCCCACTGATAATAAGTTGGTTGAAATATTGTGTTTAAAGGCACCGGCATCAAAATGGTAAGCATTATCAATATAACGGCAGTCACCAGCATTAAGCAGTAGAATGTCAACTTTAGAAACGTCTGCTGCAGCCTGCATGACTTCCTCCGGCTGAGTAATATCAAACTGCAGACATTGAATTGCACTAAAACGTTTTTTCAACTGCAACAGTTTGCCTTTGTTGCGTCCGCAGGCTATCACTGAAAACCCGGTCTGGTAATACAACTCAACTAAAGCCTCGCCGATACCGGACGTAGCACCTGTAATCATGACTTTTTTCATTGAGCTAACCGATGCTTTAACCAGCGAACCAGACGCCCAAGTACAGGTGCATGTTCATAAACCATCGCCCCCATGTCTAAATAATCACGGTGATAAGTCACCCGTTCACATTCCCCTTTAACTTGCGTGTGCCCTTCAACCGTTATCGTATTCCCTTGATTGAGTTTGGGGTGGCGATATTTCATCGTCCAGTAAACGCCTGCTTGCACTCCGTCAAATATGACTTCATCAATATAAAACTGGCAGTGAGACGTGTTGGAATACATGAAATTACAGTAAGTCATTAGATGATTAAGGCCACTGATTTGATGGACAGGATCTTGGAAGAGAACATCTTGGTGATACAAGGTTTCAAGTAATTCTAGGTTATTTTTGTTGAGTTGTTCATAGACAGAAATGAACTGACTCAGCCATTGTGGATATTCGAATTGTTGATTATTTATAATTTCCTGCATCATCGTCGCCGCACTTTTTCCATATTTATAATGAGTTACGATTTAAGTTTAGAGTTAGATCACTCTAGAAACAGGATTTATTTGAGAAAAACATGGGAACTCCCGTGCACTTCCTTGTGCAACGGGAGAGTGATAAGCAGCGCAGATCAGTAAATAAATTTTCCAAGAGGGTTTAATAACCGATTTACCCCTTGGGTAAATTGAATCGAATCATTAACCACTGTGAGACACCAACACCCTTCTTTAGATACTGGATGATGAGTATGCTCAGCATCGAGGATGATAAAATCACCTGGCACGTATCCACCAAGTTCATCTTCGAATGTTCCTTGAAGCAATAGCGTAATCTCGAATCCTTTATGAGTATGGTGAGGCACTTCACCACCCGCTTTAATATTTAACAAACTGGTTCTGACAGGTTCTTCATCAAGCTCAATTCTCGCTCTTGAAATTTTCCCTACATTCACAAAATTTGACACACTCAAACGACTTAAACTTTTGGGAAGTTCAAATCCACCACCAATCACTTTCGAAGGCGCAGATTTAAATGTCTCTACAAAATTAGATTCTGGTTCAGCCATTATGCAAGACAGCATGTCATCAAAATTGGTATCTATGCCTATGCCATCAGAGTTAGCTGCAAAGTCGATAACTTCTGCTTGTTGATTAAAGCTCTCATCAGACATTTGTGCAGTGTAGCGCTCCACTTGATGACGACAGACTGGGCACATTTCGATATGAGTTGAAATTGCCACTGATAATGATGATGAAAGTTCACCAGCTGAAAATGCGATGAGCAAGTCATCCGTTGGATGATGCTTAATCATAAGTCATCCCCTATATTGCCTTTGAGTTTAGCCACGGCCAGCCTCAATCTTGATTTAACAGTACCAAGAGGAATATCTAAACATTCAGATATTTGCTCTTGCGATAATTCTGAAAAGTAAAATGCTTTGACCACACTTAACTGAGCTTCAGACAATTTGTTTATATTTGCTAAAATGAACTTCTTCTCTAAGTGATCTTCAAAGACTTTCTCTTCAGTTTCGCCTTCAATATAAGACCAGATGTCTTCACTCAAATTATCTTCGCGACCTGAGCGAATTTTCCTGAGAGCGTCAAAAGTAACGTTCCTCATGATAGTGTAAATCCACGTATGAGCAGCACCTTTATTTGGACAAAACAAGTGGGCTTTTCGCCATACATTACTCATTGTGTCTTGAACGATGTCGTTAGCCTTGTCAGAGTTTGAAAACTTCTGAACAGCAAATCGTTTAATTTTGGGCGCAAAATGCTGGAAAACAATTGTAAATGCTTTCTGATCTCGCTTTAAAGCCACATCAACGAGTAACTGACTGAGATGCTCATTGCTATATTCTTGTTTCATACATATAGCTTTAGCATACGGTTTGCTCGTTTTAAAGTTATCTATTCGTTTAAGCATGTGCTTCTGTCCTTGAGAAACTCTAAAACTATTACGGAAGTGAACGTAAAAAAGATCACATCGACTTGCACTGTGTTACTGGTAATGACTTCTCAAAAAATAATGTCACTTCACCAACCCTTACACCAAACTTCTTCATCGTGGTTTTATTCATGACTCTATTTTTATCCATTCGATACATCCAGTCGTCCATTGCAATGTTGTATTCACTACCATCCACGGGGACTTTTAACACATAGTTCCAGTGAAATGCGAAGCCTTGTTCTTGCCCTTTTGCTTCACCAACAACATCGGAAGCGGTACCAAGGTACTTTCCATTTTCCATTTTCATCAATTGCCAATTACGATGGGTGACTTCACCATCATCGAAATAAAAGGTTTCTTTAAGCAATCCTTTATTCGCTTTCCATTCACCCTCAATATCAACACAAAAACGGCGAGTTACTTTGTCAGAATAATTTTGCAACATTCCCCAGGCGGTTATATTTCCAGTAAAGTAGTCTTTCAGATCAAACCTTGGCTGTTCACCTTGATATTCATGGATATTTGTTGAGCACGACGTGGCCAGAATAATTGCAATTGGGATCAGTAGTAACGAAATCAGTTTTTTCATGAAGTAGCCCCTAATAGTTTCTTTCTTAACCGAGGTTGAGTTGTCTTCTTAGACAACCAAATACTCAAAAATATTGAAGCGAAGTGTTTATCCTCAATCTTACCGATGGGCTTTCCATTAAGGTAAAACACGCTTTCAGTCGGTAAAACCTGAAATGCAAGTTGATCTCCTTTTGAGACATTCGGCCAAATTTTTTCTAACTTAAAAACAAACCCTTGATAATCGTTTGGTGTTAACCCCAGATGCTGCCAGTTTTCTACTGTGCTATTGATTAATTCTTCTTTTGATATATCCATTAAATAGTTAATTTCAAAAAGTAAGCATTGTTCTTTACCAGAGTATTTTCCTGTAGGCGTATATAAATCGCTGGTATAGACATTCCAAAACCACACTTTCAATTTTGCAGTTCCTACGAGATTCAGACTTTCCTTTGCATCACTTAGCCCCTCATTTTGCTTTGAACATTGGCTTAAAGAAGATGCACCAGCTTGAAAACTGAGGACTAACCCTAAAAATATGAGTGTCTTAAGCAAAGTTCTCATGGGTTCCCTCCGTTGACTCTAGAAGTATTCTCTTCACTAAAAAAAAGCTGGGGAGTAAAACGGCCCAAGCTAAGCCGAGAATAATGAGCGTTGTTCTATCAGAATAACCAAACTGAACAGCATCAAACTCTCTGCCCGCAAAGTAAGCTAAAGGTGCAAATGTGGCACCAACTAAGATTTGTAAAACCACGGATTTAGACAAAGCCTTTAATGCATGAAATAACGTCAAAGAAAAACTTAACCAGATTGCCCACAGCCAAAGAGGAACAATTAGCTTAGACTCTTGATCAAACTGAAAAACCTGAAGCTGCATCAAAACCGAATCAAAGATTCCTCCCATTAACACCACGAACAAAATTAACCCGCGCTCAGATACTGAACTTCGACAAATTAAGAGCCAACATACCCACATCAGAACGATAGGGATAAATGCGGATTTATAGGTAATACAACCAAGCCACATCAAGTTATAAAGCAGTCCGTTACACACTAGAGAGATGAAGTTTTTGTTCATAGTCTTGGTAACCAAAGCGAATGGGTTTAATTACTTACGCTGAAGCAAAGAATAAAGTTCAAAAAAAAGACCGCAAACAATTCTGCGGTCAAATGCGAGCTACCTAAAGGACTCTATACCACTCTATTCTCAATTCTGTCGGTCAAAATCCAGTGTTTGAGAGTGAAGAAGATAGGCATCAATACTGACCAGATAATACCGAAAGTGACCAAAGTAGCTTGAGTAGATGTTTCAAATGTAAGAGCACCTGCACGCTCACCGAGTAGATATCCCAGTGGTGGAACTATCGCACCAAAAGCTAATTGTAACCATATTGATGACTCTAAGAATTTTAGAGCATGATTTAATGTTAAACCGAAACCCAACCAGATCATCCAAGACCAAATCGGAATGACTGATGTTTGATGGGCCATATCACTGTGGCTGTTAAATTGAATAAAACCTGAGTGCATTAAAATGTTATCTACTGTGCCACCAAGAGCGACAACGAATAGAACTAAATTAAGCTCAGCTATAGAATTGAGTCTTAGTAAATGAGCAATAGCCCATACAATGACTGCTGGTGCAAAGATACTGCCAAAGACAATACAACCGGCAAACATTACGCAAAAAATAAGTAAGTTCGACAACATAACCCTTTCCTCATACATCCCTGTTGAAACTGTCATTACGAACAAGAAGAGGAAAAGGTTTAAATATTTTTTGAACTGGATATTTTACTAAGGAACTATTGGCGCACCAAATTGCTTAAAGTGGTTTTTTATGTGCTCATTAAAATCATTTGTATGCCCATCAAAGGTGATAAATAAGTGATCGTTAAATACATCATAATCCCACGCATCATAGATGTTGACTTCAATAAGCTCTGAAGCCTCAATGAGATAATCACTAGGATCAACATTATTCTGTAAGTTATCAGGAATATCAGACTCTAACTGAATAACACGTAAGTGAGGTGAGCCATTAGGCGCTGCATCAAGTAACATCCATTCATAAGTACCTAAATCGTCAATGGTAAAACGTTGATTAACTTCATCAACCGATACGTCTTCGGGATAAAAACTTGGATAGAGAGATTCTGCAATATTCGAAGATGACAAGGTTTCAACAGAGCTCGCTACCATAGTATGGGTAATGTAATCTTCATCACGGCAAAGCACTTGACCTTGTTGCGAAGTAAAATAACGGTAAACGGTACTTGGCCAGTTTACCTCACTGAGCTTGTACTGCTCAGGTGAAGATGCAAGCATTGATGACCATACTTCAGAGTGAGTGCTTACTTTTTCTATTCGTATTTTAATGGGGACTTCTGTTCCATCATAGAACGTTGTAATCTCATTTCCGCTGATCTCTATGTCTTTTGGCTGATAGTCAGAATCAGCTCTATCCGAGTTAATCCAGCGGTTTAAATCCGTATTCCAGCATTCCTGAGGGATCTCATCTTCCTCATCGAAATTCACTATCAATGAAAAAGCTTTAGGAGCACCCGCTCCAGTAGGTTCGGGGATAATAGCGCCAAACATGTATTCACTCTCATCACCGTAATTTAACGTAAATGATGAATTCAAGTGCGAAGGCGCAAGAGTAAAGTTATCTTCAGTGTTGCGAGACTCAGGCGTATCTTTAAAACCTAAACCATCAAACACAACATCCCAATCAGTTTGAGACAATAAGTTGTCAGAAATTGGCTGCTCAATATAACCTTGCGCAGTTAGAACCTCATTGATCACATAGGTAAGATCAAGCGGCTCTGTAGCTAAGTAATCTAAAACTGATAATTGACTCTGTGCTATCAAAGCTCTTATCTGTTCAATACTCGCTGACATCACCTCATCGACAGCCAAAGGATCTGACACTAACTCAGCAATTAACGCAAAAATATAACGTTGAACTTCAAATGTAGAAACAAAAACGTCAGATTGTGACTCTTCTGCAGTCATCATAAAAACATCATCAGATGTAACACCATAAACGGATTTTAGAATAACGGCTAAACGTGCTCTGAACACTTGAATCTCAGAATCCGTTTTATTAGCAGCGAGCATCAGCTGATAACGTTGGAATTCAATATCCGTCAGCGCATTGATCGCACCAGCATGATCCTTCAAAGCAAATAACTGACTTACAGAACGAGTTGATGCGGAGTGAGTCTTAGAAAATCCTTGCCCCACAAAACCTGAAGCTATATTCACTCGCAGTGGTTGCGGTAAGTTAGTAGCAGAAGCAGCACTGCTCCAACTTGCTAACAGATAATAGTCAGGTGACTTTTGCTGAGAGGTCCACTCAATTTGATAGACACCTTCGTTATTTGATGTCGCTGTAGGTTCTTCGTCATCACATGCTTTATTCATGTCCAAATCGACACAAACTTGAGCGCTACTTACATTACCTTGGAATAAAACCGTGCCATTAATCTGATGATCATAGTTTGTAGCAACGGGTGGTGTTGGAGGTACGATGACAATAGGCTCATCTTTTTTATCATCGCTCCCACAAGCAGACAATAAACTCATCACAGACAGTGACAAAAGTGACTTTCTCAAATACATTTTAGATCCTTTTAAAGTGTACTTACGCCCCTTTAGAACTTCTGCATACTGCCATTAGCAAAATATTTCGCTAATATTACAACCTAAGTTAGAGCAATTAACCCAAATAGAGTATCAACTCTAAAGGCATATACACATCGGATCAGCTCAGTTTATGCCTCAATAACAATTAGGCTGAACGCTTTCCCGCATCGCCACTTTTCTTATCGTAAAGTTCAAATGGGAATACATTTCTAAGTCGTTGCGCCATTTCATCATTAATGGTTGCAGAAACATGCAATCGAACACCTGATTTCTTTTCAGCACGCACAACACCTGTCAGTTTGTGTTTTTTAGCTAACTCTCTGGCTTCCCGCATGAATTTTTCAGGCACTTTGCCTTTATGCGTATCCAGTCGCCCTTTTTTAAAGTGAAGTTCAAAAATCAACAATCCTTTTTTTGCACCAAAAATAAAGTATATGAGTCCAATCACAGCAACAATTGCTAATATAACTTGTGCATTTATTTCCATTAATCTCCCCTTGGTAATAAACTATTATTGATATATCGCTGGTTAATTTAGGATACAACTAAATGTTTTTAAAAGACATACTGAATAAAGGCAGCTCTTCTGGCTTTATTAAAAAACGTCAATATCAATTTTATTTCGTTATTTTCAGTGTGTTACTCAGCCTGTCAGGGTTTAGCTATAATGTCTGGCGTTTAGAGTCTACTGAAACAAATAACACCGTTCGTACTGCGAGCTTTGAGATGCTGCTGGAGTTATCACAACTTGAGCAACTTATTTATTCTTTGCATTATGATCAAGACCCATCCGAAGGTAGTCCGAGAAAAGGCTGGGTAAAGGTCGGGTTAATCAATGATTTAAGCCCTCTTGCGGGTAAAAGTGTCATGGTAAAGGCCGATGCGTTACGAAGCAGTTGGGCAGACAATTGGAATTCGATTGAAAGCAGTAACTTAGCAACTAACGAAGTGGTTAACGCCATAGAGGCTACTCGTAAAGAAATCAATAAAACGATAACGTCATTGAAATAATAGATACCTTCTGACTGATTCATATAATTTTACTTAACTGAAGTTGCTTTAAAATCTCATTACACCGAGCGATAAGTAAATCTCTAAGTAACCTTACCGCCGGTGTTATCAATTGCCGACTAGGGCAAATCAACCATAATTCCATAGGTTTTGGTTGATAGTCCGTCAACACTGTTTTTACTCGTCCCGCTAATAAATCTTCAGCCATATCCAAACAGGACTTCGCTGCAACCCCTTTACCAGCTACACACCAACGCCTTACTAACTCTGCGTCATTAGTTACTCTATTTCCTGTGACTTTAACCTTAATTGGTGATCCGTTATCTTGGAAACTTCAGATATTGAAAGTGATGTCGTGTAGTTGATATAGAAGGGCGTTATGCGAAACTAGTTCACTTGGGTGTTCTGGCGTACCAAATTTCTTTAGGTATGAAGGACAAGCGCAAACAACTTTA
The DNA here is from genome assembly GCF_004168585.1 of Shewanella sp. OPT22. GTDB lineage: Bacteria > Pseudomonadota > Gammaproteobacteria > Enterobacterales > Shewanellaceae > Parashewanella. Next base: position 80,017 of record NZ_PGVH01000033.1, on the reverse strand, counting down.
GGAACATCACAAATTTTGAATCCGTAAAAGTTTGAGTTACTTGGGTTACCATAACGTAACGCAACATCAACGGCATCACGAAAGAAGTCGATATTGCTATCGCTGATATGCAGTTTTAAGGATAAGTCTTTATGTTCTTCCATAAACTCGTCAAGCCATGGTAAAACAAGATTTCGCCCCAGATCAGATGATGCTGATAGCTTCAGTTCATCATCAATTATCCCTAAGTCATTTTTTACGTTTTTCTTGGCAGTTGAGAGTAAAGCGAGCGCTTGTTGACACTCAGGAATATAACGCTCCCCCGCATTGGATAAACGCAAACTTCTGGTGGTTCGCGTAAATAATTCGACACCTAGGCTTTTTTCAACTCGCTTGATTGCAGCACTTGCTGTTGCAACTCTTAAATCTAAATGTTCAGCTGCAGCAGTAATACTCTTTAGCTCTGCTACCTTGAGTATGAGTTGAAGATCTTCAACAAGCATGCTTTACCCTATTCTCAAATATTTTTTGATAATCAATCAAATATTACGCTGTTTTTCTATACTCGAACAATCATTAGTATTGGCTTTGTCATCATCAATCAATGTTAAGGCCAATTATGAAAGCTGTTGGATATAAAAAATCGCTACCGATTTCGGATGTTTCATCATTAATCGATATTGAGCTGCCGACTCCTATCGCTAAAGGTCATGATTTACTCATACAAGTAAAAGCGGTTTCAGTAAATCCTGTCGATTTCAAAGTTAGACAAAACATGACACCACAAACAAGCGAATACAAGATCTTAGGTTGGGATGCGGTAGGCGAAGCCGTTGCCGTAGGTTCAGAGGTTTCTCTATTTCAACCAGGAGATCTTGTTTACTACGCTGGCGATCTGATGCGAGATGGTAGTAATGCTGAGTATCAACTCGTTGATGAACGTATTGTCGGTAAAAAGCCGAAAAGCCTTACCGATGCTCAAGCTGCATCGCTGCCACTCACTAGTATTACAGCTTACGAGTTACTGTTTGATCACCTTAGCATTCAGCGAACAGAAGAAAACCAACCTTCGGGTAACGAAGTGTTGTTGGTGATGGGGGCTGCGGGTGGTGTTGGATCTATTCTTATTCAGCTCGCAAAAGCATTGACGAATGCTACGGTAATTGCTTCGGCTTCTAGAGCGAGTTCAATAGAATGGGTGAAGAGTCTAGGCGCCGATCATGTCATTGATCACAGCAAACCTATTGCTGCACAAATATCACAGTTAAAGATCGGGGAAGTCACTCACATTGCGGGATTAACTCATACTGACAGCTATTTTAACGACTACATTGAACTGATTAAGCCTAAAGGAACAATTGCGATTATTGATGATCCCCAGTCGCTTGATATCTCTAAAATCAAGCTTAAATCAATCGCTTTCCATTGGGAGTTTATGTTCACTCGTTCAATGTTTAATACCGACGATATGATTGAGCAACACAAGTTATTAAATCATGTATCTGAGCTTATTGATCAAGGACGCATTATCAATACTGTTGGTAAACACTTTGGCAAGATCAACGCAGCAAACCTTAAATCAGCCCATGAATTATTAGAATCAGGCAAATCTATCGGAAAAATCGTTTTAGAAGAGTTTTAGGAGAAAATAAAATGACAAACTTAACCATTGTGGCAAACATCATTGCACATGAAGATAAAATTGAATTAGTAAAATCTGAATTGCTCAAACTCATTGATACAACAAGAAACGAACAAGGCTGCATAAAGTACGATTTACATCAAGACAATGATAACCCTGCACATTTCATGTTTTATGAAACTTGGGAAACCAGAGAGCTTTGGCAAGCACATATGTCTAACGAGCACTTAGCTGAATACATGGCGGCTACTGAGGGTGCTACCGCAAATTTCACCCTCAATGAAATGACCAATTTACGCTGTCTTCGATGCTTTTGAGCATTCACTGTTCCGTGTTGTGACCAGCTTACTTAGATCACTAAGCTTCAGTGCTCACGCCTTGAACAGAAAAACACTCAAATTGCACAAAATTCAATCCTAAGAAATCAACAGTCCTAGTACTTAATCGATATTTGTGATGCTGCACGTTTCGCTTTTTCTACTGCAGCATCAATATTTTCATCTCTTGCAAGCGCAACACCTAAGCGTCTATGGCCATTAATTTCTGGTTTCGCAAATAAGCGAAGTTGAGTTTCTGCTTCGAGTAACGCTTTGTGCACCCCTTTATACTCTATGTTTACTGAGTGTCCGTCACCTAGAATCACCGCTGACGCAGAGTATCCAAGTTGTTTTATCTTAGCGATTGGTAAACCTAAAATCGCACGCACATGCAGTGCAAACTCAGATAAGTCTTGGCTGATTAAAGTGACCAGCCCGGTATCATGAGGTCGTGGCGAGACTTCTGAGAAATAAACGTCATCACCTTTTACAAACATTTCAACTCCAAATAACCCATATCCTCCTAATGCTTTTACTACTTTCGTGGCCATTTCTTTTGCCGCATTTAAACAATGCTCGCTCATGTTCTGAGGTTGCCATGATTCTTGATAATCACCGTTTTCTTGTCTGTGACCGATGGGGTCACAGAAATGAATACCGTCAACAGCCTGGACGGTGAGCAATGTAATTTCGTAGTCAAAGTCGATAAAGCTTTCAACAATCACTCGACCTTGACCACTTCGTCCCTCTTCCTGAGAGTGAGCCCAAGCAGCGTCAATTTGTTCTTCATTTTTAATGACACTCTGACCGTGACCAGAAGAACTCATAACGGGTTTAATTACGCATGGAAAACCCATTTTTTCAATGGCGGACTTTAGATCTTTTTTATTATCACAAAAGAAAAACCGAGAAGTTAGTACGCCAAGTGAATTAGCCGCTAATCGTCTTATTCCTTCTCTGTCCATCGTTAGACGTGCTGCTTTTGCGTTAGGAATGACGTTTAATCCATCTTGTTCTAACTCTTCGAGTAACTGGGTATTTATCGCTTCTATTTCAGGAATGACAATATCTGGGTTTTCTTGAACAATAACAGATCGTAGTGCTGAAGCACTGAGCATATCGATGACATGAGAACGATGAGCAACATGCATTGCAGGAGCATTGGAGTAACGATCAACGGCAATAACCTCGATGCCTAACCGTTGCAATTCAATTGCAATTTCTTTTCCTAACTCACCACTACCTAACAACAAAGCCTTTAATGCATTTTTACAAAGTGCAGTTCCTAGCATCTGATATTCTCTTGAATAGACTTGAATGAATTTTATGCTGTTTTTACGAAAAAGAGCAACTATCTGAGCATCATGATGTTTTTAGCTTAATACGAGCTTACAAAAGTGATTAATTTTATAAATAGCCTTGACTGTTTATCTATAGAATAAATCTACGATTAATCAATAAGGTGAAATTAACATGCTGCCACTTACACTCGATCCAGGTGCAAGATTGAAATATATAGAAACTGATCCATCTGTACTCATTAGAGTTGACAGTGAAAAAGAAGGCGGTTGTTTTGAGTATAAGGAGCAAAATGGCAGAAAGTACATACTGGTTTATGTGTTTAAAGACGAATTATCAACAATAGAAGCTTGGCACAAATCCACTGATGCAACTAAAGCCGCAGCCACAATAACATCAAAGAAAGGTGAACAGGATCAGTCAGAAAAAGTTGGAACAAGTATTTCATCTCTAAAAAAGATGAAGATTCAGTTTACTTCGAAGACAAACACTCTAAACAAAGAAGTAAATGCAATTTTAACCTTTTTCACTGCTCACCACGCCTATGAAGTAATCGAAGGTATCAAGCATCAACTTAAAGATTCGGGCACAGAAGTAAAATCTAAAAGACAAGAAATAACACCAAAAATTGTGATTGAAACGGGCATTACTCGGAAATAATACTTCGACATCAAACTGGAGAAAATAAATGGATTTAAGATTGAATTTTATAAGCACACCTTCTTGCACCATCAACAATGTGCTCGGTTCGGAAAACTTGAGCAACACCCAAGAATAAAGCTTGAAAAAGCTCTAACTCTGAGCGACAAAAACTTTGGCATTTCGTCGCTGCGGCGCATATTGGACAGTGATTTTCCAGTAACCAAAAATGAGTACCTTCCTCACTCCAAGTTGCCATGTAACCTTCTTGGGTTCGTAATTCAGCTAAAGTAATCACTTTTTCTTTTATCGTATTTTTGGCTTCAAGCGCCTTTTTATACAACAAAAGGCTGTCTGCTTCTCTCTGTTTAATTAAGCGCTCTAACCCTTCGTCACCAAATATCACTTTAACTGAGTCAATCAACTGCAAAGTAAGTTCTTCGTGTCGATCCTCAAAGCCACCAGCATTATTTTCAACTAATCGCCAATGACGGCTTGGCCGCCCTCTCCCCTTAGCAATATCTTCTGTCACCACGTCATTCGAATCTTCCAAAGCTTGAAGGTGTTGCCTCACGCCCATCGTCGTTAGCTTTAGCTCTTCAGCCAAAAATTTAGCCGTTAACGGTCCATTAAGCTTTAAGAGGTTCAGAATTTTTTCAGTGGTTTTCATACTTACTCCAATTGATTCTGAGCTAATGATATTACTCAAGACACTATTAAGTAAACTTTTTTATTTATTTTTACTTTACAATATTATGTAAACAATTTACTTTATATATTAATTTATAAATACAAAGGCTTACTTAATATGAATCTTGTTATCGTCAGTGCGAGCCACAGAGCTGAATCTCAAAGTTTTAACGTCGGGGAATATTTGAAGTTCAATGCCAAGCAATTTGAATCAATTAGTCACATTGAACTGGCTATGCTTAACCTGCCATTTTGGGATGGTACATCTGATAAAGGTGAGTCTTGGGCTCAGGTAAAGTCATCACTTGAAGAGGCAGACGCCATCATTGCTATTACTCCTGAATGGAATGGAATGGCCTCTCCTCTTTTGAAAAACTTTCTTATGATGTGCGATCTCGACATGACAGATAACAAGCCAATCATGTATGTCGCTGTTTCCAGTGGTATTGGAGGAACCTATCCAATTGCAGAACTTAAAATGGATGGTGGCAAAAATAATGGTCTTATACCGATTTCTGAACACTTAATCATTAGAGGTGTTGAAGGCTTTCTTAACCCAGAAATTGAATCCTCACACGAGAAGCAGCTGAGACTCAGAATCGAATACAGCCTCGAAATGCTAGCTAGATTCAGCGAAGCGCTTTCGAATTTACGTGTAAACCTTAAAAGCAATCCAATCAAAAACAGACAGTTATTCTCATATGGAATGTAGTTTTTCAAGTTATCTTAAAAATCAAAAAGGAACAAATTATGATCTCACTCGAACATGTAAACGTTGTCGTCAGGGATATACCTGAAACGCTCACTTTTTATCAAGCAGCTTTTCCACATTGGAAAGTCCGTGGTGGCGGATCTGGCGAATGGTACGGTAAACCAAGAAAGTGGGTTCATTTTGGCGATGATTATCACTATTTAGCTTTCAGTGACCATGGAAAAACAGCTGCTAGAGATTTAAAAGGCGACCAAGTTGGGTTAGCACACTACGCCTTTACGGTGAGCAATCTTGAGGCCTTGATTCAACGACTTCAAAATGCTGGTTACCAAGTCGCAATTTGGGGTGGTAACGATGATACCCAAAAAAGTGTTTATTTTATTGACCCCAACGGAATTGAAGTGGAGTTTGTTCAATATTTAGTTGATTTACCTGAACTTAGAAATCAGTATGTCGACTAAACTGGTAGTACCAGTGAGCTGAGTAGGTCATAAATTTTCGATATAGTAAAGTACGGGAAGTTTGTATAGTGATCATAGATTCTCAGTTTTTTATTGGGTGACTTATGAGTAATACAATTGATTCTTCGAATGCTTCACATGAGGTAATGACAGATAAAGCTCTGCAAACTTCAGATGTGCAACCACAAGATTTTCCATTTATAAAATCAACGGAATCTTTCGGTTCAAAAATGGGTAACGAGTTAAAAAAAGCGGATAATGATTTTAAATTCTTGGAGCAAAAAGTCGAAAAATTTATGCATGAACATAAAACACTGCCCGATTTACTCCAAGAATTGCACGATTTGAACGGAAAGAATGCCAAAAACATTACTCCAGAACAAAAAAGAGATATGCAGCAGTTAAAAGAGTGCTTTGACCTTCTGCAAGATTCAAGTAAATTGCTCGCTGCTGCCAAAATATACATCAATAAACTTAAAACGTTAATGGATCAAATTGCTAATAGTCATGATGGGCTTTTACAAGTAAAGTTCCCAAAATTTGATTTAAAGAACGTCCCTAAAAAAGACTATCAGCTTATATTGCCAAAACTCCCCAGTTTTGCTTCAGAAAGCTCAACCAAGACTGGTACGACCACTAACGCACAAACACCTCAAAAAATCAGAAGTTAGCAAGCAAACCGTTTTATATACTGTTTACCATTAGTAAAATATTTTCGTGGCGCTTTGATTCGTAGAAATGGACTTCAACGCTTGTTAAGCAGAGGTCTAAAATGTCAGAGGTATCATCAATTAATCGCAGCTCGAGACCTGTCATAGGATTACAAGCCGCAGAAACATCACATAGAGATAACGCTAAATGTGATCCTGAGCTATTCAAAGCTTATCTAACTCATAAGATGACGAATGCTGTTAAGAATCTAACACCAAAAGAAAAAAAGCTGAGTCAGTTAATTGAAAAATTACTTGAAGATGATTTAGAGAAAGCGAAAGAAGAGCGTGGCAAATTAGGTAATGAAGAAAACAGCTCAATGATGGGCTCAGTTAAGCTTGCTTGCTTATCTGAGCTAAACGAATTAATTTCACTGGGCTATCTACCCGATGATGACGTCGAAAGAGAAGCGGATGATGAACAAAAACTCGTCACCCCTTCAAAAGAGGATTTAGATGCTGAAAATCGAAAGTTTGATCCAGTACAGCTGAAACAAAAATTATATGAGCATCACTCAGCGTATACTGAACTAAACTCAATATTAGATGAATTAAATCAAAAACTATCAAGCGCTTTATACATGCCTCATGAAATCAATGGCTGACATATGTGGACTCAGCCGGAGTGTTAACAATGACAAAACTGGAATCAGCAAACACTACTAACAAGTCAAACAATGAAATGATGGTTGCGGCATCTGGAATAGAACTTGATTCGATCTTGAAACAAGTGACTGAAAATGTTTCGGCCCTTGAAAAGTACAATGACTTCCTTGAAAGCAACAATAATGAGCCTAAAGATATGCTTGGGGCTCGATTTATCAATTTTCACGCTACTTTTAGCCAACTGATGGCAAGCCAGCAAGCTTTAGAAAAGGCCTATCCGGGTATCAGCGATCCAGAAAATAATCAGTTACCCGACGAAGCGAAAGCTGTTCATCAACAACTATTGTCAGCGGTCAATATAGGTTTGAATATACTACAACAAATCGACGTTTCAACTTACACCCTTAAAAACCAGATGGATGCAATTAAAAGCGCCATTAGTGACTAAATCACTCGGAGACACAACATGAGTTCAATCGGAAGTACGAGCGGAGCTCAAACTGCTCAAATAAGCCACAAAGAAGAAATTCGAGATGAAACGCAAAAAGATTTTGAAAAATCACTGCAAGATATTTTAAACAGTGTTGTTGCTGATAACACAAAAAAAACGATTAATGGTTTCAACAAAATGAAAGAAATCTCACCCGCTGATTTACCGAAAGTAGATATGAAATCATTGGTTGATATCGCAAAGAACACACAAAACTCAATGAATGGTGTTCACAGTGAGTTATCTTTAATGAATGGTACACTTCAAGATATTCTTCATAATGCTAAAGCTTAAAAATAACCGAATAAGTTGAGTAGCCATTTTATTTTAAGGCTACTCAACTTACTAACAATTAGTAGCTGTAGCTGACTTCAAACGTAAATTCAGTACCCGGATTTTTCGAGTAAACTTTAACGCCTTGCTGCTTATACTCAGTTTCTGAACCTAATATATTTCTTGCTTTCAGTTTGAAAGTCAAAAATTCATCAGGAAGAAAACTGTAGGTAAAATCTAAGCTGTTAAATGGTTGTTCATACACATCATCTAACCCACCACGGCCGCCATAAGCAATACGTTCGCCAAATACGTTATACACTAACGTTGAGCTGTGCATTTCATCTGGTGAGTCAAAACTGAGTTGCAAGTTAGCTACCCACTCACTGTGTCCCGTCATACGGCGTTTCAAGTTGGTTGGGGCAATCTCACCATTTGGCTGAATTTCGATTTCTGAATCGCTTAACGTTAAGTTACCTGCAACAAAGAAACTGTCGCCCCAGTCACCTAAGAAATTCAAGTCATGTAAGAACTCAGTTTCGATACCATAAATTACACCGGATTCCGCATTGTAGAACTTAAGCTGACGTCCGGCTTCCGAAATACGCTGTACTGGTTCAATTGGTGCTTCAACATCTTTATAAAAACCGCCAATACTGAAGTTATTGCCATCATCTGAGTACATTTCCCAACGTAAATCAAAATTGAGAATGTCTGAGCTGGTTAACTCTGGATTGCCGAAGAAGTCAAAACCGGTAATTGGGTCTTGAAATCGTACTGGAGACACTTCACGTAAGTCCGGACGAACAATTGTCTTACTTGCACCAAAACGCCATTGAGTCGTGTCAGAATCTTTCCATGTTAGAGATAATGACGGGAACCAGCCATCCTCAACAATAACGTAATCCGTAATGCTGTAACGACCAGCTTCATCTGAAATCTCGCCTTCTGGTGTTAATGGTAATGTCGTTCTACGAAAATCTTCATATCGAATCCCCGCATAAATTCGCCATACATCATCAATATCAATATCGATACTTGCAAAACCAGCGTCATTTTTTTCAGCGGCTACATAATCTTCTGTATCTGTTGATGCATCTCTTAACTCAAGATCCAACACATTCGATGCGATGTTTTCGTCAGAAAAAATACGGTTGTAGTCGAGACTTAAGATATCACCATTAGCTTGATTAGGGCTAAGGCCCACTTCTAATCCCAAGCGAGTCGCAAAACTGTGACGAACTCGCTCATTATATTGGTAACCAGCGCGTAGCTTAATAATGGTATCACCCATATCAATTGGGTAAGTTAAGCTCCAACCATAATTTTCAGCATCATCTTCTAGGTTACTGTATAAATATTTTGGTGCATCTTGTGTGTTCAACTTGCGGTCAGTGTATTGTCCATTGTCATCGACAATCACGTTATATGTATACGACAATTCACTTGGTGCATAGCGTCTTGAGCGAGAATCGGTATACATCCAATCCAGTTCAACATCCCAAAGATCTTCAAGATAATGCTTACCTTTTATCTGATTACTGATCAACGAGCGTTCTTGATACTCAATTTCATTTACAAGAAGTGCGTTAGGCTCACTGATGGTATCAATTGTTTCTTCTAGCGAGATTGACACATCATCAGATGTATCACGCAAATATGTAGTATAAGTTTCAATTTTATGGTTTTCGTTCAGTTCGAATCCCATATTGAACATACCTGAAATTTGCACGATAGAATCTGTTCCAACAATGTCTTTTGAGTTTTCTACCTGAACTTGCTCTTTATCACCATCCAGCTCGACTTCTGTTTTTGTATAGTTTTCAGCTTGAGCTTTATAAGACGCAGCAGCAACAAATCCAAACATAGACTCGTCACCTATCTCCCAGCTGTTTCCTACAGAGGCGTTTGCTCTTAAACCTAAGTCTGTATCCTCATGCTGGATCGTCATATCACGATATATATCGTTGACTAATGAGCGGTTAATATTCTGAGCCGTTGGGAAATCAACCGTTCCATTCGACCCTGTTAAAATATCAATCGGAGATAAGCCACCGTAACGAGCGATGGTATCGTTGATGGACTGAGGCATAGCTCTTGTCCCATCGTCTTTTCCTTGCCAATCATCGCCACCACCATTGTAGGTGTAAGTGTCTTTAGAATCGTTCGTGTTATAGCGAGTACCAATTTTAGCTTTAAAGAAAAAATCGGATGGTATCGACTTAGTTCTGATGTCGACATGGCCACCACCAAATGCTGCAGGCATATCAGCAGAAGCCGCTTTTTGTACGGACAGTGAATCAATAATTGACGCAGGGAACATGTCTAGCGGTACAACATTACGGGTTGGATCTGGTGATGGTACGACAGCACCGTTTAACGATGTTGAAGAATAACGTTCACCCAAACCACGCACATAGATAAATTTACCGTCTTTTAGGGTTAAACCAGTGATTCGACGAAGTGCAGCTGCGGCATCACTATCACCTGTACGGCTGATTTGCTCTGCGCCCATTAAATCTTCAACGGTAGGAGCTTCACGACGTTCCTCAATCGCTGCTGATGCGGCGGTTCTTAAACGTCCTTGAACTTCGATGACCTCAATTGGCTCAATGGGGAAATCTTCTTTAGGATCGATATTTTCGTCTGCCGAATAGCCTGGAAAAGTTGTGAGCATGGCAGCGGCAGACATCGCTATAGCGACAGCACGGCTCAACTTGTTAACTGAAAAGTTCGGCTTGGTTTTCATAATAATGACTTTCCTGTGAGATTGAAGGAAGCCGCAAATTGCGGCTTTAATCTGGAGAAAGCCAACTCTGCTGAGTTGGCCTCTCATTGATTACTGCTGTGGCTTAAACGTCCAGCCAGCAGTCCAGTCTTCAGTTCCAAATGCACCGATGTAATCCGTTGCGTCAAAGAAGTTATCCTCTGCACTCATGTCTTTACCAGCACCTAGTAGGTTTGATTCACCTTCAGCCGGAACACCTGAGCTCATTAGCGATACTTCAGTTGCAGCATTGTTTTTATCATCAGCAAGGAACCATGCTTCAACATCAATCGCATCAGTAGTTGCATCATTTTCAGAGCTGTACTTGAATGGCTCGTTACAATCAATGATTGAGTGAGTCATTTCCAATTCACCGTCTTCAACATTGTTGACTAGCGTTGGGTAAGTACCATCAAGCTCTAAACACTCACCTGACTCAGTATCACCTGTACTTCCTTTACGACCTTGAACTAAAACATTGTGTAGTTCACCCGCTGTTGCAACACGAAGTAAGATACCTTCACCTTTATCACCACTTGCATTTTCAACGTCGACACCAGGTAGAATGGTGACGTTTGAAATCATAGGCTTAGATACTGGCGTTGCATCATCAGTCTTGTGACTGTCAGCTTCAATACCACGGTTAGCTTGACCATCTTCATGAGTGATGAATAGATGCTGAACTTTACCAGTCCAACCATTTGTCCAGTCTAAAGAGTCATCAAAGTTGTTTGTTAAGTAAACATATTTAAGATTTACCGCACCACCCCAGAACTCAACACCATCATCGCCGTTTGCATGTACTTGGATGTGGTCAACTTGTGTACCACTACCAACTGCTGCAAATGAGATACCGTTCATTTCTTGCGTATCATTTACTTTGAAACCAGCATACTTAACAACGACGTAGCTTAGCTGGCCACTGCTATCAGCGTTGTTGTCACCGCCGTAGTTGTGCTGACCTACTTCAAATGACACATCACAGTCGGTCTTGTCATCACACTTGTTTGTTTCACCGTTACCTAGCAGAACTAAACCGCCCCACTGGCCGCGGTCTGGTGAAGCGCCAGCAATCACATCCTCTTCAGAAGTCATGATGATTGGGTTACTTTCATTACCTTCAGCCATAATCTTAGAACCACGGCTTACGGCAATGTAACTTCCAGACTCACCGAATAGCTTTGTACCAGCTTGAATGCCTAGAGTAGTTGCGTCTTCGTTATCACCACCGATAACCACAGCGCCATCTTTAAGCTTATAAAGTACGTTTGAACCTGCTAATAAGGTTACCGGAGAAGTGATATTGCCTGACAGTGAACAAACTAGAGCTACACTATCATCTGCATATAGACCAGCTGGTACACCTTCTGACATTGTTCCAGCAGGACAAGACGTTAACTCAGGTAACTCTTGAACAGGTGCAGGTGAAGTATTGCCATGAATATCAATGGTCCAACCTACTGTCCAATCGTTTTCACCGTCGAAAGCTCCAATATAATCTGCATCGACTAGACGTGAGTCAATGTTAGAAAGGTCAGCTAAACCACCAGTTAACGCTGGTGAAGATGGATTTGGCATGTAACCATTTAGATCAGAAGCAACGGTTAAGTTACCTTCTTGCTCAGTAAACCACTCTTCAACGTCGTACGCTAACGTTGTACCTTTATCGGCATCCGCTTTTGCGTTTTTAAATGGCTCAGTACAATCAATCAAGCTGTGATTGAATACAAGCCCACCAACCTCTGCTAGCTCAACAGTTGTATCACCATTGATTTCTAAACACTCGCCAGAAGCGGGCTTACCTTTAACAAGAATATTATGTGCCATCACACCAGTACTCTTGCGCAGTAAGATACCTTCAGCATCATCACCGCCAGAGTTCTTGCCTTCAGCAACTTGAATTGTAATGTTTGTGATACGAGGATTAGACCTTGGCTCAACGTTAGTATCTGAATTAGAATCTGCTTCAATACCACGGTTTGAACCATTGTCTTTTTCACGAATATAAATATGCTGTGCAGAACCTGTCCAGCCATTGGTCCAATCTAATGAGTCATCAAAGTTATCTGTTAGCACAACATTTTTAACTGAAACACTTCCGCCCCAGAATTCGATACCATCATCATTGTTATCATGAACTTGTAAGTGGCTTACTACTGTACCGCTACCTACAGCACCAAAACTTACACCGTTCATTTCTTGAGTATCGTTGATTTTAAAACCACCGTGCTCAACACGAACGTACTTAAGAACACCAGAATTGTCTTCTGAATCATTACCACCATAGCTGTGGTTACCGACTTCGAATGAAGCAGAGCAATCTGTTAAGTCTGGACAAGTATTTACTGGAGCATTACCCAGTAAAACTAATCCTCCCCATTGACCAGGAGCACCAGTTTGACCAATCCCCTTTTCAACAGAAGTAAATACGATAGGAGCTGCTTCAGTACCTTCAGCCTTGATCATAGAGCCACGGCTAATAACCACGTAAGACTCTCTTGCACCAAGTACTTTGGTACCCGCCATAACTTCTAGTTCAACAGAGTTTTCATTGTCACCACCAGCAACTACTGCACCTTCAAGTTGCCAAACAACATCGTTACCTAAAACAATGCGGCTACTGTCTTGACCACCAAAGCTTCCAATCGTTGATGCAGAAGAAGACGGCGCTAAAGTACCTTTTAATACCCAAACTTGCTTACCGTCTACAGAAGCTAGTGTCGTGCTTTTTGTTGCAAAGCCACTATAAGCTTTCTCTTCAGGAGTTTGTTGATTTGCTGGTGGAGGAGTAACAGGAGGGGTAACAGTTTCGCTTCCAGTCTTAATATTTACATCGCCACCACAGCCAGCTAGTGCCAAAGCAGTTGTAAGCGCTCCAAGTTTAAATATATTCTTCAGTTCCATTGTCTTCTCCGAGGACGGATTTTTATCAGGTTAGTTTTTGGACACGACAAAATTACCTGCATAAAATGACAAAAGGACTGCACTTTTATTTCTAAATTGTTTATTTATTGTGTCATTTATATTTCAATCGATAAGAACAAAGTATTAGATAAGATATTGTTGGTAGGTGTTTTTATATTACTCTAGTAAGAAAGTAAGCCGTATACGATCAAACTAGAGCTGTCATCATTTTATAGCCATTTATGAAATCATATGCGACATCAAATATGCATCAACGTACACGCCATCTCTATATGCATAGTGCTTCATTTGCCCTTCAATCACGAAGCCACAATTTTCATATAAATTGATGCCCGCATGATTATCGGTGTAAACTTCAAGCTCAACTCGAGTAACGGCTAACCAGTTATGTGCGAGTTCTAATGCGGCCTTCAGCAATGCTTTTCCGACACCTTTGCGCCTTGTAGATTCACACACACCCATCCCCAAACTTGCAACATGTTTACGTCTTGGCCTCACACTCACTTCCATGCTTAACTGCCCAACGACTTTGCCATCGATTTCCGCAACTAAGCTATAGCTTCCCTCAGGAAGGTTGGTCAATCGACGTGTCCAATAAGTCAAATTGGGATACGGATGCTGTAAAGTATTGGCATAAACACTTTTCTGTTTATATAAATCAACAATTGCTGGGATATCGGCTTCAGTCGAATGGCGAATTTGCACGTTACTCATAACTTCCTTTGTTTGTTTAAGTAAGCAATTTTTACCACCATATTAATTACATCATAAATCTTCAAGTACAATTTTAAGATTGTAAAATAAGATTTTATAAACTGTAAGTTTTGATAAACATTTCATATTCTTTATTATTAATATTATTTAATTATCATTACCAAGCACCAAAGCATACAATTAATCTTATTTAACAATCGCTTACACTCATTAAACCCAAAGTAACTGAACCACTTTCGCTTATTGTAAATGCGTATATAAACCCCGGTTTTACTTCGTTTCAGTTTACCTCTAAAGACTTATCTAATGTTCATTCTTCTGAAGGTGATGTAACAGTAATAGTAAATTTCTCAAATAGAGCTATGCGTGATACCAATGTAAAATTTTCACTACATTTTAAACGTTCAAAATCCGATGAAAGTTTGAGTTTATGGCATAGAGAAAGTGGTCATCTTCAAACTCAAAAGATAATGTACGGTGCTGCGATCAGGAAGTTTTCAGAGTGTTTTAATGCAAGAGCAACCGAGTTCTGCCAAGCTTGCGAAGAAGGAGACTTAACCAAAATTAATCAGTGTATCGTTGATGGGGTTCCACTCAATGTCTCAGATACAAATAAACTTCCAGCATTAAAACTGCTTTTTTAAAAAAACTCCATCATTACAGCTTTATCTTTTCTGGCCGTTCACTCTTCTTCTCTTGACCAAAAATCATTGAATATTTGTTTGCTGGCCTGCTGTGAGTTTCATGATAGCCCTCAAACAGTAGCACGACTCATCCAACTGGGTGCTGATATTAACACTAGAGATGAAAATTTCACTCCATTGAAGCATGCTTGTAACTTAACCTCAGGCTCCGGCCGTACTGCTCTACTTTTGTTAGAAAATGGTGCCGATCACACAGACAGCGGTGGCTGGCCGTTATTAATGAATGCCGCTAATTCCGGGTATCACGAAGTCGTGGGTAAGCTTATTGAAAAAGGAGCAGATATAAATGCGAAGAACAGTGAAGGTTTGTCAGTTTTAACTAGAGCTATATTTTGTGGACATGATGCATCCGCTTTATGTCTTATAAAAAAAGGGGCTGACGTCAGTACCCAACTTACTCCAAAACTAAATAACTTCAAAGCTGAATATAACGAAACACCTCGAACACCCTTTGACTATGCCATTTTGGAAAAGCGCTATTGGCTTCTACAATCGATGATGAAATCTAATACATTTCAATCTGCTCAAATTGCTAAAGGTCTAGAACTGGCCATGTCTAAAAAAGATATTAATGCCGTTATGACAATCATTGAATTAATTGATAATAAATCCACCATTCCTATAAACGTTTTGAAATTTATCATCAACGAAAAACAATCTCATCATTTATTAAGTGATTGTCTTAAAGATGATACTGAGTTTTTCTCTGTTCTTTTTTCTACTTTTATTGAATTAAATATGTATAAAGAAATCTCTATTATCTGTTCATTAACCGATAATTTCCCTCAAGAATGCGTAAAAACGTTAATTGAAGAGATGGAGAAGAAGGTTCAAAATAAGGGTAAAGTCGAAAATTTACTTCTTATACTTTCAACCTATGTTAGGAGTAAGGCATTTAAAGAAAATCCAGAACTAAACTCAAAACTATTCGAAGTCGTCATA
Organism: Shewanella sp. OPT22; assembly: GCF_004168585.1. Lineage (GTDB taxonomy): Bacteria > Pseudomonadota > Gammaproteobacteria > Enterobacterales > Shewanellaceae > Parashewanella. The sequence goes on along the minus strand of NZ_PGVH01000033.1, from coordinate 64,147 downwards.
AAATCAGGGGAAAGTAAATGTATTGAGCTTCTACTTGATACTAATCTCGCAGATGACTTAGGAGTTAAAACTATCGAACTGGCTTTATTAAGTAACAACGTAACTAATGCCACTCTTTTAATTTTACTAAGTGCTTTCGAAAAAAATAAACTCCTTTCATTGTTATCATCTAAGAACGATGATGATCAGTCTAGTCATGACTTATTAACAGCAAAAAATATTCCGACAATCGATATCCATTTAGAAAGCTTACTATCAAATATTTCAGAAGCTGAATCAATTTCAGCCGATTTTGTTGTAATTTAAAATGAATCGGACAAATGACCGGAAAATCATAATAATCATTACTTTTAAGCAACTTAAATAAAGAGAATAATTGCAGGCTAACTTTTACAATGAAGTCTTTCATCAAAATATTAGCCTGCACCTAAGGTTATTGAGAAAAGCTCAGCCCTACTTCATTCCGAACAACGTTAATTGCCTTACCCGGAAGCAACTTACCTTGTAATATTTGCTGCGCAAGTGGGTTTTCAATCTCTGTTTGAATTGTCCGCTTTAATGGCCGTGCACCATATACAGGATCAAACCCTACTTCTGAAATTAAATCTAACGCTTCCTCGCTCAATTCAAGTTCGTAATCTCGATCAGCTAAACGTTTGCGTAAATTCTCAATTTGAATACTCGCAATGTGCTTAATGTGCTCTTGACCTAACGAATGGAACACCACTGTTTCATCAATTCGATTCAAAAATTCCGGTCGGAAATTCTGACTCACAACACCCATGACAGCTTCTTTCATCTCATCATAATTTAATGATGCGGCATGCTCTTGAATGATGTCTGAGCCTAAGTTTGAGGTCATTATCACAACGGTGTTTCTAAAGTCTACCGTACGGCCCTGACCATCCGTTAAACGCCCATCATCTAATACTTGAAGTAAAATATTAAACACATCAGGGTGCGCTTTTTCTACTTCATCCAATAAGATAACAGAATAAGGTTTACGTCTTACGGCCTCCGTTAAGTAACCACCTTCTTCATAACCTACGTACCCAGGAGGAGCACCAACCAGACGTGCTACAGAATGCTTCTCCATAAATTCAGACATATCGATACGAACCAATGCAGATTCAGTATCAAACAAAAACGTGGCTAACGATTTACACAGCTCAGTCTTACCTACACCTGTAGGGCCTAAAAATAAGAATGAGCCGATTGGGCGATTAGGGTCAGACAAACCCGCTCGGCTACGACGAATTGAGTTAGCTACAGCTTCTACAGCTTCGTTTTGGCCGATCACTCGCTCATGCAGAGCATCTTCCATTTGCAGCAGTTTTTCTTTTTCGCCTTCAAGCATTTTGGCCACAGGAATACCTGTTGCTTTTGAAAGTACCTCTGCAATTTCAACATCTGTCACTTTGTTTCTAAGCAGAGTCATGTCTTGCATTTCAGCTTGTGACGCTAGATCGAGTTGCTTTTCTAACTCAGGAATTTTACCGTATTGCAGTTCAGACATTCGGGTCAAATCACTGGCTCGTCGTGCGACTTCTAAATCATGTCTTGCTTGTTCTAAATCAGCCTTAATATGCTGTGTACCTGCCAATGCAGCCTTTTCTGAATGCCATACTTCATTCAGCTCAGCGACTTCACGCTCAACTTCATTTAAAGTAGCTCTTAAGTCTTCAAGACGTTTCGCACTGGCGTCATCTTTTTCTTTAATAAGTGCTTGCTCTTCAAGCTTAAGTTGAATTGCTCGTCGCTCCAGTCGATCTAAAGGCTCTGGTTTCGAATCCATTTGCATACGGATAGATGACGCAGCCTCATCAATCAAATCAATCGCTTTATCAGGCAGTTTTCTGTCTGAAATGTAGCGATGCGACATGGTTGCCGCAGCCACAATAGCGGGATCAGTAATCTCTACATGATGATGCAGTTCGTAACGTTCTTTTAGGCCACGCAGAATCGCTACTGTAGACTCTACATTTGGTTCTTCTACTAATACTTTTTGGAAACGACGTTCTAAAGCGGCATCTTTTTCGATGTATTGACGATATTCATCTAACGTCGTTGCACCAACACAATGCAGTTCACCACGAGCAAGTGCTGGCTTAAGCATATTGCCCGCATCCATCGCACCATCGGTCTTACCAGCACCAACCATGGTATGCAATTCATCGATGAATAAGATGATTTGCCCTTCCTGCTGAGACAACTCACTCAATACGGCTTTCAATCGTTCTTCAAATTCACCTCGATATTTTGCACCAGCAATGAGTGACCCCATATCCAGTGATAATACACGTTTATTTTTAATGCCCTCTGGCACCTCGCCATTGACGATACGTTGCGCTAGCCCTTCAACAATTGCAGTTTTACCAACACCAGGTTCACCGATGAGCACAGGATTATTTTTGGTTCTCCGCTGCAATACTTGTACAGTTCGTCGAATTTCTTCGTCTCGACCAATGACAGGGTCGAGCTTACCTTGCTCTGCACGCTCCGTAAGATCTACCGTATATTTTTTTAGCGCTTGACGTTGATCTTCTGCATTCGCATCGTCCACGTTTTTACCACCTCTAAACTGCTCAATGGTTTTTTCTAATTTATCTTTCGTTGCACCGTTATCTTTTAATAGTTTCGTTAAAGTATCATTGGCTTCTAACGCAGCCAATACAAACAGTTCGCTCGAAATAAACTTATCTTGTCGCTTTTGCGCCATCTTATCGCACAAATTAAGCACTCGCCCCGAAGCCTGAGATAGCTGAACATCACCACCTGTTCCTTCTACCACGGGAAAACGTTCTAATTCTTTCGATAACCCTGAACGTAAATTTTTAACGTTGATGCCTGCTTCCGTAAGCAGTGGAGCAATGGTTGTACCGTCTTGATTTAATAGCGACATCATCAAATGAACGGGTTCGATATATTGATGATCTTTACCCAGTGCTAATGACTGTGAGTCAGAAAGAGCTTGTTGGAATTTAGTGGTCATCCTATCGAGTCGCATATCGCCTCCTAAAACCCAGAAAAGTAGGTTTACACATCACAATGAAGTCTAGCTCAAACTTTGAGCCTTATATGCTTAATAGATGGGGGTGGGTTTCAAGATTTCAATTACCTGATGGAAATTGTTTCCTTTATCATTACTGAGTTACTCGCTTAATATCTTTCATGCAATACGAAGCGAGATTCCAATTCCAGTCGATACCTGGAAAAGAAGACGCTAATAAATAAAAAACTCTTGATTACCTAATAAGCACCTGACATTTTACTTTGATTGATAGCTTTTCTTTATATTCCCTGATAACTCTTTATCGTTTTGTTTTGCTAAGCCAGTACAAATATCAGCTAAAGAACACGGGTTCGACTTCGCTGTTAAAATCGAGAATAGTTCACTTCTGTCGAAGCTTTTTGGCTGTTGAGACCTAGAGTCAACAAGATCTCGATTAAAAGAAACAAAAAATGATGAAGAAGGCATTTTATAGTAATTGCTTGTTTTCTTTTGATGAGCAATTGAAAGTGACAGTGTTAAACGTTTAAGAGCTTCATCATTAACGTCATTTAATAATTTTTTTAATTCCTCTATATTTTCAGGTGTTAGGTTCGCCTTAAAGATGATTTTTTGCGTAGTGAAAGCTCTGGCATCAAGCGCACTTGGTCCTGCTGGCAAAGACGTAATATCTGCAGAAGGCCCTGAACCTAAAACTCTTTGCGGCTTAGGGGAATACTTTAACTCCATCAGTTCATTTGTTGAAGGCCAAGACAATTTTCTAGTCGCTTGCTCTCTTTCCACTCCTTCAAATTGAGGAATACATGAACGAACATCAGACAAACTCTGTTCACCTCTTCGTTGAGATGCTCTAGGGCTTAATTCTCGCTCTTCACCTCCACACACCAATGATTGCTGTGCGGAAACCGTACCCAAAGCATGTGGCATGCTTTTAATCGAATGTTGATTATTCATAGGTTCATTTTCTTCTAAAACCTGTATTTGCTCAGAAGCAACGCTTCTGTTTTCTCTACACTTTCCAAGCATTTTTTCTTGTAATTCTTTACTTGCCGTTGCTTGCATCTTAGCCGGATACTCTTCTTTATCAGTTAATCCGACTTTAGAAGCAGCTTCAAGCAGTTGCTGCCAAGAAATACTCTGTTCTCCCCCTTCCTCAGAATAGGAAGTAACTAGTTCAATGAGTTCTTGAGCGGTTTGCACTCCCCTCAGTCGAGCGAGTGGAATTCCCAAATAACCAGCAAAAATCCTAAACCTCTCCCCTGATAGGACCGAAACACCATCAATCAAATTTTTAACCTTTGGGGAATCATTTGATTTAATTACACCATTCTCAATGCACTCTATTGGTAAATTTTGCCTGTCAGCTGGAAATAAACGAATTATTCTTTCAGTTTGTCCTCGTTCTCCTAGTTCAGCTAAGTCCTTTGCAAGAGTTCTTATGCTCGGAGTCGATTTTGATTTCATGAGGGCGTCTATATAGTGATATGCCAACTCCTCATTATTAACTGTACCAAGAGAATTTATCGTTAGTAATTGGTTGTTGTGTAAGTTAATTAGCGCCGCAATGTCACCCTTAGTTAGTTGGCTGAAAACCATAGCAACATCTGGCCAATCATTTAGTGTTAAAGGTGAGTCTGAAATTTTTTTTTCAACGTGATTTGGCAATTGGTACCTTTGAAGGTGAGAAACATCGTATAAATAACCAGCATTGCTTTGAACATTTGGTAAATTAGCAGCCATAAAATCAGTCCTAACTTTTTTGAAAATATTTGGTTTGAGCTTATTCTAAAAAACTTAAACTTTATCAATGTTTTCTGTGCAAAAAATAAATGCGTTAACTTCTTTGGCGCTGTCCATAAAAAGCTCTACAGCCCTTCGCATGGATAGGCTCGTTAATTTCCACCAATGCATTCACAAGTTGATGTGGAGTAACATCATTTCCTTTCAAAGTGATGAGAGAACAAAAAAAGGAGTGCGCCTCAATACCTAGTTGTTTTTTGTTTTTAATGATTTCTTTAAGAGTTTCTATAGATAACGGTTTTCCTGCTTCAACAAACTTTCGGTCTAAAGCTTGTTCTAGTTGTTCCATTAACTTAAAGACACTTTTAGAGCTGATTCCTACAAGAAGTTCTTCCAATTGCTCCTTGTCATCGAAGCCAATTCGTTTATCCCATTTTTGTTTACTTTCTTGGATTTCCTGCCATCGTGTTTGCATCCTTTTCGAGCCAATTCTTTGAAAGTTTTCTCCTGGCTCTCGAACTTTTGATGCCCAAAGCATTCGATTTTGACCTGAATGAATAGATTGCAACCTCATCCAGTAGGGCTCACTTTCTTCGGGAGAGTCGGCCAATGTAGAGTTTTTTTGTGCGTCACTAGAGACTTGCCTTAGAGGGTCTATTTGGCTCAATTGGGGTGCTGAGATTTTACGAGTTGAACCTTGATTGATTGAATTATCATTAGCCATGCTTTTAGGTTCCTCTGTAATAGTGTCAACCCAATGAACACAAAGCCCTATGACTACTGGAGTCTTTTTGACGTCTTGAGGCATACCTTGAGTCCAACTGTGCCTTCTATCATGAAAATTCCTTTGCACACTTTTTGACACATCATAATCTTTACTTAGAGGCTTTCTTTCGTATGTTAATCTTTTCCCTGTTGTAGGCTTCTTCAACTCAACCTTCGCAGAAATTGCTGGATATTCTTTTTGCAGTTCAATTGCTCGGGAAACGAGGTTTGCTTTTAACAAGGCTCGAGACAAGTTTTGCATAGTTTTAGTTTCTGAAGAACTCGCATCAATCAACCACAGTCTTGCTGCATAATGATCAGCTGAATCTATATATAAACCAATATTTAGCATTGGATATAGATCAGCTTTTTCTGTGTTAGATAATTTCTTAAACAGATCTGCCACCATACTTATACCTAACTCCCCTTCTAGAAGAGAATCATCAGTCTCAGAAGCAATACTTTCTTTTCGAGTTTCGGTGAGAGTTAAATCAAAATGTGCAGAAGCAGAAAAAGGACCGACTTGACTCAGCATGGAATACACCTCAATTATCTAACTTATTGAATAAGCATTGATTGAAGTATCCTAATGCGGATTTAGAACATTGTTCAGTTAATTATTGTTAATAATGGCTTTAACTAAAGTTAATCATTGAAAAATCATTCAACAAGCCAAATCAATGACGCTTGACGGCCTGTTTGGTTATCTCGTCGATAAGAAAAATAATTTGAATTGGAAACAGTACATTCATTTGTTGAATATACCTCTGAAATACCAAGTTGATTGAGTCTCTGAGTGGCTAAACCATAAATATCCGCTAAATATTTTTCACCTGATGATTTAAAATAATTTGCCGCCTTTGGATTATGCTCAATAAAAGCAACTCTAACCTCTTCTCCAACTTCAAAGGCTTGTGAGCCGATGGCTGGGCCAAGGTAAGCAATAAGCTGTTCTGCACTAGCTTGAAACTTCGCAACACCAGCTTCGATAACGCCATTACACAGGCCACGCCAACCAGCATGCAAAGCGGCAACTTCTGTTCCGGCTTTATTGCATAACAATACAGGAAGGCAATCAGCGGTCATCACAACACAGACTTTACCTAACTGGTTGCTATAACCTCCGTCTGCTCGATTTTCTTGAATGTTAACTAAATCAACGACGTCGATTCCATGAACCTGCTCTAACCAAAACGGCTCTGCAGATAGAGTTAGCTGTTGTTTTAAAGAAGCACGATTAGCCAATACATCAGCCTCAACATCACCGACGTGCATGCCTAGGTTAAGACTGTCATAAGGCGCTTTACTTATTCCACCGTGGCGATCAGTAAAAGCAATTTTGACATTTTTCGGTACAGGCCAATCGTGTTTAAACATAATATTCTCTATGTGTTAATAGTCAGCTGGATTCTGCTCAGTATCCTTTCTTAGCGCTTTGGTTAGTTTCTGCATATCTTCAGGAACGGGGGCCGTCCATGACATCAACATACCAGTAATTGGGTGATACAACTCAAGTCTTACCGCATGCAGAGCTTGGCGTTTAAATGCTTTCAAGGTTTCTATAAATTCTGCTGATGCGGCTTTTGGTAAACGCGGACGTCCCCCATACACTGGATCACCAACAAGAATATGACCAATGTAAGCCATATGGACACGAATTTGATGAGTACGACCCGTTTCCAAACGCAAACGTAAACGAGTATGCGCACGAAATTTTTCAGCAACTCGATAATGAGTAACGGCAGGCTTTCCGTTTGGAACAACAGCCATATGGGTACGTTTAGTTTGGTGACGACCGATCGGTTGATCAACGTTACCACCAGCTGTCATGGTACCAATAGCTATTGCTTCATACTCACGTGTAATTTCACGAGCCTGCAGTGAAGTAACTAAGTGCGTTTGTGCTTCAACGGTTTTTGCCACAATCATTAAACCTGTTGTGTCTTTATCTAACCGGTGCACGATACCAGCTCTTGGCACATGTTCAATGCTCGGGCAGTGATGTAAAAGAGCGTTCATCAATGTACCATCAGCATTGCCTGCACCAGGATGAACTACAAGACCAGCTTGTTTATTGATCACCAAAATATCATCATCCTCATAGATGATATCTAAATCGATTTGTTGAGCTTCTGCAGTAACTTCTTCCTGAATTTCTGTGACAACAGTGACTTTCTGAGTTTCAAGAACTTTCACTCTTGGTTTATCAATCACTTCGCCATCAATGGTTACTGCGCCAGATAAAATCCATTCTTTTATGCGAGTACGTGAGTAATCAGGGAACAATTCTGCTAACGCTTGATCTAATCTCAAACCAGATTGAGTTGCGTTGATCTCACTTTTTAGATTAATCTCTTGAGCCATAGGAACCTTAACCCGCTTTTCGGGTCAATAAGTTGGGATACCTGGACATCAATGGCAAGATAATGATTATCTGGACACTTTGAAGTAAATCCGGTATCTCTGTTACAATCGGATAACCTCCATTTTATCGTGAAATGGAAAAATTCTTAACTACAACTTAAAAAGAATTGAATTCAAGTATGAATAGAGTTTCAAAAGGTATTGCCCTAGCCCTGTTATCATTAGCCATTAGTGCGTGTAGTAGCAGCCCTGACAAACGACTTGATGTACCTAAATCGTCGCCTGAATCCTTGTACTCTCAAGCAAGAACATCAATGGAATTAGGTAACTACGGTAAAGCCACTCGATTACTTGAAGCATTAGACTCTCGTTATCCATTCGGTGCATATAAAACTCAAGTGCAACTCGATTTGATTTTTGCTTATTACAAGCAAGATGATACGGCTAATGCGTTAGCCAATATTGACCGTTTTATTCGCTTAAATCCAACACATAAAAACGTAGATTATGTTTATTTTATGCGTGGACTCGTTAATATGCAGGCTGATGAGTATCTATTTCATGACTTATTAAGCATTGACAGAACGGACAGAGATCCCACTCATTCTGAAGATGCTTTCCAAGATTTCTCTAAATTAATTAAGCAATTTCCTAACAGCAAATATGCTTCAGATGCCAAGCAACGTATGCAATCAATTAAAGATCGCCTTGCTCGTTACTCAATTCACGTTGCAGAATACTACATAAAAATGAATGCTTGGAGTGCTGCGGCTAGTCGTGCTCAATATGTTCTTGAGTCCTTCTCTGGAACTCCCTCTACAGAAAAGGCCTTAGAGATAATGGCTGAAGCCTATGGAGAACTGGGCCAGAAAAAACTGAAAGATCATGTATTGATGGTTATGAAAGCTAATTATCCAAAAAATGATTTAGTTAATTAATGTTTATCAGGCAGGAATCATTTATTTCTGCCTTTCTCTCATAATTCATACCATTTTTCATCTCTGCCAATTAAAAAAATTTAACTTCATAACATCAAAAAAAGTCTAACATTTAACTAAGAACAGTTTTAGTGAGCTGAATGATGGCTGCGATTAATCCAAATAATCTATGTTTGCAGGAAGAAGTTAGTCACCAACTATGGACCTCTTATGACAAACCAGTCATTTATTTAGGTGAACGAAAGTACGAGTATCAAGCAATGAGTACTTCCGAAAAAATATTTAATCCTAGAGCGAAGTGGAAAGTAATTCCTTTTCATAATGAGCAAGGTACTCAAAGAGCTTGTCAGATTGATGACTCAAAAGAAGCTAAGCGGGAAGCTAAATTAATCACATACATATTAAAGCAGGAAAATATTGAGCCTTATGAGGGTACACTAACATTCGAATCGTTTGATCAAGGCGTCAAATTGGAATACTCAAATCCATTATTTTCTGGAGAATCATCAAACCTTGAGACTGAAAAAAAAGATGCTCTTGACACTTTCACTAAAGTTGAAGTCAATGAAGCAATGCGAAATATATCTCCTGCTTATTCTAACTTAAGTTATTTTTTAAAGTGTAATTCTGAAAGGATACACGCTTCCGCTCTTGTTGAGCATATGTACTCAAGTATTCCTGTAGCAGAGAGGAGTATTACCTTTCCAAATAGCTTTTTTAATCCTCATAAATGCCCTTTTACAAAAGAGCAGCTCACAGCAGAAAATGCAATTCAAATCAATTTAAAACAATTATACCCTATATCCTCTTCAGAAGCTGATATTGGCTGGATTACAGTATCAAGAGCCGGTGTGCGACGCTATTTGAAGGATGGAGCTAAAGCATTCCCCAAATTGGCGACATGTTATGAATCCAGGTCTCTAACAACAAATGATTTAAGAGAGGTTTCTGCTAAAAACTATGATCCGAGTAAAAAGCCTGATCTCTTTTTTGCTAGTGGTATGAATGTAGCGATGTAAGCAACCATATTGAATTTGTGAAAATGAAACTTGCATCCATTATGTAGTTTTTTCCATCAGTTAGTCTCATTTCTTTATATAAACAAAAAAAAATATTGACTATACCTCTGAAAAACCGTTTAATTGCCGCCGTTGCCCGAATAGCTCAGTCGGTAGAGCAGAGGATTGAAAATCCTCGTGTCCCTGGTTCGATTCCGGGTTCGGGCACCACTTCTTAATTTTCTCCCTTATTTTTATACTCCATTAGCTCTACTGGCGCTCCATTAACTTCGATAAATGCCACTATCAACCCTTCACTTGGTGAATTAGGTTCAATGATCACTTTTTGATTTTTTATTGCCACAGACAAATCATCAACAACAAATGCCACATGTGGGACAGTTTTAACTAATTCTGGATAAGGCGCATCTTGCCAATACCGTTGCCACTGGATTCCATAAGGATTATTTTGATGATCTGAAACCGTCATATTTAAATGCGCTAACTCAATCTCGCCTTCAAAATTACCCGTTGTAGGTATACCGATATGATTGAACTTCATATTTAGTCTTCTCATTAAGTTTTTATCACATTCGCTAAGGTTTTTTCAGAATATCATAGCTTTTTTAAGTTATTCGTTAACGAATAACTACGACACTAAAAGTATGATAGATTAAAGTGATAATAACGATAAAAGATAATGACAAGGACATCTAATGAGCGAAAATATTGAACAACAAAAAGCTCACCTACAAAATGCTTTTACTGCTCTTTGCGCCAACTTTGATCGCAATCCGCATCCAGAACAGCAATCACGCCGAGACCGTCTAACAAGATTAAAACAAGCTATATTGAAGCACCAAGACAAACTTATCTCTGCGGTCGATGCTGACTATAATGGACGCTCGAGAGACGACACAATTATTGGCGATATTCTCCCAAGCATCAACCACATAAATTACACATTAAAACGCCTAAAGAAATGGATGAAGCCACAACGCCGTCATGTCGGAATGGCTTTAGCTCCTGCAAGTTTAAAGGTTTACTATCAACCTAAAGGCGTTATTGGTGTCATCGTCCCTTGGAACTTCCCTATCATGCTTGCACTTGCTCCCCTTGCGACGGCTGTGGCAGCTGGCAATAATGTGATGTTAAAACTGTCAGAGTTTACGCCAAATACTAACGCAGCAATAGAATTGATGCTCAGTGATGTTTTTTCTGAAGACGAGGTCGTTATTATTGAAGGTGAAGCAGAAGTTGCTGCAACGTTTTCTTCTCTTCCATTCCATCACTTAATGTTCACTGGTTCAACAGGCGTTGGCAAGCACGTTATGAGAGCGGCTTCAGCAAACTTAACCCCTGTTACCCTTGAGCTGGGCGGAAAATCTCCCGTGGTGATTGCTGACGATATTGATATCGAAACAGCTGTCGAACGATTAATTTATGGCAAATGCTTGAATGCTGGCCAAATTTGCGTTTCTCCAGATTATGTACTTTGCCCTAATAACAAAATCGACGATTTTGTTGCTGCGTACAAAGCTAAATTTCAGAATATGTATCAAAAGGTTGAAGGTAATAACGATTATGGCGCTATCATCAATCAACGCCAATTTAACCGCCTAAGAGGCTTGCTTGATGATGCAAGATCTAAAAATGCCACAATCATTTCAGCTTCAGGCGAAGATATTGGTGAACAGAAAAAGTTTGCCACTCAACTTATCCTCAATACCACTGATGATATGCAAGTTATGCAAGAAGAGATTTTTGGGCCGATTCTACCAATCTTAGGTTATGACCAACTTGACGAGGCGATCGGTTATATCAACAATAACCCAAGGCCGCTTGCACTTTATATCATGAGTTTTGAAAGTGCCACCCAACAAAAAATACTATCGAACACACATTCAGGTGGCGTTTGCATCAATGATACTGTGATGCACGTTGCAGCCGATGATGCACCATTTGGTGGAATTGGGCCATCCGGCATGGGCCACTATCACGGTTTAGAAGGCTTTCAAACATTCAGTCATGCTAAAACGGTTCTTAAAAAAGGCTGGTTTGATGCTGGTAAATTTATTCACCCTCCTTACGGCACAAAAATACAACAACTATTATTTAAGTTGTTCTTAAGGTAGAAAGCTTTAAACCCAGAGTGTAATGCTTTGGGTTTAACTTGTATGAATTCATAACATTAACGAGGTTTATTGATATGAAATACACTCAATCTTTGATTTATCTATTTTTCTGTTTATTTCCTGTAAATGCATCACTTGCCCACGAAGTCGCTCACAATCCGATAAGTGCGAATGGTAGTTGGTCGAATAAAAGCGGTTCAACATTAAATATCAAGCAAAATAAAACCAATGTGCTATCCGGAACCTTCACCCCAACCCGATCTGTTCATAAGCCCTGCATTGACGTGCCTGTTCCAATAACCGGTTTTATTAACGGCAATGGGATCAGCATAAGTATGAATTTTGAAACTTGTGGTTCCCCCAACACTGTTAGCCTATTAGGTAAAATCGACGGAAAAAACATGCACATTATGCTGTTAGAGCAATCAGGGGATAACTACCGTTGGAATGATAAAACAATCGCAAGTGATATTTTTATGAAGAATTAGAGGCTGGCAGCCACACCTGAACGGCCAGTCCTTTTGGCTGTCGGTGATGTAAGCTAATCTGGCCATCGTGAGCTTCAATGATCTCACGGCACAGTGGTAACCCGAGCCCTGTACCTGTCTGTTTCGTTGAGTAGAAAGGGAGTAAAGCTTGTTGCATCACTTCTGAAGACATTCCCATCCCTTTATCACTGACTTCAATTAAGCAACCAAGCTTACCCTTCAGCGTGATTGAAGCAATTTTCATGGAAATGTTTTCGATTTCAGAACCTGATTCGTGAGCATTTTTTAATAAGTTCAACAGCACCTGCTCTAATTGAATATGGTCGAAATACCCCGGTTGGGATGGCAACTGTCCATCTAATGAGAATGGATAATGTTGTGCCAATTGCTGCGTTATTATTTCCCAGCTGACAGAGGACTTTTGCGGTAATGGTAATTTTGCAAATCGAGCATAATTAAAAATAAATTGATTCAAATGATCACAGCGACTTTCAATCGTATTAAAAATCAACTCCAACTGCGGAGAAGACGTATCTTTGGTTAGCTTTCGACCTGAGTTGACCATTGAGGAAATGGGTGCGAGTGAGTTATTAAGTTCGTGACTGATTAAACGGATCACTTTTTTCCAAACTGCGACTTCTTGCCGATTCAGTTCTTTGGTCATCTGCTTAATAAGCAGTAAATCATGTTGCTGATTATTAAGTGCAAAAGTGCCACGACTGATATGCCAGCTCTCGGCCTGTCCACCTGCGGAGGTGAACAATCCTTCACGCTTATTTTTAATGTTATCCGCTAACTCTGAGTCAATATTACTCAGTAATTCAGGTAAAAATGCGCCCGCAATACGGCGACCGTCGTAAAACAGGTACCTTGCAGCATCATTCGCATAAATGATCTGCTGCTTTGGAGTCAGTAACAGCATGACATTTGGCGAGCTTTGAATCACTTTATCAAGCAGTAATTCACGCTGATAAATATATTGTTTCTCTTTACGGAGGATTTCAGACACATCATTGAAAAGCTCAACCAAATGACTGGTTTCTGATTGTCTGGTTTTCGGTAAACTAACGCTAAAGTCATTATCTTTGAAGTTGAGTAGCCCAACCTCAATGGCTTGTAAACTATCAGTAAGACCTTTATTTAACCAACTAACAATATTGGCAGAAGCCATCGTAATGAGTGCAATACACAACCAAACCACGTCAAACCCGAGCCACTCTTTGACCGTTTGCCACCAAGTTTCAGGTTGTTGACTCCAATTAAGTATGAAGTAGATAGCTACTGCACTCAGGCCAACACAAAGACCAGTGTTGAGAGAAAGCTTTTGTTTGAAAGACAGCATTATCGAGCAATCCCAAACTTATCTAGACGGCGATATAGCGCCTGACGACTCAAACCAACAGATTTTGCGACTCTGGCAATGACACCATCATGCGCTTTCATCGCAGCAACAATCTCATCTTTACTGATATCGTCATGATTTGGCGCTGAGACTCTGATCTCATCAACGGCATCCGATAATCCAAAATCTACCGCAGCTAACTTATTCTCTCTTGCTAACAAAACCGCACGTTTACATGCATTTTGTAATTCACGAACATTACCAGGCCATAAATGTGAGTTAAGTGCTTTTTGAGTCGTTTTTGACAGGCTGAACTCGGGGCCGATAAAATGCTGAGTTAACGGCACAATATCATCCACTCTGTCGCAGAGTGCTGGCACTCTAAGCTCAATAACATTGAGTCGATAATATAAATCTTCCCTGAACGTCCCTTCAGCAATATCGGCTTTTAAATCGGCGTTAGTAGCACTGATCACTCGCACGTTGCATTTACGTGTTTGACTGCTACCCAAACGCTCATATTCACCCGTTTGCAGTACTCGCAATAATTTTACCTGGCCTGACAACGGTAAATTACCAATTTCATCAAGAAACAGTGTCCCACCATTGGCGGCTTCAAAACGACCAACTCGCGCTTTAGTCGCTCCTGTAAAAGCTCCCACTTCTGCACCAAATAACTCGGCCTCCATTAACTCACTGGGTAGTGCTCCGATATTCACTTTTATCAGCGGCTTATCTCTGAGTGGAGAGTTCGCATGTAGGATATCAGCTATTTTATCTTTACCGGCACCATTGGGGCCTGTAACTAAAACAGATACATCTGAATTGGCGAGTTGCAGTGTGAGATCTACTATCCTTTGCATGGTACCACTGGCATATACCAAACCACACAAATCAGCATCAACGATAGCAACATTGCGTTCAGTTTCTGCTTTCACTAACTTCTTATTTGATTGCGTAAGTTTATGCAAAGAAATCAAATTACCAATACTGGTCAGCAATTTATCATCATCCCAAGGCTTAGACATATAATCTGCACTGCCCTGCTTCACTAACTCGACAGCCATTTCCAGTTGTGTCCAAGCGGTGATCAAGATGATGGGTAAACTTGGCTGAATGTCTCGAAGGGCAAAAAACAAGCGCTTGCCTTCAGTACCTGACGTGGTGTCGGCGCTGAAATTCATATCTTGAATCACTAAGGAAATATCTTGCTGTGCAACAATGTTTTTTGCATCTACTTCTGTATGACAATAAAGGGCATGATATCCATTGAGTTCAAGCATTAACGCTAATGCTTGGCAAATTGCAACGTTATCGTCGACAACCAGTACATTATCCATGTGTTTATGATTTTTCCTTTGCGATTTAGCGCTGGCGGGCGCCAGCACCGAATGTAAAACTTATACGCTTCGAGTTGCAGTCGCAGGTGAAATACTTGCCGCTTTTCTCGCAGGCAGAAGCACTGCAACCGTGGTTACGATAAATAATCCAAACACTGTAGCAAATGCATAACTAATATCCAACATAGGTAGATCATAATGCTTCATCAATTGGCGCCCAAGTTGAACCGCTAATAAGCCACCTAACACTCCTGCCGATAAACAGATCAGGTAGTTTTCAATAAGAAACTGATTGATGATATCAATTTTTCTCGCCCCTAATGCACGGCGGGTGCCGATTTGCTTAGTGCGGCGCTGAACGTTAAACATCACCATACCTGACAAGCCTAGTGCGCTGACCAGCAATAACAATGCAATTACGATTGTTAGAATACTGACCATCAAAGCATCATTTTGATAAGCTCTCTCTCTATACTCTTTAATCGTGTCGAAATGTGGAAATACACGTTCAGGATTTTCAGCTAAAAGCACATCTTTAATTTGCTGCTTAAGTTCAGGGATATCTTTAGCATCCGCACGGACCATATACATGCCATTACTGTTCATACTGGCAAAATCTTGGTTGAACAAAATACTGTTATTGAGTTGATCTGAGTGAACCCAAGCACCTTGTAGCTTATCAACGACACCAATGACCTCAATAGGATCTTCTGAGCCATGATATAAAATCTTGCCCACCGCTGATTCACCTTCCCAAAATGCATCAGCAACGGTTTTGGTAACAAGCACTTTTAAGCTGGTTGAATAA
Organism: Shewanella sp. OPT22; assembly: GCF_004168585.1. Classification (GTDB taxonomy): domain Bacteria; phylum Pseudomonadota; class Gammaproteobacteria; order Enterobacterales; family Shewanellaceae; genus Parashewanella. The sequence continues at coordinate 48,219 of NZ_PGVH01000033.1, read as the reverse complement.
CGATCATTCAAAATTTCCTCAGGGTAAAAATTACGCCCTTCGATAACTTTTAACCCTAATGTTTCAACAAAATTCGGGCCAGCCATATATTGCGCTGACTGTGGCGTACGCCTCACTCCCTCAGCATCTGGATCGGGCTTATCCACTAATCCCGTTGACCAACCGCCACCACTCAATGGAAACATATTGGTTGAAGTGACACTGATAACGCCTGGTAAATCATGAATTAACTGCATATCACGTTTGTTTTGAACAATCGGATCCATTGCATCATCGAAATTATTCACTCGAAAAGCTAAAACCTGAGCTTCATCGATGCCGGATTCACGGCTCATCAGTTTCAATCTTTCGTTGATGATAAAGCTTGCGTTAGCAATAATTGCTACAGAAAGCACCATCTGAATAAACAACAAAACTGGACCACTCTTACTGCGTAATAAACTGCTTATAATCGGTTTAATGTGTAACATATCGGCGCCCTCCTTATTGGCTTTTCAGATATACACTAGGTTTTGTTCGACACACTACCCATGCTGGATAAAGGCCTGCCAATAATGCCGTTCCCACGGCAATGACTGGCGTAATGATCCACATACTGTTATCTAACTGAGTTAACGCTGCATCGGTACCAAACCGATTACCAAGCACTAATAATGAGCTCCATGCTAACAGCAGCCCTATTGCGCCACCAAATAGTCCAATAACGCCTACTTCAACCATGTATTGACTGAATATTTGTCTGCGCCCTGCACCAATTGCCCTACGGACACCCACTTCAGGGGCACGCTTTAAGAACTTTGTCAGCAACAAACCGAGAATATTAACCAAACAAACCGAAAGAAAGAGAAAGCCAAGTCCGACTAAAATTTTGTTATCTTCTTCTACTACTTTCCTCAACTCCAACCACTCTTCGACGTTCGACAGCCTCACCGATTCTTCAAGTGTTTTGTCATCAGCAAAGCGGCCTAATGCTTTTTGTTGCTCAACATAGCCAGTAAGCTGTCGCTTATATTCTTCAATTTGCTCAGGCGTATGAAGTTCAGCCCAGAACATGGTCCATGTCTTTTCAGAGTTGATTCTGTCTTGGAATGTATCTAGCTTTTCATATTTCCAGCCATTCGTATTACCCCAAGTGTCTTGCTCTTCAACTGGCAATAACGAAAATGGCATAAACATAAGTTCTGCATCATTAAATGCACCATTGCTGACATCATAATACTTAGGTTGTGGGTTCCAATCTCCAATGATTCCGACGATTTGATAAGGCTTTTTATTCACATAAACCGTCTTTCCGACGTTGTCGCCACCACCAAATAATTTTTGATTTAATTCATCTGCGATAACAACGTGATAAGCCGCATTGACATCTACATCAGCATTCCAAGACGTACCATAAAGAAATGGCACCTCAAACATTTCAAAAAAGTCGCTATCTACCGAACGAATACTTTGCATAAATGCATCTTGCTTAGGATCATCGGTTTGCACAACACCGCCAGTACCATGCATGGCCGTTTGCCTCACTTGAGGCTTAATGTTCCTCAAGTTCTGAATATCTTGATAAGCCAAAAGCGGCGGGATTTCCTCCCAAGAGTTTGGCCCTTGGCTCCAAAGTTGAACTCTCAATAACTGTGAACTTTTTTCGCCAGCTGGGTTATGCGCCATCATTTTGTAAACATTTAATGTGGTAATGGTGATACCGATGCCGATAGCAATGGCAGAGATCATCAATAAAGATAACCCAGGGGTTTTGCGAATGCTTCGCCATGCCAAGTCTAAATAATGTAAAAACATGCTCTGCTCCTTAAGCCGTTACTTCTTCTCGTGTTTCATTTTTTTCTTCTGCAACCGCTTCAGCATGTGGCTGATACATTGTGAAATCACACACTTGTCCATCCACAATTTGAATATTGCGCTGCGCACGGCGAGCTAACTCAGGGTCATGCGTCACCATAATGATGGTAGTTCCTTGCTGGTTAATCTCTTCCAGAAGCTCCATCACTTGACGAGCCATTAAACTGTCTAAATTACCTGTTGGCTCATCGGCTAAAAGGAAGCGAGGATTCCCTGCAAGAGCTCTAGCAATAGCCACACGTTGTTGCTGACCACCAGAAAGTTGTGACGGTAAATGTTTTTGACGAGATGCTAAGCCGACTTTTTCGAGTGCATCATTCACTCGCTGTTTACGCTCAGCACTACTCACACCACGATACCTCAACGGTACTTCTACATTTTCAGCTAGGTTGAGATCTGGTATTAGATTAAAACCTTGGAAGATAAATCCGATTTTCTCATTTCGGATTTTAGCTAGCTGATTGTCGTTTAATTTGGCGACATCAATATCATCCAACAAAAACTCGCCGTCTGTGAATGACTCAAGTAAACCTGCAATATTTAGAAATGTTGTTTTACCTGAACCTGAAGGACCTGTCACCGCAAGGAACTCACCTTCTTTAACTTGTAAATCGAATTCTCTTAAGGCGTGAGTTTCTACCAAGTCCGTTTTAAATACTTTGTTGATTTTCTTCATTGACAACATAGGGATATCCTTTCTTTAAAAAATAAATTCGATAATTGAAAAAACAAAAACATCTAAGTTTGCTATTTCATGGACAATCTCTGTAAGCTCCACTGCATTCGCCCCAAAGGCAAACCAGTTATTAAAATCTGGCAGTGCTGAATCAATAGCTAAGGCAAAAACTCCAAGTGCTACTAGACTCATTATCTTCTCTTTCATAACAATATCCTTGTAGTATTCCCTTACTGTCTGACTCGAAGTGTGTCAGCATCCTTAAAGCTTTCTAAATCTGACACAATCCACACATCGCCTTCTTGAGCACCTGACATGACTTCGATGTGGCTCATGCTACGTGCGCCTAATTTGATTGGAATTTGTTTCGCTAATTCGTCTTCAAGCTTGTAGGTATAACGCCCGCCCGTAGAGTTGATAAATGCACCTTTCTTGACCATTAATACATCCGGACGATTCTCAAGTAACACTCTTGCTGACAAACGTTGGTTCTGGCGAAGTTTAATGGACTGGTTATGTTCGAAACGGACACGTGTTGTGACTTCACGATTACGTACTTCAGGAGAAATGGATGACAGCTTACCCATCATTTTGCTGCCTGCAATATTAAGCTCAACATCCATACCTAAGCCAAGCTCGTCTGCATAAGATTCAGAAACCGAGAGCTCAGCTTCAAAGGCGCTTAGGTCAACAACTGTCAATACTGGCTGGCTAGCCGCAATACGTGCCTTTTGTTCTACTAGCCAGTTACCAATAATGCCATCAACGGGCGCTTTTATTTCGAGATCTGCGAGCTGTCTTTCGAGTTCTGAAACAACTAGAGCTTGTCTGTCAACTTCTAAGGTTTTGTTTTTGACTTCAAAAGCTAAGCGATCTTCCATCAACTCTGCTTCTTTTTCTGCATGAGCATGAGACAGTTTTGCTTTTTCCAAGTCATCCTTACTTTTCTCAAAATCGATTTTAGAAATAAGGTTGTCTTCAATCAGTAAATCACTGCGGCGACTTTCTCTGTCCGCAGCGGACAGTTCAACTTTAGCCATGTCTAGACTGCTATTTGCGGTGAGTTGATCGCGCCTTGCATCCAGTTTCGCTCGCTCTAATTCGCTCTGCATGCCAGCAAGCAATGCTTGCTGTTGTTGTAAGCGACTTTGAAGGTTAGGACTTCTTATGATGGCAAGAATCTCACCCTTTGACACTGAGTCACCAGGTTTTTTCTCAAGTGTAACGATACCTTCCTCAGTTGAATACAAAACAGGGGCATTAGCAGCAACAATTTTACCTGTCGCTGCGATATCTCTAATTAGCGTGCCACGGGTCACGGTAGATAAACGTAAATCGGACTTATTCACTGATTTAGATGCAGATTCACCACTAAACGTAAACCATGCTGCAGAGCCAATGGCTAAAGCAATCACTGCAAACATGACTAACTTCTTGTGTTTTGCGGCATTGCTCGGTTGAACTTTGACGTCCTGTGCGCTGGTGTCCTTGATCATTGTATTTATCCGATTAACTAAGTCTAACCTGATTAATACAAATGTCGTGCCAAACAGTTACAACCTATAAAATCAACAACTTATTGCGAGCAGTGAGTTTAGATATTATCAATAAAGTGTCCGCGGACACTCTATATTCTGTCCGTACATTGCAAGTGTCCGCATGATACACAAAGGGAGAGAAAAATGTTGATAGCGAGATTTACCATTCACCCATAAAAATCTTTAATATGATCGCTTTCATGAAGGTATCATCAATGACAATGACAATGAGAAAGTGTGGATATATTCTAATCTAAACTATGATATTTCGATAAATGCTTTTTGCTAAAACCACTGCCGTATTACAAAAGACGTATCTGCTGAAACTTAAAAACATCTTTGTTTGGTACGGAAATTAATAATAGGAGCATTAATCAGGTGTTTTAACAGCAGCCCTTCCTCTCTCTAAGGAGATAAACAATGTTGAAACACATGATTTATACCAGTGTTGCGTTAGCTATTGCCTCAACGTCACTTGCAGCGAATGCTGTAGACAACAACTTCACCAACCAAATCATTCCCCCAGCAAATAGTTCGGCACAACCTAATCACAATAATCAACCAGCTAAAAAAATACCTAACACACCTTCTGTTCCTTCAGTACCAAGCTCTCCAATGCAACCGGCTAAAAAAATACCTAACACACCTTCTGTTCCTTCAGTACCAAGCTCTCCAATGCAACCGGCTAAAAAAATACCTAACACGCCTTCAGTACCAAAATATCCAATGCAACCAACTAAGACACTCCCTGTGTATGAAGGTTTAGAAATGGGCTATCACGGTAATATCAATGTCGATATTCAGCGTTGTTTATTAATGAGAGGTTCCCATACGCCTGACATGATTCGGTTCGATAATGCTTTCTTTTCTACCGATAATGGTTCTAAAGTGACCCTTGATCCGTATGGCGATGCCAAATCGGTTTACCATTTTAGTAATGAAAATGAAGTGTACACAAAAGATCTCGATCAAATCATTGTTAACCGCTTTATATCAATCGGAAAATCGTACTCAAGAGTCGTGATGAGAACGGCCAATGTAACTGACAGCGACAATGGAATGAGGCCTATTTGGTCAACATATCAATTTGACTGCAGTAACAGTAACGTCCATTTTGACATGAAATAAATAGTTGGAGAGCTAACGCTCTCCAACCGCTAGAATCACAACGCTTGCCAAAAAATGCCTATCGAGCAACCGACGGCAACAAACCAAGATAATGATCTTAGTGACGATAAATCAGCAATATAAAGAACGTGATAAACCACTCTTGCCAGAACATGCGTGATCGCCATCGTAACGACTGCTTCACTCACATTATTTGTCGCAATAACAGTTAAGCAAGCCACAGAAAAGACTAACAATGACTCGAAAGCATTCTGGTGTGCAGCAAGCGCCCTAGCACCAAAACCTGTTAACTGTGCCTGCTGTGCTCTTGGGTGGTGATTGTCGTAACCATCAAATTTGGCCATCGCATAAGCGACTGGGGCTTTAGCTAAGTAAGGTAAAATTAACGTGATGAATAAACAGAGTAATAGTGTGCTCATATGAAATCCTTTTAATTTCTCGCTTTATCTAATGCATGACAAACGGCTTTGATGCCTAAAATAGCTCTTGGAGTGGGTCTGTGCAATAAGTCGGCATCCAATTGATAGATATGATGTAACTTTACAGCTGGAATACTCGGCCATTTACTCCAATCAATACCCAAGACATTTCCTTTGTCTTTACTTTGAAGTATGACGCTTGGCTTTGTCAGCAACACATTTTCAACACTCACTTGTGGATAGTCACTACTGGCGCTATAAAACACATTATCCCCATGACAAGCTGAAATCAGTTGTTGAATCCAACTATTTTTAGCAACCGTCATTAATGGGTTAGACCACAGCTGATAAAACACTTTAACCTTCGTCTTTTCAATATTATCGCTTCTGATCTGCTTAAGTTGCTGTTGATATTCCTTTGCAACGCTTTCTGCTTGTTGCTGATGTCCAGTCAACTCACCCAAGCGTAAAAGGTCTGTTGCAACGCCATTGAGTGTGCTTGGCGAACTGTCATAAATCTTAAAACCCAATTCCTTCAAGCGCTTTATATCATCAGGCTTGTTGCCTTTGCCCCAAACGACGATTAAATCTGGATTTAACTCAAGCACTCGTTCAATTTGAATGCCGTGATAACCTCCAATTGATGGAATTTTTTTGGCTCGCTCTGGAAAACCTGCATGATCGACCGCTGCGATGATTGAGTTACCAGCACCAATAGCAAATAATTGTTCAACGGCATGAGGCGATAAAGCAATGATTCGCTTTGCAGGCTTAGCCCAAGCCAAAGAGCTTGTGGTGAAAAAAGCACAAATAAAACAGAAGATAAGTCCCTTTAACATGTTCATCAATAATCAAATCCTACTTGTGCTTTAATGCCTGCTTCGAACGCATGTTTAATTGGCTTTACTTCACTTACTGTGTCCGCTAAGTCAATCAATTTACGGTGACAAGCTCGCCCCGTAATAATGACGTGCTGCATCGTAGGACGGTTATTTAGCGCCTGAATAACTCTGTCCACATCCAAATAGTGATAACTCACCATGTAAGTCAACTCGTCAAGCATCACGCAATCGATGGTGTCATCAGCCAGCAGTTTTTCTGCCGATTCCCATGCTTCGGCTGCTGCGGCAATGTCTTTTTCTTTATCTTGAGTTTCCCACGTAAACCCCGTTCCCATGACATAAAAATCAACGCCAGCTTTTTCAAGTAAATTACGTTCGCCGCACTCCCAAGTGCCTTTGATAAATTGAACTACAGCGGCCCTTTTTCCATGGCCAACCGCTCTCGCCACAGTACCAAATCCAGAAGTAGATTTCCCCTTACCGTTTCCAGTCAAGACTAACAAAATGCCTTTCTCTTCTTGGGCTGCTTCAATTCTTGCATCTACTGACTCTTTGAGTTTTTGCTGACGCTGTTTATGTTTATTTTCTTGTTCAGACATGATTACCCTTTTCTACTTTTGCAACGATTTTTACTACCGCTCTTCCACAAAAACATGAACTTGTCGTTGCTTCAATTTTTAATGTTTCAGCTAAGCGCTGATATTTTTCTTTAGATAGCCAGCCCTGCTCAACGGCGAGCTTTGGAAATTCAGCCTCAGTCCATAAAGTTGCGACAAATTCACCAAATGCTTTTCTGTGTTCAGGAGAGCCAACCTTACATATAGCCGCAGCTTCTTGAATCACGAAACCATCTTGTGAATATATTTCTGGTAAGCGTTTACCCACATTAGGATCTCCACCATTAAATTCGAGTGCACGATTGAGGCTTTGGTAGAAAAGTTCATACGCTGAATTTCGTGGATAATATAAATTAGCTTCAGAATGTTGCTCTAATAAACCTAACACGCCATTTGGCTTTAAAACACGTTTAAATTCGTTTCTAATTTGAGTTTGTTCTTTAAAGTTGAGCAGTACGTTTGCACACCAAACTGCATCAAAACTGTTATCCTCAAATGGTAAGCTAAAGATACTTGCCACTTGAAAATCACAATTGTTAATGTTTCCCATTTTGGCTTTTTCATTAGCACGCTTTATTTGTGTTTCGGAAATATCAACGCCTGATACTTTACCCTGATGTAACCGCTCTGCAAATTCTAAGGTAAGGTTTCCTGGTCCACAGCCTACATCCAATAGCGTCATTGAAGGGGTTAAGTGGTTAAGAAAAATGTCAGCCTCATTTTTAACACTACGATGTTCAAGTAAATTAATGGCCGCTGGACTGTAACCGAAAGTATAAACCTGAGTCATATCGTCTCCACTATTTACACCAATTAGCTAAAATTCACATACTTTTTCGATATCGATATATTGTTCGCAAACATCCGCTAACCGTTCAATCTGTTGCTCCCTGATTTTATCTATATCGACATTTTTATCGGACGTTAATCCGGCCCACTCTAAAATGGCTTTCAGACTATCTGGCGCATCAAATAAGCCATGCAAATAGGTCGCTAGAATTTGTTTATCATCAGAAACTACACCGTCTAGTACACTACCACTTGGATAATCCAACTCGATTGCATGCTGACAAAAATCAGTATATGTCGAATTTCCACAATGAATTTCATACCCTTGAACGACAATACTTTGTTGTCCGATGACCAGGTTTCCAGTGACATTCTTTAGATTTTTTTCAGAATTCAGCGTTGTTGTAACGGGTAAATATCGTAAGCCAACTTCGTGAGTTATGCTTCCCTCTACACCAATTGGGTCAGCAATGACTTGTCCAAGCATTTGGTAACCGCCACAAATACCAATCAGCTTGCCACTGTAACGCAGATGTCTTTGAATTGCCTCATGCCAATCAGAACTCTTTAAAGCTCTTAAGTCTTCAATCACATTTTTACTGCCAGGAAGAATAATCACATCAGCATCTGTAACTTTAGGATTATCAGATAATCGAACATAGCTAAATTCAACTTCAGGGTGTAACCGTAATGGTTCGAAATCTGTGTGATTGCTGATCCTAGGTAAAACGATCACTACAACCTTAAGCTTGGTCTGCTGCTTCTGAATTTGATGTTGTGGAATGGCATCTTCTGCATCTAAATGTAAACCATCAAGATACGGTAAAACACCCAAAACTGGCTTCCCTGTATACTCTTCAAGCCAATCTAAACCGGATTGCAATAAGCTCATGTCGCCACGAAAACGGTTAATCACAAAACCTTTTATTCTCGCTTGTTCTGATTCCGATAATAACGCCAGTGTTCCCACTAAGTGTGCGAATACTCCCCCCTTGTCGATATCAGCAATCAGAATAACAGGGCAATCCGCTTCTTCAGCAAAACCCATGTTCGCAATATCACCTTCTCTCAGGTTGATTTCTGCTGGACTACCGGCCCCTTCTACAACGACATAATCAAATTCAGATGTTAATCTCTGATAAGACTCAAGCACAGCCTTCATTGCTTTCGCTTTATAGCTGAGCCCCTGTTTACCCCAAAAATCAGTCGCTTCAAGTGTAGTGAGAGCTTTACCATGAACAATCACTTGCGCTCGCTGATCTGAACTTGGCTTCAATAGAATCGGGTTGAAATCAGTTCTTAATGCCTGATTAGCCGCAACAGCTTGCAGTGCTTGAGCACGACCAATTTCGCCGCCATCTTCAGTCACCGCACTGTTCAGCGCCATGTTTTGTGGTTTAAACGGTGCAACATTGTGGCCTTGTCTTGCAAAAAGTCTGCAAAGACCTGCAACTAAAGTGCTCTTTCCCGCATCAGACGTTGTCCCCTGTACCATCAGCGTTTTAGCAATCACCTTTTAACTCCATTGGTAATCCAGCAATAACTAAAGTGACCCTATCAGCCATCGCAGCAATCGCTTGATTTAACCAACCAGCTTCATCTACGAATTTTCTGGATAATTCACCGAGAGGCACAATACCACTGCCAACTTCGTTTGAAACCAATACGATGGTTTGTTCTGTTTGTGACAAAAAACTCAACAGCTCAACTTTTCTCTGCTGCCAAATCGTTTCACTATTGATGAGCTCATTGGTTAATAATAGGGTTAAGCAGTCAACAAGAATCACTGCACGTTCAGGTAGGCGAATAAGTGATGATGACAATTCAAGCGGGCATTCAGTAACCTGCCAATTCAACGTAGAGTCATTTCGTTGAGACTGATGATGCTTAATTCTCTGCTTCATCTCACTGTCTTTTGCTTGAGCGGTAGCAATGTAAATTGGTCTATCTACTTTGCAATAATGAGCCATCAATGTTTCGGCATAACGACTTTTTCCGCTTCTCGCTCCTCCAATGACCAAATGAATCATCCATGCGCTCCCAGCAATAATAAAGCGGTATAAATGACGATCTCACTGATTTGTTGCGCAGCACCTAATGTGTCACCGGTATAGCCACCAATCTGCTTACGGAACCAAAACACAGTTAGAAAACGGGTAATCGACAATAACACCAGTAAACAAATGGCTGTAAAGCCATCGAGAGTGAAGAGGATGACTAACCCAGTAGTCATTAAAATAAGCAGTTCATTCCAGCTTTGCTCGTTTGCCAGAGGCTTGGATTTAGAGTCATCAGACTCACGAACATAGTCTTCGGTAAAAATAATACTGGCTGCAAGTACACGACTTAAGCCATGGCTGGCAATAATAGCGATAACAGCATAGTTAGGATCATAAAGTGCGAGTTCAACCAGCAATTGCCACTTTAAGCCAATAACAAAAATGAGCGCTAATGATCCGTAACTCCCGAGACGAGAGTCTTTCATGATTTTCAGTTTATCATCGGGCTTCCAACCACCGCCAAAACCATCGGCGGTATCCGCTAATCCGTCTTCATGAAAAGCACCAGTAATGATTACACTGGCAATCATTGAAAGGATAACAGCAATACTCGGCGGTAAATAAAGCTGTGCACACCAAAACACACAAGATGTCAGGGTGCCAATCACTATCCCCACCAAACCGAAATACCGACTTGCTTGATTTAATTTTGTTGCATCAACTTCGACCCAAGCTGGCATTGGAATTCGAGAAAAAAAGCCCAAAGCAATAAAGAATAAATCCAACTGTAAATGCCAATTTTTTTTCATTGGTGGTTTATTCAATGACATTATCGACCTGTGCCTCTTCAAAGCTCGCCATTTGATAATAAAACGCCAGTGCTGACTCGATTAGCGGTAATGCTAATACGGCACCAGTGCCCTCGCCCAAACGTAATCCTATATCTAACAAAGGGGTAGCGGAAAGTTCATTCAGTAATACATCATGAGCTTGCTCTTGTGACTTGTGAGCAAAAATCATGTAGTCACGGCTGTTTGGTGCAATTTGATAGGCAAATAACGCTGCAACGGACACAATAAAGCCGTCGATAACGACGAGTTTTCTTTGTTCTGCAGCGGCGAGAATAGCACCGACCAATTGCACGATTTCAAAACCACCTAAACAAGCAAGTATTGAAATAGGATCATTAAGATTCGCTTTATGCAAAGCTAACGCATCATCAATATACGTCACTTTTTTACTTAGACTTTCACTATCGATTCCTGTACCTAAACCAACGGTTTTGTCAGCGGGAAGTTTAAGCAAAGCAGACATTAAGGCCGAAGCGCTGCTGGTATTGCCAATCCCCATCTCACCAAAAGCAAAGATGTTTTTACCTTCTTGAACATGAGAGTGAATTAAAGACTTCGCATCTCTAAAACCTTGATTAACCTTCTCAAGAGACATGGCAGAGTGCTGATGAAACGGCAAAGTACCATTTCCTAATCTTTGATTTATTAAATTAGGAACCTCATTAAGTTCGACTCTTAATCCACAATCCACCACCTGCAATGGGTACTGGTGCTGATCACAAAATACATTAATTGCAGCGCCACCAGCCGTAAAATTCATCACCATCTGTTGTGTAACAGCACTCGGAGCAATAGAAACACCAAAGTCGGCAATACCATGCTCAGCAGCAAAAATAATAACTTGAGGGTTCAGCTTTTTAGCTTGCCTTCCTAACACCTTGACCAATTGAAAAGCTGTGTTTTCAAGTTGTCCAAGCGCTCCAAGTGGCTTCGTTTTATGATCAATTTGATGCTGAATAAGCAAATCGTTATCCGCAGATGGCTTAGAAATATTGAACAATTTAAGACCTTTTTTGCCTTGAAAGTAGAAAAATAAAAAACACACTACCAATAGCGGCAGTAATTATTCCCACGGGTAATTCTTGATTAGCAAGTAATGTACGAGCTAAAACATCTACCCAAACCATAAAGCATGCCCCTAAAAGGGCTGTTAAAAACAGTGGCGATTGATTTGGGAAAAGCATTCTTACTGTATGTGGGATCATTAACCCAACAAAGCCAATACCGCCACAAGCTGCAACTAACGTAGCAGTGAGCAAACTACAAACAAGTAAAATGCCGAGCCTGACTTTAGCAACATTGATCCCTAGTGTATGTGCGGTCTCGTCACCTAACTGCAAAGCAGCCGTTAAACGTCTGAATAGCCACAGGCAAATAAAACATAACGCAACGATAACAAATGGCATTGTCAGGTTATCCCAAGAGGCTTTTGTAAAGCTCCCTAGGCTCCAAAATAGCACAGCGGCAGCAGCACGAGGATCGGCAAAATACAACATCAAGCTGCTTAGTGCACCAAACATGAATGATACAGCCACACCAGCCAACAACATTCTTTCAGCTTGCTGTGCGAGCCCTCTTCCAGAAAGCGCAATCACAATCGCCACTGACAAGCTAGCACCAATAAAGGCTGCCATTGAAAGCCCGATGTGACCAAAGCTACTTAATACGGCAACTTGGCTGCTAAATAGAGTCAAATATGTAATGGCACCAAGTGAAGCTCCTGAGCTGATACCAAATAAAAATGGGTCAGCTAATGGGTTTCGCAATACGGTTTGTAATGCATGTCCTGCAATCGCTAACCCGCTGCCTGCCAATGCTGCCAATAAGACTCTGGGCAATCGTAATTCGATGATAATTCGGTCAATGATGTTAACTTGATGGCTGCTATTTAAAGCATTTAATAAAGCATTAAGCGCTTGAGAAAACGAGACATCAGCTGCACCAAAACCCAAAGATAAAACAATACTCACCAATAACAAAAATAAGCTAATGAACAAAGGTATACGGACTGTTGATATCTTGGCCACTGAAGAAGTTGTTGAGCTCATTTCACTCCCTCGGCATATATTTGGACACTTTCTTTTGGCGTGTATCCATAAAAGTATTGGATCAGAGGGCGACCATTTTGAGGATGTTCAGTCACGGCGCTACACACACCAAACACGTCTGCAATTCGTTTTTCTGTCAATACTTGTTTAGGCCTGCCAGAAGCTGATACTTGACCTTCTTCTAGCATCAGTAAATTATCACATAAGCTGCTGGCAAGGTTTAGATCATGAATCGACGCAATTACCGTTATATCAAGACTTTTAACCAACTCTAAAATCTGAATTTGATAACGTATATCAAGATGGTTAGTGGGTTCATCTAAAATCAACAATTTGGGTTGCTGCACTATGGCACGCGCAATTAATGCTCTTTGCCTCTCACCACCAGAAAGAAATTTAAAGTTCTGCTTCGCTTTATGGCTGAGTTCTACTTTAGCCAGTGCAGAACTCACGTTCTCATGATCCTTTTTGCTTGTCATTGAAAGCAGACTTTTGTGAGGCGTAAGCCCTAACATCACTAATTGCTCAGTAGTAATATCTAAATTACTCGGTGTGTCTTGCTGTACTACAGCTAAACACTTAGCCAATTCATTCGCAGAATAATCTTTTATTGACCGTCCAAAAAGCTGAATTGCCCCACTATCTGCTTTAATAAAGCCATAAAGGCAACGAAGTAAGCTGGATTTACCAGAGCCGTTTGGGCCGATAAGTCCAAGCATTTGATTCTTTGCTAACTCCAGATCGATTTCTGACAATATCTGATTGCCATCTATCGACCAATTGAGATTTGAAACAGTAAGAGCAGCGTTCTTCAAAATGGCTATCTGATTAGATTTAATGTGAATTTGGCCATTGTAACCTTAAATGGCGTCGACCGTGATCATCTTCAATCACATTGATCTCCACCACCGCAGCATAAGGTAAATCAAACTCTCGATAGAGACTGTGCCCTTTTTCTAAATGTAGAGCCAATGCCATCACTTGTCGTATGACTCCGGCATGAGTAATGACAAGAGCGGTAGGTTGTAGATCCTCAACCACCTCTTCAGTATTTGCGAGTAAATCATCAATAATTTGAGTAATCGCTCCCGTTACTCTCATTTCAAAAACTTCCATTGGTTCACCATTAGGTGGTGGTGTTTTCCATGGATCATCCCAAAACGCAGAAAATGCTTCAGGCTCTTGCTCGAAAATGGTTTTGAATGCTTTACCGTCCCAGTCGCCAAAGTCAAATTCAGCAAGTGACGGCATAACAATACCTTGATCATCATATTTTTCAGCGAAATGAAAACAGCGCTTTAATGGTGAGGTGTAAACCATTAGCGCCTTCGCATCAAAACGGGAAACCGCATCCCACATTTGCTGCTCACCTTTTTCAGACAAGAGAACATTAGTCAGTCCACGAAGGATTTGACCACCTTCACACTCACCATGACGTAACAAAATCAGTCTTGCGTTTTTCATCAGCCTATCCAAATAGATACGATTCAGAGATACTTTATATTATAGACATCTAAACGTCTACCTGACATTTTAATACAAACAAAAAATCAATTAGACTTCTGGACGTCCATAGTGTAATTTAAAAGCAACTCAATATTAATGTTTGGTTTTTTAACTCATGGTTTTAACAGCACAACAAGCAAGCCAACTGCATAAACAACTTCAATGCGATCTACAAAGTAGAATTTTATTGCTTGATGGTGCGATGGGAACCATGATCCAACAATACCAGTTAGAAGAAGAGCATTATCGTGGTCAACGGTTTTCAGACTGGTCATGCGCAGTTAAAGGCAACAATGATTTATTAGTCCTTAGTCAGCCAGAAATCATCAAACAAATCCATATCGACTATTTAAATACTGGCGCAGACATTATTGAAACTAACACTTTTAATGCCACCAGCATTGCCATGGCTGACTATCAAATGGAATCGCTGGTTTATGAAATTAATCAGGTTGCAGCTCAATTAGCCAAACAAGCTACAAACGAAGTTGAGAATCAAACTGGAAAGAAGCGCTATGTTGCAGGTGTATTAGGACCGACTAACCGTACCTGTTCAATTAGCCCAGATGTAAACGATCCCAGCTTTCGAAATGTACACTTTGATGAGTTAGTCGAAGCCTATATTGAAGCTTGCAATGGGTTAATTGATGGCGGCAGTGATATCTTGTTAGTCGAAACTATTTTCGACACGCTCAATGCTAAAGCAGCGTTATTTGCGATAGATAAAGTACTGACGGAACGTTTTTCAACTCACCCTGAACAGCGATTACCGGTGATGATATCAGGCACCATTACTGATGCCTCTGGCAGAACGTTAACCGGACAAACTACCGAAGCATTTTATAACTCTCTTCGACATATAAAACCGATAGCCATTGGCCTTAACTGCGCACTTGGCCCCAAAGAACTCGAGCCTTACGTTCAAGAGTTAGCCCGAATTTGTGAATGTCATGTCTCAGTTCATCCGAATGCTGGGCTGCCTAATGAGTTTGGTGGCTATGATGAAACACCAAAACAGATGGCTGAGATTATCGAACAATGGGCACAAGCAGGTTACTTGAATATTGTTGGCGGTTGTTGCGGAACAACGCCTGATCATATCGCTGCATTTGCATCAGCGGTTCAACCTCACTCACCGAGAGTTCTTCCTAAATTAGCACCTGAATGTCGACTATCAGGCCTAGAAGCAGTAACCATTAAGCCCGAATCACTGTTCGTCAATGTGGGGGAGCGTACTAATGTTACAGGTTCCGCTCGCTTTTTACGTCTGATAAGAGAAGAAGAATACGAAACTGCGCTAGATGTAGCCCGTGATCAAGTAGAAAACGGAGCTCAGATCATTGATATCAATATGGATGAAGGGATGCTGGATGGCGTTTTTGCCATGCAAAAATTCTTAAATTTAATTGCTTCTGAGCCTGATATCAGCAAAGTTCCTATCATGATCGATTCTTCAAAATGGGACGTGTTAGAAGCAGGACTTAAATGTATTCAAGGTAAAGGCATTGTTAATTCGATTTCGTTAAAAGAAGGTGAAGCCGCTTTCATTGAGCACGCTCAGTTAGTCAAACGTTACGGCGCCGCTGTGATCGTCATGGCATTTGATGAACAAGGGCAAGCTGATACCAAAGCTAGAAAAGTAGAGATCTGCCAGCGAGCTTACGACGTTTTAGTCAATAAAGTTGGTTTCGCTGCTGAAGATATTATCTTTGATCCCAACATCTTCGCTATCGCAACTGGCATTGAAGAACACGATAACTATGCCGTCGATTTTATCGAAGCAACTCGAGAAATAAAACGCACCTGCCCTTATGCGATGATCTCAGGTGGTGTTTCCAATGTCTCATTTTCTTTCCGAGGTAATAATCCTGTTCGGGAAGCCATCCATGCCGTATTCCTCTATTACGCCATCAATGCCGGTATGGATATGGGGATCGTTAATGCTGGTCAATTGGCCATTTTCGATGATATCGACCCAGAACTAAAAGACTGTGTTGAACGAGTAGTACTCAACCAGCCATGCCCTAACCATGACAGTAACAATACAGAGTTATTGCTGGAAGTTGCAGAACAGTATCGAGGAACAAAAAGCTCAGATGCTGATCACGCTCAAGCCGAATGGCGGAGCTTACCTGTTAATGAACGTTTGGCACATGCGTTAGTAAAAGGCATTACCGAATATATTGATGAAGACTCGGAAGAAGCTCGATTAAATGCAGATATACCTCTGGAAGTGATAGAAGGCCCTCTTATGGATGGGATGAACATCGTCGGTGACTTATTCGGTAGTGGGAAAATGTTCCTTCCACAAGTCGTTAAATCTGCAAGAGTAATGAAAAAAGCTGTCGCTTACCTTAATCCTTATATTGAAGCTGAAAAAGTAGAAGGGAAATCCAATGGTAAAATATTAATGCTCACCGTTAAAGGCGATGTGCATGATATTGGTAAAAATATTGTCGGTGTCGTACTGGCCTGTAATGGCTATCAAGTTATCGATTTGGGCGTAATGGTACCCGTTGAGAAAATTATCAAGGTCGCACAAGAAGAAAACGTCGACATCATCGGTATGTCTGGCTTAATCACCCCAAGCCTTGATGAAATGGTTCACAACGTTAAAGCATTCGAAAAAGCTGGCTTAACCATTCCAGCCATCATTGGCGGTGCTACAACCTCAAAAATTCATACAGCAGTCAAAATTGCTCCAAACTACCCTTTTGGTGCCATTTACATCACCGATGCATCTAGAGCTGTACCCATGGTCAGCAAATTAATTAAAGATACCTCTCGTCAAAATGAAATAGATACTATTTACCAAGAATATGACCAATTAAGATTAAAACGTTTATCGCAAGGCAAGCGAAAATCCATTACGCCCATCGAACAAGCCAGAGCCAACAAAACTGATATCGACTGGAAAAACTATCACCCCGTTAAGCCGAAAAAACTCGGCATCACTGTATTCGAAGATTATCCATTAGATGACCTTATCGAGCGCATAGATTGGACACCATTTTTTAGAAGCTGGGAGCTTCATGGGCATTTCCCTCGTATTTTAGATGATAAAGTGGTGGGAGAAGAGGCCAGAAAACTCTACGCTGATGGACAAAAAATGCTGAAACAAATCATCGATGAAAAGTGGCTAACCGCAAAAGCGGTGATCGGCTTATTCCCAGCCAGTACCGTAAATCATGATGATATCGAGCTGTATCAAGACGAGACTCGAAATCAAGTTTTAAAAACTTGCCACCACCTACGGATGCAGATTGAGCGACTAGGGAATCACAATTTCTGTTTGACTGATTTCGTTGCCCCTAAAGAAAGCCAAGTTGAAGATTATATGGGCGGATTTGCAGTTACCGCTGGCCATGGTATTGATGAATATGTGAATCGCTTTGAGGCTGACCACGACGATTATAGCGCTATTATGATTAAGTGCTTAGCCGATCGATTAGCTGAAGCATTCGCAGAAAGAATGCATGAACGAGTACGCAAAGAGTTTTGGGGGTATGCCAGTAACGAAACCTTAAATAATGAAGCATTGATTAAAGAAAAGTACCAAGGCATTCGACCTGCTCCGGGCTACCCGGCCTGTCCCGACCACACTGAAAAAGCCACACTGTGGGAGTTACTCAAACTAGATGAAACCATTGGACTCAATATTACTGAAAACTTTGCCATGTACCCTACTGCGGCCGTGAGTGGTTGGTACTTTTCACACCCAAAATCTCGATATTTTGGGGTAACAAATATCGGAAAAGATCAAGTTGAGAGTTATGCTACTCGTAAAGGAATGAGTATTGAAGAAGCAGAAAAGTGGTTAGCGCCTGTTTTGGATTATGATGTTGATTAATTTGTTAAATATTGAACTTTGATGAAAATGATATTGTGATAGGAATCGATTAATGAAAATTTATCTTTTTTATTTGTTGTAGCAATACAAACATCAAATCACCAACGCACCATAAACTATTAAAAAAAAGAATTATTAATAATTTAATTGGCCGACATACAAGTCCAATATGAAGTGCCTACCTTTTTGACTCAACGTCCTCAATAGCCGAGCGATTGTCGTTGTTCAAAGTTCAAGCAAAAGTTATAGCATGATGTTTTCAGGTTATGCAGAACGTCAATCTAATGAGTACTGGCAAGTCGTTTTTCAATAGTGATATTGCTTCATTATCATTCCTTCGAAGTCAGTATTACTATCCCATTAGTTTCATTATTTATTTCTATTTCAACTCTCTTATTTCAAATATCTCTTAAACCAGTAGCCAAATCCACGTTAAATTCGAGAGCTGGCTATTCCGTGTCTATACTCATTTGTACCAAGCAAATTTATTCTTCATTGGCCTAAGTTTCCTGAAGTCCTACTGAGCCGAAATTGAAGCCATTTCTTCTGTTAACACCGACGGAGTGATGATTATGCTATATCCAAGAGAAGTAAAAACCATTTCTGATGCTAAAAAGATTGTCGATGCTCGAGGCTTATCCCATGTCAAAGTCGGCTTTTTTGATATGGATGGGAACATGCTCGGCAAGTACATGAGCAAAAAGAAATTCTTCTCATCACTCGATAAAGGCTTTGATTTTTGTGATGTGGCATTAGGTTGGGACTGCAAAAACCAATTATACGATAACACTCACTTTACTGGCTGGCATACAGGGTACCCTGATGCAAAAATGCGAATCATACCGGAATCCTGCAGAGAACTCCCCGATGAGAACGGTACGCTACTTTTTGTATGTGAGTTTACTAAAAAGGCTCAAAGTATTTGCCCAAGATCAGTTTTGCAACGGGTCATTCATTTTGCAACTGAACAAGGTTTTATTGTTAACGCAGGCTTTGAATATGAATTCTTTATGTTTCAAGAAACACCTGAGTCTATTCGTGAAAAAGGTTTTAAGAATTTAAAAACACTCTCACCCGATTGGTGTGGTTACTCTGTACTTAGGAACTCAACTCATTCCGATTTGTACCATCAAATTTTATCACTCGCCGAAGATATGGACTTTCCAATAGAGAGCCTTCATGAAGAAGCTGGGCCTGGTGTAATTGAAGCTGCCATTTCAGTTGATAATGCAGAAAATGCTGCAGATAAAGCAGCGCTGTTCAAAACATTCATGAAAGTTCTCGCCCAGAAAAATGAGTTAATGGCGACCTTTATGGCTCGCTGGTCAGAGGATTACCCAGGACAAAGCGGACACATTCATATTTCTTTGAACGCCATAAAAAATGGACATTCCGAGTTTTTTGCACCAAGTCACGAACACAATATGAGTAATATTCAGAGGCACTTTATTGCAGGTCAACAAAGGTTAATGCCTGAGTTTTTAGTATTACTTGCACCGAATATCAACAGTTACCATCGTCTTACGCCAGGATACTGGGCACCAACACATGCAACTTGGGGGGTCGATAACCGAACTACGGCAATACGCGTGATTCCCGGTGATGAAAATTCCCAACGTATCGAATACCGATTAGCTGCAGCCGACTCCAACCCATATTTAGCACTCGCAGCCGCTTTAGCTTCGGGCTTATACGGCATCATGCACAAGTGGCAAGCAACAAAACCTGTAAAAGGAAATGCCTACGATGAAAAACATCAGCATGAACATCCACTCCCTCAAACTCTAGGTCAAGCAACACAAATGTTTAAACAATCCGCAGCCGCAAGAGAGATGTTTGGCGATGAATTTGTTGAGCATTTCACCGCAACACGAGAATGGGAAGAAAGAGAGTTTAGAAAACACATTTCCAACTGGGAGCTCGAACGTTACTTCGAATTAATTTGAGTGGATTGAATTATGTCTGAGGTTCAAAAAACCATATCGCCTATTGATGGCTCGATTTTCGTTGAACGCAAGTTAGCGACTCGAGAAGGTATCGAACACTCTGTTAATGTAGCGAATAACGCATTATCAGAATGGCAGCAGCTGTCCATAAATCAGAGAAAGCAACTGTGTGCACAAGCCGTTGAAATATTTGTTAGCCTCAGTGATGAAATAGCTAAGGAAATAACGTGGCAAATGGGGCGGCCGATATCCCAATCTGCAGATGAGATTAAAGGATTCGCTTTTCGAGCTAACTATATGCTAGATATTGCCGAATCAGCATTATCCCCCGTTTGCCCTGAAGAAAAGTTGGGGGTTGAAAGGTATATAGAGAAAGTGCCAGTTGGCGTAATTGTCATCATCGCACCATGGAATTACCCTCTACTCACGGCAGTAAATACCCTCATACCAGCATTAGTGGCGGGAAATGCAGTTATCTTAAAGCACTCTCCTCAAACGCCTCTTTGCGCAGAAAGAATTGTTGAAGCATGCCACTTAGCGGGTATACCTAAGGCAATTATTCAATATCTTCACCTCAATGAGGCTGGGGTTGAATATCTTGTCAAAGAAACAGCTATCCATCACGTTGCTTTTACAGGCTCTGTTAAGGGCGGTAGTGCAATAGAAAAAGCCGCTGCAGGACGTTTTCTTGGTACAGGTTTCGAGCTTGGTGGTAAAGATGCGGCCTACATTTGTGATGATGCCGATATTGAATTGGCAGTAGAGTCGATTGTCAGCGGTGCCTATTACAATTCTGGGCAGTCTTGTTGCAGTATTGAGCGATTATATGTACCAGCAAACATATATAACAAAGTGCTAGAACAAGCGATAGACCTCATAAATCACTATCAGTTAGGTCGTCCTGATGATCTCAATACGAATTTAGGCCCTCTGGTTTGCACTCGATCTGCGGATTTTGTTAGGGCCCAAATAAATCAAGCGATTGCTAAAGGTGCAGTTACTCATATTGATGTTTCAAAATTTGAAAGCAACAAAAACGGAACGCCATATTTAGCGCCACAATTGCTGTCTCAGGTTGATCATTCCATGGACATCATGACAGAAGAAACATTTGGCCCAGTGTTAGGAATTCAAAAAGTCTCTGATGATGCCGATGCTATCAAGCTCATCAATGACAACCAGTATGGCCTTACTGCTTCTGTTTTCACAAGTGACTTTCATAGAGCAAAAAGAATAGGTAAGCAACTCATGACTGGCTCTGTCTACGTGAATAAATGTGATTACCTTGATCCAGCTCTAGCCTGGACTGGTGTTAAAAACTCTGGCCATGGATGTAGCCTTTCAATACTTGGATACAACGCAGTGACCAGACCTAAGTCATTTTATATCAATCGAGGGAAATAACATTATGGCTCTCAACTGGCACTTTCCAACAGAAATTGTCTTTGGTCGCGGACAAGTCCAACAAATCAATTTTCTTTGTGCTGCACTCAATATTACTCGGCCATTGATTGTAACCGATCAAGGGCTCGCATCGTCTCCGATTATCAAACAACTCGAAATCTTCTTAAAGCTGAAAGCTCAAATTTTTAGTTCTGTCACAGGCAACCCAACAGATATTCAAATAACTGAGGGTGTAAAAGCATGTAAGGAAAATAATATTAACGGTGTAGTGGCTATTGGTGGAGGTTCTGCACTCGATGCAGGAAAAGCAATTGCATTTATGTCAGCTCAAACATTACCCCTTTTCAATTTTGAAGATCACAACGATAACTTTAAAAAAGCCAACTCGGACGGAGTCCTGCCCATTATCGCCATACCCACAACAGCAGGAACAGGTTCAGAAGTCGGACGCTGCTCCGTAATCACGGATACACAGGCACAAAGAAAACGAATTATTTTTCATCCCAAACTTTTGCCTACCTATGTCATATTAGATCCTGAGCTAACCACAGGTTTACCGGCAAATTTAACTGCAGCAACAGGAATGGATGCCCTTTCTCATAATTTAGAAGCTTATTGTTCACCCAGCTTTCACCCTATGGCTGAAGGTATTGCTGTTGAGGGTATTAAGCTCATAAAGAATTATTTAGTCAGAGCGGTGCAAAATGGAAATGACATTGAAGCCAGAGAACACATGTTGATAGCTTCAACAATGGGAGCAACTGCATTCCAAAAAGGGCTAGGAGCAATGCACGCATTAGCTCACACTTTAGGCGCTATGTATAACGCCCATCACGGTCTACTGAACGCAATTCTGATGCCATACGTTTTAAAGGCAAACCAAGCAGTTATTGCTTCGAAAATCGTCCCAATCGCTAATCATATTGAATTACCAAAAAAGAATTTCGACGGTTTTCTTGATTGGGTTATCTGGCTAAGAAGTGAAATAGACATCCCGCATAGCCTCGCAGATATTGGTATCTCAGATAAAGATGCAACAAAAATTGCAGCATTATCTCATAGCGATCCTGCGGCGTCAGGGAACCCTATTTCATTTTCAATCGAGCAATATCAACAAATATTTTTGAATGCGGTGAACGGAAAATTATGAAGATAGGTTTGCTTCTATGTGATCATGTAAGAGATGAACTTCAACTCGATCACGGTGATTACCCTGAGATGTTCGAACAGCTTTTTAAAACGGTTAAAAATGATACCCAATGGGATACTTACGCAATCATCGATCATGAGTTTCCTAGCACATTATCAGGTTACGATGCTTGGCTTATTTCAGGTAGTCGGCACTGTATATCAGACAATTTGGACTGGATGCAGAAATTGTCGAATCTGCTCCTTCTGCTGATTGAGCAAAACCAAAAGTTGATCGGCGTTTGTTTTGGTCATCAAATTATCGCTCAAACATTGGGAGGGCGAGTTGATACATCTAAAAAAGGCTGGGGAATAGGCATTGCTACAAACTCAGTACTGACTACTCAGGCTTGGCAGCAACCCAAAATGAACACATTTAATTTAGTGGTGAGTCATAAAGATCAAGTTATAGAAAAACCCAAGAAAGCAGAAATTATTGCAGGAAGCCTCTTTTGTGAAAACTACCTGCTGCAATACGGCAATCAAATTTTAACGATTCAGGGACATCCAGAATTTTCAAAAAGTTACATCGAAGCACTTATGGCCATCAGAAAAGTCCAGTACCCTAAAGACACCTATTTGAACGCTCAACAATCCCTTAAACTACCTTGTGACCACATTCAGATTGCTCAATGGATCATCAACTTTATTTCAATGGAATAATGGGTCGTACAACCTCGCTGCCAAAAACACTTGCATGAAAGCGGCGTGACAAATTAAACGTTTCTATAATGTCTTTCCACATTGCATCCAACTCTTTGGTTGAACTGCGTTTACTCATCAGAGATTTAATCTCTTCTATTTCATCAGCCACAATCACTTTGGCGTATTGTTCTGCATAGCTTTCTAATAAGGCTTTATCATTTTCTGGTACACCATATAAGTCGCCATAATGCATATAAGCAGTTTTTCTCAATGCAACGTCATCAATGTCCTTAAGAAGTGTTGGCAATAATGGGGATTCACACATTAACTTAACTCGCTCAATAAATACCTTCACATCTTCTGGCTTACATTTATCTATATATTCTGTATGAGCCTCCCAAACAACTTCGACGTGTTCTTTCACTTGATTACCAAACTTCAGGTTTATATTAAGAGTTTCAAGCGTAAACGTGCCAAAAAAAACCACCGCTAGTCTATCTTGGTACTTTAAAAAATGCCGCCAATTTAAGTACCAGAGTCGCATCTCCCAAAAGTTTTCAACTTTTAATTCTGTCCATAAATCAAAAAGGTACTCAAGAGGTATACTCTCTCTGACTTCATTTATCGTCGTTTCATCATCAAAAACTTGAGTTGCTCTGTTAACAAAGCTTTCTCTTCGCTTAGCAAGTGCTTCTGGGTCATCTTTATCGATTGGGAACAAATCAACATGAGATTGATAAAGCTTTCCTGATGTCATTATTTACTTACCTGTACAACGAGTGGATGTCCAATACTGAGTATAGATGCTTTTTTGTGTTACTTAATCTCAGGTTAAAACTGTATTTTAGATATTCTTTACTGAGCTGTTAATGTCACAATGTGTTTGTCTAAGTCATTTCTTATTGTGCACCTTGCACCATTAAACTCCATTGCTCTATATCTTGGCATCGCAGGACCTTCTGCACTCATATAAAACAAACAGGTCTTAGTAGGGTGAATATGTTTGTTGTTAGATTTTGGAATATACACCATAGATAAAATAGCTGAGGTATCAAAGTCTTCATCTTTCCCAAGTACATGACCAATGGTTAATGAATTTTTAGGTGTAACAAAATTATCAGCAGCCACTTTTCTTATATGAGAGACCCCATCATCCCCAAGTTGAGAGCTTAAAACTGGTGTACAGCCATCATCGACTTTCACAAACGTTCCAAATTCATTGAGTTAAACAGCTTGAACTCGCCAAGTTCCCCTGTTACTGACAAATTTCATTTGTGTATGGGTATTACAGCTCCCAACAGGATTTGAATCTTGGATGAATGCACTTGCAAAAGCACTATGACAGAGAGGTGATAGAATTATCAGTGCAACTATTCTTGCTAATTTATTCATAACCTTAATCTCGAAACGGTTAATTTTCAGTCACAAAATACTAGTAGGTTTCATCTGAATAAATGCTTACAAGGATATAGATATCTCCCATATTTCGAGGAGGTTTTGATAGTTTACTTTCGAAAACAACCAACCTCCTCACGAATCAATAAGATGACAACACAACAAGAAAGAGTAAGAGTGCTAACAACACTAAGCTCATCCATTGAGTTTTACGACTTTGCACTCATCATTTTTCTCGCCCCAACACTGAGTAAAGTATTTTATCCTTCTGATTTTCAGCACCAAGGATTGATGGCGGTTCTTGGTATCTTTGCCTTTGGTTACCTAAGTAGAATCATAGGAGGCGTAATCATCGGAGAAAGAGGCGATAGAAAAGGACGAAAACCTGCATTTGTCTTTAGTATTGGCTTAATGGCCTTTGCGACACTGGCTATATCGCTATTACCCAGTTATCAACAAATGGGGTATATAGGAGCCTTTTTACTCGCAGTACTGCGAGTCACGCAAGGTTTAGCTCTGGGCGGAGAGGTCCCTGGAGCGATTGTTTTCTGCACTGAACATAATAATGCTCGCAAACGTGGTTACAGTACAAGTTTAATTATATTTGGCGTAACATTTGGTAATATTCTGGCAAGCGGATTACAGTCTGTCTTGTCTTCGCTTCTGACCCAGCAACAGTTTTTAGCTTGGGGCTGGAGAATCATGTTTGTTGTCGGCGCAGGTTTAAGCTTAATCAGTTTGCTCTTAAGGTTTAGCGTCAAAGAGACCTCCTACTTTACAGAAGAAGAAAAACATCCCCCCAAAGAAGCACCTCCTATTTATCAGTTGCTCAAAATGCACCCTAAAGCTGTATTTAAAGGTTTTTTATTAACATCTCTAGCGGCAATTTCTATTTCTTCTTTTTATCAATTGATGAGCTTACAACCTTCTCTTAGGGTAATGAAAAGCACCATTCACTTCTTTGTTTTTTCTAGTTTTATCATTATAAGCACCAGTGCTGTACTCGTGGGAATGCTTTCAGATAAAATCGGTCGCTTACCCATTGTTCAAATGAGCTGTGCTGTATTTAGTCTCTTTCCTTTGAGCTATTTTTACTTCCACAAAACCAATATCATTTTTACTTTTATACCTCTAATCATTGGTTCAGCACTCATATTAGGGGTTTTCACCGCAATTCTTGCAGAACTTTTTCCAACCTCTGTAAGGTACTCAGGTGTTGCTTGCTGCTACAATTTAGGCTTTGCGATCTGTGGTGGGTTAACGCCTTTAATACTGGAAAAGCTCAACTTACATGGCATGTTTATGTCAATCAGTGTCCTACCTTGTGTCATTGCCGGGCCACTTCTTATATACAGTTTTTTTTGGAAAGATAACTTTCGCTCCCCCCTTACGAGCCAGTCTCCTTAAACTTTAAAGGTTTCTAATATTTATTAAGCTTGATTTCAGTCAAACACATTTATAACAAATGCTCATATAGTTGTGCGAACTTCTTAAGTATTTCGCAATAAAGCCTATTGCAAAGGACTAAACTATGAATAAAACTTTATCCTGCTTTAAAAAATCAGCTGTTGTATTAGCAGTATTGAGTGGAATGTCTGCTGCGTCAGCTGTTGCAGCAGATTCTGGATTTATTTCTGACAGCAAAACTACACTAAACTTTCGCTATCGTTTTGAAAATGTCGATCAAGACGGCATAGCTAAAGACGCTAATGCTTCTACATTAAGAAGCCGACTCAGTTTCAAGAGTGGTTCTGTCAATAATCTTTCAGTCAACGCTGAAGTAGACAATGTAAGTACAATCGGTGCTGATGATTATAACGACGCATCGGCTTTCCATAATAAAACAGGCTACCCTGTTGTGGCGGATCCGACCGGAACTAGCTTAAATCAATTGAATGTGCAGTATAAAGATGGGGCTACTGTTGCGACCTTAGGTCGTCAGCGCATCAATTTAGGTAATCAACGTTTTGTTGGTAGTGTCGCATGGCGCCAAAACGAACAAACATTCGATGGGGTACGTGGTCAGCATGCATTTAGTGACGCTTTCTCAGCTGACTATAGCTACATTTATTATGTGAACCGTATCTTTGGCCCAGATGGCCCTAAGCGTGGTTTAGACGGTAAGTTCAATTTGCTAAACTTGAACTATAAACTGAATAACGATCATAAGTTTACTGGTTTTGCTTATTTACTTGATGCTGATGACTGGGCCGATTCAAACAACACGTACGGCATCGACTATAACGGTAAGTTTGGTTCTCTAAAAACGCATGCCAGCTTTGCGACTCAATCGTTTAATGGCTATGACGCTAACTATTATGCTCTTGATGGGACATTGAAAATTTCTATGTTCAACATCACATTAGGTCTTGAGCAATTAGGCAGTGATAGTGGAAAATATGGTTTCAGTACACCTCTTGCTACCGCACATAAATTCCAAGGCTTTGCTGATAAGTTCTTAAGCACACCTGACGATGGTGTAACCGACTACTACGGTAAAATTGCAACTAAGCTAGGCCCTGTTAATGTTGCAGGTTTCTATCACCAATTCGAAGCTGTTGAAGGTAACGCTGATTACGGTACTGAATTTGATTTGGTCGCTAGCTATAAAGTCCACAAGACAACAACTCTAGTAGCGAAATATGCAAACTATGATGCCGATCAATTGGCTTCTGATACACAAAAAGTTTGGTTAATGGCGAATGTGAACTTTAATCTATAAAGGTTCATTGCCACAAAAAAATAGCAGCCAATAGGCTGCTATTTTTTTATCTATTTAAAGGTAAAATTACACTGAAAACGGATAATTGATAGCTTCATGATGCTCATACCCTGTCACTTCAAAATCGTCTAACGTTACCCAAGTTTCAAGATCTTCAAAGCTCTTAATCTTTGGGTTAATGTGCAATTCAGGAGAAGAGAGAGGTTCACGCTTTAGCTGAACGTCACGCATTAACTCAAGCTGGTCTTCATAGATATGAGCGTTCACAATCTTGTGATAAGCCTTACCCGCTTTTAAACCAGTAATTTGCGCCATAATCTTGAGCAGTGCAAAAACTTGAATAGCGTTAAAGTTTCCACCAAGCGGAACATCTTGGCTGCGTTGATAACTGTTTAAATAAAGGGTGCCATCTAAAATCGAAAACTGATGCTGAAACATGCAAGGTCGTAAACAACCTAAATGGAATGAACCGGGGTGGAAAAAAGTAATAATCTCACCACGGTTATCAATCCCTTTTGACAAGTCATCGACGACTTGGCGAATTAAATCAACACTTCCACCATCTGGCTTAGGGAAATTACGGGCAACAGCACCGTATACGAACCCCATATCATCTTCACCTTTTCGGTGTGTATTGTTTAGCCAAGCTTCATTATCGTTAGCATTGGCGTTCCAAGTGTTGCATCCGATTGCTCTGAATTGTGCAGCATTATCATACCCTCTGAGATATCCCAGTAATTCTGCAATTGCGGCTTTCCAAAAACTTTTGCGTGTCGTAACCAAAGGCATTTCATTATTGGCAACATCATAAGTCAAATCAGCATTAATAACCGTTAAACAACGCTTACCTGTTCGCTCATTCTCTACCCAGACGCCGTCATCAATAATGCGCTGGCATAAATCAAGATACTGCCTCATTTAGCTTTGTCCTTTGTTTCTCATAATTAAATACAGGCCAATTAGAATCATAGGTACGGATAAAATCTGCCCCATCGTGATAAAACCAAGATAATAGCCTAATTGAGCATCTGGCTGACGAACAGTTTCTACAACACAACGGAACACGCCATAGCCGACAAGGAACATACCTGAAACAGCACCTTCTTTTTTCGTTCGCTTACTGAACCAATATAACAACAAGTAAAGTGCAACCCCTTCTAGTGCAAATTGGTATAATTGGGAAGGGTGCCTTGGCAGCGGGCCACCACCTGGGAAAACCATCGCCCAAGGTACATCAGTAACTCTGCCCCAAAGCTCACCGTTGATAAAGTTACCTATACGCCCAGCCCCTAAGCCAATAGGCACAACAGGCGCAACCATATCCCCTACGGCAAAAAAGTGACGATTCTGTTTCCAAGCAATATATAACATGCCTGTGATCACACCAATTAAGCCACCATGGAATGACATACCACCTTCAGTAATCCGGAAAAGGTACATCGGATCACTAATGAAATAATCAAATTGATAAAACAGAACATAGCCAATTCGGCCACCTAAAATAACACCTAAAAAGCAATAAAACAGTAAATCTGAAACCTGATCCCGAGTCCACAGACCATTAGACTTATCCGCTTTTCGGTTAAGTAAAATCATCGCCGCAATAAAACCAAGAAGATACATAAAACCATACCATCTAAGCGCAGGCTCAAACGTATGGCCAAATATTTCATACGTGCCCAAATGCAGCATGATTGGATCAATATGTGGAAATTCAAGTGCCATAAAGCTTCCAAAAAATTCAATGAGTTAAAGTCATGTCCAGATTCTATATCTGAGCAGAGTAAATATCCAATAGTTCCCGTTTAACTTATAACGAGCTCTAATCCAACAAGTGCTAAGAAAATAGCAAAAATCAGTTTTAATTTCTTAGTCGGCCATGTCATTGCAGCTTTAACCCCCAAAGGAGCGACTATTGTTGAAGTTACCGCAATACCTAATAAAGCGGGAATATAGATGTAACCAATTGTGCCCGAAGGTAAGCCCGTGATATCCCAACCGGCTATGATGTAACCCACACTACCTGCAAGAGCAACACACAGACTAACTAAGCTAGATAGACCTACGGCTTTTTGCATTTGCAATCCGAAATAACAAAGCATAGGTATAACCATTACACCACCGCCGATCCCTAAAACACCAGATACGATTGCAATCACAATCGTTAATCCCAATAACACGGCTTTACTCGGTAAGGCCCCTTCTGCAGCTTCGGCTTTTATAGGTCTAGCCATATTTATGGCCATCAAAATGACAAACACTGCGAAGATTTTTTTCATATGTTCAGCAGGGATATACGATGCAATAGTGCCTGAGAATAGCGCCCCAATTAAAATGCCAGGCACCAAAACCTTTGCAACATCCAGTGAAATATTTTGCCTGCGATAATGGGCTGTAGCGGCAGAGAATGTAGTGAGCACCATATTTGCAAGCGAAGTAGCTATGGCTATTATTGGTACAAACTGAGGCTGAATTCCCGCTTTGGGTAGCAAGAACATTAATGCTGGAACAACAATCAAACCACCACCGATGCCCAGTAAACCAGCCATAAATCCGACAAAGGCTCCGAGCATCATACATATTCCGATGATGACGAATAAATTTTCCAAAGGTGTACTCCAAAAGGAATAATGCTAAACGTCAGTGTCAGCTTCGAGTGTTATACCTTGTGCAGATAAGTATTTTGTGAGTAAATCTCGAACTTCTTGACCGCTGTCCAGTAACAGTGCTCTTCTCAACATACATTGTAACTCTGTAAAACTGACACGTCGCATTAAGTAATTAATTTTAGCTATATTACCATGATTCATGCTCAACTTATCACAACCCATTGCAAGTAATAGCATTGCTCCCATGGGTTCGCCGGCAAGTTCTCCGCACACGCTAACTTCAAGTTGATGTTGTTGGCAATCCAGCATAATTCTTTGCAAAGCCCTTAACACGCCCGGGTGCAAACTGTCGTATAAGCTAGATACTCTGGGGTTATTACGATCAACTGCCAGCAAATACTGCGTTAAATCATTGCTGCCTACGGAAACAAAATCGACTCGCTGAGCCACTTGATCTAACTGATAAATCAGGCTCGGCACCTCTATCATAATGCCTATTTTAGGCTTCTGAAGCTGACTACCGAGCTCTTCTTGGATTTCATGATGCGCTTTATCAAAGTATTCCAATGTCTCATCGATTTCTTTGAGATGACTGACCATTGGCAATAAAATTTGTAACTGTTGCCTTCCTGCATCAGCCAGTAACATGGCTCTCAGTTGAATTTGAAGAAGTTCAGGATGATCAAGCGACATCCGTATGCCCCGCCAACCTAAAAATGGATTATCTTCATTAATTGGGAAGTAAGGTAGTGGCTTATCTCCGCCTATATCCAGCGTACGCATTATGACAGGCCGCCCAGGTACAGCTTCGAGTACTTCAGAATAAATTTTGTGTTGCTCAGCTTCACTCGGGAAGCGAGGTTGCATCATAAATGCAATTTCAGTGCGGTAAAGACCGATTCCATCTGCCTCTTTCACCGTTTCATTATGTATGCCACTCAATAAACCAGCATTGACGTGTAACTCTGCTCTCTTTCCGTCTACCGTGATCGTCGGTTTTTTTAAGTCTCGACGGTACTTTCTCTCTAATGCTTGTTCAGCACTGATTAACTCCCGATATTCTTTTAGCATCGAGCGAGTTGGTGAAATGAGTAATTGCCCACGATTGGCGTTGAGAATTAATTGCTTGCCATCAAGCTCCGCTAACAAGAGCTTATCTACACCGACGATGGCTGGAATCCCTAATGCTCTAGCCATAATACAGGCGTGAGAATTAATACCACCAAACTCAGAGACGACACCTGCTAACTTTTGTCGAGGAAACTCAGCTAAACTGGTTGCATCAGCTTCTCGAGTAATTAATATGACTTTTTCATCAGGTTCAAGCTTGATGCGATTAGGTTCAATAAGTTGCCTCAACACTCTTTGACCTAAATCTCTAATGTCCGTAGCGCGTTCTTTTAAATATGCATCGTCCATGACCGAGAATTGCTCTATATAGCGAAGAGAAACTCGGCTAACAGCAGATTCAGCACTCCACCCCAGCATCACTTCTTTCTCGTATTCACCACCTAAACTACTTTCATCTAACAATAAATGTAAGGCACTAAAAATCGAAGCAAGTTCTTCGTGCTGTTCACTATTAAACTTTTGAGTAATTTCATCAAGGCTGGCTCGAGTTCGAGTAATAGCTGAACATAATTTTTGATATTCTACATCGACATCAGTGCATGGAGTGCTTGGCTGTTCAAGCGTGATTTGCCCACCAATAACTAACGCATTGGCAATAGCAACGCCTTGAGAAGCCGACTCCCCTTTGAGAAGTACTTGCCTGCGGGCTACTTGTACTTTTTTCTTTTGCTTTAAGCCATTAATTGCGACGGCAACTTGAGCAGATAGCGTCACTAAAAACGCTTCTTCTTCCTCGTTATATTGTCGAGCTTCTGATTGTTGTATTGCTAATACACCCAAGACTTGCTTTCTGTGAATGATAGGTACAGATAAAATAGCTCTGTACTCATCTTCCATTAAGACCCGTGAGGTATAAAACTGTGGATGTTCTCTTGCATCGGCGAGATTTATCAGCTCTTCTTTTTGAACAGTCCAGCCAATTACCCCTTTAGTGATAGGAACTTTAAACTTGCCAACAGCAGCCTTTTTCAAGCCATCTGTAGCAGATAAAACGAGTTTACTTCCTTCCAAAATAAAGACAGAGCAACATTGTGTATTCATAGCTTCTTTTGTACTGGAAACTAGAATATTCAGCGCCTGTTCATATTGCTGGGCAGCAGCCATTTCTTGACTGATCTTTTTTAGCAGTGTTAACAACTATCGCCTCCCATCAATAATGAACAATATTCTTTTTATCTCAAACACGCCTTTTTATGTCAAATCTAAACTTAGCATTACTATTCGGAATATACATAAAAAAAGCGACTCATTGAGCCGCTTCTTAACTTATCTTTTAAACCTTCTTCGTCCTGTATCTGTGTTTTGCAAAGCAAGCACAACAGGCGCAAATTCTTTCATCGCTTTTCGATAAACGTCTCGTTTAAAAGAAACTACCTGTCTTACAGGATACCAGTAACTTACCCAGCGCCAGTCATCAAACTCTGGATGACCAGAAGCGTTTAGATTAATTGCCTTTTCATTACTGTTCAGTTGCAGTAAAAACCATTTTTGTTTCTGACCGATACAAACAGGTTTACTGTCTTGTCTCACTAATCGTTTAGGTAAACGATACCTCAACCATGAGCGACTTACTGATAGAATATTCACATGCTCTGGCAATAAGCCAACTTCTTCATAGAGTTCACGGTACATCGCCTGCTCTGCAGTTTCACCGTCATCCACACCACCTTGTGGAAACTGCCATGAATGTTGTCCAAATCTTCTGGCCCACATGACTTGACCGAATTTGTTACAGATAATGATGCCTACATTTTCACGGAAGCCGTCACTATCAATCACATGGACTCCATATTTCTTTCCCATTTATAAACTGATTGTTTCACAAACTCTGAACTTCGGCAAATCTATGTTTACACAGTGTTTTGGGATAACCTTTATAAAAACCTTAACTTATCAACATTACAATTCATATACTTATCAGCTTATCCACAATTTCTGTGGATATCTCTGTTCGAAACTTTGAAAAAGTGAACAATGACTGCCATTTATAATTATAAAGTAAAGACTCAACCTTCCAACTAAAAATATAAAAATATATAATTTCAATTACTTATAAAAAATAAAATTTTAACTTGATCTACATCACATACAGAGAACAGTTTTTAACCCATTCACACTTTCTATTTTACAATCTCAAATTTAGAATATTTTTATACACAGCTGATGGTCATTTTTTTTCATTCGAGCCTAAAAAAACCACAAAATTTAGGTTGACCACAGGTATATTTTTGGTTTAGGCCCTTTAATGTAAAAAGTTATCCCAACATTCTGTGGATAACTATGTGAGGAAATATAGGGATAAGCGGTTAAAAGCCATTTTCAAGAAAAAATGTGTTCTCGCCCAGCAAAACAATGATAAATTTTTCATACAGTTATATTCTTTCAAGTGAAGTTTCACTCGTCCAAAATCGATCGCACACATTTTAACCACATCAACAATTTGTTTATTGGTACACTAATCGTTGATCACAACCGCTGAAATTATTGTATGAAATCTGCTCCGAAATCTATTGATGAATTATTATCACGTGCTAATGATATAGCTGGGCTTACCTTAGCTCATGTTGCAGAATTGAATCATATTCCAGTTCCTACAGATTTGAAACGAGATAAAGGCTGGGTAGGACAACTTATTGAAGCTGAACTAGGTGCGACTGCAGGCTCTAAAGCTGAACAAGATTTCCAAGAGATCGGCGTCGAGCTAAAGACGATTCCGATCAACCAAAATGGTAAACCTATCGAAACGACGTTCGTTACTTTTTGCCCACTCATGCCACCTTTTACAGCCAGCTTTGAAGAAAGTGTCGTATTTAATAAGATTCAACGGGTGTTATGGGTGCCAATTGAAGGCGATCGAAATATCCCCGTTGGAGACAGGAGAATCGGTACTCCATTTTTATGGCAACCTGATCAAAATGAATTTTTGCTGCTAAAACAAGACTGGGAAGAAATTATTGAACTTATCTCACTAGGTAAAGTTGAAACAGTTACCGCACGCTATGGTGAAGTCATGCAATTGAGACCTAAAGGAGCTAACAGTAAAGCACTGACTGAAACAATTGATGAATTTGGAAAAATAAAACAAGTAAACCCGAGAGGCTTTTATCTGAAAACATCATTTACTTCACAAATTCTCGCTAAAGCATTTGGTTAACCGTCAACTTAGACAAAATTCGAGCTTTCGTTGATCTAAATCACACAAACCACTGGCATTTGGCTGCTATATACGTCTAGACTTCGCATCCCTAATTTGAAGTAGTAATTAGTACATTGAGAATTTGTCGTCAATCTAAAAAATTGGGCTTTGCGATTGTTGCTTGGACCCTTGCTATGTCTGTCTTTGTGTTTTTTAGATATTCGCAAACAACAGCACTTCCTCATTGGGCTTCAACTGAAGCCGACATTAAAGTTTTTGCCATCTACATTGGCATTATTTTAGGCTGCCTCCATTGGTTATCTAACCTTATTGTAGATTTCAGTTTTATCTCTAGAATAAACTACTTAGCCACTCTCTTTGTTAAAGGTATTCTGCTTCTTGGCGGGGCTGTCGGGATCGCCGGTTTTATGCAGTTTATTGAGTTGTGGGAAGTCCATAACCGAATGACCACTTTATGGCATATTGATGCGACCAACATCATACAATCCAGCGCTTTTCATTTACTTCTGATCTATATGATAGTCGTCAGATTATCACTGGCCTTTATTGAACAAATGGGGTTACTTGTTGGACCCAAAGAACTGATCAACATTGCTTTGGGTAAATATCATCGTCCAAGATACGAGCAGCGCTTATTTATGTATCTTGACATGACTAATTCTACTGCTCATGCCGAACAACTTGGTGACTACCGTTTTAGCTGTTTGATTCAAGATTGCTTTAGATTGTTATCCGATCCTGTAACGGATAATAATGCTGAAATTTATCGATATATGGGAGATGCCGTTTTAATTCATTGGTCACTGAAAGATGGCGTCGAAAAAGATCGTTGTATCAACTTATACACCGAATTTAATCAAATTCTAAAATGGCAAGGTAACTTCTTCAAACAGAAATATGGCCTAGTTCCACAATTCAAAGCTGCAGTCCATTGTGGTCAAGTTGTTACAGCCGTTGTTGGTGTGCAAAAACAAGAGATCAGCTTTTTCAGTGATGTGTTGAATACGCTGGCACGCCTGCAAGATAAGTGTGGTCCACTTAAGCAGAAACTGTTGATTTCAGCAGCCGTCGCCATCCGTTTACGACAAGTTTCCGATATAACGCTAATTGATTTAGGTATGGTAAAGCTAAAGGGTAAGCAACATTCAATGCAAGTTTTTGCTGTCGAGAATAAAGAAATCAAACATTAAAGGATTTGATTAGAATGAAGCAATACCACCTATCAAATTTACAGCATTGAGTTGATGTAATATTTTATGGTCAGAGATGAAACTTAATACAGTTATATATCAAGTTTCACTTTGAGCTATTCTTTTCACTGAAAACGACTTATTGCAGCAATCCTTTAATCTCTTCTCCCAGAGCTCTAAAAGTACGAATTCGACTTGAAGTCTGGCGCCAAGTAATCCCGATATCACGATATGGTGCCTCCCCTGGTGGCATGAGAACTTGTAAGTCCGTATTGTGCAAAATTCCAGAATCGATAGCCATTTGCGGTAAAAAGGTAGCGCCAAGCTTACTGTTTACCATTTGAACGAGTGTATGCAAACTGGTCGCTGAAAACGGATGTACTTTCTTACTGTCTTGTAATTGACATGCGCTGACGGCATGTCCTGTAATACAGTGCTCTTTCTGAAGTAGAAAAATACTATTATCAGGCATAGCTTTGTAATCTAACGGTTCGACAAGACCACCAGCAAACTGCTCATGAACAATCATTTTAAATGGGTCTTTGCCTAACGCCATGCTATGAAAGCTCCCTGTATCTACAGGTAAAGCCAAAATAAGAAGATCTAACGTTCCTTCGCCCAATGCTAATAACAACTGTTCAGTAGTGTCTTCTTTAATTTGTAATTCTAGATTTGGATATTTCTCTTGGCAGACCGTTAATAAACGGCTCACTAAAAAAGGCGCAATGGTCGGGATACAACCAATCTTCAACTCCCCAGCCATTGGCTCTGATTGTAATTGAACATATTCCATCAAGTCTGTAACGTCAGCGAGAAGCTCTTTTGCACGGCCAACCACTTCTTCACCTGTTGAAGTGAACATGAACGACTTATGATCACGTTCAATGAGTTGTTGCCCCAATAATTCTTCTAGATTTTGGATGCCAGTGGATAATGTTGATTGGCTGACAAAACATGCTTTAGCGGCTCGATTAAAGTTCTGCTCATGATGCAAGTGCACTAAATAGTATAAATTCTTTAAACTGGGTAAATTTTTCATAAACAACTCTAATCTACATTGTTAAATTTTTGAGACAATATTGCTTCATTTTACACTTAAACTCATGTATTTCTTTGCAGCAGGATCAATACTGAGTATCATGCGGAAATAGATTTTAAGTTTTAGCGTAACTTTACGAGGTAAAAAATGGCGAATACTGATTTGGACGTAATTTTAGATCTAAATACATTGGAGCAATACTGTAACGCCATTGGTGCCGCAACTCTACTTAAAAGCGTCGTTTTATTCGAACAACTTCTTCCTGAATACTTAGATAACTTAGAAAAAGCAAATGAGTCGAGTGATAAAGATACCTTATGTTCTGAAGCTCATAAGTTTAAAGGTGCGGCAGGTTCTGTTGGCCTAAAGCGTATTCAACAGTTCGCTCAAAAGTTACAACATGGTGAAGAAGCATCATGGCAACTAGAAAAAGATTACTGGCTGGGCACTATTCTTGAAAATGCAGCTCATGACTTACAACAGTTAAAGCAATACCTTGAATCAAAATCATAGATTTATTCATAGCCCTGCATACATGTAGGGCTATAATGCATAATAATTCATAATTTCAATTCAATCTATATATTCACTTCTTCTAATTTTATTTCACAAAAACACGTCAATATCGATAAATAACATCAAAAACCATCCAAATTCTGCAACAAAACTACAAAAGAAGTACATTAAAACTACATTATCGTCTTCATGATAAGTTGACCTACGTCACATTAGGCTATATTTTGGTCTAGCCTATCGCATAAATAGTGCATTCAGGAGCATATAAATGGAGTAATTGATGAGTTTATATCACCCAAGTTTTGAAAAAGAGAACTGCGGATTTGGGCTAATCGCTCAAATGGACGGTGAAGCCTGCCACAAGATCGTAGAGCTTGCAGTTCAGAGTTTAGATAAGTTAAAACACAGAGGTGGTATTGCAGCAGATGGAAAAACAGGTGACGGTTGCGGAATTTTAATGCAAACCCCGACTGACTTTTTCACTGAAATCGCCGAAAACAATAACTGGCACCTTAGCCGAAAGTTTGCTGTTGGCGTCATATTTTTAAGTAAAGATCCACAGAAAGCCG
>NZ_PGVH01000033.1:0-10542 GCF_004168585.1 Shewanella sp. OPT22 | reverse complement strand
ATCTCGCAAAACAAAAGCTCGAAGATGAACTGACAAAAGAAACATTAAGCATTGCGGGTTGGAGACAGGTACCTGTTGATCGTGATGTCTTGGGAGAGATTGCAGCAGAATCAGAACCACAAATTGTCCAAGTGTTAATTAACTCTCCTATCGGTTGGCGAGTTAAGGATCTCGAGCGTAGATTGTATATGGCAAGGCGCCGTATCGAGCAATCAATTACCGATGACCCAGACTTTTATATTGCCAGCTTATCTGGACAAGTTATCGTGTATAAGGGTCTAATGATGCCGGCAGATCTTGATAAGTATTATCCAGATCTTAAAAATCCGAAGCTTAAAAGCTCAATTTGTTTATTCCATCAACGCTTTTCAACAAACACTAATCCAAAGTGGCCGTTAGCTCAGCCTTTTAGATACCTTGCACACAATGGTGAGATTAATACCATAACGGGTAATCGACAATGGATAAAAGCGCGTTCATATAAATTCCATTCACCATTATTGCCTGACTTGCAACAAGCTCGTCCGTTCGTGAATCAATCAGGCTCTGACTCCTCATCTCTTGATAATATGCTCGACATGCTCCTTTGTGGTGGGATGGATCTATATCGAGCTATGCGTTTATTGATTCCACCAGCATGGCAATCTAACCCTGAAATGGATGAAGAGCTCAAAGCTTTTTATGACTTTAACTCCATGCATATGGAGCCTTGGGACGGTCCTGCAGGTGTTGTGATGACAAACGGTCGTTATGCAGCCTGTTCAGTTGATAGGAATGGCTTACGCCCTTCGCGATATATCATTACTTCAGATCGCATTCTTACAGTATCTTCAGAAGTAGGGATTTGGGATTACAAAGACAGTGACGTTGTCACTAAAGGAAGAATTGGCCCAGGCGAACTTCTGGTCATTGACACCATGAACGGCAAATTGTTTCAGTCTTTTGAAATCGATAATGATTTAAAACGCCGTCACCCATATAAAGAATGGATAAAAGAACACAATACTGTTTTAGTGCCCGCTGAAGACATCCCTGAAGAAGCACAAGGCCACAGCGAAATGGCGTCTGGAACATTGCTTCAATATCAAAAACTTTTTGGTTACACCAAAGAAGAACTCGAACAAATCATCTGGCCAATCGCAGCTAATGCACAAGAAGCGACTGGATCAATGGGCGACGATACTCCCATTGCAGTGCTGTCGCTCAAGCCACGATCTATTTATGACTATTTCAGACAAAAATTCGCTCAAGTTACGAATCCACCTATCGACCCATTGCGTGAAAAACATGTGATGTCTTTGGCAACTTGCGCTGGTCGTGAACAAAACTTATTTAATGAAACGACGGGTCACGCTTATCGAGTGATGTTCAACTCACCTATCCTTCTCTACAGCGATTTCAGTCAGTTGAAAGAGTTGAATCAAAGCTATTATCGACACGATACAGTCAACCTCTCTTATTCAGAAGAGGAAGGGTTAAAACCGGCACTGAACAGAATAGCTGAAAGAGCTCAGAAACTGGCATTTGGTGGTACAACGCTTCTCATCCTTTCAGATAGAGTAACCGAGCAAGACAAGCTTATTATTCCAGCAGTTTTAGCTGTTGGTTTAATCCATAAGACGCTTGTCGATAACAACTTACGTTGCGACACCAACATCATTGTTGAAACCGGTAGCACCAAGGATCCTCATCATTTTGCTGTACTACTCGGATTTGGTGCAACCGCTATTTACCCTTATCTCGTATATGAATCCCTTGCTGCAATGGCACAAGTCAGACAAAAACCAATCACTCAGTTAAACCTTGATTATCGAACAGGTATTGAAAAAGGTTTACGAAAGATCATGTCAAAGATGGGCATTAGCTCAGTTAGCTCATATCGTTGTAGTCAGCAATTTGAAGTCATCGGACTAAACAAAGAAGTCGTCGACTTATGCCTAAACGGTGCTTGTAGTCGAGTTGAAGGTATCGGCTTTGATGACGTTTCAAAGTCCCAACAAGCGCTTTATCGCTTGTCTAAAAAAGACTTTTTGCCACTACCTCAAGGTGGGCAACTCAAATATGTTAATGAAGGCGAATATCATTGCTTTAACCCTGATGTCGTGACGACGCTACATTCTGCATTACGTAATCAAAGTTATGCCGAATACCAAAAATTCAGTGCACTTGTCGATAAACGCCCAATAGCAACACTCAGAGATCTTTTAGACATTAATTGGGTTGACTCACCTACAGATATTGACCAGGTAGAAGGTGCAAGTAATTTATACTCTCGCTTTGATACCGCAGCGATGAGCATTGGTGCCTTAAGTCCTGAAGCACACGAAGCGTTAGCCGTTGCGATGAATCGTCTGGGCGGACGTTCTAATTCAGGTGAAGGAGGTGAGGATTCTGCAAGATTTAATACCAAACGTAACTCGGCGATAAAACAAATTGCCTCTGGGCGTTTTGGCGTAACCGCCGAATATCTTATTAATGCAGAAGTGCTACAAATTAAAATGGCACAAGGCGCTAAACCAGGGGAAGGTGGTCAACTCCCTGGGCATAAAGTTAGCATCGAAATAGCAAAACTCAGACATGCAAAGCCTGGCGTTACTTTAATTTCACCGCCGCCACATCATGATATTTATTCGATAGAAGATCTCGCTCAGTTGATTTTCGATTTAAAACAAATCAACCCTAAAGCGTTAGTATCAGTAAAGCTGGTTGCTACACCGGGAATTGGCACCATTGCCGTAGGCGTAGCCAAAGCTTATGCTGACATGATCACCGTTTCTGGTTACGACGGTGGTACTGGGGCAAGCCCACTTACCTCAGTAAAATATGCCGGAAGCCCTTGGGAACTTGGTCTTGCAGAAGTTCATCAAACCTTAGTAAAGAATGGTGTCCGGCATAAGATCCGCCTCCAAGTAGATGGCGGCTTGAAAACAGCAACAGACATTATCAAAGCGACACTTTTAGGTGCTGAAAGCTTTGGATTTGGTACTGTACCGATGCTCGCACTGGGTTGTAAGTATTTACGTATTTGTCACTTAAATAACTGTGCTACCGGTGTTGCAACTCAAGATAAAACTTTGAGAGAAAATCATTACCATGGCGAGCCTGAACGAGTAATGCAATATTTTGAGTTTCTCGCTCAAGATCTTCGTGAGCAAATTTCAAAGCTGGGTGAAACATCACTCGAAAACTTAGTTGGTCGAAGTGAGCTGCTAACCCAACATATAACAGAGCATACGAATCACCAGC
The DNA here is from genome assembly GCF_004168585.1 of Shewanella sp. OPT22. Classification (GTDB taxonomy): domain Bacteria; phylum Pseudomonadota; class Gammaproteobacteria; order Enterobacterales; family Shewanellaceae; genus Parashewanella. The sequence continues at coordinate 7,296 of NZ_PGVH01000033.1, read as the reverse complement.
AACTTGAACTCAATCAAATTTTAAGCAAAGAGTCACCAGTACAAAATAAGCCGATCACTTGGAGTGAGACGAATCCACCAAAAGATATCGGTGAAATGAACCAAATGCTTTTGAAAGCATGTAAGCAAGTCATTGAAAAAAACTCCAGCTTCATCGGCCATTTTAGTATCAAAAATACCGACCGCTCTGTAGGTGCAAGTTTGGCTGGTTATATTGCCCAACAAAAACATCCAAACCAAAATCAACTCCATCTCAAACTCTGCTTTAAAGGCAGTGCAGGACAAAGTTTTGGTGTATGGAACACTAATGGAATGAGCCTCTATCTTTGTGGGGACAGTAACGATTACGTTGGTAAGGGAATGTCCGGAGGGAAAATAGCGATTCAACCACCTGCCGACAGTCGTTTTGCAAGTGAAGAAGCCACCATCATTGGCAACACCTGCTTATATGGTGCTACAGGGGGCGAACTATACGCTGCTGGGCAAGCTGGCGAACGCTTTGCGGTAAGAAACTCTGGAGCGATTGCTGTAGTTGAAGGTGTCGGCGATAACGCCTGTGAATATATGACTGGTGGCACTGTTGTTGTGCTCGGCCAAACAGGTGTGAATTTTGGTGCAGGCATGACTGGCGGCTTTGCTTACGTTTTCGATCAATTTGGGCAATTTAATCAAAGAATCAATAACGAATTAGTTGAGTACTTGCCACTTACCCATAAAGGTCATCAAGATTTTCTCAAACAGCTAATAAAATTACATGCCATAGAAACAAACAGCGAACACGCCAAGCATATTATCGAAGAATTTGAGCATTGGAAAAGCTGCTTTGTAATCGTCAAACCAAAACAAGCTGACATCAATGACCTTTTAGTTTTTGATCCTAAAGATTCACTGCTCATAATGAGACAAGGATAAGGTGACAACTATGAATAATGATTTTCAATTTATAGAAATAAATCGTCACCTTGCTGATAAGAAAGACATTCAACAAAGACAAACTGAATTTGTTGAAATTTATCGACCCAATCAAAAGCAACATATTGAATCTCAAGCATCACGCTGCTTAGATTGTGGTAATCCATACTGTGAATGGAAATGCCCACTGCATAACTACATTCCTAACTGGCTTCAATTGATTTCTGAAAACCGCTTGATGGAAGCCGCAAACTTAGTTCACCAAACGAACAGTCTTCCGGAAGTGTGCGGGCGTGTGTGTCCACAAGATAGATTATGTGAAGGCGCTTGTACGCTGAACGATGACTTTGGAGCTGTAACAATCGGTAATATTGAACGCTACATTACTGATACCGCCATAGAACAGGGCTGGAAACCTGATTTGTCTCACGTTCATCGTCGGCCAGAAAATGTCGCTATTATTGGTGCAGGTCCTGCTGGGTTGGCGTGTGCTGATGTACTCGCTCGAAACGGTATAACCGCAACAGTGTACGACAAGTACCCTGAAATCGGTGGGTTACTCACCTACGGAATTCCAGCCTTTAAACTAGAAAAATCGATTATTCAACATAGACGAAAAATACTTGAAGATATGGGAGTTAAGTTTCAACTCAATACCCATATTGGTGTAGATATCAGTTTTGATGATATCGCTCACTCTCATGACGCAGTATTTTTGGGGCTGGGCACCTACAAGGCTATTTCAGCCAATATTCCTAATGAAAATGCACAAGGTGTTTATCAAGCCTTGCCTTATTTAATTGCTAACACTAAGAAAATCCTTAACCAATCATCTGAAGAGTATCCGTTTATTGATTTACAAAACCAAAATGTCGTAGTGCTTGGCGGTGGTGATACTTCAATGGACTGTGTTCGCACAGCGGTAAGACAGGGGGCTCGCAAAGTTACTTTACTCTACCGCCGTGACGAAGCAAGCATGCCCGGCTCAGCAAACGAAGTTGCTAATGCCAAAGAAGAAGGCATCAACTTTATCTTCAACCATCAGCCGATAGAGATACAAGTGAATGATAGTAAAGTGGTCGGGGTAGAATGCTTGCAAACTCATTTAGAATTTGAAGAAGGAAATTCGCGCCCTAGCTTCAAAATGATCGACGATTCAAATCAATGCATAGAAGCTGATGCTGTTATTGTTGCTTTTGGTTTCCAACCGAACCCAACCGATTGGATGAAACAACATAATATTGAGATAGACATACAAGGGCGGGTCGTCGTCAATCGCCATGAGTTTCCGTACCAGACTTCAAATCCCAAAGTGTTTTCTGGTGGTGATATGGTTCGAGGTGCCGATCTTGTGGTAACGGCTATTGATGAAGGAAGAAAAGCAGCAATTGGAATTCTGGATTTTTTAACCTAATAACTATATAGAACCAACCACCTGGAACACTAGAATAGGGTGAAATTTCTCTCTCAGTAAACTGTGTGAGGAAAGTGAATCACCCTTTTCATTATAACGTTTAACTTGAGTCGAATCGTGACCCCCTAAAGCGTACTCTACAACTTGCTCTTCTGCGTCAGTTTTTGGTTGTGCTGTAAACTTAAAGCGCTTCGAATTAGGTATACATGCATTAAGGTCTTTCAAATAGCCAAATAGCTTAGAACCGTGAACTTCCGTACTGAACTTTTTTAAACAACAACTAATTCGAACGAAATTTACACCTTTTTCTTCCGCCCCATAAAATAGCTTACTTACGATTTGCATGGGTGAAGCACTACTCGAATAAACTTCTTCGGCTTCAAAAGCATACATATTTGCAATAATTAGTGGCTCGCTAATGGATGCCTTAGATGATCCAGCGAGAAACATGGATGTGCCTACTTTAATATCCTGACTAAAACAGGTTGATTCACTCTCGCAACAAGACCATGTTTTATTTTTGCTTATTAAAGTACTACTTGAGGGTTCAAAATGTTCTGAAGCATCTTGATTATCGTAAATAACAGCTTCTGGTTTATCGCTCTGTTTAATACTCACTGGAATTTATCTCAACAACACAATTTTTATAAATAATAGTACTCATCCAAATTCTTTGGGTTATAAACTGTCTATGGTAAATTAGAGACTTATATATTTTTATACAGGCTTAAACATGAAAATCGGTGTAATCGGCGCTATGGAGCCGGAAGTAGTTCACTTAATTGAAGCATTAGACAACAAACAAACACAGACTATTGCTGGTATTGAATTTGTCAGTGGCAAATACGCAAACCATGAACTCGTAATCACTCGCTCAGGCATTGGCAAAGTTGCAGCAAGCATGGCGACGACTCTACTTATTCAAATGTTTAATCCTGAGAAAATCATTAACACGGGTTCAGCAGGCGGTTTTGCTGATGATCTTGATATTGGCGATATTGTTGTTTCTTCTGAAGTCCGCCATCATGATGCTGATCTGACAGCTTTTGGCTATGAAATCGGTCAGCTACCGCAAAACCCTGCAGCATTTAAAGCTGATGATCATTTATTACACCTGACTCAAGGCGCCATTGAAAAAGTCGGACAAGTAAAATCAAAGCTTGGCCTAATCTGCTCTGGCGATACTTTTGTATGCGATCCAGAGCGTACAAAAACGATGTTAGCCAACTTCCCAACCATGGCTGCTTGTGAAATGGAAGGCGCTGCGATTGCTCAAGTTTGCCATAAATTTAACATTCCTTTTGTTGTAATCCGTTCCTTGTCAGACAATGCCAATAGTGACTCAGCTGTTGATTTTGATTCATACATTGTAAAAGCGGGCCAACATTCAGCATTGGTTGTACTAGCATTAGTGGAGTTATTGTAACTTTTGGTAAAGGAATAATAGTGAGCCAATGTTTGATACTTTTTTAAGAGCAATACAAACGGATTTAGCCTTTTATCAAAACATTGGCTTGTTACTTTTGATGGTGATCTTATCTTCGCTAATAAGAATCCCTCGAAAGTATCAGCCTTTATATTTTTACATCGAAATGGCGAAAAGATTTTCGTCAAAAGTGAATCGACCTCAACGCTCAGCTCAACAAAAAGCGATTGCAGGAAGCCTTTCAACCATTTTTCTTGTTTTTCCAATTTGGTTCATTATTTCTTTTTTTCTCGAATTAGCCGCTTTTCCATTCTTTTTTGAAGCCTTAATACTCTTTATTTGCCTTGCCGATAACGGATTTACTAGAGAATCTAGGCGCATCGCTGTACTCATTCATGAAGGTAACACCGATACAGCGAAACAGAATCTTTCACTATGGTGTCAACGAGAAACAACCAGTTTATCTCCAATTGGCTTGAGTAAAGCCTGTATTGAAAAGATGGCACAAATTTCAAGCACATCGAGCAATTTGGTCATATTTAGCTTTTTAGTCGGTGGAATTGATGCAGTTATGCTTACTGCACTATTTAAGCAACTCGATTATGCGTGGCCACGAACTAACTCAGCGTTTACCTCGTTTTCAGCACTGCCTTTCTTAATTAATCAGATCATTTTTATTATTCCTTATTCTGTTTACCTCCTACTCTTTTCTGTTACTAATATGAAAGCACTGACACAGCTAATGAGCTCAGTTATGCATAAAACAAAATATGGGGTGTATTCAAAAGTGATTGAGTTAACCGCGATTAAACTTAACGTAGAGCTTGGCGGACCACGAATATATCAGCAACAAAAACAATCAACGCCTAAATTTAATTATGGGGCTCATCCAACCCCTCAAAACGTCATTCAAGCACAACAAAAATTTAGTTCAATGAATGTATTAATGGTTGCTGGAATCATGATTTACCTATTCAGTCATTTCGTTTTCTCAATAAAGTCTTTTTAATGATATAACGTTTGTCATAAATACATGGTAAAAATGAATAGACAAATGGAGATTGTGAAGCCGATTTAGATTAACTATGCTATAGACTCATCAGAGTAAAGAGGAGAAAAAGTGGGACAAGAAACCATCAACAATCTCTTTTTCATTGGCGCTACACTTATTGCTATCAGTGTCATGCTCAGCCCAGTTTCTTCCCGCCTTGGTGTGCCGATCTTATTAGTGTTTCTGGTCGTAGGTATGATGGCCGGAGTAGATGGTGTCGGCGGTATTCATTTTGATGACTTCTCCCTTGCATACATCATTAGTAATTTGGCTCTTGCCATAATTTTGCTCGATGGCGGTATGCGTACACGTGTTGCCAGTTTTAAAGTCGCTCTCTGGCCTGCCCTCTCCTTAGCTACAATAGGTGTTGCCCTTACAACTCTACTTACAGGCTTGCTCGCACAATGGCTCTTTGATCTAACACTTCTACAAGGTTTATTAATTGGTGCGATTGTAGGCTCCACAGATGCTGCTGTGGTGTTTTCACTTTTAAAAGGGAGAAGCATAAACGAAAGAGTTGGCGCCACGTTAGAAATTGAATCTGGTAGTAACGATCCAATGGCGGTGTTTTTAACTGTAACACTCATCAGTTTACTTTCAACTCTTGGACAAGATCACACGGCTTGGATGCTGATCTGGAATTTCTTTAAACACTTTTCAGTAGGGATTGGTCTTGGCTTTGGTGGCGGTTGGTTATTGTGGCAACTGATTAATCATACTCAACTAGATGAGGGTTTATATTCAATTTTGGCGATAAGTGGTGGCTTAATTATCTATGCTATCAGCACTGACTTAGGTGGGAGTGGCATCTTATCGATATACCTTACAGGCCTTATTCTTGGTAACAACCCAACAAGAGGTAAACATGCCATTCTAAATGTATTAGATGGTATGACATGGATGAGTCAAATTGGTATGTTCCTAATACTTGGTTTGCTTCTCACTCCCTCATCATTAAATGACATCATTATTCCTGGCCTCGTATTAGCATTTGGCATGATTTTCTTCGCCCGCCCGATTTCAGTGTGGATCAGTCTTGCTCCTTTCAAACACTTTAGTAAACGCCAAAGATGGTTTATCTCATGGGTTGGGCTTCGAGGCGCAGTGCCCATTATTCTGGCCGTATTTCCCATGATGGTTGGACTTCCGAATGCACAACTGTATTTCAATATTGCCTTCTTCGTTGTACTGGTTTCATTAATTGTACAAGGCACATCACTGAACTTCGCTTCTAAATTGGCAAAGGTGGAATTACCACCAAAACCTGAACCTGTATCCAGGGCCGGTGTTGAAATATACCCTAAATCTGAGTGGGAAATTTTTGTTTATAAACTCGGGCCACAAAAATGGTGTATAGGCGAACCGTTGAAAAAACTCGAAATGCCTGATGAAACAAGAGTCATTGCTTTGTTCAGGGACAATAGTTTATTGCACCCCAAAGGGAGTACCGAATTAGAGGTCGATGATACACTTTGTGTATTAGGTATGCCAAAGCACTTAAATCTTCTCAGCGAGCTATTCAGCCAACCCCCTGAGTCTAAGTCATCACAAGATCCAACTCGTTTCTTGGGTGATTTCTTTATTGACCCTGAAATCAAACTTGCTGACCTTGCCCCACTCTATGCATTCGAACTGGATGAAGAAAATATAGACTGGAGAGTACATGAGCTTATCACTTCAATCGTTGGTGATTCTCCAGTAAAAGGTGACCAATTTAGATGGAAATCCTTACGCTGGATTGTTGCAGAAGCCGAAGACCACCAAATCAAAAGTGTCGGTATACAACTACCTAAATAAAATACAATTTGTTCTTATTAAGGCACATGACTCTTTTAAAAATATTCTGAGTCGAATTTAATAGACTGTGTTTCCTATGATGCGCAGGCATAGTGCCTAAACCTTCAATTCATTCTCTAAGAGTAAAACAGTAACATCATAATAAGTTGGTTTTCTCAGGAACCCGTTTATTCTGTAAGGCCAACTCACTCTCGCACTGAAAAATTGTACACTCAGAATAATAAGATTAGATAATTACTACGAAGCACTTGCATGGTGACGAAAATAATGTGTTTAGAAAATAAAGCATTCGGCATCATCAGAGCCCAAACGGCTTTGCGTTGACCTAAGAGATCACATGACCATGCCTTATGAATGCTCTGTGATATTTTTTGATTACATTAATTACCTTAAACGCAAAAAGCCCTAGCTAAATAGCTAGGGCTTTTTACTTATTTGGCGTCTGGCGATGACCTACTCTCACATGGGGAGACCCCACACTACCATCGGCGAGGCTGCGTTTCACTACTGAGTTCGGGATGGATTCAGGTGGTTCCACAGCTCTATTGTCACCAGACAAATTCTGTTCTTTACCGCTATCGCAGTAAATTAATAATTCAGAAAGCTAATCTCTCTTTCAAGAGTATCTCAAGTTCTACTTTATTAAGTGCTTGTATTCTTACTAAGGTTTCTAGCAAATTACAAAACCCATTAGGGT
>NZ_PGVH01000032.1 GCF_004168585.1 Shewanella sp. OPT22 | reverse complement strand
TGATAGGCAAGGTGTGTAAGCGTTGTGAGGCGTTGAGCTAACTTGTACTAATGACTCGTGAGGCTTAACCATACAACCCTAATGGGTTTTGTAATTTGTTAGAAACCTTAGTAAGAATACAAGCACTTAATAAAGTAGAACTTGAGATACTCTTGAAAGAGAGATTAGCTTTCCGAATTATTAATTTACTGCGATAGCGGTAAAGAACAGAATTTGTCTGGTGACAATAGAGCTGTGGAACCACCTGAATCCATCCCGAACTCAGTAGTGAAACGCAGCCTCGCCGATGGTAGTGTGGGGTCTCCCCATGTGAGAGTAGGTCATCGCCAGACGCCAAATAAGTAAAAAGCCCTAGCTATATAGCTAGGGCTTTTTGCGTTTAGAGCGAAAATGAATTTTAAGTAGTATTGTATTCGTTCATATCTATTAATCTTCACTCAAGACTTTCAATATACTGCCAGGACTATGAAATCACTAAGTACCATTTGTGAAGTCTGTTTCTTTAACATTTATAGCTATACTCATTTTATGTTTGGTTTTTTCAAGGACACATAATGAGTTCATTATTGACAACAATATTGAATTGGAAATCAAAATTAAATGATGAAGATGTTTTTGTAGGTAATGGAATAAAAGAAGCGGTTTTGTATCAAAAAGGTGATTATAATATCTCTTTATTTGAACTTGCTCCCAACCATTCCCCCCACATGCATTACCACACATTTGGCGTGCATGACTTTGTATTTGTTCTACAAGGTTCAGGCAGGTTACATTTAGCTCAAATCAAGAATAGTCAGATTGTTGAAGGTTCAAATGAAGTGATTCATATTCACGCTGGTGATTTCTATGATTTTAAACCCTATGTATTACACGGCTTAGAAACATTGGAAGAAACACTAGTTATTGCCAATTTTGCACCCGTTAATCACAATAACACGATTGCAGAAGGTGAAAATCCAATTGGATTGGACTTTTTCTATCCAAAAAAATAAGAATATTAACTTTTTTTAATTTGTCGACATTAGCTAATTTGGTTATTTTGAAGAAAAGCCTAATTTAACTCTAGATTATGAATGTTCAACATTTTTTTCATCGTAAAAGTGGCACATTAACTTATTTAGTCTCCGATGGCAGTGAAGCACTATTGATTGATACAGTTTTAGATTATCGTGAAGGTGTTATCGGTTTTGATTCTGCAGATGAGATTATTAATACCATTCGACGTCAAGGTCTTACGTTAAAGTACCTCCTTGAGACCCATATGCATGCCGACCATTTATCGGCAGCAAAATACATTAAAGGCAAACTTGGTGGGCAAATTGCTGTGAGCCAGAAAATTGCACAAGTATACGAACAGTGGAAAGAGAAGTTGTACCATTGTCCATTAGCTCGTTTTGATTTTTTTGTTGATCAGCATACAACACTGCCGCTGGGGACTGAAACAGTAGAAATCATCGAAACACCGGGTCATACTCCTGACTCAGTAACGTATAAGATTGGTCAATATTTATTTGTTGGTGATACCCTTTTTTCACCTCAACGTGGCACTTCTAGAGTAGATTTCCCTGGTGGTAGTGCTCATGAACTTTATGAGTCTATTGAAGAATTGTATGACTTCCCTGATGATTACCATGTTCAGCTTTGTCATGATTATCCACAGGAACAAGAATTACCCCATATTGATCTACTGATTGCAGATGAAAAACAAAAAAATGTGATGCTCAATGGAAGCTCGACAGAGCAAGAGTATGTACAAAAGCGACTCGAAAGAGACGCACAATTGTCTTTGCCTAAATTAATCGACGTTGCTGTCCCGTTTAATTTGACTCATCAACTGCTAGCTTAACTTTAAAGTTGGATATTTTAATCTGTTGCGCTGTTTCTGGATGATCATCATTATCAAAGCTAATGTACAACAACCCAAGATATTTCATACCTAGATAGTTAAATGTATGTATGAACATGTCTTCAAAACACGTTTTTGGAATAGCATCTGCACCAGTGGCGATGACTGCTGCACTTTTCGTTTTTAACTGTCTTCCCAGTGGTTTGTGTAGCTGTAATAAATCCGAAAATCGATCCATGAATATTTTCATTTGGCCACTTGGCGCATACCAATATACCGGTGTAGCAAATATGAGTTGGTCGTAATCTAATATTTGCTTGAATAAAACTAGAAAGTCATCATTTTGCTGAGCAATATCATAGTTAAATGGCTGGATGTTAAAATCGTTCAGATCAATTAAATCGATATCCGTGTTGTGAGTGACCCGTTCACAAATGGATGTGGTATTCCCATCATTATTACTGCTTCCAAATACGATTACGGTTTTCATTCCTTTCCTTGCTTATGTTCATTATCTCTGCTATCAATCACACTGTGATCTTGCTTCCATTTCTCCCAACGTAAATGAGCAGCTTGCTGAAGATCAGGTGTGTTATCGACTTCATCTATAATTTCTTCGCCAACCATATGCTCAAATATATCTTCGAGTGATAGTACGCCATTTAAGCTGCCATATTCGTCAACGACGATGGTCAATTGCTGCTTTTGACTCAGCATTAATTCAAGTGCTGTGGCTAAAGAAATGGTTTTTAATAAAGCACGAACAGGCCTTAATACTCTTCCAATACTGGCATCACCATCATGTTGTTGCTGGTAACGATACAGTTCGAGCTTGTGTACAAAGCCGACGATGTTATCTATATTTTCGTGGTAAACCAGAGCTCGAGAAAAAGAGTTGGTGGCATACTTTGCAAAGAACTCATCAATCGACAAAGTATCGGGAACTCGAAATACTACAGTTCGAGGTGTGAGCACTTTGCTGACAGTGGTTTGTTTTAGCGTAAGGATATTCTCGAATAATTTGGATTCACCTGAGTCTAGCTCACCCGTTTCGCCTGCAAGGGTTGCAATCGCTGATAATTCTTCACGAAGTTGCGCTTCTGGCTTTTGGTGGGAAACGAATCGAGTAACGATACTCGATATCCATATAAACGGACTTAAAATCTTAACCATCCAATTGAGCGTATAGCCAGTTATAGATGCCAATTGTCGCCAATAAGTCGCACCTATCGTCTTTGGAATGATTTCTGAGAGTAATAAGATACCTAATGTCAGTACAGCAGAAAACACACCTAACCATTCACTGCCAAATACCACGGTCGCATGTGCACCTGCACTTGCTGCGCCAATCGTATGAGCAATGGTGTTAAGTGTAAGAATAGAAGCTAAGGGTCTATCAACGTCATCTTTCAGTTTTTTCAGTTGCTGATAAGAAGGCTTCCCCTGTTTCTTTAAATAGGCAAGATAGCCAGGTGTAATGCTAAGCAATACCGCTTCCAAAATGGAGCACAAAAAGGAAACACCAATGGCAATGGAAACGTAAACCAGTAATAACAGCAATTGAGAGTCCTTTTAGGGTTATTGATTTATCAGTTTAATCTAACCTTACTCGTACTGAAACCTAAATAAATTTGAACAATATCTGACTTGCTGTATTAAGGTGCTCGCTATCAGGACAATGCGGTACGTGCTTCTACGAACAGAAAATTATCCTTACCTTGTAACTCATTTATCAAATAACGAATACTACTGAGATGAATGCAGAGCCTATGAAAGCTGTTTTCGTGTATTGATGAGAATGGAAAATCAATGTGTCTTAGTCTGATCGCTATTTATTGTTGCAATAGAGGCAACAATAAATGGTCTCTGACACTTTCTCTAAAAATAATGTTTGATGTGAATATCAGAGGGGTTAATTGTAACTTACTGATTTTATTTGGTTGTCATATGAGTGTCGTATGTCACAATTGTGCCATGGCTGATAACTGTCGTATGTAAGTTTAAGGAAAGTGCATACAGTGGATTCAAATTCACGACAAAGGATAAAAGGATGAATCACACAATTATACCTGAACATAAGGCTTCCATTTTTAAAGGGTATCGCTTTGAGTTTGAAATAAATGATCACAATATTGTGGCTTGGGGGTCTGCATGGACGGGACGAGAAATTGTGAGTATTGATGATCGGGTGGTTAGCGACTTATACAGTTATAAGCGCAAGGCTATTCATCATTTTGATATTAACGACACGGCTTATGAGATCGAGTTTAATATGGTCAATATCTTACAGGGATTATTGCACTGTACCCTCATTGAAGATGGCACCCATGTGGCGACCCAAAAGCAGTTACCAAATTTTGGTAAAAAGCGTGTACTCGGCTGGAAAGGCATTGGCGTATGCTTCCTTTTGGGGTTGGTTATTGGGCTGGCGGGTAGCTATGCCATAGACGTATTATTCATACAGTGATTCTTAGGGTTGATTATGGAAGTCAAAGCACAAGAAATTAGATCCCTAAGAACGGTAAGAGGTTGGACTCAGCAGCACCTCGCTGATGTCTGTGGGATAAGTCTGCGAACGATTCAACGAGTTGAGCGTTATGGCACTGCATCGAATGACACCGCATTGGCTATTGCGTCAGTATTAGAACTGAATCTTGAGCAATTATTGGTGGCCGCTGACATTGAACCAGAAGTCGATGTCGAGAATGTTCAAACCCCACTGTGGATGCTCATTGCAATTTTGGTTATCGGTATCGGGCTTGGAAGTGGTGTAACCTTTGCCCTTTTTCAAGTTTAATCACCTGATCCTTTAAAAAATATGTCATTGTACTGCAATAACTTGTGTTACTCAGTACAATGACTTTTTTATCTCTAAATCCAAATACTATGTCAGGCCATTCTCACTCTTTAACTGAATTCAACACATTAGGGGTAGCCCAGAACTGTCAGCAACTTACTCGACTGAATTCCTATGATTCTATTATCGAGTTTTGCCAAGCTTATGATGATAAAGAAAATTCATTATTGGTACTTGGCGGTGGCAGTAATCTTGTTCTCACCGATGATTTTGATGGCGAGGTCATTAAAGTGGAATCTCAAGGAGTGAAGATAACTGAAGATGATGATTATTTTTATTTGAGTGTTGAGGCTGGTGAAGATTGGCCACGGTTCGTCGAAACTTTGGTTAATCAAGGCATTGGCGGTTTTGAAAACCTAGCGCTCATTCCTGGTACTGTGGGTGCATCGCCGATACAAAATATTGGTGCTTATGGTGTTGAGCTAGAAAAGTTTTGTGATTGGATAGAATTTTATCATTTGTCAGATGACACCGTAAAACAACTTACGGCTGCCGAATGTCAGTTTGGCTATCGAGATTCGATTTTTAAAAATGCGTTAAAAAACCAAACCGTGGTATTGAGAGTGGGATTTAAACTGCCCAAACAATGGAAGCCTGTGATCAATTATGGGCCTTTGAAAGACTTCAACGCACAAACGGTAACGGCAAGCGATATCTTTAAACGCGTATGTGAGATCCGGCAAAGTAAACTGCCTGATCCGAACGTCATTGGTAATGTTGGTAGTTTTTTCAAAAATCCCATAGTCTCAATGACTGTTTATCAAGAATTACTTAAACGCTATCCGTACATTGTTGCTTATTCCGTTGATAATGGGATGAAGCTAGCCGCCGGTTGGCTGATTGACCAAGCAGGCTTAAAAGGGCATCGTATCGAGAATGTAGGAGTGCATGATAAGCAAGCGTTAGTGTTGGTTAATCATGGTGGTGCGACGGGTAAACAAATTATTCAATTGGCGAGCTTTGTGGCTGCGAAAGTACATGACACTTTCGGGGTTGAACTGGAAGTCGAACCTCGCCTGATCGGAAAACATGGGGAGATTGAGTTTCATGGCTGAGCAATGGCATCGTCGTCGGCAAATACTGGCGGCATTAAATCGAACTGACTCATATCTGTCAGGTGAAGCATTAGCAAAACAGTTGGATGTATCAAGAGCAACCATCAGCAATCATGTCGATGCACTTGAGCAAGCCGGTGTGGGAATCTATAGCGTTAAAGGCAAGGGCTATAAGTTGGAAAAGCCAGTGCCTCTGATTGATGGTGATTCACTTGTACATCAAATTGATGATCGTTGCTTTTATTTTGATGAAATTGATTCAACCAACAGTTTTATATTGAAACACGCTGAAGAGCTTAAATCAGGTGATATTTGTATCGCTGAATATCAAAGTGCGGGGCGTGGTCGTCGTGGTCGTAAGTGGGCGTCACCTTATGGTAGTCACTTATACGCTTCAATGTTGTGGCAGTTTCCACAAGGTATGGCACAAGCGATGGGTTTGAGTTTGGTTGTTGGTTGTTCACTCGCAAGCGTGCTAAAAAAGCTCGGACTCGATGATGTAGCGGTTAAATGGCCGAATGATGTATATCTTGAAGGTAAAAAGCTTGCGGGTATTTTAGTTGAGATGTCGGGGCAAGCGGACGGAGAATGTAATGTAGTGATTGGGATTGGGGTTAATTTGTCAATGCCAACAACCGCAGCTGAGCAAATCGATCAACCATGGGCTGATATAGTGTCGCAGCAAGCATTGCCAGATAAAACGGAATTTGCGATTGCGTTGCATCAACAGTTAAAAGCCGATATTCAACAATTTGAGCAATCGGGTTTATCCGCTTTTATCGAGCGTTGGCAAAAAGTCGATTTGTATTGCGATCAACCTATTAAGTTATTAATGGCAGATAATGTCACTGAAGGGATTTGTCGAGGTATTGATACTCAGGGTGCCTTGCTGCTTGAAGTCGACGGCGAAGTTAAAGCGTTTGTTGGTGGTGAGATCAGTGTCAGAGCAGGCTCATAGAGCCTGTCTTGTTAGCGTTACTTTCTCAATAGCACCTGATTCATAAGGTGATCACGCCCTTTACGTAGTATCAAATTGGCTCGCTCACGAGTTGGAAGAATATTCTCCATCAAGTTTGGGCCGTTGATTGAATCCCAAATATTCTCGGCAATGTCGGTCGCTGCAGCATCATTCAGTTCAGCGTAGTGATGAAAGTAAGAGTTATCATCAGCAAAGGCGACACTTCTGAATTGTAAAAAACGCTCAATATACCATTGCTTCAATAAGTTGTAATCGGCATCAACAAAAATCGAAAAATCCACAAAATCAGACAGAAATGGTCGATTTGTAGAGGACTGAGCATCGAGTCCTGTTTGTAATACGTTTAAACCTTCAAGGATCAGTATGTCAGGTTGATTGATTTTTTGGGTTTTGTCCGTAATACGGTCATAAGTTACGTGAGAGTACAAAGGTGCATGAACTTCTGGTTCACCTGATTTCACATCAGAAATAAAATCAACCAGCATTTTCATATCATAGCTTTCAGGAAAACCTTTGCGTTGCATTAAGCCACGCTCTTTTAATGCTTCTAATGGATGCAGAAAACCATCCGTGGTGACTAGCTCAACTTTTGGGTGTTCAGGCCAATGTCGAAGTAAAGCTTGCAGAATACGTGCTGTAGTACTTTTTCCTACGGCGACACTCCCAGCAATACTGATGATGTAAGGAGGTTTAGGTGCATCGTTGACTAAAAACTTATCCAAAACTTCACTGCGTTGCTGCTTAGATTTAACAATCAGATTGAGTAAACGACTCAGAGGGAGATAGATATCCGTAACTTCAGATAAAGATAAGCGTTCATTAATACCTTTAAGGTTGTCCAAATCGGCTTCATTTAAAGTTAATGGCACAGAGTTACGCAAGTCGCTCCATTGGTCACGACCAAATGCCATATATAAAGCCTGGTGGGCAGATTGTGCTGAAATCATCGTTTATCTTATTCTCAAACTACAAAATTAAATCGAATGCACCATATCTTATTCATTAACATAGCTCAAACGAATAATTTTTAGTGAGTACTCTTTGTGTGAACTTGTTGTTCTTTAGCACTAATTTTAAACAAAATGCTAAATTTAAGCTGAAAAAAACGTCATTTAAGACTTTTTTTTCGATAATTTGCATTTTGCTATTGCACTTACTGCCACATTTACCTAATATCCCGTTCCGAAATGATGCGCCGGCATAGCTCAGTTGGTAGAGCAACTGACTTGTAATCAGTAGGTCCCGAGTTCGACTCTTGGTGCCGGCACCATTATGATGGAGGGGTTCCCGAGTGGCCAAAGGGATCAGACTGTAAATCTGACGGCTCTGCCTTCGAAGGTTCGAATCCTTCTCCCTCCACCATCTTCATTTCAATAGGTAGTAGGTAGCCTATAATAAGGTTGCGCGGGCGTCGTATAATGGTATTACTCCAGCCTTCCAAGCTGATAACGCGGGTTCGATTCCCGCCGCCCGCTCCAATTTCGTTGCTGATATGGCTCAGTTGGTAGAGCGCACCCTTGGTAAGGGTGAGGTCGGCAGTTCAAATCTGCCTATCAGCACCATGAATTCTTCCTTAAATTGCTCCCACTATCTTAATTAAGTAAAATTAAATTTCTGTTCGATGCATTTATGCGTCGATTTTTTGCTATATAACATTCACTACCTGATAAAAGGTTGGACTGAGGCATACCATGGCTAAAGAAAAATTTGAACGTAATAAACCGCACGTTAACGTTGGTACAATCGGTCACGTTGACCACGGTAAAACTACTCTAACAGCAGCTATCTCG
>NZ_PGVH01000031.1 GCF_004168585.1 Shewanella sp. OPT22 | reverse complement strand
TAATCGAAGTTCTCAACACTTTATTAAGTGTCTTGAATATTCAAAACTAAGGCGAGTGTCGAAAGACACTTATCAAACCAGCAAGTTGCGTACACCTTTTGATTTTAACGAAAGTTAAGACTCATTAGTGTTGTATGGTTAAGCGACTAAGCGTATACGGTGGATGCCTTGGCAGTCAGAGGCGATGAAGGACGTGTTAATCTGCGATAAGCTGAGCTCAGGTGATAAAAACCATTTTAGGCTCAGATTTCCGAATGGGGCAACCCGGCCACATAAGTGGTCATTGTACAGTGAATACATAGCTGTATGAGGCGAACGTGGGGAACTGAAACATCTAAGTACCCATAGGAACAGAAATCAACCGAGATTCCCCTAGTAGCGGCGAGCGAACGGGGATTAGCCCTTAAGTTTTTTGGAAGTTAATGGAATGCGTTGGAAAGCGCAGCGGCACAGGGTGATAGCCCCGTACATGAAAACGACCTTAAGATGAAATCGAGTAGGACGGCACACGTGATATGTTGTCTGAACATGGGGGGACCATCCTCCAAGGCTAAATACTCCTGACTGACCGATAGTGAACCAGTACCGTGAGGGAAAGGCGAAAAGAACCCCTGTGAGGGGAGTGAAATAGAACCTGAAACCGTATACGTACAAGCAGTGGGAGCGGTCCTTGAGACCGTGACTGCGTACCTTTTGTATAATGGGTCAGCGACTTACATTTAGTAGCAAGGTTAAGCGAATAGCGGAGCCGTAGGGAAACCGAGTGTTAACTGCGCGAAGAGTTGCTAGGTGTAGACCCGAAACCCGGTGATCTAGCCATGGGCAGGTTGAAGGTTGAGTAACATCAACTGGAGGACCGAACACACGTATGTTGAAAAATGCGGTGATGACTTGTGGCTGGGGGTGAAAGGCCAATCAAACCGGGAGATATCTGGTTCTCCTCGAAAGCTATTTAGGTAGCGCCTCGCACGGACACCATTGGGGGTAGAGCACTGTTAAGGCTAGGGGGTCATCCCGACTTACCAACCCTTTGCAAACTCCGAATACCAATGAGTGATATGCGGGAGACACACGGCGGGTGCTAACGTCCGTCGTGGAAAGGGAAACAACCCAGACCGTCAGCTAAGGTCCCAAAGTGTATGTTAAGTGGGAAACGATGTGGGAAGGCTTAGACAGCTAGGAAGTTGGCTTAGAAGCAGCCATCTTTTAAAGAAAGCGTAATAGCTCACTAGTCGAGTCGGCCTGCGCGGAAGATTTAACGGGGCTAAACATACCACCGAAGCTACGGGTTCAAGATTTATCTTGAGCGGTAGAGGAGCGTTCTGTAAGCGGTTGAAGCTAAAGGGGTAACCCATAGTGGACGTATCAGAAGTGCGAATGCTGACATGAGTAACGATAAAGGGAGTGAAAAACTCCCTCGCCGAAAGACCAAGGGTTCCTGTCCAATGTTAATCAGGGCAGGGTGAGTCGACCCCTAAGGCGAGGCCGAAAGGCGTAGTCGATGGGAAACGGGTTAATATTCCCGTACTTCTACTTACTGCGATGGAGAGACGGAGAAGGCTAGGCTAGCCGGGCGTTGGTTGTCCCGGTTTAAGGTTGTAGGCTGTTCACTTAGGTAAATCCGGGTGAACATTAGGCTGAGAACTGATGACGAGTCACTAAGGTGATGAAGTAGTTGATGCCATGCTTCCAGGAAAATCTTCTAAGCTTCAGGTAAGTAGGAATCGTACCCCAAACCGACACAGGTGGTTGGGTAGAGAATACCAAGGCGCTTGAGAGAACTCGGCTGAAGGAACTAGGCAAAATGGTACCGTAACTTCGGGAGAAGGTACGCTGCCGGCGGTGATGAGACTTGCTCTCTAAGCTGCTGGCAGTCGCAGATACCAGGTGGCTGCAACTGTTTATCAAAAACACAGCACTGTGCAAAATCGCAAGATGACGTATACGGTGTGACGCCTGCCCGGTGCTTGAAGGTTAATTGATTAGGTTAGTACTTGTACGAAGCTTATGATCGAAGCCCAAGTAAACGGCGGCCGTAACTATAACGGTCCTAAGGTAGCGAAATTCCTTGTCGGGTAAGTTCCGACCTGCACGAATGGCGTAATGATGGCCACGCTGTCTCCAGCCGAGACTCAGTGAAGTTGAAATTGCGGTGAAGATGCCGTATACCCGCGGCTAGACGGAAAGACCCCGTGAACCTTTACTATAGCTTGGCACTGAACATTGACCCTACATGTGTAGGATAGGTGGGAGACTTTGAAACCTTGTCGCCAGATGAGGTGGAGTCAACCTTGAAATACCACCCTTGTAGTGTTGATGTTCTAACTTGGCCCCATTATCTGGGGTAAGGACAGTGCCTGGTGGGTAGTTTGACTGGGGCGGTCTCCTCCCAAAGAGTAACGGAGGAGCACGAAGGTTAGCTAAACACGGTCGGACATCGTGTGGTTAGTGCAATGGCATAAGCTAGCTTAACTGCGAGACAGACACGTCGAGCAGGTACGAAAGTAGGTCATAGTGATCCGGTGGTTCTGTATGGAAGGGCCATCGCTCAACGGATAAAAGGTACTCCGGGGATAACAGGCTGATACCGCCCAAGAGTTCATATCGACGGCGGTGTTTGGCACCTCGATGTCGGCTCATCACATCCTGGGGCTGAAGTCGGTCCCAAGGGTATGGCTGTTCGCCATTTAAAGTGGTACGCGAGCTGGGTTCAGAACGTCGTGAGACAGTTCGGTCCCTATCTGCCGTGGGCGTTGGATGATTGAAAGGGGCTGCTCCTAGTACGAGAGGACCGGAGTGGACGAACCGCTGGTGTTCGGGTTGTTATGCCAATAGCATTGCCCGGTAGCTACGTTCGGAATCGATAACCGCTGAAAGCATCTAAGCGGGAAGCGAGCCTTGAGATGAGTCATCCCTCAGATTTTAAATCTGCTAAAGAGCCGTCCGAGACTAGGACGTTGATAGGCAAGGTGTGTAAGCGTTGTGAGGCGTTGAGCTAACTTGTACTAATGACTCGTGAGGCTTAACCATACAACCCTAATGGGTTTT
>NZ_PGVH01000030.1 GCF_004168585.1 Shewanella sp. OPT22 | reverse complement strand
CGGGATGGATTCAGGTGGTTCCACAGCTCTATTGTCACCAGACAAATTCTGTTCTTTACCGCTATCGCAGTAAATTAATAATTCGGAAAGCTAATCTCAAGCTCGTTTGAGCGTTCTCACTTCATTAAGTGCTTATCTATTCTTACTAAGGTTTTAGCAAGCTACTACTGAAATTTTTCATTCAGTAAAACCCATTAGGGTTGTATGGTTAAGCCTCACGAGTCATTAGTACAAGTTAGCTCAACGCCTCACAACGCTTACACACCTTGCCTATCAACGTCCTA
>NZ_PGVH01000003.1 GCF_004168585.1 Shewanella sp. OPT22 | reverse complement strand
GCGATGGACGAAGGTTTACGCTTCGCAATCCGTGAAGGTGGCCGTACAGTTGGTGCTGGTGTTGTAGCTAAAATCGTTGAGTAATATCGACGTTTAGTGAACACTTAAAAAAGCCGCTTTCGAGCGGTTTTTTTGTACCTATAGAAAAGCGCCACCTTCACGAGAAGGGTGAGCACGTTAAGCTTTTTAACCTAATGGCTGAAAAGTAGTATGTGAACGTCGCTTGGCTCTGAGAAATGGCCGCAGGCCGGTGTTTTACCGTTGGTGCTGGTGTTGTAGCTAAAATCGTTGAGTAATAACGACGTTTAGTGAACATAAAAAAAGTCGCTTAGACGGCCTTTGTTAATATATATAGTATTGGCGATGTAATAAGAAGACCTCAGGGTTAAAGTATTTCATGATACTGGCGTGGCTTTTCTTGTTCAGTCTTTGTTCTATGCTTTTCACTAAGAGCGTTGAGTTTTTTTCTCATATCTAATGATGTTAAATGTGTTTGTGCGTATTGGACTGATTGGCTTAGTGAGTCTTCAGGATTAGAAAGTACACTTAGTTCCAATGAGTCTTCTGTTGTAGACGAATATTGCTTGTGAAGGCTCATTAACGCTTCTTTAGCAAAGCTTTGAATTTCAGGATCTTGTTCAGCAACAACTGTTTCTGCAGCTTCTATAGCTAGAGGCGTTTGTGATTCGCTTTCTTGTTGGTAAGCGAGATAAGCGGCTAAAAATGACATGAAAGCCATTTTCCTTTTTTCGACCATTTCACTTCTATCAAGAGCGGTTGCTTCGCTGAGTTTATTGTATTGTTTACATTGAGTCTGTATCGCTAACATAGCAGATTCAAAATGTTCAGAAAGTGGCCCTACTGTGTTTTCATTAACATCTAGTTCGTTAAGTAAATCTTTAACCGGCATAGCTTGAGGTGACGTCGAGAAGTAAAAATGTATGAGAGGGAGGAGCAAATTTCCGTCTCTTTGAGCGAGATCTCCTAAATCGGCTGCTGTAATTTGTTGCATTCCCATTTTCGTCAATTCAACATTAAATGTTTTAAGATGGGCCTTCGCATGTAATTCAGCAAGAGTCATAATATGAAAAAATAAGTCTTTATTTTGTATACGGGCTGTAAAAAATTGTTCCTCGAGGGTTTGTTGCATCAATATTTCACCATCAAGAAATATTGTTTGGGTTTTATCATCTGGAAACTCGTGAAATTGAAGTCTAGAGAAAGCGTCGGGTTGGAGTTTACCTTCTAGCCACTTAAATTTGTGCTTGAGCCCCAACTCCATTTCGGAATGGATTGTTAATCCTTCACCTGGAATTTCAAGATAATCATTTTCGTATTCATTCGGCAGGTCAAAATCACCTTTATATATAAAACAGACACTGTGGTGAAGAAGCATATGGGCTTGTAATAGAAATTTTTGTTTAGAGTTTCCGCTGCCACTGCAAAATTGAGTTAATCTGTCTTTAGGCCCCATTAATGTTGCCTGAGTTAAATCAGCAGAAAATAATCTCTTTAAGCGCTCAACTGAAATCGAATTTTCTGCTTCAAACGGATTAAACAGTTGGCTAGGGCCTGAAATTGATGTTGCCATTACTTACTCGACTTAAATCCAGTTTTAAAATCATAATTTATATAGAATAAGCATTCATCAATATGAAATAAGTTTCATATCACATTCATATCTTAGCTTCGGATTAATGAATGCATTTTGTGAGATACTCTAAGTCACTCCCAATCTTAGAATTAACCTATGTCTTATATTATCGTGACAGGTGCTACAGGTGGCTTAGCTCAAGCTATCATTAATCTTCTACTTCAAGGTGATGACCATCTGGTTTTATTTGGTCGAGACATCACTAAACTACAACAATTAAAACTGAGGTGCAGCGATACTGCTTCAATAGAGAAAGTGAATTTAGATTGTTATTCTGAGTGCGAAAATATATTTTCTCGTCAACTTCTTGAACGTGGCACACCAAAACTTGTGATTAATTGTGCAGGCTCTGGACTGTTTGGGCAACTTGATAAGCTTGATTCCAAAAAGATTGAAAGCACGTTAAGTAATAACTTATTATCCGTAATTAATCCATGCAAAGTTTTATTCGAACCCATGAAGAAAGCTGGTGGAACTATCATCAATGTTATGTCGACAGCAGCGCTAAAGGGCAAAGCGGGCGAGAGTATTTATTGTGCGGCAAAATGGGGTGTTAGAGGCTTTACAGAATCTCTGCGAGAAGAAGCAAAGGGGTCTAAACTCAGAGTTGTTGCTGTGTATCCTGCAGGCATGAATACAGGCTTTTGGGATGATTCAGCTGCCGACTACCCAACAGAAACTTTTATGTCGGCAGAAGATGCGGCAGCAATGATCGTTAACGTGCTACCACAAGCTGAAAAAGGTTATATTTCTGAAATCACCTTAAGCCGTTAAGTCAAATATTCAGCTAAATAGTCGTACAGTACAGCAACTTTGCGACTGTTTCTTAAATCTTTATGGTAGATAAACCAATTTTGTTCACTATGCCCGTCAATTTGGTAAGGGGTCTCAACCAACCCTTTATTAATACCAAAATTGGCGGAAACAATACCTAAACCTAATGATTCAGTGACAGCAAAAGCAATATCTGAAAAGTGATTTGATTGATACACAATATTGATCTGATCTATTTTTTCAAATAGCGGTTTAAATATCGGTATATGGCGCTTGAATCCGGTTGGCA
The DNA here is from genome assembly GCF_004168585.1 of Shewanella sp. OPT22. Classification (GTDB taxonomy): domain Bacteria; phylum Pseudomonadota; class Gammaproteobacteria; order Enterobacterales; family Shewanellaceae; genus Parashewanella. Next base: position 30,543 of record NZ_PGVH01000003.1, on the reverse strand, counting down.
TCACCCATTTGTGTCCATTTAACTCATTAATATTTGTTGGTAGCCCATTCAATTTTGCATACTGTTGACTGGCATAAATTTTCAGCTCTGCGCTTGATAAAGGTTTTACTATCAAATCGCTGCTGTTAGGTTTATTCCCCGGACGGACGGCTACATGCACCGTTCCAGAGGCTAAATTAATCACTTCATCGGTAGCAAGCATAGTTAAGTGCAACCGAGGATATCTATCCATCAAGGCTTTAAATGCCTTATGCATTCTCGGAGCATAACTTGGAACCGTGGTGATGACTAAATTACCTGAAAGTTCGTCTGAAGTATCTTGGATTCTTGCTTCCATTTTAGAGATTTGATGTTGGATAAGCGGTAATTCAGCAAGTAACACCTGGCCAGATTCAGTAAGTCGATAACCCCGCTGATGGCGGATAAATAACTTAGTCATCAAGCGTTGCTCTAGACGGTCTATATGCCTTAAAACCGTTGAATGGGAAATCCCTAAATGTTTTGCGGCCTGACTTAAACTGCCGACCTTAGCGACTTCAAAGGCGCTTCTGTAGTCATCCCAAGAACTATTCATTTTATTTATAACTACATCTGTCTATTTGTGCACAATAGTTTTCCATAATTGTCGATTTTAATCCAACTTTAAATTGGTTAATCTTAAGCCACTGAATTTATTGGGACAAAAGCATGCAATTAAAAAACACGACCGAACGCTATGGTCTTATTGCGATGTTGCTTCATTGGATAATGGCACTAACCATTTTTGGCTTATTTGGTTTAGGCCTATATATGGTTGAACTCAGTTATTACGATGAGTGGTATCGAGGTTCATTAGAGCTGCATAAGGCGATAGGTATTATTCTGGTTGCAGGTTTGGCTTTGCGTGTGCTGTGGCGAAAGTATTCCAAGCCGCCACAAGACATAGCAACGAATACAAAGTTAGTTAACCGGGCTGCTAAATGGGCGCATCGAATTTTATATTTAATTCTGGCAACGTTGTTAATTTCTGGTTATCTCATTTCTACCGCAGACGGACGCAGTATTGATGTCTTTGGCATATTTGAAGTAATAGCCATGCCATCGATGCATGAACAACAAGAAGATATTGCTGGGGTGACCCACTGGGGCTTAGCGTGGACATTAATTATCATGGTTGGCTTACATGCCGCAGCAGCAGTAAAACATCACTTTATTGATAAGGATGACACTTTAAAACGTATTCTGCCTTAACAATATCAGAATATAAAAAATTGGATTGGACATTAAGGAAGGAAAATGAAAAGAACAACATTATTAGCGGCGATCTTTACCAGTGTATTAGGGTTTTCAAGCTTAGCGAATGCAGCAAATTATCAAGTGGATATTCGAGGTGCTCATGCTTTCGTTAACTTTAAGATTAAACACCTTGGCTACAGCTGGTTATATGGCCGTTTTAATAAGTTTGATGGTAAATTTACTTGGGACAAAGCCAATCCTGACGCGTCGAATATCAATATTGTGATTGATACAGCCAGTATTGATTCAAACCACGCTGAGCGTGATAAACACCTTAGAAATAAAGATTTCTTAAATGTAAAAAAATATCCAAAGTCGACGTTTAAGAGCAGCAACATCACATTTGACGATGCTGCTCATGGCACTGTGACGGGCGAGTTTACTCTACATGGCGTAACTAAAACGATTAGTTTTCCAATTGAAAAGCTAGGTGAAGGGAAAGATCCGTGGGGCGGTTACCGTGCTGGTTTTGTCGGTACTACTCAAATTAAGTTGGCTGATTATGGCATTGACTACAATCTTGGCCCTGCATCAACTCATGTTGAGCTTGAATTAGCCATTGAAGGTATTCGTTTATAAGTTCCTCGAAATAGCAAACTAACACCATCAACCCAAAACAAATGCCGCTCGTTTATTGAGTGGCACTTTTTTTGAACGAAATGCTATAAAATAACTCATGGATCCTATATGATTGAGAATCATTATCATTAAAATGCAAGGAATAAAATAAGATGAAACGAATACTCACGGGATTATTGATAGCTGGTAGCATCATATCCACATCAGCGCAGGCTGCTGATGAGCAAGTTAATATCTACTCGTTTCGTCAACCTTTCTTGATCAAGCCAATCCTTAATGAATTCACTAAAGAAACAGGGATCAAAACCAAAGTCGTTTTTGCAAAAAAGGGCTTAATTCAACGTTTGAATCGTGAAGGTGAACTCTCACCAGCTGATGTAGTATTAACATCAAACTTTTCTAAGCTGCTACAGCTAAAAGATGAAAACCTCACTCAAGTTTATATGGTAACGCCAGAGATTAAGTCACAGATTGCACCACAATTCCGTGACTCTGGACAGCACTGGTTAGGGTTAACTAAACGTGTACGTAATGTGTATTCATCTAAAGCTCGTGCAGGTGATTTATCTACCATGCGTTATGAAGATTTAGCCAAGCCTGAATATAAAGGCAAAATTTGTATGCGTAGCGCTAAACACCCATACAACTTAGGCTTGGTAGCATCAATGATCGCTCACCACGGTGAAGCGGAAGCTGAAAGCTGGTTACGTGGCGTGAAAGCCAATCTAGCGCGTAAGCCACAAGGTAATGATCGTGCTCAAGTGAAGGCGATTAAAGAAGGTCTTTGTGACGTTTCACTAGGAAATAGCTATTACCTTGGCAAGATGCTTAACGATAAAAAGCAAATTGCATGGGCGAATGCGGTGAACCTTAACTTCCCGAATCAGACGGATCGTGGTTCACACATCAACGTATCTGGTGTCGTAATTGCAAAACATGCTCCACACAAAGATGCAGCGCAAAAGCTGATTGATTTCTTAGCGGGTGACAAAGCTCAGTCGCTATACGCTGAGCTTAATATGGAATATCCGGTAAATCCGAATGTGGCACCATCTAAGCTAGTAAAGAGCTGGGGTGATTATAAAGCCGATGCGCTGCCATTGGAGAAAGTGGCAGAATATCGTCCGCAAGCACTTAAACTAGTCGATAAAGTTGGATTCGATCTTTAAATCTTTAAGCCCAGTTTCAGCACTCTACGGCGTTGAAACTTCGGTCACATAGTTTACTATGCTCCCTGCGTAGCGGCTTGTATCGCACTAAACCTGAACATAAGATGCTGATTCAAAGAGATTTAAATCCTTCAAATATACTAAGCTGGCTTTGTGCAAGCTTAGTATTTATTCCGCTATTAGCTCTTGTAGCTGAAGCCTTTTTAATTGGCGATGCTTATGCTTCGCTCGATGATATTCCGTCTAATGTATTGCTGACTTATATTGCCAATAGTATTGGCGTCACTCTGATTGCGGTTGTTACGGCGTTGATGGTTGCCGTTTTACCAGCTTGGTGGTGTAGTCGTTATGAATTTAAAGGACGAATATTTCTCACTATCTTGATGGTTCTGCCCTTAGCCATACCAGCCTATATCAACGGTTACATACTGACGGAATGGTTAGATTTCGCAGGCCCAATTCAAACAACACTACGAGAATGGTTTGGCTGGCAATCAGCGCAAGACTATTGGGTGCTGGACATTCGCAATGTCTGGGGCGCAGGCGTCGTGCTAGGACTAGCGTTATATCCTTACTTATTCTTACTGGCTTATAACGCCTTTAGACAATTACCTGAAAGTTTAGCTTCTGCAGCGGCTACATTAGGCGCTTCTTCGTCTCGAATTTTCTGGCTGGTTCAACTACCGATGATACGCCCTGCTATTGCAGTCGGCTGTACACTGGTGGCGATGGAAGCATTAGCTGACTTTGGTACTGTGCAGTTATTTGCTGTCAGTACCTTAACGACAGCGGTATATGATACTTGGTTGGTATACGGTTCATTGGCTTCAGCTGCCAAAATCGCAGTATTAACGCTTATCATTGTGCTGATGATCGTCGTGTTCGAGCGCTACAGTCGTAGACGGCAACAATTCTTTGCAGCAAAAAGTTATCAAGGCAAGAGTCGTAGAACAGAAGCAAGCGTGATGCTGCAAACATCTATTTGGGTGAGCTGTCTTATTGTGATTGCGATTGGCTTTGTGTTGCCTGTGATCCATCTTATTCATTACCTTATCGACTACTGGCAACAAAATATTGAAAGTGAGCAATGGCAGTATTTATTACAAACCCTTGAATTGGCAGGTATGGCGACTGTAATTACAATAATAATGGCGTTGCTTGTCAATTTCAGCTTAAGAACCAAGCCAAGCCTACAAAGCCGCTGCTTAGTGAATATCAGCTCATTGGGTTATGCCGTGCCGGGCACGGTATTAGCTATTGGAGTGCTCATTCCACTAACGGAATTAGATAAATGGGTGAACCGGTGGTATCACTCGCTAACTGACGAGCGATTGGGGCTATTGTTTTCAGGTAGCATTTTTGCACTGGTGTTAGCTTACAGCATACGATTTGCTGTAATTAGCATTGGTCAAGTCAGTTCGGCTTATCAACAAATGCCAACCAATATTGATGAGGCTGCAATGACGCTTGGGGCATCTCGCTGGCGGACATGGACTCAAATTCAATTACCAATGTTAAAGCCCGCCTTGTTAAGTGCGTTTGTATTGGTATTTATCGAATGCATTAAAGAATTACCTGCATCATTGCTGCTTAGGCCGTTTGATTTTGAAACCCTCGCTACGTATGTCTATCAACATGCATCAGACGAGCAGCTTGAAATTGGGGCTTTAAGCGCCTTGATGATCATTATATTGAGTCTCATCCCAGTAATTTTTGTTTCTAAGAAAATGGAGCAACTCTAATGACCCAAGACCAACAACAAATGATTGATGCTCCTGTTTTGAAATTAGAAAATTTGCATTATCACATTGAAGGTAATCAGATTGTTTCTGAGTTATCTTTATCTTTGAATGCTGGTGAAATCTTATGCTTGCTAGGTGCAAGTGGCTGCGGTAAGACGGCGGTGTTGAAATTGGTAGCAGGGCTTTTGAAGCCGAATAGAGGGAACATTGTCATCGCAGGACAGTGCGTAGAAGGCAAGCAGTTTGTGCCGACACAACAGCGCAATATAGGTTTCGTATTTCAAGACTATGCACTGTTCCCACATTTAACGGTCGCCGAAAATATTTCCTTTGGTTTAAATCAACAACCCAAAAAACAGCAAGCGGAGAGAGTTAAAGAATGTTTGCGGTTAGTCGACTTGCAAAATTATCATGAGCGTTATCCTCATGAGCTTTCTGGTGGACAGCAACAACGAGTTGCGGTCGCAAGAGCGCTGGCTCCCAAGCCCAAGATTCTGTTGATGGATGAGCCTTTTTCAAATATCGACTGTCACCTAAAGTCGAGCATCATGGAAGAGTTGAGAATGATTTTTAAGGCGCAAGGCGTCACCGTTATTTTTGTTACTCATTCTCAGCAAGAGGCAAAAACCTTTGCGGATAAAGTGGCTGAAATGGAAAGTGGAACCATCAAGCGTGCGTTAACGGTAGGTTAAGCTTTTGTCTTATATAATCTGAGATATAATTTTTTAGATTAGAGTTTTCCTTTGTCTAGTAAGGTTCACAAAGTCTGGGATTTACCTCGTCGTATTTTCCACTGGCTCAATGTTATTTTTGTTTTTGCACTAATTGCGCTTGGTTTGCTAATGATGAATAAAGCGTCATTAGGCATTACTGGCACAGATGCAAAAATTGGTCTGAAAAAACTTCACGTATTCATTGGTTATGGTTTTACACTAAACCTTATCATTCGTCTGTTGTGGGGCTGGTGTGCACCAAGGCACTCAGCGCTTATCCGCAAACGAGTAACACTCACCGAAATCTCACATTATCAGGCACAGAAGGCTGAAGGAAATCAGCCTCAATATATTGGTCATACACCTCTAGGACGCATTTCGGTCGTGATCATGTTTGTATTATTGAGTACCATAATGATTACGGGGTTAGTGAGAGCGGGTACTGATATCTATTACCCTCCCTTTGGTTCCACAGTGCAAACGTTCATTGCTGAGCGAGGGGAAATGCCCTCTAAGATACGCCCCTATGATGCCACGTTTGTTGACTCGGCTGCGATGGAGCAGCTTAAGCCCTTCAAATCACTGATGGGGAATGTACATCGTTATTCGGTGTATCTATTGATGCTCTTAATTGTTATGCACATCTTGGCAGCAATAAAAACGGAAGTTAAACAGCACCCAGGTATCATTTCAGCGATGTTTTCAGGAAATAAACTAATAGAGGGTAAGGCCGAAGACGAATAACTTCGGCCTTAAAAAGATGCGTTAAATCACTCTTGAGAACTGTTGCTGACGCGCTTTTTCCCTGAAGTACTTATCAAAACACATACAAATATTGCGAATAAGTAGATGGCCTGTAGCACTCACGGTAAGAACCCGATTATTTAGATTTACAAGCTCATCATTTATAAAGGTTTGAAGTAGCTTCAGATCTTCTGCAAAGTAAGTTTCAAATTCAATACCAAGCTGTTGCTCCATCTCGGTCATATCCAGCTCGAAGTGACAAATCAGCTGTTTAATGACGGCACGACGAATTTCATCGTCACGATCTAAAGAACAACCTTTCCAAAGTGCGTGTTCTTGCTCATCAATCGCTCGATAGTATTCACGAACTTCTTTTTGGTTTTGCGCATAACAATCACCAATTTGGCTGATGGAAGAGACACCTAAACCCAGCAAATCACATTCTTCTTGAGTGGTATAACCCTGAAAGTTACGATGAAGTTTGCCTTCACGCTGCAAGCGAGCGAGCTCATCGTCAGGCTTAGCAAAGTGATCCATACCAATAAATTGGTAACCTGCACTTGTTAGAGACTCAATCGTTTGATGCAAAATTTCGAGTTTAGCGGCGGGGGATGGCATATCAGCATCTTTAATTTTACGCTGAGCGGCAAAACGAGCGGGTAAATGAGCATAGTTAAACACGGATAAACGATCAGGAGATAACTCGATGATGCGGTCAATGGTTTTGGCAAAACTTTCGGGTGTTTGATGTGGTAGACCGTAGATCAAATCTACGTTAGTCGAAACAAATCCAAGTGCTTTGGCTCGGCCAATTAAATCGAAAATAAACTGTTCGTCTTGTTCGCGATTGACTGCAACCTGAACTTGTTTATTAAAGTCCTGAACCCCAACAGAAATACGATTGAAGCCAGCTTCTTTGAGCGTATCCAACATAGATAACTCAATTTCACGAGGGTCGATTTCAATCGAATACTCACCTTTATCAGCGAAGTTAAAAGCAGATTTCAGTTGTTTGGTAAGCCACAAGATTTGTTCTGGCTCCAAATATGTCGGTGTACCCCCCCCCCAATGCATTTGGGTCACTTGATAATCTTTAAACAAAGGCGCACGTTTGATGATTTCTGTCTTTAAATACTCAAGATATTGCTCTGCTTTATGCTTATGGCGAGTAATTATTTTATTACAGCCGCAGTAATAGCAAAGCTTAGCGCAAAATGGGATATGGATATAAAGCGATAGTTGACGGCTTTTACTGGTTTCAATCGCCGTCAATAACTGCTGGTGGCTGAAGCCATCATCAAACTCTAAAGCTGTCGGATAAGAGGTATAGCGAGGGCCACTGTAGTTGTACTTCTCGATCATCGACTGATCCCAGCTAATTGTAGGTAAATGACTCAAAACCTTTCCTCCGGCTTTAGGGTTAATCTGTAGAATTGAGCGAAGTATGCCTTAACTCAGCATTCAAAACTTTGATCTAAAGCAGGTTGTGAATTTGACAGTGATATAAATCATGTGTTTTTTACAGTTTGTTAATAACTAAAGGTTTACGATAGGATGTTATAAAACAAGAAAAAAATGGAAAACATAATATGAAGCGAACCCTACTTGCAGCCAGCTTAACGATGCTCAGTGTGAATGCACTGGCAGATACCATGATATATGCCGGTCAGCTCATTGATGGTAAAAGTGCTGTGCCGTCTAAGAATAAGACCATTATCATAAAAGATGACAAGATCATCGCCGTAAAAGCAGGGTTTGTTACACCTTCGAGTGATGATGTTGTTATCGATTATAGCAAGGGTACTGTGATGCCTGGCTTTATCGATATGCATACACACTTATCATATCAAGGTGGACCTAAGTCTTACATGGAGCCATTTACACTGAATCCTGCCGATATTGCGTTACGCGGCAGTTTGTATGCGCAAAAAACACTTGATGCTGGCTTTACAACGATTCGTGACTTGGGTGACTCAGGTAATGCCTCAGTGGCGTTAAGAGGTGCTATCGCAAAGGGTTACATTCAGGGCCCTAGGATTTACACTGCAGGAACATCGATTGCAACGACGGGTGGTCATGCCGACCATACTAATGGGCGCAATCTTGAGTTAATGGGAGACCCTGGACCTAAACATGGTGTTATCAATGGCGTTGAGGACGCATTTAAAGCCGTTAGGCAACGTTATAAAGAAGGCGCTGATCTCATAAAGATTACCGCTACTGGTGGTGTATTATCAGTAGCCAAAAGCGGTCAAAACCCTCAATTTACTGATAATGAACTTGAGGCTATTGTGGCTGCAGCAAAAGACTACGGCTTTAAAGTGGCCGTTCATGGTCATGGAAAAGAGGGCATTAAACGAGCCATTCTTGCGGGGGTCGATACCATTGAACATGGGACTTACCTTGATGACGAGTTATTCAGTTTGATGAAGAAGAATGATGTGGCGCTCGTTCCTACATTGAGTGCGGGTGCCTACGTAGCAGAAAAAGCAAAAATAGGTGGATTCTTCCCTGAAGTGGTTCGTCCAAAGGCCGCCACTATTGGTCCAAAGATTCAAGAAACCTTTGCAAAAGCATATAAAGCTGGAGTAACTATTGCCTTTGGCACAGATGCGGGTGTATTTGCTCATGGTGAGAATGGCAAAGAGTTTAAGTTGATGGTAGATGCTGGAATGCCAGCGTTCGAGGCTATCAGAAGTGCGACCTACGTAGCGGCAGAGCGACTTGGTGAAGGCAATATTGGTCATATTGCTAAAGGGAAGTGGGCTGATTTGGTTGGTGTCGCTGGCGACCCGTTACAAGAGGTTGAGCTATTAGAAACGCCAAACTTGGTCATTAAGGCGGGTAAGGTTTTAAAACAGTAAATGTTGCAAAAAGAGCAGCAGAAGCTGCTCTTTCTCATTAATGAAGTACGGTTTCCAATTTAAAGTGTTGTAAGCTTTCTGCTTCTTTTAAAATCTCAGCCTCTAATGCCGCTTCAGATTTCATGCGCTGCATATCCAGTTGCATGCGTTCACGCTTCGGTAGCGCTTTACGATGTTCCATAATAGGATGCTCGCGAATCACTTCAAAGTGTTGATAAAGCATCGGGTATCGAACATTCACTTGCTCAGTTAATGAAATAACTTCAAATAGACGAGCAATGCGCACGACGCCTTCTGACAGTTCACAACGCTCTTCAAGCATCGCCGCAGCAATATAGCGAACATCTTCTAGGATGGATTCTTTCTTGGCCTTAGCTTGTTCGTGCTTTTGTTGTTTAAGCTGTTCTTTAGCTCGTGTTTGCTTTCGCAGCTGTAACATCAACTTGGTGGCATAAGCTGTAAGACTCACAATAATGATGAAACCAACAATAAATAATGCCGTAACCATAATTAGTCCTGACGATACATATCTAACGCGGACTCACCTGACTCAAACTGTTGTAACAGTTGTTCGTCTTTATCCGTTGGTGCTGGCTTTATATCATCTTCAGCAGTTAAGCCTAATTTGTCCATTAGACGCTCCATTTCGTCTAATTGAGTATTCAACCACTTCTCGTCTTCAGCAGCGAGTACACGACCTTCTTCTAACTGATCCAGTAATTGGTTAAGTCTTGGATCTTCTTCTAGTTGCAGTAACCGCTGTTGATCATCTATTTTTGGCTGTTTAGGTTTTGGTGAAGAAGCGACTTTTTTAGGGGCTTCAACCGTTAACGAAATGGCTTTTTTACTGCCGTGTCGTGGATCTTTTGGTGTACCAGCAACACGTGAGTCAGATTTTAACTGGGATTCGTTTTGACGACTTCCTGGCTTTTTACCATTGTTACGTTTCTTGCCGATCACTTGGCGATCGGCTTTTTTGGTTCTTGGCGCATGCTTAGGCGCATTTTCATTTACTTTACGAGTTTTTTTACTGCGTGCCATAGTGTTCTTCAGAGAGCTAATGGATAGGAAATTGAGCGTATTGTATCACAAAAGAAAAAGGCTGCAGATTTGACTCTGCAGCCTATAGTTTTGAGTGTCAAGGACACCTTATTCTTGATCCCAAGTATCCATACTTGCGTAGCGACGCTCCCGGTCGGTATCTTGACTAACAGCTTTCCTTGCATCGAACTTATTATTATTGGTCTTCCAGACGCTTTTTGTTAGTGTCACTATCGTGACTTTTAGATTGACGACATTTGTCATCAGTACATCGTCTGTGATGCAAAATAAACCATCCATGTTATTGTTGATGTGAGTGCATTTAGCTTGTTCTTGCTGAATCCTTCAACTTGAAAAAGTAAATACCTCAAAGGGTGTAAGGCAATGCAAAAATGCGAAGTGACTAAAATCAGTCGTTCCTTACAATGTTGATAACCTGGACTTTAAATTAAAGCCTCGACTCTTATTATTTTTAGAGAGCGGTTTTAACGAATGTTATTATTATTAGCTTAACTTTATTCTTATATCTTAAATGTTGTGTCCGAAATCTGTTCAATAGATAAATGTTATTTTTTTATGAACAGTTGGGCTTATCTCGGTACAGGGCGCATTAAACCCAAGTTACAAAAAAAAGTCAATAAATTTAAATTTAAATTGACGTTAACGTTAACGTTAATCTGTTGGCGTTAAAAAAGGGTGTCACAACACACCCTTTTTTAATCAATCACTTATTACTTTAAAGAAGCAATATATTTAGTGATGGCATCGATATCGCTATCGTTAAGTTTTTTCGCAACACCTTCCATCATACCATTCAGGTCGTTATGACGCTGACCAGCTTTGAACTTATTAAGCTGTGCCTTGATGTAAACAGCGTGTTGACCTGTAAGAGAAGGAAAACCTGCTAGTCCCATACCTTTACCGGCTGGACCGTGGCAAGCCATACAAGCTGGGATACCGCGCTCAGCATCACCTGCTTCGTACAGTTTCTTACCTATTGCAGGAAATTCAGCTGCAGGAGTGTGAGTAACTTTTTGGCTTGCGAAGTAAGCGGCTAGATCAGCCATATCTTGATCGCTTAAAGCCATAACAAAACCAGCCATAATAGGGTCGTTACGACCTTCTTTGCCACCAGAGGTAGCTGCTGATTTAAAGTCATGTAATTGTTTGGTTAAGTAAGGGGCGTGTTGGCCGGCTAACTTAGGGTACAGAGGTACCATACTGTTCCCGTCCATACTGTGACAGGCGGCGCAGATGGCAGCTTTTGCTTTACCGGCTTCTGCGTTACCTTCTGCAGCTTGTGCAGACACAGAAAGTGCGGCAAAGATAACAGACAGCACTAAAACTAACTTTTTCATGGCGTTCCTACTTCTTTTTAAGAAATATTGTCCTGAGCTTACTAGGATGACCCGCAAGCGTGATAACATACAAATATTGTGATCAAGCTAATATTCTACACGAAAACGTGGAAAAGTAAGCAATCCTTGAATAATTATAGTATTGCGTTTGAAAATTGGAGTAAAAAGTGGCTGACCAAGAGTTAGATTTTCGTAAAGCTAAGTTTCTAATCAGTGCCCCAGACATTGCACATTTGGATCAGCACTTGAACGCTGAACAGGGCATAGAAATCGCTTTCGCTGGGCGTTCTAACGCAGGTAAGTCAAGTGCATTAAATACACTGACTGAACAAAAAAGCTTAGCAAGAACCAGTAAAACACCAGGTAGAACTCAATTAATCAATGTTTTTGAATTAAATGAACATTGTCGTTTGGTGGATTTACCTGGATACGGCTTTGCTCAAGTCCCACTGGCCTTGAAAAAAAAATGGCAACAAGCTTTAGGTGAATATTTACAAGAGAGATCAAGTTTAGCTGGGGTTGTTGTTTTGATGGATATTCGTCACCCTCTGAAAGATCTTGATATGCAAATGATCGAATGGGCTGTTGCGAGTGAATTGCCGGTTCTGGCTTTGCTGACTAAAGCGGATAAATTAGCGCAAAGCGCTCGTATGAAAGCGGTCAATGAAGTTCGTAAAAAACTGGCTAAGTTTGATAAAAAAGTGCTTGTTGAGCCGTTTTCATCAACGAAAGGTTTTGGAAAGCCTAAAGTATACAATGTACTTAATTCTTGGTATCAAAATCATATGGATACCGTTGAACCTGAAGCATCAGAATGATTTGAACATCAGTTCTATATGAGCCGACATATATTGTCGGCTTTTTTATTGAAAAATCTTCAGGCATAAAAAAACCGGTAACAAAAGCTACCGGTAAAAAATAAATTAGCTCTTTTGGGGAGAAGCTAAAAATTTCAACAAGACTCAAGTTCCATCAAATACATTTGATGGCGCTCAACAAGATATAGCATACCTGAAAATTTCAAAAATTAAAGTAAAAACTCTAAACTGTTTCTATGTGATGATATCGATGTTTAACCGTATTTTAATACTGTTGTTTTAAACGTTATGTAAGCGTATGAACTTATGCAATTCTTTTATCTGCTCATGACTGAATTTGATGGTGATGATGTCTGAAATAATATTAAAAAATGTGAATTTAAAGAATATGATTAATGAGAAATGATAAATTACAGACGAAAAAAAGCCCCAGCTAAAAGCTGAGGCGCCAGAATTTGGCTTATCACTTAAAGTGATTAAATAAAGGTCTGAAAGATAGAACATCTTAACCTCTGTACCCTACACCGCTAATATTAATCGCTTTGTTTCAAATTGAAAAACAGTTTTTACAAAAACGATGCAATTATGTGAACTCGATCTAGGTTCTAATCAAGTAATCACCTTTACCTATCCATTTATACGTTGTGAGTGCTTCTAACCCCATTGGGCCTCTAGCATGTAATTTTTGTGTAGAGACAGCGACTTCAGCGCCGAGTCCAAATTGAGCGCCGTCAGTAAATCGAGTGCTAGCATTAACGTATACTGCGGCGGAATTAACTTGATTCAGAAACTGCTCGGCGTGCTGCAAGTTGTTGGTCAGAATACTGTCCGAGTGGCTCGCATTATGTTCTTGCATGTGAGCAATAGCAGCATCAATATTTGAAACGACTTTAATGCTTAGCGTGTTACTTAACCATTCTTTATCATAATCACCTTGTTCTGCTAAACGGACATTCTCGTTGTTGATCATCGCGTTTGCTGATGCTTTATCAACAACAAATAATACTGTCTCTGAAAGTGTTTGTTGTAGTGTTGGCAAAAGCTGGCTGGCAATTTTTTCATGAACTAAAAGGGTATCCAGAGAATTACAGGCGGATGGACGTTGGAGCTTTGCATTACTAATGACTTGAACTGATTCGGTTATTTCAGCACTATCATCGACGAAAATGTGGCTAATGCCGAAGCCGCCAATAATGACTGGAATGGTACTTTGTTGTTTGCACATGGTTTGTAATTGAGGGCCTCCTCGGGGAATAATCATGTCAATGTACGTATCTAGCTTTAACAAGTCAGCAATCAGTTGTCTGTCGGTATTTTCAAGATATTGAACCGCTGAATCTGAAATTCCTACTTTTGATAATGCCCTATGGATAACTTGAATTAACGCAATATTCGAATGTATTGTTTCTTTACCACCTCTTAGAATGCAGGCGTTACCTGTTTTTAAACATAAAGTCGCAATATCAACGGTAACATTTGGTCTTGCTTCGTAAATCACACCGATCACACCAAGTGGCGTGCTTCTTTGACAAAGAGTCAGGCCATTGGCAAGCACCCGTAAATTACGCTCAGAGCCAATAGGATCGTCCAAAGAAATGACATGGTGAATATCATTGATGATGGATTTAAGACGTTCAGGATTGAGCAGTAAACGATCTTGTAACGCATCCGGAGTATTTGCTTGTGCTGCAACTTGCATATCTTTAGCGTTTGCAGCAAGAATTTGGTCAGTATTGCTCTCTATCTCTTGCGCAATCATGGCTAGTGCATGATTTTTTTCTTTTGTTGGAAGACTCGCGAGTTCGATGCAGGCTCGCTTTGCTGATCGTCCGATGGTCTCTAATGTCTGATCTTTCATTTAACGTTACCTTAGAAAATCACTAAATCATCACGGTGCAGGGCTTCACTGCCATAGTCATAACCTAATAAGTCATGGATCTCATTGCTGTGATGACCAATAATCTTGGTTAAGTCGTCACTGGAATAACTGATAAGTCCTCGAGCAATTAAAGTGCCTTGAAGGCTTTTAATACGTACTACCTCACCGCGGTTAAAGGTGCCAGAGACTCGAGTAATCCCCTTTGCCAATAAGCTGCTGCCATTTTGAGTTATTGCCGTTAGTGCACCATCGTCAATCGTCAGTTCACCTAATGCGGTTGGGCCAGCAAGAATCCATTTTTTGCGATTTTCGAGTGCGTTATCAGAGGCTGAAATGGTGGTGCAATTTACAATGCTATTTAAGCTATCTAAAATAGCATTGCTGGATAAGCCTGAAGTGATGAAAACTTCAATGCCAGCTCTTGTGGCGATATTCGCAGCTTGTAATTTAGTCATCATTCCTCCAGTGCCAAGTGTCGAGTTACTGCCTGTTGCAATTTTCATTAAATCATCATCAATGTCATTTACCCTTTTGATCAACTTAGCGTCAGGGTTGGTATTCGGATCACAGCTATATAAGCCTTGTTGATCGGTCAGCATCACCAGTTTATCTGCACCACATAGAATCGCTGCGAGTGCTGAAAGGTTATCGTTATCGCCCACTTTAATTTCACTGGTGGCGACGGCATCATTTTCGTTAATAATAGGAATAATATTGTGAGCCAGTAGCGCATGGACCGTGTCACGGGCATTCAGAAAACGCTCTCTGTCTTTCAGATCTGCACGGGTTAACAGCATTTGGCCTATTTTGATATCGTACAAACCGAAAAGCGTCTCCCATGTATGAATAAGCTGGCTTTGACCTACGGCCGCAAGCAGCTGTTTGTTTGCCATAGAGTTATTAAGATGAGGAAACTTAAGGTGCTCACGGCCGGCTGCAATGGCTCCAGATGAGACCAATACGATTCGATGACCAGATGATTTGAGTTGTGCACATTGACGAGATAGCTCAACCATATGAGCACGATTTAGTGCTTGGGTACCAGTAGTTAAGACACTAGTGCCAATTTTAATGACGAGTGTAAATTGACGAGCAGGAAGCTTGGTGTGTTGATTCATATGCTCATAGTTTGGAGGAACCTAACTATGAGCATAGAAAATTCAGCGAACTTGTAAAATTAATTTTAGTTTTACAATATTCTTTTAATGCAATTTAGTGAGCTTGTTGCCAGTTATCTCCTAGACCTGCCTCTGCAAGTAGGGGAACATCGAGGTCGGCAGCCTCAGCCATTAACTCACATACTTTTTGTTGTAATGACTCAGCATGTGCAGCATCAACTTCAAATACCAATTCATCGTGTACCTGCATCAACATAGTGATTTCACCGTCAGTTTCCGACTCAATCCAGTTCGATACGATAATCATGGCCTTTTTGATGATATCAGCTGCTGTACCTTGCATTGGGGCGTTAATTGCGGCACGTTCGGCCGCTTGACGGCGCATCGCATTTCGAGCATTAATTTCTGGTAAGTATAATCTGCGGCCAAATAACGTTTCAACATAGCCCTTGTCAGCCGCCAGTGCTCGTGTCTCTTCCATATAACGTTTTACACCCGGGTATCGTGCAAAGTAAGTATCGATATACGATTGAGCCTCTGCACGTGCGATATCTAATTGTTTCGCTAAACCGAAAGCTGACATACCGTAGATTAAACCAAAGTTAACGGCTTTAGCACGGCGGCGTTGTTCAGTAGTTACCTCTGAAAAATCAACATCAAACACTTCAGCCGCTGTTGCACTGTGAATGTCTTTACCTTCTGCAAATGCATCCAGCAGGCCTTTATCTTGAGATAAATGTGCCATAATACGCAGTTCAATTTGTGAGTAATCCGCAGCAAGAACACGCTTACTTTCTGGAGCGATAAAGGCTTGGCGAATACGTCGACCTTCTTCAGTTCGGATTGGAATATTCTGTAAGTTCGGGTCGCTAGAAGATAAACGGCCAGTGGCTGCATTCGCTTGGTGATAGCTGGTGTGCACACGGCCTGTTTTGCCATTAACCATCAGCGGTAACTTGTCAGTGTAAGTGCTCTTTAATTTGGATAGGCTGCGGTGTTCAAGAATGATTTTTGGCAGTGGATAATCCAAAGCCAATTCTACTAACACTTCTTCAGCTGTTGACGGTGCACCTTTTGGTGTTTTTTTGATGATCGGATAACCAAGCTTTTCGAAGAATAAGGCTTGTAATTGTTTAGGTGAGCTTAAGTTAAATTTCTCACCGGCGATTTCAAAGGCTTTTTGTTCAAGCTCATCAATTTTTTGTGCTAACTCTTGGCTTTGTTGTCCCAAAAGCATGCTGTCTATCAGTACACCGTTGCGCTCCATTTTTGATAAAATCGATAACACTGGTATTTCGATATCAGTAAAGACCTTAGCAAGCTCCGGAGACTTTTCTAGGCGGCTCCATAAATGCTGATGCAAACGAAGTGTAATATCAGCATCTTCAGCGGCATAAGGTGCGGCTTGCTCCAATGAAATTTGATTGAAAGTGAGTTGTTTCGCTCCTTTACCTGCAACCTCTTCAAAGCTGATGGCTTTATGGCCTAAGTATTTCAGTGCCATACCGTCCATATCATGGCGAGAAGCAACGGAATTAAATACGTAAGATTCTAGCATTGTATCGAATTCAACGCCTTTGAGTTCAATACCTACATTCGCCAGAATAGCGATATCATATTTCAGGTTTTGACCAATTTTTTTAATCGCAGAATTTTCTAAAATGGGCTTTAACTTAGCAACTGTATCATCAAAATCGAGTTGTTGTGGCGCATCCAGATAATCATGAGCTAAAGGTAAATATGCGGCTTTGCCAGCTTCTATTGCGAACGATAACCCGACAAGCTTAGCATCCATGTAATTTAAGCTGGTGGTCTCAGTATCTAAGCAAATAAGATCTGCTTTTTCGAGTTCAGTTAGCCATTCATCCAAAGCTGATTCGGTTAAAATGGTATCGTACTCGGCATCAATGGCTTCAAGTTGTACTTCATCTTCATCCGCCGTTTCTGCTGCATGATTGGCAACACTTGAACTTGAATCAAGCAGCTCTGCGAGCCAACGTTTAAATTCCATTTCCCCAAAGCATTTAATGAGTTCATCTTTATCTTGTTCTTTGTGGATAAATTCTTGCCAAGGTTGTTCAAGTTCAACATCAATTTTGATGGTCGCAAGATCATAAGACAATTGGAGAGCTTCAGCATTATCTCTAATTTTAGTTGGCATCGTCTTTGAACCACGGAAGGTTACTTGAGTGACGGCGTCAGGATCATCAAGTAACTTCGCCACGCTGCCAACACCTTGCAGCATGGCAAGTGCGGTTTTTTCGCCTACTCCTGGCAAGCCTGGGATGTTATCGGCTTTATCACCCATTAATGCCAATAAATCGATGATGAGATCTGGGCCAACGCCAAATTTTGTGGTGACTTCTTCTGGACCCATGATGGTGTCTGTCATGGTGTTGATGAGGGTAACGTTTTCATCAACCAGTTGCGCCATATCTTTATCACCAGTGCTGATCAGGACATTTCGACCTTCTTTACTGGCGTTTACAGCAATCGTACCAATCACATCATCAGCTTCTACGCCGGGTATGGAGATAAGAGGTAACCCCATCGCTTTGATAATCCGATGCAGTGGTTCAATTTGAGTACGTAAATCATCCGGCATTGGTGGGCGCTGAGCTTTATAATCGCTGTACATATCATTTCTGAAGGTTTTGCCTTTAGCATCAAAAATGACTGCAATATGTGACGGGGAGTACTGTTTTAATAAACTACGAAGCATGTTTATGACACCATAAACGGCACCCGTTGCTTCACCTTTTGAGTTGGTTAAATGTGGCGGCGCATAATAAGCGCGATAAAGGTATGAAGAACCGTCAACTAGGACGAGCGGGTTTTCAGCAATCGTAGGCATAAGTTATTAATAGTTTAAAAAGAAGATGAATAGTGGAATAGTCTGCCACAGACAATAAAATTCAGCTACGAAAAAACGCCTTCAGCCTGTGGATAAGTCTGTGGGTTTTAATGCGTGATCCTGTTGAACGATCTAAGATCCAATATCTAGCCGTGCCATAAGTCTATGAATAATATGAATTAGTCTTTGTAATAACAGAAGTGTGATTTAGCTTGAATTATCATCGAAAAATGTGGATTTTGTTTTGATCATTATTTTCATCCATGAAATGTTATTAAGATCTTGTAGCCTTAAGGCATTCAAATAAGTTAGCATGTTTTTTAAACAAATCAATCATAAAATAACCTATTTTTAACAAATTTTAAGTTTACAGGTAGAAGCTATGAAACGAGTTGCAGTATTACTGAGTGGTTGTGGTGTTTTCGATGGAACTGAAGTTCATGAAGGCGTATTGACGTTATTAGCCATTGCACAGGCTGGAGCTGAATATGAATGTTTTGCACCAAACGAAGACCAAATGCATGTAGTGAATCACTTGACTGGTGAAGTTGAAGAATCTCAACAACGAAACGTTCTCATTGAATCTGCCCGGATTGCTCGTGGAGAGATCTGCGACGTAAGTAAGATTGATGTCGATCAGTTTGATGCTTTGATTGTTCCTGGGGGGTTTGGTGCCGCAAAAAATTTAAGTGATTATGCGGTAAGCGGTGCTGATTGCGAAGTTAAGCCACAAGTGGTTGAAGCTGTGGATAAATTTAAAATGGCCAGTAAGCCCGTTGGGTTTATGTGTATTGCGCCAATTATGATCCCAAGAATATATGGTCCTAAAGCGAAAGCAACGATCGGTAATGACGAAGATACGGCATTTGCATTCAATTGTATGGGTGGTCAGCATGAATCAACGGCGGTTGATAATATTGTCATTGATGAAGAAAATAAAATTGTGAGCACGCCCGCTTATATGCTGGCGAACTCAATTATAGAAGCGAATGCCGGTATCACTAAACTTGTTAATAAAGTGATTGAGATGGCTTAAACCTAAAAAGAGCAGTTGGACGCATAAAAATGTAATAACTGCTTTTTCTAGGTTAAACGCTATTCTTGGGTGGCCGTCTACAGTCCACCCAACCTTGAACTAAGCCCACGACAAAACCAGCTAAGTGCGCACCATTACCAATCGGTAAAGGTAATAAACCACTCAAACCTAAAATGATCCAAGCAACGGAAACGATGATTAATGCCGGCGGCATAATCAAACCATAGTCTGGACGTTTTCGGCTGACAACCCAAACGTAGGCCAATAACGCATAAACTACACCTGATAGACCTCCAAAATTTGGGCCTGACATCCAGTATTGCACTGTATTAGGTAGAATCCCTCCTGCAATGACCAGTGTTAAGAGTGGCGTGATGCCGATTCGTTTTTCGACTTTTCCACCGAAATACCACCACCAGAGCAAGTTAGACAAGATGTGACTGAGTGAGAAATGGATGAAAATTGGGGTAATTAAGCGCCAAACTTGACTCGAACTGTCAGTATTCGTGGCACCATAAAACGATAAACTATCATAAAGCTGCTGCCCAAAGCCTACGTTCATTAATGCAAAAATAGCCACACAAATAATGAAAATAGATAATGAAAACGGGCCACTTTCGGCTAAAAATTGCCTCACTAAAGGTGTGCTTGACGAACCGTAATTGAACCGAGCATTGGTATCACCGACTTCCCATGAAGATTGAGTATATTTAGAATGGAATGGCTGCTGCATAAAAGCGTCAAATTCACTTTGGACTTCATTGATCATATTTTCGTCTGCAATGAATATCTCTACACCAGATTCAAGCGCATTAAGATGGCACTCTACATTGTGTAGTTTCATATAATCATAAAAGGTTTGAGCAACCCTTTCATTTGGGCAAAGTCCAATTAAATGCATAGGCTATCCACACTGTTGATGTTGAGAAAATGATTAATTGATTTTTTAATCGCTACTTTTAACCAAGTCGGTCCATGATCCGTCATATCATTATGGCGGGATTTTTCAATTGTCACCACACAAACTCGGTATCGTTCAAGTTCCTCTGCTGTATATAGCACATTAGGATCAGCCGGAAAATCAGAGCCTCTTATTGATAATACCCTAATGTTTTTTAGCCTAGGTAAGGGAACACGACGATGATCCAAAGTGATCAAGGCATGAACATGCTTAGAAGTATTTCGAATATACCAAGCACTAATATCACCACCATTTGAATGGCCGACCAGAGTCAAATGCTCAAAGTTGAGCTCAGGATACGAAGGAGTTAGCGTATTAATGACGTAACGTATGTTTTCAGTCCCTCGTTGCCAATTCTCTGCACGTGTTTTTAGATAAGGTTGCGTGATTGATAATGGTGGATCGGTTTCTCGTTGGTGTTGAACGGTTACCACTGCAAACTGGTTATTCAACAGTGTGTCAGTAATGAATTGGTATTCTGTGTGCAATACACCATACCCAGAACTTACGATTGCAACGTGACAAGGTGATGATGTTTTACAGTTGTTCTTCTCTGGCAATGTAATTGTAATCGAAATTGGACGTTGCCTCTTTGCATCAAAAAGAACCTGTTGTGTCGCTTGTGAGAAGAAGGAGAAGAGTAGGCAAATGAGTACAAAAAAGGAACGTGGAATTACCATGGCTATTTATATTTTTATCCATAACTGAAAGCAGTGTAACGGATTTATTCTCAAGTTCTATAATTTTCATCATGATAGACACCAAAGAAAAATGAGCACAATGTCAAAAACTTCTCCTGCAACAAATCCGATACTGATACTCAGTTCAACCAGTATTGCGGCTTGGCTATCTTACAAATGGTCAATGCCTTCTCCATACATGTGTATTATTACTTGTTATATTTTGACCAACATCTATGCCCATGAAATCTACTTAAAAACTACGGAGCGAATCACTGGAGCCCTGCTTGGTATCTTCATTTTAAATTTGATTGTGAGCATAGGAAGTAACTTTATTCTGATACAGCAGGCGTTGTTTCTGATAGCAATTTTAAGCTGTTTCTATTTGTATTTTATTCGTTTTCGTCCATATGCCATGCTCATTTGTTCGATTGTTCTTGCATTCACGATGGCTGCTGAATTGAATTCATCTGCCAGTTTTGCACTCTCGCTGGGGGAGAGTTGGACTTTGGATGTTTTACTAGGCAGTGCCATAGCGGTTTCGACGAATCTTTTAGTGAAAAGTTGGAAAGACATCGGCAGAGTTGCTCCAATTGACAATATTCGGTTTGAGATCGAATTACTGACAACATCGCTAAAGCAGCGCAGTTCGTTTCGAAAATCATTTATCTGGGATTTAGAAGCCTTAATTAAATCTATTCGAATCATATTAATATTTTTTGTGGTCGTTGTAGTTAATCAATTGGCCGGATTACAATCTTTGACGGTGCAGGCACTGATTGGCGCCGCAGTTGTTTCTATACAGCTGACTTTTGAGCACAGCCATACTAAATTTTTCCATCGAGTCTTTGGTGCTTGCTTAGGCGTGCTTTTTTCGTTATCGACACTACAAGCGATTCATTATTACCAATTGCAAATTAACTGGGTGTGGATACTTGAAGGTTGGTTGTGCATTTATTTGTTGTTGATGTGGTGGCAGCCCCCTAGGAAATATCTCTTTTTTCAGGCTGGGTTAGTGACCATTATGTTGTTAACAGGCATTAACGGTGCACACGTCCAATCAATCGATATTGCTTGGCAAAGGACCTTAGGCAACGCAGAAGGGGGCATTATCAGCTTAATCTGCATTGTGCTAAGCGACCGACTTTTTAAGTTTAACGAGGATCCTGATGGATGATCACTTCGGCATATTCGAATTCTGCAGAAATGTTCTTCTCTACTTGATCTGCAATATCATGTGCTTCCCTCAAGCTTAAGTCTCCATCAAGTTCAAGGTGCATTTGCACAAATACCGTTTTGCCCGATTGGCGAGTGCGTAGATCATGATAGCCTTCTACTTTAGGTTGCTCAGTAGCAATTTTGATGATTCGCTGTTGGGCTTCTTCGCCCAAATCTCTGTCCATGAGTTCATGGATTGAGTGGTAACCTAAGTCAAGGCTTTGCCAACCAAGATATAGAGCGATCAGAACAGCAAATAAGCCATCTGCCCACCAAAAACCATATTGAGCAAGATATAAAGCAACCAAAACCGCAGCATTAAGCATGATGTCGCTGGTGTAGTGTACAGAATCGGCTTTAATCACTTTACTGTTCGTGTGCTTGAGCGCCTTTCGCTGCAGCAGTACTAATCCCAAGGTAAGAATAATGGCGAAGATACTGGTCCATATGCCAATCGTGGTATTGGTTACTCCAGAAGGCCCTGTTAGACGTTCTCCTCCATAAAAGAGTAACAAAAACGCCGTACCTAATATAAATGCAGATTGTGCTAAAGAAGCTAATGGTTCTGCTTTCCCATGACCAAATTTATGATCATCATCGGCAGGTGTAATGGCATAACGAAGTGCAATAAAGTTAATGACAGAGGCACCTGCATCAGCGAATGAATCAGCAAGTGAAGCTAACATACTGGCACTGCCAGAATAGAGCCAAGCAAATAATTTAGCGACGATCAGAATCAGAGCCACAATCACTGAAGCTCGGCTGGCGAGTTTTACCCAAAAATCATAATTTGAGGAATGGTGCATGGCATAAAACTAAGGTAGTTACAGTATTGATAATAGTAAACAAAGGCCTTAGTTTATGCCAATAAAGCGTGAATAATTAACGCTTATTTTTGAAGTTCGTCTTTAACTCTTCAGCTTTAGCTTGTTGTTCAGGCGTTAACAGTTGATAAAGGTCGTGTTGTAACTTGATACGAGCGACAGCATTATCAAGGCGTTTATCGCTGTTTTGAGAAACCAAGTCTTTTGCTGCTTGTTCATCAAAGTTATCCGCTTTGACTAAAGCTTGAACCTTATCAAAATGCGCTCGGCGATCATCTACGGATGCACGGCTATTCTTCATGTCTTGTTTATAGGTCTTTACTAAGCTTCTCGCTTGCTGCTTCTGCTCATCGGTGAGATCAAGTTTTCGCATCATTTTCATCATTGGTACTTTATGGCTTCCTCTATGATGATCGTGGCCTTGACCTGCGAGTACCGTTGGTGCAATGCTTGTGGCGCCAAATGCGATCATTAGTGCCGTTAATTTAGCTTTAGTTGAAGTTTTCATATCGTGCTCCTTTCATTTGTCTGGCATTGAGCTTACAGAGCTGAACGTAAGGTTGACTCGGTGTTAAGTAAAAGTATGTAAATGTTTGATTATCAATTTAAAGCTATTGTTAAAATGCTACTATCAATAGTACGTTCAAACCGATTTATGCATTCAACAAGAAGAGGTCGCCATGAATAAAATATTGCTGATTGATGATGATCATGGTTTAGCTGATTTACTCGCTCAATTGCTAGAGTTAGAAGGGTTTGAACTGACACTGGCTTATGATGGCCAGGAAGGTCTAGATAAAGCGTTAACTGGGAACTATGATCTAATTCTGTTAGATGTGATGTTACCTAAGATGAATGGTTTTGATTTGCTCAAACAACTGAGACTTAAGAAACAAACCCCAGTGCTGATGTTAACAGCACGAGGCGATGAAATTGATCGTGTGGTGGGTTTAGAGATTGGTGCAGATGATTATTTACCAAAACCATTCAATGACAGAGAGTTGGTAGCAAGAGTTAGAGCGATATTACGTCGCAGTTTAATTACCGCCGCCGGCGAAACCGCGTTATCAGATGAAACTACATCATACGAAGATTTAACTTTGGATCCTCGTCGGCAAGAAGCTTATTGCAATGAGCAGCTGCTCGAGCTTACTGGCAGTGAGTTTGCACTTTTATATGAGCTGGTGGAAAACACGGGTGAAATGGTCAGTAAAGAAACCCTCAGCGAAAAAGTGTTGGGTAAGAAGCTGATGCCCTTTGATCGCAGTTTAGATATGCATTTATCAAATTTAAGAAAAAAGCTGCCAGAAAGAAAAGATCAACGTCCACGAGTGAAAACCGTACGTGGTAAAGGATACATTTGGTTGCCTTAAATTGAATTAAAGAGGTCGCTTGCAGATGCCGAATCGAATATTCATCAAATTGCTCTTAGGTTTTTGGTTGTGCAGTTCTATTACGCTGGGCGCTGTGGCCTTATTGCCTTTATTGCAAGAACAACACGATAGAGCACCTTTACCGGATCACCTGCAGCGAATCTTAAAAAAAACCAGTAAACGTATTCAAAAGCAGCCACTACTATTGACTAAAAAACAATTTCATCGATGGCAAAAAATCCGAGACTATGAAGGTCGGCCTCTCAAGCTGTATCTCGTAGATGGTGAAGGTAACATTTTAAATTACACTCGAAACAGTCGTCTGCTCAGACACTTTATGTTTTTAGTGGAAGAAGAGGGGCAACCGTTAAAGCACCAATTTCGTAAGCAATTATTTTTTGGTCCATACAAATTCTTGCTCAATGGCAGCGAATACAGTTTATATGGGCAAGTTGAGAATCGTCACCCTAAACCATGGTTTTTGTATTTTGCGGACAACAAACTTTCCATTTTATTGATTGCTATATTTCTCTCTGGCTTGTTATGCAGCCTACTGGCTTGGCACTTAGGTAAACCGTTAAAACAGTTAAAACAAAGCGCAGATAAATTAGCACAAGGTGACTTAAGTAACCGTGTGATTCAAAAAACAGCTGATCGAGGAGACGAAGTTGGTCAGCTTGCTCGGGCTTTTAATGGCATGGCGAACGCAATTGAAGCGATGGTGAACCAGCAGCAACAACTGATTGGTAATGTCTCACACGAACTTCGAACACCACTCACTCGTCTGCAGTTGGCATTGGCTCTGGCGAGAAAAAAAGGCCAACAAAGTAGTGAAATAGAACGAATTGGTTACGAAGCTGAACAGCTTGAAGAATTAATTGAAGAGCTATTAACACTCTCAAGAGCCACCATCAGTCAATCCCGTTTAAGACAACAAACCATCATTATTGATGTACTACAGCAAGTGATTGATGACGCCGACTTTGAGGCAGAACAGCAAGGAAAGGTATTGTTCGCAAATACTGATATTGAAGATTTGCAAATGTTCATCTACCCAACTCTGCTATCACGTGCTGTAGAAAATGTGCTACGTAATGCGGTTAGATATGCTGAAAATAAAGTATCGATTACCGTAACTAAATCTAACCAAAATCTGTTCATTCAAATTTATGATGATGGCCCAGGTATTGAAGAAAAAGAGCTCAATGCTATTTTTGAGCCGTTTTATCGACCTGATAGTGCCAGAGATAGATCAACAGGAGGCTGGGGATTAGGCTTAGCCATTACGGCTGCGGCGATAAAAGCTCATCATGGCCAAATTGCGGCAAAAAATATTGAGCCGCATGGTTTAGAGATCAACATATCTTTACCAATCAATGGCATTGAAGATCAGTAAAATGGTGTCGGGTCAACATCCAGTGAACTTGGCGAAATCCCTCGCTCAATATTGAGATCACTTTTCAGTAAATCGACATTCTCTACTTGGACATAACGTTTGTACGTCAATGAGTAGAAACACTTGACGACAGGATGGAGCACATTTCTATTTTTTGCTTCCCAAACGATACCGACTCGCCCATCGGAGAGTTCAACAAGTGAGCCAACAGGATAAACGCCAATACAGCGAATAAAATCATAAACCAGTTCTTTATCTAAATGGAATGGTGTTAGTTTTAGCAGTATTTTAAAGGCCGCAGCAGGACTCATTGCTTCTTTATAACAACGGGTTGCAGTGAGCGCATCGTAAATATCAACAATACAGCTCATGCGACCGTGCATTGGAATTTGCTCGGCGGTTAAACCTTTGGGGTAACCCATACCATCCAGTTTTTCATGATGCATTAAACACACATCTTGAGTAATTTGAGAAAGACCAGGTGTTTGAGCCACGATATCAATAGCATGAGTTTGATGGCTTTTCATTTCAGCAAATTCTTCATCAGTCAGTTTGCCGGGTTTGTGCAAGATGGCATCATTAATATAAATTTTACCAATATCATGCAGTAACCCACCAACAGCAAGTTGCTTGAGGATGTCTCTATTAAGCTTTAAAAAGCGACCGAAAGTGACCAGCAAGAAGGCAACGTTGATGGAATGTTCCAACAAATAGGCGTCTTTTGTTCTTAATGCGGCGATACATTGCATGGCATCGGAATCTTTGACCATTGACTCGATCATGTTATCTGCCAACACTTCGAAAGGTGCAACTTCAATGGCCTTTCCTTCGAAGGTTTCGGCAAGTACCTTTTTGATCAATCCCTTTGCTTCACCGATTAATTCTTTAGCATTTTCGTGCTTTTGTTCACGTGTTAAAAGCGAGGCGTTTACCGATGCGTCAGTGGTTGTATGATTTGCTGGCTTTGGCTTTGGTAAACCGCAGTTCGAAGCTGAGCGTTCAGCATCAACCCACACAAACTTAATTTTGTGTTGTCTTAATTTATGAATATCACCAAGGTTTCTAATTTGACCGGCATTAGAAATCACAATCTTACTGCTGGTAGTTTCAATTTTAGTGATGAACATTCCTATGTTCAGCTTAGCAACAGGTAATTTGAATACCTTTGCAGCGACTTGTGACTGCTCATTCACAGCAGACAACCTCCAATGATGAGACTATATCCATTATACCGAATGAAATATTACCACCTTTTTGTGAGCAGAATGCGGTTAAAACAGCTGTTTGACTAACTTATGAGCAGAAAATGAAGTTATTAATCAAAAGTATTAAGGCCATCTCCAAAATTAAATAAATAGTTAATGATTTGTTAATTATTCATGCGGAAAATCTACAAATTACATTCATTAAGACGTTACATCGTCGCATTCAACGTCAAAATCCCTTCGTTATTCATGAAAATAAATCACGCAAACATTGTGATACTCATAACATAAACAGCTACTGGTATTACCAGTTTGCTTGTTATCTGATAATATTAAATTTTGCTCAAACTTTGGCCTTTTTATGTATCAAATTAACATTGAAGCTGTAACGTCACTTAAAGACCTCAATATTCAGTATTTAGATGAGCTAAACAAACAAATACCAGAATTAGAGAGAAGATTATCTTCAACAGACATTAATGACCGCATCGCAGATAAACCATTTTTGTTGTTGCTGGCTTTTGTTGAGGGTGACATTGCAGGATACAAACTTGGTTATGAGATAGACGAAAAAAGTTTTTATAGCTGGGTTGGCGGTGTAGCACAAGATTTTCGCAAAATTGGGGTTGCAGAGACCTTGCTCGTTGCTCAGGAAAACTGGGTAAAAGAAAAAGGCTATCAAATTCTGCAAGTTAAGACACAGAACCGCTACAACGGTATGTTGTCGATGCTGATAAAGCATCAGTATCAGATTTTAAATGTGAATAATGAGAGCCAAGATTACTCTGAATACAAGATGTTACTGGCAAAAAAAGTCGCATGAAACAAACTTATCCATAGCTTTCATTTTTTACATAATCTTGTAGAGTAAAGGCAAGCTGTAAGTTTCTTTCACAAGTTCGGAGAAGTTATGGAACCAAATTCGGTTGATATGTATTCATCGTTACGTTCAAACGTGAGCAACCTAGGACAAATCCTAGGTGAGACGATGAAAGCTCATCTAGGTCAAGAGTTTCTTGATAAGGTTGAGCAAATCAGAGTACTCGCAAAGCAATCACGCCAAGGTGATGATAATGCCAAAAAACAAGTACTCGAATTATTGACCGATTTGCCTGATGAAGAACTCATTCCTTTCGCAAAAGCATTTAACCAGTTTTTGAACCTAGCGAATATGGCTGAGCAATTCCATTCAATCAGTCGTGATTGTGATGAAAAAGTGTGTGCACCAGATCCGATGGAACAAGTTTTTCATAAGATAAAAAATCAAGTGACTGATGCAAAATCCGATTTCATTGATTGCTTAAAGCAAATGGAAATCGACTTAGTGCTAACGGCGCATCCAACTGAGATTTCACGTCGTACCTTGATTCAGAAATACGCAGCTGTCGTAGACTGTCTTGCAGAACAAGAAAATCCAAAATTATCTGAAATTGAACAACGCAAAGTCACTTTGCGATTGAGAGAGTTAATTGCGCAGATTTGGCACACCAACGAAATTCGCAGCCAGCGTCCAACACCGATTGATGAAGCGCAATGGGGACTGACAACCATTGAAACTTCGTTATGGCAAGCAATGCCAGAGTTCTTTAGGCAATTAAACGATCAACTCGAGCATCATTTTGGTGAGCAATTGCCGATCGATATTGCGCCTATTCGTTTTTCAAGTTGGATGGGGGGAGACCGAGATGGTAACCCTTTTGTGACCGCTAAGGTCACCAAAGAAGTGTTAGTGCGAAACCGTAAGGCCGCTGCAGAACTTTATATCGAAGATATTAATGAGTTGGTTGGTGAGCTGTCGATGGAACAAGCCAATCAAGAGCTGCAAGATTATGTTGAGGGTAAGCCTGAACCATATCGATGTGTATTGAGAAACCTCAGATCCAAGCTTGAAGAAACGATCGGATATCTTGATGCCAGACTCGAAGGGCACCAGCCAGATCTTGATAAGCACACTTTGATATGGCAAGTGGATGACCTAAGAAAGCCATTGATGATGCTGTATAACAGTTTGTGTGAAAACAGCATGCGAATCGTTGCCAACGGTAAGTTGTTGGATATCTTACGACGCATCGCTTGTTTTGGCGTTAACATGCTAAAACTTGATATTCGACAAGATTCGGCTCGTCACACCCAAGTGGTTGAAGAGATCGTAAGTTATCTCAATTTAGGTGATTACCAATCTTGGACTGAAGAGGAGAAGCAAGCGTTTTTACTGCAAGAGCTACAAAGTAAACGACCGCTTATCCCATCAAATTGGCAACCATCTGCCGATGTTCAGGAAGTGATCGATACCACTCGACTCGTAGCACAACAACCGAAAGAAGCCTTGGGATCATATGTTATCTCGATGGCAAGTAATCCGTCAGATGTCCTATCAGTATTGTTATTATTGAAAGAGTCTTGTTGCCCACATCAAATGCGAATCGTACCACTGTTTGAAACTCTGGATGATTTGAATGGAGCCGCAGATTGTATTGGCCGCTTACTCGCAATTGATTGGTATAAAGGTTATACCCAAGGCTTGCAAGAGGTCATGATTGGTTACTCTGACTCTGCAAAAGATGCTGGAGCGATGGCTGCTGCTTGGGCACAATATCAAGCACAAGAAGAGTTGGTTGATGTGTGTGAGAAAGCAGAGGTTAAATTGACGCTTTTCCATGGTCGTGGTGGCTCTATCGGACGTGGCGGTGGTCCATCTCATCAAGCTATTTTGTCTCAACCTCCAGGTTCGGTGGATGGCCGTATCCGCGTAACTGAACAAGGCGAAATGATACGCTTCAAGTTTGGTTTACCAAAACAAGCCTGCAAGAGTTTAGGTTTATATACATCGGCAGTCATTGAAGCGACATTGTTGCCACCACCGGCTCCCAAGCCGAGTTGGCGTGCTGCAATGGACAAACTGTCTAAAGTCTCAGTGAAAACGTATCGTGACTTTGTCCGTGGTGAGCCTGATTTTGTTAAATATTTCAGAAGTGCAACGCCAGAAGTTGAGCTTGGTAAATTACCGCTAGGAAGTCGCCCGGCGAAACGTCGTGTCGATGGCGGTATTGAAAGCTTACGTGCCATTCCTTGGATTTTTGCTTGGTCACAGAATCGTTTGATGCTGCCGGCGTGGTTAGGTGCGGGTGAAGCACTGAGGAAGCTGGTGGACGATGGCGATCTGCCTATTTTGAAAGAAATGCAGTGGGAATGGCCATTTTTTACGACACGATTGTCGATGTTAGAAATGGTGTATGCTAAAGCTGAACCCGATATTTCCAAATATTATGAAACCTACTTAGTGGATAAATCATTACACCATTTAGGTGATAAATTACGGGAACGTTTGTATAACGGCCGTGATACGTTACTCGAGATCAGCGGATCAGATATGCTGATGTCGATGACACCATGGAGTCGAGAGTCGATCAATTTACGTAACCCATACATTGATCCTCTGCACTTTTTACAAGTAGAAATGTTATCTCGTACTCGCAAAAATGAGCATTCTTCAGTAGATTTAGAATTAGCATTAATGCTGTCGATTGCAGGTGTTGCCGCAGGCATGCGCAATACGGGATAGCAGTGAGAGATAATTTGAAAAAGGCGCAACTTACATTGTAATGCCGATCGTTTAAGACACTTGAACGATCATTGAGAAGCTTCATAATCGGTTACAACCTTGTTGTAGCCGATTTTTTATGCCTGATTTTTCCA
>NZ_PGVH01000029.1:15094-306208 GCF_004168585.1 Shewanella sp. OPT22 | reverse complement strand
TTTGGAAAAATCAGGCATAAAAAATCGGCTACAACAAGGTTGTAACCGATTATGAAGCTTCTCAATGATCGTTCAAGTGTCTTAAACGATCGGCATTATGATTTAAAATCAGCCTTTTTTACATCATATAGTTACTTGCTTATCTATCTTACTCATCCAAGAAAGATTTTAAAATCTCTGAGCGAGAAGGGTGGCGAAGCTTACGTAATGCTTTTGCCTCAATCTGACGAATACGTTCACGGGTAACGTCAAACTGCTTACCGACTTCTTCAAGCGTGTGGTCAGTGTTCATATCAATACCAAAACGCATACGAAGTACTTTTGCTTCTCTTGCTGTTAAGCCTGCTAACACTTCATGCGTTGCATTCTTAAGACTTTCGCCTGTTGCGCTATCAAGTGGCAATTCGAGGGTAGTATCCTCGATAAAATCACCTAAATGCGAATCTTCATCATCACCGATAGGGGTTTCCATGGAGATAGGCTCTTTAGCAATCTTAAGTACCTTACGGATTTTATCCTCAGGCATTTGCATGCGTTCAGCAAGTTCTTCAGGAGATGGCTCACGACCCATTTCTTGTAACATCTGACGCGAAATACGGTTCAACTTATTGATGGTTTCAATCATGTGAACCGGAATACGGATGGTACGTGCTTGGTCAGCAATCGAACGAGTAATCGCCTGTCGAATCCACCAAGTAGCATAAGTTGAGAACTTATAACCACGACGGTATTCGAACTTATCAACTGCCTTCATCAAGCCGATGTTACCTTCTTGAATTAAATCCAAGAATTGTAAACCACGGTTGGTGTACTTCTTAGCAATCGAAATTACTAGACGTAAGTTCGCTTCAACCATTTCTTTCTTAGCACGGCGAGCTTTTGCTTCACCAATCGACATACGACGGTTGATGTCTTTAATTGCCGAAATACTAAGACCTGTTTCTTGCTCAACAGCTTGCAGTTTGCTGATGCAGCGTAGAACGTCATCTTTAACACGACCTAATGCTTCTGAGTAAGCTTTACCTGCATCTAATTCAGTTGTAAACCACTCAGAGCTCGCCTCGCTTCCACCAAATAACTTGATAAAGTTTTTCTTAGGCATTTTTGCGTGTTCAACAGTGAACTTCATGATCAAGCGTTCTTGAACACGAACTCTGTCCATCATGCTTCGCATGCTTCTAACCAGCATGTCGAACTGCTTAGGCATTAATTTGAATTCTTTGAAGTCTTCTCCAAGTTCAAATAATGCTTTTACAGAGTGGTGGTTATCTCGACCTTTCTCAGCAATGGTGTTTTGTGCTATTTCATAGAGATTACGAAGTTGAGTGAAACGTTCTTTCGCTTCCTCAGGATCAGGCCCTTTGTTGCCTTCTTCCTCTTCTTCATCATCGTCATCATCGTCGCTATCAAGTTCTTCTTGAGGAAGTTCTGAACCTACATGGGTTGCAGTTGGTGCGACATCGTCTTCATCAGGGTTTACAAATCCAGAGATAATATCGGATAAACGAATTTCTTCGGCTTCGTATCTGTCGAATTGCTCAAGCATCATTGAGATAGCTTGTGGGTATTCAGCAACAGAGCCTTGAACTGTGTTAATCCCTTCTTCGATGCGTTTTGCGATTACAATTTCGCCTTCGCGGGTCAGTAGCTCTACTGTGCCCATTTCACGCATGTACATACGAACAGGGTCAGTGGTGCGACCAATTTCGCTTTCCACTGTTGCCAGCGCAGCTGCAGCTTCTTCTGCTGCATCTTCATCTGTGCTGTCTTCCGACATCATGATTTCATCGGCATCCGGTGCTTCTTCAAACACACGTATACCCATGTCATTTATCATCTGGATAATATCTTCGATCTGGTCTGAATCGACCATGTCTGCAGGTAAGTGATCGTTCACTTCTGCATAAGTCAGGTAACCTTGTTCTTTACCTTTGGCAAGTAACAGCTTAAGTTGCGACTGCGGAGTATGATCCATAGATATCATCCAATTTGGGTAAAAGTTGGTAACAGTTTACGACGAACTGCTAAAATTCTGGGCGTAACCAAGAATTACGCAAAGCGTCAATTATACTCGTGCTATAGCAAGATGCAACTTGCTGAGTCACGAATATGCACTCTTTTATACATCCTTGTATAAATCAAAAAGATTAAAGAAAAGAAACGCCTTCTTTACTTCTGGCTTTTGATAATGGAGATCAATTTTTGTAATTGAACTCGCTCTTCTTTCGTATGTGTAGACTTCAAACTGAGTTCTTGATAACGCTGTTCCAAATATTGGTTATTTAACCAAACGAGCGACTTTTTAAACTCATGTTGAAGATTTTTGTCCGTAATTTGGTGATCCCATTGCGCTAATTTCTTTAGAGTATTGAACTCTGGTTTATCTCGATAAAGCTCGATTAACTGAGCGCTGGTTAATTCCTCATTACGTGTTAAATCCAATAACTGGATCAACAAGTCCAGCCCAGGCATTGATAAATGCGATAAGGCTGGTTGCATAGGTAGGTTTGTACCTATAGTTGGTTTTTGCACTAAAAGCGAAATCGCTAAACGTAGTGGGGTACCACGGCCTTTTATACCTTTGGCACCAAGTGGGTTTGCTTTAGCCGCTTGTGCGTTAAAACCTAATTTCTTTTTAAGTTCTTCGCTGCTGTTCATCCCGACTTTGTGGGATAAGTTTTCCAACAGTAGATTCTGTAAAATTGGATCTTTAATTTTACCAATTAAGTCCAATGCAATTTTCGCAAACTTACTCTTATCACCATTAGCTTCTGAGCTTAAATTGGTGAACATAAAGTCATTGAGCGATTGCGCATTGGCAATCAATTCTTCAAACGCATCTTTACCAATTTTACGCACCATAGAGTCAGGGTCTTCGCCTTGCTCAAGGAACATAAATTTAATTTGATCGCCCGGCTTTAATAACGGCAATGCAGTTTCTAGTGCGCGCCATGCCGCTTCTTGTCCAGCTCTATCACCATCATAACAGCAGACAATCTGTTCTGCATTACGAAGCAATAGCTGCAATTGATCTGCGGTCGTTGCGGTTCCTAATGAAGCAACAGCGTAGTCAACACCAAATTGTGCGAGTGCAACAACGTCCATATAACCTTCGACAATCAGAATGGTCTTAGGGTTCCTGTGACGCTGTTTAACTTCATATAAGCCGTATAACTCATTACCCTTATGAAATATGGGCGTTTCTGGAGAATTCAAGTATTTTGGTGTGCCATCACCTAAAACACGACCACCAAAACCAATAACTCGGCCTCGACGATCGCGAATCGGGAACATCAATCGGTCACGAAAACGGTCATAACGTTTACCATTATCGTTTGCGATAACCATACCTGTAGTAACGAGCTTGTTTTGGGCATCTTGATTCTGGCGATATCGACCTAAAAGATTATCCCAGCCATCAGGGGCAAAACCAATATTGAAATGTTCAACAACTTCTGAAGATAAGCCTCGATATTCAAGATACTTTTGGACTTTATCTTTATCGGGGTTCTGTTTGAGTTGATTGTGATAAAAGCGACTTGCTTCATCCATTAACTCATACAAATCACGACTGACATTAGGATCTTTGCGCTGACCGATGCCTTTTTCTTGTGGGACTTGTAATCCTAGTTGTCCAGCTAAGTCTTCGATGGCATCAACAAACTCAAGTCGGTCGTACTCCATAACGAAGTCAATAGCGTTACCATGAGCGCCACAACCAAAGCAATGATAAAACTGCTTATCTTGGCTAACAGTAAAAGAAGGCGTTTTTTCGCTGTGAAATGGGCAACAAGCAGAGTAGTTTTTACCTGCTTTTTTTAGTTGTACCTTACGGCCAACTAATTCAACAATGTCAGTACGAGCAACGAGCTCATTGATGAAATCACGAGGTATTGCCATAGTTCCACTTGATAAAGAAAATGTGTAAACCAGATATTCTGGAAGAAGGTAATAATCTTAGAAATTACAACTAAAATAAGTTTAATAGTATTTTCTAAAAATATTAACTATTTAGTTTAAATTTAAAACAAACAAGCCGCGCAAAAATTTAAAACAAACAAGCCGCGCAAAAGGCACGGCTTGTTGTAACGTTAAAGTGCTTTATTTCAATTTTGCACGAACTAGACCGCCTACGGCGCTCATGTCTGCACGTCCTTGAAGTTTGCTTTTTAACGCACCCATTACTTTGCCCATATCCGCCATGGATGCTGCGCCAACTTCTGCAACAGTTTCAGCAACGATAGCTTCGACTTCATCTGCAGTAAGCGGTTGAGGCAAGAAAGTTTCTAAAACAGAAATTTCCGCTGCTTCAATTTCGGCAAGCTCAGGTCGATTCGCTGACTCATATTGAGTTATTGAATCACGACGCTGTTTAACCATTTTGGTTAAGACCGCTATTACCTGATCATCATTCAGAGATTCGCGGGTATCCACTTCAATCTGTTTGATGGCTGATAATGCCAAACGAATTGTGCCCAATCTTGCCTTCTCTTTGGCAATCATGGCTTTTTTCATTTGGTCTTTTAGCTGATCAATTAGGCTCATAACGGATTAGTATAAACGTACGCGACGTGCGTTTTCGCGAGAAAGCTTCTTAGCAAGACGCTTTACTGCAGCCGCTTTAGCGCGTTTACGTGCAGTAGTTGGCTTCTCGTAGAATTCACGAGCACGTACGTCAGCTAGAATTCCAGCTTTTTCACAAGAGCGCTTGAAACGACGTAGAGCTACGTCGAATGGTTCGTTTTCACGTACTTTAATGATTGGCATACGCCATCACCCCTTAGGTGTAAGTTGTGTCGAAAGTATCAGCTAAAAGCCGAAATCAATCGAGGTTGATTAAAAAATGGTTCGGAATTTTACACTCAGGACAGTTTGTTTGTAAAGAGGTAAACCGACAGATCATTTGATCATTTTGCGATCTTAGCTGATCTGCTGGTTTTATAATAACACACTCTGTAGAATTGCACGCCCTGTAGAATGTTAAGAATGATCAAAAAATGCGAATTTTAGGTATTGAAACCTCATGTGATGAAACGGGCATTGCCGTTTATGATGATAAACAAGGTTTGTTGTCTCATACCTTATATAGTCAAGTTAAGCTGCACGCTGATTATGGTGGGGTTGTGCCTGAGCTTGCTTCAAGAGATCACGTTCGCAAAATTATTCCATTGATTCGTGAAGCATTAAATAAAGCTAACCTTGAATTTGGTAATTTGGATGGTATTGCCTATACCAAGGGCCCAGGTTTAATAGGTGCTGTGCTCGTTGGCGCTTGTGTTGGACGTTCTCTTGCATTTTCGCTTGGGATCCCTGCAATTGGTGTTCATCATATGGAAGGACATTTACTTGCACCTATGCTCGAAGAAACACCACCTGAATTCCCGTTTGTAGCTTTGTTAGTTTCTGGCGGTCATAGCATGTTGGTGGATGTTAAAGGCATTGGTCAGTACGAAGTCTTGGGTGAGTCTGTCGACGATGCTGCTGGTGAAGCTTTTGATAAAACGGCTAAATTGATGGGGTTGGATTATCCGGGTGGCCCACGTTTGGCAAAACTTGCTGCCAAAGGTGAACCAGCTAAATACAAATTTCCACGCCCAATGACGGACAGACCTGGTTTGAATTTTAGTTTCTCAGGTTTAAAAACCTTTGCAGCAAACACTATCGCAGCTGAAGCTGATGATGAACAAACTCGAGCAAACATTGCCAGAGCCTTTGAAGAAGCTGTTGTTGATACGTTAATGATCAAATGTAAGCGTGCTTTAAAGCAAACAAACCGAAAACGTCTAGTGATTGCGGGTGGTGTTAGTGCAAACATTCGCTTACGTGCAGATTTAGCTGAAATGATGCAAAAATTGGGTGGTGAAGTTTTTTATCCTCGTTCAGAATTCTGTACTGATAATGGTGCCATGATCGCTTATGCGGGAATGCAGCGTCTGAAAGCTGGGCAAAATGAAGAACTTGCTGTTAAAGGTCAACCAAGGTGGCATTTAGATACACTAGAAAGAGTGTAAATGCTCTATTATTTTTCTGTAATAAAATAGTAATTCAGTGGTACTTTTATGATCATTGTAAACTTTAAAAATTACCGAATTCCATTATGTATAGAGAGGAAGCTGCATTAGAGCACTCCGGAATCGTCCCGAACCATAAACAAGCGTTATTACAAACGGCATCTGAAAATAACTGTATTGTAATGGTTCGGCCTGTAAATAAGCTTTCCACTGATCTTATCGCTGAGGGTTATGCCACCAAAGATCTGCATGTAAAAGGTAAGTCTTCAGATTGGGGGCCTCAAGCTGGTTTTATTTGCTGTGATCAAAAATTCAGTAAACTGGCTAAAAAAAAGCCACAAGATGTTTCAAAATTCAATGCCAAAATTAAAGAGTCGCTTGTTGGGAATTATGCTAAGCAAGTTCCACTTTTAATATCAGAAGATCGATTTAAGTCGTTAACAAAAACCAAAATGCTGCATGTGATATCGCAAAATAACGGCATTTTTCAGGTAACGAATAACGGCGCACCTCATCAAGAGTTCATTCTTTATCCCAATACGCTGATGCCTACGGGAGACTACCCAAAGGTGTATCGTAAACATCTCAAGTCAATCCAAGTGTTGTTTAAACAGCTTCCATTGTTGAAACATGGATATTGGGTGCTAGTTAAAGAAGATGCTTCTATTAATGAAATGATGGTACTGGCTGAGTTTGAAAGTGGTGTCCCTCTCACCGCTGATTATGATTTATTCTGCGTAGCCCCCCATTTAAGTAACTTTTCTAGTGGTAAAACTTCTGGTTTGAAATCGGCGGCTAATAAAGTGCTTGCTGCACTGGCAACGAAAGAAAGACGTAATGCTGATGCAGATTTAGGAAAAATATCAGCTCTAACTCGTACAGTTAAAGATCAAATTAATAATAGAATTGGTGTGAAAAAGGTTGTCCATCATGGCTGTGAGGTCGATAACCCTGTTACCGAGTTAGACTACCCAGTTACGGCATTTACTCCTTGGAATCAGGTGATTGCAGCAAGTAATCAAAGTGAATTAGAAGCGATAATTAGGGATATTATTCGACTAGGTTACGCATTTTATGCAAACCGACTTTGGAGCCAAGCTGGTATGGTCAATACCAACCCTAAAGAATCGGGATATAGTAGAGACTATCAATGGAATACTAATATTTCGGCAGACGGGTTATCAAGCCTAGAAGTGCTTTCTCCGAGTCGATAGTACTTTATATTATTAAAGGTGAAATCGAAATTAAGGAGCGAAAGCTCCTTAATTTTTAGTTGTCACTAAGTGCTGGATTAGCGTAATTATTCTCGGCAGGCTGCCCTTTAGTTGCAACAGTCACGTTTAAAATGTCAGCTTTCGTTGATGCTTGAATTTTATAAGTCGTAAACCCTGGCTGTACACTTGTTATGCCTGAAAAGAAACCAGAAGCCAATTCAGTTTGGAATGGATCCAGTTTGGGAGTCACTTTTAAGTCTGGTGTATTTGTTAGATCTCCACACGAGGTTAATCCAGCTTTACAACCTTGGGATTTAAATGAGGTGGCTTCGATGTGCAATCTATCCCCTCCTTTAAATGCTTCTTTGGTAAAAGGTAAAGAAAATTGGTAGGTTTTGCCATTATTACCATCAAGCTGAAGGCATGAGTTCACTGGGATAATGTATGGTTGATCTGCCGTGCCTGAACCTTTTAAGCCTTTGAAGTCTTGTGCTTTAACGCAGTTGATTTTTACCACTGAATCATCAGCCAAAGCCGGTAATGAAAAAAGCGCTATCATCAGGGAGAATAGCGCTTTTTTATTGGAAGTCTTACGTAACATGAGTCAAATTCCTCTGTTAAGGTAACCCATTGAGTATAGCTTTTGAAAGTTGGTTTGCAATTGCAATTAACGGGTTATTTATTATGATTTGGTCATAGTTATAACTGGATAATTACAGTAAATTGATCCCAAATAACTTT
This sequence comes from Shewanella sp. OPT22, assembly GCF_004168585.1. Lineage (GTDB taxonomy): Bacteria > Pseudomonadota > Gammaproteobacteria > Enterobacterales > Shewanellaceae > Parashewanella. The sequence goes on along the minus strand of NZ_PGVH01000029.1, from coordinate 298,242 downwards.
ACAAATAAAGCAAATCCAAAAAAACAAACGATAGAAATTAAAGCACAAAAACCGAGTGTTACCCAAAAGCTAAATCTGGCGTGTAAAAACGGAAATGCTAAAAACATGGGAAGGGTAGGGACAACATACCAAAAGGTATACCAAGCATGGTTATTAAGTTTTTCTGTGTTCTGGCCTTCTACGTACATCCAGATTAAGGCCAAAATCGTTACCATAGGTAAAGCTGCAAGCAATGAGCCTAATCGATCACTTCTTTTAGCTACTTCAGAAATTGCAACGACCACGGCAGCCGTCAATAGGTATTTTGTGATGATCCAGTACATGTTATATCGAATATTGAAAGTTTAGATATTCAATATAACATGCAGTGATAACGAATAAGCTTAACAGGGCACAACAATTATAACGTTATCTCAGAATCAAGATATTGTTGGTAAGTGTCCTCACCCCAAGCAGCGAGTTTGCTGTTAATAAACAGCAAAGGAGTACACTCGTCTTTTGTTGTTTTTCCATCACCTTTTTTATGGTGAGTACGGTAAAACAAAATCAACAATTGCTTTTCACCAGACGTTTTTGCTTCACTAAAATCGGCACCGCCCAAAGATTGCCTTACTGAATCAATAGATTGCCCTAAATTTAGTAAGGTCAGGCTATGTTGGTTGTGAGACTGTCTGTCTTCCCAATCCATATCTTCTAATGTTGGTTCATGGAAAAACATCGTAATGCCAACAAACATTAAATATGAAATAAAAACGAAACCAATCACAACAGGGGCTTTAGAGTTCATCCTTCGATGTGTCCTTTTACGAAAGCAGATAAAATAATATTTTAAATGCAGATTCACAGTCGGACAACAATATAACAAATTTAGTTACAACTAAGATCAGTTTTTACTGGTTGGATCAGTCAATCTAAACTGATTTAAGCTTACTTTTAGAGGCATGTCTGTTTTTAACTGAGCGAGTTTATAGCTTAGTCTTGCCATCTCTTTCCCTGCTTCCAGCTTTTGAGCTTGTTTCTCACCAAGCTGTTCAAGAGAGCCATAGATATTTTTTACTGAGCGGAAGGTACCTAGGAGTTGAGCAGCCGATTTGGGACCGATACCGGGTACACCCGGGATTCTGTTGCCACTAGAGCCTGCCAGTGACCAATATTCTATGAATTGTTCTCTTTCAACACCGAGTTTTTGTTCGTAGGCTTCGATGTCAAAAAAGTGCTTTCCGAAGTGATCCCACTGAGACACCATCGGGTGATTGAGTTGGCTGTAACCATTGTCTGTTGAAACAATAATGGCTTGACCGTTTTTAGAGGCAAGCTTCATGGCCAGAGTTGCAACAACATCATCGGCCTCAGAGTCTGCATCAATATGCTGCCACTTTCTATCGGATAACTGTTGCTTAAGCTTATCGAGCCCCTTTTGAAGAGGCTCTGGCATCGGTTTTCTACCCTTTTTATAGTCTTCATAAAGGGCTTTACGCCAAGAGTCTCCATCCCCATCCCATACTAAAACCATGTGGGTTGGTGCATGGAACTTTATCAATTTATTAATGGCTGATGAGATACGAAGTTCAAGAGCATCCATATCGCTTTCGTCAGGCTGAGTTGCATGCATTCTTCTAACAAGATTCAGCGCATCAATAATTAATAAACGGTTCACTCTCTTTTTCCCTATCTTAAACTCGCAATACCAATTTCGCTTTTACGAGTGTGTTACGTTATAGCAAGGAACGTATTCGCTCCCCGGTAGTTTCATTCTTTGCTGAGCCACAAATGCTGAAAGTAGATTATCCATCATTTCCATTAACTTAGCATCACCATTAATTTCAAAAGGACCATGCTTTTTAATCAACTGAATCGTTTCACCTTTCACATTACCCGCAACCACAGCAGAAAATGCTCTTCTAAGATTTGCAGCCAGTTCTGCTTTATCCATATCAAATTCAAGTTTCAATTGTTTGACATTTTCATGATCGGGCACAAAAGGGTGTTGGAATGGAGAGTCGATTTTTAGAGACCAAGTATACTGGTAGGAGTCACCTATGGTGCGGCGAAAAGCTTTACTCTCTTCCATATTCTTCGACATATAACGAGCAACTTGTTGTGGATCATCAATAATAATTTGATATTTGTCTTGAGCTTCTTTACCGAGAGTTTGACCAATGAATTTGTCGATTTCTTCAAAGTAATTAGCTGCTTCTTTAGGACCTGTCAGTACAACAGGAATGTGATATTCCGAATTATCTGGGTTAAGTAAAATGCCTAATAAATAGAGGAGCTCTTCAGCTGTGCCTGCACCGCCAGGAAAAATGACAATGCCGTGTCCAATGCGTACAAAAGCTTCGAGTCGTTTTTCAATATCCGGCAAAATGACTAATTCATTTACGATTTGGTTAGGTGGCTCTGCGGCAATGATGCTTGGCTCGGTTAGTCCGATGTATCGAGCATCTTTAATACGCTGTTTTGCGTGACCAATCGTTGCGCCTTTCATTGGTCCCTTCATCGCACCGGGGCCACAGCCTGTACAAATGTCTAACTTTCTCAGCCCCATTCGATAGCCGACTTCTTTTGTATAAAGGTATTCATTTTGACGAATACTGTGACCACCCCAACAGACCACGATATTTGGTGCCGCGGGTTTCAGTAACTGTGCATTACGAAGAATGTCGAAAACAACGTTAGTAATATGCGTGGAGTTATTAAGATCTAGATTTTTTAGGCTGTCATATTTATTACTGAGATAGACAATATCTCTAAGAACGGTAAACAGTAACTCTTGTGTTCCCGCAATAATTTCGCCGTCAACAAAAGCTTGTTCTGGGGGATTTACAAGCTCTAACTTTACTCCTCGGGCCCGCTGAGCAACATGGATTTCGAAATCTTGATGTCCAGAAAATAAATCTTCATCACTGTCTGATTGAATTCCAGCACAAAGCACGGCAAGCGAACAACGACGGAATAATTGGTATAACTCACTTGAAGCTCTTTTTTGCAAGCGTTGGACTTCAATTTGAGAAAGTTGCTCCATGCTACCGCGTGGACTCACAAATACATTCATATGTACCTCCCACTTTTAACAAGAAAGGCCGTGATATAGGAAAGTAATCTAAGACTATCACGGGGGCAGAACACCCCCTTAAAAAGAAAGAAATGAGGGTGTTATTTGTTAACTATCAACAACTACCCTATCACGATTTTGATCTTTTGCCCTATAAAGTGCAGCATCTGCACGATCAAACGTATCTTCAATGCGTTCTTTTTTATGTACTTTTGCTGCGCCAATAGAAATAGTTACCGTAATACGTTTGTTTTTAAACTTAAACGGAATGGATTTAATCCTTTCTCTCACTCGGTTAAGTATGGCTTCAATATCAGTCTCTAACACATGAGGTAATAATAAGACGAATTCTTCTCCACCGTAGCGCGCAACAAATTCAGAATCACGAATTGAGCTTTTAAGTGCTTTAGCGATGACCTGTAGCGTCTTATCACCAATACTGTGTCCAAAATTATCATTAATGTTTTTGAAGTGATCGATATCGGCGACAACGACCCACAGTGAATTGTTATTTTTTTGCAGCTTTTGATGCTCGAATGCCATCCGATCTTCGAGAGCAGCTCTATTTGGCAATTGGGTTAATGAATCGGTAAGGTTTGTTTTTTGTTGCTCAAAGAGCTTCTCTTTATAATCACCGACTTCTGACGTTAAGCTGCTCAGCTGCTGTTCCATCGTTTGTATCGAAAAGTGTAACCCTTGTCTTTCTCGCTGCTCCAACTCTTCTTTTTGTGCCAAAGTTCTGCGCAACTCATGTAATTGGTGACGAACTTGTGATTTAAGCTCTTCAACATCATTAATTACGTGCAAAGAGAGATCGACATTATCTACGTGATTTTGAATGGTGCTATTGAGCCTTGCCTTGTCACTCTCATTTTTATCACTTTGTGTCTGCATGGTGGTGGTAATGTCACCAACCGCAGACAATGTTTCATTCAATGCCACTAAAAATTCTTGAGCAGAACTTTTTTCGTGTAAGAGGTTTTCAACCACTAAAGTCAAAATAGCTTGGTAAGCACTCAACAGAGAATTTACGCTTAAATCATTATTCAGTACGGCTTGAACAGTACAAACTTTATCGTGGCTTTCTGGTAAAAATTCGATGTCATCGATCAGTGACAGTAATTCATCAGCAAGTACTTTATGTTTTGATTCAAGTTCTAAATATTTTGCATCAGAAAATTGCAGTTCTAAAACTTGTTCATAATGTTCAATCAATTGCTTTATTTTGGGAATGTAGTCCCAGACAGTATGAAATGGTTTCGCAAGTTCTTGCTTAAAATAGCTCAATTCACGTTTGGTTTTTTCCGGTAACTCTTTCACTCGTTGCAATTGAGCGACAACACGGCCTAAACCATGACGACTATCGTTAAGTTGAATCGTGATGTGACGATATTGAGATTTAAGAATTTTCTCAACTTCGCATATGCTTTGCACTGCATCAGAAAATGACTCGCTATGAGGCAGTAACCTTCGAAGTTTTGCGAGTTTATTATCAAGCTCAAGATTTTGTCCTTTACAGGCAAAGCTTAGCTGTGAAACAAAACCTAATAAGACTTTGAATTTTTCATCATGCTCTTGTTGAGCGTGTTTCAGTTCAGCTGTAGCCGTGTTAAGGTGTTTTTGTAGTTGCTGAACTTCTAAAGTTGAAGATGTAGATCCCTTCATTTTTGTATGTTTCCCTACCGAACATTACCCATAAGAATGCAAAAAAATTAAAACAAATAAACGGGAAAAATTTTTTTGGTATGTTATCGCATAGTGAGTGTCTAGCCAAAGAACAATTTGTCATATTTGTTGACTTTTTGTTGGGTTATTTGTTTTGTGACCCCTGCTGTTGAAACTTAGTTGCGGTTGTTATAATGCGAATCGCACAATAAATAATAATTAGACAAAGGAAGCACAGTGAAAGCGAATAATCTTGCTTGGCTAACAGCAGCTACACTTTTTTCTGGCGCAGCATTGGCTGACGTTAACTACAAAATTGATCTTACCCAGTCTCCTGAGCATCACCTTGCGAATGTAGAAGTTGTATTTCCAAAAGCGGATTCAGATTCTCTAACAGTTAATTTACCAATCTGGCGTACTGGTAAATACACAGTTTTACCAATATCTGATGGCATTCGTAAGTTCACAGCGAAAGATTCAAAAGGTAACGAATTACCGTGGCAACGCACTGAAACCGGTGAATGGCAGGTTAAGTTATCAAAACCAACTCAAGTGTCTGTGAGCTACCAGTTATACGCTAACGAATTAGGCTCACGTACTCGACATATCAGCGCCACTCACGCTTATTTAGATGCGAGTGCTGTTTTCATGTATAGCCCTACGTTTCGTAATGATGATGTTAACGTTGAGTTAGAAGTGCCTAACGGATGGCGAAGCTTTTCTGGTATGGACTATGGTTCAAACAAGCACAGCTTTACTGCACCCAATTATGATGTATTAGTAGATTCGCCAATTGAAACCGGTATTAACAAGCACCGTGAATTTACAGCTGATGGTCGTAGTTATGAATTAGTGGTTTGGGGAGAAGGTAACTACGACGTTGATCAAATCGTTACTGACTTAAAGAAAATCAGTAGCCAAGCGGATCGTTTATGGGATGGTTACCCATTCAAACGTTATGTCTATATGGTACATGCAACCAGTGGCGCTCGTGGTGCTACTGAGCATTTAAACTCGACCATTATTCAGCTGCCACGTTTTATGTTCCGTGAGCGTAAAGATTATTTACGTTTTATCAGCACAGCTTCTCATGAATTCATTCATACATGGAATGTAAAAGCTTACCGCCCAGAACAGATTGCAACTTACAATTATCAAAAAGAAGTGGTCACGCCATTACTTTGGTTAGCAGAAGGCTCTACCAGTTATTTTCAAAACCAACTGCTGTTGAGCGGCGGGGTGATGAAGCCAAAAGAATTCTTTGCTGACTTATCTAAACGTATTCAAGGCAATGAAAACAAACCGGGTAAAGAAACGCAATCTGCAGCCAGTACCAGTTTAGGTACTTGGGCAAGCACAGGTGGTGATTATGCTCATAACTTCAGTGTAAACATTTACTCTGAAGGTTATATGGTTTCAATGGCACTTGACCATAAAATCATGGAGCAAACGGATTTAGCGAAAAGTTATCGTGATGTGCAACGAGAGTTATATCGTAGCCATAAGGTACCAAAAGGATATACCTCTGAAGATGTAAAAAGCATTGCGGAACAGTTAACGGGTAAGTCGTATGATGCATGGTGGACTAAGCACATTGACTCTCCAGTAAGTTTAGATTTTGACGCTTTACTTAAGCATGCAGGTTTAAAGTTAGATCGTGGCGCTAAGACAGAAGTTTACACTGGTATTAAACTTGGTCGTGGTGATAACGGGTTAGCGTTAAGTCGAGTTCAGAAAGACAGTCCAGCATGGAAAGCGGGTATTGGTGCTGGTGACCAATTAATTGCTATTGATGGTTTAAAGGTTACAGGTAAAGGTTTCCAAAAACGTTTGGATGACTTTAAAGCGGGTGATGTGATTTCGGTTACACTTTTCCAAGATGACCAATTGAATACGGTTAAGCTTAAATTAGCGGAAAAGGCGAAAGGTAAGTATTCGATTAAGTCAGTTGAGAAACCGACTAAGCATCAAAAAGCATTTTTGAAGAAATGGCTAGGTATTGAGTGGCCATTTGATGAAAATGGCAAGTTCATTAAGTAGTTTGTTGTTTTGATTGTTGAGTTTTGAAAGCCCAGTTTAGCTGGGCTTTGCGTTTCAATAGCTATGATTTTCCAATAATTGGATGAGACTTTGGTAAATCTGCTTGTTTTAGTTCTTCATTTAATTCTTGATGGTTCTTGAGAAGCTTGTCATGTTTAGTTTTTTTAGACCAATGATTATACAGTTTTACTATATATTCATAAGTCTTATCGTGATCATTTTCTCGTGCATTAGCTACATAAATTTGAAACAATTCAACATTATGAATAAAGGTAGAACCTTCTAACTTATAACAGTGATGCTCATCACAAATTCCAGATAGAACGTATTGTGCAAATCTTTCTAAATGGCATAAGCAATCATCAACTGAGTTTGAAAATTTAAAATGTTCATTCGAATTGATTTCAGTTAACCAATTGTTTTTACATTTAATATCTGCTTTAGTGAAACCAGAAACTTCGCCATGAAATTTAGGGTAGTCATTAAATAAACCGCTATTAAATGTGTCACGAACATCTTTATCAAATTGAGTAAGTTTATCTTCTAAAATTTTTAGTGATAATAATAACGACTCTCTTTGAACTCGAATTGAAATGTCATGCTTCAATACTTTAAGTTGATATAAACCCAAGACTATCCCAATTAACATTAATGGGCCTGAAAGAAAATATATAAATTCCACTATGTCTCGATATTCTCTAATAAAGCTCAATTTTTTGTTCCTTCATTGTTTTGAGTTATTGCCGAATTATAATTGCTACAACAATTTAAGTCACTGTTATTTAGTGTATTTAACGTTTTAAAGTCGTGGGCAGCCAGCCCACACCCAGCCAAGAAAGGATTCACCAGCAAATCCTCTCTTGGAACTCTCCGTGCCGCCCCAAAAAGTTAAACGTTATTCCTCTTATGATAAAAAATACCTAACATTTTCGATGGTGCATCCATGCACCCCGAAAATTAGCGCCGCATCCATGCTGCGTTCACGGTATTTTTCACCAACGATGACTTACAACTTTGCCATGGGGAACCGTCGTAACTTGAGAGGTTTTCGGTTGTTTCTAAATATAACCTTAACGTTATGCTCGAATGCTTTATTTGAGCATCTAGCGCCTTTTTTCGAATAATTAAAACAGCATAAAGACACTAGACACCTGCTTTCGCAGGTGTGACGATTTAGAGAGTCAAATATCGTTTAAGGGCTGATGGTTCCCGTTGAAGCTGTTGAAGAAATTTTTGGATATGAAATGTCGTGGGCGAGACATGGACGTCGAGCCAAGCTCTGGGGTACAGGATGTACCATCAGAGCTGTTAGTTATTTATTCAAAAATATCTGAAACGCTCAGCTTCGTTGGGGCGGCGTAGGGGATTCATAAGGGGAAATCGCTGTAGATTTCCTCTTGTGGCGGTGTGGAGTGCAACTCCACGATCTTTAAACTTCGTAGAAGTTTTCCCTAATCGAAAACACGATTAACCAAAAACCTGGTTATACCTCTTCTATTCCCGACCAACCCTTGTTATAGTTTCAGCGAACATGTGTAAGCTGGAATTTTATTTGATGTCACAAAGCGTAATAACTCAATCACAGGTCGATGGCTACAGTGTAAAAGAAGAAATACTTAACGCTGTAACTCATGGTGTTGGCGTCATTTTCAGTATCATTGGGCTGATTAGCCTTTTGGCAACAAATACTGTTGGTGAGTTTGGTAAACAGGTGTGTTACAGCATCTATGGTGCATCCATGATTGCGTTATTTACCGCTTCAACTCTATATCACGCAGTCACTCACCCAACAGCAAAATCGGTTCTGAAGATGGTCGATCACTGTGCCATTTATTTATTAATTGCAGGTTCTTATACACCACTACTGTTCGCTTTGCCGTCGAGTAAAGTGGGCAACATTATGTTGGTAATTATTTGGTCATTAGCGGCCATTGGCATTGTGTTTAAATTGGTTTTTAAAAGCCGATTTAAAGTGGTGTCATTAGCAACGTATTTAGGGATGGGGTTTGCAGCAGTATTTATCTTGCCTGATATTTATCAAATGCTACCTGCAGGTGGTTTATGGCTGTTAGGGCTTGGCGGTGCAGCCTACACCTTTGGGGTGTTCTTTTATGTACAAAAGAAAACACAATATACCCATGCAATCTGGCATCTATTTGTATTGGCAGGGGCAGGCTTTCACTACGGATTGATTTTTAACTACGCTTGACGACAGGCAGTAACTCCTGCTAAACGCGAGTTACTGCCTGCTTTCGCTGGTGTGACTGGAAATATTAACCAGCTTGCTCATGCGGATTACGGGTATCTTTTCCTTGAGGTAAATTTCTCAATAAAATAGCTTTATCTAAGTCTACTTCTTTCGGTATATCTAAATACACGATGTGACCGTTACCTTTACCAGATTCTACTGCTTCACCTTTGCGGTTTTCTAAACCGTCAATTTTAAGGTTCATGTTACCTTGAGGTGTCATCAGCTCTACGCTGTCCCCCACAGAGAATTTATTTTTTACATCAATCTCTGCCAATCCAGCGTAGTTACGTTCACCCGTTAATTCACCACAAAATTGTTGTGAATCACTAACCGAATATCCGTAGTCATAATTCTGATATTCATCATGGACGTGACGGCGTAAGAATCCTTCAGTGTAACCTCGGTGTGCAAGACCTTCGAGTTGACGCATTAGGCTTGGGTCAAACTCTTTACCTGCAACGGCATCTTCAATTGCATTACGATAAAGCTGAGCAGTACGAGCTACGTAGTAGAACGATTTAGTACGGCCTTCAATCTTTAATGAATCAACACCCATTTTCGTTAAACGCTCAACGTGTTGGATTGCACGAAGATCTTTTGAGTTCATGATGTAAGTACCATGCTCATCTTCGAACGCTGGCATGTACTCACCTGGACGGTTGTCTTCTTGCAGAAGATAGATGTTATCCGTTGCAGGGCCTTCACCTAATGTTGGCTCAGGTGTCTGGATTTGAACGGCGAGGGCTTCTGGCTGAACTGCGACAACATCGCCTGTTTCATTTTCTTTTGCTTCATGTACGTCATATTTCCAACGGCATGCGTTAGTGCAAGTGCCTTGGTTAGGATCACGTTTGTTGATGTAGCCTGAAAGTAAGCAGCGACCTGAATACGCCATGCATAATGCACCGTGAACAAATACCTCAAGTTCGATATCTGGGCAGCGTTGACGAATTTCTTCAATTTCATCCAGTGATAATTCGCGAGAAAGGATGACACGCTTGATGCCTTGCTGCTCCCAGAATTTTACTGATGCCCAGTTGATGGCGTTAGCCTGAACAGATAAATGGACTTCTTGTTCAGGGAAAGCTTCACGCACCATCATAATCAAACCGGGATCCGACATGATTAACGCATCAGGTTTCATGTCAATTACAGGTTGCATGTCCTTGATGTAAGTTTTTAATTTTGCGTTGTGTGGAGCAATGTTACTGACCACGTAGAGCTTCTTACCTAAGTCGTGTGCTTCTTGAATACCTTGGGCTAGGTTTTCAAGTTTAAAATCATTATTTCTTACACGAAGGCTATATCTTGGCTGACCGGCATACACCGCATCTGCACCATAGGCAAACGCATAACGCATGTTTTTTAGGGTTCCGGCAGGAGACAGAAGCTCAGGCTTAAACATATTTACTCTCACATTTACTCAAAATAATCATTGCTGGGTATTGATCAACAATGAAGAAATATCGCTATCGAGTTTTAATCAATAACAACGCAATAATTTGTTACTACTTTCATGGGTAGTAATGGGCGGCGTATTTTACTGGTTGAGGTGAGCGATATGCAAATTAATTGAGCAAACAAACCATGATTAAGTCACGATTTGAAAATAAGAAAAATTATCGAAAGTGTCTTATCCTTAAATATCCACAACAAAAATTGATTGATAATAGGGATGTTTATCAATGGACGTTGAACGTATCGTTACCGAAGAGCTTTTTCGAAAGCTTCAAGAAGACTCACTTATTTTACCGTCTTTGCCTGATGTGGCCATTGAGGTCGAAAACGTGATGAATCGACCAAGTTCTAACATTAAGCAAGTGGTTGAAGTGGTAAAAAAAGACACGGCCATTACGGCAAAAGTCATCCGTGTTGCTAACAGTGCAATGTATTGTCGTGGACGTCGGGCTGATAATTTACAGGCCGCCATCATTAGGATTGGTTTCGACCAAATTAAGTCAATTGTGACGTCATTGGCACTTGAGCAACTGTTTATCTCCAGTAATGAGATGGTCTGGAAGGTGATGGATGAGGTTTGGAACTGTTCCGTCGAGATTGCAGCAGCTTCATGCTCTCTATTAATTCAATATCAAAAAAATAACCCACAAAGTAAGTTGGATGTTGAAACGCTTACGCTTGCGGCATTAGTGCATAACATTGGTGCATTGCCTGTCTTGGCTGAGGCTGAAATTCACCCGGATTTATTTGAAGATGTTTCAGTACTCAGAAAAGTAATTCAACATGTGCAAACACCAATTGGAACTGCGATTGTAAAATGCTGGGATTTCACCGACGAAATAATTGAAGTAGTAGAACATTTGAGTGATTTTAATTACATCACAGATGAAGTAACTTATTTAGACTTTATCAGAGCCGCTGCACTTTACTTAGGAATGATAAAGTCACAACAATCCATTGCAAGTAAGATGGACTTTTACACTATAAAAGGTTTGCCAACCAGTGGAGAAGAGCTTGCAAGCGATGCCTTTTTAGCTCAATATCGAGACATAAAGAAAAGTTATCAATAAGTTAACAGTAAGTTTCTGGTAAGTTGGTGTTAATACTTACATTAACGTAATCGTTTTATTATAAATTAATCATAAGCTACTAAAATGCAGTACATTTTTTTAAGGTGCCGAAAAATAAGGATAATGGCATGCTTTTTTATGGGAGTATTTCAGCGTTAATTATCGTCTTGTTCAGTTATGTTGCCATTGCGTGGCGTATAAAACGAAAAGCAAATGAAGAAGATGAATTTATTAATCGACTTTCTATGAAGGTCTCTTCTCAGATAGATAAACGCTCAAAATTAAATTTATACGATGTGCCTTTTCGCTTTAGAGGACTTTATAACTCTATTGATGGTTTACTGCGCGTGTTACCACCGCCTACAGGCCTCGATAAATTGACTGGTGTAATGAATCGGCTAGGCCTGAAACGTCGATTGGCGATGTTGATGCCGATTCAAACGGGTGTTTTTATTTTAATTGATATCCATCGCTTTCGTTACGTGAATGACTTGTTTGGATTTACACTCGGTGATCAACTGCTCAAACGCATGTCAGAGCGTTTAAAGTGCCTACCTCAAAAACCAAAGTTATTAGCTCGAATGAGCGGTGCTGAGTTTTTTATGTATCTAGATTCAGGTACAACTTACGATGAACTTCAGTCTCTTCAACACCATCTGCAATCCCCGTTCGATATAAAAGGCACTCCCATCAGTGTTCGCCTTAAAATCGGTGTACTTGATGTAAATGAGCATTTTTCAGATGTGAGTGTAATGCTTAAAAGGCTAGATTTAGCGATTAAAAAGGCCAGTGATCACCCAGAGCTAATAGCTGGCTATCGTGAAGGCGATGACAGTGTGCAGCTGAGAGAGCTTGAAATTATAGGTGCAATACCTAAAGCACTAGAGCGCAATGAACCCTATATTGTATTTCAGCCCAAAGAAGAGCTTATTGATGGCGGTTTCAGGCAAGTCGAAGCATTAATTCGTTGGGAACATAAAAAGTTTGGCCCACTTTCTCCTTCTGAATTTATTCCATTAGCTGAAAGAGCAGGAATCATTGACCTCATTAGTCGTTGGACGCTTGAACAGATTTTTATTCAGCAACGAGATTGGCGAGCTGCCGGCCTCTATACTCGTGTAGCTGTTAATTTATCATCTGAAGATTTATGCAGCGACACTTTAGTCGACGATATTAAATCTGGATTTGAACGTTATAAGTTACCTCCTGATTGTTTAATGATCGAAATAACAGAAAGTAGCTTGATGGAAGACACAGCTAAGGCGATTCAAATCTTAACCTTGCTTAGAAATCTCGGAGTGAAAATTGCGATGGATGATTTTGGTACTGGTCATTCATCATTAGCCTATTTGAAAAATCTTCCTATTGATGAAGTCAAAATTGACCGTTCTTTCTTAGCGGGAATTTTTAATGAAAAGGCTTCACTCTTTATCCTTGAAGCAAGTATCAGCCTTCCTAAAAAATTAGGGCTAGATGTTACCGTTGAAGGCGTAGAAACGGCAAAGGTTCGAGAACTAATGATTCGGCTTGAAGTCGATAAGATTCAAGGTCAATTTTATGCTAAACCCATGCGTCCATTCGAGTTAGAGCTAAAGTGGAATGAACTTAATCGACAAACAGGCATAAATAACCCCGTCGCATTAGAATACGGGCTTAATGGCTGATTGCTGTTGATAGTTCTTTGAGTAAAGTTTCAGGCATAGCCGTTAATTGACGTTGCGTATTCATACACACCATTTCAATAACACTCGTTACAGCAGGCTTTTTAGCTAGTGGTCGCCAGATCTCTTGATGCCAAACAGTGCGATACTGGCTTTCTATATAAAAGCGAGTTCTTACGTCAATAATATCAGCAAACTCAACGCCTTCACTGCAGGTCATTTCCGTTTTATAAACTGCAAATCCTAACTTCTGTTCAAGCCAAAGCTCATTAAGCCTGTTTGCGCCGATGACATGTTCACGAGCTCTTTCAAAGTACTTTAAAAAGTTAGGATGGTAAACGACACCAGAAAAGTCCGTATCTTCATAATAGATTTGGACAGGAAAGTGAAATGTGTTGCTGAAGACGTGTTTGCTATTCATTATCTTAATAATTCGGGAGTAATTTCATGAAATCGGGTGGCAGAGTCTATGAGTGATTTTGCAGTGAGTGTTGGAACACCGTAAACTTGTGTTTCTACCTGATATTTTTCAGTTACTTTTTGCAGTAGCAAACTAAAGTCTCCATCGCCGGATAACAAGATAACAGTATCAACTTCAGAGGCTGCTTCTAACACATCAATCGTGATACCAACATCCCAATCACCTTTTGCGCTTCCATCAGCACGTTGAATAAAAGGTTTCAGCTTGACGTTAAAACCTATATGCCTCAGCGCATCTTGAAACTTAATCTGGCCATCGTCCTGTCTTGCGATAGCGTAGGCATTAGCATGAACGATATCACCTTCATAGCTCAAAAATTCCCAAAGCTTGCGGTAGTTAAATTGGCGATTAAAAGCTTCTTTGGTCGTGTAATAGATGTTTTGTACATCTACGAATATCGCAATTTTTTTCAAAAGATACTTTGTGTTTGAATGATAGGCACAATTCTGCCTTGTTCTTTTTCAAATCGCCATCTTATTTTGAGTTCAGTAAGACAATTGCTCTGAGTCTACTGACTGTATTCAAGGAGAAAGTTTAGGTAGGACAGATAACCGTATGGATCATAGTTTTCTGAGTGTTGATTCATAAAACCATGTAAATATGATGTCTTAGTCATTTCAAGTTGCGGTTTTTGCTTGAGAGCATCCATCAATTCGTCAATATCAAAATGTGCTTCTTGTTTGGGAAAGACAAGGTGAGTTGGAATTGATGGCTCAATTTCAGTTGCTTTTCTAATCTGAGAACCATAAAGCCCAACGAATTTATTACAGCCAAGTTTATGAAGTTGTTCAGATAGTTTCCATGCTGCACTGGCTCCCATGCTAAAGCCAATTAATACATAAGGTTCCTTCTGATTTTGGAGTTCTTTGTGTAGATGCTCGACGTATTTGTTTAAGCCAATGTTCGTTTGGAAGTAATGGTAAGCTTCTTGTTCTTGCTTAAATCTAAAATATGTTCCGCTGTAGGGATCGATAATTCGCACATTACTGAAGGATTGCGCTAGCTTTTCTGCGGCAGGCGTTTTCCCCCAGATATCAGTGATGATTATTCCTTTCATTAGCGCTCCATGTGTTTAATTTAAATTTTAGTCAAAGCTAAAAGGCTCTACCTAAAAGGTTTACTGAGCCAATTTAAGTGTTGCTACACCAGAAATGATGAGCAATATTCCAAGGTAGCGACCTAGACTTGCAGCATCCCCATAAAATAGGATACCAACAATAAATGTTCCTGCTGCGCCAATTCCTGTCCAAACTGCGTAAGAGGTGCCTAAAGGAATTTGCTTTTGTGCTAACCATAAACACAAACCACTCAGAGCCATAAAGAATATAGCGACGACAATACCAGTAATCCTTGTTTCACTTTCTTGAGCCATTTTTAGGCCGACTGGCCAACCGATCTCGAATAACCCCGCTAAAACAAGATAAAGCCAAGACATATCAACACCTCTAGATGTTTATTAATCCCTTATATATTCATTGAATATAGCTTGAAAAGGCGGTTTATTAAAATAGCATTTTTATGGTTGAGAATAGATTAGTTGAATAACTAAACCTCCATGAGTCCAGAAGGTTAGACTTGAAGAATATTAACAGGGTTGGAGGTCATTTAGAGAGAAAGGGCAGAGATGACTCTACCCTTATTGCGCAAGAGACGTTATTTGCTGATTCGCTTGTATTTAAGACGATGTGGCTCAATGACATCTGTGCCAAGGTGCTCTTTTAACCAAGAAGAGTATTCAGTGTAGTTACCTTCATAGAAGTTCACTTGGCCTTCATCACGGTAGTCAAGAATGTGAGTACAGATGCGGTCTAAGAACCAACGGTCATGCGAGATCACCATGGCACAACCAGGGAACTCAACAATCGCTTCCTCTAGAGCTCGTAGCGTTTCAACATCAAGGTCGTTGGTTGGCTCATCGAGAAGTAACACGTTACCGCCAGACTGTAATAGCTTAGCCAGATGCACACGATTACGTTCACCACCAGAAAGTTGGCCAATGATCTTTTGTTGATCGCCCCCTTTGAAGTTAAAACGACCTACGTACGCACGACTTGGGATCTCGGTGTTGTTGATGTGAATGATGTCTTGACCGCCTGAGATTTCTTCCCAAATGGTGTTTTTATCATTCATTGAATCACGGAACTGCTCAACAGAAGCTAATTGAACGCTATCACCCAGTTCAACCGTACCACTGTCTGGTGTTTCTGTACCTGAAAGCATACGGAATAAAGTTGATTTACCAGCACCGTTTGCACCGATAATGCCGACAATGGCACCTTTAGGTACACTAAAGCTTAAGTTATCAATGAGTAATCGATCGCCATAAGATTTCGATAAGTTATTTACTTCAATAACCTTATCGCCTAAGCGAGGTCCAGGTGGAATGAACAGCTCGTTGGTCTCGTTACGTTTTTGGTAATCGTTGGTATTCAGCTCTTCGAAGCGAGCCATACGCGCTTTACCTTTAGATTGACGTCCTTTACTGCCTTGGCGAACCCACTCTAATTCTTTAGCAATGGTTTTTTGACGAGCAGACTCGGTTGCCGACTCATGCTTTAAACGATCATCTTTTTGCTCAAGCCAAGACGAGTAGTTACCTTCCCACGGAATACCTTCACCACGGTCAAGCTCTAAAATCCAGCCAGCAGCGTTATCAAGGAAATAACGGTCATGGGTAATCGCCACAACAGTGCCGTTATATTCGTGAAGGAAGTTCTCAAGCCACGCAACAGATTCAGCATCTAAGTGGTTGGTTGGCTCGTCAAGCAAAAGCATTTCTGGTTTTTCAAGCAACAAACGGCAAATTGCGACGCGACGTCGCTCACCACCGGACAGTACTTCAATTTTTTGATCCCATTCAGGTAGACGAAGTGCGTTAGCTGCACGTTCTAGAACGGTATCCAAATTATGAGCATCAGTTGCTTGGATAATGGCTTCGAGTTGACCTTGCTCTTTAGCTAGAGCATCAAAGTCTGCACCTTCTTCAGCGTATTCGGCATAGACTTCATCAAGACGTGTTAATGCATTTTTCGCTTCAGAAACCGCTTCTTCAATCGCTTCACGCACGGTCTGGTTTTCATCAAGTTTTGGTTCTTGAGGTAGGTAACCGATTTTGAGGCCGGGCATAGGTCTCGCTTCACCTTCGATCTCAGTATCCAATCCTGCCATGATTTTAAGCAGAGTGGACTTACCTGAACCATTTAAACCAAGTACACCAATCTTTGCACCGGGAAAAAAGCTTAAAGAAATATCTTTAAGGATTTGCTTTTTTGGAGGGACAACTTTGCCCACTCTCAGCATGCTATATACAAATTGAGCCATAAGTAATCAATCTTGTGGTTAAGTTCTTGACGCAGATTGTACTTTAAGGGCGGAAGAACAAAAAGATTTATCAAGTAAAATTTTATGCTTAGATGCTTGGGTTGTAACCTATAACCAAGTAGAATACGCCCAGCTAAAAATACAAAGCCCTTAACCCTAATAAGCTGTTCATTGATCTCATCACTGAGCAGGCATGTATTGATAAAAATATCGGTTTACCGGAGTAAGCAATGCTAAAAAAAGATATGAATATCGCTGATTTTGATCCAGAACTGTTTGGCGCAATGGAAAAAGAATGTGTTCGTCAAGAAGAGCACATTGAATTAATTGCTTCGGAAAACTACACCAGCCCGCGTGTAATGGAAGCACAAGGTTCAATGCTTACCAATAAATACGCTGAAGGTTACCCTGCCAAGCGATATTATGGTGGTTGTGAATATGTTGATGTTGTTGAAACTTTAGCGATTGACCGTTTAAAAGAATTATTTGGTGCAACTTACGCTAACGTGCAGCCTCATTCTGGTTCTCAAGCGAACTCTGCGGTTTACATGGCATTGCTACAACCGGGTGACAAAGTGTTAGGTATGAACCTAGCACACGGTGGTCACTTAACTCACGGTTCTCCAGTGAACTTCTCTGGCAAGTTATATGACATCGTGCCTTACGGTATCGATGAGTCTGGTCAAATTGATTATGCTGAGCTTGAACAACTGGCATTAGAACATAAACCAAAAATGATCATTGGTGGTTTCTCTGCGTTCTCAGGCGTTGTAGATTGGGCCAAAATGCGCGAAATCGCAGACAAAATTGGCGCATACTTCTTTGTTGATATGGCACACGTTGCTGGTTTGATTGCAGCAGGCGTTTATCCAAACCCTGTACCACATGCACACGTTGTAACGTCTACTACGCACAAAACATTAGCTGGCCCTCGTGGTGGTATCATCATCTCAGCAGCTGATGATGAAGCTTTATATAAAAAGCTTAACTCTGCAGTATTCCCTGGTGGCCAAGGCGGTCCGTTAATGCACGTTATTGCGGGTAAAGCCGTAGCATTTAAAGAAGCACTATCTCCTGAGTTTAAAGCTTACCAAACTCAAGTTTTAGTGAACGCTAAAGCCATGGTTGAAGTATTCCAAGAGCGCGGTTACAAAATCGTATCTGGTGGTACTGAAAACCACCTAATGCTGGTTGATCTCATCGACAAGGGCATTACAGGTAAAGAAGCTGATGCCGCATTAGGTCATGCAAACATTACGGTTAATAAAAACTCAGTACCTGATGATCCACGTTCACCATTTGTAACATCTGGTATTCGTATTGGTACGCCTGCAATTACTCGCCGTGGCTTTAAAGAAGCTGAAGCAAAGCAATTGACTCAGTGGGTTTGTGACGTATTGGATGACGTAAACAACGAAGATACGATTCAAACTGTCAAGTCGCAAGTGCTTGAACTTTGTTCACGCTTCCCGGTTTATGCTTAATTCAGTGGGATTTAGGCTAAATCTAAGTTAAAATTTAATGGCTGCATTTGCAGCCATTTTTTTAGCAGGAGACGCTAATGCATTGTCCTTTTTGCAATACGACCGATACAAAAGTCATTGATTCTAGGCTGGTTGCAGACGGCCATCAGGTTCGAAGACGTCGTGAATGCCTCCAGTGCCATGAACGTTTTACCACTTTTGAAGGCGCAGAGTTAGTGATGCCTAGAGTGATAAAAAGTGATGGTTCTAGACAACCTTTCGATGAAGATAAATTACGCCGTGGTATATCAAAAGCAGTAGAAAAACGTCCGGTTTCAATGGATCAAATTGAACAGGCACTAACCAAAATCAAATCTACTTTACGTGCAACGGGTGAACGTGAAATCGGTTCTGAAATGATTGGTAATTTGATGATGGACCAACTGATCGAATTAGATAAAGTTGCTTACATTCGTTTTGCTTCGGTTTACCGTGCTTTTGAAGATGTTTCAGAGTTTGGTGACGCTATTGCGAAGCTAGAAAAGTAATTCTCTCTTAGTTAACGGAAATTTTATGTGGTCAACCTTTGATAGACAAATGATGACCCGAGCAATTCAACTTGCTCGCCAAGGCCAATATACCACCCGGCCTAATCCAAATGTGGGTTGTGTGTTCACAATAGATGAACAGATTCTTGGTGAAGGTTATCATCAAAGAACGGGGCAACCTCATGCAGAAGTTAACGCTCTAATCGATGCAGATTATCGTGTTGAGGGCGCTACCGCTTACGTTACCCTTGAACCATGCAGTCATTTTGGTTTAACGCCTCCTTGCGCCCAAGCACTCATCGATAATAACGTTTCCCGTGTTGTTGTTGCATGTTTAGATTCAAATCCAAAAGTATCTGGCCGTGGTATCTCAATGCTTGAACAAGCAAACATTCAAGTAGATGTCGGTTTATATGAACAAGAAGCAGCGAGTTTAAATCTTGGGTTTTTAAAGAAAATGGCAACCGGCATACCATGGGTTACCGTTAAAGTTGCAGCCAGCCTTGATGGTAAAACAGCGTTAGCGAATGGTGTTTCTAAGTGGATTACGGGTGCTGAAGCTCGCCGTGATGTACAGCGTTTGCGTCTTAAGCATTGTGCTGTTGTTACAGGTATTAATACTGTATTGGCTGATGATTGCAGTCTAAATGTTCGTAAGTCGGAATTAGGTTCAATTGCAGAACATCTTGATGAAGTGCTACAACCATTGAGAGTTGTTTTAGATTCGAATTGTCGCATGCCTATCGACAGTAAAATGCTTGAAATTGAATCGCCAGTGCTTTTAGTGTCGACTGAACCTTATCCAGATGCCTTCACGAAACAATTACCACATTATGTGACGATGTTGACACTCAATGCGGTAAATAAACGTATTGATTTAAACGCATTGCTCAGTTATCTAGGTAACGACTGTAATTCAGTATTAGTTGAAGCTGGAGCGACACTTGCTGGTGGCTTTATTGAACTCGGTTTAGCTGATGAATTGATGCTATACCAGGCCCCGAAAATCTTGGGTAGTCGAGGTCGTAATATGTTGGAATTGCCGGACTATAGTGCAATAACAGAAATCCCCAATTTAACCCTAATTGATGAACGCAAGTTAGGTAGTGATACTCGCTTTCGTTTTCAGCTAAGAGAGTAAAGATGTTTACTGGAATTGTTGAAGCTGTAGGTCACATCGGTAAAATTGAACGCCAAAGTGATGATATTCGTTTAACCATAAACAGCGAAAAGCTGGATCTTACAGATGTTAAACTCGGTGACAGTATTGCAACTAATGGCGTTTGTTTAACGGTTGTGAAGATAAATGCTGACGGTTATGTTGCCGATGTCTCTGCTGAGACAGTAGCATTGACTGGTTTTGCCACTTACCAAGTTGGTAAAAAAGTTAACTTAGAGAAAGCCGTTATGCCGACGACTCGCCTAGGCGGTCATATGGTGTCAGGTCATGTTGACGGTATTGCGACCATTAATCAGCGTGAGTTAAGAGGCAAAGCTATTGAGTTTTGGTTAGAATCACCAACAGAATTAAGTCGATATATTGCTCATAAAGGTTCCATCACTATCGATGGTGTGAGTTTAACGGTCAATGAAGTTGATGGTCACCGTTTCCGCTTAACCATCGTACCGCACACCGCAGATGAAACCACACTAACCAGCTTACAAGCTGGTGATAAAGTGAATATTGAGGTGGATTTGATTGCTCGCTATTTAGAGCGATTAATGCAAGCTAAGGCTGAACCACAGCAGAGCGGCGGCGTAACCCTAGAAACTTTGGCGAAAGCCGGTTTCATGCGCTAATAAATATTAAGTGAATAACCGTCACTCCCATCTGTAGTTAGAGGGAAATGGTAGTAACGACAATTTTGTTTGTCGATAATCCAGTGCTTTTGTGTTGCACAAAAGTCATTAGGCTCCCGCTTACGCAAGAGTGGCGATAAGAATTTAAGTAGTAAATAAGAAGGTCTGAAAATGGCGTTACACAGCATAGAAGAAATCATCGAAGATATTCGTCTGGGTAAAATGGTTATCTTGATGGATGATGAAGACAGAGAAAATGAAGGCGACCTGATTATGGCTGCCGAGCTGGTGACTCCAGAAGCCATTAACTTTATGGCGACACATGGTCGAGGCTTAATTTGTCAAACCATGACTCGTGAGCGTTGTGAGCAACTGAACTTGCCTTTAATGGTCAGTAATAATAATGCGCAGTTCACGACGAACTTTACTGTGTCGATTGAAGCTGCTGAAGGTGTGACTACAGGAATTTCTGCGCATGACCGTGCAGTAACAGTGCAAGCGGCTGTTAAAAAAGACGCTAAGGCAGCAGATTTAGTTCAGCCAGGTCATATTTTCCCGTTGATGGCACAAGAAGGCGGTGTATTAGTTCGTGCTGGTCATACCGAAGCGGGTTGTGACTTAGCACGCTTAGCAGGCTTAGAACCATCTGGTGTGATTGTTGAAATTCTAAACGAAGATGGCACCATGGCGCGTCGCCCAGATTTAGAAATTTTCTCAGAAAAGCATGGCGTTAAAATTGGCACCATTGCAGATCTGATTGAATATCGTAATACCAAAGAAACGACAGTGGTGCGTGAGTCTGAGTGTAAATTACCAACACGTTTTGGTGATTTTCAAATGATTACCTTCCGTGACACCATTGATAACCAAGTGCATTTTGCATTGGTTAAAGGTGAAATTACAGAAGATGTACTTGTACGTGTTCACCTTCAAAATGTAATTAATGACTCATTATTCTCTGAGCGTAACCAACAACGTAGTTGGCCATTAGATCTTGCTATGGAGCGTATTGCCGATGACGGTGGTGTGCTTGTGCTATTAAGTAGTCATGAAACTGCTGATGAGCTATTGGCAAAAGTCAGAGCATTTGCCGCTGAGGACGAAGGCCAACCCGCTGCTGCAAAATGGCAAGGTACATCTCGTCGAGTTGGTGTAGGCTCACAAATTTTAGCTCAGTTAGGCGTCACTAAAATGCGTTTATTGAGCTCTCCGAAACGTTATCACTCTTTGTCAGGGTTTGGCCTGGAAGTGACGGATTACATTTCTGAGTAAAGATTTTTAGGATGTTTCTCTTGTTAATAAACGAAGAGAGACAGAGCACAAATTATTAATTAAATTGCCGAAGACTGGCTGAATAATTATGGTATCATTGCGCCAAATTTTCAGCCCTGTCGTGGCACAACGTAACTTCGTAGGTAAAAACATGAACGTAGTTCAAGGTAATATCGAAGCCAAAAACGCTAAAGTGGCTATCGTTGTTTCTCGTTTTAACAGTTTCTTAGTTGAAAGCTTGTTAGAAGGAGCTATCGATACGTTAAAGCGCTTTGGTAATGTCAGTGAAGACAATATCACAGTTGTACGTGTCCCCGGCGCATTTGAGTTGCCATTAGCTGCACGCCGTGTAGCTGCAAGTGGCAAATTCGACGGTATCATTGCACTAGGTGCTGTGATCCGTGGTGGCACACCACACTTTGATTTCGTTGCCGGTGAATGCAACAAAGGATTAGCTCAAGTAATGTTAGAGTTTGATACGCCAGTTTCATTTGGTGTATTAACAACAGATACTATCGAGCAAGCAATTGAACGCTCAGGAACTAAAGCGGGTAACAAAGGTGGTGAGGCTGCTTTAGGAATGCTGGAAATGGTTAACGTCTTAGACGAACTTGAGCAACAGTTGTAAAGGACAAAGCATGAAGCCTTCAGAGCGCCGCAAAGCACGCCGTCTTGCGGTACAAGCCATCTATTCTTGGCAAATAAGTGGCAATAACACTGCCGA
Source organism: Shewanella sp. OPT22 (assembly GCF_004168585.1). Classification (GTDB taxonomy): domain Bacteria; phylum Pseudomonadota; class Gammaproteobacteria; order Enterobacterales; family Shewanellaceae; genus Parashewanella. The sequence continues at coordinate 275,433 of NZ_PGVH01000029.1, read as the reverse complement.
TGTAGAACACGAGTTCTTAACCGAGCAAGAAGTTAAAGGTGTTGATATCGCTTATTTCAGAGAGTTATTCTCTGGTGTAGCGACTCGTGCAGCACAGTTAGATGAAGCCTATGCTCCGTTTTTAGACCGAAAAGTAGAAGATGTATCTCCGGTCGAAAAAGCGATTGTACGTTTGGCTTCATTTGAATTGACCTATCGTAAAGATGTTCCATTTAAGGTTGCAATTAACGAAGCAATCGAACTGGCGAAAGCCTTTGGAGCAGACGATAGTCATAAATTTGTGAATGGTGTGTTAGATAAACTGGCCGCCAGTCAGAAAAAATGAATAGAAAAAACGGTATCTTAGGATACCGTTTTTTTATGCAAGAATATTGTATACAGAAAACTTATAAGGTTTTTTATAGCAAGATTTCAATTCTTGTCTATATTTTGATTTTTAAAATTATTCTCTGGATGTAATGGACTTTTAAGTGAAAGAGTTTCAAATAATCGAAAAATATTTTTCTGAGCTTGGGCCAAAGCGCAAGGATGTAGAGCTTGGAATTGGGGATGACTGCGCACTCGTTAATCCTGTAGATATTAAAGCCATAGCGATCTCCTGTGACACTTTAGTGGAAGGTACTCACTTTCTGCCACAAATGCCGGTTGAAGATCTTGGCTATAAAGCGCTGGCAGTAAACTTATCTGATCTTGCAGCAATGGGTGCAGAACCTGCTTGGATGACGTTAGCATTAACCTTACCTGAAGTGGATGAGCAATGGCTTGAAGCCTTTACCAAAGGCTTATACGAAATCGCTGAGTATTACAGTATTGCTTTGATTGGCGGTGATACGACGAAAGGCCATCGAAGCCTTACTATCACCGTGAATGGTCAAGTGCCACCTAAACTGGCATTACGTCGAAGTGGGGCACAAAATGGTGACTGGATTTACGTTACAGGTACTTTAGGAGACTCGGCGTTAGGTTTGGATGTTCTGCTGGATAAACGAGATGTACCACTTGAGCATAAAGATTACTTGATTAAACGCCATTATCGACCTACACCAAGAGTTTTTGCTGGGCAGTCGATTAGAGGTTTAGCGACCAGTGCAATCGACTTATCTGACGGTTTAGTGTCCGATATTAATCATGTGCTAAAAGCATCTGGCGTTGGTGCGAATATCGCCGTGAATGCGTTACCGTTATCTGATGAATTGATCTATTCAGTGGGGAAAGAGCATGCCATCGAATACGCATTAGCGGGTGGTGAAGATTACGAGTTATTGTTCACAGTGCCTGACGATAATACGGGTGCTTTAGATACGGCTTTGAAGCAAACTGGTGTGAGTTATACCAAGATTGGTCAAATTACTGCAGATGGTAAGTTGACATTAAGACAGGGAAAGCAAGAATACATACATCATAAACAAGGGTTTAAACATTTTTGATGTCACTTATCTCTCAAGATCCAAACCTAAAAAAGCTTTCTTTATCCAATCCAGTGCATTTTCTTGCACTGGGTTTTGGCAGTGGGTTAGCAGCTAAAGCTCCTGGTACATTCGGGACAGTGGCAGCATTGCCAGTGTTTTGGTTAGCCAGTCAGTTATCACTTACGGGATACCTAATCTTTACGCTTGTCGTTTGTGCTATTGGTATTTATATTTGTGATAAAGCGTCGAAAGACATGGGCGTTCATGATCATGGCGCCATCGTTTGGGATGAAGTTGCGGGTTTACTGATCACTTTAATCGCCGTTCCAGCTGGATTACTTTGGGTATTACTAGGGTTTGCTTTATTTCGCTTCTTCGACATTGTGAAACCTTGGCCAATCAAGTGGCTAGATACAAAAGTATCAGGTGGTTTTGGCATTATGATTGATGATGTCGTTGCGGGGATTTTTTCGTTTATCTGTCTTCAAGCTGTGTATTACTTGACGCTTTAAACTGGAAAGCGGATTGATTTTAGTCCCTTGAATTCAGAACGAATAAAAACGAGAGCAATCGCTCTCGTTTTTTTTGTCACTATTTCGATTCAATCGGTTCGAAACTTGGCTTGCTCTTATAAAAATAAAGCACATTTACTACCCAAATGATTGGGCTTAAACTGCAAATGGTTCCAATAAACCAAGCTGTTTTATTTCTTTGTAATATTAAAAATGAGCATGCGAATAGGACAACATTCACTGCTAACATAAATATTGCTCTCTCTAAACCTTGATTCATACTCTCGGCTATGGTGATTTCTCTCGCTTCTAACGCCAAGAATAAGACTGATTGCAGACGAATACTGAAAGCAAACCAAGGTAACCAGATTTGCGAGTATTGATTAGTTTGGTGCTCTTGTTCGAGTTTATCTAGGTAATTACAAGTAAAGAAATAAGCGAAAAAAAAGCAGGCGATTGAGATATATGCGTGAACCATTTTTGACTCCATCCTTGAGATATCAAAACATTACTTATCTCAAAGTAGTGTAGTCTGCATGTCATTAGCCTGCCACTTACATGGTGTTGAAAGTGCTATCTCATAATGTTCATATTGGTATTAACAGTAAACCAATTTATCACCTTTTTACTGAAAGAAAACCAAAGTTGCAGTGCGCAAAAAACACTTGCTATAGATATTGCTAAAACATCGTAACTTGAATTAAATGCGATAGATGGTGGTAGTTTTAACAACTGACTAATGGATTCGCTATCCTGACTAAGGATAAAAGGAAATAGGGATAACGTGATACCTTGTAAGATAGCAAAAGCACGCAACATATTCAGTGCCGCTTTTTGCTTGCCGATCATTGCAATAGCTAAAATGATCAGCAGTACGCCAGCAATGACGCCGATTTTTAATACGAACAGGCTAATAGCAGTAATTAGGTAAATAGAAATCAAGAAGAGTAATCGTTTGGGCATTTTTAGTTTTTTCATTAGAAATATTGCTGCCGATGCTATCCATTTTAATCTTTAGATTCAACCGTTCTATATTGCCTTTGCACTTTCCACGGGTCACTGTGTGCTGGCATCGTGATAAACGTTTCGTCAGTTAAGGTTTTTAAAAAGGTGATGAGTTGTTGTTTTTCTTTATCGGTTATTTCAAAGCCTTTCACAAATTGGCTTTTTAATGGATTTTTTCGACCGTCACCTTGGTAAGGACCTTGAGTTACATTTCTTCCTCCTGCAGCATAAATATCAATCACTTCTTCCAGCGTGGACACACTGCCATCATGCATATATGGCGCCGTAAGTTCGATGTTTCTCAGTGTTGGTGCACGGAAGCGACCATCATCAAGAAAGTTGCCAGTAGTACCGGCAAGACCAATGTCTTTTTCTGGGTAACCCATACTGACCTTTCCTTGGTCAAGCTTTGTCAGCGTTAGCTTCTTACGTTCAGTGAAATACAGCCCTGTATTATGAAATGGTCTTCGATCTAAAGGCTGTTTTTCATGGCTGGTTGATTGGGTGAAGTTAAATCCACCATGGCAATGATGGCATTCTAGTTTTTCAGAAAAAAATAAGTTCATACCAGCTAAAGCATCTTCTGAGATTGCATCGTCGATTCCTTGATAAGCATACTCATCAAAAGGCGTATTTAATGAAATTAAGCTACGAGTGAAACTTGAAAGGGCTTGAACAATCTTACTGAAGTCTGGCTCTGACTCACCAAACGCTTTTGTGAATAATACTGGATACGGCGCTCGCCCAAATCGATGAAGGATTTTTGTTTCATTTCCTGTGGCACCAAGCTCTAAAGGGCGCTCACCAAAAATTGGAAGCAGCAATTGCCGTTCTAATTCAGTAAGACCATCATGCGCCCAAGTGAGTGTTTTGTTGTAAGCAATGTTAACTAAAGCGGGTGAGTTTCTATGGTGTGCTTCACCTGTGCTACCGATGGAAACTTTTAATGGCTCAGCAAAAGCGTGTTTTTGTATATGGCAACTTGAACAGCTTTGTGATTGATTGCTTGAAAGAGCTTTGTCATAAAAAATGTAACGGCCCAGCTCTATTTTAGCTTGTGTCATAGGGTTATTTTCAGGAACAAAAGGTTTTGGAAAACCCGTTGGTACATTCCATGAATACTCTTGCTCTTGAGTACGTTCTTGCTGATTGAAGCACGACGTAACCAATATTGATGACAAGAGAAGGGTGACTCCCTTGATTGCTTTCATCTCTGATCCCCCCGCCAAATTGAATTTGTTCTTAGCGTTTTAAGTAACATCAGACAAACGATGTTTTGAGATTCGGACATGCAGGATTGAGAGTGAAACTCTTGTTTGCTCAACACTGTATCGAGAAGAGGCTTTAAATCGAGAATCAGTGTATTACTTGTTAAATCTACTTCATAAGTAAAACGGTTGGGTTGGGTACATCTTTGAGAAGGGCTTCTCATAACACTCGCGGATTTACATCCGGTTGAACCTAAGTGGAAGTGCCAACCTGTGTGGCGATTTACTGGGTTATTATTTCTCAGATCTAATCGAAGAAACTTGTGGCCCAGTTGCCAATTCCAAAACATATCACTTTGATTCAAAGGGCTGTCTTGAGTTAGCGGGTTTTTATGGTTTTCAGTAAAAGGTACGCCCAAATCAAAGCGTAATTTACCCTTACTAATTTTGTTTGATAACAAAAGCGTTAAATTATCTGGTGACTCGCTATGACAGAGTTTACTCAATAAAGCTATCGTTGAACTTTGATTTTTCGTCTTTTTGAGGTTTAAGGGGTCACCATTAACACTAAAGTTCGATAGAAAAAACTGGAGCTGTTCAAGTTGGAAGTCAGAATGCTTGTTTATTGGAACATCGCATTTAAGTTTCGATGCGCCATATTTTAGAATGATATTAATTTGTTGAACCTGCTCTGAACTTCCACAACTAGACATGAGAATAGCAGTTCCAACTAACAAACATTTTTTGATCTTGTGTTTTATTGAAACAGCATCTTTAACTAAAAATGAAAATGGCATCATTGTTATTATTTTGTTTGTTATTTGTTATTTGTTATATTGCCGATTCTACAAATAAAAATTAAGAAATGCACGAGCCTAAATGTCGTGGGGAGTAATTTAAGTTCGGAGCAGCTAGGAGCTACAAATGAAATTACGGAATGCAGTTATATTCTTTATTGCTGCAACGGCAGCAATGGCACCTCTCGATAGAGTTTTGGCTCATGCAGAGCATGATAAAGCTCGATTTGTTTCCACATCGGGCAAAAATATCGGACGTTGTGATAATCCTCTAAGACCTTGTGAAACCATAGCGTATGCGGTCAAACATGCCAATAAAGGCGATAGAGTATTAGTGTCTGGTGGGCAGTACGATTTTAAAAATTCAGAAGATGTCTTTCTTCTGACTAGCGATTTGGTCCCCGTTTTAGGAGGCTACAATAAATTTGACCATTTTTTAGCTCAAGCACCGCAGCATAATCCGACTTTATTGACAGGCATACCGCAAGCATTCGTTTCAGGTTTAGAGTCAAGGGGATTTAAAATTCTCAATGATGGTATTGCTCAGTATGGAGTTGAGTTGTCTCAAAAACTTGAACAAAATAAGGCGCTAGAGCGAAGCCAACCGGCAACTGAATGTACCAACGGTACAGCAGGTAACTTCAGCTGTAACAATATTGATTTAGTAGCTCATATGGCACTGGGCGACTTTTCAAAATTACCTAGTTCGGGCAATGATATTTGGGGGCATGTAGATCTTAATACTGGTACTGAATACGCCATTATGGGGTTCAATAATGGTACATCTGTCATTAATCTATCTGATCCTGAAAATCCCGCTGAGGTAGGATTCATCGGCGGAACAAGAACGACGTGGCGAGACATAAAAGTCTATCAGTGGTTTGATTCCGAAGCGTTGCGTTGGAAAGCACACGCATATGTCACCTCAGAGGGCGCCGATAATGTTCATATTATTGATTTGAGTGATTTACCAGATGCTATTTCAAAAGTCGCTACGGATAATGCAAGCACAAGTGCTCATAATGTTTATATTAGTAACGTGGATTACACGACCAACTCAGCACTGACAGGATTAGCTCCGTCTTTGCATTTGGTCGGTCAGAATATTGGGGGTGGCGCATTTCGTAGTTACCACTTAACAAATCCTGCCGCCCTAGGGGCCGAGTTTAATCATACTGGGTCTACACGTTCTGATTATGCTCATGATGCTTCATCTATGGTTGTAACTGACAGTAGGGCACAGAGTAGTTGCCAAACGTCAATTTGTACCGTATTGCTCGATTTTAATGAAGATGAAATGCGCTTGTGGAATATCTCTGAGCAGGCAGCTCCCGATGAACTGTCTAATACGACTTATACCAATGCTGAGTACGTGCATTCGGGTTGGTGGAGTGAAGATAAACGATACGTATTTGTCCACGATGAGCTTGATGAACAACGCCACGGTTTAAATACAACATTACGAGTATTCAACGTCGATAACTTGCAGGCTCCTCAACTGGTTAAAACATGGTCTGGGCCAACAAAAGCCATTGATCATAATGGCTTTGTTCGTGGTAATCGATATTACATGTCAAACTATCAACGTGGGGTTACGATTTTAGACATTAGTGACCCTTCTTCACCTTCAGAGCTGGGATATTTCGATACGTTTCCAGCCTCTGATGGCAATGCATTTAATGGTGTGTGGGGTGTCTACCCTTATTTACCATCAGGGTTAATTCTAGCGAGTGATATCAATAGTGGTTTATATGTCCTTCGTGATAAAACCCATAGCCAAATTCAAGGTTCCATTTCTTTCAGTGAATCAGAAAGTCGAGGGAATCCTGGAGATACAATCTCTATTTCTGTTCAACGTCCACAAGGTTCAGGTGAAGTCAGCGTTGCTTATGAAGTGGTAGACGGGAATACCGAGCTTGGCATTGATTATCAGCCAATCTCTGGTCGTTTGACATGGACATCTAATGACAATGCACCTAAAACGATAGAGTTAGTTACGTTAAATGCTGATAAGGATATAGAACGCCAAGCATTTGTTAAGCTACATGACCCAAGAGGAGGGGCTTCAATAGTCTCACCAACTTATCACATCGTGAAGTTTGGTGAAAATGCACCGAGACCCGGTACGTTGGCTTTCGAGCAAACTTCAGTAACTTTTTCTGAGAATGTGCAAGATGCTTCAGTAAATGTTTTACGCTCAGGTGGAACATCTGGCACAGTCAAAGTGAATTACCACGTTGCTAGTGGGACAGCTGAAGTTGGAAATGATTTAGAAGAAATTTCAGGTGAATTGGTCTGGCAAGATGGTGATTCGGACGCTAAACCAATTCCAATTAAGTTAATTGATGATAGTGAAGTTGAAGATAATGAGACCTTCACTGTTCAATTGACGAGCGCAGATGGTAGTGCTCTCGCTGCAAATGAGTTAGTTGTCACAATATCTGATAATGACAGCGTGAACAAAGCTCCAGTAGTTTCTGCCGGTGACAATCGCGATGTTAACGCTTCAGAGACGGTAACATTAACTGCCACAGCGACTGATGCAGATGGTGATAGTATTTCTTATCAGTGGAAGCAAGTTAGCGGTACCAGTGTAACGCTGAATAATGCGAGTACTCAGGAAGCACAATTTGTCGCACCAAATCAAAATGGTGTACTTGTGTTTTCAGTTGTTGCTACGGATGCAAATGGTGAAAGCAGTGAAGCCGAAGTTTCAATCAATGTAGTTGTTCAGCAAGTGCCGGAGGGTGATGATTTTGAGGAATCAGGTAGTTCTGGAGGAGGAAGCTTAAGTTTTATCAGTTTGGTATTAATTCTTTTGATTCGAAGAAAACGAATTTAAAATGATATAGGGCAGTATTTACTTCCCTATAGACACATTTATTTTGCAGGAAATCGAGCACCTAAAATGGCTTCTCGACTGGCTCCTGTTACTTCAGGTAGATTTGCCGGTAAATGATGTTCAAAGCGATAAGCAAGCCAAGCAAAAGCAATCGCTTCAACCCATTGTGGGTCAACACCTAATAAACTCGTAGTCTCAACTGTATAAGTTGGGAGTAATGCCTTTAAACGTTTCATCAATTCTGTATTTTTGGCACCGCCACCACAAACAAAAAGTTCTCCTGATTGAGAAAGTTTCAAAATGTCATTGGCAATACTATGGCAAGTTAAATCAAGCAATGTTGATTGAATATCTGCAACAGATAAGTGTGAATACTCACTTATCTGTTGTTCTAACCAGTTTTGACTGAATAGTTCTTTGCCTGTGCTTTTAGGGTAGGGCTGAGAGAAATAAGTATGAGACAGTAAGTGCTTCAATAGCTTTTCGTCAGTAGAGCCTGATGCTGCCAGCTGTCCATTATTGTCATAAGGTTCTTCTAGTGACTGCTGAATCCAAGCATCCACAAGTGCATTCCCAGGGCCAGTGTCGAAGCCTAAAACAGGTTGCTCATCTTGCGGTAAGTAAGTGATGTTTGCGATACCACCAATGTTTAAGATGATGCGATCGGTTGTTGCTTTAGAGAACATTTGCTGGTGAAAGGCTGGAACAAGAGGGGCGCCTTGACCGCCAAGGGCAACATCTTTGCGACGAAAGTCAGCGATAACATCAATATCCGTCTCAACGGCGATGGTATTCGGATCACCTATTTGGGTCGTAAAAGCTACTTCGAGGTTCGGCATGTGTCGCACGGTTTGGCCGTGGCTGCCAATCGCAATGATATCTGATGTCGGAACGTCAGCTTTTTTTAAAAGGCCATTTACTGACTTTGCGAAGGCTTGCCCAACTTGACGGTCTAAACGTCCTAGTCGATTAATTTCATCATTACTCGGCTGGCTGAGTCGTTGAAGGCCTTTAAAAAGGTGGGAAGGGATTTCTTCAGTGTAAGTTTCAATTAATTGTGGGTTTCCAGAGGAAAAATCAACAAGCACAGAGTCGATACCATCCATGCTTGTTCCTGACATTACGCCGATATAATAATTCTTGGACATAATTGTTAAGTTACTGCCTTTAGATTGTGCCTGCTAAGTGTAGTTGTTTTTTATGCTCAAGTTCTGCCATGATGTTTGAACTATGCGCTAAAAACACGTGTTTTTGTTTCTTAGCAATAGGGTTAGATTTTGGCAGCTTAACAGTCCTAGGGTTTCTGTGCACTCCATTTACAATGAACTCATAATGAAGATGCGGTCCAGTAACACGGCCAGTGCTTCCCAATGTTCCAACTATTTGACCCTGTTTAACAGATTGCCCTTTTCTGACCTTACGTTTCTTAAGGTGTAAATACTTAGTCGTATAAGTATCATTATGCTTAATGAATACATAATGACCATTGTATTTATTGTAACTTGAGGCAATGACTTTTCCACGGCCTGCGGCTTTAATTGGGGTACCGACTTTTGCAACATAATCCACGCCACGGTGAGGTTTTACGCGACCTGTAACAGGGTGCAGACGTCGAGGGTTAAAGTTAGAGCTTACACGGTTAAAGTCTACTGGTGAGCGCAAAAATGCTTTACGCATACTGCGGCCTTCATCTGAAAAATACTCACCGTCTGAGTGACGAATTGCAGTGTAACGATCTCCCTGGTTCGTAAACTCTGCGGCAAGAATATTACCGTTTTCTAAGAATTCACCGTCAGTAAATTTTTGTTCGAAAATGAGTGCGAAATTATCACCTTCACGAATGTCGAGGGCGAAGTCGACATCCCAACCAAATAAGGTTGCTAGCTGCATAATTTGGTTAGCGGTTAAACCTGCATCTACGCCAGCATTCCAAAAATTACTGGTGATTGTGGCCGCAGTGAAGCTTTTACGAACATTAACCTGTTTCTTATGAACCTGTTCTTTATAATTATCACCATTATGAGAAATCTCAAGTGATGTAATTGGGTCCATTTGATAAGTGAGATTGATAAAGTCGCCTTGTGAATCCTTGGTAAGCTCAATGGTTTCGCCAGGAATTAATTTTAATAAATTCTTTTTTGCTAAAGGCAGTCGAGAAACTTCATAAACATCACGTGAAGTTAAGCCTGCACGATGAAACAGTTTTGCAAGCGTGTCTCCAGAACGAACCTTAAAGGTTTCTATGTTAGCGATTTCTTGTTTCTTCTCAGGCTTAGGCGCAGTGATGCTTTCAATATCTTTCGTTATTGAGGGGGGAGCATTTAATGATGCTCGATTGAGCTGAGGTGGCTCTGGCGTACGAAATGCCAAAGGTACCGTATAGCGTTTATTCGGTTGGTATTGATTTTCCACAGTCTGTCTAGACGCTTGTGCATCTTCAGAAGGTAACATCACAATAATAAGAGAGACTACAGTCAATACACTTAGAATAATTTTGTGTGTTTTTGGTAATAATTTAAATAATGTGACAACTCTTAACATCGACCCTGATACCAAATTGCAATATCTCTATTACAACCAAGTTTACACGCTTTCAATTGTTCTGGCTAACAAGTAACATTACAACCTTCAAATTTTGAGATTTAGGCACAGTTCCTAATTATAACGAGGTCGCATAGGCAATGGCTGATTTAGATAAAGCTTTAGCTGAAATAAAACGTGGTACAGATGAGATATTGCTAGAAGCTGATTTAATTGAAAAATTAAAATTAGGACGTCCACTTAAAATAAAATTAGGGGCAGATCCTACCGCACCTGATATTCACTTAGGTCATACGGTAATTTTAAATAAGCTGCGTGCATTTCAAGAGCTTGGTCATGAAGTGATCTTCTTAATTGGTGATTTCACAGGCATGGTTGGAGATCCGACCGGTAAAAATAGCACTCGTCCACCATTAACCAAAGACGATGTGATGCGCAATGCTGAGACCTATAAAGAACAAGTTTTCAAAATTTTAGATCCTGCTCGAACTCGTATCGAATTTAACTCTAGCTGGTTAGAGCCGCTAGGTGCAGCAGGCATGATTAAGTTAGCGTCAAATCAGACTGTGGCGCGTATGTTAGAACGTGATGACTTTAAAAAGCGTTACGGTTCTGGTCAACCTATCGCTATTCATGAATTCATGTACCCACTGTTACAAGGTTGGGATTCTGTAGCATTGGAAGCAGATGTTGAGCTTGGTGGTACAGATCAAAAATTCAACCTATTAATGGGTCGTGAGCTACAAAAATCTGAAGGTCAAACACCTCAAACCGTTGTTATGATGCCACTGCTTGAAGGTTTAGATGGTGTTAAGAAAATGTCTAAGTCAGCTAATAACTATATTGGTATTAGCGAACCTGCAGGTGAGATGTTCGGCAAGATCATGTCAATTTCTGATGAGTTAATGTGGCGCTATTTTGAATTATTATCTTTCCGTCCATTAGAAGAAATCGAAGCGTTTGAGCAACAAGTTGCTGATGGTGCAAACCCTAGAGATATTAAAATAGCCTTGGCAAAAGAGATTATTGCTCGCTTCCATGATGAAGCCGCAGCTGAAGCGGCTCATCAAGAGTTCATCAATCGCTTCCAAAAAGGCGCAATTCCAGATGATGTGCCAGAAATGGATATCGATGCAGGTGAGGGGATAGGTTTAGCTAATTTGTTAAAAGAAGCTGGTCTCGTTGCATCAACATCTGAAGCTATGCGAATGGTTAAACAGGGCGCCGCAAAATTAGAAGGTGAAAAACTGGTAGATGCTAAGCAAGTTTTTGAAGCTGGCACTGTTGGTGTTTTCCAAGTAGGTAAGCGTAAATTTGCTAAAGTAACACTTAAGTAAAGTCATACTCCTACAAATAAAAATGGCGCTCAATCATGAGCGCCATTTTTATATCTTCATTAAAACAACATTGAGTACTAACGAACTTTGCTTGCGCAGAGCATAGGCTCAATATTAATCTTGAATTTCGGCGTTGTGATAAACATTTTGTACGTCGTCACAATCTTCAAGTGCTGCAATTAATTTATCAAATTGCTCAACTTCTTCTGCGTCTGTAATCTCTGTCATTGTTTGTGGTAACCAAGAGATATGATCAACTTTAAAGTCAATATCAGGGTATGCGTCTGTGAGTGCAGTTCGAGTATTATTGAATTCAGTATGAGGCGCGTAAACACTGATTAATCCATCTTCTAACTCAACATCGGTTACATCAACATCAGCCATCATTAATGTTTCTAATACCGCATCTTCATCGTCACCTTCAAATACAAATGCAGCGGCATGATCAAACATGTGTGCACAAGTACCAGGACCACCAAGTTTGGCATCATTTTTAACGAATGCTTGGCGAACTTCGGTGTAAGTACGTTTTACGTTGTCAGTTAAGCAGTCAACAATAAGCATGCAATTGTTTGGACCAAAGCCTTCGTAGCGAGCGACTTCATAGTCTTCACCACCGCCACCTTTGGCTTTATCAAGTGCTTTATCAATTACATGAGCTGGAACTTGGTCTTTTTTTGCTTTTGCAATCAAGTGACGCAGGGCTAAGTTGCCATCAGGTTCTACACCACCATTTTTCGCACAAACGTAGATTTCTTTACCGTAACGAGAATAAATCCGAGTTTTCATACCAGCTGTTTTAGCCATTGACTCTTTACGGTTTTGATACGCTCTTCCCATCTTAATCTCTAATCTTGTGACAAAAATTCTGATTGATTTTAACAGGATTAGATGAAAACCCAAGAGCCTGTTTAAATTGATATTAGGGAATTTGAAGTATTTCCCAACATTGTTTCTTGAATGGGGGGACTTGTCATTTCACAAATCGTGCTTATATGCATGTGAATTTAGCGATATAAAATTAATTTCGGGCTGGTTCAATGTTACAAAAATAAAACATTTTAATTACAATTGCTCAAAACTTTCTGAGTGAGCTATAACTAGTTATGTAGGTTTACAATTTATCGAGAAATTAAGATGAAATCTCAAGTAGCTACTGTAATTAGTACTAAAACAGTGACGGTACTCTTCTATGATGCACCAGTAGGTCTATTAATGCGAAGTGAAGTGCTTCGTGATTTGTCTGTTGGACGTAATGGTCGTGTAATTATCCCTCAATGCTTTAGACAACATAAGTCAATCGTTGCTATTTTAGAGGGTGATTGCAAAGTCTTAAATGCACTGGGTGATAGAGCAGTAGAAACTGCAGCGAATGAGTAACTAAACGAAATTACTCATTCACTACACTATTTTTTAGGGCGACTACTGAGCGTCCTTCTCATGTTCTTTTCTGAGTTTATCTAACTTAACTCTAGCGGATTCGTAAATTGAACCTCGTGTGAATTTATCATTTTTAAGGGTTCCAGCTTTCTTTTCAGATAACAATTCTATGGCATCTGAAACATGAGCAATCGCCCAGATATGGAACTTCCCTTGTTTGACATCTTCAACAATGTCTTTTCTCAACATTAAGTTGCAGACATTACTGTTCGGAATAATCACACCTTGAGATTCTGTTTGCCCTTTTATTTTACAAATATCATAAAACCCTTCGATTTTTTCGTTAACGCCACCGATTGGTTGAGCAACACCAAATTGATCCATCGAGCCAGTAATCCCGATATCTTGTTTGAGTGGAACTTCACTGATAGCAGATAACACAGCACAATACTCAGCCATTGAAGCGCTATCACCATCAACACCCGAATACGATTGTTCGAAAGTGATGTAAGTAGTCAGCGGTATCTCCGCTGACTTTCCTAATACAGAAGCTAGGTATGAGGTGAGTATGAGTACTCCCTTAGAGTGAATTTGCCCACCGAGTTGTACTTTATGCTCAACATCTAACACTTCACCTTGTCCGAAAGCCGTATTGGCTGTGATACGACTTGGCAAACCAAAACGATGATCCGCAGTAGAGACGACTGTTAGTGCATTAACTTGTCCAATTTTTGCTCCTGAAACATCGATGATGGTTTTTCCAAACTGAAAGTCTTCTTTCATCAAATCCTGCAATTTAGAGACTCGATGAATTTGATTGCTGAGCGCCTGCTCAACATGCTCTGCGCGAATCGATTTTGCTTGCTCTTGTTGGGCAACGAAGTTTGTTTCACGCAATAGGTTGGCGACATCAGCTGAGTAAAGCGAGAGTTTGTTTTGATCATCGGCTTGTCTAGAACTGTATTCAACAATACGCTCAACAGCAGATATATCACATTCGAGCATATTTTTTTCGCTGACAATACAAGAAATAAAGCGAGCATATTGCTCTTCACTTTCAGAAGTTCTAGGCATGCTGGTTTCAAAGTCAGCGGTTACTCGGAATAGCTCACTAAAATCAGGATCATAATGTTGTAATAATTGATAAGTTTGATGATCGCCAAACATGACAATTTTTACGTCCAGCGGGATAGGTTCTGGTTCTAGCGATATCACGCCCGATAGCGAAACCTCACGTTCCAATGAACTCAAATCTAATTTTCGTGAACGAAGAGCTCTTTTTAACCCGTCCCACACATAAGGGCGCTCCAGCACTTTCGTCGCATCGATCAGTAACACCCCGCCATTGGCTTTATGGAGATTACCAGCTCGAATAAGAGAGAAGTCAGTAAACACTGTGCCTTTAAACGTCGCATTTTCGATGTAGCCGAACAAGCTGTGGTAACTTGGACTCTCTTCTACTCGAATTGGAAAATGGTCATCAGATTGTGGAACGAGCACGTTGACTAAATATCGTCTTGGCAGCTTTTTGTCTAACGTGGCATAAGCGAGCCCGAGTTGCTCTTCTGTTTGCTCTAAAAAGATATCAACATTGGTGATCATATCTTTTTGCATTGCCTTTAGGTGCTCTACAACTTCATGGTCTTTTTTATATTTTCTAGTCAGTGGCCTTATAAAATGACCAATAACGTCTTTCGCTGTTTTTTCAGTGTGTTGCTGTAGCTTGTCGTTGTATTCCTCTTCCCACTTCGTGAAGGTGCGTACGACTTTTCGTAGATCCGATTCAAGATCACGAATTATTTTCTCTATTTCAGCTCGTTCTTCTTCCTGCAGTGCATCATAGGACTCTTCAGTGTGCTGCTCTTCACCATTCATTGCGATGAGCTGATAATCACCTTGGGTAGTGACGGCGAGTTGCACATGCTGCTCTTTGGCTTTTGCGGAAATATCGGCTAACTCAGCCTCTTGTTTTTCAGCCAATTGTTTTTTTAGTTGTTCAGTGCGGCTGTAATAAATTTCATTTTCAAAAGTCAGAGGAAGTGATTTAACCAGCTTGACGACTAGTTTTTCGATATCTTGGCTAAATGGCTCTCCTTTGCCGCACTCAAGCTTGAGTACTTTTGGTCTCCGAGGGTTTTCAAAATTGCTGACATAACACCAGTCATAGAGTTTTGATTGAGTTTCCAGATTTTTTAGATAACGCAGCATCATGGTGCGTTTACCTAGGCCGTTTTGGCCAATAGCATATATGTTGTAGCCTTTTTCTTTTATGCCCATAGCAAACTCAACCGCTTTTTGGGCACGAGTTTGTCCAACAATCTCAGTGATAGGTTGTAAGTCAGCAGTGGTTTTACAATTTTTTAATGAGTCAGAAAGCGAGCAAGAACGGTAGATATCACTTTCGGTTAACTTAGTCGTTTTTTTACTTAATGATGCATCTGAGGCGGTCATAATCCTTCCTGAAATATTGACGAAAAATAAATGATGTCGTCGAGTTCGCCATTCCTTTTAGCGCGGGGCATTGACTAATGATGAATTTACTTAATGGGTTCCTAAATATTTTTATACCATAGAGTTTAGTAATCTCCCATCACTTTTGAGAGATTACTTTCATGGCTTCGAGTGCTCTACTTCTTGCGAGTTTGTGCTCGACAATAGCGATACAGTAATTGTTTGAGATAGCATGGTTTTCTGGTTCTTGAACTATTAAATTAGCTTGGTGCAGTGCTTTAGCTGAGACCGACGATAATTCGGGAACAAAGTGATAGATGAATGCACCTTCGTTATCAAACTTTTTACTTTGCTCTATTGGATTAAAAATTCGAAAATAAGGTTGTGCATCACACCCTGTGCCAGCAGACCATTGCCAGCCACCATTATTGGCGGCCAGATCACCGTCGATTAAATTTTGTTTGAAATAGCGCTCACCCCAACGCCAATCTATCAGCAGGTGTTTACTCAAAAATGAAGCTGTAACCATTCTCATGCGGTTATGCATCCAGCCTGTTTGATTCAGCTGGCGCATTGCAGCATCAACAACAGGATAGCCAGTTTTACCCTCACACCAAGCTTTAAATTCGGCTTGGTCATTTCGCCATTGAATCGCATCAGCATTGCTTTTGAAGTTTTGGTTTTTACAGAGCTTAGGGAAAGCAACAATAAGATGGCGATAAAATTCTCGCCAAATTAATTCGCTTAGCCAAGTTTCAGCAGGTGTTGTGGCCTCAACTAGGGCTTGCGGGAAGTAATGCAAAATTGCATAAAGGCATTGTTTAGGGCTGAGCACACCCATGGCCAAATAAGGCGAAAGTTGACTAGTACCTTTTAATGAAGGGAAATCTCTTTGCTCTTTGTAACTTGTTAGCTGAGATTCACAAAAACGCTTCAGAAGACTGAGCGCCGCTTTTTCTCCTGCAGGCCAATCGGAACTCTTCACCTTAGTAGCATCGATTTGAATCTTCTCTGGAACAATCTCTTTTTGATTTAATTCAACCAGTTCAGCCTTTTGAAGGTGCTGTTGACTAACAACCTCACGCCATTTTTTTTTGAATGGTGTGAACACCTTGAACATCTGCCCTTGTTGATTGAGCACTGTACCCGGAGCCAAAATACAATGCTCATCAGTAAACTCTATCGGAAGGCTATGAGATATTAATTGAGCGTCACGTTGTTTTTCATTCCATTCAGGTTCTTTGCCAGCGAATATTTGAATCACTTTATTTTTTTGACAATATTCAGTTAGGTAATCAATTTGATCTTGAAATGTTGGCATTTGAAAGTGTTTAAGTGGAACGCCGAGTTGAGCTAACTCAACGGCAAGATGGTTTAAATTACGCTCTATAAAGTCAATCTGAATAGGCGCTACATCATGACTTTGCCATTGTTCTGGTGATGACAAGTATAGAGCGATAAGCCGACATTGCTTTTCGGCGGCAAACCGAAAAGCGCTAGCAACACATTCATTCTCTCTGATTCTTAGATCTTGGCGGAACCAAACGACAACAACGTTATTAGAATCCATATCTTAATTTCAGCTCTTGCGGGTGAGGGTTCAAGTAAACTTGATCTTGGATGTACTCTTTAGGGTGTTCTCGCAAGTAATGATTTATCAATGTTATGGGAACCAATAGTGGCGTGAGGCCTTGATTAAAATTTAAAATACTTTCTGTCAATTCGGCTTTTTGCTCTTTGTTGAGTTCGTTTTTAAAATAGCCCTGAATATGCTGGAGTGTATTGGTATGAGAGCGTTTTGTTGCTGAGCATTTTAGCGCAGTCATAAACCCATCGAAATACTCATTTGCTCTGGTTTCCAAGTCTGATAAGTCAGCAAGAATAGGTCCTAATTTTCGATACCATTCAGTGCTGTGAGCCATGAGTAAATACTTATAACGTGAGTGAAACCGAATTAACTCATGTCTGGTTAACCCTGTTTGTTTCATGCTCATCCAGTCATGATAAGCATAGACCCGTGTAAAAAAGTTCTCTTTGAGGTTTGGGTCGTGTAATCGACCTTCTTCTTCAACAGGTAACAGTGGATAACGTTCCATCAGAGCTTTAGCAAAAATGCCAACACCAGATTTTGTTGCGTTGTTGGTGCCAATTTTATATTCGAGCACTCTTTCCATACCGCATGTTGGAGATTTTGCGCAAAAAATATAACCACCAAGACTGTTAAGCTGCTCAACTTTTGCTTCACTGAATTGAACGAGATCTTGAGTAACCTCAAAGCTTTCGTCAGAAGCCATTACTCTGATTCTCTCGTCATCCTTTACCAAACGAATGGTTTTTCTTGGTGTGCCAAGTCCTATTGCCATTTCAGGGCATATTGGTACAAATTTAAAAAGTTGACTGAGATCTCGGGAGCAGTACTTTGAGTTTTTGTGTCCACCGTCGTAGCGAACTTCTTCGCCAAGTAAACAAGAGCTAATCCCAATTTGAATTTTGTCTTTCGTAGAAGGCATCATGCCATTAAGTCCTCTTTAGGGTCTTTATTAATACTACGACAAAAATGAGATATTGGATTAATGAGGAGCGAATTTTTTCGCTCCTTAGGACAAGTTATTAAGATAAATCAGCATTGAAGTTTGTGCTTGAGATATTTCCACTGTCATCAGTATTTATTGCAGTAAATATCGCATTATTGTTACTTGAAGATGGTGCTTGAATGAACCACATCATTTTTTTAGAGTTGGCTATATGTTGATTTGTAAGATCTACATCGCTAACACTTCTATCAGCCGTATTAGTTGAAACAGTTGAAAAATGGTTGAAGTGATTTACAAAAAGAAGATCCTTTCCATTATTTACAACCATTACAGCAGAGGCGAATTTTACATCAGGGTAGGTAGTTTTATTCCAAGTTAGCCCTCCATTATGACTAAACCATAAAGTTTTTTCATAGGGAGCATCATTGATTGTATCAGTATCGACAGCATAGATGTTTTGTGAGTTTTGAGGGTCAAAAGAAAACTTCAAATCAATGCCAACAGCATAAGGTAAGTCTTCCTGATTGAATTTAACATCACTCCAATTTTTACCGCCGTCTGTAGAGAGTTTTACATGATAGTCGAAACTTGCAATAGTTACCTTTCCGTCTTCTGAGCTACTAATATTCCATGCTCCAGCACCTAAATTACTCTTAACACAATTTTGCCCAAAGTCAGAGGAAACCAGTGTTTCACCAATCGAACCATTTTGCTCAATCATGCTGATGAATAAACGATTATCTTTATTGTTTGTCGCATAAAGTGCATTTGATTCGCTATGGCCATGAAGCATCTGATTGCAACTAGAACCTGAATCATTGGCCCAAGTTTGTATGTTTGATGAAAAGTAAAGTTTATCGCCGTCTATACCAACTGCGCCACCACTATCAGGAGCACCTTTCGATAACAGGATTTGATCCCAATCATTTTGGTTAGATTTATCGTAATACCACGAAGAACCATTGTCATCTGAACGCCACAATCCAAGTTTACTCGGAGCACCCTTAATATCGTAGGCAAGAATTGTGTTGTTATTACTTGAGCGAGAAAACTGTAGATAGTTCGAAACTTTAGAATTGTTTATAAATTCGATTGGAGTGAGTTTGATGCTATAGGCGGCTGCAAAACTGCTTAAGCTGTAAAGCAAACTACAAGTCACCAGTGTGATCTTAGATATCTTCATACTATTTACCTAGCTAAATTAAAGGACAGAGTAAAATTGGGTTGAACTGTTATTAATGAGCAAGATAGAGCGAGATTGATGTATATAGTTTCTAGGCTGAGTTTTATGTTCTACTCAGCCTAGAAACTATAACTATAAAGTATGGTTTTTTTAAATTAAATTTAAGTAATAAAGTGAATTAGTTACTTTTTGCGGTTAGCAAACTTTTCTAACCCCCAAACCAAAGCTATTGCGGCAAACATACAGGCAATAGCTAGCCAAAGTTGGTGTGGTTGCCCTGTAATTTGTTCGTAAGTAAAAGGCGATAACGGTTTTTCAAGCAGTGGAACTTTTTCACCGTGTGAATTGATGCGCCAAGTTTCAGCAACTTTCCAAGGCCAAATTTTTCCGAGTGTACCAAGCATTAACCCCGTTAAAAAAGTGAGCGTTTCGTTATGCCATTTCTTTAACAATGCACTGAGTAAACGGCTAAAGGTTAGCAAACCAGTGAGTGCACCAGCAGCAAAAATGGCAAGAATACTAATATCAAAGCCTTTAGCTGCTCCAAGTACAGTGGAGTAGAGGCCTAATAAAAGTAAAAGAAAGCTACCGGAAATTCCCGGAAGTACCATGGCGCAAATCGCAATGGCACCACCAATGAATAAGGACAATGTATTCACTTCTGTTGGCGCAGGAGAAAGCTGAGTTATCGCATAAGCTACAAACATACCTGCTAAGAAGGTAACCCCTCTCACAACGGTAAACCCTTTAACTTGCTTAAGTACGTGAACGACTGAAATTAAAATTAAGCCAAAGAAAAAAGACCAAATTGGAACAGGGTGAGTAACAAGCAACCACGAGATCAGTTTTGCTAATGAAAATATGCTGGTTAATATGCCGGCGAATAAGCTGATTAAGAAGCCACCATTAATGTGATTAAACGCAGCTTTAAACCCTCTTTCTTTAATCATCTTAAATAATGAAGGTTTAATTTTATTAATGCTTTCAAGCAAAGTATCTAAAATACCTGTGATAAAGGCTATTGTTCCACCAGAGACGCCAGGTACAACATCAGCTGCTCCCATAGCAATTCCTTTTAAATACGTTTTAAATAAACTCACATGAACTTCCATAAAATATTTTAAGATGAGTATATCGAAAAAATGTTCCAAAGTGCTTTGATTATTTCCATTGTTCAAAAATACTGCTAGTCTCATCTGACCAGTATATGGATATGATGATAAGAGACGTTAAGCCAATGAATCAACGTGAAAACTATGCCCTCAAGATGTTCAATAAACTCAAGAAATGCCCATTAGGGAAATGGCTATTCTCTGTTTATATTAGTTTTAAAGCACCATACTTTGGCACTATTCGGCCATTGATCCGAATATTACATAAAGATTATTGCGAATGCTTCTTAAGAAAACGTTGGCGTGTGCAAAACCATATTGGCACTGTTCATGTTATTGCGATTTGTAATGGATTAGAGATGGCGATGGGTGTACTTGCAGAGGCATCGATTCCAAAACATTTAAGATGGATCCCAAAAGGAATGACGCTCGACTATACCGCTAAAGCGGGCAGTAATATTCGTTGTGTAGCTGAAGTAACGCAACCATGGCAGCCTGGCGATTTAATGGTAGAAGTCACAGCGTATGATAAAGATGACGTTGTTGTGGTAAAAGGTCAGATAAAACTCTGGATCTCTGAAAAGAAAAATAAACAAAATTAAACCGTTTTAGGTAAAAACTTGATATAAAGAGGTATTGATTGTTGACGTTTATCAGTACCTTATAAATTTGATGTTGGAGTAGTAATGAAGCATTTTATTGGCGGAATAAAGAAGTATGCTGATTTCACGGGAAGAGCAAGACGTGAAGAGTTTTGGATGTATACTCTTATTTATTTTGTATTTAACATAGTTATTGGTACGTATGAGTACGTATCAGGTTCCAGTTGGCTAGGTTTTGTTTTTGCTATTTTTATGTTTTTACCAAGTATCGCAATGGGGGCGAGAAGGTTGCATGACACAGGTAGAACCGGCTGGTGGCAGTTAATCGGTATTATTCCTTTAATTGGTCTAATTGTACTGATTATCTTCTACTGCCAAGATAGTCATGACGATAATGATTACGGCCCTAATCCAAAAGCTTTAGATAAATAATCGCTAAACAGTATTGAAAACCCGTATTCATAATTTGAATACGGGTACGATAAACCTTACGAAAATTATTGTCAGATACTTATGCGCCGTTAAAGGCTCTAATAACCTGTCCATTTTCTACACCCAATATTGATCTTTTGTAGTACTGTGCGACACACTTCCCGTCGATGGGAATGAAACCAGGGAAAAAATCTTCATACTTATCCAAGGATTCCGTAAGCATTGTGGGGCTAACAATGTTTATTCGTTGTTTATTTGGTAGTTCCAATGAGGCTGCTTGAACAAAATGTTCTAATGCACCATTAACTGTGGCTGCTGCAAGGCCATATGCGATAGGACGTTCAGAAATAATCCCGCTGGTAAGTGTTATGCTGCCATTATTATTAAGATAGTTGCTACCGACTTGTGCAACATTGATTTGACCCAATAATTTATTTTTGAAACCTAATTCCCAATCGTCGTCAGTTAATGCATCAAATGTTTTAAATGCGACCTTACCTGTTGCTGAGACGATAGCGTCTACCATTCCTATTTTTTCGAACACTTCCTTAATCGCTGCTTTGGAACCAATGTCTACCTTATAGTCACCGTTCGAATAACCGATTTTTATAATTTCATGCCGTTCGGAAAGCAATGTCGTAACTGCTTGACCAATAGTTCCTGTCGCACCAAATATCACAATTTTCATTTATTACCTCAAGGAGTTTGCTTACCCGATAAAGTTAGTCGTCGGGTAAGCAAAAGGACAATTAATTATTGTTTAAGGTCTACGATTATTTAGATAATGAAAATCGCTCAAATTTCATTGCGGATTTATCATTCATTGAAAAATGCATAAGCATGGCTATACCAGCTTGATTTTCATAGGAGAAATTCTTGATACTCCAGACGTTGTAAGCATCATCGTTAGAGGTGGCGCTACCTAATGATGTCGGTGAAAACGAAAGGTTGCTTAAATCTCCGCTTGCTTGCCAAATGCCTTTATTCGCATTGCTAAAAATAAAATAATTCATAGAACTTGGAATCGTTACACCTAAGTTAAAACTCATGTCTTTATGAGATTGAGCTTGCCAAGTCTTTCCTGAATCCAGCGAGTACCAAAGCCACGAGTCATGATGTCCATCGTCATAGGTTGCAAGCACATTGTTGGCATTTTTTGGAGAAAAGCTAATTGTAAAAGTAGAACCGGATGTTGAACCATCATCTGATTTTGATGTGTCAATATTCACTGCGGACCAAGACTCTCCCTTATCAGTAGAACGTTCGACTTTGCCACTATAGCTAGATGCTAATAACACGCTACCGTCATTTGAAGAAGATATTACCCAATCCTCAGATGTAATGCTTGTTGGCTGACATGTGTGGCCATTGTCCGTTGAGTAATAAATGCCCGTTTGACCTAAATTACTCAGTACAAGTTGGTTGTTTGTGTGAGGCACATAAACAAATACATCGCCAGTACCGTCAGAATCTTTATTCAAAGGGCAAGTCGTTGATATTTTATTCCAGTGTGAGCCTGCATCAACGGTTTGCATTAAATATGGTGTATCTTTATCTGAACTTGATTGGGGACCAAATTGTAATCCCAGTGCTTGTGCAGGATTACTTGGAGAAAATTTAATACTCGCCCACTGCTTTTTCGATGCAGAAAGCGCTGACCACGTTAGCCCTTTGTCAACAGATTGCCAGAGTGTTATATCGTCTTGATCATTTGCTTGATAATTGAATGCAAGCATTGTGTTTCCATCATTGCTAACAGAAAAACTCATTAATTGATCATTAAATTTAGCGTTGTTAAGTGGAGAGTGTGACAAAGTAGGTGAAGCTGCTGAGGCTAAGGTACTTAACGATGCGGTGAGAAGAAAACATCCTGTTGCTAACACTTTCCCTGAAAACGTTGAGTTATTCATGTGGTTCCCAAGAGAGCTAATAAAGAGATGAAAAGTATCATTTTGTGGCTTGTCTCACACTTTTTATGTTATTAATGTTCAGTAAAGCTTAAGCAATAGATTTGTAGATGTTCAAAATTTTAATAGAACAGGTTTTATTTATTAAGTTTATGAATTTATTGTTTTATAAAGAAATTTATTCATTGAAAAATAAAGGATTATTGATGCCCGCCAAACTTAATATTTTGTTAATCTCTTGTGTGTTAACATCGTTTTCATCACTTGCGGCTCAAAATTTTGCTATCGCCATTCACGGTGGTGCAGGAACCATTTCGCCGAGTACTGTTACCGCTGATAAAATCAAACTTTACGAAGCAAAACTCAAACAAGCCACAGATGCTGGCTATGACATATTAGAGCAAGGTGGAACAAGCCTAGACGCTGTCAACACTGCAGTGAATATTCTTGAAGACTCAGAGCTGTTCAACGCAGGTAAGGGCGCTGTGTATACATTTGATGGCATGCATGAATTAGATGCATCTATTATGGATGGCCGCACTCGTGAAGCTGGTGCAGTTGCGAGTGTTAAACATATAAAAAACCCAATCAATCTAGCTCGTCTAGTGATGACAGACTCTGTTCACGTGATGTTGTCAGGGAGTGGAGCTGAAGAGTTTGCACTACAAAAAGGCATGGAACTGGTTCCTAATCGTTATTTTGACACGGTTTCGCGCTATCAATCACTTCAAAAAGCAAAAGAAAAAATTAGAAAGTTAGAACGCACCTCATCCACTGCAAGCGCTTTCCGTGCAAATTACGTTGAGCTCGACAATGAATATAAAATGGGAACCGTAGGCGCTGTTGCTTTAGATAAACAGGGTAACCTTGCGGCAGCAACGAGTACTGGAGGCATGACGGCGAAGCGTTACGGGCGAATTGGTGATTCACCTGTTATCGGTGCAGGAACGTGGGCTGATAATGTATCATGCGCTGTATCAGCGACGGGGCATGGAGAGTTTTTTATTCGCTATAATGTCGCAGCAGATATTTGCGCCAAAGTGAAATACCAAAAAAAGAGCATCGAAAAAGCCAGCAATGAAGTTATTTTTGGGCCAATGCATAAAGCAGGTGGCACAGGTGGGGTTATCGTCATTGATAATAAAGGAAATGTTGCGCTAACCTATAATACCGTAGGCATGTATAGAGCATCACGAAAACAAGGTGAAGACGCTAAAGTTGCTATCTTTGCAGATTAATGTGTTTGCTTAACAATCTTCCAGTGCACCTAAAGATTCAGGTAAGGTTTGTCCTCCGTCTACAACAATAGATTGTCCTGTTATGTAGGCGGCTTCTTTAGACGCTAAAAATAAAGCCGTGTTTCCGATATCTTCAACGTCACCGATTCTTTTTAAAGGAATTGCAGCTGCCATTGCGTCCAAATAATCTTGGCCCAAATCTTTTAAGCCTTCAGTGTAGATATTTCCGGGTAAAATCGCATTTACAGTAATCTTATGTCGTGCCAATTCCATTGCCGCTGTGCGCATAAAGCCTAATTGACCAGCTTTAGATGCACCGTAATGAGAAAAGCCTGGAACTCCAGTCATTGCACCGGTTATCGACGACGTTAGAATCACTCGTCCATGCCCCGATTGTGCTAAGTGAGGCATCGCCGCCTTCACGCACATGAAGCTGCTCTTTAAGTTATTTTCGAGGATACTATCCCAATCGTCAGGTGACATTTGTTCAATGGATTGCATTGGATAAGAACCAGCATTTGCACACATGACATCTAACTGGCCAAACGTTTTTACGGTGTGGTTAATGAGGTTTGATACCGATTGCCAATCAGAAACGTCACACTGATAAAACTCAACTTGACCTGAATACTGTTGAAGCTCGTTGATTGTATGAGTTGCCGTTTGAATGTCTCTAGCGGCAATCATAACGTTTGCACCTTGTTTAGCAAATGCTGTGGCAATTCCTCGACCAATCCCTTTACTGCCACCAGTGACGATGATGGTATAGCCGTTAATTAATGTAAACATGATGTGAACTTATTTATTCTGATTCAGAAAATATAGTTGATAACTCTGCTTTTGTTGGTGCATTAAAACTCTTAATAAAATCCTTCATACTTGCATCTTTGTTCTGAAGTTGAGCAAATGTTGCAACTAATGAATTAATCGTATGAGCCGCATATTTTGTGCAATTGTTGTCTCTAAAATTAGATTGAATGCCCGTGTTTATGCAGCAATTTGATGGGAGATGCTTTTCATAAAATGGTCGTTTAGAATCTAAAATACAAAAACCGTTTTCGCTAACAACTGCCACTACAGTATGCTGTCTTTTTGATCCCCAAAGAGTTGGTCCGTTAATACAAACAGGAATAATTGCAGGTTTTTGATTAAAACGCGAAATTCTCCATTGTTCTACTAAGAGGAATTCTCCAATATCTGCCGCCTCTATTTCACTTGACATTTCTAGAGTGAATCCGCTGTTCTGAATAGCCTGTTGTTGTTCTTTAGAACACTGTATTACAAAGTTGTCTATTGTTCCCGAAGTTTCTTTGAGTTCACTTTCCATCAAAGGGTTAAGAAGACGTCTATGAAGTATTCCGATTATTTTTCTACGAAAAGCAGTCGTTGCTGCATTCAATTTTTTGTTTGGCGCTTGTTGAACTGATGGCTGTGCAGGTAAAGTAAGTGATGCGAAATCACCAATATCCTCTTGCTCAACTCCTGTAGGTAAAGGTGATTCAGCGGTTTGCCCCTTTTCGCTGGCAAAGTATTTATCCGCTTCTTCGTTTGGATTAAAGTTAAAAGGTAATTCTATTCTTTGTTTAGCTGCCTTTTGCTTCATACGAATGTTCCAATCTTTTATGAAAGTGAAGTACGCTTTTTTACCTTTTAAGTCTTGAGGTTTATAGAAGTCTGGTCGGATAAAAACAACAGATGCCGAGCCGTCAGTGGATTTAACTTTTTCACCAATAACTTTGAACCCCCAATGCTTTGGTAGATGCGAACTTTTACACTCAATACACAGTTTATTCTTATGTTCTCCTGAAAAAACGAGTTGTTGTGTCGCAGAAACATCTCCTTCACATTTATCAAAATTACTTTCTTTTTCATTCCAATAGATAAGATTGTTAGGGCTCTTTAATGGTTGTTGGGGATTAATGGAAGTGGCCATAGCTACCGTTTTTTTCCTGTAGATTCGATTAAGCATGCTTAGTGGCATGCTCAAATTTAATTAATACGTATGAATGTTTCAATTATGAATGTTAAACATAGATTAAGAGCACGTTAACACTCAAGTACATGAACCTAATTTAATCTGGCGTTTATGCTTTTCAATAAGAAAAGGGATAATAGGTTTATCATCATTATTTGATTTTACGAGCTTTCTGAATGATCATGTTTACCTCGTGAAGCAGATAACAGTCAGAAGAATTAATGATCGACTTAAGAAGTGATACGGTAACCCAACCGACAGACGCAATGCGTAAAGCGATGGTAACGGCAAAAGTCGGGGATGATGTTTTTGGCGATGATCCTACCGTAAACGAATTACAAGACTTTGCTGCTGATATGTTCGGTTTTGATTCAGCGCTTTTTACCTCTTCAGGAACGCAAGCAAACTTATTAGCTTTAATGAGTCATTGCGAACGCGGTGATGAGTATTTATGTGGACAGCAGGCGCATAATTATAAGTTTGAAGGCGGTGGTGCTGCAGTGCTTGGAAGTATTCAACCACAGCCATTGCAAAATTTGGCCAATGGCAGCATTGATTTAACAGAAGCAAAGGCTGCAATAAAACCTGATGATTTTCATTTTGCCCGTACAAAACTTCTGAGCCTAGAAAATACCATTGGTGGTAAAGTCTTACCGCAAAGTTATTTAGCAGAAGCCCAAGCTTTTGCTTTTAATAACAACCTTAAAATTCATCTCGATGGCGCTCGTGTAGCAAATGCTGCTGTGGCTCAGAACATTCAGATGGCTGAGATTACTGATCATTTTGATAGTGTTTCAATTTGTTTATCGAAAGGCCTTGCTGCGCCAGTGGGATCAATACTTTTAGGTAGTGAGTTGTTTATTCAGAAGGCCCGCCGTTGGAGAAAAATGCTCGGTGGCGGAATGAGACAAGCGGGTATTTTAGCTGCTGCAGGTAAGCTTGCACTTACAGACCAAGTCGAGCGTTTAGCTGAAGATCATGATAACGCAAAATACCTTGGCCAACGCTTGACAGAAATAGACGAATTACACGTTAATTTAGCCGATATTCAAACCAATATGGCGTTTGCTGCACTTGATGAAAAGTACGATGTTAAGCTTTTAACAAGAGAGTTGAAGGCACAAGATATTCTAATTTATCCTACTCAAAATTTAAGGTTTGTGACGCATAAAGACATTTCAAAAGCTGATATTGATACTTTTATAGACGTATTAAAAAACACAATTATAGGTCTTTAGAATGCAGATACGCTCACTACTGGAAGAGGATTTTGATGATGTTATCAGGCTCGGTAATGCCATTCACGGTAAAGGCTATTTGACTAAAAAGTCTTTGCTCGAAATGTTCAAAAAAGGCATTAAACATGGCATTAATGCCCATGCAATAGCAACAAAAGGTGAAAAAGTTATTGGGTTTAGACTGACTTATTCGCCAGGGAACTGGAATTCGGATGAGTGGTGCTCACCTAAGCATTGGGATATTTCATCACAAGAAGTTTGCTACTTTAAGACCAATAATGTTTTACCTGAGTGGCGTGGGAATGGAGTTGGACACCTTTTACTTCAACACTCCATCAATGCAGTAAAGCAACAAGGCGCTATAGCTGGGGTTGCCCACATTTGGAAAGAAAGTCCAAATAATTCGTCTGTTCGCTACTTCTCAAAAGCTGGCGCAAAATTAATAAAAGAACATCCTAAACGTTGGAGTTGGGAAAACTACGACGATAATTATGATTGCGCTCATTGTGGTGGCAATTGTCATTGTACTGCGTGCGAGATGTTGTTGGAATTCTAATAAACTGAATATTAAGCTGATAAAAGAACAATAATAAATCTATGTACGATCCTCTGATTAATGTTTCACCTAGAAATCAGCCTTTAGCTAAAAGCTATTGGCTGGATAACTTTACTCTTGGCTCTACTGCTCCAGCTCTCATTAATGCTCAATCAACAGATGTCGCAATTATTGGCGGTGGTTACACTGGGTTACTGACCGCTTATTACTTAGCCACTGAATTTAATATTGACTGCCACGTACTTGAGGCAAACCAAATCGGTTTTGGTGCCAGTGCGCGTAATGCAGGCTTTGTATTAAAAGGTTCTGGTCGCTTAAGTTATTCCCAAATGGCAAAAAGATGGGATATCGATACAGCTAAAGGGATCTACAATGAGTTTACTCAAGCGGTTGCCAGAGTCGATGACTTAATCACTTCAAATGGAATTGATTGTGATAGGCAAGAGAAAGGGTATCTAAAAATTGCTCATAATCAGAACGCAATGCAGCTTATGCAAAATGCTGCCGCTTTTATTGAGAGCAACTTTGGAGATTCGGCTGAGTTCATTCAACCTGATGAGTTTAAGCAACGCTACATGAACCATCATCAAGCCTTTGGTGCGCTGAGACTGAACGATGGCTTTGGCATTAACCCTGTAAAATTACTGTTGGGTTATAAACAGCTCATTCAAAACACAGGTGTGAGACTTTCGGAACACTCTTGTGTGGTCGATTGGATTGAAGAAAACGGGATACACCGACTTATTACAGATAAAGGTGAACTGCGTGCTAAGCGAGTCATTTGTGCAGGTAACGGTTATACGCCTAAACAGTTTAATCAGCGGATAGATAACAAGTATTTACCTATTCTTAGCAATGTTATTGTCACAGAGCCCATTTCTGTGGAATTGCTTCAACAAGCAGGCATTTTTACTCATCAAGTCGCAATGGATACTCGCATTCTTAAATATTACTATCGTTTGTTACCCGACAATCGGCTGTTATTTGGTGGACGAGGAGCTGTGTGGGGTAAAGATGCTACAAATCCAAAGTACGGTTACCGTTTAAAACAAGCGTTGAATAAGTGCTTTCCTGCTCTGGTAGCTTGTAAAGTCGACTTTAATTGGACTGGATGGATAGCTGCCGCTTTTGATGATATGCCTCATGTTTTTGAACAAAACGGCGTTGGTTATAGCTTAGGTTATTGTGGTGCAGGAGTATCATTCAGTTCGCAGGCTGCGTATCGTTTAGCGCAATCGATTGCGGGAGAGAAAATACCAAATTTACCTTTGTATCGCTCTCCATTACCCCAAATGCCGTTTGCACAACTCAGACGATGGGGGCAGTGGGGCTATTACCATTATGGCTTTATAAAAGATAAATTTACTTTTTAGATTCAGCATCTGGTGGGATTACATTGAGCACGCCGTAGATATTAAAGTTGTGCTCATCGACACCCTTTTCATCTTTGCCTTTCATTTTTGGATAGATCGCGACTCTATCAATTCCAAATATTTTTCCATGATTACTTTCAAAGTGAAAGGTTTGAGGTGATTTTCGCTTTTCTTGCAGGCTAGCTGGGTAAATCACTTTTACACTATCAGGGGCACTTTTTAAAAAAATACAGGTAAGATCTCGTTCGGGTTGTTGACCAATAACGGTCAATGAACATTTTAATGGTTGATTATCGAGCTTTATTCCCTGAAATGTGGTTGCTAGAGAAGTGTTCGTAAAAGCTAGAATAGTGACTATAAGTGCACCAATCCTTTTCATTGTCTACCTCAAGTTAACGCTATGCTTCGAGAAAAGAATTCTGAAGCATAACGGGTGTATGAGGGAAATTCGAATTAAATATTATTTATGCAATTTGCGCTTCAGGGTCTAATGGCTCTAGCTTAAATTTGAAGTAAGCGTAAGAGCCACTCACCAGTGGGCAAATTAAGTTGAAAAAGGCAAAAGGCAAATAAGCGAGAGTTGCCACACCTAGTGTGCTGGCCATAAATGCACCACATGTGTTCCATGGTACCAATGGACTGGTGATGGTCGCTGAGTCCTCAAGAGATCGGCTTAAATTAACAGAAGCTAAGTTTTGCTTAGCATACTCAAGTTTAAGCATTCTTCCAGGCAATAAAATAGCAATGTACTGGTCACCACAAACAATATTGGCACCAATACCACAACCTAAAGTCGCAATGATTAAGCTTGAACCACTGCGCACCATCTTTAAGACGCCTTCGAGTAATTTAGCAAGAAGGCCAGTAACTTCCATTACACCACCAAATGCCATGGCACACAGAATTAACCAAACCGTGGTGACCATGCTGCTCATTCCACCTCGGCTAAGTAAGCTATCTAAAACTGAATCACCAGTATTGGCGGTATAGCCATCGAAGGTTGCGATCCAAATACCTTTCAATAGTGCAATAGCTGGATATAAAGACTGATCATTAACTGATGCAATAATGGCGTCGTATTGAAAAATAGCAGCCATAATTGCACCAACGATAGCACCCATAATGACAGTAGGAAATGCAGGCGTTTTTTTGTAAGCAAGCCATAAAACAAAAAGTAACGGCGTTAATAAAACTGGGCTTGGTTCAAACTGCTCTTGAATTAAATTCAAGCTTGACGTGAGGTTAGTATTTAAATTTGTAGTGTCTGTATTTAAACCTAAGAAGAAAAATATCACTAGGGCTATCAAAATACTCGGAACGGTTGTCCAAGCCATATAGCGTATATGGCTGAATATATCAGCACCTGCTACAGCAGGAGCTAAGTTAGTGGTATCTGATAAAGGGGACATCTTGTCGCCAAAATATGCACCACTGATAATTGCACCAGCAGTGATCTCAATGCTTAATCCCATTGCGCCCGCAATGCCGACTAAGGCAATACCGAGTGTGCCTGCCACTGTCCATGAGCTACCAATACTTAGGGCGACTAAAGCGCATAACACGCAGCATGCTGCGTAAAAGTATTCAGGGTTAAGAACCTGCATGCCATAATAAATCATAGTTGGAACGGTGCCTGATAAAATCCAAGTTCCAATGAGTGAACCAACGGCGAAAAGGATTAGAAGCGCAGGAGTGGCGACACCGATGCCTTCGATAATGCCTTTTTCCATTTCCTTCCATGTATATCCATTTTTTACGCCGATGACTAAAGCGACACAGGCTGCAAGAATTAATGCAATTTGGTTGGCGCCGGATGAACTGTCTGATGAGAATAGATAAACGGAAGTCATTAGCATGGTAATCAATGCTAAGACTGGCAGCAATGCATCAAGCAAGCTGGCAGGTTTATGTTGTGACATAATTTTACCCAAAAATTTATTGCTCAAATTTGTGGAATATTTTTGAGCTTATTATTATTTCCTGAGTGAATCGTGACATAGATCACAGTGGTTTGTCGAATTTAATGATTTGGGTCTGTTTACCGTATCTTCAATGTTTTTGAGCGTACGTGCTTCTGTGTTGTGATTAGCTCACTAAGATGGCTAAGCTTCATTGTCCACGCCTTGAACTGGTACACACTCCATTGATACAAAGTTTAATTACGAAAGATCAACAGACCCTAAGACTAATCAATGACTGTTGGACCTTGAGGCGGGCTTATGTTTATTAACACTGTCTCACTGAGGCCAAGCTGATCCCATAATTGAGGTCGACAAATGAATTCAGGCTGAGTGAAGTTAACGACATGTTTGGTCGTTACTATTTTGTATTTATGATTAGGCGCAACATTCATAAATAACACACCACCATCAGCCGATGTTGAAGTTAAACCAGGAACAGGAAAGGATTTTTTAGCAAGAATACCGAAATAAAAAATCTTGGAATAAGGTTTGTTGGGTGAGGACCAATCTTGGCTCACAAGATCAACTTTGGCACCGGATTCACCTTGAGGGTCATCATCGAGGGTTTTGTTTTTTGCTGTCACGGTAGTGAGTACCTGACAGTAGCCTTTTTTCATTTTACTTAAGGTGGCGACTTCGGTTGAATACTTTAGTGCTGTCCATAAAACAGAGCTAATAGGCTGCCATGAAATCAGGTGATGAGTGCCCATGTACCCTAAGGGAGAGATTGAAAATGTCCCTGATTGACTCGTTTTATAATGATCATGCTTAAACAGTAAGGTGATGTCTTTTCCAATTAATGAATTAAAGTGATAGAGCTTATTAGAGTAATTCCAGCTGTCTATTGGTACACCTTCGATGAAATCATCGATGGTAATATTTTCAAGTGGATGTGAACTTCCTGCCGGCTCAGCATATATGGTAATCGGGGCACTTTTTGCAATGACTTGGCTTGAAAGTAAGCATATAGAAATGAAAAAACATGTCTTCAATTTATACACTGATTAATTACCAACATAATGAATTGTATTTGATTATTAACGGTGAACGATAAAAAAAGCCAGCTTGAAACGCTGGCTTAATGAAGAATTAATGATTAGATAATGAAACTATTTTTCTTCAGGTACATAACCTTCAACATGAACGTCTTTACCTTCAAACAAAAACTCGATCATATTTTTCTCAATGAACTGACGGTCTTCAGCATTCATCATGTTTAATTTGTTTTCATTGATCAGCATGGTTTGTTTCTTTTGCCATAATCCCCAAGCTTCTTTGCTGATGAAGTCAAAAATTCTTTTTCCAATTTCACCTGGATACAGTTGAAAGTCTAATCCGTCTGCTTCTTTATTTAGATATACGCAATTTACGGTACGTGCCATTTTCTCATCCTCGTGAAATTTTTACTTCTGCTAATACTTTTTCAGTTGCAGCGGCTAGCCCAACTTTTTCAGGATTATCCAAGCTATACCATAATCCAGAATACTCGCAATCAGGTTCAGTAAGTTGGTTGGTTTTATTGCTCAAGTTTATCAGAGTTGCTGAAATATCTAAATGAAAGTGGCTGAAGGTATGACGAAAACCTGAAAGCTCTGAAACTGTGCTCAAATCAATATCTCTGCTGACTAAATACTCATCAAGTTCTGTATGCGTTGAAAATTCAGGAAAACACCATAAGCCGCCCCAGATCCCTTTTTGAGGCCGTTGCTTAAGCAGAACTTTTCCATTTGAGACAAGTACAGCGAAAAAAGCGGTATGAACAGGCTTTTCTACTTTTGGCTTTTTGCCTGGAAACTCGGTTTGTCTGCCTTGAAGCTGTGCTTTGCAGTCTTGGTTGACGGGGCAGTCTTCGCACTTTGGTTTCGACCGAGTACAAATCGTTGCACCAATATCCATCATGGCTTGATTGTATTTTTGGATATCATCTTGAGGTGATAAATTTTCGGCCAATGTCCAAAGTTGATTTTCGACCGTCTTCTTTCCTGGCCAACCTTCGATAGCGTCATGGCGTGCAAGAACACGTTTAACATTGCCATCTAAAATTGCAAATTGCTTTCCAAGAGACAAGGACAAAACAGCGCCTGCTGTTGAGCGGCCAATACCAGGTAATTCAATGACATCATCAAATTGTGTAGGGAACTTACCTTGATGCTTATCTCTAATGATTTGTGCGGCTTTGTGTAGATTTCTAGCTCGTGCGTAATAACCCAATCCAGTCCAGTGGTGCAGAACTTCATCCTGCTCAGCATTAGCAAGCGAAATGACATCTGGAAAACTCGACATAAACTTCTCAAAGTATGGAATAACCGTTGTCACTTGAGTTTGTTGCAGCATGATTTCTGAAATCCATACTTTATATGGGGTTTTATGTTGTTGCCAGGGGAGCGTTTTACGTCCAAAAAGATCGTACCAATCAATGATACGTTGGGAAAATGTGTTAATTTTTTTCATGGTGAGAAGTGTAACGAGCCGCAATATTTAACACAAGGGAGACACTAAAATTGCAACTTAGTTAGGTAAGGGTATAATGCTGCCCTTTTCTTTACTACTGCAATACTTGTCGGGGCAAACATGAGCGAAGTTACAACGGCTGAATTTAACGAAGAAGGCAAATACCTAAGAAAGGTACGAAGCTTTGTTTTACGTGAAGGTCGTTTGACCAAAGGTCAGGCTCAAGCGATTGAAAAAAACTGGGATAGTATGGGATTAGAGTATTCTCCTGAAGCTATCGATTTGTCACAAGTATTTGGTCGTGACGCAGACACTGTTCTTGAAATTGGTTTCGGTATGGGTGCTTCTCTTGTTGAGATGGCAACAGTGGCGACAGAAAAAAACTACATCGGTATTGAAGTTCACAAGCCAGGTGTTGGTACTTGCTTAATGGCTGCAGAAGACGCAAGTTTAACTAACTTACGTGTATATCATCATGATGCTGTAGAAGTGCTAGAAAACTCAATCGCTGATGGTTCTTTAGCAAGAGTGCAATTATTCTTTCCTGATCCGTGGCATAAAAAGCGCCACCATAAGCGTCGTATCGTTCAACCTGAATTTGTGCAATTACTTCGTAAGAAGCTAAAAGTGGGTGGTGTTTTCCACATGGCGACTGATTGGGAGAATTACGCAGAGCACATGCTTGAAGTGATGGATGCCTCTGAGGGTTACAAAAATCAATCGAAAACAGCCAACTATGTTGAACGCCCAGACTATCGACCTCTGACCAAGTTTGAAGCTCGTGGTCAGCGTTTAGGTCATGGTGTTTGGGATCTTATGTTCGAGAAAACGGCTTAAACTTTCTCTTTTTACTAAGAGTTGGTGAATATTACCAACTCTTAGCTATTCTAATTTTTATCTTATCTCACTTCTTTAATTTAAAAGCCACTAAGTTCAATTAATACAACGCCTTAATCGATTTGGCACAGTTTCTGTTATCCCTAATGTAATTAAAATGGAATAAAAGGGACTGACTCATGAAATTGAATAAAGTAGCTACTGCAATATTAGTAACATCTTCATTAACTGCAGGTTCTGTAATGGCGCATGACAGTGACGGGTGTAATGTTTCTCTGAATTACGATTTAGCCGTAAAACCTAATATGATGGTTGTCAGTGACAATGGCTCTGAAAAGTATCGAATAGAGCAGAGTCAGCTTTTTGTTGATGGAAAGAAAATCCAGCTGGATAGCGAACAAGTTCAGTTGCTCAACCAATATTCTGATGAAGTATATGCTCAAGTTCCTGAAGTAATTGACCTAGTGAACGATGCAATGGAAATGGCCTCAGGTGCAGTTTCTATCACAATGAATTCACTTCTTGGTGATGACGCAGCTGATAAAATTGATGAATTGATGAAGGGGCTTGAACAGCGTATTGCAAAAGTAGCTTATCAAGATGGTAGTGAGTTTTACCTTGGGGCGACAGATTCAACACTCGATAACGCCTTTGATGAAGAGTTTGAAAAAGAAATCGAAGATGCGGTTAAGAATTCAATAGGTAGCATAATGATTTCATTGGGCAGTCAGTTGATATCCTCGGAAGGGGGCAGTTTCGACGAAAAGATTGCAAGCTTTGAGCAAAAGATGGAAAAGATGGGAAAAGATATTGAATCACAAGTAGAAGCCAAGGCACAAAAATTAGAATATAAAGCTGATGCAATGTGCGAAGACTTCAAAGAGCTTGCTGTCTTAGAAGCAAAAGTACGTGATGCAATCCCTGAAATATCTGATTTTCCAGTTGCTGTAACAACATCAAATGGTGGAAAAAATATCTCATTTTAATTTCTTATATTTTAGCTTTGCTTGATCTCAACTTTGGCGCTTAATGCGCCTTTTTTTGTGTTTTTTAAAAATCCGTCAGCCTGTTTTAAGTTTTCGTAAGTGTTTTTGACTAAAAGCGTAAGCATAAAAGATGATGCTCAAATAAGGTAAAGCAGTGAACTGGAAGTTCGAATAATGATAAAGGGGAAATTTAATGCTGCGCTCGTCAACAATAACTAAGAAAAGCAATAATCATCAAAAAACAAATCCATCAATTAATTTGGTGACCAAAGCCATTTTAGCTTCGTTGTTAGTGTCACCATTATCCTTTTCAGCGTTCGCTGAAAATAAAGACAGCGAAATTGAAATCATTACAGTCACGGCACAAAAACGTTCACAAAGTATTTTAGATGTTCCTGTTACGGTTAGTGCGGTAAATAATGACCTGATAGAAGAAAGCAAGTCCATCGGTTTAAGTGGTATTGATAAATTTATTCCTGGCTTTAAGTTCAATGATAAAAATGCAACTCAACCAAGCGTAGCCATCAGAGGTGTATCCAGCCCTAATATTAGTGCTGGTGGTGATCCGTCATCAGCGACTTTCTATGATGATGTGTATATGCCAAGGGCAGCTCAAAACGTCATATTTTCAGACCTTTCACGTGTTGAAGTACTGAAAGGTCCTCAAGGAACACTCTTTGGACGTAATGCTGCTATGGGTGTTGTGAATATAGTCCCCAATGCTCCATCTGCTGAATTTGAGAGCTTCCTGCAAGGCACATGGGGGACGGATAACTTACAGCGTTATGAAGGAATGGTGAACTTTCCGATCAATGATACATTTTTTGTGAGAGCCAATTGGATAACCAATAAACAAGATGGCTTTATTGAAAATGTTGCAGATACTGTTTGGGATGGCGATTATAAAAAATGGGATTTAGGTGCAAAAGATCATAATGCCGCTCGAATTGCATTTTTATGGGATATATCTGAGCACACAAATCTACAATTCTCTTACGATTGGGACGATTTAGACCAAGCGCCGCCAATGGCCGTTGGCGTAAGCCCATTTGCTTACAATATGGGGAAAACACCATTTGCGTCGAAAGCTGAAAACGACGTATTTAAAGGCGGTGAATCTAGAGATATGTATGGTATCACTGCAAAATTAAACCATGAGTTTAATGATGAGTGGTCACTTAAGTACATCGTAAGTTATCGAGATTGGGATACGAACAACCGTGAGGATGAAGACGGTACGGGAGATATTACTCGATACTTTGATACGAACAATCAGGAAGACTCGGATATTTTCTATACAGAACTTCAGGTAAATTACTCAACCGATAAAGTTAGTTTGGTTACGGGTTTTTCATATTCAAAAGAGTCAGTTAATCAAACCACCGATCTTAACTTAACCGCTGATACAGCTGAAAGACTGACTACGGGAGCATTAAATCAGCGCATTCAAGGGATCATGGCGCAACAGCTTGCAGCTCAACTTGGTGGAAATTCTGATGCGCATGCTGCGGCTGCTTTTGGTGAAGGTGCAACGTTTGATGGTGTTGTTCAGCAGCTTTATAGCAGTAGTGGCTTCCCTCTGGATCATATTTGGAATCCACAAGAGTGGGCCGGAGCATTAACTGCACTCGGTTTTGCTGAAGATATCATGGCTGCAATTGGTATGCCCGGGCAACCTTTAACAGCTGAAATTGTTCAGTTCTCAGGAGATATAACCTATGACGCTGTTGCTCAGGCATTAGGCATCGCTGAAGTATTTGGGCCGAGTCATTCGGGACAGTTTTGGACTGAAACCGTCAACAATAAAGGAAGCTTTACTAACTGGGGTGTGTTCGCTGATGTTGACTTTTCGATTACAGAAAACTGGAATGTCATTGCTGGTCTTAGGTACTCACGTGATAAAAAATCATTCAGTTGGAATATCCCAGAAACGACATTTACGGCAGCACGTCCTGGAGTCAATAATTTAATTTTCCAGCAAGTTGATTTAAAAACGGAAGATGAATGGGGTAAAGTGACCGGTCGTTTAGTGACCAGTTATAACTTTGCAGATAATCATATGGTTTTTGCTTCGTATTCTACAGGGTACAAGTCAGGTGGATTTGACTCGTTAACACCGAGTTTGACTTCATTTAAACCTGAAGATACGACAAACTATGAGATTGGCTATAAGGGGTTGATCAATGATGTATTTGTTGCCAATGTCAGTGCCTATTATTTAGAACTTGATAACTTCCAAAGAACCGTTGACTCAAAAGCGCCTGGATTTACCCAAGCGATTCCGACCGTTATCAATGACGACCGAGAGATTAAAGGTCTTGAATTTGAATTTAAATGGATGGCTTCAGAAGACTTAAGCTTTGGTTTGGTATCTGAGTATCGAGAAACTCAAATCTCGTCGCCTGAGTTTTATAATGGCGAAGGGACACTCGTTGCGGCGAGTACTCGAGATGTTGATCCTGCGACAAACTATACCGTGTCGATGGATTGGATGCCTGACTTTGGTGCAGGCCATACTCGATTACATCTAGATTACGTATTTGTTGAGAATACAAATGCTGATGAACCTGGACTCGAAGATTACAAGAAAGCCATTCCGTCTTTCTTTGAAGACACGAAAGATTTAAACGCTCGATTGAGTTGGGCGATTGAAGATGAGAGCTTAGAGGTGGGTATTTGGGGTAAGAACATACTCGATAACCGCCAGATGCTCAATGTCGGAGGGTTAACCGCAGATATATTAGGCACACCATTTGGTCGAATCAATCGTGGTGTCGAGTTTGGCTTTGATGTGAAATTTACCTTTTAACAAATAAGAGTCTAAGGCCCTCTTTTTAACAAAAAATTGGAGGGCTTTAACAAAATTGTAAAATCTTGCTTTATATCTGTATAGTAAATTTAGGAATGGAATTACTATAAAGATAAAGCAAGAATGCTGTCGACTTTTCTCTATCACTTCGCTTTCGCACAAATGTTCTTTTGTGTTTTAATTTTATTAAAACGATTTCCTCGTAGTCAGCCGGTTTGGTGCTTTATCTTACTGATGCTCTGTGGCTGCGGTTATGTGATTGGACGCTTGTACTCTGCACCTGATGCTAAAGATATTTATCTTGTTATTGATTTTATAACGGGAAATGCACTTATTGGGGC
This sequence comes from Shewanella sp. OPT22, assembly GCF_004168585.1. Classification (GTDB taxonomy): domain Bacteria; phylum Pseudomonadota; class Gammaproteobacteria; order Enterobacterales; family Shewanellaceae; genus Parashewanella. The sequence goes on along the minus strand of NZ_PGVH01000029.1, from coordinate 236,416 downwards.
ATTTTGGTTAGTCAGTAATAGTGTGTTTGGCGAGAGTAAAAGAATTAAACTTAGCCAATATATGATTGCATCCAGCACGCTGTTATTTCCTGTGATTGTAAATGGCACTTCTGCAGCCTTAAACCTTGAGATGGGCAAGGGCGTCTCTTTAGCTTCACCTTTCAATTACATCCAAATCTTTGTGGAACTCAGTTTACTTTTACATGCACTGACCATGGCTCTAGCCAATTGGAGAGACGACTTAGTACAAGAGCGCAGATACATTCGAGGCGCAGTATTGAGCTTAGCGGCAATTTATATTGGTTTTATCATAATTTTTGAACAAGTATTACAATTGAGTTGGCCTGTATTTGAGCCAATAAAAGCTTCGTTATTGGTGTGCTTGGTCACTGTGATCAATTTCTTTTTGGTTGATGTTAAGTATGAAGTGTTTTTTGCCTCGAAAGAACCTAATGTTCCTGAATCTAAGCAGTTAAAAGAGAAGCCAAGGGCTGAGTTAATGCGAATTTTAACCGCAATGGAAACCGATAAGTTTTATCAGCAAGAAGGGCTCACAATCGCAAAACTGGCTAAGCATGTATCCATTCATGAATATAAATTGCGAAACATCATCAATGGTGAATTGAACTATCGCAACTTTAATGATTTCTTAAATTATTACCGAATTAAAGAAGTGACAGAACAATTAGAGCAAGTGGAAAATAATCAGATCCCAGTATTAACCATGGCACTGGAAAGTGGTTTCCGCTCTCTGAGTTCATTCAATAAAGCCTTTAAAGAAACACACGGAAAAACACCGACTGAGTATCGAAAACACGCCATTGGCTAGTCGAATTTACCGCCATGAAGTTTCATAAAAGCTGACGATTTATAGAATTCGTCAGCTTTTTTTATTTATCCGTCGGAAATAATAATTTGCAGTCCATATAGTGATGGATGTGACGTGTTGCTAAATGGACTGCTACATGAAAAATAATAAAAAAATAATACTATTATTGAGTTTTTGCTTGTTTGGAACGGTTGGCGTTTGCTCCGCTAATGAAGGAAAGGATATTTATAAAAAGTGTGTAGCTTGCCATGGTGTGAATGGTGAAGGGAATACTGCACTCAATACGCCCAAAATAGCGGGACAACAATCTTGGTATCTTGAAAAACAGCTCAATGCATTCAAAGCTGGACATAGAGGAGGCAATAGCAAGGATGTGTTGGGTCAACAAATGAAGCCCATCTCGCAAGCTCTTTCGAGTAATGAAGTCGTTACTGTCTCAAAATACATGTCAGAAATGCCAATATCCACTCAAACCGTCGACACAAGCGCTAAGCACATGAATGGCTATCGTTATTATCAAGCCAAATGTGGCGCGTGCCATGGTGGTGTTGCTGAGGGAAACCAAGCGTTTTCAGCACCTAGATTGGCAGGTCTAGATGTTGAATATTTACAACGTCAAATGAGTCATTTCAAAACGGGGATTCGAGGTTACGCCCAAGAAGATAAAGCCAGTCGTCAAATGTCGTTGATGTCAAAAATCGTCAACGACAAAGAGCTTGGAGATATTTTAAATTATGTTTCGAAGCTTTAAACATTTCACACTTGTTGTGTTGTTTATGAGTATAACGTCAGCTCACGCAATAACGTTATCGTCCAACTGCCCACCAAGTTTTGATAACGTGAATGGTGTTTGCAAGCTGGTTACTCGTTATCAATTCTATGATTCAGTTCAAGGCAGAGGGGTTGGTGGAACGCAAACCGCTTTACCTAAATATCGTGATGGTTTTACGCCTCAACAAATCGACTTAGGACGATACTTATTTTTTGATCCAATCTTATCTAAAGATAATTCGCTATCTTGTGCAAGCTGCCATCGCCCTGACAAAGGGCTTGCTGACGGACTGGATAGAAGTGTTGGTGTAACAGGGGAAAAAGTTAGCCGTTCTGCTCCTACCTTATGGAATATGGCCTTTTTGGATAAATTCTTTTGGGATGCAAGGGCGACCACGCTAGAAGAACAAGCAAAAGGCCCTTTATTCGATCCGAAAGAAATGGGAAATACGCCAGAAAAACTGATGATAAAACTGAACGAAAATAAAAATTATCAGTTGTTATTTCAGCAAGCGTTTCCACAATCAAGCGAGATTTCTCTCAATAATATCTACACCGCTTTATCAGCATTTCAAGCTTCGTTAATCTCACTGAACAGTCGCTACGATCATTACGCACATGGTTATCATCAAGCTTTAACTGAGGATGAGATTAAGGGGCATAACATCTTCCGATCATTCGTCGCCCGCTGTTCAGAGTGCCATCAACCGCCGTTATTCACTAATAATCAAGTAGCGGTTATTGGTGTGGCTGAACCTGAAGGCACGCCAAGAGATATTGGTGCACAAAAAACCTTCAGAGCTGAAAAGTTACGGGGAGGATTCAAAGTTCCCACACTGCGCAATATTACAAAAACGGCGCCTTACATGCACGCAGGCCATTTTGACAAGTTAAGAGACTCTGTTGAGTTTTATAACAAGGGGCGAGGTCATGCGGTACCGGAAGGAGAAAAGCTTCAATTGCACTGGCACATTTGGGAGCCCAACCTGACGGATGAGGAAATCGACCTTATCGTCACTTTTCTTGGTGCATTAGAAGATGAAAGCTTAACTCCACAAACACCAATGAGTGTGCCTTCTGGTTTACCTGTTATTGATTCGAATTTTCAACAACAAAAAAACGGATTTAAAAATACAAAGAACGGAGAAGAATAATTATGGATACCAAAAAGCTCCTGGTTCCACTGCTAATCGTTGGTGCATTTGCTGGTGGAATGTATCTAGAGAAATCTAAAGTGCAACCTGTACTGACTTCGAGCCATCAGGATGCAAGTTATATTGGTGGTTACGATGAGTCGGCAGATAAAGATATTGGCAATAGTAAAAGTGTCGTTAAAAATACTATCGAGGGTAAAACTCATATTGTGGAGGATGGCGACGCCATCATGAAGGCAGTCAAAGCTGCTAATCCTGGTGACACCATACAAATCATGCCCGGCTTGTACCATGAAACCGTTTATATTGATAAAAACGACATCCGCATTATTGGGGTGATTCAAGAAGGTAAGCGTGCAGTTTTAGATGGTAAAGGAAAGCTTAATGATGCAATCCTTTATTCGGGGAACAATATCGTTGTTGAGAACTTGTACATCACTAAATACAAAGGCAATGGTGTGATGGGGCAAGCGGGTAACAACTTTGAGATCCGTAATAATATCATTGTTGATACTGGCGTTTATGGCATATTTCCGCAATTAGGGAAAAACGGTGTCGTTGAGCATAACGTTGTGTCAGGCATTGAGGATGCCGCCATCTATGTAGGGATGAGCGATAACATTCATGTCGCACATAACGAAGTTTTTGATAGCGTTGCAGGTATCGAGATAGAAAACTCAAGACATGCCATAGTCGAAAACAATTATGTTCATGACAACACGGGTGGCTTACTGGCTTTTATTACACCCGGCTTACCGATAAAGACAACCAGAGACGTGATTTTCAGAAATAACTTTATCGTAAACAATAATACTGCAAACTTTGGTGCTCCGGGCTCGACGGTTTCAGGTATTCCGGCGGGAACAGGAATATTAATCATGGCAGCTGATGAAGTTATCGTTGAAGGCAACATCATTACCGGTAATAAAACTGCTGGCATTATTATTACGGATCATGAAAACGCACCCAATACCACCATTGACCCTGAATCAGACCCTACACCGGACAAGGTCATGATTTTAGATAACCTAATGGCGAATAACGGTTATGACACCATTGATGAAGCGAAAGCGCTGCTATTAACCGAGTTTAAGGGCGGAAACCCGGATATTATTCGTGTAGGGGATCACCGTGACTCATGCATCATTAATCGCCACCGCTATATTACCGTAGGTGTAAATGATTGGGCTGAGTGTAACTTCAATAACACGGATTCAGTAGACACTTATTTGCTCGATAAGCCGGTCCCAGCAAGAGAGATTGCACTCGAAGACAAAGGTAAAGTGGCTTATTTAGGTATTTGCACAGGTTGTCACACCTACAATGGTCGAATGATCGGCCCACCGGTTCAAATTATACAAGCGCTCTACATGGATGATCCTAAAGGATTAGCTGAATATATTGCCAACCCAATTAAGAAGCGTGAAGATTATCCCGAAATGCCGCCACAGAACTATTTAGATGAAACGACTCGGTTGGCGGTAGCTGAATATATGTTGAAAGTCAGAAATTAAAATCTTTTATTGATGAGTGTTACCACTAATACTGAGGTAACACTCCATTTATAGAACATCACATGAAATCTCTGATTGTGTTTTTGCTTTTTATTTTCACTACGTTTTCAGCATTGGCTCAAACGGTTTATGTTCAAGCCTTCAAAAGGCAGCTTTAATGATCTTGCAATTCAAAAGTTCACGAAGCGTCACCCTAAGTTACTACTCACTCCAACATTCACTGGCACACTTAACAATACCTTTAAGTTAGGAGCTGAACACGCCAAACTTGTGTTCACTGCAGTATCAAATTCATCGCTCAAAGGGCTGTTGGTTCCTCAAGCAGTACAAGCACTTCAAGATTATGAAATTGATCGTGTATTAGGGCATGTTGAGTTACCCATTAAGTTTTGCGCTTTTATTCTCAAGGATGAATCGAAAACACCAACAACGGTAATTTCACACCCTGCCGCACTGCTTCAAATATCGCATTGGGTGAGTCAGAATCATTTACAAACCCGAGATGAGCTAGCAGGAACGGCAGTAGCCGTTAAAAACTTGTCTTTAAATGAATACCATTCAAACACATTGGCCGTCGGCTCGTGTCAATTAAAGCACGTCTATACAAACCTTAAGTTGTTTGCAGAAAATATCGGGAATCATAAAAAAGCTCATACGCAGTTTTTATTGATGAAAGTTCATAAACGAGCACAGCCCATACCCTTTAACTTAGCTTCTGCCGAACTTACTGTTAAATTGGAGGATTTAACGTTGAAAGTAGAGTAATTACTGCATGTTTGTCTTGTAATGGTGTTTTATCTCAGCGTAAATGTCGGAAACTAACAATATAATAACAACTTAATGGTAAACACTGTGTTTCTAATACTAGAATAATGTAACCTCATTTTGATATACTTCTAACGAAATAATCATAATTCCTGACATAACCAGTCAAGAATTATCAATAAAAATAAAAGCGATGTTGTCTAAACGTTGAAGAAAGTCTGATTTTTATCACGATTACTCTGATATTTAGGTAACAGAATACTTAACTAATCTTGCGTTACTTGAGGCGGCTTTAATGTTAGAACTATTAGAACCAATCGCCATTTTCACCCATGTTGCCCGTGCGGGTAGCTTTAGTGCAGCAGCCCGTAAATTGGGCATTTCCAAATCAAAAGTAAGCACTCAGGTCGCAGATCTTGAGCACAAACTTGGCATTCAACTCATTCAAAGAACGACACGCAGTTTGAGCTTAACTGAAGCTGGTACTCTTCTTTACGAGCAAGGTGAAGAATTACTGCGAGATGTTGAACAATCCGTTGCCAGTGTTCATAACTTAAATGAGTCAACTCGTGGTGTGTTAAAAGTCGGTATCTCTCAATCATTTGGCACGATGCATTTAATACCTGCACTGCCTGATTTTATGGTGCGCCACCCTGAACTTGAGCTTCAGGTGAGCTTACTTGATCATAAAGTTGATGTCGTGAATGAAGGCCTAGATCTTCTACTGACGATGTCTGAGCAACTGCCTCTTGGTATGGTGGCACGCCCACTGATGAAGAGTCAGTTCGTTTTAGTCGCATCGCCTGACTACATTGCGAATAATGGTGAGCCTACTCGTCCTGAAGAGCTGGTTGACCATAATTGCTTGGTTTATCAAGGTGAATGGCATGAACATAGTGTGTGGCAGTTCAAACGTGGTGAAGATTACTGTGAAATTAGTGTTTCAGGTAATTTCCGTGTTGATAATGCGCCTGCATTGAAATCTGCGGCGATCAGCGGATTGGGTGTTGTGTACCTTGCCTCGTACTTGCTCGAAGACGAAATTGAAAAGGGTACTTTGGTACCAATACTTAGAGATTGGCAAATGACACATCACCTACCACTGCAAGCGGTTTATCCTCGCCGTAAGCATCTGGCTCCAAAAGTCAGCGCCTTCATTGAATTTATTAAAGAACACATTGGCGAAGTTCCTTATTGGGATCGTAAGCTTCAAGACCTGTATTCTGAGCGAAAGTAATTGTTTTATAGGGGTTTTTAACCTTGTTTAGATTAAAAACTCGGAAACATTGTTCTGTAAACAAGATACTGATTAGCAAAATCTAATATTCAATGATTGGATTTTGTATACAAATCAGTATCTTGTTTTGTTTTTAGGGTCTATTCAAACAGTTATTTGAATGTTTCAAAACAGTGAATTTATATTTACGAATATTGCACATTTCATTCAATTCCATAGAATGGTGGTCAGTTAATTAAGGATGATTTGATTCCATATTTAAGATAAGAAACGACCCCTTTTATCTTAGATAGGCAAGTCGGCTTAGACTCTCCAGTTATGAGCACTCTTTAATTAATGTCAGCTGTTCACCATTTTCGAACTGCTGACTTTACAACCATCACCCTCGTTTTGGTTAACCCTGAGCTTTGCTCGGGGTTATTTTTTTCTGCCAGTTAACGACTCTCTTTATGTGTCGCCTCTAATATTTATCGCTTTAAGAAACATTAACAAAAGTTAATCTTTTATTTCTCAAGTTGACTAAATATTGTCCGTTAACAAGTTTGTGGTTAAAAAAGCATCTGTTTCACTTTGACACATGGTGCTAAGCCAATCACGGTTTGGATTGCGATGGTTTGCAACCCTTTAGAAACTTACCTTCGGGTAAATAAAGCATGGATGCTGATTTAACTCTTACTTTTTTCAATTAGAGATAATGAGAAAAGAAAAGAGCCACTTCGTGACCTTGCTGAATTCTAAATAGGTCAAATTATACGGTCAGTTCTCACCGAGATTGCAGTCAATCAAGGATTAAGAGGACAACACAATGGCTATTACTGTAAACACCAACGTGACGGCAATGCGCGCTCAAGGAAACACCAACCGTGCAAATATGCTGGTATCACAATCAATGCAACGCTTATCATCAGGTTTACGCATTAACTCAGCAAAAGATGATGCAGCAGGTCTAGCAATCTCTAACCGTCTTACATCGCAAATCCGCGGTATGGATGTCGCAATGCGTAATGCCAGTGATGGTATTTCTGTTGCGCAGACTGCTGAAGGTGCTTTGCAAGAATCAACTAATATTCTTCAAAGGATGCGTGATTTATCATTGCAAGCAGCCAATGATTCAAATTCAGCCGATGACAGGGTCAACCTCCAAAAAGAAGTTACAGCTTTGATTGCTGAAATGGATCGGATAGCTACAAATACCACTTTTGGTAGCCAAAATATTTTAGATGGAACTTATACATCGAAATCGTTTCAAGTCGGAGCATTTGCTAATGAAACGATCTCGATGGATATTGCTAGTGCAGCAACATCTGAGTTAGGGCTTGGAGGTGCAAAGTCAGTTGCAGCAACATTTAGTACTGGTAACATCAGTGATATTCTAACTGGTGGTAATGGTGGTGGTGTAATCGAATTTGATTACACACCGAATGGAGCAGGTAGTGCTACGACTGTCGCGGTTAATATATCAGGTGTTACTACCGCAGCCCAGCTTGCCACTGCAATAGAGTCTGCATTTTCAACAGCGGGTGCCAGTGGTGTAACGGCAACTGAAACTTCTGGTACAGTTGTATTAGGTGGCTCGATAGAAAATGGTGCTGCATTAACAGCTTCTTCTCTTTTAGACGATGATGGTTCTACAACAATTACATTGGGATCGCTTCTAGCGGTTGGTAATGATGATACTGTTGCAGGTAGTAATGTAAGTACGGTTGATATTGGTACAGCTTCGGGTGCTCAAAGTGCTATAGCGGTAATTGATGCAGCGATTAAAAGCATTGATGATCAAAGAGCTGATTTAGGGGCAATTCAAAACCGTATGAGTCATACAATCAATAACCTTGCAAGCATCCAAAACAACGTGTCAGATGCACGTAGTCGTATTTTGGATGTGGATTTTGCTCGTGAGACTTCTGAGATGACTAAGCAGCAAATCTTGTTGCAATCGTCTTCTGCGATGTTGGCACAAGCAAACCAAATCCCGCAGATTGCGTTGTCATTGTTACAATAAATTCTACCGTCATACCAGCGTAGGCTGGAAATGAAATAACGACAGTCCTGTATGTCGATAATCTAGCGGCTTTAAAAGAGTCACTCGTTTGAGTGGCTCTTTTACATTCGAATTCGACTAGGGATGAGATTTCTTCGAAATCTATAAAGTCGTGGTGCTGCACACCACACCGCCCAAAGGGGCGTTCTCCAGCAAACGCCCCTTTGGAAACCCCATGCCGCCCCAACGAAGCTAAGCGTTTCAGATATTTTTGAATAAATAACTAACGCCTCAGATGGGACGTCCTGTCCCACTGAGTCTAGCCTGACATCCCTGTCAGGCTTACGTCATTTCATATTCAAAAATATCTTCAACAGCTTCAATTGGATGACCCAGCCCTTATACCGCATATCTTCAATAAATAAACATGTAACCCTGCAGGCGACAACAGTTCCTCACGACTTTTAAACTTCGAAGAAGTTTCATTAATACGCAATAAAAAACAAAACCATAAAGCTTTTAAGATACCCGCCGATAAAGTAGAGAACGAGAAAACCAACAGGTGGTAAATGTGATCTCGACAAACACCGAGTGAGCAGAACCTAAGTACACAACAAGTCCTAGGTTCCTAATCACTCGATAGAAAGAAGTATTAGGACTAATTTCCGTAAGGAGAAGGCAAATGGACATGAACACAGTTGCAACTGGCTCAAATGTTGCTAAAGAAAAGAAGGTCAATCAGCAAATTGACGTTGCACCGCTTCAAAAGACGGAGCAACAAGATATTAATGCAGTACAGGGCGGCAATCCTCGTGTAGAGGAAGCGGCAAAAGCGGAAAATATTGGCGCTTTAGAAAGTACTGCAAATGAGCTTACTGAAATGATGGCGCTGTCGCATAAAAGCATTCAGTTTCAAGTGAATGATGACAGTGGTAAAACCGTAATCAGTGTAACTGACACGAGTTCTGGTGAAGTCATTCGTCAAATTCCGTCAGAAGAGGCCATTAAGCTTGCTGAAAAATTTGCTGAAATATCAGGTTTGTTATTAAAAACAGAAGTGTAAATTGACGCTTAACGTCAAAATCGCATTACTTCGGAGTCAGAAATGAGTATCGCATTACAAGGTCAAGGTACAGGTTTAGATATTGGTGGCATCGTTAGCTCGTTAGTGGGTGCAGAGCGAGGACCAAAAGATGCCCGGTTGAACCAAAGTGAAGCAAGGTTTACTGCTGAAATTTCAGCCATTGGCTCACTCAAAAGTGCGATAACCACCTTTACTGACTCACTAGAAAAACTCGAAGACATCGAGACATTTTTAGGCAATAAAGTCAGCGTGCCCGATAAAGATTACTTTACGGCTAAAGCAGACGAAAATGCAGTTGCCGGCAGCTATAACGTGACAGTAAACCAACTTGCTCAAAGCCAAAAGCTAGGTACCGAAGATGTTGCTGATATCACGGCACCCGTCGGGGAAGGCACGTTAAACTTTAAAGTCGGCGATGAAGACTTTGACATTAATGTTAGCGCTGAGGACTCATTGCAAGATGTAATGCGAGCGATTAACGATTCTGATGATAATGTAGGCGTTACTGCTACCATCATTAACAGTGGGTCTACTTCTAAATTAGTACTTACGTCTGATAAAACGGGTACTGATAATACCATCGACGTTACGGCAACCAATGCCGATGGTACGACTGGTTCAGGCTTGAATAGTACCTTTGACATGAGCCGTTCTGATGCAGAGCTGCAGCCTCCAGTGAATGCTGAAGTGGTGGTCGATGGTTTAGTTATTACTTCTCAGTCGAATGAAATGGAAAATGTGATCACCGGTATCACGCTCGATCTAAAGAAAGCGGATACTGAAGAATCCATCACCATAAAAGTTGAGCCAGATAAAGAGAAAGCGAAAAAAGAAGTTGAAGAATTTGTCGAAGCTTACAATAGTTTAATGAGTACCATTGATGGTTTAACCAGCTTCAATGCTGATACAAACCAATCTTCGATTTTTCAGGGTGACTCGATGGTTCGAGGTATCGAATCTCAGCTACGATCGTCAATATCAAGTGGTTTCAGTACAGAAGATGATGAGCTACGTTTAGCTGAATTTGGCATTTCAACGACTCGAGATGGCACTTTAGAAATCGACGATGATAAGTTAGATGATGCACTGGATAATAATTTGTCTGACATGTCAGAGTTTTTCGCAGCTGAGGATACTGGTTTTGTTGCTGACATCACCGCTAAGATGGAAGTGTATACTCAAACAGGTGGTATTCTAGATTCAAGGGATGAGAGCGTTGATCGCCAAGTCAGTCGAATTCAAGATGATCGAGATGCTTTAAACTTGAGAATGGTTTCTTACGAACAACGTCTAACTAAGCAATACAATGCTATGGATGCTGCAGTAGCAGAACTTAATGGGCAGTTAGGACAGATACAAAGTGCATTGAGTTCTTTACCTGGTTTCACAAGAAATCAATAACTTGAAATCCTAAAGGTTAGTGCGATGAATGAAGTAGTAATGGCCAAGATCAACAGCGTCAATGCAGAAATTAATCAAATTATTACTGGATTAGCAGCAAGTCGTGATAATGACTTCAATAAAGCTGAAGATCTGGCATCCTCTTTGCTCGATCAAATTGATAAGCGTCAAAAATTGTTGAATGAGTTAAATAAAGAATCCGATACCGAAGAGTTAGGTGGATTTTTAACTCAGCAAAAAGCGCTAGGACAGAACTTTATTGACAGGCTAACAGAACATCGCAAATTTTATTACGATGCGATAACTAAGATGAAGGCGAGCAGTCAAAAAGTTGGTTTATATCAATCAGTAAATAAAAGTAGGTAGGTATCCATGAGAGGCTCTTTACAGTCTTACCGTAAAGTATCGGTGGACAGCCAGTTATCAGAGGCATCACCACATCGTATTACGCAAATGTTATTTGCGGGTGCGTTAGAACGAATTGCTCAGTCTAAGCATGCAATCGACAACAACGATATTGCAAGCAAAGGTGCTTTAATCGGTAAAGCTATCGGTATTGTTCAAGGTTTACGAGGTTGTTTAGTAATGGACGACTCTGAAATTGGCCAAAATCTAAATAGCTTATACGATTTTGTTCTATCAGGGTTATCACAAGCAAATGTTAACAATGACACAGCTGTATTAGATGATGTTTCTGAGATCTTAAGAACGATCAAAGAAGCGTGGGATCAAATTCCTCAAGAAGAGCACAATATCACAGCTCATGCGAGCTAGAGACATAGTGTATCAAGTTTATTGCTGTAACTGGTGAAGTGAACAGTTAATTCAACACCAGTTAACAGCAGTGAAAACAATTTATTTCTTCACTGTTTTACCACTATACTTTCAGCACTTTTGTAGCTCGTTTCAGCAAACTTCTGTATTTGTCTGTTTCGCTCTGGCTGTGAGTTTAGATATAATTTTAAGAAATGGAAAAACCAGTCGCCTTGTTATAAAGACAACAGTTTTTAAGTGTTAAAATTTCGTAGAAAGTCACTTTTTTGACAATTAAAACTGCGGTTGTGTGTATTTTGAGCTATAAACAGATGAGAGCGAAAGAATAGCTAAGTTGGACTTGCTTATCTCTGCTTGATAATACAATATGCCTCGTGGATTATAAGTGTTCACGATTGGATAACATAAAATCACTAAACGTAATACTGAAAATAACAACAAAATTGATTGTACTACGCGAGACGACCTTAGCGCATTGATGGCCTTTTAAATGATGCAAATAGATCAACGAATTTTACTTGTCGGAGCAGAACCAGAACGATTTAATCGTTTGGTTTGTATTTTAGAATTTTTGGGTGAACAAGTTGAATTTGTTTCAATCGATAAGCTAGTTAGCCTTACTCAAGGAAATCGTTTTAGAGCTATCATTGTTGAGCAAAATTCAAATTTTCAAGAAGCGATTCAAGGAATCGTTCGCCAATTACCGCACCAACCATTTATTGCTTTAGCTGGAGATACTTCTCTAGACGCCAGTAATATTGTTGGCTCTGTGAACGAACCACTTTCATATCCTCAATTAACTGAGTTATTACATTTTTGTCAGGTCTTTGGTCAAGCTAAGCGTATCGAAGTTCCTACCAGTGTTAATCAGACAAAACTCTTCCGTAGCCTTGTTGGTCGGAGTGAAGGAATTAACCAAGTTCGCCACATGATTAATCAAGTAGCTGGATCTGATGCTACAGTGTTGATTTTGGGTGAGTCTGGCACAGGTAAAGAAGTAGTGGCACGTAATATCCATTATATGTCTGAACGCCGTGAGGGCCCATTTATTCCCGTTAACTGTGGGGCTATTCCTCCTGAACTGCTTGAGTCAGAACTGTTTGGTCATGAAAAAGGATCCTTTACTGGTGCAATCACCGCTCGTAAAGGTCGTTTTGAGCTTGCCGAAGGTGGGACACTCTTCTTAGATGAAATTGGTGATATGCCTTTGCAAATGCAGGTGAAATTACTTCGTGTTCTTCAAGAGAGAGTATTTGAGCGAGTTGGTGGCACTAAGACATTAAAAACGGATGTGCGTGTTGTTGCGGCAACTCACCGTGACCTTGATAAGATGATCACTGAAGATAGTTTCCGTGAAGATTTATATTATCGCTTGAACGTATTTCCAATTGAAATGCCTTCATTGAAAGAGCGTCATGAAGATATTCCTCTGTTATTGCAAGAGTTGGTTGCGCGTGTATATAACGAAGGCCGCGGTAAAGTTCGTTTTACGCAAAGAGCCATTGATTCGTTAAAAGAGCATACGTGGTCAGGTAACGTTCGTGAGCTTTCAAATTTAGTAGAACGCTTAACCATCCTATTCCCTGGCGGTTTAGTGGATGTGAATGACTTACCTCATAAATACCGTCATATCGATGTCCCTGAGTATCAGGTTGAGATCAGTGAAGAACAGGCTGAGCGCGATGCGTTAGCGGCCATCTTTAATGATGAAGAACCAGTGGAAATACCAGAAACACGATTCCCAAGTGAGTTACCACCTGAAGGTGTGAACTTAAAAGACTTATTGGCTGAGCTTGAAATCGACATGATTCGCCAAGCATTAGATCAACAGGACAGTGTTGTTGCACGAGCTGCGGAAATGTTGGGTATTCGCCGCACAACGCTTGTGGAAAAAATGCGTAAATATGGTTTAAATAAAGATTAATTCCATTGTTTACCTGAATAAGGCTTTAGTTCAATACTAAAGCCTTTTTTGTATCTATCGCCTCTATAGCTTTCACTGGCACAGTTAATGCTTTCGCATTCATATTGATATTTTTTTGACGTGATCAATTTTCTGATTGAGGCGTTTTCAAGTATGAGCGAGGTTGCCATATGTCGGATCGAATGGAACGAATTCTTGAAGCTATGCCTTCAGGTGTTGTGATCTTGGATAGAAATGGAATAGTGTCGCAGACAAATCCTGTTGCGATTTCATTACTTGGCGAGCCGCTAGAAGGTCAAAGTTGGATATCCATTATTCAACGCTCTTTTGCACCTCAAAAAGATGACGGTCATGAAGTTTCATTAAAAAATGGACGTCGAGTAAAGTTGGCAATCACTCCGCTTGAAGAAGAGGGCGGACAGCTCATTGTACTAACGGATCTGACTGAAACCCGACAACTGCAAAATAATATCTCACATCTTCAACGTTTATCCGCTCTCGGGAAAATGGTGGCGAAACTTGCCCACCAAGTAAGAACACCGCTCTCGGCTGCAATGCTCTACGCAACTAATCTTACGAACCCTAAATTGCCTGAGTCGAGTAAATCTAAGTTTCAATTGAAGTTGATTGACCGCCTTAATCAGCTTGAAAGACAGGTCAATGATATGTTGCTCATGGCAAGAGGGCGACAAGAGCAGCAAGGTGAAGAAACCTACTTAACAGATGTTATTTCTCAAGTTCAGGCTGATTGTGAGCCGATTTTGCAAAAGCAAAACTGCAAGCTGACATTGATAGATTCTTCTTCATCGAAATTGTTAGCTAACGGTAATGCGCTCGGATCAGCAGTCAATAATTTAGTCATGAATAGCTTAGAGGCTGGTGCTACTGAAGTTGTAGTGAAAGCGAGTCAAAGCCATTCTCAGTTGTTTCTTGAGGTGATAGATAATGGCGCAGGCATTGATAAAAACCAACAGAAGCAAATTCTAGAGCCATTCTATACCACGAAATCGCAAGGCACCGGGCTAGGCTTAGCCGTTGTGCAGTCAGTTGTGATGAATCATTGCGGCAATCTTAACCTGAATTGTGAGTTGGGTAAGGGATGTCATTTTGTTCTGAGTTTTCCAGCATTGTCTGCTGCAGCATAATTTGAGGTGTTAACTATGAGCCAAGCAAAGATATTACTTGTAGAAGATGACGCTTCATTGCGTGAAGCTTTAGTGGATACGCTTTTAATCGCACAGTATGAGTGTTTGGATGTAAGCTGCGGTGAAGATGCAATCATTGCACTCAAAAGCCAAACTTTCGATATGATCATCAGTGATGTTCAAATGGACGGCATTGGTGGTATTGGCTTATTGAATTATGTCACTGTGCATCACCAGAACGTCCCCGTATTGATGATGACTGCCTACGCAACCGTTAATGCCGCTGTTGAGGCAATAAAACTCGGTGCCGTAGATTACTTATCTAAACCTTTTGCGACTGAAGTGTTATTAAATCAAGTCAGTCGTTATTTACCGAATAAAATTGATGTTGAAAAGCCGATTGCTGAAGATGAAAAAAGTATAAATTTATTTTCTTTAGCTAAACGAGTCGCAAAATCAGAGGCGTCAGTAATGATTATGGGGCCCAGCGGATCCGGCAAAGAAGTCATGGCGCGTTATATTCACCAAAATAGCGCCAGAAAAGAACAACCATTTGTCGCAATTAACTGTGCTGCTATCCCTGAAAATATGCTTGAAGCTACATTATTCGGTTATGAAAAAGGCGCATTTACTGGCGCACATCAGGCTTGCCCTGGTAAGTTCGAGCAAGCTCAAGGTGGTACGTTGCTTCTTGATGAAATTTCAGAAATGGAAATTGGATTGCAAGCGAAGTTGCTGCGTGTACTTCAAGAGCGTGAAGTTGAAAGACTCGGCGGTAGAAAAACCATTGAGCTTGATGTACGTGTATTAGCGACATCAAATCGTGATTTAAAAGCAATGGCTGAGTCAGGTAAATTCAGAGAAGATCTTTATTATCGAATAAACGTATTTCCCCTAACGTGGCCTGCACTTTATCAGCGCCCAGCCGATATCATTCCATTGGCTAAACATCTTATTGGGCGTCACAGTCAAAAACAGGGGCTGATGGTTACACCTGAGCTTGATGAGTTGGCTTGCCGGAAACTATTAATGCATCGCTGGCCAGGTAATGTTCGGGAGCTGGATAATGTCGTTCAACGTGCATTGATTTTGCATCAGGGTGAGCAAATTGTTGTTGATGATGTCATTATTGATGTTAATGAAGTACCAGGCAGTGCTTACATAGAGCAACCTGATAATTCGAGTAGTGCTTCAGATAGCTTAGGCAATGAGTTACAAAGTCAAGAACACATGATTATCCTTGAAACACTAAATCAATGTAACGGAAGTCGTAAAGAAGTCGCAGATAAGCTTGGAATCAGTCCTCGCACCTTGCGCTATAAAATGGCAAAAATGCGAGATGCTGGGATAAGCATTCCGGGGTAAAGAGCGTGTTCAGCTCAATCCCCGACTTCCTTGAAAAACCTCGCTCCTTTTGGATGTTGTTTCTTCTCTGACGTAGTTCTCTCGGGTATTTGTATTGCTAAATAATGATTTACTTCTTTCTACGAGTTCACAACCTTCGAGTAATTTCTCCATTTTTAATTCTGTCGGTGTTCTATGGTCTCTTCCGGAACGTTGTTTTCTGTCTTTTTCAAGTTCATCTTCAAATTTATAAGCCTTTTGGACTCTGCTTTTCACTTCTTCAGCGCCTGTTCCTGTAATATTAACGAGATTATGAACTACTGTTATTACAGTGTTCTCACTTGGCATGTTAATGGCTATCGAATCATCACCTAGTTTCAAGCTTAATTTAAGTATGCTGCCATCTTTCAAATGAATGTTGATATTGGTTACGGAAAAATCATTCGAGTGTAGTACATCAAGAGACTTCGCTTCATAATCTGGGTTGATATGTTTTAGTGCGAGTAAACACAAATAGATTTTGTATTTAGATTGTGCAGCGAACTTACAATTAGACAGGGCTACTTTCCAGTCTTTGCTTATGAGTTGTTGCCATGTCTTTGATAGTGTCAGCTCGATTTGTATTTTCCCGTTTTCAGTTTCTGGCTGTGAAAAAAGTGCAGGTGGTTGTTCAGGTTCGATCACAGCAGGTTCAAGTTCTTTTAGCACCATATTATAGGAAAATGATGAAATATTTGGTTTTGAGTAGGCTTCAAACGACTTGCACTTAGAGCCAGGCAGTTGAACGATAAACCAAGTCGATCTCGTATCAAAGCAAGCATTAAGGTCTTCGAAAAAGCTTAATAAAATTTTTCCCAAATGCTCTTTTTTGATTTGGATTTGTCTGAATTGGTGTTGATGTTCAACATCAACGTCAACTTCTGTCTTTATGCCAAAGGTGTATTTTCTGTCTATAACTGGAAATACAGTAACGTTAAGGTGAAAGCTTGGTAAATCACAAACCTCATCGCGTTTAAATTTGAGTTTAAACTGCTTGGTATCAAACTCCCCATCCACTTTTAAGGATTGTTTGATTGCAGCTTTGCATACAGGGACTTGAAGCTCGAATCTGTGTTCAAGTTTTTTGCTTGTGGCAATTGTTGCAGCAGCCATAAAACCACCACTTTATCATTGGTATTTCGACTGAAACTTAACACAGTGAGTTTTAACTCTCTGTTAATTGCTCATGAGTAAAGGTTCATTAAATTGTATTAATGAACCTTAAGTCTGAAAAGTTCACTTGAATGCCAAGTTGCGGCTTAAACACTGGAAACATAATTAGCTCTGCATCTTGGGTTAATAATTGGAGTTATCAATGATTAAGCGATTATTGCTTGGGAGGCTCAGAAGGTTTACGTTCGACCATTTCTGTTAAAACCGACGTCCTGCCACTTTCGGTATCCAATGGTTGTGCAGTTTTCCACTTCTCATCTGTTTTTGAAAGCTTAGTAGATGTTGAAGATGAAGCTAATCTTTTGTGTTTCAATTGAGTTGATTCAAATACTTTTTTCATCAAAGTAAAATTCGAATGACGGTTAACAACGTGCCAAGTACTTTGTTTGTCTAGAAAGCCCAGTACTCTTGACTCAGATACTTTTTTGTCTGCGTTTTCAGCGAGCCTTTCATAAACACTAACCAAGTATTCAGCTGCTGGGATGTCATTGTTTCTAACTGCAACTGCCAATGCATCTTCTTCAGTTGAAGAAAGCTCGAACAATAATGATTCTGGCCGCATTGTGAGAAGTTCGAGCATTTCAATATCTATAGGCTTTTTCTTTACTGCAGTAAGAAGCGGTGTATCACCTATGCACTCCTGTGCTGATTGCAGTTCGTTGAGGGGGGCATCAGCTTTTAAATTCGGTGATGTTCGTTTTGATTGTGCAAATTGACTGGAAAAATCACATAGGGCTCTCATCGCACTTAGGTTGTTAGTTTCAACGGCTAGATGTGCTAAACCTAAACCACGAGTTGTTCGCAATTGTAATAAGCGATCAGTCAGTTGCCGCCTTGAGTATTTGCCACATAAATGTGTGACAAGTTCAGCTTGGCCATTAATGCAGGCTCTGACGATAAGCTGGTGTTGATTTTCCCAGCTTTTAAAACCTTTCTTCTCAAGTACCTTTAAAACCTGAACTTGGTTGCTCTTACAGGATAGAACTGAGTTGATGAGTACAAGGGGGGCGATCTCTTTTAAAAGGTCTCTTGGCTCGGCAGCACCCAAAAGCCATTTAAGTTTATTTGGATCACCAGCTATCAATAATTCGGGTAATGCCCGTATTTTTTCCACAAAGGTGAGATTACCTATTTCATATTCACTCAAAGATGCATAGCTTGGAGTACGACGCTCTGAATAGGGCGTGTCACGTTGCACAACAAAGTGAAGACCTTGGTTAAATGGTGTTCTCCTCCGTATCTCTAATTCCATATTGCTCTTGTTTGTACGTGAACGGTCATGAAAAGCTGGGTATCTTAGCGTGAGTCTGATGGCTTCTTCGCTGCCAACACGTGCGAGTAAACGTAAAAATTCAGAGTTATCTTTTGTTAAACCTCTATAGTCAGTGCCAGGTTGCTCTAAAAGATATTTTAAACATTGAGTGTCTTTTGACTTTGCTGCCAAAAGAAAGAGTTCCCCTTCGCAGAAAGGAGCAGGGTATTTAATTAAGCCAAAGTTAGTTTGGGTTAATATTGCTTGTAAGCATTGAAGGTGACCATTCTGTATGGCGATCATTTCTGGGCGTTTTAGCCCAAAACCATTACAAGTTCTAACTTGATGACTAAGATCAGGGTATTGATAAAGTAATTTCAAAGCTTCGTGATTACCATGTTTGCTAGCATTAAAAACCGCTCTTGAATAGCATTGAGGCGCACCGCCTAGTTGTACTTTTAATAATAATTTTATTCTGGCTGTTGATTTTGCTGATGTTGAGTTAGAACAGAGGTGTTCAAGTGTTGCTAATACCACTTCTTTAGGGCAATGCTTCTGTATAAAGTCTACACCAATTATTTCAATAGTGTCTTCATCGATAATATGATTAAAATTTGATAAGTGACTTTTATTGAGAAGCATCACTTTTATGCACTCTGCTTTTTCTTCTGGTTTTACCAATAGTGGAAAAGTGACTAATGCTATTGTGTAATCAAGATGACTAAGGTACTCAATAAAACTGGCATCTTTTTTTTCTGAAGTTTTAGCTAATAACTCTTTGCATTTTCTTTTTAAGTCAAGCTTAAAGGAGCTTTTTTCATCAAATTTGTTTGTGAACAGCTCGTACTGCTTCATAATTTGTATAACACTTTCTTTACTTGTACTTTGGCTGTTTTCAAACGCTTTTTCGATGATCAAACTACGTATGTGTGGCGGTAATTTGAAGAGATCTATTTTTAGCAAATCAGCAAATAGCAATTCTGATACAAGGCTATCTTTATTCACTTTATTAACGCTATGATCAGAGCAAATCTTAACTTCTTCTCCGTTGGTTGCTTGTATAGAAAATGCAGGAATAGAAAAAGTATGAGCAGCAATCATGTTTGCTAATTCAGAATGATTAATCACTTCTCTTAATGCTGTTAAGGTTAAGGACGAATCTTGTTTTGTACTTGTTTGATCCGAGAGGCGTTTGAAATTCTCGTCGCCAATGGCGTTTCTTAGATCAATGAGCACTTGCTCCGTATCTTTACCCGTTCTTATCTTTTGAAGTAATCGTGTAGCATAACGAATAGATAGGTAAGTCGGGCTCATCCTATCTTGAGTGTAAGTATTACAAGCTTGATCTTTTAATCCACCATTAGTAGAGACGTGAGTCCAACCATCAGTCGGCTTTGATAGAGAATGAGACAAACCTTGAAATTCAGAGTCGTATAATTGCTGGCTTCTTACTTTGGCATCACTTTTTATTTCGATAAGTTGCTGTGCATGTCGTGTTGACTTTGACTTTAAGATGGTAAGTGCATCGTAAATGCCTGTGTGAGTAAAAGAGCTCATGTCATGGGGGGGAAGATGCATTACAGCAAGAGCTTTTAATTCATCACAGACAGAGTCAGAGTTCATCAATCTACAAAATTCGTCTATTTGAGTTGCATGAGACTCATATAAAAACGTTTTTCCATTAACAAAACTCTCCTCGTCGGTATCTGTGTACTTTTCGGCGAAGGTGGTTAGTTTTGTGAATTCATCTTCTTCTAGTCGGTAACGTGATGTTGCAATTTCTTTTATTCTTACTTTGGAAGAGGTTTGGGTACCATCACTACTGGAAGTAGATGTATCTACAAATGATGTTTCACATTCATTTGGACTAGCAGGACTGTTTACTGCAGTAGCCATTTTTTCTCCTAAATAGCCTTAGGAACATAGGTTCAGTTTAGCAATCACTTCGCTTTGTTGTTTTACGTAGAAGTTATTATTTCGTTAAGCTTTGTTTATCTAGATTGTTCGATCTTGGCATACAATTTGCATTTTTAGTTTCGAGTTCATAATCGTCAAAAATAAGTCGCAGGGAGACGAGCATGCAAATCGGAGCAAATTCACTTTACGCTGAAATGGAATCCATTAAAGGTGAAGTAACCCCGTCAGTAAATTTACAAGGTGGTTTAGTTCGCGAAATCAATAACACCAGTGGTGGTGATTTTGGCGAACTATTGTCAATGGCGATTAACAATGTTAATCAGCTGCAATCTAACTCAGCTAGCTTAGCTACTCGTCTAGAAATGGGTGATACCTCGGTAACTTTATCAGATACTGTCATCGCACGTGAAAAAGCGAGTGTGGCATTTGAAGCAACGGTTCAAGTGCGTAATAAGCTCGTAGATGCTTATAAAGAAATCATGAATATGAGCGTTTAAAGCTAAGAGTAAAAGGTAGTTATTGTGAGCACAGAAATCGCCATTAGCGGAAATGCCGCTTCCGACCCTAGTTCATCGTCAGAGGGTGTTCAACAAGAGCATAAGTCGGGAGTGTTAGGAAATTTAAACAGCAGCAATACTCTTAGACAAATTGCAATGATCCTTGCGTTGGCAATTTGTTTAGTCATGGCTGTTGTTGTGATCCTAGTTGCATCAGAAGCTGAATACCGTCCATTAGCTAAAATGGACACTCAAGATATGATTCAAGTGCTCGACGTACTCGATAAAAACAAAATTGACCGCCAAATTGATGGCAATGTCATTCTTGTTCCTGAAGATAAGTATCAAGAAGTTAAATTACTATTGGGTCGTGCAGGTATTGAAGCAACGTCCTCTAAAAGTGAAGACTTCTTAAATAAAGACAGTGGTTTTGGTGTTAGCCAGCGTATGGAGCAAGCTCGTCTTAAGCACAGCCAAGAGCAAAACCTTGCACGCGCTATTGAAGAATTAAAAAGTGTAACCCGAGCTAAAGTTATTTTAGCCATACCGAAAGAAAACGTATTTGCTCGTCGTAAGTCGAAACCGAGTGCAACGGTAGTGATTACCACTCGTCGCAGTGGATTGACACAAGAAGAAATTGATTCAATTGTTGATATTGTCGCATCAGCTGTTCAAGGCTTAGAACCATCTCGAGTTACAGTCACTGATTCTGCGGGACGTTTATTGAATTCAGGCAGCCAAGATGGTGTGTCTGCACGAGCGCGCCGTGAACTTGAGTTGGTTCAAAGCAAAGAAGACGAATACCGTAATAAAATTCAATCTATCCTTATTCCTATTCTGGGCCCTGAAAACTTTACATCACAAGTTGACGTGGGCATGGACTTTACTGCCACAGAGCAAACGACTAAGCGCTTTAACCCTGATCAAAACGCTGTTCGCAGCGAACAAACACTGGAAACAAACTCTAGCGGGAACGCAATTGCTGGTATTCCTGGTGCATTAACGAATCAGCCGCCGATGCCTGCAGAAATTCCTGAAGATGCAACCGATGCAACAGGACAACAATCTGAAGCCAGTGGTTCATCACATCGAGAAGCGACTCGTAATTTTGAGCTTAACACGACTATTAGCCATACTCGTCAGCAAATTGGCGTAGTCAAACGTATCAGTGTATCTGTTGCAGTGAACTACAAAAATGGTGCGGTTGGTGAAAACGGTCAAGTAACCAAAGAGCCTCGCACAGAAGCTGATTTGAATAACATTCGTCGCTTGCTTGAAGGTGCTGTAGGTTTTAGTCAAGCTCGTGGCGATACGCTTGAAGTTGTGAGCGTGCCATTTATGAACCAAGAGTTTGATGTTGCACCCGCACCAGAAATGTGGGAACAACCTTGGTTCATGCGTGCGATTAAAATGGGGTTAGGTGCATTAGTGGTGATCATTCTAATCTTCACTGTGATTCGCCCAATGTTTAATAAGATGGTGCAGCCGGATGCGGCAAATAAAGATGAAGGTAGTGCGGGCAACGAACTTGCTGAAATTGAAGACCAATATGCTGCCGATACACTTGGTATGCTGAATAATTCAGATTCGGAATACAGTTACGCCGACGATGGGTCAATTTTAATACCAGACCTTCATAAAGATGATGATATGATCAAAGCGATACGAGCGCTTGTGGCTAATGAGCCTGAGCTTTCTACTCAAGTAATTAAGAGTTGGTTGCAAGAAGAACATGCCTGAAGTAACGAATAGCCCATCAACCGAGGTTGCAAAGTCGAACACGAGTGGTTTGACTGGAATGGAAAAAGCCGCCATTTTATTGCTGAGTTTAAGCGAAGCAGATGCGGCATCGATTCTGAAACATCTAGAGCCTAAACAAGTTCAAAAGTTGGGTATGGCCATGGCATCTACCCAAGAGTTTGGCCAAGAAAAGGTCATTGGTGTTCACAAACTGTTCTTAGATGAAATTCAGCAGTTTTCAGCGATTGGTTTTAACAGTGAAGATTTTGTTCGTAAAGCACTTACTGCCGCTTTAGGTGAAGATAAAGCAGGTAACGTGATTGAGCAAATTATCATGGGCAGCGGGGCGAAAGGTCTCGATTCGTTAAAGTGGATGGATGCCCGTCAAGTCGCCACGATCATTCAAAACGAGCATCCACAGATTCAGACTATTGTTCTTTCTTATTTAGAGCCGGACCAAGCGGCAGAAATCTTTGGCCAGTTCCCAGAAAATACGCGTTTAGATTTGATGATGCGTATTGCCAATCTTGAAGAAGTTCAGCCAGCGGCATTACAAGAGCTGAATGACATTATGGAGAAACAGTTCGCAGGTCAAGGCGGTGCACAAGCTGCGAAAATGGGTGGCTTGAAGGCTGCAGCTAACATCATGAACTACCTCGATACGTCAATTGAAAGCCATCTTATGGAAACCATGCGCGAATCAGATGAAGAGATGGCGCAGCAAATTCAAGATCTTATGTTTGTATTTGAAAACCTTATTGATGTCGATGACCGTGGTATTCAAGCTCTGTTGCGTGAAGTGCAGCAAGATGTACTAATGAGAGCGCTTAAAGGTACGGACGATGCACTTAAAGATAAAATTCTGGGCAATATGTCTAAACGTGCAGCAGAATTGCTGGCTGACGATCTTGAAGCAATGGGGCCAATTCGTGTTAGTGAAGTTGAATTAGCACAAAAAGAAATTCTTGGTATTGCACGTCGCTTAAGCGAAAGTGGTGAGCTAATGCTCGGCGGCGGTGGCGGCGACGAGTTTTTATAAGCTGAAGTCAAAGGATATTGAGTAGTACACATGACAGAAGAGAATGATTTTCAGCACTGGCAATTACCAGATGTAACTGAAGAAGGTGATGATGAGATTACCTTATTTGAGCGCCAGCCTTATTCTCAAACAGAAGTCGAAGAAGAGCCTGTAGTACCGTTAACTATGGCTGAGCTTGAAGCAATGCAAGCCCAAGCCGAAGAAGAAGCCCGTGAAGCCGGACGAGAAGCAGGTTATCAAGAAGGTCTAGAAAAAGGTCGTCTAGATGGACTTGAGCAAGGTCACGAAGAAGGCTTTAATCAAGGGAAACAACAGGGCGTAGAGAAAGGTTTAATCGAAGCAAAAAGCTTACTTGAGCGTCTAGAGCAATTAGTTAAGCATATAGAAAACCCCATTGCGACCGTTGATTCCCAAGTAGAAATGAGTTTACTGAACCTTACGACCAACTTAACAAAAGCGGTTATTGGTAGTGAAGTCAAAACGCACCCAGAACACATTTTAAGTGTCATGCGTCAAGGTATTGATGCATTACCCATCAAAAAGCAAGAAGTCACGATTCGTCTCAACCCTGCCGATGCTGAGCTTGTTGAAACCGCATACAGTGTAGCTCAATTAGATCGAAACAAGTGGGAAATTGAATCTGATCCTACTCTTGAACAAGGTGACTGTATTGTAGGTAGCTTGAAGTCTGAAGTTGATATGAGGCTTTCTGTGCGAACTCAAACCGTTTTAAACTCTTTAACCGAACAACAAACTCAACTTCAAAAACAGCTGCAACAGTCATTAGCAGACGAAATCGCTAAAGCTGAGAAAGCCAATTCAGTATCCGATACTGCGGAGCCAAGTGATGAGCAATCAAAACCTCCTGAAGAAACTTGAGCTGTACAATCAGAAAACTACACCGTTTAGAGCTGTTGCTAGCGGGCAATTAGTTCGTGTTGTCGGTTTAACACTTGAAGCAAGTGGTTGCCGAGCGCCTGTTGGCAGTTTGTGTTCAATTGAAACGATTGAAGGCGAATTGATTGCCGAAGTAGTGGGGTTTGATGACGAACTACTTTACTTAATGCCCGTTGAAGAGTTACGTGGTGTTCTGCCTGGTGCGAGAGTTGTGCCATTGGGTCAAAAATCAGGTCTTAAAGTTGGGCTTTCATTACTTGGGCGTGTGTTAGATGGTAATGGTCAACCTATCGATGGGCTTGGCCGTATTCAAAATGCAGAGCAAACCAGCACTCACGCTGATGCGATTAACCCGTTAAATCGTCGCCCTATTTCTGAACCACTTGATGTTGGCGTTCGTGCTATTAATGCCATGCTGACCGTAGGTACTGGTCAGCGTATGGGACTAATGGCAGGCTCTGGTGTAGGTAAAAGTGTATTGCTAGGCATGATGACACGCGGTACCACTGCCGATGTTATTGTTGTTGGTCTTGTTGGTGAACGTGGCCGAGAAGTTAAAGAGTTTATTGAAGAAATTCTAGGTGAAGAAGGCAGAGCACGCTCAGTTGTTGTGGCTGCACCTGCTGATACATCACCCTTAATGCGATTAAGAGCCTGTGAAACTTCAACGCGAATTGCAGAATACTTCAGAGATTTGGGCTATAGCGTTTTATTGCTGATGGATAGTTTAACGCGTTATGCCCAAGCTCAACGTGAAATTGCACTTGCGGTTGGTGAGCCTCCTGCGACTAAAGGTTATCCACCGTCAGTATTTGCAAAATTGCCAAAGCTGGTTGAGCGTGCGGGTAATGGCAATGGTACTCAAGGTTCAATTACCGCATTTTATACAGTTTTAACAGAAGGCGATGATCAACAAGATCCTATTGCTGATGCCTCAAGGGCTATTCTTGATGGTCATATTGTGTTGTCTCGAACGTTGGCTGATTCAGGGCACTATCCTGCTATTGATATTGAAGCTAGTATCAGTCGTGTAGCCCCTATGGTGATCAGTGCTGAGCACCTAGAATGCATGCGTAAAGTGAAACAAATGTATTCACATTTTCAGCAGAATAAAGATTTGATTTCCATTGGAGCATACAATCAAGGTAGTGATCCTGTTCTTGATAATGCAATCAGATTACAACCAGCAATGAACTCATTTTTGAGGCAAGGTATGCGAGATGCCCTTCGCTTTGAAGATTGCGCAAAGATGCTCACTCAAATTGCTGCACAAATTAAGTAGGTTGAACCTTGAGCGCCAAAGATCCGCTTTTCACAGTATTAAAACTCGCCACAGAAGCCGAAGAACAAGCCTCGTTGCAGTTCCGTAGTGCAACAATGGACGTGCAAAAAGCTCAATCTCAACTTGATGCCCTTAATCAGTATCGTTTAGATTATATGACTCAAATGAAAGATAAGGTTGGCACTAACCTTACTTCATCTCAATACCAGCAGTTTCATAAGTTTATCGCTCAAATTGATCAAGCTGTGTCACAGCAAGTTCTGGCGGTAAAAGAAACTGAAAAGTTAAAAGAGCACCGTCAGAAAAACTGGCTTGAAAAACAACAAAAACGTAAAGCGGTTGAATCACTCTTAGAAAAGAAAGCTTTAAAACGTCAACAAGCTGAAGCAAAGTCAGAGCAAAAGTTATTTGATGAGTTTGCTGTGCAGCAGTACTTTAGAAATAAACAACTTCAGAAATAAATATCTTATCTATAAAAATTCACATTTGGCATAAGCTTTGCTGATATATCTCTGTACAAGTGCAAATTGGATTTATTGACACTTGCAATGGAGGAAGTCGTAGTGCCACAAATACATTCAACAACTCAAATGAGTGCTGATTCATCAGCGTTGAACTCAAGTCAGCAACAACCAGAAGGCATTGATGTACTGTTTGCGAGTATTCTTGCAATTGAAAAAACGTCTGAAAGCTCTGATGGTGAAGCGAATGTTGATGTGTCAAAACAGTTTTATGATCAATTAGAAGCCTTGGTTGAAGCGCCTCTTGAGGAAACGTTTTCCACTTCCCCTGAAGAATTGCTTCAGCAAATTGGTCATTCTGTCAGTTTTAATACTGAGCTGAACAAAAATCCAGAACAGAATTTACAAGTTGGTGGCGAACTTTTGCCGCAAACTGGACAAAATATAGCCGCAGACACTTTAGTTAGTGACGCAGATATTTTAGTTGATGAATCTATTGTTGCGTCTGAATTGGAATCGATTACTGATATAGAGGTTTCTTTGGTTAGCGGTACTACTGCTGTTGGGAGTACTTCAGTGAACACTTCCAATGCTACTGTAAATAACACCGAAGCTTCCCTGAATACCATTAATCCAACGCCTCAGTCGACAGCAAAACCTAATGCTACTCTAAATACAGAAGGTGCTTCAGCTGATGATATAGCTGTTGCAGTCGGCGTCGACGATGTGACTGAATCTGTTGAATCAGAAATAGATAAAGACGCTAAAAAACCGGCTATTACTCCTGAAGTATTAGTGGCAAAAAATGACGCTAAGCGGACTTTAACAGAACAGAAAAATATTGAGACACAATCAATAAAGCTCGGGCAGCCTTCGCCTGAAGAAATACAGGTTGATAGTGTTCAAGATATTGCTGACGGTATTGATAGCATAGAAAAATCAACAACAAAGTCATCACCGCTTAATTTCGGTCAAAATAATACTCTTTTTGCTGGTAACGAACGACTCGATGTCAAAACGGATGTACCACGCTTGAATGTTTCACTCAAGCATGGGGCTGAACCACAAGTTCAGATGCAGGATATGATTCAGCGCTTTGCTCCAGTGATGAAACAGCAAGTGATGGCCATGGTGAATAATGGAATGGGGCAAGCTGAAATTCGCTTAGACCCACCAGAGCTTGGGCATATGATGGTTCGGATTCAAGTACAAAATGATCAAACACAAGTGCAATTCCAAGTCGCAAACCCAGCAGCCAGAGAATTGCTTGAGCAAGCCACTCCGAGACTGAGAGATATGCTTGCAGAGCAAGGCATGAATCTAGCCGATAGCGAAGTGTCATACCACAACGGTGGAAATAATGATCGTGGTAATCAAAGCGATGATGGTGAAGCTGGCTCTAGTCGTAATGCTTATGCTGACTCGACAATTGAAGCAGAAGAAGTTTCATTGATTAATATCGCAGCAGATCAATCTTCAGGTATAGATTATTACGCATAAACCTTTAAGCTATGCGGAAAAAGCGCCTAAAAGTAAAATGGAGAAATTATGGCTGAGGAAGAAACACTATCACTAGAAGAGCAAGCACCTAAAGGGAAAAATAAGCTTGTTATTATCATTGCAGCAGTGGTGTTACTACTCGCAATTGCTGGTGGGGCGTTTTTCATGCTTTCTGGCGATGATAGTGCTGATACTGAAATGGCGAATGATGCAAATACTCCTGCTGCACAAACGTCGGACAGCAGTGAGGCAATGAGCAGTGGACAAGCACAATACGTTGCTCTGCCAAGACCATTTTTGTTTAATCTGCCAGGTACCAAGCGTTCAGTACTCGTGCAAATTAAGGTGCAATTGATGGTTAGAGGCTCAGATAATGAAGTCGCTGTTCAGAAACATATTCCATTGATTGAATCAGAACTGCTATCAACATTTAGTAGTTCAAATGTTCAAAAATTAAGTACCCAAGCGGGTAAAGATGAATTACGCCAACAGGCTTTAGTGAATGTGCAAAATGTTTTGACGCCAATTATTGGCCGCAAAGGCGTAGAGAAAGTGTTGTTCGTTGGATTTGTAATGCAGTAATCGTTCTGCAAATATCACAGAAATAAGGCAGTTATTGTGAGTGATTTATTAAGCCAAGACGAAATTGATGCGTTGCTCCACGGGGTTGATGACGTAGAAGAAGATGATACAGGTTTCGGTGATGAATCTGCGCAGTCTTATGACTTTTCTTCTCAAGATCGAATTGTCCGTGGTCGTATGCCGACGCTGGAAATCGTTAACGAACGATTTGCACGTCATTTGCGTATAAGCATGTTTAATATGATGCGTCGCACAGCTGAAGTATCAATTAATGGCGTACAAATGCTCAAGTTTGGTGAGTACATTCACAGTTTATTTGTACCGACCAGCTTGAATATGGTGCGTCTCAGCCCATTAAAAGGTACAGCCCTAATCACGATGGAAGCCCGATTGGTTTTCATTCTGGTGGATAACTTCTTTGGGGGTGATGGTCGCTTTCATGCCAAGATTGAAGGTCGTGAATTTACGCCAACTGAGCGTCGAATTATCCAGTTGTTACTTAAAATTATTTTTGAAGATTACACTGAAGCATGGGCGCCAGTAATGGATGTCGAGTTTGATTATCTTGACTCTGAAGTTAACCCGGCGATGGCAAATATTGTAAGCCCAACAGAAGTCGTTGTAATTAGCTCATTCCATATTGAAGTAGATGGCGGCGGCGGTGACTTCCATATCGCAATGCCATATTCAATGATAGAGCCAATTCGTGAACTCTTAGATGCGGGTGTACAAAGTGATAAGCAAGATACCGATATGCGATGGTCTCAAGCACTCCGTGATGAAATCATGGATGTTGACGTAGGCTTTAATGCAACGATTGCTGAAGAAGAGATTACTTTGCGTGAAGTGATGAAGTTGCAAGAGGGTGATGTTATCCCTGTTGAACTACCTGAACACGTATTGATGAAAGTTGAAGATTTG
The DNA here is from genome assembly GCF_004168585.1 of Shewanella sp. OPT22. Classification (GTDB taxonomy): domain Bacteria; phylum Pseudomonadota; class Gammaproteobacteria; order Enterobacterales; family Shewanellaceae; genus Parashewanella. Next base: position 207,193 of record NZ_PGVH01000029.1, on the reverse strand, counting down.
CCGACGTTCCGCTGTAAGCTTGGAAAGTCGAGAGAGAACCTCGCACTTAAAGTAAGTGAAAAAATTCCACGGCCAGAAACCGTGAAGTCTGAGTTGCAGTTAGTAACTTTGAGACGAAAATCGAATGAAGTTGCTGAAGTAAAGGATGAAGTATGAGTACAGAAGATGATTGGGCAAGTGCCATGGCCGAACAAACCATTGAAGAAGTCAGTGCTGCTGAATTAACAGAGCTGAGTGATGAATCAGGTAGCGTTGGGGCTGATAAGGAAAACCTAGATGCCATTCTGGATATTCCTGTCACCATCTCAATGGAAGTTGGACGTAGTCACATCAGCATCAGAAACTTATTACAATTAAACCAAGGTTCGGTTGTTGAACTTGATCGAATAGCGGGTGAACCGCTTGACGTAATGGTCAATGGTACCTTGATTGCTCATGGCGAAGTCGTTGTAGTAAATGATAAGTTTGGTATCCGACTCACTGATGTCATTAGCCAAACAGAACGAATCAAAAAACTGAAATAATAAAGCTCATCTTGCTTTGTTGTCACTCCTGTTAAGGCAGGAGTCCAGCATCTTAGTTCTTTTGCTGAGACATGACTGGATAGCTGCAGCTGCGGGTACGACAAATCATCAATCTTTTCTCGGCCAATCGACCTAATTTCTGCTAAAGTAGAGCAAGGAAGAAATTAACAATTAATAAGGGAGAACAAAGTGAGTTTTCTCATTACTGCTCTAGCTGCAACCGCTACAACTCTCACAGATAAAAGTGTACCAGCCGTTACAGATGCTGCTCCAAGTGCTTTAGGAAGTTTTACTAGCATGATTGGAGGGCTTGTCGTCGTTCTTGCTCTTATTTTTGTGCTCGCCTATGTCGTTAGACGTTTTAATCTGGCTCCATCCACAAATAACGTTTTAAAAACCGTTGCCGTTGCTCCGTTAGGGCAAAAGGAAAAAGTCGTCTTAATGGAAGTTAATGGTAAACAATACCTGCTTGGTGTGACGCCTCAGCAAGTTAACCTTATTGAAAAAATTGAAGATCCTATTGAGGTAAAAGCAGAATCTTTTGCCAGTAAATTGAGACAAGCAAAAGCGAACAGTAAAATGGGAAGTAAAGATGCGCCTGTTTAAGCTTTTTATTTATTCTTTATTGCTGATTTCGCCCGTTGCTTTTGCAGAACAAGGCATTTTACCTGCTGTAACTGTATCGACTGGTGCTGATGGCTCGACTCAGTACTCAGTGACGATGCAAATTGTGATGTTGATGACAGCACTGAGCTTTTTGCCTGCAATGGTCATTATGCTGACGTCATTTACCCGTGTTATCGTCGTCTTATCTATTTTGCGACAAGCCATCGGTTTGCAGCAAACGCCATCAAATCAGGTGCTGATTGGTATCAGTATGTTTTTGACGTTTTTCATCATGTCACCTGTTTTCAACAAAATCTATGATCAAGCAGTTAAGCCTTATATGGATGAGCAAATGACCATCGAGCAGGCTTATGATGTGGGTAAAAAACCGTTAATGGAGTTTATGCTGTCACAGACTCGAACTACGGATTTACAGACGTTTGTTGAAATCTCTGGGTATAAAGATATTAAGTCTCCAGAAGAAGCGCCAATGCAGGTGCTGATTCCAGCGTTTATCACTAGCGAGTTGAAAACAGCGTTCCAAATTGGTTTTATGTTATTTGTGCCATTTCTGGTTTTAGATTTAGTGGTTGCGAGTATTTTGATGGCAATGGGTATGATGATGCTCTCGCCGATGATCGTATCACTGCCTTTTAAGATCATGTTATTTGTATTAGTTGATGGTTGGGGGCTTGTCATGGGAACTCTAGCCAACAGCTTTGGATTATCCTGACGGGAGTCGAAGTATGAGCCCAGAAGCACTCGTCGACATTTTTCGTGAAGCTTTATCGGTTATTGTGTTGTTGGTTTCAGTGATCATTCTTCCAGGTCTAGCTGTGGGTTTGGTGGTCGCAGTGTTCCAAGCCGCAACCTCGATTAACGAACAAACGTTGAGTTTCTTACCGCGTCTGTTAATGACATTATTTGCGTTAATGATATTAGGCCATTGGTTAATTCAGACCATGATGGAATTCTTTTTCGAAATGGTGAATCGCATTCCACAGGTTATAGGCTAGCTTCATGCACCTGCTGATGAGTACCATTGAGCAAGGAATCGCAGGTTATCTCTGGCCGCTATTTCGTATTGCCAGCATGTTAATGGTGATGGCAATTTTTGGTGCAGGAACCACACCTGCGCGCATTCGATTGATGGCTGCTGTAACGATAACCGTCGCCGTGGCGCCGATGCTGCCTAAAATGCCTGAGGTAGAACTCTTTTCTCTTCAGTCTTTTTTTATAACAGCCCAGCAAGTGATGATTGGAACCGCAATGGGATTTGTTAGCCAGATGCTGCTACAAACCTTTGTGTTAACGGGGCAAATTATCGGTATGCAAACCTCGCTTGGTTTTGCATCGATGGTTGATCCTGGTTCTGGGCAACAAGTACCTGCTGTAGGTAACTTCTTTCTAATTCTATCGACCTTTATTTTCTTATCTGTCGATGGCCATTTAATGATGATTAAAATGCTGATTGCCAGTTTTGATACGTTACCTGTATCTGAAACTGGAATTAACATTGCCAGTTATCGGGCAGCCGCAGACTGGGGCGCCTATATGTTTGGTGCCGCATTAACGATGTCTATTTCAGCCATTTTAGCTTTATTGCTCATTAACCTTTCATTCGGTGTAATGACGCGAGCCGCACCACAATTAAACATTTTCTCAATTGGTTTCCCGATCACCATGTTGAGTGGCCTGTTAATCCTTTGGTTAACACTTTCTCCAATCATGGCCCACTTTGATGAAGTTTGGAAAGCAGCACAGGTGTTAATGTGCAATATGCTTGAGCTTCAATGTACTGTTAATCCCAATCTTGTGCCAGTAACAAGATAATCAGCGAAAGGGGAGCACCTAAATGGCTGAGAGTGACGGACAAGAACGGAGTGAAGCCCCCACCAGTAGGCGCTTGCAACAGGCGCGGGATAAAGGACAGGTTGCACGGTCGAAAGAGTTAGGTACATCAGCTGTTTTGCTTTCAGCAGCGATAGCTCTTGCCATGCTAGGCCCAAGTTTAGCGCAAAGCTTAGTGCGTTTAATGACGGAAATTTTCACAATAGAAAGAGCAGAGATTTACGATACTAGCTCGATGCTTAAGGTGTTCGGTATTGTTGGAAAAGAGCTTGCACTGCCTGTTTTAGGGATTGTTATACTCGTGGCTATTGTTGCTTTTCTCGGTAATATCGTTATTGGTGGCATGTCGTTTTCGTCTAAAGCCATTATGCCAAAAGGCAATAAAATGAATCCGTTAAAAGGTTTCAAACGGATGTTTGGTGTTCAAGCTGTGGTTGAGCTTACTAAAGGCATTGCTAAGTTTTCGGTTGTTGCTATTTCAGCTTTCTTACTGCTTAAATTTTACTTTAATGACATCTTAGGTCTGTCAACTTCGCACTTACCTAATAATGTTTATGAAGGATTAGATCTTTTAGTTTGGATGTTCATCCTACTTTGTAGTGCAACGCTTTTGATTGTCGCCATTGATGTTCCTTATCAAATTTGGAATCACAACAAGCAGCTTAAGATGACGAAGCAAGAAGTCAAAGATGAATATAAAGACACTGAAGGTAAACCAGAAGTTAAAGGTCGTATTCGTCAGCTACAACGTGAAATTGCTCAACGTCAAATGATGGCGGAAGTGCCCAATGCCGATGTTATCGTAGTGAACCCTGAGCATTATGCGGTCGCAGTGAAGTACGACGCCTCTAAATCAGCTGCACCTTACGTTGTTGCGAAAGGCGTTGAGCAAGTTGCATTTAAGATCCGAGAAATCGCCCGTGAGCACGAGATCGCAATTGTATCTGCTCCTCCATTAGCTCGGGCTATCTATTATACAACTAAAGTTGATCAACAAATCCCTGATGGTCTATTCACTGCAATTGCTCAGGTATTGGCTTATGTATTTCAGTTACGTCAATATCAAAAAGGTCAAGGTCGTAAACCAACGCCTGTCCCTGCAGAGCAACCAATACCTGATGAGCTGAAACATTGATGTTTTAAAACCATCTATTCATTTCTTTACGTTTTATGAGATTAAGTAAAAGTTAACTTTTGTTCACCTGCCTTACGTTACAGCTCATAAGGTTTTATGATTATACCTATGTATGCTCAATAAGTTTACTTATTAAGCGATATGAGGACTAAATCGTCATGTCAGTGAAAGCTGGTATCTTGAGGTTATCGAATAGGAAATAATTTATGTCTGTAGGAAAAGTCGAAGCCCAATTCATTCCATTAGACGAACTTCAGCAAAGTGGGTCAAATGCACCTGATTCAGTTGAATTTGAAGAGACGTATCTGGTGATAGGAGATAACACTTCTACGAGTTCATCTTTTTTGAGTCTTGATTCATGGCTAGAGAGTGACGAGGATTCCTATGTTCCTGTAGATGCCCCAAATGAGGAAAGATTTCTAGAACTTTATAATAAGTTTAATATAGAGTGTGAAAAATTTCGCCATGATTACCTAACTTCAATAGGTTTAGATTTTTGTCCTATGGTTGAGTCTTATGAGCTCTCGTCTACTGACAAGTATAGGGTGGCAAAATCACTGAAAGACTCAAATCAAACCTCGGGGCCCCTCCTGGTCAGTTTTACTAATAAACAAAAGGGGATAGACGGAGGGGTGTTAATTTATTTTGTGGAATTAATTGGTGATACAGTTCGAATTGCTAAGGGGAGTGATGTTAATCAAGACGCTCGTGTTATAAACCAATTATCTAGTTGGGTTGAAGGCTCAAGCGGTTGTGAAAATCCCCATTTAAAGGTTTCTAGCTTTAGCTATAGCAAAAGTCATAATTTCGAGAATTAACTTGTACTACGTGGACATCTCAGCGCAACTATTCTTTATTACATTGGCTAATTGAGAACGCCCTCTAGAATGAATCCCGATATTCCTTCGCCAATGCGCCTCAAAAAATTTGCGTAGAGAAAGTTCTGAAACATGCATCTTCAACCATCATAGGTATAAACTCACCTTTCTAAAAATGGATGAAACTTTTTTGTTACTTTTCAATTAGCCTAAACTGCATCGCACTCTGCTCAAGCTTATCTGCCATTCCTAGCAGTTTATTTGCAATTTCAGCGGTGCTTTCAGCATCAATAGATGTCGTTTCAGCAGATTGGCTAATATCGATGACATTAGCGTTGATGGATTCAGATACATGGCTTTGCTCACTGGCCGCTGTTTCCATTTGCGCATTCAGCTCACAAATTTCATCAATTGAGTCATTAATGTTTTTTAGCTCTTCAGCTACAGTTTGAATAGCAGACACTTGTTGCTGAGCAAAGCCGGAAGCTTTATCCATGATTTGCACACAGTCAGCGGCTTCTTCCCTCAGTCCCTCAATGGTTTTACGGATATCTTGTGTAGATTCTTGAGTGCGAGATGCTAACGTTCTGACTTCATCCGCGACGACTGCAAAACCTCGACCTTGTTCTCCAGCTCGTGCTGCTTCAATGGCTGCATTTAATGCCAGTAAATTGGTTTGTTCTGCAATCCCCGAAATTACCGAAAGTACAGCTGCAACTTCATCACTGCGGTGATTGAGTTGTTGTATTTTTGCAGCACCTTGTTGAACTTCTTGGCTGAGTGTTTCAATGGCATTCACGGCAATCTGAGCTCTATTTTCTCCGTCTGAGGCGGCTGAACTGGTTGTTTGCGAGTGTGAAAAGGTTGTCTCTGCATTGGCTTTAACTTGCTCTGCCGATGCTGCCATTTCTGTCATGGCCGTAGCAACTTGAGTCGTATTTGATTTTTGGGCGAGAACTTCATGTTTCGTCGTTTCTGCCATTGAGGCAATACTCTTAGCACTTTCATTAACTTCTCTGGCATTAGTGACGACGGTACAGAGCGTATCATTGATTCGGGAAACCATTTGATTAAAAGTGTTCGAGACAGCACCAATCTCATCGTCACGATTGACACTCAATTGAAGTGTTAAGTCAGACTGTTCAGTAACCTGTGTCATCATGTGTCGCAAAAGTCGTAACCGACTAATGACGAAATGGTTAAGAATAAAACCGGTAATGATAAATGCGAGTATAAACAAAGTAGCTTGAATTAGTGCGCTGGTGAATAAACTTTTCTCAAGTTGCCTATCACTTTTCGCAAGTGAGTAATCAATACGAGTTGCGCCAAGAATGGTACCCTCAGAAACTTGATGGCAGCCCAAACAATTAACTCCTTGATAATCAGCTTTTGCTAAAATTGGTTCGATTCGAGTGAGTACTCGACCTTCTTTTGATTGAGTGATGGTATTGATTGTCTTGCCAGCTAAAGCTTGCTCATCAAAATTGTCTTGAACGCTTTCCCCCGAGAGTCCCTTACCGAAGACTTTATTCAATGCTGGGCTTCGGATGATGCGAATATCTTTAATCTCTTCTTCTGCTGTCATTTTTTTACGCAAAAGCTCTCGATTACCAATGGTGCCTGTGAGCATCATTGTATTCAGAGAATCGAAGTAGGATTTCGTTAAACTGTGAGTATGATCTTGAGCGTATTCTTCTAAGTGAGCCCGTTGACTCGATGAACCAAACCATAATGTGAATGCGAGTACGATAAGGAATATTATCGCAAGGGTGGTTAACACTAAAGTTCTTATGGACAGTGGCTTTGACATAATGCTCGGTTCTTATTTTTGTCAGCTAATGAATATATATCGTCAGCCATGTATAAGTCTTAATAATAAAATTCCATATACAGGCTTGTTTGTATAAATAAAGTTCACATTTGAAGTGAGCACAAAGAGTAGTGATCTAAATCACATTAAACGTTGATACAGATCATAAATTGGAAAGGTGAGTACTACTTGTTAGTACAAGCTAAATTTGTGTATCCAATACTCCAAGGGTCATTTATGTTCACCACGTTAGTGGTTGTTCAGGTTTTATCCTGACAAGGTTCGCCCGTACAAAGCAGCTGATTGCAGGCATAGGAAAGCAAAAAAATCGTGCGAGTTTTTGTATGTGGCTTTTAGCTTTGGAACCTGATTCGCTCTGATAACTGCCAAGGTGCGTTACATGAGCCACTTCAGTGGTATTTCGTCTTCCAGATATAGTACCCAATCCCGGTGTTTTTGAATTGAACAAAGCCTCTAAACTCTTTGATTTTGTCGTCGTTCTGCTGCCGAAGCAATTAAATTTTTTAAAGCTCAAGCTAAAATCTCTCTGAGATTTACTCGCATCTCTTACTGTAAAAATAATCTTTTTTGTCCTCTTTAAAATAGAGGTTTTGTAGGGGATCTCAATTGCATTGGGTTTGTTCGGATTGCATTCTTCAGAATGTACAAATTGTTGGTAAGCACAACTTATTGTTCGAACTTGTTCATGTGTTAACTCTTTAAAATCTTTACCGGTCCACTCTAGGGGGAGCATAGAAATTTGTTGTATAGACATAACAATTTCTCATTAATTTATCAGTTTCAACAAAGTATTAATTAGAAAGAAAAATACTGTTGAAATGATTGTGAATGCAGGGGGGGCCATTCGATTAAGTTGAACTTTTGGATAGAGTTTATGATCAAGAATACATCCTTCGTATACAAGTTAAAAATAATTAATATTTACTATCACTAAGAAGGTTTAAAACTTGGCCTGATAACTGCTTTAGCAATAAAAGATTTTATAAATGCGTCAATCTTTGGGCTATCGGTAATGGATGTAAAAGCAACGCTAGGTCAGGTTAAACAGTTTAATGTCAATAATCTAAAAGGGATTGGTACTCCTTTGTTAGTGTTGGCAGCGATGGCGATGATTATTTTGCCAATGCCTGCATTACTGCTTGATACCTTATTTTCTTTCAATATTGCGTTAGCCTTAATTGTACTCTTAGTCGCGATTTACACCGACAGACCATTGGATTTCGCTGCTTTTCCATCTGTACTTCTTATTGCAACCTTACTTCGTTTGGCGTTAAACGTAGCGTCTACTCGTGTTGTACTACTTGAAGGTCATAACGGTGGTGATGCTGCTGGTAAAGTAATCGAAGCCTTTGGTTCAGTAGTTATCGGTGGAAATTACGCTGTTGGCTTAATTGTATTTATCATTCTCATCATTATTAACTTTGTAGTTGTTACAAAGGGTGCTGGTCGTATCGCTGAGGTGAGCGCACGTTTCACGCTAGATGCGATGCCCGGTAAACAGATGGCGATTGATGCGGACTTAAATGCTGGACTCATCAATCAAGAGCAAGCCAAAGAGCGACGCAAAGATGTTACTCAAGAAGCAGACTTTTACGGTGCAATGGACGGTGCGTCAAAATTCGTAAAAGGTGATGCTGTCGCTGGTATCATGATTCTGATTATTAATATCATCGGTGGTTTTGTTATAGGCATGGTGCAGCACGGGCTCGATTTATCGCGTGCTGTTGAAATCTATACTCTGCTAACCATCGGTGACGGTTTGGTTGCTCAAATTCCCGGTTTGTTGCTCTCTATTGCTGCTGCGTTAATGGTAACGCGTCAAAATGAGTCTGGTGATATGGGCAAACTGATGATGAGTCAGATGTTTGACAATCATAAATCACTCATGATTGCTGCTAGTTTGTTGATGATCATGGGGCTAGTACCAGGTATGCCACATTTTGCTTTCATCAGTTTCGCATTACTTACCGCAGGCGCTGCTTACTTTGTATTTCGTCGTAATAAGCAAAAACAACAGCAAGCATTAGAACTCGCCAAAGCGCCGCCTGTTGAAAAAGATAATAAAGAAGTCAAAGAATTAAGTTGGGAGGATGTGCGTCATGTTGACACCATTGGCCTTGAAGTGGGTTATCGTCTCATCCCTCTCGTTGATAAAGCGCAAGACGGAGAGTTACTTACGCGGATTAAAGGTGTTCGTAAGAAGTTGTCACAAGAGCTGGGTTTCTTGGTGCCAGCAGTACACATTCGCGACAATTTAGATTTAGCACCAAATACTTATCAAATTTCACTCATGGGCGTTGTAGTTGGTGAATCTGAAATTCGTCATGACAGTGAATTAGCCATTAACCCTGGCCAAGTTTATGGAAAACTTGATGGGATAGAGACCAAAGACCCTGCTTTTGGCCTTGATGCGGTTTGGATTTCACCAGAGCAGCGTGAACATGCACAAACATTGGGTTATACCGTGGTTGACGCCGCAACTGTAGTCGCAACCCACATAAGCCAATTGCTTACTAACAACGCTTCTAAGCTACTTGGCTATGAAGAAGTTCAACAATTACTTGATATTTTACAAAAACAGTCGCCTAAGTTAGTAGATGGATTGATTCCTGAAGTTATGTCATTAGGCATTGTGGTGAAAGTTATGCAAAACCTATTGCATGAAGGTGTTTCAGTACGTGATTTGAAGACCATCGTACAAACCTTATTGGAATACGGTACTAAGAGCCAAGATACTGAAGTATTGACCGCTGCAGTACGAATTGCATTGAAGAGAATGATCGTTCAGGAGATCGCTGGACCTGAATTAGAAGTACCTGTCATAACTTTGGCTCCAGAGTTGGAACAGATGTTGCATCAGTCTATGCAGGCAACAGGTGGAGACGGACCAAATATTGAGCCAGGCCTTGCAGAGCGTATGCAGAAGTCGTTAAACGACGCATCGCAGCAGCAAGAGTTGGCCGGTCAGCCTGCCATATTGTTGACATCGGGAATGCTGCGTTCGACATTGTCACGCTTTGTTAAGCACACCATTCCGAACTTGAGGGTGATTTCTTATCAAGAAGTTCCCGATGAGAAACAAATTCGAATTGTATCAGCTGTCGGTCAGTAGAGGATGTAGCCGTGAAGATAAAACGTTTTTTTGCCAAAGATATGCGTACAGCATTAGCACAAGTGAAGGAAACCTTGGGTTCTGATGCTGTAATCATGTCCAACAAAAAAGTAGACGGTGGTATCGAGATCGTTGCCGCAGTTGATTACGATGAACCAAAACCACAAGTGAAAGCTGAGCCAAAGATTCCTAAACGCTCATTTATGGATTTGTCTGACGACAGAGTCTCAATTGGTGCCAACACAGTTCGTGCTACGAAGCCGGCTGACGTTTCGCCCGTTAAGAAATCAATGAAAACGCCACAGGCTGCGCCAGCGGATTCATTGCAAGCTTTATTGGAGCGTCAACACGCTAAGCTTCAACAGCAAGAACAAGAAGCTAAAGATGAACTTGACATGCCTTCGTGGGCCAAGGGGCTTGAAGCCAGCCGGAACTCGCAAGCTGCACCAGCTCAAAATCATCGTCAGTCAATGAAAGTAAAAACAGAAACAGCCGTTCCTGTAAGTAATGAAATGCAAGCGATGAGAGATGAACTTGCGTCATTACGTAGTTTATTAACTCATCAAGTTTCTAGCTTGATGACAGAAAAAAAGCAGCAAGTTGATCCTGTTGGTTCAATGTTAGAAACAAAGTTACTTGAAGCTGAATTTACACCAGCGTTAGCAAAACAGTTGTCGGAGCTAACTCAACATTATAAGCCAGCCGATTTAGTAAAAGCGTTACCACAGAGCTTAGCGAATTTACTCGATAATCAAGGCGATGACATTGTAAATCGTGGTGGTGTTGTAGCATTAGTAGGCCCAACAGGTGTAGGAAAAACAACAACTCTGGCTAAAATTGCAGCGAGATTTGCAGCGAAGCACGGAAATGACCAAGTCGCGTTGATTACGATGGATCATTATCGCATTGGAGCCTATGAGCAGCTGGCAACTTATGGCAAAATAATGGGATGTCCGGTAAAACTTGCTCACGATGTAAGTGAATTGGAACAGATTTTATATCAATTCAGAAATAGAAAATTGGTATTAATTGACACTGCAGGTATGGGGCAGCGAGATCAGCGTTTATATCAACAACTTGATAATTTAAATGCAAATAAACGCATACCTATCCGTAATTATCTGGTATTGTCTGCGACAGCTCAAAGAAGAGTGTTACAGGAAGCCGTAGAATACTTTAAACGTGTGCCATTAGCGGGTGCCGTTTTAACAAAATTAGATGAGTCAGTTTCATTAGCAAGTGCATTAAGTGTATTAATTAGCAATAAGCTTCCATTAAACTATGTCACTGACGGCCAAAGAGTACCAGAAGATATTCATCTTGCTGATACCTTTAAGCTTGCAGAGCAAGCATTATCTGTCTTAGATGAATCTGAGCCAGAATTTGTTCAACCGGTGCGGGCCACCGAATTAGCCCATGTATTTGAGTAAAGCTATGACCCAAGATCAAGCAAGCGGTTTACGTATGATGAATCAACCTAACAATGAAAAAGTAAAAGTTATTGCGGTAAGTGGTGGTAAAGGAGGCGTAGGTAAAACCAGCGCTTCAATCAACACAGCAGTAGCACTTGCCGAGAAAGGCAAGCGAGTTTTGGTATTAGATGCCGATCTAGGTCTTGCTAATGTCGACGTTATGTTAGGCATTAGAGCTGAAAAAAACCTATCTCACGTATTATCTGGTGAAGCAGATCTGGACGATATTATCGTTCGAGGTCCAAAAGGTATCGGTATCATTCCTGCAACATCAGGCACTCAGGCCATGGTGGAGCTAAATTCAGCACAGCATGTTGGCCTTATACGCGCCTTCAGTGAAATGAAAACCCAGTTTGACATACTGATTGTCGATACGGCAGCAGGTATATCAGATATGGTGTTGAGTTTCTCACGCGCATCACAAGATGTACTCATCGTGGTCTGTGACGAACCTACCTCAATCACTGACGCATATGCCTTAATTAAGATTTTAAGCCGCGAACACGGTGTGTTCCGTTTTAAGATTGTCGCAAATATGGTGAAAAGCCTGCGTGAAGGAATGGAGTTGTTTGCTAAATTAAGCAAAGTGACAGATCGATTCCTTGATGTAGCACTGGAACTGGTGGCAACGATTCCGTTTGATGAAAACTTACGCAAATCCGTGCGTAAACAGAAACTGGTCGTAGAAGCATTTCCTAAATCACCTGCTACAATTGCCTATCATGGTTTGGCGAATAAAATTATTAGTTGGCCAATTCCACAGCAACCAGGCGGACATTTAGAGTTCTTTATTGAACGTCTAGTTAAACGGCCTGAGCAGGAAGAGGACAGAACGAGTGAATAAAGCCGCTGCGTATACTAGTTTTGACGATAAAACATCGACAGTCGAACAGTATGCCCCGTTGGTTAAGAAAATCGCTCATCATTTATTGGCGAGACTACCAGCATCTGTTCAACTTGATGATTTACTGCAAGCTGGCATGATGGGGTTACTCGAAGCATCCTCGAAATTTGATGGTTCTAAAGGCGCAAAGTTTGAAACGTTCGCCGGGATCCGCATTCGTGGTGCTATGCTTGATGAAATTCGTAAAGGTGATTGGGTACCCCGTTCGGTACATCGTAATCATCGTATGGTTTCTCAAGCAATAGAAAAATTAGAACAAGAGTTAGGCCGTGAAGCTACTGTTCAAGAGATTGCGGCAGAACTCAACCTATCGATAGATGAATATCACCAAATTCTGAATGATGTATCCTCAGGAAAAGTTATCGGGATGGATGACATAGGTGTATCACAAGATGTGATTTCAACTGAGAATACGCCAGAGGATGAAACTTTTGATTCTTTAACGAATGAGCATTTTCAGCATGCTTTAGTCGAAGGGATCAAACAATTGCCAGAAAGAGATGCATTGGTCTTGTCACTTTATTATGATGAGGCCTTGAATTTAAAAGAAATTGGCGCCGTTCTCGAAGTGAGTGAATCACGTGTAAGCCAAATTATGAGTCAAGCGATGATGCGACTCAAAAGTAAGCTACGAGACTGGACGCAAGAATAAATAGAGTTACCTGGAGGAAACCTTGGACAAGAATATGAAAATCTTAATCGTTGACGACTTTTCGACGATGAGACGTATCATTAAGAACTTGTTGCGTGATTTGGGGTTCAACAATACCCAAGAAGCAGACGATGGAACAACCGCTTTGCCAATGTTACAAAAGGGTGACTTTGACTTCGTTGTAACGGACTGGAATATGCCTGGTATGCAGGGTATTGACCTATTAAAAGCCATTCGTGCTGATGATAAGTTAAAGAACATTCCTGTTTTGATGGTTACAGCTGAAGCTAAGCGTGAACAAATCATTGCTGCAGCGCAAGCAGGAGTTAATGGTTATGTTGTAAAACCTTTTACTGCTGCAACGCTTAAAGAGAAGCTAGATAAAATCTTCGAACGACTAGGCTAATCAAGGATGAGCTATGCAGGCAGAAATCACAGGGCTAATTAGCCTTGGGCAAGCTCAAGAGCTTGTTGAGTTGCTCTCTGCTGGTGAGCAACACAAAGCTGATGAGCTGCTTAAAGAGTTGGCTTCTCCTCTTCAAAAAGATCTATATGATGAAATTGGCAAACTAACTCGCCAACTTCATAGTGCTCTGATTGAATTCCAAGTTGATAATCGTCTTAAAGAGTTAACCAATACCGATATTCCTGATGCTAAAGAGCGTTTGAATTACGTTATTGATATGACTGAGCAAGCTGCGAACAAGACGATGGATGCTGTCGAAGAGTCTCTTCCTCTCGCTAATGCGTTAATTACCAATATCAATAATGTTCAACCTCAATGGGATAGGTTGATGCGTCGTGATTTGGATTTACAAAACTTTAAAAAGTTGTGTTTTGATATCCAAGATATGATGCAGCGAAGTGGTCATGATTCAGTACGTTTGAGAGATCTTTTAAATCAAATACTGATGGCACAAGATTTCCAAGATTTAACGGGGCAGATGATCCGAAGGGTCATTACTCTTGTGCATGAAGTCGAGAGTAACTTAATTTCAATGTTAACCATTTTCGGTGAACAATCGAATGAAAACGAAAATCCTTCCACAATAAATAAAATTGAAGCTGAAGGTCCGATTGTTAATGCCGATACAAGGGAAGATGTTGTCACTGGACAAGATGAAGTCGATGACTTGCTATCAAGTCTGGGATTCTAACAAGGAGTCAATTGCATGTCGTTTTCAGTTGATGAAGAAATTCTCCAAGATTTTCTGATCGAAGCTGGTGAAATTCTAGAGCTATTACAAGAACAATTAGTCGATCTGGAAAACAACCCTGACGATACAGATCTGCTTAATGCCATTTTCCGTGGATTCCATACCGTTAAAGGTGGTGCGGGCTTTTTAAGCTTAACGCCAATGGTTGACGTTTGTCATGAAGCTGAGAATACCTTCGATTTACTTCGCACGGGTCAACGTAGTGTAACAGCAGAATTAATGGACGTTATTCTACAAGCTGTAGACGCAATTAATTCGATGTTTGGGCAAACTCAAGCGGGTGAAGAACAAGATCCTGCTTCAGATGAGCTGCTTGCTGTTCTTAAAATATTAAGTTCAGGTGAGCCACTGCCATCTGAAGTCGGTGACGATCAGACTGTAGTTGAAGAAGAACCTGAGCCAGAACCAGAAGTTACTCATGAGCAGCCTGAAACTATCACTGATGAGAGTAGTGATTCAATTGATGATATCACTGAATCTGAATTCGATGCCTTATTAGATGCGCTTCATGGTTCAGGTAACGCTCCTAGCGCAGCGGGAAGTTCAACTGTTGAATCAGTGCCCCAAACTTCAGCTGAATCTCTTGCATCAACTGATATTACTGATGATGAATTTGAAGCATTGCTTGATGACTTACATGGCAAAGGCGGCTTTAAAGCAGAAATGTCGGAGCCGGTTAAAGCGGAGTCAGATAGTGCTTCTAACACTGTTGAATCAAAATCAGACGATGAAATTAGCGATGATGAATTTGAAGCATTATTAGATGAATTGCATGGCAAGAGTGCGAGTCCAAGTCCAAGTACTAATCAACAAGCTGCACCGACCGTTCCTGAGATAGAAACTCAAGCCGTTAAGACTGAAAAAAGTCCCGTAGCCCCTAAAAGCGTAGAAGCCAAGAAACCAGTTTCGAAAAAAGTAGCCCAACCTAAAAAAGAAGCGCCTAAAAAGGACGCTCCAGCAAGAGCTGCAGGTGGTGCTCAGGCAGAAACAACGGTTCGTGTTGATACTGCACGTTTAGATCAGATCATGAATATGGTGGGTGAACTGGTATTGGTTCGTAATCGCCTCGTCAGTCTTGGTGTCAATCGAGATGACGAAGAAATGTCTAAAGCGTTAGCAAACTTAGATTTAGTTACTGCAGATCTACAAGGTGCGGTAATGAAAACACGAATGCAGCCAATTAAGAAAGTATTTGGCCGTTTCCCTCGTGTTGTTCGAGATCTTGCTCGAACCCTCAATAAAGACATCAACCTTATAATGGTTGGTGAAGATACCGACCTAGATAAAAACTTAGTTGAAGCACTTGCTGATCCGCTGGTTCATTTAGTTCGAAACTCAGTGGATCACGGCATTGAAATGCCTGATGAGCGAGAAGCGAATAATAAGTCAAGAACTGGCACAATTACTCTATCTGCAAGCCAAGAGGGTGACCACATTCTTCTTAAAATTGAAGATGATGGTGCAGGTATGGATGCTGAGAAGCTAAAGCAGATTGCTATTAGTCGTGGTGTACTTGATGAAGATTCAGCTGCACGTATGTCAGATAATGAAGCTTATAATCTCATTTTTGCTCCTGGTTTTTCTACTAAAGTAGAAATATCTGATATTTCAGGTCGTGGTGTGGGTATGGACGTAGTTAAGACACGTATCACCCAGCTTAATGGTACTGTTCATATCGACTCTCAACGAGGCATAGGTACGGTATTAGAAATTAAGGTACCTTTAACGTTGGCCATCATGCCAACCTTAATGGTAGACGTTGCTGAGCAAACTTTTGCATTGCCACTTTCTAGTGTTAATGAGATTTTCCACTTAGACTTGACCAAAACCAATGTCGTCGATGGTCAATTGACTGTTATTGTGCGTGAGAAAGCAGTACCACTATTTTATCTTGAACATTGGCTACATCGAAATACTGCTTTTAGACATGGTGATAAACAACATGGCCATGTTGTAATTGTTCAACTTGGTACCATTCAAATTGGTTTTGTTGTTGATGCATTGATTGGACAAGAAGAAGTTGTAATTAAGCCATTAGGTACGCTATTACATGGCACTCCTGGGATGGCTGGTGCTACAATAACTTCAGATGGTGGAATTGCGTTAATTTTAGATGTGCCTGGTTTACTCAAGCATTACGCAAATCGAAAATAAAAGATACACAAAATAGAAAAATGATAAGCGCCTGAAAAGTCAGGTGCTTTTGTATCTAAAAGGATTTAAATGACTATTAAAGTTTTAGTCGTCGATGATTCAAGTTTTTTTCGACGTCGAGTCAGTGAAATACTCTCCCAAGATCCAAGACTGGAAGTCGTTGGAGCTGCAACTAATGGTTTGGATGCAACAAAAAAAGTTGCAGAGCTTAAACCTAATGTAATCACCATGGATATCGAAATGCCGATCATGGATGGTATTACAGCAGTTAGAGAGATCATGGCGGAAAACCCTACGCCGATTCTAATGTTTTCTTCACTCACCCATGATGGTGCACAAGCAACGCTTGATGCATTAGATGCAGGTGCGTTGGATTTTTTACCAAAGAAATTTGAAGATATTGCGACCAATCGTGATGAAGCAATACGCCTATTACAGCAAAAAGTAAAAGAGTTAGGACAGCGTCGTTTATTCAGGCGTATGCCACGAACGCCAATAACAAAAAAAGCTGAAATAAAACCAACAACTCGACCGTTGAGCCAGCGCTTTTCGACTGTTGGTGCTAAAACCGATGTAGATGATACTCCTGCACCTAAAGTGGTAATAAAAGCCAGTGGTAAACGTTATAAATTGTTGGTTATTGGTACTTCGACGGGTGGCCCTGTTGCATTACAACGAATTCTCACTCAAATTCCTGCGAATTATCCGCATCCAATTTTACTTGTTCAACATATGCCTGCAGCGTTTACACCAGCTTTTGCTGGTCGATTAAACAGTTTGTGCAAAATCGAAGTCAAAGAGGCTGAGAATGGTGATCTATTAAAGCCAGGTTGCGCTTATTTAGCACCAGGTGGCATGCAGATGATGGTGGACAGAAGTGGTTCTCACGGTCGCTTAAAAGTATTGGTTGGTAAAGAAGATATGAACTACAAACCCAGCGTAGACATCACTTTTGCTTCAGCGGCCAAAGCGTTTGCTGGTGACGTGCTTTCTGTTGTGCTTACTGGAATGGGAGCTGATGGAAGAGAAGGTGCAAGATTGCTTAAGTCTGCAGGCTCAACTATTTGGGCTCAAGATGAAGCTAGTTGTGTGGTCTATGGTATGCCGCAAGCGGTAACTAATGCAGGCTTGTCAAGCAAATCAATTCCTCTTGATAGTATGGCTGATGCCATTTTAAAAGAATCTGCCAGTGGCTAGTACAAGTTCAGGTGGCATTTATCTTAAGCTGGCGTTATTTTTATTAACGACAGCTTTTTTATCTGTTTCTGCGCTATATTTTGATCTAAGAAATAAAAATTCGAAATTGAAAAATGAGGTTAAGTCACTCAGGGAGTCACAAATTTTGTTGATGGTACCTGATGAACAATCTGATGCACTGAGTGAGTGGCTAAAGTCTCATCCTGAATCAATAGATTCTCTACTAAGACACAAGAAACGTAATGATATGAGCAACCAGGATGTTGTTCAGCCGAAGCCAACGTCTTCTGAAAAGAGGATAGAGCGGATTAAAGTTCAAGCTTCGGTTACTGATTTTGGTAGTAAAGAAATCAAAACCTACAAGTTACCTCATGGTGGGATTAGGGTAACAACAAGACAAGAATGACTGCGGGAATCCCTAAGTGAAAGTTTGGACTATAGCTAATCAAAAAGGCGGTGTAGGTAAGACAACGACCGTCGTGACCCTTGCAGGCGTATTAGTAAAGCAGGGTAAGCGAGTATTGGTTATTGATACAGATCCTCATGCTTCGCTGGGCTATTACTTAGGTGTAGATCCTGAAGAAGTCCCTGGTTCTCTTTATGATTTATTTGAAGCCCACGATCAACTCACACTTGATAAAATTACCTGCCAAATTGTACCCACGTCAGTCGAGCATTTAGATTTACTTCCTGCAACGATGGCTTTGGCTACAGTAGACAGAAAGCTGGGTCATGTTGATGGCATGGGGCTGGTATTAAAGCGAATTTTGGCCTTGATCGAAAGTAATTACGATTATGTACTTGTGGATTGTCCACCTGTACTTGGTGTTCTGATGGTTAATGCTTTAGCGTGTTGTGAACATATTATTATTCCCGTTCAAACGGAATTTTTAGCATTAAAAGGCTTAAATCGAATGGTGAAAACCATGGTGTTGATGGGACGTTCTCAAAATACTCGTTATCAATATACTATTGTGCCAACGATGTTCGATAAAAGAACAAAAGCTTCCCCGCAAGCATTAAAGGAATTACAAGAAAACTATGAAAATACACTTTGGCAGAATGTGATTCCCGTAGATACAAAATTTCGTGATGCAAGTTTGGCGCATTTGCCAGCTTCGCATTATGTATCTAACAGCCGAGGTGTTAAGGCATACAGTGACTTATTAACTTATCTGAATTCAAAGAGTGTGGGTAATGGTTAATAAAGTTGATGACACCGTTGTTGATTTCTTTTCTGTTCTTTTAAAAGACACTAAAACGAGTCAGAAGCTCAGTTTTGCTGAGCCAGAAGAAAAAGAAATCAAACAACAAAAGGATCAAGAGTTACAAGCGTTACTCTCCACGATTCCAACTGAGACAAAAACAGTAGTAGACGAAGCCACTGATAAAGCAGAAGTCTCTTTTGCTACAGAAGAAGTCATTGTTGAAAAAGTTGAAATAAAGCCTGAAACAAAGCCACTTCTTGCCGATATATTAGATGAAGAATTTCAGGTCTTATATTTTTCTGTCGCAGGTTTAGTACTGGCAGTTCCTTTAGTGAACCTTGGTGGAATTATTAACTCTGCCAATTGTACCAATATACTGGGAAGGCCTACTTGGTTTAACGGTGTCCAAATGAATCGTGAGCAGAATGTGAATGTTGTGGACACTGCGGCTTGGGTCATGCCAGAAAAATATACTGATGAACTTAAAGCCAGCATAAGTTACCAGTATGTTGTATTATTAGAGGGCAGTGATTGGGGCTTAGCGTGTGAATCACTCATGAGCGCTGACACCATTGATAAGTCAAAAGTGAACTGGCGCCAAAAAACAGGAAAAAGACCATGGCTTGCTGGCGTGGTCAAAGATAAAATGTGCGGAATTTTAAATGTTGATGCTTTGATCCAAATGTTGGATAAGGGTCTAAATTGTCAAGATTCGATTAATTGAGGTAACTATGACAGATTCAAAAAATTTAGCTGTATCTGCCAGCAAGGATGATTCAGTGCTGCAATGGGTGACATTTAGGCTCGATAATGAAACCTATGGCATCAATGTAATGCAAGTCCAAGAAGTATTGCGCTATAGCGAAATTGCACCTGTACCCGGTGCTCCTCACTATGTATTAGGTATTATTAATCTACGTGGTAATGTTGTAACCGTTATCGATACACGTGCACGATTTGGTTTGCCAAGTGCTGAAGTTGATGATGCAACGCGTATTGTGATTATTGAAGCCGAAAAGCAAGTTATTGGTATTCTTGTCGATAGCGTAGCGGAAGTGGTTTATCTTAAGGGTTCTGAAATTGATAATGCACCTAATGTTGGTACTGAAGAAAGTGCTAAGTTTATTCAGGGTGTAAGTAATCGCGGTGAAGAGCTATTAATTTTGGTTGATCTTGATAAACTTCTATCAGATGAAGAGTGGAATGAAATCGCTCAACTATAATTCAGTTTGTGAAGTATTTTTATTAGGGAGCGGGCGTAAATAATGGGAAATGAGTTATTAATTGCAGCCTTGTTTTATGCCACTGCTTGCCTTGGTCTCGTTTTATATTTGCAAAAGCAAATTGGCAAGCAGCGTTCTAAAGTAGATGCGCTAACCACTCTAGTTAAAGATACTGAGAAACAAAGAGATATCTTTAAGAAAGAACTTCAAGAGCTTCGTAATGGAACGATTGGTGTTGGACGTCGAGTGATAGAGCTTGAAAAGAAGTTAAAACAGTATGAAGCTCGACTTGATGAAGCTGAGCAAGAAGAACCACAATCAAGAATGTATACTCGAGCCATGAAAATGGTTTCACTTGGTGCAGATATCAAGGAAATTGTTGCTGAGTGTGAGTTACCGCGTGCAGAAGCAGAGCTATTAATTCGACTGCATGGTGCGAAACAAGAAGCATAAACTTTTTCTTTATGTAATGCCCACCCAAATTGGGTATTACATATCTCTAGGATCCTTTCCTTCCAGCATATAAACAAACGATAAAATCTCAGCGATCAAACGAAACAGCTCTTCCGGTATTTCTTCGCCTAAATCTAACGTCTGTAAAAAATCACTCAAATGCTTATCTTGATGTATATGCACACCAGCCTGTTCTGCCAACGCAATAATATCAGCAGCGATGACACCTTTGCCTTTAGCTGAGACAAAGGGCGCACCCTTTCCACTATATGTGAGTGCTGTAGCTTGTTTTTGTTGTTCGGTCATGTGGAGACCTTAATAAATGCGTTCACGTCTGTTAATAAGCTTATTGGTATCGCTTTTTGGATTACGGTTATTGAGTTTACTTTAAACCCTATCGGTTCGAATTTTGATATCAGATGACTTTTAAATCCATTGATTTTGTCAATGAGTACAGCGTGATTAGAAGATAACTCTATGTTGAGCTCTTGTGAGTTATTACTTTTAACGGTAACGAGAAGTGAGCCTAGACTAATGTTGAACTTAAGTGTTAGTTTCCAAGCATACATATCATTATGATTATCAATATTTCTTTCCTGCAGGTAATGCCCCTCAAAGTATTCAAGTTGATTTTGTTGCCAGTAAGGTAGCCCAAAGAACCAAGATATCTTGTCGTCAGAGAAATGAGATGCAGACTGATACTGAATTATTTTGTTTTTTACTTTGTCAAAAACGTGTAAATCATCAATCTCAAATATCTTTTCTAACTCAATGTGTTGTTGATAATATAAATTTTGCTTTAAAGCTTGAATAGATGAGCTATTTGCATTGGAATTGTCACTTTTTAGCAGCAAAAGCTGCCAGATAAACTTAATGGATTGAGCGAACGACAAAGTGGTACTTGAACTTGTATCCGCAGGTCTAAATACTGTTACTTCGGAGAGCTCTGATTGAAGGTGGCGCCAAGACTGTAAGTTCACTAAATGAGGGATTTTCAGTGTATGTGCTAGGGCAGTTGTCTCATGCGGCTTTTGTTGTTGAGTAAATTCGCTTTGAGTACTGCTAGCACCTAAATTTCTAATGCGCTTAGTAAGTCGATTATTAGAAGGGGTTAACTCGGTTCTGTTACCGTGACGTTGAATCACTCTGTTAAATAAAGAATTAAGCAGAGCAAAGTAAGAGTGATTAGGATTTCCTTGAGCTTGGTTAAGCGAAACAGATGAGTTTGATGCCTCAATCAATGGAAGTGAAGCAACAAAGTGCACTGTTGTTAGCTTGACTTGCTTACTCGATGAGTCTAACTCAACCACAACAGTTGTATCATTGAACGCTTTTTCGTTGATCTGGAACTTTTTACCGTAGAAATACAAGTAGCAGCCTTTCACATTGCCAAACCCAAGAAAATGCAAAGCAGAATGCTCAGGTAAGAGAGGCATGGTCATTAAAAGTTGCTTAAACTGAGGTGTTAGTGACAGATTTTGAAAAGATCCTGGGGAAAACACAAAGAGGTTATGAGCATGAATGTTTACTTGGGATGTCGCAAATGTGGTTGATGATGAAACCTTTGGCACTAATAACGGGTCAATAAAGTAATGAGCTCCATTAAGTGTAAGAGGTTGATGACCTTTTAACTGAGGAGTACTGAGTTTATGTAAAGAAAGTTGCGACAGAGAGTGATCCTTTCTCGGGACAGAATTCAGCTCAGAAGGCGAAATACTACTAAAATTTGTCATAATTACTCTGTTGGTATTACTTTGTATATATATCGACTCATTGAATTAGAAATAAAGTGATTTTACCAAATGTTAAAATTACTTATAATTATTCAGCTAATAATATTGGAAACCAAGAAATTCATGAAACTTAATCTTGCACTGGTAGTTGCTATCGCATCGATATCATTTACAGGTCTTGCTCATTCTGTAGATAAACACAAAGGCGATACTCATGCCGAGCCACAAAAAGAAAAGGCTGAAGTTGAAGTAAAGTATACGGATGAAAAAGATCCTTTTGAAGGCTTTAATAGAGCAATGTGGAATCTTAACTATAACTACCTTGATAAATACGTTCTAAGGCCTGTTGCACATGGCTACAATGATTACGTACCAAGTTTTATGCAAGATGGTGTCGATAATTTTGTTCACAATTTAGATGAGCCTTCATCTTTGGTGAATAACACTTTACAAGGTAAATGGAAGTGGGCATTGAATGCGGGTGGTCGTTTCACGATTAACTCTACATTCGGTATATTAGGTTTGGTTGATGTTGCAGATAAAATGGGGTTACCAAGAAAGCAGGATGAGTTTGCTGAAGTTTTAGGATACTACGGTGTTCCTAATGGGCCGTATTTCATGTTGCCAGCTTATGGGCCGACAGTAACTCGCGAACTAGCAAGTAATTGGGTTGATGACCTCTATTTTCCACTTTCGGATTTAAACTTCTGGCAAAAAGTGGCTAAAGTAGGCTTAGATGGTATCAACACACGAGTTAAGGCGATACCTCAAGAAAAACTGCTCGACAACGCATTAGATCCTTACACATTTGTTAAAGATGCTTATCTACAAAACCTTGATTTTAAACTTCATGATGGAAAGGTTACCCAGAAACAGGGTGATGATGAGCTTATTAATGATTATCTTGACGAATTAAATTAGCGAAACTTCAATACTGGTGTTATAAGTTAAATACTGTATACAAAGAGTAGAGCTTCTTAGGGATGAAAATGAAGTTCTACAAAGCATAACGACATCAAAAAAAGAAGTTTAGGGAATGCTTGTTTACGGATAAACATTCACCAATTGAATTAAGGTGAGAAAATGGCGCTAAATGATGTTTCTATCTTGTTTATTGAACAAGAGTCAAAGTTTCGTTCTAATACTTTTGAATTTCTTTCTCGGCAAGGGGCTAATGTCTCGGTCGCCGAGGATGATGGTAAAGCGCTCTCCTATTTCAAGAAGCATCGATTTGATCTTATCTTAATCGATCTTTCTTCCCCAGAATTAAACGGCTTAGAGCTTCTAAAATCACTTACAGATATTAATGCATCGATTCCTGCAATTGTGTTGTCAGGCAATAATGTCATGACAGATGTAGTTGAAGCGCTCAGAATTGGAGCCAGCGATTATTTAATTAAACCGATTGATGATTTATACGTTGTTGAGCACGCTATTCAGCAATGCCTATCTGATAAGTCTGATGATGTACCTTCTGAAATTGTTGATGAATTAGCCTACGAGGAATTTCAAAGTAACTTAGAGTACGTCGAAGAAAGCGTCGAAGCGGTTAATTGTATTCAACAACAGTTGTTTCCTGCTGCTGAAATTAATTATCCTGCTGCTGACGTTTGCTACAGCCTATTCAAAAAAGAAGATATTAGCAGTTATTTGATTGATTCCACATTAGTCGGCGAGCAGCATCTACTCATGTATATGGCTCACTTCCAACCAGAAGACGATAGAGCTGGGTTCGCAAGTGTATTGTTGAGAAGCTTAGTAAATCAAAAACTCAAAGCGTTTAGGATGGGGAAGAGCCAATCGGTTATTGAGCCTTTTAACATGCTGAGTTACTTAAACGATCGTATTGCAAAATCGGGTTTAGATATTTTCATTGATATGATTTACGTAACAGTGGATTTAAGAAGTTACCGAACCGCAATTGCACAAGCTGGGCAAGGATTAAGGTGCTATCTCAGAAATACTGAAGGTTTAATGCCATTGGCGTTATCAGACACCTTGCAGCTTGGTATGAACAATTGGGGAAAAACAAGTACTCAATATCGAACGTTAAATCGTGGTGAACACCTGTGTATTTCGACCAGTAACCCTGAACATAAACCTTTACTGTTGAACAATCAATTTGTTGGTCTAGTGCAAAATAATGAAGTGCCGTCTGGTGGATATATTGAATTGAGACTTTAGTTGGGGCTTAACTGTATTTCTTAAAAAGTGTATGCAGTTTGTGAATAGACATACATTTAATAAGTAAAGAAGTGCGAAACAATAAATAATCAACAATAAAAAACGCCTCATTTGAGGCGTTTTTTATTTCAGCTGTATTAAATCAGATATTAATGCTTAATAGCTTCATGTTCAGCCGTTACTGCAATCTCTTCTTCAATCGCTTCAGTTGTTGTGTGTGCATGGTCTGCATCTTCAGCACCGTGCATCCAATCAACAAGCTTGTCAGCCATAAAGTAAAGGATAACGCCTGAAGCAACGGACACGATAGCGATACCAGAGAAAATACCCATAGCATTCGCAAGTTGCTCTTCAACCGTACCATCATGGCCGATGAATGAACCAACAACACCACCAATTTTGTTTGCAGCAGCAATAAATAAGAACCAAGCACCCATCATCAGAGACATAATTCTGAGAGGAGCAAGTTTAGTTACCATTGATAAACCAATTGGAGATAGACAAAGCTCACCAATTGTGTGGAAGAAGTATGCACCCACTAACCACCACATGCTTGATTTACCGCCAGCGTCACCACCTAACTCAAGAACAGCACCGATCATGAATAAGAAACCAACCGCTAAGAAGAACAAAGCTAAAGCAAACTTAACAGGAGAGTTAGGCTCTTTGCTACCAAGCTTAATCCAAATCGAAGCGATTACAGGTGCAAAAATTACAATGAATAACGCATTAAGAGACTGGAACCAAGTTGTAGGTACTTCAAAACTACCTAGCATTCTGTCGGTAAAATCATTGGTGAATAAATTCATCAAACCGCCAGCTTGCTCAAAGCCAGCCCAGAAGATAATAGTGAATAAACCCATAACCATAATAACTTTAATGCGGTCACGTTCGATTTTAGTTAGAGGTTCTTTACGCGTATTACCATTGCTGGCGTTACGCTCTTTTTCCAATTTGGCTGCTGGAACATTACCAATATCACCTAATAGTTTTTGTGCAAAAACCATCTGTATGATTAAAGATAAAACCATACCAATACCAGCAGTCAAGAAACCAACTTGATAATTACCATCGTAGTAAGCAACGATAGAACCAACAATTATCGCACCTAAGAACGCACCTAAATTGATCCCCATATAGAAGATGGTAAATGCACCGTCACGACGATGATCGCCTTCTTCGTATAAATCACCAACCATGGTTGAAATATTTGGCTTAAATAAACCGTTACCTATGATCAGTGTAAACAAACCAAGGTAGAACATTTCAGTTTCAAGGCCAGGAACCATCGAGTGAGGGAAGGCAAGCGTAAATTGACCTAAGGCCATTAATGCACCACCAATCATGATGGTTTTACGTTGTCCAAGAAGGTTATCAGCAATCCAGCCACCTAACAGTGGTGTTAAATAGACTAAACCTGTAAAAGTACCGTATAAAGAGATTGCATCTGCTTGGTTCCAACCAAGTCCATTACCACCTTCAGATTGAACTTTATCTACTAGATAAAGTACTAGAATGGCTCTCATCGCATAATAACTGAAACGCTCCCACATTTCAGTTGTGAACAGCAGGAATAATCCTTTTGGATGTCCCAGCATTGTTCCCTGAGGTTTTGCTGCACTCATTTAAAATTCCACCTTAAGCTCGTGATTGTTTGTATGCGAAAAAAATAGACTACCGCATACTAATTTTTTTTAACTGCTTTTATGTCACCTTTTCGATATTTGCCAGTTGTGCTAGCAGTACCGCAAATTGTTAAACAATTAGTCAGTGAGTTTGTAATTTTGTTGAAATCACATTGTATATACCTTTTGTGTTGAACTAAAGTCAATTTTGTAACCTTAGGTGGTGAAAAAGTGAACGTAGTGAGTGGTGTCACAAACACAATGACAAAGCGGCATCAGAAGTTGAACATCAAATAAAAAAAGGAGGATTTGGTTATAACAGTATGACTTTAATGTTATTTAGTTTTAAATATAAAGCGTAGAAAGTTATGAATAGTATGAATAGTATGAATAGTATGAATAGTATATATATTGGGCATTCACTATTGATACATTAATATTATCTTTTTCATATTGCAGATTTTTGATATTATCCCAGCCTCGATAAAGGATGTCTGTGCTATTGGGTTAATAGGAAAAGCAATGAAAGCTTGGTATTTGTTATATTGTAAGCCTCGAAATGAAATTCGAGCTAAACAAAACCTAGAATTGCAAGGTGTTGAAACCTACCTTCCTTTAATAGCAGAAAGCAAGAAACAGCGCTCAGGGAAGATTCAGAACACGCAAGTTCCTCTATTCCCCAACTATCTTTTTATCAACTTTAACCCACAAGAGTTTCCTGTGAGTCGTATTCATTCCACACGTGGTGTGAATCAAATTGTTGGTGTAAAAGAAGATATGTTGCCGCTCGATCCAGAATTAATTACTCGTATCAAAATCAAATTGGCTGAGCTCTCAAATTCTGAACCTGAAACGTCAGAAGATATAAAGAAAGGTGACAAGGTTCGCTTTTCAGAAGGCCCGTTTGCAGAAGTTGAAGGGATTTTTGATGAAGCATCAGGAGAGAAAAGATGCTTTGTCTTATTGAATATTTTAGGAAAAATGAAACGGGTAAATGTTGCAAGTGAAATGGTAGAAAAAGTTACTGTTTAAATTGTGACACTATCCTTTGCAAACATCCTCAGAATGGTCTTTAATAAGCGCCAATTTATTAAAAATAAGTTCTAAAAATGTAAAATTTCAGTGGAAGATAAATCCTAGATTTAACTGAATATAAAATGATGAAGGGCAAGTTGGAAGCCGCAATCCATGGGCGGTAGCGTGCCTGAAAGGCAATAGAGTGAACAGTTTCACTCTATTAGCTACCGCCGAAGGGCCTCTGGCCCGCCACGCGGATCGGTTGTGCCTAAAAGGCAATAGAGTGAATAGTTTCACTCTATTAGCTACCGCCGAAGAGCCTCTGGCTCGCCACGCGGATCGGTAGTGTGCGACATGCAACGCATGTCTCTGAACGCTTTTATCAATTGCACCTAAAAGGCAATAGAGTGAATAGTTTCACTCTATTAGCTACCGCCGAAGAGCCTCAGGCTCGCCACGCGGATCGGTAGTGTGCGACATGCAACGCATGTCTCTGAATGCTTTTATCAATTGCACCAGAGTATGATTAAAAAATTTTTTCTCGCCTGCAACAACTAGCGGCGAATATCTGAGCTCAATAATTCTAAGATACTGCATAGCATTAACATGCAATATTAAAAATAATTCGGTACCTAAAGAAAGACACCACAAATACGGAGATAACACGTGTTTCCAAAAGCAAAATCACTTCTTGCAGCAGGACTAACGCTAGTTGCTTTGAGTAGCGCTCAAGCGCTAGCAGTAACACCTTCACCTCAAATGATCGAGCAATTCAAACAATTGCCAAAATCTGAGCAAGCCAAGTTGGCTAAACAGTATGGTGTCGATTTGTCATCACTTACTGGAGGCAGCAGTGCTAATGCACAAGTAACTAATCCTACCTTAGTGGGTGAACGTAAGAGTGAAAAAGCTTGTGTAGAAAAAGATAGCTATTCAGCTAAACGGCAGTCAAACGAAGAAGGCCTAGTGTTTTGTGACGACACAAAAACCAAAAGTAAATTTGTCTTAAATGAAGACGGTGAGCTGGTAGTTGATGAATCAGAAGTCACAGATGCACAGCAAACTGAGAATGCTGAAAAAGCCAAAAAGCTAAAACTGTTTGGCATCGAACTATTTGCAGGTGAGCCATCAACTTTTGCACCTGTGTCTGACGTACCTGTGCCGTCAGAATATATGGTTGGCCCTGGCGACACCATTAATATTCAGTTATACGGTAAAGACAGTAACGACTATCAGTTAACCGTGCAGCGTGACGGTGCAATTCAATTCCCTGAACTTGGCCCTATCTCATTAGTCGGGTTAAGCTTTGCTGAAGTAAAGCAGTTACTAAAATCTAAAATCAGTCATTCAATGATCGGCGTCGAGTCGAATATCAGTATGGGTGAGCTTCGTTCAATCCGAATTTTCATTGCTGGTGAGGCCTATAAGCCTGGCTCGTATACGGTTTCAAGTTTATCGACACTTACGCAAGCTTTATACATATCAGGCGGCTTAAGTGACATAGGTTCACTTCGTAATATTCAGCTAAAACGCAAAGGCAAGTTAATCGGCACGTTAGATTTATATGACTTGCTATTAAAAGGTGATACGTCACACGACCTTAGGTTACAGTCGGGTGATGTTGTATTTATCCCAGCGGCAAAAGCACACGTAAGTATCGACGGCGAAGTAAGAAGGCCAGCAATTTACGAGCTAAAGGGTAAAGAAACGCTTTCTGATGTTATTAATATGGCAAGTGGCATAAAAGCTACTGGTTACCCTCAAGCAATCGCCTTAGAAAGATTTAACGACAAGCACTTAAAAACGGTTTTATCGTTAAGCTTAAAATCAGCATCTGATAAAAATGAAATCATAAAAGATGGCGATACCATCCAAGTTAAATCATCATCAGAACGAATTGATAACTCAATCGACGTAGTGGGTGCAGTTGTTCGCCCTGGGCAATACCAATGGAAGAAAGGCATTAAAGTTGCTGATATTTTCCAATCAATCTGGGGCGACCTAGATGTAACGGCAGACCTTGATTATTCGTTAGTACTTAGACAAGCCAATGCACATGGTGACATCAAGGTTAAGCAGTTCTCAATTGGTAAAGCAATTAACACCCCTACTTCAGTGAATAACTTAACCCTGCAACCTCGCGATCAAATTATTATATTCAAATACGCTGAAAGAGGTGAGCAGTTAGCACCTGTAGTATCAAAGTTAAGAAAGCAGACTCGCTTAGGTGAAGCTTCGCAACTTGTAGAGGTTAATGGTAATGTCCGCTTTCCAGGCGTCTACCCAATTGGTGACAAAAACCGAGTAACCGATTTGTTATCTGCAGCTGGCGGGTTAGAGGAAGGCAGTTACACACTTTCAGCTGAGCTAACACGTCAAAATGTAAACCCAGAAGTCGGTGTGTCTTTAGAGCACAAAGCCATCAACATTGGTAAAGCACTCAAAAACGATAATGCGAATAATGTAAAATTGCAGTCGAGAGACATTTTAACCATAAGAACACTCCCTGATTGGCAAGAAACACGTTGGGTAACAGTGCAAGGTGAAGTGCGTTTCCCTGGTACTTACAGCATCCAACGTGGCGAAACCATGGTGGATGTATTAGAACGTGCAGGCGGTTTAACGCACGACGCATTTACTTTTGGTGCCATCTTCTTACGTGACTCAGTTAAAGCCAAAGAGAAAGAGCAAGTCCGCAAGCTAGCTGATGAACTTCGCCGTGAGATCGCAGCCAAAGCATTAACCAAAGACGGTGGTACAATCAGTTTCGAGCAAGCGCAGTTGATGCTCAATCAATTAGAAAATATTGAAGTAATTGGCCGACTGAGTATTGATTTAAGCGGAATTATTACAGGTGTTAAAGATGCCGATATTCAGCTAGAAGCAAATGACGAGTTGTATATTCCTTCAAAAAATCAAACGGTTTCTGTAATGGGTCAAGTACAATACCCGAGCACACACAGATACGTACCAAACGATACGTTTGATCAATACCTTGAAATGGCAGGCGGCCCACGAAAACGTGCCGACGAAAACAGAAGCTACATTCTTCGTGCCAATGGCTCAGTAATTTTTCCGAACGAAACTTGGTTCTCAAACGGGACGCAAATGATGGCAGGAGACACCATCATTGTACCTCTAGATACGGAATACAAAGACACGCTTACAGTATGGCAACAAGTTACAAGTGTCATTTATAACAGTGCTGTAGCTGTAGCGTCGATTGCAAGAATTAACAACTAAACTTAGCCGTCAAATTTGAATTTGTACTATTGTGTCATGCCCGTGAAAACGGGCACCCAGCGACTTTAAGCAAATGCCGTCATACCCAAGAAATCAGGTGTCCAGTGGCTTTATAGAGAAACATCTCTGAATCTTTTAACCGTCAGACAACCGACTTAAAAAAGAAAATATGGAAAACAAAACAAACACACAGCTCCCACAAAACTTCGTAGCTGACGATGAAATAGACTTGAAAGAACTCTTTTCTGCTATTTGGCAAGGAAAATGGCTGATAACCGCAATCACAACGGTATTCGCTATAGGCTCTGTTATATTTGCGTTAATGCAACCAAACATCTACAAATCAGAAGCATTACTATCACCAGTGACAGAAAAACAAGGTGGGGGACTTTCAGCTCTAGCAGGTCAATTCGGTGGTCTTGCAAGTTTAGCTGGCATTAATCTTGGTGGTGGAGCAAGTGGTGATAAGAGCCAATTAGCAATCCAAATACTAAAATCACGTGAATTTACCAGTAGCTTTATTCAAAAGCACAACATTCTGCCTGATTTAATGGCGGTTGAAGAATGGAATCGAAATGACAATTCCATTAGTTATGACCCGAAACTATACAATTCAACCAGTCAAAAATGGGTTCGTGAAGTTAATCTACCAAAGCACCCTAAACCTTCAATGCAAGAAGCTTATAAAGAATTTGCAAAAATTCTAAATATTGGTACTGACAAAGAAACAGGAATGGTAACCATTTCAATTGAGCACCAATCTCCATACATCGCTCAAAATTGGGTAAAATGGTTAGTTGCTGATATCAATACTGAAATGAAAATCCGTGACGTTTCTGAGGCACATAAAAGCATACAATTCTTAGAAAACGAATTAAAGCAAACAAGGGTTTCTGATATCCGAACAATGCTGTTTAGTCTAGTAGAAGAACAAACAAAGACAATTATGTTCTCGAAAGTTCGAGATGAATATGTTTTTAAAACCATTGATCCTGCACTAGTTCCAGAAGAGAAAGCAAAGCCTAAAAGAGCTCTGATTTGTGTACTAGGAACAATGCTTGGCGGAATGTTAGGCGTAATGCTAGTTTTGATTCGACATTTTGTTAGAAAAGAAAGTTGAGACTCAAAGAAAACGAATCTCATTTTTTGGGTGCCTATTGGGACTGTTTTAAGATAAAAAGCAAAAAAACAACGAAACCTAAGGCTTACAAGGGATAGCGCTTACTTAGAAATAAGAGCGACTGTCTCAAAATGGATTAAAAGTGTCTCAGTCTGGTTCTGCAGGCTGAGATTAGAAATTGTGAGCATGCAATTCCTCAATCAGTGGAAAAACTCAAATCAGGTCGGATCTAATGACAAAAAAGAAAGTACTTACGGTATTTGGTACCAGACCGGAAGCTATCAAAATGGCTCCATTAGTTCATGCTTTAGCATCGGATGAGCGCTTTGAAGCAAAATGCTGTGTGACTGCTCAGCACCGTGAAATGCTTGATCAAGTTCTTGAGCTGTTTGAGATCACGCCAGATTACGATCTGAATTTGATGAAAGCGGGTCAGACATTAAATGATGTAACGGCTAAGATCATTCAGGAACTGAAACCTGTACTGGAAGATTTTAGACCAGATGTTGTACTTGTACACGGTGATACTGCTACCACATTTGCTGCAAGTCTTACTGCTTATTACGAGCAGATCCCTGTTGGTCACGTAGAAGCTGGACTTCGTACGGGTAATATATATTCGCCTTGGCCTGAAGAAGGCAATCGCCGCTTAACTGGTGCCTTAACTAAGTTCCACTTTGCTCCTACTGAAACATCTAAGCATAATTTGTTAAAAGAAAACTTTAACCCTGACGATATCACTGTTACAGGTAATACCGTCATCGATGCACTTTTAATGGTTAAAGATAAAATTGAAAGTGATGAAGACTTAAAGCGAACGCTTGCATCTCAGTTTCCATTCTTAGATGAAGATAAAAAGTTGATTTTAGTTACCGGTCACCGACGTGAGAGCTTTGGCGGCGGGTTCGAGCGTATTTGCGAAGCTTTAGCTATTACAGCAAAAGCGCATCCAGATTCGCAGATTTTATACCCAATGCACTTAAACCCAAATGTTCGTGAACCGGTAAATCGCATCTTGGCGGACATCGAGAATATTTATCTCATAGAGCCTCAACAGTACCTGCCATTTATCTATTTAATGATGCGTTCTAACATCATTCTAACAGATTCTGGTGGTATTCAAGAAGAAGCGCCATCTTTAGGTAAGCCTGTTTTAGTTATGCGTGATACTACAGAGCGACCTGAGGCTGTTGAAGCTGAAACGGTTAAACTGGTTGGTACAGATATAAAGGTCATCGTGGATAACTTGAATGTTTTATTGACCAACGACGAAGCATATAAAAAGATGAGTTTTGCTCATAATCCTTATGGCGACGGTTTTGCGTGTCAAAAAATTCTTAGTGTATTAGAAACAATTTAAAGGTAGTAATTAAATGTCTGTTGAAACTATTTCAGTTATCGGTTTAGGTTATATCGGTCTGCCGACAGCAGCGATGTTTGCATCACGTAAAAAGAAGGTCATTGGTGTTGATGTTAATCAACATGCAGTAGATACGATCAATCAGGGCAAGATTCATATTGTAGAGCCTGATTTAGACATGATTGTGCACGCAGCTGTGAGTGAAGGATATTTAAAAGCGGTTTTAAAGCCTGAGCCTGCAGATGCTTTTTTGATTGCAGTTCCGACACCTTTTCTACCTTGTGATGAAGGAGACGTGCCTGAGCCTGATTTGAGCTATATTAAATCAGCTTGTGAAGGTATTGCTCCTGTATTGAAAAAAGGCGATTTGGTAATTTTAGAATCAACTTCACCAGTAGGCGCGACAGAGCAGGTTGCTGCGTGGTTAGCAGAAGCGAGAACTGATTTAACTTTCCCTCAAGTGGCTGGAGAAAATGCAGATGTAAACGTTGCACATTGTCCAGAACGTGTTTTGCCAGGACATGTAGTTCGTGAGTTAGTAGAAAATGACCGTGTTATCGGGGGCATGTCTTCGCGTTGTTCTGAGCGTTCTGTTGAACTGTATAAAACATTTGTGCAAGGTGATTGTGTAATTACTAATGCACGCACTGCTGAAATGGCAAAATTGACTGAAAATAGCTGTCGTGACGTTCAAATTGCATTTGCAAACGAGCTGTCAGTTATTTGTGATAAGTTAGATATCAATGTTTGGGAATTGATTTCATTAGCTAACCGCCATCCTCGTATCAATATATTGCAACCCGGCCCCGGAGTTGGCGGCCATTGTATCGCCGTAGACCCATGGTTTATTGTTTCTAAAACACCTGAACAAGCACAGTTGATTCATACCGCAAGAAAAGTAAATGACGCTAAACCTGAGTGGGTTATTGATAAAGTCAAGCTAGCTATAGCTGACTTCTTACAAGCAAATCCGACAAAGACAGCTAAAGATGTGACTATTGCTTGTTATGGACTGGCTTTCAAACCTGATATTGACGATTTAAGAGAAAGCCCTGCACTTAGTATTACAAAGCGAATTGCGGAAATGCACTCAGGTACGGTTGTCGCAGTAGAGCCGAATATCGAAACGCTACCTTTATCCCTTGGTCATATTGAGCTCGTAACGACAGAATTTGCGTTCTCTAATGCAAATATTCAAGTTATGCTTGTTGATCATAAGCAGTTTAAAGAGTCACAACCGCAACAAGGTCTTTTAATTGATTCGAAGGGTATTTGGTAGTGAAAATTCTTGTCACAGGGGGAGCAGGCTTTATTGGCTCTGCAGTAGTGCGTCATATCATCAATAATACACGAGATAGTGTTATCAATGTCGACAAATTAACCTATGCTGGTAACCTCGAGTCGTTAGTGAGTGTTGAGTCAAGTGAGCGTTATGTTTTCGAGCAAGTTGATATTTGTGACCGCGCAGAATTAGACAGAGTTTTCGCACAATGCAAGCCTGATGCTGTTATGCATTTAGCTGCAGAGTCACATGTTGATCGCTCAATCACCGGTCCTGCAGGTTTTATCCAGACTAATATCGTGGGAACTTATACTCTTCTTGAAGCTACAAGAGCATATTGGAACACATTGTCAGAAGATGCTAAGAAAGTATTTCGTTTCCATCACATATCAACCGATGAAGTTTATGGCGATTTACCGCATCCTGACGAAGTCGAAAGTGGAGAAGAGTTACCGTTATTTACAGAAATGACAGCATACGAACCATCAAGCCCTTACTCTGCATCTAAGGCAAGTTCAGATCATCTTGTGCGTGCTTGGTTAAGAACCTATGGCCTACCAACGATAGTAACGAACTGTTCAAATAATTATGGTCCATACCACTTTCCTGAAAAGCTTATTCCATTAGTAATTTTAAATGCATTGGAAGGAAAGCCTTTACCTATTTACGGTAAAGGCGACCAGATTCGCGATTGGCTATATGTTGAAGACCACGCAAGAGCCCTTTATAAAGTCGTTACAGAAGGTGTGGTTGGAGAAACCTACAACATTGGCGGTCATAACGAAAAGCAAAACTTAGAAGTTGTTCAGACGATTTGTGCAATTTTAGATTCGTTAGTACCAAAAGAAACTCAGTACAAAGAGCAAATAACTTATGTCACTGATAGGCCTGGCCACGACAGGCGGTATGCAATTGATTCAAGTAAAATGCAGCGAGAACTTGGATGGACACCAGAAGAAACATTTGAAACGGGTCTTAAAAAGACTGTTGAGTGGTATTTGAGTAACCAAATATGGTGTCTGCATGTTCAAGATGGCAGTTACCAGCGAGAACGTTTGGGTGTTGAATCATCAATAGCAATGGAAGGTGTATCATGAAAGGTATTGTATTAGCTGGTGGCAGTGGGACAAGGCTTTATCCAATTACTAAGGGTGTTTCTAAACAGCTACTACCAATCTATGATAAACCGATGATCTTTTATCCTATATCAGTATTAATGCTGGCGGGAATCAGAGATATCCTCATTATTTCTACACCTGATGATATTGGTGGTTATCAACGCCTTCTTGGTGATGGTAAGCAATTTGGGATTAATCTTTACTATGAAATACAACCCAGTCCAGATGGGTTAGCACAAGCATTTATTATTGGTGAAGAATTCATCGGTGATGATAATGTTTGCTTGGTTTTAGGTGATAATATTTTTTATGGGCAAGGTTTTTCTCCAAAACTAATTAATGCCGCAAAAAAACAAAAAGGTGCAACTGTTTTTGGTTACCAAGTAAAAGATCCTGAGCGATTTGGTGTAGTCGAATTTGATGAAAATATGAAGGCTCTTTCGATTCAAGAGAAGCCTATAAAACCAAGATCAAACTATGCAGTTACAGGCTTGTATTTCTATGATAATAATGTAGTAGAAATTGCCAAGACTATAACACCGTCAACACGAGGTGAATTAGAAATTACTTGTGTCAATAATTATTATCTAGAGCGTGGAGAATTAAGCGTTGAAATGCTGGGTCGAGGCTTTGCATGGCTAGATACTGGTACGCATGAATCGTTACTTGAAGCAGGCCAGTTCGTGCAAACTATTGAACATCGTCAAGGGTTTAAAATTGCATGCTTAGAAGAAATTGCATTTAATCATGGATGGTTAACATCTCAAGAAATAAAGGAGATAGCGGATAGTATGATGAAAAACAGTTATGGTGAATATTTAATAAGTTTATTGGATTAATATGGCTATCAATTTAAATCAACCTGTAAAACCTAATTTACAAAACCTCACTAAATATTTAGAACAAGTTAACAATAGTAGTTGGTATACTAATTTTGGGCCATTACACCAACAATTGACAAAACGTTTAGAGGAATATTTAGGTGTCAGTAATCTATTACTCGTATCAAATGGAACGTTAGCCTTGCAGGTTGCTTATAAAGCTTTAGGTATAACTAATGCGTTAACCACCCCTTTTAGTTTTGTCGCAACAGCAAGCTCTTTAATATGGGAAAATATCGAAATATCATTCAGTGATATAGATAAAGATAGTTACAACTTATGTCCTGAAATGGCTGAGCTAGCAATTAGTTTAGATTCTAATATTGATGCTATTGTAGCAACTCATGTTTATGGGAATCCTTGTAATGTTGTTGCTTTTGACCAAGTAGCAAACAGGCATGATGTTAAAATTATTTATGATGCTGCACACGCCTTTGGAGTCAATGTTGGGGATCAGTCTGTCCTGAATTTTGGCGATGCCAGTACGTTAAGCTTTCATGCTACTAAGGTGTTCCATACTGTTGAAGGTGGGGCGATTGTTTTTAAACATAAAGCTGATTTTGAACGTGCGAAACGATTGATTAATTTTGGTATTGATACAACAAATGGAGCCATTACTGAGGCAGGTATAAATGCGAAACTAAATGAGTATCAATGTGCAGTAGGTTTGACAATACTGGATGACATTGAAAATGTGATAGCTCATCGGAAAAAACTATTTAATGCTTATCGTGATGGTTTGCAATTTATTGTTGAAATGCCAGCTTGGCACAAGCAGGCCAACTTTAATGGTGCTTATATGCCGATTAAACTACAAGATATAGAGCAAAGAAACTTAATTGAAAGTGTATTGAAAGAGCATGGCGTTCAATGCAGGAGGTATTTTACACCATCATTACAGTCTATTTTTAATGATAAAAAGGTTTTTTCCGAGCAACATAGTTTAAGTCTCGCGGAAAATGTCTTATGTTTACCATTACATTATTATATGTCTATTGATGATGTTGAGAGCGTAACACTATTAATTCGTAAGCAGCTTTCTAAGGGTAGTGTAGTATAAATGTCTTTCTATACACAAGATGAGTTAAGCCAGCTTGGTTTTCAATCTATAGGAAATAATGTTCTTCTTTCCAAAAAAGCCAGTATATATGGGCATGGAAGAATATCAATTGGTGATTATAGTCGAATTGATGATTTTGTTGTTCTTTCTGCTGGTGATGGAGGAATTAATATAGGCTGTAATGTTCATGTTGCAGTGTTTTCTTCATTGATAGGAGCTGGAAAGATAACGTTATCCGATTTTTCTAACATTTCATCGAGAGTTTCAATATATTCTAGTAATGATGATTATTCTGGTGAGGCCATGACCAATCCTACAATTCCGTCGTGTTATACAAATGTGACTCATCAGGGCGTGTGTGTTGGTCGACATGTCGTTATCGGCTGTGGTTGTGTTGTGTTACCTGGTGTTCAGATAAATGAAGGTACCGCAATCGGAGCATTAAGTCTTGTTAAGACTGATTGCAAAGAGTGGTCAGTTTATGCAGGTAATCCTGTAAAAATAATAAGAGAACGCAAAAAAGACTTATTAATACTCGAAGCTAAATATAAAGAGCAATGTCAGGGTGCTTAAACAAAATATCATAGCAAATTACGCTAGCCAGATTTACGTCACTATTGTAGGTGTTGCACTGCTGCCAATGTATATTAAATATATGGGTAGTGAAGCATATGGATTAGTGGGTTTTTTTGCCATGTTACAAGCATGGTTCGGAGTGTTAGATTTAGGGTTAACTCCGACTATAGGGCGAGAAACAGCACGTTATAAAGGTGGTGCTGTATCTGCTCTAGCTTTTAGGCAATTATATCGCGCATTAACGGTTATCTTTGTTATTGTGGCTGTTGTTGGCGGCGGAGCTCTTTTTTGCTTATCCGAGTTAATTGCAACTAAGTGGTTGAATCTACAAGAATTACCTGTGAACGATGTGATCATTGCGGTACAAATTATGGCGATCAGTGTTGCCTTACGCTGGATGACTGGTCTATATCGTGGTGTTATCACTGGATCTGAGCTATTAGTGTGGTTAAGTGGCTTTAATGCCGTTGTTGCTACTCTGCGTTTTGTAGGCGTGTTTGCAAGTATGTTGTATTTCGGCTTTACACCGTTAGTGTTCTTTATCCATCAGTTTATAATTGCATTAATAGAGAATATTGGCCTAGCGATAAAATCACACCGATTGTTACCAAAAAAAATAATTTTAAGTAAAGATATTGGTTGGTCATTTGAACCTGTAAAACCAGTGTTGAAGTTTTCGCTAACAATTGCTTTTACTGCGTCAGTGTGGGTCTTGGTAACACAAACTGATAAGTTAGTCTTGTCTGGTATTTTATCATTAGAAAATTATGGCTATTTTACTTTAGCCGTCTTGGTTGCTAACGGTATTATGATGACTAGTGGGCCAATTAGTAGTGCAATAATGCCTCGTATAGCACGTTTGAATGCTGAAGGTAAGCATGACGAGATGATAGGCATCTATCGTCAAGCAACACAAATGGTCGCAATTGTCGCTGGTTCCGTTGCAATAACATTAGTCGCAACGGCAAAACCATTACTAATTGCGTGGACTGGCTCTGCTCATTTAGCGGAGCAAGCCGCCCCAATATTAAGACTGTATGCGGCAGGTAACTTATTTTTGTGTATCGCAGCTTTTGCATATTATCTACAATACGCAAAAGGAAATTTACGCTATCACCTCATTGGTAATATAGGTTTAGTTGTTATTTTAGTTCCTAGCATTATTTTTGCAGCAACCCTTTTTGGCGGTGTTGGAGGCGGTTATGCTTGGCTTATAATGAATGGATTATTTCTATTTATATGGGTTGCTTATATACATCATAAGTTAGTGCCTAATTTGCATCTTAAATGGTTGTTAAATGATGTGCTTAAAATTATTTTTATACCAATTATTCTTGGAACTGGCTGGAGTTATGTCGCCCATTTTTATCATTCATCAGATCGGATAGATAATTTATTATATGTCATGGCCGGTGGACTTATTATTCTTTCATCTTCTATTTTGAGCTCTAACCAATTTAGGAGAAAGTTATGTGGTTACTTCACTCATATTTTTAGACGTTAGTTTTTACAAATGTAACTATTACGACTCTGATTTATGGTATTCAATATTTTTTAAATAACAAAAGTGGTACAAATGCTTAAACATGAGCTGTATAAATTTTATGCTGCAGAACTACCTACAGAATCGCAGATTATTTCTAATTGGTTTATAGAAAGCAATAAACCTAAAGTTAGTTTTGTTTGTATGGCATTCAATCACGAAAGTTATATTGAAGAAACTATTCGTGGCTTTTTGCTGCAAAAGACTACTTTTCCGTTTGAAATAATTATTCATGACGATGCTTCTACAGATAAAACCTCTGAAATAATTAAGAATTATCAATCTAAGTATCCAAGTATTATTTCATCTATTATACAAGAAGAAAATAAATATAGCTTAGATAGACATTTCCCTCTAATGGAATTATTCTCCTTGGCTAAGGGTGAATATGTTTCTATCTGTGAAGGAGATGATTTTTGGTTTTGTGAGCAGAAAGTATCGAACCAAGTTGAAATTTTAGATAGTAATGAAAGTATTGGTTTGGTATATAGTAAAGCATCCATTTATCATGATAGTAGGAAAGAATATATTGGTCATGTTGGTAATTATATGTGTGATAATAGGATTTATACAAGGAATGGAATTCCTACGTTGACAACCATGTTCAGAAAGAAACTGTTGAGTGGTTTTTATGAATATGTTGGAGAAAAACAAAGGGATTGGCTTCATTCTGATTATCAGCTTTGGTTATGGTTAAATTTGAACAGCGAAATATATTTTGAAAATAGAAATACTTCTATATATCGAGTTCTTGATTCATCAGCTTCAAGGCCTATAGATATAAATGCTCAATACAATTATAGACTAAGTGTTTTATCTACTTCTTTATTTTTTGCCAGTAAAAATTTACCGAAAAATGCATATGAAAAGGTAATGTTCAAGAATCATTTATTTCTTTATTTGTGGTGTCTGAAGCGTAACTTGAAATATTCTGAAAGCCACAAGGAGGTGGTATGTAAATACTCGGGGAAATTAAAGTTCATACAAAGAATAATATGTGATTTATTAATTGAAAAATGCGTTCTGCCTTTATACCTAATGGTTCGTTCTAAATGAACATCATTGTTAATTATCATTTAATTGCTGCGATCTTTATTTTTTTTATACTTTTCATTGTTTATATTAATTCAAACAGAAAGGTCAATGTTGCTTTTTATGTAATAAGTATATATTTTTTTTCAGTTCTAGGGGGAATACTTCTTGACCCAACGTTGACACCAGCTTCTGAATATTACTCTTTAGGTGCAACAGCAACCTTCTTATTGTTAATGATGTTTTACTTCATCCCTATAGCATGCACTAGAACCCATAACATTAGTAGTGTTGAATGTTTGAATTACAAATTTTTTAATCTGATTTGCTGCGTATTTATCCTTGTTGGTGTTTTATCATATTTGCATTTCGTCCCTATCATTATAGATATGCTCTCTTATATTAGTGATTTAAAGAATTTTAGAGGGAGAGAAAGTGTTTTAGAAGCCAATTTTATCTATTTGTTTTTAACATTAGGTTGTCAATTTTTTCCGATTGTTTTATTGTTTTATTTTCACTCCATAACTTATCAACCAGAAAAGATTTGGTTTAACCGTATTCTTCTATTTTCATCGACAGCCTATATAGTTAATGTTTTGACTGTTATGGGAAGAGATGGTTTTGTGTTATGGACAATGTCTTATGTCTTTGCTTTTTTATTATATAGGAATATATTGCCTACTTATATAAAGAAAAGAATAAGATGGAGTTTGATTTCGCTCTTAAGTCTATTTTCAATTGTTTTTTTTACAATTTCTATTTCAAGGTTTGGTGATGATGGATTATATTGGCTTGTCCAAAAACTTTTGCTTTATTTTTCACAACAATTTGGTGAGTTTAATAGGTTTTATGTCGTAGTTAATAATCCTAATCTAGATGTAGGTGCTATGTTTCCTTTTATTGATTTGTTTGGTACTCCACCAGACAGGGAGAGTTTTATAGCACAACATTATCGATTTTTAAGTGAATATGGATTTAGTAAAAATGTATTTAAAACATTTCTTGGTCACTTCTATGAGAATATGGGATTCTTCGTTCTCTTTTTTGTCAGTTTTTTGTACTTTTTTATTTTTACCCCTGTAGCTTGTCTAGGTGATAAAAGACGTGTCAATTTTGGTAAGTTAGTTATTATTACCATGTTTTGTCAGATAGTCTTACATGGTGTTTTTTATTATAAGCTTTCATACATGGTTAGTAATATTTATTTGATTTGCTGCTGCTTAATTGCACTTGGTTTTAGTTATAGGTTTAAGTGTTAATTGTTTTTTGGCTAAGTTTAATTTTTAACAAAGAAGAGTATCTATGATTGTTTTTAGGGCGGGACTGCTTGACAAGTTATTTGGGATGTGTAGGCTTATTTTTCTTAAGTTTATTTATCCTTTAAAGAATATTAACTGTTGGGGGATAATAGGAGGGAAAAATACCTTTGCAATTTCCGGAGGTTTTACTACCGGGAATAGGTTTATCACAGGGCGGTTCGTTGAAGTAATATCTGAAGGGGAAATTTTAATTGGTAATAACGTATTTATTAATGACTATTCCAGAATAGTATCAAAATCATCTATAACCATAGGTAACAATGTTGTTTTTGCGAAATTTGTTACTGTATTAGATCATGACCACAAATATAGTGTTAATAATGGTGAGATGATGTTTAAGGGTTATGTTTCTAGTGATATTAAAATTGGTAATAATGTATGGCTTGGTGATAAGGTTACTGTATTGAAAGGTGTAACGATTGGAGATAATGTAATAGTTGGTGCTAATGCTGTAGTGTCTAAATCAATACCTTCAAATTGTGTATTTGCCGGTAACCCAGGAAGGGTTATTAACACCATTGTTTAAATTAAAATCAATTTTAATTTAAACAATGGTGTTAATGTTTTATCTTTAGGTGTTTAATGAAAAATATAGTTTTGTTGTTTGGTCCTCGAATAGGTTTCAATAATGCAAGTTATGGAGGAGGTACTGGTGGTTATACGAGGAATATGAGTACTTATTTAAATAGTTTTACCTCTAATGATTTTAAGTTAGTCCCATGCTTTCATTCAGTTCGAACGGCTAATAAGCCATTTAAAAACAATTTTGTCTTCAGATTGCTTTTTGATACTTATACATTCTTATTGTCCA
This sequence comes from Shewanella sp. OPT22, assembly GCF_004168585.1. Lineage (GTDB taxonomy): Bacteria > Pseudomonadota > Gammaproteobacteria > Enterobacterales > Shewanellaceae > Parashewanella. Next base: position 164,932 of record NZ_PGVH01000029.1, on the reverse strand, counting down.
TCATGAAATTTAAGCCTAAAATAGTTCATGTTTTAGCTCAATATCGCACGGCGATACCACGTGAGTTCATGGTTTGCTTTCTTTCTAAGATTTTTAGTATCTCTCATATTTATGAAATCAAAGCCGGACAGTTCGATATTTGGTATAAAAATACCAATTTTTTGAATAAGTTTCTTGTTCGATATGTAGTTAAAAACTCTTCAGAGATACTCGTTGAAGGTCATAGATATATTGGTTTTTTAAAGGACGAATTCGGGCGGGAAGCCATATATTGGCCCAATTTTGTTCCTAGTAACGAAATTCCCGCTGAACCAATAGTTAAACCTCGTTCAGATGTGGTAAAGGTTTGTTTTATTGGTTATTGCTATTTTGGTAAAGGCGTTTTTGAACTGGTGAATGGACTTGATAATCTTGATTTCAATAAGCGTAAAGTGGAGCTTCATATAGTAGGGCATGAAAGCGAAGAGTTTTCTTCTTTCTTAAAAAGTAAAAAATTCAATTTCAAAATGATAAGGTATGGCAAACTGGAACACAAAGCCGTATTGAGGGTTCTTGAAGGTTCTGATTTGTTTTGCTTGCCTACCAAACATAGTGGGGAAGGTCACAATAATTCAGTTAATGAAGCAATGATGTTGAAAATCCCTATTATGTGTACTAAGCATGGTTTTTTATATGATATTTTGAAAGATAATAGAGCTTACTTCATTGAAGATTTAAATAAAATAACTAGCTCCTTCGAAAAGTATTTAGAGCTTGATCGTGAAATAGATGAAATGACATCAAATGCATATGAATTTTTCAAAGGCATGTTACATAGTGATGTTGTAATCCCGAAATTAGAATTGATCTATAAGTCGAGAATAAATTAATGAAACAAGTTTTACAAGACATGGCTAAAGGTGGAAATACCATCGTTGAAGCCCCTGTACCACAGGTTACTAAAAACCATTTAGTCATTAATACAGCCACAACACTCATTTCTGCGGGTACAGAACGCATGCTTGTTGGTTTTGGTAAATCAAATTTAGTCGAAAAAGCGTTAGCTCAACCAGATAAAGTAAAAATGGTATTAGAGAAAGTAAAGACCGATGGTTTAATGACCACAGTAGATGCTGTTAAATCTAAATTAGCGCAGCCATTGCCATTGGGATACTGTAATGTTGGCGTTGTTAACTCCGTTGGTAACGGTGCTGATTCATTTAAAGTCGGTGACAGGGTTGTATCTAATGGACCTCATGCTGATGTCGTGCGTGTAGCGAAAAATTTGGTCGCTAAAATACCTGACAATGTTACTGATGAAGAAGCTTCATTTACTGTGGTTGGTAGTATTGGCTTACAAGGAATCCGTTTAGCAAATCCGACTATGGGTGAATGCTTTGTTGTTACAGGTGTTGGTTTAATTGGATTGTTAACAGTGCAAATGCTTCGAGCTCAAGGCTGTCGAGTGCTTGCGATAGACTTTGAACAATCAAAACTTGATTTAGCTAAACAGTTCGGCGCAGAAACTTGTAATCCTGGGCTTGGTGAAGATCCTGTAGCTGCTGGTATAGCTTTTAGTCGCGGTCATGGAGTTGATGGCGTTATCATTACCGCTTCAACTAAATCAAATGACCCTGTGACGCAAGCTGCTCGCATGAGTAGAAAACGTGGGCGCATTATCTTGGTCGGTGTTATAGGCCTTGAACTTAATCGTGCTGATTTTTATGAAAAAGAACTTACCTTCCAGGTATCCTGTTCATATGGACCTGGGCGTTATGACCCAAGCTATGAAGAGCAAGGTAATGATTACCCTTTAGCTTTTGTGCGATGGACAGAACAACGTAACTTTGAAGCAATATTAGACATGATGGCAGGTGGTCAACTTGACGTTAGACCATTAATTGATCATCGTTTCAAATTTGAAGATGCCAGTAAAGCTTATGAATTGCTTACTACAGATAAAAGTGCTTTAGGTATTTTATTGCAGTTTAGTTCAGAAGAGTCTAGCCGACATGAAACAACGTTGAAGCTCCAAGAGCCACTAAAATACAAGGCTAATGATCCAGTCGTTGGTTTTATCGGTGCAGGTAACTATGCTTCACGCATGCTGATCCCTGCTTTTAAAGAAGCCGGCGCTAGATTACACAGCATTTCTACTTCTGGGGGAATTAACGGCGTAATCCACGGTGAGAAAGCTGGCTTTTCAGAAGCAACAACTGATACTCAATCTATGATAGAAAATGAGAGTATTAATACAATTGCTATTGTTACTCGTCATAATAGCCATGCTTACTTCGTCCAACAAGCACTTAAAGCTGGTAAAAATGTTTTTGTAGAGAAACCATTAGCCATTACTCATGAAGAGTTAAATTCATTAAAATCTGTTTATGAAGACGCTATAAAGAAAGACAACGCACCTAAATTAATGGTTGGTTTTAATCGTCGTTTCTCTCCTCAAGTTCAAAAAATGAAATCTTTACTTGAGCCTATCAAGGAACCTAAATCATTCATAATGACTATGAATGCAGGTAGTATCCCGTCAGACCATTGGACACAAGATTATGCAGTTGGTGGTGGTCGTATTATTGGAGAGGCTTGTCACTTTATCGATTTGATGCGTTTTCTTGCTGGCACTGAAATTGTGTCTGTACAAGCTCGAAGAATGGGTGATACAAATTCAGTTGATATCACGGAAGATAAAGCGGCTATCATCCTCGGTTTTGCTGATGGTTCATTTGGTACTATTCATTACTTAGCAAACGGTGCTGCAAACTTTCCTAAAGAAAGAGTCGAAGTTTTTGCGGCAGGTGGCACACTGCAATTAGATAACTTTATTAAATTAAAAGGTTTTAGTTGGAAAGGTTTCAACAAACTTAACTTATGGAAGCAAGATAAAGGGCAAAATGCCTGTTCAGCAGCTTTTATTGATTCAATATCGAAGGGGACGCAGGCACCTATTCCTGCGAGCGAAATATTTGAAGTTGCTAAAGTAACGATTGATATTGCTGAGCAGCTGCGTTTACAGCAATGACCTTTAGAATTAAAGTTGAAACAGCCCTAGCACTTGGTGTTACCAACCTAGGGCGGGTATTTTTGTATAGATTGGGTGTTAAATCGGGATTAAACCCGGTTAAACGCCTAGTTGGTTCAACTATAAGTGGGCCTTTTTTTCATTTAAAAAAACCGCCACAACTCCCTCGAGATTTAGTTAATTGTACTACCGCAGTTAAGGTTAAGCCTTTTGGTTTACTGCCAGAAACAGAATTTTCAACTATTGATTGGTCTAAAAGCTGTTTAACAAATAAACGCAGTCTAAATGATGATAAACCGTGGTATGAAATCGAAGACTTTAACGCTGAGCTTGGGGATATTAAGGGGATTTGGGAGGCGTCAAGATTTGATTGGCTATTTCAATATTGTCAATCATATTTACTTGGTGATCATACGGCATTAATAGAATTAAATCGTACTTTAGATAATTGGAATGGTGCAAACCCCCCTTATTTGGGTCCTAATTGGAAATGTGGTCAAGAGGCTTCAATTCGTGTTATGCATATTGCGATGGCCGCTAAACTATTAAACCAAATTAAAACATCGGAACCGGCGTTATTATCATTTGTTAAGAGTCATCTTAAGCGCATAGCTCCTACTATCTCTTATGCCATAGCGCAGGACAATAATCACGGTACGTCTGAAGCTGCTGCATTGTTTATTGGTGGCAGTTGGCTAGATACTCATAATGATTCAGAAGGCAAGAAATGGATGACCCTTGGCCGAAAGTGGTTAGAGAATCGTGCTAAACGTTTAATCGGGAAAGATGGGAGTTTTAGTCAATATTCAACTAATTATCATAGAGTTATGTTAGATAGTTATTCAATGGTTGAAATTTGGCGTGTAGACTTAGGCTTAGCGCCTTTTTCCGATGCGTTTTATTTGCGAATGAAGGCAGCAACTAATTGGCTTTACCAATTTACTCAAAGTATTAATGGTGATGTTCCAAACCTAGGTGCTAATGATGGTGCACGTTTGCTGCCTTTAACCAATACTGACTACCGTGACTTTCGTCCGTCCGTTCAATTGGCTGCTGTACTTTTCCATCATGCGGTAGCATGGGAAGCTGAAGGAGACTACGACTTTTCTATGAAATGGCTCGGTTTAACTAGGCCATTAACAAGTCTTGACATTCAAGAGAGTTTCCATTTCGAAGATGCTGGCTATTTTGGTTTGCGTGCAGCTTCCAATGCGGCCTTTGTTTTGATGACTTACCCAAAGTTTCGTTTTAGACCCAGTCAATGTGATGCTTTGCATATTGACTTTTGGTTTCAAGGAGAAAATCTTCTTCGCGATGGCGGTACATTCAGTTACAACGCGGGAGAGCGGTTTATTAATTATTATGGGGGCGTTAAAAGTCATAATACTGTTCAATTCGATGATCGTGATCAAATGCCTCGCTTAAGTCGTTTTCTGCTTGGAGGTTGGTTAAAGGCCAAGCAAGTGAATTGCGATCTTAATTCACGCAAGATTAAAGCTGGATATTCTGATTCTAAAGCTGCTTTTCACTTGCGGGAAGTGTCAATAACTGACTCAAAACTGACCGTGATCGATAATATTTCGAATTTTACTAAGAAGGCTGTATTACGCTGGCGATTAAAGCCTAGCAATTGGTATTTTGAGGGGCAGACTGTTACGGATGGTAATCATGCCATTACTATTAAACCAGAGACTCTAGTTAAACGCATCGCTTTAGTTCAAGGTAAAGAATCGCGTTATTATTTTCATGAAGCTGATATCCCAGTACTTGAGATTGAAGTACATTCAGCTGGCAGAATAATTATGGAATATACATATCAAAAATGAATATACTTTATTTTCATCAACATTTCTCAACACCTAGCGGCTCAACAGGAATTCGTTCTTATGAGATGGCTAAATGTTTAATACATCATGGTCATTCTGTCACTATGGTTTGTGGTAGTTATGGGGGAGGCCAAACAGGAATTGAAAGTGAATTCATTAAAGGTCGTCGTGAGGGCATTGTAGATGGCATACGTATTATTGAATTTGATTTGTCTTATGCAAATGCAGATGGTCTAGTAAAGCGTAGCTTTACTTTCGCTAAGTTTGCATTTAAAAGTGTTGGACTCGCACTAACTGAAAAATATGATGTTGCCTTTGCTACAACTACACCATTAACAGCTGGTATTCCCGGTATTTTTGCTCGTTGGCTACGAGGAAAACCATTTGTTTTTGAAGTACGTGATTTATGGCCTGAATTACCAAAGCAGATGGGCGTGATTAAAAATCCAATAATTCTTGGCTTAATGTCAGTGTTAGAATGGGCTTCTTATCGCTCAGCTCATCGCTGTATTGGCTTATCGCCAGGTATAGTTGAAGGGATTAAGAAAAGAGGTGTTTCACCTGAAAAAATCGTTATGGTTCCGAATGGTTGTGATCTTGATATTTTTTCAAGTAATACAGAAGCGTGGCGACCTGAAGGGGTTTTTTCAACTGATTTAATGGCCATTTTTACTGGTACTCATGGCATGGCTAATGGTTTGGACGCAGCTTTGAATGCGGCGAAGGTATTACAAATCAGACAACGTAACGATATTAAGTTGGTTCTTGTAGGACAGGGTAAGTTAAAGCCTGAACTCATACGACGTGCAATAGATGAAAAAATTGAGAATGTTATTTTTCATGACCCGGTAAATAAGGCTAAATTAGCTGGATTAATGAGTAGTGCAGATGTCGGTATGCAGTTATTAGCTAATATTCCAGCGTTCTACTATGGCACTTCACCGAATAAGTTTTTTGATTATATTTCAGCTGGACTACCTGTAATCAATAATTACCCCGGCTGGTTAGCTGGGATGATTGAAGATAAGCAGTGTGGTTTTGCTATTGAACCTGATAATGCGGAAGCTTTTGCTGATGCATTGATAAAAGCAGCAGAAGATCGTGTTGAATTGGTTTTGATGGGTGAAAAAGGTCGCAAACTTGCTGTTGATTCATTTAATCGTCAAAACTTAGCAGACAAGTGGGTAGCTTGGGTTGTTGGAGCTAAACAATGAAACGACTTTTTGATTTTACAGCAGCCCTTTGTGCTTTAGTTATATTATCACCAGTCATGCTACTGACCGCTTTGCTCATTCGTAATAAACTCGGTAGTCCCATATTGTTTACTCAATCGCGTCCAGGGCTTAACGGTAATATTTTTAATATGCTTAAATTTAGGAGCATGCGTGATGCGGCTGATAGCAATGGAAATTTACTACCCGATAGCGAGCGCTTAACTCCATTTGGGTTAAAACTTCGAGCAACCAGTTTAGATGAGTTACCTGGCTTAATTAATGTATTAAAAGGCGATATGAGCCTTGTTGGTCCTCGTCCTTTACTGGTTGAATATTTGCCTTTGTATTCAGCCGAACAATCTAAGCGACATAATGTACGACCAGGTATTACTGGTTGGGCGCAGGTTAATGGTCGGAATGCGATTAGTTGGGAACAGAAGTTTGACTACGATGTTTGGTATGTAGAAAATCAATCTTTCTGGTTAGATATAAAGATTTTATTGTTAACTGTAAAAAAAGTATTCGTAAAAGACGGTATTTCAGCTGATGGTGAAGTTACCATGAGTAAGTTTTCAGGTAGTCCCTCAAATGCAAAGTTGAGTCAAAAAAAATCATGAAAAGAATAGCCATAGTAGGTGGTGGCGGCCATGGCAAAGTCTGTGCAAGTATTGCGGAACAGCTTGGATACGAAATTTATTTCTTTGATGACCATTACCCTAGTATAAAAACTTGCGGTAAGTGGCATGTGATAGGCAATACAGAGAGTCTTCAACGAAGTTTGAATGATTTTGACTCCGCTTTTGTTGCCATTGGTAATAATGTTGTTAGATTGGCAATTCAACTAAAGTTAGAGCTAGCTAAATTACCAATTGCCAACCTAATATCACCTTCATCTTCAGTCCATGAGACAGTAAAGTTAGGATCGGGCATTTTAGTTGTTGGGAATGCTTGTATTAATATTGACTCAGTTATTTCTGACGGTTGCATTGTAAATACTAATTCTAGTATTGATCATGATTGTAAATTGGATCGCTTTTGTCATATTAGCCCTGGAGTTTCATTAGCTGGTGAAGTTACCGTCGGTGAATTGACTTGGGTTGGTATAGGTTCTTCTGTTATTCAACAAACCAGCATTGGTTCAGAGGTTATGGTGGGGGCTGGTTCAGTTGTCATCGATAACATACCAAACGGGTTAACCGTTGTGGGTTGCCCTGCCAAAGTTATTAAATATAAGTAATATTTCAGCTGTTTAACAATTGCTAGAAAGTTTATTACTGTTCTAATGATAAGAATGTAGAGTAATTTATATATGCTAAATACAAGTTTTTCTCCTTGGCCTTCTTTTACTCAGGAAGAGGCTGAAGCCGTTAGTCGCGTGATTTTATCGAATAAAGTCAATTATTGGACTGGAAATGAGTGTCGTGAATTTGAAAAAGAGTTCGCAGCTTGGTCTGACTCTGAGTTTGCTATCGCCCTTGGCAACGGAACACTTGCGCTAGATTTGGCGCTTAAAGCTCTGGGTATTGGCTGTGGTGATGAAGTTATAACAACACCTCGTACATTTCTAGCTTCTGCTTCATCAATTGTCACTTGTGGAGCATCACCTGTATTTGCCGATGTAGATCTTAATAGCCAAGTTATTACAGCTGAATCAATAGCTGAAGTTCTTACTCAAAAAACTAAAGCCGTAATTGTTGTTCATTTAGCTGGTATGCCTGCCGAAATGGACGCAATTATGGAGCTGTCTGAGAAACATGGCTTCTACGTAATTGAAGACTGCGCACAGGCGCATGGTGCAAAGTATAAAGGCCGTAGTGTTGGTTCAATTGGTCATATTGGTGCTTGGTCATTTTGCCAAGATAAAATCATGACGACGGGTGGCGAAGGTGGAATGGTCACTACTAACGATAAAGAACTTTGGCAAGACATGTGGTCCTATAAAGATCATGGTAAAAGTTTTGACGCTATTTATAATCGTGAACATCCGCCAGGTTTTCGTTGGTTGCATGACAGTTTTGGCACAAACTGGCGTATGACTGAGATGCAAGGTGTACTTGGCCGTATTCAATTACAAAAAATGACTGAGTGGACTTCAAAGCGGCAATCTAATGGTGTGGCTATTGATGCGGTAGTTCAGGACTTAAATGTTGTTCGAACTGTCGATGTAGCAGAGCATATTGAACATGCAGAGTATAAACACTACTTATTTGTTCGCCCTGAAAACCTAAAAGAAAACTGGACTCGTGATTTAATAATCGAAAAAATTATTGAACAAAGTGTTCCTGCGTATCAAGGTAGTTGTTCAGAGGTTTATTTAGAGAAAGCTTTTGATAATACGCCTTGGAGACCAGCTAATCGTTTACCTAACGCAGTTGAATTAGGGGATACGAGTTTAATGTTTTTAGTACACCCTACCTTGACTAAGGCCGAGATAGATACAACTTGTGAAGTAATTCGCAGCGTTTTACTTTTGGCTCAGAAGTAGCGTTGAATTTATTCAGTATAGAATCTCTGGTTTGGGCTTCTAATTGCTGAGTAAATAAAGGTTTTATAGCTCGATTCATACTAATAATGAATTGAGCCTTGTTTTATTAATTACTAACAATGTTTTTTCGTCCTTTATCATTACCTCCTAAGTCAGCCCTCCATCTCTCATTGTTCTGGTCAACTCCAACCGGACACTTTATTTTGAGAATTCTCAAAGTTAATTTCATGATCGATCGGAGACCGATCATCGTTTGCTGTATGTAATCGTTTTAAGTTGTAATACTTCATATAGTCTGACACGTCTTTCTTCATTGCTTTGCGTGTTTGCTGAGGAATTTTAAATATCCAGTCATGCTTTAAACTTCCAAAAAACCTCTCTACTACAGCATTATCCCAACACGCTCCAACGTCTCCCATGCTTGCTCTCATGTTGCATTTATTTACAAAGTTACGAAAACGCTTGCTGGTATACTGTGAGCCTCTATCGCTGTGAAATACACAGCCCTTTAGTGGCTTTCTCAGTGTGTAGGCACGGTTGAGTGCTGTTAACACTAAATCCGTCGTCATTCGCTTATCAATGTGTCAGCCAACAATTCTTCTTGAAAATAAATCCATAACTACAGCAAGATACATCCAACCTTCACTTGTTTTAAGGTAGGTCACATCTCCCGCCCAAACTTGGTTTGGAGCAACAGGATTAAAATTCTGATTCAGCAAGTTACTTGCGACACTATCACTATGCTTTCGCTTTGTTGTGACTTTATATGCGACTCGTTGAGTCACTGTGAGCCCGAGCTTCTTCATGAGGCTGCGGACAAGGTTACGGCCAACGGAAAAACCCTCTTTACGTAACTTTTTCATCAAAGAACGACTACCTAAGCTAGCTCTGCTTTCAGTAAATAACGCTTTGGTACGGCGATATAAATGCAGAGTTTCAGCATCAATCAATTTGCCTGGCCTTCTTAACCAACTGTAATATGCAGAGCGGCTCACTCTAAGTGTTCGACACAAAGCTGAAACTGAAACACGACTGGCATTCTTTTTGAAGAAGCTGAATTTTACTTCATGTTTTTCGCAAAGAAGGCACTGGCCTTTTTTAGGATGTCTTGCTCCATTTTCAGTTGCTTAACTTCTTTACGCAAACGTTTTAATTCTTCCCGTTCATCACCAACAAGAACAGTCCCACTAAGTTCTGCTTCAATTTTGTCTTTCCACTTATAAAGCAATCCAGTAGTGACACCTAGAGACTTTGCTGCTTCAGGAACGGAATAGCCTTGTTCTCGAACAAGAGCAACAGCTTCTTCTTTAAATTCTTTAGGATATTGTTTATAAGCTCTTTTTTGACTCATTGTAGCACCTTAATATTTGACAGTTAATTGTCTCTTATTAAAGTGTCCGATGCCATTAGACCAGAACATGTATAATCATATGCTATTTATTGATGTGATACGCGGCGATTACGCAAAGACTGCTGACTGAGAAGGTTTGATTATGTTAAACTCTGCACTCTTGTCTATGCTGTAAAGCGTAGTAATTTTTTAAGAACGTTAATATTATGAATTTTTTAGGGTTGGGCCGGAAATTGGAATTCTTGCAGTTTATATTCTCTTTACCACGAGGTCAAAAACGACTCGTGAGTTTACTGGTAGATTCATTATTTTTATTTTTTGCTTTTTGGGCGGCGTTATTAGTTCGACTGGATGATGTTTCAGTCTTTGCTGATAACGAGTTTTGGATTGTTCTAGCATGTGTTTTACCAGCTAGTTTATTTGTATTTGCAAAATTTGGTCTCTATAGGGCTGTTCTCCGATATATGGGGTTACAGGCTGTAATTGCTATTGCGTCGGGTGTAATCATATCGACGATCCTACTCGTGCTAGTGTCGTTTTATATCGAAGCGAATGTGCCGAGAACGTTCCCTTTCATTTATGCTGCTTTTGCGATGATTTTCATTGGTGGGTCACGCGCCATAGTGCGCTCGCTGGTTGGCAGAGGACTCAAGCGTGTCGGTGAACCAGTAATAATTTATGGGGCGGGAGTGAGTGGACGCCAGCTATTAAGCTCTCTAGCCCAAAGTCATGAGTATCATCCGTTTGCATTTGTCGATGACGACAAAAGTTTGCATGGTACGTTAATTCAGGGAGTGCATGTACATTCTCCATCTATTATACGTAAACTAATTAAACAAAAATCGGCAACAAAAGTGTTGTTGGCTATACCTAGTGCAACTCGAGTGAGAAGGCAGGCAATTTTACAGACCTTAGAGCCTTTAGCTGTTCAGGTATTAACGATTCCTGCGATGGCTGATTTAGTTAATGGAAACAAACTATATAGCGATATCAAAGAAGTGGAAATCGACGACTTACTAGGGCGAGATGCTGTTCCGCCAAGGGATGATCTTCTTTCTGCAAATATTTCTAATAAAGTCGTTATGGTGACGGGGGCTGGTGGTTCAATTGGTTCTGAACTCTGTCGTCAAATTCTCAAGCAGGCACCTGCAAAGTTAGTGCTTTTTGAACTTTCTGAGTTTGCCTTATATGCTATTGAACGTGAGTTAAAAACGATTGCGTTAGAGCTGAGTTTAGATGTCCCTATTTTTCCGTTGATGGGTTCTGTTCAACGAGAAAATCGTATTCAAGCAGTGATGGAATCCTTCGGTGTTGAAACGGTTTATCATGCTGCAGCATATAAACATGTACCACTTGTGGAGCATAATGTGGTTGAGGGCGTCAGAAATAATGTATTCGGCACGCTATACACCGCAAGAGCAGCTATTGCTGCAAAAGTAGAAACTTTTGTATTAATTTCTACAGATAAAGCTGTTAGACCTACGAATGTCATGGGGACAGCAAAGCGAATGGCTGAATTAGTTCTTCAGGCTTTTGCACGAGAGAGCAATCAAACTCGTTTTTGTATGGTTCGTTTTGGCAATGTTTTGGGGTCATCAGGCTCTGTAGTTCCGTTATTTAGAAATCAAATTGCAAATGGTGGTCCGGTAACGGTTACTCATCCTGATATCACTCGTTTCTTTATGACGATCCCAGAAGCTGCACAGCTGGTTATTCAAGCTGGTGCAATGGGGAAAGGTGGTGATGTTTTCGTATTAGATATGGGTAAATCTGTAAAGATTATAGAGCTCGCCGCTAAAATGATCCGCTTAAGTGGTTTTGAAGTCAGAGATGAAGCAAATCCAGATGGTGACATTGCTATCGAATGCAGCGGGTTGCGCCCTGGTGAGAAATTGTATGAAGAGTTATTAATCGGTGATGATGTTATTGGTACTGAGCATGAACGTATTATGACTGCCAATGAGTCATTTTTAGAATGGAGCGAATATTCCGTTATTTTGGAAAAGCTAGATAAAGCTTGTCATGGGTTTCAACATGAGGTCATTCGTGACATATTGCTGACCACTCCAACTGGTTTTGCTCCAACAGACGGTATTTGTGATTTAGTTTGGCAGCAGAATTTGCCTAAAAACGAAACCGGTGCAGCAGAAGATAATGGAAAAGTTATTTCGCTAGTTTCGTAATCCCGAGATTGATTGAGAGGCCAACTCTTTGAGTTGGCTTTTTTATTATAATGCTTTTGTAAACTTGATTGAATATAATGACGTTTTGATTTTCAATTTATTGTGCTAAAGGTATTAAATGAACATAACAGTTGTTGGTACAGGTTATGTCGGGCTTTCAAATGCAGTGTTATTAGCCCAACACCATGATGTTAAGGCTTTAGATCTTATTGCTGATAAAATTGCAATGATTAATCAAAGAACGTCCCCAATTGTCGACAACGATATTCAAAGGTACTTTGATAATTGTGAATTAAGACTCGAAGCGACGCTAGATAAAGTTAATGCATTTCAACATGCCGAATTCGTAATTATTGCAACTCCCACTGACTATAACCCAGAAACGAACTATTTTGACACTAGTTCAGTTGAGTCGGTTATTCAAGATGTGCTGTCAGTTAATGCAGATGCATTGATGATCATAAAATCGACTGTACCTGTAGGTTATACTGAAAAAATAAAAAATGAATTTAATACAGATAATATCATTTTTTCACCTGAATTCCTTCGTGAAGGAAAAGCTTTGCATGATAATTTGTATCCTTCTCGCATTATTGTCGGTGAACGCTCCGCACGCGCAGAGCAGTTTGCGAATTTGTTAGCTGAAGGTGCAATAAAAGAAAATATTGATGTTTTGTTTACTGACTCAACTGAAGCTGAAGCAATAAAATTGTTTTCGAATACTTACTTAGCGATGCGAGTGGCTTACTTTAACGAATTAGACTCTTACTCAGAAGCTCTTGGGTTGGATTCTAAGCAAATTATTGAAGGAGTTGGTTTAGATCCTCGTATTGGCAATCATTACAATAACCCTTCGTTTGGCTATGGTGGTTATTGTTTACCTAAAGATACAAAACAACTCCGTGCTAATTATAAAGACGTCCCGAATAATCTGATTAATGCCATCGTTGATGCCAACACTACTCGTAAAGACTTTATTGCTGATTCGATATTAAAACGTAATCCACAATGTGTCGGTATTCATCGTTTGATTATGAAGTCAGGTTCCGATAACTTTAGAGCTTCTTCGATTCAAGGCATCATGAAAAGGCTAAAAGCTAAGGGTATTGAGGTTGTTGTATACGAACCTGTATTGGAAGATGAAGAATTTTTTCATTCTCAAGTGATTAAAGATTTGAATGAATTTAAGTCCAGTTGTGATGTAATCGTGGCAAACAGAATGGTTGATGAAATTCGTGATGTAGCTGATAAAGTTTATACTCGCGATTTGTTCGGTAGTGATTAGTAATATTGAGCTAGAAGCTAAAAGTCACTGGATGATCGATATACAATGCTGTGGTTATTTCATTTCTCGATAGCTTCATTCGGGTATGACGGCAAGTGCTAGAAGTCACTGGATGATCGACATACAATACTGTCGTTATTTCATTGACCGATAACTACATTTGGGGATGGCTACGTTTAAAGCTTAAAGGCACTGGATACCCGATTACTCGGGTATGACGGCAAGTGCTAAAAGGCACTGGATGATCGACATACAATACTGTCGTTATTTCATTTCCCGATTACTCGGGTATGACGGCAAGAGCGTAAGTCGCTTGGTACCAGCTTTCGCAGGTATGATAAAATATATACTAAGCCAGCTAATGCTGGCTTTTGTTTTGGTGGAAATATGAAATATTTAGTTACTGGTGCTGCTGGTTTTATTGGTAGTGCAGTTGTTGAGCGTTTAACTGCTCAAGGTTTTGATGTGGTTGGTATTGATAATATCAACGACTATTACGATATTGCATTGAAAGAAGCAAGATTAGTTCGAATCAAACATCCTAATTTTAGGTTTGAAAAGTTAGATATTTCAGATCGTGAAGCTATAGCATCGCTATTTGAATCAGAAAAATTTGATAAAGTGATTCACTTAGCGGCTCAAGCGGGCGTTCGTTACTCTATCGAAAATCCTCATGCTTATGCTGACTCGAATCTTGTTGGGCATTTGAACATTCTTGAAGGTTGTCGACAAACACAGGTTAAGCATTTGGTTTATGCTTCGTCGAGCTCTGTGTATGGCCTTAATGAAAAAGTGCCTTTTGCTACTGAAGACTCTGTTGATCATCCTGTGTCTTTGTATGCTGCAACAAAGAAAGCTAATGAGCTGATGTCGCACAGTTACTCACACCTTTACGATATTCCAACTACAGGGCTTCGTTTTTTTACTGTTTATGGTGCTTGGGGCCGACCTGATATGGCGCCGTTTATTTTTACTAAAAAAATCATTAATGGTGACACCATAGATATTAATAACAATGGTGATATGTGGCGTGACTTCACCCATGTGAATGATATTGTTGAGGGTATTATACGTATCGCAGATGTGATACCAGGCCGTAACGATGCTTGGACCGTTGAAACAGGAACACCAGCGACGAGCTCTGCACCTTATGCCGTATTTAATATTGGTCACGGTTCACCGATTAACTTGATGGAGTTTGTTGAAACCATTGAGTCTGAATTAGGCATTGTCGCAAAGAAGAACTTTCGTGGTATGCAGCCTGGTGATGTGTATCGCACCTTTGCAGACACTCAAGATTTATTTGAGGCAACAGGTTATAAACCTCAAGTTTCGATTAAAGAGGGTGTCGCTGAGCTGGTTAAGTGGTATAAAGAATTTTATTCAGTTTAATTGTTTAAAGGTTAGAGTAACTGAAGTCGCTGGATACCCGATTTCTCGGGTATGACGGCACAGGCTAATACTAAAATCGCTGGATGAACGACATACAATACGGTCGTTATTACATTTCCTGATTTCTCGGGTATAGCTAAAAAGCGATTTCTTGATGGTGAGCGAGGATACTGTTTTGAAAATTTTTGGGTAATGATTCCCAGCTAAATGCTTGTACTATAATCGGGATGTTTGATTCTTGTAATTTTTCTCTAAAGCTTGTTATGTCGTTGCTGTCTCCTTCAGGAGTTATCACCACCAAATCCAGATCGCTTGCATCATAAGATGTACCTTTGATCCTGCTACCGTAAGCTAAGAGCGTTGAACCATATACTAAACTGGTTGAAGCAATTTGCTTAATTCTGTCTAAATCTTGTGGCCTGATATCAATCATAGTCTTGTTCGGATAAGTATTGTGCTAATTGTGTTGCATCTTCAATAAACGTGTCGAGTAAAATAAATGTTTTTTCAGCAAAACCTGCACCATAGTCATGTGCCGTTTCATTTCGGTTGTCTCGATAAGTTAACCAACGTTCAGCTTCCTCTATTGAGATAATGCCAAATTGTGCAGCCTTACGAAATGTATCTTTAAATGTCAGTACTTTTGCTGCTTTTATTGAGTGCACAAAAGGAACCAAGGCCTGTTTTAATAATTTCCCAGATTGTTCAAGGATAATTTCAAACTCTTTAACACACGCGGCTCGAAAAATATCGTATTTAATATCATTTTCGTTGAGGTTAGAAAGTGAACGTTTCGCTTCTAAAAGTGTTGCAATGCATCTTGATAAGAAAGAAGTATCAATTGGCATAGTGAAACTCTAAATGAAAATATTTGAGTTAAGTATACTTTTACAGGTGAATGTTGTAAAACAAGCGAATATAATCCTTCATGATTATCCATTAGTATTAGCTAAATTTATAGTGAATTTACAAGCAGACTGAATTTCAGTGATTATGCCGTCATAGCAGCGTAAGAGGGTACTTAGTGATTTTTCTTAAATGACTTAAATATTTGCTGACGATTTTACTAAATCAGGTGTTTTGTACTTTCTGTATTGCAGTTATAGCCTATTTAAAGGAATAGAGAATTAAATGAAAGCAGTAATCCCTGTTGCGGGTCTAGGAACCCGGATGTTGCCTGCAACAAAAGCCATCCCAAAGGAAATGTTACCTTTGGTTGATAAGCCATTGATTCAATATATTGTTAACGAATGTGTGGCCGCTGGTGTAAAGCAAATCGTGCTTGTGACTCATGCCAGTAAAAATGCCATTGAAAACCATTTTGATAAACAGTATGAGCTTGAGTCAACGCTAGAAAAGCGTGTCAAACGTCAGTTGTTAGAAGAAGTTCAAGCTATTTGCCCTAAAGACGTGACCATTATGCATGTGCGTCAAGGTGAAGCAAAAGGACTGGGTCATGCTGTATTGTGCGCTAAACCTTGTATTGGTGATAACCCATTTATGGTTGTTCTGCCTGACGTTATTTTAGATGAGTACACTGCTTGCCAGAAAACAGAAAACCTTGCTGCAATGAAAGCTCGTTTTCTTAATGATAATGCCAGTCAAATTATGGTTGCCCCTGTACCTAAGCAAGATGTAAATAAATACGGTATTGCAGATTGTAATGGCGTTGAAGTTGCTGAAGGTGCATCGACTAAAATAAGCAGCATGGTCGAAAAGCCAGAGGTGGAAGATGCACCCTCGAATTTAGCGGTTGTTGGGCGTTATGTGCTGTCGCAAAATATTTGGCCGTTACTTGAAAAAACACCGATGGGTGCAGGTGATGAAATTCAGCTGACCGATGCGATTGATATGCTAATCGAGCAAGAAACGGTTGAAGCATTCCATATGTCAGGCAAGTCACATGATTGTGGTGATAAGTTGGGCTACGCAAAAGCGTTTGTTCAATATGGGTTAAATGATCCTAAGCTAGGGGCTGACTTTAAAGTCGCATTAAAGCAAATGCTTGCTGATTGAATTAAGGTTATGTAATCATTGTCTAGTGTGTGTTGAACACCTATTAATGTATGTTTAAGGTATTTTGATAAACTTGCAAGGTGCAATTATACTGCCTCAAAGGAAAAGAGATAATTTATGACTTATTTTGACTCTAAATATAAAAAATTATTTTTGTCCAATTGCACCGAAGCTATACGAACTGCTAATTGGTTAAATCGTAGTTTAGTCCGATTAGAGACGTCATTCCCTTTAAAAATGAATGAAGTGAGTGTAGATGACGATGACTTGTTTGATAAGTTGGATGCATTTAGAGTTCGTTTTTCAGACCTACAAGATTGTTTAGGCCATAAATTGTTTCGGGGTTTATTGAAGCTTGAGCAAGAAAACCCTGTCAGTATGATTGATGTATTAAATCTTATCGAAAAACGTCGTATATTCAGTTCTGCCAATGATTGGAAAAATCTCAGAGAAATACGAAATAGCTTTTCTCATGATTACCCAGAGTCAGAAAAACAACGTTTTGAGACACTTAATTTGGCTTGGGAGAGTACGCCAGTCTTGTTAGCAATCCTAGATGGATTGTTACAATACTCTCAGTCTATTGGCTTAGAGGTAGAGCAGTAAATGCGTTTAACTGAGAGCACTGTTGATTCAATTATTGAGTTGGCAAGAAAACATTTTCATGATGATGTTGATATTTATTTGTTTGGTTCTCGTGTTGACGATAATAAGCATGGTGGAGATATCGACCTTTACATCGCAAGTTCGTCAGTTTCAGAGCCTGTAAGATCAAAACTTGCATTTAAAATGGCACTCTGCGATGTTATCGGAGAACAGAAAGTTGATGTGGTTTTTCATGATAAAAATCTTATGTTAAAACCAATCCATGAAATTGCATTATCTGAAGGTATTAAATTGGCTTGATGTTATGTTTCCTTTCTGGATGCATTTAACCTTATCTCAGGTTATCAAAATACTTGAAACCAGCCTTGAGCTGGTTTTTTTATGCCCTTATACTAGGGGGGCGTTCCCAATTAACTATTTCGATTTGCTGTTGTAAATTTTTTGTATCTTCAAGGCGACAAATGTGGGGTTACTCTACATAAGCACTTGGCAACACAGAAGCTCTTTATTTCAAAGAACGAAAAAAATGTACACAACCCTTTGGGTTACGGCTAAAATTTGCAAACTCTTTGTTACTCATCCATCATTGAGCTCACTAAATTTCAGTCTTCGTGCCTCGATTTTTCAAATTTTAGTCAGTAACAAATCGAAATGACTAATTGGGAACGACCCCCTATAGCTTGTTTTTAAATAATGTGTTTTAAGCGTTTATATCCCATGAAAATTTTAGTTACTGGTGGTGCAGGTTTTATTGGTAGTGCCTTAATTCGTTATATTTTGAAAGATACGGCTCATTCAGTCATTAACCTTGATGCGTTGACCTACGCAGGTAATCTTGCATCAATTCCTAATGCAGATGCTTATAAAAACCGATATGTATTCGAGAAAGTAGATATAAGGGACTACGAAAGCATAGATTCAGTGTTTAAACGACATCAGCCAGATGTTGTAATGCACCTAGCGGCAGAGTCTCATGTAGATCGTTCAATTGAAGATGCGTCTTTATTTATTGAAACCAATGTTGTTGGTACTTTTAATTTATTGCAAGCATCGAGATTATACTTTCAGAGTTTGAGCGTTGAAAAGCAAAAAGCATTTCGTTTTCATCATGTATCTACCGATGAAGTGTATGGTGATTTGAGTGACTCGCAGGCGTTATTTACTGAAACTTCCGCTTATTCCCCTAATAACCCTTACTCCGCCAGTAAAGCCAGTTCTGATCATTTGGTACGAGCCTGGGCTAATACCTATGGTTTGCCAGTTTTAGTGACAAATTGCTCGAATAATTTTGGTTGTTATCAGTTTCCTGAAAAGCTGATCCCCAATATGATATTGAGCGCCATTCAAGGAAGACCTCTTACCGTATATGGCGATGGAAAGCAGATTAGAGATTGGCTAGAGATTAATGACCATGCCAGAGCTTTACTTGAGGTTGTACAACGCGGTCGTATTGGTGAGACCTACAATATCGGCGCAAATAACCAAAAAACGAATATCGAAGTAATTGAAACCATTTGTCAGATATTAGAAGACCTTGCGCCAGATAAGCCTCAAGGTATTAAACAGTACCGAGACTTGATTCGTTTCGTAGAAGACAGACCTGGGCATGATGTACGATATGCCATTGATGCTTCTAAAATTCAAACCGAACTCGACTGGAAGCCTGAGCAATCTTTTGAAAGCAGTTTGAGAAAAACGGTTCAGTGGTACTTAGACAATAAGGCTTGGTGGCAGCCCATTTTAACGGGTGATTATCAGCTTCAGCGTTTAGGCCAAACTGAATGAAGGGCATTGTATTAGCTGGAGGCACTGGGAGTCGTTTACACCCTATAACCTTGGGTATCTCTAAACAACTGCTGCCCGTTTATAATAAGCCAATGATCTATTATCCCATTTCGACGCTTATGCTCGCAGGGATTCGTGATATTTTGATTATCACCACCGCAGACGAACAAGCCAACTTTCAGCGTTTATTAGGAGATGGTTCTCAGTTTGGGGTCAATTTTACTTATCTCGTTCAGCCTAAACCTGAAGGTATTGCACAAGCCTTTATACTTGCCGAAGCGTTCATTAATGGTGAAAGTGTATCGTTAATTCTTGGTGATAATATCTTTTATGGGCAATCATTTTCTAGAATGTTAAAACATGCAGCTAAAAGCGATAATGCGACCTTGTTTATTCATCAAGTTAAACAACCACAGCGCTTTGGTGTCGTTGAATTTGATAGTGAAGGTAATGTGATTGCGATAGTAGAAAAGCCTGAAAAACCTAAGTCTGACTTTGCTGTTACGGGATTGTACTTCTACGATAATCGAGTCGTTGATTTTGCTAAACAGTTAACGCCATCTGCCCGTGGAGAGCTTGAAATAACGGACATTAACCAAATGTATCTAGAGCAAGACGCTTTAAAGGTTGAATTGCTGGGGCGTGGATTTGCATGGTTAGACACAGGAACGCCTGAAAGTTTGCATGAAGCTTCTTCATTTGTGCAAACAATTGAACATGTGCAAGGGTTAAAGGTGGCTTGCCTTGAAGAAATTGCATGGCGAAATGGTTGGATTAGCGAACAGCATTTATTCCAATTAGCAGAGTCAATGCAACATAATGAATATGGTCAGTATTTGAAGCAGTTAGTTACTCATGGTTAAAGTATTGTATGAAAGCGTTGCTAACTCCTGCATAGGCAGAAGTTAGCAATGATTTAATTAAAACTTATAGCCAAATACTAGGCCGTAACTTGGACCGTTCACAAACAAGTCACCATTGCTTGTGTCGTAGGCAAGATCGCGATAGTACTTAAATTGCAAACCGAGTCTAAATGCTGACATTCTTGGTGCATAAGACAGTTCTGCACCGGTATAATAACCAATCGCAGCCTTCTTCCAGCTGTATTTTGCAGCACCTAAAAACAGTTCACTCGACAGATTATTTGTCCATTGATAGCGCCAGTTAACAGGGCGAATGCCAATAGTGGTGCCACTACCTGGAAATGCATCATCTCTGTCTAATGGCTTGGCGTATTCAACAACAACGCCCCATGAACTGTCTTCTGTAACCCATCGATATGCACCAATACCTAGATTGATGGCTTTAAAATCATCATTTACTTTTGCTACTGGCCCACGTTTTTCACCCACTTTTAAACTTGATTCAGTTGCAGACAGTGATAACTCAATATCTGTTTTAGCCATCGCAGCAAAGCTGGTACTGACTAACACTAAACTGAGTAAGGTGATGTACTTTTTAAACATAATATTTTCCGATTTTAATTTGAGCTAATGTTGTTACTTACTTCCACTTATAGCTAACTCGTGCTTGCCAGAAGCTTTTTCCTAACTGATCATTACCGAGGTAAGCGCCCACAGAAATCGTGTTTGTTCTCCACGGAATAAAATATTCTGCGTCAACTTCCCAGCTCTGTTTATAGTGATCTTTAGCGGATTCTTTTGGTGTAACGAGCCTTACTTGTGTAATAAGTTTGTGCTCGTTATCAAAACGATATACGCCTTTAATGTATTGCGACTCACCTTCTAAAGCGGTGCTATTTTCTCTTTGTTGTTGCAATGCCCAGTTACCGACTACAAATCCATCGTTCGTGTAGCCATCTTTGTAGATGTGATGTGAGTACCAACCATTTTCCCAAAAGCTGTACTCATAGGTCAGTGCAAAGGTTTTGTTAAACAGTTGCGGGAAAAACAGGCCCGCTGAAAGAGCTGGGTTTCCAAACTGGTAGTTTTTACTGTTTGAGGTGTCTTCGCCCGCTAACTCTGAATAAAAAGAAAACGGTATTTTTGTGTCAAAGTTAAATCTGGATGTAATTGATGCAATTTGGTTACCGGCTTCTTCATCGGTATCTAATTTATCGCCAAATGCATTATCGGCTCCATCAGGATCAACAAAAGCTTTTGCAATGGTTTTAAAGCTTACTTCACGTTCACCACCACCAAATTGTACAACACGATTAACGCCTATCATCCAACCGTCTACGGGTTCAAAACTGAAGTGAAAGCCTGCGAGCAGAGGTTTCTTTCTGGTGCTGAACTTACCATTAAAGCGGACAGGCTGAGTATCCATTTGTGACAAGAAAAACTCATAATTAAAGTTAGTATCAAAAAACTCTATTGGTAAATTATTGCTTAAGCTGACAGAAGGCATGGTTTCGGCATTGGTACTGATAACCATGCTTTGGCTTTGAAAAGGTGAATACCAATGATCTTTATATCCGATATCGAGTTGCGCCCAGCTTGTTCCAACTGAAAGCATAGAGCCAGCTAAAGATTTACGTTGCTGGGTGAGTTCGGTACCAACATAAAAGCCTAACCAGTCTTGAGCTTGCCATTGAAAGCGATTACTGAACGAGAAAGTATTATCTGTGGTATTGCCTCGTTCGTTGGGGAGTGCGTGTTCTTCACTTCCACCAAAGCTGAGGGTTGTGCGACTGTGAGTTAATGCTGATTTTTTCTTATATGGCATTAACGATCTTGATAATCGTGCGTACAAATCGGGCTGAGTGAGCTGAATTTTGTCTAAGGCTTGAAAAACCACAGCCAAGTTATATGGCTTTGTGAGTTGAGGAATATTGGCTAATGTAGCGAGAGATTCAATGTCACTTTCTATTACAGGGCTTGCGCTAATTGGCAGGTAAGGGCTTACACCGCCAGCCCAGCAAGTGCTTGTAAACAATAAACTTGCAGATAAAAATAATGCCGTTTTCATATTGTATTGTATTTGATCCTTAATGCGGGGATTATATGGTTTAAATACTTGTAGGCCAAGGTGTTTTCGTTGTTTTTTATGCAACTTGTTTGTGAATAGATGACGGCCAGAAGTCAGATTAATTGCAAATTTAAAAGGGAGTTTAACGATGCAAATAATTCATCATGGGGCTAAAGATGGTGTTACGGGCTCTTGCCATGAGTTGGTGATTGAATCGGATTACAGCATTCTTATCGATTGCGGTTTGTTTCAAGGGGCTGAGCAACGACAGCTCGATATTGATTTTGATTTGTCTAGGGTTAAGGCGTTGGTTGTCACCCATTGCCATATTGATCATGTTGGTCGCATACCATGGTTATTAGCCGCAGGCTTTAGAGGGGAAATCTATTTAACTCAAGCCAGTGCTGCACTGTTACCGATTGTTTTAGAAGATGGAATAAAAGTGCATTTTGGCTCTAACAGATTGTTTGAGGCTGTTGAAACATTACTTGATAAAAGCATGGTTGCCGTAGCTTATGATCAATGGCTGCAACCTTGCGACAATGTTAATTACCGTCTTCGTTTTCAACCTGCCGGACATATATTAGGAAGTGCATTTGTTGAAGTTGATATGCCAGATGGTACTAGAGGCGTGTTTAGCGGTGATTTAGGTCCCTGTAATACACCATTATTGCCTGATCCCGTTCCGCCTGAATTTGCCGATTGGTTAGTAATGGAAAGTACTTATGGTCAGAAGGTGCATGATGATATTTCTCAACGACGTTTTCGCTTGAAAACCATCATAAAGCGATCGCTTCGTGATGGCGGTGTTATTTTAGTCCCCGCTTTTAGCATTGGTCGCACTCAAGAGTTATTGTTTGATATAGAGCAATTGATTCATGAATTGGCTGACGATCCTATTCATCAAATTCCTGTTATTCTGGATTCTCCTATAGCGCAAAAGTTTACGGACAATTATCGTAATTTTAAGAAGTTTTGGAGCCTTGAAGCGAAACAAAAACTGCAAAGCGGTCGGCATCCCCTCAATTTTGAACAACTTGTTTGTATAGACTCACACAGTGATCACAAAGCATTAGTAAACCGACTAAGTAAAAGTGCTGAGCCTTGCATTGTGATTGCTGCTAGTGGCATGGTCAGTGGTGGTCGAATCGTTAACTATATGAAAGCGTTGCTGCCTGATAAAAGAACGGATGTTTTACTGGTTGGTTACCAAGCTAAAGGTACACCGGGAAGAGCATTGTTTAAAGATGATGCATTTATTAGATTTGGTGAAGATACCGTTAAAAATAATGCTCAGGTTCACAATTTAGGCGGATATTCTGCACATGCCGATAAAGATGAATTGATCAATTTTATTATGAAAATTAAAGGACTTTCTAAAGTAAGAGTTGTCCATGGTGAACCTAAGTCTCAGCATAAATTTAAAGAAAACCTATTAAAAGCTAATGCTGAATTAGTCGTTGAAGCGGCTTGTGATATTTAGACACTGCAGAATACGCAATTCATACAGTGCCTAATTTAGACTTACTTCTTATTTATCGGTCTTAACTGAGCTTTTGAGTTCGCCATTGCAAGTGCAAATTGTGAATAGGCCGCAACGTTTTGAGCAAGTTTCTCAGGTACGATTTTATCAATCGTATCATTGGGCGTGTGATGATAATCAAAGTAGTCATAACCTTCTTGGCGAAGTGAGGCTACGGGTACACCTAAAGCAGGAAGCATTGAAACATCTGGGCCTCCGCCTGCTTCGTTGTTACCTAACTCAATATTTCTATTGGTTGTCATTGGCGCTAAATCAGTATGAACTTGTTGTAATTGGTTTGGGTTTACGTTGACATCAATACGGTAAATCCAACCTGCCCCAAAATCAGACTCAGCAGCGATATAATGGTTTTGCAGTTCTTTAGCGTGAGCTTTAGCGTAAGCCTTACCGCCCACTAACCCAATTTCTTCTGCGGCGTAAAGTACGACACGAACCGTGCGATCTGGACGCTGTGGTAAATCCAAAATGTGCTTTCCTGCGGCCATGACGATACCGACGCCTGCACCGTCATCTAATGCACCTGTACCTTCATCCCAAGAATCTAAATGTGCACCAATAAGTACAATTTCTTCAGGTTTGGTACGGCCAATCACTTCACCGATAACGTTGTAAGACGTTGCAAAACCTTTGTTTTCAGGGGTCATGTTCAATTTCAATGTTACGTTGGGATTACGTTTCAACATGAAGTTGAGTTGGTTTGCATCAGGTGCTGAAAGGGCGGCTGCTGGAATTTTGTTAACGCCGTCTTTGTAACGCATCATACCTGTATGTGCCATACGGTCATGATCGGTACCGATAGAGCGAACCACAATCGCTACTGCACCTTTTTCGGCTGCTGCAATTGCACCACGAGAACGTCCACCCACACTTTTACCATAACCAGCGCCATTAATTGCACGTTCTGTTTTATGATCGATAAAAACAATTTTACCTTTCACGTCAGCAGGGTTGGCTGCTTTTAATGCCGCTAAGGTATCAAAGCGAACGATCTCAGCTTCTAAGCCATTCACTGGGGTAGCAACACTGCCACCTAACGCGGTGATGACCAGAGGTTGAGGGTAGGGTGCAGTTACTTCAGCACTTGCTGAACCGCGCTCCCAAATTGGTACTTTTACAGGCTCTTTATATATTTTGTCATAGCCAAGTTGTTTGAACTTGTTCATTGCCCAATCAACGGCCATGAGGTCTTTGTCAGTTCCTGCCATACGAGGGCCAACTTCAACGGTGAGCGACTCAACTATGTCGTAACCCAGGTTTGAAGATTTTGCTGCTGTCATTAAAGTATGACTTGCCGAATGCGTTTGGCTTGTGCCCGATGTGCTTTGACAGCCGAATAATGCTGAGCTGATAGCGGCTGCAAGTAATAAAGTAGGTATTTTTTTCATTGGTAATTATTCAATTGTTATTATTTATAGCTTAAAGGAATGATTTTCAGGCATAAAAAAAACCGGCCTGAGCCGGTTTTTATTGTATCTTCAACAACAATTAAGCAGCAAGTGCTTTAATTCTTGTGTTAAGACGAGCCTTATGACGGGCAGCCTTATTTTTATGAATCAAACCTTTTGTTGCCATACGGTCAACGATAGGTTGAGCAGCATTGAAAGCTTCAGTTGCTGCTGCGTGATCGCCAGCTTTGATAGCAGCGATAACTCTTTTAAGATAAGTGCGTAGCATAGAGCGACGGCTTGCGTTGTGTTGACGACGCTTTTCAGATTGAACTGCGCGTTTCTTTGCAGACTTGCTATTAGCCAAGGTGCAACTCCTAAAAACTGGATATTAAGATTTTTTAAAGGTCGAGGAATATGCCCGAAAAACACACCAATGTCAATCAAAATGCATCGCAGATTAATAAATCTGTTAGCATTTGGCTTTCTTCAACCTAACTCGTGTAAAATGTGGCGCAATTTTATCAGCTCTACTAATGAAATGCACCATCTATCCTAAAAAAAGCGGTTGGTCGAATAAGATAGTTTAAGTATCTTCATTTATTATGTTTATAAAGTTGAGTAAACTTGCTTTTATATAGACGCTTGAAGCCTGCAAACAAGATGATTTGGTGCTTGAGTGCGCCGCTAACTACTCTTTCTAGGATTATGACTAGAGAAAATTGCTTTTTTTGGAGTTCTTTTGAGCAAGAAATTATTTAGATCAGGCATGATCGTCAGTGCGATGACTTTAGTCTCACGTGTTTTAGGGTTATTGCGTGATGTTGTTATCGCAAACCTGTTGGGTGCAAATGCCAGCGCCGATGTATTCATCTTTGCGAATCGAATTCCAAACTTCTTGCGTCGGCTCTTCGCTGAAGGTGCATTTAATCAGGCGTTTGTGCCTGTATTCACCGAATATGAAGAAACGAAAACTAAACAAGAAACGCAAGAGTTGATCTCAAAGGTAGCCGGAACACTAGGTGGCATAGTTACCGTGGTGACGTTAATCGCTGTTATTGCTTCACCTGTCATTGCGGCTTTGTTTGGTGCAGGCTGGTTTTGGGATTGGGTAAATGATGGTCCTGATGCAAGTAAGTTTGAGCTTGCCTCTCTGATGCTCAAAATCACTTTTCCTTATTTATGGTTCATTACTTTTGTGGCTTTAGCTGGTTCGATTTTGAATACCCGTGGTCGATTTGCGGTATCTGCGTTCACGCCTGTATTTTTGAACATCGCCATGATTGGTGCCGCCATTTTAATTTCCCCAAGACTGAACGATCCAGAAATTGGATTAGCAATAGGTGTGTTTTTAGGTGGTTTAATTCAATTTTTGTTTCAAATCCCATTTTTATACAAAGAAAAAGCCATTATCAAACCTAGTTGGGGTTGGAATCATGAAGGTGTGATTAAAATACGCACCTTAATGTTACCAGCATTGTTTGGGGTCTCTGTCACTCAGTTGAGTCTACTCTTTGATACGTTTATCGCCAGTTTTATGATCACAGGATCAATCAGTTGGTTATATTATTCTGACCGATTATTGGAGTTTCCATTAGGTTTATTCGGAATTGCTATCGCAACGGTTATTTTGCCTACTTTATCAAAAAAGCATGTAAATGATGAAGGGCAAGGGTTTAAACAAACAATGGATTTTGGGGTTCGCTTTATTCTTATGTTAGGTGTGCCAGCGATGGTAGGTTTAATATTGCTTGCGAAACCCATGTTGATGGTGTTGTTTATGCGCGGTGAATTTAATTTTACTGATGTACAACAATCTTCAATGAGCTTAATCGCTTATGGTTGTGGATTACTCAATTTCATGATGATTAAAGTGTTAGCGCCAGGCTACTATTCACGCCAAGATACCAAAACACCAGTACGTTATGGCATTATTTCGATTTGTACCAATATGGTCTTTAACATCATTTTTGCTATTCCATTTGGTTTTGTAGGGTTGGCCATCGCAACAACGTTGTCAGCTTTTGTTAATGCCAGCTTATTATATAGAGGCTTACATATAAGTGGCGTTTATCAGTTTAGTAAACAAACCCTGATTTACTTTATAAAAGTGATAGTAGCAGCATCATTAATGGGAATATTAATATTTCATTTCAGCCCAACGGATCAGGTTTGGCTGGATAAAGGCGAATTGACTCGAGGTGCTGAGCTTGCCAAATTAGTTGCACTCGGTGGAATTTCATACTTAGTTGCTTTGTTTTTATTCGGAATTAAGCCATGGAAGCTTAAGTAGCTGTCCAATAAGTTATCTTACATTTTTTAACGTTCAGCTTCAGCACTCTAAGGCGTTGCAATTTCGGTTGAATAGCTATGGCTATACGCACTACATTGCGCCTTTTATAGCACTAAATCTGAACGTTAAAATTCTGAAAAAACTTATCGCCAGCCACTTATACCTGAACTAGATGACTGATATAATTATGAGACTTATGCGCGTAACAAAAGCACAAGAATGGAATTAATTCGCGGGATTCACAATATTTCACCTAATCATCATGGTTGTGTACTGACCATTGGTAATTTTGATGGCGTTCATCGAGGCCATGCAGAGGTGATCAATCGTTTAGTTGAAAAAGCTAAACATTTTGGTCTACCAGCAACCCTTATGACTTTTGAGCCTCAGCCTCAAGAGTTATTTAAAGGCGAAGATGCACCTGCGAGACTGAGTTTATTGCGCGATAAAGTGATATTGCTTGACGAACTTGGTATTGATCGAGTGTTATGTGTCAACTTCAATCGAAAGTTTGCCGGTATGCCACCTGAAGATTTCATTGAAGAATTATTGGTGAAACAACTTGGAGTAAAATATCTGGTTGTTGGCGATGATTTTTGCTTTGGTAAAAAGCGTGCAGGCAATTTTGATATGCTGTGTAAAGCTGGTGCTAAGCATGGCTTTGCAGTTGTCAGTACAGACAGCTTTATTGTGGGTGATACTCGTGTAAGTTCTACTGCTATTCGTGAATCTTTAGCTGATGGAAATTTTGAGCAAGCAAGAAGAATGCTTGGTCACCCTTATTTGCTGAGTGGGCGAGTGGCTCACGGCCAGAAGCTTGGACGTACGTTAGGCTTTCCGACTGCAAATATTGCGCTTAAGCGAAATGTTGTACCTGTGCGTGGAGTGTTTGCCGTTCGTGCATTTTGGCAAGATAGCGAAATTTACGACGGTGTTGCCAATGTTGGTTTTAGGCCAACGGTTAATGGACAACAATGCCAGTTAGAAGTCCATTTGTTTGATTTTAATGGTGACATTTATGGTCAGTACATTGAAGTTGAGCTGGTGGCAAAGATCAGAGATGAACGACCATTTGAGTCGTTAGAGGCGCTGAAAGCGCAAATTATGAATGATGCAAATGAAGCGAAAGCTTTGTTTAGCAGTGATGCAAGTTAATTACTATTTTGTCATAGCTGCGAAAGCGGGTATCCAGTGACTTTTAGCCCTTAAAGCAAAGACGCTGGAATGACTTTAAAAACCACATTATGGTGTATGGGATAAATGAGCGACTATAAATCAACGTTGAATTTGCCGGAAACGAAGTTTCCGATGAGAGGTAATCTGGCGAATCGTGAGCCAGAGATGTTAAAACGCTGGAACGAAGATGAGCTGTATAAAGCGATTCGTGAAAGCCGTGAAGGTGCAAAGCCATTTATTTTGCATGATGGCCCTCCATACGCAAACGGTAATATTCATATTGGTCACTCAGTTAATAAAATCTTAAAAGATATTATTATCAAATCGAAAACCATGTCAGGTTTCGATGCACCTTATATCCCGGGCTGGGATTGTCATGGTCTACCAATTGAGCTTAAAGTTGAGCAAAAAGTCGGTAAGCCTGGCCATAAAGTTTCTGCCGCTGAATTCCGTGAAGAATGTCGTAAATATGCGGCTAAGCAAGTTGATGGTCAGCGTGATGACTTCATCCGTTTAGGCGTATTCGGTGATTGGCAAAACCCTTATCTGACCATGAACTTTGAAACTGAAGCGAATATCATTCGTTCATTGGCAAAAGTAATTGATAATGGTCACCTTCATAAAGGTGTTAAACCTGTTCATTGGTGTACGGATTGTGGTTCGGCATTAGCTGAAGCAGAAGTTGAATACGAAGATAAAACGTCGCCTGCAATCGATGTAGCCTTTGTTGCCGTTGACTCAAGTGCAGTTGCGGCGAAGTTTGGTATTGCGGATTATGCGAATCAAGTTGCGACAGCAATTTGGACGACAACACCTTGGACACTGCCAGCTAACCGCGCTGTGGCATTAAGTGCTGAGCTTGATTACGCATTAGTTGAATATACTAAAGACGGTAAAACACAAGCATTAGTGCTTGGCGAAGTGCTTGTTGATGATTGCATGAAGCGTTTTGGCGCAGAAGAATATAAAACACTCGGCACAACAAAAGGTGCTGAGCTTGAATTAGTTCGTTTCCAACATCCATTTTATGATTTCGATGTTCCTGCAATTCTTGGTGATCACGTTACTACTGAAGCCGGTACTGGTGTTGTTCACACTGCACCAGGTCATGGTCAAGATGACTTTGTTGTTGGTCAACAATACGGCCTAGAAGTCGCAAACCCAGTTGGTGATAACGGCGTTTATAAGCCTGATACTGAATTTTTTGCTGGCCAGCACGTATTTAAAGCAAATAAGTCAGTGGTTGAGTTACTTGAAGAAAAGCAAGTGCTGCTTAATCACGAAAACTACCGTCACAGCTATCCACATTGCTGGAGACACAAAACACCAATCATTTTCCGTGCGACGCCACAGTGGTTCATTTCAATGGACAACAATGGCTTACGTTCAACGTCATTAAATGAGATCGGTCAAACTCAATGGATCCCAGATTGGGGACAAAGCCGTATTGAGAAAATGGTTGAGAATCGTCCTGATTGGTGTATTTCTCGTCAACGTACTTGGGGTGTTCCAATTACGCTGTTCGTTCATAAAGAAACCGATGAATTGCACCCTGACAGTGTTGCATTAATGGAACGTGTTTCTCACCGTATTGAGCAACAAGGTATTCAGGCTTGGTTTGACCTTGAGCCATCAGAGCTATTAGGTGATGAAGGTGAACAATACCGTAAGATCACTGATACGTTAGATGTTTGGTATGACTCTGGCTCAACGTTCTCATCGGTTGTTGCGAACCGTGCTGAATACAAAGGCGCAGACATTGATTTATACCTAGAAGGTAGCGATCAGCATCGTGGTTGGTTTATGTCATCATTGATGATCTCGACAGCGATGAACGGTAAAGCACCGTATAAGCAAGTGCTCACACACGGTTTCACCGTCGATGGTAAAGGCCGTAAGATGTCTAAGTCTATCGGTAACGTGATTTCACCTCAGCATGTAACCGGTAAACTAGGTGCAGATATTCTGCGTTTATGGGTTGCGGCAACTGACTACAGTGGTGAAATGACAGTTTCTGATGAGATCCTAAACCGTAGCGCTGACTCTTATCGTCGTATTCGTAACACGGCTCGCTTCTTATTGGCTAACTTAAGTGGCTTTAACCCTGAAACTGACATGGTTGAAGTTGAAGATATGGTTGCTGTAGATCGCTGGGCCGTTCGTCGTGCACATGCGATTCAAGAAGAAATTCTTGCTGCTTACGATCAATATAACTTCCATTTAGTGACACAGAAGTTGATGCAATTCTGCTCAGTAGAGCTAGGTAGCTTCTACTTAGACATCATTAAAGATCGTCAGTACACCGCAAAAACAGAAGGGCATGCGCGTCGTAGTTGTCAGTCTGCGCTTTATTTGATTGCTGAAGCGTTAGTGCGTTGGATTTCACCAGTGTTGAGTTTCACGGCTGATGAGATCTGGCAGCTATTACCGGGTAAGCGTGAGAAGTATGTATTCACTCAAACTTGGTATGAAGGCTTAGAGTCAGTTGTTACTGAAAATGATTTGAGTGACGAATACTGGCAGACATTGCTATCTGTTCGTACTGAAGTCAACAAAGTACTTGAGCAAGCACGTCGTGATAAAAAGATCGGTGGTTCTCTAGAAGCTGAAGTAACACTTTATGCAGCTGAAGAGTTGACCGCAGAACTTGCTGAAATCGATGATGAACTTCGTTTCGTATTATTAACTTCTAAAGTGAATATTAAGCCATTGGTTGATGCACCAGCAGAAGCAACCACAACTGAACTTGCTGCGCTAAAATTAGTCGTAGGTAAATCAGATGCAGAAAAATGTGAACGTTGCTGGCACCATAGCGAGGACATTGGTGAGGTTGAAACTCACCCAACGCTATGTAAGCGCTGTGTAACAAATATTGAGGGTGAAGGCGAAGAACGTAAATTCGCTTAATATTTTCGAGGCCGTTTCTGTCTGTGCAGAGGCGGCACTAGGATTGATTGAATAAAGGAAAAAGCATGCCGTCAGATTGGAGACAAAGTGGTTTGAAATGGTATTGGGTCGTTGTTATAGCAATTGTTGCTGATCAACTTTCTAAGCAGTGGGTATTAGCGAATTTTGAATTGTATGATTCTATAAATTTGTTGCCCGTTCTAAACTTTACTTATGTTCGCAATTATGGCGCAGCTTTCAGCTTTTTAGCTGATGCTGGTGGTTGGCAACGTTGGTTCTTTACTATCATCGCTGTCGGTATTAGTGCGTTATTAACGTTTTGGCTTCGCAAACAACATGCGAATGAATGGCGAACAAACTTGGCATTTACGCTCGTCATTGGCGGAGCGATTGGTAATTTAGTTGACCGTCTGATGCATGGGTTTGTTGTTGACTTTATCGATGTTTATTGGAAAACCAGCCACTACCCAGCATTTAATATTGCTGATTCTGCTATTTGTATTGGCGCAGGTTTAATTATTCTTGACTCATTTTTTGGTGAGAAGAAAGAAACAACTGCAAACACTAAAGAGGTAAGTTAGGTGTCTTCGACTAAATCATTACTTTGTCACATGGAAATTATGCTGGAAGATGGTTCTACTGCGGACAGCACCAAAGCTTCTGGTAAGCCAGCAAGATTAAATATTGGTGACAATAGTTTGAGCCCTGCATTTGAAGCCGAGCTTGAAACTCTAAAAGAAGGTGATAAACATAAGTTTACCCTTCAAGCCGTGGACGCATTTGGGGAATCAAACCCTGACGCCATTCATTATTTAGACAAAACTCGTTTTCCTGCAGATTTGAAGTTGGAAGAAGGCGTTATTGTCAGTTTTGCTGGCCCAGGTGGTAGTGAGATCCCTGGTATCGTTCGTGAAGTTGCCGGTGATTCGGTCACAGTTGATTTAAACCACCCACTCGCAGGGCACAATATAACCTTTGATATTGAAGTGACTCAGGTACTCTAATTTATGAATACTTCTGACAAAATTGCAGTTCAACAAGTTGAACCTAATGGTTTAAACATTATGCTTGCCAACCCTCGTGGTTTTTGTGCTGGGGTTGATCGTGCGATTAGCATTGTTGAAAGAGCGCTAGAACTATTTGAACCACCGATTTATGTTCGCCATGAAGTCGTACATAATCGTTACGTGGTACAAAACTTAAAAGACCGTGGTGCGATTTTTGTCGAAGAATTAGAGCAAGTACCTGATGACTGCATTGTTATTTTCAGTGCTCATGGTGTATCACAAGCAGTCCGTAAAGAAGCGAAAGATCGTGGCTTGAAAGTATTCGACGCTACTTGTCCACTGGTGACTAAAGTTCACTTACAGGTGACTCGAGCGAGTCGAAAGGCTATTGAGTGTATCTTAATTGGACATGCTGGCCACCCTGAAGTTGAGGGAACCATGGGGCAGTACAGTAACCCTGAGGGTGCTGTTTACTTAGTTGAGTCTGTTGAAGACGTAGCGAAACTCACGCCTAAAGATCCGGATAACCTTTGCTTTGTTACTCAGACCACGCTTTCGGTTGATGAGACCATTGATATCATTGAAGCGCTCAAAACTAAGTTTCCTTGTATTGAAGGCCCACGCAAGGATGATATTTGTTACGCAACACAAAACCGTCAGGACGCCGTGAAAAGTATGTCACCGAATGCTGACATGATGGTGGTTGTGGGTTCAAAAAACAGCTCTAACTCGAACCGATTACGTGAACTTGCTGAAAAGCACGGTATTGAGGCGCACCTTGTCGATAATGCTGATGATGTTGCTGCATCATGGTTTGAAGGAAAATCCAAAGTGGCTGTAACAGCTGGTGCTTCAGCTCCAGAAGTATTGGTTCAACAGGTTGTTGAAGCAATAACTAAGTTTGCGCCGAGTGTGATTACCGAAGTTGAAGGGCGAGAAGAAGATACCGTTTTCGCTGTTCCTGCAGAATTACGATAACTGTTCTTGGTTAATTTCGATTTGAAAAGAGGCAAATTGCCTCTTTTTTAATGCTCTTATCTTAGCAAAAAGTAGAAAGTGAATAAAAAATAGCCTAATATCGATTCTCTATTCAACAGAATGTTAACAAAAATAGAGAAAAAAGGTATAAAATACCTGTCATAAAAACGGCAATAGACAGAGGATTGACGCCAATGAATGGCAATGAGAAAGGATTATCCCTCATAGAAGTACTCGTCTCACTGGTGATTCTCGTCATCGGTCTTATCGGCGTGTTCAATCTGCATATCATTTCAAAACAAGGTTCATTTGAAGCTTATCAACAAACTCAGGCTTCTTTTCTAGCTAATGACATTATAAATAAGATGAAACTTAATCCTCAGGAATTCGCCGATTATGCTGGTACTTATCCTACAGCAGAACCTGATGAAATGAATTCTTGTAATAATCTAAATGCTATTTGTTCTGCAGCAGATATGAGGGTTGCAGATTTAGCCGAGTGGTCAAGAATGCTTTTAGGTCGAAGTGAAATGGATGGTGAAAATGCAGTCGGGGGAGTCGAGAGTGCTCAGGGCTGCATATTTGTAAATGATAATGATGTCACTGTGGCGATAGCTTGGAGAAGCATTAAGCAAATTGAAAATAGGGCTGAAGGTGGAGAATATATTGCCGATTGGGATATTTGTGGGGAAATGGCTAATTCAAGAAAGCGACTTCTAGTAGTTAATACGGTAATTAATGGTGTTTAAGATTATGTCAATAACAGGCAGAAAGTATAAGGGCTTTTCTCTTATTGAATTAATGATCGCAATGGTTGTAGGTTTGGTACTCACTCTTGGCCTTTTTACAATGTTTAGAATGTCTTCTACTAATGTGACGACCACAAGTCATTTTAATGAATTACAAGAAAATGGAAGAATCGCATTAACCTTGATGGAAAGAGATATTAGCCAGGCTGGATTTATGGGTGACGTAACCAGTGGAGACATGAGCTTTCGTTTGGCGGACGGCACAATACCCATTGCAAGTGATTGTCGCGGCATGGGAGCGGATAATGGTTCCTATCCACTTTCGAGTAGTTTCAGATTAATTTGGGGATATCGAGTCGGGAATGCACCTCAAGGAATGACATGTTTTACGCAAAATAATGGTCCAGACGATAATACCGATGTATTACAAATAAAAAGAGTCGTTGGGCGACAAGTTAATGCTGTTTTAGATTTTAATGATGAGAATAACCATTTTGTTTCCACGAATGGAGCACTGGCAATCTTTTATAGAGGAAACCCTGTAAATGGGCGGCCAGCTGAACTCGATAACAGTTACCGCGATTGGGATTATGCGCATCATGTTTATTATATTCGTAGTGATGATGGTGTTCCAAGTTTAAGACGTCGAGTTCTAGTTAACAACAATATGGACGCCGTAGGTGGAAGTCAGCATCACTTAGTTGTTGGCATTGAAGATATGAGATTCTTATATGGCGTTGACACACAAGGTACTAATGAGCCTGAAGCATTTTTAGCTGCACCAGATGTGCCACTTAGTGTTTGGGATCGAATGGAAAAACCTTTGGCTGCTGATGGTGTTCAAAAAATTGTAGCAATCAAAGTGTTTTTGTTAGTACGTTCAGTTGAAGAAGATCGAAGTTATTTAAATGATATTTCTTATCGGTTAGGAGACTTAAACCTAGCTCCATTTAATGATGGATTCAGACGAAAAGTACTGTCTTCAACGATCGCTCTTGATAATTTTACTGTGATTGATAGTGCTAACTAATTAAAGGAATTAATCATGCAAAAACAAAAAGGTGTCGTGCTATTTTTTGCAATCATAGTCTTGCTGCTCTTAACCATAATAGGCGTTTCGTTGGCGACGAATTCATCGATGTCACTCATGATGGCAGGTTCTGGTACAGAAAGACTTGAAGCTCTGTTAACGGCACAAGGAAAACTGAAAAACGGTGTTGAAGCCATTCGCATGGGAAATGAAGTTGCTGAAGATATCATTATCAGAAACGATAGGCTTACATGCCCAAGAGTGGGCAATGCCAACAGCAATAATCAAGGTGCTGTAGTGAATAAATTCATTTGTCGAGAGATAGGAGCTACCGAAACTTACGGCAGGAATGATGCTGGTCAGGTTACTGTTGTTGTCGGTGTGAATAATATTATCGATGAAGTAGAAGGAAACTAACATGAAAGTATTTAAAGGACTTAACCTTTCTCAGTTGGTTATTCGAAGCTTTTTGATATCTAGCCTTCTAACTGGATCATTCACTTTTGCTGATGACACCGAGCTTTATGTGACTAGCGGTGGTGCAAGATCGGACTTGCGCCCTCAAATTTTAATTATTTTTGATAATTCAAATTCAATGAATAGGACACAAGATGAAAAAACGTTTTTTGATAGAGACAGATGGACTCTAACACCGAATACTAAAGTCTATTTTTCTACTACAAATGAAGTGCCTACACCTGACAGTGAACAATATTTTTTGCATATCGATAATCGTTGTCATGCATCCTCAAAGTATTTAAATGATTATGGGTTGTTTACTGGGTTTGTAAGACACTATAACTTTGTGGGGGAGGTAGGTAGTTGGCGAGAATTGACAGGTGCGACTAACTCTTCTGTAACTCATGTTGACTGTTTCGAAGATATTCATGCAAAAGATTATGAGAATAACTATCGTCCCAATGGTTTTCCTGCGGATAACCTCAGCAATTTTCCTTATAAAACACCATACAATCACGTAGGACTTACAAGTACTGAAACTGAAATTGATCAAGCTCATGAACAATCATTATTGACAAAATTTGGCGTTGGTAAACCAGCTAATCTTTATACTGAGTACTATGTAAATTGGTATCACGATAATTCTATCGCAGACACAACCTATAAGCGAATTGATATTGCAACTCGAGCAATCGAAAATGTTATTGTAACAACACCAGCAGCAGATATTGGTCTCGCCATTTTTAATGATAGAAATGAAGAAGGTGGTCGAATAATCAGTGGAATTAAAGAAAACACGGATGACAATAAGAGCACCTTATTGAGGCTGATAACAGAGTTAGAAACCGAGGGGACGACACCTCTTTGTGAGACTCTTTATGAAACGTATCGCTATTTCAGTGGCCAAAGTGTGAAGTATGGTGATAATTCTTCTTTAACTCCAATTCGTGATACATCGATTGAAATAAATGGTTTTTATGACTCACCTTTGAAGCAGTGTCAAAAAGATGTCCACGTTATTATCATAACGGATGGTTTTCCTTTTACTGATGATAATGCTGATTCAGAAGTATTAACCCTTCCAGGTATTTCTCAGGATCATTTTTTGATTGCAGAAAAAGACAATAGACCGACATTACTGCCCAATTTATCTGCATGGCTTGCAAATAATGACATAAATCCAAATGTCGACGGCAAACAAATCGCAATAACAAATACTATTGGGTTTAGTGACGCCGCTGAAAATGCACAAGGGGTATTAGAGGAAACAGCACTATCTGGAGGAGGGAAGTACGCTTCTGCGAATGACACTAAAGCTTTACAAGCGGCAATAACAGCATTGGTTAATGTAGCATTAGAGAACGGAAATAGTTTTACTTCACCGGCGGTAGCATCAAATAACTTTGATAGAACAAGGACACTTAATTCAGTTTATTACGCCATGTTTCACCCTAACGAAGGGCCAAGATGGAGTGGAAACTTAAAAAAATTCAGTGTGACAAGTGAAGGTGTCGTTGTTGATAAAAATGATGACCCAGCCCTAGAAATAAATGGCACTATTCGTTCCGATGCTTGTTCAATATGGACTGCTGACACTTACTGTGGTGATGGTAATGATGTCTCTATAGGTGGCGCGGCCTCTAAAGTAAAAGACAAACTTGAAAGTGATACAGGGCGAAAGCTTTTGATGAACTTTTCTTCTGGTATCGATTCTCTGAATAAAGATAATGCTCAAAGTCAGGCGAATGGAAGTGCTAATCTTGCGACTTATATGGGAGCAAATGAAGCAGAGTTAGATAATCTGTTCAACTGGATAGAAGGTAGGGATGTCGATGACGAGAACGGGGATGAAAGTCATATTGATTCTCGGATCGATATTATTGGTGACCCACTTCATTCTCGTCCGTTAGCTATTAATTTTAGTTCTAGTGAAGATGAAACTGATGTCCGTATTCTTATGGGGACGAATCATGGTTTTATGCACATGTTTAAAGATGCGGGAGAAAGTCTTGAAGAGTCATGGGCATTTATGCCTTATGAGTTGCTTCCCAATGTTGCTGAACTAAGAGCTAATGTTCCAACAGGTGTACATACTGTATACGGCCTAGATAGCCCTCCTGCATCTTATGTCGAGAGAAGCGGTTCTTCTATATCAAATGTGTGGGTCTTTTTTGGTATGCGTAGAGGAGGGAATTCATATTATGCACTTGATATTTCTGCACCTGATACTCCGAGTCTACTGTGGAAAAAGAGTCCGTCAGATTGGGGGAGTGAGTTGGGGCAAACTTGGTCTGAACCAGCAATAACGAAAGTGCCTGGTCATGATGGCCCAGTTTTGATTATCGGTGCAGGCTATGCGCCAGAAACAAAAGATTTAACTGGTGTTGGACAGGCTGATGTTAAAGGGCGAGGGGTGTTCATTATTGATGCAGCAACCGGAAATGTACTCCATCACTTTGGAAGAGGGAATGGAGAAAGCGTCACTGCAATTCCGTCGATGGAACACAGTATACCGAGTGCTATAGCAATTCTAGATAGTGATGCTGATGGTAAAACAGATAGACTTTATGCCACTGATACAGGGGGCAATGTGTGGCGAATGGATATGCCATCTGCGAATAAAAGTACATGGAGTGCTTTTAAGTTTGCACAGTTAGGTGGGAATACAGTAGATATAGATAGAAGGTTTTTTTCAGAGCCAGCTGTTGCGCAAACTGTCATCAGAAATACAGTCAATATAACAGCAGAAGGTCATGAGGGTTCTCAGACAGTAACACAAAATATTCCCTATGATGCTGTTGTCGTTGGTAGTGGATTGAGACCTAGTCCAAATAATACCCAAAGAACAGATATGTTTTTTACACTGCAAGATAGGAACGTCAACACGCAAACCTATAATGCCGAAAATACTCCAAACACTTTAACTATTGATGATTTATACCCTATTACAACAGGATCTCCAGATACAGATAATGAACGAGTCGCATTTGCTAGGAAGTATGGGTGGTATTATCAATTTGGAAGTTTAGGAGAGAAAAGTCTTTCTGCTGCAACTATCATTGATGGTCGAGTATTTTTCAGTTCTTTTGTTCCAAGTACTGGAGGTGAGAATCAGTGTTCGGTGGGAGGTGAAGGTCGCATCTATGCTCTTGATTTACACTTTGGTAAACGAACTTTTTATCGCAATGGAGCTGAGTATAAAACTGTAGAGGGAATACCCGATACACCTCAAGTAATTGTGCCAGGGAATTCAGATGGTGATGGAAGTGGTGATACTGATAACCCAAATAATCAAAATGATACCCTTAACAAGTATATTATTGGTGAGACACAAGCCGTAGGGGAAGTTCAAAGAGTCAAAAGTTATTACTATTATGTTGAGGAAAATAACTAATGCAATCTGGAACGAAAGGGTTTTCTTTGATTGAACTTATGATTGCAGTGGCAATTCTAGGCATTTTAAGTTCAATAGCTTATCCATCGTACGTTGATTATGTTACTCGCTCAGCAAGAGCAGATGCCTTAGCTGGACTTGTGCATGTCGCTAATTTGCAAGAGCAGTATTATCTCGATCACCGCAAATATGCGACAAAGATGTCTGAATTAAACTTAAGCCCTGTTAAAGGAGATGGAGCTAGATGGGTTGTTGAAAATGAAATGTATGAAATAAGTGCAGTTGTTCCTGAAGATGGTAAAAGTTTTAATTTACTCGCAACGGCAGTCGAACAGCAAGATAAAAGAGAAATAGAAGCATGTAAAGTCATTGAGCTAACGAACACTAATAAGCGTAAAACTGAAGATAAGGAGTGTTGGGAGTGAAAACATTAGTATTAATTGCGACACTAAGCCTGATAACGTTTTCTAGTGTAGCTTCTGCAGAACAGAGAGTGGCATACAAATGCTTTCTTGAGACAACTCTAGGAAATAAAGTTATCTATTTTCATTGGGCAAAAAGTAAAGTAAAGAAGCGATTGGCTAATCTAGTAACATCTAGCGTCCCTATTCAAGGCAAACAACGAGCAATCGTAAAGCATAAAGTTGAGTGTATTAAGGCAGCTAAAAAATTTTCAAATAAAGAAGCGTTTGAAATAGATGCTAAGAATGTGGATTGAATTTAAATTCAAAGTAATAAAAGGCAGCTATAAAGCTGCCTTTTATTACAATATCAAATCGACAAACTTATTTTGTCTCAACAACCCAGTTGT
The DNA here is from genome assembly GCF_004168585.1 of Shewanella sp. OPT22. Taxonomy (GTDB): domain Bacteria; phylum Pseudomonadota; class Gammaproteobacteria; order Enterobacterales; family Shewanellaceae; genus Parashewanella. The sequence continues at coordinate 125,116 of NZ_PGVH01000029.1, read as the reverse complement.
TAACTTGCTGCTCTAATACATCTAACGGCAACGGGCCGTTTTTAAGTATTAGTGTGTGGAAGTCTCTGATATCAAACTTATCACCCAATTGTTCTTTGGCGTTGTTTCTTAAATCTAATATTTTCAACATTCCAATTTTGTAAGCCGTAGCTTGTGAAGGCATCACAATATGACGTTCAACCATTTTCACAGCATCAGATACGGCGTTTGGTGTGTTGCTCGTGTAATACTCGATACCTTGTTCACGATTCCATTTCTTTTCATGAATACCAGTATCTACTACAAGACGACATGCACGCCATAGTTCCATTGCTAAGCGACCGAAGTCAGAATATGGGTCTTGATATAATCCCATTTCTTTAGGGAAGAATTCTGAATATAAACCCCAACCTTCGATATAAGCGGTGTAGCCACCAAACTTACGGAACTTAGGAATACCTTCAAGCTCTTGTGAAATAGCGATTTGCATGTGGTGACCAGGATTACCTTCGTGGTAAGCCAGTGCTTCCATTTGGTAAATTGGCATCGACTTCATATCGTAAAGGTTTGCGTAATACATACCTGGGCGAGAGCCGTCTGGCGCTGGTTGGTTGTAAAATGCTTTACCTGCAGATTTTTCTCTAAATGCTTCAACACGCTTAACAACTAAAGGTGCTTTTGGCTTTATCTTAAATACTTCGTCCAAGCGGCTGCTCATGTTATCAATCAACGCAGTTGCTTCTGTTAAGTATTTTTGTCGACCCTCTTCAGTGCTAGGGTAGTAGAATTGCTCGTCATCACGCATAAATTTGAAGAAATCTTGTAGGCTACCTTTAAAACCAACTTTCTTCATAATCTGGCGCATTTCACCGTGGATACGCGCAACCTCACTTAAACCAAGCTCATGGATTTCATGTGCTGTCATATCTGTAGTTGTTGTTCGAGCAAGAGCGTTATTGTAGAAAGTATCACCCTCAGGTAACTTCCATGCACCATCACGAGTATCGGCTTGGTTCTGAAGCTTATGAGCGTAAGCAACAAACTTGGTGTATGCAGGGCCGACATTGTTTATCAGTGCTTTTTTTGCATCTTTCAACAGTTGCTGTTCTTCAGCTTTTTCTAGTTTTAATTTAGCGACTTTCTTTTTGAAGTCAGCCCATAAAACACTGTCTTTTCCTTGAGTGAAAGGCTGTCCTTTTACGATGTTTTCACTATCAGATATTACGTAGTTGAAAACAAATTTAGGTGCGATGATGCCTTTGTCAGCACGCACTTTTAGTGCAGTCTCTAATTGTTCAAAACGTGGTTTGATGCCATTCAAACGACTGATATAAGCCTGTGCATCTTTAACATCAGTAATTTGATGTTGATTGATTAAAAATGATGGTGTAGTGGAGTGTACGCCATACATTTGGTTGACTGGGTAGCTATGAAAACGCCATTTGAAATCGGCAATTTCATTTTCAAGGTTCTGTTTGAGTAACCTGTAACTTAAAAGTGTTTGAGCATCTAACTTTGTGACATCGATGCTAGACAGCTTCTTGAGGTTTGCTTTAGTTCTAGCTAGGTTTTCTAGGCTGGCTTTTTCACTGATTTCATCCCACTTACCGTAATCTTTTTTTATGCCAAGATAAGTTTGGGTGACTGGGCTTGCCATTACATTTTCCATGAACATTTGTTCAAATAATGCATTGGCTTTCTCATTTTCAGATTGCTTAACCTGAGTCTCTGCCGTGGTTTGTGGTGAGTGGGTACTTGTGCTGTTACAGCCTGCTAACACAGCAGACAAAGATAGCGCTACAACGCTTATTGTTGTTTTTAGTTTCATTGGCTAGGTCCATTGGAAAATATTGTGTGATCCTAATCAAGAAAAATGTGAAATTGTTAATATTAGTGTTAGTAAATGTTTCAGATTTTTAGTTTGAAGGGAGTTTCTTTCTTTATTTTCTCTGATTAAATATTGTTCATTGTTCGTGTTTAATTCATCTGTTAGATGTTAATTTTATATCTTAATCTTTTTCTACACATACTCTCATGGAATCAACAACAGTAACTTCCACCTTATCTGATCTCAGAACCGCTAACTGTGATCTACCGTATACAAAATATGAAAATGCAGCTATTAAAACAGGAATTGCTGAAACCACATTTGAGGAGGATTTATTTCCTCAAATTAATGGCATTTTATCTAAAACTCAAAATCAAGATATAAAAAATTTATGCAACTTACTTATGGAGTTTCTTCGCGACTCCGAGCTTGATCAAACGCTGAAAGAGGAACTCACGAAATCAATATTGAATTTGATTGATAGAACAGATATCAATTTTGCACACTGGTATAAATATCTTCTAAACAGTGGATTTCCTGATGGCGACTCAGTAATCACAAAAGAGTTAGATCACATCAAGTTATGGGTAGACTTATTTAATACTGCAAGCGAAAAACAAATTTCTGATGCTTCAAATTCGTTGCTCGATGACTTTATAACGAGTCATCATTGGAATCAAACAAATAGCTTTGTCAAAGTACTTTCTGTCGAAGAGTCGAGGAGCTCTTTTAACCTCGCTCCAATATCAAAGCCTCAAAGAAGAAGTGAATCAGTGGAGCTTAGCAACAGTGCAATGCGATGCTCTGAAGCTTTGAGTGTATTGCTTAATCCTCTTGTCATTAGAAGTCGAATAGCAAATGAAAAGGAATCTGAGCCTTTATTAACTGAACGATTAGAAAGTAAAGCTCTGAGCGGTAGTGAACAGATTGAGACAGATGGTATCCAGGTAACACAAAATGAATTAGTGATTCGCTTAGCTCAACAGATAGAAAAATGTGAAAACTTAGCTGAGTTAATGAGTGTAGGGGAGTCATTTTATTTAACGACAGGCCAGTTATCGGAAGGGTTGATGAGCTTATGTGATGCGTTGTTTTATTCGAAGTTAAGGCTTTACAACAAGGATACTCATGCAGCGAGTGAGGTTGTTTCACAATGTGGTACGAAATATCAGAATAACAAAATGCTTAACTTGCTTTGCATGTTTCTAGAAGGAGATGGACCTAAGGTTGAATTGAGTAAAAAGCTTGAGAGTAACGAATTACACATTGATGAAGAAAACCCGTTTTGGAATTTACATTTATTAAGTCTGACTGAGTCACCTCTTTTCCATAAGTGTTTGCGGCTAGAAACAAGGGTTAAACTAGCTTGTGAAGCAATCGCCTTACATAAAGTGAAGGACGCTGAAAATTTAGTTCTTAAATCGGAGTTGAATCGTGCGGCTGAAGTAAAAGGTGAAACAGGAAAAACGTTCCTATTTAGTTGTTGCGAGATGGGCCATTGTTCTATCGTTAAGAGTATGAGTGCTGCTGGCGTTCAATTATCATCTCATTCTCATCAAGATAGATCTGCGCTCAATGTAGCCTTGGAAAGCAAAAATGGGGAATTGATTAGTTGGGTGGTAATGGAAGGAGGGTATTCCTCAGAAGAAATCGTATCCGCTAAAGATTTTGAGGGAAAGCCTCTACTTTATGTTGCAATTGAGTTAGGGCTTGAAGAAGTAGTAAAAAAGCTAATTTCGGAGTATCGCCTCAACTGGGAGGATAGATCTTTTCAACAAAGCACGGCGTTGATCATTGCTGCGAGGTATGATCAAACTCGTTTAGTTCAATTCTTTCTCAATGAGTGTGTTGAAGAAAGAGATGTTTTTGGGACAGATCTCTTTGGTAAAAGCGCCCTTTGTTATGCAATAGAAGGTCGTTGTCATCAGATTATCAAAGCTATTACCGAACACAACCCACTTTGCTTGAGTGTTCCTGTTTCATCAGCTGTTGACGAAGAAATGCCACTTCATTTTGCGATATCTTGCAAAGACTTAAAAAGCTTCAGTGCGATTTTAAAGTTGGCAAAAGCAAAAAAAGAGCTATTAGATCAAGTTGGTAAATGTAAATTAACACCTCTGCATTTAGCGGTTAAAACTGATAAGCCCGAGATGGTAGAAAAATTGATAGTAAGCGGTGCTGATTTAAATAAAGCGGTTGATAATCTATCTCCAATTCAAATGTCGATGAAGTTAGGACGATTTGAATGTTTTAACGTTTTTCTCGCTCAGGGAAACGTTAGCGAAGAAACCTTTAAGTTATCTCTCGGGAAAAATAACCCGATATTGTTAGCGATACAAGGAGAGAGCCAGAGCTTAATCGAAAGAGTTGAAAAAATGTGCTTTAAAGGTAAACCAGAGAAAATGCACGCAGACTGCTATGAGCTCTTAAGTCACTATATTAAATACAGAAGTTTCGATAATTTTAGGCTTATGTTCGAATGTGCTGCATTTGTTGCTGCAGTTAATTTTGTTCCTGAATCAAACTGGAAATTACCTCTGCTACATTGTGCTATAGATGAGAAAAAAATTGAACACTTTAACGTAATGTTGCAGGTTAAAGGAGTAAAACTCAACCTCAAAACTGTGCCTCATGGTAATTCTAAAATAGCATTTACTCCCCTAATGTTTGCTGCAAAGGATGGAAAACTAGAATTTGTAAAAATGTTGGTTGAAAAGGGGGCAGATATCACTCTGAAGTCAAAAGTAGGAAGTGGTTGCAATGAAAAATATAAGAAAGGAGATTCATATACGGCCGAAAATTTAGCAAGCAAAGCCGCAAGTATTCATAAGGAAAATGCTTCGAGTAATAGCAAAAAATGTGATGCGGTTGTCAAGTTTTTGAAGGAAGCGAAAGAAAAAGCAGAGAGGGTTTCGTAATCATGGAATCACCTAGTACATATAAAACTGATATCCCAACAACTATTCCTAGTTATGAGGTCGAGAGCGACAATGGCGATAATTTTGACGTCGTTGATGGCAATGAAATTGAATTTCTTACAGTATTAGATAATGCTGTCCAATCTCTAAATAAAATACACGATCGTGATGAATTGAAGCAAGCCGTTGATTGTTACTGTAAAAGTGTAAAGGCTTCTATAGATGGCTTGAGTGCTTCAGACAAAAAAAAGTTATTTATAAATAGTATTACTTTGCTCAATTGGCTTGAGCGAACGGAAATTGATGAAAAAAGTACAATTAAATTGCTTCAGAACTTAAGTGAAGTAGATAAGGGGGCAACCTTTTCTGATGAATTATCAAAGACACTAAGCCATTTGTGGCTTGTTCTTGTTTTCGGAGTGGAAGTCTATACACAGATGTGTGAAGCACAATGTGATTTATTTCTGAAATTTCAAGGTGAATTGACTGATGGTGCAAAAAGGCAAGAAGCCAAACATAAAGCATATTTGTTGAATCAGCAGAATAAAATTTTACCAGTTTTTGACGAATCTAATTTAAAAGCTGCTACTCAGCTCTCTAATAACGCCTACTCAGACTTTCTTACAATTGTTTTGTCTCCTGCAAATTTATACTACCTCCTTAAGTCAGAGAATACTGCTAATGAACAGGTTATGGCGGATTTAAAGTTTCTACATAATAAAATTATTGGAAAATTAGAGGTGATAGAGCTATCTGAGATAATTTGTGAGCCTAACCCTTTTGCAGAGTTTGGTTTTCCTTGTAACACCGAAGATTCTGATGAAAGTAATTGTAAATTACAATTGATCGTTCGAGCTACCAGTTTGAGTGTTTATGACTTTTGCGGTTTGGCTCTAGTGCAATCTGACGGCAATAGTTTTACACACTTTACCGCTTCAGGACTTAGTTTGGTCCAATGTACTGATGTTAATTTCAATATAAAGTACAGAATGCTGATACATTTGTTTAACTCTGCTGATTCAGTAGAAAAGTTTTCAGAGACTTTAAAGTTCATTAGCGAATGGGTTGAAGCTGGAGAGGGGAGTGCCGATGAGGTACTTAACATTGCTTCATTTCAATTTATGGTTATCAATAAGTTACAACGCTTCAATGATCCGGCAAGTATTTCTGAACTCTCTACTCTTATACAAAACTCTCCATGGTTGGCTAAAATTGTATTTAAATATCCTAGTGATATTTCATTGAGAGTGACTGCATTAAAAACTTTTATTGCATGCAAATCTGCTTCTTTAAGTTATGGGAACTACTTTTCTATTGAATTAATAAAATGTTTAGAGCCAGACGAACTTCAGCAACTCCCCCAAAAAATTAAAGAAGAATTATCTTTTAAAGTACTGGCTGAAAAAGGAAACCTCGAGTTATTGAAGAAAATATGGCAAAGCCATATCCCTTTTGATATTACAAATAGGGATGGAGAAACGTTATTATTTTTAGCATTTAAAGGTGGCTTGAGTGAAGTGCTCTCATTAATAGATTTAAATGATGTTGAGTTTTACAAGCACAGGGATTATCGAGGAAATAGCTTGTATCATGCTTTAATGCATTCTTTTCGTGAAGATCGATTAAAAGCATTGCTGTGTGCTGGGTTTGATTTTCACCATAAAAATGACGAAGAAGTTTATCCAATTACACTTTGTATAAAAGCTGGTTATATGTCAGGTGTAGTTCATATGTTGGAAGTGGGAAATGGGACTATGACAGAAGACAGAGCTTTAGAATCCCAAAGATTAGCTATAAAAAGCATTATCGAAAATAAAAAGTACAAAATGTTAAGTGCTATTGTCGGGAAGCTTTCGCCAGAAGTACTAACCGAAACATTTGATAATCAAGGTGAAAAACTTACATTACTTCAGATTGCGGCCAAAAGAGGCGAGAGCAAGCTAGTAAAAACATTAAGACTGTTAAGTCCGCAAAGCGTAAATATTGTATCTACAAGCACTAAGGGAGATGTGACTGCTTTAGACCTGGCAGCAATTAATGGTCATTTAGAAGCATTTTCTCAGCTGTGGATGAATGGGGCACGTCGGGAAAGTAACACTTTAGGTACATATCAAGATTTACTAATGAAATCGATTCAAAAAGGTGCTGTTAAAATCCCACTTATGATTGCAGAAGCTCCTGAATATCATGTTTCAGCAAAACAACGAAAAAATAACTATGGAGCATTGCATCAAGCTGCATATTCTGGAGCTCATGAACTGATTGGTCAGTTAATAGATAAATACCAAATTAAAGGTGATATTCTTGTTATTTGTCAGCAAGGTGGGCTTGCTGGCTGGAACTGCCTGCATATTGCAATTGAAAAAAAACGTGTTAAAGCATTAGAGCAGCTTTTAATGCACGTACCTAGAGAGGGTTTAGAAAGTCGTACTCAATGTAAGTTTAAAATGAGCCCAATCATGATGGCCGTGAAGTACAAAAGCTTGCCGATAGTAAAATTACTTGTTCAAGCTGGGGCTAAAATAAATACGGTACTAGAGTATGATGACAGTGCGCTCAACAGCCTACAAGCTGGAAAGAAATATACATTGGAAGGCTTAGCTGAACACTATGGTGCAAGCGATATTGTTGAATATTTAAAAAGTGAACGGAAATAGCTTACTCATTTTTCACCTTTTATATTTAAACTGATCTTCAAATCGAATGTGGCTTATAGTGTTAATGTAATTAAAATTAAAATTAAAATTAAAATCCAAGGGCAAGGACAAGGACGTATCCCCATGCTTCGATCTTTTAGACTTATAATCATTCTAGTCTCCATTTTATTATCCAGTTGTAATGATGACATTGAAGGTGATTTAGATTTAGTGCTCAATAATGTTCGTCTCATTGATGTTACTAGTGGCCACATTAGTGAAGAAAAAAGCGTTGGTATTAAAGGTAACCAAATAGTAAGAATCCACCATTCATCAATGCAGGGGAAGTCGACCATTGATGGCTCAGGGTTGCTTTTATCTCCAGCCTTTATAGATACACACGTTCATCTAACCTTTATTCGCAATGCATTCGAAATACAAAGTGAAGAAGATTTCTTAGCGTTTTACCAATCAACTCTTATTAATTTTAATTCAGAAATCATCGAGTCTGGCGTAACGTCAGTGGTGGATGCAGCTTCATTTACGCCCTTCTTTTTTGAGGAAAGAGAACGCTTAAAGAAGTCAAACATTGTTTCTCCAAAAGTTTATACCGTAGGTAAGGTTGTCGTTAATCCGCAAAGCAGATTCAGTGAGATTATTTGTCAGGGTTCTAAATGGTGTGAAGATAACTTATTAATACAATTAGATGAACAATCAAATGTAGTGGATGAATTGAGTGCTCTTGTTGATATTGGCGCTGATGGAATAAAGGTGATTTACGACTCAAGTTTTAATGAGCCTGTTGGAACATACGAGCGGATATCAGAGAATTTAACCGCTCGTGTTATTCAGTATAGTCAGAGCGTCGGTCTTCCTATCGTTAGTCATACCGTTGCCAATGAGGAGTTTGCTTCTTTGAGTTTATTGAATATCGACGCTTTTATTCATAGCCCATTTCCAGAGAATAATAGCTTTGATGTTGAAGGCGCTAACCTTTCTGAAATATTAGTTCATTCAAAAACTCCTGTAGCGACAACGGCGCATCATTTTGATCCTCAGAGCGTCGATGAGAACGAACGGGACTCATTTATTTCTTTCGTCGAAAATGACATTAGACCTCTGATGAGGAGGCATTTAGATTTAGGCGTAATGTATGCTTTTGGTACAGACTTTTCTGATAATACACAAATGTCTTATGCCGATACGTTTCAACGTGAGGTCCGAGCTCTTGAGCTTTTAGGCTTCACTAATTTAGAAATTTTACAAAGTTTAACCGTGAATGCTGCAAACTTTCCGATGATTAAAGGAAACTACGGTCTTGTTAAGGTTGGATATGCGGCTGACTTATTATTGTTTGATAAAAATCCACTCGAAAGCTTAATTTTTCTCAACAAGCCTAAGATAGTTATCCAGCGAGGAAACGTCGTATATGAAAATTCTGACTAAAATATTAAAACAATGATGTATTCCTCAAATTGATATTCTCATTACTCAAAAAGTCAGCTAAATTGAATCTTTAGAATTAAAACTATAAGGACTTTACAGCGAATGAAGACGATCGTTGAGCAGCTTTCTACCTACAAGAGCGTGCATTTGGATGCAGATAATATCAAAACTCATTTCATTGGTGTTCCTACCATCATTTGGTCCATTTTTGTATGGTTTAGTATGCTTAGATTTCCAGTTGGCGAAACGGGTATGGAGTTATCGTTTGGGTATGTTTTTGCTGCTGTAGTCCTTATCTATTATGTTTTACTTCACTTAGGCTTAGCTATTGGTATGGTGTTATTTATTGCGCCAGTCATATACAGTGCAAATTTAGTGGCACAGACTCTATACGGTGGATGGATAGCTTTAGCTGTGTTTGTTTTTGGTTGGGTATTTCAGCTGGTGGGGCATAAATTTGAAAAAGCCAAGCCGGCATTTATTGATGACTTAAACCAGTTATTAATTGGCCCGTTATTTTTGATGGCTGAGATCTTTTTTGCACTTGGGTTGTTAAAAAATCTTGAAAACGAGATTACTGGCAAAGCAATTGCGATTCGCCAGCAATTCGATGAAGCCAAAGAGGCAAAGAGTTAATCTTTAGTTCCAACATCATCTTGAGCTCACTTAAGGTTGGTTGAAAAGTAACGTTTTATTTTCTGCCAAGCTTCTTTTCTATTAATACAATTCCGATGTAAAAGTCGCTTCACCAATAAAAAACAAGCAGTGGCAATACCTGTACTTTTAGCTGTACCTATATCTAAAAAGGCACGACAAAAATACCGCACCAAATGATTGTTAAAATAATCAGTAAGAAATAACCCAACTTCTGCTTCATAGATTAAACTCTATTTTCGCCATTGCTAAAAGCGATGATCTGGCTAATTTCAGTTAAACTGCGTCCAGATTCTTGGTGCCATTTTGCAAACGCAGCATCCGCCGCTTGCATTGCTTTCTTTGTGTTTCTGCCTGAATCAATAATGCCTGTATTTCTCAGGTAAGCTTCTACATCAGAAGATAAAATGAAAGTGTCGACACCCGCTTGGCGAAGTGCATAGGCACCAGTATTGCCACCGAGGCGCTTGCCTTGTTTTTTGAGATACTCCCAAAGACCCGTCGTATTATCTTTAGGCCAGTTTGCCACCATTTTGCTGAAAGAACCGTGTTCATAACTCGCATTTACCAGCATTTGAGCATTCGTAGGTATGGTCATCACTTTGGTTAAGTGGCGAATAATTGCAGGGTTACGAGCTTTTTCTTCCCATTGCTCATCTGAAAGCATTAGAAGCAGTTCTGGTTTGAACCCAAAAAAAACATCTTCGAAGTTATCCCACTTGTTACGCACAACTTGCCATGAGATACCACATTGAAATACCTTCATTGTGAATGTAGCCAGCCAGCGGTCATCCTTTATTTGTAACAGTTCATCCTTGGAAAGTGGTTTTGAGAAAAGCTGTTCTAGGTTTTCTACCCCACCTTTTCGCTCCGCTGCTCTATGATAAATGGTTTCGAATTTTTCTTGAGTCATAGTGTTCCCTTTTTTGTTTGTATTTTATGATCACTAATGAAGATTACATAGAGGGGATTTAAACTTTTTCTACTGCCTGGAAAGGTTAATTTTAGTTAACAATATACGGTATGAAGATATTAAGCTGTAAAATAACATCACCTTAGACTTGAATTTATAACCATGGCTGCTCAAGTTCCTTCAATTTCAACATTCTCAGCTCTTCCTTTAACAATGACGGAACAAGAACATCTGCCATATCTGGAGCTTTCAGCTCCCATATGTCGTTTTCCGACTGCATTTGTCGTAAGTCGAGGTCGCTCAGCTCAGGTGCTCTCGTTTCTACATCAAAACAAAGATTTAGAGCCGTATACCTTTAGCATTAATGAGGGGGAACTTGAGGTATGCTCTGTTTCAAATCCATGTTTTGATGCCGATGTTTTGGATAGAGGCAATACAACTTCAATCTCAGATCGTGAATACGAAGGCTCTACCGGATTCAAATCAACTAAAATCCCATACAATTCGTACTCAGTTGACCTTGTCATTGAGCACGATTTAGACACAGAAAAGAAGAAGGTTAACTTGTGTGAATATTCAGGTGTATGTTTTTCTGGTGGCGGTGCTCAGGCTGTTGGCTATTGCGGCGTTCTGAATGCGTATTCGCCTAAAGCACTTTTTTTAGTGGATGAAGTTTCAGGTTCGTCAGCAGGGGCTGCGATTGCTGGTGCTGTTGCTGGTGGGGCTACACCTAAACAAATTGAAGCATGGTTGATAGGTTGTACTCAAAGAGGTGGATCCAGTAAATCGATGCTCTATCAAAATGCCGAAGAAGCACTTTTGTTAGGGCTTTCTGAGCAAAAAAAACAAATCGTCATATTGTTAGAAAAGCTTGGCTTTCCACTGAAAGACGCCGACCTCAGACATTTGACTTTTGAGCAGCTAGAGTTATTAAAAGATTATTCTATTAGTGATTATAACGAAGACAAGTGGGGGCTCGATACTGCGATATTAATGAAAAAGTGTGAAGAACTAAAGCTGGGCTTAAACCTTGGGGCACTTGGGTTAAAGAAGCTCGCTATCATTGGAACCTGTAATAAAAAGCATGAAATCTGCTTTTCTTTTTGCAATAGCCCAAAATTAGCTATCGTTGATGCAATTGTCGCAAGTGCAAGCGTTCCTGCTATACACAAAAATACTAACATTGCTGCGAACTTAATTAAGCGGCTACCTGATGAGCTGAAAGGAAGAGAGCAGCTTTTATTTTCTGATGGTGGAATTACCAATAACTCTCCGCATGCTTATTTAGAATCAGAAAAGGTCATTGTTTTTGCTTTTTCTACAGCTGAAGATGCTCTGACCTCCAAAGGGCTGAGTCTAAAGCAGCAAGTATTCAAGTTTTTCTTACGCTATGACTTGTATAAAGCTGAAAAGTACAATTTAGCCTCAGCGGCTGAATCTGATGGAAGGCTATTGGTGTTCATCGATGCTGGCATAACATCGTTCAACTTTAGTAAAGCAAAAAATAATTTTGATGAAATTGTTGCAAAAACGCACGAAGGATTTTCAGATTTCATTACAAGATACGGTGAGCATGAGGCTAAAGCACAATGCCAAGCTTCTGATTCTCTGAAAAAACGGTATAGAAAAGTAAGTGAAATAGGTGTCGATAAGTCACAGAGAACGCGTCATTTAATACAGAAAGATGCTTTTATGGAGTCTGGTGAGATATAAAAAATGGTAATGAAGGCCGACACTTGTTTCAATATCAGCCATCAACAATGGTGACTTTATCGTTCACCCTGAACTTCAAAATCATCGCTTTTTAGACGGGCTTTACCATCTGTGTCGATAACCCAATGTTCGCGATGTACAACACCAAATGCTTTATTCATTGTCCACTTTGAAGTCAAAATGTATCCTTCACCGTTTTCAGCCGGTGTCCACTCAACCTCAGTGTAATCAACATCTTTAAAACCTTGGTCAATGATGTTTTGCCAGAAACCTTGAATTTCGTTGCGTCCTTTAAAAGTACCAAATGGGCGAGCTTCCATTACCGTATCTTCTAAATACTTTTCAGCACAACCTGCTGCATTTTGACTATTGAATGCTTGTTGCCAACCCGCAATACCTTGTTTGCAAATTTCTAATACATCTTGAGACATGTTTAACCCCACTGATTTATGAATTGCATAAAGATTAATAAATCTATTGTTTATTAAAAACAAAGTAATCAGAATTGATAGTTAAGAAAAATGAAACAATTGGCGATAAATTAATGAAACAATTGAAAGGCATGTCAGTTTTTGCGCATATTGTTGAGGAAGGATCGATTTCTCAGGCCGCAGATGTGCTCGGAGTGTCAAAGTCTGTGATCAGTCAGCATTTAAAAAATTTAGAAGAGGAACTGGGCATTACTCTTTTGAAACGGACGACACGAAAACAAAGCCTTACTACGGCGGGTGAGAATTTTTATCAATATTGTCATAAATTAAATGTAATTGCTGAAGAAGCAATGTTGACAGCAAAAGACACGCTTAGTGAACCTCAAGGGCGATTGAGAATAACGGCTTCGAATGCGTTGATGGACTCGGTTGTTGTCCCAGCATTATCAAATATTATTAAGCGTTACCCAAAAGTAAAGCCCGAATTTATTAGTAGTGACAAGCACATTGATATTGCCAGCGAGAGAATTGATTTAGCCATTAGAGTTGGGAGTTCAAAGGACAGTTTGATGAAACAACAGCGTATTGGAGAGTTCAGAGATGTATTGTGTGCTCATGCCGATTTGTTGGATAAAGGTATCGATGATTCAATTCCTTATGTTGCAAATCATTGGCAACATAAGGCGATTGTCCACCAATTGGAGTCGGATGTAGCTGGTTCACTGATTTACGAAAAAGAAGCCGACATTATGTCTAACTCTTATCATACTTGTTTAGCACTGTTAAAAAACAAGGTAGGGGTAGGGGTCGTGCCCGATTTTATTTTCAAGAATGTAGAGGGTATTGTCGAAGTATTTCCAAATCATCATTTGGGGGTAAATCATATTTATGCGCTTCATCCTTATATGCAGCACACGCCTTTAACGGTGAGCATTTGTATTGATGAGATTAAAGCATTGTTAGATAGAAGCAATAACAAGGCATTAACTCAATAATAATTACTCACAAAGAAAATTCTCATGCGTTTGATTCATATTCTATGACACACCATAAAGCCAATGAGAGTCACTGGCTTTATGGTGTGTTATATCACTTAGAACTTATAAACTAATTTCGCATTGAAATTACGGCCTGGAGAGGTGTTATAAGATAAGTCTGAGCCTTCATCGTGACCGACAACATTGTTGAATCTAACGTACTCTTTATCGAACAAGTTCTTAGCACTTAGATTCAGAGCTAGGTTTTCAGAGAATTGATAGCCAATTTGAAAATCTACCGTCGCATAACCAGCGGTCACAGTATGACCTTTGTTAACTTTAGTCATTCTATCAGCCCAATTAACGATTAACTGAGACGTTAAGTTTTCCATATCGTAGCTGATACCAGCTACACCTGATAATGGGCTAATTGATGTTAAGTATTCGCCTGTCGTATCATCTTTGCCGTGCTGATATGAAGCGTTAGCGAAAATATTCAGTTCATCACTAAAGTAATAGGTTAAACCAAGCTCAGCACCTTTAATGGTTACTGAATCAATATTTGCGTATTGGTAAGTAATCAATTCACTTGGGTTAGCAGGATCGAATGGATTTGGTACTTCTTCTATTTTTACAACTTCAGTTGCTAAGAAATCATCATATTTGTTGTAATAAAGCGCAGTGGTTACCGCTAAATCACCAAAGCTACCTTTTAAGCCAATTTCGTAAGTGTCACTTTTCTCAGGAGATAAATCATCACTTGAGATAACTTTATAGCCGTATTGGCTGTTATCGTGCTCAATGTAAGCTAAATCGTAAGCAGGGACTTTAAAACCTTGACCGTATTGTGCGTACACTGAAACATCATCATTCAGTTTATAAAGTGCGCCCAAGTTTAACGATACGTTGTTATCACTGATAGATTTGAACTTTGTTGTCCCATCAGGTTTTAAAGCACCATTTGGATCCATATTGTAGTAGTCAAAGCGGATACTCGGTGTCACGATAAGTTTATCGCTTAGCAAGCTAATTTCATCGTTAAGGTAAGCACCAACTCTTAAGGTGTCATTTTTAGGGAACTTATCTTCGGTAACGTAGGTTGAAGTGTCGCCACTCTCACGGTGGTATTCACGGTAATCGCGAACCGTACGTTGACTTTCTGTTGTCTCAATATCAATACCAAAGCCGAGCACATGAGTATCATCCAATGCTTTATTTGCGCTGGTCAGTAAACCAAAAGTTTGTTGCTCATAATTACCCGTGCGCCACATATCACGTTTTTCTTTCACACCAAACATTGGGGCATTGATATCTAGTGCACCAAATTCAATGTCTTGTTGCTGGGTATGATTAGAATATAAGTTTACGCTTAAGTAGTCGTATAGAGCCGTTGTCTCATGAGACATAAAGCGAAGTTGAAAGGCTTGAGCTTCTCTTTCTGTCTTAGCGTTTTCAGAAACAATGTTATAACCAAAATTTGCAAGGCTGCGGAATGGGCCTAATAAGCCATCAGCAGTTAAAGCGCCTACATCTTGGTTCCAAATATCTGCACTGAAAGCCAGTTTATTCTTATGGTTTAATTCATAAGCTGCTTTATAGAAAACACTGGTAGATTCGATATCAAGTGGCTTTTTAGTCTCGTCAAAGTTTTGAGACTCTTCACCATCACGCTTAACGATATTGATGTAATGCTCAAAATCACCAGCGTTGTGAGCTAGCGTAACAGATGCATTTTTTTGTTTGCTATTGCTTGCGTAACCAATACTTGCGTTGCCACCAAAAGTATCACCTTCTGCAACATAATCACTGGCATCTTTAGTTTCAAAAACGACAATACCACCTAATGCATCAGCACCATAAAGTGAAGAATAAGCGCCTTTTGCTACTTCAACTTGCTTGAGATTATCGGTTTCAATGAATCCACGACCAACGATATCGTTTAGCCCGTCTGCACCATAACCTTCGTTAACACGCATGCCATCTTTGATGATTAAAACACGGTCACCGCCCATACCACGCACGACAATATTTTGTGCCTGTCCATCAGTACCTGTTACTTGCACACTTGGATCGTATTGGAATAACTGACTGAGATCAGTGATGACTTGCTTATCAATGTCTTCAGCAGTCACGACAGAAATACTTCCAGAAACATCCTTCAGGGCTTTTTCTGTTTTGGTTCCGCTTACAACAATTACTTCAAGCTCTTCTTTTGCAGACTGAGGTGCTTCATCCGCAAGAGAAATATTTGAATAAAGCGCCGTAGATATCGCAAGTGCCATTAGGCTAGGTGCAGGTCTTAACATAAACATGTCCTTTTTAAATAATGGTTTAGCAGAGCTCAACCCAATAACTAAGATTGTCGTTAATCTCTACCTCATGAAGATGAGAATAGTTATCAACTAGAGTTGGCGGCTATCATACTTAAAAAAAAGTTAAGATCAATACGAATAAAAATAATTCTCATTATAATTATTGATTAAGGCGTTAAATTCCGTTAAATTTGCGCCGTCTAATTGTTGTAGAGATGGAAACTGTGAATATCCAATCGATTGAAAGCCTGATGGCGAATGTTTCAGAAATATTAATGGCACCAGTCTTACTGGTGATTTTTGTGCTTTTTATTTATGCATTTTTTGCGCTTGGGCATTTTATTTCCCAATACTTAGCACGCAAGCAAGGACGCAGTGAATATCAACAGCAATTCAAGCAAAATAATGCTTATCAAGTTGCTGGTTACACCATCCATAACTTTTTTGTGAAAAATCCAGATGCATCTGAAGATGAACTTGAAGTATTTGCATTAAAGAAACTTGAAAAGCTAAGAATTATTACTCGTATAGCGCCAATGCTCGGCTTGATTGCCACTATGATCCCAATGGGGCCAGCACTTAAGGCATTGTCAGACGGTAATATTCAAGGCATCAGTGAAAACCTAATTGTTGCTTTTGCAGCCGTGATTTGGGGCCTTGTGATTTCTACTTTAACTTTCTGGCCTGCATCGGTGAAAAAGCGCTGGTTTGCAGATGAGCTGATCAATATTCGTAAGTTTAGAGGTGAGTAGTCATGCGTTTTCTGGATGAAGATGAAGAACTCAACCCAATCGTCAGTGCGGTAAATCTGATTGACGTATTCCTGGTGATCATTGCTGCACTATTGATTTCCATTGCTCAAAACCCGTTAAACGTGTTTTCAACAGATAACGTGACCGTTGTTAAAAATGCGGGCAAGCCGAATATGGAAGTTATCGTCAAAGAAGGTAAAGAGATTAAGCAATATAAATCGACGGGAGACATTGGTTCGGGTGAAGGTGCCAGAGCAGGTGTTGCCTATCGTATGGCCGATGGCAGTTTTGTTTATGTACCTGAAGGACAAGAAGCTAACGCAAGCGCTAATAGTTCGGAGAAAAATCTAAAATGAGAATAATAACAACACTGTTAGCATCGGTAGCTCTGTTTATCAGTCAGGTGACAGCAGTATTTGCAGCAGAAGCAGACAAGCCGCTTGTTTACCTTTTTATGTCTGGGCACGGTTCTCAGGCAAAAGCCGATTTACTGCTTGATCTAGCAAGAGATCAGCCATTCAAGTTGGAACAGTTTTCAACAAAAGGGAAGTCAGAAGAGCAAGTGACGGCTGACTGGGGGAAAGCTGATTTAATCCTAATGGACGGCATTAATCCAATACTGTCGAATATGATGTTTGCTAAGTACAAGCCAAACGTAAAAATGTTCCCTAAAACAGCAGTAATCTCACTTGGTGATCTTCACAATGCTGAAATGAACCAAGGTGTAAAAGGTGAGCTTGCAACACAAGTTGGCGCTTATTACAAAAATGCAGGTCGTGATAATTACCGCAATATGATGCTGTTTTTAAGTAATAAGGTGTTTAAGTCAAACACTGAAGTGGCTAAAGACGTTCGTATTGTGCCAAATGTCGGTGCCTATCACCCAGATTTCCCTGGTGTGATGACCAGCGATAAAAGTGAGTTCTTCAAATGGCTGAATCCTACTGAAGGTCAAAGCCGCATTGCTATCGCCATTCATCGTGCTCGTATCGATTACGAACAGCAACACGTTGTTGATGCACTTATTAAACGTCTTGAATCGAAGGGCGCAAAAGCTTTTGCTTTCTTCTTTGAAGGTAACGATGAGTCATTAACGTATCCAGAATTGCTTACCGATGAAAATGGCCCGCTGATTGATTTAATGATCAACCATCGTTCACTTCACTATGTGGCTAAACGCCGTGCTGAATTTGAAAAAATCGGTGTACCGGTAATTCATGCTTTGAACTATGGCGAAGGCGATGAAGCGCAATATAACGCTGATCATGCAGGTGTTTCAGCATCACTAACGCCGTTCTTCTTAGTGATGCCAGAAGATACAGGTAGTACAGATCCTATTGTTATCACAGCGACTGAAAATGGTCGTAAAGTGATTATGGAGCATCAACTTAATGCACTCGTTGAACGTGCTATCAATCATGCCAAATTAGCGCATTTACCCAATAAAGATAAAAAAGTAGCAACTTTCATTTGGAACTATCCTCCAGGAGAAAAGAACATTGGTGCGGCTTTCTTAGACGTTCCTGGCTCTATCGAGCAAATAGCCAAAGCAATGAAAGCACAAGGTTATAGCGTTACGCCACAAACTTCTGAGTGGTTAATCGAAAATGCAGGTTTACTGCTTCGTCCTTATTACCGCAAAGAAGATGCAAGTCAGCTTATCGAAAAAGGATTAGCGGATTATCTACCTATCGAGAAATACCTTGAGTGGTTTAACGCGTTACCTAAAGACGTGCGTCAGCCAATTGTTGACCGTTGGGGTAAGGTTGAAGATAACGGCATGCTGACTGATCGCAACGGCAGTCGAGCATTTGTTATTCCAAGAATGGATTTAGGTAACTTAATCGTGTTGCCTCAAGGTGTGCGTGGAGCTGATGCAAAAGAGCATTCAAATTTATATCACGATACTAAAAATCCAATTAACCACAGCTACCTTGCGATTTATCTGTATACCAGGCTTCAATTCGAAGCGAATGCTTACATTCATTTAGGCACTCATGGCTCACAAGAGTGGTTAACGGGCAAAGAGCGCGGTTTATCGGTATTTGATGCGCCATCATTAGCTGTGGGCAATTTGCCAGTATTCTACCCATACATTATCGATAATGTGGGTGAGGCTATGCAGGCTAAGCGCCGTGGCCGTGCAACGATGATCAGTCATTTAACGCCAGGATTTGCTAAAGCCGGTTTGTATACTGAAATGGCGAAGCTCAACGAGTTGTTTGGTAACTATGTATTGCTTGAAGAAGGTCTAACCAAAGATAACACTCAAAAAGCGATTATTGAGCAAGCGACAGCGCTGAATATTCTTAATGACTTAGAAATCACGCCTGAAGCATTAGCACAAGATTTCGATAACCAACTTGATCGAATTCAAGATCACTTAACTGAGCTTTCTGAGCAAAGTCAGCCTTTAGGTGTTCATATCTTTGGTTTATTACCTGAAGATGCACACCTATATTCGACCATGCTGCAAATGCTGGGTGAGAAATTCGTAAAAGAAGCGGCGGCTTACGAAAAAGAACACGGTTTAGCGATTGCTGATGATCAACAAAAAGATGAACGTGATGTGGTTAAGTTAGAAGCGTTAGAAGGTTTCCAACTACTTAACGCTCACTTAAATCAAGAGCAGACAGGTCAAAAGCTTGTTGATATCGATGAAAAAAGCGAGTTAGCTCAAGGACTAGAGAAAGCAACTAAATACTGGAATAACTTTAACGACATTGCAGAAGTAGAGAACCTGCTTAAAGCTTTATCGGCAAATTATATTCCTGTTAGCTATGGTAACGACCCAATTCGTAACCCTGAAGTTGCACCGACAGGTCGTAACCTTATCGGATTCAACCCAGCTAAAGTGCCTTCGAAAGAAGCTTACGCAGCTGGTGTGAAGTTAATGGATCAAACCATTGCTGATTATGTTGAAAAAAACGGTCGCTACCCTAAAAAGTTAGCATTCTCATTGTGGTCGCTGGAAACCATGCGTCACCAAGGGGCATTAGAAGCGCAAATTTTGCATGCACTTGGTCTAAAACCGAAATGGGATCGTCAGGGAAACATCAGTGGTACTGATGTTATTGAATATAAAGACTTAGGTCGTCCTCGTATTGATGTGGTGATTTCGGCTACGGGTCTATATCGTGATGCATTCCCTAATGTGATGCTTTGGCTGGCTGAAGCGATAGACAAAGTGGCGAAGATGAAAGAAGAAAACAACTTCGTTTATCGTCACGCATCTGAACTGAAAAAGAGCTTACTTGAAAAAGGTAAATCTGAGGAAGATGCTGATTACTTATCGTCAATTCGTATCTTCTCTAATGAAACAGGTAATTATGGTACTGGGTTAGCAGGTTCAAGTTTAGCGTCAGACACTTGGGAAACGGATGATAAGTTAGCTGACTTATATTTGCGCCGCATGGGCTTTGCCTTTGGTAAAGATGAAAAGCGTTGGAGTGAAAACGTTAGCGGCGATGAACTATACGCAAAAGTGCTTTCTGGTACAGATGCAGCGATTTTCTCTCGCTCCACAAACCTTTATGCGTTGTTAACCAACGATGATCCATTCCAATACTTTGGTGGTTTAGGTTTAGCTGTGCGTCATCTAGATGGTAAAACGCCTGAAATGTATGTTTCGAATCTTCGTAAGAAAGATAAGATAAAAGCGCAAACCATGAAAGACTTCTTAAACCAAGAAATGCGCAGTCGTTATTTCCATCCTCGTTGGATTCAAGCGATGCAAGATTCTGGTTATGCTGGTGCAACCGCCATTCTTGACCGCATGAACAACATGTGGGGTTGGGAAGTGATGACGCCAGAAGCGGTACGTGATGATCACTGGCAAGAATTCTTCGAAGTTTACGTTGATGATAAATATCAAATGGAAATGAAGGCGTTCTTC
The DNA here is from genome assembly GCF_004168585.1 of Shewanella sp. OPT22. Classification (GTDB taxonomy): domain Bacteria; phylum Pseudomonadota; class Gammaproteobacteria; order Enterobacterales; family Shewanellaceae; genus Parashewanella. Next base: position 104,662 of record NZ_PGVH01000029.1, on the reverse strand, counting down.
GAGGAGCACAACGCAGAAGCGTTAGCGCAAATTATCGAGCGTATGCTAGAAGCCACTCGTAAAGGTTATTGGGCACCAGATGCTGAAACGCTGAAGAAAATGCTAGAAACCTACACTGAGTTAGCCAACAAGCATGATGTAGTGACGGATAACGAGAAATTTACTGAATTCGTACAAACGCAAAATGCGGGCTTTGGTTTAGCGCCGTTAGTACCTGGGCGGGCTGCGCCAGAGGTAAGTGCTAGCCAAGCTGCACAAGCAACTCAACAAGTCTCTGGGCAAAAACTTGAAGAGCAAGTGAAAGCTGAAGAGACGGAAACAAAAGATAAATGGTTATATCTGCTTATCTTTATGATCTTCGCTGGTGGTTTTATTTATCAGCGGGTCGAGAAGCAATAATCTCAGTAAGAAAAAGTAGGCTTAATGCCTACTTTTTTTCTGTTTGTCCACTTGCCTTTGGTTTAAGGTGTAATGGCATTTGTCCATGAAAAATAGCTATCAGATCTTTTAAAAATTCGATGAGTTTTTTTAAAAACTTTTTAATTGCTTTTATGTCTTCAATGCATTCTTTTACTGTAGCTATACAGGCCTTCAGTACCTTATCTACTTTTGCATTTGTCGTACAATTATTAGAGTCATCAACTTTTAACATTAACTGTTGACTGTTTATATCCGGACTCTCGCAAATCTGATCAAGTTGATTTACCAAAGCGCTTAATTGAGTCTCTGTTTGCGACCAATTTTTGGGAATTTCTTTCCCTTTATTGTTTTGAGTGAATTCAAGTAGCTGAGCTAATGAAGTTTCAAGGCTTTTCTTGTCATCTAAACCTGAAGGATGACTTAAGGTATTCACAAGGTTCGATGCAGAAATACTCATTTTCAATTACCTAAATTAATGCATTATTTTATGATTAAATGGCTACTTTCAGTGTGATCAATTCATAAAAAGAAAGATATTGAATAATTGATAGAATGAATGCCGAGTGGTATAACCAGTTGTATGTGTTACATTCTGAAACGTGATCAAAGTCCTAAAATCTTCTATTCAAGAGAATAAGATCACGCTGAATGGGATTTTTGTGAATTAAGAGTCTTTACTGTTTAAAAATCATGCTGTTATTAATTATTATTCATAAATCTTTATAACAAATGAAACTGTGATCAATCCCTCTACATAGATTAAACGAATGCAATAGAGTAAATTATATCTTGTTTAACTGATTAAATGTGGGAGGAAAAGATGATTCCATCAAGAGCTTTTATTCCTGCATTTGCCACAGAGTATGATGATTTCTCCGATCAAGGTGCGCTATGTGGCAACAAGACAGAACCAGAGACTGAAAAGCCAGTTCATGATGACTTTGAACTCACAAAACTCGTATACAACGAGAATATACCTTCAATAATAATAGATGCGCCAGAGTCAGAAAGTGAAATAACCCAGGTCACACCTTCGCTGATACCTGCAAAGCTAGGTCAGTTTGAACGCTTGCAAGTAGAACTCCCTGACGTAAGAGATAAGCTTGTAGAAGATACTGAAAGTGAAAGAAATCAGGCTATTACTGAAGCTGAGGAAGCCAAGGAAGCGTTAGATCAGGCTGTTATAAAAATGGCTAAAAAAACATTTTTTACCAAGTTGGCAAAATCCTTTATTGCAATTGGTGCGTTAGCTTTAGCGATTGGTTTGGCTGTTCCAACCGGAGGGGTATCTATAGCAGCAGCAGCGATCTTTGGTATTGCAGCTGTTTCATGTGTTTCAGATACCATTTTTGCAGCGGTAGATTGGGGCTTAAAAGCCAAGGGCAAAGAAGGCTTACCGATGGAAAGTGACGCCGTTGCAAATATTGCTTATGCATTATTTCGAGCTTTTAAAGTTTCTGAAGCGACATCTGAAAAATGTGCAGGTTGGACTTCTGTCGGTATAAAAACAGGGTTAACACTTGGTTTACTTTGGGCTGACTCAGTGACTCCGAAATCTAAGATTAAACCAAAAACAATCCTTGATAATAGTAAGAAGTTATTGGATGTAGCTGGCAAAAAGCTTGATAAGTATGCTGAATCAATCAACATGACGAAAGAAAAACTTAGAAAACTAGAAGAAGAATCAGAGTTAAAAGATGTATATAAAGAGGGTTTGAATGAGGATTCTCAAGACATTTCTGAGTATGACACCCGTCAAGATGCTACAGAAGAAGAAATTCAAAATAAATTAAGACAGAAAAGAGTTGCAGATTTTCGACAGATCAAAACCTTGAAAGAGCAGTTAAGTCAAGAAAGAACTGAACTCGCAACGTTAAGTGAAGCAATAAGAAAAGTGGCGGTTGGTAACAAGGACAATAGCGCAAAAGCTGAGTTAAGCGAGTTACTGAAAGCAACAACATCTTCAAGTGTTGTCCTAATGTCAAATGAAGAAAGAGTGAAAACGAGTAATAGCAGTCATATTTTTTGTGCTTCACAAGTACCTTTACCATCTGAGATTGATTACTCTCTTGAAGCTAAAAATGAATTAGATGAAGCTCTAAGTGCAATAAAAAAAGCGAAAAAGAATTTAAGAGAAGCCAAACTCAACTTAAAAAAACATAATGCTGTTGAAAAAGTCTTAAAGTCAGTATTTTCAATAATAGGAGTTGGAGGAGCTGTTGCGGCAACGGTATTAACAGGACCATTGGCTGTTCCTTTACTTGTTTTTGCTGTTGGCAGTGCTGTTAATTCTGTCTTTGATGCGGGCGTAGCTGTTTATGATTATAAGCGTGTAAAAAGTGGTAAGAACCCGCTGCCAATAAAAGATAATGGGATGGCAAACGTTATCTTCTGTTTATTGCATTATCAGTTTAAAGTAAATGAAGATAAAGCTATATCAATTGCTAAGAAAGTCGCTGGAGGAATAAAGCTTGTAACAACTCTTGGAGGAAAATGGCCAGAGAAAGACGAAGAGTTCTCTAAAAAATTAGAAGAGGCAGAAAAGTACCTTGAGCCAATTAGTGAAAATATTGCTGAAAAACTTCGAGAAGACGCAGAAGAAAATGTTGAAGCAGCTGAACTGGATAAGGATGTACAAGAACTTAAAAAGAAACTTGCTGAAGAGCAGATCTACAGAATGCAAATTGCAAATGAGTTTCATAGGGAACAAAAAATGAGGATAAGGAAAGCTCATAGGGTTCAAAAAGAAGCACTAGACGTAGAGAAAAAAGGGTTGCGAATGAGTCTTGCAGAAACAAAACATTTACTTTTAACAATGAATGAACTTTTATCTCAGCTTCCTGAAGAATTAAAAGATAGGATTAAATCTTTTGAAGGTATTGAATTACCTGATGACCTAAATCAACCAATAACAAGAGCGCTAACACACCGAGTTGGAATGGTTTCTGGCTAACTTATTTCAACCTAACATCAAATGGTGAGTCCTCAGAGTAAACCGAATGAAATACTTTTTGTTGATACTCTAATCGCTCAATATGAGAATCCTTACATCAATATAGATGAAGATTTTCCTTATCACTCACACCTGAGATTTAAGCGCTGAATGAAAATAGGTTGCTGGGCAACACAATAGGCATATTGTACAATGTTCCGCAATTACAAAACTAAAAAGTGAAATAAATATGCGCATTAGTGATAATTTTGATGGCGGTAACATTCAAGTTGTTAACCTTGAAGATCGAAATAACATTCAACTTGCTATTCGCCCTGATGAAGGTGGCGAGTTCTTCCAGTGGTTTAACTTTCGATTTGAAGGTGAGGTTGGTAGTGAGTACACCTTTAATATTATTAATGCGGGTTCTTCTTCCTACACAAAAGGTTGGGAAGGTTATCACGCTGTAGCGACTTATGATCGTCAAAGCTGGTTTCGTATCCCCACTGAATATGTTGATGGACAACTTAAAATTCAAGTTGAGCTTCAATGTGAAGCTATTCAAATCGCTTACTTTGCGCCGTATAGCTATGAGCGTCATTTAGATTTAGTTAGCTCAGTTCAATTACATTCTGAGGTTTCACTTGAGCATCTAGGTCTTACTTTAGATGGCCGTGATATGACTTTAGTAAAAGTTGGTGATGGTGATGCGTCTAAAAAGAACATTTGGATCACTGCCCGCCAGCATCCCGGTGAAACTATGGCTGAGTGGTGTGTTGAAGGACTTCTTCTGCGCTTACTTGATCAAGATTGTCCAGTGGCGAAATCACTTTTAGATAAAGCGAACTTTTACATTGTGCCAAATATGAACCCAGATGGCAGTGTTCGTGGTCATTTAAGAACTAATGCTGCGGGTATAAACTTAAACCGCGAATGGCAGTCACCATCACTAGAAAAAAGCCCTGAAGTTTATTATGTAACCAATAAAATGAAAGAAACGGGTGTGGATTTATTCTATGACGTGCACGGTGATGAAGGTTTGCCGTATGTGTTCGTAGCCGGCGCAGAAGGCATTCCTAACTACAGTGAACGTCTTACTGAGCTGCAAAACGATTTTGTTTCAGCATTACTCATGGCCAGTCCTGACTTCCAAACAGAATTTGGGTATGACAAAGATGAGCCTGGAAAAGCGAATCTAACGGTTGCGTCTAATTGGGTTGCCAATACATTTGAGTGTTTAGCTAATACTTTAGAAATGCCGTTCAAAGATAATGATGACTTGCCTGATCCGTTTGTTGGTTGGTCACCAGAGCGAAGCATATATTTGGGTGAAGCTTCATTGACTGCCATGTTAGCAGTCGTTGATAAGCTGAGGTAAATTATGGCGTTAGTGGAGTGCCCGAGCTGCGGTAAACGTATGTCTAGTGTTGCTAAGAGTTGTCCATCTTGTAATGCGTCGACCTCTGGTGATACAGAAGCACAACGAAATATAAGAAAAATCAAGCTTGCGAGCCAATTACAGTTACACAGTTTTATCGCCATGACACTGTTTATTGCTGGCGTAGTTATTTGGTTTTGGGGCGGAGAGCCTGCTGAAGGTAACCGAATGTACGTAGGCAGTGCGTGTTTCGTTTTCGGTTTTATTGGCTATCTTATAACTAGAGTTCGGATCATTTTGAATAAACGGAAGAGCGTTTGATGGATTTAGATAAGTTGATTGATAATATGCCTGAAGAGGTATATCAAAAAATGAAGTCGGCAGCAGAGCTTGGTAAATGGGCTGACGGCACAGCGTTAACTGGTGCGCAAAAAGAACATACTCTTCAGGTTGTTATGTTGTATCAAGCAAGGCATTTAAGCCAAACTGATCACTTTACTATCGGTGCTGGTGGCGAAATAAATGAGTTGTCGAAATCCGAACTTAAAAAGCAGTTTAAAGGTGAAACAATTGCTGAGTTCAAACAAGAAGACCTATAAAATTTCTCTTTGTTAATTAGAAAAGCCAAGAAATGATTCTTGGCTTTTTTGTTCCTATTTGGTTCAACAGTTATTAAGTCAAGTTTGCATAGAATGACATTCCGTCACAATTAAATGGGTGGAAAGCTCATGTCTAATAAAAGCTATGCGTTTAGAGATAGTCAGAAGTTCAATCAGTACCTGATACGAAATCGTACCTTTGATAAATGCTGCGGCTTTATTAAAGAGTTGGTAAAACAATCCACCTCTATTCTTGATATTGGTTGCTGGCCTGGCTCTGTGACCGTTGGTTTTGCTGATGCTAACCCGAGCGCCACCGTTATTGGAGTTGACTTTAATGAGTCGCAACTTGAAGTAGCAAGGTCATACACTCAACACCCGAACAGAGAGAACTTAAGTTTTGAGCAGGGCAGTATTCATGAACTACCCTTCGAAGATAACAGTTTTGATTTGATATTCTGTCAAACGGTCTTCGTTCATATTTCTGATCATGAAAAAGCGTTATCAGAAATAATGAGAGTATTAAAACCGAATGGTATTTTTGCTTCGCGTGAAGTCATGAATAGTTACATTGTCATGACTCCTGTGTCTGATATTTTGGAAAAAGCAAGACGTGCTATTCACATAGGAGTCACTGTATCAGGCGGAGCTCCAGATGTTGGCTTGTTTATGGGAGAGAAGTTACACACTGCAGGGTTCGATCACTTAAATCAGTCACTGTTTTGGGAAAGGTCTCCTGTAGGCGAGGAAAGCAGAGAGCATTTTATTAATATGTGTAGTGCATTACTTTATGGTGAGCTAGGTAAACAAAGCATAAAAAATGGCTGGATAACAGCTAACGAGATTAATGAGTTAGAAAAACTATGCTTCAAGCTACCTGATATCCCTTATGCAATGTGGGGGATGCCTTTCGTTGAGACTATCGCAAGGAAACATTAATTAAACACCGAAGCTCGTTTGAGGTTGAAGTAGTTTAGCTCTTTTTGAATAAAGAAACAGAACCCCAAAATACATACTGCCATAGCAATACACGTTGCTATTGCAGCACCTTCAATATTTATAATTGGGATTAGAAGCCAATTTAAAACAGCGTTAATGACAGTTGATGCGATGAGTAAATACATTATTACTTTCGCTTTACCATTGTATTGAAGCCACACAACGCCAGCAGAAAGAAGAGCTGTTAGTATATAACCAAATAGTAATATGATTAGGCTGTTATAAGCGAGCTGAGTGTCGTGTTGATAAGTCATTAATAGATCATGACCAAAATAAACGACAAGAAAAGCGAATGGAGTACAGCATAACAAACAGAGTTTAAAAGCTACTGTTATGAGTTTAATTTGTTGTTCTTTTGGCTCGGAGAGGCTTTTTGCAATTTTTGGAGAAAAGATTGCAATCAGTGCGAGTTGAATATTATAAAAAACATTATCGATACTTTGTGCTGCTGCATAGTGCCCAACAGCTATTTCATCAGCCAGATATTCAATCATGAAAATATCTAACTTTTGCATTAAATATTGAAGGCTTGTCGCAATCATCATAGGAACTGAGATGGCCAACCAGGTTTTAGGTTTCAAATATGAAGAGGCTTTTTTTATTGGCATCAATTTAAATCTACTGATATAAAAAATACTGAATACGGTTAAACAGCATGCCACTAGGATGCTCAAGCGAATTGCTGAAAGCTCATTAAGTGCACCAAAATAAGTATTGTAGATATAACAGAGTAATAAACTTAAAGCCGCATAACCAAATGCCCAAGGTACAAAAGCAAATTCAAGCTTTTCTGCGGACTGTAGAACACTCGAAAGTAGATTGGATATTGCACAAATAGGAATAATAATTACAGCAATGAGCATTGGATGATAGTTTGCACCATCAAAAGTCGAGATATGATATTCATGCCCAATAAAGACAAGAATGCCCAAAGCTAATGTTACCGCTAACGATAGATAGGAATAAAATCTAACGTAATGCCAAGAACCATTGGTTTGAATATTTTTAACTTGAGAAAGTAAAAATTTAGGCGCCGCTGATGCCCCTCCCATAATGGCAATGATACCTCCAAAATAGAAAAATGCTTCTGCTACTTTAAAATTACCGTAACTTGATGGACCAACAGTTCTTGATAAGTAGATGTTAAAACAAATACTTGTGAAGCCACCTAGGATGAAGATGGACATTGTTGCAAGAGAATTTTTATATCTCGATATTAAAGAGGATAAAGCTGTACTCATAATTCCTTCTGCAACTAGTAGCGTCCCTAATCATAAAAGATAGCAGAAGGAATTTTATTTTCTATTGTTAGTGGCGTTTACCCGAGTGTTTTTTCTTTCGCTCTTCTAATTTACGTTGTTGCTCTGCTTCTTTTTCCTCAAGCATTTTTGCTACTTCCACTTTTTCGACTGCTGCCATCTCTGGCGTTTCAAGGGTAAGTTGCCCAATTTTACCACTGCGAAATTCATGTAAAAGTAACTCAGAAGCTTTATGTAAATCGATACGACCGCCACCTCGGAGTGCACCTCTTCGTTTGCCAATTTCTTCAAGTAACTCAATAGGCTCTCTTGGCATTGAGTCAATTTTGTAACGCTCACAAATGTATTCAGGATACGCTTCTAAAAAATATTCAGCGGCAAAATAGGCAACATCAGCGTAATCCATCGCAGTATCTTTAATGGCACCTGTCACTGCTAAACGATAACTGCTTTTTTCGTTATCGACTTTTGGCCATAAAATCCCAGGAGTGTCCGAGAGTACAATACCGTTGCGCAAGTTGATACGTTGCTGAGTCTTAGTCACTGCTGGTTCATTACCAGTTTTAGCAATAACACGGCCAGCGAGCGTATTAATGATCGTTGATTTACCTACATTTGGAATGCCCATGATCATAGTACGGATGTCTTTATCATCCTTATCACGTTGAGGGACAAGCTTGCGGCATAAGTCAGGAATTTTTTTAACCATTGCCGCTTGGAGTGTTGTAATTGCACTGGCTTTTACGCCTTGCTCTTGCTCAAGATATTCAATCCAACGAGCTGTTACTTCAGGGTCGGCCAGATCACTTTTATTGAGCAATTTAATACACGGCTTATCACCACGAAGACTAGCAACCATAGGGTTTTCACTACTATAAGGAATGCGAGCGTCTAACACCTCGATAACGAGGTCTACCTGAGGCATGACTTTTTCTATTTCCTTGCGGGCTTTGTGCATATGCCCTGGATACCATTGTATTGCCATGTTAAAAATCTTGTCAGTGATAAAGGGAGCGTATTTTAACTGGAAGAAGGGAAGAAGTTAAAGGGATTGATTCGTTTTCAACCCCTTTTAATACATTTAGAACTTATAAGTTAAAGAAAGGGCACCCGCAGAGTGTCCTTCAAGATCAAATTTACCTAAATTATGGCTGTATTCTAATGTGCCATTTGAGTTGTACCCTGCATAAACAGATGCGATGAACTGAGGCGTAATATCCCAGCTTGCTCGAATAAAGGTTACAGTTTCTTCAATCTCAGCACTGATATCCTCACCATTAACGAGGAATCTGTCACGTTTCAAAGTGCCACCAATGCCAAATGAAACATCTCTGTTTAGCTGGTAACTAAGCTCTAAACCAGCTGGCCCACTAAAATCACTCTTAAATGGATTGCCTAGTTTCCAATTGTCATTGATTTTCCAGTTGATGGCTAAATATGGGGTCGTCCTTACTCGATTCAAATCGTTAGTGTAAGCCACACCAACTCCAACCATATTGCCAGATTCAAAGCGATATAAGCCCGAAGTAACGATGCCATAACTATGAGCATCAGACATTGATAAACCATCAACATATGAAGATTGGATGATAGGCGTCGCTGATAAGATCCAGTTTCTATCTAAAATATGACTCAGTGTTACCGAAGCTTTTACTGTTTTTACTTTATCCCAAGGTGCAATTGCAGTTGAAATAGGTAAAGTCGGTAGAGCTATATCCCAGTCAAAATTTTCATTTTCATAACCAAATGAAAAACCCAGTTTCCAGCGTTGTGCTAATTGGAAATTCGAGTCAGCAGATAACATCCAAGTATCTCGTTTCAGCTCTGTATTATCATTTTTAAACTCTGAAGCGCCGTTATATATGTTTGTCGCAGTTACTGAGAACTCTGCAGGTTGCTTTGCGAATGCACTTGCTGAGCAGAAAGCGATGAAGGCGATAGGGTAAACTAATTTGATGGTCATCGGGTTACCTAAAGTAATGATTATCTCTAATGATTCTAATAAAAATATGACAAAGAATCGTGATTAGTATAGGAAAATTCTATTTAAGATCACAAATAATTGTTACAGACGGATTCATTGATTAGAATGAATCGCTGAATTCAAGGGAGTTTTTTGTGACAGATTCAATTTTTCAATTAGAGTCAAAATTTAAGCCAGCAGGTGACCAGCCCACAGCGATAAAACAGCTAACAGAGGGACTTGACTCAGGCATCGCATGCCAGACTTTGCTAGGCGTTACTGGTTCAGGGAAAACCTTTACTGTCGCCAATGTCATTGCTGAGTTAGGCCGACCTACCATCATCATGGCACCGAATAAAACATTGGCAGCTCAGTTATATGGAGAGATGAAAGAATTCTTTCCTCATAATGCAGTTGAGTATTTTGTGTCTTATTATGACTATTATCAGCCAGAAGCTTATGTGCCTGCTTCAAACACTTTTATTGAAAAAGATGCCTCAGTAAACGCACATATTGAACAAATGCGCCTATCTGCCACAAAAGCCTTACTAGAAAGAAAAGACGTCGTATTAGTGGCCTCAGTGTCTGCAATTTATGGTTTAGGTGATCCTGATTTATATATGAAAATGTTACTCCATTTGCGTCAAGGCGATACGATGGGGCAGCGTGATATTTTAAAACGTTTAAGTGAACTGCAATACAAGCGGAATGATATTGAGCTATCTAGAGGCACCTTTAGAGTTAGGGGGGAGGTGATTGATATCTTTCCTGCTGATTCTGATAGAGATGCTGTTCGTGTTGAACTGTTTGATGATGAGATTGATCGGGTCAGTGAATTTGACCCTCTCACAGGCAAACAAACAAGAATATTAGCTCGAACCACGATTTACCCTAAAACGCACTACGTTACTCCAAGAGATACGATTCTTAAAGCGACGGATTACATTAAAGAAGAATTAAAAGAATATAAAGAGCGATTGCTTGATAACAACAAGTTGATCGAGGCTCAGCGGATCACGGAGCGCACTCAATACGATTTAGAGATGATGACTGAGCTTGGTTATTGTTCAGGTATCGAAAACTACTCACGTTATTTATCCGGCCGTGCAGAGGGTGATGGCCCTCCAACATTGTTAGATTATCTACCTGATGACGGCTTATTGATCATTGATGAGTCACATGTCACTGTGCCGCAAATTGGTGCAATGTATAAGGGTGACCGTTCACGTAAAACAACTTTAGTTGAGTATGGGTTTCGCTTACCATCAGCTTTAGACAATCGTCCGTTAAAGTTTGAAGAATTCGAAAACTTGATGCCACAAACAATCTATGTTTCTGCTACACCAAGTGATTATGAGTTTGAAAAAAGTGGGGATGAAATTGCTGAGCAAGTTGTGCGGCCTACCGGTTTGCTTGATCCAGAAATTGAAGTGCGCCCAGTAGGGATTCAAGTTGATGATTTGCTCTCTGAAATTGGTAAACGAGTTGCAGTTAACGAACGTGTACTGGTAACGACGTTAACCAAAAGAATGTCTGAAGATTTAAGTGAATACCTCGATGAACATGGGGTGAAAGTTCGTTATTTGCACTCTGATATCGATACGGTAGAACGTGTAGAGATTATTCGAGACCTTCGCTTGGGGAAGTTTGATGTTTTGGTTGGCATTAACTTACTCCGAGAAGGCCTAGATATGCCAGAAGTATCATTAGTGTGTATTTTAGATGCTGACAAAGAGGGCTTCTTACGTTCTGAACGTTCACTCATCCAGACCATTGGCCGTGCTGCTCGAAACATTAACGGTAAAGTGATTTTGTATGCGGATAAAATCACGAAATCGATGAAAAAAGCAATGGACGAGACTGAGCGTCGCAGAGCTAAACAACACGCCTTTAATATTGAAAACGGCATTACACCAAAAGGCGTTGTTAAGCGGATTACTGATGTAATGGACGTAGGTGGTGATGTTGAAGAACAAAATTCAATATCCACTCGTAAGGTGGCCGAACCTGCAGCGAGCTACCAAGTTCGTGATATTGCCAAGCTGGGCCGAGAAATCGATGAAATAGAAAAGCAAATGCTTGAGTATGCTAAAAATCTAGAGTTTGAAAAAGCGGCAGACTTGAGAGATAAAGTTAAGCGAATGAGAGAGCAGATGGTTACGGCGAGTTAGATTTATAGATAAGGGAGAACAATGATGAAAAAGGGAATATTGTTATTTAGTTTTGCATTTATGCTGGCGGGATGTGCAGACTTGATCCACAACAGCCGTTCAAAAAATACTGTTTCTAGTAGTTTGATAAGTTTCTTGTATCCAACGGCTGAGGTGCCGCCTAAAGAAATCCCATCAATCCCTGTATTAACTTTGCCGATCAAAGTAGGCATTGCTTTTGTTCCTAGTAAGCGAGACCATATTAATAACCAAGAGCAAGTGACATTACTCAACAAAGTTAAAGCCTCATTTGAGCAGTATGAATACATTGATAAAGTGGAGGTTATTCCTAGCGTCTATTTAGATGCGGTTGGTGGTTTTAATACATTAGAACAAGTGAGCCGATTGTATGATGTTGATGTAATGGCGCTGGTTTCTTATGATCAACTTAGGCAGTCTTATGATAACCCTGCATCTTTGCTGTATTGGTCAATTGTCGGTTTGTACGTGATCCCAGGAAATTCGAATACGGTTCAAACCTTTGTTGATACCGCCGTTTTTGATATAAAAAGTCGCAAAATGCTATTCAGAGCTCCGGGGATTCATAAATCAGAATCAATTTCGACCGCAGTCGGTTCGAAGAAAAAAATGCACGATGAATCATTAGCAGGCTTTGAAGCTGCTGTGACCAATATGATCCCGAATCTAGATAATGAACTGTCACGATTTAAAACACGGGTTAAAGAAGAGAAAGTTGCCAAAGTTAAAAAACGTGATGGGTACAGCGGTGGAGCACTAGGTGGTGCTTTGTTGGTGTTATGTTTTATTGGATTTAGAAGATTCAAGTCATTAGCCTAGAGGATTAGCTCGGCTGTTTGTAGCCGAGCAATAAATTAGGACTGATTTTCTTCAAGAAGGAATTTGCCCTTAATCAGTATTTAACTTTTCTGGCTAACTTTTGCCCAAACCTTCACATGCCTATAAACCTTAAGTTTACACAGTTACCGTCACACTTGCGAAGGCGGGTATCCTGTGACTTTTTGATGCACAACCCCTTTTACTATAAAAAGTTATTTCTTTTCCTCAATAGCAAGTGGTTGTTTTCCTGAACTTCGAATCGCTAACAGTGATGGATCCCCACTAGCGGTTAACATATGTTGAGGAGGCCTATGCGCAATACGGCAATTGAATCTGTATATCCAGTGCCTGACTTCTTTCTTTGGTAGCTTAGCCAATTGCGATAAATTCTGATCAAACACTGAGTCAGAAGAAAGAGCTTTCCATACCATCCCTTTCTTAGCTTGATTGACAGGATGCTCATCTGAATGAGTTACCATAGGCCTTGCTTTCTTTGGTTGCCCAAGCTCGTCTTCAGTCTGACTTTGTTCATCAAATGCCGAAAGCCCCGCAGGATAAACATCTAGCATCTTGTCCAATCTTTTTCTTTCATACTCTGTTTCAGTAGATTCAACCAACTTTCTACACTTCTCGTTAATATCAACGAATGCTTCGATCCTTTGTTCATCAGACTCAGTAAGTTTAATCTTCAGTTCGCAATTTTTGGGAACCTGAGCATACTCTCTTTCATTACGGGCTTTTTTACAGAAAAGACGAAAACGGTCTTTGATTTGTTGTAGTGAAATTTCATGTTCAGAAAAAATACCTTTTACTTTTAAGGGGTCAATTAACAGTTCTTCCATCATTTCTTCGAATTTTTGTGAGTCACCACTAATAATATGCCTCATTAGCCATAGTGTAATATTCTGTTGCTTGTCTCTCTCTTTATGAGCAAAAACGTCTCCGGCCAAAACCTCGTACATTGCGGATTGAACTGGAAGGTTACCGTATTTATCTCGAGCATTAAAATTACATCCGGCGGCCGCCAATACCTGAATTAACTCTAGTTTTTGATTCTTAACTGCAAGATGAATGGGTTGTTCCCCATTGTGGTTGCGCCTCTCTAACAACCATCTGTGTTGGCTGCGGCATAAGCGAGTGATCGATACGCTTTCTTCGTTTTGGCTTTTAGCGGAAACCATGGCTTGAGATTCAGGCATTGATGGTTTTTGAGGCTCATACTCTTGATCCAAAAGTTGTTTTCGCATCGTTGATTTTGACATTGTTAATAATGTGTCAATAACAAAAGCAATGTTTCCATTTGCACAAGCTAAATGAAATGGCGTGTTACCATGTTTATCTTGCAGAGCGAGATCGGCTCCTGCTGAGTGAAGTTTTGAAACTAAGGATTCATAGTTAAAAGTAAAATTCGCCATTCTATCGAAGTAAGTGTCTTTATAGAGTACAGGTTCTTTCCCTGCCGCAATAAAGTGTAAGAATGATCGCCCTTCAGAATTTGGGGCATTTAAGTCTACCCCCGCTTCAATAAAACTTAAGAGCATTTCTGGACTTTGAACCAGATGCAAAGCGGTATAACTAACCCTAGAGTTTCCTCTATTCGTATCAACAATGTACTTTACTGGCGCTTTATGTTTTAGAAGAATTTGCGCACATCTAATGTTATTTAACGAACAAGCTCTCATTAAAGGCGTAACTTGTTTATCATGATTATCCAACGATCTGTATCGCCAAGATATATCTACATTAGCGTTCATTTGATCAACACAATATGATGAGCAATTTATTAGAGGCTGGTTATCTCGAGGAAGATGATACTGAGCTCTATCCCAAGGTTGGTGCTTTCTTCTTTGCAGTTTGTACTCTTTAGGGATCTTATCGCTATTATTCAATAAATTGTCTAACAACTCTGGTTTGTTGCAACCTACGAGCCAATGTATAAAAAATTGCTCAAAACAATGAAAATTCTCATCAGGAGATAAAAAAATACTCTCGTGTGTGCTTGACCAGAATTTCGGATGTGCTCTTTGACTAAACACAGCATCGCTTTGTTTCAAAGCCACATAGAAACATTGCCACTGACTTTCTGAAAAAGTACTTAAATCTTCTGGCGACATAATCCCACTGCGGATGAGCCATTGTGTCTCATGGCTTGTTTTTATATTTTCGTAAAATGTCTCAAAATCCACACTCCACTCTCTAAACTGAGCATCACCACGGTATAAAGTCGCAGTTGAAGGGCGACTGGCGGAAGAGTAATTGTCTTTAATATCACTGAGTTTTTGAGGCTTAAACGCCCCTTGGTAAATCTCCAGGATATCCTGATAAGGCACTTGCTGATGTAGGTATATACCATTTGGATCAAGGGTAATTGAGCTATCATTTTCGTTTTTAGACGTTGCATATTCAAATAAGCTGATAAATTCTTTAAAGCAAAAATCTGCGACAGTTGCAGCTTCTGCTGACTCACGATACATATCTGGATGGAGTTTTAATGTTATTTTTCTTAGCAGTTTCTGGTTTGTTTCATCGTTTGCTGCTTTCACATCGATTTCAGAAAGCGTAGGAATATGTTGCTTAGCGATTCGTTTAAGCTCTATTAATAATATTTCTTTAGGTAATTTCAACTCTTTTATAACAAGTAATTTAAACTTTACCGTTTTTAATTCATCTGATTTTTCTGAATTTAATCCAGCCCTTAAATAAGCCTTTTGAACATCTTCAGCGGTTAATTCAAACTCTTCTTTTGCCTGTTCTAGAAATGCAGCATGTGAAGAAGCGCCTTTTCTCTTCTGAGTTTTTCCTTCCCTTATACTTTCAGTGTCACTGTCGTAGCTATTCAATGCGTCTTTAGCTATTACAGAGTTGCAGTTAGAGGCTTCGATGGAATAATGTGAAACCTCTGATTCCAGAGAATTATGTGGTTCAGCTGATGCGGCTGCCGTATCAGCTGCTTTAGTTATATCTGCGGTCGTAGTCGTTATCGTTTTAGCTGAAGTGGTATCCTTCGCTGTGGTTACAGTGAAAATACACCAATCTTCAAAAGATTCCTCTGAAAAAGTTTGTTCAGGAGGAGTTTGATGTAAAGAAGCTAATTTTAAATTTTTTTTGGACTTCGATATGAGGTAATCTTTTCCTTTACCAGAAAAAAATTTAGATCCGCTCTCTGCCGAAGCTGATTCAGCATTGTTAACTTGCCTATTAGCCCAAGAATAAATTGGGTTTAATTCAGTTGCCATAATCGAAATTGATATTACTGATCTATTCACTATAAAACGAAAGATTCGTAAAGAATATGAGTTCAACATTTCAATTTGTTCAAGTTATTGATTATATTTGATTTTAAGTGAATTTCGTTAACTATATTTAACGTTCAGTTATACTAATGTTTAACACAGGGCGAGAGCATACTTTAAAAATCGATTAAACTTACTGGGATAATGATGAGCAGTTCATCAAACTAATCAACTCAATAACTTAGTCGATGCTCTATTTCACCTACTTTAAGCTGTAAGAAGCGGTCAAGATGGTGGCTTAAAACTGAGTTATTTCGATAGTTTAGAGTATTCAAATAAGGCATTTAAAGAAGGCATACTATTCTCTTAATCTTTGATAAATAGACTCAAAATCACTGTAATTAAATCTTATGACCATGGGTAAATCGATACCTGATAAGCCACTAATAACGACTATATTAATAGTAAGGCTTTCAAAATGTCATTAAAGTTTAGAGCTAAGAGCTTTGATTAAACTGATACCTTTGATATCAATTTTTTTGACGATTTAAATGAAAAGTGGTTACTTGAACCTAAAAAAAAGCAGGTGGATGCATAGAAATGTAATAACTGCATAATGTTTCATGGAAAAAGCAGATGACTTTATTCACCGATAGGGTGAATGCTTGGCTCTCGTAAACTGGCTAAAATCACCGCTAACTGCGTTATGAATAACAGTAAGTAGAACACTACTGACTGTCATTCAAGCCTTGCTATCGGCAATTTCATCTGCGTTTAAGAGCGTCACCAACTGCTTTTTCTAGGTTGAAAGTAGGTTTGAATTTTTATGTGATACAAGCGCAAATAGAATTCGTAGTCTAAACAAAGTAAAGAGTGAAAAACTTGCCTTTACTTAACTCTAATGAAATAGAGTCGAAATTCAACGATGTCCAAAACTACAGCAAACAAAAATGCCGCCTCAACAAAGTTGGGCGGCATTTTCTTAAATCAGTTAACTTTAAATATTAAAGCTCAACTAAATCAAATTCAACTTGTGGGTTCACGTCTTCTTCGTAATCAATACCTTCGATGCCGAATCCAAACAGTTTTAAGAACTCTTCTTTATATTCACGGTAATCCGTTAAATCAGCTAAATTCTCAGTAGTGATTTGTGGCCAAAGGTCACGACAATGTTGTTGAATTTCGTCACGAAGTTCCCAATCATCAAGACGCAAACGGTTTTGTTCATCCGTCTCTGCTGCTGCATTGTCTAAACGGTATAAACGATCGCTAAACATGCGGTTAATTTGTTCGATACAGCCTTCATGAGTGCCTTCAGCACGCATCTTCTTGAATACCATGGCAATATAAAGAGGCATCACTGGAATAGCAGAACTTGCTTGAGTAACTACGCTTTTAAGTACAGCAACGTTTGCACTTCCGCCTTTCACACCTAACTTTTCATTAAGAGCATGTGCAGCACGATCTAAGTCCATTTTTGCTTTACCGAGTGCACCATGCCAGTAGATTGGCCATGTGAGCTCAGTACCGATGTAGCTATAGGCAACCGTTTTACAGTTATCAGTTAATACGCCTGCTTCTGAAAGTGCATTAACCCAAAGTTCCCAATCTTGGCCGCCCATTACAGTGACAGTATCTTGGATTTCTTGTTCTGTTGCTGGTTCAACGGTGGCTTCGATAATCAAGTCTTTATTGGTATCAACGGCTGTTGAATGGTAATCCTCACCGATAGGCTTGAGTGAAGAACGTATAACTTCACCTGAGTCAGGCATTTTACGAACTGGAGAAGCGAGTGAATATACCACCATATCAACTTGACCAAGGTCTTCTTTGATCAGCTCAATGGCTTTCTGTTTTGCTTCGTGGCTAAAAGCATCACAGTTAATGCTTTTAGAGTATAAGTTTTCTGCTTTTGCAAATTTATCAAATGCAGCTGAATTATAGAATCCAGCAGTACCAGGTTTTTTCTCAGTCCCTGGTTTTTCGAAGAATACGCCAACTGTTGCTGCATCGTTACCAAATGCTGCTGTAATACGAGATGCTAAACCGTAACCGCTTGAAGAACCGATAACTAAAACTTTTTTAGGTCCGTTGCTTAACTTGCCATTAGCTTTAGTGATATTGATTTGTTCAAGAACGTTAGCTTCACAGCCTTTAGGGTGAGTGGTCGTACAAATGAAACCACGAGTTTTTGGTTTAATAATCATAGTCGTTCTTCTATTTTATTTGTTGAGCCGAGGGGGCTAAAGTGAAAAATCACCCCTAAGAATTGCCACTAGGATAATGATTTCATCAAAAAAAGGCACTGATTTTTGTTAAAAAGTGCCATTATATTCAGTGGTTGGAGCAGTCAATCACCCCAGTTCTTGATCCCTAAGTAGCTTCTTAGTATATGGGTGCTGAGGGTTGGTAAATAGTTCCTGAGTTTCGGCTTGCTCTACAATCTCACCATCTTTCATGACGATGACGTTATCACTGATATGTCTGATGATGTTGAGGTTATGAGAAACAAAAATGAAAGATAACCCGAGGTCCTGTTGTAGTCCGATAAGTAAATTAAGGATTTGCGCTCTGACAGACAAATCCAGCGCAGTGAGTGCTTCATCGGCGATAATGACTTTAGGGTTAAGCATTAGTGCTCTTGCCACTGCAACACGTTGTTTTTGGCCCTCAGATATCATGTGCGGATAAAAGTCTGCGTGCTCAGGCAGTAAACCGACTTGCTTCAACGTTGACATTACTTGGTCATAGCGCTGTCTCTCTGAAAGTAACGTATTAAACTTTAACGGCTCATCTAAGAGCTCACCAATAGTTAACCTAGGGTTCAATGAGGTATTGGGGTCTTGAAAAATCATACGGATTAATCGGCAGCGCTGCTTCACGTTCCGTCTTTCTAATGATGTACCATCAAATAAAATGTCGCCACCTGTTCGACTTTCAGCGCCCACTAATATTTTTGCTAACGTACTTTTTCCCGAACCAGCTTCACCTACAATGGCCAATGTTTCACCAGGCTGTAGCTCAAATGAAATCGGTTTTAAAGCATCGTTTGCTTGTCGCTTGAAATTGCGGTAGCCCGAATAATAGGTTTTTCGAAGGTTTTTAACTTCTAGAATTGGCGTCATTGTCTGTTTCTCTATTAAACGGGAAGTGGCAAGCAAAGTTTCTGTCTTTATCTTTGGCAATGAGAGGCTGGTTAACGCACTTACGTTCGGCTTTAGGGCAACGAGGCCCGAGACGGCAACCTATTGGGAGGTGTTGTAAAGCTGGAATAGAACCAGGCATTGTCTGCATCATTGATTTATGCCCGACTTGTTGCTCTGCATTCGGTAAGTGAGCAAGTAATGTCCTGGTGTACGGGTGAAATGGCTTTTCCATTATTTTAGAAGTAGGGCCTGATTCTGCAATCTGGCCACAATAGATCACCGTTAGAGTATTACACCATTTCGTGAGGTTTTCTAATTCATGACTGATCAACAATATTGATACGTTTTGGAGCTGATTTAACTGATTTAATAATCGAAATATCTGAGCCCGCGTACTGGCTTCCATATTGGTTGTTGGTTCGTCAGCGATAAGAAGTTGTGGCTTATTGGCAATTGCCATTGCAATCATGGCTTTCTGGCATTCACCGTCAGAGAGTTCCCACGCATAACTGTCCATCACTTCTTTGGTGTTTTTTATGCCGACTTTATGGAGCCATTTTTCAGCTTGCTTTTTTCTTTCAGAATGTCGTCGCCAAAAAGGAGTTCCTTTGGGCACTGGCATTACTTCTAACAATTGTGATCCAACATCATTTGCAGGGTCAAAACTGCCCGTTGGATCTTGGAACACCATCGCAATATGTTTACCCATGAGTGCACGACGTTCCCGATTGGACATTGTCATCAAGTTCTTACCATCAAACATTAATCTATCTGCGTTGACGGTCCAATTAGGTTCGGACAAACCAATAATTGCTTTTGCAAGCAAACTGCGCCCTGAACCAGACTCTCCAACTAATCCTTGAATCTCGCCTACATTAAGCGTCAAGCTGATCCGCTCGAGTGCTTTAACTTTTCCTTGAGGTGTATTGAGCTCAATTGTTAGATTTCTTATATCAAGTAGTGGCATAAAAGTTGTCCTTTAGCCTCTTGTTGGTGCAAGTGCGCTGCGCAAGCCATCACCGACTAAATTAATGGATAACACAGTAGTCAAAATAGCAAAACCAGGAATGGTTACTGTCCATGGTGCAATTAAAAAGTGCTCTGTACCTTGTAATACCATTGCCCCCCACTCAGGACTTGGGGCTTGAGCGCCGAGATTGAGAAACCCGAGTGCTGCGATATCCAAAATAGCTACAGATAAGGCTAAAGTAGTTTGAATAATCACTACATCCCAAACGTTTGGCATAACGACAAACCAATAAATTTGAAAATGATTCGCACCATCAAGTTTTGCTGCAGTAACGTATTCTTTCTGTAATTCTTCATGGACTGCTTGATGAACAGCGCGAACAAATTGAGGAATAAGTGCCAACCCTACAGCCCAGAATACATTTTGTAAGCCTGTGCCAAGAACTGCAACAACCAGCATTGCCATTAGGAGAGATGGAATCGAAAGTAATGCGTCAAGTAAGTGACCCAAAATACTCGATTTCAAGCCCTTCATCATTCCTGATAAAGAGCCGATAAAAAAGCCCACAGCAAGTGCGAAAAAAACAATGATAAATGACAAACCAAACGTTAAGTGTGCGCCATGAAGCAAGCGACTGAGAATATCCCTACCAAGACCATCGGTTCCTAGAAAGTGATCGACACTTCCATTGGGGTCCCAAGACGGCGGAACCAGCAATGCATTCGCATCTTGAAGTTCGGCGGGATAAGGAGCTAGATGACTTCCAAAAATAACAATAAGTGCCAATAAAAACATAACCCAAAGGCCAACAAGCGCAAAAGGGTTGCCAGAAAAGGCGAGCCAAGTTCGCTTTCCTGGAGAGGGGATGGCATTGTCCTGATATATTTTAATTCGTGCCATAAAATTCTTTCTTGGTGATAGGGTTGGTCGATGTATGGATTACATCAATTAAAATGTTTAAGAAAATGATCAAAATTGCGACTACAAAAACACCACCTTGAATCACGGTATAGTCTCGTTGATAAATACCTGAAACTAGCCAATATCCCACACCTGGCCAAGCAAAGCTCACTTCAACCAATATGGCATAACTCGCAAATGGGCCAAGCATTACGCCTAGTTGCTTTAATACTGGTACTAATGCATTTGGCAGTGCGTGACGCCAAATGATCACCCACCAATGTAAACCTCTTGCTTCGGCAGCACGAATATAGGTTTTATTCATTACTGACATCATGGAGCTGCGAGTAATTCGAATGACGACCGTAAGGGGTAAAATAGAAAGTGTAATAGCCGGTAAAATTAAGTGGTGCAACGCATCATAAAATGCGGCAGTGCCATATTTATTGCTCGCTAAGAGACTGTCGATAACGACAAAACCGGTCACAGGCTTAATCTCATAAAGTAAATTAATTTGTCCTGAGATAGGTAGCCAATCTTTTTGAACACCAAACCAATGAGCGAGCATAAGTCCCAACCAAAAAACGGGTAAAGAATAGCCTGTTAAGGTCGCAGCCATAATGACATTTTGCGATGTTTTATGTTGGTTAAAGGAAGCTAGAACGCCAATAGGGACACCTACCGCAATAGCCAAAATTCCAGCAATAAACGCAAGTTCAAATGAAGCGGGTAATACGGTAGCAAGTTCATGAACTATGGGTTCCTGAGATGTTACTGAAAATCCAAAGTCACCACTCAGTCTTTGCTTTAAATAAGCGTAAAATTGAACGACTACATTCTGGTCTAGATGGTATGACTGTTCAATCTGTTGTTGCTGTTCAGCGGTAGGGCTGACGACCCCAGATAGTGCAACGCTTTGCTCTACTGGAAACAAACTTGTGGCGTAAAATAAAACCGCTAGCATGACCAAAGAGGTCGCAAGAAATAGGTTAATTCGCCTTAAAATGTACCAAGTCATTTATTATTATCCTGTGCGGCCACGTGGGAAGCATGTGCAAATGATATTCCACCAAATGGTGATAAATGAACACCTTGAATATCTGCTCTTTTTAATATCATTCTATTACTATGAACCAAAGGAACAATAGGTTTTTGTTTATAAATAAATTTTTCTGCTTGCTGATAAATCACTTTTCTATCTTGGTGAGAGGTCATTGACTTAGCTTTTGTAAGTAATTCATCCAACTTTTGATTACACCAATGGGAGCGATTATTATTTGAACGTAATGACGCACAGCTTAAAAATGGAGAGAAAAAGTTATCTGGGTCACTATTATCGGCATCCCAGCCAATGAGCACTGAATCATAGGTGGCGGCGTTTAATTTATCTAAGAAAACACTCCAGTCGTAACTAACGATGGTCGCTCTAACACCAATAAGTGCTAGGTCTGCCTGCAGTAATTGTGCTGTTTTAATGGGGTTAGGATTGTAAGCGCGAGCTGTTGGCATTGCCCAAACAGACATTTCCAAGTTTTGTACACCTGCTTCTTTTAATAGCTTTCGAGCTCTTACTGGGTTGTAAATGTCATTATATACATCCGTTTGCGCCCATGACGCAGGAGGAAGAATACTTTTCGCTTCAGAGGCCGTGTTGTGATAAACCGCTTTTAAAATTGCTTTTTTGTTAATGGCCAACGATAAGGCTTGCCTCACTTTAGGGTTATTGAATGGCGCTTTTTTGGTATTAAATGCCCAATATGCGACATTCATTCCTTTTTGCTGTTGTAACTCAATATGATGGTTTTGATTAACCACTTTAATTTCGTCAGGTTTTGGAAGGGCGGAAACACTGCAATCTCGAGTAATGAGCTTAGCTAAGCGTTGAGAGCTCTTTCTCGTAATGTCAAAAACAAGGTTCTGAACCTTGGCTTTGTCCCCCCAATATTCTTCATTACGCGTATAGCGAATATATTCGTTTTTGGCGTAGTCCTTAAACACAAACGGGCCTGTACCAATTGGTTGTTTGTCGATTTCTTCTGGTGTTCTTCGCTTAAGCAGTTGTGTGGCATATTCTTGTGAAAGAATGACGGCAAAATCAGAAGCTAAATTAGCTAAAAAGCTCGCATCTTTATGATTTAGTTTGAACACAACTGTTGTTTCATCAGGGGCACTGATGGTTTTTACTAACCCAGAAAAATCAATGCCCTGGAAAAAAGGGTAACCTGTGCTTGATATAGAGTGAAATGGATTTTTTTTATCGATAATCCGATTAAATGAAAAGAGAACATCTTGAGAATTTAACGTTCTTGTTGGGGTAAATAGCCGAGAATGATGAAATTGAACGCCTTCTCTCAGATGAAAAGTATATGTTTTTTGATCAGCAGAGATATTCCAGCTAACCGCAAGCCCGGGCATGACAAGACCTGATCGAGCATCAAATTCAACAAGGTGATCATATAACTGATGAGATGTGGCATCTACAGTAGTGCCAGAGGTAACTAATTGCGGGTTAAAACTCGAAGGGTTACCTTCAGAACAATACACTAAACCACTTGGAAGCTCGGGTTGCTTACAGGCAACTAACGTCGAGATTAAGGTTACAGAAACGACCAATCTATATATTGAGCGGAACAGGCAATTGTTCATGCTAAGTAAAACTATTTTGAATTCATATAACTGACTATTTTAGCAGTCTTCAAAACTTAAGAGCAATGAGCAAGATCGCTTTGGGAGATCTCGCTTCATTCCGATAACTTAAAACTCCAGTAAATGATCCCAATAATACTGGTTTTTTGAGCTTAATTGCGCTTGCTTAAAACCACTGAAGTTTATTTTTAAGTCGTCATAAGATTGCGTCATTACTGCGCTAGTATTGATTTTTTGTTTGTTTTCGGTTGGACAATCTTGGTTGAAGCCGACTTGAAATAAGTGATAGGTAATAACATCAGCTGATAGGACTGTTGAAAACTCACCTCTGTGACATGTTGTTTGGTCATTGTATGTCATGCTTTGGCTGATATTTATCTCAGTTTCAGATTCAGTGGCATTCCAATCAAGTTGAATATCGTCTTCTAATGGTTGGTACTGCTCAGATAAATGAGTGTAGTTAATCACGGACAATGGATCAGAAAACTCACCTGTTAATGAATAGTTTTTACCGTTTAGAGATAAGTCTATTTCGAGTGATTGTAAATCGTTATTAGATAAATTGACTGTATATCTAGGGTTTGGTAGACCAGAAAGATCAGACGCTTGGAAGTGGTCGGCTAAATCATAGGAGATCCCATTGAGTTTAAGGGTGAAGATGTTTTTCGTTTCAACAATGATTCGTTGATCGCTACTGGAAGAGTTTTTCGCCATTTCATAAAGCTTTATCTCCACTTCATTGTGTTGTTCATTGGTTGCTAAGCTTGAATCTGCAGAAGTACTATTTGTACTCACTTCTATTCTTAATAGAGCGTCCTCTTTAACTTGTTCGGCATCTTTGCTACCGCAACCAGATAAACTCATTAGAGCTAAGAGTGAAATAACTAACTTTTTCATTATTATCTATCCTTGATATTTTTCTTATTATTAAGTTTTATCGAGCAAATTATACTTCTTCAAAATTCCTCGTAGCTGATGATAAGTCAAGCCAAGGTTTTCAGCTGTTTTCTTTTGGTTAAACTGACTTTGCTCAAGCGCTTGCTGAATGATCTCAACTTCATAACGTTCTGTTTCGTCTTTAAAGTTGAGTGGAAAACTGATGTTTACCGTTGTTGGAGATGTTTCGATATCTTCTTCTGACACTGTTTCAGTCATTTCAGCACTGCTTACTTGTGGTGCAGCTTGTTGAGATAACGTTTTTACACGTTTAGTTGGTCGATAAGGTGACTCAAATGGATCTAAGCTGATATCTTCTATCGGTGTTGCTTCAGTCCCATTTCGATAGACACTTCGTTCAATGGCATTTTTTAGTTCACGAATATTACCAGGCCAAGCATAATCAAAGAGCTGCTCTGTCGCTGAGCGAGAAAATCCAGCAAAAAATGGCATATCCAGTTGTCGAACCATACCGAGAGCAAAATATTCCGCTAATGGCATGATATCTTCTTTTCTGTAACGAAGAGGTGGAAGGGTAATTACATCAAAAGCGAGGCGATCTAATAGATCAGCACGAAATTCACCAGCATCCGCTAAAGAAGGTAAATCTTCATTGGCTGCGCAAATTAAGCGCACATCTGTTTGAACTGTCTTACTACCACCTACACGTTCAAATTCACCATATTCGATGACACGCAATAACTTTTCTTGGATTAAACCTGATGTATTCGCTAACTCATCTAAGAAGAGTGTTCCATTATCTGCACGCTCAAAACGACCTTCATGACGGCCTTTTGCCCCGGTAAAAGCACCAGATTCATGACCAAACAGTTCACTCTCTAATAAGTTTTCACTTAATGATGAACAATTTAGTTTAATAAAGCTTTGATCCCAACGTTGAGACAGGTAATGTAGACGCTCGGCGATGAGCTCTTTACCTGTACCGCGTTCACCGATAATTAAAACGGGCTTAGAAAGCGGTGCGACTTGTGAGACATGCTCTAAAACCTCTAATAAGGCATTAGATTGACCAATAAGGTTATCTTGCTTGAATGAATTCGCCACGGTCTTGTTGGTATTTTCCACTAAATTTTGGTGAAAATTATAATAAGTCGCTATTGATAGAATTGAAAGAAAAAGTTATAAAAATGTTTAAGTGATTGAAATTAAAGGGTTAGTAAAAGTTGGCACGAACTCTGATATAACTATTTTGAAATTAATCACTTTGAGGAATGGATTATGGGAATTTTTTCACGATTTGCGGACATCATTAATTCGAATATCAGCTCTTTATTAGATAAAGCTGAAGACCCAGAAAAAATGGTTCGCCTAATCATCCAAGAGATGGAAGATACGCTAGTCGAAGTTCGTTCTACCAATGCAAAAGTATTGGCTGAGAAAAAAGAGCTGCTTCGTCGCATTGCTCGCTCTGAAGAGCAAGTGCAAGATTGGCAAGAAAAAGCAGAGTTAGCACTTTCTAAAGATCGTGAAGACTTAGCGAAAGCAGCATTAATGGAAAAGCAAAAGTACAGCGATGTTGTTAAGGCACAATCTGATGAGTTGCTTGTGATTGAAGAACAAATTGCACGCTTGAAAGAAGAAGTTGTGCAACTTCAAGAAAAACTCGCTGATGCAAAAGCCCGTCAAAAGACGATCGTTATGCGCACTCAAACCGCATCTTCACGTTTGAATGTGAAAAAGCAGCTTGATTCAAGCAAAGTCGATGATGCAATGCTTAAGTTTGAGCAATATGAACGACGTGTTGAAGGTATTGAAGCACAGGTTGAATCTTATGATATGGGTAAGAAAAACAGCCTAGCCGATGAGTTTGCAGCATTAGAAGCAGAAGAAAACGTAAATAACGAACTTGAAGCTTTAAAAGCGAAAGTTAAAGCTAAAAAAGATAAGACTAAAGCTTAATCTAGGATAGGAGAATAAATAATGGATGGAGATTTACTTATTGCTCCGCTTATCTTGTTTACAGTTATCGTGGCTCCTATTTGGTTGATATTGCATTACAAAAGTAAAAAGCAAGTAAGCCAGGGGTTATCAGAAGATGAGTTTGCTCAACTTAATGAGCTCATTCGAACGGCTGATAAGATGGGGCAACGTATTGAAACTTTAGAAAAGATATTGGATACGGAGTCTCCGGAATGGAGGAACAGAGATGACAACAAGCAATAGAAAAACGCTTTATCGCAATCCTAAAGAAAAGAAACTTGCAGGTGTTTGTGCAGGGATAGCAGAATTCTTCGGACTGGAAACTTGGTTAGTTCGTGTTGTTACTGCTTCAATCTTCCTTTTGGGTGGTGCGGGAATCATCTTTGTGGGGTATGTTGTTTTATGGCTTATTCTTGATGAAAAGTCAGTAACACATGATGAAAATAGCCTTCACCGTGATATCGAAGTAAAAAAGAAGTTCTGGCAAGCAGGTGAGCCTGCGACTCAGGCGCTTCAAGATGTAAATCAGCAGTTTCGTGCCTTAGAGTTGAGATTGCGAAACATGGAGCGTCATGTAACTTCTGACAGTTATGACTTGAAACGCCAAATTGATAATTTATAACTTTCTCTACTCGAAGGCGCTGAATATGACGATATCCAGTGCCTTTTCTATTTCTGGGTTATCCGTTTAATGAGCATTCTTTCTAAAACAATTTCTAAAGTTGAAAAACAAACGAAGACAATTATTCGTAGAACTGCAGATAGACATATTCGTTTAGCCGTAACGGGTTTATCTGGCGCTGGGAAAACTGCGTTTATCACCGGACTGGTTAATCAATTACTTCGATCAGGTCATACATTTAAAGAGCAATCCTTACCTTTATGGCATGTGGCTAGAGAGCAAAGATTACTTGGTGTTGAACGACAATTGCAGCCTGATTTAGAGATTGCCAGTTTTGATTACCAAGGCGGGATCAATTCACTCACAGCATCACCGAATCATTGGCCAGCTTCTACACGTAATATCAGTGAGATACGGCTGGCTATTCATTTTCAACCTAAATCGGGAGTGCTGAGTAAGTTTACCGATCGTTCCACCTTAATTCTTGATATTGTGGATTACCCTGGGGAATGGTTATTAGACTTGCCTCTGTTGAAAACGGATTATCAAACTTGGTCGTTTGAGCAGCTACAGAACAAACACAAGTTTGAGCAATCAACCTGTTACACTGCATTCTTATCGTCTTTGAATCAGCTCGATTTAACCGAAAAAGCAGATAATGAAGAAATAGCAAGAATCGCTGAGCTTTACCGAAGTGCATTACTGGATTTGGTAAACAATAAGGGCTTTTACTTGGCACAACCCGGTAGAATGTTATTACCTGGCGATCTAGATGGATCACCATTAGTCAACTGGTTTCCATTGTTACACCTTACCGCTGAGCAATGGGCTCAATTTACTTCAGAAACTGATGATAATAGCTATTTTAAAGTTTTAGCTCATCGGTTTAACAGTTATAAAGAAAAAGTCGTAAAACCCTTCTATCGAAATCATTTTAGTAAATTTGATCGACAAATCGTATTGGTTGATAGCTTAACCGCACTCAATAATGGCCAAGCTCAGTTTAATGATATGGCGTCTGCTCTTTCAAATATTCTTTCAAGCTTTCAGTTTGGAGACTCTAATATTTTACGCCGCCTATTTGCACCGAGAATTGATAAATTGCTCTTTGCAGCAAGTAAAGTTGATCATATTACTCGTGATCAACAAACAAATTTACTCTATTTACTCAATGACATGCTACAAGAGAGTCGTCAATTTGCCAGTATCAAAGGTTGTGATGTTGAAACGATGGCCATAAGCGCCATAAAAGCGACAAAACATGGTTTAGTGACTCATCAAGGGAAGCTGATTGAAGCCGTTTTCGGCCAAAAAAATACCGACAGAAGTGACATTACTCTTTATCCCGGGGATGTGCCTAAAGCACTTCCTAAAAAGGATTTTTGGCAAAAACAGGGATTTAATTTTGTTAATTTCGCACCTCCAGAATCACTTCAAGGTGAAGTGAAACCTATGCTTGAACACATTCGTTTAGATCACTTGTTGCAGTTTTTGTTGGGAGATAAACTTGATTAAAAAAAATGAGAAAACTGAAAAAGTTCAGTTAAAACCAGCTCAAGAATTCAATGAGTTAGAGGCTTTGCTTGAGCCAGAAGAAGAGAGCTTGATAAAACCTCCGCAAAAATTTGAAACGGATGACTTATCTGATTCTGATTTTGAGGCACTTTTTGACGACGTTGAACAAGACTCTAAATTAAAAAAGGCCAGACCTTGGAGTAAGTTAGCTCGCTGGGCTGTCGTGTCAGTTTTTATTTTAGTCATGGTTGAGTTAGGTTTAACACTTTTAGAAGCTTGGCAACAAAGTCCATTTTTATTTGGTTTATATTCAGCAACCATAGGTTTGGTTGGTACTTGGGCTGGTAGAGGTCTGTTTAGAGAATATAAAAAACTTAAGAAATTAAAAGACATTGAGAGTCAGCGAGAAACGGCCGTAAGAGTTGAAAAAAGTGTACAAACAGGTGAGGTGAGTAAATTCATCGCAGGTATCAAGCTCCCTGAAGCCTTTGATGATTCAATTTCAACGTATAATGAACTTACTCACTCACACTTAAATGATTCTGAATTATTAAAGCTTTACGATGAAACAGTCATGAGCGTCGTGGATGAAAAAGCTAAAAAAATTGTTCACAAATATGCAGCTGAGTCAGCTCTTCTGTTGGCAGTGAGTCCATTTGCCATTCTTGACATGTGTTTAGTTCTACTTCGTAACCAAAAGATGCTCAATGAATTAGCTCAATGCTACGGAATTGAATTGGGTTATATGAGTCGAATAAAACTGATCAGAGGCATATTCACGAATATTCTGTTTGCTGGTGCAAGTGAATTGTTGACGGATCTTGGCAGCCAACTGCTCTCTCTTGAAATTACGGGTAAGTTATCGGCAAAGTTAGGGCAAGGTTTAGCGGGCGGTTTATTAACGGCTCGATTAGGGTATCAAGCAATGGAATTATGTCGGCCGATTCAATTCCATAAGGACAATAAGCCTAGGCTTTCTAAAGCTCACAAGTCTCTACTTGTCGAACTCAAAAATTTTGCCAAGAGTGTTAAAAATTAAAGCCTGTAACAGAGATTTTACAAATTTAAAAAAGTTAATTTAGGGAAAAGTATCGATAAAAGCGACTAAAGCACTGTATGTTAATTCTACTTAGCTATATACAACCTATAACCAAACTAGAATAAAAAATAGCCATGGGGAAAATATGAAAGCAAATTGGAATATTGCGACAAAAACGATTCATGCAGGTAAACAAAAAGAGTCTTCAGGAGCTTTAGTATCGCCTTTATATCAAAGTGCAACTTTTACTTTTGATACAGCAGAGCAAGGTGGAAGACGCTTTAGTGGTGATGAGCAAGGATATATTTACACTCGCTTAGGTAACCCAACTACCTCCGAGCTTGAGCGTAAAATGGCTGCACTTGAAGGGGCTGAAGATGCTGCTGCAACAGCCTCCGGAATGGGAGCGGTTTCAGCTGCCTTGCTTGCCAACCTTCAACAAGGTGATCATCTCATTGCTTCAAGAGCTGTTTATGGTTGCAGCTTTGCATTGATGACACATCAGTTTGCACGTTTCGGGATTGATGTTTCACTTGTTGATTTTACGGATTCAACAGAGATTGAAGCGGCGATTCAACCTAATACCAAAGCTTTATTTTGTGAAACTCCAGTAAACCCGCACCTTGAAGTATTTGATCTCAAAGCGATTGCTAAAATTTGTAAGCAACATGATATTGTTTCTATAGTAGATAATACCTTTATGACCCCGCTATTACAGCTTCCTCTTTCGTTGGGTATTGATATGGTAATTCATTCCGCAACTAAATATTTAAACGGTCATGGTGATGTAATTGCCGGTGTTGTGTGCGGCAACGCTGAGATAATGCAAAAGGTGAAATTCGAAATACTAAAGGACATCGGTGCTGTCATTTCGCCACATGATGCTTGGCTGATCTTACGTGGCTTAAAAACGTTAGATGTTAGAGTTCAGCGTCACTGTGACAATGCTGAGCAAGTGGCTGAATATCTTGAGCAGCATCCTAAAATATCTAAAGTGTTTTATCCCGGGCTTGAGAGTCACCAAGGACATAAATTCGTTGGTTCTCAAATGCTCAGAAGTGGTGGTGTTATCGCATTTGAACTGGATGCATCCTTCGAAAAGAGTATGACGTTTGTTAATAACTTAGAATTATTCACTATTGCAGTAAGCTTAGGTGACGCAGAATCGTTAGTACAACATCCAGCCTCCATGACACATTCGCCTTATACAGAAGAAGCAAGAGCTGAAGCCGGAATTACTGATAGCTTAATCCGCATTTCTGTAGGGCTAGAAAATATTCAAGATATTATCGATGACTTGAGGGTTACCTTAGATAAAGTGTAAAATGCTTGATTTGGTTGCTTTTTGAGCATATTTATGTAAATTAAATGCTGATTATGCTGTAAATCATTCTCGTGATTCTAAATTTTAACATTTACGAGAATACGTCACTCAATGAAAAAGGAGAAAGCTATGAAAGGAACTATCAAGGCTTCATTGATTGCGCTTGCGGTAGTATCAACAACCTCATTTGCAGGTAATGCGTCAGTTGAAAAGCAACCAAAATCTAAAGTCAAAGTTGAAGTTAATAAAAGCCAAGTCATTAATTTAAATACGGCAGATTTAAACCAGCTGCAGCTGTTAAAAGGTGTCGGTGCTGCAAAGGCATTAGCGATCTTTGAGCACCGGAAGCAGCATGGTAAATTTACCACTATGGATGATGTGCTCAAGGTTAAAGGGATAGGAAAGAAATTCTTAGAAAGTAACAAAGGTAAGATCTCTCTCTAACTCTTTTATGCTTCATAGAGGATGCTTAACGCATCCTTTTTTATTGGCAGGTTTGCTGTTTAATATCTATGTTTAAAGTTCAATTCGAAAAACATGTTAACAGCAAAGAAGGAGTTAACGATGAAAAGGACTTTGACCATTGGAGCTATAGTTTTATTATTTTCAGGCACAGTGTTCGCCGCTTCTAATTCAAATTTGCCGTTTGAATACCAATCAACTCATAAACGACCAGCAGAGATCAATATTAAGCAGATTAATATCAATTCAGCGCTACATTCTGACTTGATGAATCTTCACGGTATTGATTCACAGAAAGCTCATGCCATCATTCGTTTTCGCGAATCAAATAACGGGTTTCAATCATTTGCTGAATTGGCCACCGTTGAAGGCATTGGTGGAAAGCTCGTTGAAATTAATACCTATCAATTATCTTTATAATTGCCAGTAAAGGGTGAACTCCGTACTCACCCTTTATGTTACAATTCTCTCAATTTCTAAATTTTTCTTATTTTTATGAAAATCATTGCAGATGAAAATATGCCATTTGCTGAACAGCTGTTTCAGCAGTTTGGCGAAGTGCAACTCGTAAACGGTAGAACAGTGACTGCTGAGCAAGTTAATGATGCTGATCTTTTACTGGTTCGTTCTGTAACTAAAGTGAATTCGTCACTGATTGCAGGTGCTAAAAAATTAAAGTTTGTGGGAACCGCAACCATTGGCATGGATCATATTGATCAAAGCTATCTAGCATTGAATCAAATTCCTTTCAGCAATGCTCCTGGGTGCAATGCTATTGCAGTTGGAGAGTTCGCTTTTATTGCTATGTTAGAGTTAGCTCATCGTTTCAAGCAAAAGCTTAAAAATAAAACTGTTGGTATTGTTGGAGTCGGCAATACAGGCTCTGCACTCGAAAGATGTTTGAATGCTTATGGTGTTAAAACGTTACTCTGTGACCCAATTAAAGCTACTGAAAATAATCTAAAAACTTTTGTTAGTTTAGAAGATATTATTGAACAGTGTGATGTGATCAGTTTGCATGTTCCCTTAACAAAAGAGGGAGAGCATAAAACAGAATCACTTCTTGATGAACAAAAGCTCAATCGAATTAAAAAAAATGCTTGGTTGCTTAACTGTTGTCGTGGTGAAGTGATCGATAATCTCGCACTGTTTAAAGTAAAACAACACCGCTCGGATTTAAAAATTGTTTTAGATGTATGGGCTAATGAACCGAACCCAATGGAAGCTTTAATTCCTTATGTAGAGTTTGCTACACCACATATCGCAGGCTATAGCGTTGAAGGTAAGGCTCGTGGTACGTTTATGCTTTATCAAAAAGTTTGTGAGTTGCTGGGGCAGAAACAAGAAATTCAGCTCGAAGATTTATTACCTCAATTTGAGTTTTCTCACATTGAACTAAATGAGCCATTATCTGAAAAACAATTACTGCGTCTTGCTCGATTCGTTTATGACCTTCGAGATGATGATGAGCTATTCAGAAAACTTAATTTTGCTAATGCAGAATTCGATGAGATGAGAAAATCTCATCAACATAGACGAGAATTTAGCGCACTTAGTCTTAAAAATTGTATACAATCTGAGCTGAATTGGTTAAGCCAACTTGGATTTTCAAAGTAATTACTATTTTAAAAGAGATAACTTCACTATGTCACAACAATTTAACGTCGTTGTTTTAGGTGCAACTGGTAATGTTGGCCAAACAATGATGGAAATATTAGAAGAACGAGACTTTCCTGTAGCTAACTTATATCCACTTGCGAGCAAAAATAGTGCAGGTGAAGAAATTAATTTCAACGGGAAATCAATAAAAGTTCTGGATGTAGAGGAGTTTGATTGGTCTCAAGCTCAAATTGGTTTCTTTTCTGCGGGTGGTGACGTTTCAGAAAAATGGGCACCTATTGCTGCTGAAGCAGGGTGCGTAGTCATCGATAATACTTCACATTTCAGATACGACATTGATGTTCCATTAGTGATTCCTGAAGTGAACCCAGAAGCTATCGCTGATTTTCGCAATCGTAACATCATTGCTAACCCTAACTGTTCAACAATTCAAATGTTGGTTGCGCTAAAGCCAATTTATGATGCATTTGGTATCGATAGAATTAATGTGGCTACTTACCAGTCGGTTTCAGGCTCAGGAAAGAAAGCCATTGAAGAATTAGCTCAACAGTGTGCTCGCTTACTTCAAGGTTTGCCTGTTGAACCAGATGTTTATGATAAGCAAATTGCGTTTAATGCACTGCCTCATATCGATACGTTTATGGATAACGGTTTTACTAAAGAAGAAATGAAGATGGTTTGGGAGACTCAAAAAATCTTGGGTGATTCGAATGTCTTAGTAAACCCAACGGCTGTTAGAATTCCTGTTTTTCATGGGCACAGTGAAGCCATTCATATTGAAACTCGACAGTCAGTAGAAGCTGACGACATTAAAGCTGTTCTTCAAGGTGCTGCTGGCATTGAATTATTCGAATCAAATGATGAGTACCCTACGGCGGTAACTGAAGCCTCGGGTAATGATGCTGTGTTTGTTGGTCGAGTGAGAAATGACTTGTCTCACCCTAATGGAATCAATTTGTGGGTAGTATCAGATAACATTCGCAAAGGGGCCGCTCTGAACAGTGTTCAAATTGCAGAATTACTTATAAGAGATTATTACTAAACCTAAGTGCTGAAAAGCTTGCGATATCGCAAGCTTTTTTGTTTTTAGGGCTTTTATGCCTCTAGCAGCACGTTCGTTTCTGGTTTATAGTAAACTGAAATAAATACAATTGCTCATTAGCGTTGCAACCGATTCTATTTAAAGAGTATTAATTCAGGAAACAGCAATGCTAAAAAGGAAAGGATGGATGAACTTTCGGACTTCATATCTAAATCGCATATCTTCGTTTATCGTGTGTGCTCTTTTACTCTCTCTTACTCCCCAGTCAATTGCTGAACCCTTAAAAATCACTGGGCCAGATGGCCAATCTAGACAGCAAAATAGACAGTACGGTCCAACAACTAAAGCGGATACTTTTTGGAGTATTGCGCAAAAAATGCGTCCGAATAATAAAGTTAGTATCTATCAAGTGATGGCTGCAATTTATGATGCTAACCCACACGCTTTTACAAGTTCAAACTATAACAGCTTAGAAGTCGGTATGATTTTACTGGTACCTCCGGCTGAAAAAATGTTGGCAATTCCAGTTAGCATTGCAAGAGAACGAGCAGAACAAGACGATAAAAGTTGGAAACAGCGAGCTCAACCTTCTAAACAGGTAACTCAAAAGGCAAAACCAAAGCGCAAACCAAAGCCGATTGAAGAGCAAATAGCAGAAGCTAAAGCCGAGCCAGAAAGCCCTCAAAAAATAATGCAGCTGACATTACTGCTTGAAAGGGAAGAAAGTAAGGTTATTTCTTTGACTGACGAATTAAGCCGTACTCAAGACGAGCTTACTATGGCTAAAGATGACTTAGACGCTCTGAAAGATCGTCTTGCAGAGTTATCGGATAAAGTCGATTTACTTGAAGGTACTTTAACTGAAACTCGTCAACTTAATGCTTCTCTAAAAGCTGAGAACAAAATTCTACAAGACACTCTCGCACTAGAAAAAGAAGAAAAACCAACTGATTTGTGGCGGTCACTACTCGATAGCCCATTAACCTTAGCTGTTATTGCTATTGTTCCAGCGTTGCTTTTTGTCTTGCTCATTTTTGCATTATGGCGACGTAAGCAATCATCGAATGAAGAAGTGTTTACTGAAGACACTCATACTGAGCCTACAGTAGAATCAAATGAGGAAGTTCAACCTCAAGATATCGACCTTGATCCGGTTATTGAGCCAGTGATTGAAGAAGATAACGTTGATGATTTTTTTGAAGAAGTTGCTGTTCAACTCGATGACGAAGAACCGGAAGATACGGTTGAAGCGTTAGAGGAGCCTGAAGAGTCGAACACTGAACCAGAGACATCCATAACAGAGTCTGATATGGATGATTTATGGGCCGAAGCACTCGATGAACAAATTGATGGGAAAGAAATCAGTTCAGACGTAGAAGAACTTCTTAACAAGCTTGATGAACCTGAAGAGAAGATAAACGAGAACGATGTTGAGGCTTCAACTGATGTACAGGAAGAACTTGTCGAACAAGTTGATGAGAGCACATTAGATAGTGGATCTGTTTCAGATGGCTTAGATGAATTGATTGACTCGACTGAAATTGATTTAGAAGATCCATTTTTAGACGATGAAGCTTTAAACGAATTTGAATCTTCAGAAAATGAAGCTGATGAAGTGAATTTAGATGAACTTATCAACTCAATGGAAGCTGAACAAGATGATACTGATAACGACCTTGAAGCCACATCAGAAGCTGAAGAAATATTTCTTGAAGAACCTGAAATTGAAGCTTCACTAGAATCAAAAGAAACTATTACAGAAACTGATGAACTTCAGGAAGAAAGTGAGCTTAGTGATGAACAAGAAAACATTGAACTCGAATCTACGAGCATTGAAGGTGATATAGACAGTTTAGATTTTGTTTCACCTGTAATGGATGATGTTCAAAGCTTGCCAGAAAGTGATTCAGGTTTAGAAGCTGAAATTGAAACTGAAGTAAACGAAGATGTTCAAGAATCTGAGTTACCGTCTCCAGATGTTGAAGCTAGCTCAGACGAGAATATGCCAGAAGCTGAACTGGATACTACGTTACCTGAGCCTAATGAAAATATAGATGATCTTGATGCTCTTATGGCTGAGTTTGATGTTGATGTCCCGAGTCAAGCTCAAGAGTCGAATTTACCTGAAGCTACATCAATGGAAGTTGAAGCGTCTCTTGAAGAGCCAGAAACTGTTAGCTTTAGCGAACCTGATCCTGTTGTCAGTACAGAGAATATCTCTGATTTTGACGAAGGCCAGACAGACGAAAATGAAAACAGTTCACAAACAGAGTTTGAATCAGAGCATTCACTCTCTGATGATATTGCAGAGAGTGAAGATACTGCTCTAACGTTTGAAGATCATGACGAAGACACTAAAACAGAATTATCAGATATAGATCTAGGAATGGATTTCGAGTCCGTCAGTGAAAGCACAGATAACAGCGCAA
Source organism: Shewanella sp. OPT22 (assembly GCF_004168585.1). Taxonomy (GTDB): domain Bacteria; phylum Pseudomonadota; class Gammaproteobacteria; order Enterobacterales; family Shewanellaceae; genus Parashewanella. Next base: position 68,279 of record NZ_PGVH01000029.1, on the reverse strand, counting down.
CGACTCCATCCCCTTCATCTACTTCATCCAAAAGTGAAGCGCTTCCTGATTTAGATTTCGATATGGATTTAAATGATGAAGAACTTTTTGAATCATTTGCTCAAGTTAGTGATGAGATAAAGCATACAGAAGCTTTGTTATCAAGTGATATGGATTTGAGCAAACTTGAAACAGATGGTGAAACTAAAACTGCCTCGTTTGAAGGCGACAACATGACTGTAGATGAAGCTTTAGCTGCTTTAGACGATGAAATCGGTTCTGATATTAATGCAGAGAAAATTTCTGGAGATGATTTAAGTAATTTCCAAAAAGAAAATGGCTACATTGACATCGATAAGTTGCTCAATGAATCATCTGAAGAATCAACAGAAGTTGATCCTTACAAAGAAGTGGACGTTAATTTGGGGGAATCATCTGAATTAGAAAGTTTGTTTGAAAGTAACCCGATGGTAGATGTCGATGATGCTGAAAACTCAGTAAATGCTAAATTAGATCTGGCTCGTGCTTACATTGAAATTGATGATAAAGACAGTGCTAAAGCTTTGCTTGAAGAGATCCAAATAGATGGTAATGATAGGCAAAAATCGGAAGCAATTGAGTTACTAACGACGATTTCCTAATCGAAAACTGGATAAAAGGTGTCAGTTTTACTGGTGCCTTTTGTTCAATCCATCTGTAGTAACCACTTTATAAATAATAATTAATTTGATAGGGACTCATTATTACGTTGTATTATATAAAAATATTTTACATCGGACATTGATATGAGCACTCAACTCCCTACATTCTCTCCTCAGTTCCACCTTATGTCACAAAGCAGCAGTGATAGTGATTTATCGAGTTCTAGTACATCTTCAATTGAACTTGATTTCTCGGCGTACCCCGAATGTAATCGCTTCGAATTAACAGGTGTTGAAAATGATCCGACGCTCGTTAGTTTTTTAGCTGAGCAAAATGTGGAAGGCAAAGCGGCAGAATTTGTTAAGGGCATGGTTTCTAGAAAAGATGACTCTTTTTCAGTTGAACTATATGCAAAATTTGCTAGTGATTTAACAAAAGAGATCGGTGTTGAAATTTAGTCTAAACCTGACTCTAATGAAAGTGAGGTTCAATGGCTTATAAAGTCAAGTGCAACAGGTGCAGAATTCAGATTCGTGTCTCAAACGCATACATTTACTTAATAAGAATGCAGTTTAAGGTACCAATTTGTAAGGTTACTTTCAGTAAGCACTCTATGATGCTTTCAAGCCATCAACGATTAGAGTGCTAGAAACCAGATGAAATTTAATAAAATAACAGTCTTGATTTAGATTTCAAAAACTAAATCATTTTTTGATATTGAGTAAATTGGTTTATTTAAATGCCATTGCAAAATAGCATTTGATTCCGTGATATAGATTACTTGGAGAGTGGCGGTACTTTTGGCTATTACAGTGTCTTGAATACCTTCCCACTGTTTAATATCCGCTTGTTTTACTACTTTTAAACGATCACCAACTTTTAAGTTGTATCGTTTACCTAAATTCACCACAACTTTATAAGATGAAAGTTGAGTAATGCTGCCAAATAGAGGTTGATTATTGACGAAACTTGCTACGGATAAAACAGATTTCCTTAACGAGCTTTTTGCACTTCTCCCATATTGTGAATTCCAAAATTCATCCGATAAAAAAGATATTTCCTTATAATCATAAAACTCCCAAATTACATCAGATTGGAATGATTTTTCCCAGACGGTTTTATTGGTGTTTGAACGAGTCAGTTTAAATGAGTATTAAAGTTCTTTTCTGGCCGTATCAATATCGCTATTGCTATTGAGTATTAAAGCTTCGCCCTGAACAGCTAATCATTCATCTGCGTGAGTGATAGTTGAAAAGGATGAAGTACATAAAATAATACTAAGAAATGAGTACAGACGTTGCATGTTGTTTAAAGAACCTGTTTATTTTGGGCAATTTATCAAAGGGATTACTAATACGAAACCCAACTTTATCTAGCGATTGCGATGTCACCAATTTGTATGTTTTCCACCTTTGAATGATCTAGCCATTCCACTAATGCGGTATCCTCAGTAATTTGCTTTACAATGACTTTTGCTTCACTGCTATCGGCAATAAGCCTTATGGCTTGTAATCTATCAGGCAAGTCACGTTTAAGAATAATTTTTAAGGAGTCATTAACATTCAGGCCGTTTTTACGTCCAATATTTAATAACAGTTGATTCTTCTTTTTGGCAATGATCTGTCCCATCAATGAACGGTGGCTTACAAATCTTCCTAGATCCCTGGCTGCTTGTTGAAGAACTCGAGAGACTTTTTCGCCATATTCTGATGACCAAAATAAGTTTGTAGTTGTTGTAATAATTTGGTTCCTAGCGAATTCCCATTCAGCTTGGGTTGAATATGACTTTTGCCAAACTCTCTCTCCACTGATTGAGTGATATAAAGAAAGCTTGAGTAGAAACTGTCGATTGGTTGAAGAGAATAAGCCAAATGACGACTTTTGCTCGCTTGAAGCGTCTATGAGCTCAGGAATCAATACATACTGAGATTCAGTTTTAACACCCAACCACTGCGGTAACCTTTCATTATTGGGAGACAGTTTTGACGGGATAAAGTCGAGCTTATCATGTGGGTACGAAGCGGAATAAGCGGTTTTAGAGTTCTTATCAATAAACCGAGATAACTTGTCAGATATAGAGCTGCCAAAATGATTTATTTGACCATATGAAAGCTGCTGAGGGTATAAAACTACGGTTTCTGGTACAAGTACTTGGTTTTTATAAAGGCTGCGGGGCGCTCTATTTTGTGTAAGTCCATCGACAAAGACCCTAAGTTCAATAGTGAGTTCATCATCATGAGTATTTTCATTTGCTAACTCAAAGTCCGTGTTCTCTTTGGTTCTTTGATCTGTGGCAGTAGAAGCGTTTACGAGCTTACCGTCAACAATTTCATATTGGTTGGTAACGTGCACGCCATATTGAAAATCTGCATTAAGAAGCGCATCATCGATGGCATTTTTTCTTGCTTGTTCAATATCATCATTTTCGATATATGATTTACCAATAACCTCGACCCAGCTCGCTTGGACCATAGACGGAAACAGTAATAAAGCTGCGTTTAATAAGAGTGGAATAAACTTTTTCATATATCGAAAATTCCATTAGTCAGTAATATGTCGTGAACACTAATATTTTAATTAAGCATTATTTAGGCCAGTAATAGGTGTTTTTGGATTGTATGAAGAAAAAAACAAATGAGTAAAGATATAGAGCGATTTGCCGATATTAACAATATCAGTATTTTTGTACGCTAGGCCAAGAGTCATGAAAAATTTGCTTATTTTAGCTTTGACCGCTTTAAGTTCTGCATGTGCTCATTACGACCACTCACATGAACAGCACCAGTTTGTTCCGTCTGAACACAGTATGCTTAACGAATCTAAGTCATCTGTTTTACGGTTAGCGGACGAATTAGCTCATGAATTAACGACTCAAAGTCTATTGTACGCTGAGGATGTTCCAGTTGTTGTGATGACTCCGGTAATGGCCAATGACTTCAGCAGAACCGTAAATTTTTCTGCTGCTCTTCAACAAAGCCTTATGACTTCGTTAAAGATGCGAGGCTATCAAGTGACTGATGTTAATGCGACAGATTCGCTGAAGGTAACGGGAAGCGGTGAATTTATGTTGGCTAGAGATTGGCAGTTATTGCCACACAATCTTTCCGTTGAACATGCTGTTGTCTCTACAGTTGAATTGAATAAAAATGGCATCGTGTTAAACAGTAGAGTCATTAACTTGAATGACAACAGTGTCCTCTCTGCTGCTGAAGCGACTTTACCGGTTTCGGAGTTTTCTCAATATGTTATGCCATCTAAAAAGGTGGTCGTGAGGGATGGTGTGGTATTTCGATATTCTAAAACCGGGCAAGAAAATGTTCGCCAGCTAGGAGTTAAATAATGAAACGACTATTTTTACTTTTATTGATCGTATTTGTTTCTGGTTGCTCGACAAACAGAGACAGGCATATTCAATGGGAAGCAGAAACACCAACCGATTTCCCCAAACTGACAGCTGTAGGTTACGCTTCACTTGCTAAGCAACCAGGGAAAACTAAATCAGATAAGGTTCTTGCAGCATTACAAGCGTCAAAAGTTGATGCTTATAGAGAGCTAGCTGAACAAATCTACGGTCAAAAAATTGATGGTGTTACCAATACCCATGAATGGAAGCTAAAGCATGATGAAGTAAGAGCATCCGTTTCTGGCGTCGTGAGAGGCGCTAAGGTCGTTAAAAGTTACTTGTCAGGTGACTTTTATGTCACAGAGCTGGAACTTGACTATAAACATGTCTGGGCGTTGTATCAGCAGCGTCAAAAGAACTACAAAGTAAAACGAGTGGTGTATTTCTAACATCACTCGTCGCTCTCGAAAGGTTAATCATACTGATCCGTGCTTATTGTTCTAAGTACGAGGGCGACTACTTCGTTGGATAATCAAACCAAACACTTCTATTCAAAAGATATGATGATTAAGTCGTAATGAGGCTTTTAGATTTAAGCTTCGACATTATTTCCTAACGTCGAAATCGTAGATGTTTGACCTTTATCATCGTAAGTCATCGAAAAGGCATTTCTACTGGCTTGAAGCGCATGTGATAAACGATTAATACTGGCAAGGTTGTGTTCAATGAGAGTTGAATTTTTCTGATTATTTTTTTTGCAGTCAACTAACAATGCCTTGGCTTTTTGAGCGTGATCAAGCAGCTCTTCAGATTGCTTAATCAGCTGAGCATTTTCTGGGAGACTTAATTGTGAATCGTTAGATTGCAGCAGAGTTAAGCACTCTGATTTTTTTTCAGCAAGAGTGAGCAAGGCATCTGTGTCTTGTTCAGAAAGAGCTGCACTTTCATTTTTAATGATTTCACTCAAATGATTGAGTAAATTAAGTTGATGCTCAAGAAGTTGGGCTAGCTGTTCCATTTTTTACAACGACTACTCAGAAACCGAATCTTGGTTATCTTTATACAGGTCATTCAATTCAGATTCAAAGCTAGAAATGTTTTTAGCTAGCTTTTGAGGATCAATTGAATAGCGGCCCTCTGAAATCGCTTGTTTAATTTCAGATACTTTTTTCTGGTCGACATCAGACATCAAAGATAACTTAGTCTGCATCTTTTGAAGTTGTTGAGCTTGCGCCGTTATAACAACAGAGTCACTTTTCTGCGCTTTACTCGCTTCAGGTTTTGAAGTGGTTTGCTCAGAAACAGCGGGCTGATTAGCAGCCTTTCTTGTTTGCATGCGTGCCGATAAATTGCTGTTTAGCTTATTTGTATCGATAGCCATTTTTGTGCCCTAGCAATAAAAAGATCAAATAGTCTATATGGTATATCGACAGATAAAAATATAGCTTTAGCAAAAAAGCCAATTTAATTTTATAAAGATACCATTGAGTACATTCTACATCTTGACTTGAACTTCGCCAATCCCAATTACTTGAGCTTTAATGGTTTTGTTTGAGTGATTGTTTAAAACTTCAATAGTGTCGTGCAAATTTCCATCAGTTTTTGCTGTTCCAGTAGTTCGAATGGAAAAACTTTTCGTACTTGCAATAATTTTTACTGTATCACCTTTGCAAACAAAACATATATTTTGTGAAAATATTGGATGATTTTTAGCAATTCTCTTCTTGGTTTTAGTTCCTATAATGGTTTTTAAAGAATCGAAATGCGTTCCTCGAATTGAATTTTCATCGAGATATTTTAAGGTCACTTTAGACGCATCGATTAACTCATTCGAGGCCAAAGTCTTAGTTGGAACAGCAACTTGATATTGAGTTTTAACCACGACCGAAAGGTATACTTGCCAAGGGTAGGCGTTATTCGTTTTACAACTCAATTTTACGGTGTTATTTCTTTTTAGCTTTGGTGTTACTAGCGAGGCTGAAATAGGAGAAATGCATTGTGGTCTTTTAAATCGCTCATTAATATTTTGAGGTATGATTGTGATTTTTGCATTTTTTGCGGGCACAATTTTATCTTTTACAGCACGCTGAGCAGCATTAGAGATATCTTGTAGCGTTGGAACGTAAGGGTTTACTTTGCTGTAAGTAGAAGGCGCAGTAACCATTATGGCAATAAATAAAAAAAAACTAACTTTCATTTTTTTAATACTCTGTCGATATATAAAAATATGCCTATACTTTGTGCGTGTAAGTAAATGTTTATTTACTCTACGTCATAATTAGTATGGTTATAGTTTAACAATATACTGTAAAGTTATTGGAGTTTATTCCGTTAAATATTTACAATTGTGTAGCATATCTATTTTTCACGTTAAAAAAATAAGATGGGCTAACTAATAAAGATGCAACGGAACTGACTCATCTTAATGGCAAAAGGTATAATTGCGAAGACACTTAGATTTTGTTCTTGTTTTAAAGGCTTATGCCAAAAACATGGACTGTTGTTAAGGATAGGCAGAGCTATGTCAAGTATTCTCGAGTCGGTAAACAAACGAACTCAACTTGTTGGTCAAAACCGTTTAGAGCTATTGTTATTCAAGTTTGATGATTCTCAAAGGTTCGGTATCAATGTATTTAAAGTCAAGGAAGTGCTTCAATGCCCGCCCTTAACATCTCTTCCTAAACTCAATTCATTTGTTCGCGGGATTGCTCATATTCGTGGTACTACGATTTCAGTTATTGATTTAAGTGCAGCCACTGGTGGAAAACCAATCGAGAACATCGATAAGAGCTTTATCATCATCTCAGAATACAACCGAAGTGTTCAGGGGTTTCTCGTATCCTCAGTTGAGCGTATTGTTAATATGAATTGGGAAGGTATTATGCCTCCTCCCACTGGCGCAGGTAAGAATTCATACTTAACGGCTGTGGCTGAATTAGACGGTGAGCTTGTGGAGATTTTAGATGTAGAAAAAATTCTAGACGAAATCTCTCCTGTGAAAACCGAGATAAGTAAAGAGCTTGATGAGCAGCTAACAATAGATAGGGAGCAACAATATAACGTATTAGTTATTGATGATTCATCGGTGGCTCGTAAACAAATTGTAAGAGCGCTGTCCTCTCTTAATCTAAATATTGAAACCGCAAAAGATGGTCGTGAAGCGTTAGACATGCTTAAACATAAAGCTGAAAGTAGCGAAGACTTATCAAGTGATATTCCTCTGATTATTTCAGACATTGAAATGCCTGAAATGGATGGTTATACATTAACGGCTGAAATCCGAGGAAACCCAAAGCTGAAAAACATAAAAGTTGTTTTGCATACTTCGTTAAGTGGAGTATTTAATCAGGCAATGGTGCAAAAGGTTGGAGCTGATGACTTTATTGCGAAATTTAATCCAGATGAATTAGCTTCAGCAGTGAATAAACAATTAAGCTTGTAACATAAATTATAATAGTGTTATTACACTATTAAATTCGTTGTTGAATTGATTCATAAGCTAAGGTATAAAGCAGCGCCTTAGGCAAACTTGAATGCCAATTGTATTAAAACTTAGGATGGTACGGTGCCAAATAGCACATTTGCAGATGATGAATACCAAAAGTTTCGCCGCTTTTTAGAAAAGCAAAGCGGAATCGTATTAGGTGACAATAAACAGTATCTTGTACGTAGTAGACTTGCGCCATTGATGGGAAAGTATGATTTGCCAAGTATTTCTCATGTTATAAAGCGTTCAATGGAGCCTACGGAACGTCAACTGAGGCTTGATGCAATTGATGCGATGACAACGAATGAAACCTTGTGGTTTCGTGACCGTTATCCATTTGAGTTACTTGTTAAGCAAGTACTTCCTGAAATGGATGCAAAAAAAGCGCCTATCAAAGTTTGGTCTGCGGCTTGTTCTTCAGGACAAGAACCGTATTCTATTGGGATGAGCATCCTCGAGTATCAACAGCAAAAAGCAAATAGTTTTGGTCGTGGTATTACTGTTACCGCAACAGATTTATCTTCAACGATGTTAGAGCGCTGCGCTCAAGCGGAATATGATAGCCTTGCATTGGCGAGAGGATTGTCTGAAGAACGAAAGCGTCAATTCTTTGATGACTTACCGTCAGGCAATATGAAAGTTAAGCCTAAAGTACGCTCTTTGGTGAACTTCAGAAGCCATAACTTGCTAGAAAGTTACAGCATATTGGGCAAGTTTGATGTGATATTTTGCCGAAATGTTTTGATTTACTTTTCTGCAGAGGCAAAGGCTAATATCTTACGGCAATTCGCTGCCGCCCTTAATCCAAATGGAATCTTATTTCTTGGGGCTTCTGAGTCCATTACTGGATTGACGGACGAATTTGACATGATTCGTTGTAATCCCGGTATTTTTTATCGTAAAAAATAATCTATTCGGTTGTATAGCGGGTTTATCCCGCTCTTCTTTTATTCACATCTACACTATTTTCATTCAAATTCCATCTCGATAAATTTTTGGCATAGCTATTGCATTTACAAAACAAAGTCCATTGTAAAGGCAATTTTATGGCGATTGGTTTCGATAAAGCATTAGGTGTTCATCAGCATACGTTAGGCGTAAGAGCAAAGCGTGCGGAAGTATTGTCCAGCAATATCGCAAATGCAGACACACCTCATTACAAAGCAAAAGACGTTGATTTTGAACAAGCGATGCGAAGTGCTGTGTCAAAACAACGTGGCGTCAGTTTAGGCGGCACTCACCAGCAACACTTTTCAATTCAAAGTGTGGTGCAAGCCGAAACAGGCTATCGAATTCCTAACCAGCCAGATACAGGTGATGGCAATACAGTGGACATGCAAACAGAACAAGCTTCCTTTATGGAAAACGCTTTGGAATATCAAATGTCACTGGGCTTTTTAGAAAGCAAATTCAATGGAATGAAGAAAGCGATCAGGGGTGAATAATTATGAGCTTATTTAATATTTTCGATGTTGCAGGTTCAGGTATGTCTGCACAATCAGTTCGCCTGAATACGACCGCGAGTAACATTGCCAACGCTGATGCGGTATCCAGTAGCATTGATGAAACATACCGTGCTCGTCATCCTGTTTTTGCAGCAGAAATGGATAAGGCTTCTGCATCTCAAATGCAGGGAAACCAATCATCAATGAAAGTCGCAGTAAAGGGCATAGTTGAAAGCGACAAACCATTGATTAAAGAATTTTCACCAGATCACCCAATGGCTGACGGTGACGGTTTTATATATAAGCCCAACGTTAATGTGATGGAAGAGATGGCTGACATGATTTCTGCATCTCGAACATATCAAATGAACACCCAAGTTGCTGATACTGCGAAAAGTATGCTTCAGCAAACCTTGAGAATGGGTAAGTAGGAGTAGGTTATGAATGACATTAACTCTACAGGTAATCCTTTTTTAGACAGTTTAAGGCTGCCTGAGCAATCGGAAACGCCCGAGCCGAATAACAATCAGTCTCTCACACAAGATGACTTTTTTTCATTGTTGTCTCAGCAGTTGGCATATCAAGACCCGTTTAAACCTGTTGATAATGATCAGATGATTGCGCAAATGGCGTCATTTTCTACTGTTGATGGGATTGGCAACTTAAATAAAGAAATTTTGAATCTGAATCAGACAATGAGTTCGAGCCAAGCACTTCAAGCTTCTAGCTTGGTTGGACGTAAAGTTTTGATCCCGACGAGTTCAGGTAATGTTTCAGCAACAAACCCTGAGCTTAGAGGTGTGGCCAGCACAACATCACCAGTTGAAACGATTAATGTCCGAGTGGAAGACAGTAAAGGCCAGTTGATTACTACCTTTGAAGCCGACGGCAGTGACGGTGGCAATATCGAACTTAAGTGGGATGGTAAAGATAAAAACGGTAACCCTGTTGCAGAAGGTGAATATACCTTAAAAGCCAGCGGGATTGTTGATGGTGAAACACAAGATTTGCCAGTTTCAACCTATGCACACGTAAGTAGCGTTTCATTGGGTACAGCTCAAACTGGGGCAATTCTTAATTTGGCAGGTGGAAGTGCCGTTAAATTGAGTGATGTGCTAGCCGTTTCAGAAACTTAGAAAGAACACGTAAGAAAGGTCGAATCAACCGACCTTTCATATTTGGAATAAGAATTTGGCGAGGATTCGCCAGTTAAATCTTGATGCAGAACAGGGGGACTTATGTCGTTCAACATCGCCTTAAGTGGCATTGAAGCCGCACAAAAGGACTTAAACACTACCGCCAATAATATTGCAAATGCTAATACCATTGGTTTCAAAGAATCGCGTGCTGAGTTCGCTGATGTTTATGCAAATTCAATCTTCTCGAACGGTAAAACAACCGTGGGTGGCGGGGTAACAACAACTCAAGTTGCTCAGCAATTCCATCAAGGGAGTTTGCAGTTTACGAATAATGCACTTGATATGGCGATCAGTGGAGGCGGTTACTTTGTAACATCTTCAGATCAAAACTCTCAAGATTTAACGTTTACCCGTGCTGGTGCATTTAAAGTTGATTCTGAAGGTTTTATGGTTGACTCGGCAGGTAATTTTTTAAGAACTTTCCCTGTTGATAAAAACGGCAACTCCACATCCGTCAGTTTAACGACAACTGAGCCAGTAAGAATTCCTGATACAGCAGGGCGTCCTGAGCAAACGACTAAAATTGATTTGCAAATGAACTTGAATGTTGCTGAAGACCCTAAAGATCCAGCAGCATTTGACCCTGAAGACCCTGAAACGTTTAATAATTCTACATCCATTACATTTTATGACTCCTTGGGTGAGCCGCATGTAATGACCACATATTTTGTTAAGCCTGAGAACGCTTCTCACAATGATGGAAACAACTGGGTTGCCTTCTATGCGGTTGATGGCGAGCCAGTTGATGTTGCTGGGCCTCAAGCGCAGTACTCTGTTGATGCAGACGATGGTGCGGGCGGTGAACCAGATGGAGTAGTTGATGGAAATCGTGATGCTTTAGCTGGCGACTGGAAAGGGGCTGTCATTACATTTGATAATGTAGGTGGTTACACTGGAAGTACGCCTGCAACAATCAATACTGAAGCATTAGGTGTAACGGGTGCCAATGTACTTGGTTTAGGTGCAGATGGTACACAAGCTTTGAACATCGAGTTTGACAACCCAACGCAGTTTGCAGCACCGTTTGAAGTCACTAAATTAAGCCAAGATGGTTCGACTGTCGGGCGTTTGACGAATGTTGAAATTGGTGCTGATGGACTGATTAATGCGAGTTACAGTAATGGCTCGACTATCCCATTATCACGTGTTGCATTGGCGAGATTCCAAAATGAGCAGGGATTAACTCAGGTTGGCAATACGTCTTGGCGCTCAAGTTTGGATTCAGGTCCTGCACTAGCAGGTGAAGCGAACAGTGGTACGCTAGGTAGTATTCGTTCTTCGGCACTTGAACAATCGAACGTTGATTTAACGACTGAGCTTGTTGATTTGATTTCTGCACAGCGTAACTTCCAAGCTAACTCGAGAACGCTGGAAGTGAACAGTACTCTGCAACAAACGATTTTACAGATTCAATAAGTTACAACGTTCATTTGTTACATTAAAGCCATTGCCTCTGCGGCAATGGCTTTCCTCTTTATCACAAAGCATTTCGTTTTTTTTCTTTCCAGGCTAATAAATAGCCGATAAACACTTACTTCTAATCAATTGGCACGTTCGATGCTTTATTCATCATAAGTATTAAGTTTTGACGGATTGAGTGATGGATAAGCTGCTTTATATTGCCGCCAGCGGTGCTAAACAAAATATGGCTGAATTGGCCGTTCGTGCCAATAACTTAGCCAATGCAAATACCGATGGTTTCAAAGCCGACATGGCACAAGCTCGCTCAATGCAAGCTTTTGGCGATGGTTTGCCTACACGAGTGTTTGCGATGACTGAGCAACCGAGCGCCAATTTTCAATCCGGTGCAATCAAAACAACTGGTCGAGATCTTGACGTTGCCATTAAAGGTGATGGTTGGTTAGCGGTGCAAAGTGCAGAAGGTGAAGAAGCTTATACCCGCTCGGGGAGCTTGAGTTTTGACACTACTGGCCTATTACAAAATGACCGTGGTAACCCAATTATGGGACAAGACGGTCCGATAGTGTTACCGCTTCCCATCGAGAAAGTAGAAATAAGCCAAGACGGAACCATTACCGTTAGGCCTCAAGGTGCGCCAGCTGAAGCGTTAGAGCAAGTTGGACGCATCAAGCTAGTTAATCCTGAAACGGCAGAGTTGATGCGAGGTCAAGATGGGTTATTCAGACATACGTCGGGACAGCCTCAACCGATTGATTTAGACGTAGCACTGGAAAGTGGCGCAATCGAAAGCAGTAATGTGAGTGCAGTTGAAGAAATGGTTGCATTAATCGATATTCAGCGTCAGTTCGAGATGCAAGTGAAAATGATGAAAACGGCAGAAGATAACGATCGTGCTTCTGCTCAAATGATGAGAATGAGCTAGGGGAGTATGTCATGCATCCGGCATTATGGATAAGCAAAACCGGGCTTGACGCCCAACAAACAGATATTGCGGTTATTTCAAATAACGTCGCCAATGCCAGTACGGTTGGTTATAAAAAAAGCCGAGCTGTTTTTGAAGATTTACTCTATCAAACAGTGAATCAGGCGGGTGGTATTAGTGCAAACAACACCAAGTTACCTAATGGTTTGAACATTGGTGCAGGTACCAAAGTGGTTGCCACACAAAAGCAGTTTACCCAAGGAAACATGCTGACCACAGATAATTCGCTAGATTTGATGGTTGAAGGGCCTGGTTTCTTTGAAGTTCAAATGCCTGATGGCAGCACTTCTTATACACGAAATGGACAGTTCAGCTTAGATGACCAAGGTCAAATTGTAACGTCAGGTGCGGGTTATGTTATTCAGCCAGCTATTACGATCCCTGAAGATGCAACGAGCATAACCGTGTCTGCAGAAGGTGAAGTCTCTGTCAAAACTAATGGTGCAGCAGAAAACCAAGTGCTGGGTCAGTTCAGTATGTCTGATTTTATTAATCCATCAGGTCTAGAGCCAATGGGGCAAAACTTGTACTTAGAGACAGGGGCAAGCGGAGCACCCATTCAGGGCACTGCAGCGTTAGATGGTATGGGGGCCATTCGTCAAGGGGCGCTTGAAACGTCAAACGTGAACGTTACTGAAGAATTAGTGAATCTGATTGAAAGTCAGCGTATTTACGAGATGAACTCGAAAGTGATCTCGGCCGTTGACCAAATGCTGTCTTACGTTAACCAAAATCTATAATGGGTGATTGATGATGCGTAGCTTATTCATTGTTGGCATGGTCGTTGTACTTTCAGCTTGTAACTCTACCAGCCACAAGCCAATTCCAGATGATCCATTTTATGCGCCAGTTTACCCAGATACTCCTCCTACGAGAGTAGAGCCAACGGGGTCGATTTACATGGATGCGGAAGCAGCGAGTTTATATTCCGATATACGTGCACATAAAGTAGGCGACATCATCACTATTAATCTTTCTGAGGCTACGCAGGCTCGTAAAAGTGCCACGAGTGAAATCACCAAGGCCAATTCTAATTCTATCGACCCTATTTTCGGTGGCGGCGCCAATATCACCCTTAAAGGTAAACCGCTCGACTTTCGTTATAACGATTCATTCGATACCAGCCGTGAATCTGATGCAAATCAAAGTAATAGCCTTTCAGGCAGTATTTCCGCCAATGTAATGAAAGTACTTTCTAATGGGCATTTAGTAGTGCGTGGCGAGAAATGGATATCCATCAACAATGGTGAAGAGTTCATTCGAGTTACTGGGTTAGTACGAAGTGAAGACATTCGCCCTGATAACACGATTGACTCTACTCGAATTGCGAATGCGCGTATTCAATACAGTGGAACAGGCACCTTTGCCGAAGCACAAAAAGTCGGCTGGCTTAACAAGTTTTTCTTAAGCGATTGGTGGCCTTTCTAGGTTATGGAGATCAAGGTTATGAAAATAAAAGTAATATTAAGTTTGCTCTTGATGCTGTTAACCACAGAGGTTTTTGCTCAGAGAATTAAAGATATCTCAAATATTCAAGGTGTTCGTCACAACCAGTTAATTGGTTACGGATTGGTTGTCGGCTTACCAGGAACGGGTGAAAAAACTCGCTATACTGAGCAGACGTTTAAAACCATGTTGAAAAATTTCGGCATTAATTTGCCGGACAGCTTTAGACCGAAAATAAAAAATATTGCCGTTGTAGCCGTTCATGCTGATATGCCACCGTTTATTAAAGCTGGCCAGAACCTTGATGTCACAGTGTCGAGCATTGGTGAAGCCAAGAGTTTACGTGGTGGAACTTTACTGCAAACTTTCCTTAAAGGGGTAAACGGAAAAGTGTACGCCATTGCACAAGGCAGTCTTGTCGTCAGTGGTTTCAGTGCTGAAGGACTCGATGGTTCTAAAGTCATACAAAATACGCCAACTGTTGGCCGTATTCCTAATGGCTCCATTGTTGAGCGAGAAGTTAAGTCGCCTTTTGCAAATGGTGATTACTTAACATTCAACTTACACCGCCCAGATTTCTCGTCGGCAAAGCGTATGGCCGATACCATTAATGAGCTTCTAGGGCCGGATGTTGCAATGCCATTGGATGCGACTTCTGTAAGAGTCAGTGCCCCACGTGATGCTTCTCAACGTGTTTCATTTTTAGCAGTTATTGAAAATTTAAACGTTGACCTAGCGGCAGAGGCCGCAAAAGTGATTGTTAATTCACGCACGGGCACAATTGTCGTTGGTCAACAGGTGCGATTAAGACCCGCAGCGATTACTCACGGGGGCTTAACCGTCACTATTGCTGAGCAAACACAAGTTTCGCAACCAAATGCGTTTGGTCAAGGTGAAACCGCCGTTACTACCAACTCTAATATTGATGTCTCTGAAGACTACAAACGCATGTTCTTATTCAATCCTGGAACGACACTGGATGAATTAGTCCGAGCAGTGAATTTGGTTGGCGCAGCACCTTCTGACGTACTTGCGATACTTGAAGCATTAAAGTTGGCAGGCGCATTGCAAGGTGAATTGATAGTTATCTAATTATTGGCATTGGAGTTTCGACGGTCTGTTTATGGAAAAGCTAGCAAACGCATCAAACTTTCTTGAATTGGGTGGTTTAGATCAATTGAGATCTCAAGCTCAAAAAGACGAGAAAGGCGCACTAAAAGAAGTTGCAAAGCAATTTGAAGGTATTTTCGTTCAAATGCTGATGAAGAGTATGCGTGATGCCAATGAGGTTTTTAAATCAGACAGCCCGTTTAACACACAATACACCGCTTTTTACGAGCAAATGCGTGATCAGCAGCTTTCTATCGACCTTTCAGACAAAGGTACGCTTGGTATTGCGGATTTGATGGTTGAACAACTGTCACCTGAAACCAGCAAGATAAAACCAGCCTCGACATTGCGCAATGATGGGCAGTTGCCCGCAGGTGGTGATGACTTACTTACTTCGAAGTCACTACCAAGTCATATAAAAATTAATGCTGTTCAAAATTCGGTCGATAATGATTTAAACACGATTAGTGATGTAGTAAGCGGCAAGATTACGCCGACAGAGGCAAAACAAGGTTTTGCCGACAAGGCTGATTTTATAAACCAACTTTATCCTCATGCGCAAAAAGCAGCGGATAAGTTAGGAACACAACCTGAAGTATTGATTGCGCAATCAGCGTTAGAAACAGGTTGGGGACAAAAGATGGTTCGCCAATCAAATGGTGAAACCAGTAACAATCTTTTCAATATAAAAGCAACAAACGGCTGGGAAGGAAATAAAGCTAAAGTCAGCACCTTGGAATTTGAACAAGGTATTGCAGTGAAGCAACAAGCTGATTTTAGAGTTTACGATGGTATTAAGCAGAGCTTTGATGACTTCGTTAACTTCCTATCAAGCGGTGAGCGCTATCAAGATGCATTAAAAGCAGCAAAAGAACCTGAGCAATTTATCAATGGCTTACAAAAAGCAGGTTATGCAACTGACCCAAATTACACGCAAAAAGTGATGTCGGTATTGAAGTCCGTCGTAGCAGGGAAGTAGTGGCATGTATGTTTTTAAAGAATTTAATTTAAGTAGTAAAAGGTACAGCTAATGTCTAATGATTTATTGAATATCGGTCGTAATGGATTATTGACGTCACAATCTCAATTAGCTGTGACCAGTAATAATATTGCTAACGCAAATACCGCAGGTTATCACCGTCAAGTTGCCACTCAGTCAACATTAGGCGCACGCCAAGTTGGTGGCGAGTATTATGGCTCTGGCAGCTATGTTTCCGATGTAAAACGTATTTATAACGAGTTTGCGTCACGTGAACTTAGAATTGGTCAATCAACCTTAAGTGAAGCAGAAACTTCTTTTAGTAAGCTCTCTCAATTAGATCAGTTATTTTCAGAAATCGGCAAATCAGTACCCAATAGCCTTAACGACGTGTTTGCACAAATGAATGGTTTGGTTGATTTGCCCGATGATATCGGTTCTCGTACTACAGTATTAAGCTCAGCGACTCAAATGGCACAAAGCATCAATCAAATGCAAAACCATTTGGATGCTCAAATCAAAAATACCAATGGCGAAATAGCTGGTTCAGTAGAACAGTTAAATGAACTGAGTAGTGAGCTCGCAAAAATTAACCTTGAGCTCAGAGAGAATGGCGGTGAAAACAGTCAACTACTCGATCGTCAAGAAAGCATCATTCAAGAAATGAGTAAATTTGGCAACATCAGTGTGATTCCGCTCGATGGGGGGGCCAAAAGTATTATGCTCGGTGGCAATACCATGTTGGTAACGGGTGAGTCAGCAACACCACTCGAAGTTAAAACAGGCGATCCATTCCCGAATAACACTCAAATTGTTGCTAAAGTCGGCGATAAAGAAGTACCACTCAATGGCAGTAATGTTGGTGGCAGTTTAGGAGCTTTGTTTGAGTACCGCGATGACAGCTTATTTAATGCTCAACAAGAACTCAGTCAATTTGCTCTCGGTGTTGCGGATGCTTTCAATAAAACTCAAGCAGAGGGTGTCGATCTCAACGGCAACTTAGGTAAACCTATTTTTGCGGACATTAATGACCCATCGATGAGTTTTGGTCGTGTAGGGGCAAACCCGAATAATGCGGGTACAGCGAACTTATCAGTAAATATTGATGATGTTTCTTCTCTGTCAGGCAATGAATACAAACTTACTTACGATGGAACAGACTATAAGTTAGTTGATAGTGAAACAGGGAGTGAACAAACATTGACGCTGACTGGAAACACCCTTTCTGGTGCCGATGGTTTTAGTGTTGATATTGATGACCCTACTAATCTAGCCTCAGGTGATAGCTTTACCATTCGTCCTAATGGCAGTGCTGCGTCAGGCATTGCCGTTACCATGACGGATCCAAAAGAAATTGCTGCGGGTAGCCCTGATAGTTTTGTAACGGCAGCAGATGGTAATTCCGGTAATACCAACGTGAAAATTACGGGTCTTGACCGAAATGCGACTGGCTTTGAATCTCCAATTACGGTCAATCTTGATACTACCGCATCTCCTGCGACTTATTCTATTTTAGACGAAGGCGGTAATTCACTTGCAATAGGTAATGTGGCAGGAACACCATCGACAATTTCTGCGTTAGGTGTAGACATTGAAATCGATTCAACAACCTCTGAAACATCTTCATTCACTTTAGATTTTACGCCAAAACCGGGTGACAATTCCAATGCGGTGAAATTAGCAGGACTCAGTGAACAGAAGCTGATGAATGATGGTAAATCAACTTTAATCGATGTTTACCAAGATGCCAAACAAGATATTGGTTCGCAAACTAAAGGGTCTGAAATTCGTTTAGTCAGTGCTGATGCTGTTTATCAACAAGCATACAGCCGAGTGCAAAGTGATTCAGGTGTAAATCTTGATGAAGAAGCATCTAATTTGCTTCGATTCCAACAGTCATATCAAGCCTCTGCGAGAGTAATGACTACGGCTCAGCAAGTGTTCGATACTCTATTTAACGCCATTTAATTTTAACGCAAAATTTAAGGATTGATGTGATGCGTATTTCAACTTCACAAATGTTCAATAGTAATACCAGCAGTATTTTGCGTCATCAAGCGGATACGCAAAAGTCTTTGGAGCAAATTTCCTCTGGAAAGCGGGTCAATACTGCGGCGGATGATCCTATTGCGTCAAAAACCATTGATAACTTCAATCAGCAGAATAACTTGATAGATCAATTCTTAAAAAACATTGACTATGCAGAAGGTCGTTTGGCTAATGCTGAGTCATCGCTAGGTGAAGCGGAGTCATTATCTCGAAATATTAAAGACAATATGCTGAAGATGAATAACGGTACTCGCAGCCAAGACGATCTTGATGCCATTGCTAAAGATCTGCGTAGCGATCTCGATGCGTTGATGTCTATTGCTAATTCAAAAGATGAGTCCGGTAATTATACTTTCTCAGGTTTTAATACCGACTCAGAGCCTTTTAGTTTTACTAATACTGACCCAAGACAAATTCAATATGCGGGTGACGACAATGTAAAGCAAAGCATGGTTGCTGAAGGTGTACTCCTGCAAACCAATATTCCAGGTAGCCAAGCTTTCATGAATGGCGCTAATACGTTAGGTGACTACAGCGTCAATTATCAGACAGGGCAGACAGGCGAGTTTCATGTAACTGCGGCAAATATTGACGCAAGTGCGGCAAGTCCGGCAGCAAGTTACTCTTTAGAATTTCAAGATGACGGTGCTGGTGGATTAGAAGTATTAGTAAACGGTACTACTCCAATAACTTTTGAAAACCCTCTCGATATTGGTGATGTCACACTGGAATTTGAAGGAACGCCTGCAATAGGCGATGAAATCAGCCTTTCACAACAATCTTCAATCAGTATCTTCGACACTGTAGAGCAAGCATTATCACTTGCTGAGAGTGGCGAAATGCAAAATCCAAATGGCCAGGCAGAAATGGCACAGTTATTGGATAACATAAATCAAGGTATCGACCAGATCAGTACAGCTCGGAGTGTTGCTGGCGTTAATCTCAAAAGTCTTGAGACTTATAACAGCCAACATGAAGACGCTAAGTTAGTGAATACTTCTGCGCAAGCAAAGTTAGAAGATCTGGACATGGCGGAAGCAATTACTGAACTTCAAAAAAGTCAGGTAGCGCTTCAAGCAACGTCAAGCCTATTTAGCAGAGTAAGCTCAGCGAGTTTGTTTGATTACTTGTAATCAATAACGCTGATGTGAAATGCAGTAAAAGTGATTATTACTTAGCTCACTTTACTTTGCTTGAAGATGATTCACTAACAACAAATTGTGGGGCTCTGAGACTTTCAGTAAGCCCTAAAAAGTATAAGTCGTGCCTCGATGAGGTACCCAGCAACAACACAATAATGTTGCGGGCATTTGGCTACAAAATGCGACCAAATAAATTTAAAACAAAATAATAATCTTCGCCGGGCAGTTGGCTTTGGCTTGATTTTAAGGGGAATAGCTATGATCAGTGTCAATACTAACGTCACTTCTATGAAAGCCCAAGGAAACTTAGGCAAAGCCAACATGGGTACACAGGATTCAATGCAACGTCTTGCATCGGGTCTTCGTATTAACTCAGCAAAAGATGATGCAGCGGGTCTTCAAATCTCTAACCGCTTTACCAGCCAAATAAACGGCCTAGACGTAGCAACACGTAATGCTAATGATGGTATTTCGATTGCACAAACGGCTGAAGGTGCAATGCAAGAGTCAACTAACATCTTGCAACGTATGCGTGATTTATCTTTACAATCAGCGAATGGTTCAAACTCTGCTGAAGATCGCGCAGCCTCTCAAAAAGAAATGGCAGCACTGCAAACTGAATTAACACGTATTTCTGAAACTACTTCTTTTGGTGGTCAGAAGTTGCTTGATGGCACATACGGAACTCAATCTTTCCAAGTAGGTGCTGAAGCAAACGAAACGATCTCAGTTACTTTAGAAAATGTTGCCGCAGATGCGTTAGCCCAAGGTCGCTCTGTAAGTACAGGCGGTCTTGATGCTGCAGCAATTACAACATTAACTTCTGGTGATGCTGATCAAGGTTCATTAATTTTTACTCCAACAGGTGTAAATGGGCAGACAACACCCGTTACTGCTAACATTGGAGATGCTACAGATGCAGGTGGTGTCGCTGAAGCAATTAACTCTGCAATGTCAAAAGCAGGTGTGAATGTAGTTGCGAACGTCAATGATAATGGTGAGATTGATTTTACCGGAACGATAGCAAACAGTGCTGATGATTCTGTGGCTTCTAGTTTTGCTATTACAGGTACAGGTGATGCCGGTGGTGCCGCTGGTGCAGTTGGTGGTGCCACAGATATTACAGTTTTAGCTAACACTAATAATTCTTCAAGTGTTCAATCAATTAACATTTCAACTGCTGGTGGTGCCCAATCAGCTATTGAAACGATTGATGCTGCAATTGCTCAAATTGATGGTTCACGTTCAGATTTAGGTGCAGTACAAAATCGTATGAGCCATACCATTAATAATTTAGGCAATATTTCAAATAACGTAGCGGATGCACGTAGCCGAGTTCAAGATGTTGACTTTGCAAAAGAAACAGCAAACTTAACTAAGACACAAATCTTATCGCAAACTTCTTCTGCGATGCTAGCTCAAGCAAACCAGCTACCTCAAGTGGCATTGTCGTTACTGGGATAAATCGTTAAAAATTACGTTATATTTTTTTATAGGTATAACAACAGGTGCACTAAACAGTTATTATAAATAAAGGTTTAGTGCATTACTTTTTAAACTAAAGTTCTACTAATCTCATCGTAGTCGATAGGTTTGGTCTCTATAATTCTCTGAAGTTTTTCTCCTCTCTTAAATGCCATTTTTCCTACACTAATTTACATATCGCTAGTTCATTTTTTTGAAATGTCAAAAAAATAACGGAGCATTAACTAAAGTTCATGTTTCCCATGCCGTTAAAAGATTGAAACCGACAATAATTTTCTGACTGCAGCGCGCTACAAGCTTTGAACAGTCAGAGCAAATAAAAGGATGATATATGATTTCGGTCAATACTAACGTCACTTCCATGCGTGCTCAGGGCAACCTTGGTAAGTCAAATATGGGCGTACAAGATTCAATGCAGCGTTTAGCTTCAGGTCTTCGTATTAACTCAGCTAAAGACGATGCTGCAGGCCTGCAAATCTCTAACCGTTTCACAAGTCAAATTAACGGCCTTGATGTTGCAACACGAAATGCAAATGATGGTATCTCAATTGCACAAACTGCTGAAGGTGCAATGCAAGAATCTACTAACATCTTGCAGCGTATGCGTGACTTGTCGTTGCAAGCCGCCAACGGCTCAAATTCAGCGGAAGATCGCGCTGCATCGCAAAAAGAAATTGGCGCTCTGCAAACTGAATTAACTCGTATTTCAGAAACGACCTCTTTTGGTGGTCAAAAGCTGCTTGATGGTTCTTATGGTACCCAGTCTTTCCAAGTAGGTGCAGAAGCGAACGAGACAATTTCAGTAACTCTAAGTGATGTTGGTGCAGATGAGTTGGCAGATCGTAGTGCTGTTGGTGGTGGAACAATTGCTGCAGCAGATATTGCTGAATATGCAGATGGTACAGTTTCGGCAATGAGTGTCGATATTGATATGGATGGTGCAGGTGGTGCGGCAGCGACTAACTTCACTGTAGATTTGTCTGATGTAACTGATGCAGATACACTTGCAGTTGCAATGAATGATGCTCTCGGAGAGAGTGGCGTAGTTGCAGAAGTTGATGATGCAACAGGAAATGTTCAGTTGACAGGTACTATCGCAAATAATAATGCAGCTGCAACGGTTGGAATTACAGCTACAGGTGCAACTAATGCTCCAACTGCAGGCACTGTAGGTGCTGATGGCACTGCTAATATAAGCACTTTAGATATCAGTACTGCTGGTGGTGCGCAATCTGCAGTGGCCGTTATTGATCAAGCTATTGCTCAAATCGATGGTCAACGTGCCGATTTAGGTGCGACTCAAAACCGTTTGAGCCATACCATTAATAACTTAGGTAACATCTCAAATAACGTATCTGATGCACGAAGCCGTGTTCAAGATGTTGATTTTGCTAAAGAAACTGCCAATATGACTAAGCAGCAAATTCTGTCGCAAACGTCTTCTGCGATGCTTTCTCAAGCAAACCAGTTACCACAAGTGGCTTTGTCTTTACTTTAAATTAAGTAACATTTTGAAGCGCAGGCAAACAAGTCTGCGCTTTATTTTAAACCCCTTAACACTCAACTCTTAATCTTCGGTTTACAACTAAAAACTTATCACCATTAGCTTTTACTTTCCTGTAAACAGATACCTTAAAATTATTCTTTCAGTTCCTCACTAGCTCATTTTTTTCATATGTCAAAAAAAAATTAAAAATTCACTAAAGTTAATAAATTGCATGCCGTTAAAAGTGTTGTAACCGACAACAATATTCTGACTGCAGCGCGCTACAGCTTTGAACAGTCAGAGCAAACAAAAGGATGATACTATGATCTCGGTCAATACTAACGTCACTTCCATGCGTGCTCAGGGCAATCTTGGTAAATCTAACATGGGTGTACAAGACTCAATGCAGCGTCTAGCTTCTGGTCTTCGTATTAACTCAGCAAAAGACGATGCAGCTGGTCTGCAAATTTCTAACCGTTTCACCAGTCAAATTAACGGTCTTGATGTTGCAACACGTAATGCGAACGATGGCATTTCTATTGCACAAACTGCTGAAGGTGCGATGCAAGAGTCTACTAATATTCTGCAACGTATGCGTGATTTATCTTTACAAGCAGCCAACGGTTCAAACTCAGCGGAAGATCGTGCTGCATCACAAAAAGAAATTGGCGCTCTGCAAACTGAATTAACTCGTATTTCAGAAACGACATCTTTTGGTGGCCAAAAGCTACTTGATGGCTCTTATGGTACTCAGTCTTTCCAAGTAGGTGCTGAAGCGAATGAAACGATTTCTGTTACTTTAAGTGATGTAGGCGCTGACGCTCTAGCGCAAGGTCGTTCAGTAGCTGCTGGTGGACTTGATGCTGCAACAACAAGTGCTTTAACGAACGGCGCTGGAAATAATGGTACAGTCGCTTTTGCTACAACTGATGTTAATGGTGCTAGTACAACAATTACTGCAAATATTGGCGATGCAACTGACGCAGGTGGCGTTGTAGATGCAATTAACTCTGCGATGTCTGAAGCCGGTGTTAATGTTAATGCTGAAGTTATTACTGCTGCTGATGGCACAAAAAGCATTGGCTTTGCAGGTACTGTAGATAATGCTGGTACAGCAACACCTGCTATGGCAATTACTTCAACGGCTGCTACTGGTGCGGGAGCAACTGCAGTAGGTACTTCTACCGATATTAGTTTTAATGGCGAAAATTCTGCAAGTGTAAACTCTATTGATATTTCATCTGCAGGCGGTGCTCAGTCAGCCATTGCTACTATCGATGCCGCTATCGCTCAAATCGACGGTCAACGTGCAGACTTAGGTGCGACTCAAAACCGTTTGAGCCATACTATTAACAACTTAGGCAACATCTCAAACAACGTATCTGACGCACGAAGCCGTGTTCAAGACGTAGATTTTGCTAAAGAAACTGCAAATATGACTAAGCAGCAAATTCTATCGCAAACATCTTCTGCAATGCTGTCTCAAGCGAACCAATTACCTCAAGTAGCACTATCTCTACTTTAATTACTAAGTAGAACGCTATTGTTAAAGCCAGTCATAGACTGGCTTTTTTTATGTCTAAATCACACCTCTTATTCAAGCTTATTCACAATATGTAATCGCTTATTCAGCTGTGGTATAGTGGCAAGCTATTTTTTGAATATGATTTTGAAGGAATCAGGATGTCTCGAAAATATTTTGGTACAGACGGTGTGCGTGGAAAAGTAGGTACTTTCCCTATTACGCCATCTTTTGCAATGAAATTAGGTTGGGCAGCAGGCAAAGTGCTGGCATCAACGGGTACCAAAGAAGTATTAATCGGTAAAGATACACGGATAAGTGGTTATATGCTTGAGTCTGCGATGGAAGCTGGGTTTTCCGCAGCAGGTGTCAATGTGGCTTTAGTCGGCCCGATGCCAACGCCTGCGGTTGCATACTTAGCGTCAACCTTTAGAGCGGATGCTGGTGTGGTGATCAGTGCTTCACATAACCCATTTTACGATAATGGTATTAAGTTCTTCTCAAACGACGGTACAAAATTAACCGATGCTCAAGAACTTGAAATTGAATGTTTGCTTGATAAGGCAATCAATGAAAATGCCATGGATTGTGCTGAGTCAGACAAACTGGGTAAAGCCCGCCGTATTGATGATGCAGCTGGGCGTTATATTGAATTTTGTAAAGGCACATTCCCGAAGCATTTATCATTACACGGTTTAAAAATCGTGATAGATAGTGCAAATGGTGCTGCTTACCACATTGCACCGAATGTATATGCTGAATTAGGCGCTGAAGTCATTAGCATTAATGATAAGCCAGATGGCATGAACATTAATGATAATTGTGGTGCAACTAAACTCGATAGCTTACAAGCAGCAGTACTTGAACATCATGCAGACTTAGGTATTGCTTTAGATGGTGATGCTGACCGTGTGATGTTTGTAGACGGAAAGGGTGAAGTTGTTGACGGGGATGAAATTTTATTCATTCTTGCGCAAGAAGCTAAAGCAACTGAAGAGCTTGAAGGCGGTGTTGTCGGTACGTTAATGTCTAACTTAGGCTTAGAGTTAGCATTAAAAGAGCTAGATATCCCATTTAAGCGCGCTAAGGTTGGTGACCGCTATGTGGTTGAACAACTTAAAGCCACAGGTTGGAACTTAGGTGGTGAAGGCTCGGGTCATATCTTAAGCCTTAATCATGCCTCAACTGGCGATGGCATTGTTGCTTCGCTACAAGTATTAAAAGCACTTTTAGAATCAGGTGTATCACTTGAAGAACTTAAATCTGATATGACAAAACTGCCTCAGCTTTTGATCAACGTTAAGTTAAGTTCTGACAATGCCGACGCAATCATCGCTTCTGAAAGCGTTCAAGCTGCGGTAAAAGATGCAGAAGGCGTGTTAGCGGAAAATGGTCGTGTATTGTTGCGTAAATCAGGTACAGAGCCACTGATACGTGTGATGGTAGAATCTGCTGATTTAGATATGACCAAAGCTCAAGCAGAATACATTGCAGAAGCCGTTCGCAAAGCGGGTTAACATTACCTGTTCATTTTTCTAAATAGAGCCTAGGCAATCTGCTTAGGCTTTATTGTTTTCAGAGGCAATATTATTGAAGACACTCACCAAACCTAAAGTGATGATCGCAGGAGCTGATGGTCAGCTTGGTGTTTCGCTTACGCTGCATTTTCAAGGTGAGTTTGATGTTGTTGCTTCTAGCAAGACACATTTAAATATCAGTTGCTCTGAATCAATTAAGAAAGCGTTAAAATTCCACAAACCTGATTACGTCGTTAACTGTGCTGCATATACTTGGGTTGATGGCGCTGAAGAACAGCAAGAGGCCTGTTACAAAGTTAATGAAGTTGGCGTTTGTCGTTTAGCGACAGCCTGCAAAGAATATGATGCACTCTTAATTCACTTGTCTACTGATTATGTTTTTGACGGCCAAAAGGAAGTCCCTTATATAGAGTCTGATAAGCCCAAGCCATTAAACGTTTATGGAAAATCAAAGCTTTCGGGGGAACAGGCTGTAGCTCGATTTTGTGATAGGTATATTATTGTACGTACGGCTTCTTTGTTTTCTTTAGAGGGGAATAATTTTTGTCGTAGTATCTTAAAAATGGCACGAAATAATAAACGAATCGCTGTCGTTGATGATCAATTTTCAGGTCCAACATTTGTTGATGATTTAGCTAAAAGTATCAAGAAAATCATAGTCGATATCGAGCAGAAAAAAACGCAGTTTACCGGATGGGGGATTTACCATTATTGTGGTGAACCTCGTGTCAGTTGGTATGACTTTGCGTTAGAGGTATTACAGTCTCAAGGCTATGATGCAGCGAAATTGAATTGTTCTCCGATTAAACTTAATAAGCTGAACTCAAAGGCGAGCCGTCCAAGAATGACAATGTTAAATAATCAGAAAATTCAGGCTGTATTTTCAGTTAAGCCAAGTGACTGGAAATCCGCAATCTATCAGAATAAGTTTAAACTATGAAAATAATTGAGACGGATATTGCCGATGTCAAAATCATCGAGCCAGATGTGTTTGGAGATCAGAGAGGTTGGTTTCTTGAAAGCTGGCATGAATCTAAGTTTGCTGAAAACGTACTGAAGGTTCAGTTTAAACAAGACAACGTTTCGAGTTCATCAAAAGGTGTTTTAAGAGGTCTGCATTTTCAAACTGAGCAATCTCAAGGCAAGCTCATACAAGTGCTTGTCGGCGAGGTTTATGACGTTGCTGTGGATATCCGCAAAAACTCACCTACCTATGGTCAATGGGTTGGTGTATTGCTTTCTGAAAGCAATAGAAGACAAATGTGGATCCCTGAAGGCTTTGCACATGGCTTTTACGTTTTGTCTGAGCAAGCAATTTGCACTTACAAATGTACCGATTTATACCATCCAAAGTCAGAGGTCTGTATTCGCTGGGATGATCCGGAATTATGCATTGATTGGCCATTACTTGGTGAGCCGATCATTTCTTCAAAAGATGCGAAGGGAATCGATTTTAAAGCGTTATGTATTTAGGCTGTCTTAATTATTGTTAAACTTAATTTTCTGGTGCTACGATTATTTTAGAATTTAATGAAATATTAAGGCAAAGAAATACAATCACTTTTAATATGAGAAAATCTGGGTATAATTCTCAACATCTCCCTATAGCTCAACCGGATAGAGCATCCGCCTCCTAAGCGGACGATCGGGGTTCGAGTCCCTGTGGGGAGACCATTCTCTTCATCAATAGATCTTTCACCTTTTCATCGTTTGAATACGTATGCTCAGTTTTCCTTCTGATTGTTTAATGGCATAATCCCACAACTTTAAAAAACAGTGTGTTGCATTGAATTATGTTAACTCTTGAGCAACTCAAACAAGTTTGTGAAATTGCAGTAGATGCTGGAAATGCCATCATGGCGTATTATCAACATGATGACATTGCTATTTCGATAAAAACGGACGAAACTCCTGTAACAGCTGCTGATTTAGCCGCTCACCGAGTAATTGTTGAAGGTTTAAATAAACTTCCTTTCAGGTTTCCTGTTTTATCAGAAGAGTCTGAATTAATTGCTTGGGACGAACGTAAGGACTGGGAGCAATATTGGTTAATCGATCCACTCGATGGTACCAAAGAGTTCATCAATAAAAATGGTGAATTTACGGTTAATATTGCTTTAATTCATCAAGGTAAACCTATTGCGGGCGTTGTGTATGCTCCAGCTTTAAAGCGATGTTTTTATGGCATTGAAATGTTAGGTGCGTGGTGTGATGAAAATGGTGAAACCGTCGCTTTACCGGACAGTAATTTATCACCCTCGAAACTGACTATTGTCGGAAGCCGCTCTCATCAAAGCCCAGAAATGTCAGATTATTTAATGCAGTTTAACGATTATGATGTAGCGTCTGTCGGCAGCTCGTTAAAGTTTTGTTTGCTAGCTTCGGGTGAAGCACAGCTTTATCCTCGCTTAGGCCCGACAAGTGAGTGGGATACAGCTGCTGGCCAAGCGGTTCTGATTGCTGCTGGTGGTTCTGTGACGCTTCTCAATTCGAGTGAGCCTTTACAATATAATCAAAAGAAAAATATATTAAACCCTCTGTTTTTAGCACGTTCTAAAAATTGCAGCGAATACAATATGGAGCAAGAAGTTTAATGGTACGTTTTGGTGTTGATCTAGGTGGAACAAAAATAGAATTAATCGCCTTAGACCCTGATGGAAAAGAAGTCTTTAGAAAGCGAGTCCCTACGCCTAGAGAATATCAGGCTACGTTAAATACCATTACTGGATTAGTTCATGAAGCTGAATCCGTTTTGGGGGTAATGGGAAGTGTTGGGGTTGGTATCCCTGGTGTAATTTCTCCATTTACAGGACTTGTTAAAAATGCCAACTCGACTTGGATAAACGGTCAGCCATTAGATAGGGATCTTAGCGAATTATTAAATCGAGAAGTTCGTGTTGCAAACGATGCGAACTGTTTTGCAGTTTCAGAAGCAACGGATGGTGTAGCCACAGGAAAAGGGCTCGTATTTGGAGTGATTTTGGGCACCGGTTGTGGTGGTGGTATTGCTATCAATGGTCGAGTGCATGGCGGCGGTAATGGTATCGGTGGGGAATGGGGACACAACCCTTTACCTTGGATGACTAAAGACGAACATCAATCAACTCAGTGCTTTTGTGGCAATCACGATTGTATTGAAACTTACATCAGTGGTACTGGCTTTGTTCGTGATTATAATTTGCATGGCAAAAAAGTGACATCTGGTGTTGAGATCATGAGTCGCTACCATGATGGTGAGCCATTAGCTCAAGAGGTATTTACTCGTTACCTTGATCGACTTGCACGTGCTTTAGCGCATTTGATTAATGTGTTAGATCCTGATGCCATCGTTCTAGGTGGTGGAATGTCGAACGTAGATGAGATTTACAAGCAATTACCAGAATTGTTGCCACAATATGTTTTAGGACGAGAGTGTAAAACACCGGTTCTAAAAAATGAGTTTGGCTGTTCGTCAGGGGTTCGTGGTGCAGCTTGGCTTTGGGCAAAATCTGAAGGATAAGTAACATGTTCGTTCTTAAGAAGATTCTATCAAAGTTTTTAATGCCATTGTCATTGATTGCCATCTTAATTGGTGTTGCTTGGTTATTTATTTATCGACCAAAATTCGCACGGGTTATTTTGTCTTTAGCATTTTTGAGTATCATCTTCTTAAGTACTCACTTATCTCATACTTATTTGGTTAGCCCGCTTGAAACCAGTTTTACCGTAAATAGTAAACCAATAAACGGTAAATGTTATGTAATGGTGCTTGGAAGTGGGCATAATGATTATACGGAACTACCGGCTACTCAGCAGTTGTCGAATACGGCGTTATCTCGATTAATAGAAGGGATACGTCAAACTAAACTTGGTAATAGCTGTTATTTAATTGTGTCTGGATATAAAGGTCATTCGGTTAGAAGTCACGCTGAAGTATCTGCAGAAGCCGCTGAAGAGCTCGGGATTTCTAAAGATAGGATTATTCAGTTCCCATTAGCTAAAGATACGATTGAAGAAGCCGAGTATGCGAAAAGTGTTTTGGATAATCACCCGTTTAGGTTGGTGACCTCTGCGACTCACATGAAACGAGCAATGCGTATCTTTAAAGATAAAGGGTTAATGCCTCAAGCTGCTCCGACAGATTTTGCGGTAACAACGCAGTGGCACGAACTCTCTGCAAACTATTTACTGAGTGCCCAAAAGGCGATGCATGAATACATTGGTATGGCTTGGATTAATATAAAAGGTTGGTTTGGTGAACTCTGAAGTAATAATTTCACCTGAAGGTAATGAAAATGGGCAGGTTTACACGTTAATCGGTGCTGTTGGCTTACTGTTAGCGTTTACACTGTTTATTCATGGTGGTTGGTTTGCACAAGGATTAATTTTATTTGCTGGTGGTGCAGTTTGCTTTATTTTAGGCATTGCCAAGCAAATTGAGCCTAAAGTGAGCTTTAAGATAAATAGCGAAGGTATTAGGTATTTTCATCGACGTGGGTCGACTGAAGTTCATTGGGATAATATTCAGCGCATTGATATTCCTAGAGTGACAAAAGGGACTGATTTGATCGAGTTACCTTATGTCGCAATTAAGCTCAAAGCGATTAATCCTGTTTTGGATACTGTCTCGCCAAGGTTAGCGACTGGTCTGCTCACTGAGCAACGTTCTCTACTTATGACAGCTGGC
Organism: Shewanella sp. OPT22; assembly: GCF_004168585.1. GTDB lineage: Bacteria > Pseudomonadota > Gammaproteobacteria > Enterobacterales > Shewanellaceae > Parashewanella. Next base: position 38,357 of record NZ_PGVH01000029.1, on the reverse strand, counting down.
GCTCAAGCTAATAACGAAGAAGCACTAGAGTCATACCTAAATCATGAATTTATGCCGTTAACGGTTAATGATGAACGCTACAGAGGGATTTTAGCGATGTTTGGTCGCAGGTGTTTGATGCTGGATGAACACTTGGGTTATCACTTGTATATGCCTATAGATTGTCTCGACAGAGAACCAGAAGCGTTCATTAAATTGATCAGAGAACTGCAAAAAGCAAGAAAGTGAAGCTCAGTTGATCACTGAGCTTGTTCAATCGGGGTAATATTTGGTGTTATGTTGTGTGTTGCAGGCTCTTCAAGTGATTGGTGCGTTGGTTTTGCACTAATTCGAGTACCAACAAATTGTCCACCATCAAAAATTTCTATACTTGCGCTATTTACTTCGCCTTCAAAAATTCCTGTCGCAGTAATGATCAGCTTTTCGCAAAAAAGCTTCCCTTTGAATTTTCCAGATATTTTTATTTCTTTACAGCTAACCTCACCATCTATAATTCCTTCTAATTCGACAATAACATGACTGTTAGAAGATACATTACCAACAACATGGCCGCCAATTAGAGCATCACCAGAAAAAATTGATTCACCAGTGAGTTTTGTCCCTTGAGCGATGTAGGTTAATTCAGAAGAAGCGTTCTTTTTTCCAAACATAGTTCTGCTTTAATTTTGTACAGGTAAGGTGATATTACCTTGCTCTGATTAATTGTTCAATTATAAGTAAGTTAGCGACAGGTTTGATTAATCTCTAAAGTTGATTGACACACTATTTATTATTTTTTTTAGCAAATGAAATTGAATCATTGGGACAAGGTTCTAAACATGCCCCACAACCAGTACACAGATCGATGTTAATTTGAGGTAGAGGTGCTTGGTTTACTCGATATTCGAAACTTATGGCTTCAACGTCACAATAGTCTTTGCAGCTTTGGCACCAAACTCCAGAGTGTGCCAGGCATGAATCTTGTATCGAAGCTTTTACATTCCAGGGCTCTTCTTGGGTAGTATCGAATAAATTTTCAGGGCAGGCAGTTACGCACTTTTGGCAGAAAGTACATTCCCCATTTTTAAATGAAACTTCAGGAAAACCGCCATCACCACGAAAGATGATGTTAGTTTCACAAACGGGTATGCATTTATCACAACGAGTGCATTCATCCACAAAATTAATTTCGGGATTGACCCAAGGTGGACGAATTGCACTGTCATTTCTTTTTTGGCCTAAACCACGGCGAAATAAACTACGTCTATTTTGGCTAAAACCACTTGCCATGAATTACCTCTATTTATACCCGTTTGGATTTTTTGATTGCCACTTCCAAGTGCTGTTTGCCATGTCTTGAATGGAGTGGGTTGTTTCCCAATTTAGCGCTTTTTGAGCGTAGGCAGGATCAGCATAATACTCAGGAACATCGCCTGAACGCCTTGCAACGATTTCATAAGGTAGTGTTTTATCACACGCCACTTCAAAAGCTTTAAGCATGTCCAAAACACTACAGCCAACGCCTGTACCAAGGTTATAAGTCACCAACCCTGGAGCTTGCCTCAATTTATCTAATGCTTTGAGGTGTCCAATTGCTAGGTCAACTACGTGAATATAGTCTCTGACACCTGTTCCATCATGCGTCGGATAATCACCGCCAAAGATTGATAATTTCTCTCTTTTACCTATGGCAACTTGTGAGATAAATGGCATCAGGTTATTCGGGATATCATTTGGATCTTCGCCAATCAAACCACTGGAATGGGCGCCCACTGGGTTAAAGTATCTTAGACGTGCAATATTCCATGAATTATCTGAAACGTATAAGTCAGACAGTACTTCTTCAACCATTAATTTTGAACGGCCATAAGGACTTTCTGGGTTCACTGGAAAGTCTTCTTTAATTGGTAGTGTAGCAGGGTCGCCGTAAACAGTTGCGGATGAACTAAACACGATGTTTCTAACGTTAAACTGCTGCATTACTTCGCAGAGAATCATGGTTCCGGTAACGTTAGTTTCGTAGTACTTGAGAGGCTTTTGTACTGATTCACCCACAGCTTTTAAGCCAGCAAAATGAATCACGGAATCTATCTGATGGTCTGTGAAGATTTTTTGGAGTAATGGCTTGTTGAGAATGTCCCCTTGATAAAATGTCGCTTGCTTCCCTTGAGTAATTTGCTCGATTCTCTCTAATACCGCAACACACGAATTTGATAAATTATCTAAAATAATGACCTCTTCACCATTATTTAATAGTTCTACAACCGTGTGACTTCCAATATACCCAGTTCCACCAGTGACCAAAACAGCCATTAAAACCATCCTTTTTATTATCGATTTATCTATCTCAGATTGTACTTCTATTCACTTTAAATAGAAATCAACAAATAATGATGGAATGACTAACATTAAGAAATAGAAAGGAAAATAATTCAATTGTAATCTTTGGTTTACAAATGTTGATTGATGTAAGTCAATTTTAACCACTGTTTGAGTTAACAAACGACGATTCATATCACAGTATGAAGAGATAACATATTGATAAGAAGATAGAGCTATGAAAGGCACAAAGTACATTTCCCATGAACCTGACGCATCAGGTTTATTTCATTATAGCGATGAAGAACACGATGTATGGCGCCAGTTGTATGCTCGACAAGAGGTCAATTTACCAGGTAGAGCATGTAAAGAGTATTTGGATGGCATTGACGCACTTAATATGCCCAAAGATAGAATTCCTCAGCTTGGTGAAATTGATAAAGTACTGCTTGATACCACGGGGTGGAAAACGGCACCAGTGCCAGCGCTGATCGGTTTTGGTAAGTTTTTTGAGTTACTGGCGTCGAAACAGTTTCCAGTGGCAACTTTTATTCGTACCAAAGAAGAGTTTGATTATTTGCAAGAACCGGATATTTTTCACGAAATATTTGGTCATTGTCCAATGTTAACCAATTCATCTTTTGCCCACTTCTCTCATGTATACGGTCAATTAGGGTTAGCTGCATCTAAAGAGGAAAGAGTCTTTCTGGCGAGAATGTATTGGTTCACAGTTGAATTTGGCTTGATGAAATCAAAATCTAATGATTTAGAAATCTATGGCGGTGGTATTTTAAGTTCTCCGGGTGAAACAATGTACTCGTTGAGTGAGAAGCCTGAACATCATGGTTTTGATTTACTGAATGTGATGCGTACACCGTATCGAATTGATATTATGCAACCGATATATTATGTCATTGAAAATTTGGATTTCTTAGATGAAATTACAAAAATGGACATTATGGGAACGGTTGCTAAAGCACGTGAATTAGGACTTTTTGCGCCAAAGTTTGAGCCTAAAGCCAAGGCAAGTTAAACGTTGATTTAAAGGAAAGAAAATAACAATGTCTGAATTATCTGAAATGAAATGTGTGTCTTGCCATGGTGATGCACCGAAAGTAACTGATGCAGAACTTGCAGAGCTTGTAAGAATGGTACCAGATTGGCACGTTGAAGTTCGTGACGGGATCATGCAACTTGAGCGTGTATTCAAGTTTAAGAACTTTAAACAGGCGATCGCATTTACCAACACTGTTGGTGATATGGCTGAAGAAGAAGGCCATCATCCAGGCCTGCTTACCGAGTGGGGTAAAGTAACGATCACTTGGTGGTCTCATTCGATTAAAGGTTTGCACAAGAATGATTTTGTTTGTGCGGCAAAGACTGATCAGTTGTTTGATTAATCTGTAATTCACCTAGAGTTAATCTCAGTTTATATAAAATAATCAGCATGTTATTGAGTTAATGTGCTGATTGTTTTTTTTTGTAGTTAAAATATCTGTAAACTAGACTTGCCACTTAACGTATAAAACACTACCGTATAGACATTTTTTAGTTCTAGGACTCTTTCAAATTCAACGTTAACAAGTGGGTGAGATAGAGAGTTACCCTAAAAATGTAAGGGAATATCAAACTATGCGTCTGGAAATCAGTTGTAATGATCGTGTGGGGCTCGCTAAAGACATCCTTGAAGTGTTAGAGCGTTATGGCATAAATCTACTTGCCATCGATGCAAGTAATTTTGGTTTTATTTATCTTCAATTTGCCGAGGTCGGCTTTGAAGTGTTAAGTGAGTTAATGCCTCAATTGAGAAAAGTTGAAGGCGTTACTGATGTTCGCACCGCTGCCTTTATGCCTTCAGAGCAAAAACACTATGCTCTCAAAACGCTTCTTACTACTCTGCCAGATCTAGTCTTCTCAATTGATATTAAAGCGAGAGTTAGAATCATTAATGAATCCGCTTTGATGGTATTAGAAACACCCGAAAATGAAGTGATTGGTGAGCAACTTAATCAATGGATAAATGGTTTTAGTTTTAGCCGTTGGTTGTCTGAACCTGAAGTGTTAGCTCAAGCAGCAAGAGTGCAAATTGGTCAAAGTGATTATTTAGCGGAAATGCTGCCTCTATTTTTACCTCAAGAAGATTCTGATTTTGGTGATGAGCCTGTACTCGTTGGTGCAGTAGTCTCTTTGAAATCACCTGCGAGAGTTGGAAAACAGTTCAATGCATTACAAAACCAAATTACAGGTTTTGATTCTGTGTTAGCGGTCAGCGACAAGATGAAAGCGGTGTTAAAGACGGCGCAGCGTATGGCTCAATTAGATGCTCCTTTGCTGATCACTGGTGAAACGGGGACTGGAAAAGAGCTCATGGCGAAAGCCAGTCACGATGCCAGTATGAGACGTGAACAACCTTTCATTGCTGTTAATTGTGCTGCTCTACCTGATAAAGTCGCAGAAGAGGAGCTTTTTGGGCTTTGTGAACAAGGGGTAACAATAAAGCGCGGTTACATTGATGAAGCCAAAGGCGGTACTTTATTTTTTGATGAAGTTTCTGAGATGTCAGCTGCAGCTCAAGTCAAACTTTTAAGAGTACTTCAGGATGGCTCATTCCGTCGTGTTGGTGGAAATAAAGAGATCAGAGCTGATATCCGTGTCATTTGCTCTACTCAAGAAAACCTTGCTGAGCTATGCCAATCAGGTGCGTTTAGAGAGGATTTGTATTACCGGATAAATGTATTGAGCTATCACATTCCTGCATTAAGAGAACGTAAACTCGATATCATTCCATTAACTGAAATGTTCCTTGAACATTATAGTTTGCAGCTTTCAAGCCCGACACGACGTATTTCGGCTCACTGTAAAGATGTGATATTAAAATATGCATGGCCGGGAAATGTTCGACAGCTGAAAAATGCAATTTTCAGAGCCGTGTCGATGCACAGCGGTGGTAACGAATTAGAAGTAGAGCAATTAAAGTTGCCTTCTTACGCTGAAGGTTTTGGATATTTTGATAACGAATTTGAAGGAAGCTTAGAAGATGCGATGAAGCAATTCGAAGCGAGCTTATTAAGACGTTTATATCCTGCTTATCCAAGCACTCGTCAGCTTGCCAAGAAATTAGGTGTTTCGCATACCGCTATTGCTAATAAGCTTCGTGACTACAAAATCACCAAGAAGAAATAATTGGCAAATATGATTTACGAATTAATGAAAAAAGAAATAGTGTGACATTGTTCACACTATTTCTTTTTGTGCCCTTTTGCGGTATCTCTATACCCTGCAAAGAATTGAGGAGTTTCCATGAAATTAGCAACGTATGAAAATGGCCGCCGTGATGGTCAACTAATGTTAGTTAGCCGTGATTTATCAAAAGCAGTTGAGGTTCCAGCTATTGCGCAAACAATGCAACAGCTAATGGATTCTTGGGATTTATTACAGCCACAACTGCAAGAGTTGTATGAAGCATTGAATGAAGGCCAAATGGACAATGCTGTTGATTTCGATGAAAGTAAATGTCATTCGCCGCTGCCTCGTGCTTACCAATGGGCTGATGGTAGTGCTTATGTAAATCACGTTGAATTAGTACGTAAAGCGCGCGGGGCAGAAATGCCAGAAACGTTCTGGACAAACCCTCTCGTTTATCAGGGCGGTTCAGATAGTTTTATTGCACCAAAAGCTGATATTGAGTTAGGCAGCGAAGAATGGGGTATTGATTTCGAGTCAGAAATCGCAGTAATCACCGATGATGTACCAATGGGTGTTTCATCTGATAATGCCGTTAAGCACATTAAACTATTGATGTTGGTTAATGATGTATCACTTAGAAACCTGATCCCTGGTGAATTAGCGAAAGGCTTCGGCTTTTTCCAATCAAAACCATCAAGCAGCTTTTCTCCTGTAGCGATTACTCCTGATGAGTTAGGCGATAAGTGGGACGATGCTAAGGTTCATTTACCGCTTATCACGCATCTAAATGGCGAGCTATTTGGTAAACCAAATGCTGGCGTTGATATGACGTTTAACTTTGCACAACTTGTTGCGCATGTTGCTAAGTCTCGTCCAATGGGTGCTGGTGCAATTGTTGGCTCAGGTACTATTTCAAACTATGACCGCAGTGCAGGTTCAAGTTGTCTTGCTGAAAAGCGTATGCTTGAAACGATTGCTGACGGTAAACCGACAACTTCTTTCATGAAGTTTGGCGATAAAGTTCGCATCGAAATGAACGATGAACAAGGTAACAGTATCTTTGGCACAATCGATCAAACTGTTGTTGAATACAAAGCATAATCTTTGTTGATAGCTAAATAACTAACGGGGCTTTTTAGCCCCGTTTTGTTAGGAGAATATAATGAAACTATATGGTTATTGGCGTTCAAGTGCCGCTTATCGTGTTCGAATTGCACTTAATTTAAAAGCACTTGATGCTGAACACATTTCAGTACATTTGGTTAAAGATGGTGGCCAACAACACACGGCTGAATATAGCGAACTGAATGCTCAAGAGTTAGTGCCAACATTAGTAACAGAATTAGACGGGAAGCCGTTTAAACTGACACAATCATTAGCAATCTTAGATTTTCTTGACGATGAATATCCTAATGTAACTCTATTGCCCCAATCTCATGCAGATAAAGCGATAGTGAGAAGTATGGCCTTGTTGGTGGCGTGTGATGTTCATCCGTTGAATAACTTAAGCATTCTTCAGTATTTGTCGAACAAATTGAAGGTAGATAATGACGCTAAAAACGCATGGTATCACCATTGGGTTCATAAAGGGTTTAAAGCTATGGAGTCAATGCTAGAGACACACAGTGGTAAATACTGTTTTGGTAACGAAGTAACTCTAGCTGATGTTTGTTTGATTCCACAAATCTATAATGCGAAGCGATTTAATGTGTCTTTGGCTGGTTACCCAAACATAGAACGCATTTGGAATGAGTGTAATAAACTTGAGGCATTCGACAAAGCATTGCCAGAAAATCAACATGATGCGGTTTAGGAGCTGCCCCGAAATAACAGCAAAACAAGGACGTTATTATCGAACTGCTCCTTAGCGTTTTCCCGCTTCCTAATCAGCTTGATAAGGAAGCGATAATATCGTGCTTTAAAGGTGGTTATTTATCGCCCCAAAGCGTTAATTTATAGTGACCTCGATAGAACATCAAGCAGGCTAATATTACGGATAAGGAAGCAAAAATTAATGTGTAATCAACTTTGATTAACAATAATAACGTGCCAATGGCAGCAGCGGCTAAGTTGCCTACGCAAAAGATGGTTACCATCATGCCCATTAAGCTTCCCTGAGCTCTATCTTCATAAGCAGTAGAAATATAACTGGTGAGAAATCCATTATAAATCGCAACACCCATTCCGATTAAAGCAAAAGAAATCCAAAACCAACTCTGTTCAATTATAGGCATGATAAAAAGTCCAGATGCAACAAATGACATACCGATTAAACTCCCTTTAGCAGTTGTTACTTTTTCCTGTAACTTGGGGTTCAATAATGTGCTCTGTATCAACATGCAACTGGTGATAAATACGGTTGCCCAACCAATGCTAGAAGGGTCGTAGGATAATTTTTCTACCAGCCAGACAGGATAAAATTCGTAATAAATATTGATGCCAAGCATTAATAAAAAATAGATTAAAAAGAACCGTCTCAGAGGTGCTTCTTTTAACAGAATTAGACTAGAGCCTTTTTCTGCATTATGAACAGATCGGTTTAAGGTGTTTGGTAACAAGAAATAACAGCATAAAGTCGCAATAAAACAAGCTAGAGCTGCCCACAGGAATACTACGTCGATACCTTGAGATGCTAGCTGTCCACCTGCAAGCGGACCGACCAAATAACCGCCGAACCCCATTGCGCTTATCCAAGATAAACTCTTAGTTTTATGAATTGTAGGATGTAAATCGATGGCAATAGCACGAGCGATTGCTACGTTACCTTCCAACAAGCCGGTAATAAATCGAGACAAACAAAATAGGAGATAGTCATCTTTATAAACGGCCATGGCTGTTAAGACATAGCTTATTGAACTGCCAAACATGGTGATCGTGAGTACTCGTTTCCGTCCTTGCCTATCCGACAGAGCACCAATGAAACTTGAGCCGATAATCACCCCTAAAGGGTAAATTCCTATGACGATACCAAACAATAGTTCTTTAGGTAAGGACATAAAATGAGTGAGCGGACTCAACCCTTCTTCGAATAAAGGTGCAAGTATAGGATAAGGAAGGGCAATACCTGCCACGCTTAAAAGCGTAACCAAAAGGGTTACACCAAGAATACTGTTTGCTTGAGTGCTTATTTCGCTTTTCATTTTAGCTTCTTATTTTATCTCTCTGGATCATATCTTAATCTTTAATTTCAATAAGTAAATATAAAAGTTTATAAAATAATTTTAATCCATTGAAATTGACATCATTTAGTAACTCATCCTGGGATAAAATTATTGACACAATCAGTAACAATTAGAGACATCTTTGTTCACAGATATTGATTATCATAACCACAATAAAATTACTCTTACTGTTGAGTCGCAACGGAACGCCGAACTCATCAGAGTGAATAAAATTAAAAATATCCCGATGGGAGCATAAAAGAGGACACTCGTGTGGCAACTAAGAAACAAATATTTTTACCTGTTGCAGTCTTAACTGGCGCCATTTTACTTGCGATTGGTTTTGCTTCAATGAAAAAGCCGCCAGCCGAAAAGCCAGAAGTGGATAATCGTCCTGTGGTAACAGTAGAGCAAGTGCAACCAATTGATTATACCCACACTATTAACTCCTACGGTGTTGTAACAGGTAAATATGAAACTGAGCTAGTAGCTCAGGTTTCAGGTCAAATTTTACATGTGTCTGATGCTTTTGTTCGAGGTGGATTTGTACGCAAAGGCGACATACTTGCAAAGATTGACCCAAGTGATTATGAAGCTGCACTTATTGAAGCTGAAGCTTCTGTAGCCAATGCACAGTCGACACTCGTACAAGAGAAAGCGCAAGGTAAAGTTGCAGAAAGAGAATGGGCTCAGATCTCACAAGGAAAACCAACAGAATTAAGTTTACGTAAACCTCAGCTAGCACAAGAAATTGCACGTCTAAAATCAGCGGAAGCCGGATTGAAACGAGCAAAAAGAAATGTTGAACGCACCGTTATTCGCGCACCTTATGATGCGTTGATTGAAGCTCGTAATATTGGCTTAGGCTCATACGTAAACACGGGTACGACTTTAGGTAAAACCATCAGTGTGGATACAGCAGAAGTCAGATTACCTGTTGCAGATAAAGAGTTAGCTTATTTGGAGCGCTCTGGAAAAAATGCTGAAGTTAGTATCCAATCTAATTTAGCTGGCAAAGCACAATCTTGGCAAGGAAAGATTATTCGTTCGGAAGGCGTTGTTGATAGTAATAGTCGTATGACGTACTTAGTGGCTCAAGTTGTTGACCCTTACGGTATTAACTCTGACAAACCTGCTCTTAAATTTGGTTCATATGTAACCGCCTCTATTACTGGTGATAAAGCTGGGCAAGTTGTTATTGTTCCGCGTCACTTAGTTGTCGAAGGCAATGTTTCTGTTTTAGGTGATGACCAATTACTGAAGCTAAAGCCGGTATCAATTCTGCGTGAGCAAGGTAAGCAAGCGATTATCTCTGAAGGTCTTGAGGCTGGAGATAAACTCATTGTATCTGCACTCGATTACCCATTAGAAGGCATGGCGCTCGCACTTCCAGGTGATAAAAATAAACCTGAACCAGTAGAAAATGCTGAAGAAGCTGAACAGGACTAAGAGTAGGGATACCAAATGATAGATACAAACAAAGGCATAATTGCTTGGTTTGCTCGGAACCCAGTCGCAGCAAACTTATTAATGATCATTATTATTGTAGGTGGCTTACTCACTGCTGGTACGATTCGAAAGCAGTTTTTCCCTGCGGTCGAAGATAATTGGTTGCAATTCAACGCTGGTTACCCTGGCGCTGCACCTCAGGAAGTAGAAGAAGGCATCACCATTAAAGTTGAGGATGCGCTTGAATCTGTTCAAGGGTTAAAGCGTATCATTACTTATTCAAACCGTGGTTCTTCAAATGGTTGGTTTGAGATTGACGAAACGTATGATCCACAAGTAGTACTTGAAGAAGTAAAGTCAGCGATTGACACCATCTCTACCTTTCCTGCTTCAATGGAACCGCCTCAGGTTGTTCGTAGTAAATACGAGCAAGAGGTAATGTACATTAGTTTATACGGTGACCTTTCTCAGCGACAGCTTAAAGATTTAGGCCATAAAATACATGATGAAATATTACAGTTACCACTGGTTAATATTTCAGAATTTTATAGTGGTTTAGGTTATGAAATTTCAATTGAGGTGAGCAAAGATAAACTGCGTGAATTTGGGTTGAGCTTTGCAGATGTTGCTAATGCGGTAACAAATTATTCTCAGAATATGTCAGCAGGCCAAATTCGTACTGAAAACGGCTACATTAATTTACGAGTCGAAAACCAAGCTTATAAAGGCTATGAATTCGATAAGATACCATTAATTACACTGACTGATGGTACCAATATTAAACTCGGTGACATTGCGAATGTAAATGATGGTTTTGAAGAGGGTATTCGTTACTCAAAATTTAATGGTGAAAATGCGGTTACTTTCTCTGTTAAAGCCTCAAGCGATCAATCGATTACTGATGTCGCAAAAGTTGTAGGCAACTATTTAGACGAAAAGCAAAAAGTACTTCCACAAGGTGTAACAATTGAACCTTGGGTAGACATGACTTATTACCTTCAAGGTCGTCTGGACTTAATGCTCGATAGCATGAAAACGGGTGCAATACTTGTTTTCATGATGTTAGCGCTTTTCCTACGAGTACGTTTAGCGTTTTGGGTGATGGTTGGCCTGCCAGTTTGTTTCTTAGGTACATTACTGCTTATGCCATTGGGCATGATAGATGTAACCATTAATGTCATCAGTTTGTTCGCCTTTATTTTGGTACTCGGTATTGTGGTCGACGATGCCATTGTGATGGGGGAAAGTGCTCATGCAGAAACCGAAGAAAAAGGGCACTCAATTGATAATGTTATTCGAGGTGTTAAAAAAGTCGCAATGCCAGCAACTTTTGGCGTATTAACAACAATTGCTGCTTTCCTACCGATAACATTAGATACTGGACCTTCAGCTGCATTCGGGCAAGCGATTGGTTTTGTAGTAATACTTTGTTTGGTCTTTTCGTTAATTGAATCAAAGCTTATTTTGCCTGCTCACTTAGCGAGAATGAAGCAACCTAAAGTGATTCAACCGGGCTCAAAAAATCCGTTAGATTATCTTCGTCGTGGTGTTAATGCTGTACAAGGTAAAGTTGATTCAACATTAAAAAGCTTCATTCGAAATCGTTATTTGCCATTTTTAACTGTAGCGGTGAAATATCGGTATTCAGTGATCATGGCATTTATCGGCTTCTTAATTGTTTGTGCGGGACTATACGCTGGCGGTTTTGTTCGTTTTGTTGGACAACCTAAAATTCCGCAAGATTTCCCACGTATTACTCTTGAAATGAAAGTTGATGCGTCTGAAAAGGCAACGCTCGCAGGTGCACTAGCGATAAAAGATACGCTGCTGAGAATCGATAATGAAATCGAGAAAGAGTATGGCCAAAAAATGCTATCCGACATTCAGGTGCGTTTACAAGGAAGAACAGACGCATTAATTAGCACCAAACTCGTTGATCCTGAATTAAGATCAATGGGCACTTTTGCTGTTGCCGATATGTGGCGTAATGCATTCCCAACGATTCCAGGAATGAAAACGTTGACTGTTCAGGACAGTCTTTTTGGTGGTGGTCGTGATGATGGCGATATTTCTTTCCGCTTAGAAGGAAAAGATGAACAACAATTAGTTGAAGCTGCTAAAGAGCTTAAAGCGAAACTACAAAGCTTAAAAGGCTTGGGTGACGTTAACGACAGTCGTCAAAGTAGCACTAAGGAAATTCAGTTTGAGTTGAAGCCTCAAGCTCATGCGCTCGGATTATCGTTACGTGATATTGCATCACAGGCAAGTTATTCGTTTTATGGTTATGAAGCTCAACGTATCATTCGGGATGGTGAAGAACTTAAAGTGATGATTCGTTATCCAGAACATGAGCGTAATTCTTTAGCTCAAGTTCCAGACCTATTAATTAAAACACGATCAGGAAACGAAGTACCGCTTTCTGAAGTTGCAGATATTAAATTGGTCGATGGTGTGAACCGTATTCGTCGAGAAAATGGTAATCGAACAATTAATGTTTGGGCGTCAATAGATGCTGAGCAAGCTGAGCCATTTGTAGTTGCAAAAGACATTCGTGATAATTATCTGCCTGAATTACTGAGTAAGTATCCAAGAGTAAAAAGTCAGCTAGCTGGTAGTATTCAAGAGCAATTGGATAGCACCAATACTCAAATGAGAGACTTCTTGATTTCATTACTTGTTATCTACAGCTTACTGGCGATTCCACTAAAGTCATACTCACAACCATTTATGATCATGTCAGTAATTCCATTTGGCATTGTGGGCTCTGTTTTAGGTCATATGATCTTAGGGATTGATTTAAGTGTCTTGTCATTATTTGGCATCATAGCCGCAGCTGGTGTTGTGGTGAATGATTCACTGGTGATGGTGGATTACATTAATAACTCTCGTAAACAAGGTGTACCGTTAAGGTCAGCCGTTATTGAAGCTGGTGGAAGGCGTTTTAGAGCGATTCTATTGACTTCATTAACTACCTTTATTGGTGTTACGCCAATTATTCTAGAAACAAGTATGCAGGCTAAGATGGTTATCCCAATGGCCGTATCGCTCGGTTTTGGTGTGTTATTCGCAACAATCGTGACTTTAGTATTAATTCCTTGCATTTACTTAATGATCGAAGATATTAAAACGAAAGTTAGAGGTTTGTTTGGAAACCAGCCTTCAGTGGCAAACTAATTTAAACTTTCATCGAATATAGGAGGCTTCGGCCTCCTTTTTTTGTGTCTTTAATTTGCCCACCAATATCAAGAAATTGTTAATTCCTCTCTACTAATACCATAGTCTATTTATTGGTCTATATTTAAACATCAGTAGTTCTGATTTTCTGCGAGCCAAAACGTAATGGTGGATGTGTAGATGAACTCATTTAAAAGCTGATTATCATCAATTTAGTAATGGTATTCAGCTGATTGATTCATTAAAGGCTGTTTTCGAATTTAATACGGATATATGCCATGCATGCTCATTTCATTTACTGCTTCATAAAAGTCAAGAACTGCCACTCAAAAGACCAAAACCTCAAAATTTAGAAGTAAAGTCGGTACTACATTTATGGTGCCTTGTACCGATGAAATTATGAGCTCAGGTGGTCCTTTGATGACATAGAAACTGATGTCGAGTGTTGGTAAAAGGTATAGGGCTAATTTTGTCATTCACCTTATCACTCGATTTGATTTGCTAAATGGATTTACAAGTAATTCAAGGATGAATGAGTTATGTCTAGCAGAGTAGTAAGGCAGAAGTATTCGGCTCTTTTTTTTTCGTCTATCTTCAGTTGTGTGATAACCGCAGCTGAACTACAACCAACGCCTTCAGATATGGCCTTGATCGATGAAGAAAGAATTCAGTATTGGTTAAAAAAGCGGGGTTCACTGTCCCAAGAAGCCTCTGTAGAAGACAGAGATGCTGCGATAAGACGATATCTTAATGAAGAAAACGCCCTCAAGAGTAATAAAATTATCGATGATCTTCCTGAGCCATATAAACATAAGCGTGGTATCAATAAAAGTGTTCAAAATACGTCTGGCGTTGGAGCTTCAAATGCAAGCACCTCACAAGTAACAACAGTAAAAGTCCTAGCCATATTAATTGATTTCCCGGATTACAGATACGATGGTGGCCAAATTGGGCGCAATGATACACAAATGTATTACAGCAGTTATCCTGCAAGCCATTATACGAGCATGATGTTTTCAAAAACAGGTTATAGAGGCCCAAGCGGGCAAACGCTGAGATCAGTTTATCAGCACTATAATATGGCATCAGGTGGCACGTTTAAATTCACTGGAACGGTGAAAGGTTGGTTTCGCGCAGAGAATGATGCGGCTTACTATGGTGCACCAAATGGAAGCTCTAATGATTCAAGAGTACCGGATTTAGTCTTTGAAGCGGCATCACAGGCGGCTGCAGCGATGTCTGCATCAGAGTTAGCTGAATATGATCGTGAAGATCCTTATGATATTGATCGAGACGGTAACTATTCTGAGCCTGATGGCATTATTGACCATACGATGATTTATCATTCCAGTATCGGGCAAGAAGCCGGTGGTGGCGATTTAGGTGTAAATGCGATTTGGTCACACCGTTTTGTTGTCCAAGGTTCGAGTCGAGGCAAACCTTTACCTGGCACATCAAAGAAGGTGTATAACTATACGATTCAATCCATTGACGCCACTGTTGGTTTAGCTGCTCATGAATTTGGGCACGAGCTCGGATTGGTTGATGAGTATGATACGAGCGGTTCTACAAGTATCGTAGGTGCGCCTATCGGGTACTGGTCTTTAATGGGGCAGGGAACGTGGACTGGGAATCCTCAAGGAACCGCCCCAACTGGTTTCAGTCCACTTGCCAGAAATAAGCTGCAAGAAAAATTTCAAGGTAATTGGGTTAGAGAGCAAGAAATTGATTTTTCATCACTCTCTGAAACGGCAATGGATTTTGTGTTAAATGAAGCGGTGAACACGAGTGAAGTTAACCAGCTTTCAATTACTCTGCCATTAGTCAACGGAGAGTCAAAGCCGAGAAAGTATTTGATTCAGCTACGCAGTAAAACGGGGATTGATGTCGGGCTATCCACACGTAAGTATGAACCTGGAGTGCTTATTTGGCAGCAAGATACTAATCAGACAAATAATCGAGTACAAGATCGCCCAGGTAAACCTATGATTGGTGTGATTGATGCGGATCAAAACCTTATTGGCAATGATAAAACTCGCGTTCAAGTGAGAGATGCAGCTTTTAGCTTGTACGATCAATCGTCGTATATAAGAGATCAACATTTAAGTCATAAGTCGAATTTTCGAGACAGTGAAAGTTACTCTGCCAGTTCGAAGCCGCAGGCAGGAATATCACTCGTAAACCATGGATTAAATATTAGCGTTGTTGAGCAAGCTACTGATAATTCAACTGCACGTTTAAGGATCATTCGTGAGGGCGTGACAAACGAAGATGGGTATAGAGCTTCTATCAGCTCCGTGCCTCAGACCGATGGGGCAATTGCGTTTACTGCAAATGTATCCGGAGGGAGTGGAGGTTATAGTTACCAGTGGGACTTCGGGGACGGAAATACAAGTTCTGAAGTATCTCCGACTCATGTTTACACTTCTGATGGAAGTTATACTGTCTCTGTCACTATTACGGATTCAAATAATGACTCCATAAATGTTTCAAGAACAGTAACAGTAAGCTCTAACCCGAGTCAGCCAGATTCTGAAAATGATGTGAAGTCGAGTAGTAGTTCAGGAGGCGCAGTTAATATTTTTTACTTATTATTCATGTTAATTATGAGGAAAAGAGTTTTAGTAAAATAGTAATAAATCTAATTTCCTCATTATTAAAACTCAAAATCGATATTTAATTTAAATTAAATCGGTTTTGAGTTTTTTTCATTAATTTCATCTAATTAATATATTCAATGCATAAAGTTTAAATTCTTATGCAAACAAATTATAAGTTGTTAACTTTTTGAAAATAAACAACGGAATTTGGTTTTATCCATTCCATAGCAAATAACCTATTTACACTTATTTGAGATTTTTTTACTGTGGTACAATCTTTTTTTTACATAAAGATCTTTTATTGTAAATAAAATTAACATTTATCACTGGTAAATAGCCGAATTATGGTTATTTGAAGTACCGAAGGTTTATCTATGGAAAAATTACAAAAGACAAAATTAGCGATTGTATGTGGGGCAGGTTTATTAGCATTAGGATTTAATGTGGTAGCTAAACCTATTAAGCAAAGTCTTGCAGATGCCGGTGTTGTTAATCAAGAACGTATTTTATATTGGTTAGAAAAACGTGGTGTTATTTCTAAAGATGCTTCTGAGGCAGAAAAACAAGCTGCATTAGAAGCGTATTTATCAAAAGCTTCATCTCAATCAAAGGAAAATTATCCTACTCTTGCTTTGAAAGCAGAGCAGAAGCGATTAAATGCCCCTACCCCTAAAAAACAACTGTTATTTGCACGTTCATTAAGTCTTACTGAAGCGGCTCCAAAGCAAACCACTGTTAAGGTTTTGGGGGTGTTAGTCGATTTTCCTGATCTACCTCATAATAACAACCGACTTTCTAGCTCTGATACTGCAATGTACTACGATAACTATACAGCCGAGCATTATCGTGGACTACTTTTTGCCGAGGCCGGTTTTGTAGGGCCGAGCGGACAAAATTTATTATCTGCTCATCAGTACTTCCAGCAAGCTTCGGGAGAAACATTTAATTTCACTGGTGACGTTAAAGGTTGGTACACCGCAAGTCAAAATGCTTCTTATTATGGTGAGAATGACCCAGACCGAAATGATAGCGATAAAGCTGTTGGGGAGTTAGTTAAAGAAGCAGTAACGGCTGCAGTTGCAGATATGAGTGCTGATGAATTACAAAGCTATGATATTGAAGACCCATATGACATTGATGGCGATGGTAACTTAAACGAAAGTGACGGAATTATTGACCACATTATGTTATTTCACTCCAGTGTGGGTGAGGAAGCAGGTGGTGGAGTGATCGGAGATGATGCAATCTGGTCACATCGCTTTTTTGTTGATACGAGTACAAATGGCTACTCTATTCCTGGTACATCAATGAAAGCGTTTGGTTACACTGTTCAGCCTATTGATGCTGCTGCCGGTGTTTGTGCTCACGAATTTGGTCATGACCTTGGGTTACCAGATGAATATGATACTGCCAGCAGTAAAGGAAAAGGCTCTCCGGTTGGCTCTTGGTCAATTATGTCCGGGGGAAGCTGGGCCGGTGTTATTCCTGGTGCAAAGCCGACAGGTTTTAGTCCTTATGCACGTAGTTATCTTCAAAACAAGTTTGGCGGTAACTGGGTTAATGAACAAGTCATTGCGCTTGATTCTGTTGCCAATACACCTAGAGACTTTCAAATTAGTAGTGCGGTAAATAATGATGCAATCAATCAGATTTCCTTGCCGTTACCACCGAAAGCGATCAGTTTTAAAGCACCTTATGCTGGGGAGTATCAATATTACTCTGGTGAAGGGCATTTAATTAATAATGCGATGTCTTTTGACGTGGATTTACCAAGTGAAAGTAATTTATTACTTAAGATGAAGGCTCATTGGAATATCGAGACTGATTTTGATTTTGTGCAGATTAAAGTTGATGGAGTCGCCGTTCCTGGTAATCATACTAAAGCGACGAATATCACTAATAATGCTCGTAATATCGTTACCGGTGATTCAGCAGATATTCCTTCATCGGAAGGTGAGAATAACTGGGTTAATTTAGAGTTTGACCTAAATGCATATGCAGGACGTAATGTCACAATCAGCGTTTCTTATGAAACAGACCAAGCTGTTGGAGATTATGGTTTCGTGGCTGATGAAATACTCGTGACAGCTGCAGGTGAGACTGTATTTGCTAATAATGCTGAAGAATTAGGTAATGTGAATCTGAGTGGTTTTGCTAGAACCGGTGATACTAAGCCTGGCAAAGCAGCTCGTTATGTTGTTCAATTAAGAAATTATCAAGGTCTTGATGCAGGGCTTCAGAGCGAAAGTTACGTACCTGGCGTGTTGATATGGCTGGAAAACTTCAATGAAGCCGATAACAATGTTTCGGAACATGCGGGTCGAAGCTTAATTGGTGTGGTTGATGCTGATCAACATTTGATTAGCGATCTTAAGTCACCATCGCAAGTTCGTGATGCTACGTTTAGCTTATATGGTCAATCTTCGTACTTAGGCGGATTAGATAGCCATTTGCTACATAATTCTAGGTTCGATGATAGTCAGGATTATTCTGCTCCATCTCAATCTGAAAGTGGAATGGTATTGAGAAACCTGGGAATCAGCATTGAAGTAGTAGATCAGGCTCAAGACAGCAGTACAGCAACCATCCGAATCAATCGAAGTACATCAACTGCCCCAGTCGCAAACGAGATACAAGCATCGTTCAATTCTGAAGTAGCGTTCAATGTTGTTAATTTTACGAGCAATGTTAACGGTGGAAGTGGTGAATTTCAGTTAGAGTGGAATTTTGGTGATGGCAATACATCAACCGAAACGTCTCCTACACACTCATATCAAGAGGCCGGTAATTATGAAGTTTCGTTGACTATTACGGATTCAGAAAACAGAACCAAATCGGTCAGTGCGAATGTAGAAGTATATTTACCTATCACTGCGGGCTTTTCTCAATCGAGTAATAATTTAGCTGTGACTTTTACTAATAACTCTAATGGCGGTAAGGGAGAGTTACAGTATGAGTGGAATTTTGGTGATGGTAAAACGAGTACTGTTAAATCGCCTAACTACACTTATTCGCAGTCAGGTACTTATCAAGTTTCGTTAA
Organism: Shewanella sp. OPT22; assembly: GCF_004168585.1. Classification (GTDB taxonomy): domain Bacteria; phylum Pseudomonadota; class Gammaproteobacteria; order Enterobacterales; family Shewanellaceae; genus Parashewanella. Next base: position 19,447 of record NZ_PGVH01000029.1, on the reverse strand, counting down.
AAGTTACTGACGAAGATGGTAACACTCAGAATATAGCAAGATCAGTGACTGTCTCTGCGGCAGTTCCGACACCAGATACTACGGATGATAAATCTAGTGGTAGTTCAGGTGGTAGTTTATCTTTCTATGGTTTGATGCTGCTTCTTGGCCTGAGAATGAAACGAAAGAGTCGTTAATTTGAATTCGAAATAAACAAACTTTTTCAGCATAGCAACTTATGCGATTTCGGTATTTCAGCTCGAAATGAATCAACCATTACGAGCTGAAATATCTAAAATTGAACACAATGAACTTGTTGTAGGTCAACGTTAAAATCATATACTCACTGCCAAGACGTTATTGGTTTCATTATCCTTAATTTGAGTCAGTCTTGATAAAAGGTATCTGAGAAGTGGCTTTTAGCCACTGTGATTACTCTCATTTCACATTAACTAGTACTAGCTTTTTGTCCCATGGATAACTTTCATCCTTTCTGAACTCTCTAGCATTAAACTTTAGTATTACATGTGTTGCATAAATATTAATGTTGCTGTGCTTTATTTTTAATGGCTTTAGATGAAAGCTGTAAAATATTAACTTCATACAAAGAAGAATAATCACATGGAAAAATTTTTAAAAAAAGTTGTCGTGGTTTCACTCGGGGTGTGTTCCAGTTTTTTAGCTAATGAGTTAATAGCTAAAACCAGTATTTCAATGAAATATGATAGTGATGCAGCATTAGTTAATGAGCAGCAAATTATCTATTGGATGATTAAACGAGGAGAGTTGTCACCATTAGCAACTCAAGAACAGAAAAAGGCTGCAGCAAAAGAGTTTATTGGTGATGTAAAGAGTACACCTCATGCCCACTTATCTTCTGAAGAAATCAATGCGAATAATAAGCGAATTCAAAAAAATAAACAAAATCGTTTACTTCAAGCTGAAATCCCTCGTTATCTTAACTCGACCTCTGATGAGTCTGTGAATCAAACTACCGTTAAGGTATTAGGTGTTTTAGTTGATTTTCCCGATTTACCATTCGACGATAATCGATTAAGTGCCGGTGACAGTGATATGTTTTATGCTGAATACCTACGGGAACATTACCAAGATCTGCTCTTCTCTGAGACAGGATTTACAGGCCCAAATAGCGAGAACTTGTTATCAACTTACCAATACTTTAAAACCGTATCTGGTCAAACTTATAACTTTACTGGTGAAGTAAAAGGGTGGGTTACAGCGAGCGAAAATGCTGCTTATTATGGTAATAATGAGAGCGGTGGTCATAGTGCAAAACCAAGAGAGCTAGTGAAAGAAGCAGTAACTCTAGCTGTTCAGGGAATGACAGAAGAAGAATTACAAAGTTATGATATTGAAGATCCACTCGATCATGATAACGATGGTGATTTTAACGAAGCTGATGGTGTTATAGATCATATTATGCTTTTTCACTCGAGTATTGGTGAAGAGTCTGGCGGTGGCGTTTTAGGAACAGACGCATTATGGTCTCATCGTTGGAGCGTAGGTGAATACACCATTCCCGGCACAAGCATGAAAATTAACAATTACACTATTCAGCCAATAACTGCTGCGGCTGGTGTATGTGCGCATGAATTTGGTCACGATATTGGTTTACCTGATGAATATGACACAACCAATGAAGGCCCTGGTTCTCCTGTAGGAAGCTGGTCAGTGATGTCAGGAGGTAGTTGGTCTGGTGAAATTGCTGGTGCTTCACCAACGGGGTTTAGTCCTTACGCTAAGAGTTTTTTACAAAATAAATTTGGTGGAAACTGGGTACGTGAGCAAGAGGTACCTTTATCAAGCATAACAAACAACAACCAAACTTATTCACTGGCTACTGCGACAAATTACGATGAAATAAATCAGATATCGATTCCGCTCCCTGGAACATTTACATCACCATATACTGGGGATTATCAGTATTATTCAGGAGAAGGGCACAATAAAAATCATTCTTTATCTTTTGATGTAACTTTGCCTAATGCTTCATCAATTGAATTAAGAATGAAGTCTCATTGGAACATTGAACTTGATTACGATTATGCACAAGTATTGGTAAATGGTGATGCAATTGCAGGAAATCACACGAAAGCCACAGGCCAATACCATGACGCTATTAATATCCTTACAGGAAACTCAGCAAACATCACGGGTGCTGAACAACCTGATAACTGGGTTGATTTGAATTTCGACTTATCGAGTTATGCAGGACAATCGATAACCTTGAGTGTCGTATATATTACAGATGAATTTGTAAATGAGTACGGATTGGCTATCGATGATATTAAAATTGAAGCTGATAGCGTTGAGATACTTTCTGATGGCGCTGAGACTACCAGCAATGCTTCACTTTCGGGTTTTTTGAGAATAACAGATACAAAGCCCTACTCATCGAGTCGTTATTTAATTGAGCTAAGAAGCTTCAGTGGTTTAGATGCAAGTCTGGCTGGTGAGTATTATTCTCCAGGTGTTTTAATGTGGCTAGAAAATACTGGTGTTTCAAATAACCAGGTTTCTGTCCATCCAGGTGAAGGCTTCATTGGAGTGATAGATGCTGATCAAACAATGATTGCTGATTATGGAACCTCACTTCAAATCAGAGATGCTGCATTTAGTTTATATGATCAAATTGCTTTAATTAATGGAGCTGACACGGAGTTAAGTGCGATATCAATGTTTGATGATAGTCTCGACTATTCTTCACCAACACAGCCAGAAAGCGGTTTGACGCTTCAAAGATTTGGGCTTGAAATGGAAGTAACTTCTCAAGAAGAAGATAATAGTTCTGCAAGTATTCGATTATTGAGACAAGCTGATGATGTCGATGTTGCTTTGTGGGCAGATATTCTAGATGCAAAAGACTTTGAAATAGTGTCTTTCACTTCGGCTGTTAATGGAGGTAGTGGAGAATACACCTATCTATGGAATTTTGGTGATGGGTCAGATGCTGTAGAAACTCAAAATCCAACTCATACCTACCAAAATGCAGGAACTTTTACTGTTTCATTAACGGTAACTGATTCTGAAGGTGTAGAGTTTCTTGTAGAAAAATCAATCGACATAAAAGTGGCTGAAATAACGTTTAGTATTGATCGAAGCATTGCGCTGCTTGATATTAATTTCAGTGCAAATATCGTATCTCATTCTAGAGAGATTACTTCAGTAACATGGGATTTAGGTGATGACACAGTTGTGAACGCTGAAGAAGGTGCTCATTCATATGCTCAGCAAGGCCAGTATACTTTGACACTTACAATGACAGATATACAGGGCAAGTCAGCGACTGAGAGTGCTCAAATAGATGTATTTGCAAAGCCAGTTGCTCAGTTTTCTTCTGAAATCAAATTTTTATCAGTTACATTTACAGATCAAAGTAGTTTAGGCAAAGGTACTTATACTTACCAATGGAACTTTGGTAATGGGGAAACGAGTACAGAAAAATCACCCGTTCATCTATATACAGAAGCTGGAGAGTATAAAGCTTCCCTTATTGTTACTGATGAAAATGATCAAGCCTCTGAAGCAGTTGAAATGACGGTTGAAGTGTTTTCAGAGATAGTACCAAGTTTCGATTTAAGTACAACTGAGTTGCAAGTGCAGTTTTCGAATACGTCTTCTGGAGGTAAAGGTGACTTGATTCATAGCTGGGATTTTGGTGATGGCTCATCCAGTTCGGATTTGTCTCCTGTACATACTTACGCTAGTTCAGGCAATTACGATGTAGTTTTAACCTCCACGGACAGTATTGGCAATACGAAATCAGTATCTGTTCAAGTCAGTGTTACTGAAGCTGTAGCTGTCGTTGAACAAGAAAAAGCAAGTAAATCAAGTAGTGGCGGAGCAGTGACGCTTATTGGCATATTTATTCTTGCTGGACTAAGGATATCTAGACGAAGACTCTACAAGCTATAATCTAGTAAGCTTAGTTTGGTGGAGCACTTGCTTTTATTTACTAGAATAAAGCGTTACGAACAACTGAGCTTTTAGTTTAATCATTATTAAAATAAAATTCGAACTTAACCTCGGCATAAAAACTCGAGGTTTTTTAATGTCTTATTTATATGTCATTTGGTGGAGTTGTAAATTGAGAAAATGTTTAATTTTATTAAAGATTTAAATGTATTGGGGAAATATGGTGGTCGCTACTGGGCTCGAACCAGTGACCCCCTCCTTGTAAGGGAGGTGCTCTCCCAGCTGAGCTAAGCGACCTGGGATATGTAGAAGTTTAGAACTTCTTAATCTTCAATTGAAGAGATATGGTGGTCGTTACTGGGCTCGAACCAGTGACCCCCTCCTTGTAAGGGAGGTGCTCTCCCAGCTGAGCTAAACGACCTGGGATTCTAGTTTTAA
>NZ_PGVH01000029.1:0-15042 GCF_004168585.1 Shewanella sp. OPT22 | reverse complement strand
TCTTAGAAAGAATGGTGGTCGCTACTGGGCTCGAACCAGTGACCCCCTCCTTGTAAGGGAGGTGCTCTCCCAGCTGAGCTAAGCGACCTGGGATTCTAATTTTAATTCTTAGAAAGAATGGTGGTCGTTACTGGGCTCGAACCAGTGACCCCCTCCTTGTAAGGGAGGTGCTCTCCCAGCTGAGCTAAACGACCTGGGAATACTATTTAAGAATATTTATATCAAAAGATATGGTGGTCGCTACTGGGCTCGAACCAGTGACCCCCTCCTTGTAAGGGAGGTGCTCTCCCAGCTGAGCTAAGCGACCTGGGAATATTCTATTGTTACACAGCGAAAGCAATTGATTTTAAAAAAATCATGGTGGTCGTTACTGGGCTCGAACCAGTGACCCCCTCCTTGTAAGGGAGGTGCTCTCCCAGCTGAGCTAAACGACCCCGCTGTGTGGAGCCGTATTATAGGGAGCAAGCTTTTAGTGTCAACGCTTTTTATCGAAAAAATGACTGCACGGCTTAATTTTGTTCATTTTGGTGCTCAGTTATTCAACTTGCCCAAGAAATAGCAGTTTTTCTTTTTATTTATATTGAATCTCTTTCTTCTTTATATAGAAACAAAACGGCGTTGGCGTTAAAATCACTGCTTTACAATTATGTACATCTATATAGGTAAGTGTCCGTTATGACAGTTAAGACACGTTTTGCTCCAAGCCCAACTGGTTTTCTTCACGTTGGTGGTGCACGTACGGCTTTATATTCTTGGTTATATGCAAAAGCAAATAATGGTGAGTTCGTTCTTCGTGTTGAAGACACGGATATTGAACGTTCGACTCAAGAAGCTTGTGATGCGATTCTCGACGGAATGAAATGGATTGGTTTAGAGTGGGACGAAGGTCCTTACTACCAAACTAAGCGTTTCGATCGTTATAACGAAATTATCGAGCAAATGTTAGAAGAGGGCACTGCTTATAAATGTACGTGTTCACGCGAGCGAGTTGAAGCACTTCGTGAAGAGCAAGCTGCTAAAGGCGAACGTCAAGGCTATGATGGATGTTGTCGTGATAAAGGCATAAAAGAAACGAATGAAGAGTTTGTTGTTCGTTTTAAAAATCCATTGGATGGTGTAGTTGCATTTGATGATCATGTTCGTGGTCGTATCGAAATCGCCAACTCTGAGCTGGACGATTTTATTATTGCTCGTACTGAAGGTACGCCGACTTACAACTTCTGCGTAGTAGTAGATGATTGGGATATGGGGATTACTTGTGTTGTACGTGGTGAAGATCACATCAACAACACACCTAAACAGATTAATATCCTTAAAGCGTTGAATGCACCAATTCCAGAATATGCTCATGTTGCAATGATTTTAGGCGACGATGGTGCTAAGTTATCGAAGCGACACGGTGCGGTGAGTGTTATGCAGTATCGTGATGATGGTTACTTGCCAGAAGCGCTGCTTAATTACTTAGTTCGTCTTGGATGGTCACATGGCGATCAAGAAGTGTTCTCTATCGCAGAAATGAAAGATCTTTTCAGCTTAGATGCAATTAATAAGGCTGCATCTGCTTTTAATACAGAAAAGCTACAGTGGTTGAATCAGCATTATATTAAGTCATTACCTGCAGAGTATGTTGCAGAATATTTAGAATGGCATATGAAAGATCAGAACATTGACACTTCAAATGGTCCAGCATTATCTGAAATTGTGACAGCGCTATCAGAAAGAGCGAAAACATTAAAAGAATTGGCTGCATCAAGCCGTTACTTTTATGAAGACTACGAAGAGTTCGATCCAACAGCGGCTAAGAAGCACTTACGTGGTGTTGCTATGGAGCCATTACAGCTAGCTCATAAGAAGTTGTCTGAATTAAACGATTGGACACCAGAAGCACTACATAAAGTGATTGAAGATACTGCGGCTGAACTTGAAGTTGGTATGGGTAAAGTTGGTATGCCTTTACGTGTAGCAGTTACCGGAGCAGGGCAGTCCCCGGGTCTTGATACGACACTTTTCCTTATTGGAAAGCAACGTTGCGAGCAAAGAATCCTCAAAGCGGTCGAATTTGTAGCAAATAGGCTTAATTCGTAAAAAACGAGTTGACACTTTTGGGTACGCTGCATAGAATGCGCCTCGCAGTTGAGACACAGGGTGGCCTACCCAATAAAGTGATTCGATTGTAGTTGGAATAGTGAGGGGCTATAGCTCAGCTGGGAGAGCGCTTGCATGGCATGCAAGAGGTCGACGGTTCGATCCCGTCTAGCTCCACCATTTCAACTAATAGTAAGTCCAGGGTCCCCTTCGTCTAGAGGCCTAGGACACCGCCCTTTCACGGCGGTAACAGGGGTTCGAATCCCCTAGGGGATACCAATTTTTGTGAGCTTATTTATATGAGTTTCGCTACGGTATCAGCTTTTAGCCTACAGAAGCTGGTATTAAATATTCAGAGATGAATCAAACATCAGTCCAGGGTCCCCTTCGTCTAGAGGCCTAGGACACCGCCCTTTCACGGCGGTAACAGGGGTTCGAATCCCCTAGGGGATACCAATTTTTCAAAGTTATTAAGAGTAATATTTCTTATTACTTACCTAATCTTTTCTCTTTATATTTTTTAATTATCTCGTTTGCTTCCAGCTGATCTCTATAAGTTAAGATAAATTTATCAGTAGCTTCGATTGTGGACAATTGGTCGTCCTTATCCAAATTATCGATATGTGCCTCTATCAAATTCAAGTACTGTTCTAGCTCCATAAATTCCATGGTGTCATCTGACTCAGCTTTTAAATTTGCATACTCTATTATGTCTCTACCGGCATTTCTTCTGGCTTTGGCTTTATCGGTTTCGTTTAAATTAGTGTTCCTCAGATTATCAATCTTTATAAAGTCAGCATTCTTAAGTGCAGCACCCTTATAATGTAGATTAAGTAGACGAATATTATTATTTTTAGCCATACTGCGCATTGCATCCAATTCTTGCTGACTATTATCAACAAATATTACTTCAGTTTGTTCTGGAGAACGTTTTAAGTACTCACAACACTTAATAAAGCGCTGACCTTTATCATAAACAGCCGCAGAACCTAGAAACAGATTTTCTTCATAGTATGCAGGGGTGTCATCGTCATAAAGATCAGGTCTACCACAGTTTCCTAAGAGTTTAATATCTCTATATGTGGTGTGAATCACTGTAAACAAAGTTACATTCAGTTGACTTTGTTTTATTTTGATGTCTGTACTAGGCCTACCGCTGCTGGTTATAGCGATAAACTGTGCATTAGGGAACTCTTATTTAATGTTCGATATCTTATCATTAATATGCTCTTCAACAGTTTCTGCATGATGACCATCGTAATTGGCTACTTTTACATACAAAGTGTCATCGAGATCAAAAACGAAAATAGGATTCTCTGTCTTACAGAATGTTTTAGCTTCAGGAGCAATTTGTGATGCACCTGTGATTGTTTTTTGTTGTACCTCGGCCTCAAAGGCGAGTGTCATAGAACTTACCGCAGTAATTTCAGGGCTACTTTCTGGTTTAATACCGGAAGAGGGTAAAAATTTTGTAGGTGTCTTTGGATTCGAATTTGAAGGTAGGTTTGATGTTGATTGAGATGAGTTCGGTAGTAAAGTATGAGTGTGTCTTACTTCTTCAACTTTTTCTTTTACGTTTTTGAAGAGCGATTGGTCTCTAAAAAAGCAAGAAAAAAAGCTTTTTAAGCGCCTAAGATGTTTATTGGCATCAGCAGTTACAACATCACCATTAACCAGTTTAACGGCATAACGACATGTTTTGCTGCCATTTGTGAATGTTACTTTTTGCCAATGTTCATTTAAACCCTTACATTTTATTGAAAATGCTGGTTTATCTTGACTCTCAATATCAATGATTTGGTTGTCGTTCGTAAATGAAACGTTAAAATAAGACCCTGAATTTACTCCACCCATAAGATTATTAGTGATTCGAAGTAATTAATCGATTATCGCAGAGTAATAAGAAGAGGGGAGTTAATCTTGGTTCATGAATGTTTCACTTACAAAAAAGCCCTGCATTTGCAGGGCTTTTTTAATGTTTAGCTATTGTTATAGCTTCACATCATATTGTAAGTATACGAAGCGACCTATGTTGTCGTAAGTACCTTGGTCGTAGAAAGGCCAGTCATTAGGAGTACTAAATACCGGTTGCTTGTCGAACAAGTTACGAATACCAACTGACACTTTTTGTGTATCAGAGATGTTGTAAGCAGTAGTTACGTCAAATTGGATATAAGAAGCAACATCTTGTGCATCGCCTAAGTCGTTGTTTTTTCTGTCTACATCATAGTGACCAACTAGATCACAGCTCTTGTTTGCTGTGTCACGTGAGTCATAGTCGTTGTAACCAGGAAGGAAACGTAAGTTAACAGAAGTTGTTAAATCGCCACTTTCTAGCGCTACACCACCGTTGAAACGAATTTTACGGTAAGCGTCATCAGCAACCCAATCACATAAAGGTTGTACCGCTGAAGATTGTGTCTTAAAGCTTAAGAACTGCTCAGCACTTAGGTTTGCTCTCAATGTACCAAAGCTAAACTCACTTGCGTACTGAATATCGTAGTTGATACCAGTTGCACTTTGCTCAGTTAGGTTTTGTAGATTCGATTGAACGAAAACATCTTTGTTTGCAGAATCATCTAAACGACCAGCTGCGTTACGCTTTACAAGGTGCGCTAACTCGCCTTTAGCTTCAGCATCTAAGATTTCTTGAATTGCTAAACTACCAATTACGTCTTCAATTTCTAGTGACCAGTAGTCGATAGAGAAAGACAGTTCATCAGTAACTTCATAAACAACACCAACATTGAATGACTTAGATGTTTCAGGCTGTAGCTCAGGGTTACCACCACTCTTAGAGTTTAGTTCAACCTTCTTACAGTCTTCACCGCCGTTAGCAAGACATAGCTTAGTATCTACAGCCTTGTTCACACCAAAAGATTCAGCAGTATATAAGTCATCTAGGTCAGGCATTTTGAAACCAGTACCGTAAGATGCACGTAATAATAAAGTATCGATTGGACGATATGAAACTTTAGCTGAGTAAGTGAACTCTGAAGCATCAGAAACACCCCAATCAGCAACATCGTAACGACCTGCTACGTTCAGCTCAAGGTTCTCAATAATAGGAAGAGATAGCTCTACATAAGCAGCTTTATTGGTTGCTTCACCACCACCATTTGAACCAGCACCACCGATAACATCACCATTGATTGATGCTGTATCAGCACGGTCACGGTATGTCTCTTTACGGTAATCTAGACCAGTTGCAATACCAATTTCACCACCAGGTAGTGAGAAATCAGTGAATCCAGAGAAGTTTAGAGATGAGAATAACATCTCGAACTCACCAGTTCTGTGGATTGAAGATTGTAGATCTTTACAAACCTGTGCAAGTTCTTCTGAACTACAGTCATTGATAATGAACGGGTTCAAAGTACCATCTGCGAATTTCTCTTCAACATCAGCACGAATCAATTGACCAGCATTACCAATTTGACGGTTAGTTAGGCGAGAGAAACCTAGGTCAAAATCTGCAACCCACTCATCATTAATTGAGTATTCTGCACCGATAACTGCTTCAAATGTTTCGTTTGTATTATCTTTTTCACGATTAGGGAAATCAACATAACGACGACCTACATAAGCTTCAGCATTGCCATCTTTAAGCTCTTGAATTACAGCTTCAGCTGTTTCTGGGTCATCTTTGAAACGGTCGTTACGAATAAAGTCGTATAGATATGGGCTATCAGTAACTTCAACAGAACCAGGTGCTGGAGCGTTTGAAGTCAGTGTGTAAGCACGAGTGTAACGGAATTGGCCATCAAGAATTAAGTCATCAGATGCTTGGTGAGTGATCTGAGTAAATAGTGATTGACGATCTGATTTTGGCTGTAGTTGATACAGCGGAGCAAAATCATAATAACAACGACCGTTAGAAGCGTGGTTTTCAGTTGGGCAATCAGACCAAGGTGCATAACCATCATTTGCATCTGTGATAGGTGCCGCAGGAACGACATTGCCATCAGCATCTTTTATTACATTACCATTTGCGTCTTTCTTAGAAAGCGAGCCTAGGTAAAGTGAACCTGGGATACCCCAAGTTGAACGACCATCACCACCTGGGTGACCTTTAATTAAAGCAGTACGACCAAATTCACGATCTACAGCTTGAACAGGAGAGCGATCAAAATGCTCAATGCTGAATAAGATGTTCGTTGTTTCGTTTGATGCACCAGCTACGATAGAGAGACTTTTCTCGTCTGCATCCATGTGCTCAACAGCTGCACCATAACGTGCCTTGATATCAACGCCTTCAAAATCTTTTTTGGTAATAATGTTAATTACACCAGCAACAGCATCAGAACCATAAATAGCAGATGCACCGTCAGGTAATACATCAATACGTTGCACTGCTGAAATAGGTAGTTGGTTAACGTCAGTAAATACGCCGCCAGCAGAGTTCTTAGGAAGTCTACGACCATTAAGAAGAATTAGTGTGTATGATGAACTAAAGCCTTTTAAACCAACGCGTGATGCGCCAGCGGCTTGGCTTAATGTAGATGATTCGTTGAATCCACCTGATGACGCTGTCGTACGAAGGAATTCTGCAACAGTAGAGAAACCCGTTTTTTCGATATCCGCAGCAGTAAATACAGCAACAGGGTTAGCTGTTTCCATATCGGTACGTTGAATACGAGAGCCTGTTACAGCAATACGTTCTACTTTTTCGTTTGCACCGTCTTCAGCCATTGCAGCTGTAGAGGTTAATGCTGCTGAAGAAGCGCCAGCAAACAAGGCTAAGCGTACAGCTTTAGTCAGTACATCTTGAGCTTTCATTTATTACTCCCTAACAATCACGCTTTATTGTGTGATTAGATTTTTATGTTTTTTATTTTTATTTATGAGAACGGCTTATTTATGAAAAAAGTTAAATAAGTTAATAAAACATAAATATTGTTCGCATAACTGGATATAAACATATAACTAATATGGCTTCAACTTCGTATATCTTATTAATCATGGTTTTCATTATGTTAAAAATTAACAAATATATAAAATAACTCCCATTAAAGTTAATTAAATGTTTAAAAAAGTCCTTTATATATATATTTGTCGTGTTTAATTAACATTTAATGGAAATTAATATGAGTAAATGTTTTAAATATGTTTATTTATTGTTTTTTATTTGTTTTATTAAATTTAGAGGGTAAAAAATCAAGAAATAAGATTGTTTGGAGATATTTTGAACAATATTCTGATTTGCATCAGAAAGAGTGAGCTGTTGTTCACAATAAATGTTTTGTTGTTGTGGCAGTTACTGCACATTTATAAGAAAGAGATACTGGAAAACAAATTTCAGAGATTTAACAATATAAATTAATTTAACATTTATTATACAGAACAAAAAAAGCGACCGACTGGTCGCTTTTTATGAGTTAATCATTTTTTGCCAATTAAAACTAAAACTTAACTTCAGTTTCTACAAACCACTCTCTACCACGTGCATTAAATAGTGAGCGGTCGTAATGTGGCCAACTTTTATATGTCGGGTCAAAGTTTGGTGCTTTATTGAATAAATTGATGACACCTGATTTAATCACTATGTCTTCGCTCACATAATAAGTACCAGTTAAATTCCATTTTGTGTGTGATGCTGTTTCATATGGTGTATCAGGGCTATATGAGATACCTCTGTGGCGAGCCGTATGATATGCACCTAAAGTCGTTTGGAAATCTTCCAGCTTCCATGTGAATTGAACATTACCTTTGTATTTTGGTAATCCACCTTCAGCGATGTCATCCAATACGTCAGCAGTAGGATCAATTTGGCTTTGTGAATCTATGAGGTAAGAACCGTTAACTTTAATGTTTAGTTCTCCAAGATCATTCAAATCGAAAGCATATCCAGCCTCTAAATCAAGACCGGTAACTTCTTGGAAAGCAAGGTTTCGTGCCGTTGAGTTGATGTGAGTTATCTTACCGTCTTCATCTCTGGTGATCATGAATTCATAATCTTCGAACTCTCGAGCCGCTTTGCTTGCGCTTACCGTACTCACAATACCATCTAATTTCCACTTCCAGATATCGACAGAAATATTAAGTTCGTCGTCGCTATAAACGGTACCAACGTTAACTGAATAGCCTTTTTCTGCGTCTAAGTCCTTATTTGCGCCAGTTGTTGAATCAATATGTAGTTCATTACATACTTCACTGATTTCGTTGTTAGCACTTTTTTCACCTGGCGTGCCACCTAATTCTGCACAGCGCTTATAATCGATGACTTGGGTAAAACCTTCTGTTGGATCACCATACACTCGTTGCATATCTGGTGCGCGGAAAACCTTGTTGTAAGAAGCGCGTACCAATAACTCATCAGTAGGGCGGTATTCGAAGTTGACTGAAGGCGTTAGGTTTCCACCAAAGTCACTGTATCTGTCGTAACGTAATGCTAAATTCATGGTCAGTTCATCTAGAAGTGGTGCTTCTAGTTCTGAATAAACAGCCCAAAAACGGCGTTTACCTTGACCTGATGAGCCACCTGAACCAACAACGTTACCTGAACTTAATTCAGAATCTGAAGACGACTGATACTCCATTTCTGTCCATTCTGCGCCTGCAGCAAAACCAGCATCACCTGCAGGTAGCTCAAATGCAAGACCAGAGATATTCACTTGGATATTGGTTTGATTTGTTGATGCACGAATAACAGGAGAGTATTGCATATCAGATGCAGCACTGTCTGAAATTGGATCTAATAGAGATTGGCCGTATTTACCTTCAGTAACGTAGTCAAATAATTTTTGATACGTGGTATAACCTGAGTTGAATTGGTCAAGATCGGTTTTACCATAATTTACAGAAGCGTCCCAACTGTACTCATCGGCCAACATACCTTCTAAACCGAAACTACCAAAGTAGTTTTGTGTATTTGTTTCTGTCTGTCTTTGACCAAGTTCATGCAGACGACGAATGTATGCGTATTCACCATCTTTAGCATCAGCAAAATCACCACCTAGTGCAACGTTCTTTTGGCCTTTATAAGTTTGAGTCAACCCATCAACATTAACAGTTAAATCGTCGCCATCAATGACTACATCTACATCATTTGTTGCGCTAGGCTCGATATGAGTTGTCGATTTTGCTTTTGCGAAATCAATACGACCAACGAAAGAAGTGTCATCGTTCAATTCATAATTAAACGTTGTTGTACTGATAAAACGATAACTTTCAGGGCCTAAATCTCTCTGTTTAGTTCGGTCATAACCGCAGCGAAGGTTTTCTTCGTCCCATAAAAACTCACCTGCTGTACATTCATCCGCAGTAAGTTGGCGTTGACCACCTGTATTTTTACCGCCAGCAATACGAGAACCGTATGAGCTGTAACTAGAATACTCACTGTATGGCACTTTATCCGTATCTAAACCGAAATCAGCACGTTGAGTCGCCTTTAATTGTTCTGAACTGCTGAATTCGATGAAGGAAGATAAGTTGCCTTTATCGTTACTAGAACCAAGAGATAAGGCAAGTCTATCATTCATACCGCCACCTTGAGTGGTGTCGCCATGACGATATTTTAGTGCAATACCTTCGAAATCTTTTTTCAAGATGATGTTTACTACACCACCTACAGCATCAGCACCATAAATAGCCGAAGCACCCGATTTCAATACTTCAATGCGAGCTACTGCTTCCATTGGTAAATTAGCAGTATCAACAAAGTTGCTGGTGCCACCTAGTGCTTTTGGATACTGGTTTAAGCGCTTACCATTAATTAACGTTAGTGTTCTGTTTGCTCCTGCACCACGTAAGCTAATTGCAGACGCTGCTGGAGTGAAACCATGTACAGACTGAGTCGTGATAGCACCAGTTGTTGAGCTAAGATTTTCAAGAGCGTCTTGGACGTTTGTAAACCCTTGTTTTGAAAGATCTTCAGCTGAGATTGAAGTGATTGGGTTGGCAGTTTCAAGATCCGTTCGTTTAATTCTCGAACCTGTAACCTGAATACGTTCTACTTTTTCACCTTCATCTGACGCAAAAGCGTTTGTGGCTGTGACAGACGCAGAAGCAGCGCCTGCGATCATAGCAAGACGAACAGCTTTGGCTAATACACCTCTAGCTTGCATTGATTTCTCCCGGAAAATTATTGTTTTGTGGATATTGAAACTATTTGGCGTATATTCACCAACTAGTTAATTTTGAAATGGTTAAGTTTTAAAGGTTATAAAACTGAGAAATAAATACATCAAGGATGTTAATTCTGTTGTGTGATCTAAATTGCAAATAAAAGGCCTAATTATGTTTGATTGATGAAATAACCTACTGTGTTACTTGGTGTTGAACAGCATTTAGGGAAAGATTTTTAGATAAAGTTTGAACAGTTTCTTAACTAAAATCGTTAATTTTGATTCATTTTATTTCTTGTTATTTATTAATTTCATTATTTATCACATAATAGCAATTGTAATTGAAAACTATTATCGTTAACGATTAGACTGGAATATGATCCAGTTAAAAGTAAACACAAATAGCAACAGGTACACTTGCCTGTTGTTTTGATTAAACCTGTAACAAGGCAATAAATAAATGAAGTTGAGCGAACTCAGCCCAGGTGACAAAGGTATTGTCGCAAGAGTCGGGGATGATGAAATGCCCCAATCTATAAAGCGCAAGTTGTTATCAATGGGTATTACACCTTTGACAAAAATCCTTATGGTCAGACGTGCCCCAATGGGAAGCGGTTTAGAAGTTGAAGTCAGAGGAAGCCGTTTGTGTTTGCGTGCAGAGTTAGCTAATGTGATTGAGGTAACTAAATGAGTAAGCAGTACAATTGCGTTACCGTCGGTAACCCTAATGCTGGAAAGTCCACTTTATTTAATGCATTAACAGGTGCAAATCAACATGTCGGCAATTGGTCAGGTGTTACTGTTGAAAAGAAAACAGGGCGCTTTGAGCTTGATGACTTGAAAATCAATCTTACCGATCTTCCTGGGATTTATGATCTTACTGCAGCGAATGAAAGTTGTGATTGCTCAATTGATGAAAAGATTGCACAAGAATTCCTAGCGGATACTACTGTTGATTGTATTATCAATCTCGTTGATGCCAGTAATATAGAGCGGCATTTATTTCTCACGACTCAGCTTCTTGAATTTGGCGAGCCAGTGATTGTTCTTCTCAACAAGTACGATGTAGCATTAAAAAGAAACATCGATATAAACACTGATGAGCTGAGCAAAACACTTGGTTGTCCTGTTATAGCCGTTTGCTCTAAAAATGATAAAGACATTGCTAAAGTTAAAGCTATCATTGCTGATACTTTAGAGAACAGTTCTACAGAAATCACCTCTTCAATTAAATATGATGAAGTTGTTGAAAGGGAGATCGTTCAACAACTTGAGAATGGTGCGGCTACTCGAGGCCACGCACTTACACTCATCACAAAAAAGCAAGATTGCCATTCTCCAGTTTTATCTTCAGGCGGACAAGATCTTGAAACTTTGATCGCAAGTGCTCGTTATCAGTTTATAGATGAAGTAATTTCAAAATCGGTTAAATCTCAAAAGGTGGTTACCTTTACTGATAAGTTTGACAAGTTTGCGTTGCACCCCGTTCTGGGAATCCCTGTTTTCTTATTTATGATGTATTTGATGTTCATGTTAAGTATTAACGTGGGCAGTGCTTTTATTGATTTTTTTGATATTTCAGCGGGTGCATTATTTGTCGATCACTTTGGCGCACTTCTTTCTAATTTTGGTACGCCTGCTTGGTTAGTAACCATATTGGCCGGTGGTGTGGGGCAGGGTATCCAGACTGTTGCCACTTTTATTCCTGTTATTGCTGCTTTATTCCTTGTGCTTTCTTTACTTGAAAGTTCTGGCTATATGGCTCGTGCGGCATTTGTCGTCGATGGTCTAATGAGCAAAATTGGCTTGCCGGGCAAAGCATTTGTGCCAATGATTGTTGGTTTCGGCTGTAATGTACCTGCAATAATGGCAACTCGAACACTCGGAAATGAACGTGAACGTATAGTGACAGGTATGATGGCACCCTTTATGTCTTGTGGTGCTCGCTTGTCTGTTTATGCATTGTTTGCAGCCGCATTCTTCCCTAATTCTGGCCAGAACATGGTGTTCCTTTTATACCTCATCGGTATTCTTGCTGCTGTCGGCACAGGTTTATTATTGCGTGTTACCGTTTTACCTGGTGAAAGTAGCACAGCCGTTATGGAGCTTCCTGACTACGAAATGCCAAAATTTATGCCTGTAATGCGCAGAACTTGGCAAAGAACTAAGAGTTTTTTATTTGGTGCAGGTAAGACGATAGTTATCGTAGTAACCATTTTAAACTTTATTAACGCAATTGGTGTTGATGGTTCGTTTGGTAATGAAGATACAAGCAATTCAGTATTAAGTGTTGCTAGCCAAAAAGTTACGCCAGTGTTTGAGCCATTGGGCTTGAAAGAAGACAATTGGCAAGCAACTGTAGGTATCATCACTGGTGTATTTGCGAAAGAAGTCGTTGTTGGTACTTTGAATAATTTATATAGCCCTTCGGCGAGTGATGATGAGTTAACACCTTTAAGTGAAAGTTTTGCAGAAGCGGCTAAAACCATTCCTGCAAATTTATTTGGTATTAAGTTTGAAGATCCATTGTCAATGGATGTGGGTAATGTCACTGATTTGAATAAAGCAGCAGAAGAACAAGAAGTTGATACAACAACTTATGCAGCGATTCAAAAGGGTTTTGGATCGGAGGCTGCGGCGTTCTCGTATCTACTCTTTATATTACTTTATACACCTTGTGTAGCTGCACTGGGTGCCTTAGTCAGTGAGTTTGGTGCTAAATGGGCAAGATTTGCTGCATTTTGGACGTTAGGTTTAGCTTATGGTAGTGCAACCATTTGTTATCAGTTACTGACGATTAAAGAGCATCCAATTCAATCAGTGGCTTGGGTTATCTTCTTTACAGTTGCACTGTACGTCTTTTATTTGTGGTTAAAGAAGAAGGGCAAAAAAGCTCAGCAGATAATTCCGAATGTCAGAATTGTCGCAGAATAATCTGAAATTTATTCGATAATTGAAAAAAGCGACCGTATGGTCGCTTTTTTTATCAAAGATTTTAAAAAGGGGCATTGTATCTACAGCAGAACTGTAGGATCATGCGATGTTATTTAGTCTCAATTTATAGTTCGCAAAGAGGAATTTCATGGACCATGTGGACACCGAAGTACGTCCGAGTAACTTCATTCGTAATATCATAGATAATGATCTTGATAGCGGTAAGCACAGTCAAGTTCATACGCGTTTTCCACCAGAGCCAAATGGTTTCTTGCATATCGGTCATGCAAAATCTATTTGCTTAAACTTTGGTATCGCTAAGGACTACCAGGGAAAATGTAACTTACGTTTTGATGATACCAACCCTGAAAAAGAAGATATCGATTATGTAAATTCGATTCAGGAAGACGTGAAATGGTTAGGTTTCCAATGGGAAGGCGATATTCGTTATTCTTCAAATTACTTTGACCAATTACATGAGTATGCTGTTGAGTTAATTAATAAAGGCCTAGCGTACGTTTGCTTTTTAAATGCAGATGAAACACGTGAGTATCGTGGTACGTTAAAAGAACCCGGTAAAAACAGCCCGTACCGTGATACTTCACCAGAAGAAAACCTAGCGATATTTGCTAAGATGCGTAAAGGTGAATTCAAAGAAGGCGAGTGTGCATTGCGCGCTAAGATTGATATGTCATCGTCATTTATGTGTATGCGTGACCCAATTATTTATCGTATTCGCTTTGTCGAACATCATCAAACAGGTGATAAGTGGTGCATATATCCTATGTACGATTTCACTCACTGTATTTCAGATGCGATTGAAGACATTACGCATTCACTGTGTACGCTAGAATTCCAAGATAATCGTCGTGTATACGATTGGATTTTGGATAACCTTAATGACTTCCAAAAGCCTAATCGTACTCATCAATATGAATTTTCTCGTCTGAATCTTGAATATACATTGATGTCAAAGCGTAAGCTAAACGAACTTGTCGAGCGAAACATCGTCAATGGTTGGGATGATCCTCGTATGCCAACCATTGCAGGTTTACGTCGCCGCGGTTATACACCGGCTTCTGTTCGTGAATTCTGCGAACGCATTGGTGTAACTAAGATGGATAATTTGGTCGAAGTGGGTATGCTCAACGCTTGTATTCGTGAAGACCTAAACGAAAATGCACCACGTGCAATGGCAGTATTAGAACCAATTAAGGTTATCATCGAAAACTACGATGAAGCACAAGTTGAAATGCTGAATGCACCTGTACATCCTAATAAAGAAGAATTGGGTGTCCGTGAGTTACCATTCGGCCGTGAGCTTTATATCGATGCAGCGGATTTTCGTGAAGAAGCGAACAAAAAGTACAAACGTTTAGTGCTTGATAAAGAAGTTCGCCTGCGTAATGCTTATGTGATTAAAGCTGAACGTTGTGACAAAGACGAAGATGGAAATGTAACGACGGTTTACTGTACTTATGATCCTGAAACGCTAGGTAAAAATCCAGCTGATGGTCGTAAAGTAAAAGGTGTTATTCATTGGGTTGAAGCAACTCATGCTAAACCAGCTGAATTCCGTGTTTACGACAGTCTATTTACAGATGCAAATCCTGCTGCTGCAGAATCTATTGATGACATCATCAATCCTGATTCATTAGTAATTAAGCAAGGTGTCGTCGAGCCGAGCTTAGTTAATGCTGAAGTTGAAAAGGCTTATCAGTTTGAACGTGAAGGTTATTACTGTGCTGACAACAAAGATTCGTCAGCTGACAATTTAGTGTTTAATCTAACAGTAGCATTAAGAGATACTTTTGCTGGCTAAATTTGGGCTCAGTTAACATTAAAAATGCCAGTCAATTGACTAATGCCGATCGTTTAAGACACTTGAACGATCATTGAGAAGCTTCATAATCGGTTACAACCTTGTTGTAGCCGATTTTTTATGCCTGATTTTTCC
>NZ_PGVH01000027.1 GCF_004168585.1 Shewanella sp. OPT22 | reverse complement strand
AAAAAATCCGATACCAATTACTGATATCGGATTTTGAAGCCTTTATAAGATCGGTCAACCGATCAACTAATTTTTCTTAACTGATCGGCATTACGCTGGGTGCGCTCTTTAAATTATTATGACAGGACGTCGTTAAAATCGAGGTGAAAACTATCGTCTATTTCTTTTAGTTCTTTAAGTAAACTGTGTTTATCTTTTAACGTTTCGATTTCACGCCACTTACGCTTTTTGGATGAACCTCTAGTCCTTGTCGGTTTTTCAACTACGTTGTTCAAGACACTCGCATAATCCAGTTGTTCCATGGCAACCTCCTGTTGTTTTTAACGAACAATCATTAAATATCACAATTGAGAAACATAATGCAACAACTTTGTTTCGTTAATGTTAATTTTAAAAGGTGAATTTAATTTAAATCAAACTGAATAATTAATACTTTTATCTGGTTTTTAAACAATTTTTCGAATGTTTAACTTATTTTAAATCTAGAGATAAAACTGAATACTGAATTTGCATTGATGTGATTTATACCAATTACAGCAATTTACTGCTCTACTCAGAGCTATTAATGTGTTTGTAAAATGAACGAAACTGATGTGGCTGGCATTATTGTTCGATTATCAGAACGTATAAATGAAATCGTATATGAAGAATATAAAGTAGGAAATAAGAGTGAAGCCAAAAAGCTTCACTCTTAAAGTAAATGATTAAATCTGACCAGCTTTGAACAGATTAATGAGCGCATTACTCGACGCATCGAGTTCAGTACAATTATTTTGGTTTTCCAAACGCTCCAGTACATCAACACCTAATGCTTTGCCTAATTCAACGCCCCATTGATCAAATGAGTTAATATCCCATACTGCACCTTGAACAAAAGTTCTGTGCTCATAAAGTGAGATAAGAGAGCCGAGCGTTTTAGGAGTTAATTTATCCATTAAGATGGTATTACTTGGGCGATTCCCTGGCATAACTTTATGTTTAGCAATCACATCTTTTTGTGCATCGGATAACTCTTTGCCATCCAACTCAGCAAGGGCTTCTGAATAGGTTCTGCCTTGCATCAAAGCTTGAGTTTGACCAAAGCAGTTAGAAGCAAGTTGTTGGTGGTGAATACCAATCGGATTGTGACTTTGTAAAGGCATAATGAAGTCTGCCGGAATCAACGCTGTCCCTTGATGGATCAGCTGATGATAAGCATGTTGACCGTTGGTTCCTTCGCCTCCCCAAATTACAGGCCCTGTTGTGTAATCCAGTTCATTTCCGGCAAGATCAACAGACTTCCCGTTGCTTTCCATGTCCAATTGCTGAATATAAGCCGGAATACCTCTAAGGTAATGATCATAAGATAATACGACTTGAGTTTGAGCCTGATAAAAGTTGCTGTACCAAAGAGAGATCAACCCCATAATGGCTGGCATGTTTTGCTCAAGTGGAGCTGTTGCGAAATGATCGTCCATTTCAGCAGCGCCAGCGAGTAACTCTTTAAATGCAGCAAAACCAGTTAATAGTGCGATCGGTAAACCAATAGCTGACCAGAGAGAATAACGGCCACCAACCCAGTCCCACATCGGAAAGATGTTGTTTTCAGCAATACCAAACTCAGTCGCTTTTGCCACGTTTGATGTAATAGCAACAAAGTGTTTCGCTACATCTTGCTGAGCTGCACCAGCATCTAATAACCAATCTTTAGCAGTTAAGGTATTCGTTAATGTTTCTTGAGTACTAAATGACTTAGAGGACATAACGAATAACGTTGTTTCTGGATCACAAACCTTTAGTTTTTCAACAATTGATGTGCCATCAACATTTGCGACAAAGTGACCATTTACTTTGTTATTCCAATATGGTCTTAGTGCTTGAGAGACAATTTTAGGTCCTAAGAAAGAACCACCAATCCCAATACTTACAATATCGGTGATTGACTTACCGGTATAACCTTTCCATTCGCCTGAATGAACTGTTTCAACAAATTCCTGCATTTTTGCCAGAGTTTGCTGAATTTCAGGCATAACATTACTGCCATCCACCCATACTTCTTTGTCGGATTTTGCTCTTAGTGCTGTATGTAACACCGCTCTGTTTTCTGTGGTGTTGATGGCATCACCAGAAAACATCGCTGTAATTTTATTACTAAGTTGAGTTTCTTCTGCAAGCTTAAAGAGTAACGATAAAGCTTTATCATCGAGTCTATTTTTTGAGTAATCCAATAAAAGGTCACACTTTCTAAGTGACATTTTTTCAAATCGTTGTGCGTCTTCTGTAAAGAGTTGACGCATATGTGGGAGGGTGTCTTTGTGCTGTTTTAAGGCTTGCCAGCTTGCCGTTGATGTAAGAAAAGACATGAATACGTCCCTAAAAGAAATTCAGAATACGAAAAGGTTGTTATGGTACTTTAACCAAAAAAAATGTCACCAAATAAAAAGGAAACCTTTGATCTGGTTTCCTTTTTTATGTTTAGCTTAAACGCTTTTTAAGCATGACTTCGAGTTTATCTTGGTCAATAGCGAAGTTACGTATACCTTCAGCGAGTTTATCTACTGCCATTGCATCTTGATTAAACTGCCAGCGGAATTCAGCTTCAGTCATTTCACTTTCGACTGTTTTGCTTGCTGCTACAGCGGATAGTTTCTGTTCTACAACTTGGGTTGAATTTGCCAATTCCTCTAATAATGAAGGGCCAATTGTCAAGCGGTCGCAACCCGCTAATTCTAAAATTTCACCTGTATTTCTGAAACTTGCGCCCATTACTACTGTGTTATAACCGTGTTCTTTATAGTACTGGTAGATTTCAGAAACGGAAACCACACCTGGATCTTCGTTTGCGGTGTACTCTCTTTGATGGTTCTTTTTGTACCAATCAAGAATACGGCCTACAAATGGCGAAATAAGGAAAACATTTGCTTCAGCGCACGCTCTTGCTTGAGCAAAACTAAACAAAAGTGTGAGGTTACAATTAAT
This sequence comes from Shewanella sp. OPT22, assembly GCF_004168585.1. Taxonomy (GTDB): domain Bacteria; phylum Pseudomonadota; class Gammaproteobacteria; order Enterobacterales; family Shewanellaceae; genus Parashewanella. The sequence continues at coordinate 26,826 of NZ_PGVH01000027.1, read as the reverse complement.
GCCTTCTTTTTCGAGTATTTTTGCTGCACTAATGCCTTCCCAAGTTGAGGCCAGTTTGATCAAAATACGCGACTTATCAATGCCTGCTTCTTCATAAAGCTTAATGAGCTTATGAGCTTTTTCGATAGAAGCTTGTTTATCAAAAGATAATCGAGCATCCACTTCGGTCGACATACGGCCAGGAACATACTTCAGAATTTCAACACCAATGTTCACCGCGAGTTTATCTGCAGCATCATCGATTTGCTGTTCTAAATTGTCACTTTGATTTTTAGCCCAGCTGATTGCATCGTCAATCAAGTTTGAATATTGAGGAATTTCTGATGCTTTCAAGATAAGAGATGGATTTGTTGTAGCATCTTGAGGTTGGTAGCGTTTTATCGCTTCGATATCGCCCGTATCTGCAACCACGGTTGTTAATTTTTTTAATGCTTCTAATGTGTTTGTCATTTAATACACCCTAAAAAAGAGTTTTGTGACCCTAGGCAGATATTAGACTGGATTTTGATAGAGATGCCAATAAAAAATGAAAAAAAATTACTAAATTGATGTTAAATGTCCTCAAATGTTAATTTTTTTGAACCTTTTATTTAATATTTGCCACATGTGTTCTCAGTTGTTGTAATTTTAAAAGCATTAATTTAAAAAAACTTTCTCAAAACTTGCAAAGCGTTGAGATTAAAACGCTCGAATCTGCAGGTTCAACTATCCTTTATGAATGTTAAGAGTGTTTTGTAACCGATTTCGTTAAAGAGGTTTAGATGTCTCACTTTGAGAAGGTTAAAAAGTCCACAAATACAGCATTGTCGAAAATAATAAAAGATCTTGAACAGGAAGGAATACGGAATGTCCATGTTCATGCTCCAGACTTGAATGGCTTATTACGTACAAAAATAGTCCCCTTACATTGCTTAAAATCCGGTTTAACAATCAATTCTTCAATATATGCACTATCACATTCTGATGGTTACCCTATCGGTGATATTGTTTATGAGTCCCCACATATATGGTTCCATACAGGTTTTGGAAATATCTTTGCTTATCCAGATAAAGATACGTTATGCCCACTTCCTTGGGTGGCTAATTCTGCTGAAGTTATTTTAAATACTTTTCATAGAGAAGGAGACAGATACTGTTTAGATCTCAGGCAGCCATTAGAAGCACTTGAACAAAAATTAAAAGCTAAAAGACTAGTACTTAAAGTTGGATTTGAATTTGAGTTTGGTATTTTTCATTACGATCGAGAGCTACTAGAGCAAGGGCGTCACAATGAATTAAAGCCTTTCGGGCAAAGTCAAATGTACAGTTCGCTAAGTCGCGATCCTGAATATATGGCGTTAATGGCTGAATTACAAAAAAGGTTGAATACATTAGGTATTGGCATCGCTTCCATGGAAACCGAATCTGGAAAAGGAATGTATGAAGTAGCCCTCGAACCTGAAACACCTCTCAAAGCAGCCGATAATGCAGTGCTATTTCGCCATCACTTAAAATTACTGTGTAGAGAAAAGGGCTTGATTGCTACCTTTATGGCGAGATATCAACCCATTGGACAAGATGCTGCTTGTGGTACACATATCCATTTAAGTTTATACGATAAGACTGGAAATAATTTATTTAAACATGATGAGAAGGTGTTAAGTGCGAAAGGTGAGCAATTTCTTTCAGGCCTTTTACATCGAATTAAGGAATCGCATTTAGCATTTAGGCCGACAATAAATTCCTATCGGCGTTTAACAAAAATGACTGGTTGTCCAGAAGAGATATGTTGGGGTAATGAAAATAGACTTGTGGCTGTTAGGCTTGCTCATAGTCCAAATCCAAATAACATAAGATTCGAACATAGGTGCTCAGGAGCTGATATTAACGCATATATCGCACTTACATTAATTGCAGCAGCAGGGCTTGATGGTTTAGAGAATAAATATGATTTACCCCCCTTGGTTGAGAGCAATCCTGATGATGTCAAAGGGTTAGAAAAGTTACCTCGAACACTCAAAGAGTCGATAGAGCTGTTTAAAGAAAGTGATTTTGTTAAGAATACACTGGGTAAAGAGCTCGCTGAACAGTATTGGTTAAGCCGTGAAAACGAGCTTTCTGCTTTTCAAGCTTGGATAGATAAAGAAATCACAACATTTGAATTTCAAAGGTATTTTGAAGGTGTTTAACTTCAATTATTCAAGTAAAAGGGCTGCAAATGCAGCCCTTTATTATGTAGCCTATACAACTAGTTATGCAGCTGTTTTATGTTCATCATTACCAACTTTAAAGAAAATACTGTAAAGCACTGGCACAACAATTAAAGTCAAGACTGTTGCAAAGGTCAAACCAAAACCTAGCACTACTGACATTGATTTGAAGAAAGCATCAAAATACAGTGGAATAATACCTAATACGGTTGTGAGAGCGCCCATGGTTACAGGTCGAACACGACTAGTAGCGGCATCAACAATTGCATCAAGTCTTGGTTTTCCTTCTTTAATCTCTAAATCAATTTGATCCACTAAGACGATGGCATTTTTGATCAATAGCCCAGATAAGGACAGTAAACCTAAAATTCCCATGAATTCCATTGGAATTCCAGTAGACAATAGACCCACAACGACACCAATTAATGCGAGTGGAACTACGCACCAAATTAATACCGGTTGTTTGACTGTACCAAATAGCAGGAACACGATAATAACCATAGTACCAAGGCCAAGTGGCAACGTACTCGCTAAGTCATCTTGTGAGTCTTTAGAATCTTTATACTCACCACCCCATTCCATCTTATAACCATTTGGAAGTTGGATTTTTTCCATTTCAGGTACAAGACGATTGCGGAGATCTGATGCGAGATCTCCTGGAAGAGGATCGGCTTCTGCTTTAATCATCCAGCTTCGATTCTCACGGCGCATTAAATTATCACGCCAGACGGTTTTAAAGCCGCTAACTACTGAATCAAGGCTCACTACAGCACCGCTGCTACTTAGCACTTGAATTTGGCCAATATCAGCTAAATCAACTTGCTCGTCGTGTGGGGCAATGGCAATTATTGGCACTAAAGTATTACCGTCACGATACACACCAATGTCTCGACCGCTATAAGTTTGTTTTAAGGCTTGAGCGATATCTTGTCTGGTTACACCTGCTTGTCTTGCTTTTGCTTCATTGAAAATCGGTTCTATCGCAGCGACTTGTTGACGCCAATTATCTTTAATTGAAATCGCACCGCCATCTTTATGCATAATGGCTTTAGCTTGGTCGGCTAGACTTCTTAACACTGACGGGTTAGGGCCAGAGAATTCAACTTGTATTTTCGAACCACCACCTGGGCCAAGTTGGAATCGCCAAACTTTGGATTGTGCTGCAGGAAACTCATCGTCAATGTGTTTTTGAATTTTGCCGAGCATTGAATCAATGTTGTTGTAATCATCAACAATAATTAAAGCTTGGCCATACGAACTATTAGACGATTGAGGTGAGTAAACCAGCAAATATCTCAAACCGCCAGCACCGACTGACGTCTCAACGGCTTTTACATGGTTAAGCTTTTGCAAATAACTTTCTAACTGCTTCATTCTGTTTTGTGTTGTCTTGATATCTGTACCTTCAGGCATCCAGAAATCAACCACGATTTGTGGTGTTGTAGAAGCAGGGAAGAAGCCACTTTTTACAAAGTTAAAACCATAAACAGAGGCGACGAATAAAGCGATGGTTAGCGTGAGTACTTTCCATCGATGGTGAATGGCATTTCGAACAAAAGCCTTATATTTCGTACTCAAAGAACTTTCAGGTTCTGTATTGGATGCATTTTTGGGACGCTTGAACAAATCATGACAAAACAGTGGGGTGAGAGTTATTGCAAATACCCAGCTGAACATTAATGCAATCAAAATTACCCAGAACAAACTCCCAGTAAATTCAGCAGTGCTACCCGGAGCAAAACCAATCGGTGCAAAGGCTACGCAACCCACGAGTGTACCGCCCAATAATGGCCATATGGTCTGCTTAACAATGCGTTTAGCCACCGTCAGTTTATTTTCACCTTTATTTATGCCTATCAGCATACCTTCAGCGACAACAATGGCGTTATCTACCATCATTCCCAACGCAATAATCAGAGCGCCTAATGAGATCCGATGCATCGGAATCCCTGAGATATTCATGACTGCAAGAGTAGCCGCGATAGTCAACAATAAGATAGCGCCGATCACAATCGCAGGTCGCATCCCCATAAAAATAAGCAAAGTGATTACGACAATAGCCAGTGCTGCAATAACGTTCTCAACAAAGTTATTAATTGAAGCTTCGACTTCTTGTCCTTGTTGATAGAACTGGTTTATTTCCATTCCAAGAGGTCTGGTGTTAACTGACTCAGCGATTTTAGCTTCAACACGTTTACCAAGTTTTACGACATTCTCGCCGCTTGCTGCTGAAATCCCAACAGCAATGGCTCGTTTTCCATTGAAAGCCATTATTGTCGTATCAGGTTGCTTTTCACCTCGAGTAACCGTAGCAATATCACTTAAGTGAATTAGGTTTCCTTTGTCAGAAGTACTGATTAAGGTGTTATTTAAATCTTTTACAGAGTCAATGCCACCAGACGGTGTAATTGACATCCTTAAATCACCGACCTGAGTATTTCCGGCATCAACAACGATATTGCGCTGTTGCAAACTTTGGTAAATTTGACTGACAGATACACCTAATGCTTGCATTTTCTCACGAGAAAAAGCGACATAAATAGCAGGGCTAGACTCACCAGCAAGTTGAACTCTAGCGACACCGGGTACTTGAAGCAATTGATCTCTGAAGGTCTTAGCGTAAGTTCGAAGCTGAGCAATGCTATAGTCTTCGCCTGTCACAAAGTAATACATACCAAACAAGTCGCCATAGTCATCAGCAACAATGGAGTCACTTGCTCCAGGCGGCAGTGCTCGCTTTGCATCGCTAACTTTATTTCTCAACCTGGTCCATACGGTTTGTAGCTGGTTTTTCGTCTTTGATGCGTCATACTTAATTTCTACGCTGATCTCAGACTTACCATCACTGGAAACGGAAGTAATCTCTTTAACTTCTGCAAGTTGTTGTATGGCCGTTTCTAATGGATCTGTTACTTCTTCTGCGACTTGTTCAGGTGTCGCACCAGGATAGTAAGTTATGACTTGAGCCTGACGAATTGTGAATTCAGGATCTTCGAGTCGAACCATATTTTTAAAGGCATTCCAGCCTGAAAGAAGCGTGACGATTATCGCAATGGCACATATGACTTTATTGCGAATTGAAAACTCTGCAATATTCATATTACTTACCTTGTTGCCAGATTGAGACCTTCATACCTTCCACTACGTATGGCGCACCAGCGGTAATGATTTGATCGCCGGCTTTTAACCCTGAAGCTACTGTAACAAACTCACCAATGCTGTTACTGATAATGATATTTTGTTTATTAGCTGTCTTGGTTTGTGGATTGATTTTCCAAACGTAAGTCGCATTCCCATTGCTGATTACAGCTTTAGTCGGTACAAACATAGCTTTTGCACTCGAGGAAGCGTCGTTTTCAATTTGCACTTGAACACTCATACCGGGGAGCACCGCAATGTCCTTAGGAGGGACAAAAGATAGGGTAACCTCATAAGATTGGTTACTGCTCGGTAATAACGATATTTCTTTAAAGTCTGCGGCTACCTTTTCATTACTCAAGGTATTGAAAACAACATGCGCATCTTTAGGCTCTCGTTTTTTTAAATAATTAAGTCTGTCTGCTGAAATATCAAACTTTGCGCTGTACTTCTTTGAATCAATTAATGAAATAACAGATTGACCGCCTGCAACTGTATCGTGGTTTTGAACACTCGTACTTGATATAGCACCATCATAAGGCGCATATATTTTTGTATCTTTTAATGATTTTTCAGCAGACTCATATTGAGATTTAGAAACTTTATATTGGGACTCTAGTTGTTCAAAATCGTTTTTAGATATTGTTGAATTTTGAATTAACTGTTTACCACGTTTATAAGCATTCAAAGCTTGCGTGTAATTTGCTTTAGCCGATTCGAGTTGGATTTTATAATCACGAGGATCGATAGCGGCGAGTAGCTGACCTTTAGTTACTTGCTGCCCTTGCGTGATATTAAACGTAATCAGCTTTCCGCCAGAATTAAAGGCTAAATCAGTAGATTTGTATGCTGCAACAGTAGCTGGAAATTTCCAAGTGGTTAACGCTGAGGCAGGTTTAACTTGGTACGCTTCAACAGGACGAACAGTCTCAACTGGTTTTGTTTGTTCTTGTTGTTGACCGCAACCGATAAGAAATGTCGTTGCAATGGCTGAGGAAAGTAATAATACTTTTGCTTTTTTTGTCTGCATCTTAGCCTTCTAAAACCGTTTAATTTGACTCTTAGAAGTTACGGTAAAGCAAAAGTTTACTTTCCTCTATCATTTTTTATAAGAAAGTGTGTTTTTATCAGAATATTTTCTTCTAACTTGATAACAGTGTTTTTTTCAAACTATAAATTAACTCAAGTGCCTGTTTTGGCGTTAAATCATCTGGTGTTATTCGCTCAAGCATAGTCTGCACTTCTTCAAGCTCTGGTGTTAAATTTGGTTCGTTAAAACTCAAACTTAAGTCTTGTTGCTGCGGTTTTCCAACCTCATGATCACGGCTTTCGAGCATATGTAATTTTTGCTTTGCCGTTTTAATTACCACATTGGGAACACCGGCTAATGCCGCAACTTGCAAACCATAGCTTTTACTTGCTGCTCCTTCTTGTACTGCATGCATAAACGCAATCGTGTCATCATGTTCCACGGCATCAAGATGAACGTTAACGACATTTTTCATCGTGTCCGGTAACTGAGTTAATTCAAAATAATGGGTCGCAAATAACGTCATTGCATGCAGCTTCTGTGCTAAATACTCTGCGGCTGACCAAGCGAGCGACAAACCATCGTAAGTTGAAGTACCTCGTCCTATTTCATCCATCAGCACTAAACTATTGGCTGTAGCATTATGAAGAATATTCGCAGTCTCTGTCATTTCGACCATAAAAGTTGAACGACCAGAGGCAAGATCATCTGATGCGCCGATACGGGTGAAAATACGATCGACAGGGCCAATTTCTGCATGTTCAGCTGGGACAAAACAGCCAATGTGTGCCATAAGCGTGATTAAAGCGGTTTGGCGCATATAGGTTGATTTACCACCCATATTCGGCCCCGTCACGATCAACATCTTACGTTGACAGTTTAAATTTACTGGGTTGGCGATAAACGGTGTTTCACTCACTTGCTCGACAACCGGATGACGACCTGCATCTATGCGGATTCCGATTTCATTAACGAGTTCTGGGCAGTTGTAATTAAGCATTTCTGCGCGCTCAGCAAAACAGCTCAATACGTCTAATTCAGCGGCAGCTTTAGCAAACTGTTGAAGTTCATGCAGCTTAGGAAGAATTAAGTCAAACAACTGTTCCCAGAGTTGTTTTTCGAGTGCTAATGCTTTCCCTTGGCTCGATAATACTTTTTCTTCATACTCTTTTAATTCAGGAGTGATATAGCGTTCAGTATTTTTAAGGGTTTGGCGTCGTTGGTAACTTAAAGGCACATTGTCTGACTGGCCTTTACTCACTTCGATATAATAGCCGTGCACACGGTTGAACCCGACTTTCAGTGTGGAGATTCCCGTGCTTTCTTTTTCCCTTAATTCAAGTTGCTCTAAATAGCTGCTAGCACCTTCGCTCAGTGCTCGCCATTCATCTAGCTCAGCATTGTAACCTTCACGAATAACACCGCCGTCACGGATCAACATAGGTGGATTATCAACAATCGCTTTTTGTAATAGTTGAGTTTCCTTTGGGAATTCACCTAAATAAGCTTTCAGGTTATTGATATGACACGATTTGGCATCCTCAAGTAAATGCTGAATTGTCGGTAAAGTTTCTAGTGCTTGACGTAAGCGTGCAAAGTCACGTGGGCGAGCCGTTCTTAAGGCTAGGCGTGCCATAATACGCTCGATATCACCTAAAATCTTAAGCTGCTCATGCAATTCATCATATAAATTACAGTCAATCATTTCTGTGACAGCAGATTGTCGAGAGCGAATGTAATTGTGATCAGTCAGCGGTTGGTGGATCCAGCGCTTGAGCATACGACTGCCCATAGGTGTTGCTGTACTGTCTAATACAGACGATAATGTATTTTCAAATCCGCCAGATAGATTTTGGGTCAATTCCAAGTTACGACGAGTCGCCGCATCTAAGATGATACTCTCAGTTTGATTAAAGCGTGTAATGGCATTGATATGAGGCAGGGCAGATTTTTGTGTATCTTTGACGTACTGCATTAAACATCCTGCAGCTTGAATTGACAGTCTTGCGTCGCCTACACCAAAGCCAATTAAGTCACGAGTACCAAATTGATCTAACAACATTTTCAAGCCAGTGTCGTAATCAAATTCCCATTCAGGTCGACGACGAATACCGTTTTGTGAGCCAATTATGGTCATCTCACTAAAATCTTCGCTATACAGTAGTTCAGCAGGCTTAGTGCGTTGTAACTCAGCCTCTAACACCTCTTGATTTTCGAGTTCACTGACGACAAAACGACCCGAAGCTAAGTCTAATGTGGCGTAACCAAACCGCTCTTTGAAACTGTATACTGCCGCTAAAAGGTTATCTTGATTTTCTTGTAGCAGGGCTTCATCGGTTAAGGTTCCAGGTGTGATAAGACGAACAACTTTCCGCTCGACAGGCCCTTTTGAAGTTGCAGGATCGCCAACTTGTTCACAAATAGCAGCAGACTGGCCTAGTTGTACTAACTTAGCTAAATAACCTTCAACGGAGTGGTATGGAATTCCTGCCATCGGGATCGGGTTGCCTCCGCTTTTACCACGAGCGGTGAGAGAAATGCCAAGTAGCTCTGAAGCTTTTTTTGCATCATCGTAGAACAATTCATAAAAGTCACCCATTCGATAAAATAACAACATATCAGGATGTTGCGCTTTCATTGTTAAATACTGGCGCATCATTGGCGTGTGACTGTCTAAATTGGCTAACTCAGCTTTCATCTGGCTTACTTAATCCGTTTTTGCATATTCAATATTGAAGCGTATCTTATCAGTAATTATTTCGAGCTTCAGAACAGAATCTAAAAATTTTTTGCTTTAACTCTTGATACTGTATGATTGTACAGTATACTAACCATCAACTACTGTATAGAACTGTATAAACTTTCGTGTTTATGAAAGTGTATTAATGAGAGGGAATAACAATGGCGACTGATGCTAACAAAGAAAAGGCACTAAACGCAGTATTGGGTCAAATTGAAAAGCAATTTGGTAAAGGCTCAATCATGAAGTTGGGTGAAGATCGCTCGATGGATGTTGAAACCATTTCTACTGGTTCATTGTCGTTGGATGTCGCTCTTGGTGCTGGTGGTCTTCCAATGGGTCGTATTGTTGAGATTTACGGTCCAGAATCGTCAGGTAAAACAACCCTAACATTAGAAGTTATTGCTGCAGCACAAAAACAAGGTAAAACATGCGCATTTATCGATGCGGAGCATGCACTTGATCCTGGCTATGCTCAGAATTTAGGTGTGGATATTGATAACTTACTGTGCTCTCAACCTGATACAGGTGAGCAAGCGCTGGAAATTTGTGATGCATTAACTCGTTCTGGCGCTGTTGACGTTATCATTGTTGACTCGGTAGCTGCACTAACACCAAAAGCTGAAATTGAAGGCGAAATCGGTGACTCTCATATGGGGCTTGCGGCACGTATGATGAGCCAAGCAATGCGTAAGCTTGCGGGTAACCTTAAGCAGTCAAACACGCTACTTATCTTCATTAACCAAATCCGTATGAAGATTGGTGTAATGTTTGGTAATCCAGAAACGACAACGGGTGGTAATGCACTTAAGTTCTACGCTTCTGTTCGTCTTGATATTCGCCGTACAGGTGCAATTAAAGAAGGTGACCAAGTAGTTGGTAATGAAACTCGCGTTAAGGTTGTAAAAAATAAAATTGCAGCACCTTTCAAGCAAGCTGAATTCCAAATCTTGTATGGCAAAGGCATTAACAGTACAGGTGAACTTGTTGACTTAGGCGTACAACATAAACTGGTTGAGAAAGCCGGTGCATGGTACAGCTATAAAGGTGACAAAATCGGTCAAGGTCGTGCTAATGCAGGTAAATTCTTAGTCGAGAATCCAGCTATTTCTCAAGAGATTGAACAACAACTTCGTGCTACTTTATTAAGTAAGCCTAGCAAATCAGATTCAGCGGCAGGCGAAGAAAATGTTGATTTAGAAACAGGTGAAGTTTTCTAACTTAACTGTAAACGAATCAAACTATGAAAAGCACTCCGAGTGCCAGACAAGTTGCGGTCAGCTTATTAGCTGGCCGTGATTATTCTAGGCAACAAATAAAACTGAAACTTGAAGCAAAAGCGTTTACAGCAGAAGAAATTGAAACTGTTCTCAATGCTTGCGAACAAAGTGGCTATATCGATGATAAGCGGTTTGCCCAGTCTCTTCTTCGTTCTCATATCTACAAAGGCCACGGTCCGATTAGAATCAAGCAAGCGATGAAAATGAAAGGGCTATGCTCAGAAGTTATTACTGAGACATTAGAACTTTCTGATTGTGATTGGTTTGAACTTGCTAAGGAGAAAGCGGAGAAAAAGTACGCAAATAAACCCATTGTGGATTACAAGGAAAAAGCAAAACGAATCCGCTTTTTAATGGGACAAGGGTTTGATTATGAACAAGCAGGTTATGCTCTAGGGTAATGATTTATCTTGATTGTTGATTGGGCTTATTCAACAATTATCTTTTTAAACTTCCTTAAATACTCCATTTTGTAATTGCATTACAGTAAAAGGGTAGCGCTTTACGACTTCATCGTTTGGATTAAATTGAAACCCCATCATGGCCTGAAGAGCACCTTCCCGACTGATAAGCATTCTTTTGCCTTCGTAACAAAAGAAAACAGCACTCATTGTATCAAGAAGTTGGTCTGTAATCGGGCAGCGTCTTAGTGATTTACCTTCGCGTAAATGGTAGAAATGGTTAGTTTTTACTTGGCATACATTAAAGAGCTTTTCGTGTATTTTCATAACTTCTTCGCTACCTTCGAAAAACTCAGCGGGTTGAATTTCTGATTGAGGCTCGGGTCTAGGTAGAGATGGTGGTGATTCTTCGAGAACATCATTAGTCGAAAAAACAGATTCAAAGCTTTGAGTTGAAGTGGTATCAAGTTCACTGCTGGTTTCACTGCCTCCGAAGCCTTCGTCAAAACTAGATGATGTTTCCTGTTGAGCTCCACAGATGCTTATCAAGTCACGGCTAGTTATATTATGTAAACGTGCACGACCCTCTAATATATCTTCTTTTGTAACTTTGAAATCTGCAGGTACTTTTAATGAAACCGAACTTCTATCCATAAATGATTTAAACAGTATTAGATTTAAACCTTCCCGACTTACCAGTTGAGGTTGGCTATCAGTAGATTTTCCTGATGATATGTCGATTCCAATGGCTTGTTCAGATGTTAACGGTTTACCTGTTATTGGACAGTTGTATTTAGATAATGTCTCGTCCTCTACTGTGGACTTAGTAACCTCTGTAATTTGATTGTGCTTAGATAAAACGGCAAAGGCACGTTCTGTACTTTGTACAGTTGCCTTTTCATTACTGGCTGATTGGCATAGAAAATGTGTAGATGGTTCCAAAAGAAACGCTCTTTGCACCATGTGGAACAACTGCAAAATGATTTTAAACGCTTTATTTTTCGAGGACGGATCTAAACTGCAATCTGATGTTGAAGAATCATATCGCACACGAAAGCATTTATTACCCAAATCTACGGTATTTCCCTGAAATTTACTCAAGCAATTCGTTTCTGCGTGAACAGCAGAAGTTTGAGGAGGAATACCAATTGCTGTTGCCATAAAGCTTTTTACCCTTTAACAATAAGCAGTCATTTAATTGAATGGAGTATCAGCAAATATCAAATCGGGATCTATCTTTATAAATATTTTTTAATGTTAAATCGAATAGAGCAAATAGAACTAACGTACAGATTTGCTTAACCTATTGAAATTGTGATGTTTATTGTTTGTAGTTCAGCTGTTTGAGTAGTGTTTATACTCTAAATGTTAATGTTGTTGTTTCTATTTCCTTACGATAATTTACGATGGTTTACGTTATTTGAGCTTCATTCGACATCCCAACTTTATCAAATCTAGTTAACCTGAACTCGGGATGAACAAACCTCTCCAGCAAAACTACTCATGTGTATTTTGTTGTTTAGCCTGAAATGGATTAACTATTACGAACTGAAACGTCTAAAACTACGCAAAATTAGTTACACAGCAGATTAAAATGTAGTGTTTAGTTTTATTATCAAAATGTGATTGATTTCATTATATCGAGTTAAGGTTAGTTATTAAATTCCTGAAAGTACTGGATAGACCATCAAAATAACTTTATAACCCTCATTCTCTATAGATATATTTTCAAATTTACACAGTATATAATCACTCCATTTGTGTGTTTTAGTAGTTGAAGCAAATCAGGCGACTTAGTTTCGCTTCATTACTTGTTCGTTTTAACGATTTCCAATATCAGGGTGTATTCATGTATCAAACCACCGCAGCGCTTAGAACAGCGTTTTTAGAGTTTTTTGGCCGAAATGGTCATCAAATTGTTGATAGCAGTTCTCTTGTTCCGCATAACGATCCAACACTACTTTTTACCAATGCGGGCATGAACCAGTTTAAGGATCTATTTTTAGGTCAAGAAAAGCGTTCATATACCCGAGCGACAACATCACAGCGTTGTGTTCGTGCAGGTGGTAAACATAATGATTTAGATAATGTTGGTTACACAGCAAGACATCACACATTTTTTGAGATGTTAGGTAACTTCAGTTTTGGTGATTATTTTAAAGAAGATGCGATACACTTTGCGTGGACCTTCTTAACAGAAGAATTAAAGCTTCCTAAAGACAAGCTATGTGTAACCGTTTATGAAACTGATGATGAAGCCTTTAATATTTGGCGTGATCAAATTGGTGTACCTGAAGCGAATATTATCCGTATTGGGGATAATAAAGGTGCTCAATATGCATCTGATAACTTTTGGCAAATGGGTGACACTGGCCCGTGTGGTCCTTGTACTGAAATATTTTATGATCATGGCGATCACATTTGGGGTGGGCGTCCAGGTACACCAGAAGAAGATGGCGATCGTTTCATCGAGATCTGGAATTTAGTATTCATGCAGTATAACCGTCAAATTGACGGAACTATGGAGCCATTACCAAAACCATCTGTTGATACCGGTATGGGAATTGAGCGTATTGCAGCAATTTTGCAAGGTGGTCATTCAAACTATGATATCGACATTTTCCAAAAACTTATTGCTAAAGCGGCAGAATTAACAAGCACTAAAGATTTAGAGCAAAAGTCTCTTCGGGTAATAGCCGATCATATTCGTTCTTGTGCTTTCCTTATTGCTGATGGTGTTATGCCTTCTAATGAAGGCCGTGGTTATGTGTTACGTCGTATCATTCGTCGTGCAGTTCGCCATGGTAACAAACTCGGCGCTACTGATACTTTCTTCTTTAAATTAGTTCCAACACTTATCGAAGTGATGGGTGATGCTGCTAATGGTTTGAAAGAAGTGCAAGCCGTTGTAGAAAAAGCATTGCAAGCTGAAGAAGAGCAGTTTGCTCGCACCTTAGAGCGAGGTTTATCGATTCTTGATGCTGCACTTGAAGAGCTTGAGGGCAAAGTATTAGATGGTGAAACACTATTTAAGCTTTATGATACTTACGGGTTCCCTGTTGATTTAACCGCAGACGTTTGCCGTGAACGTGAAATTGAAGTGGACGAAGCTGGCTTTAGCGCTGAAATGGCGAAACAAAAAGCTCGTGCTCAAGCTGCAGGCCAATTCTCTGCCGATTATTCAAAGACTATCTCGCTCGAAGATGAAACAGAGTTTACTGGGTATGTGCAACTGCAAGGCAACAGTAAGCTTATTAAATTGCTTAAAGAGGGTGAAGAGGTCTCAATATTATCTTCAGGCGAGCAGGGGATAGTCGTATTAGAAAATACACCTTTTTATGCTGAGTCAGGCGGTCAGGTTGGTGATGCCGGTAAGCTGGTTGGCGAAAGCTTTGAATTTGAAGTGATAGACACTCAAAAGTATGGCTCTGCATTTGGTCATATTGGTAAGGTGATTTCTGGTTCATTGGACTTAGGTGCTGCTATTGAAGCGCAAGTAGACAAGAAGCGTCGCCATAGAACTCAACTGAATCATAGTGTGACTCACTTATTGCATGCTGCCTTACGGCAGGTATTAGGCACTCATGTCACGCAGAAAGGTTCTTTAGTTGAACCTGATCGTTTACGATTCGATTTTTCTCACTTTGAAGCGGTTAAACATGAAGAGCTTGTTGAAGTTGAGAATCTAGTTAATCAACAAATTCGACGTAACCACGAACTCAAAGCTGAAGTCATGGATATTGACTCAGCAAAAGATAAAGGGGCAATGGCCTTATTTGGTGAAAAATACGATTCAGAAGTTCGTGTCGTTACTATGGGTGACTTTTCTATTGAATTGTGTGGTGGTACTCATGTTGGTCGTACAGGTGACATTGGATTATTTAAGGTAACTCAAGAGTCGGGTATTGCTGCTGGTGTTCGTCGTATTGAGGCTGTTACGGGGTCGGCTGCAATTGAACTGATAAATGGACAACAGAGTGAACTTTCTCATGTAGCATCACTCTTAAAAGCCGAACCAAATTCTTTAGTAGCAAAACTTCAGGCGCAGCTTGATAAAGCTAAACAGCTTGAGAAAGAAGTCTCTCAACTTAAGAGTAAGCTGGCTTCTGCGGCAAGTGCAGATTTGATTGGTGAAGCTATAGAAGTGAATGGCGTAAAGGTACTGATTAAGAAGTTAGAAGGTGTTGATGCTAAATCTTTGAGAGGCTTTCAAGATGAACTAAAGCAGAAGATAGGATCTGGTATTCTTGTTTTAGGAATCGCTGGTGACGCTAAAGTTAATCTTATTGCTGGTGTAACTAAAGATTTAACCTCAAAAATTAAAGCGGGTGAATTAGTAGGGATGGTAGCCGGACATGTGGGGGGTAAAGGTGGTGGTCGACCTGATATGGCCCAAGCTGGTGGTAATCAACCTGAGAATTTAGATATAGCACTAGAGCAAGTGTTACCTTGGTTAGAGGAACGCTTAGCTTAATTTTAATAGTGTTTCGACAGAGTTTGTAAGATATCGATTATTCTGTCGGTCTACTATTTGAATGTTATGGATTTCTCTTGTTTAAAAGCGCATTAATACTGTTTTTAAACAAGAGTGAAGACTTGTTAGTTAAAATAGACAAAATTAATAGTTAACGTATAGCCTATGCTATACTTCTGACGTTCAGGCTTTAACTTTTAAGCATCAATATGCGTTAATAGTTGTAAACCTGAACAGAAAGTTGCTGGAATTAGAGTTAAGGTATTGGATACCTTTAGAATCTAAAAAATTCATGTTAAGTTAACCACAGCTTTAGAAATGAGTTATCAATTATCATTGATGATGAAATGTTGTATCAGACCGCTCGTGCATGGCTATGTATGTCCGGATTCGATAAAAACGATTCAACGGCTTTTTGGATGTTGAATACTATTAATTTGTACTAAGCTAACCTTATAATAAGCGGAAATCGGAAGTTGTCGGAAGTACGCTGAAATGGAAACTAAAGGAGCGATCGAATGCTGATTTTGACTCGTCGTGTTGGTGAGACACTGATGATTGGTGATGATGTCACTGTTACAGTTTTAGGTGTTAAAGGTAATCAGGTACGTATCGGTGTTAATGCACCAAAAGAAGTATCTGTTCATCGTGAAGAAATTTATCAACGCATTCAGTCTGAGAAAGAGAATTCTTCCGAAGACGGCAATTTCTAATTCTCATTAGAATTGGTTAGCCAAAGAAAAAGCCAGTTATTTAACTGGCTTTTTCTATTTTAGATGCAGTCGTTTATTAGACGTTTTGTAGTTTTAAAACTACTTAAACGTCTAAAAAGAGCTAAGTTAAGCTTGTTTGGTGCGCAATTCGATTAAAAACAGTTCACTCGTGTTTTAATCATGAAAAAGGGTTTGACTTATTTTCTTCAAACAGTAATATGTGCGCCAACAAGACAACGGAGAGGTGGCCGAGTGGCCGAAGGCGCTCCCCTGCTAAGGGAGTATGGGCTTTAACTCCCATCGAGGGTTCGAATCCCTCCTTCTCCGCCATTCTTGTTAAGTAGATTGAAGATGCGCGTGTAGCTCAGCTGGATAGAGTACCTGGCTACGAACCAGGCGGTCAGAGGTTCGAATCCTCTCACGCGTACCATTCTTCTGCTTTATATAGGAATTTGTTGTCGATGCGCGTGTAGCTCAGCTGGATAGAGTACCTGGCTACGAACCAGGCGGTCAGAGGTTCGAATCCTCTCACGCGTACCACATCATCTTATGTCAGGAAGATAAGTCTGCTTTTGTAAATATAATGCGCGTGTAGCTCAGCTGGATAGAGTACCTGGCTACGAACCAGGCGGTCAGAGGTTCGAATCCTCTCACGCGTACCATTATTTACAGCCTATATATTTTAGATGCGCGTGTAGCTCAGCTGGATAGAGTACCTGGCTACGAACCAGGCGGTCAGAGGTTCGAATCCTCTCACGCGTACCAAAATAACGGAGAGGTGGCCGAGTGGCCGAAGGCGCTCCCCTGCTAAGGGAGTATGGGCTTTAACTCCCATCGAGGGTTCGAATCCCTCCTTCTCCGCCATTTCTTTATTTTCCTTTTCCTTTTCTTTTTTATTTTTCTTCAAGTAATAAAAAAGGCCTTGAATAATCAAGACCCTTAATTACTTTGTTTACTTAATTTAAGCAGCACCAGCGGCTTGCCTACCTTCTGTATTAGCTTTTATTTGCTGTTCTTGGTATTCTTTTTGTATCTGCCTTTTGTTAACCATTTCATGGGTTTTTGCCGCATCTTTGTGAGAAGCTTCTATTTCACGCTCCTCAGTTTCAGCTTGTTTGAGTTTTTGTTTTGATGTCTCGGTTTTTAATTGATCTTTAATTTTTTCTTCTTTATCTCTTTCTTGTTCACTTTTTTTAATAGCATCAGTCACAGAATCAGGTTCAGCAAAAACCATCCCATGGAAGTCTGAAGGCGAGCCTCCGTCAACAAACTCGACATCAACGGCAAGTGTGTCAGATTTTAAGGCGGTCATACCAGGGTGAGCATCCTGTTGTTGTTGAACGTGTTGCTGGTGAGCATTATGAGCATCACTGGCTTCATCGTCGGTTAAGTTTATAGTATTGAAAGCTGCTGCACTTCTTTTATTGTTGCCGTCACTTGGGGTGATAAATGCTGCATGGTGTGCTTGTCTACCGCTACTATCACGATCACCTCTAATTATTTCAAATCGCGGGCCAACTCGTGAAGGGTCCGTTTGTATGGCTCTATTCACACGTGCCATAGTGTTAAGAAATGAAGCGGCTGTATCGACTATACTAAAACCTTGACTCGGTGCTCTAGCCATCTCAGCAACAGCGTCTCTGATTTCAGCTCTATTACTTTTGGTCACAACATTTGAGGTATTCATGAATCGAAGCATTGCAGCTAAATTTAAAGAGAATGCTGCGGATTGATTGCCTGAACGATCTGACATTTCATCTATTTCATCTTGACTAAATTCGTGCCCTACAAGAGCGATTTCTCTATGAGCCGTTTGACTCTCAGGGTCAAAGACTATCCGCTCTTCTAAACTATAATGTAGTGGACCTGCTTTACCTGTTAGGCCTTCCATACTCTACCTCTGTCAAAGTCAAATCATGCACAGAATTTCTTGTTTTACTCGTGGTTAAATCTTTGAGGCATGTCAATATTTAGTAACCTAATTATAGGTGTTGATGGTTATTGAATCACCTTAAACTTTGTTAATGAAATAAGATATTGAAATAAAAGAGTAAAATGTAGGGAGGGGAACGTTATTATGCAATTTTATACATATAAGTAAAAAGCTAACCATATGTTATAGCTAGCTTTTTATTCAATCGATTTTAATTAAGGTTTAAGCGCAGTTTTTCGCTTGTTCATCATTGGCTGAAGTGGACTCAACAATTGGCTGATTGGAATAAAACTGTTCTTTATCAAGCTCGCCCTCTGATTGGCCAACTACTACAGCTGTCATCATATCACCCGTAACATTAGTTGCGGTTCTGATCATATCAATTACACGGTCAATTGCTGCGATGAATGCAATGCCTTCTAATGGTAAGCCGATTACACCCAAGGTCACCGTTAACATGACCATCGCACTTCCAGGAACACCAGCAGTGCCAATCGAAGCTACGGTCGCCGTAATTGCGATCATAATGTAATCTTGCGTTGATAAATCAATCCCATAGATTTGCGCAATGAAGATAGAAGCAATTGCTGGGTAAATGCCGCCACAACCGTCCATATTCATTGTAGCGCCTAAAGGCAATACAAATGAACGATAACCTTTTGTTACTCCCATTGATTCAACGCTTTTTGTACTGGCTGGTAAAGTGCCAAAACTTGAAGCTGTAGTGAATGCAACTAATTGAGCGGGTAAAGCTTTACGGAAAAACTGAATTGGGTTCAATTTAGCAACAAAAGTAATGAGGCCGCCGTAAACAAAAATGATGTGAATTAGTGCAGCAAGATAAATCGCTAGAATGAACTTACCCAGCGGAAGCATTGTTGTTAAGCCGTACTTACCAACAACCCAAGCCATTAAACCGAATACTCCGATTGGTGTTAGCTTTAACACCATACTCGTAAGAGTAAACATGACTTCTGCACCAGAGTCGATGACTCTTTTAAGTGGTTGAGCTTTTTCACCAATTTGATTTATTGCAATACCAACAAGAGCGGCAAATACAATAATTTGAAGTACTTTCCCTTTCGCTAAAGCTTCAAAAGGGTTGGTAGGGATCATATCAAGTAAAACTTGAGAGAAACCAGGGATATTACGTTCACGCACGGCACTTGATGCCAGCTGCATTGTGCCACCCATGTCCATTAGGGAGCCAATTGCGAGACCCAATAATGAAGCAACTGTACCGGTAAACATAAACATGCCGAGTGTTTTAAGAGCTAGACGCTTTAAATTACCATGTGACTCATACGAAGTAATACTGGTGACGATCGCACAAAATACCAAGGGTGCAACGAGCATCTTAATTGCCGAAATGAACAAATCACCTAATGGTTTTAATGCAGTGGCTTGCTCGCCAAAGATGACACCTATAATACTTCCTAAGAAAAAGCCAACGAGAACTTTTTGCCAAAATGGAATTCGCTTTAATGCAGATTGAATCATGTACTTTCCAGTAAGTTTTTTGTATCGTGCAAGTTAGGTTTGTTACTACCTTATATTTAAACAACCAACAAATAAAAGATTTTTCTCAATTTTATACGCTAGAAGCCATATTCCTTAATGGCATTTTTTTATAACTTATCGTAATAAGTTTTGTTGGTTTAATTTCGTACAGTTCTTATGATGGCTTCCCTTTATGCTTTGGATCATGTTCACGTCTTCATTTCTTGCCGCAACTCTATTACCCGGTGGTTCTGAGTTATTACTTGCTGGTTTGTTAAAGCAAAATCCAAATGAAGTAGTGGGGTTAGTCATTGTGGCAAGTCTAGGAAATACCCTCGGAGCATTGACCAGCTATTGGTTGGGCTTCATGGGAAGAAAAGTCACTAATCCAAAAGAAAGCAAAAGCAAGGGATATAAAAAGGCATTAAAGCTATTCCATAAATATGGATATTGGTCTCTGTTATTATCGTGGGCGCCGATTATTGGTGATTTTTTGTGTGTTTTTGCAGGCTTAGCTAGGTGTAAGTTGCTGCCATCTACTATTTTAATTTTGATAGGTAAAACCTTGAGGTACGTTTTAGTGGCATTAGTCGCAATGTCTTGGTTATGATAGAGCATCTTTTTTGAACAATTAAGGAAGCTATCGTGAAAAAATGGATGTTTTTAATCGTATCAGCTGCTGTTTTGTCTTCATGCAGTCACACCCCTAAACAAAAACAATTACCTGACGGAGTAACACTCGTTGAAAGTGAAGTTGTTCAGCCTGGAAAGATAGGGATTCCTTTTAAAAAGTATCGGCTTGATAACGGCTTGACCGTTATTCTACATCAAGATGATTCAGACCCACTTGTGCATGTTGACGTTACTTATCATGTTGGCTCTGACAGAGAGAAGATAGGAAAAAGTGGATTTGCTCATTTATTT
This sequence comes from Shewanella sp. OPT22, assembly GCF_004168585.1. GTDB lineage: Bacteria > Pseudomonadota > Gammaproteobacteria > Enterobacterales > Shewanellaceae > Parashewanella. Next base: position 6,504 of record NZ_PGVH01000027.1, on the reverse strand, counting down.
GAACACATGATGTTTCAAGGTTCGCAGCACGTAGCAGATGAACAGCACTTTAAAATTGTGACAGAAGCAGGAGGTACATTAAATGGTACAACGAATAGTGACCGTACTAATTATTACGAAACGGTGCCGAATAATCAGTTAGAAAAAATGTTATGGCTTGAGTCCGACAGAATGGGCTTTTTATTACCAGCATTGACTGAGAAAAAGTTTGAAGTTCAGCGTGAAACCGTAAAGAACGAGCGCGCACAACGCATAGATAATCGCCCTTATGGTCGAATGAGCGAACGCTTTAATCAAGCAATGTATCCTGTTGGGCACCCTTATTCTTGGCCTGTAATAGGCTGGCCTGCAGATCTTAATAGAGCCAATGTTGACGATGTAAAAGCTTTCTTTGCTCGTTGGTATGGCCCAAATAATGCAACGCTGACTATTGGTGGTGATTTCAATGAAAAGCAAGCATTAGCATGGGTAGATAAGTATTTTGGTGGTATTCCAAGAGGACCTGAAGTAAAGCCATTGCCAAAAACTAAAATTACTTTAGAGAAAACTCATTATCTATCAATGGAAGATAGAGTTCACTTACCATTGTTACGTATCGGCTTTCCTACTGTTTATGCACGTCATCAAGATGAAGCACCGTTGGACTTATTAGCAAATATTCTCGGTGGCGGTAAAACATCTATTCTCTATCAAAACCTGGTTAAGAATGGCGTTGCCGTTCAGGCATCAGCTAGCCATCCGTGTTCTGAACTCGCCTGTCAAATGACCATCATTGCGGTGGCCAATCCGAGTAAAGACAATGGTGATCTTAGCAATATTGATAAAATTGTGAATCAATCAATAGCTGAGTTTGAAAAGCGAGGTGTTACTGATGAGGATCTTGAAAAAGTTAAAGCTGATGTTAAAGCGGATACAATTTTTGGATTACAAAGTGTCTCAGGCAAAGTATCTACACTGGCCTATAACGAAACATTTACTGGTGAGCCAGATCAAACTGAAGCGGATCTCAAACGTTACTCTAGTGTCACTAAAGCTGATGTAATGCGTGTATTTAATCAGTACATAAAAAATAAGCCAATGGTTGTGATGAGCGTTGTGCCCGAAGGTAAAGAAAATCTAATCGCTCACGCTGATAATTTCAAACCTGTGTTGCCAAAATTACCGGAAATAAAAGCGGTTCATTTTAAAGATAAAAGGATAACTTCTAATTTTGATCGAAGTGTTATACCGCCGTCAGGGTCTGCGCCGATTATAAAAGTACCTAATATTTGGCGTGGAAAATTAGCCAACGGTATTGATGTGATGTCGACCGTAACAGATGAAACACCAACAGTAGAGCTTGTTGTTTATCTTAATGGCGGGCATCGCGTTGAACCGGTTGCTAAGTCTGGATTAGCTGAAATAACAGCGGCGATGATGAATGAGTCTACTCAGCTTCATTCAAACGAAGAATTGGCACAGAAACTTGATTTACTTGGTTCTAGTATTCAGTTTGATAGTTCGGGATATCAAAGTGTTATTCAAGTGACCAGTTTGACTGAGAATTTAGATAAAACGCTTACTCTTTTAAACGAAAAGCTGTTTAAGCCAGGCTTTAAAAATGAAGACTTTCAACGTATTAAACAGCAGATGCTTCAAGGTCTTAAGCATCAGCAAACTGTTCCAACTTATCTTGCGAGTGTTGGTTTAAGTCAGTTGCTTTATGGAAAAAACTCCCCGTTGGGTGTGAGTTCAGGTGGTTCGATTGAGAGCGTCTCTAAATTGACGTTAGCCGATGTAAAAAGATACTACAAAACGTTCTATACCGCAGCGAATGCTCAAATTATTGCTGTGAGTAATTTGAAGCATGAATCATTAGTTGAGCACCTTGGCGGATTATCTCATTGGAAAGGGAAGGCGACGAGTTACCCAAAATTACCTGCACCACCAAAATTAAAAGGTGGCACAATTTATCTTATCGACAAACCTAAAGCGGCTCAATCTGTTGTAATGATATCTGATCGGGCTCTAAAATATGATGCTACTGGTGATTACTTTAAAGCGTCTTTAATGAACTATCCTCTGGGTGGTGCATTTAATAGTCGTATAAATCTCAATCTTCGCGAAGATAAAGGTTATACCTATGGTGCTAGAAGTGGATTTTCTGGCGGTGTTGAAGCAGGTAGCTTTACTGCATCAGCAAGTGTTCGAACTGATGTTACGGCTGAGTCAGTTCAAGAGTTCATAAAAGAGATAGTTAAATATCAAAAGTCAGGAATGACAGATGCAGAGCTCGACTTCATGCGTAAATCAATTACTCAAGGGCAAGCATTAGATTATGAAACGCCTTATCAAAAAGCGGGTTTCATGAGAACTATACAACGTTACAAATTGGCTGATGACTTCACTGAAAAGCAAGCACAAATCATTGAATCGATTTCTAAGGATGATTTGAACAAGTTAGCCAGTAAATTACTTAATATCGATGACATGATCATTTTAGTTGTAGGTGATAAAGAAAAAATTGAACCTAAACTCAAGAAGCTAGGGTATCCAATTATGACTTTGTAATTTATTATCTTGAGTTTGATTAAAGCACTGCATCTTTAATGCGGTGCTTTTTCATATGAAAAGAAAGCTATTTTCTTAACCTAGACTTTCAAAAGAACAAATAATAGCCAGAAAGTTTATATTTATCGGAAGTATTTACTTATTCTTGTTCATCTGGTCATCAGTCTTTGCTTAACTTTTTATGCTTGTCTTTCTTAAAAATCTTATTGTCCATCAAATTACAAGTCCAATCGCAATATTTACATATTCTGCAGCAGTGGTTTTTGTGATCCTTGAACATATAAGACCAGCTAAAACACACCCTCTGTCACTCCTCTCATTTTATTCAAGGTTTAAAAGGTTTTCTAAACATGCGTGTTTGCAAATCGTGAATATTATTCTGCTTCCTGCTATTAGATTTGGCGCACTTTTTTATGCCACTAATATATTTGGAAGTAAGGAAAGCAACTTCGGAGTACTTCATACCATCATCGCCATTTTAGCGCTTGATTTTGCTTTATATGCTTCCCATGTCACTATGCATAAAGTGAAATTGTTTTGGAGTTTTCATCGAGTTCATCATATTGATAAATTCTTAGATGTAAGCAGTGCGTTTAGGTTTCATTTTTTGGAAAGTGGATTTGCACTTGTTGTGAGAGTTTATATTAGTTACCTATTATCAATACCTCCTCAAATAATGCTGGCCTATCTTTTATTGGAGACTGGAGTGCTCATTTTTCAACATTCTAATGTTCAACTGAATAATAGAATGAGTAAGATAATTGGATATGTTTTCATCACACCACATTTACATAGAATTCACCATCATCATAAGCTGCCATATACGGATACCAACTTTGGCACAATGTTCAGTTTTTGGGACCGAATATTTGGTACGTACAATGAGCAGTTGTCTAGTGAAGACACTGTTATAGGACTCGACAGTTATAATGATCAGCCATTTTATCGTTTATTAACACTATGGGTCGCTGGGGCTGAAATAACGAAAAAACCAAATAAATAATTTAATGAGCCGACTGTCAGATCTAGAAGAGCTAATATTATCTTGGACTCTAATTAAAAACTTACAATTTAAAAGTACGTACTTTAACTACATTTAGCTAAAGAGATGTTAAATTAAATTATTTTCAATTTATTGATGCATAGAACGAGACTAACAGTATAATCTCTCGTCTTAATAAGCATCTTAAACAATTAGAGAAGTCCATATTGAAGACATTCAGTCAGTTAGTTGCTAGTCTTGCAAACGAACAAGGACGTGAAGCCTTAAAAGGCATGAAACGTGGTATTGAGCGTGAAGCATTAAGAATTGACAGCAATGGCCATCTAGCTAAAGATCCGCACCCTAAAGCATTAGGCTCGGCATTAACACATAGCCGAATTACTACGGATTACAGTGAATCTTTACTTGAATTCATCACTCCTGTTTTTGAGAGCATTCCAGAACTTTTTGACGAACTTAATAAGACTCATGCTTATACCGTTCAAAATATCAACGGCCAGTATCTTTGGCCGGTGAGTATGCCTTGTTTTGTCGATGATATTAATAATATCCCCGTTGCAGATTATGGTTCTTCGAACATAGGCAAATTGAAGAAACTGTATCGGACAGGCTTAACCCATCGTTATGGTGCTCAAATGCAGATCATTTCAGGTTTGCATTTTAATTTTTCGGTGAGCGACAAGTTATGGCAGAGATTGTATGAACAAAGCGACAAGAGTTCTTCGCTTAAAGATTTTATCTCAGAATCTTATTTCGGGTTAATTAGAAACTATCGCCGGGTTATGTGGGTGCTACCTTATTTATTTGGAGCATCACCTGCACTGTGTGGTTCATTTCTATCGGGTAATGAAAATAAATACCCCTTCAAAAAGACAGGTAAAGGAACCCTTTACTTACCTCACGCTACTTCATTGAGAATGAGTGACTTAGGTTATACCAATAAAGAGCAAAGCTCGTTAGGTATTAGCTATAACTCATTAAGCGAATACCTTGAGGGTATGAAAAAAGCGATCAGAATGCCATCAGCTAATTTTGCTGATATTGGTGTTAAGGTTGGCGAAGATTATAGGCAACTTAATGATCGTGTGTTGCAGATTGAAAATGAATTCTACTCTCCGATTCGAGCAAAACGAGTATCACTGCTTGACGAAAAGCCTTCAGAGGCACTTGCACGTGGTGGAGTAGAGTATATTGAAGTTAGAGCGTTAGATATTAACCCGTTTTCTGCTGTTGGTATCACAGAAGATCAAGTTCGCTTTCTTGATTTATTTTTGCTTCATTGTCTGCTCAGTCCGTCTGATTCACTTTCAGATGATGGTGATGCCGAACTGGAAGAAAACTTGAATGCCGTGATTATTTCGGGCAGAAAGTCTGACCTACTTTTAAAGCGAAATGGGAACGAGATTACTCTTGAAGCTTGGCTATTAGAAATGCTTGAAGAGTGTGAGTCAATCGCTGAAATATTAGATGGTTCCGGCTCTAAGGAATATAAACATTCATTAGATCTTTGGCGTGAAGCGGCAACGCAACCGAGTAAAACATTATCTGGCCAAATTCTTAATCACTTTGTGGATGAAAATGCTGATCAGAGTAAGTGGGCATTCGCATTAGCTAAAGAATACAATGTGTATTTTTCTGGTTATGAATTATCTGATGATGTAAAAGCGGCTTATGAGCTTGAAACAGAATCATCTCTTAAGGCTCAGAGTGAAATTGAGTTTAGAGGCAATCAAGATTTTGATGAGTTTTTAAAGGACTATTTTAGTTATTTAGGATGAAGATAAGGCAACTTTGTGTTTTATTTACTTTGATTATCTTAACAGGCTGCTCAAGTACTCAACTTGAGCAGTCTTGCTCATCTGTGGCCAGTTATCTCATCCCACCAGAATCAAAAAATTTATATCCAGCCATGATCACCCATATAGATGGTAAGCCGGTTTTAGCTCAAGCTTTCTATAAGCTTTCTGTGGGGCGACATACCATCACCATAGCTGAATTAGTTAGCGCACCATCTTTAATTGTTCCATTAAAGTTTCGAGGAACAAAGACGTTAACAATAAATATGGATGAAAATAAACGTTATCATTTAGCAGCGTTGTTTAATCCTAAGTTAACCATGCCAGCTAAAAGTTCCGGTTTTTGGAAACCTGATGTGTGGAAGAAAGAGTCATTTACTTGCTTAATAGATCCAGTAAAAAAATAGGATTATTTATGTCAATAAGAGGTTTATTGTGTTTAGTGTTATGTGCAGCCCTTACTGGTTGTGCTACACCTCCGCCTAAAAACCCAGATAATATTTGCTCAATTTTTAAAGAGCATCGCCACTGGTATGAGGCTGCAAAAGATGCAAGAGATAAGTGGGGAGTGCCAATACACGTTCCTATTGCGATGATGTATCAAGAAAGCTCTTTCCGACATGATGCAGCACCACCAATGGACTATTTTTTGGGTTTTATTCCAATTGGCCGTAAGAGCTCTGCTTATGGTTATGCCCAAGCAAAGACCATGACATGGGATGACTATGTTAAAGAAACGGGTAACAGTTGGTCTAGCCGCAGTAATTTTGATGACGCAATGGATTTTATGGGATGGTTCATTACTAAGACTCATAAAATCAACGGTGTATCTAAATGGAACGCTCGTTTGCAATATCTTAATTATCATGAAGGGTGGGGTGGTTACCGCCGCGGTAGCTATAAGAAAAAGAAATGGCTCGTGAAAGTGGCTAAGAAAGTTGGCAGTCGTTCTTATCGTTATGCAAAACAGTATAAAACTTGTCAAAAAGAATTAGATCGCTCATGGCTATGGCGTTTATTCTTCGGATAAACGGATGCATAAAAAGGCTGCATGACGTTAATGCCACTCGTTTAAGAGCGAGTGGCATTTTCTCTTTTAACTACTGGGTACTTTATTACTTTTCTTAAAACCATCCTTGGATAGGGTTTTCGTTT
>NZ_PGVH01000026.1 GCF_004168585.1 Shewanella sp. OPT22 | reverse complement strand
GAATTAATTAATCTCGAAAGACTAATTAAATTTGCATGTTCAAAACAAATTAATGTTTTGAAAGTTTGCATGAACATCATCATTGATAAATTTTTTGGCTACCTCATCCGAAGATGGATAACTTAGACAATCTATCTTTGTGAGTGCTCACACAGATTTGCTTGATATATTGTTAAAGAGCAATGTGTTTCGTTTTTCGAAACACCCCG
>NZ_PGVH01000025.1 GCF_004168585.1 Shewanella sp. OPT22 | reverse complement strand
TAATGCCAGTCAGTTAAGCTGATTGGCATTTTTTCTATTCAAAGGGTACTTCTTTGGCTTAGGTTTGACCCACCTGTGATATTTCCTGTCTTCACGCCGTTCTGGCAATACAAAACAACTCATCTGAGTGAGTAATGCCTCGTAAGCTTTAGGTATATTTCCTGGACTGGTTAATGGTAATACAGCAAAGAAGTGGGTGATTGCCATTGAGCAACTGGCAAAGCTGAGTCTATTCGGCCAAATAGCATCGAGCTTGGTCGCAGCAGCCGTCATTCCTAACCTTATCAAGTTGTAGCATAACATGAGCCCCCATAACTCTTGCCTAATCATATCTGGTCGCTTACTTCTTAATACATACTCACTGTTCAATAGCGTTTGTTTCATCTCTCGATATCCTAATTCGATTTCCCATCGATAGCGGTATAACTCAACCATCTCATCACTCGCAAAGCGTATGGGGTCGACCATAGAGGTCAAAACTCGATATTGTTTACCTTTGATACTTTTAGTAATAAGCCTAGCTTCAACATGGCTAGGTAGATTTTCAAACTTTTTGCGCGATTGTAGCGTTGTCTTTAAACGTATTATGTGGTCATTTTTACTGAGTTTATTCAACACTTCATAATTTAAATCTTTTCGGGCGGGTATCATCCAATGTCTTTGTTTGCCTGCTTGATGCCAGTTATGTAATAAACCCAAAGAGTAATAACCTTTATCAAAGATAGTTAAAGAGTTGTCAGGAGTGTCTTCAATTAACTCTTCTGCCAATTTCATCTCATTAGTTCGATAGCCTGAAAATGCGCTATTGATGAGTTGGTGGCTAGTGAGCTCCATATGGCAAACCATTCTAATTTGCGGGTAAATATTTTCTCTGTGCTGGTTACTTTGAGTTTCAAATTCTTGGTGATTTTCATGAGTGTCAGCAGCTCTCCATACAACGCCATCAACCGCTAATAAGTTTAACCCTGCCCAAGTTTCAAACTGGTTGTCTTTGTAACCCTGTTTTGCCATTACCTTAAAAACTTCTTTGACTGCATCGGGACCTAACCGCTGCCGAGCCTGTACTATGGCACTCGGAGCAACTAATGGTTTTTTATTCGGGAGCATGATGTCCATTTGAGTAGCAATGTCCCATACAGAACTTTGGCGGTATAAAGCCATCCCAATAACAGACCACAGCACTGTTTCCAGCGGTAACCTACGTTTTCTAATCGTTGCAACGCCAGCTTGTTCAAAGCCTTGTTTGATTAGTTCTGGTGATAAAAGCTCAGCATATTTTTCAAATGAATGAAATGTATTACAAGAGGTAAAAGCTGTAGCAAGTTCATTTTCGAGGCGCATAAAAAAATCCGATACCAATTACTGATATCGGATTTTGAAGCCTTTATAAGATCGGTCAACCGATCAACTAATTTTTCTTAACTGATCGGCATTA
>NZ_PGVH01000024.1 GCF_004168585.1 Shewanella sp. OPT22 | reverse complement strand
CATAAAAAAATCCGATACCAATTACTGATATCGGATTTTGAAGCCTTTATAAGATCGGTCAACCGATCAACTAATTTTTCTTAACTGATCGGCATTAGCCTAATTGGCGCCTTTTTAGATTAAGCGTTAAAGATTAATCTTGAGTACCCGCTAAGTTCAGTAGATCTGCTAAGTTTTGCTCAGCTTCACTTGCCGAAATTGGTGCTACTTCAGTTTCTTCTTCAACCTGTGCTGCGTTACGTTTCTGATGATACGAATAACCTGTACCCGCTGGGATCAGACGACCAACGATCACGTTCTCTTTCAAGCCACGTAATGGATCTGACTTACCACCAACTGCAGCTTCAGTAAGAACACGTGTGGTTTCTTGGAACGATGCCGCAGAGATGAATGACTCAGTTGCCAATGACGCTTTGGTGATACCTAATAGGTCACGTTCAAACGTTGCTGGTACTTTGCCTTGCGCTTCTAGCTCACGGTTAGCGATGTTAACGCGTGCAACTTCTGCTTGTTCACCTTCTAAGAAGTCCGTATCGCCTGCAGATGTAATAGTACACTTACGCAGCATCTGGCGAACAATCACCTCAATGTGCTTATCGTTAATTTTTACACCTTGTAAACGGTATACGTCTTGTACTTCGTTAGTGATGTAGTTCGCTACATGGTGAATACCACGTAAACGTAAGATGTCGTGTGCCGCTTCTGGACCATCAGCGATCACTTCACCTTTTTCTACTTTTTCACCTTCGAACACGTTCAAGTTACGCCACTTAGGGATCATCTCTTCATACGTATCACCGCCTTCAGTTGGCGTGATTTGTAGACGACGTTTACCCTTCGTTTCTTTACCGAATGCAATCGTACCTGAGATTTCCGCAAGAATTGCAGGCTCTTTAGGCTTACGAGCTTCAAATAAGTCAGCAACTCGAGGTAGACCACCGGTAATATCACGAGTTTTCGAAGACTCTTGTGGAATACGTGCTAATGCATCACCAACGTTGATGTCTGCGTTATCTTCTAGGTTAACCAGTGCTTTACCTGGTAAGAAGTATTGCGCAACAACATCGGTACCTGGGATCATCAAGTCGTTACCGTCAGCATCAACCAGACGAACCATTGGACGAAGTTCTTTACCTGAGGTCGTACGCTCAGCTGGGTCAATAATCTCAATTGAAGATAGGCCTGTTAACTCATCAGTTTGACGAGTCATAGTAACGCCTTCAATCATGTCCACAAATTTCACTTTACCCGCTACTTCAGAAATAATCGGGTGAGTATGTGGATCCCAGTTCGCAATGATGTTACCGGCTTCAACTGATGCATCGTCCTGTGCTTCAAGAACGGTACCGTAAGGTACTTTATAACGTTCTTTCTCACGACCCATGTCATCGATGATAGCAAGTTCAGATGAACGAGAAACGATAACCAGTTTGCCTTCGCTGCTGGTTACGTACTTAGCATTATGCAGTTTCAGTGTACCTGCATTCTTAACTTGTACGTTGTTCTCAGCAGAAGCTCTCGACGCTGCACCACCAATGTGGAAGGTACGCATCGTAAGCTGTGTTCCTGGCTCACCAATTGACTGAGCAGCAACTACACCGATTGACTCACCGTGGTTAATGATATGACCACGAGCCAAATCACGACCGTAACAGTTTGCACAAACACCGAAGTCTGTTTCACAAGAAATTACTGAACGAACAATAACTTCATCCACTGATTGCTCTTCTAATAGGTCACACCATGCTTCGTCAAGCAGGGTATTACGAGGAGCAAGTACTTTCTCAGTACCTGGATAGAATACATCTTGTGCAACAACACGACCCAATACGCGTTCACGTAATGGCTCAACCACATCACCACCTTCAATCAGTGGTTTCATGGTTACACCTTCGTAAGTACCACAATCATCTTCAATAACCACAAGATCTTGCGCAACGTCTACTAGACGACGAGTTAGGTAACCCGAGTTTGCGGTCTTAAGTGCGGTATCGGCCAAACCTTTACGTGCACCATGGGTTGAGATGAAGTACTGAAGTACGTTCAGACCTTCACGGAAGTTCGCTACAATCGGCGTTTCGATGATAGAGCCATCTGGTTTCGCCATCAGACCACGCATACCAGCTAGCTGACGAATCTGTGCAGCACTACCACGAGCGCCTGAGTCGGCCATCATGTAGATGCTGTTAAACGAAGCTTGAGTCTCTTCTTCGCCATCACGGTTGATGACAGTTTCAGTCGACAAGTTTTCCATCATTGCTTTGGAAATCTTTTCGTTCGCACTTGCCCAGATATCGATAACTTTGTTGTATCGCTCACCAGCCGTCACAAGACCAGATTGGAACTGCTCTTGAATTTCACGAACTTCTGCTTCTGCTTCTGCAACTAACGTGTACTTCTCATCTGGGATGACCATGTCATCAATACCAACTGAAGCACCAGATTTGGTTGCGTAACGGAAACCTGCATACATCAATTGGTCAGCAAAGATAACGGTATCTTTAAGACCCAGTTGACGGTAACACGTGTTCAGCAATTTAGAGATTTGCTTCTTACCCATGTTTTGGTTAACAAGGTCAAAAGACAAACCTTTCGGCAACAATTGTGATAGCAATGCACGACCTACCGTTGTATCAACGATACGAGTGATTTCTGTTGCTTCACCATCTTCACCAAATTCAGTCTCAGTAAGACGAACTTTAATGCGAGCGTGTAATTCAGCAGCGCCTGTAGCATAAGCTTTTTCTACTTCGTCAGTCGAAGCGAATGCCATGCCTTCACCGGTACCGTTAATTTTTTCACGGCTGGTGTAGTACAGACCCAATACAACGTCTTGTGACGGAGTAATTACTGGCTCACCGTTTGCAGGTGACAAAATGTTGTTGGTTGACATCATTAAGGCGCGAGCTTCTAACTGAGCTTCAAGCGTTAATGGAACGTGAACCGCCATTTGGTCACCATCGAAGTCGGCGTTATATGCCGCACAAACGAGTGGGTGCAATTGAATCGCTTTACCTTCAATCAATACTGGTTCAAATGCTTGAATACCCAGTCTGTGAAGTGTTGGTGCACGGTTAAGTAATACTGGGTGCTCACGAATTACTTCGTCTAGTACATCCCAAACTTCACCGATCTCACGCTCAACCATTTTCTTTGCAGCTTTAATGGTTGTTGCAAGGCCACGACCTTCTAGCTTGCCGTAGATGAATGGCTTGAATAGTTCAAGTGCCATTTTCTTAGGCAGACCACATTGGTGCAAACGTAGAGTTGGGCCAACGGTAATAACCGAACGACCAGAGTAATCCACACGCTTACCAAGAAGGTTTTGACGGAAACGACCTTGCTTACCTTTGATCATATCAGCCAAAGATTTAAGCGGACGCTTGTTTGAACCTGTGATAGCACGACCACGACGACCGTTATCTAATAGTGCATCAACAGACTCTTGCAACATACGCTTTTCGTTACGTACGATGATGTCTGGTGCAGCTAGATCAAGAAGACGCTTCAAACGGTTGTTACGGTTGATCACGCGACGATATAAATCGTTCAAATCAGACGTCGCAAAACGACCACCGTCTAGTGGTACTAATGGACGTAGATCAGGTGGAAGAACCGGAAGCACTTTCAAGATCATCCATTCTGGCTTGTTGCCTGAGTGGAAAAACGCTTCAAGTAATTTAAGGCGCTTAGTGATCTTTTTACGACGTGTTTCAGAGTTAATTGAAGGCAACTCTTCACGCATTTCTTCGATTTCTTTCTCGACATCGATAGCGCGTAGTAGATCCAGAACTGCTTCTGCACCCATCTTAGCTTCAAACTCATCACCGTATTCTTCTAACGAATCAAGGTACGCTTCTTCAGTCAGCATTTGACCGCGCTCAAGGCTGGTCATGCCGCCTTCAGTCACAACGTATGATTCAAAATACAGTACACGCTCAATATCACGTAATGTCATGTCCAGCATCAAACCAATACGAGATGGTAATGATTTTAGGAACCAGATATGTGCAACTGGGCTTGCCAATTCAATGTGACCCATACGCTCACGACGTACTTTAGTTTGCGTTACTTCAACGCCACATTTTTCACAAATTACACCACGGTGCTTAAGACGTTTGTATTTACCACACAAACATTCGTAATCTTTAACTGGACCAAAGATACGAGCACAGAATAGACCTTCACGCTCAGGCTTGAAGGTACGGTAGTTAATGGTTTCTGGCTTTTTAACTTCACCAAACGACCAAGAGCGGATCAAATCTGGCGATGCTAAGCCGATCTTGATGCCTTGAAACTCTTCGGTCTTGTTCTGTTGTTTCAGAAACTTTAATAAATCTTTCACGTTTCTCTCCTGAAGGAGTTAAACCGGGTGCCCCACACTGCGAGACACCATTATTTAGCCAAACACAATAATTGTGTTTATTCCTGATCTAACTCGATATTAATACCAAGCGAACGGATTTCCTTCAGTAATACGTTGAAGGATTCAGGCATACCAGGCTGCATCTGATGGTTACCGTCGACGATGTTCTTATACATCTGAGTACGACCGTTAACGTCATCCGACTTCACAGTAAGCATTTCTTGTAGAGTATATGCAGCACCATATGCTTCAAGTGCCCATACTTCCATCTCACCGAAACGCTGACCACCGAACTGTGCTTTACCACCCAGCGGCTGCTGAGTAACTAAGCTGTACGAGCCAGTCGAACGAGCATGCATCTTGTCGTCAACCAAGTGGTTCAGTTTCAGCATGTACATGTAACCTACGGTTACAGAACGCTCAAACTTGTCACCGGTACGACCGTCGAATAAATCAACCTGACCTGACGCTGGTAAGTCTGCAAGTTCAAGCATTTGCTTGATCTCTTTCTCTTTCGCACCGTCAAATGCTGGCGTTGCGATAGGTAGACCACCTTTTAAGTTCTTAGCAAGACGCAGAACTTCGTCATCAGTAAAGCTATCGATGTCGACTTTTTGCTGGATTTCATCACCAAGTTCGTAAACTTGTTTGATGTAACCACGTACTTCCGCTAATGCACGTTGTGACTCAAGCATGTCAGCAATCTTATTACCAACACCTTTCGCCGCCGCACCCATATGAACTTCCAGTACCTGACCGATGTTCATACGTGATGGTACACCTAGAGGGTTAAGTACGATATCAACTGGGTTACCGTGCTCATCGTAAGGCATATCTTCGATAGGACAGATCTTCGAGATAACACCTTTGTTACCGTGACGACCCGCCATCTTATCACCTGGCTGAATGGTACGTTTAACCGCTAGGTAAACCTTAACGATCTTCAGTACGCCTGGTGCTAAGTCATCACCTTTAGAGATCTTGCGACGCTTGACGTCTAAACGTGTTTCGAAATCAGTTTTAACTTCAGCATGCTGATCAGCCAATTGCTCAAGTTCAGTTTGCTTGTCTTCATCGCTCAATACTTGAGTGAACAAATCTTTACCCGCAACACCAGCAACGTTAACGCCTTGTGCAGAAAGTAAGTTACGTGCACGTTCAAAGATACCTTCTTCAAGGATCTTAAACTCTTCGCTCATGTCTTTACGAGCTTGAGCAATGTGCATTTCTTCAATTTCTACAGCACGCTTGTCTTTCTCTACGCCATCGCGAGTGAAGACTTGAACGTCAATGATGGTACCTTTAACAGAGTTAGGTACACGCAACGAACTGTCTTTAACGTCTGATGCTTTTTCACCGAAGATAGCACGCAATAGCTTTTCTTCTGGTGTCAGCTGGGTTTCACCTTTAGGAGTAACTTTACCCACTAAGATGTCGCCACCTTTAACTTCAGCACCAATGTAAACGATACCTGATTCATCAAGCTTAGACAGTGCAGACTCACCAACATTTGGAATGTCAGCGGTGATCTCTTCGCTACCCAACTTAGTATCACGAGCAATACAAGACAGCTCTTGAATGTGAATCGTTGAGAAACGGTCTTCTTGCGCAACGCGCTCAGAAATTAAGATCGAATCCTCGAAGTTATAACCGTTCCAAGGCATGAAGGCGATACGCATATTCTGACCAAGTGCTAAATCACCTAAGTCAGTTGATGGACCATCAGCCAGTACGTCACCACGAACAATTGGATCACCAACAGAACAACAAGGACGTTGGTTAATACACGTGTTTTGGTTAGAACGGGTGTACTTAGTCAGGTTGTAGATATCAATACCTGCTTCACCTGGTTGCAGTTCAGATTCATTCACCTTAACTACAATGCGAGAAGCATCTACATAATCAATTTTACCGCCACGTTTGGCTGCAACAACAACACCAGAGTCAACCGCAAGTGTACGTTCGATACCCGTACCTACAAGTGGCTTTTCAGCGACTAATGTTGGTACCGCTTGACGTTGCATGTTCGCACCCATCAATGCACGGTTAGCATCATCGTGTTCTAGGAACGGAATCAACGATGCCGCAACAGAAATGATCTGTTGTGGTGATACATCCATATACTGCACTTCATGTGCTGGCATGAATGTAGACTCGCCACGGTGACGAACAGCAATTTGCTCTTCAACCATGCGACCATCATCATCAACTTCAACGTTTGCCTGTGCAATCACGAAGCGACCTTCTTCAATCGCCGATAGGTATTCCACATCATCAGTGATAACACTATCAACAACTTTACGGTAAGGTGTTTCTAAGAAACCGAAAGAGTTAGTTCGTGCGAAAGATGCTAGCGAGTTGATAAGACCAATGTTTGGTCCTTCAGGTGTTTCAATCGGACATAGACGACCATAGTGCGTCGGATGTACGTCACGTACTTCAAAACCTGCGCGCTCACGAGTCAAACCACCTGGGCCTAATGCAGAAATACGACGCTTATGCGTTACTTCTGATAGTGGGTTGTTTTGATCCATGAACTGAGATAACTGTGAAGAACCAAAGAATTCTTTAACCGCAGCAGAAATTGGCTTAGCATTGATCAAGTCTTGTGGCATCAACTCAGCTAAGTCGCCAAGACTTAAACGCTCACGTACTGCACGTTCAACACGTACAAGACCAACACGGAATTGGTTTTCTGCCATTTCACCAACACTGCGAATACGACGGTTACCTAGATGATCGATGTCATCAACTTCGTCGTTACCGTTACGGATTTCAATGATTTTTTTCATTACCGTAACGATGTCTTCTTTAGACAGCGTACCTGTACCTTCTTCTTCTTCAATCGCCAAACGACGGTTGAACTTCATACGACCGACTTTAGACAGATCATAACGTTCATCAGAGAAGAATAGGTTCTGGAATAAACCTTCAGCTGCATCTTTGGTTGGTGGCTCGCCTGGGCGCATCATACGGTAGATTTCTACCAATGCTTCCAAACGGTTTGTCGTTGGATCAAGTTTTAGAGTATCAGAGATGTATGCACCATGATCTAAGTCATTGATGAACAACGTTGATACTTCTTTGATGCCTGCAAGAGATAGGTTTGCTAAATCTTCTAAGCTGATTTCAGCGTTCGCAGAAACAAGGACTTCGCCTGTATCTGGATCGATGTAATCCTGTGCAGAAAGTTTGCCAACAATATACTCAACCGGTACTTCAAGGTTTGTCGTGTTAGTTTTTGCAAGCTGACGGATATGACGTGCAGTAATACGTTTACCCGCTTCAACCAATACATTACCTTCTGCATCTTTTACATCAAAGCTTGCAGTTTCACCACGTAAACGATCTGGATTCAGATCCATTACCAGTGAATCTTTTTTCACGGTAAACGTAATGCGGTCAAAGAATATATCTAAGATCTCTTGAGTTGAAAACTCAAGCGCACGTAGCATGATAGTCGCAGGTAATTTACGGCGACGGTCAATACGTACGAATAAAGCATCTTTTGGATCAAATTCGAAATCTAACCATGAGCCACGGTAAGGAATAACACGTGCGTTATAAAGCACCTTACCCGAAGAGTGGGTTTTACCACGGTCGTGATCGAAGAAAACACCTGGAGAACGATGTAACTGAGAAACGATAACACGTTCAGTACCGTTAATAACGAAGGTACCGTTGCCTGTCATCAATGGGATATCACCCATGTAAACATCTTGTTCTTTGATGTCTTTTACTGTGCCTGCAGCCGCTTCACGGTCATAAATAACAAGGCGCAGTTTTACGCGCAATGGCGCAGAATAAGTAACACCACGGATTTGACATTCTTTCACATCAAATTCTGGTTCACCCAGAGTGTAGCTTACGTATTGAAGCTCAGAGGTTCCTGAGAAACTCTTGATGGGAAAAACGCTGCGGAATGCGGCTTCAAAACCACGTTCACCGGTTGGATCTTGATCGGTGAATTTCTTAAAAGAGTCTAACTGAATAGACAATAGGTACGGAATATCCAAAACTTGTGGACGTTTACCGAAATCTTTACGAATACGCTTCTTTTCAGAATAGGAGTAAACCATGGGTTTCCTCTGCTAGCAGATGTGACCAACACTGAAGACATTTGTCGACAGCACGTTTGCCCATCACCGTTGATAACACAACCAGCCAGTAATCTCTGCTGGGGTGTTTAGTCTGATTAAACGAATTAATTAATCAGTACTACTCTGGCGATAAACGGTGAAAATTTCGCCTGCGCTTTAGCGCAAAAAAGGCCAACGGTCAAAAAACCGCCAGCCTCCACTCAATCCTAACTGGGTTGAGTGAGTAAGTCTATAAAAGAGCTTACTTGATTTCTACAGCAGCGCCTGCAGCTTCTAGATCTTTAACTAGAGCTTCAGCTTCTTCTTTAGAAATTGCTTCTTTAACTGCAACTGGTGCAGATTCAGCCATACCTTTAGCTTCTTTCAGGCCAAGACCTGTAGCGCCACGTAGAGCTTTAATTACAGCAACTTTGTTGTCGCCGTGAGAAGTAAGAATTACGTCGAATTCTGTTTTCTCTTCAGCAGCAGCAGCTTCGCCACCACCTGAAACTACTGCAGCTGCAGCAGATACGCCGAATTTTTCTTCCATTGCTTCAACTAGTTCAACAACTTCCATTACTGACATTTCAGCAAGTGCTTCTAAGATTTGGTCTTTAGTGATAGACATTAGAAATATTTCCTATTGTTCTGAATTCAATTTTTATAAGTAGCGAGCTTAAAATTAAGCGGCTTCTTTTTGATCGCGTAGAGCGGCCAATGTACGTACAAGCTTGCCAGCAGATGCTTCTTTTAGAGTCATCATGAACTGAGCTAGTGCTTCTTCGTAAGTTGGTAGTTTCGCTAAACGATCAATATCTGTTGCAGGGATGAAATCTCCCTCAAAGGCTGCACCTTTAACTTCGAAGTTCTCTTGACCTTTAGCGAAGTCTTTTAAAAGACGCGCTGCAGCACCTGGGTGCTCGTTAGAGAATGCAATCAAAGTAGGACCGGTAAAGCTTTCGCCTAGGCACTCATAATCAGTACCTTCAACTGCGCGACGTGCTAACGTGTTACGAACAACACGGATATAAACACCATTTTCGCGAGCGGCTTTGCGTAAACCAGTCATGTCACCTACAGTAACGCCACGTGAATCGGCAACTACAGCTGACAGTGCACCTTTGGCAACTTCGTTGACTTCAGCAACAATTGCTTTTTTGTCTTCGAGATTTAATGCCATTGGCTTTATGCTCCTGGATTCTACCTGAGGAAATTCCTCAGTATTAACCATACTTAACACCAAAATGATGCTAAGAAACTTACGGTGCAGAATGTCCAGAAGAACTGAATTCTTTCTGGGGCCTGACACCGTCTACGTAGGGAATATT
Source organism: Shewanella sp. OPT22 (assembly GCF_004168585.1). Taxonomy (GTDB): domain Bacteria; phylum Pseudomonadota; class Gammaproteobacteria; order Enterobacterales; family Shewanellaceae; genus Parashewanella. Next base: position 11,107 of record NZ_PGVH01000024.1, on the reverse strand, counting down.
AAGTTCTTCTGCACTCATAATGAGTTTTACCGGAAAAACACCTACGGTCTTGGACGGAAACTTGTACTTCTCATCTCTAATAAAGAAAGAGAAAGTAACAAGCTTCAACCCTAAACCCGCTTCATCGATTAAAATGAAAATCGGGGCGCAAGATTATAAAACAATCAATGCGACTTGTATACCCGTAAACTGAGATTCAGTTCACGGATACATAGAGATCACTTATGCGATTTCTAAAGAACCCTGTTCAACTGTAACACCTGCACCCATAGTGGTAGAGATGCTAACCTTCTTCATGAACACGCCTTTTGCAGAAGCAGGCTTAGCCTTCTTAACTGCAGCTAGAAGTGATTCTAGGTTTTCTTTCAGTTGAGCTGGTTCAAAGTCCACTTTACCGATAGTAGTGTGGATGATACCGTTCTTATCATTACGGTAGCGTACTTGACCTGCTTTAGCGTTCTTAACTGCTTCTGCAACGTTAGGCGTTACAGTACCAGTTTTAGGGTTAGGCATTAGACCACGTGGACCTAAAATTTGACCTAACTGACCTACAACGCGCATTGCATCTGGAGAAGCAACAACAACATCGAAGTTCATTTCACCCGCTTTAACTTGTGCAGCAAGTTCGTCCATGCCCACAAGCTCAGCACCAGCTTCTTTAGCTGCTTCTGCGTTAGCACCTTGAGTGAACACAGCAACACGTACTTCACGACCAGTACCGTGCGGAAGTACAGTAGCACCACGAACGTTTTGATCTGATTTACGCGCATCAATGCCAAGATTTACAGCAACATCTACACTTTCAACGAATTTAACAGTTGCTAGTTCTTTAAGAAGAGCTACTGCTTCATTGATATCGTATGCTTTAGTTACTTCTACTTTTTCGCGGATCACGCGCATGCGTTTAGTAAGCTTCGCCATTGTATTAACCCTCTACTACCAAACCCATTGAACGTGCAGTACCTTCGATAGAACGCATCATAGCTTCTTCGTCAGCACCAGTCATGTCATTCGCTTTCACTTCTACAATTTCTTGTACTTGAGCGCGAGTAACAGTTCCTACTTTCTCTTCGTGTGGACGACCTGAGCCAGATTTAATCTTAGCGGCTTTCTTAAGTAAGAAAGATGCAGGTGGCGTCTTAGTTTCGAAAGTGAAAGAACGGTCTGTATATACTGTAATAACAACAGGAACCGGCATGCCTTTTTCCATCTTTTCTGTACGTGCGTTAAACGCTTTACAGAATTCCATGATGTTCACACCTTTTTGACCTAGAGCAGGACCAACTGGTGGCGATGGATTGGCAGAGCCAGATTTTACTTGTAGCTTGATGTAGCCATCAATTTTCTTAGCCATTTTGACTTTCCTCAGTTTGGGTTCAAACGCTACTCAACAACAGGTTGATAGCTCCCCTTAAAACAACGGATGCGGATTATATAAAAATCCACATCCGCATACAAATCAATTTTGTGTTAAATTTGAGCGATATCGTTTAATGTAAACTTAGCTCTTCTCAACTTGACTGAAATCCAGCTCGACTGGAGTAGAGCGACCAAAGATCATTACTGATACTTTCATGCGACTCTTTTCGTAATCCACTTCTTCAACAGTACCGTTAAAGTCAGCAAATGGACCGTCAGTAACACGTACCACTTCACCTGGCTCAAACATAACGCGATGCGTTGGAGACTCAGTGGTTTCTTGAAGACGAGCAAGAATTTTATCCGCTTCACGATCAGTGATCGGTGCAGGACGGTCAGATGTACCGCCAATGAAACCCATCACTCTAGGAATGCTTTTCACTAAATGCCAGCTTTCATCGTTCATTTCCATCTGGACAAGTACATAGCCTGGGAAAAATTTACGTTCACTTTTACGACGCTGGCCCGCACGCATCTCAATGACTTCTTCCGTAGGAACGAGTACTTCACCGAAGTAATCTTCCATGTTGTGCATTTTGATGTGCTCGATAAGAGATTTACATACTCGGCCTTCATAGCCTGAGAATGCTTGAACCACATACCATCTCTTTTTAGCTTCAGTAGCTTCTGTCATTGTTAGTGCCTATACGCCAGTGATGAAATTGATAACTTTTAATAACCCCATATCCAATAACCATAGTATAACGGCTAGGATTGCGGTGGCTGCTAAGACAATAAACGTCGTATTCAGTGCCTCTTGGCGAGTAGGCCAAATCACTTTACGCACTTCAATTTGCGCTTCACGTGCAAATTCAAGTGCTCTCTTTCCTTTTACAGTTTGTAATGCAATAAAACCTGCAATAGCAAACGCTACAATCACAGCGATAGCACGTATTAATACGCTTTCTTCACTGTAAAACTGATTACCTACTACGGCTGCAGCAACTAAAATTACCGCCACACCCCATTTTACAATATCCAGAGAGTTACCCTGGTCTTCAGTATTCGCTGTCATTGGTTGTTTCCGTTACTCTTTACGACGAGTATATTTGTCTTTAACGCTAACACTTCAATACGTTGTTGTATCAAAATGCCTATTGAAACATGTTTTCCTATCCGAACTACCCCAAAACCGCTGATTCGGATTTTTGCATGTAAAATAACACACAAGGTAAAAAATCGGCCATAGATTGTATGCTTTATGGCTGCCGTTATCAAGAAGATCAAATGACATAGCTCACTGAACTTATGACTTATCAATCGATACAGCAAATCTCAATGTCATATAACATTACAAAACCGTTATTGAGTCTATGATAAAAAGCACGCAATATGTACAGTTAAATCAACATACAATTACAGTTTTATAGCAATTCATTTCGTGCTCGACCTAGGTATGTTAATGATGAAATATCGGTATCTTTACGTTAATGTCAAAATTATTGCTAAATTGCAGCTTCGGCAAAGTCGATTTAAATGAGATGTATGTGTTGTTGAAATGGCGTTCAATAGAAGGCGACATGCCTCCTGGACAAAATCTCTTTTAATTCTAGCTAAATATGCCATTCTATGTTGATTTAGCTCTGAAATAATAACCAACTATTGGACTCTACTTTATGAATAAGCCAACGTTTACGGCTTGTATTTTTGCTATTGCAAGTTTGACGACTTCGTTTGCGTCTTTCGCTGCTGATATCCCATTAGCGAGCGTTAAATCTGACGTTTCTACCCTTGCCAGTGATGATATGCAAGGCCGAGCCAGTTTCACCCCTGGTGCTGAAAAAGCAGCAAACTATATTGCGAAACGCTTTAAAGAAATTGGACTTACCCCACTGAAAGATTCGTTTAAGCAAACGTTTGATGTGTACGTTCGTCAAGTTACGAGCAGTTCAATTACTTTAAATAATAAAGCTGTGCCAATGGAAGACATTGCTGTGATATCGAACAGCCCTGAGCTTCAATGGCAAAAGTCTGACTTCACTCATGTCAGTAATATCGACGCAAAGAGCGATTTACGCAGTTCACTTTCAAAGCTGAATCAACAAGGAGGCAACCACTTAGTACTGGTTGACCCTTCACATAAAAAGCTGTTTAAACGTTATCAAGCCTATTTCGCTCACCCTAAAACCAAACTTGATGACACTGATGGTGGTTCATTAGTTTTAGTTTTGACTCCTGTTAAACAGCCTGAACATTTCACGGTTTCAGTAAAAACAAAGATTGAAACTAAAAAGTTAACCAACATTGTTGGCGTCCTTCCGGGTAAAGCCAAAGATGATGAATCTGTTATTTACTCCGCTCATTATGATCACCTTGGTGTCAAAAAGCATCCAAAGAAAGGTGAAAAAGACATTATCTTTAATGGTGCAGACGATGATGCCAGCGGTGTAACAGGTGTGATTAACCTGGCACAATATTTTAAAACTCAAGCCAATAATCAGCGCCGATTAGTGTTTGTCGCTTTCGCCGCCGAAGAGTTAGGTGGCTTCGGCTCTCAGTTCTTCTCGAAAAGTCTGGACGCCGACACCATTGTAGCCATGATCAATATGGAAATGATTGGCAAGCCGTCTAAATTTGGTAAAGGTAAAGTTTGGATGACTGGTTTTGAGCGTTCTGATCTGGCCACAATCATGAACAACGCATTGAAACATGAACACAAAGAAATCTATGCTGATCCGTATCCAAAACAGCGTTTATTTTATCGCTCGGATAATGCGACTTTAGCGCGTTTGGGTGTACCAGCCCACAGCTTCAGTAGTACACAGATAGATAAAGATCCTCATTATCATAACGTCTCTGATGAATTGAAGACATTGGATTTGAGATCGATGCAAAAAGTCATCGAAACCATCGCAGACGCTAGCTCACCGTTGGTTTCAGGTAAGGCGACACCAACGAGAATTGATCCATCTAAGGTTAATCAAAGCGGGAAGATTTTCTAACTCTTTCTAACAAATATGCTCCCGTAATCGCGGGAGCATATTGAGCGTTTCCACCAGTTTTTTTATTTCGATCATGCTTCCTGCAGTTTTGTTCCTCAATGCACTAAACTAAGTACCTGGCGATGTGCGCTTAACAATTTAGTCAACCACTGATAAAACTGCCATGGAATCCAATCGGCAGATGATACGACAACCACGCTTTAACCACCGGCCCATGCGCAACATTATCAGCATTAAAAACGGTTAAACATGTTCGCTTGCTCGGGACATGTAAGGCGGTTCCCATAAGATAATGGCCTCCAGCTTTCGTTTTTATCGGTACGTGCTCTTCAACAAAGTAATCACGGCCATAATCGTAGTGGCTGATTTCACGAGTTTGGTAGTTCAGTGAGTTAACTGAATGGCTCCATAAGCTGTCAGAGTTTCCACTCACATAAAATAGCTGCTCACTCTTCTGACCAATTTCATCAGCAAACACTCTGGGAAACTCAGTTCCATGATCCATTATTGCGGTACTTACCTCGCCTGACTTTTTGAGCGTCACTAATACGGTCTCAGCTCTAGCGGCATCACGCACAGAATCCCCCGTCATCAAGTTCGACATTTGATATAAAACATCGACATTGGCATACAAACTCATATCGAACTGTATCTCTCCTTGTTTGTCTTCCCACGCATTTCCAAAGTGAAATACGAACCCAGGTGGCAATTCATACTGTCGAGTGATGGTTAAATCATGCTTATCAATAACAAGCACTTTCATTGTTTGATGCCGTGCAAATTCGATTCCTGAAAAATAACCATCACCTTTGGCAAACAAGTTCCGTTTTAAAGACGGTAATATCAGTAAAATATGCTTTTGAGTAATTAAAAAGTCGTGCAACATACCGCCTTTATAGCGGCTATCAATCATCCCAACATTCTTTACTTTACCGTCTGGGTAGAGATGATACAGCACGACACTGCCTGATGGGTGTAAGCCAAAATTCCAGATATCGCCATTCGCTTCAACTTTGGGGTGCGCAGAAAATGGTAAACCAGTTAACTTTGCGTCATATCGGGTGCCTTTGCCTAAATCTACCTGTTCAAGATAATCTAAGGTTTGTGCATTTATTAGAGTTGCACTTCCGGCTTCCCATAATGCCCACAAATCGTTCCCTACCGGAATAACATTGGTGTTTGCGGTATTAATGGCATTACTGGATACCACCGCTTTCCCATTGGCAATTTTTGTCTCGGGGCCTGAATAGACAAACCTCCCAGCCTGCTCTTCTTGCGAGAACTTTGGCGTATGAATAAATCGCCCACGATGTGTGACTTTGCCACCAGCAATACAAAAATGTTGCAACATACCGTCACCCTCAAATAAATGCTGATAACGAATCCCATTGCGTTCAAGTTTTGCCGGTCCGTTTCGATAATAGTGTCCTTGTAGATCTTTAGGAATTTTCCCCTCTACTTTCAGTTTCTTGCGTTCAAAATCATCGTTCACATTTTCAAACCCAATCAGCTCTGGATGCAACCTCTTTGCTTGTGCAAATGACTCAGATACCGATTGTTGTCTTATATTCGATAATTCAGCCATCACCGCAAACGCTGGTTTTGCGGCAATGAGTCCTGCTCCAACTGCTGGGGCCATTTTTAATAATTGACGACGTTCCATCTCACCAACTCCCTATGGATAAATGACTTGGCTTTGATTGTGCACTGTGCCACTGCTTAATACTTGGAATGCCATCTGTTGATATTTCGCTGGCCCCATATCGGGCTGAGCATTGTTAGAGTAGCCAAATCCTTCTGTCGGCATCCCAAACAAATTCATATCCATTTTTTGATTGCTATTCTGATCATGAAAATAACGAATGACATATTCACCTTCAGGTAACCGACTGAATGAAATATCCGCAGCGTGTGTTGATGGATTAACTTGTTGAGCTCGGTAAGGTAAATTATTGCGGTAATTCTCTTCGCCTTTAAATAACGCCACATAAATGGCGCCATCACTTTGTTTAATTCCGTTTATGGTAAAGTCGACGTCTCCTGCATTGACAGAACTGACGGTTGAACACGACACTATTGCGACGGTCATCAGTAGTTTGCTGATCGCTAAAGGTAAAGTAATTTTCTTAGGTATAGATCTCATCTTTCTTCTCCATTAGATTGCCTCAGGCTAAATAAACGGTAGAATCAAGTGATTATTTTTAAAATGGAATTTACGTGAACCGCACCGATTTCTTCGTAAAATACGGACTTAGAGTGGTGGTGTTCAGTTAACGAATCGTGAAATGAACGTTCAAACTATTTTGTTAAAGTCAGAACGATTAAGAACCTCTTTGCTGATGGTCGTTATTGGCATCTTTATCGGTTATCTTGCCCCTTTTGGCATGCACCAGTATAGCTTGTTGATCACCATACCTTATTGGTCTGTCACCTGCTTATTGGGTTACTGGATATTCAGCCCACTCCATAATGTTGGAGATGAGTACCTAACAGGTGCCATTAAACCTACATGGCTTAGACAAGCCATTATGTTGCTCTTCAGTTCATTGATATTCGCCTTGCTTCTCCCGCTTTGGAATATTGCCACCTTGTCACTTTCATTCAATTATTTTGACGTTGTCATCTATGCTTTTCCTCAAGTCTTAGTTATTGCTACCGCTTTGACACTGTTATCGATTGCTAAGAATCGTTATATTCAGCAGCGACAACAATTGATTGATTTCGAACAGCAAACGACTTCAAAGAATGTCGAAAAAACGATTGCAAACCAACAGCTGACCGATTTCTTAATGTTGTTGCCTGAAGATAAGCAAGGCCAACTGCTTTGTCTTGAAATGGACGATCATTACTTAAAAGTCCATACCCACCAAGGCCAGCATTTATTACTCATGAGATTTAAAGATGCCTTAGAACGTTTATCAGCCTACTCAGGATTTCAAACTCATCGTTCATGGTGGGTAGCTAAAGACGCCATTAGCGAAATCAGCAAAGATGGCAGAAAGTACTCAATTACACTCTCAAATCGAATGCAAGTTCCTGTTTCTAAAACATTCGAACTTCAAATTAAAGCGCTTCAACAAAATAAGACTTAAAATAACAAGGAAAAGTTATGCAAGAAAATACTGCGACTACATCATCGACTCGACTCGCAAAGGCTGAATTCACAGGAAAATCTGGCGAGTTTTTCAAGATCTGGATTGTAAATATTCTACTGACGATACTCACATTAGGCATTTACAGCGCATGGGCAAAAGTAAGAACCAATCAATACCTTCATGGACATACCAAATTGGAAGGACACAGTTTTAAATACTTAGCAACGCCTTTACAGATTTTGAAAGGACGGATACTGGCAGTCATCGTTTTTCTGCTGTTTTCGTTTTTATCTACCGTTAACCCTTTATTCAGTGTGTTACTGACATTGCTTTTGCTATGTGCAACACCGTGGTTAATCGTACAAGGGTTAAAGTTTTCAATGCGAATGACAGCATATCGCAACATTCGATTTTCGTTCGAAGGCAAAATCGGAGATGTCGTGGTTAACTTTATTCTACTGCCTATTTTGTCTGTATTTACCCTGTATCTTATTTTGCCTTGGGTATTTCAACGTATGGATAAATTCATCTTTGACAACATTACCTACGGCGGCAAAAAGTTTAACCTTAAAACCGATGTTGGGCAGTATTTCGTTGCAGCGCTAACGGCATTAGCTTTTGTCATCATAGCGATAATTGCGATTGCGGTCGTCGGCGGTGTAGCGGCATTTCAAATGGTCGGCTTAGGTGAATCAGAAGAGATTGGCACTGCGGCCATCATGGCTATCTTTGGGCTTTACGCAGTAATGTTTGCGCTTTACTTTGTTGCATTTGCCATTTACCGAGCCATGATCCTAAAACATATTACCGATTCATTAGAAATTGAAGGTATTGCAAACTTCAGTACGGATATGAAAGTTGTCGACTATATATTTCTGTCTATCACCAATAGTCTAATGCTGATTGCGAGTTTTGGCTTGGCTTATCCCGTTACCGTTGTGCGCAAGAATCGCTTTATTGCCTCGCATTTGACTGTTGAATTGACCGAAGACGCCGATAAGCTGGTCAATACTGTCGATGGCAAAGATGCAGCCTTTGGTGAAGAAGCGGCGGGTCTATTTGATGCTGATCTATCATTCACATAAGACGACATCATAATGATAGAAATTATTGGTGACTACCATTTATCGGGTTCGGCGCAGTTTATCTGCGTCCGAGCGGTATTAAAAAATGATCACAGCATCAGCCTCTTTTCGCGTGAATCAGGCGAACTTATCCATCAATATTTTGCTTCTGACTATGAGGTTGGTACCGTCATTCCAAGCTTGTCGGTAGATTTAGAATTTAATGATGGCAGTTTATTTACCCCTGATGATGCCAGTTTTAAATGGCCGCAGCTTACGTCCAAAAAAACCTTAGCTTCTTGGTTAGAAACCCATTGGACGTTTGTTATTGGTGCGAGTCTATTTGTTCCTTTCTTCCTATGGATAATGGTCACCAAAGTATTGCCTGCCGCTGCTGATGCTAGCGTTCCTTTATTGCCCGATTTTGTGGCTCAACAAACCGGTAAGCAAACGCTAGCGGTGCTGGATGAAACCATGCTTGAACCATCCAAGCTGAAACAAGAGCAGCAAGATGAATTACACAATCAGTGGCAACAAATGATCGTGCAATTGCAGCTTCCGAATCAGAAACTCCATTTATACTTTCGAGATACCGATATCGGAGCCAATGCGTTTGCTCTACCTGATGGCAGCGTGATTGTGACCGATGACATTGTCGAACTCATGAAGCCTCACCCGAATGCATTAAAAGCCGTGTTACTTCACGAAATTGGTCATGTAGAACATCAACATGGTATGAAGCAGTTAGCACGCAGCACAGCGATTACCATGCTGTTCGCCTTAATGCTGGGAGATATCGAAGGTGCAGGAGAAATGATCATCGGAGCGGGCAGTAGTTTACTGCAAGCCTCATTCTCAAGAGATATGGAACGTGAGGCCGATGAGTATTCCCACCAGCAACTGAAAAAACTGGGCATATCGCCCTCTGCGTTCGGTGAAGCGATAAAACTGTTGGAGCAGGCTCATGGTGAAAAGCTCGAAAAAAGTGCTAACGGATTAAACCATTGGCTGGAATATTTAAGCAGCCACCCAAGTAGTGAAGAGAGAATCGAAAAAGCGAATACTCTGGATGAAAAAACGCAATGAAAAAAATCATCATTATAGTTAGTTCAATAGCCATGTTACTGGCTTTATTGAAACACCTTGCAACTGATGATCAATTATTACCAGAAGCTAGACATTTGATTTCTAAAAATGCTAAACAACCTAACTTAGAGAATAATGCTTACATTTCTTTAATGGCTTTAGGGGAACCAAGTTCAAACTCATACGAACTCTCATTAATAAAATATCGTAATTCAGTAAAAGCTTTTCGACAGAACGCTATAAACTTTGGCGAAATAATGATGTACCCACAGCTAGATAAATTCACAATCTACCAAGAGAGCAGTAATTTTTGCCCCTTGGACGAAAAAGGGTGTATTAATCAATTATTGAAAAACAAAAATGTCATTGAAGCTGAGCTTAAGCATATTGACTCAATCATTCTAGACTTTATTAAGATCTCAAAACTAGAAAATTTTGATGAATTAAATTCGCTATCTACAGCCCCTGATTTTGAAGTACTAATGAGTTTATTTAGACTGACGGGGATAAAGATTTTATTCCTTATTGATGATGGTCAGTATGACAAGGCTGCAGTACTGCTATCTGAATTGGTCACTCTTGATCGAAGGTTTTCGAAAACAAATTCTGAAGTCGCTTTTTTTGTTCTACCGATGATTAATTATCAAACAATATATACTCCATTAATTCAAGAGCTTATAAAGTCTGATTTTACCGAGTGGGGAGTAATCAAGCCTGCGATTACTCCCTTGAGTATTGCTGAAATCTCAATGAACTCAATATGGATAAAACGACTCATCGAGGGAGCGACAGTCTTTAAGTTCGCACACATTGCAGAGACATCATTAAAACAAATAAATCCGCTTAATAAACTACAAGCAAGAATCAAATATAAAGAAAATATGACTATCAATAAGATGTTCGGAATAACAAAAGCTCAACTTATTCCAGAATCAGTATCTAAAAAAAATTTGGTCTTTGAGTACCTTTCAGCTAAAGAGAGAGGTCAAAAAGAGCATAAAAAGCTTAAGGAAGAACTAGAGCACCCTCTATGGTCTTCAATAAAAAATTATAGAAACGTGGTTGGCAATTTTATGGTCATAACTTCTGGACCAGGACTGTTAAATTTTTATCAGGATAAAATTGAAACTGATCTGCGAATACTGCTCCTAAATGCTTTAGTTATGTCTATTGACTCCCCTATCGAGCAAGTTATTAGCGATCCGAAACTAATAAACCCTTACAACGGTGAAATACCGTTCATCAGAGCTCAGTCTATTTGCTACAAACATTTAAAAGACATTTGCTTACCTTTCACCCCCAACCAATAAAACCAATCACTTAACAACTCTCCTCTAATGAAGATGGCCTTACTTTATTTTATCCATTAAAAAAGGCCGCCTGAGCGACCTTTTTATGTGTTAACTAAACGTCGATATTACTCAACGATTTTAGCTACAACACCAGCACCAACTGTACGGCCACCTTCACGGATTGCGAAGCGTAAACCTTCGTCCATCGC
>NZ_PGVH01000023.1 GCF_004168585.1 Shewanella sp. OPT22 | reverse complement strand
AAAAAAATCCGATACCAATTACTGATATCGGATTTTGAAGCCTTTATAAGATCGGTCAACCGATCAACTAATTTTTCTTAACTGATCGGCATTACGCTTAAAGCGACCTTTTTATTCGAATAATTAGTTATTATCCAGCAGTAGGAAGTAAACAAGCCTTACCAGTTGAATCTAAAGTATTTTCGAATACTAAATCAGCTGCAACTGGAGCATGCTTAGAACTTTCAGAAACATCGATAGTAACGGTGTTGTTCTCTGACTCACGTTCAAAGTAAGCTTTTAGAGCTTGCTCATCAATATGACCTGCATCTGGAGTCATAACTAGGCTATCGAACGCAGTGTCACCGATTAATGATGGGTAACCGTCACCACCAGCAGCATTAAAGCTTGGTACAGTGAAGCTATACATTGCCGCAGCATCAAAATCTTTACCGTTAATTTCGTGAATAGTAATACCGTTGCCTTCAGCAGTACAGTTAACAGTCATTTTGATACCAACTAATTGTGGGTATGCACCTGAACCTTTTGCACCAATGTCTACGCGTGCAACAGTATTCATGTAGCTAGCTACATCAGCACCGTTCATGGTAAACTTCATTACTTTGTTACCAAAAGGCTGAACGGTTAATACGTCACGGTAGCTAACATCACCAGCTTCGATTGAAGCACGTACACCACCAGAGTTCATTACAGAGAAATCTGCTGGCTCACCAGCGTAAACTTCGCGTTGAGCTTGAGCAAGTAAGTGACCCAAGTTTGTTTGACCTTTACGAACAACAGCACGCTCACCTTCTAATTTGCCATTTGTTTTAGCAATAGCAATATCTAACTGAGCTTGACCTTGTTCTTGGTAAGGGCGAAGAATTTCACGAACAGTAGCATCAGGAGTAATTGCATCACCCACTAATACACGCTCACCAGCTTCGTTTTTAACTTTTAAGTTAACTGGCACTAATTCATAGCTTGATAGGTGCAATTCATCATTGAAATATTCGAAATCCGCACGACCAACGTACTTACCCCATTCATGCGCTTGCATGATGAAAGTGCCATTTTGTTGATCAGGAGTACAAGCTTCACCTGGCTTGTAACCGTCATAGTTTTCCATACAAACAGGGTTTTGCGAGTGACCACCAATGATAGCAGACAAGTCACCAGCTTCTTGAGCAAGTGCTAACTTAACATCACCTGGAGCATTTGAACCATGTTGGCCATCTTTAAAGTGACCCATATGAGTTGTAGCGAAGATAAGATCAGCTTTGTCACCCGCTTTGATTTCAGCGATAACTTTCTTCATTTCTTCAGCTGGATCAGTGAATGTTAGCTCACTAATAAATTCTGGGTTACCAATTTTAACTGTATCTTTAGTTGTTAAACCAACAACAGCAACACGTAAGCCATTTAATTCAAATACTTTGTAAGCATCGAAATAACGTACAAGTGTCTCTTTACCGTCGTCATCAGTTTCAGTTTCATAAATGTTTGCAGCAAGCATAGGGAAGTTTGCTAGCTTACGTTGCATTTCAACTACATCTAAGTGGTTATCGAACTCATGGTTACCAACAGCCATTGCGTCGTATTCCATCAAGTTCATACCGATGAAATCAGGACGAGCATCTTGTAAATCAGACTCAGGTACACCTGTGTTTACGTCACCGCCAGATAAAAGAAGTGTAGTGCCACCTTCAGATTCGATTTCAGCACGTAAATTATCAATCAACGTCTTACGTGCAGCCATTCCATATTCGCCGTTCTTGTTTTCCCAGAAACGACCATGGTTATCGTTAGTGTGGAGTACAGTGAACTTAACGCAAGCGTCGCCAGCTTCAGCACAAGTTACTGGTGTTGGAGTAGGATCAACAGTATCTTTTTTGTTGTCGCTACCACACCCAGTTAATGCTGCAAGAACAGCAGTGGCTACTAAGCCCTTTACTAGTTTATTACTCATTATAATCAACCCCTTGATTTTATGTTGCCGAGCTCACTCAGCATTTATTACATGAAATTTCAGCGACCTTGATTCCTTTTATAAGGATTTATTGTTTATGTAGGTCGCTATTCATTGCGGCGCATGATATCAGAAGTTGAAAACACTTTGTTATTAAAAGAAGTAATAAATGTGACCTAAGTTATTATTTTTTAAGTTTTATTTATTGATTTTGTCCACTTAAAAAAACATTAACGTCAATAACTCATTGTCTTTATTAAAACAAACAAAAGCGCTTAGACGATTGCTCACCTAAGCGCTTGATACAAGATAAAATTATCTAAACTGTTAATTTAACAACATTGTTTCATTTGAAGAACAAAGGTTAAACCTAAAGTATCTATTTAAAAATTTCTACAGAAGCTGTTTGCTTAACCATTGACCAATTTCAGTCAATTGCTGAGGCAAAACCGAGTGCGGCATTGGAAAGTTTTTCCATTGAGCGTCATACCCTGCATTAAGTAATGCTTGATTTGCCATCTTACCTGCTGAAATCGGAACAACTGGATCTTGCTCCCCATGGTGTTGTAACACTGCTGTATGTTGGTTTGCGTCGTTTAACCCATCAGGTAATGTGTCACCTTGAGGTAAATAGCAAGAAAGCGCCATAATACCAGCCAATTTTTCAGGATAACGTAAGCCTGTATACAAGCTCAAAACACCACCTTGACTAAAACCAGCAAGAACGATTCGGTGAGCAGGAATACCACTTTCAATTTGGTCTTGAAGAATCAATTTTACTTTAGCTTCAGACTCTTGAACTCCAGACATATCAGCACGATCAAGTAGGTTCATACTTTTTATGTCATACCAAGATCTCATTACCGCACCACCGTTGATGGTTACGGGTTGCTCAGGAGCATGCGGAAAAACAAATCGAACATTATGATCTTGAGGTAAACCTAACATAGGTACTACGGGCGCAAACCCTGCACCTGAATCTCCTAAACCATGAAGCCAAATAACGCACGCTTCCGCTTTTACATTTGGTTCAACAATAATTGCTTGTTCTGGAGTTAATGCCATTGAACTGCCCTACTTCTTAATTGGTTTATTGATACTATTTTTTAGTTTCTAAACTGCGCATATCCATGATTGGCATTGCGCCGTTTCCTAACATTGTTGAAGGCAAACTCCCATCCCAAGCTTGAGCTTCAGTAAGCTTAACAATCAAAGGGTTATTTTTGAGTGCTTTGGCTTTGGCTTCAATTGCTTTTGCTTCTGCTCTACCTTTTAGCAAGATAGATTGAGCTTCAGCCTCTGCGACCTTTAAAATGCCTTTCGCTTTTGCATCTGCAGTGTTTACTGCTCGAAGCGCCTCTAAACGTTGACGCTCAAGTTTATGTTCCTCTGCAGCAGCGAGGTTCTTTTCAGTTTGCTTGATTTCGATAGAATTGATGTATTTTTTTGGTAATACAATGTTTTCAATCTGGATATTATCAACAACAACCGGGAAGCCAGCCATCTCTTCAGTAAGCCTTCTTTCGATGCCCTGAATAGCACTTGCTCTATCTTGGATCAATTGCTCAGCTTCAAACTGAGGAATGGTATCCTTTGCTGCACTTCTGAACCTAGGATCAAGAATTCTTTGTTCGAATTGACTTAATCCACCATATTTCTTAAATAGGTCAAGCGCCGCATCCTTATTGACGGTCCAGTTAACTGAAACTTCAATCGTCACTGGCATCTGCTCTTTAGTACTGGATGCCATTCTTTCCGCATTTTTACGAGTTCGAACTTCAATAAATTCCACAGTTTCAATAAATGGAATTTTAAAATGAAGTCCAGGATTTTCTTGATGTTTAGCTTCACCAAAACGCTTAACTACACCAACGTGACCTTCACTAACGGTATAGAACGATTGGAAAATAGCGATAATAATAATTAAAACTGGTAGCGCCTTAAGAATGATTGAGGCTGAGAATTTTTTTGTTGTATTCATTATATGTCCCTTTTACAACTCCCTAAAAGCCGCGTATTTTATCACAAAAAATCAACACTCCGTGAAAAAGTAAAAATAGATAAAGCCGTCGCTCTGTATTTTTAAGTTTTGAAAGGGGTTAACAACAGTCGGGTAAATAAAATTTTGATGTTCGCAGAGTTAAGAATATTTCACTGAAACAATAAGTTTGGAATGGTATTGTCAAATAAAATATGTCATAGCATTTATAAATATGGCTCTAAAATGCACTTCACATAATATTGAACTGAAAGATTATCGTTCAATTCAAAACAAAACTGATAAGCCCAGTTTAGAAGATAGTTCTGCATTAACAATTACCAGCGACCAACCTGAAACTCAAACTAAATTTCATACAACTTCCCCTCAACAAGAGGCGGTTGATTTCCTTGCTTCTGAAAGCGACGGAAATTCACACGAAATAGAATTAGAGTCCTTTACTTGTAGCCTTCTAAAAGAGCCTCTACCTCAGTTGCATTGCTTTATCAAAAGTACACTGACTGAACAGCCTCAAGAAGTTGAAAGGCAAGAACAGAGACAACAGAGACAACAGAGTAAAACTCTATGCTCATCTACCTCTGAGCTTGAAGAATCTAAAATGAAGAGCGATGAAAAAGCTTCAGTTGTAAGCCAGCCTCATCAACAAATACATATAAAAAGACCATCTTCAAAAGCACCTGATGCTATCGTCACAAAAAACTCTGGCATTGATTGGTTAAATTATGTTGCAGCTGATCCTTTACTAAAGGAATCGAAACCAACGTCTATTGATCCAGAAAGCATTGCCGCACTCAGTATCAAAGAAAGGTGCATACTCCTTAAACACAGTTTCGATAATAAAAATGAAGAGTTACTTTGTACTGTATTAGCGACTTTTTCATCCAAAGAAATATATGAACTTCTCGTTTCAGATATCAGTGACGATCTTTTAACAACAGTAATCAATTTTGATATGAAGAACTATTCTTTTGTTGCTGATAATATTGCTGAGTTGCCCACATCACAAAGGTTAGAGTTACTTGTCTCAAGCATGAAGAGTGGTCAAGATAATCTCTTTTCATGTCTTTTGAAGGCTTTTTCTATTCACGAGTTAATATCAAAAAAAGTCGACGATAAGTACAGTTTCTTGCATTTTGCGCTGATAAACCGAAACTCTAATATGCTTTGTGCATTACATGAAGCAGGCTTCCAATCTGATATTCTAGTTAATGAAGTAACGTTCGATGACATAGCGTTTGTAATTAGCAATCATTTTGACTTCTTACTCGATAAGCTTTTAACGAGTAAAATCGATATTAACTCAGCACCGGCACCAACCAAAGAGACATTACTACACATAGCCTTCAGGACGAATAATTTAGCTGCTGTGCCTACATTGATCAAAGCAAACGCCTACTCTTTTATGTGTGATCAAGACAGCATAACTCCATTACATCTTGCTGTAGAATCTGGTAGCTCTGAGCTCGTTAAATTGATGCTTCGCCGCCCCTGTAGCTTTCATAATTGGAAAAATAGAAAGGGTGAAACGCCCTTACAACTTGCTTTGAAAAGTAAACTTTACGATACAGCAAACGTTCTTATTGAAGCATCGATAGCAAGTACCTCGGAAAAATACAAAATCGATATAAGAGCACTGATATTCAACGGAGAAACAACTTTACTCCACCTCGCTATCAAAGAAAAAGCATATGCTCTAGTCCACACTCTGGTTAAAAATGGAGCGAACAACTACGCAGTTGACACAAAGTATGGCACATCACCACTGCACCTTGCAGTTGAATCTGGCGAACCATCGTTAGTTACAATGGTATGTTCTAAATATACTTCAGTGAACCGTTTTTTAATTCACGGACTAACTCCTCTTCAATTAGCCGTTAAAAACCATTCTCATGAAGTTGTGGAAGCATTACTTAGAGGAAATGCTGTTGATCTAGATAAACCATTAGAGGGAAGTAGCTCAAATCTTCTGGCTTATGCCGCTAAGAATGGTGATCGTAACATTGTAAGATTATTAGTTAATGCCGGGGCAAGTTTAAGGAGTAAAAATGAAGGCGGTAAAAATGCACTTCACATAGCAATAGAAAATAACCAACTTGACGTCCTTTCAGAGTTAGTTTCATTGGGAGCCTATGTTAACCTCGTTTGTGATGATAAGTCTCATTCACCTTTGCGCTATGCAATTAAACTAGGAAATAAAGCTGCTGTTTTAACGATGCTTGCCTCACCTGGCTTCAAAATTTCAAATCCAACACCAACATTACAGAATTCACTTCTCAGTGTTGCAGTCAAACATAACCAAGACACTCAAATCGCTGAACTGCTTATTCGTACCGGTACAGATATTAATGAACAATTTGGTGAAAAAAAACAAACCGCTTTTATGATTGCGGTTAAACACAAACGTAGACAAATGGTTGACTTTTTATTGGCTCACAAAGCCGACCAAGCGCTTTTGGACACATCGGGATTACCAGCCATTCATCAAGTAATCGAACAAAAGGACGCCGAATGCCTTTCAAGCTTATTGCGCAGTAAAGTTGATCTAGAAGTAAAAGATAATCTCAACCAAACGGCATTGGCGTACTCACTGCTAATATTCAATGCTCAGGCAGTAGAATTAATATGTAGTGAAGAAGATCGAAGAAAGCTTGAGAGGAACAAACCTTAAATGATCCGCAATAATGAAGATATTTAAACAGAGAATTGAAAAAGTGCAGAGGAAGTAAACAAAACTTAAGCCTTGTGGAGAGTAATCATCCAATATCACTCCACCTAAAAAGAGGCCACATAACAACTCTTAAAACGCACTTATAAAATTGTTCAATAGCCCCATAATCTCAATTAATGATGATGACCACCCACGCCATGAGCATGTCCATGAGCCACTTCTTCATGCGTTGCGTCGCGTACATCTTTGATTTCAATTTCAAAAGTTAATTCACGACCCGCTAAAGGATGGTTAGTATCAATCGTCGCCATAAACTTACCGACTTTAAGAATGGTGACTAGACGTTGGCCTTGATCAGTATTTACTGTGGCTGTCATGCCGGGTTTCCAAACTTTTGTTGCCCCCACTAGATGTTTAACAGGTACGCGCTGTTCAGCGCCTTCAACCTTCTCACCATAAGTTTCTGCGGCAGGCAAGGTTGCAGAAAATGAATCGCCAGCACTTTTACCTTCCATCGCTTTTTCAACTCCAATCATCATATTACTGTGACCATGAAGATAAGCGATGGGATCTTGATTAATATTAGACTCTAAAACTTCGCCTTTTTCATCTTTCAAGGTGTAATTAAACTGAACAACTTTGTCTTTAATAATTGTCATTTTTAAACTCTTTTATAAATTTCGTGGCGGAGTTTATCACAACATGTTTAGGAGTGAGCACCAGGAACAATTGTTGTATTTTCAAGTTGCTCTAACACGTCACGATTTTTTAAAGCGAGCTGGCACACACCGTTAGTGAATTGATGATTGTGGGAACAATCAACACTCCACTGTCTCAGTAGATAACTCGCCAGTGCCGCACGACATTGAATCACTAATTCACCCTGTTGCATTTGAAAATCTAACTCAATGGCTTCTGGGTGTTTTAAAGCAGGGTGCGGCATTAAGCAAAGCTCTACGACTTGTTGCCAATGCTTATCAGACTCAGCCATTTCTTGAATATAAACATCTGAATCAGAGCCATTAATCTGTTTTATACGAGTGACGACAAAATCTGCAAATCGATTGTTCACTCTATCAAACCCACGCATTTGCCAACGTTGCCCATTATTAATCAAAGCATGCGGCACAAACTCTCTTTCTGACTCACCAGACGACGTTGAAACATAGTGAATTTTCACGGCATGTTTATGCTGAATGGCGCGCATGATAGTTGCAATTACATTCGTATCGGGATGAATGAGCTTGATCGCATCAAAGCATATCTGGCTTGGGTCAACTGGCTGGGAAAGGCCATCACCAAACCCATTGGCTAAACCATGTAAAACCGACTCCACATCATGTGGAAATACCGGTTTAAAACTGGGTAATCTGTGATACAGCTGAGCTTCTTGATTGTGTTGAACGTTTTCAGATGCTAAACAACGATAAATGTGAAAATCTTGATTAGATGCCGCTAAGCCAGCCGCAAACTTTTTAATCAAATCTTGTACTGATATCTGCCCAAAATACTGCAAGCTGAAATCAATAAATGCTAATCGTTGTTTTTGCTCGAAACTTAACTCATCTAGAGTCAGCTGTGCCATAATCAGTCCTTAATTCCCATTTTTATGAATGTTATTTTACTAGGAAACCCGTCAGCAAGAATGCCTTGTTTCTTTTGATATTGTTGTAATGCTTTGACCGTATTTCGCCCGATAATACCATCAGGCTTACCGACTTTATAGCCTAAATCAAGCAACTTTTGCTGCATTGCTTTAATGTTTTTCCTTTTAAATTTAGGAATTTTTGGAGGGTGGCTAATGAGCCTTCCAGCTCCTGCAATTCGATCTGCAAGATGACCAACAGAAATGGCATAAAACTCACTTCTGTTCCATTTCATTATCACATTAAAGTTGTCATACCCTAAAAACGCAGGGCCTTTGTGACCAGAAGGTAAATATAGTACAGCATCCATTCCACTCACTACCGATAGTGGCTTACCGTCGGCTTTTTGCACACCTAGAGATCGCCATTCAGAAAGTGACTTTTTTTGTTTTGAACCGATAGGCGTGTAATCAAACTTGGTAGGTAATTGAACTTCCCTTCCCCAACGCTGCTCTCTTTTCCAGCCTAAATGCATTAAAAAATTAGCCGCCGAAGTTAAGGCATCCACTTCACTGTTCCATAAATCCGCTTTACCGTCAGCATCAGCATCCACAGCATATCGAGCAAATGTACTTGGCATAAACTGAGTATGCCCCATTGCACCCGCCCATGAACCTCGCATTTGATCATAACTAAAACCATTCTTCTGTTTCAGTTTGAGTGCCGTCATTAATTCTTGAGTGAAAAATTTCGCTCGACGAGGCTTACACGCTAACGTGGTTAATGAATCAATAACAGGCAGGTTACCTTTGTAACCGCCATAGTTCGTTTCTAATCCCCAAAAGGCGACAATGTATTGACCTGGTACACCATACTTATTGGTAAGCTTTACCAATAAATCATGATGCTCTTTCATCATTTTACGGCCTTTTGATACTCGCCAAGCTGTTACTCTTTTATCGAAATAATGTTGAAATGTGCTCGTAAATTCTGGTTGATTTTTATCGGCTTTAATCACCTGTTTTCTCGGCTTAACCCTGTCTAACGTATCCGTTATTGTCGCTTGGGTTATACCATTAGATAATGCTGTGGACTTTAATCGTGTAAGACAGGTTTGAAAATCACTGTTAGCGGCCTGTGAAAAAAAACTAACGCCGGAAAGAACAAGCCCTAACCATCCAAATTGCTTCATTAACAATTCACTCCTTGGGAAAATAATGCACTGAAACCATTTCTAAAAACTAGTCACACTGTATATAGCTTGTATACTATGCACCAGAAATTAATAAAGAGAGTACATTATGACAGAAATCACACCAACGCTGACCACTTTTGTGGCACAAGTTGCAGAAACTCAGCAATTCTGGGGATTAGCTGATAAAAGCGGTGAAGATTGGGTAGTTTGTGATTCTGCTCAATTTGAAGAAACTGACGCTTTACCTGTTTGGTCTTCTGAAGAAGAAGCAAAAAAACACTGCGTTGAAGAGTGGGAAGATTACCAGCCACAGGTGATCACTCTCAAAGAGTTTATGGAATTTTGGGTTGATGATTTGAATGACGACGGAGTAATGGTTGGCATTAATTGGATTCTCGAGTCTGACTGTGAAGAGATTGACCCAATCGAACTTGCAAAAAAGTTAGCTGAAGTTGAAACAGAAGAATAATCTTCCTGCTTAAGCCTAAAATTAAGGGAAACGCATGTGTTTCCCTTTTTCATAAGAGTTAGCGGCTCAGCACGTCTCTCAACCTTTCTTGTACCGTTTCAACCAGTACATCCGGTTGGAATTTAGAAATAAACTTATCCATCCCTACTTTTTCAGCCATTGCATGGTTAAAGTTGCCACTTAATGACGTATTCAGCACAATATGAAGATCAGACATATCACAGTCAGATCGGACTTCATGGGCTAACTTATACCCGTCCATTTCAGGCATTTCAGCATCCGTTATCATCAGCAAGAATTCGTCTGCGACGGAGATACCTTGTCTGGCTATACTTTTTAAATGATTCAACGCTTGTAAACCATCTGTAGCTTCTATTACTTCGATCCCGAGAGGGCTCAATGTATCTACAACTTGTTTTCTGGCCGTTATCGAATCATCAACCACCAGCATTTTTTTACCTATCATTTCAGCTAACAAGGTTTCGTCAAGTACACCATCAGATAAGCGCACGTCATATGCAATTATCTCGGCTAATACTTTTTCAACATCAATGATAGAAACAAGCTTATTTACACCCTCATGCTCAATTCGAGTAATTGCAGTGAGATAAGTATTTTTCCCGACGGTTTTAGGTGGTGGAAGCACATCACTCCAAGTCATATTGATAATGTGTTCAACTTTACCTACCAAGAAGCCTTGGACACTGCGATTATATTCAGTGATGATGAGATTAGCGTGTTCATCTGCTGGAAAATGAGAAAATCCAATCGCTTTTCTGAGGTCAATAACAGGAATAGAAACACCACGAATATTTGCAACGCCTGAGATATGTGGATGACTGCCTGGCATAACATTCAAATGAGGAAGCTTAACGACTTCTTTAACTTTGAACACATTGATCGCAAATAACTGAGTTGCATTAATTTTGAAGAGTAGTAGCTCTAAACGGTTTTTCCCTACTAATTTAGTGCGTTGGTCAACGCTATCAAGGACTCTCGTCATTGGTTCCTTGCTCCTATTATATTTATTTTATGACTGCATGAGCTCTAACCTAAACCGCTCGGCATAACGCCAAGCTATTTAAAGCATCTATCTGTTCACTAAAATTTTACTGACAGTGATTTGAACCTTATTGCCAGCGTATTTACTGCGAATAAAAGTGCCCTAAACTGGTTAATTTAGGTTAAACAATTATATCGACAAAACTTAAGAAATACTTAGAGAAAGTTAGTGAATAAATTAGATTAATGAGATATCAAACTAATATTGTATGGTTATATAGCAAAGTTTAAGTTGAGTGAGCACTAAACGAGAGGTGAAATATGAATAAAACGTTCGCAACCGATATAGAAATCGCTTGGGGTGAAATGGACGCCCTTAATCATCTAAATAATGCCGTTTACTTTAGGCACTTCGAAACAGCAAGAATTAAATTTTTTGAGGAATTAGGCATTTGGAAACTCTGGGAAGATAAAGTAATGGGACCCGTTTTAAAGGATTGTTATGCCAAATACATTCGACCTGTAACGTTTCCTGACAAATTAACCATTGAAATAACCTTATCAGAAATTGAAAGTGACCGATTTACAATGAATTATACCGCACATAGTGAAGCTCAAAATAGAACCTGTACTGTAGGGAAATCTATTATTGTATTTATCGATTTTAAATCGGGTAAGCCGACGCCTCTTCCAAAAGAAATGCTCAAAACGATTGAAGCATACAATTGAACTTAAAATATGACGGTTGAAACTGGTTCGATTATTGATTACCGCACGAACAGTAAGACACCAACATTTTTAAATCTGAAATATTAGTATCGGAATATCATGATGAAACTTATCAAACTTACTTCTATTTTTCTCTTTTCTTTTTTGATGGGATGTCAGCTTAGCATAGCCGCAGAATGCTCATCCAATACGCAATTATTTAAAGACGCTTCTTCACAAACCGTTTCACAGTTCTTAAATGATAATACTCAGTTTTCATCCAAACCCAACGTCGTCACTTTTATCGGTTTTTCTGGTAAAGGTTACAAAGATGAATTTCGTCTATTCAAAATTGGCAGAAGAGAACTTAAAAACTTCTCACCTTCGGACACGATTATCAATATAGGCGCAACAGCCGACGGAATTGGTGCTTTGTACAGCCTTGCAAAAGATAAAGGGTTTAAAACGATGGGTATAGTATCCTCACAAGCTGAATCAGCTGAAGGTGTGAATCTATCTAAATGTGTCGATTATGTGTTCTACATAAAAGACTCCAGCTGGGGTGGGATAGACCCTAAAACCAATACCTTATTTCCAACTTCGCAAGCCATGATTGACAATAGCGATCATATCATCCAAATCGGAGGTGGTTTAATTGGCCAACAGGAAGTGCAAGCCGCCCGTGAAATAGAGATACCTGTCAAAAGTCACAAAGCGACACCACTTAAAAATTAGTGCTCTTTTATTCATTTTATCGATAAAAAACGTTACTGTTATTACCCTTAATCCATCTAGGTTCAAACTCATGAATTCTTATCGTTTAAGTAGAAGAAACTTTATCAAATCGACTGCTGCAGTTGCTGCTCTACCCGCTTTTAGAACGTTTGCTCAACCTGTCATCTCAGGAAAGCCACTTTATATGGATGGACTCTGCTTCTTACCTGATGATTTAAATGACTTAAAAAAGTCGGAAATTGATGCTTATATTTGTGATATATCTGACATTGAAGCGATAAAACAACCAGATGGAACCACAAACTACAAGCGAACTTATAAAGCGTGCATTAAGAGTATTGTTGCAGCTCAAAAAAGAGTATTAAGCCATTCAAATAAACTCATTGCTGGGCTACATGGCAAAGACATTCAGAGAGCTTTTATCGACCATAAGACAGCAGTATTTTTTCAAATTCAAGGTGCCGACTGTGTCGAAGCAAAAACGCTCACTCAATCATGGCAGCAGCTCAATAACTTGTACGATCACGGATTGAGGGTATTGCAACTCACCCATCACTACGGCAACGAATTCTCTGGCGGTGCTTTAGATAATGCAAATAACCACAGTCTTAATAAACCACTCACGCCGAATGGTATTAAACTTATCCACCAGCTAAATCATAAAAATGTATTAATTGATGTAAGTCACTCTAGCCCTCAGTCTGCACTTGATGCCGCACGGCTATCGAAGTCCCCCATCATCCAAAGCCATGGAGCCTGTAGAGCGATTGTAAATAACGCTCGGTGCTCTCCTGATGAAGTGATAAAAGCCATTGCAGATACAGGCGGTACATTTGGTATATTTATGATGAGCTTCTGGCTAACCAACAATAAAACACCAACTCCTACGGATTACATCAATCAGATTGAGCATGTTGTCAAAGTAGGCGGTATTGACGCAGCAACCATTGCTAACGATTATCCGCTAAAAGGGCAAAAAAACCTTCTTAAATTACACAATAATAATAAAGAAGGTGTGAAGCAGTATTTGGGTTGGTGGCACAGTTTAAGAGCCAAAAATGTGTTGGGGTTTGATGTTGAGCCAGAGCATGTCGTTATTCCAGAGTTTAACTCTATTCATAGAATGGAAAGAATTGACCATGAATTAGCAAAAGCAGGTTTTTCGGCACCAGATAGAGACAAAATCATGGGGAAAAATTTGCAGAGAGTCTTAACAGAAGTGTTGATATAAGTGGGAAATTCCCACTTACTCAATGGTTATCGTCATTTCATCGTGCTCAGGGAAAGAGCGTCCTTCTGGCTGAGAACCGTAAGCAATCGACCAATGAGCATGGCGAAAACGCCATTCACCATCGACAACATCGGCGTAAAGTGTTGCCCTTAAATTTAACTCGTCATATTCTGTTTCCCCTTTCAGCAAATACTTTGTAATCCAGTTCCCTGTAACAATTCCTGAAAGTGGGGTCGCAAATACTTTTGTGGTCTCGGGTGTAATCCTCAACATTTCTACTTCTTTGAAATCTCGCTCAAACTGCTGCCTTAAATCATCAATTCCGGTGCCTTCTTCATCAATTCCAGTTCCCCAAAAATGAATATCTCCATCTTGAGAAAACAGCGCCATTATTTCATCAGTTTTTTTTTGGCAATGGTATTCAAAGAAACGATTGGATAACTCTACAAGTTCTTGCTCTGCAGATCTTTCAAAGGACATAAAATAGAAACCTAAATAATAACGAACGAAGTTAATATAACTCTTATGTATTAAACAATGGCAGTTAAACTTAATTAATGTACTTTTCTAACATAAACTTGAAAACGAACCGCATTCGAGTTAGGAGCTACCGACATTACTTGAACACTCTGCTTGCCATGAATTTGAACAGGCTGCCAACTCTGGGCGTCACTATCAACAGCAACCCCTTGATTATCAAACCAAGTAAAACGATATTCCATTGTTTGATCTTTTGAGGAATGACTGACAATTTTTGCAGCACCTTGCAATAAACCACCAATTTGACGAATGACATTATTTGTCACAGTCACATCACCACCAACAAATGAATTATCAACCTTATATTCACCATCAGAGTTTAATCTCACACCACTTGTGTTTGGTGCACACGCTGAGAGTATCGAAACCATGGTTAATGCACCTAACGCATATATCATTTTTTTCATAATTTGCTCCTAATTCTTTTTCGATAGGATTCTGAAGAATAAAAATAGTTCCTTTGTAACTGTAATACAAAGTGAAAAATAAGGCATGTTTTAGTGTGAAAGAATTGCACATCACAGTCGATGCGCAATTCATACTGCTTACTCGATGAGAAAGTGTGCTCTCGCAGTGGCGATAAGTTGCTTACGGCTACTCTGCCAGCAGCTGATATTGACGTTAGCAACACGTCTGCCCTGACGAGTGATCTGACATTCGACAAAAGTATCTTTGTGATAACCTGCACGTAAATAATCAATAGAAAAGTCGACAATTTTAGGTACTTTTTCCGTATGCATAAATACCATTAATTGCACAATTGCTGACATCTCCATAAAACCAGCAATCACACCTCCGTGAATCGCCGGTAGTACCGGGTTACCAATATTGTTATCGTTCGCAGGTAAACGAAACACAAGCTCATACCCAAAACGAGCGACTTCCATACCAATATGTTTAGCATAAGGAACGTGCACTAAGATATGGCTATAATCGTTTGTTTCTGAAGCTTTTTGAACCATACTTTTTACATCTAAAGGTTCAATCGTTACCGAAGTTTCAATACTGTCTTCTTGTAAATGTTCAGGGTTAAGCTTTTTAAACTTAGGGCCTTCTCCCTCACCCAACAATGCCAACCTGAACTCTTCACCGATCATCTCAGGGCTGATGCGCATAAAAGAGCCAACAGCATGAGCAATTGGATTATCAATACTGTCTTGGTAAGCAATGGCACGAGTAAATGCAATGCTCGAGGTTAACCGATAACATTCAGCCAAAACAAAAACAGACTGACCAGGTTTTGCTGACTTCATATAGTCAACACGTAAATCCAATGTTGGGGAAATTTCTAAAGAATCAAATTTTTGTTTGATCGCACAAATCGTGGCACAACCACATGCCGTGTCCATCAATGTAGTAATCACCCCACCATGAATGACTCCAGTTTCTGGATAACCAATATGCTTCTCACTATAAGGAAGCTCCATGAGGACGTGATGCTCGCTCGCTTCATGAACCGAAATATTGAGACGGCGACATTGAGTCAATTGATTAACAAAACGCTTTGCAAGATCCGTCAACGGAAAAAATTCAGGGCTAACAGGTGTTTTTATATTCATTATTTTTCTTAACTAACCTAAGTTATTTAGCCAACATAGGCCCTAATTTACGACCACCAATAAGATGCATATGAATATGGAAAACCTCTTGGCCACCATGCTCATTACAATTCATGATTAACCGGTAACCGTCTTCGTCAATGCCTTCTTTTTTTGCAATCTTAGCCGCCACTGACATCATTCTTCCTAAAGCGGCTTCATCTGCTTCGGTAATGTCATTAATCGTAGGGATCAAATGGTTCGGAATAATCAAAACATGAGTTGGTGCTTTCGGTGTAATATCTCGAAATGCAGTTACTAAGTCATCTTGATAGACAATATCAGATGGAATTTCACGTCGAACAATCTTACTGAATATAGTTTCTTCTGCCATGGTGTAGGGTTCCAGTGAGAGAAATAAGAATTGTTATTCATTATCGCTTAAAACAAGTCATACCACCATATATGCTTGTTGATAATTACAGCAACAGAGCGAAGAAATTAAGGATATAATTCCATTATCATAAAACAATATGAGCAAAATCATGATCCATTATCAAATAACGCCATCTGATCCTAAAGCGCATTTATTTTCTGTTGAAATGACCTTGGATTCGGTAAAAAAAGGACAAACTTTTTGGCTGCCTAGCTGGTTGCCTGGAAGCTACATGGTACGTGATTTTTGTAGGAATATTATTGGTATCAGTTGTGTTGATGCACACAATCAACAAATTGTGATGACACAAACCGATAAACAAACTTGGATAATTGAGCAAGATGCAGAGCAAATCACACTCAGTTATCAGGTTTATGCGTGGGATTTAAGTGTTCGTAGCGCTCATCTTGATTCTACTCATGGTTTCTTTAATGGCAGCAGTGTTTTTCTTGCTGCTAAAGGGCTAGAAAATAGTGAACACTCAGTAACCATAAATAAACCGACTGACGAATCATTAGAAAGCTGGCGACTTGCAACCGCAATGACAAGAACATCAGGTCAACATTTTGAATTTGGTTCTTTTTCCGCAGAAAGTTATGACGAACTGATAGATCACCCAGTAGAAATGGGAGACTTCACTTCCCACACATTTGAAGCAAATGGCATTCCCCATGATATTGTTCTTACAGGTAGACATTATTGTGACTTAGACAGGCTCAGTGCAGATCTTAAGAAGATTTGTGAGTATCAATTAAATTTATTCAACAACGATAAAATTTTTGATCGTTACTTATTCTTAACTACTGTACTTGGTAATGGTTTTGGTGGTTTAGAACATAGAGCCTCCACTGCACTTGTGTGTTCACGCAGTGATTTACCGACTGTAGGAATGCAAGATATGACCAAAGGTTATCAAACCTATTTATCCCTATGTAGTCACGAATACTTCCACAATTGGAACGTGAAACGCATTAAGCCAAAAGAGTTTACGCCTTACCAACTTGACCAAGAAAGTTACACAAAACAGCTTTGGGCGTATGAAGGCATCACTTCTTATTATGATGATTTGATAACATATTTATCAGGCACGGTTACAAAAGATAACTACCTAAAAGCATTGAGTGAGACATTTACTCGAGTATATCGTGGTTCAGGTCGTTTCAAGCAAACACTGAGAGACTCCAGCTTTAATGCATGGACTAAGTTTTATAAGCAAGATGAAAATGCGGCAAATGCTATTGTGAGCTACTACACCAAAGGTGCCATATTTGCTTTATATTTAGATCTAACCATTCGCAAAGAGACAGCAAATCAACATTCGATAAACGATGTTATGCAAGCACTCTGGCAAGATTTTGGCAGCAAAGAGGTTGGTACTCTTGAAAATAGCCACCAGCAAATTGTAGAAAAACTTCTAGGTCGCAATTGTGATGATATGTTCGCCTACCTCGATAAAACCGATGATATTCCAGTTGAATCCTTACTGAAAGAGTTTGGAATGCAATTTGAGCTAAGAAGTAATAATGGCTCAAGCGATACTGGCGGTGGGGAAATCACAGGCAATACCGTTGATTTTGGCGCAAAATATAAATCCGCCGATCTTGGTGTATCGATTCTGGCTGTATTAGAGAACAGCGCTGCTCATAAAGCTGGATTAAGTGCTGGAGATAAACTTATCGCCATCGATAATTTACAAACTATCTCCGATTTTGAAAAGCAACTTCAGCTATTTACTGTTGGACAAACAATCCAACTACATTGGTTTAGAAGAGACGAATTGATGACAGGAAAGCTTGAGATTAAAGCAGCATCACTTGATACGGTTTCATTACACTTAGCAGATGAAAATCTTAATAAAAACTGGTTGGGTTAAAACGAATAAAACTGGCTCATGAGTCTTCCCTCATGAGCCAGCTACTCGATACTTAAGCAGAATGTTTAATGTCATTCACCTCTTGGTTTCTAGGCTTATGACCATAGATTTCACGTAAGCAAGCCAACACGATACTTCTGTTAATAACGCCCATTAATTTTCCATTATCCATAACTGGTAATAACCTAGGCTGATGTACCTTCATCGCTTTAGCCCTTTCTTCTACTGAAGCCATAGTGAAGTCTGTAGCAATACCAAAGGGACTTATCGGATACAAACTTGCTTTATCAACACACATAAATTCAACAGCATCTACCACTTTATCGTTTGCGCTGACCGTGATTAAATTGGTCGACATTAACTCAGCGACTGTTTTTTCTCTGGCGGGAATATAATCCTCACACCACAGATCTACCATTACATCATGAACAGAAAAAATGCCTGCTAAACTACCGTGTTCATCGCAAACTACAGCGGCGTCACTGTTTTCTGTAAGTAAAATATCAATGGCATTAACTACTGACATTTCTGTAGTTAGTAGCAACGGCTTAGTGTTCATGATTTCTTTGATTAATAATTTAGCGTTCATAATATTTTTTGTACTCAATGAAAGTGATAAATTTGTTGAAGTTAAGGGAACAGACTTGAGTTGAGAAGACTCATTTCGATATATCGCCCAATTGCTTAAACCAACAATGAGTGAGCCACCGACGATATTCCCAAACGTAACAGGGATTAAATTTGTGGTTAAAAAATGATAAATGGTGAGGTGACTAAATTGCTCTGGTGGAATGTTTAATCCGAACCAAAAACTGTCAGGTGCAAAGTTTTTAATGAAAATCCCAAGCGGAATCATGAACATATTTGCGACGCAATGTTCAAAACCGCTGGCAACAAACATTGCAACCGGCAATATCATCATCATTGCTTTAGTGAGTGCATTTTTACTACTGAATGTCAGCCAAACGGCTAAACACACCAAAATATTGCACAAAACGCCCAAAGCGAATGCTTCGAATACCGAATGTTCAAGCTTATGCGTAGCAATATTTAAAACATTAAGCCCCCAGTTGCCATGATCCATCTGATATAAGCTTGCGCTAAATACCAGAACAACCAAAAACAAAGAGCCTAAGAAGTTGCCTACATATACCCTCCCCCAGTAAGACAACATTTTATTAAGCGTCGTCTTTTTATTTGCCCACGCAATACTCGAAAGCACTGAACTGGTAAAAAGCTCACCTCCACAGATAACAGTTAAGATCAATCCCATACTGAAAACTAAGCCACCCACTAAGCGATTCAGCCCCCAGCTTGGCTCCGAGTTGCCCGTCGTAACCGTAATGTAAAACATAAACGCTAAGCCAATAAAAACACCCGCCATAATGGCTAGTGCAAAAGCCGTTGAATTGCGTTTTACTACTTTACTCAAAGCAAATTGCTCTGCTTCTTTCATCATTTGTGCAGGAGTTAATAAGTTATGACTCGATATTGCTTGAGACATTTTCACTCCCATTTTCTATTTTCATGATTTCTCCTAAATCGCAACAAAACAGTGCGTTGCAGAAACATCATGAAATATCGAAATCGATCTGTGAAATTGATATTTTTTACTATCTGCATCAAAAATATTGATAGTGATTTTGAATTAAGAAACTGGAAAGCGGAGAATGATGCTAACGATAATAAATGAGAAAAATGAGCTTCATGCGCTACTCCCTCAAACAACTTGCCGTTTTTAATGCTGTAGCCGATTTAGGCAATGTAAGTTTAGCGGCAGATAAATTAGCACTAACTCAATCAGCTGCAAGCATGTCACTTTCACAGTTAGAAAAAATGTTGGGACAAGCTTTGTTTGAGCGCCAAGGAAAACTCATGGCACTGACACACTGGGGCATATGGCTGAGACCAAAAGCTAAGCGCTTACTGCAAGATGCCCAGCAAATCGAGCTTGGTTTTCAAGATCAGCATTTACTGTGCGGTCAAGTGAACATTTGCGCAAGCCAAACACCTGCTGAGCACTTAGTGCCTGAGCTCATCAGTATGATCGACAACTCATTCCCAGAGTTACGGATAGGACTACAAGTTAGGAGTACGGATTCGGTAGTAGAAAGTGTTTTAGATTTTCAATATGACCTTGGCATTATTGAAGGCCGTTGCGATGATAACCGAATAAAGCAAGAGATCTGGTGCAGAGATCATCTTATTGTTGTCGCAGCTGCACACCACCCTTTTGCTAAGCAAGAGAGCGTTTCAATTACGCAACTTGAGCAAGCAAAATGGGTATTAAGAGAACACGGAAGCGGTACCCGTAAAACGTTTGACAGCTCTATTCTTCATTTACTAGAAAACATCAATGTTTGGAAAGAATACGAACATGTACCTGTTATTCGAAGTATGGTTGAGCGTGGGCAATATCTGAGCTGTTTACCTTATTTAGATGTCGAAAAATACATTGAAAATGGTCAATTGGTTGCTTTAAACGTGCCTGAGCTGAATTTGGTGAGAACGCTCTCATTTATTTGGCGCAAAGATATGATTGAAAACCCTCTCGTTGACTGCATAAAAAGAGAGGGATTAAAAATGATGAAAGGAAAGCCAACAATTTTGTAGTCGGCTTTAGAGGTTTAATGATCAGCTCTTTTTATCAAATAAGTCGATCAATACTTTTGACATTGCATTCACGCCCGTTTTAATTGCTAGAGGGTAATCTGGAGCAAATTTGGCAGAGTGCAATGTGGGTAAAATCTTACCGCTTGTTAAGCTTTCTTGATAAACGGCTGGTTTCACACCACCTAACCAAATCATAGTGATTGGCCTTTTATCTGGCGTACGACCATATCGCGCAAAGTCTTCCCCAACCATCGATGGCTCAGTTTTTATGACATTATGCTTACCAAGAACATTAATCAGACTCGCTTTTATTTCAGCAGTCTGTTTAGGGTCATTATATAATGCTGGCGCAGTTTCATTTTTATAAACGATGATGTTTGGAAGCAAATCTCCTTTTAAACCTGCGCTTAATGCTATTCCTTTAGAAATTCGTTTGATCGCTTCAATTTGATGTTTTCTTACTTTGGGCTTATAGGATCTCACCGTCAACTTTAATACGACTTTATTTCCTATTACGCTGCGTTTAGAGCCTCCTTGTATAGCCCCAACAGTGACGACACTCGGATCAATGGGAGAGATTTCTCTGCTCGTTATCGTCTGTAAAGCGAGAACTATTCTTGAAGCTATAACAATAGGATCTACGGTTTTATTTGGGTAAGCACCATGTCCACTAATTCCCTTTACTTCAATATCAACAGAGTCGACATTCGCCATAATGTAACCAGGAGCGATCCCGACTTTTCCAGCAGGCAAGTTTGCGTGAGTATGAAAAGCGACAATATGATCTGGTAAAGCAATTCGTTTAAACAGTCCTTGGTTTAGCAATGCTTTAGCACCTCCACCCACTTCCTCAGCGGGTTGAGCCACCATCATTAGAGTCCCACTCCACTTATCTTTATTATTCACAAGATAGTGAGCCGTCCCCAAAAAAGTAGTCATATGTATATCATGCCCACAAGCATGCATAACACCGACTTTATTACCACTTTTATCCAAAGTGGTAATTTTTGAAGCATAGGGCACCCCCGTTTGTTCAACGACGGGTAAGGCATCAGTATCAGTGCGATACATCACTGTTGGTCCGTCGCCATTTTTGAATAGCCCAACCACCCCATAACCACCAATTGGACTTGTTACATCAAACCCCATATTTGTCAGTCTTTTAGCAATATACTGTCCTGTATTTTTTTCGTGATAGGAAAGTTCAGGATGTTGATGGAGATATAAATATGTCTTTTTTAAATGAGACATTTGTTCTTCAACTTGTGCATTAAGACCTTTAGCATTCACCGTTGATGTAGCAACAATAAAAAGCAATAAGCATTGCAATATTCTAGACTGTAAAATCTTTGACATTAGAGTCTCCCTAAAAAAGAACTGGTTTACTTAGATAGCTAAGCTCCACTGCTCACACCTTGAAAATAAATGTTCAAATAGCACAAAACGTAATCCTAAAAGACGAGCTGCACTTAGTAAAACTAGTATAGAAAACTGTGATAGTGAATTGAAAATTCTCTTACCATTGATTAAGTAATCATTAATAAAACATTAAGATTCGTTCATATTTCATACTATACCTATTTTCATAGATTAAATAAGTAAATAATAAGAACAACGTTCACTAACTCGTTAACTCAATGGTAAAAAAGGTTTTATCACGTATATCACTGATCCTGACTCTGCTTTTATTATGTATGTCAGCAAAAGCTGATACACCATATCAAAGACCTGCAAACCCTAAATTCAAATCAGATGCAGTTGAGAATTACATAAAAGCACAACAACAAAAATTTAATTCTCCAGAATTATCATCTTTATTCACACGCACGTTTCCTTATTCACTTGATAACACCGTATTCCAGCAGAACGTTGATACTTCAGTGGATATAAGCTCACTAAGAACTTATGTTGTTACTGGATCGGATTTACAGGCGATGTGGCTTAGAGACAGTTCGAATCAACTTATCCCTTATGCATTCTTAGTACCAAAAGATGATCGTTTATTTAAATTATTAGTTGGCCTAGCAAACTCTCAAGCTGAATTCGTTCTGAAGGATAGCTTCGCTAATGCATTTATTGTCCCTAACGGCGCTAAATCATCACATGATGATGATCAAACCTATAGACAGTTCCAACAAGCAGCTATGCAACCTCCTGTATTCGAACGTAAGTTTGAACCAGACTCTTTAGCTGCAGTCTTAAAACTTCAAAGAGTCATCTTAGAAAATGCAAGCGCACAACAAAAACAACAACTTTCCGACGACATACAGAAGAGCTGGCAATTGGCTGATAACGTCATTGTTGATTTACTCAGTGCCTGGACAGGTGATTTTGATAACCTCACAAACCCCATTAACCAATACTATTATTACTTTTCTAGGCCAGGTGCGGACTCATTGAATACCCTTGAGAATGGCATCGGAAAACCGAGTAAAACAACGGGATTAGTAAGAACTTTATTTCGACCAAGTGACGACGCCACAACATTTCCCTTTAATGTTCCTGTTAACTTCATGGTAGCCAGTGAGCTAAAAGGGCTTGCAACTCAATATACCAACATTACAAACATTGATAACCAAATCACTCCTAAGTTGATAGGAATATCGAACAAGATCTTACAAGCACTAAAAATAAACTCAACAGAAGGAAGCGGTACAAGAACTAGATACTCGTATGAATTAGATGGCTTTGGGAATAGAACATTTATGGACGATGGCAACATTCCATCTCTACTTTCATTGCCCGTTATTGCCCCAAATTTATACGACGCTAATATATACATGCAAACACGAAAACAAATCTTAAATTCATCAACCAACCCATACTTCTTTAACGGGAGTAACTCAGTTCAAGCAGGAGTAGGCAGCCCACATACAGGAAAAAACAGAATTTGGCCATTGTCATTAATCAGTCAAGCTGAAAGCAGTACTGATGAAAATGAAATCAAGCATTTACTCGCCGCACTTGTTAATTCATCACAAAAAAATGGATTGATTTATGAGAGTTACTCATCATCAAATTATCAAGATATCACAAGAGAGAATTTTGCTTGGGCGAATGCCGAGTTTGCCAACTTTATTATTTGGCTGACTGAGAAACACCCGAGCGTGGTATTAAAAAGTTAGATTGAACAAGCTTAATAAACGCTCGCTACTGATT
Source organism: Shewanella sp. OPT22 (assembly GCF_004168585.1). GTDB lineage: Bacteria > Pseudomonadota > Gammaproteobacteria > Enterobacterales > Shewanellaceae > Parashewanella. Next base: position 1,792 of record NZ_PGVH01000023.1, on the reverse strand, counting down.
TCGATACATGAAATACATAAGAATACCGGTTACTTTACCTCCCTCATCACAAAATAAAACAACATGCACGGCTAAAAAGAAGGAGAGTTACGTTATGGGCATTCTAACCCATGTTCAAACAGCAAGTAGGTTATAACAGTTTCTTTCAGGAGATGCGGCGGTTGAGGTTTCTGTTATAGTAAGTTTCTAATTGCTAGGAGGGACGATTAATGAATATATGCAAACAATTAGGAATTGATATCCCAATTATCCAAGCTCCGATGGCTGGTGTTCAAGATTGGCAGCTTGCTGTTGCAGTATCAAATGCAGGTGGTTTAGGTTCAATTCCTTGTGGGATGCTCTCTCCTGAGAAGATTATTGAAGAGATCACTTCTTTTCAATCACACAGTGACAAACCATATAACCTCAATTTTTTCTGCCATGAAATGCCACAGCTAAACCCAAAACAAATAGCTGAATGGGAAAAAACTCTGACTCCATTTTTCAAAAAACTGGAGGTTCAGCCGCCATCTGAATTTTCTGGATTAAGACGACCCTTTGATGAAAAAACACTTGAGCTATTAAGGCCTTTCAGATCACCTATTTTAAGTTTTCATTTTGGACTGCCACCGAACTCTCTATTAACTGAACTTAAGTCATGGGGAACAAAAATCATCTCTTCAGCGACAACAGTAGAAGAAGGATTATGGTTAGAAGTAAATGGTGCTGATATGGTGATCGCACAAGGAGTGGAAGCAGGGGGACACAGAGCTATGTTTTTAACCAAAGATCACTCCACTCAAATGGGTACTATTGAGCTTACAAAGCAGTTGTTAACTCATTTAAGTCTTCCAATTATTTCCGCAGGTGCAATTACCAACTCAAAACAAACTCAAAGACACCTGAAGTTCGGAGCTTCAGCGGTACAAATTGGAACAACTTACCTACTTTGCCATGAAGCAAAAACATCTACAGTTCACAGGCAGGCTCTAAAAGATCAAACACGTGATACAGCATTAACAAATTTATTTTCAGGTCGATTAGCCAGAGGGATGATAAATACGTTCATGGAAAAATTAGGCCCTATTAATGAGAAAGCCCCTGACTTCCCATATGCTTCCAATGCATTAACACCATTAAGGAGAAAAGCAGAATCTCTCAATAGCGAAGAATTTTCACCACTTTGGTCAGGTACAAACCGATCTGGTTGCCAAGAAATTTCAGCTTATGAATTAACGAAAACGTTTTATCATCAAAATAGTTCAAATTAAATGATTCGAAGCATAGAGTGATGGATCAATGACTAACGTTATACAAAAACTGTAAAGTTTAGACTTCAATTGAACTATATGGTCACATAATTGATTTGTGATTAATAAAATTTATATTTCTTTTAAACACAAAAAAGCCTCGTCATTTCTGACGAGGCTTCGTTGTGTTGGCGGAGCGGACGGGACTCGAACCCGCGACCCCCGGCGTGACAGGCCGGTATTCTAACCAACTGAACTACCGCTCCAACTCTTTATGTTTAGGCGTTGACACTAAACAAATTTGGCGTCTGGCGATGACCTACTCTCACATGGGGAGACCCCACACTACCATCGGCGAGGCTGCGTTTCACTACTGAGTTCGGGATGGATTCAGGTGGTTCCACAGCTCTATTGTCACCAGACAAATTCTGTTCTTTACCGCTATTGCAGTAAATTAATAATTCGGAAAGCTAATCTCTCTTTCAAGAGTATCTCAAGTTCTACTTTATTAAGTGCTTGTATTCTTACTAAGGTTTCTAGCAAATTACAAAACCCATTAGGGT
>NZ_PGVH01000022.1 GCF_004168585.1 Shewanella sp. OPT22 | reverse complement strand
CGAAAGACTAATTAAATTTGCATGTTCAAAACAAATTAATGTTTTGAAAGTTTGCATGAACATCATCATTGATAAATTTTTTGGTTACCTCATCCGAAAATGGATAACTTAGACAATCTATCTTTGTGAGTGCTCACACAGATTTGCTTGATATATTGTTAAAGAGCAATGATTGATTTAATCAATCTCTAACTCGGCGTGTGCCGTGTCAGTGGTTGCGCATTATAGGGAGTCAGAGATTTTACGCAAGCGCTTTTTGATAAAAAAATAAGGTTTTCAGTACAACTGAGTAGATTTTAATCTCAACGTTCATTTTTACTGCGTTTCGTACTTATTTTTAACTGTTTTTTAATAACTTTGGTAAATCAGCAATACTATTTATTACATTTGTTGCAGCAGTAGAGTTTATTTCACCTTTACCTGTTTTGACTACCACTCGTGTTGGGATATCAACATTCAGTGCTGCAAGCATGTCATCATGCTTATCACCTACCATTACTGATTTAGCAAAATCAATGTCTAAAAAACTTGCTGCACTTTCTAACATGCCAGATTTTGGCTTTCGACACTTACAATCTTGCTTGTATTCTCCAATGCCTTTAACTGGATGGTGCGGACAGTAATAGATGCCGTCTAACTCAACACCTTTGTCGACGAAGTTCCAATCCATCCACTCAGTAAGTGTGTGAAAGTCATCTTCACTATACAAACCACGCGCAATTCCAGATTGATTGGTTACCACGACCAATTTGTATCCTAGCTCTTTGAGTTCTTTGCATGCTTCGAAGATGCCTTCGATATATTCAAAATCATCAACTTTATGAACATATCCATGATCAACATTAATTACACCATCGCGATCTAGAAATACTGCCTTATTCAATTGGGAACTCCATCCGAAAACTTTAAATAAATGATTCGAAGTATTATTTCATTCCTAATCGTTAATTGCACACTCCTATGCATTTAAATGGTCACCTATTGTTTGAAAAGCATACTTTATACAAATATAGTGGTCACATAATTATAAATTTATAAGGATGTATTTTATTTATGTTGTCTGTATATAAGAAAAGAAGACAAACACTGCTCTCTGAATTACCCGACAACAGCTTGGTTATTCTTGTCGGATACCAACAGAAAGTTCGCAGCAAAAACATTAAATACCATTTTAGACAAGATAATGACTTCTTTTATCTGACTGGTTTTAATGAGCCAGATTCTTTTGCATTAATATCTAAAAAGAATAATGAGGAAACGTTTACCCTTTTTTGTCGACCTAAAGATTCGCTTCAAGAGGTCAATTTCGGTGAACGTGCGGGAGTTAAAGGAGTCCTTCAAGACTATAAAGCTGACTTAGCATTTGACATAGCGGACTTTGACAAAGAGTTATTGAATCAACTACACGATATCGAACATGTGTATTTAAGTGACGAGCTTAACCGAATATCTTCTCAACTTATCCCTTTACTTAATACTCAGCGCCATAACTGCCCTTTTGATGTCGTAAAGCAATACCGCACACTAACTCCTTTAGCAAAAATTATTCACCCTATGCGAGTGATAAAAACAATCGAAGAAGTTGATTTAATAAAAGCAGCGGTTCAAGCTTCGACTAAAGCACATATTGATGTCATGCGCTCATGCTCTTCTGCGATAAATGAATCAGAGTTATCTGCTCAATTTATGAAATCTATTGCTACATTTGGCTCAACCGAAGTTGCTTACCCAAATATCGTTGCTGCTGGTAATAATGCCATGTGTTTGCATTATGAAGACAACAATACACCTATTAAGTCAGGGCAAATACTATTAATTGATGCTGGCGCTGAACTAAATATGTACGCATCTGATATAACAAGAAGCTACCCTATTAATGGTGTATTCACTCAAGCTCAAAAACAAATATATTCATTGGTTCTTTCTGCTTTAGACGCTGCAATTGCCATAGTGAAACCAGGAACACCTTGGAATGCCTTACACAAGACTTGTATGGAAGTTATCTGCAAAGGGCTCATTGAACTTGGCTTTCTTGATATGACTTTCGAACATGCTATGGAAACTCAGGCCTATAAAAAGTTTACTGTCCATAAAACGGGTCATTGGCTAGGTATGGATGTTCATGATGTTGGCCCCTATCACGACGAACAAGGAAATTGGCGTAAACTTGAGCCTAATATGATTTTCACTATTGAGCCAGGTATCTATATCCCTGAAGATTGCTACGACGTTCCAGAGTCTTATCGAGGGATGGGAATACGAGTTGAAGATGATATTTTAGTGACTACAGATGGCCATGAAAACCTATCGGCTGGTGTACCACGAACGATTGAAGATATAGAAAAAGTAATGGCTGAATGAACATTAGATAAAAAAGGCACTTCGAATATTCGAAGTGCCCAATGAAATATAACGTTTTATTTTACGAAATATAACCCACCGACAGCTGAGAGCCCTGTTATTAAGAAGCCTAACATCTCTAGGTAATCTAATTTCTTATAAGGTTGACCGACAACAAAACCTAAGTAACTTCGCCATACGAAGAAAAGAAGGTAGAGCAGAGAAATAAATGACATTAAACCAAAAATATGCATTTTAGAAATAACGTCAAATGCTGCTACTGCCAATACAGCCCCTGTTATTACATGTAAAACAACAATGTAACTAAAGTTGAACAACGCTAATTTATCTTTTTCAGAAGATAGCATTGTGTTCGCACCTGATATATAGTTTTTATTGCTCATTATATGGCAATAAAGACAAATAGCTGCACCTATTAAACCCAATCCAAAGATCATAGTTTTCTCATCTTTTACTATAATTTCCCACTACACTCAGTATTAAGAACGAGGATCAGCGAAAATTATTTCACATTAACGCCATCTCCCAATAATCGAGACGTTTGTCAGGATCTGATAGCAAAGTCATACATTGTTGTCTGTACTTAGCGATCATATCTTTTAATCCCGTTGAGTTCTTCATTACACTCATTTGTTGTTGCATCACTTTTTGGAGCTTAGTTTCTGCATCCTTATCATATTTTATTGCAATTTTAATCGCTAGTTTTTCAGAGCCTTTAAGCCTTTCAGCAACGTTTTTCATCTGAGGCACATTCATTTGCTCCAAAGCATGGCTACTGATTTGATAATACGAAGCACATGATAACGCTTCATCCACTAATTTTTGTTCTGGCGTAGCTGCAAACACAGAAAAAGCTGGGAAGATAAATACCAGTAGCAATTTCAATCCTGTTTTCATATAAACCTCTTTATCGTATTAATATGCTAATAATACTAAATTATTTCTCGTTCGTATGATAAGAATTGATCATCACATTTAAAGCCTAAACCTTCATAAAGGTTTTTCGCAATCAGGTTGTCATGGTGAGTTTGTAGCTCAACTCGATTAACTCCTTCTATCCTTGCCATAGAAATAACTTTGGAAGTTAACGCTTTGGCAATCCCCTTTCGCCTATGGTTATGAGCAACAAAAACATCGTTAAGTACGAAGACCTTTTTAGCTAACAAGGATGAGAATGTAGGGTATACCTGACAGAAACCACCTAATTCGCCTTCTTCATTCTTGGCAAGAAAAATTAACGCACTATCATCGGATATTCGAGAGCGAATGAAGTGTTCAGCAAGCGACATATCACTTTTCTGCTCATAGAATTGTCGATATTTATCGAAAAGAACTGCGACTTGTTTTACATCTTCAATTTTTGCTTTTGAGATTTGATATTGCATTGATTCACCAATTTTGACTCCAATGAATTAATAGTAAGACGGAATTTAACCAGTCGCTAAATTTTTGAATCATTAGATATAGCAGAGCTAAATTTTAGCTCTGCTACTCGAGGTTGCTATGCTGGAACTCTGATTTTAAAGAATACAGTATAAAGTACAGGCACAATTAGCAACGTCAGGATAGAAGCAAACCCCAAACCGAAGATAATCGTAATTGCCATTGAGCCAAAGAAAGCATCACTGATTAGCGGTAACATACCAAGCATGGTAGTAATTGCAGCCATCAAAACCGGACGAACACGACTCACAGATGAATCAATCACTGCGGCATAAGGTTGTTTACCATTGCTCAATTCAAGATTAATTTGGTCCACCAAAACAATGCCGTTTTTGATCACCATTCCTGTCAAACTTAACATTCCTAACAAAGCCATAAAACTGAATGGAGCATCAAATAACAACAGGCCTGCAACAATCCCAATAATTGATAAAGGTACAGTGCACCAAATCACGAGTGGCTGCCTTACCGAATTAAACAATAATACAGTGATCAAAAACATCCCTAGATAACCCATTGGAATTGAGCTAAATACGGCTTTTTGAGCATCACCAGCGCTTTCGTATTCTCCCCCCCATTCTAACTTGTATCCGTGCGGAAGTTTAATTTGCTCAACTTTATCACGCACTTTTCTGAATACTGAGTCTGCCGTTTCATCAACACCAAGTTTAGGGTCAGCCATCACAGCAATCATTCGTTTTCTGTCGCGACGAACAATTAATGGATTTTCCCACTCAGTCTTAAATTCAGACACTACTTGATTCAAAGGTACAAACGAAGAGGTTTTATTACTCCATACCTGAATTTTAGACACACTGTCTGCATCTTGTCTTTCAGCTTGTGGAGCTCGAGCAACAACAGGGTAAATGTGTGAAGTCTCCCGGTAACTACCAATCACTTTTCCTGAATAGTTAGTGTGTAGCGCATCATCAATTTCTGTTTTTGTAATACCTAGAGCATGCGCTTGTGGTGCTGCAATTTGTGGACGAATAATCGTGACTTGGTTACGCCAATTTTGTCGTACATTATCTGCAGTGGGCTCAGCTTTTAGAATTGCTTCAGCTTTAGCGGCAAGCTCACGTAAAACAATAGGATCATCTCCATAAAAGCGTGCTTCAATTTTAGCGGCTGGTGAAGGACCATTTTCCAAAGGTTTAAATCTAAATTCAGCTTCAGGATATTTCTGTCTTAGCTGATCTTGCAGTTTAGGCATATAGCTTTTAAGAGAATCAAGATCTTTCATCTCGACCAATAGCTGACTGTATGCGGCATAGCCTTTCTCTGGTGCATAAGGTAATACAAAACGCTGTGCGCCCTGACCGATTACTGTTGTTAGATTTTCTACACCATTTTTGTGTTCAGCTTCACTATTAAGGATGTCTTTCTCGATTTTCTGCATATAACTTTCGTTGGCTTTGATATCTGTACCTTCAGGTAACCAAACATCCACAAAGAAAATCGGTGTATTTGAGGCTGGGAAAAATACATTTTTAATATGGCCAAAGCCAGCAATTGCTCCACCAAGTGCTGCAACAATCAATACAATTGTTACTGCACGATGATGAATCGCCGCAGAAAGTACTTTACGATAAACCGTAAACACAATGCCTTTGTATGGATCATTACTTTCATCGTCAGCTTTTTGCTCGCCATCTTTAAATGCAATATTACAAAAGAATGGCGTTAGGGTTATTGCAGTGATCCAGCTGATAAACAGTGAAATTAATAATACATAGAACAATGAGCGACAAAACTCACCGGCGGCATTTTGCGAAAGACCGATAGGAGCAAATGCAATAATGGCAATAACCGTTGCGCCTAATAACGGCCATTGGGTTTGAGATACAATACCTTTAGCAGCCTGTAAACGAGTTTGCCCACGCTTTAAACCGATTATCACACCTTCAGTAACGACAATAGCGTTATCCACCAGCATACCCAGTGCAATAATCAATGCCCCAAGAGAAATGATTTGTAACTCAATCCCCATCACTTTCATAACGATGAAAGTACCAAGAATAGTCAGCAACAAAATTAAGCCCATTAAAATACCAGAGCGTACCCCCATGAATAGAAGCAAAACACCGATCACAATGGCTACAGATTCAGCCAAATTGATAACGAAACCCGTTACAGTGGTATCAACAACTTGTGCTTGGTCATAAATTTTATTCAGTTCCATCCCTAAAGGCTGACGATCTTTGAGTTCTGTCAATCGAGCTTTTACCGCATTGCCCACATCAACAACATTGACGCCTGAAGCAAATGAAATACCAACAGAAATCGCAGGTTCTCCTTGATTGTGATAAAGCACACGTGGAGTTTCACTATAGCCCTTGTAAACCTTAGCAATATCTTTTAGATACACCAATTTAGTACTATTAGGTGGACTTACGAGAAGATTTCGCAAATCATCAATATTCTTAAATTCACCCGTTGGGTGAATCCGAATACGGTTGTTATCAATGCGAATGCTCCCTGCATTTGATACGACATTTTGTTGTTGAATGGTTCTGAAAATTGAAGCAGGACTTAAACCAAGACTTACCAACTTTTCTGGAGAGATCTCAACAAAAATTTGTTGAGGAATATTGCCTTTTACCGATACTTTTTTAACGCCGTCAATAAGTACCAACTCTCTGCGTAAAAAGTCTGCGTAATTCTTCAGCTCTCTCGATGTATAGCCGTCGCCATTTAAGTTGTACAGCAAACCAAAAACGTCACCAAAATAGTCGATGACTTGAGGTTTCTGAACACCTTGAGGAAATTGACCTTGTAAATCATTTACTTTTCGACGTACTTCATCCCAAACTTGCGGAAGTTCTTTAGGCCCATACGAGTCATAAACTTCAATCTCAATCTGAGATAAACCTGCGCTATTAACCGACTTTACATGTTTAACTGCATCCAATTGCTGAATAGCATCTTCAAGCGGGAGGGTAACCTCTTCTTCAACTTGTTCAGGTGATGCGCCAGGGTATACTGTATTTACTAGGGCCTGTTTAATCGTAAATTCAGGAAATTCTAATTGCCCTAACCCAGTAAATGAAATTGCGCCGCCAATCAGTAAAATCAGTACGAACATCCAACTAATGACTTTTCTCTCAATGGAAAACTGTGCGATATTCATGGTTTAAACTCCACGTTCCCATTTTAAAGGCTTAACTTTCATATCTTCTGATAAGTGTTGGATTCCGGCAGAAACGATTTGCTCGCCTGCAGTTAAGCCACTAATGATCTGAATGCCATCATCGGTGATTTTTCCTAACTTAATTGTTCGTTCTTTTACTTGCCCATTGCTGAAAACCCAAGCCACAGACTCACCATTGGCATCAGCATTCTCGACAGCAGACAAAGGAACAACAGGATAAACATGATCAGGCCCATCATTTGGCAAAATAAAAGTGACTTCGGCAGTCATACCAGGAAGTAGTTTTAAGTCTTTTGGTTGTGCAAGACTAAAAACCACTTCATATGCTTGAGTGCCCGGAGTGACTTGAGTTGTAAATTCTTTGAGAGTGACTGGGTAAGTATGATTTTTATCGCCAATAAACTGTGCTGAGCTCTGTATTTTTTTATAACGCTCATTCACTGAATACTTGGCGACTAAAGATTCTGGAATTTGAACTTCTAAATCTACACTGTCGTTTTTTTGCAGTGTTAAAACCGTTTGATTTGCACCAACCACCTGGTAGTTATCTACGCTAACTTTAGCGACGATTCCATCAAATGGTGCATAAAGGGTAGTATAACTAAGTTGATCTTTAGCAGAAGCCAGCGCTGCATTAGCTGATTTTAGCTTGGCTTTGGCTGTATCGTAATTTGATTGAGAAATCAGTTTTTGCTTAAGTAACTTTTGGACACGTTTAAACTCAGCACTCGCAAGCTCATAATCAGCTTCACGGTTTAACAGATTATTTTTGGCATCTTTATCTTCTAATTTTGCTAGCGACTGACCTTTTTTAACTTGAACACCTTCGAATGGCGGCCTCTTTTCCATGACACCACTGACTCTAAAAGATAAATCAGCCTGCTTGTTTGCGGCCACCTTTGCAGGATAAGTCCTAGTATTACGGCTTTCTTCACTCGGGATCGTAAATAGCTTCACTGGTTGAATAACTTCGCTAGAAGTCACAACTTCTTGTTTAGGACTACAAGCAGTCATAAACAACATGCTTGCAATTAAGATACTGATATAACGTGGCTTAAACATTTCAAAAGATCCATATAAAAAATTGCTGAAATTATACTTCGAACTATCGTTGCAAAATATGGTTTTAAATGGGAATATTCGTTGCACAAAATGGAACAGATTTGGTAGCAGGTAAAATTACATGAAGACAGAAGATATCTCACTTTTCCACAGAATAGTCGAGAAAAAAAGCATTAACGATACTGCCGCTCAATTAAGCATTCCTAAATCAACAATCAGTCGTCGATTAAAATCTTTAGAAGAAGAGTTGTCTATTAAACTCTTTCATCGCCACGGCAGAGAAATGGTTCCTACTGCAGCTGGAGAGCGATTTTACCAGCAAACTATCTCGATGATTTCTGAGTTAGAAAACCTAGTGAGTGCTTTAAATACCGATAAAGCTCCGCTGTCAGGCAAGCTAAGAATACAGATGTTGCCACTCCCTAATGCAAGCCATCTGTGTTCGCTCATATTTTCTTTTATAGACAAACACCCACAGATTGATGTGGAACTATTGGTGACAACAGAGCCGCTTGATATGGTGAAGCACAACTTAGATGTTGCTTTCCGGATTGATATCCAAACAGAAGACGCAGATCTTGTGGTACGTCCCTTATTCGAAAGAGAAGTCCATTTTTACGCTAGCCCCGCATATATTGAAGAACATGGAAACTTATTTTCAGCACTGGATTTAGAAAAACACAACTGTATTTTATATCGCTTTATGAGCAGTAAAGTTATTAACGATACGTCAGACTTTTCTAATCTTGGCAACATTAAGCTTAAAGGGAATTTGATTACCAATAGTGTTGCATTTGCAAAAATGGCCGCCATTGAAGGAAAAGGTATTGCATGTTTACCTAATGACTTCGTGCAATCACAAGTAGAAAATGGTGATTTAATAAAAGTGTTACCAGAGATTGAATCGGTAAAGGGAATATACAACATCGTCTACCCTTCAAGGGCCTACTTGAGTAGACCAGCTAAAGAATTCATCGATTTTGTGCTGAAAGAAGTGAAAAATAATGGCTTTGATTTCACCAGTAAATCCACCGATGAAGAGTATTGGCTCTAGAGGCCGTTCCCAATTAGTCATTTCGATTTGTTACTGCCTAATAGTTGGCAAAATCGAGGCACGAAGAAAGAAGTTTAGTGAGCTAAACGCAGTAACGACAGCTTTTATGTCGGTCAATGAAAGATGAGTAACAAAGAGTTTGCCAACTTTAGGCGTAACCCGAAGGGCTGTGTATATTTTTCGTTTTTTCTGCGTTAACGAATGATTATGTAGAATAACTACTCCTCACACTCGCCGCCTTGAACAAACAAAAAATCTACAAAAGCAAACTGAAATAGTTAATCGGGAACGGCCTCTAACCCATCAGAAGCATTGGCTCGTCTTCATCTGGCACAGCAATATCTCGCACATTTTTAAAGCCAACACTCCTTAAAACAGATTGTGAACCTGGATTATCGTGTTTAACTAACGCCATAATCCTTTTAATGTTCATTTGTTGATAGCCCCAGTCAACCACGGCTTTAGCTGCTTCTTTAGCGTAACCGTTTCCCCAATAACGAGGAAGTAGTGCATAACCAAGCTCCGGAAAGGACAAATACTCTCGCTTGGTTAATCCAGCCAGGCCAATAGCTTCACCAGTAGATTTCAAACTCACATGAAATAACCCAAAGCCATACTGTTGATAGCTGGTTTTAGGGCCGTTCATTATATAAGCTTTCGCATGCTCTTTACTTCTAACCCGGTTATCGCCAATGAATTGTATATAACCGGGCGAGTTGACTATTTCGAAAATAAAATCAAGATCTGAGTCATCAACAAATCTTATCAATAACCGCTCAGTAGTTATCAGTGGCATTCATGACTCCATACCAAAAAATTTCGATGCTATTAGTTTTTTCACTTAATTAACTTTAGCACCAAAATATTTTGATAAATGAATATGTAAAAAAATTAATGAATTGATGATTACAGGTAACGCGTAAAGTCTTCACCTTTTTTTGCCGCTTTTTCAGGTACAGGACTTGGTGGCATACCGATATAAAGAAAGCCAACAATTTCATCATTATCATTTATTGCCATTTCACGCTTAACAGTCGTGTTATATGCGTATTCACCTGTTCTCCAAATACTTCCTAAACCTAAAGTGAAACAGGCTTGCTGCATTGCCATAACAGCACAACCCGCTGAAATAGCTTGCTCTAATTTAGGTACTTTGGCGTGTGGCTTATAGGTAGCAACAATAGCAATAATAGTTGGGGCTCTAAAAGGCATCATTGCTGCTTTATCTAGAGCTTGACGATGGGCATCATTTCTTTTTGCAGCTTTAACTAAAATATCAGAAAACTTTTTTGTGCCCTCACCCTCGATCACGATAAATTCCCACGGAGTCAGGCTCGCATGATCTGGAACTCGAACTCCTGCATCCAAAATAAACTCTAACTGATCTTTCGTTGGACCAGGCTCAATTAAACGTGGGGATGAATGTCTGGTAAGAAGTAATTCTTTCGCTTCCAAAGTGATATCCATTATTTAAATTATTTTAGTTGAATATACAGTTACCGATTCCGAGATTCAATTCATTGAGAACAAAAATACAGCGAACACATTCAAAATCGAAATATAAAAAAGCCGCAACACTGTGCGGCTTATTTAATTATTTTCGTAATAGATTACGCTAATCCGTTTTTCTTAGCGATGTAATAGTCAAGACTGAAGTAACGACCACCACCCATTATAAATACAGCAAATAACATTAAGAAGTAGGTAATCGCAAACTCAATACCGTTGTTCAATACCACAAAGTTTCCGGAAGAAGTTAACCAATCATAGTTACCATTTTCCTGTAAAATTTCTTTCGCACGAGATAACTTATCTGCAGAAGCTATAACTTGTTCATTCGCTAACCAAGAACTTGGATCTGCAATCGCTAACCAGCCATTTTCCCAATGCACCGTAAATGCCGCTACTAACATAGTCACCATTAAAGGTATTGCAACTAAACGAGTTGCTAAACCAATTAGAAGTAAAGCTGAACCAACTAATTCTGTTGCAACCGCAAGAGTTGCCATTACTGCTGGGAATGGTAAGCCCAATCCCCAATCAGGATTACCAAACCAGGCTACAGTATCGCTAAAATGACTGTACTTGTTGTAACCAGCTTGAAGTAAAATCGGAGCGAGATAAATTCTTAGAGCTAACGGCGCAAGCCCTTCAATGCTTCCTACTAAGCCGAGGAATTTTTTATAAAGTTGAGTTAAGTCCATGGATTGTCCCCATATACGCAAGAGTGTCAATTATCAGTGAAAGACCCTTAGACAGAGCACAAAATTTCACGTAAACCAAAATTTTTAGCAAAAAAGTATTTTTCAAGTTTAACTATCGCTAAACTATAGTCTAAATTTTAATCTTTGCTCGTCCTTAGAATGATTAAATAAAATAGTGAGTGTATTCTTGCTGCAGCAAGGGAACAAGGCAGTTTGTCATTACATAAAAACATGCCTTATCACTGTCAATTCTTTTACTTTTCACTGTTCATTATTATCCTGAATTCCTGCTTAACCTTGTCGCTTAAAATACTATCGATAAAACAAAAACCAAAATAAAGTACCGATAATGTGACATGACACAATGCTAATAAAAGATAACTATGTTAGCATCAATATCAATTGGTAAGACCAATTACCCAAAGTGAAATTTTGATTTGTTTTATGCTGGTTTTCATACAGTAAGAAGCAAACCAAAATATTATTTTTAAATGCTGACCGATGCCCTTGTAGCTTTCAGCTTCTTTTTATAAGTTACAGTTCATCGGCCAATTTGCATTATTTCCAAATAGAAGGTAGTGGTATGACAACCGAAAATGCAGAATTATTCAGTAAAGCTTGGGAAGGCTTGAATTCAGGTGATTGGAAATCAGAAGTTAACGTCCGTGACTTCATCCAAAAAAACTATACCCCTTATGAAGGTGACGAATCTTTCTTAGCAGGTGCGACAGAGTCAACAAATACTCTGTGGGCTAAAGTTATGGAAGGTATCAAGCAAGAGAACAGTACTCACGCACCTGTTGATTTTGATACAAAAATGGTTTCAACCATCACATCTCATGATGCTGGTTACATTAACAAAGACCTTGAAACGATTGTTGGTTTACAAACTGATGCACCACTTAAACGTGCAATGCTACCTAACGGTGGTATCCGCATGGTTGAAGGTTCTTGTAAAGCTTATGACCGTGAATTAGATGCCGACGTCAAATACGTATACTCAGAGCTTCGCAAAACACACAACCAAGGTGTTTTTGATGTTTATACTCCAGAAATCCTTGCTTGTCGTAAATCAGGGGTGCTAACTGGTTTACCTGATGCTTATGGTCGTGGTCGTATTATTGGTGATTACCGCCGAATTGCACTTTACGGTATCGACTTCTTGATGAAAGATAAGCTAGCCCAATTCCACTCGCTTCAAGCTCAGTTTGAAGCTGGTGAAAAAGTAGCTGAAGTAATGCAACTTCGTGAAGAAATTGCAGAGCAACATCGTTCACTCGCACAAATGAAAAAAATGGCGGCTAAATACGGTTTCGATATTTCTCGCCCTGCCATTAATGCACAAGAAGCGATTCAATGGACTTACTTTGGTTATCTGGCTGCAGTCAAGAGCCAAAACGGTGCTGCGATGTCTCTTGGTCGTACGTCTTCTTTCCTAGATATCTACATTGAGCGTGATATCAAAAATGGCGTAATTACAGAAGAGCAAGCTCAAGAAATGGTTGACCATTTCGTAATGAAACTTCGTATGGTTCGTTTCCTACGTACTCCTGAATACGATGAGTTGTTCTCAGGTGACCCAATTTGGGCAACAGAATCTGTAGCTGGTATGAGCTTAGATGGTCGTACTCTTGTTACTAAGAGTAGCTTCCGTTTCTTGAATACGCTTTACACTATGGGGCCAAGCCCAGAGCCAAACATCACCGTACTTTGGTCTGATAACCTTCCTGAAAACTTCAAAAAGTACAGTGCTAAAGTATCCATCGATACCAGCTCTATTCAGTACGAAAATGACGACCTAATGCGTCCTGATTTTGAATCTGATGACTATGCTATTGCATGTTGTGTGAGCCCAATGATTGTTGGACAACACATGCAGTTCTTTGGTGCTCGTGCCAACTTAGCTAAAACCATGCTTTACGCTATCAATGGTGGCGTTGATGAAAAATCAAAAGCACAAGTAGCTCCTAAATCTGATGCGATTACTGATGACGTACTTAATTACGATGATGTAATGGGTCGTCTTGACACCTTAATGGACTGGTTAGCCACTCAATATGTGACTGCGCTAAACTCAATCCATTTCATGCACGACAAGTACAGCTATGAAGCAGCATTAATGGCGCTGCATGATCGTGACGTTCGTCGTACTATGGCTTGTGGTATCGCCGGTCTTTCTATTGCAGCAGACAGCTTGTCAGCAATCAAATTTGCTGAAGTAAAACCTGTTCGCGATGAAAATGGTATTGCTGTTGATTTCGACATCAGTGGCGACTATCCGAAATTTGGTAATAATGACCCTCGTGTTGATGACATTGCTTGCGATCTTGTTGAACGCTTTATGGCGAAAATCCGCAACAAGAAAATGTACCGTGATGCAATTCCAACACAATCTATCTTAACCATCACTTCAAACGTGGTTTATGGTAAGAAGACAGGTAATACTCCTGATGGTCGACCAGCAGGTGCTCCATTTGCCCCAGGTGCAAACCCAATGCACGGTCGTGACGAAAATGGTGCAATTGCTTCTTTGACTTCTGTTGCGAAACTGCCATTTGCTCACGCACAAGACGGGATTTCATATACTTTCTCTATCGTGCCAAACGCACTGGGTAAAGATGATGACAGTCGTCGTAAGAACCTTGCAGCATTGATGGACGGTTACTTTGCTCATAACGATAACCGCGAAGGTGGTCAACACTTGAACGTGAATGTGATGAACCGTGAGATGCTTGAAGATGCCGTTGTTCATCCAGACAAGTACCCACAGCTAACAATCCGTGTTTCTGGTTACGCAGTGAGGTTCAACTCACTGACTACAGAACAGCAACAAGACGTTATCGCACGTACTTTCACTAAGTCTTTGTAAGACTTAACATCACTGCCAACAGGTTCGTTTGTTGGCAGTGTTATTTCTAAAGTTCATCCGTTTGTATTTCAGAAATAGCACTATTTATTAGGTAAACTCATGGCAATTAATGGTCGTATTCATTCAGTGGAGTCTTTTGGAACTGTAGACGGTCCGGGCATCCGTTTTATCGCCTTTATGCAAGGGTGTTTAATGCGTTGTCAATATTGCCATAATCGAGACACTTGGGATTTAGATGGTGGTAAAGAAGTCACTGTTGATGAACTTATGTCTCAAATAACAACATATCGCCCTTTTCTAGAGTCGAGTAATGGTGGTGTTACTGCCAGTGGCGGCGAAGCCATTCTTCAAGCCGAATTTGTTGCTGATTTATTTGAAGCCTGTAAAAAAGAAAATTTACACACGTGTCTCGATACTAACGGTTTTGTGCGCAAGTACACAGCAGACATAGATAGATTGTTAGATAATACCGACCTAGTATTACTCGATATAAAGCAAATGGATGATGACAAACACATATTGCTTACTAAAGTCAGTAATCACCGAACATTACAATTTGCAGAATACTTAGCAAAAAAGAATCAGAAAACATGGATTCGATATGTTGTCGTTGGTGGATTTACTGAAGATATTGAGTCCGCAAAAAAGTTAGCTGAATTTGTAAAACCCATGACCAATGTCGAAAAAGTTGAGTTACTTCCTTACCACGAATTAGGTAAGCATAAATGGGAGGCGATGGGAGAAGATTATCAGCTCACAGAGATACATCCACCATCACGAGAAGTAATGGAAGATGTGAAGAAGATATTTACCGATATGGGAATTAATGCAAGCTATTAGAAAGAGTTAAAGTTGTTCCCAGTAATCGGGCTCAAGACGCTCAAAAGCAGTTTTTAGAAGCAAAGCAATATCGAAATAACACGCTTTCGCAGTGAGCGGCTTACAATGGACTCCCATTGAAGTCAGTTTTGAACAAAGCTCTTGTCCCCAGCTAAAAATAGTTAATGGTAAAGGGTGTTCAGCACGCCAACCAAGCCAAATGAGCCCTTGGAGTGGCAAGCTTAAAAAGAACAGTGCATAACAAACGGCTTGTGGTAATGCATCCCAACCAGAAAAATACAGCTGTGAGCCACAGCTAACAATTGCCAATAAAGGCATTGAAAAAATGGCAACTTGAGTAGCTTTGACTACTCGATATTCGGGAAAGAAATAACCTAGTTGTTTTACCATAGGCCAAGTTTTCATATAACGATGACCAGTACGTAATTTTTTTATAATTGTCATTGTTTGAAAGGTCTCCCGACTTAATACTTCTAATTTGAGCATAGCATAGCGAATGCTATGGAAACCAGTTTTCAAGCCCAAAACTGCTTTTTGGGCTATTTATGAATTAAATTTAATACACAATTGCAGAAGGTTTAACCATGTCCAATCAATTTGTTTTAGTGCTTAATTGCGGTAGTTCGTCACTAAAGTTTGCGGTTATGGACGCCCAAACAGGTGAAGACAGAATTTCAGGCCTAGCCGAGTGTTTTGGCTTAGAAAATTCAAGAATTAAGTGGAAAACTAATGGTGAAAAGCAACAAGCTGATTTAGGTGCTTTTACCGCTCATCGCGAAGCAATTGAGTTTATTGTAAATAAAATCCTAGCTGCACAACCAGAACTTGCTGAGCAAATTCAAGCTATCGGTCACCGTGTAGTTCATGGTGGTGAGAAATTCACACACTCAGTCGTTATTGATGAGCAAGTAGTTAAAGGTATCGAAGAATGTGTTTCTCTTGCACCTCTTCATAATCCTGCTCATTTAATCGGAATTCGCGCAGCACAAGCTTCATTCCCAAATCTTCCTCAGGTTGCAGTGTTTGATACAGCTTTCCATCAAACCATGCCTGAAGAATCATTTATTTATGCTCTTCCATACAAACTGTATCGCGAAAATGGCGTACGTCGCTATGGTATGCATGGCACAAGCCACTTATTTGTTAGCCGTGAAGCTGCAAAAGTTCTGAATAAAGATATTTCAGAAACTAATGTAATTTGTGCTCACCTGGGTAATGGCGCTTCAGTAACAGCCATTAAAAACGGTAAGAGTGTTGACACTTCTATGGGCCTAACGCCGCTTGAAGGTCTAGTGATGGGTACTCGTTCTGGCGATCTTGATCCTTCAATCATTTTTCACTTAGTTAATCAGCTTGGCTATACTCTTGATGAAGTAAATAACTTGCTGAACAAGCAAAGCGGCCTGCTTGGAATATCTGAACTCACTAACGACTGCCGTGGTATTGAAGAAGGCTATGAAGAAGGACATAAAGGTGCAAAACTAGCACTAGAAATCTTCTGCTACCGCCTTGCAAAATACATTGCGTCTTATACCGTTCCACTGGGTCGTTTAGATGCCATTATCTTTACAGGTGGTATTGGTGAGAACTCTGATTTAATCCGTGAAAAAGTGCTAAACCATTTAAGCATCTTCAATTTCAATGTGGATAAAGCCCGTAACCAAGCTGCACGTTTTGGTAATGAAGGCATCATCACTGCTGAGGGTAGCCCAGTTGCAATGGTTATCCCAACCAATGAAGAGTGGGTAATCGCACAGGATTCAATTAAACTTATCAATAAATAAGTTACTTTATCTCGCCGCTGAAAAGCGGCGTTTCTGTTTTACGCTGTCACTTTGGAGTCACTATGACGCGGAAAATTATGCTTGTCCCGATGGGTACTAGCGTAGGTTTAACCTCAATCAGTCTTGGCATGGTACGCGCCCTTGAGCAGCACGGTATTAAAGTGCAATTCTTTAAACCAATCTCTCAACTGAGACCAAGTGATCATGGTCCTGAGCGTTCGACGACAATTCTCAGTACTTCACCTACGGTGAACCCGCTAGAACCATTCTCAATGGGTCATGCAGAAAAGCTTATCAGCTCAGAACAAACTGATGTTCTGATGGAGCAAATCATTGCTCGCACTTCTTCTTGTGCTCATAACACTGAATTACTGGTTATTGAAGGCTTAGTGCCAACTCGACAACATCCATTTGCTGATGAGATTAACTCAGCAATTGCTAAAGCACTTGATGCTGATGTTGTATTCGTTGGAACACCAGGTACTGATACTCCTACAGAGTTTAATAGCCGTCTAAAGATCACTCACCAATCTTGGGGTGGTAAAAAGAATAAGAGCTTGATTGGCGCCATTATCAACAAAGTCAATGCACCAGTTGATGAAGAAGGCCGAACTCGCCCTGACCTTTCAGAAGTATTTGATCCTGATGGTAATAATGAGCCGGCTATTGATAGCTTTGATATGCCGAAGCAACCACCAGTTAAAATCCTTGGTAAAGTGCCATACAACGTTGAGCTTGTTGCACCGAGAGCATCTGACTTAGCTAAACATTTAAGTGCAAAAATCTTAAATGCTGGTGATATGCATACTCGTCGCCTTCGTAAGGTAACCTTCTGTGCTCGCAGTATTCCAAATATGGTTACTCATCTAAAAACAGGTTCACTGATTGTCACCTCAGGTGATCGCTCAGATGTGATTGTTTCAGCCTGTTTAGCTGCCATGAACGGCGTTAAAATCGGTGCCTTATTACTTACTGGTAGCTACGAACCTGAACCTGAAATTCTAAAGCTTTGTAACCAAGCGTTTGAAACTGGGCTTCCGGTGTTTATGATCGATACCAATACATGGCAGACATCATTAAATATCCAACGTTTTGACCACGAAGTGCCCGTTGATGACTCTGTTCGTATCGAATCTGTTCAGCAATTTGTTGCTCAAAGCATTGATTCAAGCTGGGTAGAAAGTATTGCTAAAGGCACACAGCGTGAACATCGTTTATCACCACCAGCATTCCGTTATAAGTTGACAGAACTTGCTCGTGCAGCTGCTAAAACCATTGTACTTCCTGAAGGCGAAGAGCCAAGAACAATTCAAGCTGCAGCCATTTGTGCAGAGCGTGGTATTGCTAAGTGCGTACTTTTAGGCAATGAAGATGAAATCCGTCGTACCGCTGAGCAGCAACAAGTTGATCTTGGCGAAGGCGTTACGATCATCGATCCAACAGCAGTTCGCAATAACTATGTGGAACCAATGCTTGAACTTCGTCGTCATAAAGGACTCACTGAAGTTGTAGCTAAAGAGCAATTAAAAGACAACATGGTATTAGGTACCATGATGCTTTCAAATGATGAGGTTGATGGCATTGTCTCTGGTGCTGTGAACACTACGGCAAATACCATTCGCCCACCATTGCAATTAATTAAAACTGCACCAGGTTCAAGCTTAGTTTCATCCATCTTCTTTATGCTGATGCCTGACCAAGTATTTGTATATGGTGACTGTGCGATTAATCCAGATCCAAACGCTGAACAACTTGCAGATATTGCGATTCAGTCAGCTGACTCAGCAAAAGCATTTGGCATTGACCCTAAAGTTGCGATGATCAGTTACTCGACTGGCACATCAGGAACAGGCAGTGACGTAGAAAAAGTGCGTGAAGCAACGGAAATTGCTAAAACAAAACGCCCTGATCTAATGATTGATGGCCCACTTCAGTATGATGCAGCTGTAATGGAGAACGTGGCCCGCTCTAAGGCTCCTAACAGCCCAGTAGCTGGTCAAGCGACGGTATTTGTATTCCCTGATTTAAATACGGGCAATACAACCTACAAAGCCGTACAAAGAAGTGCTGATTTGATCAGTATTGGTCCAATGCTTCAAGGTATGCGTAAACCAGTGAATGACTTATCTCGCGGCGCATTGGTGGACGACATTGTTTATACCATTGCTCTGACTGCGATTCAGGCAACTCAGTAAATGTCTAAGTAAGCTCCTCAATTTGAGGAGCTCTTCTCTAATCGAAATGCTCTTTCATCAGATAACGAATCACATCAATTAAGAAAGCGGTAGTTACACCAAATAACAGCAAGCCTCCCATTGATTCAAACCCACTCAATAATCTTCCTGAATTAGAGAGCACAATATCTCCATATCCAAGCGTCGTTGAGGTAACAATCGAAAAGTAAAGCGCATCACTTAACTGGTTAAACTCACCGATGTAAATATATAAACCAGCCCATAACCATGCTTCAATGGAATGCAAAGCAATCATGATCAGCATACTGCCAATGACGATACCCATCACAGCTAACGGCTTGGGTCTTTTCGATTTAACAGGCCAAAAATCTCTTAAAAAATGAGAGAGATACACCAAACCACCAACGTGGAAAAACACACATAAAATAATCATGCTTGTTCCAATTGCGATTTGGTGTAATAAAGACATAATTTCTCGTTTAGCTTATGACTTCCATTAGGGCATCTTCGTCAATCACTTTAATGCCTAACTCTTGAGCCTTAACCAGCTTAGAACCAGCTGCATCACCCGCTACGACACAATCCGTTTTCTTAGAAACGCTCCCGGCAACTTTAGCACCAAGGTATTGTAGTTTGGCTTTAGCATCTGACCGGCTCAATTGAGTCAAGCTACCAGTTAGCACCCAAGTTTGTCCTTTCAAGGTTTGCTCTTCGTCTGCCACTTTTTCTATTTTTGACCAGTGAATACCAGCTTCAATTAAGGCATCAACGACATCGTTATTATGTACTTGAGCAAAAAAGCGGACAATGTGATGTGCAACTATGTTTCCAACATCTTCAACTTCGATCAATGAATCAATGTCAGCTTTGCGAACGTTATCTAGCTCTTTAAAGTGACTAGCTAAATTCGCTGCAGTCGCCTCTCCTACTTCACGGATCCCTAATGAGTATAGAAACTTGGCGAGCGTTGTTTGTTTTGCGGCTTGAAGTGCATTTACTAAATTCGTTGCCGACTTCATGCCCATGCGATCCAGCATGGTAATTGCTGATGCCGACAACCCGAACAAATCAGCAGGCGTTTTGATAAGCTCTTTATCAATAAGCTGCTCAACCACTTTGTCACCCATTCCATCAATGTCCATGGCTTTTCGAGAAGCAAAATGCTTGATGGCTTCTTTTCGCTGGGCTTCACAGAACAAACCACCTGTACAACGGGCAACAGCTTCCCCCTCAACACGTTCGACTTGGCTTTCACAAATCGGGCAAGTTAATGGAAATTCAATATTTATGGCATCATCAGGCCGCTTTTCCGTTACCACGGCTGCAACCTGTGGAATGACGTCACCAGCGCGGCGCACGATAACCGTGTCACCGAGTTTTACACCCAAACGCTCAATTTCATCAGCATTATGCAATGTCGCATTAGACACCGTTACGCCACCAACAAATATAGGCTTTAAGCGCGCAACTGGCGTTAAGGCTCCCGTACGTCCAACTTGAAAGTCTACACCTTCAAGCAGTGTCATTTCTTCTTGTGCCGGAAATTTATAAGCGATTGCCCAACGAGGTGCCTTTGCTACAAAACCAAGTTGATTTTGCTGTTCAATGCTGTTGGTTTTCACTACTACACCATCAATTTCAAACGCAAGATCATCACGAATATCAATGATATTTTTATAGTAGTCTTCAACTGAATCGACATCGTTACACACTTTAACTTCTGAACTTACTGGTAAGCCCCAAGATTTTAACTGTTGAAGTTGATCATGATGCGTTTCAGCTAACGGCCAATTTGCAGGCTCTACAACCCCAAGAGAATAGGCATAAAAGTCTAAATTACGCTTGGCGGTAATACGGCTATCTAACTGTCGTAAACTCCCTGCTGCAGCGTTCCTAGGGTTTACAAAAACTTTATCGCCTGTTGTTTTTGCCGCTTCATTTAAATCATTGAATGCTTTACGTGGCATAAACGCTTCACCACGTACTTCTACAAGCTCAGGAAACTCCCCTCTCAAACGTAACGGAATTGAACGTATGGTTTTCACGTTTTCAGTGATGTCTTCACCGACAGAACCATCGCCACGTGTTGCAGCTCTTTCAAGTAAACCGTTTCGATACAGAATGCTAACCGCAAGACCATCCAACTTTGGCTCACAGCAATACTCAATCTTGCCGACTTTATCAGAGTTACGTTTATTGAATGCTTCCATATCTTGTTGGCCAAAAGCATTATCTAAACTCAACATTGGTTTTAAATGAGTAACTTGCTCGAATTTATCTAAGGGAAAGCCACCTACTCGCTGTGTCGGAGAGTCAGGCTTAATCAACTCTGGATGATCCTTCTCCAACTCTTTTAACGTGTTAATTAGACGATCATATTCAGCATCAGGGATAGTAGGAGCATCATCAACATAATAATTGATGTTATGTTGATTCAATGTTTCAGTTAATTCTGCAATTTGTTGTTCAGGAGTATTCATATCTAATCTAAAAAATAATAAGGCCGCAAATGCGGCCTTTGGAAAACAAAGTATTTAGGCTTTAATTCGTCTTATATAATCTTGCTTATTTTCGTCACCCCATGGCTGACGTTGACCATCACAAACAATCGCATTGAGATCATCGGCCATCTGGCATGCTGAATTTAGCATAATGGAGAAATTACGTAATGCTTCTCCATGACAAGGCAATCGCATAAACATTACAATACCATGACTCGTAAACTGCTCCATATTATCAGGGTCAAATGTACCAGGGTTAACCATGTCTGCAACAGAGAAAATTACATTCCCAGTGCCAGCATTGTCTTCATGTCGGTGAAAGATATTCATTTCACCAAACTTAAAGTTCAGGCTTAACATACAAGGCAGCAATTCAGCTCCTTTAAGAGTGTCACCCTCTTTTGCCATAACATGTAACACTAAAACATCATGGGGGTCTGGTAACTCTTCATCAATCTCGGCTTCAGGCTCGACTGTTTCTTCGACAACCGGATCAGCAATGATTTCTACCTTAGGCTCTTCAACTTTAGCTTCAGGCTCATTAAACGTTGACTCTTCAAATAAACTTGCTTGAGTCGGTTGCTCAACCTTGGGTTCTGACAATTCAACGTCAACTTCAGGCACAGTTTCATCAATTACAGGCTCAACTCTTTGAGCTGTAGCAGTTTCAGCCTCAGGGGTGTTTTGTGGTTCAGCAGCTGATTTTTCTGCCTCACTGGACTTTCGAACACGCACTGCACCAATACCGTCTGCATCAAATCCTTCTGAATCTCTATGTTTAATTTCAGATCTTTTGATTTCGGGTCGCTTCTGATCTTTGATGGTATTCGACTGATGTCGTCTTATAGACCATACACCGTGGATTAATACAGCTAAAATTGCTAAGCCACCCACAATTAAGAAAACAAGTTGAAGGTCTTCCATTTGTTACCCTGTTTTATAAATCTTTATTTAACAAAAAGCGTGATATTAGAACTTAATATTTCGCTTTTAAATTTATCCTACATCTGCAAGCGCCACGGCCTCATCAACGTCTACAGCGACGATTCTAGAAACTCCTGGCTCATGCATAGTTACGCCAATTAACTGATCAGCCATCTCCATGGTGATCTTGTTATGGCTTATATATATAAATTGCACTGTTTGAGACATTTCTTCAAGTAATCGACAGAAACGTTCAACATTTGCATCATCTAATGGTGCATCTACTTCATCCAACATACAAAAAGGTGCTGGATTCAATCTAAAAATTGCAAACACCAATGATAATGCGGTTAGCGCCTTTTCTCCACCAGAAAGTAAATGAATTGTACTATTCTTTTTACCTGGTGGTCTTGCCATGATGGTAATACCTGTTTCTAAAAGGTCATCATCCGTTAGCTCTAAGTATGCACTGCCACCACCAAAGACTTTAGGAAACAACACTTGGAGGTCATTATTTACCTTTTCATAAGTCTCTTTAAAACGACTGCGAGTTTCTCTATCAATCTTACGAATTGCAGACTCAAGGCTCTCTAAAGCGGCGGTTAAATCATCGTTTTGCTTATCGAGATAGTCTTTTCGCTCTTTTTGCTGTTCAAACTCTTCAATCGCAGTTAAGTTGATGGCGCCAAGGCGAGCAATTCGTTGTTTCACTTTTTCAAGTTCATCGTGCCAGCTATTTATATCAGCATTTGAAGGCATTTCAACCGCAACTGAATGAATATCGACTTTTTCTTCTTTTAATAGCTCTAATTGACTGTTTATTTGGCCTTTGATGCCTTCACGCGATATCTTTAGCTCACCGATTTGCTTCACAATACTTTCTTGCTGACTAACAAATTGCTTCTGTTGATGAGTAAAATCATTTACTTGAGCTTGTATATGAGTCTGTAGTTGCCTTATCACTGTCAACTCACTTTGCTGCTCACTGTGAAGCAGAACCTGCTTTTTCAATTCTCGCTCAAGCGCTCGAGGAGAAAGAACTCCAATCTCTGAATCTTTCGAATCTAATGAATTTTGTAACTCTTGTAATTTACGATTAACTTCATCAATTCGATTTTTTGTTTGGATAATTTGTTGTTCACAAACAGCAAGCTGTGTATTTATCGTTTGATTGTGCGTGCTACCTGTATTGAGCTTTTGTTGTAATTCATTAAGCGTTACTTTGACTTGTTGAACTTGACCTTGCTTCTGCTTCATCGTTTGCTCGGTAGCGATGAGCAAACTTGCGACGTCTTCAATTGAGATTTCTATTCGCTGCTGTTTTTCTTGCTCAACTTCATCAGTAAGTTGTATTTCTGCAATTTGTTCTTGTATTTGATCTATTTGCTGTGCGATTTCTTGCTTTCGTAAGTTATCTTTTTGCTGTTGCTCTGATATCACGGTAATGGAAGATAACAAACTGGATCGTTTAAGCTCAACCTGTTGCAATTCTTGATTCAGATTGAGTAATTCATCATTTGTTTCATTTTTGCGCTCAAGCAAGTCAGTTAATCGTTGGTTAATGCGTGAAATGAGAGCCTTAGAATCAGCAAGCTGAGCTGATAACTCTAACTTTTCAGATTGAAGGCTAAGCTGAGATGATTCTGAATTTTGTTCTTCAAGAATAAAGCCATCACCAACAATGTAACCATCTTTGGTTAAATACATCACCTGGTTATTACTTTTTACTGCAGCTAAAGCTTGTGATTTCGTCTCAATAAACTCAACATTACTGAACCAAGGAGCTAAGTTGACTTTAGAAGATGTAATTACTGCATTTTTGAACTCAGCGTTCTGATGAACAAAACCTATCTCATCGGTACTCGTTGTATCAAAATATTCATGATTCAGAATATTCCCGAGCAGTAACTCAACTGGCTTTTCCCAACCTTTATTGACGTTTATCACCTGCCAAATTGGAGACTCACTCTGTTGATGTTCACTCAGCCATTCATCAATAATGTTTATTCGGCTAGATTTCTCTGTAATCGCTGTCTCAACTGTTTTTTGTTCTGCTGTTATCGATAAAACTTGCTGTTCCAACTCAATGAAATTACGTTTAGTTTTATCTTGTTTATGCTCTAACTGTGCAATTTTTTGGTAAGCTGCATGTAACTCACTTTGTTTTTCAACAACATCAACCTGTTCTTTAACAAGTGAATCTTGCTGTTGATTGAGTCGTTGCAACTGTTGTTCTAAATGTGAAACATTTTGCTGTTTGTGCGTTTGTTGAGATTGATGAAGCTGAAGCTGAAGCTTGAATTCTGAAAGCTGCTGACGCTGGGTACGCTCAGTATCAGACGAAAGAGTATATTCATTCTGGACATCTTCTAGGCTTAACTTAGATTCTTCGAACTGCTCTTTAATGACTTCAAGCTCACTTTGAGAATTGACGAGCTCTGAGCGTAACTGCGTACTCTTTTCCTGCTGTATTTTTAATTCGGACTCAAGCTCTAATTTTTGTTGCTCATCTTTTTCAAGCTGCTCTAATAACTTTTTATCAAGTTGTTTTTGATGAGTACTTTGTTGTTCAAGTCTCGCAATTTCAGTGCCTGTTTTATAAAAAGCTTCTACTTGGTTTTGCTCTTTAGCATTGAGCTCACTTAATTCTATAGAAAGCTTGGTATGCTGTCCTTTTACTGACTCAATCTCAGCATTGATCTTTTCGAGCTCAACATCTAAACGATTAATTTTAACCGTAGTTTGATCAACTTGAGTTGTGTGCTCTTGATACTTTAAAACCAAAAGTTCTGCATGCAGTCTTCTTTCAATTTTTTTTTGTTCTCGGTACTTGAGCGCAGACTTTGATTGAGATTCTAACTTTTTAAGTTGAGTCTCAAGCTCATTACGTATATCAAATAATCGTTCTAAATTTTCACGAGTATGGCGAATGCGATTTTCAGTGTCCCGACGGCGCTCTTTGTAGCGAGAGATGCCCGCAGCTTCTTCAATAAAAACTCGCAGGTCTTGAGGCTTAGATTCAATAAGGCGAGAAATCATGCCTTGTTCGATAATGGCATAACTTCTTGGCCCAAGCCCGGTGCCCATGAATAAATCCGTAATGTCTTTTCTACGACACTTCTGTCCATTCAAAAAGTAAAATGAATCACCGTCACGGCTGACTTGGCGTTTTACCGATATTTCTTGGTAACTAGAATACTGTCCTGCAAGACGACCATCTTGATTATCAAAACTGAGCTCAACACTTGCAACAGATACGGGTTTTCGAGCATTAGAACCACTGAAAATCACATCTGTCATCGCACCACCTCGTAAATGCTTGGCACTACTTTCGCCAAGCACCCAACGAACAGCATCGATCACGTTCGATTTGCCGCAACCATTAGGTCCGACAATACCGGTAAGTGCTTTTTCAAACGGGATTTTTGTTGAATCAACAAACGACTTAAATCCAGCCAGCTTTATTTGTTTTAATTTCATTCAGAGGCCGTGCCCAATTAACTATTTCGATTTGCTGTTGTAGATTTTTTGTTCCTTCAAGACGACGAATGTGAGGTGTAGTTGTTCTACATAAACATTCAGCAACACCGAAGAAACGAAAAATATACACAGCCCTTCGGGTTACGCCTAAAATTGGCAAACTCTTTGTTACTCATCTTTTATTGACCGACACACAAAACTGTCGTTACTGCGTTTAGCCCACCAAACCTCATTCTTCGTGCCTCGGTTTTGCCAATTTCAGGTAATAAAAAATCGAAATGACTAATTGGGAACGATCTCTAGAGGCTGTAACGGTTTATTTCTTTATGGAATAACATGGATACTTTAGCAAAGCACGCAGCATTTTGTAACGTTTTTTACATCTTTCAGATTGCACTTTACTTGTTATTTTAAAGCAAGTTATTCACAATCAAACTATTGTTGATTTTAGGTATTTTTATAATGAATCAAAAAAGCACCAATAAAAGTGGCGTGAATTATTTTCTTGAAGGTTTTAGCCTGATTAAAAGACCAGGTTTGAGAAGCTTTGTGTTTATTCCACTGACCATTAACGTCTTACTTTTTGCCGTGGCTTTCTATTTTGCATTTGGCAGGATGGAACAACTCTTTAATTGGTTAAATGGTCAGCTTCCCGACTTTTTATCTTGGTTACACTTTCTATTATGGCCAATTGCTATCGTCTCGCTATTAATCACTATGTCATTTATTTTTAGCTCGGTGATGAATTGGTTGGCTGCTCCTTTTAATGGCTTACTTGCAGAAAAGGTCGAACAGGCACTCACTGGAAAACCGCTTAATACAGGCGGCACCATGGATTTAATCAAGGATTTGCCAAGAATCCTCGGACGAGAGTGGCAGAAATTCAAGTATTACCTACCGAAAGCAATTTTATGCTTGTTGTTGTTTATTATTCCTGGTGTAGGACAAACTGTGGCACCAATCGTTTGGTTTATTTTTACCGCTTGGATGATGTCAATTCAGTATTGTGATTACCCGTTCGATAATCATAAAGTGAAATTTGATGATATGAAATTTGCACTAAAGAATACTAAAGGCACGTCTTACACATTCGGCGCTATGGTTTCATTATTTTCAATGATTCCAATCGTGAATTTTATTGTCATGCCAGTGGCGATTTGTGGCGCGACAGCTCTGTGGGTTGATAAATACCGTCCTGCTTACCGTAATCCGTCTATTGCTCCTGAGTAAAATCATTTTGAAAGCCGATTATTTCGGCTTTCATTTTTACCAACTATATAGCACCTGCTTCTCTTAAAGCTTTAGCTATAGCTACATGTCCTCCCATCTCTGCTAGCATTAAAGCAGTTGCAGATTGTGCAGTAGCATCCTTAAGATTTATATTATTGTTACCAAGCCGTCCAATAAGCTGTTTGGCAAGTTTTTCGTCACCTTTACGTGCAGCATAGTGAAGTGCAGTTCTTCCGATTCGATCTATAGCGAACGGGTTAGCGCCCTCATTTACTAACAATTCGGCGATATCTGTTTTCTTCTCTTCTATTGCAAAATGCAAAGGTATTTGCTTTAGGCTGTCATGTCTTAGCTGAGTTGGAGCATCTAATTCAAAGTTTTTAGACTTTTTCATCTCACTAATTGCATCTTTAGCAAGGTCTAACCTTCCTAACTCGACTGCATTTAAGATGTTCTTCCTACCTTGCGATGCTGAAATTTTATATTCACTACCGGTTGACGTTTCCTTAGGCGGTGCACTTCCTTCTGTATGAAATCTACTCACCATCGGCTGCATCTCCATCATAGGGCTTTTTTCTGAACTTGAGGGGGTTACAGCATGATTCTGAAGTGTATTTAGGGATCGAGCCTCTGCTCGCTTAGTGGACGAATCAAGCGGACTTTTTCCCAAACAATTACAACATAAAGTTCTTAAGGCTTCCATATCTCGCAACAACTCATATAAAATAGTTTTAAATAATCTCACTCTTTTATATAGGTAATACAAGTTAAAAATCGTTCATAAAACAAACAGCAACAGTTCATAACTCGCTTTTTTATTTCAACTTAAACCGTTACCTCTGAAACATCTTGTAAAACTTATTCACAATTAGTTTTCCACATCACATTGTTTTTCTGACAAAATATAATAAAAAATTACAATTAATTAGAACAGGTAGTTCAGGTTTGAAAAAAACTCTTTCGCTATTTACCGCTTTCTATTCAAGCTTTTTTTCTTCAGTTGCTCTCGCAGGCGTGTCCCAACAGCAAAACATTCAAATTCCTACATTAGATCAAGCAGCAAATATTGATGGTGTCATCGATGAGCCTCAGTGGAAAAACGCTGCGGAAGTGACACTCAACTTTGAGACCCGTCCAAGAGAAAATATTGCAGCTCCCGTAACCACTAAAGCAAGAATTTATGCGACGAAAGATTCAATCTTTGTTGCGTTTAAGGCTTTTGATCCAAAACCTGAGCAAATAAGAGCAAACCTCAGGGACAGAGACAGTTCGTGGGGTGATGATACTGTTGGCATTCGCTTCGATACCTATAATGACTCTAAGCTTGCTTATAACTTTTTCGTGAATGCTTATGGTGCCCAAGCAGACAGTATAGAGAATGAATTAACAGGTCAAGAAAGCGATGCGTGGGATGGCATCTGGTACAGCGCTGGAAAAAAAACAGATGATGGCTTCCATGTAGAAATGGAGCTACCTATTTCTATGTTTGCATTTGACGACTCTCTTGATATGCAAACCTGGGGAATCGACTTTATTCGCTATTACCCTCGTAGTGAAGTCGTTCGAATCGCCAACAATAAAATTGATCGCAACATTAACTGCAACCTATGCCAAATTGGTACTGCTACGGGTTTATCAGGCGTTTCGCAAGGAAGCGGGATCCAAATCACACCATCTTTGGTTGCCTCGAGACAATCAGAAAGAGATTTAAACCCGAATACTCCATGGGAAAACGAATCAGAAATTGAGCCAGGTTTAGATTTCCGTTGGTCAATTACGCCTTCAACGTTATTGAATGCAACCATTAATCCTGATTTCTCTCAAGTGGAAGCAGATGCAGGGCAACTGGATGTTAACACAACTTTCGCACTCTATTTTCCTGAAAAACGCCCATTCTTCTTAGACAATAAAGATTACTTTGATACCCAACGTAATCTTTTACATACAAGAAATATTGCTGCACCAGATTACGGCGTAAAAGTCACCAGTAAAGTCGACGAACATACGTCTGCATTACTGATTACTCAAGACTCTGAAACCAACTTTTTAATACCTGGAAACCTTGGGTCTGAAGTCGCAAGTCTTGAAGATAAAAGTACGAACATTGCAGCTCGATACCGTTACGATGCTACGGAAAAACTGGCCATTGGCACTCTTATAACGGCTAAACAGTCCGAGGGCTATCATAACTATTTGGTGAGTGGTGACTTAAAATACCAGCCAACCAATCAAGACACGTTTAGAGTTCAAGCGGCCTTATCTCAAACTGAGTACCCTGAATATCTGCGAGATGACATCGACTGTGACATCAGAGATTGTGAGTCATACCTACGTACAAATATTGATGACGACTTTACCGGTAACTACTACCGTCTGAATTACTCTCACGACACACGTAATTGGAATGCCTTTGCAACTTACGAATCATATTCTGACGACTTTAGAGCGGATTTAGGCTTTATTGAAAAAGTCGATTTTAATAAGTTTGTTTCTGGTGGTGGCTACAGCTGGTTTTATGATCAAGGATTTTTTAATGAGATCAGACTCTCAGGTGATTGGGATATCACACATAATGACAAAAACGAGCTTTTAGAAAAGGAAGCTCAAGCTGAGATCAGATTTTGGGGTAAGTATCAAAGCTTCGTTCGTTTTATGGCTTTTGACCGCAGTCGAGTGGGCTTACGACAAACTGCTGGTAATATAAATCAGATTAAACAAAATGCTCGGTTATCGATTGATAATGAAACAACGTTATTTGAAGAAACCTTTTATCTTTTTGATTTAGAGTTTGATCCTATTTCAAACCTCTCGCTCGCAATCAATGTGAATTACGGTGACGAGATCGACTTCACCAACAATCAACTTGGTAAAAACTTACGAATTAGACCTTCATTGGAGTGGGACATTCTAGATAACTTAGCAATGGAAGTGACTCATAATTACAAGCGTTTAAATGTAGAACAAGGTCGTTTATTCACAGCTAATTTAACGGACTTAAGATTAAACTGGCAGTTCAGTGTAAAAAGTTTCATCCGCTTTTCTAGCGTGTATAGAGATATTGATAGAAATCTAGAAAACTATAAAGCTGAATTCAGGCCAAGTAATAAAAATACTCAACGCATCAGTAATGAAGTGTTATACGGATATAAGCTCAATCCATTAAGTGTTTTCTATCTTGGCTATTCAGATAGCAGCAGAGCCAATGATCAAATTGATTCTTTGACACCGAATGAGCGTAGAATATTTATGAAAATAAGTTATGCATTCGTAATTTAAACTACGTATAACACAAATTAATCTAGAATATAAAAAGAGCATTACATGCTCTTTTTATATTTCACGTTTATAACCAAATTTAAACACAAAACAAACCACTTATAACCAAACGGAATATAGAAGATAAAACTATCACTTTCCTTTAATACTGTTATCACTATGATTTACCTAGAAATCACAGGAGTTAGATAACCATGAGTAAAATTTTTGAAGATAATTCACTGACAATTGGACGTAGTCCGTTAGTTCGTTTAAACAGAATCGGTAATGGCAAAATTTTAGCTAAGATTGAATCTCGCAATCCAAGCTTCAGTGTAAAGTGTCGTATCGGTGCAAACATGATCTGGGCTGCTGAAAAAAACGGAAATCTTACCAAAGATAAAGAATTGATTGAGCCTACTTCTGGTAACACTGGTATCGCATTAGCCTATGTTGCAGCAGCTCGTGGTTATAAATTAACACTAACGATGCCTAACAGTATGAGTTTAGAGCGTAGAAAATTACTGAAAGCTTTAGGTGCTAACTTAGTTTTAACTGAAGGACCTAAGGGAATGAAAGGTGCGATTGATAAAGCGGAAGAAATTCGTCAATCAAACCCTGAAAAATACGTTCTGCTCCAGCAATTTGATAACCCTGCTAACCCTGAAATTCATGAAAAAACAACAGGACCAGAGATCTGGGAAGACACGGACGGTGAAATAGATGTATTTGTAGCAGGTGTCGGCACTGGAGGTACTATCACAGGTGTCAGCCGCTATATCAAAAACACTCAAGGCAAAGCGATTACGTCAGTTGCTGTAGAACCTGTCGACTCACCAGTTATAGCTCAAGTACTTGCTGGTGAAGACATCAAACCGGGCCCTCACAAAATTCAAGGTATTGGCGCTGGCTTTATTCCCGGCAACCTAGATCTTTCAGTTGTAGATCGTGTTGAAGCGGTTAGCAATGAAGATTCAATTGAGATGGCACATAAGCTAATGACTGATGAAGGTATTCTCGCAGGTATTTCATCTGGTGCAGCTGTGGTTGTCGCTGAGCGCCTATCCCAGCTGGAAGAGTTTAAAGATAAAACTATCGTTGTCGTTCTCCCATCGGCAGCTGAGCGTTATCTTTCTTCAGCTCTATTCCAAGACAAGTTTTCTGATTTAGAGAATGTTCAGTAACCGTCTATTTTAAAATAAAAAAAGCCCAGATTAACTGTAATGCCACTCGTTTAAGAGCGAGTGGCATTTTCTCTTTTAACTACTGGGTACTTTATTACTTTTCTTAAAACCATCCTTGGATAGGGTTTTCGTT
>NZ_PGVH01000021.1 GCF_004168585.1 Shewanella sp. OPT22 | reverse complement strand
TCTGAAGTAAATCCAACTATCGACATTGACGGTAGCGCTGATTATGGCAATATAGATTCATTTGTTAAAACTGCTAATGGTTTTATTCTTGTTTGTGAGTTTGGTGCAGTAACAATAACGGGCGGTTACTCTTCTTTTAAGCTTTACACATAACAAGAAAAATCAACAAGGACGTAAAAATGTTTGGCTTTGCTCCTTCGTCACAAATATTAGCCAAACATTTTACGCCTGTTATTTTGGCGTTAT
>NZ_PGVH01000020.1 GCF_004168585.1 Shewanella sp. OPT22 | reverse complement strand
CCTAACAAGAAAAATCAACAAGGACGTAAAACTGTTTGGCTTTGCTCCTTCGTCGCAAATTTTTGCCAAACATTTTACGCCTGTTATTTTGGCGTTAGATTGAATATGGAGTTTCAGTGTCAATAATCTACCTAAAGAAATACAACGATGATTTGGTTTCACACTGTAAATGTGAAACTGCGATTGCCGCGTATCCACCACAAATGAATTGCCCTTGGTGTGGGTGCGGTTGGTTACTTACTTGTATTGAATGTCGCAAGGCGTTTAGTTTTGCTGTTGCGGTTGAATTAGACACAACTTGGGAAGATTTAGCTAAAAAGGATATAGAACAAAGAAACCACGATGTCGCTTCCGATGAAGATATTTCCAGTTGGGTCGAGTCAATGAAAGAAATCCTTGCAGATATAGAAATAGGTAAATCTTATGTTTGTTTGGACGGGTATATAATCCCCACTGACGCCAAAAAAGTAGATATTGAAGGCTGGATGTCCGAACACAAGTTTGATTTCGTGCCACAAGTAAAAGCGCTACAAGATCGTAACGTTATTGATAATTACTTATCTAACTCTGAATATTGGTATAAAAACGAAATCGAAGAGTTGGAGTAAATTCAATCTAACAAGTCGCTCAAAGTGGACGCAAAACAGTTGGCTTGCGCTCATTCTTCGCTAATTTTAGCCAACAATTTTGCGCCCGTTAGCGAGGCGTTAGGGTTACAATGAAGCGTGTCTTAATCTTCTTACTCTTTGTATTTACTGGGGGATGCTCAAATTATACAAATCCGTTAATAGGTCATTGGAAGATTGATTTAAAAAGGACACTTGCCTCGACTGAGAAAGGCTCCAAACCTTATTTATGCTTTCAAAAAGGTCCATGTGGGCAAACTGAGCTGATTTTTACAAGAAATACTACTACAGCCATTACTTATACGCGAAAAGGTAATGAATTAATGAGGCATTCAACACCTTATAAGATAATTTCAATCACAAATGCCAAAGTTGAAATAGAGCTTCCCAAAGAAGGAAGTGTTATCTATGAAATACATGATGATATGATTTATCATACGTATAAAAAGCTTGGATTTACAGAATACTACCAATTACAAAAGTAACCCTAACAAGCAATTCCAACTGACGCCTACGGCGCAGCTGAATTGGGCGTTATATGGAGTTCAAGTT
Source organism: Shewanella sp. OPT22 (assembly GCF_004168585.1). GTDB lineage: Bacteria > Pseudomonadota > Gammaproteobacteria > Enterobacterales > Shewanellaceae > Parashewanella. The sequence continues at coordinate 1,080 of NZ_PGVH01000020.1, read as the reverse complement.
TGAGTAGACTGTTAATATTATTTTTAACTCTAATGTGTATTTTTGGTTGTGGAACTACCGATAAAAACCTGATGAGTCCAAAATGTATCGACGTTAAATCATGCGCTCACAGTATCATGCAACGTGTGAGAGAGAACTCACAATGGATTTGTGATCAAAAATCTAATGATAAAGTTGTCATAATACAATCCTCGTTCAGTAAAACTGGTAAGATACTGGAAATAAAACTTATATCATCTAGTGATGACGAAGAATTTGATAATGCTGCCTTAAACGCAATTAAGTCAGCAGTGCCATTTGTAGAATTAACGATGCTCAACCCTAAAGAATTTGAGGAGGCTTCAATAATTAACTTTAAGTTTATTGGTAACGTCAAAGTTAACTAATTGAATACACTCCATATAACAAGAAAAATCAACAAGGACAAATACTGCTTGGCTTTTGTCACTTCGTTCCAAAATTATAGCCAAGCACTATTTGCCTGTTATTTTGGCGTTATATGGCAAAGGAAGCTATGCGATTCATCCTCACAATTTCACTCATATTTCTAGCTGGTTGCGCAACAATGCAAAGTGAACCGAGTGCTGACTTGGTTAAAGTTGAGGTTCAGAAACTAGTAAATACTGCCGAGTGCTCAGGCAAAGGTATTAGGGTTTATTCTGTAAAATCGTCAAATAAACGCTTTAGAGTTGAAGAAAGTGTATTTTATTTGTCTCCCGGAAAATGGGATATTGCGTATATCCCTGAAATGGAAGATCTAGAAAATGGTGTTTGCGAGGAACTAGAAGGTATTGTGATTCACGGAGAGTTTATCATTAGGCAGGACTTTGAATTAAACAAGACTTACTATATATTTCTTAATGATTCATTTAGAGCTAGTATTAGTGCAAATGCCATATAACAAACTAATAAATAAGGACAAAAAACAGTTGGCTGTTTTCGTTCCTCAACATTTTAGCCAACAATTCTTTGCCCATTATTAGGGCGTTAGGGTTACAAGAGGTTATTTTGAAGTACATCTTATTCTCTTTATTTTTAAGTGTTAATGCATTTGCTTCTAATCCATGTGAAAACACTGGA
>NZ_PGVH01000002.1 GCF_004168585.1 Shewanella sp. OPT22 | reverse complement strand
AAGACAGGAAATATCACAGGTGGGTCAAACCTAAGCCAAAGAAGTACCCTTTGAATAGAAAAAATGCCAATCAGCTTAACTGACTGGCATTACGCTTTAAGCGACCTTTTTTTATGAGTAAAAATTTGAAGTTGTAAATTAATCTATTCATGATCACTAGTTTCACTATCACTCTATAATATAAGCCAGTCCCATTTTATTATATTTCTGCAAAGTATTTATAAACTCAACATGCCCAAGTTTGTATCAAAAAAAAGCAATAGTTTACTTTTGAAGATATTTACAAATTCTTGCTAATTTTAATTTGTAGTCCCTTATGTACAATCCAACAAAATAGAAAAAATTAAAGCTACTTAGTTTTGCTTTTTTCACCTAAACTCAAAAAGTGATCAATATTGACAAAAGGATGGAAAATGGAAGGTCAAGAACGTGAAATGAGTTTGAGGTTTCTTGCTGAGCCCGCTGATGTGAACTTTGGTGGTAAAGTTCATGGTGGTGCTGTAATGAAGTGGATTGATTTAGCGGCTTATGCTTGTGCAGCGCAGTGGAGTGGTAAGTACTGCATTACGGCTTACGCTGGAGGCATTCGCTTTGTCGAGCCTATTCATGTAGGTAATATGATAGAAGTTAATGCTAAGGTTCTCTATACCGGAAGAACTTCTATGCATATCGGTATTGATGTTCGAGCTGGAGATCCAACTGAAACAGATAAATACTTGAAAACCCATTGTTTGGTGATAATGGTTGCGGTTAATGCTGATGGTAAATCGACGCCGGTTCCTCAATGGGAGCCTAAAACAGAGCACGATATTTATCTTAGGGATTCAGCAATTAGATTGATGGAAATGCGTAAGAAAATTGGTGATGAAATGGAATCATTTGTTCATGAAGCTTAACCTTTTTATCTAGCGTTTAAAATAGTTTCTCTTCTTTTCCTTCTTCTGTGTGGTTTCAAGTTTATCTAATGGTAGACTTGAGACTATGTAACTTCTTTGTCACAAATATAATAATAAATGAATGTTAAGCACTTTCTGGCTTTGGATTATGGAACTCAAAGTGTCAGAGCTATCATATTTGATAAAGCGGGAAAAGCGCTTTATCAATCTCAAATTAAAGTAGAGCCGTTTGTTGATGGCGAAAAAGGTTCTGCTGAGCAAAATCCTGAGTATTGTTATCAAAAACTCGTTGAATCTGTTAGGCGTTTACTTACTGTAAATAATATTGATCCTTCTCTAATTTCATCAGTAGCATTAACAACTCAGCGAGCTTCAAGTGTGTTGCTTGATAGTGAGCATAAAGCGATATCTCCAATTTACATGTGGTCAGATACAAGACTGGCTGACGAAACCAAGCTGTCGATGATGAGCTGGTATTTTCGTTTGGCTTTCAAAGTCGTTGGCATGTCTAGTCGAATTACCTTTTTAAGAAAGGCAGCTAAGGTAAATTATTTAAAAGAACATAAACCAGAACTTATTGATTCAGCGGATAAAGTCGCTTTATTTAGTGGTTATTTGACACATAAGATTTCAGCAAAGCTTATTGATAGCATTGCAAGTCAAGTGGCTTATTTACCATTTGATTACCAGCGTTTAGGTTGGGCGAAATCGCTAAGTTGGCGTTGGCAGGCATTAGCTTGCAATCGTAAGCAGATGGTTGATTTAGTACCCGCAACGCATTTTATCGGTAACATATGCGCTGATTTTGCTAAAGATACGGGACTGGATCCGACAACCAAGGTTTATACGGCTGGCGGCGATAAAAATTGTGAGATGTTCGCTGGAGGTTCTGGTGAACGAGGGATTGCCAATGTAAGTTTAGGCAGTGCTGCAAGTATCAGTATAGGGCTCGATAACTACCAAGAAACCTTTCGCTATATGCCTTCTTTCCCTTCATTGCTTGAGAATCAATATATTAATGAAGTTCAGTTAGAGAGAGGGTTTTGGTTACTGACTTGGTTGATAGATGAGTTTGGAAAAGAAGATAAAGATAAAGCTAGATTGCTTGGTAAAAGTGTTGAAGCATACATTTGCACTGAAATCGAAACTATTCCAGCTGGTTCAGAAGGTCTAATGCTTAGTCCAACGTGGTCGCAAGGTGTTATTTTCCCTGGCCCTGAAGCTAAAGGATGTATTGTAGGCTTTACGCCAAAGCATACTCGTTTTCATCTCTATCGTGCAGCGATAGAAGGCGTATTATTTACGTTAAAGGCCGCATTAATCCGATTGGAAAAGAAACATAATTTTCCAATTGCAGTGGTTAGAATTACTGGCGGTGGCAGCAAAAGTGAACAGGTGTTACAAATGGCTGCAAACATTTTTAATCGACCTGTCGAAACTATTGATGTGGGTGAAGCTTCTGCATTAGGGGCTGCAATGTGCTGTGCTGTTGGAGAAAAAGTGTACCCTGATCTTGTATCTGCCAGAAATAATATGGTTAAAATCAAAGAACGCATTCAGCCTGAGCAAAGTGTTTCTGATCAATATCAGAGTTTATACTCGGCACACAGCAAAATTTATGGCAAGTTAAAACCAATTTTTAAAGAATTAGTCACTAGGGGATTTTAATGGCAAAAGTCGCATTTATAGGTTTAGGTGTAATGGGTTATCCAATGGCTGGCTTCCTAAAAAAAGCTGGACATGAAGTCACTGTATATAACCGAACAACATCCAAAGCTGAAGCTTGGGCAAGTGAGTTTGGTGGTAATTTCTCTCTCACACCTAAAGACGCTGCACAAGGCTGCGAGTTTGTTTTTTCTTGCGTTGGCAATGATGACGACTTAAGACAGGTTGTACTTGGTGAAAACGGAATCCTACAAGGCTTAGAGCATGGCTCTACGCTTATTGATAACACCACGGCATCAGCCGAAGTTGCTCGAGAGTTATACTCTGTTTTAGCGGGAAAAAACATAGGCTTTTTAGATGCTCCGGTATCAGGTGGTCAAGCCGGTGCTGAAAGCGGTGCATTAACGGTAATGGTAGGCGGCGATCAAACTACCTTTGATAAAGCTCAACCTATCATTATGGCATTTTCCCGTTGCGCTGAACGGATTGGTGAAGCGGGTGCTGGACAGCTTGCAAAAATGGTGAATCAAATCTGTATTGCAGGTGTTGTGCAAGGACTGGCAGAAGGCTTAAATTTTGCAAAAAATGCGGGTCTTGATGGTGAAAAGGTTGTGGAAGTCATCAGCAAAGGTGCTGCTCAAAGCTGGCAAATGGAAAACCGATATCAAACCATGCTAAAAGGTGAGTATGACTTTGGCTTTGCTGTTGACTGGATGCGTAAAGATTTAGGTATTGCATTAGATGAGGCACGTAAGAACGGTAGTGCATTACCGTTAACTGCAATGGTTGATCAGTATTACCAAGAAGTACAAAACATTGGTGGTCGCCGATGGGATACGTCAAGCTTAATGGCGAGATTAGAATCTTATAAGAAATAAATTAAAGGCGAGGGTCGGTGACTCTCGCCTTAATTGTATTTAACCTTCAAGCTCGACCACAACATGTTCTAATTCAACAGACGTCAGATCATGAAGTGCATTTAAACTCGCATTAGCCAAGCTGATTTTTCCTTCAGCAGACTCGACCAAAACAGCACGTTTTATTTCACTGTATTGACGATTGTGCCTCACTAGATTTGTCAGTGCCATTTGCATTGGCTGCATTGATGGATTAAATGCCGCATTCTCGGCATATCGACCTGAATATAGTGAGCCGTCTTCTAATTCAAGTGTTACTGCACAGTAACTTTTACTGTATGGCGCATAACTTTTATTCGCCTGATGGGTCGCCTCTAAAACGACGGGATCCTCACTTACTAATTTCATTTGAACAGCTTCAGAAACTAATAGAGGCGTAGTTATATTTAAGTCTTCAGGTCCAAACGCATACGGTAAGTAATACGATAAAGGCTGAGTTTCTTGTTCTGGTAAATGAATTCGAATATTTTGGCTTTCGACAAGTTCATTAATGAACTGACGGCAATGACCACAAGGACTGTAATTGACAACAATATCGGTAATGTGGCGTTCGCCCAGTAACCAAGCATGGCTAATGGCACTTTGTTCTGCATGAACAGAGTGACCAAGTGCTTCGCCTGGTAACTCTAAGTTCGCTCCCATATAAATGTCGCCACTTGCTCCACGAGCAATAGCACCGACGTAAAACTCACTGATTGGTGGATTAGCCAAAGCAGCAGCAACAGGTAACATCGCCATCAGTAGTTCGTGCTCTTGTAAACCACAGATGCGTTGTAGTTGTTCTACTTGTTTAGCGTCAAAATGTCCTGAAAATTCATCATCCAATAGCGGCACTAGCGCTTGTGCCAGTAATGGTGGCAATTGGGCAATGCTTTGAACAAATCTATCTTGCATGTCCCGTGTCCTCAATTTTTATGTTTATGGAGCTCGATTCTAAATAAGATCAAATTAAGATAATGCGATTAGCCTCTCATTTATCTATTGTTTTTCTTAATTATTGAGCGTTTGTTAGTCATTTAACCATAAATTTACAAAGACTGTAAGTAACTGCATAATGCGGTTAATAATTTCTGCTTATTCTCGTCTGATTCAGTGTCATGAAGTAAGTTCTCAATTCTGAGAATATAATCTGGGTCATTAAGTTTAGCTTGGCAAAAATCCTTCCACTTGATTGCTTCATCACTGCTCAGTGTTTCTGGGTAATTACGAGCTCGATAGCGAAACAGCATTTTTTCAAGACGTGGATCTTCAAAACTTAACTCTAATGCGGCAAGATTTTGTGGAGTGGTTTGACGAACGATTGAGATTTTACTTTTGTCAGCTTGGCTGAAAAAGCCACCAGAATAAAGAGATTCATCGGGATCAACTTCTGCATCATTAGTAAAATGACTCTCACTAAATAACGCTGTTAATTTTTCTCTGATATGCGGATTTTGTTTTAGCTTTTTATATTGCTCTCTAGCAAAGACGATGTCGATGTCTAGACGTTCAGCATTTTCATCATTCAGAGTTTTAGCTGTAGTGACAAAAGGGCATTTATTTACGTGTATTTGCTTAACGGGAATAGGTAATTCCTCTTCACTCAGTTCCGCTCTAGATGTATACATACGAGAGCGAATATCTTCAACGTCTAAATCGATAAGCGGTTGAATGTCCATTGCTAAATTAACGCAAATAATGGCATTTTTATTATCTGGATGGTGAGCGACAGGAGCAATGAGTGTAGTACAGCCATGTTTAGCAGGAATTTTAGAGCTTACATGAACTAATGGCTGCATATTTAATACATCCACCTGAGCCGAGACTGCTTGTTTACGACGTAAGTTGAAATAGTAATCGTATAACTTTGGCTGTTTATCTTTAATGAGCTTTGCAAATGCAATGGTCGCTTTAACATCTGAAACTGCATCATGAGCACTTTCGTGTGAAAGTCCATTCTCAGCGGTTAATCTCTCAAGCTTAAAGCTTGGGCTGCCATCGTCATTGGTAGGCCAGTTAATTCCCTCAGGGCGAAATGCGTAACATGCTCTGGCTAAATCAATGATATCCCAGCGAGAATTATTGTTTTGCCATTCGCGTGCATATGGATCAATGAAATTTCTAAAAAAACCATAGCGGCTCACTTCATCATCAAATCGGAGTGAGTTGTAGCCAACGACACAAGTATTAGGCACGCTGAATATTTGATTAATGCGTTGCATAAACTCGGCTTCAGGTATACCACGAGTATTTGCGATTTGTGGGGTAATGCCGGTAACAAAAATAGCTTCAGGCTGAGGTAGATAGTCGGGTGATTGTTTACAGTAAAAGCTAATTGGTTCTTCTATGATATTTAAATCTAAATCAGTACGAATACCTGCAAATTGAGATGGTCTGTCCTTTGCTGGGCGAGCTCCAAAAGTCTCGTAATCGTGCCACAATAAAGTTGGCTGTTCGCTGTTGTTCATGTCTGTCCTTTATTGTTGGCGTTTCTTGGTTAATCTGTTGTTTTTTAATGATTTGTTGTTCTTATTTGTACTATCTTGTTCGAGTATGTTTGGAGAGTAACATTAATAATTGTGCATCAAATTGTGCATCAAAAAAGTGTAAAATGTGCATCAAAGATATAAAGCTTTTGAGGTACATTTTTATGGCACTTACAGACAGTAAACTCCGACACATTAAGTCTCCATATAAGGGGAAAAGTGAAATCGCAGATCGCGACGGATTAACAATAAGAATTTCGCCCAAAGCTCTCATTACGTTTAATTATCGCTTTAGATGGCAAGGTAAGCAACAGCGAATTAAATTAGGCTGCTACCCAAACCTAAAATTAGCTGAAGCACGAGCGAAAGTCGCTGAACTACGTAAACCGCTTGAAGAAGGGATAGATCCAAGAATTCATCAATCTAGGCTTAACGAATCACGTCTACTTGGTGATATTGGAAGAGATTTTATCGAGAAATATGCGACAAAAGAATTATCAAAAACAACAAATGCGCTGTACTTATCATTTTATAATAAGTACATCATTCCTAACGCCAATATTGATGTTGAAAAGTTTACTTATACTTCATGGATTAGATTTTTCGATCGAATAAGAGAAGATACAAGCTCTACTAATTCAGGTTGTATTCTAAAAAGAGTGAAAACAATCATACGTTGGTCAAAGTCACGGGGAGAAATTTCAGGTTCACATTGCCTAGATATTCCAGTAAAAGCAATCGGAAAGCATCACGCAAAAAGAGAACGTGTATTGGAGTGGAATGAGCTCTGCCAATTGTGGCAACAAATTGAAGCCAGCAGGGCATCACCAAAATGCAAAATATGTGTCCAATTGTTAATATTAACAGGTGCACGTAATTCAGAAATCAGAGGAGCTAAACGAAGAGAGTTCGATTTAGCTGAAGCTCTCTGGGTTTTACCAAAGGAACGCTCCAAAACCAAAAGAGCAATAAGACGGCCACTCAGCCCCAAAGCCATTAACCTCATTAAACAACTCGATTTTATTTACGGTGAAAACCGTGAATTTTTGATAGAAGGGCTATCGCCTAAAGCACCGTTAACGACTCATGCCGTCAATCGCTTTGTGCAACGATTAAATGATAGGCTCAAGCTTGAACCCTTTGTTCCGCATGACTTTAGGCGAACCATTACCACTCGATTAAGTGAAAATAAAGTCATGCCTCATGTCACCGAGAAAATGCTAGGTCATGAACTTGGCGGCGTAATGGCAATTTACAACAAACACGATTGGATTGATGAACAGCGTAAGGCTTATAAACTCTATGATAAATTGTTAAGCCAGCATTTGTTGAAGCAAGATGAGAGAAGGACTTTCTGATAGCCCTTCTTTTTTGAGCTGTCACGTTTATGGACAGAAACTCGTTAAAATAATTAGAGGTAATCTAAGAAGTTCATAGATCAACATTTATTATTACTTGAAGTGGTCTCAGAATTTCGGATGTAATCGAATTCAAGTGATTATGTATTGAACAGCACAGCTAACCTCAGAACTATACAACCGATTTATCACCTTTTGATAGGCTCAACCCCCTTGTGACCGAATTCTTTTATTTTTTACCATTTTTTAAGTAAATATACTCAAGCTTCTTTCTACCTGAATAAATACAGTCACATTTTTGAATGTTTAAACCTTATAACTTACACGATCACATAAACTATCTAATAATTCCGCTCACCCATTTAGGTGAATGAAACTATTGATATTCTATTTCATACTGAAAATACGTAATGCATAAGCAGTTGATGATGTATGTGAAGTAAATATTAATCATTTAAATTTAAGACTGGTACGTGAAGGTTTTAATCAATAATTTACCTAATAGGAAATGCAAGATGAAAACATGGATGCAGAGAATTTCAGACACAAAAAAATTAACGGATATGTTTATTCCAGGTACACATGACTCTGCTACGTCTGGAGTGGATATTCCTTTTGTAACGACTCAAAGCAAAAATATATTAGAGCAATTAGAAAGTGGTATTAGGTTTTTAGACATAAGGATCAATAAAGTAAAAATAGGAACAACAGAAGGTCTAGTTTTAGTACACGGTAAAGTGCCACTATTAAAAGAATTTTGGAGAGACGCATTTGATCCTATCCACGAGTTTTTACACCATTATCCGACAGAGTTTGTAGTTGTTTCAATCAAGGAGGGAGATCTAACTGATACAGCACAAATCTCAGAAAGCGACTTAAATACGATTCTGAGCAATGGTATTTTCGTATCAAGTCAAATAGAACTTGATAAACTCACCGTCGAAGATTGCAGAGGTAAAATTTTATTTATTAATAGAATTAATGGTGAAGGATATAGCTGGGGAGATAAAAAGGTTAACTTGAGTGATGATTACTCGTTACCTACAAGATTTAGAGAACAAGTGATTGTACCAGGAGTAAAAGAGCGAACCCAGAGGGTTTGTGTGCCTGTGTCAGACAAAGATTGGAAACATCCTTGGAGAACACATACTGAATGCAAAGAAGTTGTGATTGTCCCAGGGGTTAAAGAGCGAACTCAAAGAGTACCAGGTTTTGTTGATTACCCGTGGAAAACTGAAAAAGTTAATGAATTCTTAAGTTCAAAGCGAAAGTCTGGTTTACTCAATATATGCTTTCTAAGCGCAACGAATGCGGGAGGAAGTGCAGACGAAATAGCTAGTATGTTATTTGAACCTAACGGTGTTTCTAATAATGCAACAATTCAAAATGAATGGTTCTGTGAAAATGTACATAATTTCGCTAATGATGCTCTTGGAGGTTGTATTTTGCCTATGGACTACCCAAGCCAGAAAGTCATAGATAGTATCATTAGTTTAAATTCTTAGTTAAACAAACATCTCTAAGCCTTAATAGCTACGCTCATTATAAACTAGTGGGCGTAACGTTTCCTTTTGGTTGCCTACATCTAATTATACAACTAGCTGAATTCTAATATAAATATCTTGACTCTAAAACACTTCGGTGCAAAATTGAGTCAGCGATGATCATCAAAGCCCGAAAGAATCAACTCACACCATTTACCCAAATTAACAAGTCAGATAATCGCCAGGCTATATTTTTTCCTAAATGCCTTTTCGCTGGCACTTCATTGCGCTGTTCCATTTCCCACCAAGTTGTGCGATTAACAGAAGTTATCTGGCAACGCTCTTTTTCACGAATAAGCCGTTCGGTAATTCCATAGGTTTTAAGGATATTAATTCTTTGTTCGTCAGTTGGGACTGGGAAAGGTGAAAGGCATGGCATAACTGACTCCTATTATTTCGGATTAGATTGAAACACCCAACATTTTACTGTGGAGGGCTTATTTAAGTTAGGGTGAGATTTATTTAAACGGTCGTTAACTGCACTGTTAACGGGTTTACGACCAACAAACTTGTGGGTTCGACTATCTTTTAGCAGTGTTTTTAAATCGCTTAGTAACGGTATTTTTTGTTTGCGAACGGCTGATTCTTCAGCAAATTGATTCAAGTTGATGGCAAGAAATTGTGGATCACGGGAATGATTCACTACCTTGTCGTCATCACCTTCTAAAAACTCATACACTTCCCAAAATTCTTGTACTAATGGATGATCGGCACCGCACACATGTTCACGGGCGATGGCCATAGTCTTGAGCTGTTCGTGAGCTTGAGCAATTTGAGTCGGCGTAATTTCGATAACTAAACTTAAGCATTCAACTAAAGTACAGAGCATGGAATGATTCAAGCTGATACGGTTATTGTTGATCATTGGTTCTTGTCGTAACCACCGTTCAAAATCTGGCTGACGTTTGTTGATGAGTTCTAATATCTGCTTTTCTTTGCCCAGCACTTTAATCATAAAGCCTGACAACTCGGCTATTGGCCAACGGCTGAGTTTATCGACTGCTTTGCGAGTTTCTGCGGTGTGGTTACTGCGATCTGTAAATATATGAATAATGCGCTCTAAAATTGCGGGGGAGGCTTTTAAAATAGCATTTTGGCTGATAACTAATGCGCCCTTGAATAATGGCTCATTAGTATCATTTTGATGATTCTTATTACCCGTAGAGCGTACAGCTCGCCCATTGTAGGCAGTTTTAAATTGATCCCAATGAAAGCCGTTGCTGTTTGGGGCTGATGATTCGCCTCTATCTGCTTCAATCATTACCACGGGAAGATTAGCGACTTGGGCAAGATTCCGGCTCACACCCACTTTACTTGATTTTATGGGGTCAAATCCCTCGTAATTAATTCGGCCAGACAGCTTCCACATCAGTTCAATTAAGGTCGACTTACCGGTACCCGGTTCACCGACTAACTCTAAAAACGGATAAGCACCGAAGATGTCTCTACATTGTTCAGCAAAATAGCTCCCAAGCCAAAAGGCGAGGGCAATAACGCCATTAACAGAGAACGCTTGCCAAAGAACCTGAAAGAACTCATGGTTAAATTCGGTTAAATCATAATTTGGGGTGACTACAACAGGGTTTTGGCTTTTAATGTAAAGCTGCTTGATATTGAAATGGTCTTCTTCATTGATTGGGTAAAAGACACCGTTTTTGATTGCTACATTGGCAAACAGGTAGCATTTGTGCTCATAACTGTAGCCAACAAAATCAATGACCTTAACCCGTTTGATGTTGTAAAGGTGATGACGAAACCACTTATTAAGTTGATAGGTATTGCCTTCATAAATAGCACCGGGTGCAACGGCAGATAAGCGTTTTTTGAATTCGGAGTGAGAGGTGATTTGAGCGCCAGTAAATGTCTTTTTCACCGTTAAGCCATGGGGAAAGTCAATTTGAAAGTAATACCAACTTTCATCGGTTGATGGGCTTTCTTGAAAATACAGCGCATGGGGATGACACATGCAGAGCAGTTGAACATTGGCTGCTTCGTTCAGTGCTGTTAAATCATCGTCGCCTTTGTCAGTATTTTTGTTGTACTTATCCGCATGAAACTTGAACCAATACATGCTCAATTGAAATTCAAAAGGAAATTCGTGCTGATTACTGCGTTGATACATCAAAATGCCTTTGGCCTTAGCTGATGGCGCAATCAAGAGTTTGCCTAAATAGCGATAGTGCTCAATATGCTCAGGAGTAAGCCGTTCTCGTTGCAGTAAATCATTCCAGTCCAGTTTTAACTTACCTGCTGGCGGCTGTGCCGCCGTTGCTTGCCAGCCGAGCTTTGTAGCTTGCTCAATAAACTTAATGGTATGTGATTCCCCCGCATTTCCAGCATCAAAGGCAAACACTAAGATCGGTGGAGTAGCATGATTCAGGTGCTCACGGAATGCTTTTAATGACTCGATAGGGAAGTTATTACAGCTCATCACACTCACAGCAGAAATGCCGACTTGCAGTAATGACAGCGCATCAAAAACTCCTTCGGTAAGCCACAGCTCTTTAGCTTCGACAATTGCAGTGACATTGAAATTAGACGCTTGCCACCAATAGCCTTTGTAACTACCAGAAAAACGAGCTTTCATACTGCCAAAACGTTCAGGCTTGTCGATAAAGCGTTCCCACGCTGCACCATTACTGAGCGTAAACTTTACCGTAGCAGTTCCGATTTGTTTTTCAGTGCAGTAATAAGAGCCTTGTTGATAGAATCCCTTAATCAGTGAAAGTTTTAAGCCTCTGCCGTGAGAAAGGTAAGCATCAGCTGCCGCATTAGGGTTAGTAATAAAACCCGTTTGTGCGTCTTGTCGACTGGGAAAACGCTCACTCCATGATTCAAATAAATCATGATAAAGCTCTTTGATGTGAACCTCTTTGCCGCACTTATTCAAACGGCCGCAGCGTAATAACCATGGGTTATTTTTGTGAGTATACAGCTCACGTTTACTGCAACTTGGGCAAATACCTTGTTGTAGGTAATCGTCATTCTGCTTTTTAAAGTCAAAATCATTCAACAAGCGACGAAGTATTTCAGAATGCATTTCTGGCTTCATGACACTCTCCAGTCAGTAACATCAAAAATGAATTACGAAATCTTTACCTTCTGTAAAAACTTCTCCACTTTGCGGATGTCATAACGGCCAGTACACCAATCTTTTAGCTCTTTGGTCGGGAAGTCACTATGGGTTTCCCAACGCTTTAATGTGGAATAAGAGATCCCAAAATAACGGCACAAGTCAGCTCTTGAGTACCAAACCTGCGGCACTTGTTGTTGGCGTTGTCTCTGTAATTTAAGTTGTTCAAGGGCATCAATTAAATCGTTAGCGTAAGCAGTATTCATGGCAAATAACTCCAATTAAAGAGTAAAAAAATCAAGGTGTCTTTATTTTAAATAGATGTATCACGAAGCTTTTGATTTGTTGAGTAACTCAAATGACCATAAAGAGCATTTGAAATTCATTTGATTTTTAGTGATTGAATTTTAATAAGAATAAATATTGGTATGGCTCAGGAAGGGTTCAGTTAAATGCTTGGCAGGTGACTATTCTCAACCTAGGCGGATTTCATAATAGTCACTTTTACAGTAATCACACGAAGTCATAATAAATGTAAGTTTATTGTTACGATGAAACATTACTAACTTATGATTCCGATTTAGCCTTAATAATAAGAAGTGGTATTTTAACGACTCAAAATATAAAAGGATGTATTTGATAATGAAGAAATTGATCTTCCTCGTGCTTCTGTGTACTTCATTTTTTAATTATGCCGATGAACATGAATACAGTTATGTAGATGTTGGCGAAAATAAATTGGCTTATTTGTGTAAAGGTGAAGGTGAGCTTACGGCATTAATGATCGCTGGAATGGGATTAAATGCGCATGATACCTATAAGAATACCTTCCACAACGCTGAACCAGAGGGCTTCAAGCTGTGTCTGTTTGATAGAGCTGGGACTGGAAAAAGTTATGCTAAGCAAAGGAAAGTAAGAAGCATCTCAGAATTAGCTGTTGAGATGGAAGCTTTTGCTGAAAAGGCGGGTTTTAAGCAACTTATTTTGGTTCCACATTCGTTTGGCGGTTTCGTAGCACGAGCTTATGCTCATCGTAACCCAGACAGTGTTAAAGCAATATTATTTGTAGATGCTGCACACGAGTCTTGGTACCAGGATATGAAAGAATCAATGTCAGCAAAAGCCTGGAAGACAATGGACTGGATTATGGATTGGGAGAAAACCACCAATTCACTCGAAGACTTTGCTGAAGCCTCAAGTCATTCAAAAATTTATGAGCTGAAGCCAGAAACTGAGGTTGTAGTGCTTTCAAGGGGGATTCCTCATGTTTCTATTAGGCAAACAGGGATGGCCTATAAAGATGTCGATGCTTATGACAACTCATGGAATCGTTCTCAAGAGAAATTAAAAATGGTTAGTCAGAATGTTACCTATGAAAAGATGAAGTATGCATCGCATTTGTTTGATCAAACTGATCCTTGGATAGTTCTTGAGCACATTGATCGCTTAGCTAAAAGTAAAATCAAATAACGCCTTTCAAAATCTTCAATGCTTCAGCGGTGTTTTTACATCGCTGTAGTTGCTTTAAAACCTCATCAAGCTCAACGATTGCGGTATCACCATTAGAATAAGAAATAGCAAATTGATCACCGACAACAGACTTAGATTGAGGTAAGTCTTTATTCTTGTATAGCAACTTCATTAACCGAATAAGTTCAACATCTTCACCGAAGAATAGCGCTTCATCAGCCTCGATAATTGGCAAGTCTACCGAGTTATATGGCGCATAATTGTGAAGACGCTGCTGCCATATCTTTGATGCTTTTATATGCAGTGTGCTACCTTGATTGTAGATATCCGTAATCCTCAATGAGTCATTGAAATGAAAGCGATTGTTACTGGTCATGCGAGCGGCATAGGATTTTATACAGCTAAACAACTTCATCATCTTGGGTATGAGGTTTACGGCATTGATATTAAAGTAAATAACATTTTATCGAATGAAATCAAACAAAAAAGATGCGATCTCAGGTCTGAACCTGAGTCTATTGAAACATTTTCAGAGATAGGTGATTTCGATATAGCGGTTAATTGTGCTGGAGTTGCAGGGCTTCGAAAGCCATTAAAAGACTTCTCTTTGGAGGAATATCAGCAATCTTTTAATGATGTGTTCTCTCCGTTATTCAATGCTCTTAAACAAGAAATTAAGCTTGCAAATATCGATAATGATAAACGAAGAAGGATCATCAATATTGCCAGTGTAACAGCTGATTATGGCGCCAAAAACATGGCGGCATACAGTGCAGCTAAAGCCGCAATAATTAATTTAACTAAAGTTGCAGCTGTCGAGCATGCACCAGATATTCTCGTTAACTCAATATCTCCTGCAAGTATTGATACACCAATGATCAGAGCTAAACACAAAGGCAATCTTCCTGATTACAGCCAAACTTACTTGACTGGCGATTGCGGTCTGGACTCAGATGTGTTTTCTGTAATCGAAATGCTGCTTAAAAATGAATTTATGACAGGGCAGGATGTTAAGTTGGATGGAGGGTATTCTTCGGTGTTTAAAATAGAAAAATAACTTAGTAATTTTTTATTTTTAATGAACTGTTACTTTGTTTCTCCCTTAAAGATATCATCACAGCCATCACCGAAGACAACACCAAAGTCGCAACCACCTTATACCCAACAATAAAAGCAATCGATAAAAACTGGCTAGAATTTAAATGGTTTTGGTACATCATCAAAGGCACAGAAATAAAGCTCACGCTGCACTCAGCGATTAAACAAGAAACGAAGAAACTGAAAAAGTGATGCACCTTGCCATTCATGATTGAAAACAGTTTGAAGTTAATGGCGTTACTCAACCACACAAAAAAGAAGGTCAAGGTCATAATGGTCGGTAATTCTCTGTAAACACTGAGGTAGTCTTGCCTTTCACCTAAATGACTTAATAGCCAAGCAATGCCAACAAATAATAAATCACCAAGAAACCCATATCTTACTGCGGTATTGGCAAACAGCATCCCATATCGATATTGCATCATATTCGAAATGCTGAAAGTGAGAGGGAAAAAGATTAACCCAACAGAAAAATGAAGCTCATTCCCAAAGATATGAACGGTACGATAGTCGAAAAAAAAGAAAGTCGTCGAGGTTAAAAGAATTGTAAACAGGATAGGGTAGATAACTCTGCCATGTTCAGATTGAGTCTCGCCAAACAACTTATTGAGCATAAGTCACGTAGCTTGATGACATGGTGATGATAATGGGCAGCAATGTATCAGATTTCCTCGGCTGAATGATATCACCGTCTTTAGATACAATGGCACCATCTTGTTGCATTCTTACTATTTGCGTTTCGTCACTGACAAGAATGCAAAAATTACTTTTAAAGTGTTTTGCAGTTGAGTTAAAAAATAATGTATCACCCGCGGTAATAAACGGTTCGTAATGAATTCCACTTGCGACAAGACAATAAGTTTTTTGATAACTCTCAAGGTGCTCAAGGAGTTCAGGACTTAGGCTGATGATGGTTCGCTCAGCTACTGGCATTGGCTCCGTTTGTTCTAAGCAGGTAAGTTGAGACAACGCTAGTTTTGGCACTAAATAGCATTTTAACGATTCATCAAATTGTGTAATTGGTAAATTGAAAACTGCATCTTCAAACAAATAATTAGCATCTACACCAAACCGATCTGCAATCGTTAATCGTTTGCCCATTGGAGGTCTTTTATTGGCATACAACCAATTTTTAATGGTCGATTTTTTCTCACCACTTATCTCAGTAATACTGTCTTCTTTATTTTGTAACTCAGGCAATAGCTTATGAGCAATGGTAATAGCCTTAGTCTTGAAATCGTAATCTGACAAATCACAACCCTAATTTGATTAAGTTTCCATCTATTGTAAAAATAGATGCCTCATGATATTTATTCAACTAATTCTTCTAAGTTCGTCAGGCAACATTCTGTTGCAAACAACTTAGAGACAAATTTTCAATGCATCAAAAAACACGGAAGGCCATCAATGCAACCAGGATTCGGTTTTACACGATAGGAGCCATTAACATGTTTGATGACAATTTATTATACGATTTAAATCTCCGCTACCTTTCTCTGATTAAAGAGTTAGCCATTCAAGATCCAAAACTCGCCAGTAGAAAGTTTGGTCTATCAGAATTTCTAATAAAAATAATATCTAACAATAGCTTTCAACAACTTGAACGCATTGCGAAACAGGACGATATCTACTTTAATTTTTTACCAGATGAGAAGCTATTTGCCCGTTTAGTGCAAAAGCCTGATAGTGACTTAATGCGAATCTCAGTAGCAGTTTCAGCTAACTTATCTGTCAAAACAGCCAATGAATAAGCTTGCTCAAAGCCTGAATACAATCAAGGCGGCCAGATACATTGAGCAAAGCTTGAAGGTTCAGATCATTGCTCGCTATACCGAACTGCCAGAAAAATATTTGAGGACTTTGGTTAAAGAGTTAACGGGAAGGGCGCCATCTTCAGGGCGACTTATCACCTCTCAACGATTATTCAGAAACAAAAGAACAATAACTGCCTGCATACTTTTTGTATCAATTTACCTTCGGTTTGATGAGCAACAAACCAAAGAAGTAGATTTGGAAATACTGAGCAATGCATACGAACAGTTCACTAAACAAGCTCTGCTATCTGAGACGCTCAATCACCAACAATGCAGCTTTACCATCAACGATGCTTGGGTATTAATCAATGCATACAAGGACAAGGTGATTCAACTATCACCTTGTCCTTGTGGTAATGCGAAATTAGTATCACAGGATATTCAGGTTGATGAACGATGCTGGTTTTGTGGTCGCTAACTTTTGGCGCACTCAGTTACTTTATTCGATGGCAGTTTACTCTTGTTTCTTAACTCCATTACATCAACATCTTCTAGAAATGTGAAAAACTCTTCGTCAGCATAAAGTTTTAAAAATAAGTCTAACTCTAGCTCTCTGGCTTTATAGTTTTTAATGATACAAGTGGAGTTGATTTTGACATAGAAAGTGCCTGAACCGTCATCATGCTTCTCTCTATAAGCTTTAATTTCTTGTTGTGCTTGATACATTTTTTCAGCATCTTGCTCACTGAGCTTGAGTACCGTAATTTTCCCCTTTTCTTGCTCTTCCTCTTTTAATTCAGTAGGAAGTGGGTAGTTTGGGTCGACCTTAACTAGAAATTGATGCTCAATATAGATGAGTTTGTTAGGTGATTTGTATTCAAACTTGATTTCGATGTCACCATCCTGAACCGAAATATTTTTAGGTGAGCCAACGGCAACCACAAGGTGTCGAGGATCGATATCCATCGGGTTCATGGTCATCATCTTATACATTGTGGTGAGAGGGATGTTCATACAACCACTAAGTAATGCTGATGTAAAAGCTAAGAAAATAACAACGGCCTTTTTCATTTAATCTCCATATATTTTGTTTTAATCCGAGTAAGCCTGATATCTGATTGATTTAAAATGAGTAAGTTCCAATTTGGCGCTTATTTCGACTCTTCATCTGTTTCATAAACCAGAATATCACCGGGTTGGCAATCTAAGTGTTTACAAATAGCTTCAAGTGTCGAAAAGCGGATCGCCTTTGCCCGACCTGCACGAAGGACAGATAAATTTTGCGGTGTGATACCAATTAATTTCGCCAGTTCAGCTGACTTCATTTTTCTGATAGCCAGCTGTACATCGAGATCGATTCTAATTGCCATTAAATCGTCAACTCTTGTTCTTCATTTAACGCTTGCCCAATAGCCATAACGTGACCGATCACTGAAATTATGCAACCAATTATAAAGGTAGCGATATCAGTTTCATTGATACGTAAGATCTTTACGATATTTTCTGCTGGATACATGTAATCTAAATATACAAGTAATAAAGGAGGATAAAAAATACCAATAATCACCTTTGCTATCACAGCTAAACCAATCCAGCGAATACACTGTGTATTCTGTGCTGCAAATATTGCTCCCTTAAAATACAGTCTGAACAGCTGAATAAGCAGTGCTGTAATTAAAATGGAAAAAAACAAGCTCGGTAAAGCGAGCCACTTTATTGAGGAATAACCCACTTTTTCAATCACTTCACCTATTTGTTGATAGTGATCGTTAAGCAGTACACCTACCCATGCGTGCATACCATTATCAGATTGAAATTTTATTGTGGCATCGATATTAAAAATGGCTGTTACACTGGTCAGTTGGCCAACCATACAGAGCATTAACAAAATTAAAATAACTGTGCTTAATGACTTAATCCTTTTCAACCTAATTACTCCTTATCGGTTAAAAGTGTTTCTGTAAATGCCATGAATGCAGTTTTAAACTGCTGTGAATCTGTAGCATTACCATGCTTTTTATCATCAACGATAAGTAGAGACTTTTTGTCAGAAATTGACACTTGGTAGAGTTTCTTCGAAAGCTCGATCGGAGTGACGTAATCTTTTTCTCCAACAACAATCAGCAGAGGTTTTGTGTTCTTAGCAAGTATTTTACTGTTATCAATTGCTGTTAAATTGCTACCAATTTCAACATCAATAAATGGTTTGACGAGGACTGGAATAACTTCATCAAGCATGTCGTTTACTGTTGTTGTAGAGCCTTCCAGCACTAAACCATCAATATCCCTATTTTGAGCAAGATCAGCAGCGATCATACTGCCAAGAGAAAGCCCGTGTACCACGATAGGTAAGTTATTGAGATCAGGCTGAGCCTTTATGAAATCAAAAACTGCCTGAGCATCAGATTTTAGCTTTTCGATAGTTGGCTCACCATGGCTTAACCCATAACCACGGTGGTCGAAAGCAACGAGATTATTGTCAAAACCAGATAGATGCTTTACCAGAGTATCACCCACTTGCTTAATGCGTGTTTGGTTACCGCCAAAATACAAAGTAGTAAATTTTGCGTTTGGTTGGATTACAGCAATGCCACCAAGCTGATTTCCATCTGAAGCTTGTAGAGTAAGGTATGTCAGTTTTTGGTTGAAGCCTTTGCTATCCAATGCTTTTTGTGTAATTGGTTTGTCAGGAAGTAAATAATGTTTTTCTGAAAGCTTAACGCTTTGACATCCACCAAGGAGAAATAAACAAAGAAGGGAAATGATTTTAATCGTCCTGATCCACATATTACATCCAAATATAAGCTGTTTTTAAAATTCTTATATTTAAACTAACAATAAAATTATCGATAAACAATAATAAATTATTGACTAAGTGCCTTTTATGGGTTGGTTACGATCAATTGTGCATCATTTTGGCTATCGATTTCGTAAGCTCTCTGGGCTTCTCAAGCGGTAACATATGTCCAGATCCTGATGTATAAATAACCTCAACATTGGAGTTGCAATTAATCAATTCTGACAACCACTTTGTGTTTACTAACGGATCATCATCGCTGACAAAAAAGTAAGTAGGAAATTCAAAAGTTGATATTTTTGAAGCTAAGTCGATTCTGTCAGACGTATATTTGTATTGGCTAATAAATACATCTTCGCCAAGCTCTGATTCCATCTCTAAAATCACATCAATAAACTTGTCATTCTGGTTCGTTGGATCGAGCAGTCCTGCCGCTTTTTTTCGACTGATACCACTATAACTATACTGAGCCACATAATTCAGAATACTCCGTCGTTGCTGTAACTCATTATCAGGTAAGCAGCTGGGGCTATTCGAAATTACAAATAGCTTAGCAATCGATTTTGGGTATTTTGATGCGAAGTAGGTAGCGACATAACCACCAAGGAAAAATCCGACAAGATTGATTACATCACTCCCAATGAGCGCTTTGAAATGATCTGCTATTTCATCAAAGTTTTTGTCTAATGGGATATCCAGAAAAACAAAATCAAATTCACAGCTTAAGAAGGGGAGTAGTTCATCCCACAACTTTTCATTGCACATGGTGCCAGGAATTAAATGGAGAACTTGTTTCAATAGGTGTCCTTAACAAATGCAAAAGTAAACCTACAACTATATCATTTTGGGAAGCCCTGCTGATTTTTCCCAAATGCACATATTTTCCCATTCATTTTTATGAAAAATAAAACGGTTAACGGAATACCATTCAATACTTCCTGAGTTATTTCTACATAGAGTTAACCCAAGGTTTGGTATACACATATAACCATATTCGTCGATTCGTATTTCGGAATCTAGTTCAGATAACTTAGAGATGATTTTTTGATTCCAAGTTAACCTGATTCTGTTAATTACAATTGAAGATGAAAATTCTGGGAAAAAGCATACAGATACTAGCCCTCCAGAAGGGTAAAAATAGGCATTGAAGCCTTCATCATATTCTAACTTTATGAGTGACAATACGTCATCAAAACTAACTGCATTTGGTGATCCAAATATGTTTATAGCTTCTCTAGTGCTCGACAAAAATTTAGCTTTACCAATAGAAATATTTGGATCTATTAATACGTTATTGTCATTATCATAAATTGGCATTTTGGTTACTTTTGAGACGGAAAAACTTACGGTATGTCATATTTTATTTTTGTTCAAGGCAAATTGATGCTCAATATTAACGATAACCAAAATTTATAAAAGCAGTAATATGTACGTTTCTCAAGAGTACTTCTATAATCAATTCGGTGTATGAATCACTTCAAATACATTCAATGTAAAACCACCGCTAAAATCTAAAAACAGCACTTAATTTACTAATGCAGGATTCGCAAGGTGGTGACAAATGGTGCCAAAGTCGGTGACATTTGGTACCACTTTTGTCTGCATTTGGTATCAACATCTAATTTTCCTTTCAACGATACAGCTGGTGATGCAGTGGCTTCGAAGCAATCAGCTACTGAAACTGCCGTAATCTTTTGCTTGAAAATTGACCATAAAGGTGAAATAAAGAAACTACAAAAGCCTCGCTGATTTCAGGAGTACAGTATGGGGGATAATGTAGTAAAAACACGATTGTCAGATAATGAAAAATTGAACTGGCAGCAGTTCTGTAAAGACAGTGGTATGAGTCAATCTAACATGCTGCGGATGATGATCAATAAAGTCACGCCCGAAGCTGGAAATGATGCTGACATTAATGAACTCAAAACTGACAGAGTATCAGTAAGACTCACCAATCATTGTCTTCAAAAATTACAGCAACAAGCCATTGCAGAAGGGTATGTCAGCCAAAGTAATTGGGTTAGAGCATCGATTATGGCAAACCTCTATCGTGATCCTGTGCTCAACGATGATGAAATAAAAACGCTTAGAGAATCGAATCGTGAGCTAGCAGCAGTAGGTCGCAATCTTAATCAAATCGCTCGTGTGCTTAATATCGATTTTCGGCACAGCGACAAAATAACCCGTGAAATGATTGAAATCTTGGACAACAAAATCAATGACCATAAGGCAATGGTGAATAACCTCATCAACAAAAACTGCCGCCGTTGGGAATTGGAGCAAGCTAATGAGTGAACTCTTTGCCGTCATACCAATGCAGATTGGTATCCAGCGACTTACTGCTTTTAGACTTAAGAAGGGTTGCTCATGAGTAGATTGTCTAACGATTCAATCTCTAGCTTACTTAGCGGTGATGTCAGAACCAAATCAAACCGAATGGGAAACAATGGCCGTTACACAAAAAAGCCGCCAGAAGTCATGGTCAAAGTCAGTGGTTTTGGTTACAACAATGCCCATACAGCAAACCACTTTGACTATATCAGCCGTAATGGAAAACTAGAATTAGAAGACGAAACAGGTTTGGTTTATCAAGATCAAGATACTATTCATCAACTCGCTCAAGACTGGAACGAGTCAGACTTTCAACAACGAACTAGAACCCGCCACAGCACGCATCTAATCCTTTCTATGCCACACGGCACCGAACCTAAAGCGGTTAAAAAAGCAGTGCGTTCATTCGCTAAAAATACCTTTTCAGAGAACCATCAGTATGTGTTTGCACTACATACCGACACCGATAGCCCACACGTTCACCTCACCATTAAAAACCTTGGTTTTGATGGTAGGCGTTTGCATGTTCGAAAAGGTTTACCACAAGTTTGGCGGGAACACTTTGCTGAAGACTTAGAAAAGCTAGGCGTAGCGGCAGAGGCTACGCCTAGCATAAAATCTTTATCAATCCCAAAATACTTACAACGAAATATTCAAGTTGAAAATGAGCGTTAAATTTAGTTCTAGTGTGAAATTAAATCAAGTTACAGAAAAGTTTTCATAGTTCTGTCTAACTTGGCTTCTGCTACTATATCTTTCTAAAGGAATATAGCCTTTAGATTCAAGTTCCAGCCAAAGACTAATCGCTGCCCTATGACCAAAGTTATCCCTCTCTGGGTCAACACCTTTTAAGTAGAGGATTGGAGTTTCAATGAACTCATCTACGTACCAGTTTTTAGACGTTTTGAATTTAAATTCTTTACAAATAAAGTCGTACTCAGGCAACAAATTTCCATATGCAAAATCACTTAGCCATTTCGTGTCACAAGAACGACCGTGAAGCCATATATTTGAATTGAGAAACAATGAAGCGCAAGAGGTTAAATAACCTCTACATTTCCAATAAGAGTAAACCCAACCATCAATAATATGTAACCTATTGATAGGCTTATCACCGATTGAGCCAATTTCTTCACAGATTACAATAGCAGCATCATAATGATTACGCTTTGAAATGGTGTTAGGTATAAATAAGTACCCATTTTTAGTACTATCTTTTTCATTTAAAGCCTTTATGAATTTTATACAAGATTCAGGCTGTTTATAAAAGTTATGAGTACTGTAAACCTGTTCTGAAGCTCCTTGTAGCCATTCAATTTGTATTGCAAACAAATCTGCTGCATCTCTTAGTATTTGACTCGTCAATTTGGGCAGTAAATTATCTCTAGATGAGCAATCGACTAGTTGAATACCATGGTCGAAAAATTCCGGGATTTGATTGCGATGAACTCCATGAGATTCAAAAAGAGTGATAAATCTTGCTGCTACAAAATTATTATCTTCATCTTTAGAGCGTCTAAAAAACTTTTTGAATAGTGAAATAAAATAATTTCGGGTTGAAGGAATAATAGCGATAATCCCTGCGATTATTCCAACGATTGCATTTAAAATATTCAACAAGTCCATGTTTATTCGATTTTATCTCTAGTTTGTAGGTAAGCCAGAAGCAACGTCTTTAAAAGACGATAATGCCGATTCAAGATGATCAATTATCTGTTGCTGTAAGACATTTGGTGGTGGTAGATTATCTAAGTTATCTAAGCTATCGTCTTTAAGCCAAAATACATCGAGGCTCGCTTTGTCACGGTTAATAAGTTCATCATAGCTGTAGTACTTAAATCGCTCCGTTTCCTCTCGTTCATGACGATTAGCAGGGTTATAACACGTAATAAAATTTTTTAAATCATTAAGTGTCATCGGGCGCTGTTTTAGCGTGAAGTGTTTGTTTGTCCTTAAATCATAAAACCAAATGCCTTTGGTATGTACTTTTTCATCACGGGTCGCATTGTCAAAAAATACAACATTAGCTTTAACACCATTAGCGTAAAAGATACCTGTAGGAAGCCTTAAAATAGTATGAACATCACAATTATTTAACCACTTGCGACGAATGCGCTCACCTGCTCCACCTTCAAACAAAACGTTGTCAGGTAAAACTACCGCAGCCTTACCCGTATCCTTCAAGCTTGAAACTATGTGCTGTAAGAAGTTTAACTGTTTATTGGTGGTAGTTGCCCAAAAATCTTGACGTTCATAAGTTAATGCATCTTTGTCTTCACCACCTTCAGCATTAGTAATCGTCATGCTGCTTTTCTTTCCGAAAGGAGGGTTGGCGAGAACATAATCTACTTTATTTTCACCTTCAATTTTTGTGAGTAATGCGTCAGCTCGTTCAACCTCAGGCTCACCATCTATGCTGCCGATGTTGTGTAAGAATAAATTCATTAAACACATACGACGAGTAGATGGAACAATTTCGTTGCCACGGAAAGTTTCATCACGTAAAAACTTAACTTGGTCTTTGTTTAACTTTGATTTTGCAATGGTATTATCTTCGTGCTTTGATGGATTCCAATGGCTCATGCCTTTTTCTATCCATTGCTCGTCACCATATGTAATCCAGTCACTTGCCGTTAAGAAAAAGCCACCTGTCCCACAAGCTGGGTCTGCAATTGTTTTTTTCGGTTCAGGGCGAACACAGGCAAGCATTGCATCAATTAATGCACGAGGCGTAAAGTACTGACCTGCACCGCTTTTGGTATCTTCAGCATTCTTTTGCAGTAAGCCCTCATACAAATCACCTTTTGCATCTGAATCTAAGCTGATCCAATTCTCGTCATTAATCATCTTAACAATACGAGCCAACTTTGCTGGATCAGGTATTTTATTTTCAGACTTATAAAAAATAGCGCCAATCATGCCACTTTCAGTTGCTAGGTTTTTCAGTACTTTACGGTATTGCTCTTCTAGCTTTTCGCCAGTTAAGCCTTGTAACGTTTCCCAGTTATAATCTGTCGGGACTTTAGTATCTCTAGAGTATGGGGGTTGCGCATATTCATGCGCCATTTTTAAAAACAGAAGATAGGTTAGCTGCTCTAAATAATCACCATAGCCAACA
Organism: Shewanella sp. OPT22; assembly: GCF_004168585.1. Taxonomy (GTDB): domain Bacteria; phylum Pseudomonadota; class Gammaproteobacteria; order Enterobacterales; family Shewanellaceae; genus Parashewanella. The sequence continues at coordinate 229,159 of NZ_PGVH01000002.1, read as the reverse complement.
CCATCATCACGTAATGTATGACAGTAATTCCAAACTTTTTGTACTAATGCAGGAGCATTCATTAATAATTCTCTATATCTAATGTGGTTAAGTGTCTAACCGACAGTTCGAATTAATTCGCTTATCCAAGGGTGCAGAACGTCCTTATCTTTATCTTGCTCTAGTTGATAAACAAGATAGCCTAAATATGTATTCTTACTTCTAGGGTGAAACCATTGCCCTACTTTTTTAAGTTCTTTCTGAAAACATGCTTCAGCGCCTCGATCTCCCCTTAGCTTTTTTAGATACCATTTCTTTGTATCCTTTACTGAAGGTAAAAATAATTTCCACTGAGCAATACGCCCCTCGTTTAACCTTTTTTGATCAAGATGATACAGTCTAATTGAATATTTAACTTTTACGTCTTCGGCAGTGCCTTCTTCAAATCGAGAAAACGGCTTACCAGCTTTATCATAAGATAATAGAGTCCATTCCAATCTATTACATGGATCTATTAAACTAGGTACTTCATCATCTTCATCGAGTTCGTTATATGCACGTTGATTCTCTTCTACAAGCGGAAAGTAATTCCATTTACCGCCAGCAGTTCCCTGTAAATCTTTTCGATATTCATTACAGTGCTGGCATGAAAACCTGAAATTTTCTGGCTTGAAAGCCGCCCATTTATAACCAGAGTGCGCAGGGGCTATATCATATCGAGTTATTTCTTTACCTTCATCATCCAAGGTCACACCTTTAACAGTGCCTTTAGGGCGGTAGTGGTCCACGGCATTATCAGTTCTAGGGATATTTGTTTCACAATACCAACAACGACCATTGGAGAGAGATTCTAAGCTTTCTTTTAAATCTTTCCATATTGCACTGCGATCATCCGCAACAATATTTCCATTTATCAGCGCTTCTGTAGCTACATCAGCTCGGTCTTCCCAGCCTTCAGGTAAATCAATAAAAGAATTATCGACGAATCTCATTACTACTCCTCATCAAATAATGTTTTTATTGCTTGAGTAGCCACTTGGTCACGCTCTTCTTGCGATAAGCTTAGTGCAAAATCAACTAATTCTTGAAGGCTTTCCGCATCTGATCTTTCATGTAAAATAGAGTTTCGTATTTTAATATATCTTTCATAATCATCATCACGTTGAGACATACTAAATTTATCATTCTCTAACCATTCAGAGATAACTTGAAAGCGTAACTCTTCAAATTTTGTTTTATTTTCAATACTTGCCAGCGCTCTATATGTTTCAAGTCTTTTTTGTGTTCTTTTGTCCAGAGAAGAGCCAAGACCGAACATATCACTAGTAATGATCCCTGCGTATCCCATACCTTGTGGATCATCATGCGGTTTGTGCGATGCAATTGTTCTTGATTCTTCGTCACGATTAAGGATTTGTACTTGATCGCGTGTTAATTCAGAAATTGCAATCGGGTTATGAGTGGTGAGTACTATGTGACTATTATTTTCACCTTTAGATCCTGAGGTCACGAATTTGTTCAAGTAATCAATATAGTCAACACTCCATTTAGGATTCAAGTGAGTATCTGGCTCATCAAGTAAGAATAGGCTCTCTTCTTCAGCTGTAAATCTTAACAAACCCAGAACGGTTAATAATTGTTGTTCACCTTCACTTAACTCGCGAAAAGTTACACTACCATCATTCTTTTTAAGTTTGACTCTGATGCGTACTTCACTGATTAACTCAGATACGTATGTACTTTCAAGATCACGGAAAAATTCCCTTGGTTCTTGTTCGCCAACCAGTTCATCCAATTTGCTAATATCTTTGATAAACATATAAAGGTATTCGCGATCTTTTTTATTCCATAAGGTAGCTTCATCTTTTCTTTTTATTTTTATTGGTGCCATAGAAACTTCATGAACACGATCTAAAAAGTCTCGAACTATCCCTTCTGCACCCCAGAATATATCAGGCGTTTCTTGGCAAGCATTATGGGATCCTTTAGGTGTTTTACTCTTATTTAAGTTCCACGAGGGTTCATTTAACTCCAAAAGGACAGAATCAATACTTTCAGCATTTTCATCTGTTTCTAAGCCTAATTGTGTATCTAAAAAACGTCTAACTAAATCATCTTGTTTTAATACAAACGCTAAAAGCACAAACTGGCTATGCACAGGTAAAGCGTAAAACAAACGTCTTAAACCGGGATCTTCTGATTTGGCATTACGTAGTTTTTTGTCATATTGCTGGAGATAGGGTCTAAACACAGATTGCATCCGCTCACTATGGCCAGAGTAGTAACCGAATACATATTTAGGTAAAAAATCGTCTTGTCGTTTTTTAAACTCAGAAAATTTAATTGAAGCTAACTCAGACTCACCCGTTAATAAACTTAATAGGTCAGCTTGTAGTGTTTGTTCCGTTTTAACTTCACCTAGATCTTTGTAACTGACCTGATAAGTGTCTTTTGCAATGTCGGGGTCAGCGTCAATCTTTATCTCTTTATCATGACAAAAATACCTAAGGCTATAGGCAAAAGAAGGTTTATCTTTTTCGCCTTTATCATTTTTGCCCATGATTAAATCACGAAACAGTACCGCTAATGCCTCAAGTACGTTTGATTTACCCGTGCCATTCCAACCGATGACTAGCGTGATCCATTCTTCTTCTTCAAAGTCGATGGTAACGTTCTTAAGGTTTTTAAACTGCTGTCGAATACCATCTCGCTCTGAGCCAATAGTAAATGAGGCTAATCGCATTAACCTTCCTTAACTGCTTGCTTGATAAGTCTTATTTGGTCATAACTACCGTTACGCTCAACTTCAATTTGACCTGCTTTTTCAAGTTTTCGTAATTCCGTGTAAATTTCTTCTATCCTGTCTGTTGAAGTACCATCAACAATACCGCATTTTTTAAATGCTTCTTGAGCGTCAATCCATCTATCTTCTGCCGTTAAAACTTCTAGTAAAGTATCCATCACATTAACTTTTTTTTTAGGTTGGCGAGGCGTGCGAGTTTTGGCTATTTTTGCCAACTCTTCTCGTTCTTTTTTAATTTTTTCTAACAATACTGATGCAGGTTCATCGCTAGGATCTTGAGATATTAGTTGACCTGAAAAAGCTGATTTCAATATATTTTTACGTTGAGCATCAGCCTGTTTCAAACCAACTTCAGTAGCGATAATTTGTCTAGAAATAGAGTCAAATTGATTATCTATTTCTGTTAAAAGAGCGTTTTGTTCTATTTTCGAAGGTATAGGTATTGCTATACTTCTAATATAACCGAGATTAATTCTAGGCCTTCCTACTCCTTTTACCGCTGATTTAGTTCTAGTCCTAACAGGAACAGAGTTTAGAAAATGCATAACTAAAGGTGAGTTTATAATTTCACCATTTAGCCTTACTCGCGCGCAGTCAGCTTTAACAATTGCAGGTGAAATATCATGTGGTGGCAGACATGCTCTAGGTAAATATTCTCCCATCATTGCAACTAAAATATCATTTTGCTGCACTGAATGTTTAATCAACTTATTATACCGCTCTTCTGATATATGAGCTTTATTATTCAAAAACTCCCCATCGCCTATATTTTGGAGCCGAATTACTCTTGGCCCAGATTCAATATAATGCTCAGTTTTTAAATTAGATCCAAATGGCCCGTCAGTAATATCTTTTGCTTGTTCTATACACTGATCTAAGCTTGCCCAGCCCCATCCTTTGGGAAGCTCAGGTAAGCTTGAAGTATCAGGCTGGACTGGTTCAGGATATTTGTCTTGCCAGTTTTTAGGTGGCGTTTTACCTTTTGCTTTAAATTCTTCTAGCTTTTGCTGTTCCCAGCGTTGTTTACGCTCAATCAAAGTACGAGCTAAAAGTTGTTCTCCTGTTTCTTCAATGCCGCCTTTACTGTTTTCGCGCCATTTTTGAGTTAATGTGCCATCCACAGCATTTTTAAGTAATGACTGATGATATTGTCTAAGTTTAACTTGAGCTTTTTTTAACTCGCTAATTCCTGCATCTAATTCAGAAAAAAGTTCATCTAGCTTTTCTGTTATACGATAACCTTCATTTAAAGGAGCTAAATTCACTTCTGTCTCTGATATATCTCCTAAACGTAAATACTTGATTGTTGAGCCTCTGCTTTTGCTAATCAGCTCTGGCAATGCAGCCTTTAATGCGTAAAATAAGTATTTACCAGAGAAATGCAAAGGAGTAAGGACATATGTCCTTTGATATGCATTGAATTTTCCTTTGTACCACTTTAATCCAAAATTCCCATTACCTGCTAATAACAAAGCTTCCTGATCAAATACGAAATGATCAATTTCAGATATTTCATCAGCACAAGTAAAAAAGGGGTATTTTCCATCTATCACTGCTGCATTAGCATCTAGTTTTCCAGTAATAATATCTAAAACTTCTCCTAACTTAGCTTTGCACCAACCTATAGGTAGTTTTTCTGTTTTACTCACGCAATTAATTCCTGATTCATTTCAGCCATGAGGCTATCTAATTCGTTGTTATTTTCGCTGCTAAATAAGCCCCATACCTTTTGTAACCCACCATGATCAGAAAAGGGGATGTAATCAAAATCGTCTCTTTCAATAAAACAACTGGCAGCGATGTGGTCTTTTATCAGCCTTAACCAATTTGTTTGTTCTTCGGTAAAGGCAGTTTTTCTTTGGGCGTTATGACGGAAGATCCATTTTTTAAACTTGCTATCAATATGTTCAGCAAATGGTTTTAATTCTTCATCTAATCCAATGGCAAATTTAATGAGTGAGATTATATCGGTTAGTTGCCTTTGGGTGTTTGCCTTTTTATTTTTTTTATTACTGTTTGTTGGATTAATGCGCTCATAGGAATTCCATAGTTTTTCTGTTGTCAGTAATAATGGTGGCTTATTTAATGTTTCGTGAAGTTCTTCCAGCATAGAAAATGTTAATGGCCTACGTTGATAAGGTTGCTGGTAAAAAAAGCTTAATGCTTGAATATCTTCTTTGTGTTGCTCGATAAATTCTTTAAAGCTTTGTATGACTTTTTCAGCGTTTTCTTCTGCTTGGTTGCTGTAACCTGCATACGTTACGGTATCGAGGTTTATATGGTCAATTAACTGTTCTCGTTCTCGTCTTGCGGATTCAATTACTTCTCTTGCATCAGGATTATCAAAGCTTTCACAGGCTTTGTCGATCAATTGTTGCTTTGCTGTTTCACGTTCAATATCTGTTAATGAGTCTTCATTTCGAGTGATGCCTTGTTGCTTAGCATTTGATAAAGCTTGTTGATTGATTGCGTCAGGATCTAATGATGTGAGCAGCTCTCTTGCTAATTGAGCAACAGGTTTGTTTGTTAGTTTTTCAATTTTATCGTGACCACGTTTATCAATTTGTTTTCCTAAACGCGTTAAACGGTTTGCCAAGCTTTGAATGGTGTCATCATCTCGGTGCCCCATCGCAACACCTTGCAGTAAGTCTTTCATTGAAAGGTTAGGATTGCGCTCTAACGGGCGACTTTCCGTTTTTTGAGATTTTTCTACACCGACAGCATCAATAAGTACGAATCTATCTTTAGCGCTCGTTGCGCTTTTACTTACATTATGCAAGTCTTCAAAGCTTAAACTTCGAACTCCTCTACCTTTCATTTGTTCGTAATAACCTTTGCTGCGAACATCTCGCATAAAGAGCAGTACTTCTAATGGTTTTACGTCTGTACCCGTAGCTATCATATCGACTGTTACAGTGATGCGTGGGTTAAAGTCAATACGGAAGTCGTTAAGTATGGCATCTGGATCTTTGGCGTTGTAGGTAACTTTTTTACAAAACTCATTGCCTTGCCCATATTCTTCACGAACAATTTGGATAATATCGTCTGCGTGGCTATCTGTTTTAGCAAATATAAGTGTTTTAGGAACTTCTTTACGACTAGGAAATATTTCCGTCTCGACGGCTTTTTTCATCGCCTTAATAACTTGACGAATTTGACTGGTATTTACGACAGAACGGTCTAGTTCTTTGCTGGTGTATGTACTTTCTTCTTCAGCTTGTGCCCAACGTTTTTTACGCGTTAATTTGTCACGATGATCAAGCCACTCTTTAGCTTTTAGTTCAGCACCTTTATTGCCTATTTCAGTTTCAATTTCATAAACGTCATAACCAACGTTGACACCATCAAGTACTGAATCTTCATAGCTGTATTCGGCAACGATATTCTCTTTGAAAAAACCAAGTGTGCGTTTATCTGGGGTGGCTGTTAAACCAATAATAAAGGCATCAAAATAGTCGAGCACCTGTTTCCATAAGTTGTAGATTGAACGGTGACATTCATCAACAATGATAAAATCAAACGTTTCTATCGGGACTGCTGGGTTATATTTGACTAATTTAGCTTGCTGTTTGTTTTGCTTTATTTCATGGAGAGATAAATTTTCTGCACTTTCATCAATGGGTTTACCACTTAAAATTGAGTACATGCGTTGGATAGTACAAATACAGACTTCTGCCGCATTATCAATGGTACTGCTATTTAATCGCTGAACTATGTGGTTTTCATGAAAGAAAGTTTCTTTGCCGTGCGGTTTAAAAGCATGAAACTCTTGTTGTGCTTGTTTACCTAAGTTTCTGGTATCGACTAAAAATAATATACGCTTAGCACGGCCATTATTTATTAAACGGTATACAGAATTAATGGCAGTGAACGTTTTACCTGCACCTGTCGCCATGTGAATTAGTGAACGAGGTCGGTTATCAGCTAAAGATTTTTCTAACCCTGTAATTGCGCTTATTTGGCATTCACGAAGATTTGCTTTAGGTAATTCAGGAATTTCATTTTTAAGACGTTGACGAAGTGAATTACTTTGTTGCAAATACTCCTGCAATGTTTCAGGTTTGAAAAAGTGGAAAATCTCTCGAGCTCTGGGAGCAGGATCTCTTAAGTCGGTATAGTGAATAACTTGGCTTGTTGCTTCGAATAAAAAAGAGAGTGGTTCTTTCTCATTTCTAAATTTAATTTTTCCTGTTGCATAGCGAAGCGTCTGCTCTTCAACTTGAGACAAAATAGTTTCGTCTTTTTTTGCTTCAATGACACCTACTGCTTTACGATCTATGAATAGCAGATAATCTGCACTATCGGTATATTTACCTTTACCACTATCAACTGGATATTCACGAATAGCAACACCTATCCCTTCACCAAGGTTGGTGTTAGGCCAAGTCTGTACTTTCCATCCAGCGAGCTTTAGCTTTTCATCTATTGTTATTCTCGCTTGGGCTTCTGGTTGTAATCCTTCTATATCCATATAAAATCCGTATATTTTCTCTAATGGCAATTTTTTAGGTGCCAAATCTCAAAGTTGAAAATTCTAGCTTTATGAGAAGGGAGGGTACTAAAATGAAGATGATTTTACAGTATTTTTATAATAGGTAATGATTTTAAATTGAATGTAAAATGTGCTTTAAGTTAAATATCTGGAAAAAAGTTCATTCCAGATTGGATTTGCTCAGAACTGATTGACTTAATAGTATTTATATTATATTGATGATTTATCATATTACTGCTTTGTTTTTCAAATCCCATCACAAAATCGTTTATCTTCTCCGCATCTCTCGACGCCCGTATAATCTCTTTTGGATCATCTTGTAGGACTTTAACCCAATGGTCGACATAAGCAGCATGTTGTCCAAATTCGTGACCGATTTGCAGTTCATCGCCAAGAATGAGTGAGCCGATTTCGGCTCGTAATTCTTCTTTGGCGTAGGACTCATCATCGAAGCGGGCTGACATATCTCTGTTGAGTCTGCTGGAATGACCTGATGAATGACAAATTTTATGACAAGCAACGGCGTAGAAGGAATTAGCGGTTTCAAACTGGTTTCTGGCAGGTAAATGAATGCTGTCTGTAGAGGGGCAGTTGTAGGCCTTGTCATATTGATTATGATGTATTGTAACATCTTAATTTTAGATAATTTTCTCTGTTCGTGTTTTATATTTACCAAAATCTTAATAGTTTGAGTGACAATTTGGAACGACATTTCAAAGCTTGTAGTTTATGGATTTTCTTAATTATGAGGGAAATCAGTGAGTGGCTCTGAATTGTGTTTGCGCAAATCAACTGAATATGGCACATTAATTTTCGAGTAGTTGTTTGTTTTTACTCTTAAAACTATTAACAGCGCTATTGAAAGGACTCAATATGAACTCGAAAATCCTCACTTTATCTTGCCTTGTTCTACTTATTACTGCCTGTGGTCAAAAAGACCGTGCTTATTACGAAGCTAACCTTGATGATGCTATATCTAAGGCCGAAGAGTGCGAGGCCAGAATGAAAGCGGCTTTTATGGCACAAAATGAAGAAAGCCTCAAAGCTGTGGGTAAAGATCAAGAATGTAAATTTGCGATGGATGTGAATCACGCCCACCAAAAAGAACTTGCAATAGTCAAACGGGAACTTGAGAAAGAAGAACAAGAGAAAAAGCGAAAACTTGAAGAAGAAGCATATAAAGTTGAATATGAAAAACAAATCGCTCAACTCAAGCTGCTTAATTATCGAGAGTTTTACGCTGTACACAAAGAATGTATTTCAAAGATTACTTTTAAACCAAGTGCTAAATGTAAGGCTGAGAAAACATTACGGCCATCTAAAGAGCAGGAAGAAATCGCAGCTCTCAAGAATAAGTTCACTAATGGAAAACTCGAAGAGTTTGAAAAGAAGTCGTGCTTTGGTAGTCAATATGATCAAGCTTATTGCAAATTATCGAGAAAAGCATCCGATCAACAGCAAGACGAAAAAGTTCAATATTATCTAGCGAACAGATCCGTTTTAAAGTCAGACTTTAATGATTGCCACTTAGAACGAAAGCGCCTATGGAGTGAGCGCAAAATAATTGAAGCTAATGCCTACCTAAGAACCTATAAGTGTAGAATGGCTGCTCGGGCAGGTAGAGAAGTGAATGCGATGACTTTTCAGAGGCCAATGTTATAAGTTGTAATTTTTGGTTGAGTTGAGCATGCTATTTAGTTTAGTTGTCAAACTCTTGTTGCTCTTGCGATTGTCTAGCGTAGATTGGCAAATTTTCAGCTTGCTTATCCTTGCTAGATTTGTTGTTTTGAATAGCATGCTCTAATTCCATCACAAACCCATGTATCTTTTCCGCATCCCTCGATGCTCGTAAAATCTCTTTCGGATCATCTTGCAGTACCTTAACCCAATGATCGACATAAGCAGCATGTTGGCCAAAGTTATGACCTATTTGCAGCTCATCGCCGAGCATGAGTGAGCCGATTTCAGCTCGTAATTCTTCTTTGGCATAGGACTCGTCACCGAAGCGGCCTGTCATATCTCTGTTGAGTCTGCTGGAATGGCCTGATGAATGACAAATCTCATGACAAGCAACGGCATAGAAGGAATCAGCGGTTTCAAACTGGTTTCTTGCAGGTAAATGTATGCTGTCAGTTGCAGGGCTGTAGTAGGCATTGTCGTACTGATCATGCTTAATGGGAACACCTGAGTTTTGCAGAATCTTTTCTGCTCGCTCATGGCGTTGCCATTCGGGGAGTGTTTTTACTTCGAGTTCAGGTAAACCTTCTATTTGCTCAGCATTGAATACCACTGAGCTGAACACTCTTGGCTTATCCAATTTAACAGTTACTTTAATTGGTTTGCCGTCAGCACCCAAAATCTTTTTTCCGTTATCATCTTTTTTATCGATTTGGTCAAACAGCTTCCAATATTGAACAATGGTGCCGTGTTGGCCTTTTTGTACCTGTGCATCAATGCTGTTGGCTTGTTTGTAGGTCATCCAGCGGGGATCGTCACGGCATTGCATAGCTAACCAAATGGCGTTGGAGCCTTTATAACGAGTACCGCTTATTGGATTGTGTGGCATTCGAGGTTGTCCTGCTTGCCAAGGTTTTTGCCATGGCGCAGTGCCAGCTTTAAGTTGCTCGATGAGCTTATTAGCGATTTGCTCATGGTAAGGTGGTTTTTTTGTTTGCTTAGTTGCTTGTTTGGTTGCTGGCATAGGCTAACACTCCTCATTATCATTGGATTGTTCTAGAGGTTCATCCTTAGAGAGTTCTGAGGCGTCCATTGCTTCATCTTCACTGAGTGCATCTTCTTCAAATGCACCGAGTTCTTCTGCTTCGGCTGGCGTGACTTCAATGACAGTGCCAGGAATATTTAAGGCAAACAGTTTTTCATCAAGCTTGTGGTGCAGATTAGTGTTCAAGTTGTCGGTCATGGTGTGGTTCCTTAATGGTGTGGGCGTTTTGGCTCTGATTCGGGTTTGGATTCTGGTTTTGGAATTGGGTTTTCTGGGGCTTCAAAAAAAAATGCTCCAACTTTTGCATCACTTTATTCATAAATTGTTTTTGCGCTTCGGGTTGCAGCGTTTTGCAAAATTCTTGTGCCGCTTTAACGGCTGATTGTTTGTTAATGGGTTGAGTTGCTTTGTCTTGCGCTATCTCGTTCATTGGTTCAGATGCTTTTTTCGAGTATGATGGTGGCTGCTCTGTTTTATCTGATGCGCTAGTTTTGGCCTGTAACGCTTTAAGTTGTTTGATGTCTTCTTTATCTGGGCGATAGCCTTTAACAGATATATTCTGCATTGAAGCTTGCAGCCATGTTTGGCGTTTAAAGGATTTATTGCCTGTCAGTTTGATGGATTGCCAATGGCGCTGTTTGGCGATACAGAGTAAGTCCCCAATCACTTGTACATGACTGAGTTTAGTTTGCAGCTTGCTGCCTTTATCAACAAAAGCCAAACAGTTGGGACGGCTGCTAAAGTAGTATTTGTTGTCTACGGCAAGGTAATGTTTACCTATTCTGTCGGGCAAAGTCGTTAACTCTGACTTTGATTGAGTTGCGGGTGGCTTAGTGAGACTTGATTTACCATCCTTAATGCTTTTTTCGTCATTGTCAGTATCACGTTGAGCAAGTGTTGCCAATGGTGAAAGTTGCTTATTCAACTGTGAATTGGCGGGTTTGGGTTTACTGAGTTCAGGTTGTGAATCAACGACAGGATCAATGCTATTGAACGGCATTTTAGTCGGTTTGTTTTTGAGGTTAGGCCAGCAATGTTCAATATGATCTTCTATTTGTTTTCGCACTGAGGTTAGGCCGCTGCTCATGGCGAGATCGTTAAAATCGGTCATGCCAACCTCAATTTGATCTCGAATAAAGCGAGGTGTTAACCAATGTCCATTGGATAGATTGGCTGATTCTCTGGCTTTCTCAACGCCTTTGTTTACTTTGTTGTTGCGGTCATCATCGGCTAAAAATAAATGTTGGCTGTCAGGATAATGCGGTTTAAGTTTTTCAGCGACCTTGGGCATATTGCCTGCATCGACCGTCATCACTACGCTGCGATTGGTGGCTTCGGCAATACTTGCAGCCGTGGCATAGCCTTCTGCATACAAAATTGGCTCTCCATTTTTAAGTGGTTTATACCCAACAACAAAGAAGTGTCCTGTTTTTTGCGCTCCTTTCTTCAGGCATTTAAATCCATTAGGGCTGATGCGCTGCAGCGAATGCACTTTGTGGTTTTCATCCATCAAAGGGATCACCAATCGGCCTTTTTTATCCAGCTTCACATCAGGGAAGGGAATGGTGACTTTTCGCTTCAAATATGGATGGTTGATATTAGCTTCAGGCATAAGCTGAAACGCTTGACTGCAACGGTGCGCATAATGTTTATAGCGTTTGGCAGCGGTGATCTCCCGTAAGGTTCGACGATTAGCTTGGTGCGCTTTGATGTGTAATTTAGTCAGTGGATCACTGTGGACAAAGCTCGCTGACCATTTTTGAGGTTCGCTATGGTTTCGATGGTCTTGATACCAACCAGCAGGGTGGCCATCACCATAAGCGCAATACACGCCTGTTTTCTGGCCTCGTTTATCATCAACAGTAGCAACTCGATGTTTCTGACCATCAAACAGTGGTGGCTCTGGCAAGACAAAGCCTGATGATTCCAGCACTTGTGCAAATTCTATGGCTGGATCTTGATGTGTAGGTGTTTGAAATAAATTAGGATTGGGCAACCAAGGCTCAACTTTGTTCAGTGGTGTGCCTGTTTTCGCAAACCATAACCCTAAATCAGCATCAAAGTTCAGGGCGTTATTACCATTGGGCAATTGACCGATGGCTTTTCTGGCTTGCTCTCGTTTTTCATAGGGAACAGCGAGATAAGTTTGTTGTTCAAGAACGGCTTCATCATTCATACGCCATCTCCTCTAGGCAGAGTGTTGAGGTATTCATGTACCATTGAGTTGATTTGCTCCTCTTCAATGGCATTAGGATTTTGTGGTTTGGCTGGTGGATTTTTCGTTGGCTGAGCCTGTTGTTTTTTCGATGTGGCTTGTGGCTTTGATGGTGTAGTTTTACTGTCTTCAGTAACCACTTTAATCGGTGCAACTGGCGCAGCTTTACTGGTGTTGACCACCACTTTTGGAATGTGTGGCAGTTGCCAGAGCTGCTGCGTTTGACTGTTACCTCGTTGCATTAAGGCTTTGTCTTGATACCAGCGAATTTTACGACACTTTACGGGCGAGCAGTTTTCGATAAGCAGAATCGCTTTATCCATACCTAAACGCATAATTTCTTGTGGTAACAGTAAGGCTCGGCTGTGATCGCTGATGTTTTCACTTCTGCCACCACGCCCTGATAGCTGTTTGCTGCGGCTACATTGTTTAATGGTGTCAGTGCCAAGACTTTCAGAAATCTCTCTGGCCACTTTGGGGTTCTTCGGCGCAAATACAATTTGCAGCGCATGGTTTTCTATCAAGGTTTCAGCGCTATCGTGACCGTAGATCTCTCGTAATTGCGAAGGGGATTGAATAATGGTTAACAGCCGCAAGCCATAACCTGCGACATAGCTGATCCCCTTGCTGAGAATATTGACCTTGCCGATGGCAGCGAACTCATCCATCAGCAATAAAACTTGGTATTTCAGGTTGGCATTTTGCTCAGGCAGTTCACGGGTGTTTAAGTCAATCAGTTGCTGAAAAAACAAATTGATCAGTGGCGCTAAGCGTTGCAAGTCGTCTGGTGTGACACCGACATAAATCGATAGTCGTTTGCTTCGCAGCTCCCGTAAATCAAAGTCATTATTAGCGGTCACCGCATCAATCACAGGGTTATAAAATAGCTCTAAGGCCGAAGTGAAACTTTTACGAATAGAACCACGGGTGCGCTCGGGTGTTTCTAAATACTCTTTGAGTGACGAATGGCACTGATTCGAAAGTGGTGAATGGCCGTTCATGCGCTCATTAATCAGTTCGATTAAATGATTATCGCCTTTGTTGAGCTGGTGCATGATTTCGCCCATAGTGACGGGCAGTGGGGGCGTTTCGAGTAGATACAAGACTAATCCCAGCCATAGTGAACGAGCAGAGGCTTGCCAAATTGGTGATTCATTATCGATATTGGGAAACAACATCTGCCCAATCTTCTGAATGTCATTTATGCGAAAACTTGGGTCGGACGAAATATAATGCAGTGGATTCCAGCGGTGGCTTTGGTAGTCTCTTGGAGCAAGGTTAAGTAGGAAACATTGCTGACCGTGGGCTTGGCGAAAACCAGCGCTGATGTTCCAATTCTCTTGTTTGATGTCCAGCACCACCACGGAATCTTGCCAACTGAGTAAGTTAGGGATCACCACGCCAACGCCTTTACCGCTGCGAGTCGGTGCCGACATCAACACATGCTGTTGTCCTGGAAATTGCAAATACGCTTGGGTAAAGAGCTGTTTTTGCTTACCGACAATGATGCCCGATTGCCCCAATAATCCAGCGTGTTTGATTTGCTTTTGTGTCGCAAAGCGAGCTTCACCATACAAAGGTGGCTTTTTCGGTTTGAATTTGAGCGCTAACGGTAAGCCGAAAGGCATAAACCCCAACAATATTGATAACCCAAGCCAAAACTGAGTGCGCTTATCGTGGCCGTAATAATAGACATAACGAATTACGGTTAGCGGTGTGGCGTTGTGATAGTTTAGGTGAGCGAAATACAGATAAATGGCTCCGCTGAGCCAAAGACTGAGGAATAAGCCTATGATGGAGATAGCTGCATAAAGCTTGATGGTCAGTGGTTTTGAATTCATAGCCATTTCCCTCGTGTCCGTCATACCTGCGAAGGCAGGTATCCAGTGCCTTTTAGCTGTAAGTCGCTAGACTCCTGCTTTCGCAGGAGTGACGAAGCTGTAGTTCTGTCGTTGTAATAAACTTCACTGACAAAGCGCCGTCCGTTACTCACTTGCAGCTGCACAATCACATCGACGCACAGATTCAGTAGTTGTTTTATGTCATCACGGGATAACGAAGCGCCTGCCTGACTTTCTTTCATCAGCAGCACCAATTGCTCAAGGGCAAGTTTGGCGCTGCCAGCGTGCATGGTGGTCATGCTGCCGGGATGTCCTGAATTGATATTACGCATGAAGTAAAAGGCTTCATCACCTCGGATTAATTCAGCAACAAATACCCGATCAGGTTTCATTCGCAGGCTGGACTCTAAAAGCTGCTTTTGGTCTACGGGAGCAATGCCTTGGTTGCCAGCCGAATAAAACAAACTGACACTGTTGGGATGACTGCGATGCAGTTGCAGTTCGTCAACATTTTCAATACTGATGAGGCGTTCGCTGGTTGGTACATAATTCAGAAGGGAACGAAAAAAAGTAGTTTTACCTGAGCCTGTAGCACCAGACACAATGATGTTTTTTCTCATCGCAATCGCTTGTGTTAAGAACTCAGTCATTTTTCCCTGCTGTTTGAGCCTCAATAACTGGCTTTCAATCTCATTGTTGCTGAAAGCGTTGCTGTTGCTCGTTTCGAAATAACCTTGCTGTTGATAATCGTCCAAGGTGAAATCAACCTTGGCAGGTTTACGAATGGTCAAGCTGACTCGACCAATCAGCATCACAGGTGGAATGCAAATTTGTACTCGCTCACCAGATGGCAAGGTGGCTGACAGTATTGGGTGACTGCTGTCGAGTTTTTGCCCTGAATAGGTTGCAATTAACTTGGCTAAACGTTGGCAATATTCCAATGTGATCTCTACTGCATGATGCTGTTGCCAGCCTTGATCCGTTTCAATCATCAGTTGTTGCGGCTGATTAATGACCAGTTCCGTCACGCCGTCTTGCTCTAAAAACGGGGTGAGTAATTTTAAATGCTCAAGTAAGGCCACGGCTCGGCAAGTCTCAGCGTTGTTTGGCGTATTTGTACTCAGTGTTTTAATGGGCAAGTTGCAAGTCATAGACACTCCTGAAATCCAAGTCACGGGCGACGAACACATTGATGTGCTCTCCCTGATTTTTAAGTAACGTTGGTTTGATGCGAATTGAGTCTTGCAAGGCAATGGACGCCAAATCTTTGGTACCGCCGATGGTGTTTCCAAACTGAATTTGATTTTTGTCGCCGCTGTTGGCCTTGTTAGCGGCATAACTTCCTGCATCACCAATTAAGCTGAGCAAAATTGCACTGCCAAATCGCTGTCTGAAGTGACTATCAACAAAGCCGGTATGTCCGCTGCGCCCTAAAGTATCGGTGCCGGGAGAATCTAAATCGATGATGACGCCATTGGGTGTTTCAATCCGATCCCACAATACAAAAATGCGAGCTACACCTTGCTGTAAGCCACTTTGATATTGACCAACAATGTGACTGCCTTTTTCCAGTAACAGCACTTTGCCATTGGTGGAGTAAATATCTCGGCTGAGCTGGCAGCGGGTCATGCCCGGTACGTCTGAGCTGATGGCAGTTTCTAAGATGCAATCTAAAAAAGCACCTTTGGTGATAAACAGGTTCGGGTCAACAATATGACTGGCGACACTGCCTTTGAGCTTGGTGGCTTGCAGTTGGGTCGCTAAAGCGTTCGGTTGAGGTTCACCAGTGAAATCATCTGAAGGTTGGCTCACACTGGCTGTTTGACGGCTAAGTTGTGAGTTGCGATTGATCACTAAAATATCATCGAATTGTTTACGCTGTTGAGGTGTCCATTGTTTGCGTTGAGAGACGGAAGTGTATTCAGGTGTTGTTGGCGTTGATGCTAAATCAGCCAACCCAGTATGCAACAACCCAGCGTCGTTGTTTGTGTCATTGGCTTTGTCATGCTTGTCATTGGTTTTTGGTAATGTTGGCGGTCTACCTAAGTGACTACCGATTTCTTTGGTTGACTGTTTAGATTGTTCACTGTTGTTGCCATGACTGAAGCCACCGTTAACCAATATCAGTAAACCGATAACCAGCACACAACCGAGTATCATCACTGGTTTGGATAAATTAAAGCCATTGCCTTGATTGGCGGTAAGTTCAGGAACCGCTTGGGTGTCAACTGGTGAGGTTTCTGGAACTTGTTCAGATGTTCGCTCAATCATGTTTACCTCCTTTAAGCTGGCGTTGTACTTCTGCAATATTGCTGGTTTGGTAATCGGCAGGTTTTTCGGAATCGAAGCTTTGATTGAATAAACACAGCACGCTATTGCCTTGTCGCAGAACCAGTTGCTTAACGATTCGCTGAATAATGATGGTGTCGGGGTAATGTGGGTTGACGTTGGCGTTCACTAAACTTTCGCTGTTATCAGAATTGATAATGTATATTGCTGGCAAATCTTGTTTACGATTGAAGGTAAGGTAAGTGAAGCGGCCATCATCAAAAACATGAGTGGGCTTAATGCTGTCATCACCTTTATAGAAGTAGTTTTGATTGACGACTGTTGGTAGTTGCTCAGTGTTGAGTTTGGCTATCAACTCTTGATGGCGTTGCTTATTGCTGGCTAGCTGCCGCTGTTGTTCTGGGTAGCGAAAATCAATGGCAAACATTATATCGTTGGGATAGGGATGTGCACCATGTTGCGACCAATGCGCCGATAACTCGAAGTTATAAACCCGCTGCCGTCCTTTGCTATAAGCTGTCAGCACCGTCATATTGGTAATGGCTTTTGGTGCTTTCGGTTTGATGAAAATGTGATTGGCGACGGGCGTGACTGACCAAGCTTCACTGTCACCCATGGCAATTTGCTTGATGGTTTCGCCTTGAGCAAAAGCAATATCAGTCGCAAAACCATAGTGGCCAACTAGCTTTACCACTTGTTCAGCTTGATAGTTGATGTGTCGTACTCGTTTATCGAGTTTGCCTGTGTGCGGGGTTTCGAGGGCGAAGGTGTTAAAACTGCTGAGTAATAACGTCATACCAGCGCAGGCAGGTATCCAGAGACTACTTTTCTTTATTGTACAAAAGGCACTGGACTCCTGCCTTCTCAGGAGTGACGGAAAAAAAGCATTGGGTAACCTCATTCGTCACCTCCCGAAGCTTGATCATTGCGATAACTCAGTACCTGAAATCCCAGCGGGTTTAAGCGTCGGTCTTCTAACTTCATCGGTGAATTGCGATAGACAAAGGTGATGGTGGCCACCCAGTGAGTCAGCGGATGTTGCTCACCAAGACGTTTGATCTGTTTCGAGTAGCGAACTAATGCCGTTTTGCGTTGCTCACCTTGTACTTTTTCATCGCCAATAAAGCTGATGGCTTGAATATGAACTCGCACTTGAGCGGCTTGGCCGTAGCGATTGATAGGTGCTTGCGGATTAGTTTTCGGATCGGTGACAGCGGCATAGTCTTGTTGAACCGACTCCGATGACATTACGCCAATTAGGTTACGGTCGTAAGTTCGAGTTTCCCATTGATAACTTTCACGGTGGCGAAGGTACTGAGTTAGCCAGTATTTATCCATCACGTCTTGAGCTTGTAGTTTGACCTGCCCGTGACTCGCCAAAGTTGAAACTACGTCCACTAAACCCGTGTTGTTATCGACTCGGATCACAAATGGCTCAATGGATTTCAGTGGCAGTAAACACAGCAAACCAATGCCTTGCAGCACAGCAATTAACGTCAACACGGCGCAGCATTGCCAAGCTCGTTTTTCTGATTGTTTGATGCGAACGCTGACTTCAGCATCCCAGCCTCTGGCTTGTTTAAAATACTGCTTAATAAACCGTTTTTCAGATATCGGCATGTCGAGCGTATCAGGTAGCATTTCAGTCATGGTGCTCCTTCCGTTTAGGTTCACTCGGTAATTTTATTGGCGAGGTGTTAACGGGTTTTAAGCCCTTACCATCGTCTTTACAGTGCGGCGGCTTAGGAACACTGGCGCAATGGGTTAACAGCAACATAAAACTCAAACAGAGCAGCCTTTTCATTCTGATGTTCCTCGTTGATTTTGTGACATGCTGTTACCACCGAAGTGTTGTTGGTAAGCGTGATAACTGGCGCCAACGGGTTTAAGTGGCAATCCAAGTGCTTGGCCTGTGTAGTTCAAGTCTCGGCGTATGTTTCGATATTGATTGCGAAGAGTAGTTGGTCTGAGCGCATGCAGGCTGTGAGCAATAGCACCGTTTGCAGCGATAGCAACACCACCGCCAAGAGCGGCGGCCATGGCGGGAATTTGTTTCATCACCAGAATGCACAATCCAAGTACGATGCACAGCATTGAACTGTCACTCAGAGTCGATACCGTAGAATGATTGTTGGAAATTTGCTGAAGATAATCTGCGGCAACCGAAGTCATCAGTTGCCCAGAGGCCACACCCAATAACAGTACAAAACCAAAATTCAGCACCATGCCGAGCCAGCTTTCAAAAAAGCGTTGTGTGGCTTGAAACAGCAACAACACAAAGAATGCCGGGCCGACTGCCAACAGAATACTGACCATGACTTTGCTGAGCAGAATGAAGAACGCCACCAATAACGTCAGGCAACTGCCAATCAACACCACCGCAATAGCTAAAAAATACATGCCGAAGTTGCCGTTCATTACCCCACCTTGACGCCATGAGGTATCGGCAAGGGCAAAGATTTGGGTAAATAACCTGTCCAGTAAACCTGCTGCATCTTGGCTTGGACTGCCTGTTACGATGGAGGCCAGAGTTTGCGGTGTGTCACTGAGGAAAGTCACCACGGTTTGATTGTAGCGACTGGCGGTTAAGCCTAATGCTAAAATAAAGCCGACACGCAGTATTCTGAAAAAGCCTTCTTGCAGCGGCGCATCACTTTTGCCCATCATCATGCTGTAGCCCCAAATCGCAATCCAGATAACCATCAGGCTGCTGAATAACGGCAGCAAGAAATCTATCAAGCGCACCGAGCCTTGCTGCACATATTTGTTGAGGGCATGGTCAACCATGTGAAAGATGCTTTGATACAGATTGCTTTGCGCTGCCATCATGCTGCCCTCTAATTCCAGCCGTGATGCTTGGGCAGTTTGTCGACGTCGATGTGCAGTGGGTGCAACTCACCTGCGCTGCGTTGATTGGCGGCTTGTTGGGCATTGATGCATTCGGGATCGTTATGCAATTCCCCTGGGTTGTTTTGGCAAAGTTTCAAAGTGTCATCAAGCTCCGCATCATGTTTTAAAAACCAACTTACGGTGCGAGTAATGGTTTTTGGGATGTATCGTTGTAAAATTGGGTGTTTGATATGAGAACGGTTGGGTGTTTGATCACACGCTGAGATTGTCAACGCAGTTAATAAAGCCAATAGCAAGTAATGAAATTTCATAGTGCAGCCTCATTTTCAAAACCATCCTTGGTGCTGGTTGTCAGTAATTTAAATTAATCGGATGTAGCTCACCTGCTGACTCAACGGCCATTTGAGTAATGCGTTGTTGAGTCAAGGCATCGCTGGCCTTGGCTTGTGCATTAAGCAATTGCAATTTGGCTTGTTCATTGGCGAGCATGACGCCTTCGGCATCAATCCGAGCTTGCAAGTCTTCTATGTCTTTTTGCTGAGGAGCATTATCGACTTTTCGAATTAAGCGCATTAGCTGCTGATAACGTGCTTGGGTTTGTTGCAGTGACACTTGAGTTTGGCCAAACCAACGGCCTCGATAACGATTAACGTCATCGTAAAGGCCAGCAACATCACCACCTAAGTTGAGCCAATCGCTGTTATGTAAACCTTGCTTTTTGAGTGTCAGATTTGGGTCGACTTTGACGCTCATGTCATAAACCGAATCAATCACGCCTGACATATGCCGAATGCCATTGATGCTATTGAGTTGAGACTTAGCCGTTTGCAGCTGCTGTTTGAGGGTATTGATTTCTTCAATCAGATGCTTCACCTGAATGATGTTTTGCTGCAGATTAGCGGCATCAATTACGGGGAAAGCTTGTACAGCTTGTGACAGTAATGATTGTGACAATAAAAGACACAATACAAGATGATAACGTCGTATCATGCTTCACCTCGTTTATCCGCAAGTGCTTTAAAATAAAGTGGCAACCAGTCCTGTGGCTCACTACCCACTTCAGCGACTAACTGATGCATCAAATTCACTTTGTCAGTCGTACCGGAAATGACGGCCAGCTCTTCATCCAGTCCTTCTAAATCTAAGCTGTTTACCGAGCTTTCATGACCTTGCTTAATCAAAAACTTGCGGGAGTTCGGCAACATCTTGGTTTTAATTAACTCAAACTCTCGTTCAGTCAGATTAAAGCCATCAACGTAATCTTCCCGTCTGGCTTTGGGGTTGGGCATAAAAATAAAGGTGGCGCACTGCTCAATCAAGGTATGAGCGATAGGGGAGTTAAGAACATCTTTCGCCGATTGAGTGGCATACACCATAATGCCGTTCTGTTTTCTGATGACTTTTTGCTTGTTATTGGCTAAGTCTTCGAAGTATTCATCGAGCAACAATTTCCAAAATTCATCCATGATGATCTGAAGCCTGCGACCATCAATCAGTCTTTCGATACGATGAAACAAATACATTACGATTGGGGTTCTGACTTCAGGGTTGTCCAAAAACTCAGACACATCAAAGGCCAACAACTTTTGGTTGGTGATATCAAGCTCATCAATGTTGTTGTCTAACACCCATGAAAGCTCACCTTCGTTGCACCATTTTTGTAAGCGGACATAACAACCGTTGTCATCAACGGGGTCTAGAAATTCCAAGCAGCGACTTAAGCGGCGCTGTGGTTTTGCTAATGCCATGACACCACTGACAGCATCGGCAAGCTCTTGCTGTTGGCTATGAGTTAACTCGCTACCGATTAACTTGCTGAGTAGTGACGTTAAAAACAAACGATTTTCGGGTGTATCGTCGATATGAAATGGATTAAAGCCAGTCGGTTTGCCCATTTGCAGCGGCAGATACAAACCACGGCATGCTCGAACGTAGACTTCTAAGCCTCGATCTTTATCAAACAGAATTTGAGTGGGTTTGAATTTCTTGCTTTGGGAAATGAGAAACCCTTGCAGCACCGTTTTACCCGCACCAGATGCACCAATAATCAACGTATTACCCAGAGCGTGATGCTCATCCTTGAGCACATTATCACTATTTTTGTCCTCCTTATTTTGTTGAGTGATGGTTTGTTGGTTAATTGACTTGGTTGGAGTATTAGAGTGAGCTTCATGAAAGTTAAAATAGTAAGGAGAGCCAGAGCTGCTTTTAAATAACGTCACAGCGCCGCCCCATTGATTGCCCTCAATATGACCCATTGGGAAATTATGAAAGCTGCAAAACCCTGCAAAGTTACGAGAAGATATTGGCGCAGGGCGAGGGCGGTATTTGCTGTTCGCTGGAAGTTGTGACCAATAGGCGGCAGCCAGCCCAGTGCTTTCCCGTGTTGGAATGATCGCAAGCTCAGCCATCTGTGATTTGACACTGGCCAAATGTTGGTTGAGCTTTGCAGTACTGTTGGCCAATACGGTTAATACCAGATGGTGCTCACCATAGACAATCCGATTTGAGGTTAGATCATCCAAGCCCGTATTAATCGCATCAACCTGAGATTGGGCTAAATCTCCTGTGGTCACTAAACGGTTTTGCTGACGAATGAGCAATTGGGTTGCCAGCGGCTTAGAGAAAAACTGGAAACTTTGGCTCAAGATAAACCCGAACGGTGCAGAAAGTAGCGCATTAAGTAATCCAGCTGCTGTGCGTTCAGGGTATTCAGATATACTCAAACACGCACCGTATTGAGTGTCAGCAATGCCTTTCAACGCAATGGTATCGACACCAAAAAATGGACGCACCCGAGGCAGAGCGTAAGCAATATCCACTTTTGGGTAAACCCGCTGTTGCCACTCACCATTAACCAGAAAATCTAAAAAGGTCAACACTTCAGAATAAAAGTGGCCGTTTTTAAAGTAAGTTGTGAGTTTTTGAGGTTGGTATTCAGATAAAGAAGATACAACCGTTGTCACCACTTCATTTAATGCTTTGATGGCCTTGAGCTGTTGCGCAATAAAATGCTCTTGAGTGTGATTTTTCTTGAATATGTTTAACGGCTCAGTAATCCCGTCAGAGTAAATCACCGTCAAATACAGCTCATTGATGAAGAGTTCGCTTTGACAAACTTTAGCTGCGTACTTTTGATTAAGCCTGCGATCAAACTCAACATCAAAATCACCTTCAGGAAATACTTTATGTTCACGACGAATTATGTGCGACCACAAACAAACATCAGGGCTGGCAATATTGCGCAGCATTAAGTTCAGCTGTTCTTTCCATATTTCAATTTGCTCAGCATCTTGAGTTTCATGGGCAATGCCTTGCAGTTTAATCACCTGCAGGTATTCATTATTGCGAGTTTTTACGGTATTCAAATCGCACAAAGTTTGATACGGAATAAAATCAGCAACAGGATTTTCCCGCTGCCATAAGTTCGGTAAGGCACTTAGTTTCATTATGCGATTCTCCAACTGCCGACTTGATAATTAGAGCTGCGAGTATTGATATCAGGGCAGGCGGTAGCCGCTCCAAAATGACGCCATCCAAGGGAACGTGCTTTAGTGATAAACCACAGATGTTGAAGCCTGAAAATACGAGGATCACGCAAACACAAACCGTACATCACAGCGTGAATGGGCAAATACAAAAGTAGGGTGAACGGGTTCTTGGTAGCAATCATCATCACAGCTACAAAAGCTGCTGCGATAATGATGCCATTAAGTGTTACGCCCCATTTCATAGCTGGGCGAGTAACGGCAACAAATAACGGATCTTGAATAGTCGTTTCAAAAGAATGCATAGTGTCAGCCCTCCTATTTCACTGCTGAAATAATCAAGTCAACGATAGTCGTACCACCGAAAACCAGCACGATACCTGCAATGTACTTACCGCAGGTTTCCCCTGTAATCCGGCCAAACCAAGCCAGATAACCTAGTATGGCAATACCAATAACCGCAGCACTGCGAGCAATGCCATTGGTGAGTAAATCCATCACCCAATCGACGCCTTCAGTGATCGGGTTTGCAAAAGCAAGTTCTGGCACCAGTGATAAAAACAACAGCAAAAAAAGTCGGGCGACCAGCGCCCGAGAGCCATGAGTGCTTGCTGTTATTGTTGGAACAGTTGAATCCACTTTCATTTCGTACTCCAAGAGTCAATCCGAGTTTGAGATGAAAGACGCTTAAATCCGTTAAAGCATCAAATCGAATTTGTTTGGTGTGATGAAAATTGCACGGCACTAGCCCTCTGTAAATACTTCCGAAAAAAGATAATCAAAAGTGTTGAAAACGGAGTCAGAATGTTGAATTTAGAATCAAAATGAAGGGTAGTTTTATGAAGGGAAATTTATGCTTTGAATAACCAAAGTTAAATGCATATAGCTAAATCGATATGTAAGTAAAGTAAATTGGAATGAAGTTTTATTGACTTAATGACATTTGTGTTAATTTTTAATCGTCTGTTTTTTAACACTCCCAATGGGAATCGTAACTAAAACAAATTGAGTTTCGAACTTTATTTTAAGTCGTTTGAATGCACAGCTATGAGTTTCAGCGAACTGGTAATGATAGAGACAAGGAGCACTCTGTTAAATGTTTAGTTAATTGTAAACATTTCTATTTTAAAATCGTTAACTGATTGATAAGATCATTTGCCACGAATAAATGATTAAAAGGAATTAATTAATGCTATCTAGTTTATGGAAAGTTCTCTTCCTTTTCGTAGCTGCTTCTCTTTCAATCTCTAGTTATGCCGGTGATAGGGAAGCGTCGGGTACTGTCCGTATTTATGCGAACTCAGGGAAAATAATTATCAAACTCAGTGGTTCTAATAAATCATGTGGGAATCGTTACTTCTTCGATTTAAACTCCGAGTATAACAAGGCCATGTTTTCTTTGTTACTAGCAGCACAAGTTTCTGATAAAAGAGTTTGGGTCAACGGTACCGGAGATTGCATATCCACATATCCATATAGTAACGCATATCGTTTAGTTAATATGACGATTATCGACTAGTTTAATTTTGTGAAATAAAATGAAAAAAATAATATTTACAATGGCACTTGCTCTATTCCCTTTAGTGTCAAAAGCAAATTCCTGTAACGCACATGGTTGTGTTTCGACTATTGAAAATTTATATACAACAGCTGATGGTCTTATTTATATTGGAACCCCTGCAGATGAAAAGCTTGTCAATTGCACTGCTGTTAGCAATGTTTACTTAACATTGAATCCTGACAGTAAAAATGCAAAAGAAGTATATTCATCTCTATTGGCTGCATATATATCCAAAAAGAAAATTCAATTAAGGGTTAAAGAAGGTTCGACCAAATGTGAACTTGCATATGTGAACTTAGATGTAAGGCACTGAACTGTTAACAATGGAAGAAAGCATGAAATTAAAGTTAATAATAGCATTACTTCTACTTATTAGTACGAAAAATGCTACTGCAGCAGATACTTATGTCAGTGGCAAAATTTATGACTTCACCTCTACCGAGCAAGGGCTTTTGATAAGAATAGAAGGTAATCAAGTACCTTCATCTTGTCCTAACCCACATAGCTGGGGGTGGATGTTGATTCCACAAGAATCGACAACCATGATATCTGTCGCACTAATGATGTTGGCTCAAGATAAAACTAATGCAACTATTTATACATCCGGAACGATTGGTTCATTTTGCAAAGTGATTCAATTAGACCCTCATTAACATTTTACCAATATTTTATTCTAAATATGAAGTTAGAGAGATTAAAGCTTAATGAAAAAATTACTTGTATGTTTATTATTTTTTTCTGGAAACAGTTTTGCTGATTTTTATTGTAAAGGAAAAATATCAGGCTTAGGTCTTGGGAAAAGTGGTGTAGTTTTAGTAAGTGGTCCAGGTGGGTTGCCCTACACATATTTATGTAGCTTGAACGAAAAAATAAATGGCGTCGAGGTTGAGGCTTGTAAGGGTGTATATAGTACTTTACTCACAGCTAAAGCTCAGGATAAAAGTGTTAATATTACTTTCAACCCGAGTATTGATTCATGCAAAAACGTTAAATCATGGGGACTAGCAACCCATTTTAACTGGGTTATCATAAATTAATCCTCTGACACAAAAGGGAGTGTTGCATGAAACAGCTTTATATTTTCTTACTCGCAGCTTTTTCTTTAACAGCTTTTGCCTCTGGTATAACAGCTACAGGAAAAATTGATCATATGTATGTTAATAATGAGTGGTCAATGGTTCATCTTACTGGGGTACAAAGTAACCCTGATAATTGTCAAAGTACGGCTTATTACGCTATTCGTCCGGGCGAAAAAAACTATGAAGTACTTCACTCTACATTACTCGCTGCACATCTCTCTGGGAAAAGTGTGAAATTTTGGGTTAATGGTTGTGGTGGGCAGAATAATCAATATCCGAGAATTGTCAGTGTTTGGATGTATTAAATTATATTTATAGGAGTTTTTATGCGTTGGCTCTTAGTATTGTTCACATTATTTTCATTGAACGTTTCAGCGGTTGATATTGCTTTTGGAACAATTAAGGGAATAAAACTGTATGATTTTGCAAATAGTAAATCAATTAAAGTTTATTTTGACTCTGATTCAATTATTTCTAATAAAAGCTGCATGGCTGAATCAGGGCTTATTATTGGAACGATCGAAAATAATAAACATGAACCTAAAACCATAGATAGAATGCTTAGCCTACTTTTAATGGCTCAAGCTTCGAAACAAAAGGTTAGAGTTTATTCAAATGGAAATGGTTGTGAAATTGATTTCGTAGCGATACAAGACACTTATTTTTAATTAAGGACGATTAACATGAAACTAAAGTGTTCAATTATACTTTTTTACTTATTGCTTCCAAAGTAAGTGCTGTATGGCTAGATAGTAGTGGGAAAGTGACTCACTAAGTTACGTATTCTGGTAGGGAGACAATCCTTGTAACTATAGAGAGTGAAGGGGCAGATGTTGCGGAATGCTCTAACAAAACAACCTTTGCAATTAGCAAGGATATCTCAGCAGAAGCAAGAGCAAGAATGTATTCCATGTTGTTAGCCGCACAAGCAACGGGCAGAACCGTTACTCTTTCATATAATGATGTCGGCGGCTGTGAGGCTTGGGGGAGTAATGTAAATGCTTTCAGAAAAATAGTGCGTTTACGGTAATTGTATTTAATTCTTAATCATCAAATATGTCGGCCGTGGCGCACTTGTGTACGAAGGGATCTCTGAGCATGAACTGACATCATCGTAATGCATGATTACATTACTCTGTGCTGCAAATGCAAGTTGAGCTTCTGCTAACCATGCTTGACATACTTTAGTTGTTACTCCTTTCCATTCGATATTAAGATTGCAAATCTGGGTGTGCTCACTTCTCCAAGAACCTGTTATATAAAGTCGACCACTATAGTCTACCCAAACATTTTTTATTTTCCCCTCACACCACTTGCCATCAGCATATGATTGAGTAGATAGTGTTATTAACATTAATAGAATGTACTTTTTCAGAATGTGTTTCCTAGTGTTATTTTTTAATTTAGTCATTGGCTTTTAATCACGTATACTTATTGATGATCTAGGCTCAACAATATTAAATGTGTCATTTGCAGTATACCAACCAATAACTGCACAACTATGCACATATGCCTGAATTTTCTTTTTTGATAGATAGGCGGATAAGATCATAGAATAAACGGCCTGATATTGTGGGTGTTCTTTTTTGATGTATAGCTTATCTCCTACAGAGCAATTTCCTGCATTTCCAAACCTCCCATAAACCATAAATCCTCCTGAACGCTCAATATCAATGCCAGTCGGTACAGCATAACTAGACCAACCGCCAGCATCAGCAGAAAAAGAAAATGTTAAGAGTGAGAATAAAAGTGCTTTTTTCATTGTTGTTTCCAAATTAATATTTTGAAATTGAGATATATCCAATATTTATTAAAGGTAATATCATAATGTTCTAGCCAACCCTGTGCACTCGAATATAACCGTGGGAACAATCGCTTTCTTTATCATAACCAATATTTACATTTTCTCCCTTTGCATAAGCGAGTAATAAACGAGAAAGTGCTTGTTGGCGAGCGTTATCTGGAGTCGAAGCATCTATAGAGAAGTAGTTAGCTTTACATGTTGGGTGAGAAGGTTGGTTTTCAAGCCTAAAATATATTTGAGCTCCACTAGTATAAGTTAAAACATGAGTAACTTTCCCTTTCATATTGGCGTTATAGCCAGCTGAGCTAGTCGCCGAAAAAATTAGAGCTAACAAGCCTAATATTCTGATGTACATTTTATTCTCCTTGTTCATTAATTTGTTAAGTTTATGTAGCTTACTGCTTCATCTCCATGGGCACTACAGCTATGATTTCCAACAATACGTACAGGTTTTTGAGCGGCAAAACTTGTCAAGGAAACCGACACTAATGCATCATGGTTTGGATTAGTAATAGGTATAAAAAACCACTTTCCAGTCCCACATTTGGGTGCAGTAATGCATGGTTTAATATCTAAATGATTAGAGCTTCGTGAAGTCGAGCAGTTGGATATAAACGTGCCGTCATTTCTTGGCTGGACTGCTGATATAGGGTTAAACGTTGTAGTCCCTGCCGCAATCGTTTTAATAGGGGGCATTAATACCACGGTTGTTAGTAGTAATTTAGTTATTGTTTTTATCATAATACTTTTAAAATACTAAAATCCCATGAATTGTTATTAAATTGAGTGCACTGGGTAATGTAATGCATTGATACCGTCAGGCTTGCCATTTTTGCCGCTAAAGCTGAGCTAACTACCACATTAAATGCTGGGTGATTAGACGTTATTGCAACTCGTCTAAATTCCCCCGAATTTTCACAAGCAATCGGGAGTTCATTCATATAAATAAAAGCAATCGCCTCTCCTGATGTTGTGTAGTTTGCGTGGTTTTTTGACATTAATTGGACTTGAGTTATCTTCCCTGTCACGCTTTTTGTGCCAGCCAAAGAATGGCTAGAGATAATTAATAGAATTAATGTTGTAATTAATTTTTGCATGAAATTATCCTTACCGTATTTTAAGTTATTCACTAATTCCGATGTATGCAATCTGATTAGAAAGGCTGGTTGAATTGTTTGTGTTTACAGAAATGTTTACAGGTTTATTCATCGCCTTTGCTGATAGAGCAATCGATAAGAAACCTGGTAATGATGTGTTTTTTATATCAGCATGTGCATATTTCTTACCACCGCATTCCTCGCTAAGAAGAAGCGTAAGTTTGTTTTGGAAATAAAAACCATCATCTCTATTACCTTGCATCGTTACATTGAGCAATTTTACTGACTCACAATCATAAGTGGCTGCATATGATGGTAAAGACAGCAAAAATTGAATCGTAAATATCATCAGTAATTTTTTCATTTATAATCTCTACGGTTTTAAATAAACACTAATAATCTTATGCCAACTGCCATAACAACCATCAGTTCTAATGGAAATTTGTTTCCCTTGAGCTTGTGCGCTCATCATTATCGCAAACATCCTATCGTAAGATTTATCCGAGGGAAATCCAGCCCAGCTCTTAGCCCAGCTAGCTCCATTAGCGCAATCTCTAAGACTACTCGCACTAGCTAAGTTTATAGTCGACTGAACGGCTACGGCTCCATCTGCTTGAACAAAGATTTGATTTATATTTATGGTGTCATCTGCAGGTGCTGCGATTGACATTGCTGACACCAAACTCAGTAAATGAAATGATAATAATTTATTCATAATAGCCCTTATTTATTTTTTAGATGCATGGCTGAATATTTATAAGAGCCATAGTATGGCCAATCAGACGAGAAACCGTCGCTTCCCATTATCCAGATAACGTTTCCAGTAGTTTTTGCTGTAAGTAGCAGAGAGAAAACTGCTTTGTTGTTATCAGAATCAGTCTTCAACCAGAATGTTTTACAATCATTAGTTGATGTACAGATTCTGAACCTAAAAATATTAGCCTCTGAAAAAATATCAGTTACTCTACCGACGTGTTGAATATTTTTGGCGTGCGCCTCAATAAATGGCGTTGCCGAAAGAACAAACAAGAATAAAATTCGAAACATGACTTCCTCAAAGTGGCAGAGAGTTCAAAACAAAATTTTAACATGGTATGGTATGCGAAAAAATGGCTAACTCTCTATTTAAAAGGAATTTTAATGCGTCTTTTTGTTTGCTTAACGCTGATTTTAATGTCATTTACACTTAAAGCGGGAGGCTGGAGCCAAGCAGGGCAAATTATAGAAGTCTACAATCATGGCTACACAGTTATGGTTAAGTTATCAGGTACAGGTATTGACTATTCTGATGGTAAGTGTTCTTCAAGCGCTTATTATGCAATCAATGTTTCTGACTCAACGGCCTTTAAAATTCAGTATTCACAAATATTAATGGCACACGCATCAGGTATGACAATTCGTTTTTATTTAGACGGCAGCACATGTGTTGGTCAAGGAAATAATTATCAAAAAATATCAACATTGAGAACATATAAAAATTAGTAGGTAATAAAATGGATATCAAGTTTATTAAGGGTGTTTTGTTGTTCATCTGTCTGACTTTTTCGTCAGTAACAATGGCAAAGTATTCTTGTACCGGAGAGGTAAAAGGTTTAGCCATTGATCCACAAGATGGTAGGGTGCATGTGGAGAAGCTTGCTGACCTTGTTTGGCCTGTTTTGTGTTCAACAGTATCAGATCAAAACGGTATTCCTGTCGAAAACTGCAAGGTAATTTACTCAACGCTTTTGGCTGCTCAATTATCGAATAAAAAAGTAACCCTTTGGTTTAATGATGGGCATAGTTGTACTTCAGGAAAAACATCATGGACATGGTTGAAAGGTTGGTACTTTGGACCAAAGATATCAGGGTAGGTACAGATAATGAGAATGATTAACTTACTTTTTGCGGTTTTATTGGCTGCATGGGCTTCTTTGATGTCAAATGAAGTAAATGCAGCTTGGTTTACCGTTAACAGCAAAGTGAAGGGGGTTTCTACTTACGGACACACGAGTACAATACTCGTAGTTTTGGAGTCACAAGGCCGAGATATACCTTTGTGTAGTAATAAGAGTGCCTTTGCTATAGGTGCTGATATGGAACAAGAAAGGCGAGACAGGATGTACTCTATGCTGCTTGCTGCCAGAGCGGCTAGTTTATCGGTAAGAATTGCTTTTGAAGACTCAAAATGTGTGTCTTGGTCTAAGTCTAATGTATATCGAAAAATAACAAATGTAAGCATATAGTATGAAAAAACGAAACATCGCACTCATAATGGTTTTACTCGGTCTTAGCTGGTCTACTATCGCAGAAGATAAGACGACAACCAAAGGCGAAATAACACGTTTACATTTCTTTCACAACATCAACGGAGTATTGATACTGCATACTAATATGGGCGTCAATCCGGGTTGCGCTCGAGATGATCAATATGTTTTAAGTAAGAACCACCCCTACTACAAAGATATGTATGCACTCTTGCTTGCGGCAGCAGCGGCTAACAAAAAAGTACAGCTAAGTTTATCTAATGCCGAGTGCCCAGGTAATTACCCCGCGGTAAAGCATGTTTGGGTAGAGTTTTAAAAAGGAGCTTTCAATGAAAAAATTATTATTGTTTTTAAGTTTTTTATCTAGTGCGGCCTTAGCCGAACCGTGGTCGGGTTGGACTAAAGTTACCCACTTATATCCATATTCTGACGGATTAACTTTTCTGTCTGAATATGCGAATACTGATATAAGCAGCTGTAATAACGGTAAGCGATTTCAAATTCATAAATCGCATCCTAATTATGAAATGCTATCAAGTGTGATGATTGCCGCTTATATGGCCAACAAGGAAGTATTTTTCAATATTGATAGCAATCAATCCAAAACATGCACACCTACGATAAACCGCTTTATGGTGAGAGGTTAACATGAAAAGAAGGATCTTATTTTTACTGGTGTTATTAACTAGCTCAAAGGTATTAGCGTCAGGAAATGGACTGACAATTAAAAGTATTTACTACTGTGGCTCAGACTTCTCAATGCTCATGAGCAACAATGAACGATGGGTTGTTAGAAAAAGTGATGTCGGTGAGCAAAAAATGAATCATTTTCTTTCTATGGCTTTATTTATGATGGCATCCAATAAAAAAACAGCTAACGTATTCCCCGGTGAGCCATTAGAAAATTGGTGTGGAACCTCCAATGTCAGGCCGATTACGATATTTAGTTTTTCAAATGGTTAAAAGTCGGTAATTGAATCAAGCCACTTTAAAGGTGGCTTGAAATGTTAAGGGTGGTACACATAATTGATTCTGCACATATTACCAATGTCTGCATTTTCATCGTTTACCTGAAAGCAAATGGCCTGGTTCGCCATTTTAGCTGCTAAAATTGTGGCGTAGACAAGTTCACGGTTATTTCCCGTCTGTTTCATATAAAAACCTCCTAGGCAGCGCTGCGGATTGGCTTTGAATTCAACTCGAACTCCATACGTATCACTTCCGTTTACCCATGTTCTCATTCGTTGAACTTCTCCACAGTGCTTGGTTAGCCCTGCACTCGCAAAAGTAGAAAAGAAGAGTAATGCAATGGTAATAACCGCCCTCATGTTAAGTATCCTTTTAAAATAAGTTATGAAGCGTAATGATATCAGTTAACTGTTAACGACTTAATTTATTTACGACACTTTATTCTGTATCATGGCGCAATAATACATTTAACAAGGATTGGTTATGCGCTCATTTGCCCTTTCTTTATTCGTACTGAGTCTTTTTTACTCTTCAACTGCACTGTCCGATAGGACAGATTGTCCCAAAGCAAAAGTTGAAATGATTCAAATAGAAGGTTCAATTATTCACTATAAACAGCTCGGTGCACCATGGAGGCACTTAGGGAATATTAGTAACGAGGGAACCAAAATTAGGCATTCAGCATTATTAGCAGCGCAAATGGCAAATAAAGACGTAATTGTAGGTTACCCAAAGAATAACTACGATTGCACTAAAGAGAATTATGGAATATCTGCCTACATAGTTAGAACATATAAGGATTAATTTGTGAAAATTTTTTTTCAATCGGTTGTTATTTTGATTTTTTTCTTCAGTCCGATGCTAGTCTATTCAAAAGGTTACACTAGCTGGGCTACTCCAACAATCGTTGAGTTAGTGTCTAATGGGGTTGCAATTTACGGTGCTTTTGGTGATGTAAGTAATTGTGGAGAGCCTAATGTGTTTTTTATTCATAAGGATGATCCTCGCTATTCTCATGCGTATTCAATGGCCTTAGCTGCTTTAGCTGGGAAAAAAGAAATGCGTTTTTACAGTTCAAAATGTACCTCAGTTCCTTTTCATTGGTCGGGTAACAAAATTAATACTAATGTGAATACCCAGTCAATTTACATTCGCTAAGTATCGATACAGGATAAATTTATGAATCGATTTTTAACCCCATTATTGATGACAACTTTAATTACAATTTCATGCATTAGTTTTTCATTTGCCAATGCAAGCTTTCAAAACGCTAAAGTAGAGAAAATAATTTTGCATGACTTTGGAGGTATATACCTTTACTTGGAAGGTGGAACACAAACCAATGAACCTTGTGAGAACAAAGCTGCGATTTATATCGCACCATCAAACCAACACTATGACAAAATGTATGCTGCGATACTAGCCGCATATCATTCAAGTACGACTGTAAGTGGTTGGGTAAATGGATGTCATCGGGGCTATCCAAAGTTGTCCCGTTTAGATTTAATGCCAAAGCAATAAACTATAAAAATAAGAGGGAAGCTAATATGAATAAATGGTTTTTGATACTAACTAGTTTATTTTGCTCATCTTTATATGCAGGCCAACAAACTGGTACTGTGGGTACTTTTATTGTGAGATCTTCTGATGGCCTCATTTATTTTTACATTAAAGGTGAAACTGCATCAGGAAGGCCTGATTGTGCAAAAGGGCATAGTTTTTGGATGATAAAAGATGAAAACTCAGAAACAGGAAAAAAACAATTCTCTATGCTATTAGCCGCTAAACTTAGTGGCTCGCAGATAAAAGTAACAGGAACAGGAGAATGTACTCGTTGGGGTGATGGTGAAGATGTTAATGGCATTCAATTATTATAACTTTCAAGCCTTTCAAAATTTGATAAATATAAAGAAGAACAATGAAACTCATTAAAAATAGCTTACTCTTTCTAGTACCT
Source organism: Shewanella sp. OPT22 (assembly GCF_004168585.1). GTDB lineage: Bacteria > Pseudomonadota > Gammaproteobacteria > Enterobacterales > Shewanellaceae > Parashewanella. The sequence continues at coordinate 195,767 of NZ_PGVH01000002.1, read as the reverse complement.
CTATTTCTTTGCGCTTGTAGTTCGCTAAATACCCCCCAAAATACCGTTTATGTAAAACTGCCTCCAGAGCATCGAATTCAATTTGAAGGAAAAGGGGTTGGAGCCGGTATTGCTTTAATGAGCACCTTGGGGCCTATGGGCGTTGCAATTGGAGTAGCTATTGATGAAGGTATTGCAAAAGATATTCGTAAATCACTTGACCATTCAGGATTTGTGTTTCAAGAAAGCTTGAAACACACCATAAGCTTCATGTTGCCTGCCAATACTGAAATAATTTTCGTTGATTTAAAAAAGGTTAAGTCGAATACAAGTGGCCTCGTTATAAAAAAATACGGCTTTAAAACCATTGGTGGAGAAGGTGATAAAACATTAGCCGAAATTGAAATTTCATTTCGACCCCCCGACGGTTCTAATTACAACATACATTTTCCAAATGATTTTAACCTCGAAGAGCTGCAAACTGCGAGGTTAGATACTGTAAAGTCTGATGGTGATGTAGCCAAAGGTTTATTAGAGCAAGGTTTAGTCAAAATAATTAATAAAATTTTCTTCGTTGAAAAAGAGAAAGACCAAGGAATGTAAAAGATGAGAAAGATTAAATCGTTATTTATTAGCATCGTACTGATGTTTGTATCAACCTCTGTATTTGCGGCGTTTAACTGTGAAGTCGAAATCAAAAGAGTGTTGGTGTATGCGACTGGCGAAGTAAATATTTTACACACAGGTAGAAATGATTATACATTTATCTGTAACGCAAAAGGAACATGGAAAGGCATTGATACTGTGACTTGTGCATTGTGGGTGAGCATGTTGCAGAGCACTCAAAACAATAATAAGAAAGCAATTTTTTATTATTCAGGCTCAGGTACTTGTGCAAGTTTACCGACTTATAGTACCTCACCAGCACCAGTATATATTGGAACGATAAAATAAGGATTAGAGTTTGAAGAAGTTTTTAATATTTACATTTATTCTGAGTTTATTTTCTACTACGTCTTTTGCAAATCAACTCAAATGGACTGATTGGCGAGATATCGGTGTTATTTATACTTATGGCTATAAAGATACATTGTATGTATATCTGAATGATGAACGCTGCAACAATCAAAAAGCTTATTTAGCGTTACAAGCAGCCAAGTGGATAATGCTAGTCAAATCATCTCAATGATTCTTGCCGCAAAGATGAGTAGAACAAAAATTAAGCTTTATTTTGATGAGACATCAGACCCTACATTTTGTCATGTAAAAGGAATACAAATTGAGAGTTAAAATGAAACTTTATCTGTTACTTAGTTTAGGTTTCTTGTCTGTAAACTCTTATGCGGGATACGGACATCAGACTGATCTTCAGATCACAAAAGTGATGTCGGGTTATCAAAGAGGCGAAGCTTTTTTTATGTAGATAAAGAACCAATAAACCCTGCTAATTGCTCGAATACGAGTAAAACTGCTCGAATTTATAATGTTGACCCAAATAAGAGTAACGTAGATCAAGTTTTATCACTGTTACTTACCGCATTCATTTCAGGAAAAAAAGTGCAGATACAGGTTTATGACGATCACTGCTACAGCAACCATGCTGTGATTAGAAGAGTTGCAATTTATTAACGCAAAAGGAGTTTTCAATGAAAAAGTGGATTTTAACTGCATTTTGTATAGTTTTTTCCGCTATCGATATTTAACTGTAAATGAAGACATGCCGAACAATATCTACCTAATATGACCAATTTGCTAAGAATTATCACTGCATGATGACTTTGTTTTTATTGTGATGTAATTGACTGTGAAATAAACAGTAAAAGTTCAAAGCACTTAAGGTATTTAAATATTTGTTTATTATTTATCCGCTTGATTGTAGGTGGTTAAAAAATAATACTTTTGTATTTGCTTTTGTGACAAAATATAGCCGTTTTGTTAAAGGATTAATGCAAAGGTTTAAAAATGAAGTCCTGCTTGAAGTGGTTTCTCTTAGCTTGTTTTGTTATATCTAGTAATTCTTACTCGATCACCGATGATCAATTTTTCATAAATAAAGCCTATAGAGGTAACGGTGAGTTTATTCTTTCTGTGTTTGATCCAGAGAGTAAGTACAGAACAGATGGAAGTATCAGTTCAATTTGTGATGTAGAGTTCTCTTCAAGTAAATCTACTACCCTCTCTTCCCAAAAGAGTATTCAGCCTGATAACTGGGACTGTAACCAAGAAGATAAATATAAATGGTACCGAGTACTACAAAGTGAACCTAAAAATAAAACTTACTTAGGTGAGTTTAGTGGCGGATATGTTTCAGGCCTATTGCCAATAGGTGAATACACGTTTAGTGTCCATAAGTGTTATGGTTCTAATTGCCAAGAAAAAGCAACAATTGATGTTAGTGTTCAAGCAATTAATTCTCCTTCTAGTTTAGGAATAAAAACACCATCTTCAACAAGTGCCCAATTAAGTTGGACACCTTCATCTTTTCCTTCTCTCAATGGCGAAATTATTGTTGAACAGCGATTCAATGGTGGAGGTTGGAGACGAGTATTTTCAGGTTTAAAAACTGATGTTCTTTTATCAACTCCATATGGAAAATATGAGCATCGTACAAAAGCTTGCTCATTTGGTGCTTGCAGCGACTACACTTATTTTGAACAATTTACACAGGAACAAGAAGTTTCAGCTGGAGTTATAAAAGAATTAGATTACGAGTTATATCAAGATGAATTTGGTAATTTCTATCTAAAACCACCTAAACAATTCGTGTTGATTTCTGGTGAAATCAACATCCCTTTGCTTTTAGAAAGTAAAGAGCCAGTTTTAATGCTAGTTTATCGTGACGGTAACTGGGTTTTATTAGAAATAAATGCAAGTCAGCTTAAGTTTAAAACTCTTACTCCAGTCACAGGGCATCACCTCAATTATCGTGATTATGATGGAGATGGAAGAATTGATTTTGGTCTTCACTTCAATTCAGTGTCAGAGCATCCTGGCTTAGTTATTCTCGATATCAACTCTCCATTCCATTCCATTGTTGGCATTAATAATGACGGTGAAATAGATGAAAATTTTGAAGCTGACGTCAAGCCTACAGAGGTAACAAACCCATTGGATGGTACTGACAACGGTGTAGTAGTTGGCTCTATTCCTAATGAAGTGAAAGTAACCTCTATGGGGACAGCTTCATATACAATTCCAATAGAACAAGCGCCAGGCACTGCAGGGTTGGTTCCTAATTTATCATTACAATATGATAGTAGTGCTGAGAACGGTTGGCTAGGTGTTGGCTGGAACATTAACGGTGTTTCAGTTATCAGTCGTTGTGCTCAAAATAAAGAGCAAAATGGTAATGCACGAGCTGTTTCTTTCACCAGTTCAGATAGATTTTGTTTAGATGGCAAAAAGTTATTTTTATCTTCTGATAGTACAGGAACGTATGGTTCAGAAGGTTCCAAATATCGCTTTGAAACAAATAACCCAATCAAAATTGAGTTAACAAAAGTTGATAATAATGGACCAAGTGAATTTACTGTTAGCACAAATGACGGCTCAAAAATCATATATAAGGCAATAAACGTTGCGACAACCCAATCTCACTTTTTATCTGGTGAGCCAGCTATTGCATGGCCAATTTACAAAAAGCAAGATGCTTACAATAATGAAATCGTTTATGAATTTGAAAGAGACTCAGAGTTTGCAATCAGTTATCGATTGAAAAACGTAACTTACGCAAATGGGTTAAACAATATTGAGTTTGAATATGAAGACCGCCCAGATCATAAAATGGGTTATACCGCAGGTTTTGAGTTCAATATTAATAAAAGGCTTAAAAAGGTATATTCAAAAGTTAATTCACAAGAACTTCGAACTTATCAGATCGAGTATATTCAATCCACTACATCTAACAGAAGTCTGATTGAGTCAATTGAATCAAGTAGAGGCTCTAGTAAGTTGCCTAAAACGGTTTTTGATTGGCAACAAGGTAACTTTGATTTTAGACCACAACATAAATATAGTAATAATGAAAATGACAGTTATCATAATACGCGGGTTGAAAATGTACTCCCTTATTTAATTCTGGATATGAATGGTGATGGTAAAACTGATTATTGGAAAATCCGTGAGGACAGTGATAGTGATACTGATGATATTATATTCGTTCTTGGCGGAGAGTTTTTTTCTCAATATGACTACTTTGAGGATTATGCTGATAAAGCCTTCAGAAAAAGTGCTGAAATCATTGATGTAGATAATGATGGTCGTGACGATGTTATTTTTCAGCGAAATGGCAAGTGGCATTTGTTCTACTCAGAAGTTGATGCTAATAATCCATACGAAATTAATTACAATATGGATAGCCCGATAAATACAAATATTTCGGTTATTAATAGAAAAATTAAAATTGCTGACTTTAATAGCGATGGATACGCAGATTTTGCATATGCTAATGACGGTTCAGTTTTCATTCATTATAATGAGTATAAAACCAATGGTATTGGATCTTTTTCGGATGCTGTAACTTTGTCAATAGATGGCTTAAGTGAGTCGATGAAAGATCCGATAGGTCTAAATTTGGGAGAAGATCTTTATTTTAAAGAATATTTTCGAGTAGTAGATTTTGATAATGATGGTGAGAGTGAGTTTCTTATTGGGATGAGAAATGGTGCTTCAGGTACCTGGAAGTTATACGACACTGATGGAGAGTTGCTTAATACATTTGGTAATTTTGATGTTCTTAATTGGTGTTGTTATGTTTATCTTGGGGCTTCTACTCAAGAAAAAAGTGACACGAGTGTATGGGTCTCTTTAAGAACTGCAGATTTAAATTCAGATGGTTTGAAAGACATTCTTTATACAAGGTACGTTAATGATACATTTACAGATGCAAAGCTTAACTTATATGTAAAATACAATAGGGGTAGTGGATTATTTAGTAATGAAATACTCTTGAATGAAGTTCGCTCAACCAGAAGCTACAAATCGGGTACAGGAGGAGCTAGTGTTAGTGGTGATTATCAACTTGTAGATTTCGATAGTGATGGATACGTTGATATTCTGACAAAATCTAATGCCAGCAACGATTATTGGTCTGTTTATTATTCAAATGGTCACGGTACTGATGCAGCTCAAGTGACTGACGTACCATATACTACTGGGATTATTAACCAATTTGTTGATGTTAATGGTGATGGCAATTCAGATTATATTTCATTATATGGTCGCTTAAGTAATTGGCGTTCAGCCAGCCCTATTAGGGATGTGATCACTGACGTAACAGATGGGTTTGAAAATACGACTTCATTTTTCTATCGAACGATTACTTCGACAGGCGCTAGCAGTTTTTATGTAAGAGATGTCGATGGCGCAGAAAAAAATTGGGGTAATGGTAGCCCTGTTGTCGATGTTACTGCACCTATTAAAGTTGTAACAAGGTTAACAACGCCTAAGAGTTATGTAACCTATCAATATCGTGGGTTGAAAGCTCAACACGGTCGTGGAATGCTAGGTTTTGCAGAAGTTTCAAACTATGAGCAACAATCTTCAACACGTAGAATTGCCACTTATAATCAAGCATTTCCATACACAGGTTTATTACATACAACAGAAACGTATTATGCTCCTGTAACCGAGACTATTGATCCACCTGAACCTCCACCATGTATTGAATGCGAACCTTGTGATGATGTTGATTGTCAGCACCCTAAAGTAGCGCAGCCGCTTTCATCCGTTTCAATTAATAATGTTAATGATGAGCAGTCAGATGAACCAGTTTTATTAGCGAGTTCTGAGGTTGAATATAATATTTCCAGTTCAAATGGATTCGGCTTTGTTTATCCTTGGAGACAAACGAGTAGTAAATTTGATTTAAAAACAGGGGCATCATTAAGTTACCAAACAAAAGTAAACACTGATTTGGATGACTGGGGAAATATAGGAAGAGAAGTTGTTAGGCAAAAACGCTCTCGAGTTTCTGTAGGAGAGAAAATAACTACAACTATTAATGATTACGATTACTTCGATCATACAGGCGGACGATTAAAGCAAAGAACAGTCAATTATACTGGTACCGCCAGAGATCAAATTATTCAGCAAACCCACTATGAGTATGATGATAACGGTTTGCTTGAAACGGAAGAAGTTAATGGTAGTAAAGGTAGCGGTTCATCAGCTAATGATATTTCAGGTGGAAATTATTACCTAAAAACGACTTTAACAAGAGATGTCTACGGGAATATAGAATCTAAACTCGTGGAAGGTGATGGCATTGAAGCTCAATTCACCGATTATAAATACGATGACTATGGCCGTTATGTTGTAGAAGAGGGTAAATATAAATCATACCCAAGCACTACAGATATTTTTGTTAGTGAGTATGAATATCATCCTGTTTTCGGGGGACAAACACTTGAAGTCAATCCAAATGGATTACGAGCGGTTTCAGGTTACAGCCAATTAGGACGTCTTAACTTTGTTTTTGCTCCTAATGGGACTTATACAACAATTGATCAACAGCTTTGTGATTCTAGCTGTGTCAGTGGTGCTTACTATCAGCAAATAACGTCTAATAGTCATTCTGGGGATAAGGTCGAGTTCTTTGATGAACAAGGGCGTAAGCTCGCAGAAAGAAATCAAATAGTGCAGAGCTATAATGGGAACTCATTAAATTGGGAGTGGCAGTGGCAGCGTTACCGCTATGACCGCAAAGGTAGAGTTACTGCGACATCAATTCCACATTTTACTTCCGAGCTCAACTTGGAACAATTAGCAGAAGGTAGTGACATTGACTCCTTACCTAATGGCTATATGGGGGTTAAGTATGATGAATTAGATCGTCAAATTGAAACTACCGATGCCAACGGCAATAAGTGGCTAACATCTTATGACGGATACATTGTTACTGAGACTGATCCCGATAATAGATCGAAAATCAAAGAAATAAATGCATACGGAGAATTAGTTAAGTCGACAGACGTTGAAGGAAACGAATTACGATATGGTTACGATGCAATGTCTAACCTGATAACCGTATCCAGAGATGCACCAACGGGTGCACAAACTTCCAATGAAGTTGTAACGTACAATTACTTTGACCATCTGGGTCGTAAAGTACGTATGATTGACCCAGATAAGGGTACTATTGAATATAAGTATGATGTTTTAGGGAATGTAATTTGGCAGGAAGACAATAAAAACCAAATTACGACAACATCATATGATGCGTTATTAAGGCCAACATCACGTATTCGACAGTTCGCCGATGGCTCAACAGATCAAAGTGTAACATGGGAATATGATGAAAAAGACTTTGGTCTCGGTCTAGTCTCTTCTGTTACTGATAACATTAATGGGATTACGCAAGATTATGAGTACCATTGGCTTTCAAAAGTAAAACAGAATATAACCACTTTTGGTTCTGGGCAAAATGCCACTAGATACGTTCAAAAGACCTATTTTTATGGGCCTGAGAATGCCTATCAAACAAAAACTTCATTTGACGCCACTGGCTACGGTGTAAGCCATCGATATGCTGATAATGTGTTGGTTGAAAAAACTAACTTAAGAAACAATAAACAGCTTTGGGAGTTTTCTGAAGCTGATGCTTGGGGAAATACTACTGAATTTCGATTAGGAAATGGTCATACAACAACTCATGGCTATGATGAATTAACTGGTAATATGTCCTCTATCCAAACGGGCGACTACAACCAAATTCAAAATATTTCATTAGATTTCGATAAATACGGAGATTTAGAATACAGATGGGATCACCTGAATAATGTTAAAGAAGAATTTGATTACGATAATCTTCATCGTTTAACTTTTGTTGATTTAACAAACTACTCAGGAACTGCCCGAACAGAAGTTCGTTATGATGAATTGGGAAACATTACCTTCAAAACGGGGGTGGGTTCATATCACTATGAAACCAATCGTCCACATGCAGTAAGCCGAATTTCTGCTGGTGATTTAGCTGGCAGCTTCAATTATGACGCCAATGGTAACATGACCAGTGGCGGCGGCCGAGATCAGCTGGTATACAATACAGTTGATAAACCAACATTAATTCGAGCTGGGAGTACCAAAACTGAGTTTGATTATGGCTTCGATGGCGTTAGGTTTAAAAGAACAGATACAACGAACTCGACTCATAAAGAGACAATTTATATTGGTAATGTCGAATTTACGAGAACCAATGGAATAACAACTCTAGTTCAACGTCACTTAGGTGGTGTTGCCGTTGAGTTAGATTATTATGGAAGCAATAGACGAACCGAGTTTAACTATCTATATCGTGATCATTTAGGTTCCGTAACGGTCATGACTGATATAAATGGTAATATCACAAAAGAATATAGTTATGATGTGTGGGGACAGCGTCGACCATTAGATACAGGAATTTCACATCCGCTTCAGCAACTGAATCGTGCAACTATATTTGCTCATAACGATTTTAATCGCGGCTTTACTGGCCATGAACATATAGACGAACTTGGTATCATTCATATGAATGGCCGTGTATATGATCCAAGGTTGGCTCGCTTTCTTTCAGTTGACCCAATTGTTGCTGATGGAACTGATTTACAAACATATAACCGATACAGTTACGTAAGAAATAACCCGTTAAATGCTGTTGACCCTAGTGGATATAATCCTGTAGCAATTATTGCAAACTTTATTGCTGCTCTTGTTGTCGCAAATACGACAATTCAGGCACTTCAAGTTGCCTATTTTATTTATACTATTTATTCGGCAGTTGAAGCTATATATAGTGCAGTTCAGTCATTTAAATATGGCGATGGTAATCCGTTTGCTGTGTTTTCGGCAGTCATGGCTGTTTATAGTGTTTACACTGGAGCGAATGAATTAAGTAAGTCAGGGAATTCCGCTGGGAAAGGGACTGATGTTGAGGGAGTCAAGAGCAACCAAACTGATTCAGTACCAAGAAATCCGAAATCTCACTCTAATGTACCTTTAGAAGATATTAGCAATTACTCAGAACCTGAGCTTTTCGCAGACGATGGTTTTGCAACTTCTCAACATTCCTTAACAGCAGGAAAAGGTGCTAGAAGAGCTCCTATTGGGAATAGTCAACTGCAAGGTGTAGTTAATGCAAGATATAATAAAGTATATAATCAGATTAGAGAGTTAGATCCTAATTTTAGCGTAGCACGTAGACCAGGTGTTAATCGAACGGTCAATCAGTTAAGAACTCTTGAAACACATTTAAGAACTCTAAAAGGTGCTCCTCCAATCAGTGAAACTCCTCTTGGAGGTGGCCATGGTGCCGCTCATCGTGCTGCTAAAAGAAGTTTAAATATACCCAAAAATATGCAGCCAACTAGTGTTCAGCCTAATATTAATCGTGCTGGTAGACTTGAACCAGGTACTGTTGAAATATATAGACTAAGTAATGGGCAAGGAGGGTTCAGAGATGTTTTTATAAGGCATGACGTTCGAGGTGGGTTTTATGGAACAGGTAACTTTCAGAATATTGGCCCACATTACAATACTGGAACAGTTGTAAATGGACAATTTCAAAACACAAGTCAACACTTTATTTATTAATATGAAAAAAATTACAGTAGACGAGTTAGTAGTTAAGTATCATAACCATAATTGTTATTTGTATTCGCAAAATGCTGCGTGGGTCACAAATAATAAAGTTAATATTTACTATGGTATTTGGAATCGAAAATTTAAAACACTTCCAGGTGAATACTTTAGTGAATACAAGAATGATTATTTAGTTTGCCTTAATGATTCAACTAAGATGAAATCTTTTGGGCTAGCAAAAGTACGTACAATTCATGTTTCAAGTATCATTAATTGCGAGGGAGGTGAATTTGATAATGTTGTGCTTTTTAGCAAATATTCTTTTAGAGAAGTTTATGAATTGATGAGTTCAGGCTTCCATGACGTATTAAGTGAAGTTGATTTCTTCAATACGGAAGCTAAATATAATGCACTTGAACAATTAAATTTAGGAGAACTTGCTTTGGTTAAAGTGCTTTATGAAAACGACCAATTGCTTTGCTTTGAGAGTAACAATTTAACAAGACACCCATCTTAAAAACTTATAAAGCCTCTTTCTCCTAAGAGGCTTTTTCATTTCCTGTTTTTAAGTTCTGAGAATTGAAAGTAGTGCATATGTTTGAATGAGCTAACCCAATTTTATGCTTACTGCTTCAATACAGTAAAATATAGGCGTCTTAATTTAATCGTTGCAGCCATGTTACAATTCGACTAAAACACTACTGTTAACCTTCAAAAAAGGATTTAAAATGAAATGTTTGTATTTTGTCATTCTTACATTATTTTCTACATTTGTTTTTGGGAACTGTGACGGCAACTCATGCAGTCCAGTTAAAGTAACTCGATTAGTTCTAAGTTCAAGTGGTGACATAAGTATCGGCACTTCAGGGGATGAATCTAAGTTGTCATGTAATGCTGGTTCAAATAATTATATTTCATTGAGAAAAACGCATGAGAATTTTCAAAACATATATGCATTATTATTAGCTTCTCAAATGTCAGAGCACTCATTATGGATTAGGGCTACTAACTCTGGAGCATGTGAAGTCATTTACGTCGTTTCTGATAAATAATTTAAATTACTATCTGATGTCAATAAGTTACAGATTTTGAAAGTAAAATCATCGAACAAGGCGAGATTTTGAGTGTTTCAGTTTAAAGTTACTATTCTTAATTTTCGGCATAAGTAAGTTATGAAGTAATCCGAAGTTGATAAAAAATGTCAAATAATGGGGTGCTTAAAAAACAATATGGAACAAAATGTTATGAGAAAAATCATTTTATTGTTTTTTGTTATATTTATTCAAACTGGTGCAATGGCTAGCGATACACCCAATACGAAAATAACTAGAATTCTTGTGGGACCAAGTTATGGGACTAAAGTGTTTTTGACAATAAGCACCAAACCGACTGCTACACCTGATTGTCAAATTAATACTGGTTATAACTATGTTTTTGATGGTTCAACTGAAACAGGGAAAATGATGTTAAGCATAGCTTTGACGGCTTACACAGCTAATAAAGAAGTTTGGCTAGGTGGTGCAAACAAATGCTCTTTATTCGGAAATGTTGAAGACTTGAAACACATTGTGATTCATTAGTCTTGGATTAAGAGGGTGTTGCAAATTAACGATTTTGATTTGCTGTAGTAGGGTTCTTGTTCGTTCAAGGAAGGGAATGTGAAGTGTAGTTGAACAACATAAAAATTAAGCTACACAAAAACTCTTTATTTCAAAGAACAAAAAAAGAAATAGCCAATTTAGCTTTAAATTGGCACTCCCTTTATTACATCGGTCATTTAGCTTACTAAACTTCTCTTTCCGTGCTTCGATTTTTGCCAATTCAAAAGAAGTTTTAGAGTGTTCTTATATTAAACTAATCGACTAATTAGTATTCAATTTGTTTGTTGCATAGTGTAGCATGTTGTAAAAATGTTAATTTGGCGCTATAAAACATGTTAAAACAATGGATTGTTGTACTCTCTTTTATTTCTGCTCTTTTTTTATTTTCACCGTTTTCACATTCAAGCCAAGGGCAAGAATATCAAAATTATGATGTTTATTATGATGAAAATGGAGATATCGTTTTACGAATACCTCCTAAATTCTTGCTGATTGCATCAGAAATCGCTATTCCTTTAAGTATTACCCCGAAAAACGGTGTCTTTCGATTAACTTACCAAAATGGTAAATGGGTAATGCAACCATTGACACAAAATCAGTTTGTGCAACTTTCTTTAACTCTTGCAACTGATATTGAGCTTGAATATCAAGATATCGATGGTGATGGTGTTTTGGATTTAATTGTCAGGAGTGGTCACTCTTCTAGAACAAGTTTTACTGTTTCAAATTTATCAGGGACGGCACAGCTTAATGCTTATAGTATTGCATTGAATGGAATTGACCTGTCACGAGGTAGTAATTTAAGTTATCAAGATATTAATAATGACGGTATTACTGATATTCGAGTCGGTGATACAACTTACCTCAGCAGTCGAAGTGGAAAATTATTATCGCTCGACAAGCTTAATAGCGTGTTATACGAAGGTACTGTAATTGGCCTTTCAGCTGGTGAGTTTAAAGTTACTGAACAAGGCTCATCTTCATATAGCATTCCAATTACTGTTCCACCTGGAACTGCTGGTGTAGCTCCTCAAATAGCTCTTTCATATAACAGTATGTCTAGTGAAGGCGTTATGGGAATGGGGTGGAATATTTCTGGAATGAGTGCTATCACTCGATGCCCTAGAAGTATTGCACATGATGGTTATATCAAGGGAGTTCAATTTGACGAATCCGATGCCTTTTGTTTGAACGGCCAAAGATTAAAACAAAATGCAAACTCCACAACTAAATATCATACCGATATTGATAGCTTTTCAGTAATAGAGTCGCATACTGCTACTGGTTTTTCTGGACCTAGGTATTTCTCCGTAACAACCAAGGCGAATGAAACTCATTATTATGGTGCAGCACCAGACTTTTCAGGCTCTGATGATGCTTTTGTTGAAAGAGGGGGCTTCGAAAATAGAACCGCTGCAAAGGTATGGGCTTTAAAAGCTATTGTGGATCATAAAGGTAATTATATTCAATATGATTATGACAAAAATACTGAAGTTGGCAGTCACTACTTAAGTGAAATATCTTATGGTGGTAATACTGAAACAAATCAATCGAATTATAATAGAGTCGTTTTTGGTTATAAGAACAACTCTAAGCGTTCATTTTCCGGTTATTCCAACGGCGGAAAAATATTTGGTAACAAGTACTTGGATTACATAAGAGTCTATCAAGATTCTGATATTTTTCGATATTACACACTTTCATGGGAAAGAAGTAGTGAAGTTGTAGAAGATCGTAACTATGTGAAAGGAATCCAAGAATGTTTTGATATTGATGATAATGAACCTCGTCAATGTTTACCAGCAACAACATTTGAATATCAATATCCAGAAAGAAAATTTGGTACTACAACTTATCAACTTTGCGAGTTTCGACCAGAACAGAAACAAGTTGTTTGTTATGACACCCCTTATTGCAGTGCAGAAGATAATGATGGTACTGAATTCTGTAAAATAAACAATGACGTTGCTAATTTTCAACCCTTCAGCACAGATAGCTTTCTAACTGCAAATAGCAATTCTGACAGACATTATACTCAAGTATTCGACTTTAATGGTGATGGTTTTGCCGATATTGTTTATCCCAAAAGCGGAAAATGGAATGTATATACATCTGACTGGGAAGTAACCACTCAAACAATAACTGCACCACAAACTCAGCTAAAGGGCAATACCAAATTAGAGCGTGGATTGCTCGATGATGTAGGTGTACCAAGAACCATTAAAGTAACGAATATTACGGGTACAAATAAAGTTATTACAAATTCATCGCTCGGTGAAAAAGAATACGTACGTGTTATAGATTATGACGGTGATGGTAAGCAAGAGCTGTTAGTTCCAATTAAAAGCGGTAATTGGCATATTTTGACATCTGATCCTAGTTCCTCAGAGCAGCAATACTGTGAAGATCTGAATACTCAAGACAATAAAATTCAAAGTTACACCGTTGAAAATAGGTTTTGTGAAACACACACTGTTAATCATGATTTTACCTACAAGTCTTTGAGTCGGGCTGCGACAGGGTATAAAAATGCAGTTGTAGCTGATGTTGATGGTGATGGTCTTCAAGATATTGTATTTAAGAGCGGGTCATTAAAATATTATAAAAATCTTGGTGGAAGTTTTTCAGCTGCTAAAAATATTAATCTTGTATACACGGATGGTTTTTCAGGTTCAATCGATTTACCTTTTGAACCTCGAACTGTTAATAATTCTGTAAATCTCAAGAATTCTGCAATGGTCGATATTAACGGGGATGGACTGACCGATATCATCATGAAGGTAACTAAGACCACTTATGATGATCCTCCAGGTTGCGATAAAAGGTTTATTGCAGGTGATGACAATTTTATCAATGGACCTGGCAATCCTTGCGCGCCAATAGTTAGTACTGAGAGACGAACTTATGCCTACATAGCTTCTGTTAATAACGGGGATGTTACTTATACTGCAAAAAGCTATTTAGGTAGCTCATTACCTAATATGCGCCTTGCTGACTTAAATGGAGATGGCCTAACGGATATCTTGTTTACCAGCTCAGAAGTTTGGAACTATCGATTATCATACGGTGATGGTCGTTTCCAATTTCCCAAAGTCATAACAGGAATAAACGCTAAAGACGAACACATTTTTAATAGGCATCAATTTGTTGACCTTGATGCAGACGGTAGAGCTGACATTCTTGGTGCAACGGATTCTGCAAGTTATAGAATTATAATGTCTGCACCGAGTAATACACCAGACAGTCTTAATTTAATTGACCGTGGGTATTTGAGCCTTGGAAATGTTGATATTAACAAAACGGCTCTGCGTTTGGCGGATGTTGACGGTGACACTAAATTAGACCTCTTAACTGCGTCTTCTGATAGCGGGAAATGGCAAGTAAGAAAAGCGACTCGTCCTTACATAAAAGAGCATTTATTGACCAAGATCACTAATGGCTTCGGTGTAGAAACAACTTTAGCCTATGCGCCTTTGAACAGTGGTATGTCGCTTCTCGATATGGACTCTAGCCAGAAGCCTGCAAGAAGTGATACTGATTTTAGTGATTACTTAACACCTTTTGCTGGATATTATGTTGTCACTGAAGCTGCATCACAATCAAGTAATAATGCCGATGATGCTCCTACCTTAGTGCAATATCGATATGGTGGTCCTTTGGCACATAAAAAAGGGCATGGATTCTTAGGGTTTGAAACACTACAAACAGTTGACCCGCAATCGAGTGTTATTACAACAACTAAGTATCATCAATTATATCCTTTTACTGGGATGCCATCTTCTACCATTAAGAGTTATCAAGATCTTATTCTGAGTGAAGCCGTTAACCAGTATGAAGAAAAAGTATCTGCTCAAGGTGGAGTTCAAGTTTTTCTAAAAAGCACGACAGAAAAGACTTTCTCTGTTGATCTATCGAGCGATGGTGAAACGCCTGCAAATCACAAAAAAGTCAGTGAAACATTAACAACCAATAATTATGATAATTGGGGTAATTTAACAAGTAACAGTATTTCGATTAAAGATGCAGGCGGCGATTTAATTCATAAGACGGATACTATCAATAGCTACAACAGTTCAGCCTATGCTGTAATTGACTCAATGAATACTTTATCAAGTTCATTGGCGCATACAAATCAGGTTGCTCCACAGTCCGGCTCTACACCTGACGCCAAACAATTCGGACGTTTGTATCAAACATCTGTGACGAAAAAACGTTATAAAAATACTGAAAATAATCAAACAAGCTCTCAAACCCGTGTCAGTCGATTTAGTTATTATGATAATGGGATGTTGCGTGAGTCTTCGATTAATGGGCTAAACACCGCCTACTTTTATGACTTGTTTGGTAACAAGGTAGCCCAAAGTGTTTCAGCTGTTAAAAATGAGCAAGGTCAAAAAGATTATCGTAGAAGCTATATGGCTTACGATAGTCGAGGCCAATACTTAGCAAACAAGACCAATCATAATGGAGATACAGAAACGTATCTCTATAATGGACAGTCAGGTACAGGAACAATCTCCGGAAGGATATTTTCAAAAACAACTACTGGACCGAATAGACTAGCTACAACATCATTTTTTGATGTTCAAGGTCAAGCTATTAGGCAGGTTATGGCAGATGGAAACTATTTAGCGACAAGTAGAGAGATTTGCAACTCTTGTGATGTAAACTTTATCACTGAAACCGTATCAAGTTCTAATAAACCCACTCAAAAAGTATTAATTGATAGGTTCGGCCGCCAACGCCAGCAGCGTTCACAAAGCTTCTCTGCTGAGATTAAAGTCGATACCACATATGATAATTTGGGGCGTGTGCTCAGTGTTTCTGCACCTTACTCAGGAAGCAGCCCAGTGGCAGCAACACAGCGGGTTTACGATAAACTTGGAAGAGTCTACAGAGAGATATCACCATCTGAGTCGGGCACAACATCTGTCAGCACGATTATTGATGGACTTATAACTACAATCATAGACGAGAAAGAGCTCGAATATAAAGATACCTACTCAGCAGATGGAAAACTAATTACTCGAACAGACCCTGAAAATCAAACGATTAATTATTACTATGATGCCTTTGGTAATTCTAGAAAAGTTGTTACAAAAGCGCTAAATCATGCAGGAGTTGCTAAAGAACAAACAATTTCTACTTACTATGATGATTATGGTCGAAAAACTCAAACCAATGATCCAGATAAGGGATTATGGACTTACAAGTACAATGGTTTTGGAGAGTTGATAAAACAAACTGATGCAAGGCAGCAGTCCATCTATATGTCGTATGACAGTATGGGGCGTATGGTCTCTCGTAAAGATAATACCAACCTATCATGTTGGGCTTATGGAAATAATGCTAGTTTGTATAATAGAGGTAAACCGTTATCGATAAAGCAGTGGTCAAACCAATCAAGTTGTTCAACAACCGCTGGCACTGAATATACAGAACATTATTTTTATGATGATTACGGAAGGCCTAATAGAACTGATTTCGTTCTAAATGGTTCAAGTTATAGTACGAAAATTGAATATAACAGTTTAGGTCAAATCAGCCGTCAGCACTATCCATCAAATAATGGTACTTTCTATGTTGACTATCACTATAACTCTAATCATTTTTTGAGTTCACAACGTGACAGCAGTGGCCGAATTTTACGTAATATTAATGCAATGGATGTTTTCGGTAATATTACAGATCAAAATTTTGCGAATGGCACACAAGAAATTAAGCAATTTGATGAGAAAACTGGACGTATTGATACTATAGATCTCAAGCGTTCGGGTAGTTTCATACATCAACTCAGCTATGGTCAGTTTGATGAGAAGGGGAATGTAACATCACGAACTCACAGTTATTTCAATGCAGGTACTCTTAGACTTGGATTTAATGAGAGTTTTGAATATGACGATTTAAATCGTTTGGCAGTAAGGCGTTTAGATATAGGCAAGGGCGCCCTTACTCCATACGGTAGTGATGGATATGTCGAGCGATACAGTTACGATGGTTTCGGAAATATAAAATCTAGACAATATGATGGAGTAAGCCATAAGCATGCTGATTACAACTATGTTAATTCTGGGAGTGTAAACCGACTCGACTCAGCTGTTGTTGACGGCAAATCTTACTCTAAATTTCATTATGATGATAATGGTAATACAACTTCAGATGGTAGCCGTACCTTTACTTATAATGGCTTTGATAAAGCTAATCGGATAAGTCAAGGTAGTGCGTATACTGAATACCAATATAATCATAACCGTTCAGTATTTAATCGTGTTGATTACCGACAAGATGAAAATATTTGGAAGAGATATGTAACCCATTATATTGGCGGTATTTATCAGAATGAGAGGCGATTTAACGATTCCGTTTTAGAAAATACCAAACATAAATATATAGTTGGTAACATTATTGTTGAACGCAATCAATCAAGTATCACAGGTGATAGTGAAAACGTTCAGTATCAACATAGTGACCACCAAGGGTCTGTCTTAAGTATAACTAGTCAGAATGGCTCTGTGCTTGAGCAGTATTTTTATACTGCTTTTGGTAAGCCAATGAAGCTTCAAGGCGAAAGCTTAGTTCAAGCTAGATTACCAATGCTCCGAGGTTATACTGGGCATGAAATGTTACCAAGCTTAGATATAATTCAAATGGGCGGTAGGATCTACGATCCAAATCTAGCCCGTTTTTTACAGGCTGATCCGAACATTCAGGCACCCAAAAACCTGCAAAACTATAACCGTTATAGTTATGTGCTGAATAATCCACTGACCTATACCGATCCGAGTGGGTATTTCTTTAAGAAATTGTTCAAGTTTATTAAGAAGTATTGGAGAACCATACTTGCTGTAGTTGTCAGTATATATTTACCTGGGGCGATAACAGCATTAACAGGAGTAACGAATACAATTGCATTAGGTGCAATGACAGGTTTTGTAGCGGGTGGAATTGCAACAGGTTCATTAAGAGGTGCGCTTGTAGGAGCCTTTACAGGCGCAATGTTTGGCTCACTTCATTATATGAATAAAGGCCCATTAAAAATTCTAGCTCACGGTACAGCTGGTGGAATAAGCAATGTATTGAATGGAGGCAAATTTGGGCATGGTTTCTTAACAGCAGGATTAACTCAAGCTCTTGGTAAGATCAAAGGAATTTTTAAAGATATACCTAAAGGGTTCGAAAGGGTAAAGAATGCAATTAAATCCGCGATTATTGGAGGAACTTTATCTAAGCTTACAGGTGGGAAGTTTGCCAATGGAGCTTTAACTGCTGCTTTTTCTAGGCTTCTAAATGATGACCTTCGGGGAAGGAGTGCTTGGAACCCTTTAAAAAGAATACGTCAAAAACATGCATCTACTATGGAACCCAGATATGACAAGGCGGGTAATGTAGAGCTTGATCAAAATGGAGATATTGTTTTTCAGAGCCAAGAAGGAATTCTAGATGAAAAGGTTTATGGTGAAATGGGAGCTGTCACCCTTCAGTGTCAAGCGATGCAAAAATGTACTGGAGAGCTTGTCCAACAAAGCCCAATGATAACTAACATAGACAAACCACATTTCGATCTTGCAAAAACAAGTATTGATACAGTTAAATTGATAGGAAATGGTTGGTTTATACAAAGGGCTCCCCTTATAGGCTTTGCTGCTTATGGGGCTGAAAAGTATATTAACGTTGCTTTTTCTTGTGGTGCGTCGAGTACTGTCATCATGAAATGTGATGGACAAATTAAAAGATGGTAATTTTGAAGGGAATTTGTATTCTTTTGATCTTAGTTTCGTTTGGGGGGCTATCTCAACCGACTATTACGTTTGATTCTGTTACTGTTGGGAAACATAAGTTTTATGATTGGCATGGACTCCCATTGTTATTGGTTAATAGAACTCCAGAACAGATGAAATTATTAACTAGTCTTGATGAAGACAGAAAGAGTATTGATTATTTAAAATCTTTTGAAAAAATTAGTCATAAATATGGTAATGAGGTTGCGAATCTTCTTCTTTTCACTAAAGACTTAGATAAACTAAGAGGAAGATCTCTTGATCAGAAAAGATTATTACTATTAGGTATATCTGTTGAATCTTTATGTAGATTATCAGTAACAAAACAAGGTTTGGTTGATCCTTGTACTGGGCAACATTATGATTTATCAGGTAGAGCTTTAGGTCAGTACTCTAACCTCTTGATACCAAAATATAGTTTGTCTAACGACTCTATTGTAGTTGAGAGTAATATCAAGAACGAAGAAATAGTAGATTTTTCACCAATGAACCTTAATTCGATCTTGCCGATAGGAAAAAGAGTGCATGAATTGATTAGCTGGAGAAAATACGATGAAGCTCTGAAGTATATTAAGAATGATCCTTTACTATTAAATTATGAAGATAATCAAGGAAGAACACCTCTGTTTTATCTTATCTTGAGAAAAAAACTAGCCTTAGTAAAAGCGTATATAAATGACAATATCAATTTAAACATAGTTGATCAAAGTGGTAATACACCACTATCGATAGCTATTAGAATTAATGATATTGAAACGATAAATTACCTTCTTATGAAAGGTGCTACGAAAAAAAGTTTATGTAATCAAAGTAGCCGATTTTGTTCTAAAGAATTTGACTTTTTAATAAAGATGTACTTTCCATCTTTTAAAGAGAAATAATATGACGTGGTCAACTAAATTTAGACACCTCAGTTAAGAGACTTTCTTTAAATCTATTGCTTGTGCTTCGAAACCATTTGGACTCAAATAACCAAGCGTAGAGTGCAAACGGTCGCTGTTATAGAACATCGTTATGTAACTCAAAATATCTTGTTGAGCTTCATGCCGAGTTTGATAACTTCGCCACTGAACTCGCTCTTGCTTCAAACTACCGAAAAAGCTTTCTGCTACAGCATTATCCCAGCAGTTCCCTTTGCGGCTCATACTGCCAACAAACTCATTACTTTTAAGCAGATTGCGATATTGCTTACTCGCATATTGTGAACCTCGATCACTGTGCACGATCAACCCAGCAGAAAATAAATAAGACACCCACAATTATTTGCGGTATTGAAATTCGTTGTCTAGGCTTATAAAAAGTTAATTAGACAAGGATGTCAGAACAATGCCAAAGGCTAGAAAAACGATCGTGAGTGTTGACGATACGCCTTTTTACCACTGCGTTTCCCGCTGTGTTAGAAGGGCTTTTTTATGTGGAAAGGATTCTTATTCTGGCAAATGCTATGAGCACCGTAGAGAGTGGGTTGAAACTAGACTATTAGAACTTACTGAAGTTTTTTCAATTGATATTTGTGCTTACGCTGTAATGTCGAATCACGTGCATATTGTCCTCAGAGTTGATGTAGAAGAATCTATAAAACTGACCGACTTGCAGGTTGTTGAGCGTTGGCATCGTTTGTTTAAGGGTACGCTATTAACTCACAGGTTTGTCAAAAATGAATCATTATCGAAATGGGATAAAAAACAGTTACAAAAAGTAATTGACAATTACCGGAATCGTTTAAGTGATATTAGTTGGTTCATGCGCAGTTTAAATGAGCCCATTGCACGCATGGCCAATAGAGAAGATAACTGCACAGGTCGATTTTGGGAAGGGCGTTTTAAGTCTCAACCCTTGCTTGATGAATCTGCAATTTTAGCATGTATGGCTTATGTTGATTTAAACCCTATTCGTGCAATTATGGCAGATACCCCGGAAGCATCACAATATACAAGTATACGCAAAAGGGTTGAGTCTACGTTGAGTGGAAAACAACCCAAACCATTGCTTCCATTTATTGGAAACGAAAAAGTAAATATGTCAAAAGGGATAGCGTTCCATCTAGAAGATTATTTAGTGTTAGTAGAAGAAACAGGTCGCAGTTTCCGTGATGATAAACTTGGGGCTATTCAAGCAAGTAAACATATTTTACAAAGATTAAACATCAAAAACGATAACTGGCTGAAGCTTTGTAGCGATTTTGAACAGTTATTTAGCGGCCCGGTTGGATGTATTCGGTCGCTTACTGGTTATACTGAAAATGTAAAGTTGAAACGAAGACAAAATGTGGCTAACTGCAATATATATTTTGAGGCTGGCTGAACCGTCTTTAACCTATAATTTAATTTATTAAAATTTAGAAGGGTCGAAGTTGGAGATGAAGGTAACACATTGTTTACATTGAGTTTAATTAGTTTAACTTCAATTGGTTTTGCGGTAAAAAGCCTAATCCCTAGAAAAAGAGCATTAATATATCAATTAGATTCAGAAGCAAATCGTAAATTTGTTTTTGTGTTAACAGTATTTACCACTCATGATAATATTGCTTTTCACTGAAAGGGAAAGGGTGAAGGTAATCGTTCAATTGTTAGCTATATTAGGCTATGGCAGTAACTCACTCTTTTCTACGTTCTGAGTAAATGGAATTATAAAATGAATAAATATAAATTTTTATTGCCTCTTCTTTTAATATGCAGTTTTTCACTTCAGGCCACACCTGCAACAACTATACCTGTAGTGCCCAAAAATATTCATATTTATAGCGCAAGTGGTTCAACTTATGTCGATTTAGTCGCTACAGGTTGCTCGGGTTACAGGTATTATATTCCTACTCAGCACCCTAAATACGACACTATTATGGCAATCTTAATAGCTGCCCAATTGAGTAATAAAAAAGTACAGGGAAGATTTGACGGTTGCAACTATAACAATCAAGGTAAACTCATTGGAATATATCTCAAAGATTAAGATCATTAGGGAAAATCATGATTCAAAAAATAAAGATAAAACCTCTACTAATGAGTTTTCTGCTAAGTGTCAATGCATACTCAGGAACATTAGTTTGTGAAAATACCAAAGTAAAGAAAATCGCCTATCACGCTAATAATAAGCTCATGGTTCAGCTAGAAAATATGAATACTCCGGTTTTCTT
This sequence comes from Shewanella sp. OPT22, assembly GCF_004168585.1. Taxonomy (GTDB): domain Bacteria; phylum Pseudomonadota; class Gammaproteobacteria; order Enterobacterales; family Shewanellaceae; genus Parashewanella. The sequence continues at coordinate 173,721 of NZ_PGVH01000002.1, read as the reverse complement.
TTGCAATCCAGAGGTTGAATGGAGTGTTCCCGGAGCCGCATATAAAATGGGGCCTGAGACCTGTAAAGCCGTGTTTGCAATGTTTTTATCAGCCAAAGCTACAGGAGCAACTATTTCAAGAGTTCATTTTGATGGTGAACAAGTACCTTTAACGTGTGATGGGTGGAATAGTTGGAACTCTGCTGTGATTAGGTATGTAAATTATTAGATGTTTAGTTTATGTAAAATGATCTTTTAAAAACAATGATATTTAAATTTCATTCATTACTTTACGCAATTATTATAACTTAGCCTTTTGATATCTGAATTGAATGAAACGAGATAATTATAATGTTGAATTTTTTAAAGCCCTTATAGTTTTGACTGCTCTTGTTTCTTCTGATACCTATGCGTCTTGGAAGGATACGCACAGCGTTAAAGTAAAGCTTGTTACTGTTCGAGCCTCTGAAAGTGGAGAAGAGTTTTGTAGGTTAGATAGAATGATTATCACGAATTAAAAGAGCTCCGAGCGTAGCTTGATGAGTTAATATTTCTTGGGTAATTAACGTTTTTAATTGGTGGCACGTCAAAGTAATATGCATCTGCCAATAGTTTCATTTAAAAATTAAAATCGATGAGTAGAGTTAAATCTACCTGTCTCTTAAAGTAACAATGGTAATCTCTCCCGAAACTTACTTTAAAGTTATGATTAATATATTAATTACAGATTACCTTTTTGGGGTAATCTAAAGTAACTCAAAAGTAATGTTCTTGATTTACATCGATTTTAAATTTTATGAAGGTTATCTTTAATTGGGTAACTATATTACCCCTTGGTTACCCTGAAGGTTACCCAGGAATAAATTAGATAAGTTTCTAAAACCTCTAACTTATCAACATGTTAATTCGTGTGAGTCATTGAGTGTAACTGATGTTGCCCTTAAAAGTTGTTACTGAGTACTTTTGTGTTCTTGAGGGATGATTGTTAAAAAATAATTTTTCTACATTTTTACATGTGCATCAAGAAGTGCATCAAATACTATTTACCATAATTTTTATCTTTATATTTCAATTCAATAAGTAACAAAGCTCATAGTCGTGCCACAATAAAGTTGGCTGTTCGCTTTTGTTCATGATTATCCTTTATTGTTGGCAACTTCTTTGTAACTATTTTTTGGCAGAGTTGATATTATTTTTCTGTGCATTTCTGTCGATATTTGTGCGCTACGATTTAACGATGAGTCAAAACACACATCATAATTGGAAGATTACTAAAATTAGCCATCAAAATTAAAAATCGGCATTTATTTTTTTAATTATCGCTTTAGATGAAGTGGTAAGCAACAGTGAATCAAAATTGGTTGAAGTCCTGAAGTTTTATTAACCGAAAATGGATTCAAAGTGCCATACGATTGGAAAAACAAGTGTTTATTCACAAACTGCTAATCAAGATAAGAGGCTGAGTGATGGTCACTGCCAAGTTGTACCAAGGACTTTCAACCAAATCTATTTACTTGAATGTATTTTTGAATGTCATCAACCATAGTGTTTAATCACCTTTTTAATGAAAGAAATTCTGTTGTCCTAGTGTCTCTTTAAACAACTGAAACATTTGTAAGTGCATTGTTAAATAGCTTCTAGGGATGACTATGATAAAACCAATAATAATGGCTGGTGGCTCTGGTACTCGATTATGGCCGTTATCTCGAGAATTATTTCCTAAACAGTTTTTATCATTAGATGGTGAAAGCACGATGTTACAAGCGACGTTAAAGCGATTGGTTAACATTGATCATCAAACACCTACGATCATTTGTAATGAGCAGCATCGTTTTGTTGTCGCAGAACAATTAAGGACTCAACGTTCAAGTAATTCGAATATTCTACTTGAGCCTACAGTAAAAAATACGGCACCAGCCATAGCTCTTGCAGCTTTCGATAGCCTAAATAAAGGTGAAGATCCGATTCTTTTGGTTTTAGCTTCCGACCATATCATCAAGAATGAAGATGCTTTTGTTGCCTCCGTTCATCAAGCAACATTAGCCGCTGATAAAAATAAACTCGTTACTTTTGGGGTTGTACCGAAGTCACCAGAAATTGGTTTTGGATATATCAAGTCGGGTGATGCGTTAGACCAAGGGTATAAAGTTGACCAGTTTGTTGAAAAGCCAGATTTGGACACGGCAAAAAAATATTTAGCGAGTGGTAAATATTTTTGGAACAGTGGCATGTTTATGTTCAAAGCCAGTGTTTTCTTGAATGAGTTAGAAACTCATCGACCTGACATCTATAACGCATGCAAGGCTGCATTCGAAACCTTAGAAACTGATAGTGATTTTTCTCGCTTTGATAAAAGCGTTTTTGACACTTGTCCAAGTGACTCTGTTGATTATGCAGTAATGGAAAAAACAAAAAGTGCTGTTGTTGTGCCCTTAGATGCCGATTGGAGTGACGTGGGGAGTTGGTCAGCACTTTGGAATATTGAGAATAAAGACAAAAACGGCAATTCCTGTAAAGGTGATGTGCTGACCATAGACACTAATAACTCCTTTATTTCAGCAAATGATAAGTTGGTCGCAACGATAGGTTTGGACGATGTTGTCATTGTCGACACGAAAGATGCTTTATTAGTATCAAAACGCTCTGAAGTTCAAAAGGTAAAACAAGTGGTTAATGAGCTGAATGCTCAAGGTCGAATTGAAGCGAAAAGTAGCCGCAAAGTTTATCGACCTTGGGGTAAGTATGATTGCATTGATACTGGCGATCGTTTCCAAGTAAAACGTATTACCGTTAAGCCTGGTGCAAAGTTGTCATTGCAAATGCATCATCACCGTGCCGAACATTGGGTCGTTGTTAAGGGAACAGCTAAAGTCACAAAAGATAATGAAGAAATTCTTCTTACTGAAAACCAATCAACATATATCCCAGTTGGGAGTATTCATGCACTGGAAAATCCGGGTCTTGTAAATCTTGAGTTGATTGAAGTGCAGTCAGGCTCTTACTTAGGTGAAGACGATATTGTGCGTTATGAAGATAAATATGGCAGAACCTAAAATGACATCGTTAACTTGTTTTAAAGCTTATGATATTCGCGGGAAATTAGGCTCAGAGCTTGATGAGAAAGTCGCTTATGATATAGGGCGTGCTTACGCAAGAGAAATTAAGCCAAAAACCGTTGTTTTAGGTGGTGATGCACGAGGAACCTCTGAATCATTGAAAACTGCATTAAGTGAGGGATTAAGAGCTGAGGGGGTTGATACCATCGATATTGGCTTAGTTGGTACCGAAGAAATCTACTTTGCTACGCCGTATCTCAATGTTGATGGTGGCATTATGGTTACTGCTTCTCATAATCCTATTGATTATAACGGCATGAAAATGGTGAGGAAGGATAGCATTCCTGTTTCTGGTGACTCAGGTTTAATTTCGATTAAAGCATCAGCAGAGACTACACCTTGGGTTAATGAGACTTCACACAGAAAGTTAGGTACCCATAAAGCACGGTCAATTTTAGCGCCTTACGTTGAAAAATTATTAACTTACATTGACGTTAAGAATATAAAGCCGCTCAAGATAGTAGTTAACTCTGGAAATGGAACAGCAGGACATGTGATTGATGCGTTAGAGTTAGAGTTTGAGCAGCTCAATGTTCCGATTGAGTTTGTTAAGCTTTTTCATCAGCCTAATGCAAACTTTCCTAACGGTATACCGAACCCTCTTTTAGCTGAAAATCGAAAAGCAACGAGCGACGCTGTTATTGAGCATAACGCAGATCTAGGCATTGCTTGGGATGGCGATTTTGATCGTTGCTTTTTGTTTGATGAAAATGGTGAATTCATTGAAGGTTATTACATTGTAGGTTTATTGGCCGAGATGTTTTTACGTAAAAATAAAGGCGAAAAAATCATTCATGACCCAAGGCTCACATGGAATACCGAAGATATTGTTAAAAGAGTTGGTGGAGAAGCAGTAAAAACAAAAACTGGCCATGCTTTCATTAAAGAGCGAATGCGAGCTGAGAATGCTGTTTATGGTGGAGAGATGTCTGCTCATCATTACTTTAGGAGCTTTTACTATTGTGATTCGGGCATGATACCTTGGCTTTTGATCATCGAATTAATATCAATTTCAAATAAATCTCTATCAAAGCTAGTTAATGAACGGATATCACTTTATCCGTCTTCAGGTGAAATTAATTTGAACATTCGCACTCCCCAAGAAGCTATAGAGGCCGTAAAAAAGAAATATCAGACTAAAGCTTATGAAGCGGATTTAATTGATGGAGTTTCATTTTCTTTTATTGAAAAGTCTGGCTTGTGGCGATTTAACTTACGTTGCTCTAATACAGAACCTGTAGTGAGACTAAACGTAGAATCGAAAGGGAGTGAAGTTTTGATGAGAAAGAAGACGGAAGAGATTATTTCAGTTTTGCAGGAATTTAGAGAATAAAACGTAACCATCATCCCTGATGGTTGCGGTTTTATAAGTCTATAGGCTATGAAAAAAACTACTGATTACATGTCCTACCTTATGGAAGAAAGTCTTAACTTCACCATCTAATTTATGAAGCGCTCGATTTAAAGGGCCATATTTTTCCAATTGGTCTTTAGCTTTATCTTTATCTTTAGGGATAACATCATGGTGAGGTAATTGTGCTACTAATGATTGCATTTTAGTAATCATTGAGCCTAGCGATTTATCCATATCTTGAAATTGCTTTATTTGGTCAGGTGTTAATTGAGTATCAGTTTTACTTGTGCCGCTGGTTGGAGCTAGTTTTGGAGCCGCCGCTGGAGATGCTATTGATGACATGTCTTGTTCCTCGATAAAATTAACTCTCTACACTTCGTAGTTTATTCATTAGTAGATTCGTTGATATTAAAATTACGAAATTTCTGATTGTTAATGGTCAGACCTGTAGGGTTTGAAAGTTAATTAACTTTTTCTAATACGATTAAATAAGGCGCAGCATCGGAGAAAAGTGAAAAATGGGAGCTCAAAGATTTTGTAGAAACGGTTACGAGATCGTCATCATGTTTAATCCAAGTATTGTCATCGCCTCTTTCGAGTGTGTAGTAATGGCCTGAATTGAGAGATTTTCCTTCATGAACAACAATAGATTGTATTCTAAACTTACATGTTTCTGTTTTATTTGTTGTTGAATTTAAAATGTCCACTTCTATGGTGTCTCCTCTTGGAATAAGACCTTTAGCTTTAAATCCAAGCCGTGACTGACTAGAAAGCTCTCCAAAACCATAAGAATCAAACAGTTTAACCTGAATTCTGAGTAGTTCTATTTCTTGAGGGGCCGGCGAGGATATATAATCAACTTTTTTTCGGTTCGGCTTCCCCAGAGATTCGGGTTCTACAGTACTTGTTCTCGTTACGGAAAGCTGTTTACCTAAGGTTCGTCTTTTATCGAGCAAAAGTGGGTGATAGAGGTTTGGTTTTCCTGGGAGCTTTGTTGTTGCATTTGTTCCCGGGGTAATTATCTTGGAGTCCTCTGTAATTTCTTTGTTTGTACTTTTTAGGTTCGCTAATTCAATTAAAAACTGAATTAATTCATGAGAATCTTGCTGGGCGTTGCCTCTTCCAAAAAGTTTGTTAAGCATTCTTATATTACTTAATTCGTCAGCATCACACTTTCGATTTAGGTCTGATTGCTTTTTTATGCTTGAAGAAGGTGGAGCTGAAGCAGCATCAGAAGTTTGCTGTGTGGTTTCACATTCGCTTGATTCAGACCCATCAAGTTTTGGAACTTTGACTGAAGATTCAAGAACTACCTCAGAGCTTGGTGGTTCTAAGTTATCTTTCTCAGGTGGACTAACGGACTTGTTTTTTGACTCAACCGTTTTTTGAGTAACGTTACCGTCTACTGGCTCTGTTTGTGGTTTTTTAGCGTTCGAGTGGGACTTTTTCGCTTTGGTACGACGACTTCTTTGCTCAAGTGTGGCGTATTCTTGGAGCTTAGTATAGAAAGCTCTATGGAGTTGGGAAATATTGGTAGTTCCTGCTCCTCCTTTTACTCTGTGGCACTCATCAGAAAGTTTTGCAAAAGCTAAGGCAAGTTTACAATATGCTTCAGTCTTACCTGCAAAAGTACTAGAAATGGTGTCAGTTAAACCTGGTTTGCACTCAGAAATAACCTGTTTAAGGGCGGCATTCATAAAACATGTTAGCCCATAACGATGAAAGCCAGGCAAAGTGCATTGGTCAGGAGCGATTTTGTCTCTTTTATTTACAAACTGACTCAAGGCCGAGGATTCAGTGCTTCTCCATTTGAATACATTGAAAACATCAAGTTTCGCTCTATATCCGTCAACTCTATTGAAATCAAGGCGCTTGTTTGATTTACGTTCAACCCGATAAGTTCTTCTTTCAGTTGTGTTAGTCTGCTTATCTACAAAGTTAAGTGTATAAGTAGTTGAGCCGCCAACCGATAATGTTTGGAGCGGTTCTATAAGTCCATTGGCTTCAAAAATTGAAGTCGTGTTTGCATTCCAACTTATATTAAATTCAGTAGCCATACACAATACCTGTTGTTCAGGTCATATTTTAACATTGGCTTTTGGTTTTCTAAATTAAATCGGATTCATGATAAACATTAATATACTCAGGTATAAAATGAGTACTTACTTTATGAGAGATAATGATCGATATATTGTTGTTTATGAAAAAGAAGAGTGATTAAAGAGAATCGAGATAATGGGAGCATTAGCTCCCAAACGTTTATTGTAAGCGTACTAAGAAGATAGAACTTCAAATAAATGCTTATTTTCTTCAGATAAAGACTCAATGGGCGTCAGTACCGCACATTCTAATGAGTGATTACAACGGCTTGAACACATCGCTGTTGTACCTTGGATATAGGTTTCCAACACTTGTTTAGCCTTTACCAAACTTGAACCATAGCGGCTTATTACTTGCTCAACCGTAACATGATGTTTGGGGTCGTCTTGCCAGCAATCGTAATCGGTTGCAATACCGATAGTGCAATAACAAATCTGTGCTTCACGGGCTAAAAACACTTCAGGGACATTAGTCATGCCCACTAAATCAGCATTGACGGCACTTTTTAAGAATAAACTTTCTGCTTTAGTACCGAGTCTTGGGCCATCAACGCAGGCATAGGTTTTGTTTCTGTGTAATGTGATGTCACACGCTGCGGCAGCTTTAGCTATGCCATCGGCAAGCGATGAGCAGGTTGGTTCTGCGGTAGAGACATGAGCCACTAAGCCATTGCCAAAGAATGACTTTTCACGATGACCTTTTACAAAGTCAAAGTACTGATCTGCGATGGCTAAATCACCCGGTTTTACTTCCTGCTGCAAGCTACCCACTGCAGATAAACCAATAATTTGTTTAACACCTAAACTTTTCAATGCCCAAATATTGGCTTTATAGTTTACTTCAGAAGGCAAAAGCTGGTGGTTGCTACCATGACGAGGTAAAAATAAAATCTCTTTACCATGATAAACGCCACGTACAATTTCAGCCGACGGTTTACCAAATGGTGTTGTAATATCGTGTTTTTCTACAGTGATGAGGTCATCAATATTATAAATACCTGTACCACCAATAATTGCTAACATCTTGTAATCCTTTTAATTCAATCTTGATAAATCTGAAACCCAATCTTTGATTTCATCGCGTACTCGGCGATAGTGGCTTAATGCTTCTTCAGGTGTATTCGCACCTCTTGCTAATTTTGGAGGATCATCAAATTGGCGTTTGATTAACTGCGTGGTTTGAGTAAAAGTAGGGCAGTTATTTGCTGCGTGTTCACAAACCGCAACAACATAATCGAACGTTTTGTTTTCAAATTCATTGAGTGTGTTTGATTGGTGACGACTAATATCAATCCCCACTTCTTGCATCACTTGTACAGCCGAAGGGTTAAGGCCATGTGATTCAATACCCGCAGAATAGCTTTCGAATTGCTCGCCCAACATTGCATTAGCAAAACCATGTGCCATTTGGCTGCGACAGGAATTACCCGTACATAAAAATAAAATCGATTTCATCGGATTCTCCTTGGTATTACATTTCGCTACAGCTGGCGCCGTGAGCGAAGCAGCTATAACATCTGTGGTGTTTCAAATTGACCTTCTGTTGCATACTTTCCGATAATGTGTTTCCCATAAAATAATCAGGATCATCATCTACCAGTGTGCAAGCGTATACCTGCATTTCAGTGCCTTTTTTAATGATCATTTTCGAGCTTGCGCACATATAATTTTCACGTTGTTGCTCAGTCTGATAAGCGGTCATACAATGAGTTGTAATGTGCGGTACGGACGGCAAAGAACCCGGTGGAAGAAAATCAGGAAATGCCACAATATGGGTTTGAGGAGGTATGCCATTTAATGAAAAAAGGTTTCGATATTGCTGATCGACTTCGGGCTGATTTTCATTGTTTGCAATATGACGCGCTAACGAGACCGAAAAACCATGCTGATGCAATTTACGCATACCGATAAAAGCTTTGGCAAAGTTTCCTGTGCCTCGGCCTTGGTCGTGTTCTTTTTCATTCGGGGAATCAATACTAATTCGAAATGAAACCGGGTGTTGATTTTTGCTTTGCAGAGCAATAAGAGCATCAAGACGTTTAAGTAATGGCTCAGTGCCGTTAGTCAGCACTAAACAAGGCTTAAACTTTGAGGCGTAATCCAAAATTTCGACAATGTCCTTTGCCAAGAAGGGTTCGCCGCCAGTAAATGAAAACTGTTCGACGCCCATGCTTAAGGCTTCATCAATAAACGGGATGACCTCTTCAAGCTTTGGTGTTAACAAACGTTTGTCTGAAGGGCTAGAGCCCTCTAAACAAAAACTGCATTCTAAATTACACTTAGTACCAGTATGGAACCATAGCTCTTTTAACGAGTGCGGCTGAATGTAACCACGTTCATCACCTAATGGCGTGTGCGTCCAACTGCCCAATTGCTCTGCGATACTCATTAGCAGCAACTCGTCTTTTTAGCGGGAGCAGGGCTGCAACAGCCTGAAGCACTTTGTTGTGGTTCAATTTGGAAATCAAAGTCTGCTTCTGAACGCTGATTTTGCGCTGAAAAGAAGCCTAAATGCTTTGAACCATTATCAACAAATTCGAAACTCTGATTAAACCGTGACTGTTTTAACGTGTACCACAGGTTTCCACTGATACTGGTTACTTCGCCTTTAACAAAATGAGTCGACTGGTCGAAATGAAAATCTTGCTCGTGCTCTGCAATCGTGCCTAAATATTTCACTTGATGGCCATAGTCTTGAGCATTAGTTTCTAAATCGTCCGCTTTAAACAAACGGTAGGTAGCAGAGGTGAATCGAATGTCTTCAAGTTTTGCTGAAAGTTCATCATTATCGACAGTAATAACGCGGCTGCTTACTAATCTAGGCTCAGCAAAACCAACCTGTTTAGCCAAATTTTCAAAATCGTTCCAATATAATGCGCCACTTAGGCACTCACCATATAGCAATGGATCTTCGACTAAATGACTCGGCACTCGTCGGTCAGCGTAAACGTCAGAAAAATAAATCTCGCCACCCGGTTTAAGAATGCGGAAGACTTCTTTGAGTACTGCATTTTTATCAGGGCTCAGATTGATCACGCAATTGGATATCACTACATCGATGCTGTTATCTGGAATGTTCAGTTCATCCAGCTTTTCAATGTAGCCTTTTAAAAACGTGGTGTTTGGTTTAGCAAAGCCAAATTTATTTTGATGATATTCAATATGTTTATTGGCAACAGCTAATTGCTCATCGGTCATATCCACACCAATAACTGAGCCGCTTTCGCCGACCAACTGTGCTAAGGCGTAACAATCGCGACCAGCACCGCAACCTAAATCAAGAATATGGCAACCTTCTAATGATTCAGGTGTTACTAACCCGCAACCGTAGTAGCGAGTAAGTACTTCATCATGAATATTTGAAAGTACAGTTTTCATCTGCGCAGAAAGACCATCATCGCTGCAACAGGCATTGGTTTGTAGGTCGTCAGAGCCCGCTAGTACCTTGCCGTAGTAGTCTTTAACGACATCGTGGGTTGAGTCATTGTTTGTGTCTGTATCATTTGGCGTGTTGCAACATTGAGAGGTGCTAGTCATCTTGAGTCTCTCCTGAAAAATGGAATAAGTCGTTAATGAGCTTAACTAAAGCTTGTCTTGCTGGGCGGCTATCACCATCAAGATCATCTATTGATTTTTTTAAGTCAGTGACATAATCAACATCATAACCAGCGACGGCTGTAGCAACGGTTAATTGTTGTTGCTTACAGGTTTGCTTGAGTTCAGAGCCTAGAGAATATGTGCTCCAAGCAAGATTCTTGATGTTAGGCCAAGGTGTGTTATTTGCCATAATGACCACTCCGCCATCATCGGCAGGACTGAGGGCAATATCATTACTCTGTAATTCGGTCAGTACTGATTGATAGTGAGTTTGATTTAAAATCGGTGCATCAGTGCCAATAAAAATAAGTTGATTGTGCCCTAACTTCCTTAACTCACTGTCAATGTAATTGAGCCTTTCACCAAGATTACCGCTGATACCGTTAGGTAATTGGGACATTACCATGGCACTTGGCATTTGTGATTGCATCCATTGCTTGTCTTCATGATGAGCACAGGCAAAGACAACATTGCCTGTCCAAGCTTGCGCATCCTCAATCGCACAAGCCAATAAGGCGTGAGCAACTTTTAATGCGTTTTCAGGTGTAGTTGCTTCTGTTAGCCGTTGCTTACCTTGGTGCAGCTTTGGTCTTTTACAGAAAATAACAAGTGTGGGTAATGGTGCTTTCATCAATCTGTATTTTATTTTTTATGATTGTTTTAAATGACCCGCTTAAGGCGCATTTAATTTCCAATCATAGTCAAAATTGATGCTTGAATTTTTATCCGATGCAATGGCTTTTAATTGTGATCTTAACGCAGGTTTTGCAAATGTTTGAATGTGCTGGATAAGCTCTGCTTGATTATTACCAAAGTCTTGAGAAAACCAACTGTAGATACTTGAGAGCTTCAGTTGATTATTATTAATATCGACAGCTTTCGTTTGATTAATAAAGCGAGTTGCCGCTTTATTAAGCTGAGAATCAACATTTTCACTGCTGAATGCCATATTGGGCAGATCTGGGCAACCGACACTAGCACAATTAATCACATAATGAATACGTGGATCTTGCCAAATTGGCCTTAAGATCTTGTGCTCAATTTGATTCAAAGTAATGGGTTGACCTGCAATGGTGAGTAATTCCATGTTCCAAGGTCCAGTAATGCCGTCGCCAATGTCTTTTATTGAAGTGACAGGGTAATGATCGAGTACGACATCTATGGTTAACGCATTATAGAGGTTCACCCAAAAGCTCAGTTGCTCGTTTTTATTCAATGTCCGTGGATCAATAGATTCAAGTTGTTGCAGATAATCTTTGAGGGCTTTCTTATCTGCTTGAGTGACTTGAGCGTAATTAAACGCACGAACACCTTCGGTTTTTATCTCAACTAAATATCCGTCAAGAATCGTTTGCCAAAGAGTATGGTCAATTTGTTGCTTATTGCTTTTGTCACTAACTGCCCAGTAACTTATTGCATTAGGTGTGATTGCAGAGTAAAGGGAGTAGCCTTTAATCAGCAATGCTGAAAAGACTATCCCTATAACAACAAGCAATAATTTTAATTTGCTCATACTCGACTCGCCATTCGCTTCAGTTGGCCTTGTGTTAAGTACAGTTTTCCAATCATTGATAAAATGCCAATGCCTGCTTGAACTGAGCCTTTTAATGTACCGCTGATTTTAGATTCGCCAATTCTCACTTTAGAGTCGACAGAATATTCACTGACTTGCATGCCATGAATAATAGCCTTGACTTGCATTTCTACCGTCCAACCGAACGTTTTATCCTGCATACCGATAAATTTGAGCGATGAATAACGCATGGCCCGAAATGGGCCTAAATCAGTGATTTTTTGTCCCCAAAATAGAGTGATTAAATGGCTGGATAGCCAATTACCAAACATTTGTGTCTGAGTAAGGGCGCCTTTTTCTATTTTACCCATTGTACGAGAACCAATGGCTAAGTCATCGCCTTCAACAATGCCTTCAAGCATTGGAATAGCTTGCTGCGCAAAACAAGAATCGTCGCCATCAACAAACAATACAATGTCACACTCTGGCAAATTGTCGATTGCCGTAAGACAGGCAATGCCGTAACCCGGTTTGTTTTGACGAACGGTGGTGGCGCCAGCGGCTTGCGCCGCTGAGCTGGTGTTGTCGGTTGAGCCATTGTCACAAACTACGATATCGTCGATGACTTTTTGGTTATCAAACTGCAATGCATTCAGCGCTGAAACGACGACACCAATGGCGTTCTCCTCATTTAGTGCTGGAATCACTACTGCAACTTTATGTCCTTTATACATTTCGTACCTCGATAACTCCGTGCTTTTTGGCTTTTTCTGCCATTTGCACAGGGCTAGCCGCTAATGAGTCGACTTTAATCACTTTTGATGTCGCACGATTGATTTCAGCAAAAGACAGTGTGCCAGTCGGACAAGTGCTTACACACGCAGAGCAACGAACACATTGTGGATCAGTCATTGGCTTGCCTTTGCTGGCAAACGCCATAACATCGATGCCTTGATGACAAATGCTTGTACATTGGTTGCAGCTGATGCATTTTGATTTTTCACTGACAATAGCGAACTTACTGAATCGACTGTATATGTTCATTAGGGCTGCAAGTGGGCAAGCAAAGCGGCACCACGTTCTACCGGAGTATTTGAAGTAAAGGCCGAAACCTAAAACACCCGCAAACAGAATGTCGACAATCCACTTATAACTGAAGCCATTGACCAGCTGGTAATCTTTGTTTTCACCTTTGAAGAACAAATTAAACATTTCGTTCATCCAAGATTCTGGGTAAACCCATCCCAGCACACGAATCACTAATAATACGATTGCAACCAGTAAGATGAACTGACCAAGCATATTCAGCTTATTCCACTTAGCACCGTGAGGCATTTTATGGCGTTGAGTGTCGCCCATGGTTTCAGCCATTGCGCCACAGGAACAAATCCAGCTGCAATATGCGCCTTTACCCCATTTGTAAACGATTAATGGAATAATCACTAACGTCTGAACGGAAGCAATGATTAACCAAGCAACTTGTGGCGTATCTGTAAATACGGTGTAGACACCTAAAGGCCATGCAAAGATAAAGCTGTATGCATGCCAAAATGCACGAGGGTGTCCCCAATCTGGCCAGTTGTGTGCTGCAAGATCTTGGGCCGAGATGTAACTTGGGAATAGGGTGTCTGCGAATGCCTTACCCGTTCCAGCATCAAAGACGCCGTTGTAACCTAAATACGGCAAGATGATTTCAGGCAGCAAAAACAGTGGCAATAACTGAATGACAAATAAAACGATAGTTTGTCTGGTGACATAAGGCGTTTTACGTCTTTGGATCCGCTGCCAACCAAATACGGCAATTAAAATCGTATAAAGTAAAGTGTAATAAAAAGAACGGCTCTTCAGAGATACGGCAATGGTACCAATTAACGTACTTCGATCACTGACTTGCGCTTGCCACCATTCCCCCCAACCTGCAATGAGTGTTGGCATTTGATCTGGATAAGAAAAAGTGCCCCAAAATGAATTGAAGAAGCCGTAACCTTTCCAATCATAGAGTGCCACCATTGCACCTAAGAATAAAATAAATGCAATCCAACCTTGCCATGTGCTTTCACCTTGGATCTTGATTTTTGAACGACGGAAAAAGTCTAATGGTGCTTCACGACCTGTTGCCAGCAATACATTGTCGTTCTCGAACGTCTCTGATTCACCATGCTGGTTTTTAAGTGTGACGTTATCTTCGTTGATTTCACTTAAATTGGTGGCGAGTTTTAATTCAACTTTTTTATCGTCAACTAATTGATTGAGCTGGTCGACGTTTTCTGTTTTAGCACGTGAAAACTCTGCTTTGCGGTAAGATAGCGTCACATCTGCATTTTCGTTTGCTGTCGCAATAGCCGCTTCAAGTGCGCTGTCACCACCACCAACAATCAGCAGTTTTTTATGGCTGTAGACAGCAGGGTCAATTAATCGGTTACTGACCTTAGCTAATGACTCGCCTTTAACATCAAGTTTGCGATAACCACCAGAGCGGCCGATGGCAAGGACTACTCGGTGTGCTTTTAGTTTGTCGCCATTTTCTAAAATTACATCAATGTGCTGTGCATTTTTTTCAATGTGACTGACTTTAGCGATGTCAGTGGAAACGTCATGCTCAACCAGTTGTGCTTTTAATTCTGAAAGCAGGTTTTCTTTATGAGTGATTTTATCTGAAAACTGCAAATCACCTTGTGGCGTTAAGTCCGTTGGATAGGTATAAATAGGCTTATTTTTAGGGAAGTTTTCAATTGTCGAAAGCGGTTGGTTTCCCTCAATTAAAGTAAAATTAAGTTTGTGCTTTTTTGCTTCAATAGCTGCTGCATAACCACTTACACCACCACCGACGATAATGACATCAGCGATATCATTAGTCTGATTTCTTTGTGAAAAGCCAGAGTCAGAAATAATATTTTGTATCGCTTTTGCGCCAGTGTCGGCAGAAAATTTTAATAGCGGTACACCCGTTAAATCACCTACAACGTAAACCCCTTTAATATTAGTGGTTCCGTTATGTTCGACTACGGGCAATTTTTCAACTTCACCGTCTGGCCAGCGGCCGTGCAGCCAATGAGTATAATTTTTGATTATTGTTATCATAATGCGTCACACACTTTTTTATTGTCAGCGTTAAATTGACCCAATAGTTCAACTTTATTTGTATATAGCCAATGGGTTAATTTGATTGTTGTTATTAGATAAAGAACGCCTATAAAAATTACAGGCCATCGTGCTGGCATCCATTGCTGGCAACATAAAAAATCACTGATGACTTCATAGGTCAGTGGCATCAGTAATGTCCATGTGATGAGGTAAATATTGGGCCTCAATGCTAATAAAGGTATTAATGGCATTAAATACCAAGGGAAAAGCACAGGACTTAATATTAGAGGGATAGCGAGGGCTAATTGCAGGCAGGTTGCCAAATCGCAATTCTGAACTTTTGATCTTGCAGATGAGAAACTTACAAGACCAATCAGTAAACACACCACAACAGCAATGCTGAGCAGTGCTATTAGTAGTTGATAGCCAGAGAGGAAACTGTCTAAAGCATTAAACAAGGGGGATGCAAAACGCCATTTCTCAAAAAAGACACTGATACTTCCGACAGGATGATACCCCAACAAAACAGCCAAGACATAAATGCCCAATACTGTCGCAACTGTACTCGAAGCAAGTGTTACACTGGTTTTAATTGCTTTTTTGCCAAATAACCAAAATAGAAAAGGAAGTAACAACATCATGGGTAATATCTTTAATGACATACCAATGCCCACGATGACACCACAAGCTGCAAACCGTTGTTGTAACCATAAATAAATGGCAATGGTTACGGTAAGGGTTGAAAGGGCGTCGAGGTGCAGCCCTACACCTGTTTCTAAAATCAATAATGGTGATAAGGCTACAAGTGAAAGATGCTTAAGTTTATCAATGTGCTGTAAAACTCTTACCGAAAAATACAGTGTAAGTAGCCCACTTAGCAGCAATATTGCACTCCACGCCAACTGTGCATGTTCAACACCAGCTGAAGATGCTAATGCGAAGAGACTTAAGGCAACGGGTGGATATAACGTCACGTATTTGGCGTGCTCTTGCGGCGGCTGCCATTGTGCACGAAGCTCTGTAAGCTCTGGCGCATCATGGCTTACTCGGTAAGGATCTATGCCCTCATAAGCGATACGCCCATCAAATAAATAACGGTCAACATCATTTGAGGTGTAAGGCGTCACATCGAGTAAAGCAACACGTGCAATAACCGCTGCCAGCAAAATGAGTTTATAATCTTTCAACTTCAACGATGAAGGTGAGGTTGCCCAAGCCAGCAGCATAAATACTGCCATCAAACTAAATTGCAAAATGATGAAAATACCCATCTCACCTAAGTATGGAGACGTTGGCGCATCCTTAATTTCAGATAACCAATGGCTACTGAAACTGGCCAGAACCGCACCTATTAGACTCAAAAAATGCAGCCATTTTTTAGTGGTTGGTGTTATTTCATTTGCAAAGTAGTTT
The DNA here is from genome assembly GCF_004168585.1 of Shewanella sp. OPT22. Lineage (GTDB taxonomy): Bacteria > Pseudomonadota > Gammaproteobacteria > Enterobacterales > Shewanellaceae > Parashewanella. The sequence continues at coordinate 157,566 of NZ_PGVH01000002.1, read as the reverse complement.
GTGAGTGTGTTCATTGTTGTTACCAACTACTTAGATAATTGAAAGTGGCTATAAAAGCTATGTAATGCGGAGAGTACAAAGCCTATTGCAAGCAATAACAAGAACGGCAACATAAACCAATGTCCTTGAGCCATGGCCCACAGGAATACAATGGAATAAACCACTGCAATCGCAACTTCAAAAAACGCACCTCTTGGTGGAATTGCACGATACTGTTTTTTCTCAGGTTTAGTTTGTACTTCTGATTGCGTAAGTTTGTTTTCTAACTCTCCGGTTTTTGGTGTGCGCACAAATTCGCTTCGCTTGCCTAGTAGACCTTCAATTCCCGCTTTTGAGTTATTTATCGCCAGCTGAATACCCAAAATCATTAAACTTGGTAACTTTACGAAGGCACGACTTTTAGAGCGATTGAGAACGACTTGCCCAAAATAGAGATAAGCTAAGTGACCACCAGACGACATGGCAAGTAATGGAATATCCAACCACCATACGTTTACGAAATCGTATTGATCACGTAAATATAAACTCGGTACTAAGAAAACGAGGGTATCAACGAGCATCACAAAGTAAGCGAGGTTATTACCAAGGTGGAACGTAGACTCGACTTTCTTTTTAAAAGGGATGTTTGATTTCCAAACCGTTGGTAACATTTTCATCATTACTTCAACGCCGCCCTTAGCCCAGCGGAACTGCTGACTCTTAAAGGCGTTCATGTCTGCTGGTAATTCACCTGGGCAAGTAACGTCGTTGAGGTAAAGCATTTTCCAACCTGCAAGTTGAGCTCGGTAACTCAAATCTAAATCTTCGGTTAGCGTATCAGCGCTCCAATGCCCAGCATCAATTATCGCTTCGGTACGCCATATGCCGGCGGTACCATTAAAGTTAAATAACTTGTTACTTGCACAGCGTACATGTTGTTCTAATCCAAAGTGAGCATCTAGCATGATGGCTTGGACTTTTGTTAACAGGCTGCTTTTTCGATTCAAATGCTCCCAACGGAATTGCACCATGGCAATATCTTGTTGGGAGAAATGATGAATCGTTTTGAGCAAGGTATCGTTATGCGGTATGAAGTCGGCATCGAAAATAGCAATAAATTCACCCGTAGCGGTTTCCATCGCATCTTTTAAAGCGCCAGCTTTAAAGCCATGACGATGAACACGTTGCACGTGTTGAATGTTGATACCTTGTTGTTGGTGATAAGAGACTCTTTCAGCGATTAAATCACTGGTTTCGTCCGTTGAATCATCAACAATTTGAATTTGTAATTTGTCTTGAGGGTATTCAAGTTGCACAATCGAATCAACAATCCGTTTAGCAACTAAACGCTCATTATAAAGTGGTATTTGTACCGTTACTTGAGGTAACTCAGTAAACTTTTTTGGTTCGGCAGGTTTGTAATTACGGTATTTATACCAGCGAATAACCATCGACAAGCGATGAAGACCAAAAAGACATAAGATGCCCAATAAAACAAAATGACTGGCGATAAAAAACCAACTAATTGAAGACATTGTTGAACAACCTTTTGTGAAACTTTAAATCCGAAACGTTCAATTTTTTAAAAAATGCAGAGCATTAAATACTCCGCATTTTTTGAAATACGATTGTTAGAAAACTTTTGTTAAACCAAGCTCTATACGATCGCCTTCTAGTACGTTCTCACCATATATTTCACGGGTATAAGTCACTTCTAAACCGTAACCTTTCAGGGCTTTGTTATCGAAGTTCCAACCTGTAGTTAGCTCAAGTTTGCCTACATCGAACTCAAGTGGATTAGATAGGTTGCCGTTCAATGTGTTAGGTGCATCAGAGTTCTCTGCGCTCAAAATACCGTCTAGCTTGGTGCGGAAGTACAAGTTTTTAGTGATATTAAAGCCGTACTCGATGAGGTAACGATATTCGTCAGATGGCGAGTCAGCTCTTAAGCGGTAACCCGCTTCAGCACCAAAATAGCCATATTTACCTAGCCCTTTGCCAATAAGTACTCTGGCTTCATAATCAACTTGGTGGTTGCCTAAGCCATCTTCTGCTTTGTAAAAAAGAGGGGCTTTAACCAAAAAAGATGTTGATAAAACGAATGGTTCCGCTTGCCATTGATACTTCAGGCCTAACTCTGTATCACCGAAGCCTGTAGCACTGCTTTCACCTAAAACACTATCTAATTGGTCATATGATTGATAAATTTGTGAACCATAAAGAGAAAAGCTATTGCCTAAACCGTACTCTCCGTAGAAAGAAACGCTGTCGCTTTCGAAGTTTTGGAAACTAGGATTGTTTCCTCTATAGCTATCCGCTTCATAAGTCGCATAGCCGAGTTTTGCATAACCTGAACCTTTTTCACCAACCCACGCACCAGCAGATGCGTTAGTTGCTGCAAGCATAAAAGGGGCAGAGATTAACAGCGCTTTAAGAGATGTGTTTTTTAACTTGAGATTGTTGATCATAACGTTCACTCTTTGATTAATTATCATTGTTAGCTTTTTGTTAAGACCAAACTGGGTAATGATATATTTCAAAAAAAATGAAGAGTTATGCAGTTAAAATGACAATATTAAGAAGAAACAGATACTTATCATGCTTGTTTTTTGCTCTATCAATTGATTTTCATATATTTCTAAATCGCATCGTTACGTCTAGCAGTATAAAACTCACTAATATATTGACCACCTTTAATTTGAGCGATCAAACGGATTTTTTGTTTAGCGTTTTCTCTAGATAGGTTCTCTCTCAGCGGTGTATCGATTCCCCAGTAATAGGCAGACTTTTCCATCGAAAGAGGGTAAATGGTAGCTTGCTCATGTCGATCGACAAGAAATAAGGTTGCTTTATCGAGAGGGAAGGTTGAGTTGATAAAAGTGGTACCTTCTTCATCGTAAACGTTAACTTTAAATTCACCAGAAACTAAAACACAATTTTTAGCAAGCACATCACACTGATTCTCAGGGGTGAGTGTAAACACACGTTTTTCCTTAGCCTGACTTTCTAGATATGAATCAGAAATAATATAGCCAGCTATGGTCAGAATAGGCGCCACGAATATCGCTAGTTTTGTATGCTTATTCATCTTATATCCTTATTATTTTTGATGAAGAAGGCTCTGATAAATCAAAGCCTTCTTAGGCTAGATACTAGTGTGCGTGTGCGGCACCTGCACCTTTAGGTACTCGGAAGTTTTCAACCATTTGCTGAATTTCTTTCGGCGCTTCCCCAGTAAATTTACATACAATAAAGGCTACTGCAAAGTTCACTAATGCACCTACTGCACCGAATGCGTTTGGTGAGATTCCTAAGAACCAATTTTCAGGTAAACCGCCAAGGAATGAAGTGCCAGGAATGAACATAATGCCTTTATGCTGGAATACATACAGCATAGTGATACCAATACCTGAACACATACCCGCAACTGCTGCTTTACCACTCATCTTCTTAGAGAAGATCCCCATCATCAGTGCTGGGAAGATACTGGATGCTGCGAGTCCAAAGGCCAAGGCTACGGTTCCGGCGGCAAATCCGGGCGGATTGAGCCCGAGATAACCTGCGACTAGAATCGATAGCGTCATGGTTACCCGACCTGCAAGTAGTTCGTTTTTCTCTGACATATTGGGGGTGAGTACACCTTTCATTAAGTCATGGGAAATCGAGGAGGATATGGCTAAGAGTAATCCTGCGGCGGTTGAGAGTGCAGCAGCTAGACCACCGGCTGCCACAAGGGCAATAACCCAGTTAGGAAGGTTTGCGATTGCAGGATTGGCTAGCACCATGATGTCACGGTCAACTTTAACCATTTCATTGGTGTTCTTATCTGCAACATATTGGATTTTGCCATCACCGTTTTTATCTTCGTACTTCAACAATCCAGTGTTTTCCCAATCCTTAAACCATTGTGGGCGTTGATCATACTGTAAGTTTTGACCTGCAGTTGGTTCGATCGTACTCATTAGGTTCAAACGTGCCATTGCGCCTACAGCAGGTGCAACAGTATAAAGGAGCGCAATAAACACAAGCGCATAGCCAGCTGATGAACGAGCCGCTTTTACTGAAGGGACCGTAAAGAAGCGCATAATAACGTGTGGTAAACCAGCAGTACCAATCATTAATGACATGGTGTAGGCAAACATATTTAAAGAGCCTCCCATGTTATCGGTTGTGTACTCTTTAAAGCCTAGATCCGTGACCACTTGATCTAATTTATCAAGTAAGTAAACACCACTTCCGTCTGCTAAAGTACTACCAAGACCAAGTTGCGGAATTGGGTTACCTGTGAGTTGTAGCGAGATGAAAATGGCAGGGATGGTATAAGCAAAGATTAACACGCAATACTGTGCAATCTGAGTGTAGGTAATGCCTTTCATGCCACCGAGTACGGCATACACCCATACTACTAACATGCCTATACCAAGCCCTAAATCGTAGTCCACTTCTAAGAAGCGAGAGAATGCAACACCAACACCTTTCATCTGGCCGATAATGTAGGTCAATGACGCAATGATCAAACATATAACGGCAACGATACGTGCCGTTTTTGAGTAATAACGATCACTAATGAATTCTGGTACGGTAAATTTTCCGTGTTTACGCATATAAGGTGCAAGTAGCATTGCAAGCAGCACGTAACCACCGGTCCAACCCATTAAGAATACGGAACCGCCGTAACCTAAAAAGGCAATTAAACCTGCCATAGAGATAAATGATGCAGCACTCATCCAGTCGGCACCAATTGCCATACCGTTTTGTAATGGACTAATGCCACCGCCAGCGACATAAAAATCACTGGTCGTGCTTGCTCGTGCCCACCATGCAATTGCAAAATAAAGCCCGAAAGAGCCAAATACGGCAATGTAGGTATAAAGTTTTAATTCATCCATTTACTTTTCCTCTACCTTGTATTTTTTATCGAGCTTATTCATTTTTGAGGTATACCAAAAAATCAATGCGACGAAGACATAAATAGAACCTTGCTGAGCAAACCAGAAACCTAGCTTGTAGCCGCCCATACGAATTTCATTTAATGGTTCAACTAACAAGATCCCAAATACAAATGACACGACAAACCATATGGCAAGGCATATCAGGATAAGGCGTAAATTTTCAGTCCAATAACTGTTTTCGCTTTCCACAATACTCTCCTTTTTGTTTTATCAATTCTTTTTGGAGAGAGTTTAGCTGAGAGATTTTTTCCCCTAAATTTTAAATATTGCCCGTACTTAATATTTAAAACTTAAAGATCTACACGCCTTAGTATTCCCTGCCCAATCGGAACTGCTGTTCTTTTTTCCAAACTGAAAGCTAACAAGACAGCAAAAAGAAAAATATTCAACTTTAGTCTAGGGTCGTGTGTTTTTACTTGTACTTCATGAGGTTATTGATTAAAAATAAACTCACAAGGGATGCGAGGTTAAAGAAATGAGTACAGAGTTAACGGATATCAAAGATTTTTTAAAAGCTATTGTGCCATTTGAAGGTTTACCTGAAGAGATCATCACCTCGCTCGTTAAAAGTATTAATATTTGTTATTTGCGTCATGATGAGTGCTTGCCACCTGAAGGGGTTAATAGCCCGAGCTTGTATATTGTTCGCAAAGGCGCTTTGAATTCTTTTAAAGCTGGGCAGGGCAGTAAAGAACTGGTTGATAAATATGCTGAAGGCGATTGGTGTTCACTTTTTTCAGAAAACAGTGATAGCAAGTATGTGGTGACGGCTACCGAAGACAGTTTGATTTACGCCATAGATTTCGAAAAAATCAAGCAAGTAACTCAAAGTCAATCGTATGTTTACGAATTTATTGCTAGTTCAGCGACCCAGCGTTTAACTCATAAGGCATCTCAACTTAATGAGAAGGCTATTGTGTCTTCATCGTTGATGAATACTGCCATCAGTGATTTTTATAGCAGTCCGGCAGTAACCATTGATGAAAATGAAACAATTCAATCAGCAGCACAGAAGATGACAGTACAGAATTTTTCTTGTTTGCTGGTGGTAAATGACGACAAACTTGCTGGAATTGTCACTGACAAAGATTTTCGCCGTAGATGTATTGCAGAAGGGCTACCACTGTCATCACCCGTTTCTGAAATTATGACAGAAGACGTGAAGATGATCGATGTAAATACCTATGCTTATGATGCGCTCATTAGAATGTCGACGGCCGGAGTGCATCATTTACCTGTGAGCCGAAATGGTGTGCTCGATGGTATGGTAACCATTACGGATTTGATGAAGCAGGAAGACTTAAATACCGTGAATATGTCTTCAATGATTCGTAAAGCACAAACGGTTGACGAGCTGGTAGAAATTTCAAAATTATTACCTAAATTGCAGATCAGTATGGTCAAACTTGGGACTACTGCAGCGAATATTGGTAAGAGTATCAGTGCTATTACGAACTCATTTACTCACAGGCTCATTTTGATGGCTAAAGATGAGCTTGGTGTTGAACCTGTACCATTTGCTTGGGTAAGTGCTGGCTCTCAAGCTCGGCAAGAGCAAACGGTTCATTCCGATCAAGATAATGGCATTATCATTGATGATTCTGTACAACCTGAGCATGAAGCTTGGTTTCGTTCGCTTGCCAAATTTGTTTGTGATGGATTAAACCTATGTGGATATGTCTATTGCCCAGGTAACGTCATGGCGACAACAGACAAATGGCGACAAAAACAATCAGTATGGCATAGCTACTTTGACAATTGGATTGATCAACCTGAACCTCTAGCACTAATGCATAGCAGCATCTTCTTTGATCTTAAGACTGTCTACGGTCCTTCAGATTTGCTGGAACAGGTTCGAGAAACTCTACTTGTTAAAACGAAGGCAAATACTCTGTTTTTAGCTCACCTTTCTGCCAATGCTATTAAACTCAAACCGCCGCTCGGTTTCTTTAGAAATTTTGTTTTAACCGCCAATGATAAACATAAAAATACTCTTGACCTGAAACACAACGGTATCGCACCAATCACTGATCTGGCTCGAATTTATGCTTTGTCTGAAGGGATAAAAGAAGTGAATACTTTAGAGCGATTAAAGTTGGCATCAGGTACACCATCATTAAGTAAGGATGCAGCCGTCAGTTTGATATCAGCTTTTGAGTTTTTAACTATGTTGAAAGTTGAACATCAGGCGAAGCAAATGATTGATGGTAGTGATGCGAATAACTTTTTAGCCCCCAAATCGCTATCGAGCCTTGATCGGGAGCATCTTAAAGACAGTTTTTCCGTAATTAAAGATATGCAAAATATTAGGCAAACTACCTATGGATAAAACCCATTTTATTGTCGGAGGTTACTATGCTTTTTGATAAGTGGTTTGGTCTAAATGCTAAACGGGAAAAGTTATTAAAAAAAATGCCTCCTGAGCCTTTACGTTCGTTTTTAAACACGCCTTTTCCTGACCCCGAAGATGCTATAAATAAACTTGAACTGCTAACCCTCGACTTTGAAACTACAGGGTTAAACCCTCTCAAAGATAAAATTCTATCAATAGGGTATTCAAGCGTAACTAAAGGTATTGTTTCATTAGCAAATAGTCGACATTACATAGTGAATACTCAAGTCGAACTCGAAAGGGAAAACGTGCAAATTCACAGTATTATGGACTCAGAACAAGCCTCGGGCGATTTGTTAGAGTCTGTTGTTGCACAATTGTTAAATGATCTTGCCGGCAACGTGATGTTGGTACATTTTGCAAACATAGAAGTTAATTTCTTAAAAGAAGCGTGTTTGCAGTTGTATGGCATGGCACCAGTTTTTCCAGTTGTTGATACGTTAATGATGGCTAAACATCGGTTTGATTTAAGTGATACAGCCTATGACCCATCTCGATTGCGTTTGATTAACCTTAGAGAAGAATTCGAACTCCCTCCGCACCATGAACATAATGCATTAAACGATGCCGTAGCCACAGCAGAGTTATTTTTAGCCATGCTCAACAAAAATCATCAAGGACTAAAAACAACGCTGAAAGCCATTCAGCTGTAGCTTTCACTGTTTACTTAGACTTATGTCTAATGGCGTAGACTTTTAAACATCTTTATTTTCTTCATTAAAAGCGTTCGTCCCAAATCGATTTCATAGGTTAGAAAATTAATTTGGGACGAATCCTAGGAAGTTAGATTACATATCTATGGAGAAGGAAATGACCCAGTTTGAGCAAAGCGACATCTTTTATCCGAGTTCAGAAGTAACTGAGCAAGCCAACGTACCTGAATACGACAAACTCTATCAATATTCAATTGAAAATCGCGAAGCATTTTGGGCTGAGCAAGCTGAAAGCTTATCTTGGTTTAAAAGGTGGGATTCAGTATTAGATGAGTCTAATGCACCCATGTACAAATGGTTCGATGGTGGTGAGATCAATATTGTACATAACGCAGTAGATCGCCATCTTGATAATGCGAATCGTAATAAAATGGCGATCATCTGGGAAGGCGAGAACGGTGAAAAACGTAACTTCTCTTATAATGGTTTAAACCGTGAAGTGTGCCAATTTGCTAACGTTTTAAAAAGTATGGGCGTTGAAAAGGGAGATGTGGTTACTATCTATATGCCACAAATTCCAGAGCTGGTATTTGCTATGTTAGCTTGTGCCAAAATAGGTGCTGTTCACTCAGTTGTCTATGGCGGTTTTAGTACTGACGCTCTTGCCTCTCGAATTGATGATGCTCACAGCCGAGTATTGATTACTGCAGACGGTGGCTCACGCCGTGGTAAGAAGATTAATCTGAAAGCGATTGCTAATGATGCGATGAAACGCTCTCCAAGCATCGAAGTTTGTATTTGCGTTAAGAATAATGAGCTTGATGTTGAAATGGAGCCTTCGCGTGATTTTTGGTTGCATGATTTAAAAGCATTGCCTATTGCGGGCTCTAAATGTGAGACCGAGCAGACGAATGCGGAAGACCCATTATTCATTCTGTACACATCAGGTACAACAGGTTCGCCAAAAGGTATGGTTCATACACATGGCGGTTATGCGGTTTATACCTCAACAACCCATAGAATGGCATTTGACATAAAGCCGCAAGATCGCTGGTGGTGTGCAGCTGATCCCGGTTGGATCACTGGTCACAGTTATATTGTTTATGGGCCATTGATTAATGGCGCAACGATCATGCTCTACGACGGTGCACCTAACTATCCATACCCAAATCGCTGGTGGCAGATCATTGAGAATTACGGCATCAACATTCTTTATACTTCACCAACCGCAATTCGTGGACTAATGCGTTTCGGTGAACGTTGGCCGAAGAAGCACGATTTATCAAGCTTACGTTTGCTCGGCAGTGTAGGGGAGCCGATTAATCCGAAAGCATGGAAATGGTATCACCATGTTATTGGTAATGATAAATGCCCAATCATTGATACATGGTGGCAAACAGAAACAGGTGGCTTTATGATTTGCCCGCTGCCCATTACACCTCTGAAGCCTGGTTCGGCAACAAAACCATTTTTTGGTAATGAGATCTCGATTGTAAATGATGAGGGCGTTGAAGTTGGTGCTAATGAAGAAGGTAAACTCATTATTAAAAATCCTTGGCCAGGTATGGCTAGAACGGTATTTAAAGATGAACAGCGTTATAAAGATTTATATTGGTCACAAGTTGACGGTGAATGGCGTTACTTAGCTGGTGATAGCGCCAAAAAAGATGAAGATGGCGACATTTGGGTTATTGGCCGTATTGATGAAGTGCTTAAAGTCAGTGGTTATCGTCTAGGAACAGCTGAAATCGAGCATGCATTGGTTAGCCATCCAGTTGTGACTGAAGCCGCAGCAGTAGGTTTACCGCATGAATTGAAAGGTAATGCCATCCACACTTATGTTGTACTAAAAGATGGCGTTGTTGCGGATAAAAATCTTGTGCAAGAGCTAAAAGAACATGTCGGTGCTGAAATGGGTAAAATTGCTACGCCAGAGGATGTGCAATTTGTAGAGGGATTACCAAAAACTCGTTCAGGAAAAATCATGCGTCGTGTTTTAAAAGCCAGAGCTTTAGGACAAGATGAAGGTGATTTAAGTACTTTGGAAGAATAAGCTCTATATTAAGCTCCCAACATTACTCCTGTGATATTTACTCATTGTATCGCAGGGGTAATTCCCACTAATCCCTATCTTTTGATACAATCCAGCGTTCATTTTTCTATCTGGTTTGTTTATGTCTTATATTTGTCCTCTTTGCTCTAATTTACTTCAATTAGAGGGGCGCACTTGGCGTTGTGAAAACAATCATTGTTTTGATAAGGCCAAAGAAGGCTATGTGAATTTATTGCCAGTTCAGAAGAAAAGCTCGAAAGACCCTGGTGATAACAAGTTAATGATGCAAGCAAGAAGGGAGTTTCTTGAAGCAGGTCATTATCAACATTTGAGTGATCGAGTAAATGAACTGTTTATTCAATACTTGAAATCAGAGTCTCCAACGTTACTCGACTTAGGTTGTGGGGAAGGTTACTACACGGGTCGATTATCTCAAGCATGCCCAGACATGCGCATTAATGGCTTAGATATTTCTAAAACGGCGATTCGATTAGCTTCTAAGAGAAATAAATCATTGGAATTTTGTGTTGCGAGCGCTTTTGATTTGCCGTTTGCATCCTCAAATTTTGATGCAGTGCTTAGAATTTATGCTCCATCAGCTCCTGAAGAGTTGAGCCGAGTAGTAAATGAAAATGGTCTGCTTTTAACTGTATCACCTGGACCAAGACATCACTGGTTTTTAAAAACATTGATTTATCAAAGCCCAGAAGAACATGATGAATCAGATAGTATCATTAAGGGCTTTGAACGTATTCATACGGAAAGGCTAGAAACGGCAATGTCGCTGTCTGGATCTAGAGATATTGAAAACTTTTTAAATATGACGCCTTACGCTTGGAAATTAACCAAAACCCAAAAAAACGAACTGTCTGATTCAGGGTTAGAGTGTGAGCTCGACTTTAAGATCCAAATTTTTAAGAAAATATAAGTATCGAGTCGAAAGATTAAATCACAGTGGTCAGCAAATGTTCAGTTTTCATGCACAGATAAACATCAAAATTTCACTGTGATATTCTCTTGGTTACTGATTTTATGAATTATTTATGGTAATTACTTACGCAAGTTGACTTATAGCTAAAATGCTTTATAGTCTACTCAGCTTGAAAGTTGGGCTTCTATTTATGTATTCACTTCGACAAAGTTCGTCCTGTAAACATAATAAGTAATACCGGCATTTTCAGCTCCACCGCCGTTAAGGCTTTAAAATTTAAATTTACAGGATATACAACATGTCTAAGCAAACTGGTACCGTTAAATGGTTCAACTCTGATAAAGGTTTCGGATTTATTGAGCAAGAATCAGGTCCAGATGTATTTGTACACTTCCGTGCTATCCAATCTGAAGGTTTCAAAACTTTAGATGAAGGCCAAAAAGTGTCTTTCACTGTTACTCAAGGTCAAAAAGGCCCACAAGCTGAAGAAGTTCAAGTAATCGGTTAATCGCCAGTTACCTTCTAGCTAAAAGAATATAAAAAAAGCTGCTCTTTGAGCGGCTTTTTTGTTTTTGAAGTTCTGTGGTTAAAAAGTCTTTTAAATGGTAAAAGCTTCTTTAATACTTTTACCATTCAATAGGTTTTGTTTTTACAACTTACTTGCTACAAAAGTAGTCTGCAGCTCTTTTAACTAACTCAATGCCTGTTTTATCTGTTGGTGGCAATTCAGCATCTGACTCATTAATTGGCGTCACTCGGTCACCCCATTTCATAAGTAAAGCTGCTGAAGTTAACCCAGCACCAAATGCGCAAGATAAAATGTTTTGTCCAGGTTGAATTAACCCTTTTTCTAGAGCGTCACAGTAAGCAATTGGAATTGTTGCAGCTGAAGTGTTACCGTAATTCTCGATATTAACAAAAGCTTTTTCTTTTGGAATTCGCATCTTAGCAACTAAAGTGTCGATGATACGCTCATTAGCTTGATGAGGAATGACAAGGCTGACATCGTCTTTTTCCATTTTGCACTTTTCCAGTACTTTCGCACTTAAGTTTTTCATTCCATTAATTGCACGTTTGAAGATCTCTTGACCATCAAATTGCAAATAAAAATCTAAAGATGCGGCATCAAAACGATCCATTGCCGTACCAAAGCCAGTCTTTAAAATTTCTCTCGCATCCGGATCATTATTAAGCTCATAGCCTAAAATCCCTTCAGCTTTATCTGTGGCTTCAACAACCATAGCCCCAGCGCCATCACCGAAAAGCACTGCAGTATCACGACGTGACCAATCTAGATAGAAGGTCAAACGCTCTGCACCGATCACCAGGACACGTTTACATTGGCCACTTTGTATTTGAGCGTTAGCTAAGCCTAAACCATAAAGGAAGCCGCTACATGCAGCATTTATATCGAAAGCGGCACAAGTTGCACCAATATTAGCTTGGACTGTCGCTGCGATATTGGGAATAAGCGTATCCGGACTTGCAGTTGCAAGTATAATCATATCCACATCTGAGCCTTCTATGCCTGCAGCGGCTAAGGCTTTTTTAGCGGCAACTGATGCAAGCTCAGAAGTATTTACATGGCTTACATGCCTTTGTTTAATTCCTGTTCGACTGTATATCCACTCGTCAGATGTTTCAATGAACGTTGCTAAATCATGATTTGATAATGTCGCAGGTGGTACGCATTTACCCCAGCCTGTGATCACTGCATTTTGCATAATATTTTCTCTACTTTATAACTCTTAATCAAAGAGATATTACTTAACTTGCTGCGCAACCAATTGTTTGATCGTTTCGGCAGCATTCAAAATATGATGTTTTAATAGTTCGGCAGCTTTTTCCGTATTACCTATTTTGCAATAATTAAGCAGTTCTCTATGCTCGTGCTCTGCTTTTGGTATACCACCGCCGAGAAGAAGTTGTAAACGAATATAACGGTCACAATTTGTATTTAAGCCTTGTACAACTTCAAGAGTATGTGGTCTATTAGCGGCTTGATAGAGGCAAGTATGAAATTGAGTGTTCAATTCACTCCAGCTTGCAACAGCATTTTCTTTTTTGAAAGCAGATTCTAGAAGCTCTAGTACTTGCTCAGCTTCAAGAAAATCTTCGGTCGATAAGTTTGGAATTGCTTTGATGAGTAGATCAGTTTCTATCATTGATCTTAACTCAAAAAGTTCCGCCACTTGCTCTACTGACAGTTTTGTTGCCGTTGCACCTTTGTGTGCTTCAAACTTAACTAAACCTTCTGCCTCGAGTTGAAGTAAAGCTTCTCTAACAGGGATACGGCTTACATTGAGTGATTCAGCTAATGCGCTTTGCCTTAATGGTTCACCAGCGGCGATTTCGCCTGAAAGGATTTTTTCTCTTAAGACTTCTACTACAACTTGCGTTCGAGTTTTATGGACGATAGGTGTTGTTTGACTCATGATTACCGTCTGAAAATAAATTATTTGAATTATTGTGACTCAAGATACCGCTAACGGCGGCATAAATAAAGGGAAATACGATATTTCCCTTTATTTATGTGAAGGATTTATTTCACGATAAGATGTTGATATGAATCTTTTACATCAGCAGGTATAACGTTCAGTGGAGTATTCTGAAAACAGATCGGTCGCTGAAATCTATCCATGGCTCTAACACCGACAGATGTTGTTTTTACGTCTGTACTCGCAGGATAAGGACCACCGTGATTCATTGAGTAGCAAACTTCAACACCAGTAGGCATTTGGTTGAAGATAATTCTACCCACTTTGTAGCTTATTGATTCAATGAGCTCTAGATTTGAAGTGACTTCAGATTCAGTTCCATGAATACTTGCTGTGAGCTGACCTTCAAGAATATCTGCAATTTCTATCGCTTGTTCGTCGGTTTGATATTCTACAATCACAACGCAAGGACCAAAGACTTCTTGTCTGAGGTTCTCATTCTGAACAAAGCTCTTAGCATCAACAGAAAAAGCCAGTGGCTGTGTATGGTGGAGTTGTGCTGGATTTTGCCCTTTACCAATTAACGTTACAGAGCTGTTCTCAATAAAAGCTTGAGTCTGGCGTTGATATGCCTTAGCGATACCAAAAGTCAGCATTGAATTAGACTCTTGCTGCTTTAATTCCTCAGTCAACGTTGCCTTGTATCTTTCTAGGCTAGGTCCAGACTTTGCAATTACTACTCCAGGACTGGTACAAAACTGTCCGTGTCCCATCATCATTGATTGCACTTGTGTGATAGAAAGCGCCTCTGCAGATGAACCGAGTAACTCTGGCAAGACAAATTGCGGATTAACAGAACCTAACTCACCAAAAAAAGGAATGGGTTGAGGTCTTGCTGCACAAGTATCTGCAAGTATGCGACCGACATTGAGTGAACCAGTAAAGCCGACAGCTTTTATTTTGCAATCCCTTACTAAGGCTGTAGCAACTTCTGGTTTACTACTTTGTAATAATGAGAAAACACCAGCGGGCATATCAGTTTTTGTTATAGCGTTCTGGATCGCACATGCAACAAGTTCACTGGTTGCCGGGTGAGCAGGGTGCCCTTTTACAATTACAGTGCAGCCAGCAGCGAGAGCCGAAGCAGTATCACCGCCAGCGGTAGAAAAAGCGAGAGGGAAATTTGATGCTCCAAAGACTGCAACCGGTCCAATAGGCAGATAACTGAGTCTGCTCTCTGGTTTTGGTACAGGGCTTCTTTCTGGCAGAGCTTTATCTACGTACCTTAAATCGACAGGGTTACGTAAGTGTGATGCGAATAGACGTAATTGATTGCAAGTTCTTCCTGTTTCACCTTGTAAACGGGCTTCAGGTAAACCCGTTTCAATATTGGCAGCAAAGATGATTTTATCACTGAGATTCTGAATTTCGTCTGCAATAGTTTCTAAGAAAAGAGCTCGCTCAGAGGCTGATTTTTTTCGATAAACTTTAAATGCTTCAGCAGCAAGTTTCGTTGCATTCTCGACGTCATCGAACGTTGCTTCAGCGAATTGCCAGTCTGTTTTTTCATTTTTGACCGGATTCATACTAAAGAAGCCGTCAGCGGAACCTTGCCAAGACTGGTTTATGAAATGTAGGCCTGAAATTTCTAAATTGTTTAAACTTGTCATAATCATTCCTTGTTCTTTTATAAGACTTGAAAGCCATATGCATATGGGTCTTCATCATCTACTTTAATTGCGTTTTGGCCTGTTACTCTTGCCCAGCCCTGAATGCTCGGTTTGATGGCTGGAAATGGTCCAACAGTGGTTTCTGACTCAATTTTTCCTACAAATTGGCTGCCGATGATACTTTCATGCGTATAAGTGTTACCAACGGACAACACACCTTTAGCATGAAGCTGAGCGAGTCTTGCACTGGTTCCTGTACCACATGGTGAGCGGTCTATGGCTTTATCCCCATAAAACACGGCGTTAGCACCATCTGAACCGTCTGTGATCGTACTGCCTGTCCATAAAACGTGTGAAACGCCACAAACTGTCGGATCTTCTGGGTGTATGCATTCAATCGCTTGAGCCGCTTCTCTTATTATTGGGCTCCAACGAAGTATGTCAGCAGCATTCCACTCTCTTAGCCCTGGATAATGTTGTTGTGGTTCGACAATGCAGTAGAAATTCCCACCATAGGAAATATCGACCTTGAGCGAACCAAGCTCTGGAATATCTAACTCAATGTCCCTGTGAGCTAAATAGGCTGGCACATTATAAATTTTTACCCAGTCGACCTTTGAGCCTGTTTGTTGATAATCAACTTGAATTTGTCCAGCAGGGACATCTATGATGAGTTTATTTGGGGTTTTAGGTGATAATAAACCAGACTCTATTGCCGCAGTAATCGTACCTATTGTGCCATGGCCACACATTGGTAAGCAGCCACTGGTTTCTATAAATAAGATCGAAGCATCGGCATTTTCAGAGCAAGGTGGGTAAAGAAAGGAGCCAGACATCATGTCGTGACCACGAGGTTCGAACATTAATGCCGTTCTAATCCAGTCATGGTTTTTTAAAAAGTCTTGCCGTTTTTGGCTCATATTATGGCCAACTAAATTTGGATGCCCACTAGTTACCAGTCGAACAGGGTTTCCACAAGTATGAGCGTCGATGCAAAAAAAAGTACCTTTAAGCATAGTTATCCCAAAAATACTCCCCCTCTAGAGGAAAACGCGAGGAGGAGTTAAAACTGAATTTAGAAGTACTTGGACAAATCAATACGTGTGTTTATGGCATGATTGATTACAGCCTCAACATAGGCTCTGTCTTCCCCAATAAGTTCCATCCTAGGCAGGCGAACTTTTTCATTACCTCGACCGACAATTTGTTCCGCAAACTTAATGCATTGAACGAGTGTTGGAATAGTATCCAAACGGAGAAGCGGCATAAACCAACGATAAATTTCACGAGCTTCTTCAATACGACCCTCTCGTGCAAGTCTCATAAGAGCAACAGATTCTCTTGGGAAAACATTGGTTAAACCTGAAATCCAGCCAGTCGCACCAAGTAAAATACTTTCTAAAGCAATGTCATCGACACCACAAAAAAGAACAAATCTATCCCCAAAGCGGCTCTGTAACTCTGTTAAGCGTCGAGTATCGGTTGTAGACTCTTTAATTGCGACAATATTTGGCTCCTCGGCAAGTATTGCGGTCATTTCTAAGTTTACATCCACGCTATAACTAACAGGGTTGTTATAAATCATAATTGGAAGGTTTGGGTTGGCACGAGCAACAGTTTGATAATGTGTGACAACTTCTCTATCTGTTCCATGATAAACCATAGCAGGTAGAAGCATTAATCCGTCAACACCCAGAGCATTAACATCTTTTGCAAAGGTTGTAGCGAGCCCAGCGGTATATTCCGTACATCCCGAGATGACAATAATTCGACCATTAACGGTTTCTACTGTGTGTTTGATGAATTCACGTTTTTCTTCTGCAGAAAGGGAGGCGTTTTCGCCTATCGTGCCAAGAGCAATTATTCCATCAACTCCGTCATTAATTAAATCCTCTAGCATACGAGCATTAGATTCAAAGTTAATGCTGCCGTCTTCGTTAAATTGCGTAGAAATTGCTGGGAATACACCTTGCCAATTTACATTCATCTTTCAAACCTCATTTCCGGCATATAGGATTTGTCACTCAAGCCGGTGATTATTATTTGTATTGTTTAGTTTGAGTATATTGTATACAATCTTTGGTAAAAGAAAAGTTAAAATTTGAAATTGACCATTTTGTGGGAAGAACATTTAACCTAATTAGTAGGTTATTAAAATATTGAAATTATAGAAGTTGGTCGGAGTATAAGATGAGACCGTTGAAATTTAAACAAGAATATTTACAAAAATACAACAAAATTTCTACTATTGACGCTCACACAGAGGGAGAACCCTTAAGAATCGTGACAGGAGGCTATCCAGAGCTTAAAGGGAAAACGATTCTAGAAAAACGTCAATTTGCCAAAGCGCATTTAGATCACTTGAGAAAACTGATAATTTTCGAACCTCGTGGTCATGCTGATATGTATGCTGCATTGATCACTGAACCTGTAAGTGATGATGCTGATTTTGGTGTGCTATTTCTTCATAATGAAGGTTATAGCAGTATGTGCGGCCATGCCATTCTAGCTTTAGTAAAAGTTGCATGTGAGTTAGGTGCTATCGAACTGGGTGCTCATCCCAGAATAGTAAAAATTGATGCTCCTGCGGGGTTAGTCGTTGCTACAGCCCTAAGAGACTCTGACGGAAAGATTCAAGTTAGTTTCGAAAATGTTGCGTCATGGGCTGAAGTCATCGATAAAAAAGTCCATATTGAAGGTGTGGGTGAAATAACCTACGACATAGGCTTTGGTGGTGCATATTATGCTTTTGTTGATGCAGATAGGTACAAGATCTCTTGCCGACCAGATAACGTTGCCCAATTGATTGAACTCGGTCGAAAAATCAAACATGCCGTCGCAAAACATTTACAGATACAGCATCCCTTAGAAGAGGATTTATCATTTTTGTACGGCACTATTTTCACTTCTACTCAAGTCAGCGATACTGACTACCATTCTAAACATGTTTGTATTTTCGCTGATGGCGAAGTTGATCGTTCTCCTACTGGTACAGGTGTGTCGGCTCGAATTGCGCTTCTTCAGGCTAAAAATGAAGTAGAACTTGGGCAGTCAATAACCATTGAAAGTATTGTTGGTGGTCGTATGCACGTTGTTGCGAACAAACCTCTAGATTTCTATGGGAAATCTTCAGTTATTCCGACAGTATCTGGACGTTCTTACATCACTGGTCAACACGATTTCTTAATCGATGAAGAGGACGTTTTTCAAGAAGGTTTCATCCTAAGGTAGAATAATTAAAATAAGGATATTCGCATGGCTCCAGAACAAAAAAAACAACAAAGAGTCTGTGTTATTGGTGCTGGTATCATTGGTGTTACAGCTGCTTACCAATTGCAAAAACATGGTTTTGAAGTAACGTTGGTCGATAAAGAAGGCGTTGCTTCAGGAGCTTCATATGGGAATGCTGGTCACTTTGCCACTGAACAAGTGTTTCCCTTAGCCGATCATAAGTTGTTACTTCAATTGCCGAAAATGCTGTTGGACCCATTAGGTCCGATCAGAATTAAACCTAATTATTTTATTTCAGCACTTCCCTGGTTCTATCGCTTTATTCTTAATATGTTCCCAAATAAAAAGCATCATAATACGCAAGCGATTAAGGCGCTTAACGCACTTGCTATTTCTGAAATAAAACAGATTGCGTCGGAAGTAGGGTGTTCGCAACTCATCAAGTTAGATGGAAATTTGGTTGTTTTTGAAAATACACCTTTATCAATTGTGGTTAGAGAATGGAGAGCGTATTCAGAAGCAGGAGTGGCGGTAAGATTAATTTCAGGAGAAGAAGCGAGAAAGCTTGAACCAGAATTATCGGAAAAAATTGAACATGCTCTATTTTTTACTGAAACAGGTCATACATCTGATCCAAAGGCGCTGTGTTTAGCAATTTTTGAAAAGTTTAAGATGTCGGGTGGACGATTTCTTAAAACTCACATCGCAGATGTGACTGAATCTAGAGTTCAGGTTTCAGGGTCAGATAACCAAGGGGCTTCTATTGAACTTGAATTCGATAAAACATTAATTACAGCAGGCGCTTGGTCAAAACCGATTTGCCAGCAAGTAGGGCACAATACACCACTGGATACCGAACGTGGTTATCACTTAATGTTACAAACTCACTTAGGTTTAACAAGGCCTGTAGCTTCATACGAACGGAAATTCATCATAACGCCAATGGTCGATGGGACTCGGCTTGCAGGTATGGTTGAATTTGGTGGGTTAAATAACCCTGCTACAGCGGGGGGCGCAAATCGCTTTAAAATACATGGACAAGCGATTATTCCAAGGTTAAAAATTGAGGCCCACTTTGAAGGCGCTGAAGAGTGGATGGGATTTCGTCCTTCGTTTCCAGACAGTTTGCCTGTCATTAGTGGGACAAAAAATGAAAATATTTTTGCTTCTTTTGGGCATCAACATTTAGGACTGACTTGGTCAGCTATTTCGGCAAAGCTAATAACACAAAAAATAATGGGGAAAGAGCCAGATATTGAACTTTCCCCTTACAGAATAGATCGGTTCTAATAACCAATGACAGCACCATCAGATTTACGTAAATCTGATGCACCAAATAATCCTTTTTCTGTTATTTCAATAGATTGAGTGCTGCCCATGGCACTTTTTACTTTTACTTTGTAGCCCATTTTTTTAAGCAACTGGATGGTATCGAAGTTCAAGCTTCTCTCTACTCTAAGTTCATCAGGAAACCATTGATGATGAACTCGAGGTGCATTAGTTGCCTCTGCAATATTAAGCTTAAAATCGATGACATTCAGAATAATTTGTAAGGTGGTAGTAATGATTCTTGAGCCACCAGGAGTTCCTGTTACTAAAACTGGATGACCATCTTTAAACACAATTGTTGGACTCATCGAGCTTAATGGTCGTTTACCAGGCTGCACAGAGTTAGCTTCTCCACCAATAAGACCATAACCGTTAGGTACTCCAGGTTTGGCAGAAAAATCGTCCATTTCATTGTTAAGAAATACTCCAGTTCCCTTAGCGACAAGACCCGAACCATAGCTAAAATTCAACGTGTAGGTATTTGAAACTGCATTTCCCCACTTATCGACTACTGAAAAATGCGTTGTCTGATCGCTTTCATAGGGGGCAAACGAAGCAGGTAAAATTTCAGTTGAAGGTGTCGCTTTATTAAAAGGAATTTTTTTTGCGATGGCTTTTGCGTAATTTTTATCGGTTAAATGCTTAACTGGAATATCGTAGAAGTCAGGATCACCAAGGTGTTTACTTCTATCGGCATAAGCATATTTCATCGCTTCAGCCATAAAGTGAATGCTCTGCGCTGTATTATGCCCATAAACGTCAAGTGGGAAATTTTCCAGAATGTTTAAAATTTCAATAATATGGACACCACCAGAGGAAGGTGGTGGCATAGATACAACTTTATAACCACGATAAGTTCCAGATACTGGTTTCCTTTCAATTGCTTTATAATTTGCAAAATCAGCTTGCGTCATTACCCCGCCAGCTTGCTGTATGGCTTTAGTAATCTTTCTTGCTGTTTCACCTTTATAAAAGCCATCAGTTCCATTTTTTGCTATCAATGATAAGGTATGAGCTAATTCGGGCTGTTTAATCACTTCACCAATTTTGTAATTCGAACCATCAGGCTTAAAAAATACTTCAGCAGTGCTTGGCCATTTCATTAAACGCTTTTTCAAGCCATTAAGAGATACAGCAAGATCTGGAGTGACTTTAATTCCACCTTTGGCCAGCTTAATTGCTGGGTTTATAACTTGCTTTAAACTCATTGTGCCGTATTTATTTAAAGCTTGGTTCAATCCCATAACAGTACCAGGAACACCAACCGCTAAGCCGTGAAAACGACTTAGGTTTGAAACAGCATCACCATTTTCATTTAAGAACATGTCTTTATGAGCTTTGCTCGGAGCCATCTCTCTGTAATCTATGGCAATTGTTTTATCTTTATCGGCAAGATAAACCATCATAAAGCCACCACCACCAACATTGCCGGCACGAGGAAGAGTCACGGCTAAGGCATAGCCTACAGCGACAGCAGCATCGACAGCATTACCGCCTTGCTTAAGGATATCGACGCCAATCTGGCTCGCCAATGTTTCTTGGCTTGCGACCATTCCATGCTTTGCCCAAATAGGCTGGGCGGTTGCCATACGGCTGTGAATTGCAGAAGAGTTTGCGTATGTGGTAGCTGGTATGGTTACCAAAGTAGCAGAAGCCGCAATTAACATTGCTTTTGCCAAATGGATGATGCGCATCGTTATTCCTTGAAATTATTAAACCGATGCAATGTGCCATAATTAGTGATAAATATAAATAGATAATTATCTACAAACAGAAACGGAGACCCTTGGTCTCCGTTGTATATAACTCTAACTTCAAAGTATCAATCTAAAACCATCCAAATACTCAGTAAGAAAATGATTGAACCCGATGAGCGGTAAAGCCAACGCACATTTCCTGATTTTGATAATACCTTTTTTAGGCCACTTCCGCCCGATGCGTAAATCATTAACATGGTAAATTCACTGGTCAAAATGATCGCTAAGATTAATGACATTTGTGGTGCAAGTGACTCACCTGAACTTATAAATGGCGGAATAAGTGATACCATAAAAATCCACAATTTAGGGTTTGAAATTGCAGTAAAAAAACCTTGTAATAGTAAACTGAAACCTTTTACATCTGTAGCTTCAATTTCTTGAAGCTCAAATTTGGAATTGGCTTTTTGCCACATTTTAACAGCGACATAGCAAAGATACATAGCGCCAAATATTCTGATGGAGTTGAATAATTCTTGATGACTGTGAATGTACTCAGCTGCGCCTAAAATAATGGTCGACACAACGATGGCAACACCCGTCAGCTCTCCGACCATCATCCACATCGTCTTTCGGACTCCGACAGTCATCCCAAGACTCATCGCTAATGTCATGCAAAGGCCAGGGATTGTTGAGGTAACAAATAGAGCTGGTGCTAACTTTGTAAAAATATCAAATGTCATCATTACTACACACTCCATAAGAACGGCGTATTTTGAAGTCTAGATAACCAAGAATTAAATGCAATGGGTATAAATAATGAACAAATGGAATGAGGTGTGAATCACACTTTTAAAGGTATATTGTTGATTGATTTTATTGGTTTTATTACGAAAGTTTACAGTTAATTAAATATAATTTATCAAGGATGAAATTGGTCTTCTTATAATGCTGAGTTCTATAGTGTGTCATCGACTTTTATTTGAAGAGCAACATGAAAATTGTCCATATTCAAACGAGAACAACGGCATACACTGCCAATGACCTGGTTTGCAACATCAGTGTCGTAATTGAACGTAACACTTATAGCGCTACCAAGTTCGAACGGAAAAGGGCACTCAAATGAAACCCCGTGCCTTGAAATATCAACACATGAAGCAGTTTGACTCCTAGGAAGGCCATGAGGATCAGACCATTCTAATCTCACTTTAAAATAATCTAACTCAATTCGAGAGGAGCGGCGTTTTTCTAATGAATTTTGCACATTAACCATCCGTGGTTTTCAGTATCCTTTGATTCTAATACATATTTTACAAATTGGTAAGCGTCAATAACTTAACCAGGTCTTCCATCTGCACGTATTTGACAAAGCATTGGACCATAACAAATTACAAATGCTATAAAAGCTAGCAGCCAAAGTAGAACAGTAAGCCCTAAGAGCTGCGGATACAAATTAGGGAGTAAGTTTGCTCCGATACGGCAAATAGTTGCAAGAATCATCAGGGCAAAACCTAAAACAACTAATTTCGGCGGTTCAAGTTTTCGGCCAGTATGTCCCAACGAAACACGGGCCATCATAGCTAGAATCATTCCGCCCATCCCTCCAACTGTGATGGCATGTAACCCAGCTGAACGAGGCAAGTCAGTGGCAAGAAGTACTAACCCAATTGGTATGAATAAATAACTTAAGTGTAAAGACCAAAGTAGAGGTGTTTTAAAGGTATGCTGCCAACCCCAACGATTCCATCGAACCAATAAGACGATACCTGAAATGAAAGCAAATATTTTTGTTGTTACTTGTAGCTGAAAAATAAAGCTAATCGTAAGCAAAGCTAATGAAATAAAAGTCAACTTTTCTAAGAGGTCAATACTTGGTAAACGGTCCCATCCGCTCGCTCTGTCAGTGAAAAATGGAATAACACGGCCACCGATAAGAGCAACAACAACGGTGATAATGATTACTGCGGCATAGAGTGAAGAAGATACAAAATCAGGCTGGTGGGTGATTAAACCATAGTAAGAACAAGCGTTTGCAATAGTCAAGGAAAGCAAAATAGGTACAAAGCCGAAGTTTCTCCATTGTTTTAGCGGTACTACTGCTTTCGCCATTACAAATGCTGAAAGAGGCAAAAAAAGTAGATCAACAATTGCAGCAAACTCTAGTGAACTCCAATCTTGATTTATCAGTAAAATCCGAGCTAATAACCATAGGCTAAATAGACCAATTAACGGTAACCCTTTTAGTCCAGGCCTTCCTGTCCAGTTTTGAACTGCGGTTAATAAAAAACCAACAACTATGGCGGAAACAAAGCCGAAAATCATTTCATGACCATGCCACCACAATGTATTCCCTTGGGGAGTAAAAGCTATCTCTCCTTTCAACGATAAAATCCAAAATGCGAGTGATATTATGCTGAAAAGACTACCAAATAAAAAAAATGGTCGAAATCCTAGTCTGAATAAAGGGATTTTAGGCTGCATGTTTGCGGGTTCATCAATATTAAGCATACGTAAATAATACCTGACTAAATGTATCAAGTATTATATATTTGTATTTCCTTAAAAAATCTAATCTAGATCATGTTTTTGTTGATTTGTTTGCTTTTAAAAAATAAAGTTCTTTATTAACAGCTTCCATATGCAGATCTCTTATATTCAGAGACCGAATCTCTTGCAAGGTTTTTTCGAAGTACTCTAAGTTACTGCCAAGTTCTCCTTTTGCTTGAAAAATTCGATTCGCTATTTGGATTTGTTCTAAGTGAGGGAGGTAACGACTTGATTGCTGATTGATCACGAATGTTATGCAAGTGAACAAACGATGGGTATCTTTGCATTCCAATTTTGAGATAACAGGAATATATCCGCCTAAGGCATACTCTCTGGCCCACAGCTTTTTTGTCTCGTACTCAACATTTTTTTTATCTATTTGCAGCGCCACTCCATCACAAAAGCCACCTTTATCAAGAGCCATCATTACTCCAGGGTTCGATTTCGAGCCTCTAAAAAGCAACATTTCTAAACAAAAACGTCTTTCATAACCACTCAAACGTGCGTTGAATTGCTTTTTTATTTTTAAAAGTGGGTTCCACATTAAAGAACCGTAGGCGAAGACCAGAACATCGGATGAGTCGGGTAATTGCTTAAGGATGTTAAGCCTATTCTCCTCAATGTTTTCCCATGATTTGATTTTTAATCCTGCTTGTTCTGCTGCTGGCCTCATTTTATTGAGGTATTTCTTGATAGCTTCATAACTTTCAAATATGTTCGTCAAAAGAGATATCTCATCGGTGATTTGCGTTTAGGCTAGCAGTTTACTGTTGAAATACAGCTGAATATGGAAGGAATAGACTTAATAACTAAGCCTTTAGGAAAATAACTGAATAATCTAATTATAAATATTGTAATAATTTGATAACATTTGCATCTATAGGATACGATATACCATAAAGATGATGGACGTCCTTATTCATGGAGGATAAGGGAAAACAAAATGGAATGTTAAAAATGGACTCTTTTGAATATTATAAGCAAGCTAAAGAAAGGAATCGCCTTTGGTTTGTACTCTTGTTCTTTTTCTGCACGATATCTGGAACTTTAGGTTATGGTTTAGGTAGCCATTTATCTAAAGATGAACACTATGCTCAACTCAGTGAAGTTCGACAAGATCGAAGAGATATTATTACTTCATCTGTTTATGGCGATATCATTACCGCAAAACTGCACCATGATGATAAACATAAAACAGCGCTTGAATTTGTTGAATTTAATTTGGCTTCGAATGTTGAATCTTTCACGCAGCATGGGTCTAAACTAAATAGACTAAACCATGAAGAGACAGAAGCGCTGGAAGCTGTTCATCGCTATTGGAAAAACGTCTGTTATAAACGTTGTTTGAACAGAATAGAATATATTCTAGAAAAAGTAGATAAAGAGAAAAAAGAACAACAGGTTGCTTCAAAATCTGAAGTTAAAAGTGAAAAAGAGATATAGCAGTTATGTGTTCAGCTGCTATATCACACAAAAATGATTAACCTAGACCGTTAGCAGCTGATTTCATTTGAATGAGTTCGATTTTATAGCCATCAGGATCTTCAACAAAAGCAATTTCAGTGTTTCCACCTAAAACGGGTCCTGGTTGGCGTGTTACTTTTCCACCCGCAGCTTCAATATCTTTGCATTGTTGATAAATATCTTCAGCGCCAATAGCTAAATGACCAAAACCTGTGCCTAAGTCGTAACTCTCAGTACCCCAGTTAAAGGTCAATTCAACTACAGCTTGCCCCGTTGATTCATCACCATAACCAACAAAAGCTAAGGTGTATTTATATTCTTCATTCTCAGATTTTCTAAGTAATTTCATTCCGAGTACATCAGTATAAAATTCAATACTTCTGTCGAGATTACCGACACGAATCATCGTATGTAAAAGCTGTGACATAGTTTGCGTTCCTGTGTTAGACAAGTTATTGAAAATATTTGTTATTCTTCTGGGTAAACCTTATCTTTAAAATCACACAAATCTTCAATAGTACAGCTGCCGCACCGAGGTTTACGAGCAATACAGGTATAACGTCCATGCAGGATAAACCAATGATGTACATCGACTTTGAACTCTGCGGGTACCACTTTCAGCATTTTCTGCTCTACCTGATCCACATTTTTTCCGGGAGCAAAGCGAGAGCGATTAGCTAATCTAAAAATGTGTGTATCAACGGCAATAGTTGGCCAACCAAAAGCAGTATTGAGTACGACGTTTGCAGTTTTACGACCAACGCCTGGCAGTGCTTCTAGTGCATCTCTATCTTCTGGAACTTCACCATTGTGTTTATCAAGGAGTATTTTGCAGGCTTTAATTACATTGATTGCTTTATTGTTATAAAGGCCAATAGTTTTAATGTACTCTTTCAGTCCATCAACACCTAGATCGTAAATAGTCTGCGCTGTATTTGCGATAGGAAATAACTTATCTGTTGCTTTATTTACAGAGACATCAGTAGCTTGAGCTGACAGAGTAACAGCGACCAATAACTCAAAAGGACTTGAAAAATTAAGCTCTGTTTCAGGCTTAGGGTTATTCTCTCTCAGTCGTTCGAGGATTTGGCGTCGTTTTTGGTTATTCATTGTTGTTAGCCTACTTTAGTTATTCGAGCACGAGCAACTTCCTCTACTTGAGGCGCAGGCTTTCGTTCTTCGAGTTTCTTATCGATCATATTTTTTGCTGCGATGAGTAGCCCCATACCTATAAAGGCGCCAGGCGGTAACATTGCTAATAAAAATGAGGTATCGAAGTGAAATATATGAATCGTTAAGCTTTTAGCCCAATCGCCAAGTAATTGGTCTGCACCTGCAAACAGTGTGCCTTGGCTGAGAATTTCACGGATACCACCTAAAACAGCAAGTACCAAAGTAAAGCCGAATCCCATCATAAAGCCATCAAATGCTGATTTTGACACATTATTACGAGAAGCAAAGGCTTCTGCGCGACCAATAATGACGCAGTTAGTCACGATTAAAGGCAAGAAAATGCCCAATGATAAATACAAACCATAAGCATAAGCATTGATGAGTAACTGAACTGCGGTCACTAATGCAGCAATGATCATCACAAAAACAGGAATGCGGACCTCTTTAGGTACAAACTCGCGCACAAGTGAGACTAAAATATTGGAACAAACGAGTACCACCATTGTGGCAATCCCTAAACCAAGAGCATTAGTCACTGTAGATGTCACGGCAAGAAGAGGGCAAAGGCCAAGTAATTGCACAAGTCCCGGGTTGTTCTTCCACAAGCCTTGTATGGCAATATCTTTAAAACTACTCATGGTGGTCCTCACATTTTTGTGACTGACGAACAATCATATCAAAATTATTATGGATATAATCTAATGCTTTATGTACGGCTTTCACATAGGCTCTTGGTGTAATAGTGGCACCGGTAAATTGATCAAACTCACCGCCATCCTTTTTTACTTTCCATTGCTTAGTAGAAGTATTATCTAAAGACTTTCCATTGAAACTTTTAACCCAATTGGATTTAGACAGCTCAATTTTGTCGCCGAGACCTGGAGTTTCATTTTGTTCTAGTGTTCTCACCCCAAGTACATTTCCAGATTTATCTGCTGCCACAATGAGCTTGATGTTACCGTTGTAGCCATCTGGGGCTACAGCTTCAATGGCAATGGCTGTAGCTTGTTCTTTTTTGAATGCAACAAATGCGGAAACCGCATCTTCAGTTCCTAAAGCTTTGGGTTCAACAATGGCTCGACAACTTGTGACCAAGTTATTATCGTGGATCTGCATTGGTATGATTTGCTCAAGCACTTTTAACCTTTGCAATTGTTTTTGTTCCGCAATTTTGCCTTCAGTGACTTTATTAACAACAGAGACTGCTGCTGTGCACAACATGGCAAAAACAGCTAGGATCAGGCCATTTTTTAATACTGGATTACTCATAGTGGCGTCCTAATTTATTCTTCTGTGACCATAACTGCGTGGTCTGATGTAATAGTCAATTAAAGGAGCAGCTAAGTTGGCAAGTAATACAGCAAAAGCAAAAGCATCAGGGTAACCACCAAAACTACGAATGACGTATACACATAAACCAATCACAAAACCAAATAACAGTCTGCCACGTTCGCTGGTAGCTGCCGTAACAGGATCTGTAGCAATAAAGAATGCTGCTAACATCGTTGCACCTGAAAACACTTGGTTTATCGGTGAAATATGAGTGTCAGGCTCCAACAGGAAACCAAAGCTGCTACAAACGAATAAGGTGACAATAATACTTACCGGGATATGCCATCTAACGATTTTGAGTTTTAATAGAGCAAGTCCACCGAGCAGGTAACCCATATTAACCCAAAACCAGCCAACGCCATGATGGCCATCGAAAGCTGGTTGATTAAGAATCTCTGTAGATGTCAGCTTGAGTGACAAGCCTGTTTTATAGCTGTCCAGTGGTGTTGCCATTGATATACCATCAATGGTCTGCTTCCAATGCTCTTGTGCAAAATGACTTAACCCAAAAATTGCTTGTAGACTGTCAGTAATTGATGGTGGATATGCAGCAATTTCTGTAGGAGCAGGCCAGCTTGTCATTTGAACTGGAAAAGAAACCAACAATAATACATACGCTGCCATTGCAGGATTAAAAATGTTATTGCCTAAACCACCATAGAGCTGTTTTACAATCACAATCGCAAATACTGTGCCGATGACTATCATCCACCATGGCGCCATTGCGGGTATTGCAATGGCCAATAAAACAGCAGTAACAACAGCGCTATAGTCGGTTAATGCATAGCGAATGCTTTTGTTGCGCACTTTCATTATCAATGCTTCTGAGCCAACAGCAACCGCCACCGCTAATAGAATCTGAATGAATGTTCCCCAGCCAAAAAAGTACAACTGAGCAGCGATACCAGGCAATAAACATAGAAGCAATCGTTGCATAACCTTATGAGTTTGCAGGTTGCTATTAATATGTGGTGATGAGGCTATTTTAAATGCCATGGTGGTTTATTGCTCCTCTCTTGCAAGTTTTTTCGCTTTGGCTTTTGCTACTGCAGCCGCAATTCTTGCTTTCTTTTGTTCTTCAGCAGATAACTCTATTTCAGGTTTTTTCTCAATAAAGACAGATTCTTCAACTACAGTCTCTTTGTTATCATTTTGTGCTTTTTTAGCTTTAGCCTTGGCTACTGCAGCAGCAATTTTTGCTTTCTTAAGCTCTTCGGGAGAAGCTTGTTCAGCGATATTCTCTTCAGACGCTTGTTGGCTTGAGTTAGATTCTGACTCATCCGTTAAATTTGTCTCTTTTTGCGCTTTTTTTGCTTTAGCTTTAGCCACGGCAGCAGCAATTCGAGCCTTCTTCTGTTCTTCAGGTGAGAACGCTTCCGAAATCTGAGAGTCATCACTACCTTGTGACTCTTGCTCTTGAGCCACTTTTTTAGCTTTTGCCTTTGCAATAGCCGCAGCGATTTTAGCTTTTTTATCGAGTACAGGTTGCTGGCTTGCTGTCGAGTCAGAAGCAGGTTCTATCGATTCATCGGATTCAGTTTGTTGCTTTGCAAGTTTTTTAGCTTTTGCTCTGGCAACGGCAGCAGCAATTTGTGCTTTTTTATCGTTAGCAGGTGTTTCTATAGGCTCAGACTGTGTATCTTCAGGTTGCTGAGCTTGCTTCTTAGCTTTAGCTCGAGCAATTGCTGCAGCAACTTGTGATTGTTTGTCTGATGTTGCTTCAGGTGATTTACCCTCAGAAGACTTTTTAGCTTTAACTCTGGCAAGTGCAGCCGCAACAGCGCCTTTATCACCAGATGACATATTGGATTTACGGCGCTCAGCTGCTTTTTTCGCTTTTTCTTCACGTTCACGCTTTTCTTTTTCTAAACGTTCAAGGCGAGCATCAAATCGTTTCTTCGCTTGTTCTGCTGCAATTTTTTCTTGTTCTTCTTTACGAATAGCTGACTTAGCTACACGGTAATATTCAACTAGTGGGATGTCTGAAGGGCAAACATAGTTACAACAGCCACACTCGATACAATCCTTTAAGTTATAACTGGCCGCTTTGTCATATTCTTCTGCTTTAGAATGCCAGAAAAGCTGTTGAGGTAATAAACCCGCAGGGCAGGCTACTGCACATTCACCGCAGCGAATACAAGCACGTTCATTTGACTCTGTAGTAAACTCACTGATTGATGGTGCAATGATACAGTTCGAACCTTTTAAAATTGGTGCACTCAGATCAATTTGCATATGTCCCATCATCGGACCACCAACGATGAGTTTTACGTTACTTTTATCTCTCACACCAGCCGAATTCAATAAGTGCTCGATAGGTGTGCCAATTGGCACCCAGTAGTTACCTGGTTTTGTAACATTCTCACCTGTTATGGTCACCACACGTTCGATGAGTGGTTTACGTTGATCAATAGCTTCGCCAATCGCCATGGCGGTACCGACGTTATGAACAACAATACCCAACTGCGCTGGAATACCTCCAGAGGGTACTTCCTTTCCGGTGAGGATTTGGATAAGTTGCTTTTCACCTCCAGAAGGGTACTTCGTCGGAACGACAGTGACTCTGGCTCTGGCTTTACTGGCTAAAGTGCCAAATTTTGCTAAAGCGATATTCATTGCTTTAGCGGCTTCTGGTTTATTATCTTCAATTGCAATAATAAATCTAAGAGGGTCAAGCAATGCGTCGATATAAGTCATGCCTTTAAGAATATCTTCAGCATGTTCACGCATTAGCCTGTCGTCAGAGGTAATGTACGGTTCACACTCAATACCGTTAATGATCACTAATTCAATATCACTGATTGGATTAAGCTTAATATGGCTTGGAAAAGCCGCTCCCCCCATACCAGCAATGCCTGACTCACGAATGCGTGTCAGCATTTGCTCATTAGAAAGCTCTTCAGATGGTGCATTTATTGATTCAAGCCATTCATCTTTACCATCTGCACTCAATACCACACTCAATACAGAAAAGGCAGATGGGTGATTACTGGCTCTTGGTTCAATAGCTTTAATTGTCCCTGAAGTAGGTGCATGAGCCGGTAAGTGACCATTACCTTCTGTCAGCGATTCACCTTTTAATACACGATCACCAACGGCAAATTTTAGAATGCAATTTTGCCCGACTGTTGGCACTGGGATAACGAATTCTTCAGCAAGTGGAAGCCTATCAATATTAGATTTATTGGACAGGTGTTTATTTTCAAGAGGATGGATACCCCCTGAATACGGCCAAAGTGCTCCTTGGTCAATTTGTTCCAATAAACTTAACACTGACGTTCCTCTTCCAACAACTTGACGGGTATAGCATTTAACTTCCAATCCCAGTTCGTTATATTTTGTTCAACTGGAATCATATCAATGCAATCTACAGGGCAGGGCTCAACGCACAAATCACAACCTGTACAATCTTTAGATATTACGGTATGCATTAGTTTACCGGCACCAACTATGGCATCGACAGGGCAAGCTTGAATGCATTTAGTGCAACCTATACATTCTTCCTCTCGTATGTAAGCGACTTTTTTAACTTGAGAATCTTCAGTTACATTTAAAGGCTCAGGTTCAACACCCATAATGTCTGCCAGCTTTTCCATTGTTGCTGAGCCGCCAGGTGGGCATTTATTAATTTTTTCACCATTGGAAATCGCCTCAGCGTATGGTCGACAACCTGGGTATCCACATTGACCGCATTGGGTTTGGGGTAAAGTTGACTCCAATTGCTCGACAATAGGGTTACCTTCAACTTTGAATTTTTCTGAGGCATAACCAAGAAGAAAACCGAAGATTAAAGCGATAACAGTAATTACGATTACAGCGGTAACAATATCAACAATCATTATTTAACAAGCCCCGTGAATCCCATAAAGGCTAATGACATTAAACCTGCGGTGATCATTGCAATGGCACCTCCTTTAAACGGTGTTGGCACATCCGCTGCAGCAAGGCGCTCTCTCATTGCAGAAAATAGAACCAATACGACCGAGAAACCTACAGCGGCACCAAAACCATAAACGGCTGATTCAAGAAAATCGTGTTTTTCATTGATATTCAATAATGCAACACCAAGCACGGCGCAGTTAGTGGTGATTAACGGTAAATAAATACCTAAGGCACGATATAGCGATGCACTGGTTTTTTGAACAACCATTTCGGTAAATTGAACCACCACAGCAATCACAAGAATAAAGCTGATGGTGCGTAAGTACGTTAAATCGAAAGGAACCAGAATATAAACGTTAACAAGATAGCTGAGCACAGAAGCAAGCGTTAAAACAAAGGTGGTAGCCATCGACATGCCAATAGCGGATTCAAGTTTACTTGAAACCCCCATAAACGGGCAAAGGCCGAGGAACTTTACGAGAACAAAATTATTTACCAGTACCGTGCTTATTAACAACAGCAGATATTCAGTCATTGCAAATCATAAAAAATGAATAATGAGAGCTATTATCGACTTTTATTAGGATTTAAACAATATCCTGACCTAAATCAGTCAAGTATCTTGCTGCTTTTCTGTTCAAAAGTGATCAATGAGTTAGCTATGCTGCTTTTGTTAGCTTTGGAGATGCTATATAAAAACCTTGCAAACCATCTACTAATAGCTGTTCAAGTTCAATCTTTTCAGATTGGCTTTCAATGTTCGTTGCAATAATAGTCACACCAATTCGTTTAGCAAGATCGACCATCATTTTTACAAAAAACTTGTTATCGTCATTAGTTTCAATTTGTTTCGTAAAGCTACCATCGAGTTTAATAAAGTCAGGACGAACTTCTTTAAAGAAACGAAACGCAGATAGCCCCATCCCAAAGTGTTCTATCGAAACTTTTAAACCTAAACTGTGCGCTAGTCTCACAAAATTGGCTGAAGCCGTTGTGTTTGCTTGAATTCCTGTTTCATTGACTTCCAAAACTAATTTAGTTGCTAACTTTTGATACTGTTTAAAAAAATCTTTCATCCAAGCTTGAAAGCTAGGGTGTAGAGCAGAAGATGTACTGATATTGACGCCGAAGCTCCCTGTTAATTGCGGGTTCTCTCTGAGCATTTTTACGACACTGGTAAGAATTAACTTATCTAAAACCGTGATTAAATCGTATCTTTCGGCCATCGCAATTACAGCCGCAGTGGGTAACAGCTTCCCCTCACTATTTTTAAACCGAGTTAACAGTTCTTGGTAAAAATTTTTAGACGCTCTACATGATTGAATCGGTTGTTGATAAAAAACTAACGACTTACGTTTAATCAAGTTCTCAATAGTTATCTTCCAGCGGTTGTCTCCAACTTGTTCGA
This sequence comes from Shewanella sp. OPT22, assembly GCF_004168585.1. Taxonomy (GTDB): domain Bacteria; phylum Pseudomonadota; class Gammaproteobacteria; order Enterobacterales; family Shewanellaceae; genus Parashewanella. The sequence continues at coordinate 124,435 of NZ_PGVH01000002.1, read as the reverse complement.
TATTGTCTGCTTTTTCTATCGCGTGATAACAGTTGGGTCCCATAGTCTGAGCAATGCTCAATGCTGCATCTGCTAGTGATAGAAGTGCGATAGGTTTGGAGTCTGGTTTGTATGGGATCAAAGCAAAGTGCGCAATCGATGATGATTTAAGTGTTTGTTGGTAGAGCTCAAACTCACCTTTTATTTTTTTTAGTAGAGACTCAGTTTCAGAAAACTTTGCATGTGGGATGATCGCAGCGAATTCAGCACTGGAAATCCTAAATAAATTTGAGGCTGTATATTTTTCAACGTTTTTTGCCAGTGTCTGTGCGATTTGCTTTAAGTAACTATCGCCAGCGAGTCGTCCTTTTGATTGATTTATTTGAGACAGTTCACTTGCCTTTAGTAAAAGAAAAACGCCATTATGGTCATGTGTTTTAAGAGAATTTAAGGCTTCTGTAAATTTAAGTGTATTACTCAGTCCTGTTAAAGAGTCCGAATAAGCATCTTTATCTAGCTTTCTGTTTTCTTCAATTAATACTTGAAGTTTTAGACCTATTTTTTTCCGACTTTCACGCAGCGCATTTTCAACTGGACTAAAGTTTTTAGGAAGTCCAAAAGAGTTATTTATACTGCTCGGTCGCTGTTCCGTGTATGTAGATATAATTTCGACGAGTTTGTTGATTAGTTGCTTATTAATACTCATGCAAGTATAGGCAACAAAAGCAATGACTATGTAAGCAAAGAAAGAATATAGCCCAATACTGAAAAGCTTATTAAGAAGTTCTTGCTTAGAATGTTGTAAGTTAAATTTTACTTGTAAGCGGCCAGTTGAAAGCTGACTTGTCGTTCCTGGGTTTTTGGAAATAAGAGAGCTTAAGAAATGATCATTGCTTGGAAGGATGCTTCCACGAGTGAAATTATTATCTCTATTTTCTTTATCAATAAATTGAAAAAATCGAAGCGGAATTTGCTTTTGAATTAGACGATACAATTCTTCGCCATTTCCAGCCCAAGAATCGTATTCACCGATAACCTTGTTATATTCAGCTGTTTGATGCGCAGAGATAGTGTTGAACTCTCTGTTGGCGTCGACATATAACCAGCCCCACAATGCACCTAAACAAAGCAACAAAAATAACTGGTAAATTTTCGATGTAAACATAACCAATCCGATCCTTCAGATTTACAAGATAAGCTTCAAGTCGCTTGAATAGATTTCCATATTATTCAAAATCTCTGACTACAAATGCAGTTGAAGGGTATTGTAACGATTTTTTTAGTAAAGAAAAACTAAATGATAAAGAATTAAGAAGAAAGTTGGCTCCCCAGACTGGACTCGAACCAGTGACATACGGATTAACAGTCCGCCGTTCTACCAACTGAACTACAGGGGAATAGATATGATTATAAATTTAGTGGCTCCCCAGACTGGACTCGAACCAGTGACATACGGATTAACAGTCCGCCGTTCTACCAACTGAACTACAGGGGAATACTAAATTTTATTTCGATTGGCTCCCCAGACTGGACTCGAACCAGTGACATACGGATTAACAGTCCGCCGTTCTACCAACTGAACTACAGGGGAATCGAAATATGATGTTTAGAAAGTTTGGCTCCCCAGACTGGACTCGAACCAGTGACATACGGATTAACAGTCCGCCGTTCTACCAACTGAACTACAGGGGAATCGACTTTCTTTCACATCTTGTTCTAACGCTTTGTAAATTGGCTCCCCAGACTGGACTCGAACCAGTGACATACGGATTAACAGTCCGCCGTTCTACCAACTGAACTACAGGGGAGTGGCATCAACATCTCGTTGAGAACGGAGCGCATATTAAAACGGACTTTGGGGTGAGTCAACTGAGGTTTTAAAAAAAAGTGTAATTAAGGTGTTAAGTGGTCATCTAATCAGCATTATGATTAAGAAATAAAAAAGGTGGTCAATTTCTATGCCACCTTTTTTCTTAAATCATTTATTTTTTAAATTAGAAGTTGGCACTTCTTGGCGCTCGAGGAAATGGAATTACATCACGGATGTTAGAAACACCGGTTACATAAGAAACTAAACGCTCAAAGCCTAATCCAAAACCAGAATGTGGAACGGTACCGTAACGACGCAAGTCTCGATACCACCAATAATCTTCCTTATCTAGATTCATTTCTTCTAGGCGAGCATCTAATACATCAAGACGCTCCTCACGTTGAGCTCCACCAATAATCTCACCAATTCCAGGTGCTAATACATCCATAGCAGCAACGGTCTTACCGTCTTCATTCATGCGCATATAGAATGCTTTAATGTCTTTCGGATAGTTTTTCACTACGACAGGTGCATTAAAGTGTTCTTCAGCTAAGTATCTTTCATGTTCAGAGTGAAGATCGATACCCCATTCCACTGCAAACTCAAACTTCTTATTGCAATTTTTTAGGATTTCTACTGCTTCGGTGTAGTCGACTTGAATAAAGTCAGACTCAACAAATGACTCTAAACGTTCAATAACCGTTTTTTCAACACGTTGCGCAAAAAATTCTAAATCATCACGACGCTCAGCTAATACTGCTTTAAACGCGTATTTCAGCATATCTTCTGCAAGTGTTGCGATGTCATTCAGGTCAGCGAAAGCCACTTCTGGCTCAACCATCCAAAATTCAGCTAAGTGGCGGCTTGTGTTAGAGTTTTCAGCACGGAAAGTTGGGCCAAATGTGTAAACTTTTGACAGAGCACAAGCATACGTTTCAGCGTTTAATTGTCCTGATACGGTCAAAAAAGATTCTTTTCCGAAGAAATCTTTATCGTAATCCACTTCACCTTTATCAGTGAGAGGGATGTTTTGCATATCTAATGTTGAAACACGGAACATTTCACCCGCACCTTCACAGTCAGAGGCTGTGATAAGTGGCGTAGAGGCCCATAAGAAACCTTGCTCATGGTAAAAGCGATGAATGGCTTGTGACAAACAGTTACGAACACGCATAACAGCACCAATAATATTGGTACGAGGGCGTAAGTGAGCTAATTCACGAAGATGTTCAATTGAATGACGCTTTGCTGCCATTGGGTATGAGTCAGGATCGTCAACCAAACCAACCACTTCAACTCCAGTTACTTGCAGTTCAAATTTTTGGCCTTTACCTGGTGATTCAACAACTTCACCAGACATGATAACTGAACAACCAGCTGTTAAGCGAAGTACTTCATCTTGATAATTATTAAGAGAATTAGGAACAACGCCTTGGATCGGGTCGAAGCAAGAACCATCATAGACAGCTAAGAAAGAGATTCCAGCTTTGGAATCGCGACGAGTTCTTACCCAGCCTCTTACTGAGACAGTTGAACCCACAGAATGCTCCCCTTTAAAAACAGAGGCGATGCTTGCAATAATCATTGTTGCTTGATTCTCCAATAAAGCAATACATAAAAAATAGACCGCTTATATTACCTCTTATAGTTTCAGAAACAAGGAATAATCATCGCCATACAGCTGAATAAAGAGTAGGTTTGAGCTGTAATCTTCTCGCTATTTTGATAATTTGGCTATTAAGTTCATTTTATGAGATTTATATGTCGCAGAATGAAATAGAAGTAAGCAGAGGTGTTTCGTTAAGGTGGTTGGATTATACGGACGAAGTTCATGGCGTTGACCTCAATGAATTAGCTCGGCAAGTAGCAACAAATGGAGAATGGATAAACGTAACGTTTTGCTATTATTCTTCTAAAACTGATGATGTCGTTTATGTAGATTATCAAGTTAAATGGGTTAAGAACGCTGAAAATGAGAAGGTAACAGTAAGTCACCAAAGTGCGGTTAAAAGTCTAAAGGCATTTTTTGGTTTAAAAGAGAATTTACCTAGCTTGATAGAAATAAATGTAAATGATCGCATTTCTCAATACCGCAAACTTTCCAGTGAAGTTCAAGAGCCTAAATCAACAGCACTTTTTTCACCCTTTAAAATATCTTTTTCACAAATAAATCATATTAGTCAAGTCGAACCAGTACTTCCAGAAAATACAGTGCCAGTGTTTATATTTGATTTAGATAATACATTGATAGGGTTAAAAGTTGATGCGAGAGGAAGAGTGAAATACTGCGATATCCTAAGCCCAAAAAACATGACCTCGATTTTAGAAAAGCTAAAATCGAAGTATTTAAATGCGAAGATTCTAGTGCTGACCAATTCTGAATATGAACAAGCTATTGTAGCAATCACTAGAGGTCTTAAAGTGAATGAGTCCGACTTTTTCTATGTGGATAGTAGAAATAATTCATGTTACCAAAAAGTCATGGAAGTGGAGGGTAAAAACACTTATGTGCTAACTGACAAATTTAGGCGTTTAGACGGTATTTTTAAATACTTTAAAGAATTAAATAAATGCAATTATTTCGTATTCGTGGACGATCAAAGAAGTCATATTCGTGAAGCCGCAGAATTTGCTCATTTCTCAAAGATGGGTTGTCATTTATACGAGATAATGAGTACAAAAGAAAACGCAGAAGGAATTGCTAGAGCACACCTCTTGCAAAGATTACGAAATGATCATTGATGAATTTGGCGTTTAACCGTTTATTTTGGAAATAAGAATATTGATAATTGAGGCCGTAATTCCCCAGATATATTCCCCCTGGCTGTGAAACATTAATACTTCATACTCTATACCTTTTTGTGATGTTTGAATTTCAGAACGATTTTCAAATTTAAAGAATTCAGTGATCGGAATATGAAAACAGCGGCTTACTTCATTATCATCAAGTGTTAAGTTCGATAAGTCATTAATAAAGGCGATGATGGGGTAAACTCTAAATCCAGTGTAAGTATGCTGAGTTGGTAGAACACCAAGGATTTCAATGTTGTCTGAATCTAAACCTATTTCTTCTTCAGTTTCTCGCAAAGCTGTTCTAATAATACTCTGATCCTCATCAATGACTTTTCCACCAGGGAAGCAAACTTGTCCTGGGTGATGTTTTAAGTGGAAAGGGCGTTGAGTTAGAAGAAGGTGAACTTCACCATTAATTTCGTGTGCAGGAATAAGAACAGCAGATTCTCGATACTTTTTATGTTTAGCGACGCTATCAGGAATACAAAAACGATCCGCATTTTCAGGCTGAGGGCTGAGCATTAATCGTTTTATGAATTCCTGTTTGTTCATCTTTTTATTTTAACTTTCTAAGATAGGGAGGATTTTACTCACCTTATCATAAGTTTCTTGATACTCAGCATCGATGTTGGAGTCTGCAACAATACCGCCACCAGCCCAGCAATAGATTTTGTTGTTCTCTGTAACCAATGTTCTAATGGTAATGCTCGTATCCATTTTACCATCTTGACTGATGTATCCAATCGAACCACAATAAATACTGCGCCTGCTTGGCTCAAGTTCTTCAATAATTTCCATTGCACGAATTTTGGGAGCACCAGTAATAGAACCTCCAGGAAAGGTCGCATTTAATAAATCGGTTGCGCTCAAACCATCTTTTAAATCCGCAGTGATGGTGCTTACAAGGTGATGTACTGCAGGAAAACTTTCGATGTCGAATAGGTTGGGTACTTTTACGGTACCAGCTTTGGCAACTCGACCGAGGTCGTTACGTAATAAGTCAGTAATCATGAGATTTTCAGCTCTATCTTTTACTGAGTTTTGCAGTTGAACCGCAGCACGCTGATCCTCAACAGAATCAGAGCTTCTTGGTAAAGTACCTTTGATGGGTTTAGTTTCAACTTTTCCGTTATCAAGTTGCAAAAAACGTTCTGGTGAAATAGACAAAATGGTATGCTGAGGTAAGCGTATATATGCAGAAAAAGGGGCTTGGTTTTGGTGACGAAGTTTCAAATATGCCTGCCATTCGTTACCAGAGTAATTTGCTGAAAACCGCTGAGTTAGATTGATTTGATAGCAATCACCACTTAACAAATATGAATGCACTTTATTAAACTTATTGGCGTACTCTGTTTTTGTTATCTGTGCTTGCCATTTTCCAGATAATTTAAATTCTTGTTGAACTTTTCTCGAACCGCTAAGAGTTTCATAGATCAATGCTTGCTTAGCATCAATGTACGATTCGTCATCTGAATAGCAGACGAGACTCCAAGTTTGGTTATGGTAATCGTAAACTAATGCCCAATCATAAAAACCAATATTCATCTCATTGAGTGATAAATCATTTTCAGCAAGTTCAGGTAGTTTTTCGACTCTTCGGCCTAAATCGTAATTAAAACTGCCCAATACACCACCTGAAAAAGGCAGTGAACATTCCAGTTTGTCAGAAAAAATCGCTTGTTGATATTTATTTAGAACATCAAACGGATTGCTTGTCGTTGTTTTATTCTGTAAATCACAACAAACCTGTGGATTGAGCACTTCAAAATGCGAGTGTTGATTTTGCGTAACTAATGTAGCAACAGGATCAAAGCTGATGATGTCGTACCTAGCATCTGGATGATTGGCATTCGCAGAGTCCAATAATACCGCCCATGGTTTATCTGCAAAATGTGAAAAAACGGCTTCTGTGGTTAAAGTGATGTCAATTTGTCGAACAGAAAGGCATTTTGACTTCCGTGTAACCATTAATTAGACCCTGTGATATAGCTCAAACATTCGGAAAATAGTATCATAAAAAACATCATCACAAATGATCCTATAATAAAAATGCCAATATCTGCATTGGTAGAAAACATGAATGCACTGGAGCGCGTTTAATATGACATCAAACACTCAAGATGCTGGTCAAACAGTAATCAAGCAAGCTGACTTTATCGAAAGCGTCGCAGATGCCCTGCAATATATTTCTTATTACCACCCTAAAGATTTTGTAGATGCAATGTCTGAAGCCTACGAGCGTGAAGAAAGTGCAGCGGCTAAAGATGCGATTGCTCAAATTCTGATTAACTCTCGCATGTCTGCAGAAGGCAAGCGTCCTTTGTGCCAAGATACAGGTATTGTGACGAGCTTTGTAAAGATTGGTATGAATGTTCGTTTTGATAAAACGGATATGACAGTACAGCAAATGGTAGATGAAGGTGTGCGCCGTGCATATACCAACCCAGACAACCCATTGCGTGCATCGATTGTGGCTGACCCAGCTGGTGCTCGTAAGAACACTCGAGATAACACACCTTCAGTGGTCCATCTTGAAATGGTGCCAGGTGATCACATTGAAGTAGCGGTTGCTGCAAAAGGTGGTGGCTCTGAAAATAAATCTAAGATGGCAATGTTGAACCCATCTGATGATGTTGCTGCTTGGGTTGAGAAAACATTACCTACCATGGGAGCAGGCTGGTGTCCTCCAGGTATGTTAGGTATTGGTATTGGCGGTACCGCTGAAAAAGCAGCGGTAATGGCGAAAGAAGCTTTAATGGAAAGTGTTGATATCCATGAGCTAATGAAGCGTGGTGCTCAAAATACAGAAGAAGAATTGCGTTTAGATATTTTCAAGCGTTCAAATGACTTAGGTATTGGTGCTCAAGGTCTGGGCGGTTTAACGACTGTTCTAGATGTGAAAGTTAAAACTGCACCCACTCACGCAGCATCGAAGCCTGTTGTGATGATTCCTAACTGTGCAGCGACACGTCACGTACACTTCCACTTAGATGGAACAGGCCCTGCTGAGTTAGCGGCACCAACATTAGAAGATTGGCCTGAAATTACACGTGAAGCTGGTTCAGATGTAAAACGCGTAAATCTTGATTCAATCACTCAAGAAGAAATTGAAACGTGGAAAAGTGGTGATACCTTACTTTTAAATGGAAAGATGCTTACAGGTCGTGATGCGGCACACAAGCGCATTCAAGGTCTAATAGAATCAGGTGAAGGTTTACCTGAGGGCGTAGACTTCAACGGCAAATTTATCTATTACGTTGGTCCCGTTGATCCAGTTCGTGATGAAGTAGTCGGCCCAGCAGGTCCAACAACAGCCACTCGTATGGATAAATTCACTGACCTAATGCTTGAGAAAACAGGCATTATGGGCATGATTGGTAAGTCTGAGCGTGGTCCAGCTACGGTTGATTCAATTAAGAAACATAAAGCTGTTTATCTTATGGCTGTGGGTGGCGCAGCATATTTGGTGTCAAAAGCAATTAAAAAATCTCGTGTGGTCGCATTTGAAGACTTAGGGATGGAAGCCATTTACGAGTTTGATGTTAAAGACATGCCAGTAACTGTAGCGGTTGATTCAAATGGTGTTAATGCACATGAAACTGGCCCAGCAGAATGGAAAATCAAGATTGCTAATGCAGGTTAAATAAGCAATTTTTAACAAAACGCTCAAGTTTCTTGCTTGAGCGTTTTTGTTTCGATATTGTTCTAACCAACTTTATATACATCTATTCAACTTTTAATAAGCACAAATCATGAAAAAACTAACAATAACAAGCGCTGCAATTGCCTTAGCTTTAGGTGTAAGTGCACCTGTGTACGCTGAAACAAACAATAATTCGCATCCTTTCAATGTCAGTGATCTTACACATCTTAATAAGTTGCACAGTGCAGCGGTTTCTCCGGACGGAAGTAAAGCAATTTATGCCGTTAAGCACCGTTTCCAAGATGGTACAACGTCATCAAATTTATATTCATTAAACCTAAATGATACTGAAGCAAAGCCATTTCAGTTAACTCACGATAAAGGCACTGAGCACTCAGTTCAGTTTGCAGCTGATGGTAAGTCGATTTATTTCCTTGCCGCTCGCAACGGCTCTACTCAGCTTTACAACCTACCTCTAACGGGGGGGGAAGCGAAACAAGTTTCTGATTTAAGCCTAGGTATCGATGATTACAAATTATCTAATGATACAGCTCAAGTGGCTATGAGCATTCGTGTATTTCCTCAGTGTGAAACACTAAAATGTTCAAAAGATAAATTTGATAAAGAAGCGAATAAAAAGACAACGGGCCGTACTTATACTCAGTTAATGGTTCGTCACTGGGACACTTGGGAAGATCACGCTCGTAATCATATCTTTGTTGCATCTATCGATGGTAACAAGTTAGGAAAAATCACAGATGTTACTCAAGGCTTAGATACTGAAACGCCACCAAAGCCGTTTTCAGGTATGGAAGAAGTTACTTTCACTCCAGATGGCAAGTCAATCGTATACAGTGCAAAAGCGCCAAGTAAAGAGCAATCTTGGACAACAAACTACGATTTATGGCAAGTATCGGTAACGGGCGGAGAAACGACAAACCTTACTCCAGAAAATAAAGCGTGGGATTCACATCCAGTATTCTCATCTGATGGCCGTTATATGGCGTATTTTGCGATGACTCGTGCGGGAGCTGAAGCGGATCGTTTTCGTATTATGTTGCGCGATACAGTAACAGGACAAACTAAAGAAGTTGCACCACTATGGAATCGCAGCCCAAGTTCAATTATGTTTGGTGATGATAATCAAACTCTATACGTAACAGCGCAAGATGTTGGTCAAGTTACATTATTTGAAGTGAATACTCAGTTTGGTGATGTACGTCCAATCTACAACAAAGGCTACAATAGTTTTGTTGCGGTAGAAAATGGTAAAGCAATCTTTTCTCACAAGAGCCTTGATGAGCCGGGGGATTTATACAGCATTAATCTAAACGGAGAAGGCATAAAACAGCTTACTCATGTTAACGAAGAAAAGCTTAAAGACATCAAATTTGGTGAATATGAGCAATTTACTTTTAAAGGCTGGAACAACGAAGACGTTTATGGTTATTGGATTAAGCCCGCTAATTATGAAGAAGGTAAAAAGTATCCTGTTGCTTTTTTAGTTCACGGTGGTCCGCAAGGGTCGTTTGGCAACGGTTTTAGTGGCCGTTGGAATGCACAACTTTGGGCTGGAGCTGGCTATGGTGTAGTGATGGTCGACTTCCATGGTTCAACGGGCTATGGTCAAAAATTTACGGATTCAATCACTAAAGATTGGGGCGGTAAGCCACTTGAAGATCTTCAAAAAGGCCTAGCAGCGGTTGGTCAGCAACAAGAATGGTTAGATACTAAAAACGCTTGTGCATTAGGTGGTTCATACGGTGGCTACATGATGAACTGGATTGAAGGTAAATGGAGCGATGGCTTTAAATGTCTTGTAAACCATGCAGGTTTATTTGATATGCGCTCAATGTATTATGTAACTGAAGAACTTTGGTTCCCTGAGCACGAGTTTGGTGGTCAATACAAAGATAATAAAGCGTTATACGAAAAGTTTAATCCAGTTAATTACGTTGAGAACTGGAAAACGCCAATGCTCGTGATTCATGGCGAGAAAGATTTCCGAGTTCCTTATGGACAAGGTCTGGCTGCGTTTAGCTTCTTACAACGTAATAACATTCCGTCAGAGTTATTAATTTTCCCAGATGAGAATCATTGGATTCTAAATCAAAATAACCTAGAACAGTGGTATGGCAGTGTTCTAGGCTGGATGGATCGTTGGACGAAGAAGTAAGCTTTAAGCTGAGTAAATAAAGAAGAGGCCAAATGGCCTCTTTTTTTGTATTGAAAAAATTAACGATTAAAGTGTGATTGCTTATTGTTTTGTAAGTATGTGTTTAGTTAAAATCAGTGCATCTCATAAAATGGAATTTATATTCATGAAAAAAGGTTATTCAATACTGGCGAGTGTATTCACTTGCTGTTTTTTTATTGCGGGTTGCTCAACATCCCCGACAGGTCGCTCGCAGTTAAAACTCTATTCAAATTCACAAATTTCGCAACAAGGTGCACTTGCTTTTACTCAAATTAAAGAAAAGCAAAAAGTATCTACAAGTAGGGAATATAATCGTTATGTGCAATGTGTTTCAACAGCGATTACCAAGCATGTACCAAAGAAAGTGTTTAGTGGCAAATGGGAAGTAATTGTTTTTGATAGCAAACAAGTTAACGCTTTTGCTTTACCAGGCGGAAAAATAGGCGTCTACACTGGGTTGTTAAACGTTGCTAAAAACCAAGATCAATTAGCAGCTGTAATTGGTCATGAAGTAGGGCACGTAATTGCAGAGCATGGTAACGAACGTATGTCGAACAGTGCTCTTGTAGGTGTTGGATTACAAGTTGCCGATACAGCTTTAAAAAGTCAGGATGTGAAACAAAGTAAAGTTATCATGTCGGCGTTAGGCGTAGGCTCTCAAGTAGCAGTTACTTTACCGTTCAGTCGAATTCAAGAGACAGAGGCTGATCAAATTGGCTTAGAACTAATGGCCAAAGCTGGTTTTAATCCTAAGCAATCGGTTGAGTTATGGAAGAATATGCAAAAAGCCAGTAATGGAGAAAAACCTTTTGAGTTACTCTCTACTCATCCTGCACCACAAACTCGAATTTCGGACTTAAATAAACATATGGCAAATGCAATTGCGATTAAAGCAAAAGCCTCAGATAAACCATCTTGTCGTATTTAATGTAGATAAGTGGCTACAATGAACAATTAATCATTGTAGCCATAGTAGTTATTTTGAAGGTTTTACAAACTTGAGTGTCATTCTATCACTCTCACCAATATTCAAATACTTCGCTTTATTTTGTTCTTTTAATCTTAAGGTTGGAGGTAGTGTCCAAACTCCAGCAGGGTAATTTTTAATGTCTTTAGGGTTTGCATTAATTTCACTTGCGCCAGCAAATTCAAATCCTGCGTTTTGAGCTAATTGCTTTACATAATCTTCAGTAACATACCCTGACTCTATCATAGCCAATCGCTTTGTTCCTGGCTTCGCTCTGTGTTCAACAACACCTAAAACACCTCCTGGCTTCAATGCCTTAAATGCTGAGTCAAATACAGTTTGTTCGTAATTTTTACTCATCCAGTTATGAACATTACGGAACGTTAAAACCACATCTGCACTTTCACTTGGAGCTAATGTAGTATTTTTTGGTGGCTCAAAGCTTGTAACACTGATGTCTCCATAGCGCTCTGGATGGTCAGTGAACTTAACATCAAATTTTGCTCGATATTTAGTAAAGAATCCGACACTTGAGTCTTTTGGCCAATGGGCTGCAACATATTGACCATTTCCTTCCAGAGCTGGAGCAAGAATTTGTGTATACCAACCGCCTCCTGGCCAAATTTCAACTACTGTGTCAGTGGGCTTCACACCAAAGAACTTGAGAGTTTGCTTAGGGTGACGAAATGCATCGCGAGCTTTCTCTTTTGCCATTCGGTATTCAAAGTTATATTGTAAGGAAGTTGGAATTTCAGGCTTTACTTTTGCATGTTCATTATGGGAGTCATGAGCAAGAGCAGCAGTTGAACCTAAAGCCATACAAACAACAGCACCATAAAGTAGGGATGTTTTTGTTTTCATTTATAGATTTCTCAGTTTCTTGGACGTATTGTTCTTTTTTATAACGCAAAAACACTTACGGATCGATAAAAACTTGTATCAAGTTGTAAGTGAAACCCGATTACTCAGGCTTCACAAATTTAAGTGTCATTCTGTCACTTTCACCAATTTTTAGGTATTTAGCCTTACTCCTATCGCCATTGATGAGGGTTGGTGGTAGTGCCCAAACACCATTAATATAATTCTTAGTATCTTTAGGGTTTGCATTAATTTCACTGCTCGAGACAAAATCAAACCCTGCTGCCATTGCTAATTTTTTCACATACGCCTCAGAAACATAGCCTGTATCGATCATTCTAGAAAAGCTGATCCCGGGCTCTGCTCGATGTTCAACGATTCCTAGAACACCGCCAGGCTTTAAAGCTGCAAATGCAGCTTTAAATACATTATGTTGTTGGTTACTGCTCATCCAGTTGTGGATATTTCTAAAAGTGAGAACAACATCAGCTGCTTTTTGTGGAGCAAGGTGAACGTAATGAGGAGGCTCAAACTGTGAAACTACAATCCGTCCATAGCGGCGGAATTTATTGGTAAACTTGTTCTTAAATTTTGCTTGGGCTCTAGAGTGATATCTACTCATTGAATTAGCTGGATATTGAGCTGCGATGTACTGCCCTTGAGATCTTAATACTGGTGCAATGACTTGCGTATACCATCCACTGTCGGGCCAAATTTCTACTACTGTATGAGTAGGCTTAAGTCCAAAGAAAGTGAGGGTTTCAGCAGGATGGCGATATTTATCCCGTGCCATATCCTCAGGTGTTCGGTACTCATTTAATATTTTTACTGGTTTAGACTGCTCATTAGCAGTCAATATTGTTGGAAGTAATAACAGGAAACTGCAAAAAATAGGAAGTGAATACTTAGTCGCTATAGACATGAAAATAACCCTCGAGTTTATTTATGCACTTCTATTTATATAGCTCATTTATTCAGGAAATGTTCATTAACATACAATTAGAGTGAATTCGACTAGTCTTTTATCAAGATGGTTGTGCACTTTTAAATTAGATATTTCAAAATAGGGTGATGGTTATGAAAGTTAAACTTTTAATGTGTTTTGGCGTTCTACTCGCAACAGTTCAGTTTCAAGCATTGGCAGATACATGTGCTCAAGGAATAAAAGGTTCAGGAAAAGGTGGATTACCGTTTATAAATGGATCTGGCACGAAGAATGACCCGTTTCAACTCGAATTAGGTAAGGATCTGTGTGATATCACGCTAGTAAAAAATGACAACGTTAATGACCTTGCTCATAACAAGAGCTACCCAGATGACACAATTTATTTCGAATATGCCTTTCAAAATGTGCCGCTAATTTATAAAAACGCCTATTTAAACCAGTTTCAACTTGCGTTAGTAATGCCTAATAAAAGTGCAGTCACCCCATCAATAATCACTGGAACAAAATATCCTTTTGATAAAAAAGCGCCCTGTAAAATTTTCCATAATCCACCTAAGGGTAATAGCTTTAATGCCTATGATGCGGATTGTGGATATTTAGACCAAAACTTCGGTGATAAACCACTGAGAATATCTGATACATTAAAGTTTTCTATTAGTTTACAGGACGATCAGGAAATTAGGCGAACCGTGGATACGAATGGAAATACTGTTCAAGGTGCAGCTAGTATCCACGTTCAGTGGTTGACACCACCTCAAGATGAAAAATCAAATTACAGCAAATAGAGTACGTTGCATTTAATGCGAACTTTCAATGAGTCCATATTGATATCTACTATATGGTACTAACTCACTCATGGAGCTGTTGCTCCATGAGTTTGTAATTAGTTAAATGCTACATTCGGGTTTCATTCCAAATTTCTTCAGTAAAATTGCCATTGGGCAAAATTTGGTAACCCCAAACTGAAATAAGTTTGCACCAACGAAAATGGTTAACCAAACGAAATGTGGGCTTACAAAGTAAGTTAAGGCGAGTGACAGTAACACCATGCTGCCAGCGAAAATAAAGATTGCACGTTCGATACTCATTTTAGTTTCCTTATGATTTTTATAGCGTTAGTAATGTTTTTGTTCAGTAGCTGTATCTCACTCTCAGCCAAGCATTTGAGTTGTCTCGATGTTGCCCAAAAAAACTGCTTTGAGCAGAACCAGTAAATACATTTAACCCTGCTGAAAATGACCAATCATCACTGTATCTGTAGGATAGGCTCGGTTTAAAATAAGCATCTCTATCCGTTGGTGACCAAAAACTAAACAGGCTCAGGTTGAGTTTGTTTTGTAGCGTTAGCAAGCGTAATCGCAAAGTGGCTACTTGCCGGTTTTGGTCTGGTTCAAATTCTGATGCAAGAGAGTTTTCCAATGAGTGTTGATGGTTTTTTGTATGTTCCAAGTAGTATTGAGCCGAGAATGTGACGTTAGCAATGATCTCTCGTTCATAACCAATCAAAGCTCTGAATTGAGAGTTAGGCACGAATGGATCGCTGCCATTTGAGTCTTCAACGCTGTTATACCAAGCAACTTCAGCATTAAACAAACCCGATGAAGCTGGTGTTTGTATGCTGGCTCCATAGACATTCAATTTAGGGTAATAAGGTTTAAAATCTGGTGTTAATCCAACAGGTGTAGTCCAAAAACCTTTGTGTACATAGAGTGCGTAGTCAATGCTATTTGCAGAAGTAGCAAGCTTAATTGACCACGTATCACTGGATTGTTTTTCTGATTCAGGGAGTGAGCCTAAGTGTTGATTCGTTATCGGGGAAAAGTACGAGAAACGTTCACCATTTATCGAGTTATCAGCCTCAAAACGGGGTGTCCAAACCAGTTGGATGCTGGAGTTGTTTGAATACCAACTTGTCTTAATGCTGTCTGAGGGCGCTTTTAAATATTCGTCCGCTCTACCGGAAAAAAATGATTGCCAATCTTTTGGGAATAAGTCATTTAAAAATAAGTAATCACCCGTACCCCAAGTCAAAATTTGGCGCCCAGCTTTAATATTTAAACTATTGCCTAAGTTGTAGTCGATAAAAGCGGTTCTTAATTGAACTTTTGTTTCGCCGATAATATTGTCGTCTAGGAGATCACCACTCACGTTAAAATTTAAATCAGTGAGTTGGTAGTTCAACTCTAATCGACTTCGAATTTCATTAAGTGTGGAAGTCGAATGTATAACGGTATTATTTTGTAGTCTGCGACCATAAGCTCCCTCAACAAAACCAAAATAATTTAAGTTTGATTCATCCTCTTCATCTTGCCAGTCATCATCCCAATCGTCAGACAAACTTTCAGAAAAAATATTTTGCTCCGTTTCTAAAGAGCCTTTAGCAAGACCTATGAATGGAATGAAGAGTAACAACCAAAGCCAGTAGGGCTTTACAACGTAATTCATGCTAAACCTCTTACTTTTTCCTTAACCATTTGAAAGGTGGGGTACGCAAACTTTTTTCAGAAAAAATATTACTTGGTAGCCCGAGATCAAACTTAACGCCTCTAATTTGCATGATGGTTTTATTGCCTGAATAATAGTTTTTAACTTGCGCACTGGTGATGACGGGATGGCCTTGTATTACTTTGGTTTTTAATGCCGTTAATTCGCGCATTGGACTGTTGTTTTGATCAAAGTAGGTGACTTTAATAGGTAAAAATGTGGTTGAATCTATCCATGACTCATAATGGTTAAATTCGACGTTGTCTGGATGTTTCGGAATACTTTTTAAGTGATACTTATTTTCCATTTTTTCGATGAGTTGATGTGAATCTAACGTTGGACTTCTTCCTGAAATGTCTTCATAAAAAAAGTCAGAGCCGACAAACGAGGTGCGTTTATCTCCTGAAGATATCCGCTTGATCAAATCTAGCCCGGGCAAGTAAAGCCAGCGATCGTCCTGTGCTTGTGGATGTCTGACGACTCTGAAAACGGTGTTTTTAACGTCACTAGGGCGAGATAAATGCACGAGCATATCTTGATCACCACCATCTGCGACGTCTTTTCTTAAAATGGTAAATTGTCGTAATTGAGTACGGCCTTGTTTGTCGATGATTTTCATTCGTGCTTCAGCACGGCCATCATCACCGACGTAGTAATAGCTTAAATTCGCATTATCCATAATGTGCTGTGCGCTTAAGGTTTCAGCATGAATTTGATGTGTAGGTAACAAAGTGAATAATGAAAAAATTATGGTTTGGATGTTCATGCTTCATTCCTTTTAAAAGATAGAATAGAAGGGAGTAAGAGCAGGGTAACGATTCCCGATAACGCCATAATGCTGGCGAGGAAAAAGCCAACGGTGATGTATGGGATTAATGGTGCAGCAAGCAGTGGCATAAAGCCGACTGCGATAACGATGGTATTACGAGATATAGCTCTTGCTGGTTCTTGGAACATCACTTTTAAAGTGGCCGTTACATTACCATGCTGTTTTAGGTTTTCTCTGAATCGTTCGAGGAAATGGATGGCAAAATCAACGGACAAACCTAGCGTGAGTGCCGACAATACTGCGATTGGCATGTCATAATCTTTGCCAACCCAACCAATTAATCCATAAATACAGGTGATGGTGAGCGTGAGTGGCAACATAGCTAATAGGCCGTATTTAACAGAGCGAAATAGAATCACCATCATTAAGAAAACAATGACAAAAGCAGATACAAGGCTTTCTAACATGCCGTTGACCATCGCTTTTTGCCAAACAACATTAAGGTAGGTTTTTCCTGCCCAGCCAAACTTCAAGTCGTCTGGAAGTGGGTGGAGCGCAACGTAGTGCTCAACAAAATCCATGACTCGAGACATGTGTTGATTTTCGCCACTGGTTAATTGCAGCCACATCAAACTAGAGTGGTAGTCAGGAGTCACGAAGTGCCACAAATCTTGAGGCCTGTGGGATGATTGATATTGCAAAAGTGTTTGTGCAACGGCATCGCTACTGTTTGGTAGTTTGAACGTTACATTAGTGCCACCATTAAGCTCACGATTCACGGTTTTTATAATGTCTGGTAAGCCGTTAACTTTACCAATTAAGCCAGATTTTATGAGTTCGAATTGCAATTCTTGCATCCACAATAAAATATCAGGCTTTAAAAATGCTTTGCTGTCTTGCTCAAGCGATTCGAGTTTGGTGATGTAAGATTCAATAACGGGTGCTTGCTGAACATCTGAATTAAACAGTTTGTCGTCAAGTATGGTAATGGTTTGAGAAACTTGGTTAATTGAGTTGTTAATGGTTTCCAAGTCTGAAGCATTAATCAGCTTGCTTTGTTCAAGAGATGTTAATAATTTTTCTGTTGCGGTATGATTTTTTTTATCACTTTCGAGTACAAGCCAAGCATCATAAGTACCGCCAAAATGCTGGTTTAATGCTTTATCTGCTACTTTGATCTCGTGGGATGTTTTGAACCAATTGATAGGGTTGTCGTTCACTTGGATTTTGCTGATCCCAACCACACTGATAAGAAACAGAGCGCTGAATCCAAACAGTATGTAAATTCTATTCCTAATAGCAAAGAGGCCCAATTTAGGCAGTAATGTGTGCAGTTTTGCTGCTTCTTGTTTCTTCATCGAGTTTTGGAGCTTACCTAACGCTGTAGGTGACATCCGGCTGATGTAAGCGGGAATAAATACAATGGTGATGATGAAGGCTAACAAAATACCAAAAGCGATAAAGCCACCGAATACTTTAACGGGTGGAATGGGCGTCAGCATCAATGATAAAAAACCGACTGCGGAAGTCAGTGAGGTGTAAAGCATGGGTTTGAATAGCTTTGAAACAACATGCTGGATCACTGCTTTTGGATCTTTGCCATCACGATATTCATCGGCAAATTCAGAAAGAATATGAGTAGAGTCAACAACGGCGATTGGCATTAAAAAAATCGCAATCATGGATGACATAATATGAACAGTAAATCCCATCCCAATCAGTAAACCCATGGTGATGATCACCGTTGCCATGGCAACAATCATCGAACCTACGACGAGTTTTATGCTTCTGAAAAACCAAAGGAGCAGTATGAAAATGGCTAGACCCGCCATAGGTGCTGCAATTCCCATTTGAACGAACATTTCTGAGCCAAATTGATCTTCAGCTACCGGTAAACCAGTAATGTGATAATCGTCATTTGATTGGATGTCATTGATTAATTTTCTAATATTCTCAGCAACTTGATAACTGTGCTGTTTTGAGTCAATAGCAACGTAGATTGCTGCGGCTTTGCCGTCATCTGAAACAAGCGTATTTGCAAGTAATGGTAAACGTATAACGGCTGTTTTTATCTTTATGGATTGCTTTTCAGTAGCGGGCGCATTTTTCATAAGCCATTGAAAGCTGATACCGCCGTGCTTAGCTTGAGTAATATTGTCGACGGTATTTAACGAGAGTAACTCCTGCGGAATTACGTGTTCCAATGACATGATTTTCTTTGATAATTGTTCAAGATCTGATAATGATTGTGAATTGTATATTCCCTGTTTTGAGTGATTTATTGCTCCAATAATCAACATGTCATACATGTTGAAGTCACTTTTTACTTGGTTATGAAATGCTCTGTCCATATCAGATGCGGGTAACATGTTTTCTGGATCAGTATCGATTGTGATTTTTGGAAACATAGCCAAACAAACAAATACTATTAAAAACAGTAAAGAATAGACCGTTTTCGGTCGATTTAATGCAAAGCGAGAGAGTGATTCAATCATGTCATTTTTTTAATATTAGATTATGCTTATATAATGTATATTAGTCCATTCTAATATTCAAGGGGCGCAGTGAAATACTGGAATACAATTGACAAAGGGATGCATGGCATTTAACAATGCCAGTAACAATAAAATAGGGGGATAGTATGTCTGGACAACCAGATATCAATATAAGTCAATTACGTGAAAAAGCACGTCATGTCGTTGGGCTTTTAAAGGCAATCAGCAATGAGAATCGTTTGTTAATTCTGTGTCATCTGTGTCAAGGCGAATTGGCCGTAAATGAACTTAATGAACTCGTAGATCTTAGCCAGTCGGCATTATCTCAACATCTTGCAAAATTGAGACAAGATGGATTAGTACAAACACGCAGAGAATCACAATCTATCTATTACTCACTTGCTAGTGATGAAATGGCTCGTTTAATCGGTGCTTTACACAAAGAATTTTGTAATTAATCAAGTTGAAGTTCGTTTAACTTAAATGTAAAGTTACTGTAATTTTATCCAGTATCTTTATTCATGAACCTATACATAGCTGAGAAACCAAGTTTAGGGAGAGCCATCGCCGATGTACTTCCGAAACCTCATAAAAAACACGATGGATACATTGAGGTTGGAAATGGTGATTGCGTTTCTTGGTGTATAGGCCACTTGCTTGAACAAGCCGAACCGGATGCTTATGATGAAAAGTATAAGTCTTGGAAGCTTGAACATTTACCTATCATTCCTGATACATGGCAATTAAAACCCAAGCCTAAAACTCGAAAACAATTAACAGTGTTAAGAAAGCTTGTTAAGCAAGCGAGTCGAATTATTAACGCAGGTGATCCTGACCGTGAAGGCCAATTGTTAGTCGATGAAGTAATTTCTTATCTCAAAGTAAGCCAAACTAAAATAAAGAATACGCAAAGGTTATTGATCAGTGATTTAAATCCCTCAGCGGTAAAGCGTGCACTGAGTAAGTTACGCCCAAATCAAGAGTTTGTTCCACTGGCAACGTCCGCACTTGCGAGAAGTCGGGCCGATTGGTTGTTTGGTATGAACATGACACGTGCTTATACTATTCAAGGAAAAAAAGTGGGTTATAACGGTGTGTTATCTGTGGGTAGAGTGCAGACACCGCTGTTAGGGTTAGTTGTAAGAAGGGATGAAGAAATTGAAAACTTTCAATCAAAACCATTTTATGAGGTTTTAGCACACCTTCAAACTGACACCAATGAAACGTTCACTGCGAAATGGAAACCAAGTGAAGCTTGTGCACCATATCAGGATGAGGAAGGGCGGGTACTTTCAAAAAAACTTGCTCAGAATGTAGTGTCTAAAATTTCAGAGCAAGAGGCTCGAGTCGATAACGTTAGTAGTAAAGAAAAGAAGCAAGCACCTCCATTACTGTATAACTTATCGTCATTGCAGATTGATTGCTCTAAGCGTTATGGGATGAGTGCTCAGGATGTGTTATCAACCTGTCAAAGTTTATATGAGAAACATAAGTTAATTACTTACCCAAGATCCGACAGCCGCTATTTACCAAAAGAGCAACATAAACTTGCACCTCAAATATTGTCTGCAATTTTAAGTGGTGCCAATGAGCTATTAGAAAGCGTTGCTGCGCCTAATTCGAAATTAAAATCAAAAGTTTGGAATGACAGTAAAGTCGATGCGCATCATGCTATTGTACCGACAGAAAAAACACCTAATTTGTCAGCACTGTCCCAACGAGAGAAGCAAGTGTATTTACACGTTGCGAGACAATATTTAGCTCAGTTTTATCCTGCTTACATTTATCTAGAAACCATAGTAGAAGTCATTATTCAAAATGGCCTTTTCATCGCCAAAGCCAAGCAAGATAAATCGCAAGGTTGGAAAGCGTTGTTTAAAAGCAGTAAATCAAATCACAATGATGATAAAGAAGATGAGTTGCAGCGTTGCTTACCTGACTTAGTCAAAGGACAGGATTTATATTGCAATACAGGTGAGCTCATAGAAAAACAAACGCAGCCACCTAAGTCTTTTACTGATGCAACATTATTATCGGCGATGACTGGAATCAATCGTTATGTGAAAGATTCCGAAATAAAAAAAATACTTAAAGACACCGATGGGTTGGGAACTGAAGCTACAAGGGCTGGTATTATTGAATTGTTGTTTAAAAGAAACTTTTTACAGCGAAAAGGGAAAACGATTACGTCGACACCTGCAGGACGAGGACTCATTAATAGCTTGCCTGAAACGGCTACCACACCAGATATGACAGCGCTTTGGGAGTCTAAACTTGATGCGATTAGCCGTAAGGAAATTCGCTATCAGTCATTTATGACACCTTTGCAAACTAACTTACAGTTCTTGATTGAGCAAGCATCCAGTCAATTACCGACCGCACTTCAAGGTTTACCGTCGAACCTAGTTAAGAAAAAGCGTTTTTATAAGCGTAAAAGTAAATCTACATCAAAGTAAACGTAATTACTTGACGGTTTAATCAACACACAGCATGTAAAACCGTTAAATAAGAAGTTCTGATAATATTTTTATGTATAATCAGTGAAATTATTATTCAGATGGACCTTTCTGTTAATTGTAAATTAGAAGTAAATAAGTTTACGATAATGTTGAAGGGTAGGATTTAATGAAGTTTTTTAAAAGCTTATGGCTTGTCAGTATGGTCATAGTTTCTGGTAGTACCTTAGCGAATAGTTTTGTTGTTAAGAATAATCAAGGCAAAGCTGTTAAAGGAATCGCAGTATATTTACAACCTCAATTCTCTGCTGATGTCAGTTCATATTCTGACAACTCAAAGCAGAACGACGTTCTGCAAAAAGGTAAAAAGTTCTCGCCTTATATTACCGTAATCGAAAAAGGTACTTCACCAAAGTTTTTGAATGAAGACGATATCACTCACCATATATATTCTGCTGTTGGTCCAAAACGATTTTCTTTTAAATTGAGAGCTGAAAAAACCAAAAGCGATATTACCTTTAATGAAACAGGTCATGTCGCAATGGGCTGCAATGTCCACGACTGGATGAGCGGACATATCCTTGTTGTCGATACGCCTTTTTATGGTTTAACTGATGAAAACGGTACGATAAGTTTTGTTGATTTACCTGCAGGCAAGTACGAGCTCAATATTTGGCATCCCCAACTGGAAGCTAAAGGTAATAAAGAGTCTTTA
This sequence comes from Shewanella sp. OPT22, assembly GCF_004168585.1. Classification (GTDB taxonomy): domain Bacteria; phylum Pseudomonadota; class Gammaproteobacteria; order Enterobacterales; family Shewanellaceae; genus Parashewanella. Next base: position 102,323 of record NZ_PGVH01000002.1, on the reverse strand, counting down.
GTGATCAATTGGCCTATATCAGAGAAGAAAGTAATACAAGTTAACGCTGATATGTCTCCGATTCCAGAACAGTCTACGCTCGATGAGTTTGAATTCTTGGAAGATTATTGATGTTGCAATTTATGAATCGTCTGCAAACCCGCATTTTTGCTTTTTTTGTTTTACTGCTCATTACCGTGCAGGCGTTTTCATTTTGGATGGCATATTATTCATACGAAAAACTTGAGCAGCAACAGTTAGCCAACCGAATGGCTGTCGCAGAAAAAGTCTTTCGTTCTGAATTCGAAACTCGAAGTTATTATTTAAATGTTTTTGCTGAGACAGCCGCAAAAGACTTTGGACTAAAAGAGATTTTTATCGATGGTGATACTAAAAGCTTTCTTTTGGCACTAAATAATCATCGTAAACGCATTAATGCGAATATGGCCATTGCTGTATCTAAAGAAGGTAAAGTGATAGGTCAGTTGTTATTAAAAGAAAATAACAAAGGTAAACTTCGTCCTGTGAAAGGCCCTGAACAAGGTCAAACATTCAGATATTTATTAGCAGATAACATGGCTAATTTAAGCCAATTATACGAACTAGACGGGAATGTTTATCAATTAAGGTTTGCTGAAATAACCAGTGGCGGCAGTAGTGTCATTGGGTGGATTGGATTTGGTTACCTTATTGATTCAACTCTAGCAAATGACTTGCAGCAACAAACTGGACTTTCGACAGGTTTTTCAATTTCAGGACAGCAAGCGAATATTTTCGCTTATTCAGGTCTAGAAATTAAACAAAATGTAAAAAATGCATTATCTTCATTCTTAACTACTGGAACTGAAAACCCTGATTACTTACTTTGGCGTCAGTCGTTAGGAAAAATTCAACGAAATGACCTCTACGCCTATATGTATGTGCCTAGAGCGGACGTCCTTCAAGCACTTCAAAAGCAGTGGTGGCGACAGTTCTGGTTAGTTCTCCTTATGTTGCCTTTATCTATGTTCGTTGCTTTCGCTATCTCTGGCAGTATTACTCGACCAATTATGCGCTTAATCGAGCAAGCCAAGTTTATTGCTCAAGGTAATTATGATTTCAAAGTTAAGTCGAGTTCAACGCTGGAGCTTGCTCAACTCGCACATGAGCTTAATGAGATGCAATCGGCCATTGTCAGCCGTGAAAACAAAATCGTTCATCAAGCATTTCATGATCCGTTAACTAACTTGTCAAATCGTAATGAGTTAGACCGTAAAGCGGAAGAGTGGCTAAAAAATAACGAACATGTGGTTGTATGTTTGATTAATATTCGAAGACTTACTGATGTTAATTTAACGCTTGGTCATGTAGTGGGTGATGAAGTTATTAAAGAAGTGGGTAATCGACTTCTGAGTATTGAAGGCACCGATTTAGTTTGTCGCCTATCGGGTGATGAATTTGCAATTGTCTACAGAGACTTTGACTTAACACAGTTACAAAGTGAAATTTATAAACTTCAAAACCAGGTATCTCATTCTTATTGTTATCACGATCTTCATTTAGACCTACAAATCACACTGGGTTTAAGTTGCAGTAAAAACGGCAAAACATTAGAAGATATTATTCAGCAAGCTAATACAGCATTGCAATTTGCTAAGAGCCATAAACAAGATTATCAAGTCTATGATAAGCAAATAGATCAGCACTCATTAGAACGTTTCCAATTAGTTAATGCATTAAAATCTGCCATCGAAAATGATCAGTTAGTTTTATTTTATCAGCCTAAGCTGTGTCTTAAATTTAATAAGGTCAAGCAAGTTGAAGCGCTTGTTCGTTGGCAACACCCTGAAAAAGGTATGATTCCGCCAGATGTGTTTATTCCAATAGCAGAAAAAACAGGGCAGATGAACTCGTTAACCCGTTGGGTTCTACAAGAAGCAATTAATCAATATCACATATGGAAAAGTCAGGGTTTAGAGTTATCCATAGCCGTTAATATTTCTGCCGCAAACTTAAAAGATCCTGATTTCTGTCAATGGCTTTTAGATACTGTTGAATATAATAATATGCCTGTTGATGCATTGACGCTCGAAATAACAGAAGATGCGGTTGTTGAGGACATTGATAGTGCAATCATGCAGTTAAAACATTGGCGTGATAAAGGACTCAAACTGTCTATTGATGATTTTGGTACAGGGTATTCATCTTTAGGGCAGTTAAAAGAGTTGCCAGTACATGAAGTAAAAATTGATCGCTCGTTTGTTCAGCACTTGATGAATAATAAAGAAGATCAAATTATTGTTAAGTCTACACTCGAACTTGCACACAACTTACAGTTAACTGTGGTTGCAGAGGGGGTAGAAGACAAGGACACACTAATTTGGCTCGCCGACCATAAGTGTGAAATGGCACAAGGATATTATTTGTCACGCCCAATTCCAAGTCTTGAATTGACCGACTGGGTTTTAAATAGCGGATTTGATTACGTTAAAGCGTAAATTGAAGCGACTAAACATAAAATAAAAACAAAAATATCGGAAATAATATGAAGTCTATACTTGGACTTATTTTAATCGGAACGAGTGCAATTGCCGTTGAACAAGATTTTTCTGGAGTAATCGATGCTCGGGCAATTTACAATGATTCAATACCATCTTATGTTGATGGTGGCTTTGGAAAACTGAGGTTTAATTCAGATACGCATGTCTCGTTATCTCAGTTGGGTGTGAGCCATCATGTTGATTGGACTGATAATATTTCATCTAAAGTTGTGGCAAACGGGTATGTTGATAGCACAAACGAAGGCTTAGGTATTACTGAAGCTTTTATTCAATACAAAGGTTTACCTTCGGAAAATGGATATAGAATCACTGCAAAAGCAGGCATTCTATATCCGACAATTACTATCGAAAATCATGCAACAGCCTGGACAACTCCATACACGTTAAGCTTTTCAACGATTAATTCTTGGTTAGCTGAAGAGGTGAGACATTTAGGTTCCAGCTTTTCTGTGTCACGCCTAGGTAAATTTCATCAATCTAAACATGACTTTAAACTAATAGCAGAAGCTTTTGTTAATAATGATCCAACGGGTGCAATGCTCTCTTGGCATGGCTGGACAACAGGCTCTAGACAAACACTTTGGCATGAGACCATAAGAATTCCTGACTTGTTAGCGATGCGAAGCGACGGTCCATTATCTGGCCAAGCTAGAGAATCTGACCCCTTCCTCGATTTAGACACTCGAGTGGGTGCGAACTTTACTGGGGAATGGAATTGGCGTGGCAAAGGTAAGTTGACAGTAGGCTATTACGATAATAATGCTGATACTTCGGTCGTTAAAAATGGTCAATATTCTTGGCGAACTCGTTTTCATCATTTAGGGGTAAAATGGCGTTTGCCTTTAAAAATTGATTTATTAGCTCAGTTTATGAAAGGTGATACGTTAATGAAGGCTCCTACAGGTGAGGATGCGGTAAATAACGATTATCATAGTTTCAATATCTTGCTTTCAAAAGCGTGGAATGAACACCGAATTTCAATGAGATTCGAAGATTTTTCAGTTACAGATAATGATCAAACCCGGGGTGACAATAATAACGAGGATGGTAATGCATTTACCGCATCGTATCGGTACCAACTTCAGAAAGGCTTGTTTATTCATTCAGAGTTTAATTGGGTTACTTCTGACAGGTTTGCCAGAACTTATGTGAATCAACCTGAAAAATTGATTGAAAAGCAATGGCAATTGGCTATGAGATATTATTTTTAAAAAACTTATCATTAAAAAAGCTTAATTAATAATTATCATTTTAACTAATTGTAAATACTGCATATAAATTAATATTATATGCAAGATGAAAAAGTTTATTAGATAGATACACTTTTTTTTGTTCTTTTATAAATAAAGTCTCTCGCTGTTAATTAAATCTTATATTTTGAAACTGATGCGCCCCAGAAATAGTGGACACCAGATTAAGTGAGTATAATCACTAATCGAGGTGACCAATGACAACAACAAAAAAGAACCGCAAAACATATTCAACCGAATTTAAAACAGAAGCCTTAGCTTTAGCAGAAAGATTCGGTGTTTCCACCGCAGCAAAACAACTCGGCATTTATGAATCCCAGCTTTATGGTTGGCGTAGCGCATCGCAAAAGAAAGAAAAAATGACGAAAAGAGAAGTCGAATTAGAAAGCAGAAGTTGCTAAATTGAAACGCCAACTTGCTGAGCAAAAAGAGGATTTAGCCATCTTAAAAAAGGCGGCTACCTACTTCGCCAAAAATCAAAAGTAGCCCGTTTCGAATTTATGCTGGAGCATCAACATCAATTTAAGCTCCAGCGGATGGCTATTACTTTAAATGTGTCACGAAGTGGGTATTACATATGGCGCAAAACGGACAAGGAACCGGGCTCTCGTACACAGAGGCGTTTAATTATCGATAAACAAGTCAAAGAGGCTTTTGATAAAAGCAAGCAACGTGATGGAGCAAGGCGGATCCAAAAAGAACTGGAAGATAATGGTGAACGGGTCAATGTAAAAACGATATCAGCAAGCATGAAACGACAAGGGCTAGTTGCCAAAGCGGCTAAGAAGTTTAAAGTCACAACCGACAGCAAGCATTCTATGCCAATTGCTCCAAATTTATTAAAGCAAGACTTTACGGCAACGGCAGCAAATCAAAAGTGGGCTGGAGACATCACCTATTTGTGGACGAGTGAAGGTTGGCTCTACTTAGCCGTGGTAATCGATTTATATTCACGTTCAGTGATTGGCTGGTCAATGCAGAAAACGATGACAGCAGATTTAGTTTCTGATGCGCTGACAATGGCGTTATTTAGGTGTGGCCGCCCGAAAGGCGTCATTGTTCACAGTGATCGTGGAAGTCAGTATTGCTCTAAACAGTATAGAAATCTGATTGAGAGCCATCAACTTCAGCAAAGCATGAGTCGTAAAGGCAATTGTTGGGGTAATGCTTGCGTCGAAAGCTTCTTCCATTCACTGAAAGTTGAAGCCATTCAATATGAGCCAATTATGACTCGCAAAGAAATGAGACAAGCTGTTTTTGAATACATTGAGGTTGACTATAACAAGACGAGAAGGCACAGTGCGTTAGGCTATCTTAGCCCAGAAAATTATGAACTTAGAAACAGTGCTTAATTTTGTGTCCACTATTGGCGGAGCGGATCAGACTTAGGCTTTCAAGTCTAGTCGAATTCATTGGGCTCAATACATAGTATTTAGCCCAATAGTCATTAACCAAATACACTCCAAATTGGTGCATGATCAGACGGCTTTTCAATGCCGCGTAGTTCATAATCCACATCCGATTCAAAAACTCTTTCCGCTAGAGATGGCGTTGCGAGGATGACATCAATGCGAAGGCCACGGTTATCTACGAAGCCTTTACTACGATAATCAAACCATGAGTATCGCCCTTCACGAGTTGGGTGTAACTTACGGAATGTGTCGATAAAGCCCCAGTCTAACAAGGTTTGTAACCATTCACGTTCTTCAAGTTGGAAGCTACATTTACCGGTTTTCAACCAGCGCTTAGCGTTAACTTCACCAATACCGATGTCTAAATCTATTGGGGAAATATTGATATCCCCGATCACCGCAATATCTTCATCTTTTGAGTGATGTTCATTTAAATATTGCATCAAATCTTTGTAGAATTTGCGCTTTGCAGGAAATTTTGTTTCATGACCAATATTTTCGCCTTGCGGGAAATAGCCATTGATTACTGTTAACGTTTTGCCATTTTCTTGCTTGAATTTACCAATGATCATTCTGCGCTGTGCATCTTCTTCATCGGTAGGGAAGCCTTTTTGAATTTCGAGTGGCTCAGTTTTTGAAAGCATTGCTACACCGTAATGAGCTTTGCCACCATGGAAGTGAACTTTATACCCCATAGCCTCTACATCTGCTAACGGGAACGCTTCGTCGTGCACTTTTGTTTCTTGAAGGCCGATTACATCTGGCTGATGAGTGTCAATCAACGCTTGTAACTGATGCAATCTAGCTCTCAATCCGTTGATATTAAAAGAAACTATTTTCATTATGGTAATACTCGCTTAAAAGGTTTCACGATGACATTTTCATACACGCCGGCAGCGATATAAGGATCGGCGTCAGCCCAAATTTGAGCATCTTCTAATGAATTAAATTCAGCGACAACCAAAGATCCAGTAAAACCTGCTTCACCTGGTTCATCTGAATCGATTGCAGGATGAGGCCCTGCTATCATGAGTCGTCCTTCGTCAGCGAGTAGCTTTAAGCGGGCGATATGTTGGTCACGTACTGTTTTTCGTTTTTCCAAGCTGCTTTCAACATCTTGGGATGAAATCATATACCACATAGGAATACCAATTTAGTTATTAATTTAATGGTTTAGTCTTTTTTATCTTCTTCGGGAAGATATTTATATAAGTAAGCAACTGTGGCAATAATATTGAGTATTGTCAGCGCAGACAAACCGAAAACTTTGAAATTAACCCAAGTATCAAGTGATAGGTTAAAAGCAATATAGACATTTAGAATTGCACAAAATATAAAAAATCCGGCCCAGTACCAAGTTAGCTTTTTCCATACAAAGTCAGGTGCTTCGATATCCTTTCCAAGCATCGACTTCAGCACTGATTTATTCATAAATTGGCTGACAGCTAAAACGACCGCAAACAATAAATAAATGAAGGTTACTTTCCACTTAATAAAATTGTCATCATGCAACACAAGGGTCAACGTCCCAAAAACCGTCACCATGGCGAAAGTAACGAGTAGCATTTTTTCTACTTTCTTATACAAAATATAAGTGATGATCAATTGTAATGTTGTCGCTGCAATTAAGGCGCCACTGGCTGTGTAAATGTCAAAGAATTTGTAGACAGTGAAGAAAATAATTAAGGGTAAAAAGTCGAGTAATTGTTTCATTCTCAATAGGGTAATAGTTACTTCAATCGTTTGAGTGTAACATTTTGATTTATACTTTTGAATTAGCATGCGTTAGCATAGCGCTTATTTCATTTTGCCTTCTTAAAATTAGTTTATTAAATGACACAAGACGTAGTTGCAGACGACATTGAATTCGAAAATCCACCCGAAATTCAAATATTATTCGAAGACGAACATTTGGTTGCTATACACAAGCCTGCCGGCTTGCTGGTGCATCGCACTTACTTAGCAAGAAGAGAAAAGTATTTTGCGATGCAAATGACGCGTGATCTTGTAGGTTGTCATGTTTTTCCTGTTCACCGCTTAGACCGGCCAACCTCTGGAGTGCTACTTTTTGCTAAAAGTAGCGAAGTTGCAAACTTGTTATGTCAGCAGTTTCAGGATAAAACAACAGAGAAAACATACCTTGCATTAGTGCGCGGTAATGTTAATGAATCACTTGTAATGGATTATCCGCTAAAAGAAGAGTTAGACGATATTGCGGATAAACATGCGGATAAAGATAAAAAAGCACAAGAAGCAGTCAGTCATTTTTGGCCTTTATTGAATGCAGAGATCCCTTATCAGTCAGGCCGCTATCCTACAAGCCGGTATGCGTTGATGAAACTGAGACCCATCACTGGGCGTAAGCATCAACTTAGACGTCATTTAGCTCACTTTAGGCATCCTATTTTAGGGGATACGACGCATGGTGATGGTAAACAGAATAAATTCATAAGAGACTTTTTATCAACTCGAAGATTGTGGTTAATTGCTAAAAAATTAGAGTTCACTCACCCCGTTACTCATGAGCGTTTATCGATTGAGGCAGAACTTGAACCGGAGTGGCTGGAGGCGTTTGAAAAATTTGGTTGGAATAATTCGAATTTACAGTGTGGAAAAGACCTCGAAATTGCTTAAACTTTGACAAGTTACGATTGTTAGGTTTAGATTTAAGCAATTCACTTAAATAAGCGGAGCAGAGCATTGGTAAAGGTAAATATCGTTTTCGGAACCGTATACGGAAGTGCACAGTTTGTAGCTGAAACCGTTAATGAGAAACTCATCGATCAAGGTTATGATGCCAAATTATGGCAACCTGAAGAATTAGTTGATTATACCCCTGCTGCTAACCAACAATTGATTGTAATTAGCTCAACGACAGGGCAAGGCGATTTGCCTGATGGTTTAGTTCCGTGGTTTGAAATGGTTCGTTCGACAGGTCTATATTTGCCTGATTTACACTTTAGTGTCATTGGGTTAGGCGACTCTAGCTACGAGACATACTGTGGGGCAGGTGAGCAATTACAATCATTGTTTGAAGAAATTGGTGCGCAAGCGGTAAAAGAATTATTTAGGATTGACGCTTGTGAAACAATGGAACCAGAGTTAGAGGCATTAAATTGGCTAGATGAATGGACTAAAAGCGTTACTGCCTAACTTCTACGCTAAATATGGAAAAAATTACACGAAAGGAGCCTTAGCGCTCCTTTTTTATTAACAGGAAAAAATAATACAACAAGGACCATGACAACCCATTAAATACAATTGGGAGAGAATGATGAAAAGTTATAAGTTAACTTTCAAAAAGCGCCGATTATGGATGACTTTGGCGATTTCAACGTTGATCAGTTTTACGATTTTACTCTTTTTCGGTCATAAAATTTACCAAATGAAACCTCCGATTCCTGAGAGGGTGGTTTCCACAAATGGTGATGTAATTTTTACCAAGTCACAAATCGAACGCGGACAAAATGTTTGGCAGTCGTTAGGTGGAATGGAAAAAGGGACCATATGGGGGCATGGCAGTTATGTTGCTCCCGATTGGGGGGCTGACTGGCTTCATAGAGAAGCATTAGCAATGCTAAATAAAGAGTCCAAAGAAATTCATCACCTTCCGTACAAAGATATTAAAGAATTTGATCAAGAAGAACTTAAAACCAGAGTCAAGCTTGAGTTAAGGGAAAATACCTATCATCAGCAGACTGGTGATGTGAGCGTGTCCCCTGAGAGACAAGTTGCTATTTCTAAAGTAGCACATCATTTCAGCGAAGTATTTCAAGCGCTCGGTACACCTGACTCACTCAAACTAAGAGAAGAGTACGCATTTTCTCCAGATATCACTTTGTCTGACTCTGATATGCATGATTTAAATGGATTTATTTTTTGGATCAGTTGGAGTTCAGTAACAAACAGACCAAACGACAATATTAGTTATACCAGCAACTGGCCATATGAACCTCTTGTGGGGAATACACCTCCACCGAGTTTACTGCTTTGGTCGATCATCAGTGTTGTAATGCTGTTAGGTGGTATTGGTACGTTAGTTTGGTTTTACGCCGAACAACACGATAAATGGCGAGACGATTTAGAGCCTATTGGTGGTGTATCAGAGCGAAACAAGCTGTTGGGTGTAGAACAAACCCCCTCCATGCAAGCAACCGCCAAATATTTTTGGACGGTGATTTTACTCTTTGGTTTGCAGATAATCTTAGGCACAATTACGGCTCACTATACCGTAGAAGGGCAAGACTTTTACGGAATCCCTATCGCTAAAATCATTCCTTACAGTATTACACGTACCTGGCATACTCAGCTCGCCGTTTTTTGGATAGCCACGGCATGGTTAGCTACAGGATTATATGTGGCACCAATCATCTCAGGACATGAGCCTAAATATCAAAAATTCGGTGTTAACTTTCTCTATATTTGCTTACTGATTATTGTTGTAGGTTCGTTCGCAGGGGAATGGCTGGGAGTTAATCAACACTTCAAAAGTTTACTGATGAATTTTTGGTTTGGGCACCAAGGTTATGCTTATGTGGACTTAGGGCGCTTTTGGCAATGGTTCTTGTTTATAGGCTTACTGTTGTGGTTAGTGCTTATGGTCAGAGCATTATTACCAGCGCTTAAAGACAAAAAGCACAGCCGCTCTTTACTTCTACTGTTAGTTATCGCTTCCGTTGCGATTGCTTTACTTTATGGTGCAGGGTTGGCTTGGGGACTTCATACTCATATCAGTATTGTCGAATACTGGCGATGGTGGGTTGTACACCTCTGGGTTGAAGGGGTGTTCGAAGTGTTTGCAACTACCATCATTGCACTGTTATTTGTCAAAATGGGCTTATTACGTAACTCCACTGCAGTGATTTCGGTATTGTTCTCGACCATCATTTTTCTTGGTGGTGGAGTCTTAGGTACATTTCATCATTTATACTTTACAGGAACGCCCATTTCTATCATTGCGTTAGGAGGCGTATTTTCAGCACTAGAAGTTGTTCCGCTTACCGTAATCGGATTTGAAGCCTATCAACACAGTAAACTTGAAAAGAAAGCTAAATGGACTGATTTTTATCATTGGCCACTCAAGTTCTTTGGTGCTGTCGCATTTTGGAATTTAGTTGGAGCGGGCTTACTAGGATTCTTAATCAATACTCCGCTTGCGCTCTATTATATGCAGGGGCTAAATACAACTGCAGCGCACGGTCATGCTGCTATGTTCGGCGTTTATGGCATGTTAGGTATCGGATTAATGTTGTTCTGCTTAAGAGGTTTAGCGCCTAACGTTAATTGGAACGAAAAATGGATGAACTACTCATTTAAGTTACTCAACCTGGGTTTAGGTTTGATGGTAGTGTTTGCACTTTTACCTGCCGGACTATGGCAAACTTATAATGCTAATGCGCATGGTTATTGGTATGTTCGTTCAGCAGAGTTTATACACAGCTCATTTATGCAAGATATGGTTTGGTCTAGGGTGCCAGGTGATATTGTTTTTGCGATGGGGGCACTAGCATTGTTTGTAGCGATGGTTGGCGTATTTAAAGCTATTTATTGTCCTCAAAAATAATTTGAATCAGAACAGGCAATTCAATATGGAATTGCCTGATGAGGTTTTTATGCCATTTTGAGCATTCTATTAGCATGACGATGAAGGTGATGGCCATGACCATGATGACGGCGGTGATGACCGTGATCTCTTGTATCATTATCTGAGTTTGCTTGGTCGGTTCTCATAGAATCTAATGTAAGCAAATTTAATGCACTGGAATCTTGGGAGACCGCATATAAATTTGTAGGGGCATGTTTACTGTCTTTATTTCCATCTGAAGCTTGTACTGCTGTATTATGCATTTGAAGTGCTGCTTCAACGTCGTTTTTAATATTTTTGATGTCACCAAAAACACTTGCTAGACTTGGCGCATGTCCACCATATAGTGCTACTGCTTGAGCTGCCAAGTCCACAACTGGCTTAATCATTTTTGCACCATTTGTTAGTGCGATAACCGCATCCGCTTCTAGTGGCTTAGCGTCTTTCATGAGCTGTTGAACATTTTCTCTGACTGCTTTAGCGTCTTTTGACACTGCTTCACTGTGTGTTTTAGAAACAATGTCGTTAAACAATGATTTGTTATTCTCTTCATTATTAATCATGGTTTCCATTGTAGCTTTGAATCCATTGCTTTTGATCGCTCCTTCGATGTCTTTGATACTGTCAAATCCATCACCAACTAAATCTTTAACTCTACCGAAGCTACCTTCGATATCATTACCTACTTTAGAAACATCTTCGGTAACTTTGGGCATATGTCTATGGAAAAAATCAGTGATTTTCCAATGATCTGCATCATTCCATTCTGATTTATCGTTACCTGAAACGTCTGTTACGTTAGAGTTAGAGCTAGAGCCACTATTTACTGAACCAATACTCATTTTATCCCCCTTAAATGCAAATTTTTGCATTTAATCATTTTAATTTAGTAATCAAGAAGAGCAGTCTTATTGCTTTCTGTCTTGCTTGTGTATGGGAGTATTTTGCAGTTAAGGGTGAGTAAGCAGAATAAGGTGAAAACCTTAGAAGTGAATGAATGATTGTTTAAGTATTGGAAATGTTGATAAAAGGTAGATAACTATTTAATACCTACCTTTCAATAACTTAACCAGCGTACGCACCACTTGAATAGATTAATTCATAGCTATGACTGTAGATCTCTAAGATATTTCCAAATGGATCTTCCATATAAATCATGCGATATGGCTTTTCACCCGGATAGTAATATCGAGGCTCTTGCATACGCTTCTTACCACCTGCAGCAACGATTTTTTCTGCTAGACCTTCAACATCAGGATCTTGAACGCAGAAATGGAAAATGCCGGTCTTCCAATATTCGAAATTATTTTCAGGGTTTTCTTGGTTAATAAACTCAAAAAGTTCGACACCTACACGATCACCGGTAGACATGTGGGCAATACGAAATTTTTTCCAGTTAGCACCAAAAACGTCTGTGCACATTTCACCAATAGCCGAAGCATCTTCCACTATTTCAGTTGGTTCCATAATCAAATACCAACCTAAGACTTCAGTGTAAAACTTAACGGCTTTTTCAAGATCAGGTACAGATATTCCAATATGTGAAAAGGTTCTTGGGTAAACACTGTGTTTAGTCGTCATTTAAATTGTCCAAGTTCTGAATTTATGAGCTGTAGATTAGAGATAAAGTGACTAATTAAAAAATTATGATAAATTATTAAAATGATAATTTATCATTATGAGTGATGTATGGTTCATCAAAAGTGGTTAAAGACATTTAAAGTACTTGTGGAAACACAGCACTTTACTAAAACAGCTGAAAAGCTATTTATGACTCAACCAGGAGTCAGCCAACATATTTTAAAGCTAGAGGAGCAGCTGTCTTCAAGCCTCATTGTGAGGGTTGGAAAAAAATTTGAAATAACAGATCAGGGGCTGAAGGTATATCAATACGCTAAAGAGCTTGAAGCGAATGAGCAGGCATTAATCGACGATTTACAAGTTGATTCACCTTTCAAAGGTGAGTGTGCAGTCTCGATGTCTGGCAGTTTATGCCAATTAATTTACCCAAAACTAGTTGCTCTACAAGTTAAGTATCCAGAGTTAAATATTTCTGTTGAGTCAGCTCCTGAAAGCAAAATTTATCAACAAATTAAAGATAACAAGATCGGCTTTGGCTTGGTAACAGGTAAGCAGTTAGAGAGCGCTTATGAATTCATTGAAATTGGCAATGAGCAAATTTGCCTTTTAGGCAGCTTAGAGAGACTAGACAAAGAAAATGAGAATGTTTTAGCCAATATTCCGGTAGTGCAGCATCCAGACGTTTGGCATTATCTAAGGCTTATTTTTTCAAAAAATAAATTTTTGATAGAAGTAGATCAATTAATCAAAGGGCCATACATCAATCAAATTGATCAAATTTTATTGCCCGTTTCAGAAGCAATTGGATTCACGGCTCTACCGATTCATGCAATCGCCTCATCGAAATATGGTGATTCGGTAAAAGTGATTAATCAGGATTATGTAGTAACTCAAAGCATTTATTTAATCAAAAAGAAAAACTTCGAGCTACCAACAAGATATCAGCAATTAATTACAGCCATAAAGGAGTGCATTAATTAGGCATGGTGTTTGTTTTACTATAAATAACTAATATGTTGGTGAAAGCGGACTGTCATATCTTCATGCTTCTTATCTAACTTTAGTTGTTCTGCTAGAACCGTATTAATGAATTTGCCATATCCTTCATGATAAGCAGGGTTATAGAAAAAGATAATTTGTTCTTTTGTATGAAAATGATATGACTCATTGTGATACCGAATGACAGTGAGTTTATCGATGGTAATAATCTGGCAGTTATACAGTTATTGTGCCTCAGCCAATAAGAAAATGTCATTACTTAGGGTGTTATATAATGTTTCAAGATTACCAAAATGTTCAATGAGTTCAGGTGTTACTTAAATATCTGCAGTGATGTATTGGTTAGAACGAGCACTTGTCGGAATATAAACCCTATGTTTATGGCTGATAGGCATGCTGCTTTCCTTGATTCAATTATTGCCAAAAGTGCTCGCATCTTAACAGTTCTTAAAATCCAAAATTTGATCTAGGTTGGGTTTTTGTTGTCAATTTGACTCATGCACATCTCTTTGAAGACCATGACAAAGTAAGCAGCTTCTATTTTGGTTACTTTTCATATCAAATGTTACTTGTTTATATGGCCCATATTTAGCGAATTGCTCTAAAAGTTCATCCGGCGAGTTCAAGGCGTCTAATACAAGGTTTCTATATGGCCATTCACTGAAATTACTTGCGTTAAGGCTTTTATTTAAATATTCGATTGTTTTTTCTTTGTTTCCAATACGTGCATAGGCTTCTGCAAAAGTATAATTTATTCCCTCCACCGAGAAAGGAGCTGCTGAGTCATTATGATTGCATCCAGGAACATTATCACTGCATGAGTTTTTATCTAGAATTGAGAGCATCCTTTGAGGAATTCCTGTTGCAAGAGGAAAACCAGGGAAGATTGCTATTTCACCGATTAAGCTTTCCATGAGTTGATCTTTACCATATTCTTTTTCTACGTAATATAAGTTATCAATTCCATCGTTCCCAACTTGCACAGCTTTTTTCCATTGGTTTAAGAGTGAATCATTGATAATTCTGTTTGCGTAATCCCAGTAAGGTACACTTAAGTTATTAGGGTCTAACTTTTTCGCTGAGTTAAGATCTTTTTGGATATACCATAAATTAGCAATAAAATAGAATTTCTTATTATTTTCACCTCCCATTGCAACTCTCAATAAGCTTCTATCCATATAGAGAGCCGCTTTAGACACATTGTCTAAACTGTTCTTTGTTTTTTCTATCGCATGATTTAATACTTCTACTGCATGTGCTCTTTTTTCAACCCGCCCGTCGTCAATAGCTTCAACTGCTGAAGCATTGGCGCAGTCGAATACTTCTTTATCAGAAAGTGTCGATAATGAGCTAGGGCAAGCCTTATCAGACCATGGGTTATATACCGATGGTGCAGTCACTTTCTCATTTTTAGGAAAGTCCGGAAGCTCATTGTTAGCACACCTTAACTTCAAATAATCAATATGGTTCACGTTATAAGGAGCGTTCAAATCAACATTTTTACAGTTTAGTATTTGCTCTTTTTTGCATGCAGTTAGTGATAATGAAGCAAGAATTAATACTATTAAAATATTCATGCTAGGAACTTTTTTTAGTTTCGGCTGAGACATAGAGTATTTATCTCGTTTACGAGGATTTCGATGGGAGAGTATTATTGCCTATTAAGTGTTCACTAAAACTTAAATATAGTTAATCTTTTGGTAACTAAAGTACGCAAATTTTTTTGGTATATTTTCTTAATGTATTGATAAATAATAGCTAAATTGAAAGCCGTTAGATTGTGGAGCAAATTAATAACATTAATAAAAGTTTAACCAAGCTCTCAATAGGAGTACGCAAAGGTATTATCATTTTTTTATTTCTTCTTTATAGATAACTGATGTCATTGTCTGCAAGCTCACCTCTTTGGACTCCAGAAATCACACCAAGAGTGGATAACCTTGGGGATTCCGAAATTCAAGTTATCAGCTGTAAAAGAGTTAATTCTGATACTGAATACTTAAATATCAGTCAAGTTAAGTTTTTTAGCAAAACGGCTATTGACCTTGTAAATCAAACAAAAAGTTATTGTGAAGCGAGAGGTGAAGACTTTTTGGAAGGTTGTGATCCAAGAGCGAAATCTTTTTTCGATCGGGGTTCGAGCGATAAAGGTAAAAAAATTGTTTTAACTGGCTTTTCAGAAGCAGATTTAAAGTTCGGCAAAAAAAACTTACATCCAGTTAAAATATACGTTGCTAGTAACCTTTACTATTTTAGAAGTGCCATAGCCACATTTTTTGTTGACCATAACTGGCATGATTATCATGGCATTCATTCACATATAGGTATCGGGTCGCCAGGGGGGCATGAATTAAAATTAAAATTAAAAAATACTTTTCCTCATTCTGAAGCTAGTCCTCATTTAAGAAAAAAAGTATTTATAGGTAAAACAGCAAAACCTGCTCCAGTATTTACGCTTGCCAGTGATGACATGCGTGCATTCATTACTATCGACGAAAAACTCATTCATGCTGTTAGAAAGCTTGAACGTGGCGTAGATTTTGAAGTCGATAAAGAGAAAGTCATAGAAACTTTAATGGAAATTAAAGGTGAGACTTATGCCATATTAGAATATTGTTATGTTGCTTATAAAAACATCAGAATGACTTTATTTGATAAAGATGCAGATAAAGAGCAAGTTGAAAAACAGATAATGAATGAATTTTCCTTGATACTTAAGGCTCGATCAGATGAAGCAAAATTACGCTCTTGTGAATTGTGGCATACAGTATTTCCCGACACAGCAGAAGGGGATGTGTCCCATTATCAGAGGTCAGAAGGGGCTAAAATGATTGTGGACGTTGATGTTTTTTCATTCTTCAACGGCGTAAGGCAATTATCACTACATCAATTGTATCTCGATGAGAAACTTGGCCGTTCTGGTATCGGTGTTAGTTTAGCCGGTGATGTTTCAACTGTAAATTATAAAGAATCTAACAGAGATGAACGCTTGAGTTCATGCAGCAAAGAAACAATAAAATCTTTAGATTCTTTTAACTGTAGAACCGAGCATAGCAGGGTACCTGAGGCCTTTCAGAAGGTAAATCCAGAAGAAGAATTTACGCACAACCCTATAAAGGAAAAATTATATACACCAGGAGTTTTATCAGACCACTATGAATCAATACCAAGGTTTTGCATGGGAGTAGATGTTTGTAAACAATCTGAACCTGGGGCAAATTTTTTAGCACGAGCTGTCCATAAAAAATTACATACAATGGAGGCCTTTCCTGGTCTTGACTACGATGTTCCCCCAAAAAAGAGAGGTAATTGTAACGCTGGTTTAGGTTCCTTTTTACGAAATGCCTATGATTTAAAAATTGTAGATCAAGAGTTAAGTAGTGAAGTACAGGTACGATCTGTTGATTGCTTGGAGGCTGTAATAGAAGAGCTCCCAAATGGTAAAACATATCTTGCAGGACAATTCACTCCTAACGCTACTATAGATTGGAAGTCTGGAATAGTTTTCGATAGCCGAAGTGATGAAGTTAAGTTAGCGATCTTACAGAAAATTCAATCCAATATCACTGAAAGAGCATGGATGGCTAAAATACCCCTAGCTTTCGAATTTGTTGGGGAAACAGATCCCAATAGAGGAGATGTTGCCCATTGCCGTGTATATGGTATTGACTTACCATCCTATAATGCCGTCGGTATAAACCATAATGTGGATTTTTGGAATCCTATCAAAAAAAAGCTTTCACAGGAGGAATACAATATCGTTCCCGACAAGAATAATCAAGAAACAGTATCTGATACCCAACTTGATGCGAACTTTAAAAAATAATCACATCAACCATGGCCTTACAAATTCCACAATCTTATCTTGTGCTTTTTCGTTGGGGTGAATCCCATCTTTTTGCATTAATTCAGGATGCGGGGCAATTTCAGTCATAAAAAACGGAATCACTGTAATCGATGAATCTTTAGCTAAATCTTTATAGACCTGAATAAAGCTTTTGCTGTATCGAGGGCCGTAATTAGGTGGAACCATTACTTCACTAACTAACACTTTAGCGTTGGCTGCTTTAGATAGTTTCACTAAATTTGTAAGATTTGATTTCAGCTTTTTCGGCGAAAAACCGCGTAACCCGTCGTTACCACCAAGCTCAATAAGTACAACGTCAGGCTTTGTAGTCTCAAGCAGGGCAGGCAGTCTACGCAATCCACCGGCTGTCGTTTCACCACTTACTGAAGCATTAATAATCTTATGTTCAGGCATTTGTTTTTGTAATTTGGTTACCCAACCAACATTTTGATCCATTCCATAGCTTGCACCAAGACTGTCTCCGAGTATTAATATAGTGTCTGCAAAGGCGGGAGAAGCTGTTAAAGTAAACAGCACAACCGCCAGTAATTTATGTTTTAAAGGCATAGCTTTGTGTTTATTAGCCTGTAAGGAACGAGTTTTGAGTGTAAATAAAGAAAAAAATTCAGCCATAAAAGTCGTCGACCTCGAAAAATCGGTAAAAACTCAAGAAGGTATGCTTAATATCCTCAAGGGCATTGACCTAGAAGTCAAGCAGGGAGACAGCATTGCTATCGTCGGTCCATCAGGTGCTGGTAAATCAAGCTTACTTGGTTTGCTTGCAGCATTAGATACACCGACGTCTGGTGAAGTGATACTCGATGGGGTGGCTTTATCAAATTTAAACGAAGAACAAAAAGCGGCGTTACGTAAAGATAAAGTCAGCTTTATTTTTCAGTCGTTCATGCTGGTGGATACATTAACAGCGCTTGAGAACGTGATGTTACCTGCTGAATTAGCCGGTGTTAAAAACGCTAAACAAAAAGCGTTAGATATGTTGGATAAAGTTGGATTGAGTCATCGTTTAACGCATCTTCCAAAGCAACTCTCCGGTGGTGAGCAGCAACGTGTTGCTATTGCTCGAGCTTTTATCAGTGAGCCAAAGGTTTTATTTGCTGATGAACCAACTGGAAACTTAGACGGTGAAAACGGCGCTAAAGTTGAGCGTATGTTATTTGACCTTAATGAACAAAGTGACACAACGTTAGTTGTAGTGACACACGATTTGGAGTTGGCTAGCAAGTGTCAACGTCAAGTTCAAATGGAAAATGGCCAGCTTACTGAAATAACTGAAGTAGATGAAAAGAGGGCAAGCTAATGGAGTTTAGTTTAGCTTGGCGTTTGTTCAGACGTGAATTGCTGCAAGGTCAACTGGTGTTGATTCTATTGGCAATCACTTTGGCTGTGTTGTCAGTTAGCGGCTTATCTAGAGTCAGTGAAAGATTACAAACAGCCATTTCTGGTGAGGCCAGTAAGTTTATTGCTGCAGATAGAGTGATAGATTCGCCAGTAAAATTGGATACTGCCATTCTTAACAAAGCTGATGAGATGGGCTTACAGCGTGTGACCAATATGGAGTTTCAATCCATGGTCTATGCGGGAGATGAGTTTCAATTGGTTACCATCAAAGCTGTTGGAGACATGTATCCACTAAAAGGTAAAATTGAACTTTCATCTGGTGACGCTAAAGGTTTACCTAAGCTAGGTTCAGTCTGGTATGAAACTCGTTTAGCGGGGTTACTCGATCAACCCAAGCAAATCGAAATTGGTCTGTCTAATTTCAACATGGCAGCGCAAATTTCTCGGCTTCCCGACGCTGTCTTTAATCCTTTTGCTTCTGCTCCTGTGGTATTGATGCGCATTGAGGATGTGGATAAAACTCAGATTATTCAGCCTGGCAGTCGTATTAAATATGTTTATCAGTTTACGGGTTCAGATGACCAATTAAAGTCATTTGAAACCTTTGCTAAACCACTTTTGAACAGCACTCAAGATTGGGAAGATGTCGAAAGTGGTGATTCCCCATTGGCAGGTGCAATTAAACGTGCCGAGCAATTTTTATTATTAGCCAGTTTGTTAGGTATTGCCTTAGCGTGTACCGCAATTGGTATTGCTGCTCAACGTTATTGTCAACGTCACTATGATGCTGTAGCCATGCTAAAAACCTTTGGAGCAAGCGCTAAGCAAATTCGTTTTATCTTCAGCTTTCACTTGTTGTTAATCTGTATATTAGGTATTGCGCTTGGTTTATTGGGTGGCTGGTTACTCGATATCAGTTTAACCGCATTTTTGCCTGCAGATATTGCGAGTTATGATCCGTCCATGATCCGACCCATTGTACTCGGGATCAGTACTGGTTTGCTCAGTGCTTTTATGTTTTCAGCTTACCCTTTGATGCGTTTATTGAGTATTCCACCGCTGAGAGTATTGCAGCGCCAATTACAACATATCCCAATTGGTCAGTGGCTAAACGTAGTACTGAGTTTAACTGCGCTGGGTGCTTTAGGTTATATCTATTCTAAAAATCTGACTTTGACGTTGATTGTGATGTCTACGGTTGTGGTGTTAGCAATGTTGTTAATGCTGGTGGGCTTTATCATGATCCGTTTAGGGCATGGTGCTGGTTTAAAAATCAGTAATCCGCTGCAACTTGCTCTAGCTGGCTTAAGGCGAAGAGCAAGACAAAATGCGGTACAACTTGTGGGCTTTAGCTCTGCGCTGGTTTTACTGCTAACCATCTTTGCACTAAGACAAGACTTATTAGAAGAGTGGCAGCAGCAGTTACCTGAAAATGCACCCAACTACTTTTTGGTGAATATTGCTCCAGAAGACACAACACCGTTGGAAACCTTCTTTAATAAACATCACCTAAAAGCGACCGATATTTATCCTGTAATTCGTGGGCGAATGACGGCCATTAACGGTGAAAAGTTTATTACTAAAGCAGAACAAAATACTGGTGAGAAAGGGCGTGTGGGATTTCATCGCGAGCTCAACTTAACTTGGCGTGATGCATTACCTCCCAATAATGATATTTTAGAAGGGCATTTCAATCAAAAGCCGAATGAAGTATCTGTTGAAGAGGGCGTAGCTAAACGTTTGGGTTTGAAGCTTGGCGATACTGTAACTTTCACGATAGATCAGCGAGATGTGACTTCGACAGTGGCCAGTATTCGAAAAGTGCATTGGGAAACCTTACAGCCTAACTTCTTTATGATCTTTACTAAAGAAACGCTCTCTTCATTCGCTTATACATCAATTGCGAGTTTTCACCTCGATGGCGCTAAGTCAAACAAAGATGATGTTGTCCTTGAATTGATTAAACAATTTCCGACTATTTCGATTATTGATGTCGGTGCGATGGTTGAACAGTTAAGGCAAATTATTGATCAAGTATCGCTTTCATTAACACTGGTTTTGGTGCTGGTTATTCTCGCAAGTTCACTTGTGTTAATTGCACAAACTGAGGCTGGTATGGCAGGCCGTAAACGTGAACTGGCCGTGTTACGTACATTCGGTGGCTCAGGTTGGTTATTAAGAGCATCAACCGTGCTTGAGTTCGGTATTCTGGGGGCTATAGCTGGATTATTAGCGGTTTGGGTTGCAGAATTTGCGCTTTACTTACTTAAAACTCAGGTATTCGAACTTAATGTATATATGCATTGGGATTGGTGGCTAGTTGCACCAGTTTCAGGGGCGATAGTTGTTGCTATACTCGGGTTATGGCGTTGTTGGCAATTACTTTCTCAAAACTGCTCAAGCTTACTGCGTGAAAGTTAATATATTCGGTTTATAACCTTAAAATGCCCCATATTATGTTGGGGCATTTTTATTTAACTCGATGATTAGGTCTGCCAAAGTTTTAATCGCTTTTATATGCTTTTCATTACATTCAAATGAAGAGTTGAGCCTAAAGCAGTTTTGAAATTGTTTCGTTAACGAGAACATAGCACCTGGTGCAATACTGATATTCTTCTCTAAAGAAGCAGAGTAGAGGTATCTAGCATCTATATGTTCAGGTAACTCTACCCAAATAAAATATCCTCCTTCTGAATAGTTAATTTTTACGTATTTAGGCATGTGTTCATTGAGAACTTTCCAGAGCGCAAACTTTCTTTGAGCTAAGGTTTTTCTCAACAGGCGTAGATGCGTTTCATAACTTCGGGTGGTTAAATAATTGGTTAATGCGAGCTGCATAGGTGCACTTGCAGCCATTGTTGACATCAATTGTAATTTTTGAATTTGTTCCGCTTTTGCACCTGCAGCCACCCAACCAATTCGAAAGCCTGCGACTAAGGATTTAGAAAATGAAGAGCAATGTAATGTCATGTCTCTGTGATCGAATGCTTTAGTTGGTAATGGCTTCTTACTTCCAGCATACAGTTCATGATAAACGTCATCTTCAATGAGATAAACTTTGTGCTTACTCAATAATCGTGACAGTTGTTGCTTATTCTCATCAGGAAGCGTAAAGCCCATCGGGTTTTGATGATTGGTCATTAACCAGCAAGCTTTAACATTATGCGACTTTAAAGCTACTTCAAGTGCTTTTAAGTCGATGCCTGTTTGTGGGTGAGTATGAATTGAAAGTGCTCTCAGTCCCAGTTTTTGTAATGATTGTAATGAACCATAGAAACTCGGAGATTCAACAATTACCCAATCTCCGGGAGTCGTCACTGCTTGCAAGCACAAATTTAACCCTTCTAGTGCACCTGAAGTGATGACGATTTCTTCTGGTGACACACTCATACCTTGGGCGGCATATCTTTGGGAAATAATGTGACGTAAATCTTCATTACCAGGAGGGAAGTTATCGATCATGGCTGAAGCTGGCATTGTACGAGCTGCATTTGCAAGAGAACGATTGATTTGAGCCCGAGGATATAAGGATGCATCAGGATATACCGAACCAAAATTAATTAAATTAGGACGCCGGCTGTTCTGTAAAACATCAAAAATAATATCGTTAATATCAACTTTTTCAATAGCTTCAAAATCTGGATTGGTCCTCTTATAAGCAGGCTGGGTAATCTTAGGTGCAACGACATATCCAGAACGGGAATGTGAAACAATAACGCCTTGGCTTTCTAGAGCTTGATAGGCATTCAAAACCGTCATCAAACTTAGCCCAGAAATTTGGGTTTGTTTTCTCAGAGAAGGTAGCTTTTCACCAACTTCCCAAACACCATCATTTATCTGAGTGATGATACTTTCCATTAACTCTTCGTACTTGGCCATTCTACTACTCATTAAAACTGTTATAGGTTAAAAGTCGATTTCTGTATCTATTACAGAATCTACTCTATTTCTATAATCCGCATCAAGAATTGAAAGGGATATTTCAGAAGAATTGTAGATATTATTTTTGATGCAGGAGAACACATTATGAAAAACAAGAAGTATTACGCACAACAATCAATTGCACTTATGGATCTGACTCTTTTGGACCATACCGTAGCAGAAAGTGACATCATTTCACTGTGTAAACAAGCGAAAACAGAGTCAGGGACTACAGCTGGGATATGTATTTACCCTCAATTTATTCCTGCAGCTAGAAAGCAGCTCAAGGAGCAAGGTACACCACATATTCGGTTAGTTACTGTAACCAATTTTCCTAATGGCGGTGATGATATTGAAATCGCTGTTAGGGAAACCAAAGCGGCACTTGAGTACGGTGCTGACGAGATTGATGTAACGTTCCCATATAGAGCTCTTATTGCGGGTAATGAAGAGATTGGATTCAAGCTTTTAGCTACGTGCCGAGATGTGATTGGTGATAAAGCGTTAATGAAGGTCATTATTGAATCTGGTGAATTACAGGATGAATCCCTTATTCGTAGAGCTACCGAAATCTCAATAGAGGCGGGCACAGACATGGTAAAAACGTCTACGGGAATGGTTGATGTTAATGCAACCCCTGAGGCAGCTAAAACCATGCTCAATGTGATTAAAAATATGAGTGTTCAAGGTCGTGTGGGATTCAAGGCATCTGGTGGGGTGCGTACAGCGGAAGATGCGAAGCAGTATATCGATATGGCAACAGAGTTATTTGGAAAAGAGTGGAGTGAACATCCCGAAAAGCTGCGTATTGGTGCATCAGGGCTCTTGAATAACGTGCTGGGTTTGTTAGGGCATAAAACGAAAGCAGCCACAACTGGTTACTAACTTATTACTTCTAATGATGGGTGTGTCGGAATATACACACCTATCGAAATGAAATTTTTCCTATAGACAGATGTTAGGAATTGAAATGACTGTATTTAAATTAGAGCATCGAACACCGACTAAACTTTCCGAGAAAGTAGCATATAAAATTACTCAAAGTTTAAAGTTTATTTTGAATGTATTTTATGGCACTCAATATGCTAAAAGAGCCGTTATTCTGGAAACCATTGCAGCTGTGCCTGGTATGGTTGCAGGGATGTTTAATCACTTAAAAGCTTTGCGCAGAATGAAAGACGATGGCGGCTGGATACGTGATTTACTTGATGAAGCTGAAAATGAGCGAATGCATCTGATGATCTTCCTTGAAATTGCAAAACCAAGCTGGGTCGAGCGCTTACTGGTTTTTCTAGGGCAAGGTGCGTTCATTCTAGTTTATGGCTTTATCTATCTATTTACACCTAAAATTGCACATAGAATTGTAGGTTACTTCGAAGAAGAAGCGTGTAAAAGTTACAGCGATTATATCGAACAAGTCGATTTGGGTAATGTTGATAATATTGAAGCACCTGTGATTGCAATTAACTATTATGGGCTAAGCGAAGCGGCTAAATTAAAGGATGTACTTTTAGCTGTCAGGGAGGATGAAGCTAAGCACAGAGATAATAATCACGCTTATTCGGATGCGTATGAGTCAAATCAATTACCAGAGCATCAAAATTGAACTCAGAAAGCTCAACGTGTACTCCTAGTACCAAGCTTTGCTGCATTTGATGGTTTCAATCGGGCTAGGTACGAGTTAAGAGTATAAAAAACTGTTGTTTTATGACGGATGGGAATAAAGGAATAGTTCTTTTTAAACATATGGTTAATGTTTGTTTAGATAAGTAGAGAACCCCACTTTTTGCTGGCTTAATAAAGATAAGTAGTGATTAAAGGTTACTCATTTATTTTATGTCTGAATCGCTGAAATTATCTCTCTCCGCACAATCAATTAATGAGTTAGTCCATATCGCTACAGCTCATTCCAGTTTGACTGGCTGCAACCCGACAGTGCAAATAGAAAGGTCTGATGGTTCTACTTTTGAATATACGGTTTCTTTTGTTGGCCGAAAAGTAACTGAAGTAACCGATTCAAGATTAGATTTTTTCGTAGAACACCAAGCAATAGACGATGAGAGTGAGATTATCTGTTTAATAAATAAATTACTTGATAAAACACTCTTCGAAGAAACTGCTCATACTTCAAAAGAAGATCATGATCAGAAACAGGTTTTTAAACTTAAAGAAGGTACTGAGAGCTGTGCTAAACATGTTGGTTTTAAACAATTTGTTCTTCAGGGTAATCCCCAAAAGCATTCAGAGCCTATATTAACAAAGAACTTCGAGAGTAAACGCGAGCTAGGGTACAAAAGAAGCGTCAGTATGGGGGAGCAACAGAAAAACGGCTATCCTGAACCCGCAGATCTTAAAGATTGGGTTAACCAAGCGAGCAAACGAGTAGATGAAATTGGTTACCAGTTAAAGCTGCACTTGGATGTAAAAGACATATTATTCTCACCGTATCACAATGAAGTGAGTTTCCCCGAAGAACTTCCCGTTCCTCAACAAGAAAATATGATTTATTTTGACTCTAAAATGATTGCTAGAATCAAAGCATATGTCACTTTGGGGCACAGAGTCATCTTTACTGGAGTAAAAGAGGAATGGGAGGTTGTTCTGTATCGCTTGCTATTGAGATTCTGATTACATAATTCAGACAAAGTATCGAAAGAACAACAAGATTTTGAGAAGTATACAAATTATAGTTTCATGTTTTCAAAACGAGATCTATTAGTAACTAAATCTGAAGTGGGTGTTAAAGTTAGTGACATTGTATGCGTTAGTAATGAATTTCCTTTTACAGAAAATTCGTTAGTGCCGAAAATTAAACCCACCGATTCAAACCAGTCTGCTTCGATTGTTGATGTAGCTACAAAGCTGAGTAATTTGAGCGACAAGCTTGAGCCTGAGCTATTTGAATTGAACGAAAATATCCTATTTGAATCAGAAACTTCAGATGACGACGAACCTAACGTTGACTTACCACCCGCAAATGAAGCTGAAATACAACTCGAAAATGAAGATGATTTACAATTTGAATTCTTTGATTAATTCTTAACTGTTTTTGTTGTTTTTCTTTATGTTTCGCTCAGATTCTAACCATTTATCTCTAGATAGAATTCCAGTATTATTTTCACCTTGAAACTTCTTTTTTCGTTCATCTAATTTGGCTAGAATAATCAGCTTTTGTTCGTCATCTATTTTGCCCCAAGCTACTATTTCATCAATATGACGATGACAACCCATGCAAAAGTCATCATCATTTAAACCACAGCGGGCAACACAAGGTGAATTAATCATTTTATTTTTTGTAGGAGTTATTTTGGTTGATTTTACCAAAGCATTTGCTGCTGTAAACAATGTGTTAGTGAATACTAAAAGTCTTTGGCAAATTGTGGCTTTTGAACATCTCGATATCCCTTGGCAATTTGAATATCCTGTTTTATATCAATTTGTCTCTCAGCTATCCAATGAAGACATTGACAATATAGACGCAAACCACCAACGACTTATAGAACTCCTGCTTCCTAAGCTGAATCAAGATCTCGGCAATAATGCGTTTGATAAAACACTTTTCGATGCTCGACCCGATTTTGTTTCTCGAATAGAAAAGAAACAAATCACAACTGATATAGGGCGTGTTGCATCTGGTATAAAAGGTCGAAAATGGGAACAAATAACTCAATTCTCTAGGGCTGTTTTAGTAGAGAGTGAAGCACCCAATTCTTATTTGGAGTGGTGTGCCGGAAAAGGTCATCTAGGGCGGCTTATCGGCAAGCTTTCTAAATCCGAAGTGGTGAGCCTAGAGTGGCAGCAACAACTGTGCGAACTCGGAGAGATTCAAGCAAAAAAACATAATATAAACCAAGTGTTTGTTAATGGGGATGCTTTTGAATGTGACTCAAGATTATTTAAACCACCACAACATGCGCTTGCACTGCATGCTTGTGGTGATCTTCATGTTGAATTGCTTAAGCAGGGATCAAAAGCGGACACGCAGCAGCTCACTATTTCACCATGTTGTTACCATTTGATTCGAGATGAACAATACCAGGCTTTGTCACAACCCGCTAAATCAAGTGAGTTAATATTAAGTAAATTTGATCTTAGGTTACCATTGCAACACAGTTTGATTGCCAACGATAAACACAACCAATTACGGAACAAAGAAGTGCATTGGCGCCTGAGCTTTGATGCACTTCAAAGAGACATATTCGGTTCTCAGCAATATCTTCCTTTGCCTACAGTAAAACAAAGTCAGTTAAGTGATACATTTGAACATTTTTGTAACTGGGCCTTTGATGTCAAAAATATCATTCATGATGAGAGGGTTGGCTTTGAAAAGTATTTAACCATTGGCGCACAAAGGCATCGAATTTCTAAACAAATCGATTTAGTCAGACACGTTTTCCGATATGTACTCGAAATGTGGCTTGCTTATGATCGAGCTCTTTTTCTTGAAGAACATGGTTACAAAGTAAGCATTAATACATTTTGCGATATGTCAGTGACACCAAGAAACTTAATTATTGATGCAAAAAAGTACGAGTGAGCATGATTTTGTAAAATTTTGGTTAAAATGGCTTGTGTTGAAAGTATATCATTGTTTTTAATCGCCATTTAAAGTTTTTCTTTAATGGAAAACTATCGCTAAATACGAATAAAATACAGTTAAAATGACGGTTTTTATTGAATATCAGTCAAATTCTTGGTCAAATGTCGCATTAATTTGAATTAGTCTAATTTTTTACATGAAATATTCTCGGGTTTTCATAAATAGCCTGTCTTATGAACTCGCTCCAGAAGTGGTATCGAGTAATGATTTAGAGTCTCGTTTAGCGCCAATCTATCAAAAGTTTCGTATTCCTGTGGGGCAGCTTGCTGCTCTAACTGGCATAACAGAGCGCCGCTGGTGGCCCAAAGGACATCGTTTATCAGATGGAGCAATCACGGCTGCAAAAAAAGCCATTGATGAAACTCAAATCGATGTAAATGAATTAGGTGCTGTCGTATACACCGGCGTTTGCCGTGATCAGCATGAGCCAGCCACAGCGTGTCGCATTGCCTCAGAAATTGGTGTTTCTAAACACACAGCTGTTTATGACATCAGTAACGCCTGTTTAGGCGTTT
Source organism: Shewanella sp. OPT22 (assembly GCF_004168585.1). Classification (GTDB taxonomy): domain Bacteria; phylum Pseudomonadota; class Gammaproteobacteria; order Enterobacterales; family Shewanellaceae; genus Parashewanella. Next base: position 74,736 of record NZ_PGVH01000002.1, on the reverse strand, counting down.
TGTCTGGTATTTTAGATATTGCAAATCGTATCGAATTAGGACAAATCAAAGCAGGAATGGTCGTTTCAGCTGAGTCTGCTAGAGATATTGTCGATAGTACGATTGAAGATATGCTTGCAGAGCCAACCATGCAAAAGTTTGCTTTGTCGTTAGCTACTTTAACAGGCAGTTCAGGTGCCGTTGCTGTAATTTTAACTGACGGCAGTTTCGAACTTAAAAACCAACGTCAGCATCAGTTGCTTGGAGCGTCTCATCTTTCAGCACCTGAGCATCATGAATTATGTCAGTGGGGACTTCAAGAAACAGGGCAACACTTGTATCGTGAGTTTATGAAAACTGATGCAGTTGCTCTATTAAAAGAAGGCGTAGAACTCGCTAAGCATACTTGGGAGCACTTCTTAGAACAACGCAATTGGTTAGTTGAGCAAGTTGATAAAGTGATTTGTCATCAAGTAGGCGCTGCAAATAGAAAGCAAGTGCTCAATGCATTAAATATTCCGTCTGAAAAAGAGTTTCCCACCTACCAAAAGCTTGGCAATATGGGGACCGTATCTTTACCTGTAACGGCTGCTATTGCTCATGATCAAGGCTTCTTGAAAAAAGGCGACCAAGTCAGTTTCTTAGGCATTGGGAGTGGCTTGAACTGCATGATGTTGGGGTTGAAATGGTAGAAGTAGATAAATTATCGGCATTATTGCCATGTAAGGGACACTTTTTTGAACGCAATGGCTTAAAACAGCATTATTTAAATCAAGGAAGTGGTGAACCTGTCGTCATGGTTCATGGAAATCCAAGCTGGAGTTACTACTATCGCAACCTAGTTGAGCAGCTTCAGCAAGATTATCAGTGTATTGTTCCAGATCATATAGGTTGTGGTTTATCTGATAAGCCGGGTGACAATGCATACGATTACACCTTAAAAAGCCGAATTGACGATTTAGAAGCATTACTAGAACATCTAAACGTTAAAGATAATATTACTCTGGTCGTTCATGATTGGGGCGGAATGATCGGTATGGGTTATGCTGCTCGACATCCAGAACGTATCAAACGATTGGTTGTTCTCAATACCGGAGCGTTTCACTTACCTCAGTCAAAGCCGTTGCCCATTGCTCTGTGGATTTGCCGTAATACTTTGCTTGGTAGCATACTGGTTCGTGGCTTTAATGCATTTTCTTCAGCAGCTTCTTATGTTGGCGTTAAACGTGAGCCGATGCCAAAAGCTGTCCGTGAAGCATATGTCGCCCCATTTAACTCTTGGAAAAACCGAATTTCTACATTGAGATTCGTACAAGATATTCCAATGACTCCTCAAGATAGAAATTATCAATTGGTTTCAGATATTGCTGCTGGCCTCGAAGCCTTTAAAGATACGCCGATGCTTATATGTTGGGGTTTAAAAGACTTTGTATTTGATAAGCATTTCTTGGCAGAATGGAAAACACGATTTCCGAATGCTGAAGTTCATGAGTTTGATGATTGCGGCCATTACATCCTTGAAGATGCAAGAGATGAAGTATTGAGTGCCGTATCGAATTTTATGGCTCAGCACGATTAAGCTGAATGAATGCAAAAACTACAATCAGAAAATAAAAGTTACAACCTCTGCCGCCACCTTGTGGCGGCGGGGAAAAATAACCCAAACGACCTCGCTGTTTCCATTCAAAAATTCTCTCGAGGGCAGTACCAATATCAAGAGCTGAATTTTGAACAACTCGACTTGCAAAGTAATCGGGTTGCAACTGCATTGCTTGAACATGGACTCAAGCCAGGTATGAAAGCCGTTTTGATGGTAACGCCAAGCATTGAATTTTTTCAGCTTACATTCGCATTATTTAAAGCTGGAATTATACCTGTCATTGTTGACCCAGGAATGGGCGTCAAAAATCTCAAACAGTGTTTTAATGAATCTGAACCAGACGCTTTTATTGGTATCCCAAAAGCACACATTGCTCGCAGATTACTGGGGTGGGGAAAGAGTAGCGTTAGTATTAACATTAATGTTGATAGTTCACATTTATCCGGCTTACAAAGTATCATTACCGGCGCAATGAATTTGTCTACGATACTTCAAACACAACACTCAACAGAGTTTGATTTAGAGCGCTTTAATGCCGACGATATGTGCGCTATTTTGTTTACAAGCGGCAGTACGGGAACGCCTAAAGGTGTGGTATATAGCCATCGTATGTTTGAAGCACAAATTACAGCGTTGAGAGAAGACTACGGCATACAGCATGGAGAGCGAGATTTAGCAACTTTCCCATTATTTTCTTTATTTGGCCCAGCGCTTGGTATGGCGTCGATTGTACCGGATATGGATGCCAGTAAACCAATCACTGCAAACCCGAAGCACATCTTTGCAGCGATTGAGAAGTATCAATGCAGCAATATATTTGTCAACCCAGCTTTGCTTGATGTTGTAGGTAAAGCAGGAAGTCAGTCCAAGCATAAATTACCATCCATAAGACGAGTGATTTCAGCAGGTGCTCCAGTAACCATAGAAGCGATAGAGCGCTTTTCAACAATGCTTAATGACGGTGTAGAAGTCTTGAGTTCATACGGTGCAACGGAATCACTGCCTATCTCAAAGTTTTCAAGTCATGAACTGGTAGATACTGCAAAAGACACCAATTCAGGGGCAGGCATATGCGTTGGCTATCCAATCGAGGCTGTTAACATTGCCATCATAGGAATTAGTGAAAAAGAAATCCTAGAGTGGGATGATTCGTTAACTTTACCAAGTCATCAAGTTGGTGAAATTGTGGTTTCTGGTGATATGGTTAATCAACGTTATTATCGACGAGAAACAGCAACCCAAAAAGCTAAAATCTACGATAAAGACTTAGCTCGGATGCGCCATAGAATGGGCGATCTTGGGTATCTTGATGATCATGGGCGTTTGTGGATGTGTGGACGTAAAGCGCATCGTGTTGTTACTAAGTCGAAACTCTATTATTCCGTTTCCTGTGAGCGGATTATCAATACTCATCCTCAAGTAAAACGCTCAGCATTAGTGGGGGTTCAAATTGAAGGGAAAACCGAACCTTTAATATGCTTAGAGTTAAATCAGGATGTGGTGTGCAGTAAATCGAAAGATTTGTATGCAGATTTAAGAGAGCTTGTTGAACAGCATCAGCAATCGTCAGGGGTTTGTCATTTCTTAATCCACGACGGTTTTCCAATGGATGTTCGCCATAATGCTAAAATATTCCGAGAAAAGCTTGCCGTTTGGGCGCAGAAGAAAGTTTGAATTTAGGTTTGAATACTATGGAATTACATCATCTAGAACAACAAGCGCTTGAAAAATTAGCTTCAGAAGTACGTCATGTATTTGTCACTGGTGCCGGCGGGTTTCTAGGTCAAGCGATAACCTTAAGGTTAATTGCAGCAGGTATTAAGGTTACTGGTTTTGCTCGTGGTAATTACCCTGAACTAGAAAAACTGGGTGTGACAATGGTTAAAGGTGACTTAGCTAATGAACAAGCTGTTGTTGATGCAATGCAAGGTTGTGATTTAGTCTTTCATGTGGCTTCAAAAGCTGGTGTTTGGGGAGACCGAGACAGTTACTTCAAACCTAATGTTGATGGTGCATCGAATATTGTAAAAGGCTGTAAGAACCACAATATTCCATATCTGGTGTACACCAGTACACCGAGTGTTACTTTTAATGGTGAAGATGAAGACGGTATTGATGAAAGCACGCCTCATGCGACTCATTTTTTAAATTATTACGCTCACTCAAAGTCATTGGCAGAACGTCTCATTTTAGATTCAAACAATACGACTTTAAAAACAGTCGCATTAAGACCGCACTTAATTTGGGGCCCAAGAGATCCGCATTTAGTACCAAGAGTATTAGAACGAGGAAAAGCAGGTCGGCTAAAGCTAGTCGGAAAGAAAGATAAATTAGTTGATACAATTTTTATTGACAATGCCGCTTATGCACACATCCAAGCTGCGAATGAGCTCATGTCTAAGAATTCGAAGTGTGCTGGGCAAGCCTATTTTTTAAGTAATGACGAGCCTATAAAAATGGCTGAAATGCTCAACTTAATTTTGGTCTGCGATGGTTTGCCACCCGTCACGAAAAGAGTGCCAGTGAGTTTAGCTTTTGCTGTAGGCGCTTTGTTGGAAGTGATATATAAAGTGCTCAATAAACAAGACGAGCCAATGATGACTCGTTTTGTTGCTAAACAGTTATCCTGTAGCCATTATTTTGATATTTCAAAAGCTAAAAACGATTTTGATTATCAGCCTCTAGTCACAATCAAAGAAGGTATGGAACGACTGGCTAACTCGCTCAAATAATTAATCTGAAAGATAGTAGGTTACTGTTGAAACAACTCTTACCTTTTTAATTTGTGGGTTGTTTTTGTCTCTTTCAGAAATACTAAACTGACCTTGTGAAGCTGTCTTTATTTTACCTAGACTACTCTTAGAATCCGAAGCGAACTTCTCAGCAACGACTCGCGCATTTTTTGTCGCTTCTTCAATCATCTTCGGTTTAATCTCATTTAGTCGTGTAAAGAGGTATTCAGTTCGCGCATTATAATCATTGCCATTAAATACAATGCCTTGTTTACCTAGTTCAGACAGCGCCCCCATAACGTTTCGGACCTTGTCGACTTGCTTAGAGTATACGGTCACAGTTTGTTGGGCTGTATAGCGGAATTCGGCTTTTGAGTCACTGCTGTATCGTTGTGCTGATTTGTCGGTGATCTCAGGAGAGGAAACTGAAATCTCAGAAGCTTTAATGCCATTCTTGATAAGAAAATCTTTTATTTTTGTTGTATTTGTTTCAATTGAATCATAGATCCCACTGATTTTGTTGTCAGCGACGGTGTATTGAATCGGCCAAATAACGACGTCTGCAGGGTAATCTCTTTCAGACAGGCCTTTTACATTCACAGTACGTTCAAACTGGCGGTATTTTATGGCTGAGTTTCCGAGTGTATAGCCCAATATTGATAACCCTAAGGCTATTAATATTCCAAGTATGAGGGCGCTTTGATAATTAGTATTTTTCATCTTGCTCTCCGATCATTCAGTATCAATGAGAATATAGAAAAAAAAATCGATGTAAAGTAGAACTAGAAGTAGGGTAATAGCACTAAATATGTACTGTTAAAATAACATTGATGTCATGCTGTCATTTTCTTGATGTGAGCTATAGCTGCGGTTTTGATTCGTTTTCGTGATGTAGTTCAAAATAAAGTTTGATCAGTGTCAATAAAACATGCCCAGAAGTTAAAGTTTGTTCAATTTCTAATCCTAGAGTGTTTACTTATGTTTGTTTAAAATTTAACTTACTCCTCATAAAAATAGTGTCGCCTTATGGCACTGAATGATTAAATATGGGGTTGAAATATGCGTTGGCAATGGATTTTAAATCTGGGTATTACTCAGAAATTGGCGCTATTAATTTGCCCTCCAATTATTGGTGCTTTGATTGGGGGAAGTTTGTTGATCAAGGAGGAGTGGGAGTCTTACCAAAATTTACATTCTTTAGTGCAGTTGACAGAATTGGCTGAAACGAACAGTAATTTAGTGCACCAACTTCAAAAAGAACGAGGAATGAGCGCAGGATTTATAAGTTCAGGTGGCGTTTCATTCAAACTGAAGCTTGTCTCTCAGAGACAGCTCGTTAATAAAGAAATTCAAAAGCTCAAACAAAAAATAATTAATACTCACTATTCTTCAAGTATCGACTCCGGATTAAATCAACTTGAAAGAGAGCTATCAGAATTAAACTCGATTCGACAAAGTGTCGATACCCTCAATATTTCCCTGAAAGATCAAGTCGCTTACTATACGGAGATCAATAAACAACTGCTTTCAGTGGTTGATGTTATTGCGAAGCAAGCGCAAGACCACACAATTTCAATAGAGGTAGCAGCATTTGGTGCTTACCTTCAGATGAAGGAGAGAGCAGGGATTGAACGTGCAGTATTAAGTACAACTTTCGGTAAGAGCAATATTCCAAGTCATAAATTTGCTAAGTTCATTAATTTGGTTGCTGAACAACAAAGTTTTGAAAATCGTTTTTTTGCGCTTTCTTCTAAAAAGAACATCACGAGATATCAAAATCAAGTTCTCAGTTCAGAAGCTGTATCTACAGTAGAGCATTTAAGAAATGTTGTTCGTGATATGAACATAGATCAAATTGAAACCACAACGACAGAGTCTTGGTTTAAAGTAGCAACAAGTAGAATTGAATTACTAAGAAAGTTCGAGTTACATCTTTCTTCTCAAATCATTGACCTGACGAAGGTAAAGCTAAAATCAGCAGAGATGTTTTTGATTTTTGGTTCACTGGCGTTATCTGTACTCGTCTTAATTATATTTGTATTAACACTATCAATTGCAGGTTATCTTCGCTCAAACATTAAGTTTTTAAGCAAAAGCATTGCTCGAGCAGGTAATGAGCTAGATCTGTCTATTCGAATAGATAACTCAGCTAAAGATGAGTTGGGTGAATTGTCTAAAGCTTTTAATTGTATGATGACGGAATTTGAAAAAGTTATCCTCAACACAAAAGAAAGTTCAGTATTAATTGCGAATACCGTCGAGCACATTAATCTCGCAAGTGAAGAGATGCAAAGTGATGTTCTAAAAGGTCAAAGCCAGGCTGAACAGGTTGCTGCGGCAATGACGGAACTCAGTGCTACTGTTAGCCAAATTGCTTCAAATGCTGCCGATGCTGCTCATGCATCGTCTGAAGCTGCTCAGGAGGCTAGAGAAGGGAATACAGAAGTCGAAAAGACAGATAAATCAATTCACGATCTTTCTGCAGAAATGAATGCAGCCTCAAGTGCAATCAACAATCTGGATAAAGAAATTCATGGCATTGTAGGTGTGTTAGATGTTATTTCGGGTATTGCAGAGCAAACCAATCTACTTGCTTTGAATGCGGCCATTGAGGCTGCTAGAGCAGGTGAAACTGGGCGTGGATTCGCAGTGGTGGCAGATGAAGTAAGAAGCCTTGCTCAACGAGCAAAAGCGTCGACAGCTGATATTAAAAATATGACCGACCGTCTTCAGTCCGGCGCTGAGGAAGCTGTACAAGCAATGTCACGTGGACTAGAAAAAGCTCATGAAAGCGTATCTGAAGTTCAAACGGCTGGAGAAGATTTAAATCGCATTGTTCAGTTTGTCAGTACCATTGATGACATGAATGTACAGATTGCAACAGCAACTGATCAGCAAAGCGCAGTTACAGAAGAGGTTAGCAATAACGCTACTGAGATAAATGAATTGTATTCTAATTCCAGCAATATAGCAGGAAAGATAAGTCAATTAAACAGTGAGTTAGCAGAAGCTTCTGAACAGCTGGACAACCGAGTTAAACAGTTTAACCTTTCGATATAAAATTGTTGAAGCCTAGGGGCTGTTTGTCTTTTAGAATTAAATTTTATGCGATTTGAGCATTTGCCTGTTTAAAGTGTGAGCTTTGGAGCTTAGCTATCTAAGTAAACTGGTTACAACACAGAACAATGAATGCTCAAAAAGTAACGCAGTCAGCGATAATTGGTCGTCCCTTCATCGTTATCGCTTGCCTATTGTTAGAAACCAAACTGCACAAGCTCTGCCTTGAATCAAACAATCAATTTATCAACCACAAAAGAGAAACAGCCGCTCATTAAACGCTAGGCTTTTTATTTCATTCTTCCTGCGCGAGTAAAATCATTAACGAAATTTAACAGATACTGTTCTGAAATTGTTTGATAATGTTCATTATTTGAATATTTATCGGAATGATATGTCAGTTGATGGTGTAAATACAGTTGATATAGGTCCTAATACTCAGGTAACGAGAACAGTCACAGATCCTATATCCGGCGAAAGCAGCTCTGTTGTTGAAATAACAAAAGATTGGAAGGTTTGTGAAAGGTATTGTGATCAGTTTCTGGATACGCAAGTGACGTCACAAAGTTGGTTTATAGAACATAATAGTTTTTTGGTTGCAGTTGGAGCCCCCATTCTATATTGCACTGATATTGGTGGTCATTTATTTAAATTGGTTGAACGATCTGAAGTTTCTAATTCAAAGCCGTCTGGTATTGAAGATGCAATAACCCCAACTGCACATTCAAATGAAAAGAAGCATTTACAGTTTGCTGTTAAGAGTACGCATTCGAGTAATGGTATTCTTCAATCATTCATAAAAAAGCAAAATGAAGTTACGACAACCGAGAGAGGCAAGCACAAAAGAAAGTCCCCATGCGAACCAGAAGAAGCGGTAAAGATAACTAAATTAGAAAGTAATCCAATTGATGAGTCGTCAGCATCTGCTTCAGATTCAGTACCCAAGTTACGGATTACGGTAAGTAAATCTGGGAGGGCTGGTGAACGATATTCCATTAGTACTGTGGGTCAGGAGGCCAGCCCTATTTTATTAACTGAAGCAGATTTTTTTAAGAGTTTATCTGAGGAAATTATGCGTATAGCTAATTTAGATTACGACGGCTTCAAATCATATTTAGATGATCTTTCTATCGAACCTCAGTTTGAATCAAATCAAGAAAAGGTAACCCTCTCAGCATTGAGGTCTGTTATAGAGCAAATGGAAAAAGAACAGTGCTATTCATTAAATTCTATCGAGTTCAAAGAGCATTGGAGGGGGTGGGTTTGCTCTCTTTATAATAGAGGAATCATCACTCAATCAGATGAATGTAAAAAAATCAGTTTAGATTGCTGTAATTTATTAGTTGCTAAAGGAACGTTAGGTAAGCGAGTCAAAAGGTTGCATGAATCTATCAGTAAACTGGGAACACTTCACTGCGATAAAGTAAACTTTTTAGAAGAGTTGAAAAAATTAGGGGCGATAATCATGACTAAAGTCGAACTTGAGATGACCAAGGAGTATAGCAAGCAGAATGATGAGGAGATAGCGAGGTTGAGAGATTAAGATCCAGAGCTAAGAGTATAAGAAACTATTATGGGATAAGATCTAAATATAGATATTTATAATTCGTAATTGTCCAAAATCAATTTCTTTATGACTCATAATTGCTAAGATTTGTGCAAATGACAATATTGGATCTTATCTATGTACACTGTCGCTCTGACACTTCACTTATTGGCTGCAACCATATGGACTGGAGGGCATATCGTGCTCGCCACCACTATCTTGCCTTACTCAATTAGACATAAAGATTTAGCGTTCATTAAGCTATTCGAAAATTGCTACGAAAAAATTGGTATTCCAGCCCTCATTATTCAGATTTCAACAGGCCTATACTTGATGAAATTTATGATGCCTGATGGTGTGACCTTATTTGATTTCTCAAACCCAATATCTAAGTTAATCAGTTACAAATTGATATTACTGCTATTAACTGCAATTTTTGCGATCGATGCACGCTTGAGGGTGATACCAAAACTATCTGAAAAAACACTGTGGTCTTTAGCTTGGCATATTATTCCTGTGACCATTATCAGTATATTGTTTGCTTTAGTGGGTTTATCTTTTAGGACTGGTTTATTAAGTTAAAGTTTATGTAAATAAATCTCTATTGAGCTTAAGTTTAATTAAACCTAAAAAACTCAGTTGAACGCTAATTAACTGTTATCACCTATTGTGTGAATCGCTCTACGCTCACAAGCTGGCTAAAATTGCCGTTACCTACGTTAGAACATTTGCAAGTAGATTAACTACTTGCTGCACGTTCTGCCTTGCTACCGACAATTTTTTTCTGCGCTTGAGAACGTACCCAACTGAGTTTTCTAGGTTAAACAGTGATTAAAATGAACTTCTTGATACAAAAACGCCTTTTCAAATGAAAAGGCGTTTTCTTTTTCTTAACTCAATCAAGTTGAGTTAAATCTGAGGACTCGCCATTTCAGATTGTGCACGGTTTACTGCACGATCTTTTGGTTCGACCTCAACTTCAGAACGTTCGTAAATACGTCCTTTTGGAGTTTCAACGTCTCGCTTAGGCATTACTTCAGGTTTTTTCGTATCTGAGCTCGTCATTGTCTCAAAACGGCTTGAAGGCTTAGCAACAACTTTATTTTTAGCTCTTGGCTTTCTAGCTGGTTTTTCAGCTTTAACTTCAGTTGCTTTTACAGGCTCAACAATAATAATGTCTTCTTGTAATGCTTCTTCGTGCTTTTCAACTGGTTGAACATCGTCAGCTGTTGCTTCAGCTACTGTTGAATCTCCTTCGTCGTGAACTGCAACGACAGGTTTAGTTTCAACATCTGCAACAACGTCTTGAGTTACTTCAGCTTCTGGAACTTTATCTTCTGTTGATGCTTCAACTGCTTTAGGCTCAGCCTGTTTGTCAGCTTTTTTAGCTCTTGGCTTTCTAGCTGGCTTTTTAGGCTTTTCTACTGTTTCAGTTTCAACTTCATTAGTTGTTTCTTCTGTAGCTTTTGCTTCAGCTTCTACAAACAATTCTGCTTGGGCTGGTTTCTCAGTAGCTTCTGCTGCATCTGAACTTTCTAATTGTTCGAAATCGAAGGTGATTGGCATCTCTTCGTGAGCTTCGAATACTGGCGCATCTTCAGACTGAGCAGGTTTTTCATCACGACGACGTTTTTGGCCTGCTGCTCTTAAGTGGCGAGGGCTACGTCGACTACGGCGAGTAGGCTCTTTATCTTCTGATTCGTCAACCTGATTGTCTGCAACAACTTCTTGAGAGCTAGTTTCATCTACTTGAATTTCAGTATTAGTAGGCTGAACTTCTTGGTCAACAATCGCTTGTTCTTTGTCAGAAACTGCAACTTTAGTTTCTTCAGCTTTAGCTTCAACTTCAACCTTTTGCTCTGCAGCAAGTTCTTTTACTTCGGCTTTTGCTTTTGGCTTACGACGAGTTTGACGAGGTTTCGTTTCTCTCGCTTCTTTCTTCGCAGGCTTGTCTTTAGCTTCAGTTTTCGATGGCTCTACAACTTGAGCTTCGGTTTCAGCATTGTTGAGCAATGTTTCTTCTTGCGGTTCGTTATTTACACGAACCTTACGCTGTATCTTTCTACGCTGACGGCGTTCGCGTACTGCTTCTTCCTTCGGCTCTTGTACTTGCTTTTTAGGTTGGCGAGCTTTAGCTTCAGGCTTTTCATTACGAGGTGTACGTTCTTTACGTTCTTTATTCTCAGAAGACTCGTTATCTCTCGCTTCATTATTGCGAGGACGACGCTTGTCATTACGACGGTTGTTGCGACGCTGATTTCTGTCTTGCGGCTTGCGGCCTGACTTTGACTTGTTTTCTGGTTGTTTTTCTTCACTGCTAAATAAGCTAGTGATTGCAGAAACAAGAGAGGCAAATAATCCTTTGCTTTCAGAGTCTTTTTTCTTAGCTGGTTTTGCGTTAGCAGGTTTGGTCGCTTTAGGCGCTTGTTTCGGTGCACTGAAACCTTTAAGAGCAGGTTGAGCGGCAGTTTCTCGTTCTAACTTACGAGGTTCGTAAAGTTTCGACTCAGGTTTTTCTGTACGGTTAAAACTTGACTCAATAACTTCTTCATCTTTACGAAGACGAACTACTTTGTAGTCCGGAGTAGTCATATGTGAATCAGGAATTACGTAAACATCAACACCGTGGCGCTCTTCAGTGATACGAATTGCTTTACGCTTTTCGTTCAATAGGAAAGCTGCTACGTCAACTGGGACGATAGCTTCAATTTGTTTGGTGTTTTCTTTAATCGCTTCTTCTTCCATTAAACGTAAGATAGAAAGCGCTAAAGACTCAGTACCACGAATAGTACCTTGACCATGACAGCGTGGGCACAAGTTAGCAGCAGATTCTTCAAGAGAAGGACGCAAACGTTGGCGTGACATTTCCATCAAACCAAAGCGTGAGATGCGACCTAATTGAACACGTGCTCTGTCATGCTGAACTGCATCCCGTAGACGGTTTTCTACTTCGCGTTGGTGCTTAGCTGGAGTCATATCGATAAAGTCGATAACAACTAGGCCGCCTAAATCACGAAGACGTAATTGACGGGCAATTTCATCAGCTGCTTCGAGGTTCGTATTTAATGCAGTTTCTTCAATATCGCCACCTTTCGTTGCACGAGAAGAGTTGATATCGATAGAAGTCAGTGCTTCCGTTGGATCGATTACGATTGAACCACCAGAAGGTAAACGTACTTCACGTTGGAACGCTGATTCAATTTGAGATTCAATCTGATAGTGTGTAAATAATGGCACTTCAGATTTGTACGGTTTAACACGCTCTACAAAATCAGGTCTAACTAAGCCAATATGTTGTTTCGCTTCTTCATAGATACGAGCATGATCAATTAAGATCTCACCAACATCACGGCGTAAGTAATCGCGGATTGCACGAGCAATAACATTACTTTCTTGGTGAATTAAAAATGGTGCAGGTTTTGAGTCTGCAGCTTCTTTAATGGCATTCCAGTGGTGTTGTAGAACATTCAAATCCCACTTTAGCTCTTCAGCATCTTTACCAACACCAGCAGTACGTACAATTAAGCCCATGCCGTGTGGTATGTCTAATTGTGATAGTGCAGCTTTTAGCTCTGTGCGCTCATCACCTTCGATACGACGAGAAATACCGCCGGCACGTGGATTATTTGGCATTAATACTAAATAAGAACCTGCCAAACTGATAAAGGTAGTAAGTGCAGCGCCTTTGTTGCCACGCTCTTCTTTATCAATTTGTACGATAACTTCTTGACCTTCAGAAACCACTTCTTTGATGTTTGGACGGCCTTGGAAAGTATATCCTTTTGGAAAGTAATCTTTAGCAATTTCTTTTAAAGGTAGGAAACCATGGCGTTCAGCGCCATAATCGACAAATGCAGCTTCTAGAGAAGGTTCTACGCGGGTAATTTTGCCTTTGTAAATATTCGCTTTTTTCTGCTCATGACCAGGACTTTCAATGTCTAGGTCATACAGCTGTTGCCCATCAACTAGGGCAACGCGCAACTCTTCCGATTGAGTTGCATTAATTAACATACGTTTCATGATGACATCATTCTTCTATTTAATGGGTCATCAAACATTGCGGTAGATCGCATTATGGGCCTGGTGTAAAAATACAAACCTCACGGCTTGGTCAACAGGCTAGTAATAGGTGCGCAAGATGTCTGTAAGACGCAATCGCTGCGTGTCGCTACCTTAAGTTACTCATTTATGTTGTCATTTCTGTAGACCGACGAATTTCTTTGGTTGTCAATCGTTGTCATAAATTCTGGGTAATATTCCAATAATGCCGAATCGAACACAACTGTTTGATAACCAGTTAAAATATTGTTCAAATTCTTGTGGGTCTTAAAGATAAACCATGATTTCATGGTTTCAGTCTCAGGTTTGGCTTTTAATCAATGTATTTTTAAGTTTGATCACTATAAAGCTTGCAACTCAATCAGTTGCCACCTTGTTGAATGAATTTTTATCTAAGAACCACGCGCGGCTCAGCAGTTAAAATAGTCTATTTTCATTTATTACTGCATTCCAATAATGAAATATAGCAATAATTGAAAAATTCAGCAATCAAAAGCAGAAAATCTTGTACAATATCGGCATTAGATACAGATGAATTTCCAATGACTACACAAGAAATAGCCGTAAAAGTCCACTTCGTCACAATTGATGAAGATAATGAAGGGCAGAGAATAGATAACTTTTTGGTCACTAAACTTAAAGGTGTACCAAAAAGTATGATTTATCGCATTATCCGCAAGGGCGAGGTACGAGTTAATAAAAAACGCATTAAGCCCGAATATAAATTACAAATAGGTGACATGGTTCGAGTTCCACCTGTACGGGTTTCTCAATCTAACCAAGATAACGCTCCATCTCCGAAACTTGCCAAGGTTAATCAATTAGAAGAGCGTATCGTTTATGAAGATAATTATTTGATCGCATTAAATAAGCCTTCAGGTATTGCTGTTCATGGCGGTAGTGGAATTAATTATGGTGTGATTGAAGCTTTACGTAGTTTGAGACCTCAACAAAAGTTTCTTGAGCTCGTGCACAGACTTGATAAAGAAACTTCTGGCATCTTACTTATTGCTAAGAAGAGAAGTGCATTAAAGCATTTACAAGATCAACTGCGTAAGAAGTTGATGCAAAAAGATTACCTTGCGCTAGTCAGAGGCGAATGGCAAAAGCATGATAAATTGATCAATGCACCATTGCTAAAAATAACCCTAAAATCAGGTGAACGCATCGTACGTGTTAATCCCGAAGGGAAGCAATCTCAAACTCGCTTTAAAATTGTACAGAAATACCAAGGTGCTACTTTAGTTAAAGCCAGTCCTTTAACAGGGCGTACTCATCAAATTCGTGTGCATTGTCAGTATGCAGGTCATCCAATTGCGTGTGATGAAAAGTACAGTGAAGCTAAGTTTGATGATTCTATGCGAGAACAAGGGTTACGACGTTTATTCTTACATGCAGCGCAGCTTGAGTTTACTCATCCAGATACTGAAGAACGAAAAATCGTCCAAGCTAAAATAGATGATGATTTAGATGCAGTTTTAGCTAAATTAAAAAGAGCTTGATGCTAGTACCGTTCTCAGGCGTGAGGTAGGGTAATGGCCTGATTTTTTCAGGCCATTTTATCGGCGCTATAAAACGTGGAAATTAAATGCTTTTAATAACTCAATTAGCTTAATCAATGGTAATCCAACTAAAGAATTTGGATCATCGCCTTCTAACTTTTCAAATAATGCAATACCAAGCCCTTCACTTTTAAAACTGCCTGCACACCAAAGCGGTTGTTCTTTATCGACATAACTGCTGATTTGCGCTTCAGATAGATTTTTGAAGTGAACCGTAAAAGGTTCAACTAATGAAGCATACTTTTGAGTTTGCTTATCAAAAACACAAAGTCCCGTATAAAAAGTGATGCTTTTGCCAGATGCGGCTTTGAGTTGTTCAATCGCTTTCTCAGCCGTTAATGGTTTTCCAACAATCTGACCATCAATTACCGCCACTTGATCAGAGCCAATAACTAATGCATCAGCGGGATCAACCATCATTGCACCAGCTTTAGCTTTTTGAATAGCCAACCTTTCAACAAGTTGGATTGACGATTCATCATTTTGTGGCGTTTCATCAATATCTGGTGAAACGGATGAAAAGGGAAGTTGTAACTTTCTCAACAGCTCTTGGCGAAACTCAGAGCTGGAAGCAAGGATAAGTTGTTTCATTTTAATAATGCAGATCTAAACGGTGCATCATTGTGTTTTTTAATCTGAAACGAATCAATCACTTTTTACCAATACCGACTTCTCATTCAGCTTTATTCAATATGATGTAAATATAATCTGACAAAAAAAACGCCAAAAACGGCTGATTAGACCAATTAGTGCTTGCTTTACGTTAGCGTAAACGTCACATTATGCTCATTGGAATAAAAATTCATGTGCAAAGTTTGTGCATAAAACATAACTTATTTAAGCAGAATGCTGAGTTAAAGGTACTGGAGTAGATAATGAGTTCGGAAAAACTTGACCAAGATATCGTGATTGTTTCAGCTAAACGAACCCCAATGGGTGGCTTTCAAGGTTCACTTTCAAGTGTGCCATCTCCTAAGTTGGGTGCTGTAGCAATTAAAGCACTGGTAGACGATACAGGCATTTCTGGTGACAAGGTCGATGAAGTATTAATGGGTTGTGTTTTACCTGCGGGACTTGGGCAAGCACCTGCTCGCCAAGCAACATTAGGTGCAGAACTACCATTATCTGTTGGTGCTACAACACTTAATAAAGTGTGTGGGTCAGGCATGAAAACGGTTATGTTGGCACACGATCTCGTGAAAGCGGGTAGTGCGAATATCGTTATTGCTGGCGGAATGGAAAGCATGAGTGCTGCGCCATACCTGCTAGATAAAGCTCGTGGCGGTATGCGTATGGGGCATGGCAAAGTGATGGACCATATGTTCCTTGACGGCCTTGAAGATGCATATACTGGCGGTGCGATGGGTACATTTGCACAGAAAACTGCTGATGAGTTTGGAATCACTCGTGAGAAAATGGATGAATTTGCATTAAGCTCACTTGAAAAAGCTAATGCAGCCATTAATTCAGGTGCATTCAAAAACGAAGTCACACCAGTAACAGTAACTTCTCGTCGTGGTGACACCGTTGTTGATACTGATGAACAACCTGGTAATGCTCGTCCAGATAAAATTCCTGCATTACGTCCAGCGTTCGCTAAAGACGGCACTATCACGGCAGCAAATTCAAGTTCTATCTCTGACGGTGCTGCCGCAGTCATGGTGATGACTCGTGCTCAAGCGAAAGAAATGAACTTAGATGTTTTAGCTTCGATTAAAGCGCATACAACACACTCTCAAGAACCAGCTAAATTCACCACGGCTCCTGTTGGCGCAATGATGGATTTAATGAATAAAGTTGGTTGGTGTAAAGACTCTGTTGATTTATATGAAATCAATGAGGCATTTGCCATGGTAACGATGTTGGCAATTTCTGAACTCGGTTTAGATTCAGCAAAAGTGAATGTTAATGGCGGTGCTTGTGCTTTAGGTCATCCAATTGGGTGTTCTGGTACTCGAATTCTTGTGACTTTGATTCACTCACTTAAAAACCGCGGCTTAACCCGTGGTGTTGCATCATTGTGCATTGGTGGTGGTGAAGCTACAGCAATGGCAATTGAAGTCGAATAAATCAATCCCGAGCGAAAATAATAATAAAAGCTCAATGCAGCTAACTTTTCGTTAGCTGCTGTATTTCAACAAATAGGAATGTGAGATGGTAACTCAAGTTAAGCACTATATTGATGGTGAATTTACTCTAGGTGAAGGCAGCAAGGAAATTGCAATCACCAACCCTGCAAATAATGAAACGATTGCTGTTGTAAATGCAGCAACAGAAACTGAAGTCTTAACCGCTATTGAAAGTGCAAAAGCAGCATTCGTTACATGGAAAGAAGTTCCTGTATCTGAACGTGCTCGTGTCATGCTTCGTTATCAACACCTATTGAAAGAGCATCACGACGAAATTGCAGAAATCTTAGCTCAAGAAACGGGTAAAACCTTTGATGATGCAAAAGGTGATGTGTGGCGTGGTATTGAAGTCGCTGAGCACGCTTGTAATGTTGCATCGTTATTAATGGGTGAGACAGTTGAGAACGTTGCTCGCTCGATTGACACCTACAGCTACACTCAGCCTTTAGGTGTCTGTGCGGGTATTACACCGTTCAACTTCCCTGCGATGATTCCTTTATGGATGTTCCCGCTTGCGATTGCTTGTGGTAACACCTTTATCTTGAAGCCTTCTGAACAAGATCCAATGACGCCACAACGTCTTGTTGAATTGTTTGAAGAAGCGGGCGCACCAAAAGGCGTACTGCAAATGGTTCATGGCGATAAAACAGCCGTCGATGTGCTTCTTGAGCATAAAGAGGTTAAAGCTATCTCATTTGTAGGTTCTGTGGGTGTAGGTCAATACATCTATAAGACTGGTACAGATAACCTAAAGCGTGTTCAAGCGTTTGCTGGTGCTAAGAACCACTGTGTGATCATGCCTGATGCGAATAAACAGCAAGTGATCAATAACCTGGTTGGAGCATCTGTAGGTGCAGCGGGTCAACGTTGTATGGCAATCTCAGTTGCCATTTTTGTTGGTAAAGCAGCTGAATGGATCCCTGAAGTAAACGCAGCGATTGCAAAAGTTAAGCCGGGCTTATGGAATGATAAAGATGCCGCTTATGGCCCTGTTATCAGTCCAGCAGCTAAAGAGCGTGTGCTAACACTGATCGAACAAGGTAAAGCTGAAGGTGCAACTTGTTTAACCGATGGCAGTAACTTTACTGTTGAAGGTTATGAGTCGGGTAACTGGGTTGGTCCTACTGTATTTTCTGACGTGACAACTGACATGACCATCTACAAAGAAGAAATCTTTGGTCCTGTTCTATGTTGTATGACTGCAGATTCACTCGAAGATGCAATTGAAGTCGTTAATGCAAGCCCATATGGCAATGGTACTTCAATCTTTACTGCAAGCGGTGCTGCAGCTCGTAAATATCAGCATTTCGTAGAAGTAGGGCAAGTTGGTATTAACGTACCTATTCCAGTGCCATTACCATTCTTCTCGTTCACGGGCTGGAAAGGCAGTTTCTATGGCGATCAACATGCTTATGGTAAGCAAGCGGTTCGTTTTTATACTGAAACGAAAACCATTACTTCGCGTTGGTATGAATCAGATATTGCTTCTGGTCCAAACATGACGATTGAGTTGAAGTAGAAGTAAAAACTATATTTAGGGCAGAGTATTCTGCCCTTTGCTGTTTTAGAAGTCTCTCCGAGACGAGGAGAGTAGACGACACGACACAGGAGTTGTCACATGGATTTTAATTTAAATGAAGATCAACGTCAGTTTGCCGATCTTGCCAGTCAGTTTTCACAAGAACAATTAGCCCCTTTCGCTGGTGAGTGGGACGAAAAGCATCATTTCCCTAAAGACGTGATTCAACAAGCGGGTGAACTTGGTTTTTGTTCACTTTATTCACCTGAGTCAGAAGGTGGAATGGGCTTATCTCGTCTAGATTCATCAATCATTTTCGAAGAACTTGCCCAAGGTTGTACTGCAACTACGGCCATGTTGACCATTCATAATATGGCGACTTGGATGGTAACCACATGGGGCAGCGAATCTTTTCGTGCTGAGTGGTCTGAGTCTCTAACTACAGGTCAAAAGCTAGCATCATATTGTTTAACTGAACCAGGTTCAGGCTCCGACGCTGCATCATTACAAACCAAAGCGGTTCGTGATGGCGACGAGTACGTCATCTCTGGCTCAAAAATGTTTATTTCAGGCGCTGGCGAAACTGAATTGTTGGTCGTAATGTGCCGAACTGGCGAGGCAGGGCCAAAAGGGATTTCAGCAATCGCAATCCCAGCGGATGCAGATGGTGTTATCTATGGCAAAGCTGAAGATAAAATGGGTTGGAATGCGCAACCTACACGATTAATCACATTTGAAGAAGTACGAGTGCCTGTTGCTAATCTTTTAGGTGAAGAAGGCCAAGGCTTTACTTTTGCGATGAAAGGTTTGGACGGCGGTCGTATTAATATTGCGACGTGTTCAGTGGGTACAGCGCAGGCAGCATTAGAGCGTGCAACTGAATATATGAACGAACGTAAACAGTTTGGAAAGCCTTTGGCTGCATTCCAAGCATTGCAATTTAAGTTAGCTGATATGGCGACAGAATTAGTTGCAGCTCGTCAGATGGTTCGTTTAGCTGCGTTCAAATTAGACTCAGGCGATCCTGAGGCTACCGCTTATTGCGCAATGGCAAAGCGTTTTGCAACAGACATTGGCTTCCAAGTGTGCGATGCCGCACTGCAAATTCATGGTGGATATGGTTATATTCGCGAATACCCGCTTGAACGTCACGTCCGTGATGTGCGTGTTCATCAAATTCTTGAAGGCACGAATGAAATCATGCGTTTAATCATTAGTCGCCGCTTATTAGACGAAGCTGCTGCAGAAATAAAATAACCTTGGCTTTGCAAAAGTAAAACGCTACAGCACAGCTAATTATTCCTATTTCTGCGTTGTAATTGCTATGAGTAGTCCACTACACCTTCGCAATTACGCCTTGAACTAGAAACAATTATCAGCACTGAAGTGTAAAGGCTGAATGAATTTAAACCTTGGAATGTAGACGTTTCCGTTATGCAAAGCCAAGGTTATAAAAGGAATCCACAAATGAGCAATATCAAACAATGTATTGAAGGTAATACCGCAGTTCTAACTATGAATAACCCGCCTGCGAATACATGGACTGCGGAAAGTCTTCAAGAGCTTAAAAGTATCGTACTTGAATTAAACAACAATCGAGACGTTTACGCTTTAGTTATTACGGGTGAGGGCGAGAAGTTTTTCTCTGCTGGTGCGGATCTAAAATTGTTTGCTGACGGCGATAAAGGTAACGCTGCATCAATGGCTAAACATTTTGGTGAAGCGTTCGAAACATTGAGTGCATTCCGCGGTGTATCTATCGCTGCTATTAATGGTTACTCGATGGGTGGTGGTTTAGAGGTTGCTTTGGCCTGCGATATTCGAATTGCAGAAGAACAAGCAGTAATGGCGCTCCCTGAGGCGACAGTCGGTTTATTACCTTGTGCAGGTGGTACACAGAACTTGACTGCTTTAGTCGGTGAAGGTTGGACTAAGCGCATGATTCTCTGCGGAGAGCGCATTGACTCAACTAAAGCTGAGAAGATTGGCTTGGTTGAAGAAGTTGTTGAGCAAGGACAATCGTTAGACGCAGCTATTGCATTAGCAAAACGTGTTGCTAAGCAATCACCAAGCTCAGTTGCAGTGTGTAAAGAGCTTATTCAAGCCGGTCGCACAATGCCACGCACTCAAGCGTTACCATTGGAACGTGAATTATTTGTCGGACTTTTTGATACCGAAGATCAAAAAGAAGGCGTAACTGCGTTTTTAGAAAAACGTAAAGCAGAATGGAGAAACTGCTAATGACATGCCAACAATCAGTTTGTTTTCAAACGCTAGCAACAGCGTCAGGAAAGCTTATTGGTGTGGCAACGCTGAATGCAGAGAAAGCGCTAAATGCGCTCTCTCTGGACATGGTGCGTTTGCTCACTGAACAGTTAACTAAATGGAAAAGCGATACGAATATCGCTTTTGTTGTTTTAGATGGTTGTGGAGAAAAAGCATTTTGTGCCGGTGGTGATGTTCGTGCTCTTTATGACGCATCTATTGCGAACAAAGGTCAAGTTGCCGAAGCTGCTAAGACATTTTTTACTGAAGAATATCAACTGGATCATTTAATTCACACCTTTGAGAAGCCTGTTATGGTTTGGGGTAATGGCTTTGTAATGGGTGGTGGCGTTGGCCTATTGGCAGGTGCCAGTCATCGGGTGGTTACAGAGACTTCACGAATTGCCATGCCTGAAGTGACCATTGGTTTATTCCCAGATGTGGGTGGCAGTTATTTCTTAAATCGAACACCAGGTAAATCAGGCATGTTTTTAGGTTTCACCGCCTATCAAATGAATGCTGCAGATGCTTGTTATGTGGGAATGGCAAATCATTATCTTAATAATGATGATAAAGAGCCTATGTTTGATGTCTTAGCTACGGTTGACTGGGGCGACGATATTGGTATGAATCATCAATACCTTGATGAAGCATTGCATGAAGTTGCATTAAAAAGTGCTGTCCCTAAAGGCGAAAGTGTTATTGCTGATAATCAAGGGTTGATCGACACCCTAATGAGCGGCAGTTTAAACGACATCGTGACACGCATGACGGATCTTGAAACTGACGAAAAGTGGCTAAGCCGAGCGAAGTCTTCAATGTTATCTGGCAGCCCAATCAGCTGTCAGCTTATTTTCGAACAAGCTCAATTAGGCACCGATTTATCGCTTGCAGACGTCTTCCGTTGGGAGTTAGCGGTCAGTGTGAATTGTCTGGCCATTGGTGATTTCAACGAAGGCGTTCGTGCATTATTAATTGATAAAGATCGTAACCCGAAATGGCACCAAAATTCTGTCTCTGAAGTACCAAGTGATTTAATTCAAAAGATCATAACGTCACCTTGGAAAGAGCACCCTTTAGCTGCGCTTTAAAGTAAGGATAATAAGCAAAATGAAAAAAATTGCATTTATTGGTTTAGGTAATATGGGCGGCCCGATGGCGGCTAACTTATTGAAAGCTGGATTTGATGTTAACGTTTTTGATCTTGTATCAGCAGCCATTGATTCACTTGTTTCTCAAGGTGCCGTTGCTGAAGCGACTGCGTTAGAAGCTGCAACAGGCGTTGATGCCGTTGTTACAATGTTGCCAGCGGGCAAACATGTGAAGAGCTTATATATTGGCAGTGCGGGTCAACAAGGTCTTCTAGATGTTATTGGTAAAGATACGCTATTGATAGACAGTTCGACGATTGACGCTGAAAGTGCAAAATTTGTTGCAGAAGCTGCTGCAATTAAAGGTGTTGAATTCATGGATGCACCAGTGTCTGGTGGAACTGCAGGCGCAGCTGCCGGAACACTCACCTTTATTTGTGGTGGTTCTGATCATGCCTTCGATAGAGCTCAAGCTGTTTTGAATGCAATGGGAGCCAATATTTTCCATGCAGGTTCTGCTGGAGCTGGTCAAGTCGCAAAAATCTGTAACAACATGCTATTAGCTGTGTTAATGGTTGGGACTTCTGAAGCTTTGCAACTGGGTCGTGACCACGGTTTAGATGCAAAAGTGCTGTCTGACATCATGAAAGTAAGCAGTGGCGGTAACTGGACACTTGAAAAGTACAATCCTTGTCCAAACGTAATGGAATCAGTACCTTCATCTAACGACTACCAAGGTGGTTTTATGGTAGATTTGATGGTTAAAGATTTAGGTTTATCACAAGAAGCGGCGCTGTTGACGAATTCAAGCACCCCGCTAGGCGCATTGGCAAGAAGCATGTATGTCAATCATGCTCGCAAAGGCAATGGTCGTCGTGACTTCTCAAGTATTTTTGAAGCTTTTGCTAAAGCAAATAACGAATAAGGAACAACCAATGGATTTAAAAGATAAGGTCGTAGTCATTACTGGCGGTGCAGGTGGTTTAGGTTTCGCTATGGCGAAAAACTTTGCTGCATTAGGCGCTAAGTTGGCACTTATCGATGTTGACCAAGATAAGCTTGAGAAAGCTTGTGCAGACCTTGGTACTGCAACGGTTCAAGGTTACGCTTTAGACATCACAGATGAAGAAGACGTTGTTGCGGGTTTTCAATATATTCTTGAAGATTTAGGCCAAGTTAATGTGCTCGTCAATTGCGCTGGTATTCTACGCGATGGCATGCTTCTTAAAGCGAAAGAAGGCAAAGTAACTGACAGAATGTCTTTGGCTCAATTCCAATCTGTTATCAACGTAAATCTTACGGGTTCTTTCTTGTGTGGCCGTGAAGCTGCAGCTGCAATGATTGAGTCGAAGCAGCAAGGCGTGATCATCAACATTTCGAGCATTGCTAAAGCAGGTAACATTGGTCAAACCAACTATGCGGCTTCAAAAGCTGCTGTTGTTGCGATGAGTACTGGTTGGGCGAAAGAGTTAGCTCGTCATGGTATCCGAAGTGCTGCCGTTGCTCCTGGTGTTATTGAAACTGAAATGACAGCGGCAATGAAGCCAGAAGCATTAGAACGTTTAGAGCATATGGTGCCGGTACGTCGCTTAGGTCAAGCGGATGAAATTTCTTCTACCGTTCAATTTATTATCGAAAATGACTATGTAAATGGTCGAGTTTTTGAAATTGATGGTGGATTAAGGCTGTAGTTTTGATGCTTAGCATCAGCTTAATTTAAGCTTATCTTATGAAGGGAAAGCGATACTCGTTTTCCCTTTGAACTTTCACTACGCCATTACTGTGTTTTAATACCCTTCAATTTTTCATCAAACTCGTTAAAAACAATCAGTAACAAATTGAATTCGTTTTAGTCTTAATACTTGAATACGATAAGCTCACAAAGTTCTTTGATCATGCTGGGGCATGGAATGCCTACAAAAAATCGCAGCTGAGAGTGTTCAGAAAAAATTAAACAAACTTGATTAACAGATAAGTTTAATCATTCAGGCAAGGTTTATGTATCCGAGGGCTAATTCGGTATCTTAACCCTCGGGTTTCATTTTATTGTAGGGTGTTGATATCCGATTTCAGAAATAAATCATCAATCAAATCATGGTAGGTAGGCTCAGTATTAGTTTTTAAATAATTAATAAAATCTATTGAACGAGCAGGTTTTTGTGGGAAAGAATGTTTCTCCCAAAGATGTTTGATTGCAGCAATGATCGGTTTGTCACCAACCTCTTTTCTCAATTTTGCAAAAGCTAGGGTGGCACGTGAATATTGATCATGACTTTGTGTGGCATTGATGAGTGCTACAGTCTTGTCGAAGTCGACTCTATTTCGTTGGTCAAAACGTTCTCTTTCATGCTTAACCAGAGCACTCATTGCTTCTTTACCGTAATGCTTTTCAATGATTATTAATTCAATATACTTCACCATAGATTCGACCAAAAATGCTTGTTCGCCAGCAACACCATTACCAATGTCATGTCCAAACCACTGATGTGCCGTTTCATGTAGTGCCCTACGGTAGCGTTGGTCAAAACCTGCGTCTTTTGATGGTTCTGATAAAAAGCCAACTCGATGCCCTATAAACATAATACCGGGCAGCGCATAACCTGTGCCTCCAAAGTCTGGCATAGCAATCAAGTGAAGTTGGGAGTGTTTGCATGGCGCTATATTCTCAGTGAACCAATTAACGGTATCATTCATTGCTTTTAAATTAACCTGCGCAGCACTGCCTTTATTCGGGGTTAATACGCTGAGCTTTGCTCCTTTGGTATTTGCGGAGGTGGCATCAAATGGAACAGATACCCACGTTGGTATGGCACGTATTGGTGAGTATGTTTGGTATTGGTAAAAGTTTCTCTCCTCACTAGTCCATTGTTTGATTAGCTCCCCTTGAGCTATTGCCGTATGATTTTTTGCTGTTGATATCTGTGATGAAAGCGAAACCCATTCATATTGATCTAGTGAGCTGTTTGGATGCTTTTCTAATTCAGAAGGTTTTATTTCAGGTAAGGGAGCCAAATTGTATTCCTCTCTAAGGTTCGCGTCTTTGATCTGTAGTTTCGGCTCATAACCAACAACAGGTAACATTGGAATTGAACGTAAATAGACAAATTCAGGTTTTATTATTTGGTGCATGACCGCTGGCCAGAGTTGAGGCTGTTTAAAAGTAAATGAAAAGGATAATGTTCGCTGTTCATCTGGTTTTAACGGCTGATTAAACTGATAAACCCCATGCTTTAAAGGTTGTTCATAAGATACTAAATTTAAATTTGCCTCACTTATATGAACGCTTACACCCATCGGGTAATTACCTATGAGCACTTCTTCAATCGCTGTGTCAGTTTGGTTTTCAATAATGTACTCAATTTCAAAATTAGCGAATTGCTGGTTGGGATAAATATCAACCACGGAATCAATAGCGATAATTTGAGGTTGAGGCTTATTTTGCCATGCACCGAATGTTTTTTCGTAATGAGCTTTCCAAGCTTCTCTTTTATGAGAGTTGAATAACGGTTTCTCTTCAGCGAGCTGAGCATGAAGTGACAGAGCATAAAGTAACAATACAATGAATACTGAAATAACGGTTTTAGGAGTGTGTTTGAACGAAGGTGTGTCTATTTGAGTTCCACGATGAGTTCGGTAAATTGCAGTTGAAAGTAATGAGAGACAAACTAAACCCCATAATCCAATATACGGCAAATAAACACTGATACTTCTCTCTAATCCCCAAAAATTATCAGGCACTCTTAAAGGCGTGGAGGCGATGCTCCAAAAAGTATGAGTTATTCCTAAATAAGTTGCTATCGGTGTAAATTTAAATAATAAAATGGTGACGATAATGCCGAACACCAGCAAGTTTGATTTAAATATATGATGTATCGATATGAAAATAATCCCCAGTAACATCAAAGGCAAAGACGTTAATGATAATACAGTTACGTACGCTACAGCCTGCCAATCATTGCCATTTACCACTTCAGCAACAAGGCTACCGATTCCAGTCAGCACAGATATTACAACAAGCATAATGGATATCGTGATGACTTGAGACAGGAGCAAATGATGATTTTTAATGGACGTAACTGCGGTTAACTCTTCTATTCGTACATGCTTATCAAGTTTGGCGATTTGCAAACTCCAAAGTACGAGAAGCATTGAGCCTAAAAACAGAAGTGTATCGAACGCAACTCGATTAAGTGCATCAATGCTATTTGGGTTAGTTAACACTGAAAAAGCTTCTGAATAATTGATACCAGAAAATACTTCGTTAAAAACTAATAGTGGCCACAATAATACGATAGCTATCGTAATTTTATTGCTGAGCAAAGCTATTAGCTGAAAACGAGATAGTTCAAGCGTTACACTTTTAAAATGGAAGCGGGTACTTTCTTGGTAAGTAACTTGTGTTTCGCTTGGTTTCTTGTTTGATGTTAGCTGTGTTTTTGTTCTTCGGAATAATAAAAAATAGATGGATGCAAGACCGATACTGAAAACCCCAAATCGGTTAAATAGTTGTGTTAAATCAAACAATGAATCAGTGGAGTTGAAGTTATCAAATATGGCGGTAACGCCGTAAGGATCGGCCCATAACATCACTTGGTAAAGGGATTCGTTTAAAATGCTACTCCCAGCTAAAACGGGAGAGCCATTAATGCTGGCAAGGAATGAATATCCTATCCATAAAACTGCGAATACAACGTAAACCAATAAATGATTCCCAAAGCGTAATGATAACCCAAGTGCAATTGCTGTCTCCAAAATAACAATAGGAGCAGACAGTAATGCGAGGTTATATAAGCTCACACTAATGAATTGAAGAGAAAAGCCAGACTTCCAACTGAAGGCCATGACTGTGAGTGAAAAAACAAAAGCTAATGAAGTGAACGTAACAATAGTTAGTGCTGCACATCGCAATGACCAACGTTTTGAAAATGATACCGGTGTTACTTCAACAAGCTCGCTCATTTCAGAACTTTTGTCCCTAAGAAAAAGCGTGCAAGCTAATATGCTGATGACGATCGGTAGTAATAACATTAGCAAGGTCATTTGAGTGACTTGTAATTGCTTTGCTGGCTCATATTCACCTACAGGAAAAGCAAATGAAAATGCAAAGCCATAGAGCGCCATTAATATGATGCCGATACCAATGATCGGTTGTCGAAAAGCAAATTTCAGCTCGTTTAATAGCATCATGCCATTGCCTCCGATTGTTCAAGAAAGTATCGGTCCTGCAAACATGCTGAAACGGGTATGGCATCAACACAAGGTGATGTCTTATTGAATACACGGAGTGAAGGTTGACCGAAGTGATACTGCTTATTTAATACAACCGATGTGTCTGGCAAGACTGAATCAATCGGGACAGTCCAAACACTGTCATTTAAGGGGTTAATCAACTGAGAAATACTGTGGCTATCGGTAATCGTTCCTTTGTTAATTAAGGCTGCGTGGTGACATAAGTTCTCGATATCTTCAACAATATGTGTGGACAGCAACACGAGCTTTTGCTCACTCACATTGACCAGTACATCATGCAAACGTTCTCGTTCTAGCGGGTCAAGTCCTGCGGTAGGTTCGTCCATGATCAGCAGTTGAGGTTTACCTAACAAAGCTTGAGCGATGCCGAATCGTTGTCTCATCCCGCCCGAAAAGCGAGAGACTTTTTTATTTGCTGCTTGAGTGAGGTTGGTTATGTCTAGCAGTTCAGAGGTCTGCTGTTTTATTTCTGCATGGGAAAGTCCCTTTAAAACGGCAATATGCTCTAAAAGTGCTTGGCAACTCATGTGAGGATAGACACCGAAGTATTGGGGCAAATAGCCGAGCACACTTCGTAAGGTATTTGGAGAATTTAATACATCAATATCATTAAAAGTAATCGAACCAGAATCAGCGTGTTGTAGGCATGCTAATGTGCGCATTAAACTTGATTTCCCTGCGCCGTTTGGCCCTAGCAATCCGATCATGCCGCTAGGCAGTTCTAAATTCACTTCCTTTAAAGCCTGAGTACCATCCGAATACGTTTTATTTAGATTTTTAACCGTGAGCATGTAAACGTCCTTTTTCTATTTTTTAAACAGATTAAAGTGACGACTTTATTGAGAGTACTCAAAAGTGACTAACTGACTGGTTTAAATGATGAAGTGGATAAAAGATGCTTTTAAGGTAGGATATTGTCGTTTGTCATATAAAAAGTGTGTTTCATCACTTTTGTTACACTTTAAAGCCAATTTATAACAAAATACTAAAAAAGAATTGACTCATTTCTATGAAATTAATACCTCAATTATTGCTGGAAAAAAGTGCTTTACAGAGTGAAAAAGGCACACCTCATAGCCACGACTTGCTCTATATATTGCTGCCAATCATCGCTGTAATTATGTATGAAGCGCATATCCTTTTTTTGTCAAATCGGTTAACTGGCTCTGCGTCTTATCTTTTGACTCTGAGCGAATGCTTTATCAACGCCATTCCATTCTTGGTTATGCATTATATTGTTTACTGCATAAAAGGACGGCGAGGGGCAATGTTGTGGTTATTAGGCTTTGTGATGTACCCAGTATTAAGAGAACTGATCTTTTCGTCTAGCTATGATTCTGATGGTTTTCCATTGTTTAGTCTCAACCACTGGGCTTTCCCATTTATCGCTAGTTTAGTCTGGTTTTTCGTGGATAGTTTAAAGCAGCGACAGAAAGACAAGCGGTTTTCAGTGATGTCGAAGTTATTTACACTCAATGCCATGCTGATATTGTTACTGGTGATATGGGCGGCTTTGGTAGCTGGTGTATTCGTAAATGTAGATGATCCACTTCGAAACCAACCTTTACCGACGGTCATAGATTTTGTGAAAATTAACAATGAGTTTAGCACTTACGTTGGATACTTTTGTCAGTTCCTTTTAATTGCAGTTCTCATATTTTGCACGTATTTAATTAATCGTTATCTCTTGATACAAAAGCTGTTGGCCAAACATGGTGTGATCACGTTTCTGCTCGCAGTGTTTATTACTATCCTTGTTATTACGCCCATTTTCTCTAGCATTGTTTTGATGTTACCACTTAACATTGAGCAGTTTACTCTGATACCTTCACAAAATTATAATGTGTTTGGTTCTGATAATTACATTTTTATTTTTTCAGTGTTAGCAATATCAACACCGATTATTCTTGCGTTTGAGCGACAACAGCAGGGTTTTAAACTTGCAAAAATCTCAGAAGAACAACGCTATACGGAATTAATGTTACTTCAGCAACAAATCAAACCTCATTTTTTATTCAATACTCTAAATAACTTATATGCGCTGGCTTTGAAAAAATCTGATGATTGCCCCGACATGGTGATGAAATTGTCTAACTTGCTAAGGTACACCGTTTATGATGGCCAGAATCAGAGAGTAAATTTAAGTAAAGAAATTAATTACCTCAAGGATTACATTGAGCTGCAACGAATACGCTGGGGTAAACAATGTGATTTAAATTTGAAATGGCCAAATGATTGTGAAGCTTGGCTCATATCGCCCATGCTATTAATTATTTTATTAGAAAACGCATTCAAATACGGTATTGAACCTGCTACAACAAGAACCCAAGTCACATTTGAGATAAGCATTGAAAAGCAGATATTGAAGCTTATTTGCATCAATGAGTGTAACCAAACAGCTGTATCTGAAGAGTCGGGTTTTGGGCTTGAAAACTTGTCAAAAAGGCTAAAACTGATTTATCCCCAGAGACACCAATTATCGTCACAAAGGCATGGTGATATATGGGTTGCTGAATTATCACTGGAGTTAGAGCAATGCTAACCGCAATGATAGTTGACGATGAACCGTTAGCCCACGAAGTGATACTTCATCACCTAGAAAATCGAAAAAATGTGACGATTATTAAGCAATGTTACCAAGCTGCAGAAGCACTTTCATGGCTAGCGAGTAACAGCGTTGACTTGATATTGCTAGATATCAATATGCCACATTTAACTGGCATGGAAATGATAAGAGTGATGGCTGACCCTCCGCAAGTTATCATTGTTAGCGCATACCAAGAATATGCGCTTGAAGGTTTTGAACTGAATGTTACTGACTACCTTTTGAAACCCGTGACGGCTGAAAGGCTGGATAAAGCGATTGAAAAGGTCGTTCAACGAGGTAAACAGCCGCAACTTCCCAGTAAAGTAGAGGAATCGGTTTTTCTCAAAGTTGATCGTGGATTAAAGAAGTTCAAATTATCAGAGATCACGATACTTGAAGCGTATGGGAACTACGTAAAACTATGGCAAGATGAAAATCATATTTTAATCAGCAGCACACTTAAACAATTATATCAGCAACTACCGGAACAGAACTTTACTCAAGTGCACAAATCTTTTGTTGTGAATAATCAATCTATCACAGAGTTCAACACTAACGCATTGGTGTTAGATAATGGGCGAACTATCGCTGTTGGCCATTCATTTAAAAAAAGTACGGCTTTAATCAAAGTGAAATTACAAAAATCTGAAATGGTGGGTAACACCTAATAGGGTTCTTGTATGGTTAAAGGAGGCTTTAAGCTCATTGATCTGGGTTTGAATCTTTGTTCACTCATAAAAGATAATAGAGCAAAGGTATCTACAGTGCTGATAAGAACGTTGACAAACAAATTGCCATTTAATTGTTTAAAATCATATAATGGCTTATCAAAATAAATAAATATCAAAATGAAAGCTTTAGAGAAATTTTATAGATTATTACTGTTGTTGATTGGTATTACAGGCATTATTGTCTTGTATGCAGGTAATCTATTTCTGTTGTTCGATGGAGCTCATATTGATCCTGCTATGCTGTTTTTCCTTCCTTGTCCTATAATCTGCCTATTTTTTGGATTGGCTCCCAAAAATAGAGTTGCTTTAATAAAGTATTTTAGTCGCAAGCACACTATTAAAGCTTGAGTGTTTTTTAGTCAATGGGTTGAGTGTTCTTATTCTTGTTGTAAAACCCCTTTTTACCATTTGGTCGAGTTTTAAATATCCTTAAGAACCACATGTATTGTTCAGGAGAAAGTTTGATTAAGTCTTCAACTGTTTTGTTGAGTGCCGTTGCTTCTTCTTCCTTCGTTATTAATGGCTCAAAGTGAAGTGGTGTTTGCAGATTGACGTTAAATTTATGGGTTAATTCACAATAGGTTAAGTTTATCGGAATCACTGTTGCATCTGTCGCTTTGGCTAGTCGAGCTACGACTGGCAATGTGGCTTTCGGAGTCGAAAAAAATGGAGCAAATACAGAGTGTTTAATCCCAAGATCCTCGTCCGGTAAATATAAAAAGCTCTTTTTATTTTTCAGTTCCACAATAATGCTGCGTAAACCCGCTTCACGTTTATAAATTTTACCGCCATTTCCTGTTCTAATTTTTGCGGCAATCCAATTATAAATTGGATTTTTATGGGGTTTTGCCATTGAAACCATAGGAATCTCAGAATTTAATCTCAAACCTGCAAAATCAATTCCCCAAACATGAGGCAAAACGAAGATAACAGGCTTGCCGTTATCAACACTCTGCTTAATTAAGGCAGAACCTTCAAGAGTCACTTTTTTTGTGAGCTTTTCATTGTTGCAGAGTAATAATTGAGTTTGAGAGAATATTTCTGTTAAAAAGTTAACCGTAGTTTTATGAACTAAATTTTCAACTTGTTCGTTTGAGAGCTCTGGAAAACAAGTATTAATGTTGACTCTCGCAATATGAATCGGTTTTTTTACAAAAAGAATTACCAAGTTGGCAAGTACATAAGATAGCTTTCTTCTGCTAGAGCAGGGCAATAAGCCGATAAGAAATACAATAAATACGCCAATCCAAGTACCAATATATCTTGGATGTAAAAAAGAAAGCTTAAATGTAGGCTTAAAAAATAAATTTCTCTTAGACAACTTCTTCACCGAATCCATGGTTTTAGGAAAAAGCCGATTATCCTAACCGGCTTGAACTGCATTATATCTTACTGATTAAATAATCTAAACCACCAGTGATGGCAGCGACTTGTGCTAAGTTACATTCTTTGGCCGTAACTTTTGGACTGTCTGGATAAACTTCAGTGGTGGTGCAATATTGACGATTGGTAAAGCCTGCGCATAAACCTAAAGCTTTAGTTGGATAGTTGATAACCCCATCCTGCTCAACAGGTTTACTTAAAATTTGTCCGTCAGCTTCTGGTGGCGCAATGTGAGTGATTTCTTTAACGGAATTAATGATTGCTTTTTGGAATTCATATTGTGGTAATTCACTGTCACCTACGAGATAAAATCCATCTGGAATTGTACCTGATGAATAAGATTTACCGTCACGGGAAGCTAAAGCAGGTCTAAATTCATTTTCATCAGAATCAGTGGTTTCATGAAGGTCAATGTGAACAAAAATAGCTGTATCTAATTTCTTCACAAAAGCCATAACTTGAGCAGCTTCTTCTGATGGCGAGTTTTCAACAAATGAACGGTTTGGATCGACGGCTTTCGGGTTCCAACGATTTATGGTTTCGTATCCCCAAGGGCTGATGCAGGGGGTTATGACTAAATTGAAATGTTCAATGTATTTAGAGGCAAACTCTTTAGCAAAAAGTATAGCGCCTTGAACACCACTGGTTTCATAACCGTGGACGCCACCTGTAATAAGAGCCGTTGGCCTATTGCTGTCCCAGACTTTAGATTTTAAAGCGAAAAGAGGGTATTTTTCTGGATTAATTGGAAGAGAGCCATATTGAATAATGTCAAAGTTATCATTTACATCTTCAAGTTTTGCTAAAACTTCTTTGTTATAACTCCGTTCTATGGACGTAGTGATATACCACTGCTGCTTTTCATGTGCTTCCCAAGGAGTGTTAGGTGTTCCGACGTGATAAAAATGTGCCATTACTCTGCCTTTTATTAGTTTTTCAGACAGAATAATGGAACTTAGGTTTTCAATCAAAGCTTTGCGAGAGCTTTAGCTGCTAAATGCAGTTTTTTATCATCTGGGTTAGATGTAATCGTTTTGCCGAGCAGTCTTCCATTTTTGTCGATAAAGAAGGTCGTTGGTGTGCCTTGTACACCATAGGCTTTAGCAACCTGCTCTCCATTCAATAGCGTCGGAAAGTCAATTCCTCTCTGTTTTAATACTAAAGCGGGTTGTGCATCTTTTTCTTCATCAAACGATATCCCGATAACCTGTATCTTTTGAACTCCATTTTTGTCAGTAAATTTATGAAAGATTTTATTTAAACCAGGTTGCAGCTTTTTACAGTAAGGGCACCATGTCGCCCAAAACTGAATAATCAACGGTTTACCAGCATAGCTCTTTAACGTATGAATTTTACCCGAAGCGTCTTTTAGAGAAAAATCCGGTGCAGGTTTAAAGTTATCGGCGGCATAAATATTTAGGCTGAAGAGAATCAAAGCCAAGCTAGTAAAACTTTTTATGAGATTTTTCATATTACGACTTCTAGTGTTAAATAGGATGAGTTAACTTAGACCGTTAATAACACAATATTTTTTCAATGATCCAGTAAGGAAAACACATAAGATATGCAATTGATTAACGCAAGGAAGGGGGTATTAGTTTTATTGAGCCAGCATGATAGCGAAAATGGACGATTGGCGATTCAACAAGCTTTGGGAAAACACTCTAAAAAAATTGGTTATGTTGCATCACAACCAGACCCAGAACGTACTTATTACAAAGCCACTCAAGACTTCTATAAACAGCTCGGGTTTGAAATGGATACGTACATAGAACTTGAGAGTGAGTTTGACCCTAATTCTCTTGAGTTATTGTTAAATAACGATGCAATACATCTTAGTGGTGGTGATACTTTTCGTTTTCTTGAATTTGTTAAAGAGCGTAAGCTAGAAAAGCTTTTGGTTGAATATTACTTATCGGGAGGGGGGCTTATTGGCGTAAGCGCCGGAGCCATGATATTAACTCCTTCAATTGAGTCTGCACAGTTATGCGCTGATATCAATTCGAGAGAATTAAAAGACTTAAAAGGGCTTAGCTTGACTGATTTTACTGTGATTCCCCATGTAGAAGATAAATTTAGCTTAATTGAACAAGGTAAAGTCCCTTCAAATTGCTATTTGATGAATGACAACGATGCTTTACTTTTATTCTCTAATGCAAAGCCAATGACTTTAGGCGATCCGATATTACGAAAGTGATTAGAAGCTGTTTATTTTTAAGGAATAAAAACAATTACCAAAGATAAACAGCCCCTAAAATAGTTCTAGTTTTAATCAGTGTTTTTTGTTTTGTTTCTTATAACTTATCTTCTTTAATTTCAGAACCTGAATCATCAATAATTTCAAAACCTTCGTCTGAAGCGGCTTCTTCCTCATTAAATATTTCGATTTCAGTTCTAAGAAGCCATATTATTTTATTTAATTCTTGCTTCTTTGAAAACTCGTAAACGTTGTCACCATTCGAGTCTTCTTCTGTAATGTCTAACCCGGCTTTTATTAATATTTTCATTAGCTTAAAATTATTAGTTTTAGCGGCAAAATGCGGAAGCAATTCAGTCGAACCCCTTTGTTCGAGATCGACACCATGTTGACAAAGCCATTCAACCATTGAAATTTTTTCTGCACTTATTGCCACATAAATAGGGATATTATACTTTGAACATCCGGCATTTATGTTTGCGCCTCTACTTAATAACTTTTGGGCTGTTTTAATGTCTCCTTTTTGCATACATAGGCTCATACAGCTCCACCCACGAAAGGTTGAAATTGCATCAATTCTATTGACAGAGCAATGCGTTAATAATGTATCAACGACTTGATAATCAGATCTTTCAATTGCAAGTTGAAGAGGGGTATAACCGTCTTCGTTTTCAACCATATTGGCATCAAGTTGTGCACGACTTAAGGCAATTATGTTTTCAGTATTGCCACATAAAGCGGCAATGTGTAATGCGGTTTGTCCATCTTCGTTTTTAATATGAAGTTTTAGGTGTTCTTCATTGAGTAGTTGGGTTATCTTATTCGATGATTTTTTATATTTTGCGGCTTCTATTATTGCTATTTCTGCAATTGGGAGCAACGGCTTTCGTTTTAGCACAAATGAGATAATTCCAAGATGTCCTCGTTGTTCACATTGCTTTATAAATAAGTACTTGCTTTCGCATTTACTTAAACGATAAATATCTGATGACAAACTTTGATAAGGTTCTGCACCATTGAGAAGTAACATGTCGGCGATAGCGATGTTTCCTTTACTTAGAGCAATCATCAGGGCTGTTTCGTTGAAGTTGTTTGTTAATTCAAGCTTTACTTTTTGTTCGAGTAAAAATTGGGTTATTTTCCTTTGATCATTTTCTACAGATTTCATTAAAGCAGTAT
Organism: Shewanella sp. OPT22; assembly: GCF_004168585.1. Lineage (GTDB taxonomy): Bacteria > Pseudomonadota > Gammaproteobacteria > Enterobacterales > Shewanellaceae > Parashewanella. The sequence goes on along the minus strand of NZ_PGVH01000002.1, from coordinate 39,870 downwards.
TGCGCCCCCCCGCAAATCTCATATTACGGTTCACTCCACATTCAAAGAGATGTTGTATTAACATCAAACAATTGGTGTTTAAGGCTAATTCGAACAGATACTCTTTTTCGTCAGACTCATTGTCTTCTAGATCTTTAAAGGTGATGCTTTCGATTACTAAATCAATGATCTTTTGTTTTTTTGATTTTATGGCGAGCTCTATCGGAGAGTTCATCTCATAATTATTTTTTATGTGATCATCAGCGCCTAAGGATAAAATATATGAAATCCAAACTGTATTCTCTGAAATTACTGCATAGTGTAATAGCGTATTGCCTTGATCATCTGTGAGATCTGTATTGATTTTTATTTGGTTAGAAAAGTCAATTTTACTTAAAGGCTTTTGTTTTTTAAGTTGCTCAAATAGCGCCAATTCTGGAGTGGGGTAAGTTGGATCTCTTTTAATAATTATTTTTACAATATTATCTAATTTCCTATCAGAGGCATTCTTGATAATTTCAAACTCAGAAGTTCCTAGCTTCAATCTAAATAGATGAGAATGATATATTTTTGAAACGTCACAAGAAAATCCTATTAACGCATTAAAAATTTCAGCATTTTGAAATTGTGAGCTTACATCAAATACAGATTGATGCTCGAGGTTAACGCAAGAAAAGTCTGCACCAAATTCAGCTAATATTCTCACTAAGTTTAGATTTTGCCTAAAAACTGCGAGTAACAGTGGCGTTACGTATATGCCACTGCATTTGATATTCGCATCAGCCCCATTTTCTAATAAAAATCTGACTACGGATTCTCTTTCGTATCTTATTGCTACCTCAAGTCGACTTTGCTTACCTGTGTCACTTTGCGGATTCGAGTGAGGAGTCTGATTCTGTGCTACCAACATAGGTACTGCTTGATGGTTTGCGTTTTGAATGGCTAGCTCAATAGGAGTGTAATCTTCGCCATTTGTTACATTGAGAAGCTCCGGTGCCTTCAAAACCAAAATATGAATAAATGGTGTGTTGCAGCGTAAAATGGCTAAGTGTAATAATGTGTTTTGTTGTGAGTCTCTAACATTAAAATTGAAATCAGGATTAGATTTTATAATTTCTATGGCTCTGGTGAAGTTTCCAGTGTTGATAGCTTCAAATATCAAGCACTCTGTTAATGGAAATTCCACTACCCTACCTAACAGTAGACTGGCAATTGTAAATAGTTTCATTTCTTGAACTTTATAAAGTGTTTTTATCTTTACGGCAGAATGGTTTTGTGGAAACAATTCTTGATGAATTAATTGAGATAGATAATGAGTTGTGCAATCGCTTTCACTTCGTGATGATACTGATGCTCCCCATCTAATTAATGTGTCACAGGTCTTCAAATCTTTTTTTTCAATAGCTAAATCTAATGCTGTTTTATCTTGTTCATTGGTTGAGTTAATCGGAATTCCATGCTGTACTAAAATTCTTATGCCTTCATGAAATCCGTTTCGTGATGCAAGAAATAGCGCATCTCTATATGAGCGTTCTTTTTCTGCTGTGAAGCCATTTTGCCTTAATATGAGCCTTAATAAATCTTGATCATTAAGTTCAGTAATCATTAAAAGAATAGTTTTGTTAAAAGCAGGAAGAATTTCATGTATATCTTCTATATTTGTACGTTCTAAAAGAATTTTTAGTGCACCTTTATTACCACTTTTTAAAGCCATTTCTAGAGGTGTCAAATCATCGCTATTTTTTTGTTTACTCGAATTCGTAACGTATTGAGCTATTAAGTCAATAATCTCGGTGTTTTTTGTCAATACAGCTAAATGTAATAGAGTATTCCCATATTTATCAATTGGAGATTCGGTGAATATGGATGGTAATAGACGTAGCAGCTCAGGTAAATCCTCATCTTTTATGAGTCTTTCTAATAAAAGGTTTTGTTGTGCTGTAGAGGGTTGTGAAAGTGAATCGAAATTATTATCTGAATCATGAGTTTCTCTTAACGAAAGTTTATAATCGTAGTCACCACTTACCAAATTGCCTATTTCAGCAAGTAAACTTTCAATAAATTGGTTTTCTGACAGTTGTGGCTGGCCAACAATATTGAAATGAGGGGATACTTCATGTGGAGGTGAGTCTGTGCTACAAAACGTGCTTTCATATTCGCGGTGGCTTTCAAACCAAAAACTTTTGTCATCATCGAATTCTATGGGATTTAACTGATTTAATTTAATTCCTCCGGTAATTTCTTCATGAAGATTAAGTTGTAATTCCGTGGTAGCTGAATTGAGCTGTGTTGGGTTCGGGGGGGATTCTTTTGAAAAATCTATACTCACTAGTCTTTCATCATCCAACGGTGATGAATTAGAAGTGTTGTCGAGGGCCGAGCTATTTACCTCTCTTATAGTCTGATAGTCGATTTCAGGATTGAAAGAGTTAAATAGTCTTATTTGTTCTTTTAGTCTTTCATTAGAAAAATCAACGGTATAAGTTTTTTCAATGATCGAATCGTCACGAATAAAGCGAAAGGTAATGTAGGCACTTTTTGTGGATAGGATCTCGTTAGCAATGGTCGAAAATGACACTGTGCTTGCCTGATTACGAAGATCTACGGTGAAAATTGGCAGCAAAATAAACGGAAAAATGACTAGTTTTAGGTGATTCTAACAATAACATTTGTTAAACGATGCATTTGTAAAGAAAGATTAATTTACTTTTCAAATATTCAATTGATTCTGTGAGTTTTAGGTAACTTGAGTAAATTTGAAAAATGAGTTGATAAATGGATGTATCAATTGAGAAAAATTGATTTTATTAATTGTTTTTTTATTACTTTTCTGTCTAATAAAAGGTGTAAGTTTTCAGAAAAGCTATTCTGCTGCTCATTTACAATGAAGTTTTTAAAAAAACGTTTTTCTAGTTTATTTTCAACACTGTATCGAAATAAATAGTGTGCTAAATCTCTCTGCCATAGCCTTGAATAGTAGTTTGGCCCTGATTCAATCATGCCTTCAAAGTTAAACAAGTAGTTATTATCATCGGAAAAGTGAGTTCCAAATGTTGATGTTGTTAATGATTGGATGTTTTGATCAAAATTACTTTGTTTTGTATAAAATTTCAGTGCGATTTTGGCTCTTAGAATATCAAGCTGTTTCAAGTAATTTTGGGCAATAGCTTGTCTCTGACTTTGAAGCTTTGAGTGTAATTGGTTCGTAGTTAAGTACATAGTTAACCATTGTTCACCGATATTCGCGGAATCATTGCTCTCAACTGCTTTACTTGTTAGATAGCTATCAGAGTTTTTTGCAAAATCAGCGACTAGCTTTGCTATTTGTTGCAGCACATACTTTTTTTGTCTGTGTGTAGTTAATTGTTCTGTTGTAAATAACCTTGCTTGCGCAAACTGGTAACCGGCTATTGGATAACGAATGATATCTGAGGGAGCTTGAGTGCTTGTGATTAATATAGTGTCGCCAAGTAGATGTTCTCTATACCATAAACGGACGACTTGATTTTCAATAAAGTCGAACCGTAGCCCAAACTTTTTTAGGCTACGTAGCGCTTCTAAAATGAATTTTCTAGCGGATACTTCTACTTTGTTATTAGAATACCTAGGCGTTGCTGCTAGTTCAGAACCAATATTCCATGGCTGACTCACTTTGTGAGTCGTCTTATTATTCAAGTATTGCTTGATTAATTCTGGTGTATCTAGGTAGTTTTTGGCAATGACTAAGTGAGTATAATCTGCATAGCCATTATTTTTAGCTTGCAGTGTTCGGATTTTTTTTATCTCGTTAAGTGCTCTCTTAAGGTAAGGTCGATGGTAAAATTTATCCCATACCCGTTTTCGGCATTCCTGATTTGGCTGCTTAATAAGGTAACTCGAAATAGAGTATTCTTCTTTAAAGCCAAACTGCATATGACCATTTAAGGCACATTTAATATTTCCAACTGAAATTCGAGCTGTTCTTGCTTTCAGGTTACTTCTAAAGATCGCTTCCATCGTGCGCAATCTTGCTAAATTATTTTCAGATAGAAGCAGCTGTTTTGAATCCTGGAGCTTTAAACCGAGTAATTTATGTTTAGGTAATGAGGATTTCGTTAAGGCGCCGATGAAACTCGAAGAATAATCTGAACGAATAAAGTTATCCCAAATTTGGGCTAATTCCATTTGGCAATTAATGAGCTTTTCAGTGGTACTGGTGTTTAGAGGGTACTGTCTTAAATAATTTAAACCATCACTGATGTTATTAAGAGCAAGGCTTTGTTGTTCATAGCGATGTTGTTGCTCTGCGAGAGACGCAGCTTCAGGAAGTTGAATACTCGGTAAGTTTTCGCATTGAGAAGAGAGAACATTGATTAATGACGGTTCAGCTTTGACTTGAAAGCAAGCGAGCAGAAATAAAATGCAAAGGAGATATTTAGTCATTAACGTGCTAAGTGTCGATTATTCATGTGGTTAGGATAGATTGAAATTGAAGAACTGTGGAGTATTTAATTGTAATAAAAAATACTCCATCAGGTGAGATTACTTCAAATCGTGATTAGGTTCGTTTTTCGTTGCAACGATGGTCGCACGCATTGGAGCTGGATACCCTTCGACTGTTTTTGTCACGTCATTAGGATCAAGGTAATCCACTAACGATTCGTTTCGCATCCAATCTGTACGTCTCTGCTCGGCTAATGATGTTGTGTCTACATCTACACAGCGAACATCAATAAAGTCACACTTTTCTAGCCAACGTATCAGTGCTTTAACTGATGGTAAGTACCAAACGTTGTTCATTTTGCCATAACGATCTTCAGGAACGAGAACAGTACTTTCGTCGCCTTCGACAACTAATGTTTCGAGTACCAACTCACCACCAGTTCTGAGTTGATCACGTAATTGCATGATATGATCTATAGGTGAGCGACGGTGATACAAAACACCCATAGAAAATACAGTATCGAACGCATCTAATGGTGGTAATTCTTCTATGCCCAAAGGCAATAAATGAATTGGTAATTCAGGTGCATTTGTTAGACGTTTGATGGCTTCAAATTGGCAAAGAAATAAGCTCGATGGGTCGATACCAACGACTCGTTTAGCTTCTTCTCCGAGCATACGCCACATGTGGTAACCACTACCACAACCTACATCAAGTACTGTTCTATTTTTTAACGAAGTGATATGTGGACTAACACGCTCCCACTTCCAATCGCTGCGCCATTCTGTATCGATATGAATGCCATGAACGTTATATGGACCTTTACGCCAAGGGTGAAAAAGTTGTAATAAGTTTTCTAACTTTTCTCTTTCACCTCGTGATAACTGTTCACCGGTCCCAACCGTAACGCTACTCGTAAAATCGACATTATCTGGTGTTGGGTAGTTAAGTTTCCTGAGTACTTTTTCCCATTTTGGAAGAGTGCCGTGCTTATGGCTGCGTTGCCAGTTTCCTAATAGAGACGGAATGGTCTCTAACCAGTGGTTTAAATTTGAGTCAGCAATTTGCTGATAAAAAGAAGTAAAAGAAATCATTTAATTGCAACCATTGAGGCAAAGTTAAAACACTGGAACCAAACGCTGGCTTGTTGAAAGCCACATTCATTCAGCCTTGAAATATGTGATTCTGCAGTTTCTGTTCTCATTACATCTTCTAAGGCTGATCGCTTTTGGCTTATTTCGAGCTCACTGTAGCCATTCGCTCGTTTAAAGTCGAGATGCAGCTCATCCAATAAATGCTGTATTTTGGGTTTACTGAATTGTAATTTTTCAGATAAAATCAAAACACCGCCTCCAACTAATCCATTGTAAATTTTTGTGATTAATTGTTTTCTAGCGGCAGGTTCTAAAAATTGCAAAGTAAAATTCAACACGACTACGGAAGCATTTTCAATATTGATGTTGTTAATATCGGCACAAACAAGCTCAACGGGGATGTCACTTCGATAAGCGCTAATATGCTCACTACAACGTCTGATCATCGATTCACTATTATCAACGGCAATAATCTTCACATTATCAGTCGATATTTTGCGACGCATACTTATCGTTGCGCTACCTAATGAACATCCTAAATCATAGACATTGGTATTTTTTTGAACTGTCTGAGCGGCAATATCACCTATTGAAGCGATAATTTGCTCATAGTTAGGAATCGAGCGACGAATCATGTCGTCGAAAACACCCGCAACATTATTATCAAATTTAAATTTATCGATAGTTGAGTGTGGGCGTGCGTAAATCTTGTCTTGAGAATGAGTCATAGATTTAAAAGTGAATAAAAACTGTAGGTATTTTATCTAAGAGTCTGTGATTGCGGCAAGTGGAAGGACTAGTATTTTCATTAAAAATCCTGTCTAATACATTTTATAAACAAATTGTTTACATGTGATCGCGCGCTAAGGAATGGCCTTGAAGACATTTATTCGATTATCCGCTCTTATCTTTTGTTCTTTCATTTCTTTTTTAAGTGTATGTAAAGAATCTCCATTGATCATTGCTGTCGGTAACGATAGTTTTCCTTTCCAATATCAAAATGATGTGGGAAATGCTGATGGATATCTGGTTGACTTATGGAAAGAGTGGAGTAAGTCGACGAATACACCTATTAAGTTTCGTGTTGCAAACTGGCCTGAAAGTCTAGAGTTGGTTGAAAATGGTACAGCAGATGTTCACGCTGGAATGGCGAGTACTCGTCCCAGAGAGGCGATTTTTGAATTCGGTGAGCCATTAGCCAATGTTTCAGCGCATCTATACGTACATCACTTAGCTGATCATGTTTCAACCCTTGAAGACGTGTCTGGATACGCCATCGGCATTGTCAAAGGGTCAGCTCATCAGGCATTACTTTCAACATTAATCCCGGAAGCGAGTTTTAAAATATTTGACTCTCGGACTTCGTTACTGGATGCAGCAACAAAAGGTGATATTTTAGTTTTTGCAGGTTTGAATGGCTACCTTAGGGAGCGATCAAGACAGTTTGATATTACTGGATTATTCCCATATGAAAAAAGGATTAAAATATCTGAGATTCCACTGCAGATAGCTACAACAAAACGAAAAGCCAGTTCGTTATCGAAAATCAACGAAGGTTTCTCTCAATTAACCGATGCTTCAATACGAGAAGTAAAACAACGCTGGATAGGTTTTGACAGTCATCATGTGGTGGGTATTAGCGTCGCTCTCTCCAAGGATAGTGAGCCTTTTTCTGAACTTGGTGCTAATGGTATTCCACACGGACTTTATATTGATTTATGGCGCGCATGGTCACAAGCGGCTAAGACAAAAGTTAACTTTGTTTTTTATGATAATGATGAGAGTTTAACAGCCCTTAAAGAAGGTGATATTGAAGTTGTCATTGCAGATCCCACAAGCCTAAATGATTCAGAATTGATTAATGCTTGGAAGCTGAATGATGTCAAACATAGGTTGTTTATTCATTCGGATAAAAACGAAAAAATAGATACGTTTGATCATTTAAAAATTGGTGTTTTAACGGGTGTTAATTACTACGAAAATTTAAAAAAATCACTTAATAAATCGAACATATTAATATTTGAAAATGTCGCCAATATGATGCAAGCATCAATAGAAGGGAACTTAGATGGTTTTATTGCGCCAGCCGCTGCAACTCAACATAAACTGCTGATAAATGAGATTTGGTCAGAGTTTTTTCAAGTTCCCGATGTTGAGTACAGTTCCCCTGTTTATGTTGTCATTCAACGAGGTAATGATGGGTTAAAAAGAAAACTCGTTGAAGGGTTCAATCGTTTACCGTATGACCAGCTTTCTGAAATCGAAAAAAAGTGGGTTCTTAACCCTGCAGATCAAGTTCATTTAGTCTCAGATACCATTCTTACTCTTTCTGCGAATCAAATCGACTTTTTAGAAAAGTTACCCGTTCTTAAATTAGGTTATTTGAAAAGCTGGGCTCCTCTAGAATTTCAAGATGAAAATGGTCATTTTAACGGTATAAATGCTGATGTGATTGAGCACATTAAGACCCATTTAAAACTTAAAATTAAACCTATCGTATATAATACTTGGCCGGAATTATTAAATGCATTAATAGCTGGTGACGTAGATATTGTAGGTAGCGTAGCTAAATCGAATGATAGAGAAAAGAGTTTTGAGTTTTCTAGCTCTTATTGGCCAACATCTTGGGCAATCGTATCTCGATTCGAACATGCCGGGTTATTTAGTTTAAACCAGCTGAGTAATTTAAAGGTTGCTCTGGTAAACGGTTATGATGTGAAAGATAAACTGCTTTCGATAAGTCCTTCCATCAAGATTATTCCAGTAGATAATACACAATCTGGTGTTGAAGCGGTTGCAAATGGAAAAGCAGATATCTTCATTAACAAACTCATGACGTTAGCCTCACTGATGAAAAGTGAAGGTTATCATGATTTAAACTTATCTTTATTACCCGAAATATCGATGCAGCAAAGCCATTTTGGCGTAAACCCTAAATATAACGAACTCATTCCACTTTTGAATATTGCTTTGGATCAATTAGATCAAACCAAAAAACAAGATATCTATTTAAAATGGGTACCTGGTGCAAACTTGAGTGAACACTACAAGTACCGCCGATGGATGGCGTACTTATCAGCCATCTTAGCGATTGTGACGTTAAGCTTTCTTACCTATTGGCGAATGAATAATAAAGTACAAAGAGAAAGATTGAAGCGACATAAAGTTGAACAAAGAATCCAGTATTTGAATACTCATGATAATTTGACTGGCCTTTTAAATCGTCGATTACTCGATGATAGATTGACAAGCGCTGTGCTCACGCATAGTCGTGAGCAAACACGTTTTGCTGTAATGTTTATCGGTTTAGATAATTTTAAACTCGTCAATGAAATGAAAGGGTACAGTCATGGTGATGAATTATTGGTGGCCGTTGCTAATACATTAGCAGGAACCATTAGAAAGTCGGATACATTAGCTCGCTTCGGTAGTGATGAGTTCGTTATTGTTTTAAACCGAGCGCAAGAATTTGATGCAGTTTGCCAAGTTGCTGAAAATGCCCTTGTAGCGTTAAATCGTGTCATTGAAGCACAAGTGCCCGACGTGCCAGTCACCGCTAGCATTGGTGTGGCATTTTACCCTATGGATGCCGATAACCCTATTGAACTCTTAAAGCAGGCTGATAAGTTAATGCAGCTTGCTAAAGATAACCCTGAAAACAGTTATATGACGAGCTAGTTATTACCTTAATTAACCTGAGCTTTGCATATGCAGTGCTCAGGTAATTAGTCCTTTTATCATTTCCTCACTTCAAAAAACACAAACTTGGTTGAACATTAGCCGACCAGTTTGATAATTGCTTTGGTTAACCGAATTCTTTCTCTATAATGAGTCACTTTCTAGAAGTTCCGATCATTTATAAAGGATAAAAATTAAATGCGCAGTCATTATTGTGGGGACGTGAACATAGCTCACGTTGGTGAAGAAGTAACCTTAGTAGGTTGGGTCAACCGTAGTCGCGATCTTGGTGGCGTAGTATTTTTAGACTTAAGAGATCGTGAAGGTTTAATTCAAGTTGTTTATGATCCAGATTTACCTGAAGTATTTGATACTGCAAGCTGCCTTCGTGCAGAATTTTGTGTTCAAGTTAAAGGGCTTGTACGTGCTCGCCCAGATAGCCAAGTAAATAAAGGCATGAAAACGGGTGAGATTGAAGTTTTAGGTAAAGAACTGACCATTATCAACAAAGCTGCGCCACTACCATTAAGCATGGACGATCACCAAAATAACAGTGAAGAGTCTCGTTTAAAGTATCGTTATTTAGATTTACGTCGTCCAGAGATGGCTGAGCGTTTAATTTTCCGCTCTAAAGTGACCAGTGCGGTACGTCGTTTCTTGGATGAAAGCGGTTTCTTAGATATTGAAACGCCGATTCTAACAAAAGCAACACCAGAAGGTGCGCGTGATTATTTAGTGCCAAGTCGTACTTATAAAGGCCAATTCTTTGCTTTGCCTCAATCACCACAAATCTTCAAGCAATTATTGATGATGTCTGGTTTTGACCGTTACTACCAAATCGTTAAGTGTTTCCGAGATGAAGATCTACGTGCAGATCGTCAACCAGAATTTACTCAAATTGATATCGAAACTTCATTTATGTCATCTGAACAAGTGATGGCAAAAACTGAAGAAATGGTGCGTAAATTATTCCAAGACTTATTAAACGTAGAGTTAGGTGACTTCCCACGTATGAGCTATGAAGAAGCCATGCGTCGATTTGGTTCAGACAAACCTGACTTGCGTAACCCGCTTGAGCTCGTTGACGTTGCCGATTTAGTTAAAGACGTTGAATTTGCCGTATTTAAAGGCCCAGCGAACGACCCAGAAGGTCGTGTGACTGCGCTACGAATTCCAACTGGTGCTAAACTTTCACGTAAAAACATTGATGAATACACTAAGTATGTTGGCATTTATGGTGCTAAAGGCTTAGCGTGGATGAAAGTGAACGACTTAGATGCTGGAATGGAAGGTATTCAGTCGCCAGTACTTAAGTTCTTAACCGAAGATATTGTTAAGGCGATTGTTGAGCGCACAGGTGCACAAACCGGCGATATCATCTTGTTCGGCGCTGATAATGCCACAACAGTAGCTGAAGCAATGGGCGCACTACGCCTAAAAGCAGGTGAAGATTTTGACTTATTAGAAGGTGACTGGAAACCGCTTTGGGTAGTGGATTTCCCTATGTTTGAAAAGCATAACGGCAGTTTACATGCCGTACATCACCCATTTACAGCGCCACGTGGTATCACTCCTGAGCAATTGGAAGCTGATCCTGCAAATCAAATTTCAGACGCTTATGACATGGTATTAAACGGTTGCGAATTAGGCGGTGGTTCAGTTCGTATTCACGATGCTGAAATGCAGGCAGCAGTTTTCCGTATTCTTGGTATTTCTGATGAAGAAGCAAAAGAGAAGTTTGGTTTCTTATTAGAAGCGCTTCGTTATGGTACACCACCACATGCTGGTTTAGCGTTTGGTCTTGACCGTATCATCATGTTGATGACGGGTGCTCAGTCTATTCGTGATGTAATGGCATTCCCGAAAACAACAACAGCTGCATGTCCATTGACCAATGCTCCCGGTTTTGCCAATCCTGACCAATTAAAAGAGTTAGGCATTGAAACAATAGCTAAAGAGCCTGAAGAAAAAGACGCTGAGTAAGCTGTATCAATTTTAGCTAAATAATTACCGAGGCATTTGCCTCGGTGTTTTTTTTGTAGCAAGTTGTTTTTAATTTTAAGCATCCCACCATCAGGAGGATTGTATGGCCGGACATAGTAAGTGGGCGAACATTCGACATCGTAAAGCCGCACAAGATGCCAAGCGAGGTAAAATCTTTACTAAGCTGATTAGAGAGTTAAGCGTTGCAGCACGAGAAGGCGGATCAGATCCTGATTCAAATCCGCGTTTACGTTCTGCGATGGATAAAGCGCTTGGTGCTAATATGACTCGTGACACAATGGAGCGAGCAATAAAGCGGGGTGCGGGTGAACTTGATGGTCAGCAATTAGAAGTCATTCTTTACGAAGGTTATGGTCCTGGTGGTACAGCCGTGATGGTTGAAACAATGACTGACAACCGAAATCGCACAGTAACAGGGGTTCGCCATGCGTTTAATAAATCTGGTGGTAACCTAGGAACAGACGGTTCTGTTTCTTATTTGTTTACTAAGCAGGGGATTATTTCATTTGCACCGGGTGTTGATGAAGATGCGTTAATGGATGCAGCACTTGAAGCTGGTGCAGAAGATGTTGTTACTCATGGTGATTCAAGTATGGATGTAATTACCACACCTTCTGATTTTTACGATGTGAAAGATGCATTAAAAGCTGCAAATTTCGAAGCAGAACATGATGAAATTGCACAAACAGCATCAACTAAAGCTGAGCTTGATGCAGATACAGCAGCCAAATTTATGCGCTTGATAGATATGCTTGAAGAACATGATGATGTGCAAGAGGTTTATCATAACGCTGAAATTTCTGATGAAATTATGGAACAATTAGATTAAAAATTAAGGCAAGGTATGCCAATTATTTTAGGCGTTGATCCTGGTTCTCGAATTACCGGATATGGAATTATCGAGTTCTCTGGACGCCAGCAAACATACATAGGTAGCGGATGTATTCGTACTAGTGGCGATGATTTAGCTGCTCGGCTTAAAATCATTTTTGATGGCCTGTCTGAAATCATTAGACAGTATCAGCCTGATCAATTTGCTATTGAGCGTGTTTTTATGGCAAAGAATGCGGATTCCGCTCTTAAACTTGGTCAAGCTCGTGGTGCAGCTATTGTTGCTGCAACCAACGCTGATTTATCTGTTGCAGAATATTCTGCAACCCAAATCAAAAATGCAGTAGTCGGCACAGGGCGAGCAAAAAAAGAACAGGTGCAACATATGGTGCAACACTTGTTAAAGCTACCCGCAGCACCACAAGCTGATGCAGCTGATGCACTTGGTGTGGCTTTATGTCATTATCATACAATACAAAGTCTGGCTGCGATGTCAGGACAAGCAAAATCAAGAACATACGGAAGATATAAATGATTGGTCGAATTGCCGGAACATTAATCGAAAAACAAGCACCTGAAATTTTAATTGATGTCCAAGGCGTGGGTTATGAACTCCAAGTCCCTTTGACCTGCTTTTATGAATTACCTGAGCTTAATGAGTCCGTCGCACTATTTACACACTTTGTCGTTCGTGAAGATGCACAACTCCTTTATGGTTTTACCACTAAGCAAGAGCGTGCTTTATTCCGTTTACTCATAAAAACGAATGGTGTTGGCCCTAAGCTGGCATTGACGATTTTGTCAGGCATGACGGCCTCTGAATTCGTTGCGTGCGTTGAGCGCGATGATATTGCGACGTTAGTGAAATTACCGGGTGTAGGGAAGAAAACAGCTGAACGCTTATTGGTCGAAATGAGAGATAAACTCAAGAGCTTAATGGAAGCGTCACAGGGTAGCGAACGTGAGTTTGTTTTGAAATCTGACTATGCACCAAAGCCTGAAGTGAATACAGCCGAAGAGGATGCTATAGCAGCTTTACTTGCACTAGGTTATAAACCTGCACAAGCAAGTAAAGCCGTTTCAGCGGTTTATCAAGATGGTGTTACCTCAGAAACCTTGATTAAAGCTGCTTTAAAGTCGATGCTTTGATAAGTAAAAAGGAATTTTGAAGATGATTGAAGCCGATAGACTTATTGCACCGCAAACAGAACCGCAAGAAGAGACCATCGATCGAGCTATGCGGCCCAAAATGCTGGTGGATTACACGGGGCAGGATGATATTTGCGATCAACTTCAAGTTTTTATCCAAGCAGCAAAAAATCGAAAAGAAGCATTAGATCATATGCTGATATATGGTCCTCCAGGTTTAGGTAAAACAACTCTGGCTATGATTGTTGCTAATGAGATGGGCGTAAATATTAAATCAACATCTGGGCCTGTATTGGAAAAAGCAGGAGACCTAGCGGCTTTATTGACCAACCTTGAAGAAGGTGATGTGCTGTTTATCGATGAGATTCATCGTTTAAGCTCTGTCGTAGAAGAAGTGCTTTATCCTGCAATGGAAGATTATCAATTAGATATTATGATTGGTGAAGGCCCCGCAGCGCGTTCAATCAAATTAGATTTACCCCCGTTTACCTTGGTTGGTGCAACTACAAGAGCAGGGGCGTTAACCTCACCACTGCGAGCTCGTTTTGGTATCCCTTTGCGTTTAGAGTTTTATAACGATAAAGACCTAACAACTATTGTTGCAAGAAGTGCTGGTGTAATGGGTCTGGATGTCGATACTGAAGGGGCATTTGAAATCGCTAAACGTTCTCGTGGTACTCCGCGAATTGCAAATCGCTTACTCCGCCGTGTACGTGATTATGCTGAAGTAAAGCATGATGGTCGTATCACTCAATCAACGGCATCAATGGCGCTGGATTTATTGGATGTTGATGGTGAAGGTTTTGATTATATGGATAGAAAACTTTTACTCGCCATTATTGAAAAATTTGATGGTGGACCAGTAGGCTTAGATAACTTAGCTGCTGCTATCGGAGAAGAGCGTGAAACCATTGAGGACGTATTAGAGCCATTCTTAATCCAACAAGGCTTTATTCAAAGAACTCATCGTGGACGTATTGCGACGCCAAGAGCTTATAAGCACTTCGATTATCAGGTTTCGCCCGATTAATTAACCTTCACTTGTAATTCAGGTACTAATCGCTTTCTTGTTGTAAAATAACCATAAGAAAGCGATTTAAGGTGATTTTAGTGCTAATAATTAGATCTGCAAGAGGTAAGCCGGTTACACTTTCGAAAGAAAGAATTTCAAAGATTCGTAAAGCAGATAGTTTATCTGAAGCTACTCATATGGGTATTTGGGATAGAATTAAGTGCCATTTTCTGGGTGCTGAAAAGCAGTTAGCTTGTGCATTGTTGTATAAAGTAATGCATGGAGATGAAACAGAAGATCAAAACAACAATAATCCTTATCCTCGTTCATCTACTTTAAGTGTTGCATCTAGATTGAATTATCTTGATGCCCTAGAACAATTACTTGTTACCCCTATTCAAAGTGTTGTGAACAAAAAAATATATATAGATGATACAACAAAAAAAATTGAGTTAAATATCAGTTTTACTGGTGCAGAAGATATGCCGATCAAATTAGAATATGACTTATGTGAAAGTTATCTCAATTATGCTTTTCATGACAATTACAATAAAAGAAAATTACCACAGCTCTCTGTAGAAGACATAAATAGAATATCTATTGCTCTTAGAGATGTTTTTCCAAATACATCGGTTGAAAATTCGAATGATTTTCTTGAGCTTTTAAAGGAATTACCATTAAAAAATATCAAATACCATTATTTTGATGATGGTATGTTCGGTGTTGAAGTTCCAGGAGTGCTACCTGTTATCCCTTTAAAGTTACCATTTAATCCCGAACTTGCTAAGCTTACCAATAAACTCTGGGAGGTCTTTCCAGAAGATGAACATGAAGAGTTAGTTTATTATTTAGGTGTGTTACATAGTAAACATCCATTTAAATTTCAGGAAGCTGGAGCCAAAACTGAAGCTTTACTGTGGATTGACACACATATACCGATTGAGCATAGAGACTTATTAGAAGTTAATTTTTCTGAATCGTTTAGTTACTCCCCCTCCGAAATTACTTATGATGACAAAGGTCTAGTTTTATCTGCTAAACTTGGTAATCCCGAATATATTCTAACTATTGCGTTGAAAGGTGAACAAGAATCATTTGAGCTACGTTTTGGTGGAAAAGAAGATGTAATTAATACGGTTAGATCTTTAGACGAAGAAGAGCTAAATAATGACTCAGAAATATTATTAAGAAGTGGCAGTCAAAATGTGGAAAAGTCCATTAGAGAGTTGACTATTACAGATGAAGGAGACGTTGTTGGTCAATCCATAAATCAAAATAGAACCCACAATACTGTAATGAAAATGTTGAGCCCACAGTTATTAAGTTCATTAGGTGATGAAGGAAGAACAAAAATATTTGTAAGAGATTTGAAGTTATACCCACACCTCGAAAAAGCTCTTTTAATTAAATATTGCAGTAGAAGTAATAAATTTGAGGCAGATTGTGAGTGGCATTTCCCTGCACTTTCTGCATTTAAAGATGTGAAAACACAAGTTAAATTTCCTGCGCTTCTTTATGGGTTGTAGGTTTATTTGAAGAAAATAAGTATTAATATGAAAACAATAATAATAACAGGTGCCTCACGAGGTATTGGCCGTGCAATCAGTTTGCAACTAAGTAAAACCTATCATGTAATCGCACTTTCACGAAACTTCTCTGAGCTCCAAGAGCTTGCGAAAGAATCTAATAATATCAGCATATATAGTGTAGATATTACTGATTATGGTGCTCTCAAAAATACCGTCTCTAATATTCTTGAACTGCATAAAGATATTTACGGGCTCATTAATAATGCGGGTGTTGGTGTATTTAAATCGCTCGAAGATACAAGCATAGAAGAAATGCAACAGACGTTGAATGTGAATGTTATGGGGGCTTTTTACCTGAATAAACTATTAATTCCTAAGTTAAAAGAACAAAAAGCAGGGCATATCATCACCATTGAGTCTGATGTATCGAAACGTACTTTTGCGAATGGAAGTAGTTATTGTGCAAGTAAATTTGCACAAGAAGGGATGTCAGCAAGTATGCGAGCGGAATTACGTCCATTCAATATCAAGGTTTCAAACTTGTATCCAGGTATGACGGATTCTTATTTTGCTGGAAGTGAACAAGGTGAAAAACATAAGGAAGACTGGTTAAAGCCAGAAGATATTGCTCAAGCTGTTGAGTATGTATTATCGACCCCTCAAAATGTAGTTATTGATGAGTTGATGATTCATCCTATGTGCCAAGAATACTAGATCAGCGAGTATTTAAAATGTGAAACAGGTGCTAATTAGCTTTTAATTGGCATTATTCACTTAAAGCTCTTAATTATTAATCTCTTTACACTATATTTGCGTATAACAATGCAGTTAATGAGTTTTTGGATTAGTCTATGCAGTTAAATGATTTTGAGAAGCGTGTCGTAAATCACCCAGTGAGATTTTGGATACAAGATAATATCGAAGCGCCAATGCTTTTAAGGATGTTTACAAGCAAGCCACAGCATATTGACTCTGTATTAGAGATAGGATGTGGGTTTGGCAATGGCATTTCAATGATACAAAACCATTTTGCACCAAACCAATTAATGGCCATTGATTATGATAGAGAAATGGTTAATTCAGCAAGGTCTAAACACTCGGGTAAGGAGAATACAAATCTCATTAATGCAGATGGATCGGATTTACCATTTTTGAATAATAGGTTTGATATGGTGTTTAATTTTGCTGTGTTTCATCATATACCTGATTGGCAAAAAGCAGTAAAAGAAACATATAGAGTACTCAAGCCAACGGGTTATTTTGTTATTGAAGATTTATATAGGTCTGCGATCTGTAATCCGCTCTCCAAAAGGATATTTGAGCACCCTCAGACTAACCGATTCAATCATCGTGAGTTGATAGATGAATTAAAGAAAGCAGGGTTTAAAATCCGTAAGGAACACAACTTACTTAATTTGGCCGGGAGCATCCTTGCTCAAAAGTGATTTAAGCATTAGACAATTTTTTGCTGCCAGAATTAAAAAGCTTTCCAAGTAAAACCATGAACATTGCACCTAATAATACCGGAGTAAAAATAAATCCCCAGCTTTGCGAAGTCATCACTGCCAATAATGCTGTTGCCCCCGCTGGTGGATGAGTCGTTTTACTCAACATCATTAAAAAGATACTAGAACCAACAGCTAAGCCAATTGTTAACCAGTTAACGCCCAATAACTCCACAAAAACAACACCAACAATAGCAGCAATTAAATGTCCCCCAATTACATTCTTAGTTTTTGACAAAGGGCTCTCAGGAACACCAAAAATCAATACTGCTGTAGCCCCGAATGGAGCCATAACCATTACGGTATCAACGCTAATAGTTTCTATCCAGCCAAGAGCTGAAATAGCAACGCAAGCACTCAAACCAGCTAGAAAACATGAAAAAAGTCTATTCATCATCAAAGCCTTAAGTAGGTAGACCGGTATGTCTACATGGGCAATAGTAGACAGTCTGGTCTACTTGTGTCAATCTAGAATTGATATTTTGTGAGGATGGTTTAATTATGAAGCGTGAGTTACTTATCGATACCGCTACTGAACTTTTTTATTGTAAAGGAGTGAATGAGGTTGGAATCAATGAAATTTTAAAAAAGTCAGGTGTTGCTAAACGTACTTTATATCATCATTTTACAAGCAAAGAGGACTTAGTTATTGCGACGTTGGAAAAGCGCGACAAAGCTTTTTGTAAATGGTTAGATGATCGTTTGTCTATGGTCGATGAAGAAAATGAAGTACTTGGAAGTTTGTTTTCAGCTATAGAGGATTGGCTGGAGAATAGAGCTAGACCACTTAATGACTTTTATGGTTGCTATTTTATTAATACCTCAGTCGAACTGTCTCGTCAAAGCGAGAAAGTTAAACAGTATTGTATGAACCACAAGCTTAGAGTGAAAGACATTATAAGTGATCATCTAGCTTCAACATCTCAGCAATTAATTAATGCAATCTATTTATTGATTGAAGGTGCCATCGTTATAGCGTTTATGACAGGAAGTACTGAAGAATTAAAAAGTAGTAAGTTGGTAACTCAAAAATTACTGCAGGATTAATGATAATACGCTTCGAATCAGTTTGCTTACAGTCGTGTTTTTAGTCATTTATTGGAGCAATTAAGTCTGAGATTGTTATTGTTGGTTGTCAGCTTGTGACGACGCAGGGGGTAAAGTTGCTGATGGAGGTGTAGGACCAACTGGAGTTGGAGAAACAGTACTTGGACCGGTTGTAGGTGTAGGGTTAGTACTTGAACCGGTTGTAGGTGTAGGATTAGTACCTGTACCAGCCGTAGATGTGTCACCTGTATCTTGTTGTTGAGGTGGTGTGTTTAAGTCTAAAGTAGGGGTTGTTTGGCCTGTGTTCGCTGGACTCCTTTTTTTCTGCTTTTCTTTGTATAGTTCATCCAGTTTTTTCGTTTGTTCAGTATGACGAGCCCTTTCTAGCGACTTAGGTGATTCACTAAAAGTCATTCCATTATTTGCTGTGACTGGAGCTTGTAAGCCTGCTTTATATCCTGCTTGACCTTCGGCGCCTTTAGCTACAAATGGGTTACCATGACCAACTCCGTGCTCAGGGTGAATTGAAATTTTTTCAACAGGCTCTTTACCTGCAGACTCTTGTTCTTCTCGACTTCTTGCAGCAAATTGTAGGGCTTGTCTGATATTTTCAGCCATTAATGCTGCCCTCACTGCTTCTTGAGCTTTTTCCATATATAGCTGTCTATCTACTCTCCCATCTTTTCCTTGGATCATGGTACGCATCCCATCTTGAGAGCCTCCCGAAGCGTGAAGAACAAATTTACCATCTTTTTCTTCATAACCCACGTCGTTAAGCATAAAGTCATAATCTTTAGGGTTGAATTTTTCTGGGTCGGTGAGTGTTAATAGTTTTTCAAGTCTCACCTTATTGTCTTGAATTTGTTTAACCGTAACGCCTTTCTTAATGAAGTGATGAATTTCGTCTACGGTTAACGAGACTTTCTCTTGGTGTTTTAAGCAGAAGATAAGTTGCTTGATGGCATAGCCATTGTAACGATCTGAGGAACTGCCGTTTATTGACTGGTTTCTGGCTCTGGTTGTTAAGTTATCGTTTCCATGATCATATAAGGCATAATCATTACTGGTTGTATCCTCAAAATCTCTGAGGAACATATCATGGAGTTTACGGTATGGTTGAAAATCTGGACAACTAACATGGTACTTACCGTTATCAAGCGCATAACTTGAAACATTCCCTTGGTCATCCACTTCACGATAAACACCAGCTTTAAATGGTGTTTTGACATGGAATTCGGCAAGAGCTTCTTTTTCAGCAGATAATTTAACCGTATTAGCTTTAAAATTAGTAGTGACTTTTACGTCATAGTCTTTGTCACCTACGGTTACAGAAATAGTTTCAACTTGTATTTCATCATTTCTGTTATACCAAGCCCCACGATCAGCAACTGACTTTCCAGTAATAACTACTTTATTCAGCTTGTCACAACTGAACTCGACCTCATCCTTTGGAGGCAAAGTTGGTTGTGCTGGTGTACTTGTTGCTGCAGTTGGAGTTGACATATTAAACCTAGTTCAATCGTTCTTATGGATGTCGATTACTAATTTACTTAAAGCTTTTCATATCTATATTTTGGTTGTTAATCAATAACTGTGCAAATTAACCTTAATTTATGTTCTAGTCATGTTGTCAATTGTTTCTTAACGTAATTTGGAAGCAAGTACCTCCTTCTTCTTTATTTGTAATATGAATTTCTAGATTTAAAAGCTCAGATAATTTCTTTACTATTGATAGACCTACACCAAGTTCTGGTAATAACTTTCCGCTATAATGCGTGGTGTTTTTATTTGTTAATACATGAATATTGGTTTCTGAAATACCGGGACCTGAATCATTAACTTTAATAAAAATTTGGTTATCTTCCTCGAAAATCATGACTTCAATCGTTCCGCCATGGGGCGTGTATCTAAATGCATTATCCAGTAAATTACATAAAATTCTACGAAGCAAATTGATATCAGTAAACATTTCAATATTTTCAGGGCAGCGTATGTTTGCTTGAATTTTTCTGCTCTCAGCTTGGTGCTGATACATTAATGATAACTCTTCGAAAAGGTCAACCGCTTGAAAGTTCACAATGTTGGGTGTTATTAAGTTATTTTCGATTGCGGCAAGTTCTAATAGTTGGGTGAGTAACCCTTTCAACTTCTCACCTGATTGAGCTGCAATTTCAACCCATTTATCTTGTCGATCTTGTTCAGGTGATGCAAGCCAAGTTTCAATGTAGCCAAGAAGAACACTTAATGGTGTTTTTAGATCGTGTGAGAGGTGCAATAAAAATTCGTGTTTAGCTTCATGTGAGCTTGTTATTTGTTGGTGTTGTGTGTTTATTTTACTCAGCAACAAATTAATATCATTGGTTAATTCTGAGATCTCAATACTGCTCCTAGCAGGCTTATTGAGTTGCAATTGTGTACCTAATGAATCGACGTTCAATTGAGATAAACTGTTGGCAAGTTTTTTAGTTGGAAAAATAAAAAACTGAATTAATAGCGCAAACACAGTACTGACTGCGATGACGATTAAAATTAAAACAATGGCGAGTTGTGTAAGGTTGTGCGACGTTGCGGTTAATGATTGCCATGCATCAAACTTCTCACCACCAATGATGACATAGAGAAAACCTGTATGATTATTTGATTTATCGAATAATCGTATAGCGGAAAAAATTTTGTCTCCGTGTCCTCTTGGATCTACATTGTAAATTGGAAGAGGGGACTCATTCAAGAATTGATGAATTGGTTTTAGTGGCACTTCTCTTTGCTTGATAACGCTGTCTTTAGCTGCGAAAGAAATAACAATTCCATTCTTATCAAGAGTATAAATCTCAAAACTCGGGCCTAGAAGCATGAAATCATGAAACGCTTCTTTTATCGCTTCATCAGCTGTAACACCTTGGGATAGAAGGGGGTTGATGTGTGCCATGTGTTCAGCAAGCTGTTTATGAAGTGATTGCTGTACAAGGTTTTGTGAGTGTATTTGCGAATAATTAAACCACGCCCATAATGCAGAAACTAAAAGTACAATTGTAAAAGTAATTGATAACCATAAGCGGCTGAATAAAGAGTTCATCATGCCACTTGAGCCTCTGGTGGTGAAAATTTATAACCTACACCCCAAACTGTTTTTACCAGATCTTGATTGCCACAGTGACGAGATAGCTTTGAGCGTAAGCGATTAATATGGCTATTAACCGTATGTTCATAACCATCATAGTTATAACCCCATACTGCTTCTAAAAGCTGTAACCGACTAAAAACTTGTTGGGGGTGTGTAGCAAGGTAATGAAGTAAATCAAATTCAGTTGCTGTGAGGTCAACACTGCGATTTTCTGCAAAAACCTCTCTTGTGTCACCATCAATTCTAATCAGGCCATGCTCAATATTTTGAGAGGATTCAGCTGAGTGAAGTTGAACCTTTAACGAGCGACGAAGCATCGCTTTAACACGTGCTCTTAGCTCTAGCACACTAAATGGCTTGGCTAAGTAATCATCAGCTCCAGATTCTAACCCTAAAACAATATCGGTTTCGTCAGCCTTTGCGGTGAGCATCATAATCGGGGTTTGATAGTTAGCTTTACTCAATTCCATACAAAGCATCAACCCATCTCCGTCAGGCAACATTCGATCTAACAAAATGGCGTCAAAATGAGTAGAAGAGAGTAGTGTTTTTGCGTGACATATTGTAGAACAATGAACGACATCTAAATCTAATAGCGAAAGATTCAGTAAAACGAGATTAGCTAGCTCTTGCTCGTCTTCAACAAGAAGTACTTTTTTTTTGTTTTGCTGGTGTGACAGTGTACTTTTTCCGTTCATATTTTGAATCTCCCAAAGCCCTCGGTAAACAGACCTTGCAGTGTTTCAAAATATTTCAGAATAAAATGAAAATAATTACAACTTCATAACAATCATGAAGTTGTAATTCAGTTTACTGTAAACTCAGATTAATTCGTGCGTTCAATAACCACAGTCATTGCAGGGTTGTCAAAGCGATGCTTCGCAAATAAAACCGAGTCAGCTAGACCGTCTTCTTTACTAATTACACCTGAGTGAATGTAAACTCTATCAACATCATCACGCACAGCATCAAAACCTTGACCTTGATCCGCTGGTCCTGGGATTGTACCTTTAGCTTCAGTATTCGCTTCAGTACCAGAGTCGTAAACATTAGCTCTGAACGTAACTTTTTGACCGCTTTCTAGTGAAGATAGATTAAAGTTACTCACACCCGTAAATGCATCATTGGTATTCACCAACATGCTTAATACACTTACATTATTAAGTTGATCTTCATTAAGAGTAATGTCGATTACTTCTCGTTGTCCTGGACCTGTTGGTGCTTCGGCACTAAAGAAATCCGTAACCCCTTCAGCAGTCTCTAAACCCGAGTTGTCACCTGCTTCAGCTAGAAGTTCTAAAGCATCAGATGCTGTTTCACCTGCAACGAATAGTGGGGTGTCAGAATTATGCAAAACTACAGCAATCGGCGATAGTGGTTGCTCTGGTGTTAAGTTCGTAACGGTAACTTTGTAATCAAAAGTTACAACAGGTGTAGGTGCAGGTGGCTCTGGTTGGTCAGGCGTTGACTTCTTGTCATTGTCTGGGCAACCCGTCAGCAACAGTGTACCTACAATACTTGCAGCAAGAGCTGCTTTTTTTGAAAATGAATATGGCATAAACCAGTCCTCCGATTACTTAACAGTAACTACAATGCGAGCAACAGGGTTTAACCAGCGGTGAATTCGGCTATCTAAATCACTCAAACCACCATTTGCGTCCGTATCACCAACAACACCAGGGTGGATGTGAACATTTTCATTTGAAGCGGTATTTGCAAAACCTGTACCACCCGTTCCAGCATCTCCGCCTGGTGCAACAGGAATACC
The DNA here is from genome assembly GCF_004168585.1 of Shewanella sp. OPT22. Classification (GTDB taxonomy): domain Bacteria; phylum Pseudomonadota; class Gammaproteobacteria; order Enterobacterales; family Shewanellaceae; genus Parashewanella. The sequence continues at coordinate 16,730 of NZ_PGVH01000002.1, read as the reverse complement.
GGCGGTACCAGGTGCGCCACCAGGCATACCAACAACTAATTCATCATTAGCTTCAGTACCAGCGTCATAAGCATTAACATTTAACGTGTATGTACCTGGTTCCGTAGGAATTTTCCAAGCATCTAAGCCAATAAATGCATCATTTGTTGGAAGCATCATCGCAACAAGAGATAAATGTGTATTGTCACCAGAATCAAGTTCGAAAGTTTCTGTTTTGGTGTTTGGAGCAAGCAAACCTCCTGCTGGGTCTTCAGCAGTTACGCCAGCAGCAGCTTTTACTGTTGTTGCTAGACCTGTAATTGCGCCACCTTCGGCCATCGCTTGCAATTCTGCAGTTGCTTTTTCGCCAGATTGGAATAAGTGCAATTCGTTATCATGTGCCGCAGCAAGAATCGGGGTGAAGTAGTTACCGTGAGTCAAATTGGTTACTTTAATTTCAAGTTCTGCTGCTGTAGCAGGTAAGGCCATAATTCCAGCCAGTGCAATCGACTTGTATAGGTTACGTAATTTCATTTTTATCTCCATGTCAGAATATGCTGGATATCATGAATGGTAAAGTTCACGCCAATATCTCGGAATTATCACGAAAGTTTCACGATTTGATTTGTGACCAACAATTAACAAATGATAAGATCTTAAATTAATAAAAATAAAAGGATTTTTAATCTTGAGTAATAACAACTTTTCTATCAGAACGATTGTTTCTGAAGCCATTAGTATCACTATTCGTAAAAAACTTGATGTATTAATCGCTACTACGCCACTTGTCATCGTGTTTTCACTTATTTTCGCACTTTATTATAAAATTATGGGAAAAGTAGATGGCTTTGCTCTAGATGCTGATCCGCTTTCTGAAGTGATTCCAGATCTGAAGTATTTCTTTCTTATATTCATGATCATGATTTATGGCTTTGTTAAAGCTGCAGTGAATTGTCATCGAATTTATATTAAGCGTTCTAAATTGTTTTTTATCGACGCAATTGTTCCTAAAATGAGAGATTTGAAATTCTTTGGGATCAGCATTCTATTAGGACTGCTTATGATCCCTATAGGGTTAGCGATAGGTCTTCTTTTGGCTGGTGTCGGAGCAATTATTGATAATTTAAGTATGTACAACGCTCAAACATTAACAGCATTAGTTATGATTGTTAGCTACGGCATCATTGGGGTGGTAATGTGTCGATTTATGATGGTGTTACCTTCAAGAGCTGTTGATGAATCCATCAGTTTTGGTGATGCATGGGAAGCAACTTCACCGGTAAAATGGAAGGTGTTTTTTGTACTTTCGTTAATTCCGATTTTGAGTTCTTTACTTACTGAAAGTATTGCAAGTCTTGAAGGATGGTTTTTTATCAGTGTTTCAGTTGCGCTACATGCGATGTTTGCCTTGTTTGAACTCGCACTCCTTTCTTTGTGCTATCAAAAACTCATTATTGATGAAAGAAAGAGGGAAGAGGAATCCGTATCTCTGCAATTTTAATTCCTCAATAGTTATATTTTGCTACTTTTTGAGTTACAGAAAGTAGCAAAAATAGATTCAAAAATTTATTTCAAAAGACACATCTGGTTTATAGAGTGAATCTAAACGATCTTCAAGTCTCTCAATTTTTTTGCGCAACTCTTTTCGTTTTGATTTATCGGTTTCATTATGGAGTTTATCTTGGAGCTGATTGATTTCGTTTCTGATGTCTTGACGCTTTTGTTCTAATTGATACTCTTTGTTGCCAAGTTTATAGTTTTCAAGAAATTCTCGATTATGGCAAACACCATTATAAGTTAAGCCCTTGCTACCCACAAAGTAGCCATTTTCTGCAGTACAATAAGTTTGTAAACCAAGCTTGTAGCCTCTACGCCATTCCTCTGAATTCACGCTGATACCAGCTTCGGCACATTCTTGTGTGTAACTTTGCAGGATTGATCTTTTTAGTCCATCTGACCCGTCATTGATTCCACGGTTATACCAATCAGCGGATTTGCACTCTTCAGGAGAGATAGTTTGGCAGCCTGATAAAATAAGACAAATAATTGAAAGTGATAATAAACGTTTCATAGCGCCCCCCATTTTTGTTGTAAAACGAGTATACGAGAGAAGAAAGGAAAAAAACAATGATCTACAGGCTGAGGTAGCCTGCAAATCATCAGGGAGAATCATTAACTTTGCCGAGAAAGCAGATTATTTAGCGAAAAAAACAGAATAAGGTGGGAACGTAACCTCATTTCCAGATATTTCAGCTTGTGACTTAACTGGATTATTAATGGTTTCTAAGCTCATCGGAAGTGAAGTACTTACCGCTTCATTTGATAAATTAAAACCGCAGAATACCGTTTCACCATCAAAAGAACGCTTAAACATAAGTAGTGGCTCTTCAGTTTCAATAAACTCGATACCACCCGCAACTAATGCTTTATGCTGTTTTCTCCAAGCCATAAAGCTTCTGAAATTATTCAAAATAGAGTTTTCGTCATTATCTTGAACGTTCACAGCTAATGCTTTGTGCTCTTCAACAACAGGTAACCATGGTTTGTTAATGCTGAATCCAGCATTTTTTTGGTCTTGTTGCCATGGCATAGGTGTTCTGCATCCATCTCTTCCTTTAAACGTTGGCCAGAAAGTGATGCCGTAAGGGTCTTGTAGATCTTCAAATTCAATATTTGCTTCAGGAAGACCAAGCTCTTCACCTTGATAAAAACAAATGCTACCTCGAAGACTGGCAACCAGTGCAGTGATCATCTTACATTGTTCAGCGCTGTTGTCGTTTTCACCCCAACGGGTCGCAACTCTTTGTACATCATGATTACTCACTGACCAAGAAGGCCAGCCAGTTGTTACTTTTTCTTCAAGAGTCTGCACCGTTTCACGAATGTACTGTGCACTGTAATCATCCGTCAAAAGTTCGAAACTATAACCCATGTGAATACGACCTTCTTCGGTGTATTCAGCCATTGTCGCTAATGAGTCTTCAGAAGATATTTCACCCAATGCCGCAGTATTTGGGTACTTATCCATTAGATCTCGTAAACGTTCAAGAAAGGCTAAGTTCTCTGGTTGAGTGTTATTATAATAATGGTATTGGAAGGCATAAGGGTTATCTTCAGAAAAACCACGACCTTGACGTTTATCAATCGGTTTTGCTGGGTTATCTTTCAATTCAGCGTCATGAAAACAAAAGTTAATTGCATCAAGACGTAAACCATCAACACCTTTTTTCAGCCAAAACTCAACGTTGTCTAATACCCCTTGTTGCACATCAGGGTTATGAAAGTTGAGATCAGGTTGAGAAGACAAGAAGTTATGTAAGTAATACTGTTGACGACGAGGCTCCCATTGCCAAGCAACACCACCAAAAATAGACATCCAATTGTTAGGTGGAGTGCCATCTTGGTTTGCATCAGCCCAAACGTACCAATCTGATTTGTCATTAACTCTTGATGCACGACTCTCAGTAAACCAGGCGTGTTCATTAGATGTATGACTCAGTACTTGATCGATCATGATTTTTAAATTGCGTTGATGAGCTTGTTCGAGCAGTTCATCAAAATCAGCCATATCACCAAAGAGGGGGTCGATATCTCTATAGTCTGCGATATCGTATCCAAAGTCTTTCATTGGTGATTTGAAAAAAGGTGAAATCCAAATGGCATCAACACCGAGACTAGCAATGTAATCCAATTTATTGGTAATGCCTTTTAGATCACCAATGCCATCACCATTACTATCAGCAAAACTGCGTGGGTAGACTTGGTAAATCATGGCCCCTTGCCACCACTTAATTTCAGATTGATTCATCTTTAATGCTCGTCTCTTTGTCCAGAAAGTAACACTCAAAAAGTGAGTTTCTAGTATTACATTTTAAAATTATGCAAATAGTAAACAAACACAGTCAATTCGTCATTGTGCATACGAATTCAGTCTTTAATTTACGCTTATGAAATATAATTACACGTCATGGTCAGTTGGTTGTGATTTGAGGGCTAATTAGAGTACTTTTCAGCATGGTAATAGGTGTAATTTGTAATATTTGTTAAAAATGTAATTTAAAATAGATCTTGTCGATAATTGTGTTTATTTTTTTCCAAAATCTAAAAAATGCGTGGCGGTAAATATTAATTAATTTGTAAAAACATCCTATAAATTCATTGGGTTAAGACTGAGGTGACAATAACTGCTAGAAGGTTTAAAGCTTTTGTTTTCAATGGTTTAGCGTAAATTTGTTATATGAAGCTCAAAAGCAATATCAAATATTTATTAAAATTTTGTGACCAAAGTCTTTATAATTCGAAACTTGAATACGTATGTAAAAGTTTGTTTGACATATATGCATTTGATTAACATCGCTCCGTGATGAATTTGTGCCTATAAGTTGCATTTAACTGTTAGGACTGGAACGGCTGAAATTAAGTCGAAGCGGAACGGAAATAAGTAGTTTTCATAATAACTCCCGCTCATTTTAGCCATAAATAATAATAACTACTGACATGGAGATATTATGTCACCGTTTAAGCCAAGCATGCTGACGCTTGCTCTTGCAACAGCAGGTTTAACTTCACCGGCGTTCGCTGCAGACGAAGAAACAAAAGCCGCAGCAGATAACGTTGAAGTAATTCAGATTTCAGGTATCCGTTCAAGCCTATTAACCTCTCAAGCTACAAAGAAAGATTCTAGCTCTGTTGTTGAAGCTATTTCTGCAGAAGAAATTGGTAAATTACCCGATGTAAGTATTGCAGAGTCATTAGCGCGTCTTCCTGGTCTTGCTACTCAACGTTTGGATGGTCGTGCAAACGTAGTATCTATTCGTGGTTTGTCACCAGAATTTACCGCAGCAACACTAAATGGTCGTGAACAAGTTACTATTAGTGATAACCGTGGTATCGAATTTGACCAATATCCATCAGAGCTTTTAAACAGTGTTGTTGTTTATAAAACACCTGATGCGAGCGTATTAGCTCAAGCTATTGGTGGCACAATTGATCTTCAAACAATTAGTCCTCTTGCACATGGTGAACGCACACTAGCCATTAATGCTCGTGGTGAGAATAACAGTCTTGGTAAACTAAACTCAGACAGCAAAGACTCTGGCTACAGAGCGAGCATCTCTTATATCGATCAGTTTGCTGACGATACGTTTGGTATTGCACTAGGCTATGCAAGACTAAGCTCTCCGAACCAAGAAGAGCGCTGGAATGCTTGGGGTTATCCTAACTTCGATGACGATACATTAGTACTTGGTGGTGCAAAACCATATGTTCGTTCTAGCTTACTAGAGCGTGATGGTTTCATGGGTGTTTTTGAATACCAACCAAATGAGCAATTCACTTCTAGCTTAGATGTGTTCTATTCAAAATTTAATGACACACAAACACTTCGTGGAACTGAAATTCCGGGCCAGTGGGGTAATGGTTCAGCTAACGAAGGTACCGTGGTTAACGAACGTGTCGACGGTTTAGCGACTGACGTTACATTCAAGAATGCTAAAATCTTAGTGCGAAATGATGTCAACGAACGTGATGCTGATACGGTATCGCTTGGTTGGAAAAACGAGTATGTCATTAATGATAACTGGACTGTGCTTGCAGACCTTTCATACTCAAAAGCAGAGCGTACAGATTTCGGTTTAGAAACATACGCTGGTACAAGCCGTGGCAATGGTTGTACTCCTGGTGGTTGTGAAGATCTACGTGTAACTATGAACGGCACTACTGGTGCAACTTTCCATCCAACGATTGATTACTCTAATCCGAATTTAGTTAAATTAGGTGGCCCTTTTAACTGGGGTAATGGTGTAGCAACACCAAGTGATGCACAAGATGGATTTTTAAATACATTAGAAATCGAAGACGAACTGAAGTCGCTTCGCTTGACTGCTGAACGCGTATTTGACGATGGCGCAATCAGCTCAATTGAGTTTGGTGTTAACTACTCAGATCGTGAAAAGTCAAAAGAAGACGAGGGTGTATATCTAACGCTTAAAGATTACCCTAGTACGACTGCTGTCCCTCAAGAGTTCCTACATAGTCCAACTTCGTTAGGCTTCATCGGAATGGGTAACATTCTAAGTTACGATGCTATGGGTTTATATCGCTCAGGTCTCTATAACGAAGCATCTCAAGGCGCTACAGAAACAGGTCGAGCAGAAAATACTTGGGATGTTCGTGAGAAAGTATCAACGGGTTACGTAAAGGCGAACATTGAGACAGAAGTGTTAGATCGCTCTCTAACAGGTAACGTTGGTGTTCAAGTTGTTCGTACTACTCAAAGCTCTAACGGCCTAGAAGCACAAATCATCGATGGTAAGACGGCATTGCGTCCAACTTATGATGAGTATAGCTTTACTGAAGTATTGCCTAGCTTGAACTTAAACTGGGAAGTGGCAGAAGACAACTTATTACGCTTTGCAACAGCGCGTACATTGGCTCGCCCAAGAATGGATCAAATGAATGCAAGTTCAAGTGTGACATTCGACCAAAGTAAAGTTGATTCAACTGACGTAAACAATTCACCTTGGGGTGGTAACTCTGGTAACGTTAAATTGAAACCATGGTTAGCATGGCAATATGACGTAAGCTATGAATACTATCTTGATGAGGGTTATTTTGCAGCTGCGTTTTACTACAAAGATCTAGAAAACTATATCTACAAAGAAGGCACGCTAACTGACTTTAGTGGTACACCATATACTGGTGATACTGCTCCAGCTATTGAGCAAGGATTCTTGTCACAGTGGCAAAATGGTGAAGGTGGTTACATCAAAGGCATAGAGTTATCTACGAACTTAACGGGTTCTCTAATTCATGACTCTCTACATGCATTTGGTTTAAACGCTAGCTACTCTTACAACGATTCACGTGTTGTAGAGAAGAAGGACAGTGAGCCAACAGATTTACCAGGTTTATCTAAGCGTGTAGGTAACGTAACTTTCTATTATGAAGATTACGGTTTCCAAGCTCGAATTAGTGCACGTTATCGTAGTGAGTTCTTAGGTGAAGTTAGTGGTCTTTCATTAGTAAGAACACAACGCTTTGTTGATGAAGAAACGGTAGTAGATGCACAAATTGGTTATGACTTTAGCCAATCAGACATCAAATCACTTGAAGGGCTTTCAGTTCTTTTCCAAGTTACTAACCTGACTGATGAGCCGTTTACGACTTATGAAAACGGTGATAAACGCCAAGTTAAAGATTACCAAATCTATGGCCGTAACTATCTATTAGGATTCAGCTACAAGCTGTAATCGAAAATGATGAAACCCCAGGTTTGCTTATGTGAGTCTGGGGTTTTTCTGTTTTAGTGGCTTATCAATTGTAATAAGAATTTCAGAGTTGTTATTTCAATTGGTAAATAACCTGAGTCAAAATTAAATGAAGAAAATTACCTCAGTTGCGATTCTAGGTGGTGGCAGTGCAGGCTGGATGAGTGCTGCGATGCTCTCAAAGCTTATGCCAAATATTGAAATCACATTAGTTGAATCAAAAGATATTGGAACCATTGGAGTTGGAGAAGCCTCTATTCCTCCGTTGACCTTATTTAACCAAACGCTTGGTATTAATGAAACAGAGTTTATGCGTGAAACTCAAGCAAGCATAAAACTCGGTATTCAATTTGAAAACTGGAATCAGCAAGGTGACAGTTATATGCATGCTTTTGGTGCATTAGGTAAAGATTTAGGTTTCACTCAATTTCATCATTATTGGCTCAAAAGTCAGCAGAAGGCCGAGACTTTTTGGGATTACTCTTTTAATTATCAAGCTGCAAAGTCAGGTAAATATAATCTGGTTAATCAAATCCCCAATACAAACCTTCCTGGGCTCGAACATGCATATCATTTCGATGCTGGTTTGTATGCTAACTATTTGAGTAATTTGGCAATTCGTGCAGGTGTCACTCGAGTAGAAGGCTTGGTTAAAGCTGCAACGCTTGTAAAGGATTCGGGTAATGTTAAGAGTATTCAGCTATCGGATGGAAGTGAAATCGAAACTGATTTATTTATTGATTGTTCTGGTCAACATGCTTTCTTAATTGAAAAAGTACTAGGGACAGGTTATGAGGACTGGTCACACTTTTTGCCTTGCGATAGGGCTTTGGCCGTCCCTTCTGAGAAACTGGATTCTACGCTACCTTATACAAAGTCAATTGCCCATGATACAGGTTGGCAATGGCAAATTCCTCTGCAACATCGAATAGGCAATGGTTTAGTTTACAGTAGCCGTTATCTTGCTGATGAAGATGCTAAGGCATTGCTTCTTGAAAGTTTACCGAGTAAACCAGTTGCTGAGCCTAAACTGATTAAATTTAAGGTCGGTAGACGACTTAAACAGTGGAATAAAAACTGCATTTCTATTGGTTTGTCGAGTGGCTTTCTTGAACCACTTGAGTCAACCAGCATTCACTTAATTCAGTCTGCGATAATGAGACTAATAAAGCTATTTCCACAAACAGATGCATTTGAATTTGCAAGAAAAGAATTCAATAAACAGTCTGCATACGAATTCAATCATATTCGTGATTTTATTATTTTACACTACTACTTAAATAATAAATCAGCACCATTCTGGAAGCATTGTAGGCAAATGGATATTCCTGAGAATCTGAAAGATAAGATCGAATTATTTAAGGAAACTGCCGAAGTGAGCCGTAATCCAGAGGATTTATTTGCTCATACAGCATGGCAACAAGTCATGATTGGCCAAGGCACAGTTCCCAATAAATATCATCCTATTGCTGATAACTTAACAAAACAACAATTATCAGACTTCTTGAATGATTTATCCAGTATCTATCAAAAGTGTTCGAAGGCGCTTCCTACACACGATGAATTTTTACAACACTATTGTTCCAAAGGCTAATTGTGCTTACAGAAAAAAGTAAAGGATTCAATAATGAAAAAAACTAAAACATTTCTTTTATCAGCAGTTTCTTTATGTATTACCAGTGGATTGGGACTTACAGCTTGTTCAAAAAATAATGAAGAACCTCAGATACAAGTTGAATCTCAAAAAAAGCAAGAGGGTAAAGTCGTCGTTTACCAAATGTTTACTCGATTATTTGGTAATACAAAAACCACCAACAAAGAATGGGGCACGATTGAAGAGAACGGTGTTGGTAAGTTTAATGACATCGATGACACAGCTTTAAAGGCCATTAAAGATTTAGGTGCGAATTATGTGTGGTACACAGGTGTACTTCATCATGATTTAGTGCGTGACTATACCGCTTACGGTATCAGCAACGATGACCCTGAAGTGATTAAAGGACGTGCTGGCTCACCTTATGCAGTTAAAGATTATTATAATGTGAACCCTGATTTAGCGGTCGATCCTGCAAATCGTCTTCAAGAGTTCGAAGCACTCGTTGCACGTACTCACAGCAACGGCTTAAAAGCCGTTATTGATATTGTTCCAAACCACATTGCTCGAAATTATAAATCACTGTCTAAACCTGAAGGTGTTGAAGATTTTGGTGAATCTGATAACCCAGAATTGAGTTATGCCAAGCACAATAACTTTTATTACGTTAAAGGCGAAGATTTTAAATTACCTGAATGGTTAGATGGTTATCAAGTTCTTGGTGGCGAAAAGCACCCGATGATTGACGGTGAGTTTACTGAAAAGCCAGCTAAATGGACGGGTAACGGTTCTCGTAAACCTCAACCACACTTCCACGATTGGTATGAAACCGTAAAAGTGAATTATGGTGTTCGTCCTGATGGCTCTTACGATTTTCCTACTTTACCCGCAGAGTATGCGAATAAGGATGTTAAAGCGCACTTTGAATTCTGGCAAGGTAAAGAAGTACCAAGCTCATGGGTTAAGTTTAAAGACATCGCATTGTATTGGACTGCAAAAGGCGTTGATGGTTTCCGCTATGATATGGCTGAAATGGTGCCTGTCGAGTTTTGGAGCTACATGAACAGCCACATTAAAATGCAGAACCCTGATGCATTCTTATTAGCTGAAATTTACCAACCTAAAATTTATCGTGACTTTATTCACTTAGGAAAGATGGATTATCTCTATGATAAAGTTGACTTGTATGACCGCTTAAAAGAAATCATTCAAGATAAACGTAATACGGATGTGCTAGATGAAGTGGCAGACATGTATGCAGACATCGATGAAAACTTACTTCACTTTCTAGAGAACCATGATGAGCAACGTATTGCTAGCCCTGAATTTGCCGGCGCAGCTGAGAATGCACTGCCAGCTATGGTGGTTTCTGCGACCATGGGTAAAGGTCCGACTATGATTTACTTTGGACAAACTGTCGGTGAAAAAGGTGAGAAAGATGCAGGGTTTGGTAAAGCAAGCCGAACGTCAATTTTCGATTATTGGGGCGTACCCGCTCACCAACAATGGATGAATGGTGGTAAGTTTGATGGTGCTTTGCTATCTGTCGATCAAAAAGCATTACAAACCTATTATCGAAAACTGCTTAATTTCACTCGTGGTTCAAGTGCGTTAATGGGCAAGTTTATTTCTACGCATAAAGCTAACCAGCAATCGCAAGGCTATAACGGCGACTTATACAGCTATGTTCGTTTTGACGACAAACAAAAATTGGTCGTAATGTCTAATTTCTCTCAAACCGACATTGCTAACGTTGAATATCAGTTACCAGTTTCAGTAGTGAGCAAATTGGGGCTGAAAGATGGCGAATACAGGTTAATCGATCGATTGAACGGTGGCGAATATTCTTTAGCCGTCAAAGATGGTATCGGAAGCTCATCGTTATCTTTGAACCCATTGATGTCTCGTATATTAGAAGTGCAACTTTAATCTTTCAGGATAAGGGGGGAAGGTAAATATTTTACTTTCACCCTCGTAAGCAATAAAAGAATTATAAAATTATGATAAAAAAATTAACGCTCTCAATATCCATAGCTTTAGGTGCCTTTTCAACATCATCACTGGCTGCTGATCTTGAATCAGCTGAATTCAAAGGCAAGCACCTTGTTTTAAAAACAGATGAATATAAAGTCATTGTCGATGCTATCGGTGAAGGGGCCGTCAGCGTTCATTATCAAGTGCAAGGAGTGAAGCAATTACCTTCATTCTCGATTGCTGAAGATGTTGAATATTCAAAAGGTAAGTTATCTAAAACTTCAAACGGTTATCGCTACAAACTGGACGACTTAACCGTAAACATTCAAAAGCAGCCTTTTAGACTGAGTTACTTTCATAACGACGAACAGATTCTTTCAGAAGAATCGGGTTTGATTAATCACGATAACATTCGTGGTTTTCGATTTAAATTAGAAGAAGGTGAAAAATTAGCTGGTGGTGGACAGCGTGTATTAGGTATGGATCGTCGTGGGCAACGAGTGCCTTTATACAACAAAGCTTCTTACGGCTATACAACACATGCAGAACAAATGTATTACGGCTTACCAGCGGTAATGTCTAACAATAAATATGCGCTTATTTTTGACAATTCGGCAAACGGCTGGCTTGATTTCGGTAAAACTGACAAAGACGTTTTACAGTTTGAAGCTGAAGGCGGCCGAAGCGCTTATATTGTTGCCGCAGGTGAAACATATCCAGAGCTCATTGAAAACTTAACAGAGGTGACCGGTCGCCAGCCAATGCCACCTCGTTGGGCGTTTGGTAATTTTGCTTCACGTTTTGGCTATAAAACTCAGCAACAAACTGAAGATACCGTAAATGCATTTATTGACCAAGACATTCCTCTTGATGCTGTTGTTTTAGACTTATTTTGGTTTGGTAAAGAGATCAAAGGCACTATGGGCAACCTTGCCTGGGATAACGATAGCTTCCCCGAGCCAGAAAAAATGATCGCCGATTTCAAAGAGAAAGGCGTCAATACCATTTTGATCACTGAACCTTTCATACTTTCAACGTCTAAACGATGGGATGAAGCGGTATCCGCAGAGGCACTTGCTAAGAACTTTGCTGGCGATGTAAAAACGTGGGATTTCTATTTTGGTAATACTGGCTTAATCGATGTATTTTCAAAGAAAGGCCAAGATTGGTTCTGGAATAAGTATCAACCTCTATTAGAACAAGGTGTCGCAGGTTGGTGGGGTGATTTAGGCGAGCCAGAGGTACATCCTCATGACACCATCCACACTTTAGATGGCATTAACGTGTCGAAAACTGCAACCGCAAATGAAGTCCATAATGCTTACGGCCATCAGTGGGCGAAAAATCTTTCAGAAAAGTTAAAGCAAGCTCAACCTGAGCAGCGCCATATGATTATGATGCGTTCTGGTTTTGTTGGTTCTCAACGTTACGGCATGATCCCCTGGACAGGCGATGTCAGTAGAAGTTGGGGCGGATTAAAGCCTCAGGTTGAGCTTAGCTTACAAATGGGGTTGTTAGGTTTAGGCTATACACACTCTGATTTAGGCGGTTTTGCTGGTGGTGAGCAATTTGATCCTGAACTTTATACTCGCTGGTTGCAATACGGCGTTTTCCAGCCAGTTTATCGTCCTCATGCACAAGACAATATTGCTCCCGAGCCCGTTTTTCATGATGAGAAAACAAAAGACATCGTTCGTAAGTATATTAAGCTGAGATATCAGTTACTGCCTTATAACTACACGCTAGCGTTTGAAAACAGTACTACTGGTATGCCTCTGATGCGCCCGTTAATGTTTGCTGAAAACTCAAATAAAGCGTTCGATAATGCTAAGAGCTATATGTGGGGCGATGCATTCTTAGTAACACCTGTCGTAGATCCTGATGTAAAAGAAGTGCAGGTTGAATTGCCAAATGGGGTTTGGTTCGACTTTTTCAAAGGTACTAGATTCGTAGGTAACCAAACGGTAGTTCAGCCAACAAACTTGGAAACGTTACCTGTAATGGTTAAAGCAGGAAGCTTCATCCCTATGGTTGAGGCCGTGCAATCAACGAAAGATTACACAACACAACATTTAACCTTGCATTATTATCATGATGACTCAGTGAAGCGTGCTCATGGACAAATGTATGAAGATAATGGAACGAATCCAAATAGCATTGAAGATGGAAAGTTTGAGCTAGCGAAGTTTGAGTCTAACTTTAAAGGTAAAGAATTAAGCTTTGAGTTAATACGTAACTTGAATGATTACGCATCTGCACTGAAAAAACGTCAACTCTCATTTGTCGTACATAACGTGACTCAAAAGCCAAAAGCTGTGTACGTCAATGGCAAAAAAGTAATGTTTAAATGGAATGACGAAAGATTAAACTTTGCAAGCCAATGGGTTAATACGCAGAAAGTTAAGGTAGAATTCTAGTCGAATAGATTAGATTCTGAATGTAACAAGGGCTCAAGCGAGCCCTTGTTGTTTTGAATACGTATGTAAAAAGTGTTTAAAGTCACTTAAGCCCGATAATATTAGGCAACTATAAAAGCCGATATTATCGGATATAAAAACTAAAATAAGGAAACTCGAATGGCGAACGATAAGCCGCAGTTAACCTTTTGGCAAATCTGGAATATGTGTTTTGGCTTCTTAGGCCTCCAGTTTGGTTTTGCTTTACAAAATGCCAATATGAGCCGTATTTTCCAAACCCTTGGTGCGGAAATGGATGCGATCCCAATTCTATGGATTGCAGGGCCTGTAACAGGGTTATTAGTACAGCCAATCATTGGTCACTTTAGTGATAAAACATGGACGGGTTTAGGTAGACGTCGACCATATTTCCTTTATGGTGCAATTTTTACCAGTTTAGCTTTAGTGTTAATGCCAAACGCAAGTTACTTGTGGATGGCGGCAGGCTTGCTTTGGATTCTGGACGCTTCTATAAACGTGTCAATGGAACCATTCAGAGCCTTTGTTGCTGATAACATGCCTAAAAATCAGCAAGCCAAAGGATACTCAATGCAGAGTTTCTTTATTGGTATCGGTGCCGTCGTTGCCTCAATGTTACCTTGGGTTTTAGCTCATTTTGGTGTTGAAAACCATGCGGCAGAAGGTCATATTCCTGATACGGTTAAATATTCGTTTTACGCAGGTGCTGTCGTTTTACTCAGTGCGATTTGCTGGACGGTGTTTTCCACAAAAGAATACTCGCCAGAAGAGTTAGCGTCATTTAGCGACTCGAAAGTAACTGATGATGATCAAAAGCTTACTGTTTCTGCACAGAGCTTTTTAAGAAATGGCCTTGGCTGGCTTGCAACTGGTTTATTGTCAACATTCTTGGTGTTTGATAATCAGTGGGATAAACAGCTCTATGTCTTAACGATCAGCATCGCATTTTTTGGTTTGCTGCAATTAATTGTATCGATGCGACGCAAAGGTGACTCTAAAATTACTGGTTTTGACAGTATTTTTGAAGACCTGTTTACGATGCCAACTACAATGAAGCAACTGGCCGTGGTTCAATTCTTCTCATGGTTTGCATTATTTGCAATGTGGATTTATACCACAGCGACCGTTACGTCAGTTCATTTTGGCAGTTCTGACCCTTCATCTGTAGCCTATAACGATGGTGCTAACTGGGTTGGGGTGCTTTTTGCTGCGTATAACGGTTTTGCTGCATTAGCTGCAATCCTTATCCCGTATATGGTAAAAGCCATTGGATTACGCAAAACGCATTTTATCAACTTGCTGCTTGGTGCCATCGGTCTAGCCTTATTCTTAGTCATCAAAGATCCTGATTACTTGATCATCTCAATGATAGGCGTTGGTTTTGCTTGGGCTTCGATTTTGTCACTACCCTATGCGATGCTTGCTGGTTCGTTACCTGCTAACAAGATGGGTATTTACATGGGGATATTTAATTTCTTTATTGTGATACCACAACTGTTAGCAGCAAGTGTCTTAGGCTTATTATTGAGACTTGGTTTTGATAATCAGCCACTTTATGCATTGCTTATTGGTGCAATTAGCTTAGTTATTTCAGGCTTATTTGCCCTACGAGTATCAAAAGAAGTCAATGAATAAGTTTTAACTGTTGTGCCTGCGTTTGCGGGCATTCAGTATCCTTTATTCGATACCAATAAAATTCATGCTATAGGGCAATAACTATAATGAAAAAAATAGCATTAGCGTTGACAGTTTCAGCTTGCTTTACGCCGGTTCAAGCTGAAGATTTTTATGGCACTTTGCATCCATTTGCGAAAGAAAATGTTTACTTCGTTATTACTGATCGTTTTGTTGATGGCGATAAAAGTAATAACTTTGAAAATGACTCTGGTTTTGATCAGTCGCTTAATTGGCCAACAGGCGAACAAGCTAACGTAGGCTATTTGGGAGGAGACTTTAGAGGTCTACTCGATCAAGCTCAATACATCAAAGATCTTGGATTTACATCAGTTTGGATGACGCCAATCATTCAAAATCCTGCAGAAGCATTCACAGGCGGTTACGAGATCAAACCGACTGGTTTTGCTATGGATAGAGGAAAGTCTGGTTATCATGGTTATTGGGGAGTCAATTTTTATCAACTTGATAAACACTTACCGTCGAAAAACCTCGACTATAAGCAATTAAATGAAGAATTCGAAAAGCACGACATCAAAACGATTTTGGATGTTGTGATAAATCACGGATCTCCGGCTTATACTATGCCTACCATGCAACCTGAATTTGGTAAGTTGTATGACAAAAGCGGCAAATTGGTGGCCGATCACATGAACTTATCACCTGAACGTTTACAGCCTGAAGCCGAACGTATGCACAACTGGTTTTATACGAAACCAGATTTAGCACAGCTTGCTGATATTAATGTCGAAAACGATGAAGCCCTAAATTATTTTGTTGACGCATATCTTCAATGGTTAGGTCAGGGGGCATCAGCATTTCGTATTGATACAGTTAAACATGTCCCTGCGGAAGTGTGGGGCAAGTTTACTCAGAAAATTCGTGCGCATTATCCGAATTTATTTATGTTTGGTGAAGCTTACTCGTACGATGCCAATGATATAGCTCGATACACATACCCTAAGTTTGGTGGTATGAGCGTATTGGATTTTCCACTAAAAAAAGCATTAGATGAAGTTTTTGCAGGTGGCAAAGGCTTTGAGCATTTAAATGAAGCCCTGCATTTAGTTAATGGCCCTTACGCAAACCCTTATATGTTGACTACATTCTACGATAACCACGACATGGCTCGTATGAATGCGACTGATCATGGCTTTGTTGATGCTCACAATTGGCTATTTACGGCACGTGGCATTCCAGTAGTTTATTACGGCAGTGAAATCGGGTTTGAGCGAGGGAAGAGTGAACATTTTGGCAACCGCAATTATTACGGTGTCGACAATATAACTAAAGCCAAGAACAATAAAATTGCTGAACACTTAGCAAAAATCGCTAAAGTACGGAAAGAAAACATTGCATTGCAAAAAGGGCTTCAAATTCCTGTAGAGCTGAGCAACGATAAGGCTATGTTTTATCGTATCTATCAGTATCAAGGCGTGAACCAAACCGCATTGGTTTTATTGAATAAAGGTGAAAATTCACAAGAGTTCAAGTTGCCAAATAACTTACCAGTTGGTAAATGGACTGAAGCACTTGAGAGTACTCAAAAAGAGCTGAACTCAAGTAAACCGATTCGTTTAAATCCACATAGTGTTAAAGTGTTTTTACTCAATCAAGAAGTAACATCGCCTGACTTACTTAAAGCGCTAAGAAACTCAATGACGCATCGACTTGGCCATCTTTAATTGATAAAAAGCCCCATATTTGGGTAATGCCAGTCAGTTAAGCTGATTGGCATTTTTTCTATTCAAAGGGTACTTCTTTGGCTTAGGTTTGACCCACCTGTGATATTTCCTGTCTTCACGC
>NZ_PGVH01000019.1 GCF_004168585.1 Shewanella sp. OPT22 | reverse complement strand
CTAACGCCAAAATAACAGGCGTAAAATGTTTGGCAAAAATTTGCGACGAAGGAGCAAAGCCAAACAGTTTTACGTCCTTGTTGATTTTTCTTGTTAGGTGGTTTATTGACGACTTCTGTTTTTCTGGCTTTTTAAAACTTGGATTAAGCCTCTATGTTCTTTCAACTTACAAACAGAGTCTAATTCTATAAACTCAAAAACACCTTCAAAATTTTGAACACCACTAAATTGCCACTGTTTGAAGGCTTTTACAACTGAAGTGTTGAGAGTTTTAATACCTTTTATTATTTTTACGTTTTCAGGCTTTCCCATCAATAAATCAAACTTCAACTTGAATGATTTATTTGAGCATATCTCCAACTGGCTTTCCGTAAATTTAGGAGTGACTATTACAAAAGGTAACCCTTGTTTTTCGCAATAGCCATGCTCATTACAAGCATCAATTGCTAAAGCTTGTGAACTTCCGAAAAGTAACAGTAATATAAAAATCTTATTCATAACCACATAACGCC
>NZ_PGVH01000018.1:15125-135222 GCF_004168585.1 Shewanella sp. OPT22 | reverse complement strand
GAAGACAGGAAATATCACAGGTGGGTCAAACCTAAGCCAAAGAAGTACCCTTTGAATAGAAAAAATGCCAATCAGCTTAACTGACTGGCATTACGCACACAGCGACCTTTAACTCAGTTTAAATACCTTAACCGTTTGGTAAAGATAAAGTGTGTAGACCTAACATTTTCTCCATCACACTTAAAACTTGGCAGCTGTAACCGAACTCGTTGTCATACCATACATATAATGTTGCGCGTTGGCCTTCAGCAATCGTAGCTTCTGAATCTACAACACCAGCATAGCGAGAGCCCACTAGGTCTGAAGAAACGATTTCTGTTGATTCAGTGAAGTCGATTTGATGCTGAAGTTCTGAATGTAATGCTGAATTGCGCAGATAAACATTTAGTTCTTCTTTATTTGCTTCAGAATTAAGATTCAAGTTCAAAATAGCCATAGATACATTCGGTGTAGGAACACGGATAGCATTACCCGTTAATTTACCTTCCATTTCTGGCAGTGCTTTTGAAACTGCTTTAGCTGCACCAGTAGAAGTAATAACCATGTTCAATGCTGCACTACGACCACGACGATCCGCTTTATGATAGTTATCTATGAGGTTCTGATCGTTGGTGTACGAGTGAATCGTCTCTACGTGACCATTTTCAATGCCGTACTTATCGTTAACCGCTTTAAGCACTGGAGTAATAGCATTAGTCGTACAACTTGCAGCAGAAATGATTTTGTCTTCCGCTTTAATATCGTTATGGTTAACACCAAAAACGATATTTTTAATATCACCTTTCGCAGGAGCTGTAAGTAATACTTTCGCAGCACCTTTTGATTTAAGGTGCATACCTAGACCTTCTTCATTCGTCCAGATACCCGTGTTATCTACAACTAATGCATCATTAATACCGTACTGCGTATAATCTACTTCGTCTGGAGAGTTAGCATAGATAACTTGAATGTATGTACCGTTGGCAATGATGGCGTTATTTTCTTCATCAATCTCAACAGAGCCATTAAAAGGACCATGAACAGAGTCACGACGAAGTAAGCTTGCACGCTTCTCAAGATCACCTTTACGACCGCCACGTAAAACAATAGCACGCAAGCAAAGTTTATTGCTGCGGCCTGTTTTCTCAATCAATAAGCGCGCTAATAAACGACCGATACGGCCAAAACCATAAAGTACAACATCTTTAGGTTCAGTATCCGCTTCGTTTCCAAGGCCTGAAGCTAGCTCTAATGCCATATAAGCATCAATGTTGCTTGCATCACTATGGTTACGCCAGTAGTTAACGGCTAACTTTCCAATATCAACTTTACAGTGCTTAACATCAAGTTTGCTTAATGCTTCAACGAATGGAAAGCTTTCACGTAAACGTAATTTATCACCAACAAAACGACGAACTAAACGGTGAGCTTTAATGATTTCAATAGTAGACGCATTCAATAGCGGCTTACCATACATTAGTACTTCTACACCTTGGTTTCGGTACAGTTTACCAAGCAAAGGTTGCATAGCTTCTGCTAATTCGAAACGTTCTTGCCAACTTTTTAGGTGTTTATCAGCGTTCATTTATCAATCCTTTTTTTCACTTTGTTCGCACATGAGGACAAATGCTGAGTGAAAATAACAAATCATGGGTAAAGAGGAGTATTCGCCTACGGGTATTCTTAACCTACCTCTGCAAATTGGTCGCAATTGTAAAGAAAACTCATGTGCTAATCCAGCCACTACTAGGAAGACAACCATGTAATTTTATTAGAAAAAATGGCCGTTGCAGAATGAAAAATCGTTATTTTTTGTAATAATTACACCAAAGTTAATGTATTGATGTAAAAACCCTGTTTTCTTAGCGTAAAATTCAACACCTTATTTGCTCGAGTTGTAAATAAAATCCCTAAAAATTTAATGTTTTTTTTACTTTTTTATTTTATTCGTCTTGAATTCGAACAACGAGTCGAGGAAGTTTATTACGATGAATTATCTAAGCTGAGAGTCTGGTCACGAAATGAATGACTTAAAGGATGATAAATTAACGTCTTTACGTCTGATGAAAAACACCAGAGTTTGCTAGAAACGCAACAATTCTGCCAAATTGAATTTTATTACTAAAAATAGAAATAAAAATATCAGTTTCGGGACTTGTGTTAAAAAATTTACACATTTTACTGGTTTTACATGACATATCATCAGCTAAAGCTTGACTGATATCGTCATTTTTGTAATTTTATAACCAAATTATTTTTTCTCATCCACTTTGAGGGATACCAAATGACAATCCGTGTTGCTATTAACGGTTATGGCCGTATCGGTAGAAACGTACTTCGCGCTCTTTATGAAAGCGAAAAAGATTACCCAATCCAAATCGTTGCATTAAACGATTTGGGCGATGCTTCTATCAACGCACACTTAACGAAGTATGATTCTGTTCATGGTCGTTTTAACGCTAAGGTTGATCATGATGATGAAGCGATTTATGTAAATGGCGACAAGATCATGACTTATCAAGAGCGTGATCCAAGCAAACTACCTTGGGCTGACCTTGATATTGATATCGTGTTCGAATGTACTGGTATCTTCCAATCAAAAGAAGCAGTTCAACCTCACCTAGCAGCTGGTGCAAAAAAAGTTATCATTTCTGCTCCGGGTAAAAACGTAGATGCAACTATCGTTTACGGTGTTAACCATGATGAAATCACAGCTGATATGACTGTAATTTCTAATGCTTCTTGCACGACTAACTGTCTAGCGCCTTTCGCTAAGCCTCTAAATGATGAGCTTGGCATTGAATCTGGCCTGATGACAACGATTCACGCTTACACCAATGACCAACGTCTATCTGACGTTTATCACACTGATGTTCGTCGTGCTCGTGCAGCTGCACTTTCAATGATCCCAACTAAAACTGGTGCTGCTGCAGCAGTTGGTCTAGTTGTACCAGCGTTACAAGGTAAGTTTGACGGTATGGCTGTTCGTGTACCAACAGCAAACGTTTCTCTTGTTGATCTATCGTTCATCGCTTCACGCGATACTACGGTTGAAGAAGTTAACGAAATCATTAAGAAAGCAGCAGGAACAGATAAGTTAGCTGGTGTATTACACGTAAACGAAGCTCCTTTAGTTTCTATCGACTTCAACCATGATGCACATTCATCTAACTTCGATGCGACACAGACTCGTGTTAACGGTCGTTTAGTTAAAGTGATGTCTTGGTATGACAACGAATGGGGGTTCAGTAACCGCATGCTAGATAATGCAGTTGCGTTTATGTCTGCTAAGTAATACTGACGTTACCTAATAAAAAGTGCGGCTTAGCTCCGCACTTTTTTTATATCTGAATCACCATATTTTTGCAGCAGAAACGTGGCAACAACTGAAAGTACAATTCCTGGTAGCAAAATTACTTTAGGCAAATGGTTATAGTAGATTGCATTAATCACTAACACACATGCTGGAGTGAGGTAGATATAAGCAGAAATCTTTGATGGTGTTAAGTGAGGTGAAGCTTGTTGAATTATGTAAGCCGTCAATAATGTGGTCCCTATTGCTAGAAACAAAATATTCGAATATTCATCTTTAGGCAATTTATCCCAATAGAAGGGAATTTTAAAAACCAACATTGTTGTTAACATAATAACGGCTCCGCCGACTAAAGAACTGAACATCATTGCCAATATTTCACCAGGCTTTGTAAAATACTTCATAAGTACAATATAAAAAGCTGCGCATAAAACGCCTACAAAAAACAATCCGTCACCATAGTTTAAGTGAAGCCCTAATAGAGCTTGAAGGTCTCCTTTAAAGATCACCCATAGCGTTCCTACTATTCCAACTAAATAAGCAACTAATTCAACTTTCTTGATACGATATTTTAGAATAAAAGCACTCACTAAAGCCGTGATGAATGGTGTCATAGTATGAATCGTTCCTGTATTTAGAACACTGGTATATTTAAGTGACATAAACATCAGAACAAAAAAGCTGCAATAGAAAAACCCCAAAATAAAACCCTTTACTATCGTTTTTGAAACCGCTTTTCTGGCGCTTGGTATCGAAAGCAGAAAGGGTGTTAAAGCAATGACTGCAATCAAAAAACGAAGTAAATTTAATGATATTGGGTGTATCTCATGAGTAACATTTGCTGTTATCGGAAAAGAAGAGGCGATCAAAATCGTATACAACAACATAAGAACATGAGATTTAGCCATTCTCATAAGATCTCCAACCGTTAAGATTTTTTGACCATTGAACTACCATATTTCTGTAATACAAAGGTAGCGCAAATAGAAAACAAGATGCCAGGAAGGATAATTAAATTTGGTAATTCCCAATGAAAAAGACTGAAGATAAGTAACACGAATACAGGGTTTAAATATATGTAAGCGGTCACTTTTGCAGGAGTAAGTGCTGTGTGAGCTTTTTGAATTAAATAAGAAGTCAGTAGTGTCGCACAAATTGCCAAGTACACCATATCTTTGATTTCATTTGTTGGTAACAGCTCCCAGTTAAGTGGAATTCCTAAAATAAGCAGTGCTGCACTCAGAATAAGGCTACCACCTAATAAAGTACAGAAAGTCATCACTACTACTGATTCGGAACCATACACCAATTTCATGATGATCATATAAGTACTCATGCTCAGGGCCGCACCAATAAACAACATGTCTCCATGATTTAATTGCAGCCCAATAAGCTCGCTCCAGCTACCTTTGAATACCACCCAAATAGTACCCATCACACCAAAAAGGTAAGCCAAAAATTCAACCTTCTTAATTCGAGTTTTAAAAACTACCATACTAAAAATGGCTGTAATCAAAGGGGTCAGAGTATGAATAGTTCCGGTGTTCACCACGCTGGTATGTGCCAGTGCCATGAACATTAAAATGAAATACCCAGCATAGAAAATGCTGATTGCGACTCCTTTAGGAAAGGCTTTAGGTAACATCCTTCTATAGCTCATCTTTCCAAAGACAAAAGGCGAAAGACAAATTGCCGCAATAACAAATCTCATCAGGGTTAATGATATCGGATGAATATCATGAGTAACTAACGCAGAAACAGGAAAAGAACTTGCGATAAGCATCGTAGCAGCAATCATGCATAAATGCGCTTTAGTAGAATTCATCTGTTTTCTGTATTTATCTATGGATAAACTGAAGTGTATATCAAACCACTTAAAATAGTTCTAGAAGTATTTCCTCTTTATTAATCATTCAACTTTCATTCGTTCACTATCACAAAACCCCCTACAAAACGATTACAACGAACTAGTAGTAGATAATTAACTTTTTCATCCTAGTACCTTTGTACTATTTAATTTGATATGGCCCATTTCCGCCTTCATCAATGATGACAAATTTAGATATGTTGGTAGTGTAACCCTGAATCAGCGCTACATGGAATGGATGCTGTTTAGAAACAGATACGCTTGCAAAAGGGAAAGGCATGCGTCTCAGGATGAAGAACAGAGGTTCGAAATAAAATAACGATAAATAGAAGTCAAAGCCATGAAAAAAATCGCACACTTGTTGACTAAAAGCTCAGTACTTTTGGTATTGCTTTTACCATTGCAGAAGACACTTGCTAATCAAGAGATTGAAATTGACGGTCTAGTAATTGATAGGACACTGACTCGCTTTGGTAAAGATTTCAACTTCTATTACTCCAGTTACTGGCGTGAAATCCCCCATACTCAAGGATACAACGTCATTATTCATGAAACCGTTTTCCCACAAGCTGGCACCCTCCTTACGCTCGAAATCAATAATCAAAAAATCTACCGAACTCATTTTGGACGTCGTATGAGTTCTGTAGAAGATAGAGCTAAGCAAGCAATCTTAATGACGATTGATTATTTAGCAAAAATTAAAGCCAATGAACTCACTGGTGGGAACACCAGAGAAATGGACGGCTATTAACATTTAGGGATATAAAAATGAAAATCAAATCACTGGTAATGCTGGCATCTGCGTGTTGCCTTAATGCTGCTGCAACTGAAATTATCTATACCCCCATCAATCCTACTTTTGGTGGAAACCCGTTGAATGGCTCGTTTTTACTTTCCAAAGCAAATGCACAAAATGATCATTCAGAAGATCGTTCAAAAGATTTTGTTGAACGTTTCAAGGAGTCATTAGAGCGAAATATTATGAGTAAGATAACTCGTGATTTCGCTGATGGAGAATTACAAGAAGGTGTTTTCGATGCTGGAGACTACAAAATCACCGTTGTGGACCTTGGAGGCGGCCGCTTCGAAGTTACCATCCTCAATGAGATAACAGGTGAAACTACCATTATTGAAATGTTTACACCTGGCTTATAAGGAGAAAGACAATGAAAAAACTAATTTCGGTACTTCTTCTTTTAAGCACAACGGGTTGCGGTATAGTGCCTAAGCCAGATTTTAACCTTTCAGAAGCATCAATCAATCGCCCAAGCTCAGTATTGGAAGCGTTACAAGCTAAACCCAAACCAAAGTTTACTATTCCTGTCGCCGTTTATTCTTTTAGAGATCAAACCGGTCAATACAAACCACAACAAAATGTCAGCTCTTTTTCAACAGCGGTGACTCAAGGTGCAAATGCAATCTTGCTACAAACTTTACTCGATACACAATGGTTTACGCCTGTGGAGCGTGAAGGTTTGCAGAACCTTCTAACAGAAAGGAAGATAATTAAAAAGAATAAAGCCAAAGCAAATAAGAATACTAAGGTAACTATTCCTGATTTAGCCAATGCACGCTTATTACTTGAGGGTGGAATAATAAGCTATGAAACGAACACAAGCACTGGAGGTATTGGGGCAGCATATTTTGGGTTAGGCGCATCTGAGTTATACCGAGAAGACCAGATCACTATTTATCTAAGAGCGATTGACGTTCACACCGGTAAAATCATGTTATCAGTCAATACGACTAAGAAGATATTCTCACAAGAAGTAAGGGCTGGACTTACTCGATTTACAAGTTTGAGCCGATTAGCTGAAGCTGAAATGGGCTATAGCACCAATGAACCTGTACAGCTCTGTGTAACACAAGCTATTGAATTAGCGGTAATTGAATTAATAGAACAAGGCATGAACAAAGGGTTTTGGAATAATCAAGAAGTTGTAAAAGATCATTCTTAACCAGGTTGTACCAGATGCCATTTACAAAAGTTAATATTATGTTAACCTGAATCGGTGGTAGATTTGGCTAAGAAAAAAGTATAAAAAAGAACCAAACACCATAATACAAATAAATGTAGAAAGGATTACATTCAAAAGGGGAATGTGAAATGAATCAAGTAAAGGAATTACTTTTTCTTCACGAATTTGATACACCATGTCATTTAGCTACGCTTGCGCAATCAGTAGGTATAAAAGTTAGAGTCCTCAAAGAGGTATCTGAAGTAATACATCATTCTAAAAGAGCAGACTGCTTTTGCTTAATACCACAAAAAGGTATGCCGCAAGACAGTAAAGGCTTGCCATTAGTAGTTGCTCGCTTGATCAAAGAGCTACCTATCGC
Source organism: Shewanella sp. OPT22 (assembly GCF_004168585.1). Lineage (GTDB taxonomy): Bacteria > Pseudomonadota > Gammaproteobacteria > Enterobacterales > Shewanellaceae > Parashewanella. The sequence goes on along the minus strand of NZ_PGVH01000018.1, from coordinate 127,723 downwards.
TGTGTATCAAGCAGAAAGAAATAAAATATCTGAAGACTCTGCTGTAGTTTTAGGCGTTCACGGTATTTTATACTCTGATATTGGTATGGATCTCTTGCTGACAGGCATTAGACGAATGCTCAACGGTGAGCTTTGGTATGATCGTAAAATGATGAGCCAAATGCTAAAGGGCTTAGTTAAAAATATAAAGCCTGAAGCTCAACTGGACAAAAGTGAAGAAAGTGTCGCAATGTGGCAAATGCTTACATTAAGGGAAAAAACTGTCATTCAACTGGTATCAAGTGGTGCTCGAAATAAAGAAATTGCCTATCGACTTTGCATTAGTGAGCACACTGTTAAAGCTCACTTATCATCAATCTTTAGAAAAACTCAATCTCGTAATCGAGTAGAATTACTTCGCTGGTCGAACAATTATCAAGGGCAATTAATGGCTTGATTTTTGGATTCAATTGTATTTAAACGCCTCATTATGAGGCGTTTTTAGTTTTAGATACTAAGACTAAACGAATTGTTCATGCTGAGCATATAAACGCTGCAGTGCAACTTTCTCTCCAAAACACCTAGAATCTTTAATGAAAGGGATTAAATCTCGTACCCCTCTTTGTGTGACTTCTGCGAATGCTATCGATAGTTGCCCTTTCTCCATGCCCCAGCTGGCTCTTTGTCTGACTAACACGTTTCTTCCTGCTGTGTTTAACTTTCTTTCTGTTGTGATTTGAGTATCTGATGAACTGTTTTTAGGATCATGGACATACCACTCTCCATTCTCCGCGTAAAGACATTGATAATGACCGCTACCTTGGTTTATGCCCATACGCATAATATAAACACTATTTGGATTCAGAGCCTGTAAATATTGTGTGACTTGATTAATGTTATCGCCGTGAATAAACAAAGGTTTTCGTATTGAAGGTGGTGCATTTTTTGTCAGTGGAGGAAATATATCTATCTCCCCCGTAAAGCCTGGTTCACAAACCTTAAACTCACAGTCTAGCCCAAAGCGTTTCGCTACAAAAACAGCTGCATACTCAGGGCAAGTATTTGAGACTTTAGACTGATACGCTATATTCGTTTTAGGGTTTGCTTTTCTAACCCAAGAGTCACCCGCCACCGATGGTTGCCCCTCAAACTTGCAACCTGTTCTTAGTATTTCATCTTTAATAACTTCAGGGATAGAGTCAGAAGTGTTATTCGGCAAGACTGTGCCTGCTAGTCTGAGTATATTACTTTGATAAAGTATATTTTGATTAATTACTTTAGCTTTGGTTCCTGCTGCGACACCTGTCATAACGACCTTTTGTGCACATTGCTGAACAACCTCTGCAACCTCAGATGTCTCCCCAGTAACCAAAGCATTTTGAATTATTTGATAAAGTTTTTCTTGTGCTAACTCACCTAATTCATCTTGACGTATTGCTATATTTTGGAGCAATTCCACACAACCACCGTCTCCTCCAAGAGCGTAATTGTAGAGTTTGGTAATGACGTCTTTAGCGACATCAATATTTCCATCCTCGAATAACGAAGAAAGGTCAACGTCATTCACTGGATATTCAGAAAGATTAGAATTACTACTGATATCACTTGCACAGTTGGAGATTGTCAGCATTACAGCTCCTTCCATCCATGATTTAGGATTAACAGCACTTCTTGCACAAAGCAAAAACCTTTAGATTTAGCTCACATTTTAAAAGGTAACACTGAATTTAAATAATTAAATTTTGATTATGTTTGGAAGAATCAAATTCAACGGGCATAAAAAAGGAGAGCCGAAGCTCTCCAAAACGCTACTCTTTACAGAGGTTGGACTTTAGTTTTGCCCAACTGTTGCAACATTACCTGTACCTGTTTGAGTTACAGAAATGCTATTGCTATTACCTACAGTCAAACCATATACTGCGTTTGATGTTCCATCCTGCGTGATTGAAATTGAGTTATTATTACCTTCAACTCTGAAGTCAGCACTTACACCAGCGATACCACCGATGAAGTTTTCAGCACCAATTTGAGAGAAGAAAATGTCATTTTCATCACCAAATGTCCAAGAATAAGCTTCGTTTGCATCGCCATCTTGAGTTAAGTCAACATTAACATTACCATTACCAACAAGTGCAACTTCAATGATATTGTCATCACCAAGCTGCTCAGCATTAAGAACGTTATCGTTCCCAAGAATGGCAGCATCAATGGTATTCGACTCACCGTCTTGGGTCATTTCAACGACGTTGTCGTTACCGCGAATTTCAAAACCACCTAAGCCTTGGCCTTGAACAGCACCGATGATGTTTGTATCACCAAACTGATACAAAGCAGCTTCGTTACCATTACCAGTAACATTCAAGTCAGCACTGTTACCAAAACCATCTTGCTCTGCATATAATGCACGGTTTGAGTCACCTGCAGCGGTAATCACAGCATCATTCTCTACACCTACTTGGTCTATCTGAACAAAGTTATCATTACCTTCCGCAATCGCCCATGCAGAGTTATCTTCTGTGCCTTCAAAGTCTTGGCGAATGTCGATACGGTTTCTATCACCAATTGCCGCACCACGTGCATCGTTGAAGTTTTCTGAAGAGCGGATGCCCATCACGTTTTGATTACCTTCAACACGCATAAATGCGTAGTTTTCGTTACCTTCTTGGTCTAAATCAAGACGGTTATCATCACCAGTAACAATCATATCCATGGTGTTTACATCACCTTCTTGCTGGATATCGATATTGTTCACATCACCAGTAATTCTTGCAGCGAGCTCGCCACCATCAAATTCAGTACCAATTAGGTTTCCATTACCTTCTTGGGTGATTTCAATATCGTTACCATCACCAGCTGCAAACGCAACCCAAGATTGGTTATCGTTACCTTCTTGTGTGATTTCAATATCATTACGGCTACCGTCTAATGAATAAACAAAGCCTTTGTTGCTGTTACCAACTTGATCAAAGCTCATTGTGTTATCGTTTCCAAGAACACCTTTAGCTGCACCAAGGTTATCATTACCTTCTTGATTAACAGTAACATCGTTGTTATCGCCAACATTCGGAGTGATATCTAAAGATATTAAACCTGCAACGTTACGGTCACCAACTTGAGTGATATCACCATCATTTTCGTTACCCTCAACACGGAAAGTTGAAAAGTTGTCGTTTCCATCTTGGCTAACTACTAACGTGTTTTCGTCACCATAAAGCTCTGCCACAGACTCGTTGGTATCTCCAAGTTGAGTCACGTCAAAACTGTTAAAGTTACCAACAACATCAGAATCTGCTTGAGAAAAGAAACCATTTTGAAAAACTACACCTTGGTTTTCATCACCAGTAATATCAATATTACTGACATGCCAAAAAGACAACTGTGTAACGGTTGCAGAGTTAACATTACCCGTTGAATTCAAATATGATTCAGTAAAAACACCATCTTGAGTTACATCGGCAGTTTGGTCATCACCTGTTTGGTTAATTCGGCTTACATGGTCAAAACCAAATTGAATTGATGTAGCATTCTGGCCAACTGCTGTTTCACCAATTGCTTCGTTAGATTGAACTACAGTAATTTCGTTACCTTCACCTGCAAAAGCACTTACACTAAGTACTGAAGACACGGCTAAAGCCAACATTGATTTTCTTGTATTGATATACATTTAGCTTCTCCCTAATTAAACTGCGAAATCCTTACAACTGCATTATCTGTATTTTGTTGAATGATAAATCCGGTATTTCCTAAAGAATCTATTTCAACTAAGTTGTGATCACCGTTTTGGATAATTACATCAAAGTTGTTATTTCCAAGCTGGTTCAGCTCAACTTCATTGTCATTTCCAAACTGATTCACCACTGCAAAGTTATTCCTTCCAATTTGAGCAACATTAATCGAATTGTTACTGCCAATTTGAAGAAGAACAGCTTCATTGTTTGAACCTGATTGAAATAACGAAATGAGGTTTTCACGATTATTGCTTGTCAATAAGCTCTCAAGAGACAATGAGATTGCATAATCTTCAGAACTCCACTCATCATTCGCAGAAACGAATGATGTAAACGCAGCGGCAATGAACAAAAGCGTTACTTTAAACGAGGTTTTCACTTTCATATTCCACCAATTTTCTTTGATTGTTCGCATACTCAAAACCTTTTTGAATTTAAACCCAACTCAGCACATGAATACTGACATTAAGTTGCCGTTCAAGTTACAGAGGTTTTCAATAGCTTCAATCGGAAAAAAGTCGGAATTTAATAACTTGTAAAAAAAATGTTAAATAGATGGCGAGGTTAATAACCTCTCGTTTTTTAACAAGTTATTAATAAATAACGCAGCCTTTTACAGCTACTCCACTAACCCAACCCTCTAGTCCGTTAGTATTAAAAAAAAATCTACATCTTTAAATAGGCGTTTCACTATGTCATCAATTGCCCTGCTTTAATGTCCGTTATTTGTTTGGCTTTTCTTCTGGTTTAAAAACCAAAAATGCAACAACTAGCTGAAATAGCAGGGAATAACAAAAAAGTTTTTTCATGGACTGACAAAATAGGAACTGGGAAATGTTAAAAAAAATCTCACCTTTGGCTGTCGCAATTGCTGGCGTAATTACAGCATCTGCTCACGCTAAAATAGAAACCACACCTAAATTTGAACAAGGTTCTATCCTTGTAAAATATAAGACTGACTCTTCTAAGAAAGACAGAGAATACGCTCGCCAATCCATTCGTGCGCTAATGGATGACAACAATGCCGATGGTATTGATGATAAATTCGCCCGTTTTATGGACGGCCGCTTAGCTAAGCTTCAGCTTGGTAAGGGTATGGACGTTAAAACTGCAATCAAACTAATCAGCAAAAATGCTGCGGTTGAATATGCAGAGCCAAACTACATTCTAAAAGCGATAGGCATGCCTGACGATCCTTCATTTTCTGATATGTGGGGATTAAACAACACAGGTCAAAATGGCGGAACAGCTGATGCTGATATCGACGCAGTTGAAGCTTGGGATACAACAACGGGTAGTGAAGACATTGTAATTGCTGTTATCGATACAGGTGTCGATTACACTCATCCAGATCTAGCAGATAACATGTGGACTAACCCGAATGAAATCCCAGGTAACGGCATTGATGACGACGGTAACGGCGTAGTCGATGATGTTCACGGTTTCAACGCATACGCTGACAACGGTGATCCTATGGACTCTGGTAGTCACGGTACTCACGTTGCAGGTACAATCGGTGCACAAGGTAACAACGGTGTTGGTGTTACTGGTGTAAGTTGGGATGTAACCATTGTTGGTTGTCAATTCTTAGGCCCAGGCGGTACAGGTTCAACAGCTGATGCAATTGAATGTATCGACTACATCACTGATCTAAAAGTAAACCACGGTGTTGATATTAAAGCGAGTAACAACTCATGGGGCGGCGGTGGCTATAGCCAAGCATTGAATGACTCAATTGTTGCTGGTGGTGATGCTGGTATTTTATTCATTGCAGCTGCTGGTAACAGTGGTGTAGATAATGATGCAAGCCCACACTACCCATCAAACTATGAATCAGATTATGTAATGTCTATTGCTTCTACGGATAGAAATGACGATCTTTCGATCTTCACTTCAGGAGCATCAAGCTACGGTCTGACTACAGTAGATATGGCTGCTCCAGGTTCTGCCATTCTTTCTACCGTTCCAGGTAATAGCTATGCGGCGTACTCAGGTACTTCGATGGCAACACCGCATGTAACGGGTGCAGCTGCATTGGTATGGTCGTTAAACCCTGACCTAACACCAGTTGAAATGAAGCAACTGCTTATGAACTCTGGTGACACCTTAGGCTCACTAGACGGGAAAATGGTATCAGGCAAGCGTTTGAACGTTGCTTCAGCGCTAACAGATGCCGATCCAGAGCCAGGCTATCGTTTAACAGTACAACCTGCAAGCCAAACGGTTTCTGCTGGTGAATCTGCAAGTTATGCATTCGATGTTGGTAGCGTAGCTGGTTGGAGTGGTGATGTAGATGTTTCTGTATCAGTTAATCCATCTTTGGAAGGTGTTTCACTTTCTGCATCAACAGTTTCTGCTGGCGGTTCATTCACGCTAGACGTAATGACGTCTGAAGATACAGGCTACGGCGACTACTCAATGGAAGTTACCGCTGTTAACGGTGATATGGTTAAGAGCAAAACGGTTTCTCTTGAAGTGTTACCTGCTGGTCTAAGAGACTTTGATTACAGCAATACTGACGGCATGGATATTCCAGACAATGACGCTGAAGGTATTACAAGCTCAATTGAAATAGCAGATGACCTACAAGTATTTGGTGTTACAGCGCATGTTGATATCACTCATACTTGGAGAGGCGATTTGCGTGTAGCTCTTACTTCACCAAATGGAACAGAAGTAGTACTTCACGATGGCGAAGGTAGCTCAGCAGATGACTTAGTAATGAGCTATAGCCTTGCTGATTTCAATACTGAAATGGCAATGGGTACATGGACTCTATCGGTAAGTGATAATGCTAACCTTGACACTGGTCGCTTAAATAACTGGGGACTTACTATCTCAGGTACGGGTGAAGCAGCTCCTGCAGCTCCAGTAGCGGACTTTAGTTACGATGTAGAGATGCTTGACGTATCGTTCACTAACATGAGCTCAGATGTAAACGAAGATATTGCTAGTTATAGCTGGGACTTCGGTGACGGTAATACTTCAAGCGACATGAACCCAATGCACAGCTATGCTGAAGCTGGTTCTTATACAGTTATGTTAACTGCTACTGATGCTGAAGGTCGTGAAGGTTCTACAAGCATGGTTGTCGATGTGTTTGCACACAGTATCGATGCAGATATCAGCCGCTCACGTATAACTCGTCGTGGCACAGCTTATATTGACTTAACATGGTCAGGCGCAATGGGCGATAACGTAGCAATCTACCGTAATGGTGAAATGGTATCTACAACTCGTAACGACGGCCGCCAACGTGACCGTATCCGCGATGCAGCTGGTACTTATGAATATAAAGTTTGTGAAGTAGAATCAACCTTATGTTCTGACCCTTTCACTGTTTCATTCTAATCCAAGGATGATCAGGGGTTAATTCAATTAGCCTTTAAAAAACAAAAGAGTGATAACTTGTTATCACTCTTTTTCTTTGTCTGCTAGTAATATAACGGCTTACTGTATCATCGTTTCTTCTGTCTAATCTTTTTAAACTTAGGCACGACTCTAAAGCTCAATAACACGACTGCGATAAAAATATAAATACTTGGTTCGATGATTTCTGATTTAACAGACCAATAAAAATGTATCGGAATTAAGATGGCTGCCGCATAAATCCAATTATGCAATTTTTGCCAATGGCGCCCCATATTTTTCATCATCTTTTTAAATGACGTTAAAGTCAGAGCAAACAGAATTAAATATGCTGCTGCACCGACAAGTATGTATGGGCGCTTAAATATTTCTTCACCAAGTAATGACCATTCGAAAACCAAGTCTAAAGCAAAGTACGAAGCGATATGCAAAGTCGCATAAGCAAAAACGTACAACCCCACCAGCCTTCTCGTCTGAACCAACCAGCCCATCTTAAACTTCTTTGCTACAGGACTGATCAACAAGGTCAAAAACAAGGTGTTTAGTGCACCAATTCCGGTGTAATGAATGATGTATTGCACTGGGTCCCCCCCAGCATTATCACTCAGTACATCAAGCACTAAAAATGCAATTGGTGCTAAAGCAATTAAATGGAAAAGAGCTTTTACCCACTTCAACTGCTTGGGCTTCACTCGTATCAAAAGTTTTTCCTCAAATCTAGCCCTGTGTATAGACTTGCAACATCATCACCGTAACCATTAAACGGCAACGTCGGGATACGTTTCGCTGAAAATAACCCACCAGCACCAATACGACGCTCTGTTGCTTGTGACCAACGAGGGTGATCAACGTCTGGATTCACATTGGCATAAAAACCATATTCGTGAGACGCTAATTGATTCCAGCTGGTAGGTGGCTTCTTATCCGTCAAGCGAATGCGTACGATTGATTTTATGCTTTTAAAGCCATATTTCCATGGCACGATTAAACGAATTGGAGCACCATTTTGTGGGGGAAGCGTTTTCCCGTATAAACCAACAGATAAAAAGCTTAAATCATTCATGGCTTCAGGCAGAGTTAATCCTTCAACATAAGGGTAATCAATTCCACCACCAACAAAACGGTTTCGCTGCCCTGGCATTTGCTTAGGATCGACCAAGGTTTCAAATGCTACATACTTTGCTTTGCTGGTTGGATTAGCTTTTTTAATTATATTAGCAAGTGAAAAACCCACCCAAGGGATAACCATGGACCAAGCTTCTACACAACGAAGTCGATATGTGCGTTCTTCTAATGCAGCTAACTTAAATAAATCGTCATAACCTAGTGTTAATGGGGTTTCTACTTCACCATCAACAACTAGCTTCCATGGTTCAACGTCAAAACCTTGTGCATTATTAACAGGATCGGCTTTGCTTGTGCCAAACTCAAAAAAGTTATTGTGAGTCGTTACCTTAGTTTCGGGTGTTAATATTTCAGAGGTTTGATATTTCTCATTTTTCGTGAAGGTTAACGGCTTAATCTTAAATTGAGATTCAGCTTTTTTATCACCAAACACATCAAATAAACCAGCTTGAACATTTGTAGATAAGCTTGCACCCGCAGCACCTAAACCAAGCGCTTTGATAATCTTACGTCGAGATTTAAAAACGGATTCTGGTGTTACTTCGCTTTCAGGTAAATCCCAAGCTTTTCTCTTTAAAACACCTTTTACAAAATCACCTTTATTAGCCACGATACACCTCTAGCGCAATACGTTCATTTGCATTAATAGACAGCTCTTTTTCGAAGTTTCTTTCAATTTTTTTACGATATACCTCAAATTGTAGCAGCTTATCTTGAAGCATCACTTAGAGCATGACATCCTTATAGTCATCGAATCTATCTTTAATTGAATCATGACAGAATTTGCACCTTTTGCCGACTTTACAACCGCAGAAATCATTGTCTCTGCCGGAGCTTGCATTTTAACTTTTTTCTTGGGCGCTTTAGTCAATCAACGGCTTACGCGTTCACGTTGGGAGCAAGTCTTTGAAATGCGACAAGCTCAATCTATGCAAGAGATTGAAAAGCTCAATGATGAATTATCAGTGACCAGAAGTAAGCTTGAGCAAACCATTCAAGCTTTTGGTAAAGCTGAAGCAATAACAGCACAAGTCCCCTCTCTTGAAGCAAAATTTGAAGATGCACAGCGCAAACAAATGGAAGCTCAACTATCGCTTTCTAAATCTAATGCGATGCATAAAACATTGACCGCCACTCATGAAGTAGAAAAAAAAGCGCTCGAAGATAAGATTGCACTTTTGGAGTCAGCAGAGCAACGATTAAAAATCGAATTTGAGAACTTGGCTACCAAGATATTTGAAGATCGAAGTGAGAAGTTTAATCTGCAAAATAATCAACAAATAACGAGCCTTCTCTCTCCTTTCAAGCAACAACTGGAGGGGTTCAGAAAGCAAATTAATGAATCTTATAATCATGAACAATCCGAACGAAGTGCTTTAAAAAATCAATTAGAGCAGCTGCAGATTTTGAATGTAAAAATGAGTCAGGATGCCATTAATCTAACTAATGCACTAAAGGGTGACAACAAACAACAAGGTAATTGGGGCGAAGTCATACTTGAACGAGTGCTTCAAGAAAGTGGTTTGAGGGAAAATCATGAATACGAAACTCAATCAGACTTAAAAAATGATGACGGCAAACGCTTTAAACCTGATGTCATTGTTCATTTACCTGAAGAAAAAGACGTTGTCATTGACTCAAAAATGTCACTGGTTGCTTATGAGCGTTATTTCAATAGTGATGATGAGCTTCAACAACAAACAGCGATAAAAGAGCATGTGCTGTCTATCCGTGCTCATATCAAAGGGCTTGGCCAAAAAAATTATCAACAGTTACATGGCTTGAAAAGCTTAGATTATGTATTGATGTTCATTCCAATAGAGCCAGCATTTTTATTAGCCTTAGAAAATGATCCTGACATTGTTAATTTTGCTCTTGAACAAAATGTGATGCTAGTAAGCCCAACAAACTTACTGGTTGCTCTTCGAACCATCAATAATATTTGGCGTTACGAGTATCAAAACCAACACGCCCAAAAAATTGCTCAACATGCAGGTAAAATTTACGACAAATTATGTGGTTATGTATCAGACATGGACAAACTAGGGCGAGCATTAGAAACAGCGGATAAAAGTTACAATGCAGCAATGAGTAAGCTTTCGACAGGAAAAGGCAATTTGATTCGACAAGCACATCAAATGCAACAGTTAGGCGTGGATACTTCTAAAAGTTTAGATAAAACACTTATTGATGCGGCATTGAATGATAGTTTGGAAGATTGAAATATTAGGGGACTGTTTATCTTTCAGGATTAGATTTTGTGCTATTTGAGCATTTATCTGTTCAAGGCGTGAGCAGTGAAGCTTAGTCATCTAAGTGAGCTGGTCACAACACAGAACAATGAATGCTCAATAGCATCGAAGACAGCGTAAATTGGTCATTCCTACTACGTTAGAGCTTGATTATTTGGAATAAACAAACCTCACAAGCTCTGCCTTGTATAAAATAACTAATTTATCGCTGCAAAAACAATCACGAAAGATAAACAGACCCTAAGCTTCAGTTGGCGCATGGCTTTATATGTGCCAGCTTGTTTACCACTTCACCATTAAGTTAGGCGGCCTTAGATAAAAATAGCTAGCTTTCATGGAATGATAATACAGACTGATCTGCTGTTACATGGTTTGCAGTGTACGCAAATTTAGTCCCCATGGTCGTTTTACTGTTTTCTTGAGTTCCCTCAGCAAAGCCACTAACCTTTCCTTTTTCAAAACACATTACCACAGTGCTTCCTAATTTAAAATGACCCATTTCGTCACCTTTTTTGTAAACGTGGGCATCAGAAGCATCTGTATTGTATTCCCAAACACTGACTTTTTCACCTCTTCTAGCAGTTACAGGCTTGTGCTCCCAAGCTGGTTGAATGCTAGATACAATCGTAGCTCCTACTAACACCATCGCCATTTCACCGATATCAGTATCAAAAATACACACGACTCTCTCATTTCGAGCAAATAGGCCTGAAATATGTTCAGCGGTATTGGGACCAACTGAAAAATGATCGCCAGATACATAAATCATTTTCTTCAGTTTACCGTCAATGGGCATGTGAACACGATGGTAGTCAGCTGGTGAAAGGTATACAGTAGCAAAGGTTCCATTTTCAAAGGGTTTTGCGTCTGCAGGATTACCACCCAAAAGCGTTTCTACTGAATAATCATGATTTTTTGCTTGAATGATTTTACCTTCTTCGATGTCACCTAGTTGACTGACTTTACCATCAACAGGATGTGCTAGGGTTGTATCCCCTTCGCAAATCGGGCGAGCATTTGATTTAAGCTCACGGCAGAAAAAGTCATTAAAATTAACGTATTCAGAAGCCTCTGTTCTCACCGCTTCTTCCATATCAATTTTGTAGTGATTTATATACCATTTTATAAATAGGTTTTTTAATGGGCCAGCTTTCATGCTTGCAGCCTTCCCGGCAACTTTAGTTACAGAGGACTTAAATGGAGCATATTGAAGATAAGCTTTTGCTTGTTTTTTTCTGTTTACTGGCTGCTTCTGTCGAAGGCGACGATGTTGTTGAGTGCTTTGTTCTTTTTCAAGGCTCAGACTACTATTTTCTTCTAATCCAAGCTGAACTCTGACATATTCCTTATTTTCGGGGGCGAGATTCTTAATATACAACTCTTGGGTATCTGAGAAGTAGCCTTCAAGAAACTGAGCGGCGAATTTAATGTTTAGATTTTCTAGAAGAGTGAGCATTTGCAACTGTTCTGCTTCTGTTTTTAGATCTATCCGTAGAAAACTAACAAGTTCATCAGGTAATTCATTAAAGTCTTCTAGCAGGCTTTTCGCCTCTGATGACTGGGTAATATCTTTGAACAATTTTAGTTGTAATTCAGGATCGTAATCACCAACTAAAAGATCATTAATAATAGGTTTCAGGGTCTCCAAGATTGATGTAATACTTCCGCTATTTTCACCACTTATACAAGAACAAATAAAGTCCACTTTTTGTTCTGTATTCATTCGTTCAAAAACTATATCTTCTTGTAATCCGCTTTGAGATAAAGTTTTGACTTCACTTCCCTCCTTTGCAGTATCCGCTTTACCTTCTGTTACCTCATGTTCAATCCCAGAGGCTAATTCAGGAGACTTATCATCGTCTTCAATTACATCATTAACAATTTCAGGCGTGATTTCTTCTAAGCCGAGTTTATCTCTCAGAAACTGTGCTTCAGATTTTTGCTCTGAATCGTGTCCCCCGGAGCCTTCAACATTCCCATCAATAGAATTATTGCTTTTTTCTATTCCTTTTAATACTTCAACTTGTTCTCTACGTCCTAAATGAGTAAGAATTGCTAATTTTTTTTGGGTTGGAATTACACCACTACTTTGAAGGGATTCCATCAAAACAAACCGCTTAACTCCATCTTCTGGAGGCTTATTAACTTCAATTTTTTGTTTTTTATTCACAGAAAAAAACCACTTGCGGTGACGAAAGTACACCTGACCATCAGACCCACTATATGAAATTTTGTAGATGCGTTTAGCCCAGCCGAACCCTTTACTCTTGAAAGTAATTGTCTTAAATGCTCCCTTGGTTTTAGTCGATGATACCCTATAACCATTATGGGAGTGAGAATGCTCAACTGCTGCAGTCGGTGCTTGCATAGTCACCTAAAGTTAACATAGCTTATTATTATTTTAAGTCAGACTGTTAGTATCCACAGTTAACCCCACTTCATCTTTACATTCATTTATGGAAAGGGAGTCTAGGATATAAAAGCCATAAACTCAGGCAATCAAGAGACAACTATTCTGAAAAGACAGTGTAAAAATTTAGTGTTGATAATTAAACTTTGATCATAAAACAAGTAGGTGACCTGTTTTTACAAAAATAATTGCTCCATCACTTTTAGTAAATGGTTGATGCCGGCTTTTATGTGGATTCCTAATCCACGAACCTTTGGGATACTCACCATGTTCATCGTAAAAGGTTCCTTTAATGACAAAAATTTCCTCCCCTCCCCAATGCTGATGACTCAAAAATCGAGTATATGGCTCCCATTTCACTAAAGCGACATGCTCACTCTCAAATTCATGCAAAGACATTACTGATAACCCTTCAACTAAACCTTGTGACCAAGGTTCAACAGAAGTATTCATGTTAACTGATAGCGTGTCTTGCTCTGAAAACTGATGGAGTTTAACTAAGATGGTTGCACCATGCTCTCCAATTTTTGGCGTGTGTGAAGTTCCAATAGGATTTCTCACATACGTACCTTGAGCATAATCGCCACGTTCATCGGAAAAGACGCCTTCTATGACATAGAACTCTTCCCCGCCTGTATGTATATGCGCAGAGAACTCACTATAAGGAGCATAGCGTACAATGGTAGTTGCTCTTGCAACTTCATCACCGATACGATCAAGCATCATTCGCTCAACACCATGCATTGGAGAATCTATCCACTCATAGTCTGATGGAAGAATGACGACTCTCTGATTAAAATCACTGTTTAAATGTAAGGCCATTTCGCACTCAACTATTTCGGTTCTCATTGTATTGAATCTTACTTTAGCGCCAAACAATCAAGAGTACTAATACTCAGTTAAATCAGTAAACAGAGGTTCACACTGATTCACTCAAAATCGGGTTTCACCAAAGAGTGGTTGCTCATTTATCATCCTGCGCTAAAGATTGTTTGATTTATAACAATATTCTTAAACTGATAGCTTATTTACCTAAACTCAATAAGTATTGATAATTGGTTATTATAAAAAGGAATTAAAATAAGTAGTCTTAGATGCTTAAACGCGCTCGATTCACCGCCATACTCCTGTGCATTTTGTGCACTCTTTCACCCTCATCTTTTTCAGACACAGCGTTTGATACCGCTTTCAATAAGCACCGCTTAGTCATGCTACTGATAAAACCTGAAACAGGAAGGATTACAAAAGCTAACATGGCAGCAAGCCAATTTTACGGCTACTCAATCAAGCAACTAGAAAGTATGAATATTCAACAAATTAATATGTTGAGTACGACTCAAGTTGCTAAGGAAAGAGAAACTGCAAAAGCTGAAAATAGAAACTACTTCATTTTCCGACACCAAGCGGCTTCAAGCGTAAAAACCGTCCAAGTTTACTCATCTCCCATAAGCATAAATAAACAAACATTGATCTTCTCCATCGTTCGAGATATGTCGTCTGAACGTCTACTTCAAGATCAGCTATGGCATTATCAACAAAGCCTCGAAAATATGGTTGATGAACAAGTTATCGACCTTAAAGAGAAGTCGAAACAACAACTCATGTACTTTTTGTTCAGACTCACAGCTTTAGCGTTGATGATCATCTTCTTAGTTTATTTATTAAAGAGAAAAGCCAAAGCCGACTTGAAAATTAAGGCGCTATCACAAATTGTTGAACATAGCCCGATGTCCATTGCGATTTTAAATGATGAAAGCAACATCATTTATAACAACAAAGAGTTCGAGTATCAGCAGTTACTAAGAAAAAATTCGATCACCTCAGAAAAACCAAACTTTATTGATTCATACAGCAAAACAAACCCTCACCTCGTTGAAGTAGCTCAAAGCATGAAGCAACGAAGTGCTTGGCAAGGTGAACTGATGAGTGTTGACGTTGAAGGTAAAGAATACTGGGAATTCACCAATATCTACCCACTTTCAGCTACTGAAAACAATTCAAGGCATGTGGTCATAAGCCAAGACATCACTTACATCAAAGAGAACGAAAAAGATCTGAGACTCGCTTCTACTGTATTTCATACTGCAACAGAAGCCGTAATGATATGTGATGCTAACTCTAATATTCTTGCCATTAATAAAGCATTTTCTAACATCACCGGCTATTTAGAGACTGACGTCATTGGAAAAAAACCTTCTCTTTTAAAGTCGGGACGTCATGACGCTGAGTTTTATAACAGTATGTACATTGCGCTTAAAACGGACGGATATTGGCAAGGTGAGATTTGTAACCGTCGAAAAAATGGTGAGCTCTATTACGAATGGCTTTCGGTTACGGCACTCACTAGCCCTACAGGAGAATTTGAAGCCTATGTTTCTCTTTTCAGTGATATAACGAAACGGAAAAAAGCGGAACATAAAATTTTTCAACAGGCCAATTACGATAGCTTGACGGGCTTGGCAAATCGATATTTATTCTCATCTCAACTAGAACACTGCATCAATGTGGCTCATAGAGAGTCATCACAGTTGGCCGTGTTCTTTATTGATTTAGACGGATTTAAACGGATTAATGATAACTTTGGGCACTCTCAAGGGGATGAACTGCTCAAAGGAGTCGCACAGAGGCTTAATGGTATTTTACGTAAATCAGATACAATTTCTCGCTTAGGAGGCGACGAATTCGCCGTTATTCTTCCCAACAAAAACGACATTTACGCCATCGATAAGGTTGCGAATAAAATCATCGAAGAAATCGCTGAGCCATTTTCTCTGGGTGCCCACAAAGGGTACGTTACAGCAAGTATTGGGATATCCATTTACCCAGAGGACAGTACTCAGCCTGAAGTACTGGTCAAAAACGCTGACATTGCCATGTACAGGGCTAAAGCTAAGGGCCGTAATAACTTCCAACTTTTCACACGGGAAATGGACGAAGCTGTTCGTCTTCGTTGCCAATTAGAAACTGAATTAAGAGAAGCCATTCAAAATAATCAGCTTTCTGTGTGTTTCCAACCCATTCATCATAGCAGTTCAGAGCACCTATCCTATGTTGAGGCGCTGGTTCGTTGGAATCATCCTGAAAAAGGCGCGATATCTCCAGCTAAATTCATCCCTATTGCAGAAGAAGTTGGCTTAATTAACAAAATTGGAGAACTTGTATTAGACAGAGCCTGTCATGCTGCAGCTTCATGGAAAACCATGGTAGCTCATTCACCTGGCGTCGCCGTAAATATTTCTTCAATTCAATTTAAACAAGAAAACTTTGTTGAACAAGTCATGCAGTACCTTAAAAAGTATAACCTTGCTCCTCAAAAGCTTATTTTAGAGATTACAGAAAGCCTGCTTATTGATGATGATATTCAAGCTTACAATCAACTTCTTAAATTTAGTCAGCTGGGCATAAAAATAAGCTTGGACGATTTTGGTACGGGTTACTCATCATTAAGCTATTTAAAAAGGTTTCCCGTCAAAGTACTTAAAGTCGACAAGAGTTTTATTCAAGACGTAAGCCAAGAGAGTTGTGATACTCGCCTCATTGGGGCTATTTACTCCATTGCCGACAGCTTAAAACTAGATATAGTCGCTGAAGGTGTCGAAACTGAGTTCCAACTTGATCAAATCAAACGTTTTGGCGAAGGCTTTATTCAAGGGTATATCTTCAGCAAGCCCCTTTCTTACCAAGCACTGACAGAATACTTACTCACTCAACCATTGAGTAAAATGCCCGAAAAAAGCGCCACAGATGAAGCTGAAACGCTAGCAGGGTAAACAATAGGAAGAGTGCATTGTGTTTTTACAATGCACTCACTTTAGGGTTTATTGATTTGTCATTGCACGCAACAGTGAGTTTGAATCTTCATAGTTAACATCTTGAGACAATTCCCACATCGACATCCCGGCCAGTTTTTCGTGCTTAGCAAATTTCACTTTTTTCGCAATAGAATTCGGTGTTTCACAGCTTAAAAATTGATATTTCGCGGTACCGGTTGTGCCATGAATTTTATTCAAGCTGTAAGCACTGCCATCATTAAAGTGCGCTTTTTTGCCTCGTTCCCAAATACCGGATGCCTGATTAAATGGAATTTGAGAACTGATATTCGCATCATACACACGCTGACGATATCCCCCTGCATCAGCTGAATCAGTGTAATAACTGTGGCAATAAAAAGGCACGCCTAAAATAATCTTACTGGTTGATAACCCTTGGTTCTTATAGTGCACAACCGCTTTAGCAACCGATACCGACTCGGGGTAGTTATAGTGGTAATCACTATCTGGGACTTTAGCTTTCTTTTGTTCATACAAGTTCGACGCTAATTCAGTGAATGGACCAAATGTACCGTAAAGGTCATAGCCCATAACTACACTCCAATCGACATTATCGTTCCACGATTCTGCACTCGGAAACTGATTCCAATAAAAAGGCGTCGCCGGCACAGCATTTGAAACACATGATCCAGAAGGTAATTGATTTTTTAACTGTCTCATCAATTTAGACACACCTTTTTGCTCAGCTTTAGACGTTAGTGAAACGTTTTCCCAATCGACATCAATTCCATCTAGATTATTGTTGTTTACCAGCATACTTGCCGAATTAACAAAAATACTGCGCTTGTTCGGGTTGGTTAAAAAAGTGGTAAAACTGTGCCTTCCTCCCCAGCCACCAATGGATAACACCAAAGCAAACTCTGGTTCACCATTGTCTCTGGCGTTTTCCCATCGCCATTTATTTAATAAGTGAATATTGTGCTTATCTATTTTAGAAAGCTCTAGGAAGTTATTTCTGATGGTTCCAAAGCCATAGCTGATTACATCAACATGTTGTAATCTCGTTTGCATGCTTTCTAATTCATTTCGGTTTATAAGGTGCTCCGGTGAAAAGTAAGCATCAACCAAATTGCTTTTAGCTACGGCCTCCTTAAAACCTGCGGAGTTACAATACAAATCCTGTGCGCACACATGACTGGCAAAAAAAATTAATGAAACTTGAATTACTCTACTCGCTTTAATCAATCTCGGTTTCATAACGGACACTCTACTTTTTGTTGAGGTACATTCCACGCCGTTGAGAAAATAGAAGGTAGTTTTTCTTGATCATTAAATTTCAAGGAAACTTGTTTAGATTCTCCTGGCATTAAATTTATATAGTTTTCACTCCAAAGTGCGAACTTCGACTTTGATGGTTCAGGCTGATTCAGTCTTAAATGGATAAAAAATGCTAGATGATGTGGGTCTTCATTTTTTACATCGATTTGAAATTTATCATTTAGGTTTTTTGTGCAATGAAAGCTCAAACGAACTTGAGGAATACGTTTTAATGCTTGCAGATTCGCATACTCTTTGACGGGTGTGTAAAACCACTTCGATTGTTCGTAATCCAGTTGATCCTTTGTATCAGACGCTGCTAACCAATATGTATTTTCATCAATTATCTGGTTATTCTGACTGATTTTAATGTTTAGAAAGTGAACTTGATTAAACGGAGGTAAGATAAGATTAGGAGCTTGAATTGAGCTCATTCCTTTCGAATTTAAAATTTGGCTTTTTGCACGATACAAAATATTTGAGTTGATATCATAAACGCTTATGTCAATCGCAATATCTTTATACGCTCTTCCACTTCGATTACTGATGTAAACATGGCGAGTAGAAGGGTCATAAATACCATGCAACATTTTGTTGGCTTCTTTCGCACCATAAAACGCAGCGGTAGGCTTTAAATAATAATCAAAGAGTTGCCAATAAGTTTCAGGCCAAGATGATGTTAACTGCCACTGAATAACGCCAGTTGAACGAGCACCCTGCATATGTGGATTCTTTGACTGATAGGCATTGTAGGCTTCGAACATCCCTCTGACAGTTTCATAATTTATTAACTGCGATTCTTGTCCGTACTCATACAGAGATTTTGGTTCACCATACCTATTTTTGATTGCTGGATTATAGTAATTATCAAGTGAGAAAAAGTGTCCTCTGCCCGCATGATAATCCCAGTTCGTTTTGCTTTGTTTATTCCAAGATGAATGGCTAAAAGGGAGCATTTCATAAATACTCGACATTTCGGGAAGTTCGGCTCCTGGGTTAACCTCTGAGGCAAAGCCAAAAGCTCCGCCTAGATTGGTATTTTCAAACCAATAGATTGGAGGCTCATAGGCATACGGCCCTCTCATCTTCAATCCAGAATGAACTGAGCTAACTCCTTCAACTTCTCCAGCGGAGACAATTTGCTGATGCTTCGGATCAATTTTAGCTAATATGGTTTGATAAGCATCAAAGAGCTTAGGTAATGGCGTTGCATCACTTCCAGTCATCCACCCTAATATCGATGGGTGATTCCTTAACCACATAACTTGAGATCTAAAAGCTGTCTTTATAAGGGTAATATCGTCTTCAGTTTGTACGCATCCATGTTCAGGATCACAAGTATTGACTACATTAGGCGTTACATTCGTCCATCCATTTAAATAGTAAGACCATTCCCACTGACAGCTCCATCCAGGAAGCAGTAATAGCCCCAATTTATCGGCTTCATCGTACAAGAATGCATCGTGCCCCCAGAACCCTTCAAGGCGCAACGTATTCAGCCCCATTTGTTTTGCTAAAATAAGTTTCTGTTTTATTTGCTGGTGAGAGTCATTTAAGAAGATAGGATCTACCCATTCAGAGCCGATAATTGTTACTGGACGTCCATTTACCTTAAATACTCTCGCAGATTTTGTTTTCCCCTTTTCTTCATACCGTTCATTTAACGTTTTAACCTCCCTCAATCCAACTTCAACATCACTCTCACTGAGCAACTGATTTTTTAGATTGGTAACGTTAAAAGTTAACCTGTGAAGACTTGAGGTTCCAAGCTGAGCAGGCCACCAAAGTTTTGGATGGTGCAATTTCAATGTTGAAAACTGGCTTGAATCAAAAGAAACATTTTTTAGCTGATGTGCTTTTAGGGTGATATTGGTTTTTGCAACCTGTTTACCATCAAGATATGCAGTAACGATTACCTTCTGAAGTAGACGAGAAAAGTTGGTAACGTTCGCATTCAATACTAAGTCGGCTTCTTGATTATTGTTTAATAATGTTGTCTGCACATACGGGTTTGTTACGCTGACATTTTTAGGGAAGTGCGATAAGGATATAGGTCGGGTGATTCCCATTTCATAGTCAGGTGCAGCAGGACTCCAATCAACAAAACCTATATTGAAATCTCCGCTATAATCGCCCTTTTTCTTGAATGCAAGGCGCTGGCAGACCTTGTCGTGAAAACAAAATGGAGGAATTACCTCTAATAAAATCGAGTTTCCCCCTGATTGAATTGCACTTGTGATATTAAGATTGTACTGAATAAAAGGATTGATTAATTGATTGTGCAAACGCACATTTTTGTACTGGTATTCATGGCCATTTATCCATAGCTTAGCGTAATAATTGATCCCTTTTAAATGCAGGACATATTGCCCACTCTTAGCGTTAATATTTATTTCTTTTTTAAAAAACCACGGTTGGCGAAACTGTTGTTTATCCACCTTACTTAACTCAGCTTCCGTCAACAGTTTTGATTGGTACTCTTGCGGCTTGTGTTGAGATTGAATAACGACATTCATTGCAGTGCTGGGGATCTGAATATTTTTGTACTTCCACAGCAAGCTACTGACATTTTGTTTAGATAAAAATAATGGCTGAGTTTTATTGTCTTGGAAGCTATGAATGTATGAAAAAGGAGAGACTTGCCAACCTTTATCAAGGTTGATTTCAGAGGCACAAGCTGAGTGAATATAAATTAGCAAAAATAGAAAGCTTAAACTGAGTGTTTTCATTCTAGTTTATATTTTCTTATTTTCGCATGATGAACCATTTTAACTGCCTTCAACTTAATACCTGCTGAATCTTGAAAGTGAAAACTTATTCTTTCTAAGGCGATGTACTAAGCTGGATAAAGGATCAATGAACATGGTAAATCAATGCTCGATTTTAATGAGTACATCAAATTAACGGTTAGCTTAACGGCAATTACCGCACCAATGGCAGCAGCCGCTGTTTACTTGGGGATATCAAAAGACTTTGCACCGAAAGAGAAGCGTCAAACCATTTATACCGCTTGCCTAATTTATGTGGTCATTCTGGGTAGTTTTGCTTTTTGGGGCGAACAAGTTTTATCGTTTTTTTCTATTTCTATCAATACCTTCAAAATTGCGGGAGGCGTACTCTTATTTTTGAGTGCGCTCGATATGATGAGCCCAAAACAAAGCAGCGAAAATCATTCACCTGAAAATGAAAAAGCCTCGCCAATAAGCTTAGCCATTGTTCCTTTGGGTCTCCCCTTACTAGCTGGGCCAGGTACAATCAGCACAATTGTGGTCTATACCCACATGCATAACAGCTTTAAACATGAACTTTTTATGTTTGCCGTCATCTGTACCGCTGGCTTAATTATTTTAGGTCTGTTTCTACTCACAGAAAAACTTAGTCATAAAATCAATGGTCATGCTACTTTAATGATAAATCGACTTATTGGTCTCATCGTTGCGGCACTCGGAATTGAGTTCATTTTTGCAGGTGCAATAGCTCATATTATCGAAACCACTGAGTTACTTTAAAAATATTTAATCTCGATAACGGCAATATTATTGAATCCGTTAAATCAACTACATAGAATGCTTTATCTGCTGAATTTAAAGAGCCAAATATGTTCTATCTTATCCAATCAAACCGGATGGAAAACTTAAGCCAACAATTGGCTGAATTATTGTCAACGCCTTCTCAAGGGCACTCGGTTCTGCAGCCTGAACAAATTCTCGTTCAAAGCCCTGGCATGTCAACATGGCTAAGGTTAGAAGTAGCTAAACACAACAGCATCGCAGCGGCTATAGACTTCCCATTACCTTCGAGCTTTGTTTGGCAGCTGTGTCATGACTTACTGCCAAGTGTGCCCAAAGAAAACGCATTTACCAAAGCAATGATGACTTGGAAGTTAATGACTCTGCTGCCAAATCTGATTGACTTACCAGAATTTACGCCATTAAAAGCCTACTTAGAGAAATCCATCGAAGGTGAAACCGCAGCATCAGTTAAAAGCTATCAACTGTGTAACCGTATTGCGGATATCTTCGACCAATACTTGGTGTATCGACCTGATTGGATTTTAGAATGGGAGCACAATGAAGCGCCGATTCAACTCATTGATGAGCAGGCATGGCAACCCATTTTATGGCGCCAACTGATTGAGTTTAACGATCAAGTACTTGAGCAAAGTCATTACCACAGGGCGAATCTACATCAAGATTTATTGACGTCACTGTCTAACTTGCAAACTGCGCCAGCAAATATTCCTAATCGATTATTCGTATTCGGCATTTCATCCATGCCCCCACAGCTACTTGAAATTTTATATCACCTATCTCAAAGCGTTGATGTTTACATGTTTAACCTCAGCCCTTGCCAGCATTATTGGGGCGATATTCTTGACCCTAAACTGCGTGCTCGAATGGCGGTGAAGTTTTCTGAAAAGCAACAGCTTGCAGAACATTGGGAAGATAAGCTTGAAGTCGGTAACCCAATTCTGGCGAACAACGGTAAAATGGGTCGTGAATTATTAGATCTTATTCTCGCCCTACCTGAAGCGCACATTAATCTTGATCATGAAGACTATTTCAGCCCATTGAACGAGGCAAAACCCAAACTACTTCATGGAATCCAACACGATATTCTAGAAATGGAAACTTTGGGCGAACCATTAGGTCCTGATGCCAATTTATATCAGAACCCAGAACAACGCCGAGTTTTAGGTAAGAATGACAATTCTGTTCAACTGGTAAGCTGCCACAGCCCTTTACGCGAGTTAGAAACGCTTCATGACTATCTATTATCTCAACTAGAAGCGGATCCTGAATTAAAACCAAAAGACATCGTGGTCATGCTACCTGATGTTGCCAGCTATGCCCCTTACATTGATGCCGTTTTTTCATCGAAAAAAGGCGACCATTACATTCCTTACGCCATTGCCGATAGGGGTGCAGCGCAAGAATCTCCGCTCGTAAATAGTTTTTTAAGTCTATTAACCATTAATATCAGCCGCTATGCGGTTTCCGATATTTTAGCGATTCTAGAAGTCCCTGCCATAGCCAGACGTTTTAATATCGATAATGACGAATTACAACGCATTAAACGTTGGGTAAACGAAGCCGGCATTCGTTGGGGGCGTGATGAACAAAACCGTGAACAAATTGGTGTCCCCGCCTTTGAGCATAACTCATGGAAGTTTGGCTTAAGGCGATTACTGCTAGGTTACGCTCTCAGTGATGACAGTCCGATTTATCACGACACGTTGAAAGTTGAAGGCATTGAAGGCATGGAAGCTCAAGCGCTTGGTAAACTGATGAGTTTTATCGAAACCATTGACGAATACCATGCACGTTTTTCACAAGATGCTACCGCTGACGAACGCTTACAACAGCTCGAAAGTTTAGTTGATGATATCTATACCATCACCAATGATGAAAGAGCGCAGCTGCAAGAAATTCGAGACAGCATTGCTAAGCTTAAAACTGAACTTTCTGATGCGAGCTTTTATGACGCCTTGCCTGTTCAAGTACTGCAAAATTGGTTTACATCCAGCCTAACGGAATCCAAAGTTGGACAACGCTATTTAGCAGGTAGCCTGAACTTTTGCACCTTGATGCCAATGCGTTCAATACCATTTAAATATGTGTGTTTACTGGGGATGAATGATGGTGTTTACCCACGTAATCAGCATCCAATTGGTTTTGATTTAATGGCGCAATTTGGTGCTCGCAAAGGTGACCGCTCACGCCGTCTGGATGACAGGTATTTGTTCTTAGAGGCTCTACTCTCAGCGAGGCAACAACTGTATATCAGCTATATTGGCGCCAGCGAACGAGACAACAGCGAACGCATTCCATCCATGCTAATCTCGGAGCTCATGGAGTACTGCGAACTTTGCTATCAAACCGCAGATGGTAACTCCATAAAACCAGAACTTGTCAAAACACAGCCACTCCAGCCATTTGATGAAAAGCTGTATCAATTCGCCATTCGCAGTAAACACATTCAAAGCTATGACGAACAGTGGTGTCCACCCATAAACAAACAAGATTCAAATTCTTTTTGCTCTGCGGCCACCAGCATTGAAAACGATAATGACGATTTAGCTGAAATCGACATTTCTGCGCTAGTACGTTTTTATCGTAACCCAGCTCAAAACTTCTTTAATCGTACGTTAAACTTAGATTTAGGTTTGCATGTGCAAGAAGATGAAAATGATGAGCCGTTTAAACTCAATGCTCTTGAGCGATACCTGCTGCAAGATACATTGATAAAAACCGCAATCGATAATGGCGTTGAAGATATCGATGATGGTATGACGGCACAACTTAAGGCTACAGGCGAGTTGCCAGTAGCTCCATTTGACCAACTTCTCATTGACCAATATCAACATGACATCGCACCGATTATTGGCCGAGCGATTTACCTGAAAGGTGAAACCCAAGCAACGACTAAGGATATCGATTTAACCTTAGATTCTGGCATTAAACTGGTCGGTCGGATTGATGATGTCAGTCCAAAAGGATTAGTTGGTGTGCGTCCTGGTCGTGCTCATGGGCGAGACTTTATTCGTCATTACATTCGACATCTCGCCATCAATGCTATGGGAGCTAAAAAACACAGCTTTTTATTGGATATCGGCCATTACCATGCGCTAGCACCTATGAAGAAAGATGACGCTGAAGCACAGCTCGAAATACTCGTTAACCACTACCTTTCTGGGTTAAAAAAGCCATTTAAATTTTTGCCAAAAACCTCATTCGCTTATGCTGTCGAAGACGGTTCGCACGACGAAAAAATGCTTGCAGCACAAAAACAATGGCTGGATGAACAAAGTCAACTTGGCGAAGGGTTAGAACCGCATTTTCAGCGAGTATTTACTTTCCCTGAGGATTTTTCTGCCGATGATTTTGGGCAAATTGCGACACAAATTTGGACTCCAATGATAAATGTTTATCACTCAGACACGCTTGCCGAACTTAAAGCCTTTGTTGAAGCAGAGGTATTAGCATGAGTCAATCACAACTACTGAACCCACTGACGCTTCCACTTTCAAACCGTGGACTTATCGAAGCGAGTGCTGGCACAGGTAAAACCTATACCATTTCAGGTTTGTATTTACGCCTGCTACTGGGGAATGGTTGTAAGCCATTAACCTGCGAGCAAATCCTGGTCGTAACCTTCACCAACGCTGCAACAGAAGAACTCAGAGACAGAATCCGTAATCGAATTAGGACTGCTTACCAAGCATTTTTAGGCTTGGCCTGTGAAGATGACTTCATCAAACAGCTAATCAGCGACATCGATGAATCTGAACATATGATGGCGCTGCGTCGCTTAGACTTAGCATTAAAATCACTGGATGAATCATCTATTTTCACCATTCACGGCTTTTGTCAGCGCATTCTGTCGGATATGGCCTTTGAGTCAGCCACCTTATTTGAAACTGAATTTACCTTAGATGATAGTGAGTACATTCATCACGCAGTGCGAGACTTTTGGCGTCAGCACTGTTACACCATAGATCCAACATTGGCACAGGTCATACAGCAAGAATTTGGTGAGCCTGAGAACTTACTTAAACAAATACGCCCATTACTGAATGCGACAGACGTTAAAGTTCTGACCGCCACAGATACTTTTGAGCATATCGCTGAGCGACTGAATCAGAGCCTTACGCAGTTTAAATCGCGATGGCAAACCGAGCACAACAGTACACTTAAACAGTTAGAAGCTTTACCTCTTAATGGCGTTCGATTTGGTAAAAAGGCCGAGAACTTCCCCAAGTTGCACGCGATGTTTGACGCCATAGGACAATGGATAAAACACGGCAGAGGTTTACCGCCTAAAAAGGCTATGGACGCCTTGGCTTATTCAAACATTAAGCTTAATAAAGGCGGCGAGATGCCGCATGAGAAGCAAGCCAAATTGCTTACCCATATTGAGCGTATCAATGAATTAATGAGCCAGCTTAAACCTGCATTTTTACAACAAGCAGTGGTTGAAATTAAGCTACGGTTTGATGCTCAAAAAACACAACACAATATCCTCACACCCGACGATTTACTGTCTAAACTTGCGGGGGCTTTAAAAGACAATGACGAAACATTACCGTCAAGTATTTTAAAGCGTTTCCCAGTAGCATTGATCGATGAATTCCAAGACACCGACCCGCTGCAATTTGATATTTTCTCTACCATTTATCAAGCAACAGACGCTTCAGGGCTATTGATGATCGGTGACCCAAAACAAGCAATTTATGCTTTCCGTGGTGCCGATATTCATACCTATTTACAAGCAAGAGAACAAACCAAAGATCACTACTTTTTAGGCAGAAACTGGCGTTCTAGTGAGTCGATGGTGAAGGGGGTAAATGGACTCTTTAAAGCCAAAGACGATCCTTTCATCAGCGAATCAATTCCTTTTGAGGAAGTAGATACACCAAGCAGCGCTAAACAAATAATCATCCAAGATTCGCTGAATGATGAAAGCGCTTTACGTTTGCGCCTACTCAGCGAAGAACCAGAAAAAGGCTTGAACAAAGCAACAGCGAGAAAACTTCTTGCTGAAGATGCTGCTGCTGAAATTGTACGCCTATTAAATGAAGGCCAAACTGACACTGCATTGATTTCGGGCAAAGCGATTCAAGCCAAAGACATCGCCGTACTCGTTCGTGATAGAAACGAAGCAGCCATCATCAAGCAGTCATTAGCTGACCGTAACATCGGTGCCGTATTTTTAAGCCGAGACAGCGTTTATCATTCAAATGAAGCGGTTGAATTAGCCATTATTTTACGCAGCTTAGCTGAGCCTAAAAATGAGCGTTTACTCAGAAGTGCATTGGCGACCAAACTGCTTGGGTATACGGCTGAGCAAATTCATCAATTCAATTATGATGAACATCAGCGCCAACTCATTTTAGATTTATTTGATTTATTAAGTGCTCAATGGCAACAACGTGGTGTAATGCCTGCATTATTGAATATGGCAGCGAAAACTCAGCTTATCTCACGTTTATTAAATGACGATGATGGCGAAAGACGTTTGACCGACTTCAGGCATCTAGCTGAACTACTCCAGCAAAAATCAACTGAGTTAGACGGTGTCAGCGCCCTACTTTCTTGGTTTGAGCAGCAACTCATTGCATCTGCATCGGGCGAAGAGCAACAGTTGCGTTTAGAAAGTGAGCAGAACCTAGTTCAAATTGTCACTATCCATAAAAGTAAAGGTTTGGAATACCCACTTTGCTTTATTCCATTTGTGAGTTTGGCCAGAGATAATCGCCGACGCCCATCTCCTATGCTTTATCATCAAAATAATGCATTAGTGTGGGACGTAGAGCAAACGGATGAAGGTTGGGATAAGCAGAAAAAAGAAGTATTAGCTGAAGATTTACGTCTACTTTATGTGGCTCTTACCCGCCCAGTTTATCGCTGTTATCTCGGCATAGCGAATCATAGTCGCTTTACCAAACGCAGCGGCCTTGCCAGTCAATTACATGAAACTGCGATAGGTTATCTGTTAGGCGTTGATTCGAAAGAATGTGATTTTGCTCGAATTCAAGAAGCGACGGCAAGCTTAACGTGTGCATCAATTTCAAGTGCAGAAATTCAAGCTACTGCCATTGATAAAAAACCGCTGAACGAGAACAAAAAAGAAAACGCTGAGCTGGCACCAAAGCCTCTTTGTAGAATCGTCAATACCCCTTGGCGTGTGGGGAGTTATTCGGGGCTAGTTAAAAACTTAGCTCATGCTAACCATCAACCTGGCGCTGATGATGAAGGTGCTGACGTTACAGAAGCATTTGCTGACGTAATTCATCATGAAGAAGTCGACCCATATCAAAGGCAAGATAGATTTAACTTCGAGAAAGGTGCGAATGCAGGTAGCTTCTTACATTTAGTATTAGAACTCATCGACTTCACCAACCCATTACCGGATCTCGAAAAACACCTACCAGAGGCCATGAGTCAGTATGGTATTGACGAAGAGTGGTATCAAATCCTATTAGAGTGGTATCTCGACTTGTTAGCTGCACCAATGAGTAAAGAAGGATTGAGTTTAGGGATCATTAAGCCAGAAAAACGATTGGTAGAAATGGAGTTTTATCTCCCGATTGAGAAACTCACAGCAGAAGATTTAAATCAAACTTTAGAAGATTTTGGTTACGGTATCAATTTAGATTTTGATTCGTTACAAGGCATGCTAAAAGGCTTTATCGATTTAACCTTCGAACACGACGGTAAATTTTACATCGCCGATTATAAGTCTAATCACTTAGGTGAAGATTTTGAATGCTATGAGTTCAAGCATCTCATTTTGGCCATGATGGATCACCGCTACGACCTTCAATACATTTTATACTCGTTAGCGCTACATCGTTTCTTAAAAAACCGCTTACCAGATTATAACTATGACACGCACTTTGGCGGCTGTTACTACTTATTTTTACGAGGTATGTCGGTGAACCACACAACCAAAGGAATTTACTTTGATAAGCCACCAAAAGCCTTAATTGAGCGGATAGACAAGCTATTTTCGGGAGACGTTATTAGCAATGTTCAGGAGCAAGCATCATGATTTATTCTAATAAGCCAATGACAGAGCTTCTAAAAATTTGGGAACATAACGGCACACTCACACCGCTAGATAGACATTTTGCGTTAGAAATGGCAAGGATGCACAACATTGACTCCCCGTTGTTTTTGTTTATTTGTGCACTCTTGAGTAAACAATTATCTAATCAGCACAGTTGCTTAGCCTTACATCATCTTGACTACGGTAATCCAATGGAAGAGTCACCAAGACTCTGTAATTTGAATTGCAGCGATGTTGAGCTGATTGAAGAACTACTCCACTTCCCTGCCATCAGTTTGTATCAAGATGGTCAGCCTTGTCACACTCCAATTGTCATTGAAGGCACTCGTTTATATTTGCAACGTTACCATCAGTTTGAACTTCAAGTCGCTGCCACACTCACCAAGCTTTCACAGAACAAGTTTGAATTGGACAACGTGAAAATTGCTAAAGAGTTAGAAATTGTTTTCCCAAAACTTGATGACAAAGTCGATTGGCAGAAAGTAGCTGCAGCTACGGCGTTAACACGTAAATTATCAGTTATTACAGGTGGTCCGGGTACGGGTAAAACGACAACCGTGACCAAACTCTTGTATGTAATGCAGCTTCATAATGATTTAAACATCAAGCTCGTGGCTCCTACGGGCAAAGCGGCAGCGCGATTAACTGAATCCATTAAAGCTTCAAAAGTTCGCCTGCGCGATCATTTATTACCGTATCAAAACGACATCGATATTTCAGCTGTTGATCGTATCCCAGAGGATGCATCTACCATTCATCGTCTGCTGGGGGTTATTCCTAACTCAAATACATTCCGCCACAATAAAGATAACCCTTTACGCTTGGATTTATTGATTATTGACGAAGCATCCATGGTCGATTTGCCGATGATGCACAAAGTGTTGTCTGCTCTGCCAAGTAATGCCAGATTGATTTTGCTCGGTGATCAAGATCAGCTGGCCTCAGTCGAGGCAGGTGCGGTGCTTGCAGACATATGTGCAGGATTAGCAGAAGAAAACTTTGCTAACGACCCAATGAGCATGCGTTATTCAAAGCAGCAAGCCCAGGTGCTATCTGAGCTGACACAAACGGATTTATCACAGTTCATCGATGAAAACTCTCGCTTCGGTGACAGCTTGTGTATGCTCCGTCACAGCCATCGGTTTAAAGGCGATGCAGGTATTGGCAAATTGGCTGAAGCGGTAAATCACGGCGTAATTAACGATATTTTGGGCATTTGGCAAAAACAATATGATGAGCTTTCTTGGCTCGGACACGGTGTGATATCGGCAAACCTACAAGAAAATATTGGCTTAGTCACTTTGATCAACCAGTCTGTCGAGTATTATCGCCCATACCTACAAATGATCGAACAATTATCCGTCGCATATTCAGTTGGCATGAATGATGGTGATCAAACCGCCATTGAAGTGATAGACAAGTTCAACGAATATCGCTTGCTTTGCGCCACACGCTCAGGTCACTACGGCGTTGAGGGCATCAATAAACAAATTGCCGATATTCTCACCAAACGCAAGTTAATCGATGCCAAACAAGAATTTTACTTAGGCCGCCCAATCATCATTCAAGCCAATGACTATAACCTTGGTTTATTTAACGGTGATATTGGTATTATTTTACAAGACTCGGCCAAGCCTGATCGCTTAATGGCACATTTTGTTCAAGCGGATGGTTCTGTTTTAAAAGTGCTTCCCGCTCGCTTACCTACTCACGAAACTTGTTTTGCGATGACAGTGCACAAAAGCCAAGGCAGTGAATTTGATCGTGTGGCGTTTGTTATGCAGCCAAAGCCAACTCCAGCACAGTGGCAGTTATTAACTAAAGAATTGCTCTACACGGCAGTTACACGTGCTAAATCACATTTTGTATGCTTAGGTACTCGGCAAGTATTCGAGCACTGTTCAGGCAACCCTACCAAGCGAGCTTCAGGACTGGCAGAAAAGTTATGGTAATGTAAGCTGTTGAACTTATATTGAAATTGAAACTCATAACTACAAATTATGAGTTTCATTCTTAAAAGGATTTTTATGTTAATTAAAAGAATAATAACTATCGGACTACTTTCTTTTATCTCTGCTTGCTCAAGTAACTACCTTCCTAAGCATTCCTGTTCAGCCGCACCAGAACCTGACCAAGATGGTCGTATCCCTACTGACATTCGCAGTGAACGCACTAAAAACAAAGGTTGCAGTGAACTTGATGCAGCAATAGATGTATCAACAGCATTGCTCATTGAAAGCACGAAGGGGAATTCCTGCAAAAGTAAAAAGGACAAAGCAAGAAAAGAGTGTGAACAGCAAGTACAAGCAATTACCGATTCAATAAATATAGAATCAAAGACTAGCTTTAAATACGCTGCTCACTACGCTTGTGTCGCTACTTCTGCGGGCAATGAGTTTGCTGCTTTATATATAGACTCTAGAGTTGATTTATTTTGGGTATAAAGCAAACCAATAATTCTCTTCTGAATATCTAGCGGCTGTTTTAGCAAAAATAACATTGCTTCACTGGCTGCTTCGTCCAATTCCAACTTTAATTCTTTTACAACATTTTGGAGTTTATCTGTATCAATTATCCCGTGATAGTACTCAGATACCGGGGCTGAGTCTTGAGTGCTCGCTCTCTCAACCTCTGTTTTAATTAATCGTTTAAGCATTTCTTCCTTTATTTTCGGGAAATCTATTTTCGCTTTTTTTAAAGCCAAAATTGCCTTTTCTATTGGAGAGCAACGACAGATACAACTCACTGTATACTCGTCACCTTCAAGTTCATTTATATACTTAACCACTGAATAATGAATAGATTCAGACATGATTCCTTTTAGTACTGCAGCTTGTTTGTGCTGTACGAGTGTTCGCAGTATGTCTACTCTGCTTTCAGAAGGTAAATAATTTAACCATTCTTGTCCAAGACGTGAGTTACCACAACTTATAAGTTTCAGCTGTTCTTCGAAATTTAGGGCCTGAAATTGCTCTACTTTTAGGGAGACTTTGCAGTAGTAAGTCATCACTGGAGATAAATCTTCAGGTAGCTTAGCCATTAAAGCAAATGACGTTGGCTCTTTCATCATGAATTCCACAAAAAAGTAATGATTAGTCAGTAGTTCCTTCACGCAGCTTTTAAGTGGTTCTGGCTCTAACTGGCTAAGTACCTCGATCACTTTAGCATACTGAATTACACCCAAAAACTTTTCAGCGTTCTCTTTCGGAGAGTCCATTAGCATGGAAACAAATAGCTCATTTTGTTTACTGGCCTCCAAAATTGGCAGAAGTAATGACAAATGATCTATATGCTCATTTTTACAGAGTTCCAAAGTATCCTTTACTTCCATAGCGGCCAGCAATTTACTAATTTGGAAGAAATATTTATTTATCAAAATAGGAGTGAAGTCGTAGCAATGTTCTCGCAATAAATGCCATAATTTGACTGCATTGTCTGGCTCGGCTTCTCCTAAGCGAACAATTAAGTCGGCTTGTTTTTCTGGCTTCATATAATAGCAAAGCCTTGCTGCACTCTTAATTTTTAACTTGAAAGTAATCCTCGATAAAAACTCTAAATCCATTTCAGAAATAGCGATAGTCCACTTATGTTTGCTACTTTCAGCTGATCTAGCTTCATCTTTCATCAAAGTAGATATGATTTTAATAGTCCTTTCTGATTTAATTTTTTTCAGAATTTGAACAAGTTCTTTTTCATTATTATTTTTCTTAAAAAAGGCTATGCAAGTTTCCATATCGATCACATCAAGCAACTGAGCAAGCTCATAGTGTTGCTGCTCTTGAAGTAAATATTCTGAAAGCTCAATGAGAGAGTTTTGATCAATCAAAGAAAGAATTTCTTGCTGAGTCGCAATTTCTAACTTTAAGAAGCATTGTAAGTTATGAGCATCATCTAAGGGAGTTAATAATTGAGTAAGCTTGGACTTATCCATCCGATTTAAAATATCTTGAAACTTAGGGTTCATCTTGTATACAGCTATAAGCTTCTTAATTTGTTCTAGGTCAGCCCGTTCATCCTCCAAAATGGTTGCAGACAGGGATGAAGTTAGCAGTAATAGGATGTAATAGTCACTATAATTTTCAATATCAATTAACTCAAAAAAACCTTCGCACCCCAAGCGTTCAAGAAGCTCAATGCGAGTGCCTTGCTGCAAGCCATAGAATAAAAATTTAATGCCTTTAATCACATCCTGTTGTTCACCTAGTTCAACAGTTTTATCGTATCCCAATAAGTCTAAAAGTAAGTCGACATCATTGGGGTGTATATGCTCCATGATAAAATTAATAAAACTACCATTAAACTTATGGTCAATATTCTGAACGGTACGAAGAGTATTAGTCTTCTCCTCAATGCCTTTTGAGGTACTCAATCGATTACAAAGCCCAAATAGCTGAACAAGTTCCTTTTTAGTTGAACACTTAAGCATACTGATCAGTAACGTCTTGTTTCTATCTTGTTGGAGCTCATTTAAAACTCTTTTTGCCTTTCCTGTATTTTCGGCCAATGCTTTTTTTAGTAGACCAAATAGCAAATTATCTTCATTTTCTGTCGTTATTGAAATAAGTTCATAAAATAACTGCTGAAAATCCTCTCGGGTAAGTAAAAAGTTTTCAACAGCTTTGTGATCTATTTTTAGATATGACAATAAAATTTTTGCCGATATATATATTGGAAATTCAAAATAAACGACATCACATTCTTTAGCACCTTCAACACACCCTCTTTTAAATAAATCAAATAATACTTTTTTGTCTTCATCGGGCGCTATTGAGAACATTTCATCAAATACTTGACCAAAATCAGGTCTGTCAAATAATAGCTTTTCTACGGTTTCTTTTTCGCTTCTAAAATAGGCTAATAAAATGCTTGCAGTAGCTTTACTCGAACACTTAGATAGAATTTCCCTTCGACGGAGATCTTCTCCAAGACTCAGAATTTTCTTCTCTTTGGGAGTACCAACTGACGGGGTTGACGATGAAAACACTTTCAAAGAAGTGACATCGTCTTCAACGGCTTCTCGCGTTGGGTCCATATCAACGTCAAAATCAATACCGTCGGACAACTCCTCGAATTCCTCAAATTCAGTTTCAGGAGCAGCTAGTTGTAGAATATCATAAGCTCTATCGGGTATAGAACTACACATTTCACCAATAACTGATACCGATGTATTTTGAAGGAGTAACGCTTGAGTTTTCAGCGCAAGGCATTCAATCTGGTTAAATAACTCACCTTTGTCTTTTGAGTGTTCACTAACAAGCGTCCACATTTTTGGGTAGTCATTTAATAACTTTTCTATCAATTGAGTTACATTGGTTATTTCATTCAGGCAATCAGTTTCATTTGAGCCGCTGACTTGCATATCTTGCGGATAAGCGTTTAGATTTTCACGAATAGAATAAAGCAACTCTTGTATGTAAAAGGCAAAGTTCTCAGGGGTTGAAAACTCGAGTAAATTGAGCAGCCGGCTTTCCCCCATTTGTTGCAACAAGAATCTAGCTCTTTCGGGGGATTTAGCTCTAATTTGTTTATAAACACTAAGAAAATCTTTATTTTTTACGGCGATGAGAGATGAAGTGGCTAACTCTGAATTTAAATCTTTACAGGCTAACAATTCTTTTAGACATTCATGATCGCTAGGGAATTCCTTAAGCGCCTTATCACCAAGGTGCATAGTGTTAGAAAAAAATTTATCTACTTTAATGGCAATGCCTTTTTCGTCTATTTTAAACTCATACCATCTGCTTCCATGCTCAGGGAAGCTCACTTTAGCTTTTATATAATTCGTACGGTTTAAAGGATCACGACGACCAAAAAGGCCAGCGAGAGAAGAAATTGTTAGTTCACAATCTGTACAACTTGCCATTAACACCCCTACTGGTTAAAAAAGCTTCTGTATATATAAAAAATAAACGAACTTCTATATTTCTTTTAGGTAATGCATTACAAGAAGGTGATAATCATTAACAAATACTGGCTATATACGCTTATAAAAAGTGTTGACAACTAATTAACACCTAACTTCTATGTGTTATATGTATTTAACTCAAAAACTAAAACTTAAGCTTCTGTATAAACATTCATAAAGTGAGAACAGCTTCTATAAATATTTCGAAAAATATTATTTAGCTCTCATCCCTACCTCATGGAAATTTAACTGTAAACTAAATTAACTAAGTCTTCGCCCTTATCGACAAATACTCTTTGCCCTACACCTAAAATTTCAAAAGCCTCTTTCCAAAGAGCAACTGTTACATCATCTTCATCAATAGCGAATAACATTTGGTTTAAGCTATACATATCTGACTCATCTTCCAGTTTCATATGATTATCTTTCACTAACCTTAAAGCCAAAATCTTTTCTTGATTGCTAACTTTTGCTAATAAATCTTTAGCAATTCCAGGTCTACAGATTTTTCCATCTCTAGCTTTTAGCTCACTTAAAATAAGCGCTCTAACAGCAGTTGAAGCACGCTTAAATATAACGGCTGCCTCATTAATTTGTCCATTCTCAATATAAGAAGAAGCATTTACAATTTGTTCAACTTCTTCGCCAACAATTCCTTCCTCTGTATTTGAGCTAGCTGACTGTGGCGCCGATAATGATGCATTCATAGCTAGCTCAAGATCATGATCAGGTTCAGGTATTCCTCTTATCCTATATAGTGTATTCACTAGATATGAATCAGACTGTTGAAACTTAGCACATAACTCTTCAAACTTATCTGCTGTCATTTCTTCTTGACTCAAATAGTGTTTGCACCAATCACTTTCAGCGTTCATTTGAACAGCTGTAACAAACATTTTCTGTGGCATTAAATCCAAAACTTCTTTAGTAAAACATTTGCCATCCGTAAATAAAGCCTGCATTAAGTCATCAGTGATTAATTGATCTTCGGAATACTTATTTCCGCTTACATCTCGTTTCATATCCTGTAATTTGAAATGTAAAATATCTATTGGGTGTAATAAGAATTTATCTGGCTCCACTTCTCTCACAAGCCGCCATGAATCTTCGATTAAATTCATTCTCTTTGACTGCTCTAAAACTTGAATAACTTGCTCACTAGGAATTGCGAAACATAGTTTAGATAAGGATGCATAACCACTTTCGGTTTCAGGGTACATAGCAAACAATTCTACAAGGTGCACAATCTGTTGACCTGCCAACATTGATTGAATAAGCTCATTATCTCCATCCATTTTTCTAATTAACACCGCTTTTTTCTCAGCACTTAACAACCCAAATACAGCTCTGCCACTGGCTTTATCTTTAGCTAATGATCCATGAAGCTTACTTAAATCTGTATTGTCAATAAGCCTTCTTGCATCAGAACTCCCAACTGACATCAGCAAATTCAACAGTTTAGCGCTGGGTAGGTTAGTTAAGAAATCAGCATTTTCTGCCTTAGAGATAATCTGCTTGAGCTCATTAGGATAGTGTGCCTCTAACAAACCGACCATTTTACTTAGAGCAGGTTCTTTTAGATGCTGAATGACCTCTTTAGTTTTATAGACTTGATGAACTAGAGCAGCATTGAATTGACTATATTGCTTAGTGTGTTCGAGTGTTGCGAGCATCATTTTTGCTTTGAGATTCATACTTAGCTGGAGATTCAGCCCTATAAACTGCTGGCCTGTTAACTTACTGCATACTACTGAAAAGTGCTTTGAATGATTATCATCTAAGACTTTAAGGACTATAGCTAATTCCTCAAGGTTTAAACTGGAATTTAGGCTTGGTGTTAATTCTGCTAATGCCTCTGCGCTACACAGCGGTACAGCCTCTTGTTGCTGCTTAGGTGTAAGTTTTGCCCAACAGTCATACAAAGCTCCTTTTCTACCTAAAAAAGGAGCTAACTTCTCTGCTTGTTCTGGTGATATTGGTATGCCGAAGGAATTAGTTGCAATATTTTTACCAACTAAACTTTCTAAAAATTGAGTACGTTCGCCACTATTTAACTCTGCAAACACTTCTTGTACAAGACTAGGCTCACAAGCCGCTAATTTACTTACTTGATCTGGCCTTATAGCAATTGATTTAGCCATTTCTTTAGCGTATTTAGAGTCTTTTTCTTTTATCTCTTTAAGGAGTGCTGCCAAAGGTTTTGCTTCAATGTCAGCTACCAACCAGAGCCCATCTTTTGCACCCAGAGCTGTTGATACAACTAACGCTAAACCTGACGCAGGTAGTTTTAGCAATTCAGCTTTTATGTCAGCCCAATCGCCACTGCTATGCATAGCTCTCATCAACTTGTTAGTGTTTACAGGGAACTCTCTGGCCACAACTGATAATCCTTCTGCTCGCTGTTTTGCACTTTTATTTTCCAAAAAGTGACCAAAAGGAACAGTGTCGTGATTGACCATGCTTGCAAGCCTAAAGTGATCGTCATTACTCAAATTAGCTGTAGCATGCTGCCATCGTGAACTATCATCGCAATAGTTTTCAGCTAAAACTTTTACGCCTTGTTTGAACCGTATTAAACAATCCGCTCTTTTCTTATCTAATCCATCAGACTGTTCACCCTTACAAAAAGCATGTATTTGATCTTCAGGTAACTTTGCTAGTCGATTAGCAATATCTTTTGCAGGTTTCTCCCTCAAAATTTGTACTCTTACATCATCTTTGCACATCAATTTGGCCGCACTCTCGCCACTTACAGCAATACTGTTAGGTGAAAGAGCCATAACAAATTGGACTTTTGAATCTACTGACAAATTAGGATTACTACCTATAAATTCAAAAATTTGGGGCAACAAGCGCACCTCTACCGCAGTCCCTTTCGAGGCAAGTACATTATAGAAATTTACTGATTCTTCCATACTAAACTCAGCGAGAAGGCCTGACCCAACAATCTCGCCTGCAATATTGACAATAAACGAATGGACACCTTCAGGAGAAAGGTTTAACTCACTTCTGAGTAGTTTAAGTTTAATATTGTCATAGGGTAACTTTTTAAAACAATTACATGCTTGTTCCTTGATCTCAATTTGTGAGAATGCTTCCCCTAATGTTCGAGGGTTTGCACATCTCATGACGGTTCCAAATCTGTGATGCGAGCTTTCTGAAATGAGCATTGCTTTCAACTGACTTGCAGTCAT
Source organism: Shewanella sp. OPT22 (assembly GCF_004168585.1). Classification (GTDB taxonomy): domain Bacteria; phylum Pseudomonadota; class Gammaproteobacteria; order Enterobacterales; family Shewanellaceae; genus Parashewanella. Next base: position 90,102 of record NZ_PGVH01000018.1, on the reverse strand, counting down.
ACATTTAGCAAACTGTACAATCTGATCATTTTTAATCGTTGATGAAACCTTGAATAGCTGACATTCGCTTAATCGAGGCACAACCTTCATAATCGTGTCTGGTGTCGCATCCTTTAGTAAATCCTCAACGAAAGCCTGACTCATTTGTGATAATGTTTCTGAAGGTTTCTGCCCTGCACTGTTTTGCGCCATGCTAAGAAAAAGACTTGAAGCCTGTGCTGCTGGTGTTTTACTTAAATGTTTTGCTGTAAATTTACTAGGAACACCACCTTCCCCTAAAACAATTTTTAACATGGTTTCAATAGCTTCTTTCTGCTCATCGTTTGAAGTCTTACTATCATCCCCAAAAAACCATGTCTCACCTTTATGGAATAGGTCTTTAACACCAAACCGGTCGCCTTCTACAACTACTTCATACTCTTTTCCACTTTTCAAATAAAGCTTTTCTGGAGATACACTAGAGGGACTGTTACTTCTATAGTGCTGTGAAATTTTTACAACGCACAATCCTGCTTTAAAAGTGTTCTCTATGCTATTTGGGTCATAAATTTTTGAAAGCAGAGGAAGTGAATCACCCGGAACTGCCACGACTGTTCTCCAAAGATAAAGAAATGAGCTAAACCAAGCCTAGCTATATCAAATAACCCATTCTTAATTGTTTTGTGAAAAAGAGCTAATTAACAATGATTAACAATCCTAAAGAAGCGAACTTTTATTCATAACTGTAGGTTAAAGAAGACCTTAATATTAATGAACTACAAACAAAAAATAAGATTGATTCTTGAATAGTCGGTATAAGACAACTTTCTAATTAATAATTAATCTTCTCGATGAACCTGTTGAAAGCTAAAAAGGTAACTCTTGCCAAAATAAATCATGAAAAGCTCATAAAGAGTGCAAGAAACAAATACAAGTATTACTGACTCGATTAATAATCGAATTAAAGACTAACTGAAATTCAGTTTTTAATATGTTTGAGAGATGCTCAAGAGTAATTAGCTGAATTGAATTACATAAATTTAAAAGGCTTGAATTTACTTCAAGCCTTTAATATAAATCACGACACTTAGAGTTTAGACTTCTTCATCACCAAAATAACCATCTGGTGCAACAAACACGAAATGATCATTAGAAGTCTTATCTAAATAAGAAGATTGAGCCCCTTGCGATCTATAAGTCGGCATACCGAACTGTTCAGCAAGCACCATTCCTATTTGATCTGGTAAAAGATCAATGAGTTCATCTCTGAGCTTTGCATCTTCTGGAGTGAAGGTCTGACCTCGAAATAATGTATTTACTCCAGCAGGACCGAACAAGGTAAAATCTTCAGGCTTAATAGAGCAATTCACAATATGTTTTGCAGCACCTTCAATGGAAAAATCTTGTCCTTGAAATGCGGCCATCAAACTAATGAAATCTATATGCTTTTCATTTGCGCTAAGGGCCACAACAACGGCTTCTTCTATTTTCTGAATGCCTCCAGTACGAACTAATTCGTCATAAACTGCTGCCATTGGCTTTACGGTACTTGAAAGCCAAGAAGGGTCTTTAACATCTCCATTAGAGGCTAAAACAGCTCTATAGAAGCAAGCTCCATCCCCAGCAATTTGGTGTTTTTTGAAGCCTACAGGAACTTGAACATCCCTAAAACCTAGATCTAGTATCTGTTGCTCTACTCCAACATCTTGTTGTGGATTAACATCTGCAGATAATTTAATCTCACCAAACTGAAGCATAGAAACTGTCATAAACTTTTCTTCATCTGTAAATACCATTTGAGATGCTGCTTGTATACCTGGATTACAGCTCCAGACATAAGCTGTCAACCTATCATCATCTAATTTTAGCAACACAGAGTTAATATCAAGCAGAACTTGTTGATCGTCTGAGTTATTTATTGCTAATTGTATTAGCAATTCCGCTCTCACTTGCTGACTCATTGCAGATAAAAACAAACACTTATGTTCTACTTCACAGTCCGCGAGAATCAGCAATTGCTGTTCACGTTCGGCCTCAGCAAAAACTCTCTGAGCTCCAACTAGATCACCCTCCGAAATCAGCACCTGAGCCCTTACTCTCGGGTGACCTGTAGTTTCTTCAACCACTTCAAAAGGTGATGTATTTTCTAATCCAGGTATAACTTCTCCAGCAGTTCTACAGCCCACCATTTTTTGTGCAACACCTTGATCGATCACTTGAAAAACACCAGCCATTTGAGTAAACAACTCCATTTGCATGCCGCCAACGTAGGATTTACACCACGGAGTATCAATATACTCTTGTAATACGATAACTAGTAAATCTTGTGTCATTAAGTTTAAGATTTCAGCGCTTGGGTCTATGCCCTGCTCAACACTCAATACTCTCAGTTCTTGCATAAGTTCTTGAGATGAGAACTTTCTATAATTCTGTGTCTTATCCATATATGCCAATCTCAAATAGATACGATCTTGAGGACTAACCAATGGAGATATAACCTCGATAACTCGTAACATTCCAGCAGCTTCTAATGCTACTGTAGCTGTGCCTGGCCTATCAATCTTCACACATAACTTGATAATATGAGAAGTGTCATCCGGTAGGGTGAAACATTTGAATACACTAGAAAGCTCTTCACTCGTAGAACTTTCAAATAATTTACCGTAGGCTTTATTCTGATCAATCATATGAATAAGGACTTCACGCTTTTTAGGAGCGTGAAGTAAGGCAAATAAATTAGCTCCTGGTTCACCATCTCCTCTCACAACAAGCTTGGCAAGATCTTTGGCATCCAAATTATTAATTCTAGCTGTAGCAACTCCCTCTCCAGACCTCATAAGAGTTTTAATAAACAGTTCTGTTGGTAAATTCACTAAACATCTAACATCATCAAGTTTAAGAATAAAGTTCTGATACCACCCAGCATGGTGCTTATTCAGCAATTCCGTTACTTCAACCAATTCGTTACTTTCAAAATCAGCAAGAAAATCAGGGATCAATAATTCATTACTGTTAAGTGCCTTTATAACTTCCTCAGAATTCCCATGCACTATAAACTCTTTGAAAAAAGCCTTAACTAATTCAGAGTTTAATACTTTAGGGAGCACTTCCACTTGCTTACATGTCATTGCCTCACAAACAATTTGCATCCTATCTTTAGGAGCTTTATGTAAACCTTCAATAAGATTACAAACAACTCCCATACTTTGAACTGTTGGTGATGATTGCTGACACAAGGAAACCAATACTTGAGGTGAACACTGTGGCGCTAACTTAACTTGTTCGGTCTTGTCCATTGTTGACCAATACTGAATAAGCATATCAGGGCTTTCGGAGTGTACCTGAACAAATACCTCTAATTTTTGCTCATCAGTCATATTGGGAAGCAATACTTTGAATGATTCTGGCTGTAAAAATGCGGATTTATTTTTAAAGCGAGCATCTCTGAGCATTAATAAACTGACCTCAATGACTTTCTCTTGAGGGTTAATTGCTACTACCAAATCTGAAAGCTTATCTGTATCTGCTACAGTAAGAACTTTTACAATATCTCCCGCACTTAATTTATATAAAACGCTTGAAACATCCTTAGCATCTTTTTTTAACAACTCCCTTGCAACTTCATTGGTACCTGTACACAGCTTTTTCAATAACTTACGAGCATCATCCGGATGGCTTTGACCAACAGCAACTAGCCCTACAGCTTGTTCAGCTGCACTCAATGATTTAAAGCATGTTAAAACTTCATCAGGCGTTAGTATTTGTCGACGTCCTAATTCTACACACATCGGAAATAAAAACTCAGGTTGCATTGTGGGTAATGCTCCAAGCCAGCGTCCCCTATCCTGTTCAAGTAAGGCTTGTACAAGTTCTGTTGCATCTTCCATTTTAGCGATACAAGCCATTTTTCCGACAGAACATTCTTCTTGCCCCTGATTAAATAGAACTATTTGAGTACTCTGTGGCAATTTTGCTACTAAACTAGAGGCATCATGAGCCCCTGTTTCCCCCCAAAAGAACTCTAAAACTTCCTGAGACCATTCTATATCTTCGAGGTGTAATTCTATACTCTCATCCGAAAGTGCGAATAAAAACTCAACTACCTCGTTAGGCTCTGAATAGCCATTAACGAAATCAACAATATTCTCTTTTGCTAACTCTTCTTTACCATTTGTATCCCATGCAGCACAAAGCTTAGCTTTATTTGCACTTGAGAGTTTATCTACAATCTCTAGCTCTACGATTTGAGCAGAAGCACATAAAACTAGATGCTCATCGGTCAATTCTTTTAACTCTAATTCAGCTTCAATAAGTCTCAACTGAACATCCGGCTCTAGTCTTTCAAAACACTCTAGCTTGCTGCTTACCTCTATCATTTCGAACGCTTTAAGAAGCAAAGCTTTATTGCAATCATTTAGTACTGATTTTAGTTCTGATGCTATTCCTTCGTCTTTAAGCATCACTTTTAGCTGTCCTGCTGATATATTCCCGCTAGCTACAACTAACCGAACGACTTCTGGGTCAAGCCCTTGTAAAAAGTCAGCAAGCTCTGTATCGGTAACACCTGGAATCAAATCATCATTTGACCTCATTACTTTACTTATATCTGCAGGGTTCATAGCATTCGCAAAAGCAATTTTTTGCTCTAAACTTGGTAATCGCTTAAATGCGGCTTTCAGATATTCAAAAGCTGCTGCTTGCTGCTCCGCAGACTTTGCTGGATCATAACTAATCATCTTAAATACAAATACAGGCTCATCGGGATACAGTTGGCCACAAACTTCAGCTCTTACATCGGCTTTACATTCACATAGAAAAGGTTCGGTTTCTTCTGCTGGTAACCCTACAAAGACTTTATATGCCTCTTCTTGCCCTAAACCTTTAGTGACATTTTTAGCAACACTTGGTTCTGTTTCCATCATGTTTTTGAAGAAAGATACTGGGTCAACGCCAGGTTTACCTGTTGTTGGATGAGAAGAGATTGCTAATAAATGACTAAATACACTATCTTGATCAGCTCTAAGCTTAAATAATTCTAAAAATGTCCCAGACTCATCACTTGTGAGACAAAATAAAACTTGGGCAGCATTTTTAGCTGAACACTTGGTGAATACTTCTGACTGGCGCGAACTATTTGGTTCAGCAGAACTTGAAATAGATATTAACTCCATTTCCATTTCCGTTCCTTTCGCACTCACTTTAGTTGGTTGCAACATTGTAGGTTGCAACATTGAAGGTTGAGGGGACTCGACTGGCTTTGTAGCCATCTTAAAATGCCTAGATACACCTTGTGTTTTTGCTTCTAAAGAACCTGGCAGTTCTTCAAATTCCGCAATATATTCTGCAGCAATTTTTGGAGAAGAATTTATGAAAAGCTGCTCTTTTTGTTGAGGCGTTAACTTTAATAAAACCTGTTGAGCTCTTGGTTTAGACGCATTAAACATATCAGCTTTCATCAACGCCATTTGTTCTGGTTTCGAAGTTGAGCACAAATTAAAAGCTGTAAACTCAGGTCTAATTCCAGCTTCATTTACTAAGATTCTTACCAGAGTCATCTTTTCTAATGGGTGTGCCTCTAGCCGCTCATCACCCCAAAACATGACATCGGTTGTTCCACTCTCATCTGTTGTCATAAGAGGAGAACCACTAAAGAAATCGGTTATAACAACTCTAACACCTATTCGTTTGTCATCTACATGAACCGTTAACTCACTGCTTCCTTCTCCTTCATCAGAAGATAGCTTTATTTTATTTGGGCCTTGCCCGCAAGAATCTGAATTAAACTTATCAATAAACTCTTGACGTCCCTGCTCAGAAGCGGTTGCTGTTGCTGCCATGGGGTATCTCCAAAAAAATAGGTAAAGTTCAAGCAGGCTGATAATGCCTTAGTTCATGTGTGACATTGTTAATGGATTTTGTTAAAAAGTTCCAATTAACAATGGTTAACAATCATCAATTGAATTAACTTTTATTCATGAACATGAGTTCATGAGCAGCGAAGAATCAAAAGCAGCACTAGAAAATAAAATGTTATAGCTTTGAAATATTAGATATATCCCAACTTTATAGATTGTGTTTTTCTAACTTATTATTAATGTTATTGACAAACCATTACGTGACAGAAGAAAAATCAACTCGATTTTTATCTAAAGTCCAAAGCCAGAATGTAGAAAATACAGTGCAGATTCACTAAACTTGGCTAATAACCAAATAAGACAGTTTTTAAGAAGAAGGACAGGAATGTCTCAATATAACGTAATTATAATTTGTGGTGGCGGTAGTAATGAGCATGAAATATCTTTAATTTCAGCTAGCTACATTCAATCTCAGCTCGCAAAGTTTTCGAATGTAAATACAATAAAAGTTATCTTAGATAAGAGTGGAAACTTTATTGGAGAATCTGGTCAAAGTGTTACTTTTAATAACCAGCAACAGCTCATCAATGCTCAGCAAAATGAGTTCACAAAAGTTGATTTTGTTATCCCTTGTATTCATGGTTTTCCTGGTGAGACAGGAGATCTTCAATCATTCTTAACCTTACATAATCTACCTTTTCTAGGCTCTGATGCAGAGGCAAGTATTCATTGCTTCAATAAGGTAACAGCCAAGCAATGGTTTACAGCGTTAGGGATCCCTAATACACCTTATTTATTCTTAACTGAATATAGTGATGAAAGCGTAAGGCAAGTGAAAGAAGCCTTAAACAACTGGGGTTCAGTTTTTATCAAGGCCACCAACCAAGGCTCATCAGTTGGCTGTTATAAAGTTGACTCAAAAGAAGAAATCAAAGAAAAGCTACAATTAGCATTCAACTATAGCTCTTATGTCTTGGTTGAAAAAACCATAAACGCAAGAGAGCTTGAAGTTGCTGCATATGAATATGATGGAGAAACCGTCATCACCCAACCAGGTGAGATAATTTGTGATAAAAACACGTTTTATGATTTTGATGAAAAATATTCGGCAGAAAGTAAAGCTAACACAGATGTTGTTGCCAAGAATCTAGATAGTAAAACGTTGAGTAAAATTGCGGAGTATAGCGCTAAGGCGTTTAAAGGAATGAAGCTACGTCATCTATCCAGAATTGATTTCTTTTTAACTGATGACAACCAAATTCTATTGAATGAGATTAATACCTTCCCTGGTATGACACCGATCTCAATGTTTCCACAAATGTTGATAAACAATGGGCATGATTTTGGTGAGTTTTTGATAAAGATTATCAAACAACAAGCTAAGTAATGTTTCTTTAAGTTCGGTACACAGTTTGGATAAGATGATATCCAAATTGTGTTTTAACTGGACCATGAATCTCCAATACTGGCTTTTTGAACACTACATTATCAAAGGCCTTTACCATTTCTCCTGGTCCAAATTCCCCTAAATCGCCCTGCTTTCTCTTTGAAGGGCAAATAGAATGTTTCTTGGCAAGCTTTCCAAAATCCGCCCCTTTGTCTAATTCCTTTTTTAGTTTTTCGGCCTCTTCTTTGGTCTTAACTAAAATATGACGAGCACAAGCTCTAGGCATGGCTGAATTCCTTATTAACAAAGATTAATTATAAAGGGGTTTTCGAGATGCGATAATAACATACATCAATCACCAAGTAGATATTCGTTTGGCTGAAGCCCTTCGCCCCCTTACATCATCAAAAGGCCATTCCACCTGTTATGAATCGACATGTGAGCCTTCTCATATTTCCCATCCACTCGATGTTAAACAGGAAAGAACACCTACTTTTAGCAACGATGACTGTGAACGGTTCGTTTCCAACATAAATCATATTAAAGAGGTTTTTCTGGAAGCATTTCCAGACCAATTAGAATACTCAAGATTATTTGTATACTTCAGAACAAACATACTGGGTGACATGATTTCTGAAACTACCTCAAGAACAGAAACGCTATCTCTAAAAAAACTCTCTGAAACTTTGCAGAATTTGTGCAAAAAATTAGAGCCTCTCAGATCTAGACGAGCAAATTCGCCACAATTACGGACAGCACTCATTAATATCATTCCACCTGCATTTAATTCAAGTTCCGAAACCAAAGCCAAGTTTTTAAACTTTACAATACAGCAATTCTCAAAAGCCATAACCAGTTTAGCTAAGCCTGGAAAAAGAACACCTAAAAACAGTACTCAGCCTTTTTCACAAATTGTGCTTTCATTACGTCCAGATTTATCGGAGTCCGTTAGAGTAACAGCTGTCAATCCAAGTATGCGACAACTGAAACTTAGAGACGAAACAAATGATGAGTTATTGATTTTTCAACAAACAACCGAATCAGCAAAAGTAGAACAAGATATCTACAATCACTATGCGTTCATTTGCAGTATTGGGCAATGGACATTTCCAGAGTATTCAGAACTGTCTTCAAATTTAAGAGCATTCATTGGCCATTCATACACCGGAGAAAAATGCTATATGTCAGAACGTGCGGTTGACCTTCTCTACAGTAAAGTACCTAAAAGTTTAGACTTATTAAAATACCTCATTAACTGTGTGCAACCCGTAGATGACCATCTATTTTTAATCAAAATCCTATTCATGAAATTAGTGCCAAGTAATCCTAATGATATAGAAGGAGTCTATAAGACTTTAACTGAAGCCATTCAATGGCTTAAACCTTATTTGCCCGATTGGTCAGAACTTGAAAGAAAGGGAGCGGTAATCCTCCCTCTAAAAAACTACTTGGATTTAACACTCGATTCATCTGCGAGTGAGATGGCTAAGACCTTAAATCTCCCCCACGTGAGAGAGAGCTGTGAAGAACAAGAACAAAAGAATTCTAAAAAAATCACTGAACCAATAGAACGAGCAGAAAAGCAAGGTAACCCTTTTACCGACTTAGGAGCATGTGGAGATGATGAGAGTGACCAAAACTGGGACACGAAAAAGGTGAGATGTAACTGCATAATTGCTTAACAGTCGATTAAAAGACACTTACTTATAATGAAGTAGGCATGGATACACGATGAATAAGAATTAACTGTGCTAAAGCTTCCTTTGAATTATAGTGTTCTTAATACACCGTGTTAGTTTTTATTTGAAAGTTTGGGGTCTTACATGCCAAGCGGTTTTCTACCTAGTGCCGACAATCTGGAGCAAATTCAATGGAATATTGACGAAGAGACTGGTATTAATACGGCGGAAGTCAAAGTTAGAGGGTTCGGCTGGAGAAAACATAGATATCAAATCACACATGATTCCAAAGAACATACTCTTGCTGTTACAAGAATGTATAAAAAAGATGGCAGTAAGGTGGGTGAAAAAGTTCAGTTAGGTTATGTAAAACAAACAACAAAAGAGCACAAAACAAGCCAATGGATGGTAAAACTGCTCTTGACCCGCGGAAATGCAATTAAGCATGAAGAAAAAGGAAGAATAATTGCAAAGGCGGTCAAGGACAAACCAGAATTAGATGAGCACTGTGGGCGTATGCTAGACTGGTTATCTGATGGTGGCTTTCGTGAAAAACTGCCAAAAATGGGCGTAAGTAGCACAGCTACACCAACTCAAGCTGCAGAAAGAACAGAGGTTGCTAAGGGTGTTGTCACCTCATTTGTGCATGATGGTTCTGAGAAAATATTAAACTTACTAAAAGGAAAATCTGAAACTTTTCAGATTAGTATTCTCAAGCACTTATTAACACCTAGAATATTGAATTCTGGTGAAAGAAATGCACTCATGACCTCTTTGCTAACTCTTGAGCATAAAAGAGTTGAACGGTTGTTAATGGCTCTTGCTATAGATGCAATGGCCGAGGTTGATTTAGGCTCCGAATCTCAAACCACAACCGCAAGGGATAAATACAAAAGTGCAATTGCAGGTTTTATTTCTACCAATCCTGCGAAGTTTGCAGAAATAGTAAATGATAAAGCTTTCAGCTCAGAAGCTCTTAATCTTATTCTTTGTACTGCGTCAACGACCGAATACCTTGGACAAGCATCTGAATTTTATCGAGCTATATGTCCACGAACCACTTCCACAAGTGGAGCTGGAATTGCAACGACTCATGATACTGATACATCAAAAACCTTACTTCAAGCTTTTTCATTCATAATAGACTCTCTTGAAGGCGATTCACATCCTCAAGAGACTCACACTAGCACAGGCTCTCCAATTGAAGGTCCTGAAACACTCGAAGTGCGAGCTGAAGGGCCAGCTACTCCTCAAGAAGCTTACGTGCAAGGGCCATACCCCAGAGCTACTCATGATTCAGAAGGTTTTACTGTTTTAGAAGTCCCAGTAGGAGAACTAGTTACAAGTGAAGCATCAAAAGCATGCATGCAGCAGATATTAAAAGCGAACTGTGGTTTTCCAGAAGTAATCCCATCCGATAGGCGTCCCACTGTCATTGAATGCGTTAAGCATATGAAGCAAGACGAACAAGTCGCAATTTTATTCTCCTGCCTGGAGCAAAGTGACAGCCTGACTGATTTTCAAGTGCAATTACTCACTGAAATTATTAACAAAGATAGCAAGTTAGACCCTGAAATCTGTGAATTATTATGTAAAGAAGCTAATGCAGCTAACTTCTGGGCATTATTCGACAAAGATCATAGACTGGCAAAAGAAATATTGTGTACTCAGAGCCCCGAAGCTAAAGCAGGTTGTGTACAATGTGTGATAAAACAAGAAAGTTTGCCTTCTCCACGATTTGCTTATGCTCTTGAATGCCTGCAAGAGCAGACAGAAACTCTACAACAATTATGTTTAAGAGCCGATATTCGAGAATTACTCATTTACCTAATGCAGAAAGCTCCAACAGAGTTCGCTAAAGTAACTCTCGCACAAGATAAAACAACTCAGTGTGATCTCATCAGTGTTATTCTCAATTCGACTGTCATTGCACATAGAGGCACCTCCACATCTTCAGTACAAGATATTTCTCAACATGATGTTCTAGACCAAAGCGTCTCTCAAGAAATGACTATATTTATGAAGCTTGTGCTTGCACCTAAAAATAAATATCGCAAAGAAATATTCGAATCAATTAGTAATCAAGAAAGAACCCTTGAAATCATTGAACTCATTGCAACTATTGATTCAGAACTCACAGTACCTGTTTTACTTGTGCAAAGCACTGAAACGCAACAAAGTTGGCTAAGAAATGCAAGGAACAAAGCCAATGCACTAGATAAAAATAGGCCTGTTGCTCTAGCGTTGTTAGGTAAAGAAAATCCACATCATTGTCAACTAAGAACCTTGTCTTGTGCTGCCGATTATGAACAATCCTGGCTCCCTGAGCTTTTGGAGTTACACCCTGAAGCAGTAAAAGAAATATTACTCGCTGAAGATGTATCCATTCAATACAAGTGGATTCAATTGCTTCTACAAAAGTATGGCAGAGCAGCAAAATATACATGTATTAAAGCTCTATTAACTCAGCCGCATGAAACAAAAAAAGAGCAATTACAAACAGCACTGTTTTCAGCACAGACTTCAACCGAAGCTTTTTGTGTATTGCTAAAAGGGGAACCAGAGCTTGTAGTATCAACAGTAAAAGTACAAAACTGGGAAGCTCAATTAAGATGGCTACAAGAAGTTCTAAGTAAAGAACCTATTTCTTCTCAAGAAAAAGGCTTTATTACCGAACTGCTTACCACTGAACATCCTCATCTGGACACATTAAAAGTAGAACTAAGTAAAGCTGCAATTGGTAACCCACGTATTAAGAAACTAATGAGCTTAAACCATGAGTTAGCTCAACTAGTTCTAGAAAAGCTATCCGTTAACACACAGTATGATTGGCTTGAGTACATGCTACAAAATAGCACAGATAGCGGCTGTGCAGAATGCATAACATGGTTACTCGCTCCAAACAATCCACATAATTTAGAGTTAAAAACACAGCTATTTAACAAGAACGTCACTGAAGGATTATTGCCGACACTTGCTGCTTACGACGCCTCTCTCACTAAAGAAATACTAAAAACACAAACAAGTCCGAATCAACTCAAATGGTTACAATATGTTTGTGAAGCTGAGCCTGTTAACGATGACATGCTCGACTGTATAAAATTTCTATTAAGTCCAGATAACGCAGAATTACAAACACTTAGGGAAGAAGTTTGCCTGCTACAAGGCCAAAACAAAATCCTTCCAAAACTGATAGCCTTATGTCCAACAGAAGCTGAAGATACAATAGCCAAACAAAAAATCGACGCTCAATGTTTTTGGGTTAGTACCTTGTTAGAGAATGAGGGAGCCTCTGTACAAGTTAAATGTGCTGTCAAATTATTAACTGCGCATGAAGAGGATTCAGAAAAACTAAAAACAGCATTGTGTAAACAAGATGATGTATTGCCATTATTTAAAAACTTAGCAACCAAAACGAGTTTGAGCTCTACATTACTTGAAAGCCAAGATTTAGAAACTCAAGTCACAGTAGTTTGTAAACTTATTCCCACTGAAGCCAATATAGAAGCAGCACTTCTGGAAGAGGTATCAACTGTCCTTGCTAAAGAAGATATCAGTGAACACTTTTTTAACCAACCCAATGCCCGAACAGCTATCACTAGACTGTTTATGGATAAAGTCCCTCAAGTTAAAGTATTGTTGGAAAGCAGAGACACAGACTATCGAGCGGAAGTACTTGGTGAATTAGTAGATTCAAAATGTGTAACCCAGCAAAATATTGAACTATTCACCAACTTAATTTCTGAGGAAGTCAGCGATAAATTCCTTTCACTTTCAGCCCAAACAGTCTCTAGGTTTCAAGCCATTTTCGCTATAAGCCCAGATAGTGCTGTCGCAGTATTACATCTGGCAAAACTTGAAACTCAAGAAGCTGTTTTAGTTGCTATTGCCAAAGAAAAACCTGTTAACACAAATTTATTAAATAAATGTATTCCAGCTAAATCACCAATATGTCTTCGAGTTGGGGAAATTCTCGAGCAAGATGATAGTGCAACTCAAATATTTTTAGCATTAATTGAGGGGAATGCTGAGTTTACCTTTAATTTAGTTAGTGGTTTAGATCAAAATAAACAACAAGCTATTCTTGTTAACATACTCCCTCCTCGTCCAATTGAGGGAGCCAGACGCGAGTTTATTCAGCTTCTTCTTAGCTCATCAAATCCTCAATTAGTCCATTTAAGAAAATGTATCGTTGAATCAGCAGACTGTACACAAACTTTAGGCTCACTTGCTGAAATGGAACCGAGCGTGGCGGCAAGTGTTTGTACAGGTCAGTCCCCTCAAACAATTGCACAACTTGCTAAAGGAATGCTTTCTGCGCAAGAAGATATGTCTAAACCACACGTAATCGATTTCATTGGCCAAGCACTAAGTGGGGGTTCGAAATTAGCTGTTCTAGCTGAACTTGTCACTCTAGCACAAGGTCATAAGGCACTACTCAATCTGTACAAGGCTCAACAGGCTTTGGTAACAGGCTCTTTAAAAGAAATGGATGCACAGCAACAGCTTCAAATTCTTGTTGGCTTGACAACTTTCATTGACGTAGACTCAACTGAAGCCAAAGCAATATTCGCTGTACTAGTGAGTGACGAAAATTTACATCAAAAAGAGCTTTTAGAGCAACTGAGTCAATCAGTAACCTGTCAAACACCGGTTGCAGCATTTCGGGTTCTCGAACTGATTATTGAAAACAGTCCAAATTCAGCATTTTTATCTTTGGTGGATAATCACAACGATCTTTTATTAAAAGAGTGCCCTAAAATGCAACGAGGTGTTCAAGTTGCATTACTTATGTATTTAAAAGAGATTAAACATGAATCCTTTAGCACAATACTTGTATGTATATGTAAAGCCAATGAAACCGAAGCTGCAGAATTTATATTGTCATTTATCAATGCACCTTCAAATCCACAAAGTGACAGAGCCACCGAATTCCTAAACTTATTCCAACAACCACAACATTGCTTACCGATTGTAAAATACCTTCCTATAGACTTTAGAAAAGAGATGGCGCTCAGCAAAGATCCGAGGGTTGATGGAATTTTCATTGAGCTTTTAAGTCCAATTGTACCCTCCCAAGCTGAACTGACAGAAGGTGATGCTATAACAGGTTGGCCTACCCTGATATCAAAATCTGTATGTCAGCAGATAGTAGTAGGAGCTAAAACTACAGTTCAAAAACGTCTGGCTGGTATTATGGCTGATGCAGAACCAAAAGCATGCGCCTCAATGTTAACCGCTGTATTGAAGCCTGAACAGCTTGAAGCGCAACTAGCTCAAATAAAACAGAGTCTATCTAAAGAGCAGCTCCAACTCATTCTGATCGAAGTTGCGAAAATCAACCACGAAGTTATTGCAATTATTCTTTCAAAAAGTAGCGTTCTATTATCCAGTGATAAAACCATTTTTGTTAGAGAACTCCCACATGAACTTCAGTTTGAAGTCATCAAAGCAATTCCGACAAACTCAACTTCGGGAATCAGTTTAGCTCGTAATAAAATTTTACAGGACTTAATTGAAGCTCCTGGACTAAGAAAAGTATATTGCTTAGGAGAAAAACCATTTTCTGAACTACGTGCTGAACCTAAGTTTGAGTTAATGCTTAAACATGTTGGAGTGCTCCCCAGAAATTTGGTTCCTAGGTTATTAAAAACACCTCAATTCACTGTAGCAGATAAGTGCTACCTCATTGCGCACGGAAAGCTCGACAAAAGCAAAATTATTTCGGCTTTAGGCGAGTTATCAGCTTTAGAGGACACATCACAATATGGCATACCTAGCTTTGAAAGGTTTGCTCAACAATTACCAGAAGAAATTATCATTGAAGCTACAAAAGGAAATGCATCTAAAGGACTTTCTAAAATCATTAGTGCTTTACCAAAAGAAAAATTAAAACAAATGGTTCAAAACAGTGCCCCTGATTATGTTTTTTGCTCAAAACTTTCTCCCAAAACACTATTAGTAGATCTCGGATTATCTCCAAAAGAACTTACCAATATACTTTCTTCTCTCAATCGTTCAGGTCAAACCCAATTTGTTACTGACTGTTTACAAGTTTTGAATTCAGCTAATATGGAAGGGTTGCTCACTTCACTATTCACTGAGTCACAACCGCCGCTTTCATGCCAGCTCTCGGTAGTAATGCAATCAATCGGCGTTTTATTAAAGGTAGTTGCAGGGAAACCCGCTCCCCAAGTGATTGAGCTGTGCCACAAATGTGATGTAAGTGCACTGAATACTATCGTTTGCTCGCCTGCAGTATTAAATAGCCCTGAATCTAAAAAGCAATTTGTAGTCTATTGTCTAGATCAAAAAACAGACTGGCTTGAATTTGCACCACCAGAACTCTTTGGCCCCGATTCGACACTTGAACTTAGTCATTTGATTAGAGTTCACCAACATTTCCAACGGATTCAACATGCTAAAACGGGCGAGGTTACTAAAGCGATTCAAACCTTAGTTTTAAGCTCAGACAAAGGTGACGATATTGCCGAGTTTTCTCAAGTATTTACAGGAAAGGGGAAGGTAGAGTTTGTGAGAGACTGTCTACAAACACATCCGGATAGACTATCTAAGCTACCACCAGAGTTTTACGAACAAGACTTAACACTAGCATTAGAGGACTTCATAGGTCTTCATCAACACTTCTCTAAACAACAAGGAGAAACTGCAAGCAGACTTTTACATGCTGTAGAATCTCAGGTCTGGAATTCAGGCGATCCGCAACTTAAGGTAGGGTTTTCAATAGCACTTAAAAATGAGGATAAGGTTAAGCATCTTGAATACTGTCTAGAGCATAAGCCTACGTGGTTAAGCGAATTACCCCATGAGTTTTATACTCCAATGCCAACGCTATCCGTCGAAGTTTGTATAAAACTGCATAAGCATTACCAATCATCTCATTCACCGAGTGCTGCACAAATAATTAAAACCATCAGTGAAAAAGTTTGGCAATCTGAGCAAGATGACGACATTGTAACTTTTATAGTTGAATTATCAGGAAGTCAATTAATGAACTTTCTTGGGTTAACACCTCATGGAAGTGAACAAAAACAACTTGATGGGTTTAATCAGGTAGATCCGAAAATCTTAGCTAGGTTAATAGCAAGCTTAAAGTCAGTTAATCACATGATTAGGTTGGTAGATAAGTTACCACATGAACCATTGAAGCTCACTTATAACGCATTAGTGGAAAGTAGCGAACATAGCGAAATAAAGGCTGCAGGAAGTTTACACTCAGCACAATCTGAAAGATTTGTCCCACTCGTTACAGTTAAAAACTTAAGCAGATTTGTAAATAAAACCCTATCTAGTGCTATGGCAAGAGACTCTGCACTTGATTTGTGGTTTTCTTCCTTGAAGGAACCATCACAAATATGTCAAGCAGTGTTTGAAGCTTTACCTGATTGCCAAGGAGGTTTTTTTAAATACGTATTGACCTCAGAAGTCATCAAGCAGATTAATGCTGCTGAAAAATCTGATGAATTGAAAGTAGCTGTTTATCTTAAAATGCCTATCAAGCAAAAAAAACAGTTTTTCGAAGAAGGGATGTCACCAGAACTAGCGAGAGATTATATTTCACAAGATGGAGCTGCTAGCCGAGGAAGGTTACTATGGTCCGTTCTTTCAAATGAAAGTCCATTTTGGGCTGAAGCATTTGCAGATTTGCCTTCGGGAATTTTACTGGAAAATACTGAAACCTTCCTACACCAAAGAGGGTCAGAATTTATTATAAGAAGCCTGAGATTGATGAAACCAGAATTTCAAAGAGCGGTTTGTGAACAGCTTAAAGCTAAACCTAACTTTGCAAGGACAATGAATGAGGTAGAAATTGCTCTAAAATTAAAAGAGCCGGAGCCTACACGACCTCAAGTACAGTTTGGTGCGCCTATTGGAACAAGCTCGCAAAGTACAACATCACATGATAATGTATTAATAACAACCACTTCAACCTTAGGACCATCTCCAGAGCCATTGCAGCCTTCGACGGTTGAACCAATTAATTCAACAGTCAGGCCAACAGACTCTTATCCTTCACAGCTTGATAACCTAAGGCCTCCTGAAGCTTCTACAACTGTTCCTACAGTTAACAATTTAGACCACTTACCAACTGATAGTAGAGCTACGCAGCAGAGTGCTTTACCCACACTCTCTTTAGACGAATTTAACATAGAGTTCTTTACTGTATTAGGAACCGATAATTTTGCTAGCATTGCACCTAAGTTTTTTAGGTTAAAAACTGAAGATCAAGTTACGTTCTTTACTAACGAAGATTCATGTGAAATGGCAATAACATTGTATCCTGAAATGCCACAAAGGTGTAGAGCACAAAAGAAAAACCTTGTTGAAGAGCTAATAAGGGTAAACGCTGGAATCGCCCCCCGTTTAGTAACCGCAATTGAAAAAGACAAAACATTTCAGTTTGAAATATTTAGAAGTCATCCAGACTTCGTTGAAAGATGTAGAGGTTTCTCGCCCAATTTAGTCGGAGAATTTGAATCAACAAACCAAACCACAACTCCAAATCAACAACGCAGCTCACCTACTCTTCAAACAGCTGGAAACACATATCCTTTGCAAGGTGCTCAAGCAACTGGCTCAGGAGGTATCGAGGATGAGTCTTGGTATGACCAATTAACCTCGTCACTGCAAGAAACCATCAGACAGCAAAGTGAAGTACAACTAAATGGGACACCTCCATCTCAACGAACAGCTACAGCTACAACTCCACATTCAGTGACCCCTCCAACAGGACAGAATAACCTTGGGGGTAATACGTCAGTAAGTACTCCTACTGTTGTTACACATCAACAACCAGAAGGTGCTGAAGTCAAACCGCTTAGACAACAAAAGCCAACGGCCATAAAAGTTAATAACCCTAAGGGTCCGTATCACGGAGAGTTTATAAGTGCCTTGCTCAGCGATAGTGAAGCAAAAGATTATGTGCTAAAAAAAGGCTCTCAAGAAGAGGTTGTTGCATTATTGAGAGACATAGTCGAAATAGGTATGTTTGATGAGGTAGATTATGCGTTCACAGAAAAGCTAACCCCTGAATATGCAGCACAAGCTTTGCTCAGGTACTTTACCACTGAAACAAGAGACGAAAATGAAACCAAACAAGACAACACAGAATGGGCAAGAGATATACTAATTAGAAAATTGGGGAAAACTCCCCAAATGGTTCAGATTTTAACAGAACTCAGCAAGCTTTGCGTTGACAAATGTGATATTGCGCTATTCCATGAGCTTAAAAAGGAAGTTATGAATAAGGGTCAAAAGTTAGACTCGATACCAGAACCTACGCTAACAGTTTCAAGTACCCCCAAAGTCAGCCCAAGTAATGTTGTTGAATCAGTTCAACAACAAGACCATACCCAGAATACAGGATTAGAGGCTGCAACACTTACACCTCAACATACCCCCACAGTAGCCGTTCCTTCTGGAGTGTCTGAAGATGCAATCCAGCAAGCTCAAATGATGAGAGATAAATCACAATTAAGAAACCTTGTTCTTCAACTTTTTAAACAAGAAGACTCCAGAGCGCAAACTTATTATAGGACCTTAGATATTGAGCAAAAAGCTGAATTAATCAAACGACTCTCCCCCGGAGAAGTAGCACTTTCATCTAATTATCTAAAAGCTGATCCAGATATACTACCCGCATTTAGGTTTTTAGCAGAGCAGGCCGTTGGTGAGCCACTTCCTGGTTCTAATGAACCTAATGTGGTCACTTCATTGGCCGCTGAATTAAACCAGAAATTACACAATATCAATGATGATGGAATTGTAAGAGAGGTGTGGGTATATAAACCTGACTTAACTAAGTATGTGCAGGAAGGAACATTTAGCATCGAGCGACATCTTGAGCTATCCCCTGTGGGATACGATCCACTTCAAGCTCCTAAACAAATTCAAGTCAGGTCATGTGAATTCGCTCCTGGCGCAAACTTACAGCACACAGCAGATACAATGTTCGTTCCAACAGGATTTGAGAGACTTACAGTAGATGGTTATGGAGACTGTTTATTTAGGACAATTTTATTAAGAGAAACGAAAAACGATGATGTTCGCTTTATTAGAAAAGTCCCCATGGCTCAAGTCAGAACTATGATGTCTGAACGTCAAGGGGGAGACCCTGCTAGGTTAGCGACAATTCGCGCTTGCAAAAATGTTTTAGCAGATAGTGGGCTGTTTTCAGTATTTAGTGAGCAATTGAGCACATATGCTATTGAAAGAGGTGCTACGGGCGCAGAATTTAAAGAAACTGAAGCAGATGCAGGGTATCCGGTCGCAGAATGGTTATATCGAAAACTCTTTGAAAACAATTCATTTAATTATTTCTATCCGAACGGAATAAAAAACTGTTTTACTGGGTTAGATGTTGATTCTATGGGGCTCACTTCCCATTTTGACAGTTTTTGTGATCAAATGTCCGAAGCCATTACCCAAAACATTTTAACTGAAGTTGGGTTGGTCACTGAAGTCAACAAGATGACAACACCAGACACTCCAGTTCTGGTATTGTGTGATAACCATTATGATTTATTGGTTCCAACTCACCTTAAAGGACAATATCGCTCATATACTCAATAATTTGATGAAACCTATTTTCTCTTTAATCGAGCCAAATAGAACCCGTCAAACCCTGTTGTTGCCGGCGTGATATTCTCATCATCAATAAACTCAAATTGATCGTTATTTGCCAAAAACTCATCAATTTGTTGGCGGTTTTCTTCTGGCATAATTGAACAAGTGGCATAAATCAGCATTCCACCAGGCTTAACCATGCGGCTGTAACTTTGTAAAATGTCTTTTTGCAGTTGAACCAATACAGGTAAACGCTCTGACGTATCTCGCCATTTAGAGTCTGGATTACGTTTTAGAACACCAAGCCCTGAACATGGAACATCCAGTAATACTCTATCAGCCGTTAACTTGAGACGCTTAATGGTTTTACTGCTGGCAATGATTCGAGTTTCAACATTATGTGCACCTGCTCGCTTTGCACGATCTTTTAGTGCATCGAGTTTCCATTGCTCAACATCCATTGCAAGCAAACGCCCTTTTCCTTGCATTTGAGCAGCAATATGTAAGGTTTTACCACCAGCACCTGCACACGCATCGATCACTCGCATCCCCGGCTTAGCATCAACAGCTTCTGCAACTAATTGCGAACCCGCATCTTGTTGTTCAAACAAGCCAGCTTTAAAGGCTTTACTTCTGAACAGCGGTGAGTTTGACGTCACTTCTAATGCCGAAGGAACGCCATCTACCGTTACGGTCTCAATACCTTCTTTCGATAACTCTTTTTTTAATGCATCTCTATCTGTTTTAAGTGCATTAGCTCGCAAATATCGCTTTGCTGGTTCTAGTAATGCTTTTCGTTCAGCTGACCATTGTTCGCCAAGTTGAGATTGACCAATATCTTCTAGCCATTGAGGGCAACCATCCCAAAGCACTTCGTCTTGTTTAGCTTTTTTAAGCAGAGTTTCAAATTCATTTTTATTGAATACACCAATCTTTGGCAGTTTTGCGGGATTCAACTGATGGAATTGATGCCAAACAATAAGAAGCTTCTCAGTATTTTTAGCCGCATCCTCCAACGGAAGATTAGCAAGGTATGCGTATAGATTTAAGCGGCGCATCAGATCTCCCACAACCATGGTAATTCTTGCTTGCTCATTGGGTTGCAGCTTCACTTCAGAGAAGGTGATTGAGTAACCTCTATCTAATGGTTTTCCTTGCTCTAAGACCAGCTTTAAAACATTGGTTACCAGTCGAGCTGATTGTGAAGAAAGAGGATGTTTGAGCATTTACTTAAACCTAGAGAGTTACGTCAGGGATGCGGATCATAGGAGGTTTGAGCCCAAAAAGCTATCGAAATAATTTAAATTTTCAAGCACTAAAAACTTAGACTTGTTTATAACTTATCTTTAATTTTCTTTTAATAAATAACAAGATGAAATTTGTTAAAATATCCCAATAATTTAAACGGTACTCAATTATGACTTCACTTAATCTTTCATTGCCAATTAGCGAACGACCTATTGTTAACGTGACCGAAAGCGCGAGTAATTTCGATGTCTGGATGACTGAAGAAGAAGCCAGTAAAGCAGGTTTTCTTGCAATAAAATACTATAAAGACAGCAGTTGGGAGGTTCCTTGTAAATTTAAAGTCATGTGTTCAGGAAAAGGCTGTCTAATTAAAGGAGGAGTAACCCTTGCTCAAGTTTCATAGTAAGGGAAAAGAAATTTTTCATGACGGTATTACACCATTTGAAAAAAAGGTTTATTCACCCTTTTGATAATATTAAATATGGCGAACTGTTAGATTGCTTAAAAAAATTAGAAAACAAATCCAGCTCAGACATTGAACAAAAGATAATTAATTTCATGACTCCGTCTGTCATTCTGACCTCAGATGAAACAACTACTGAATAAAAAAGCCCCTAAACTTAAGTTTAGAGGCTTTTAAAAGTTTCAATTAAAACTGATTAGTACCCTTTCACACCCTTCATATCAGGAAGGTGGTGAGCAATACCTTTATGACAATCGATACAAGTCTTCTCGCCACTCGCCAGTGATGTTGAGTGAGCTTCTGCTGCACGCGGTGATTGTCTAGTAAAGTCCATATAGTCGAAGTTATGACAATTACGACATTCCAAAGAGTCGTTTGCCTTCAACCTCGCCCATTCGTGCTCTGCTAACTCACGACGATGTGCTTCAAACTTCTCACGTGTATTGATGGTTCCGAAAATTTTGCCCCAAACTTCTTTCGAAGCCTGCATTTTACGGGCAATTTTATCAGTCCACTTATGTGGTACGTGACAGTCAGGGCACGTTGCTCTAACACCACTTCGGTTTGTGAAGTGAATCGTCGTTTGCAACTCGCGGTACACGTTATCTTCCATCTCGTGACAACTGATACAGAACTTCTCCGTATTGGTTGCCTCTAGTGCGGTGTTAAATCCACCCCAGAAGATAATACCTGCAATGAAACCACCGATGGTTAGAAAACCTAAGCTGTAGTGAACACTAGGTTTAGCTAATACACGCCAGATTTTTTTAAACTTATCTAACATTTTGCCTCCTAGTGCTGAGCGGCCTTTTTAGCTGCATCAGCTTCAAGTAGCTTATCAACGTCGATGAACACGTTATCTACTAAAGGCTCAGCATTGTCTTGTGGGACATGGCATTGAGTACAAAAATAGCGACGTGGAGATACTTGTGCTAACACATGATTATCTCTATTCATATAGTGAGTAACACTGACCATTGGTGCGCCCGACTCTTTGATTCGAGAGCGGTCATGACAACTCAAACATTGATTAACTTTTATATCAACTTGATATTTATTTGCTTTGTGCGGAATCATCGGTGCTTGAGTAGGAAAAGCTCTACCATATGTACCTTCGTGATCCACTTCATTTTTTAACGCTGGCGGTGTCGGCTCAATATTAATTGGCTGTTGACGTAGCGTTGCAACCTTGTCTGCTGGAATCGCTTCATTTTTCGCTGAAGCAGAAATCGCAGAGCAAGTTAACGCAATAAGTGCAGCCGCTTTCAACGCATTTTTTGTGATTGGTTTCATGACTGACTCCTTATGCCTTAATCACTTTCACAGCACACTTTTTAAAGTCTGTCTGTTTAGAAAGTGGATCCGTTGCATCAAGTGTTACCTTGTTGATTAGCTGACTTGCATCGAAAAACGGTACGTAAACTAAGCCTACTGGAGGTTTGTTACGGCCACGGGTTTCAACACGCGTGCGGATTTCACCACGGCGAGATTGTACAATCACTTCATCGCCACGACGTAAACCACGTTTCTTCGCTTCTTGAGGATGCATAAAGCAAACTGCATTCGGGAATGCTTTGTAAAGCTCAGGAACACGTTGAGTCATTGAACCTGTGTGCCAGTGCTCAAGTACACGACCAGTACATAACCATAGGTCATATTCTTCATCAGGCGATTCTGCAGGTGGCTCGTAAGGTAGCGCCCAAATCACGGCACGGCCGTCCGGCTTACCATAGAACTCGAAACCTTTACCTGGCTTAACGTATGGATCTGAACCTTCACGGAAGCGCCACAATGTTTCTTTGCCATCAACCACTGGCCATCTTAAACCATGTGCTTCATGGTATGCGTCAAATGGCGCTAAATCATGTGCATGACCACGGCCGAATGTAGCGTACTCTTCAAACAAACCTTTTTGTACGTAAAAGCCGAAATCTTCTGATTCTTCGTTATCGTACTTTTCATCCATATCTGCAAGTGGGAACTTGTTCACTTGGCCATTTTGATAAAGCACTTCGAATAACGTTTTGCCTTTGAACTCTGGGTTCGCAGCAAGTACGTCTTTTGGCCACACTTCATCAGTAGTAAAGCGTTTAGCGAATTCCATTGTCTGCCATAGATCAGACTTAGCTTCACCTGGTGCTTTAACCAATTGATGCCAGAACTGAGTACGACGTTCTGCGTTTCCGTAAGCCCCTTCTTTTTCTACCCACATCGCTGTTGGTAAAATTAAGTCAGCGGCTTGCGTTGAAACCGTTGGGTATGGATCCGATACCACGATGAAGTTTTCTGGGTTACGCCAACCCGGAAGCATTTCTTCGTTTATGTTTGGACCCGCTTGCATGTTGTTTGTCACCTGCGTCCAGTAACAGTTCAGCTCACCATCTTTCAACTTACGGCTTTGCAAGACTGCATGGAAACCAGGTTTAGGTGGAATGATGCCCGCAGGGATCTTCCAAATGTCTTCAGCAATTTTACGGTGTTTAGGGTTTTTAACGACCATATCTGCAGGCAGACGATGAGAGAATGTACCCACTTCACGTGCAGTACCACATGCTGATGGCTGACCTGTTAATGAGAATGGGCTGTTACCCGGAGTCGCAATCTTACCCGTTAGTAAGTGGATGTTATAAAGCAGATTATTACACCAAACACCACGTGTATGCTGATTAGCACCCATTGTCCAAAATGAAGTGATCTTCAGGTTAGGATCGGCATACCATTTAGCCAGTTGAATCAGTTTATCTTCTGGTACACCAGAGATTTCACTGGCTTTTTCAACTGTGTATTCTGACACAAACTTCTTGAATGCTTCAAAATCGATTGGTTGAGAACCACCAGCATTTTTTGCATTTTTAGCGTTAATTTCACGAGGATCTGTAGGACGCAAACCATAACCAATATCGGTATTACCTTTACGGAAGTTGGTATGTTTGTTCACAAAGTCCCAGTTAACGGCATCGTTTTGAACAATGTAATTTGCAATAAAGTTTAGAATGGCTAAATCACCTTGTGGTGTGAACACCATCGGCAAATCAGCTAAATCAAAAGAGCGATGTTTATAAGTAGACAGCACACCAACTTTAACATGAGGAGCACTTAAACGACGGTCGGTTACACGAGTCCAAAGGATCGGGTGCATTTCTGCCATGTTCGAGCCCCAAAGCACGAAACGGTCAGCTTCTTCCATATCGTTGTAGCAACCCATTGGTTCATCGATACCAAAGGTACGCATGAAACCACCTACCGCAGATGCCATACAGTGACGAGCATTCGGGTCGATGTTATTTGAACCAAAACCTGCTTTCATCAATTTAACAGCGGCATAACCTTCCCAAACTGTCCATTGACCAGAACCAAACATACCAATCGCTGTCGGACCTTTTTTCTTGATGGTCTCTTTCCATTTTTCAGCCATGATATCGAAAGCACTATCCCAAGAAATTGGGGTGAATTCACCGTGCTTGTCGTACTTTCCGTTTGTCATACGCAGCAATGGCTGTGTTAAACGGTCTTTACCGTACATGATTTTAGATAGGAAATAGCCCTTAACACAGTTAAGACCTTTGTTTACTTCACTATCCGGATCACCATTTGTTGCAACGACTTTGCCGTTCTTGGTACCGACCATGACAGAACAACCTGTTCCGCAGAATCGACAAGCAGCTTTGTTCCAATCAAGCTTTGTTTGTTCTGAGCTTGTAATCAGGTTTCCTGCATTTACTGGCAGTGCCAAACCGGCAGCACTGGCCGCAGCAATAGCAGCATTCGCCTTCATAAACTCACGTCTATTCATTTTCATATCTCGCCCTCATCGAGCACTTCACTTTGGTGGTAGACCATTGATGATGAAAGTACACCGGGTAAATTACTCACTGCATCTACATCTGCTACTAGTCCACGTCGGCTGGTTCCTTCAATAATCACCACCAACTTAAACTCGTCGTTCACCGACAGCTCAGCATTTTCCATGGCCATAATAGCCTGACGCACGGCGGACATTTTTTCAGGAATAACTTGGACAACCAAGCTGGTCACGTGAAGTTCTTTGCTCATTTTGCCACTCTAAAATTTTAAAATTGCTTTTGATTATTTGTGCATTTCGTGGGGCTTTAACCTGGACCAGGAGGTCCAATTAAAATCTGGCTCATCCACACTAAAAAGCCATAGCCACCGACGATTAACACAGAAAGTAACGGCGCTAAGAATACGGTTAAAAAAATGAAAATTTTTAATTCCGACTTCTTTTCATCGCTCGAAGTGTCACTCATGCATCCTCCTTTCGGATTGTTGATGTTTGTTCTTCGGTACGAAAATATTATCTTGATTGGGAGCTCAGCTGTATAGCAAAAACCCTGTAAAGTTAAGGGTTGATTGATCCAGATCATTCAATCTCACATGATTAATCTA
This sequence comes from Shewanella sp. OPT22, assembly GCF_004168585.1. Taxonomy (GTDB): domain Bacteria; phylum Pseudomonadota; class Gammaproteobacteria; order Enterobacterales; family Shewanellaceae; genus Parashewanella. Next base: position 64,497 of record NZ_PGVH01000018.1, on the reverse strand, counting down.
TCTTCACTAACAACAAGAGAAAAGGTATAATTTTTAGCCCGTTATTGATGTGATATCGATCACACAATCTTTAGACTCAAAAAGAATCGAATAGAGAGCAAAAACCCTCAAAATGCAGTCATAACAGGGATTGCGTCTGCCTCCCTTGACTTTGATCAAGATAGGACAAACTTATTATATTAGTTTGGAATCTATCTATATTCTTTTTTGGCTTAATGGTCAAAGTTTAGTACTTAGCCATAAGTTTTTGAGATGTTAAGATCTCAATAAAAAGCCATTTCTGTGCTTTTTAACTTAATATAAGAGCAAAAGATCAGTAAGATTAAAGTTGCTTTAGATATCATTGTTCAGCAAAATAATTTCCGTAATAATGAGTTGTCAGATGTAATCAAGGTATAAAAGTCCTTCGTTTTGGCTACCAGTTTTGCTCACATCACGCCAGATAGTACTGCGATGTCTCGTTTTAGAATGGAAGATTGCAATACCAAAGATGGTGCAAAAATAGAATTAAACAACACCTATCGAATTAAGTTTGTCGAGGACTCAATTCATATCAAAGATGTCGTAGCTTTTGCATTTGGAAAGTTCCAAAAAGTTACAAGCTATGAAACCTTGTCCCCTGAACAAAAGCTAGTTTTCAACGCAGTCATTACTCATAAAGAGACACCTTCTAAAGTAAAATGTAACTATCTGATGTGTAGAAATCTAGAAAGAGGAACTCAAATTCAAACCCTATCAGAGCTTCCTCCTGAAGATATCATTGAGCTGTTAGAGCATGTTTCAGCATTTCCTGAGTCTGATGCTTTTATTACGAAGCTTATAGGCTGTGTTTGTTCGCTCCCCCCTGAGAAGCTGGACGCACTATCCAAAGCACTTGTAGGTATGTATAAGCGAACTAATGAACTTCCAAAACTATTTACTAATGCTGTTTTACGGCAACTTTTAAACAAGCTTCCCTTACCCCAAAGTCACCACCTACATGCAGGACTTAACCCATTAGATTGGCAATCAGTACTTTGGAACCCAAAAAAAATAACCACTGTTAGAGACGTTCAAAGATCAAATCAATTAATGATGCTGCTGAGTTATATGCCATTAGACAAGATTATTGAGTTATTTAACGTTTTACCTAATCACTTGTTACAGCCATGTATAACTGTTCGACTGATGCTTGAGCAAGGAAAAGTCCGTCCTCCAAAACCTGTGAGGGATATCGTTCCACCGTCTAGTGATAAAAAATCAGCGACTACGGTTGAATGTGATTTCAAATCAACAGATGATGACAATGAACTTTTTGAGGAAGTGTTAGTCGTTGATTCTCTGAGCAACCAGCCAAATGGGAGACTAACCATTTGTTTCCCAAATGAAAAACAAAAAGAAAGTGACCTCAAAGAATATAACCGTTTGAAAAACCCAAAATCATCATTAACAACAGCTTTAAAATCACGAAGTCTTGATCCGATACTTTCTCAAAAATTACAAAACAGTTTCTCTGATGTCTCCGAAGAAGATATGCGTGCGCTAATAGACACCTCATTGCATGACCTTGATTTTTGGCCTTTATCGACATTGATTCAATTGAAAGCTGAATGTATCGAGAAGCATTCAGCTCAAATTGCAGTCTCATGCCAATCGCAATTGTTTAAACTTCCTATTGAACATTTTAGAAGTTTTATGTCGATAGCGAGCTACAGGGCTGTGACTGAACTCTTAAAAATTTCAGTTGAGGACTTTCAAAACTTACCTGAACAACACAAAAATGTATTTCTCGAATTATTGGTTGAAAATAATGAATATAGAAGAATGATTGGAGATGATCACGAAGCTGGGCGTAGATTAAAACAGGGCATCTTCTCAAAATTATCAGTAAACGAATTGTTCAATATTTTTTCTATATTTTTGAAGATACATAATTGGGACACTTGCGATATCAACGACATAACATTAACCCACCAGCTTGTAGATATACCAAATGTACTCTTATCACTTTTGATCGATATGTTGGTTGATAGTTACTCGAAAAACCCTACACTGGATTGGTTCTATTCAAAGTTTTTTAGTGCATTTTTGTATCAATTGCCACCACAACAATTTATAAAATTTCATAAAGTCATCCTCCCTAAAGACTTCTTAAAAATGACTTGGGGATTAGAGTCAGAGAAAACACATGAAGATGTACTGAATCACCCTCAACTGAGCTTAATGCTATCTGTCTTTGACTCCGATTCACTTAAGACTGTTTTTGATCACGCCCACCCACAGTTACTAAAAACCTTATTGGTATTTAGAGCGGGAATAGAATGTGGTTACTACCTACCACCACAATCATTTATTCGCTTTTGGCCACTCCCCCGAAATGAATTCGTAAGTTTGCAGTATTTAAATGAAGCATTAAGTTATGAGGTAGGAAATGAAGCATCTAACTGTAAAGCACAACATGAAGCTATCTCTGCTGGTTTTACTGCTTTAAATAAAGAGGATATCGACTTAATCATCTATTCATCATCAAAAGGTGACCAGCTTGAACCATTAGCAACACTTTCACGCTTGAGAGTTAGAGGGCTAGCACAACATAGTGATTACATCATTTCAAAACTTGGTTATAAGTTACTTGAGCTTCCATTAGGTGATTTGGAGGGTTTTTTATCAATAGCGACCGATAGCGCCTTAGTTAGGCTGTTCGACTATATGCAGCCAGACCAAATTTACGATCTGATTAAAGCTCCCAATCCAATTCGGCCTCGATCACCAGAATCTCTCACAATTAGACGAATTTCAGACTTACTATGTTCAAGTAAAACCGTTACTGACTCGCAGCAGTTAATCAATGGAATACGGGCCATAAACATTGACTGTTTTGTGAGCTTAATTTTAGAACTGCCCGGTGCAGCAGTTGCCAAAGTTTATGAGCTTCAAGATTCATCACTTAGGGACTCGCTCTTTCAGTCAATTACACAAAAGCTTGACCAAGCTTCTCCAGAGGTTCAAGTTCGGTTTGGTAACCGCTTATTGTGTTCTTCGATTCCTGAAAGTGGTAAGCGTAAATTTTTATTTCAAATGCGGCAAAACTCTAAAGGAGCTTTACTTATACTCGCAAACAATTTAAGCCCAAGCATTTTACAAGAATTCTATCGACATCAAGAACAAGGTGCTCGCATTGAATTATTGAAAACAGTTAAACCACATATCTCTCAGACTCCTGAGGTGCAGGCGCAACATCTAAATCGCCTACCAGATATTTGTATGCATCACCTTTTTAGAAAACCTAACGATTTTAATCTACCTAAAGCAATAAACTTTTTTGAAAACCCACATGTTGATGACGAAACTAAATTCCAATTAACGATTTTTGTTAGTGAGGACGAGGCCATAAAACTTCTTGGTAAGCGCCCTGACCTAATACATACTCTACCATCTAGGGTCGTTATGCAGTTTAACCGAAAGCTTAGATGGAGCAATTGGGAGCTGATTGCTCAACAGCTTCCAGCAAAACAAATTCACCTTTGGACTGATTTTCTTTCTCAGGACCAAACTGACTACTGGAAGGGCACTCAGGATAGGTTACCAACTAAGGAATTAATTCTTTTATTAGATAGCTCACGGCTTTCGGACTATATGAAATTAGTAAATAAAGATTATGTTGGCCCTTGCTTACTTAACTTTTCTACCGAACAAGCCGTAGAGGTACTTAAAAAATTGTGTACTTCTCAGTTCGGTCTTGAAATGTTGATATTAGCTCGCAAAGTCTTAAACTCTGAACAACAGCTCCAAAAAATAATAGCTCAGTTTAAATTTGTACTTCATCCTGAAGAATCATGGCCAATAGTCAGGCAGGAACTCTATGAATCTTTATCATTACTGAGTAACGAAGGAGCCAAGTTATCTAAAGAAGAGTATCGACAACATTCCAGAAGAGCATCACAAGCCCTAGCATCTCTTCAAGATTTCAGATACGGAAAAGTACGCTCAAAAACAGCAAAACAACTTTATCCAGATGAAGTGCTAAAAGCAGAAGTAGAACGGCGTGAGAGTTTATTTAGCAAAATTAAAGGCGTTGATTTTGAGGCTCAAAAGCACGAAAAATTACTCGTACACTTACATTCTGACCAGAAAAGGAAAAGTGAAGGAAAACCGTATCTTTATGTCACCGATTTAACCAAAACATACCCTACTCTGGTTGTTCCTGTTAAGCGCCCTTCAGAAGATGAACAGAAAAAAATGAAAGGCGCCTATAAAAAAATTCAATGTGCTGATGAGAGAACATTAAAGTTTGTTTCTGTAAGTACCGAAAACAAGGAGAATTTCACAGAAAAAGATTATATCAAACTACGTAACATGCTTAGGCAACTATTTGATGATGTAGCTTCTAACAGGCTAAAGATATCTTCTATTACACTAGGATTATCAGGAATATTAATAAAAAAAGGAGAATTGGTTACCGCAAGAGGTGGTAATAATTTATATAATTTTTGCCAAGCTCCAGTAACTATCAGCTTACAAACATTTCAGCAGTGCTGCCGAGATTTAGCGATAATTAATAAGCTGGGTTACTACTTACGCGATATCAAGTGTGAAAACTTGCTAATTAGTGAAGAAACTATCGCACCGAGGGGACATATACAACGTTTACAACATGTATCTCTGCAATTCATCGATTTGCATTCTTTGTGCAAAATTCCTCATGGGAAAGGCCACATTTCACAGAAGTATTACGGTTCCCCTTGTGGAACCTTGCATTTCATGCCACTACGCCTTCAGTGCCTCGAATTTGAAGGGGGCGGGCTGAACAGGGAACGATTAAAAGCGAAAGACGAATATGCACTGCTAATGACCATTTTATATGCAACGTCCATCGACTTCAGAAAAATATTCAACCAATTGAGAAAAAGTTTGGGACAAAAGGATTTCGTGGGAGCTATTACCGCTCTTGAACAGAGACGCAACGTGCCCAGAGCGGCTGAAAAATATTTATTTGGAATACTGCATATATTAGAAACTAGTGATAGAGAAAAGCTAAAAACATTAATTAATAGGCTTATACTCCCTCAGTATCAAGATATAGTTACCAGATTTCTTAAAGATCCTCACTCCAATCCATTACCGTTAACGCTCAGTCTTTACGATACGATTAACTGGCATGCCGACCTTGCAATTAAATAATCTACCCATTTATCTGATGAAAAGGTGCCAATACTTTCACCATTTCGAAATAGCTTTTCCTCACAATAAACTTCAGCGACTTGAGCTTCACCATACTTAATTAATGTCGATGCGATTATGGCTTTCGCAAGGTGATCAACAATAATTCTAAGGCGGAACTCGATATTTTCTGATACAGCTAAAAGTCGTACTGTTTGGTCGAGAAATTGATCATATTTTTCATATATTCCTTGCTGACTACTCAGTTCTTTTAGCATGCTTTCTATGGTTTCAGGCTCTTTAAGCATTACTCTCAGTAAATCTAAACATTGAACATTACCAGAGCCTTCCCATATTGCATTAACAGGCGCTTCACGATACAAACGAGGTAAAAAATTACTTTCTACGTAACCAATACCACCAATCGACTCCATAGCTTCATAAATAAAGTGAGGGGCTCGTTTACAAATCCAATATTTACCTATAGCCGTCACTATACGTGTGAACTGCTTTTCTGACTCATTCTCTCGATTATCAAGAGCGTGTGCCACTCGCATCGACAAAGCTAATACCGCCTCTGATTCTAGTGCTAAATCGGCAAGGACATTTTTCATCAGCGGTTGATCAATCAACTTTTTACCGAAAGCATTTCGTTGCGAAGTAAAATTCAAAGCATGGAATAATGCACTTCTCATCAAGGCTGAAGAGCCAACCATGCAATCAAAGCGAGTAAGAGACACCATATCAATGATCGTTCTTACCCCTTTTCCTTCTTCACCGATAAGCCAAGCAGATGCGCCTCGAAATTCAATTTCTGAAGAAGCATTAGATTTATTCCCGAGTTTACTTTTCAAGCGCTGAATTTGAAAATGATTCTTCTGCCCTTCTGGAGTCCAACGCGGCATAAGAAAACACGATAGGCCACGTTCAGCTTGTGCAAGTACTAAAAAGCCATCTGACATGGGTGCAGAGCAAAACCATTTATGCCCAACAATTCGATATACCTCGCCATTACCGGCTTTAGAAATAGGTTCTGCGTATGTTGTATTTGCCCTAACATCAGAGCCACCCTGCTTTTCTGTCATCGCCATTCCAATAGTGACGCCTTGCTTTTCATAGTAAGGTTTATCCTCACCATCATATCGATCAGCAGTAATTTTGGGGAGCCATTCTTGAGCAATTTTGGGGCTATGTTTCAGCGCTGCAACTGCGGCAAATGTCATTGTTAAAGGGCAACCAGAACCCGCATCAGCCTGCATATGCAGATATTCCATCACCGCCCTGATCACATGCGCACCTTGTTTGTTTTCTTGCCAAGGTAAAGAAGGGATCTGGTTTGAAACCGCAAAGTCCATTAATCGATGATAAGAAGGGTGATACGACACTGTATCAATTCGATGACCGTTACGATCATGAGAAACGAATTCAGGAGGGTAATTATTGGCTAACTCCCCCTCCTCGACACCTTGATCGCCATAGAACTTTCCAAGGTTGATCAGCCTATCTTCAGCCCAGTTTCCATCAAACTTTCTTAACCAAAACTGCAATGGCTTATCGGCTTTAAAGAGATTGAATTTATTCCATCTTGGTTGATTTTCGACTTTATGGGTATTCAGGGTGCTCAAGAACTCATTTGAAAGAGTATTTTGTGGCATGAAAGTAGACCTTAAAGGTTAAATAACTTAAATGGTTTTGACCAGCATATTAAAGTTACTTAATTAGAGCAAATATTGCGCAATCCACCCTCTAAGGTGAAGTATGTTTTTATTTTTTACTTAGCGCATCAATGGCCTCATCTGAAATAGCGACAGCTGCGTCTCAAACACAAATTTTCGGAGCATCACCAAATCAAGTAATGTTAGAGTTATGCTCAAGTACATATTTAAATAGCCTAATTCGACTTTTACAGCGAGTAGTTCTCAATATCTGAGTCGGGCTATTAATAATAAAGCAATAGCCTGCCGATATTTATAGCAGTTCGATAAAATATTTGAAAAAGGTATTTATCATCCTACCAGTATTTCAGAAGAGCACAGAGCAAGCTTCAAAAAAGCTGTTTTGGAGAATGTTAACCCCAAATATCAAAATGAATTTCTAGATTTTATGTCCGATCCTGTTGGAGCACCACTAAATCCTGACTGTACATTGAGCAATCTCTTTTATTGGTAAATCAACTTAAACTCTGCGTAAGCACACCTCTACAGCACAGATACTAATTCAAATTTCGAGCTATGCAGCTTGTTTTATATCAAGAAACTGCTTATGAAATAACATAAAGATCTTTCATATTTGATAATAAATTATATAAAACATGCATCAGGATTTTTAGTTTTAAAAGTGAGCTTTGGTAGTTTCTAATTAATTGAGAACAACTGTTTTTGCAGAGTTATTTGCAGATTTTAAGCTTAATAAATGAAATCTTGGTAATTCGATTATATTAGTCACCCTCCGCCTCACTTAATAACTTTCAGTGCTTTAAAGCAATTGCATCTTAATACTCTTTCAATCTGCTTTTCGAATCAGTTAAGAGTCACTGAAGTGCTACTGAAGGGAAAGGCTTTGAAGCACCGAATTATTTTTATTTAATATTAATAAGGTACCCACATGCAAAAGTCTTTAATCTCTATTGTTCTTTCAACCATTATTGGTACAGTCGCATTTAGCGCAGGGGCTGCTAACGTAAATCCCTATTCTAATTTAAAAAAAATAAATACAAATAAAACCAGCATTGCTTCGAATGCCACCCGTATTAGTAGGAACAGGCATTACAATAAAGCAAATTATAACGATATAAAAACCAATAAAAGCAACATAAACACAAATGGTTACAACATAGGCCTTAATAATGAAGATATTGGTGTTAATACAAGACTTATCGATCATAACGCTAAGAATGTATTGAATAACAAACAACAAATTAATAAAAACACCACAGGCATTGAAACAAATGGTGCTTACATAGCTCATAACCATAAAAGCATTACGACTAATCAAGATAACATTTCAGCTAATCACAGAGAAATTAATGCGAACGGTAATCTAATAATCAAAAATGCTGAAAGTAATGTGAAGAATGGAAAGTCAATTGCTCAAAATAAAGATCAGATTGAAACCAACTCAACCGGCATGATCCAGAACGCTGATAGGATAACTAAACATACCAAGGAAATTAATGACAATTTTGGTCGCATTAGTTACAACACAGCACGCACAGGTAAAAACACACTTGACCTTCAAAATGCGAACAAAAATATCGCAAAAAATGGGCATAGCATAGATGTTAACTCTTATAACGTTGGCAAAAACTCTACCAATATTGATGCAAATGCCTCAGACATTGCTGCGAATAAAGCCGGAGTAAAATCGAATGCAGAGCAAGGAGCTAAGAATTCACAAGAGATATCAACGGTAGCCAAATCTGCAAGCAATAACTCTGAAAGAATAGGTGTGAATCGGTCCGACATTACTAAAAACCGTGACAGTATTAGTGCTAATACAACAAAGGTTTCAGAAAATAGCTCTCAAATTTCTGCAAACGGCACCAAAATCGATACCAATTCTACAAGTATTACGACCAACACTGCTGATATCAGCACTAACACAGCTGGCATAGCCTCAAATAAAAATGCCATCGGTGCGAACTCACAACAAGTTGCTTCAAACAAAACAGCCATTACTGATACTCAAGCTAACGAAGCGCAAGATAGAACGGCGATTACAGCTAACGCAAAGAGTACTAATCAAAACAAAGCAGACATCAGCACTGAAACACAACGTAGTGAAGCTGCTGAACAGGTGGAAAGTGGCAGAATTGACACTGCTATGGGTGGCATAACACAAAACAGCAATAATATAGGTCAACTTCAAACAGAAGAAACCAATAACTCGGCACTGATTCAAGGCAATACTAATCGCCTAGATAAAATCGACTTCCAAGTGCAAGATATTTATAGCCAATTAAAACGTCTAGATGGTGCTATCGCAGCGAGTGTTGCAGTCGGCTCGATGGCAACTACACAAGCTCAAACTGATATGGTGCTTTCTGTTGGTGCCGGTTATTACAATAACGAAAGTGCATTAGCACTTGGCCTTGTTGGTAACGCAACTAAGTTTGTCTCTCTCAAAGCTACATTATCTATGTCTAGCGGTGATGATTGGTCTAAACCAATTGCAGGTGCTTCTATCAACTGGGCGCTTTAGCTCTCTTGTTTGCGTTAAAAAGTGCCACAAGCACTTTTTAACGCACTCTTCTCCATATTAATATTTCAAGCCTAGGTGAGCTGAGATTATCTAGCAGTAATTTTTCCACAACATTTGACTTACTTCATTTACGACTATACTCGATGTAATCTGTCGTTACTTTAAGGTTGTAATCAATGAAGTATTTATCTACATGGATTGTTGTAATTTTCGCTCTCACTGGCTGTGATAATGAAAATCATCAAAACAGTATTTATTATTCTGGCCTAGTGATAAATGATAGAATAGAAAATGCCAAAGTCTGTTTTGACTGTAATGAATCCTGGGCTTGTGAAGAAAACGAACTTTCCACCTACTCGAATACACAAAGCCAATTTTCATTTCCTTTAGCTCTTGCCGAATCGGTTAAACAGTGTCCGTTAGTTGCAGAAATTTCCGCTGACTCCATTGATGTTGATAGCAACCAGCCGATTAGCGCTCCCTTTACATTGGTCGCTCCATCTGGCTCAAAAATGATTAGTCCATTAACCACAATGCATTTTTTTCAAATGTGGATGGGAGATGGCAAACAAAAAGCAGAGGAAAACCTGCAACGTAAAATGCTGATTGATACTCCATTTAGTCACGATTACATCAGTGCTCAAGAAAAATTTTCTCCGGAGTCAATAGAATTCGATGAAGCAGATCACATGCAAAAAGTCGCAAATCATATTGCCCAAGTACTGGCATCAAATTTCGATTTTGCTCAGCAATGGATTATTGATGAACAAATGAGTCATCGTGACGTCATGATTACAAGTTTATTTTTACAACATCAAAGACTAGCCAATCTGGTTAATGAAGTAGTACAAGATAATTTTAAAACAGAAAACCAGACAGTCACCGAATATGACCCAAGTATTCAAAACACAACAGTATTACTTTTACCAGGCACCTCTCTATTTGGCAGCTTATGTGCTAACTCATTTTCTATCGGTTGTTTTAGTATTATTACAAACAACACAAGGCTGGCTGAGCACAAGAGAAATGCAAGTAAATCCATTTATTTTGGATTCTTTCATTATGATCAGGCTTTAATTGGGGTTAATACACTAAGCTCTCTTCCAAATACACTTTCCTATGATGGTGAAACTTCAGATTCAAGTAATGGGCAAACAGTAATGTTAAATACTTATGCCTCAGAGGCTCAGCAAACCTTTACAGCTATTAATGATTTTTCTGCTTTTAGTGAAATAAGAGAAGTTTTAGTTGGTGATGGCTGGGTAAACAACTTAAGTAAGAGTTTTGATCTACGATCATCCAATAATAATCAGAAAATTACCTTAATCAATCAAGAAAACCCTCAGTTCCAGTTGATTGTTGAAGGTCGAAGGTACTCAATAGAAGATATTGATGCTGATACTCTATTTATGAATGACAATAATATTTCGAATACATGGTCACAACGTATTCAAAGTGCACCATATTTTGAGTTTTCTAATTTAGCCGTTGGCTACGATTTACAAATTAGTCCTGTTACACCATCAACAGATGACAATTCGTTTATTTATTTATCTAGCGAAACATGCAGTGTTGCTGAATATTTTTATTTAGCAGGTTGTAGTGGTAACTGTACTTACGGAACTATAGTCAAAGATTATGATCGCAATAGACTTAACAATTGGGACAATGTCTATCACTTTCCTAAAAGAAATGGACAAAGATCAGCCTTACCCGCTGGAGGTTTAATTGTCCATAGAGAATATGGCTATCGTGGTTCCTCCCTTTTAGTTAAAAGTTATTATTATCTTGTGGCAAACCCAGATAATACATTTCGAATTTATTCATACAATTTAGAAACGAGAGAGATTACTCCTCACTTCAATCAACTAAAGTTTAATGGTTGGAGCTCATATACAACTGGCGGGGAACGAGTCATTAAGATTAATGTTCCAACTCAAGTCCAGCGCTATGCACCGACGAGTGACTTAGGAAATCAACTCACCTTGGTTACTCGTAATGATCAAGTATGTAAGGCAAAATCATTAACAAGCTTTGATATTCAAGGGTTAAATGATCAAGCAATGTCAGAACTTATCGAGGGAATAGGTTTCACTCAGCATTAGTCCTCTAAAACCATAAAAAACGCCAGTCGATTAATCAAGCTGGCGTTTTTATATCTGATTTAATCGCTAGTTATGCGTGCTCTTCAGCTAAGTATAACCAAGTGTCTATGACTGTATCAGGGTTTAGCGATACAGTATCAATACCTTGCTCAACTAACCAAGCCGCAAAGTCAGCGTGGTCTGATGGACCTTGACCACAAATACCAACATAAGCACCCTTCTTCTTAGCTGACTGAATCGCCATTGCAAGAAGCTTTTTAACGGCTGGATCACGCTCATCAAACAAGTGACTGATGATACCTGAATCGCGATCTAGACCCAGTGAAAGCTGAGTTAAGTCATTTGAGCCAATGGAGAAGCCATCGAAGTACTCTAAGAACTCATCAGCCATTAGTGCGTTAGATGGAAGCTCACACATCATAATGACACGTAATCCATCTTTACCACGTTCTAAACCTTCCTCTTTCAGAAGTTCTATAACTTGAGCAGCTTCTTCAAGCGTACGAACAAATGGGATCATGATTTCTACGTTCTTCAAACCCATTTCATTACGAACACGTTTGATAGCTTCACACTCAAGAGCAAAACAATCACGGAACGATTCAGAGATATAGCGGCTTGCACCACGGAAACCCAACATTGGGTTCTCTTCTTCAGGTTCATAACGATCGCCACCCACAAGGTTAGCGTATTCATTTGACTTAAAATCAGACATACGAACAATTACTTTCTTTGGATAGAAAGCACAGCCAATCGTTGCGATGCCTTCAACAAGGCGTGCAATGTAATATTCAACTGGAGAGTCATAACCAGCAATCATCTCGTGGATTTCTTGTTGCAGCTCAGCATCTTGCTGGTTGAACTCAAGCAATGCTTTAGGATGAATGCCGATCATACGGTTAATGATGAACTCTAAGCGAGCAAGACCAACACCTTCATTCGGCAAGCGAGCAAAGTCGAATGCACGATCTGGGTTACCCACGTTCATCATGATTTTCATCGGTAAATCAGGTAGCGTGTCAACACGGTTAGTCACCACATCAAACTCTTGCTTACCTTCATAAATGAATCCAGTGTCGCCTTCTGCACAAGAAACCGTAACTTCTTGACCTGTTTTAATTAGGTCAGTCACATTTCCACAACCTACAACAGCTGGCACACCCAATTCACGAGCAATAATTGCAGCGTGACAAGTACGGCCACCACGGTTAGTAACGATAGCGCTTGCACGTTTCATGATTGGTTCCCAATCAGGATCCGTCATATCAGTTACTAGTACATCACCCGGCTGGATTTGATCCATTTCATCAATCGAACCTAATACTTTAGCAACACCAGTACCAATTTTATGACCAATTGCACGGCCTTCGCTCAGTACATCACCTTTTGTTTTTAGGTGATAACGTTCGATTAGCTGTACATCTTCACGGCTGCGAACTGTCTCTGGACGAGCTTGAACAATGTAAAGTTTGCCATCGTTGCCATCTTTCGCCCATTCGATGTCCATTGGACGACCGTAATGCTTTTCGATGATCATAGCTTGCTTAGCAAGCTCCATCACTTCTGCATCAGTTACAGAAAACTGACGACGCTTTTCAGCCTCAACATCTTCAATTTTAACTTGCTTACCGTGGCTTGAATCATCTGAGTACACCATCTGTATTAGCTTACTGCCGATATTACGACGAACTACAGCTTGATGACCTTCAGTTAAGATTGGTTTGTGTACGTAAAACTCATCAGGATTCACTGCACCCTGCACCACCATTTCACCCAGACCAAATGATGAAGTGATGAATACAACGTCATTGTTACCTGACTCAGTATCCATAGTGAACATTACACCAGATGCCGCTTTATCAGAACGAACCATGCGCTGAATACCAGCAGAAAGCGCAACACCACGGTGGTCGTAACCTTGATGAACACGGTAAGAAATCGCACGATCGTTAAATAAAGAAGCGTAAACGTGTTTGATAGCAACGAGAACTGCATCAAAACCTTTTACGTTTAAGAAAGTTTCCTGCTGACCTGCGAAAGACGCATCCGGCATATCTTCAGCTGTCGCTGATGAACGAACGGCAAAAGAAGCGTCTTGAGTCTCAGACGATAACTTCTCGTATGATTCGCGGATCGCTTGTTCTAATTCAGGTTGGAAAGGTGTGTCGATAACCCACTGTCTGATCTGTGCACCAACTTTAGCAAGTTGATTTACATCATCTACATCCAAGGTGTCTAGGATGTCATAAATCTTCTGGTTAACGCCACTTTGCTCAAGAAACTCATTAAAAGCATGAGAAGTTGTTGCGAACCCACCAGGTACTTGTACACCAGCATTAGATAAATTGCTGATCATTTCACCTAAAGATGCATTTTTACCGCCAACCGTGTTGACGTCGCCCATGCCTAATTCCTGATACCAGAGTACATATTGTTGCACAGTTCTATCTCCGCAAATATTTATATTAATTCCGATAGCAGTTTGTTCGATATTTGAAACAAAGCACACTGCTATCGGAATTAATATAAGCGAATGAAACAAGTCCTTCACATTCGCTCGGAGGCATTCTACACTCCGTCACAACAGGCGTAAATCTATAATTTTATTTGTAATTTTATTACTACAAGAGGCAGTTATGGCACCTAAAGTATTCTTTATTTCTGATGGAACAGCAATTACCGCAGAGGTATTTGGTCATGCAGTTCTTTCTCAATTTCCTATTGAATTTGAACAAGTTACAATCCCATTTGTGGAGACAACATCAAAAGCGAACGCAGTTAAGCAACAAATAGATGATTGTTTTATTACAACAGGTGTTCAGCCATTAATATTCCATTCCATCGTAAAATCAGAAATTCGTGAAATTGTTACCAGTAGTAAAGGCGCTGGTTATGACTTTTTAAATACTTTTGTGGCACCGCTTGAAGAGCAACTTGGTATGCAAGCATCACCAAAACTTCATCGAACTCACGGTAAAGAAAATGCCAGTTATGAAAACCGCATCGATGCCATTAATTATTCGATGGATAATGATGATGGACAAACACTAAAGCATATGGATAAAGCCGATATTATCCTGCTGGGTGTTTCTCGTTGCGGTAAAACACCATCAAGTTTGTATCTTTCAATGCAGTTTGGAGTCAAAGCGGCAAACTACCCATTTGTTGAAGACGACATGGATAACCTAAAACTCCCAGAAGCATTAAAAAGAAATAAAAAGAAACTGTTTGGTTTAACAATCGATCCGCAGCGACTGCATGAAATTCGTCAAGGACGTTTAAGTAATAGCCGCTATGCTTCACTGCGCCAATGTCGTATTGAGGTGAAAGAAGTTGAAATGCTGTATAAGAAAGAAAAAATTCCGTTTATCAATACAACCAATCATTCGGTTGAAGAAATTTCTACCATGATTCTGGATAAAACAGGACTTGAAAGACATATGTTTTAATCGGTGTAGATAGTCATCAATACCTACTATTTGTATGCGGCCGTTGAACTTAATAGTATCTTTTTCAAGTAGATACTATTAATTCTTCCATTTAAATCTTGAAAAAAAGCTTTTTTTGCTAACAAGAAAAATTTTATAGTTCTTCGTTACCTTCATCATCAGAAAGGTCATCTGCTAGCTGCGGTCCAACTTTGGGCGGTGATTTCTTGCGTTGAATTTCTTTTTCTCCAGCCTGAAAAACTGAATTACTGCTAAGGCTAACTTCAACAACACCCGCCCCTCCTAGAACTTCACTCAATTCATCCCATTCTGATATAGACGCTTTAATTATGTCATCTTCTTTTGCATTGCAAATATTGAAATAGTGATGTTGAAAAAGCTCTTGTATTACTTTGCTGCATTTCAATATCGTTGATTTTTTTGGTTTCTTGCTATCTATCGCAGCATCTAGCATTTTTTTATCTCTGTTTTTTAGAGCAACATTTAACAAGAAACGTAAAATATACTCACGCTCTTTTGAGTTAACTATTGGGATAGCAAAAGCTAAAAGTTGGCTTGATTCGACAGAATCGCCATTGACCACAGAAAAAAGCAGTTCTAATACTTTTGTTTGAATTCGCTCTCCACAATTTAACGCTATCGCTTTTTCAAGCACCTCTCTTGAAATTTCAAGTCGTTCTTTTTTGTTTTGTTTCTCCGTATGAGTTTCTTTACTATCATCTATAGTTTCTGTTTTTTCATCAATGCTACTGGAAATGTCCGGTGATGCCTCTTTGAGTTCTATTTCTGCGTTTTGTCGTTGAATAGATACTACACATTTTTCTACTAACTCAACATCACTGCTTGAAATTGCAACACCTAAAATATCGAGTACATTTTCATCAAAAAAAGTATCATCCCACTGAGCAAGAAGCTCTTTGACAAACGAAAGCTCGTTACCTTCAATAGCAGCAGCAAATGCGACTTTAAAATGTTCTTTCCTTAATTCAACACTAGCGTCACTCTTAGCTGCTATTAATTTTTTCAATAATCCTAAATCTTTTTTAATGACAGCCATACGGATTGCGCTATGAGCGCAAGTCTTCAATAGTAAAAGGATCAGCCTCTTTTTCAAGAAGTAAATCAACAACACCGTGTTCTCCTGCCTTGCTGTGTTCAGCAGCAATACATAGTGCGTACCCCCTAGAAATTACACGTTGCCTAACTGAATCAAGATCTTGTTTAGAAGTTACAACACTTAAAATATCAAGTATATGTTCATCAAAAAAAGTATCTCCCAACTGTGTAACAAGCTCCTTAACGAGTTTAATTTCTTTTATAAGAACAGCAGCTTCAAACGCCGATTTGAAGTGAGCTTTTTTGTCCTCGTCCGTTGCTTCAGTCTTCGCCGCTATTATTTTTTTCAAGAGTTCTAGCTCATTATTAAAAGCAGCCATACGAATTGCGCTCTTAGACAAATTTTTGCCTGCGAAAGGATCTGCTCCTTTCTCAAGAAGCAAATCAACGACCCTGTGTTGTCCTTTTTTGCTGTATTCAACAGCAACACTGAGCGCATTCCCCCTAGATTCAACTTGTTGATCGACATCAACATGATCTAAAAGCAATTTCAAAATATCTACATCCTGTTTAGCGGCCGCAAGCATTAAAGGTGTAAAGCCTTCATTATTGACTAAATTTAAGCTGGCTTCTACTCCAATAAGTTTTTCAGTAAGTACCTTATTTCCTCTGTTAATCGCAATATGTAAAGCTGTATTTCCTTCCCCATCCCTAATATCGATATCTCTATCTTTGCATGAACTAATGACTTCATCATGAAACTCTGTAGAGCTGTTTTCAGCTAACGTATGTAATGCTGTTTTGCCATTTATATCTTTTATGTTGGGTCTAGCGCCAGCTTTAATTAACTTGAGTACAATCAACTTTCGCCCCGTTAAAATCGCAATATGCAAAGGCGTCAACCTCTCCTCAACAAGCTTTTCGTATTCTAGGTTAAACTTATTACCCCACCTTGCATGCTTTTCACCATTTTTGCATTGTTCCGGGTTATGGTTTAAATCCCCCGATGCCCAAGAGAAACAGTCACACTGCATATTTGGTTTGAATCTATGAGAAATTGCAAATCCATGATCTTTTTTGGCTTCTTTTAATGTAACAGTAAAATTATCATTTGAGATGACACAATTTACGTTGACTCCAATGTCTATAAAATTTTGAATTTCTGTCGCACTCCCTTTCAAAATAGCTTGCACAAAGTGGCTTCCAAAATTAAGCAAATTCAATTTAGTTTCTATAGACTTAACCATTGGTAAACTTTCAGATGACTTATCTTTAAAAGTAATTTTCCAACAGCGTTTTTCATTAGGTACAAATGTCAAAATTGCTTGAAATTGTTTTTCAGTTGGAGACGATGATGCACTAAAGCAGTGAAAATTCACGACGACTTCTCTAGGCTCTTGAATGGCGGTAATATAAGAGAGTGACACATCTTTTCTTGCCCAGCTTCTGCAGGAGTAACCTCTAGACATTGTACTTTTGTAAATTCGAGAGGAGCATAATGCTGATAAACACGGAAATGTATAGAGCTAGATCCTAGCTGTGATTGTTGTGCCATAGTAATTCCAATAAAAAATTAATAACTCAGACTGTTGTTATTGGGAACACTCACTAGACTCATTAAAACTCAGATAAACCACTCGTATTTTCTTGACGAGTCGGCTCACCTTTTCCTCGAGTTACTCTCAACGTCGTCATATTTTTACCTTCCATTCCGCCAGTTTCTTCTGCATAAGTACAACTATTAACAGAGTCGGCCTTAATTTTAACGTCATGATATGTGTTTAAAAATAGAGCGAAAACAGAGCTATTACATTTTCTGTTTACTACACTATGTACGGGTTCATTTTCATAAGAATGGTTTAGCATTCCGAAATCACTTTTTTCCGTAGCCCAATCAAAAAGAAATTTCAAGACATGGTTAGGCGCACAGGCTTTCCCTTGTGTAATAGCGAATATAATTGAACCTCGACCTCCACCTATCAAGTTCTCATGTTTTTCTATAGAGTAAACTTGTTTTAAGATGCTCAAGTGAGCTTCTTCAGAAACGCCCGTTACAAGTAAAGCAACTTCAAACACCTTAAAATACTGACAGGCGCTGGCATCAAAGACCGGCGAATTAATTAACTGGATACACTCAGAAATAACGTCCATATCAGCAACGGTTATTGCGCTGCATAAAAGCCCACATATTCGTTCAGAAAACGAACTTTTTGCAACCGCTTCTAACTCAAGATTTTTAGTCTCATTGTTTACGGTACCTTCTGACTGTGAAGATACTTCTAAAGAAGTGTTTTCTGGTGGTGACTGAAGCTTAGTGGTCGAACTTTCAAGCTTGACTAGAAGCTTAAGCAACTCAAGCATCATTTTGGGATTTTGTTTCTTTTCAGCAATATCTAATGCATATTTTAGGCTTTGTTCTTTAGTCTTACTTTCACAGCTGATCTTCAACAGTTTTTCTAGTAAAGGTAAGTTATTTTTTTCTACAGCTTCAGAAATAGCACTCTTTCCGTTTTCAACAATGGCATAAGGATCAGCACCAGCTTCAAGCAATTTACCTATTAACTCAAAATTGGCTGTTTTATTTTGGTTAATTGCTAAAAACAAAGGAGAAAAACCTTTTGTATTTTGTACATTTAACATACATGTTTTAACCAGCTCAGAAACAAGGTTAGTATTATTTTTTCTTACCGCCAAATGAATAGGTCGGTCTCCATTAGCATCGGGTAAATTAATGTCTGCTCCAGCACGAATCAACATTAATGCATACTCATTATTTTCTTTGTTTATAGCTAAATGTAGCGGACTTATTCCCTCTTGATTTTTAACATCCAGCTCACCATATTTACTGGCATCAACTAAGCATTGCCACATATCTCTATATTCCGGTTCACAAACAAAATGTAATGGTGTATTTCCTGAAAAATCTTGAAAACCAGTACTTGCTCCGCTCTGTGCTAACAATTCCACCGTGGATTTATCACCAGATAATACAGCAATGAGAAGAGGCGTTTTTTGTGTTTCATGTAGAAGTTCTAGTTCTAAATCTTTACTTTTGCCCCATCTAGCGTACTTAGTATCATGGATGCACTCTCCTGGAGCGTGATCGTTATAGCATGTTTCACTTCTTTGGTATCCAACTTTAAAGCCATCTTCAGAAGTTGCTTTTACCGTTGTTAAAGGATAATTCTTTTTTGATATACGAAAATTTAAATTTGTATCCGCTTCGGTCAAGCATTTAACTCTATTTGTTGAACCATTTAAAAGCGTAGAAACTACGCAAGCTGCATCAATTGCTACATTTTTTGCTGGTAAAAGGTTTAACTTTGCTTCTAAATATGTAATTGCTTTAGAGTGATTCCAACCCAAAAGGCCTTTTCCACTTTGGGAAGTGTCTTTGACATTCCAACATTTATCACCTGTGCTTTGAAACTCAATATTTGCATTGAACCTGTATAAAAGTTCTCTTCCCGTCATTGAATACCTATAAAATTTAACAACTACAGGTCTGGTTTCTATTGATGATGTAAGGTAGGACAAACTTTTTTTTGATTCCTCTGAATGCTCACCACTAAGAGGTATTTCCAAGACTTGTAAACCTACCATTGGTATTGGCTTGGTCATTTCACTCAGTCTTATTTCTGTAATTTTTCTTTGCCCAACTGGGGAAACATCTACTGCCATTACTACTTTCCTTTCATGTCGAATGAATAATAATTAAAGAGAAAGATTATTTTTTTAGAGTGTTCTCATAAACCATAAAATATCATTTCCCAACACCTGCAAAATTTTTGTTACCATGTAGTGCTGGAATAATAACTATTACAAGAGTGACTCTATGAGCATTAGCCTCCCTATTCTCATTACCTTTTCAGCCTATTTGATTGCGATGCTCGCAATCGGCTTTTGGGCTTACAAAAAAACCGACAACGTTGACGACTATATTTTAGGTGGTCGAAAAATGGGCCCCGCAGTTACAGCTTTAAGCGTTGGCGCTTCTGATATGTCTGGCTGGTTATTACTTGGTTTACCTGGTGCCGTTTATGTTGGCGGTTTAGGTGAAGCTTGGATTGGTATTGGCTTATTAGTCGGTGCTTGGCTAAATTGGTTGTTTGTCGCTAAACGTCTTCGTATATATACCCAACTTACTGATAATGCACTGACATTACCTGATTTTTTTGAAAAGCGCTTCAATGACAAAAGCGGTATCTTGAAGCTCATTTCAGCACTGACCATTTTGGTATTTTTTACCTTCTATACCTCCTCAGGCATGGTCGGCGGCGCAATTCTTTTCGAGAAAGTATTCGGCCTTGATTACACTTACGCCTTATTAATTGGCAGCGTTATCATTGTTTCTTATACCTTTATTGGTGGTTTTTTTGCTGTTAGTTGGACAGACTTTTTCCAAGGTTGCCTAATGCTAATTGCATTACTGATCGTTCCCGTAGCGATTTTTTCTCAACCAGAAAATCAACAAAACCTGTCAAACCTTGATCCAAGTATGTTGTCTATACTGCATGAAGACATGACTGTTATTGGTCTGCTTTCATTATTAGCTTGGGGATTAGGCTATTTTGGCCAACCGCATATTCTTTCTCGCTTTATGGCAATTGGCGACCCGAAGGATTTAACCGTTTCTCGCCGAATTGGCATGAGCTGGATGATAGTTTCATTATTAGGCGCACTGACAGTCGGTTTAGCTGGAGCAGTACATTTTGCAAACTCTCCATTAGAAAACAGTGAAACGGTATTTATCTATCTTACTCAAGCTGCTTTTAGTCCTTGGATTGGTGGATTGCTGATTGCTGCAATTCTGTCTGCCATTATGAGTACCATTGATTCACAGTTATTGGTTTGCTCTAGTGTCGTTACTGAAGACTTTTATAAAAAGTGGCTAAAACCGAGTGCAAGTTCAAAAGAATTAATGATTATAGGCCGTGCAAGTGTGTTTCTTGTAGCCGTAGTTGCAGCATTAATTGCGTTAAATCCTGAGAGTAATGTCCTTGAGTTGGTCAGTTACGCTTGGGCTGGTTTTGGTGCAGCATTTGGTCCTGTAGTGATTTTATCTTTATTTTGGAAGGGTTACAGTAAAGCAGGTGCGATTGCGACTATCCTAACAGGCGCATTAACGGTAATCATTTGGAAACAACTTGAAGGTGGTATTTTTGATTTATATGAGTTACTTCCTGCCTTTATTTTTGCAGCAACCGTTGGTGTGATTGTCAGCTTTATTTTCCCAGCAGACGAAAGTAACAAATCTAACTTCAACGTATTTAAAAAGCATTTATAATTAATAAGATATCAGCATAAGTTCATTTGAACTTATGCTGATTAACAAAGATTAATTAACAATACTTATAACTTCGCTTATAAAAAAAAACAAACACCTTGATATTTAATGCATTGTTTTTTAACAAAAAAATAAAACCATATCGGCTAAACTACTTCAGTAACTCTTAATTCTGATTACTTTTTCACTTGTCATTTACAAAAAATATACTGGTCTGACTTGATAGGATTTCACCGCCCCTCTAATATTACTTGGATCAGATAAAACATTTCTAAATATATTCAATGAATTACGCTAAAAAATAGAAATATCTTTTTGTTCAAATTTACTATCCTTTAGTAATTGATAGAAGTATTTCAATAACTGGATAATGATATGAAACTATTCAACAAGACAAGTATAGCTGTAGCGATAACTTTAGTAAGTGGGCACGTATTCGCTTCAGGATTTCAGTTTAACTCCCAATCTGCAACAGGAATTGGGCGAGCTCTATCAGGTGATGCAGCCATTGGGGATAACGCATCTGTTCTCGCACGTAATCCAGCGGCAATGGCTTTATTCAGCAAATCAGCGTTGTCTGGTGGCTTAACATATGTTCAAACAGACGTCAGAGTTAAAGATGTCGAGTCTGAAATATCAGGGCAAGCGATTGGTCACTTAAGTGATGCGGCAGCAAATAAGTTTGTTCCTAACTTTTATTACATACACCCTGTGAATGATAAATTTGCGTTTGGTGTGGCAGCCTTTACTAATTTTGGTACTGGAACAAATACCACTCCTATCACCACTCGATACAATGATGCGTTCATCCGCAAAGGTGGTCAAATACATCCTCTTCCATTTGACCTTCTCGGGCAGACTGATGTTGAAACGATTACATTGAATGCAAGTGCTTCATATCGTATCAATGAAAATTTAAGCCTCGGCTTAGGACTTGATAGCATTTATGGTTCAGGAAAACTTGTAAGACAAGGTGTTATCGGTAACTTACCTAAAGATGTCGGTGCTGACATTACAACACCACTAACGGCAGCTTACGTTGATGCCGATGGTTGGGGTTTCGGCGGTATCGTAGGCCTATTGTATGAATTCAATAAAGATAACCGCATCGGTATCAGTTACCGTAAAAGCCCAGATATCAAAGTTGATGGTCAATTAGAGAAGCTTGATTCAACATCACTTCAACAAAAAGTGTTCAATAAACTTGAGATCCCACTTCCCGATATTTTCCAAATTGGTGGCTTCCACCAATTAACAAATCGCTTTGCTATCCACTACACAGCTCAATTAACGACATGGAAGAACTTTGACCAGATCACATTAGAAGATGGTGAATTGGCTGGTGCTAAAGTTCCAAACGAACCGCTTAAGGAATATCACTGGAAAGATTCTTGGTTATATTCTGTTGGTGCAACGTATATGCTGAATGACCAATGGACAGTGAGAGGTGGTCTACTCTATGACAATAAAGGTGTGGATAAACTCACTTCAATTTCCATTCCTGACTCCAATCGAATTTGGTACACCGGTGGTGTTAGCTACAAGCTAGACAATCACAATACTGTAGATTTGGGTGTTGCACTCGTTAGAGGTCAGAATACTCGTGTAGATGAAGCGAGCTCATTAACGGGTAATACCGTGGCTCACACACACGGGAATGCGATTTACTATGGACTTCAGTATAACTATCAATTTTAAATAGCCACAAATAAAAAACCGCCTTTTATGGCGGTTTTTTATTTTAGGAAGATTGTGTTTGGTAAGTTGCAAGAAGTTGCATAAACCAAAACATTTGCAGATTGAAAATCGTATGTTTGATTTGTCCTTAATCGGTTTCTTGTAGCGTCTCGGCGAATGAGTTCATTCAACTCTTGTGGGACTTCATCTTCAAAATAAACATCATCTATTTGCTGTAAAATAGGTAACACTGATATTGGCAACGTCGAAATGTCTTGTTCTGACTGAATGAAGTATATTTTGGTGACCGAAGTCCCTAATGCTTCATTACATTGCTCGAGCGTTTGTTGAAAAACATCTGGAGTTACTTCACTAAACCCAAAACCATTTCGATTAAAAAATTGATACCAAAACTGCCTTAAACCAACACCTTTATTCAATGTTTGTTTTAGCGAGCTTCGAGTATTTGCAGCGAACTCGATTAATTGCGAAACAGATTGAGGTAACCAAGATTCAATTTTAGTTCTAATCAATCCTGCAACTACAGGGGCAGCCCCGCTACTGCTGATAGCAATTTGTAGCTTCCCTCTATCTACAATCGCAGGAGTAATGAAAGAGCAATCTTCTGGGCTATCAACAACATTAACCAAAATATTATTTTGAGTGGCTAAAGCCGCATACTGCTGATTAACCTTACGATCTGCAGTAGCTAAATAAAGCAACTGAATTTCTGCAATGTCATCTTCATTCACAAGCCTATGTTTCAGTTGAATTTGATGTGTTTTCACTAATTCATCAACTTCATCACAAATTTTATCTGCGATAACGGTTATCTTGGCTTCAGTTCTTACCAATAATGCGAGTTTACGTGCTGCAACCTCTCCTGCACCAACAACCAGAACATTGATGTTTTGAGTATCTACAAATATAGGGAAATACTGCATTCAATTTATTCCGGGGCTTCTGTGCCACATTGCCAACAAAGTTCAAAATTAGACTCATTTT
Source organism: Shewanella sp. OPT22 (assembly GCF_004168585.1). Classification (GTDB taxonomy): domain Bacteria; phylum Pseudomonadota; class Gammaproteobacteria; order Enterobacterales; family Shewanellaceae; genus Parashewanella. Next base: position 40,579 of record NZ_PGVH01000018.1, on the reverse strand, counting down.
TTTCACCACACTCTCTACAACACCATGATTCACCTTGCTGTTGTATTGAATCTAATATATTTCTAGCGTGATCAATCTTGTCTTTTTTCACCCAAACTTCGGCATATGAAGCATCGAGTCCAAACTCACCAGTAGCACCGAGCAATGCTTCTCCCTTTAACTCAACCTCAATATCTTGAGTTTCCAATAACCCTTTCCATGCATGAATTTCAATTAACGTCCCTTTAGCAAGTAGACACTTGTCTGACATGCGGCTCTCCAACTTGCTGAATAGAAGAAAAATATAATAACTTGAATGGAGAGAAATTGAAGTAGAAATTAGATTAAAAACAAAAGAAGCTGCCAATGGCAGCTTCTAGGAACAAATCTAAATGGTTAGATTATAGCTCTTCTGCATTTCCAGCTAGGTAGCTTGCAACACCTTCAGGGCTTGCTTGCATACCTTTTTCACCTTTATTCCAACCAGCTGGGCAAACTTCACCGTGCTCTTCGTGGAATTGTAGGGCGTCGATCATACGTAGCATTTCATCTACGTTACGACCTAGTGGAAGATCGTTAACAACTTGGTGACGAACCATACCTTCTTTGTCCACTAAGAATGAGCCACGGAAAGCTACACCAGCTTCTGGATGCTCAACGTCATATGCTTGGCAAATTTCGTGTTTAACGTCTGCAACCAAAGTGTATTTAACTGGACCAATACCGCCTTCGTTGATTGGAGTGTTACGCCATGCGTTGTGAGTGAACTGAGAATCGATAGAAACACCGATAACTTCAACACCACGCTTAGTGAACTCTTCCATACGATGATCGAATGCGATCAACTCAGATGGACATACAAAAGTGAAATCAAGTGGGTAAAAGAAAATTACAGCTGGCTTACCTTTGATTGCTTCAGCTAAATCAAAGTTATCAACAATTTCACCGTTACCAAGAACAGCAGCAGCTTTAAAGTTAGGGGCTTTACGACCTACTAATACGCTCATTTTAGATCTCCATCTAAAGTTAATCATAATGCTAGTTATCAATGTCCTAATACGAAGTCATTTGCTAGCAAGTTCAAATTAACAAGCATTATATGAGCTTGATCACATCAAGCAACCTATTTCCCTGTATTTTGCTCAAGTTTTACAAAATTGATTGGTAACCCGACAAAAAATCAACAAAATTCGGCCTTTACACATACAAAAAACACGGGCATAAATAGTAGCGTCATATAAATGGGAAAATAAAAATAATGAATTCAGTGGTTATTGCAGTCAGCTTAATGATGCTACTTAGCTTATTTAGAGTCAGTGTTGTTATTTCTCTTACGGTAAGTGCCGTTGTTGCCGGCTTATTGGGTAATTTGGATATCAGCACCACAATCAGTGCTTTTAATAATGGGTTGGGCGGTGGTGCCAAGATCGCTCTCAGTTATGCCCTACTCGGTGCATTTGCAGTCGCACTATCGCATTCGGGTGTTGCTGAATGGCTTTCAAGCAAAATCGTTACAACGTTAGGCAAAGATGCGGACGATAACAATGTATTTGTCATCAAATGGGTGATGATATTCAGTATTCTTTGTATGGCCATTGGCTCACAAAATATCTTACCGATTCATATCGCTTTTATTCCAATTATGATCCCACCTCTTTTAGGTGTAATAACTAAACTGCACATTGATAGAAGACTCATCGCCTGTGTAATCACCTTCGGTCTTGTAACCACTTATATGATTTTACCAATCGGCTTTGGTGGTATTTTCTTAGATGATATTTTGCTAACGAATCTAAACAATAATGGATTGAACGCTGTTCGTTCACAAGTGCCACAGGCTATGTTTATTCCTGCCATGGGGATGATTTTAGGTTTATTCGTTGCTGTATTTATTAGCTACAGAAAACCAAGAGTTTATCAACAAGCTCATGAAACGGCTGCTACGGTTACAGAAATAAGCAAAAAAAATATCGTTGTCGCTGTTATAGCAATCGCAGCAATGTTAAGTGTTCAATTGACGACAGAGTCCATGATCTTCGGTTCACTCGTGGGATTCATTGTATTCAGTCTTTCTGGGGTTTTAAAAAATGTAACCGATCGAGATATTTTCACTCAGGGTGTGAAAATGATGGCTAACATTGGGTTTATTATGATTGCTGCAGCTGGCTTTGCTGCCGTTATTAAACAAACAGGTGAGATCAATTCGTTAGTACAATCCATTGATGCGATGATCGGTGATAATAAAGCATTAGCAGCAATGTTAATGTTGGTAGTTGGCTTACTGATCACTATGGGCATTGGATCTTCATTTTCAACGGTACCGATTATCGCTGCCATCTACGTTCCATTAGCACTGCAATTTGGTTTTTCTGTGCCTGCTACTATTGCACTGGTCGGTACTGCTGGTGCGTTAGGTGACGCCGGTTCGCCCGCGTCTGATTCAACATTAGGTCCTACTGCGGGTTTAAATGTTGATGGTCAGCATGACCACATGCGTGACAGCGTGATCCCGACCTTTATTCATTACAACATTCCGCTACTTATTTTTGGGTGGGTTGCTGCAATGACGTTATAAGAGCTTTTAGTTCCATTTAAATATTGTTTAACTTGCCGATGAATAATTCAAAAGCTACTTTTAGAAAAACTCTTGTCCAATACTGGAAAAAAAGTGACTTTATATTTATCTGACTCTCCAACAGCATCTTGGAGTGGTGAAACAATTGGGATAATGGTTCTTGAGTGCCATTACCCTTTTATTCCTGGTAATGTCGCTAATGCCAGAACATTTCAATACCCTGTGAGATATGCAGTTGTTGAAGGCGCTGATGTTCAACGGCTACTTTATCAGGCTGATCCAACTTTGATTGAGCCTTTTGTAAAAGCGGCGCAAAAATTAGAACGAGAAGGCGTTAAAGCTATTACAGGTGCTTGTGGCTTTATGGCTCTATTTCAAAAACAACTACAGGACGCTGTGAGTATTCCTGTATTTGCCTCAAGCTTGCTTCAAATTTCTTTTATGCACGCCATAACCAATAAAAAAGTCGGCATCATAACAGCAGATAGTCGCTGTTTAAAACCAGAACATTTCGACAGCGTTGGTGTACAACCTAATCTTCCTATTGCAACTATAGGGATGGAAAATGAACCTGCATTTGTTGAATGCATACTTGAGGGTAGAATTGCATTAGATGATGACAAAGTTAGACATGCCGTCTTGTCTAATGCCAAAGCATTAACTCAACAACATAAAGATATTGGTTCAATATTATTAGAGTGCAGTGACTTACCGCCTTATGGTAAAGATATTCAAGAAGCAACTGGATTACCTGTTTTCGACTTTATTACCATGATTGACTTTGTACATAGTAGCTTGCTTAAAAGAAACTTTAGCGTTCTATAAATAAAAAAGGAGGCTATTGCCTCCTTTATATAAAACTTTTAATACTTATTTTGTACCAAAAATCTTATCACCTGCATCTCCAAGTCCAGGCAGAATGTAGCCTTTTTCATTTAAGCAGTCGTCGATAGAGGCTGTATATAGCTCAACATCTGGATGCGTCTTTTTAAGCGCTTCAATACCTTCTGGTGCCGCCACTAACACTAAAGCTTTAATATGCTTACAGCCACGCTCTTTAAGAAGATCTAATGTTGCGATCAATGAACCACCTGTCGCCAACATTGGATCAACGACTAATGCTAAACGCTCATCAAGATCACTGGCTAACTTTTCGAAATAAGGAACTGGCTCTAATGTCTCTTCATCACGGTAAATACCAACTACTGAAATGCGCGCACTTGGCATATGTTCAAGCACACCATCCATCATGCCTAAGCCCGCACGAAGAATCGGTACTACTGTGATTTTTTTACCCTTAATTTGGTCAACTTTAACAGGACCGTTCCAACCATTAATGGTTACTTCTTCAGTCTCTAAATCAGCCGTCGCTTCATAAGTTAACAAGCTACCAACTTCGGCCGCTAATTCACGAAAACGCTTAGTACTGATGTCACCCTCACGCATCAATCCAATTTTGTGGCTAACTAGTGGGTGTTTTACTTCAACGACTTTCATAGAGTACTCCTGGATTTCTTTTTTGTCGGAAAAAGGCAAATTGCACGGATGATACCTAATTTATCCCGTTAAAAAAACAGATAGTTTCACAAATCCATCGAATCGTGACATAGATCGCTAAGCGCCTGAATCAAATGACGATTAAACCACCAGTTAAAGCAAAATTAACGTTGTTCGTTCGCTTTCGGCAAAGCCAATAAACTGATAGAATTGCGCCCGAAAAATTCAATGTGCGAAGACATTGTTCTTTGTACAATATATTAAAAATAATAAGTACCTTAAAGTACTTTGGTACCCAAAGAGGAACCTCTGTGACCACTCCTACCTCTCTGAGCTATAAAGACGCTGGTGTAGACATCGACGCAGGCAACGCACTGGTTGATAACATCAAATCTGCCGTAAAACGTACTCACCGCCCTGAAGTTATGGGTAACTTAGGAGGCTTTGGCGCATTATGCGAATTGCCAACTAAATATAAGCAACCTGTTTTGGTTTCGGGTACAGATGGTGTAGGTACTAAGCTTCGCTTAGCCATTGATTATGCTAAACACGACACCGTTGGTATCGATTTAGTTGCAATGTGTGTAAACGACTTGATCGTGCAAGGTGCTGAACCTTTATTCTTCCTCGACTATTACGCTACAGGCAAACTTGATGTCGATACTGCAACATCAGTTGTTAACGGTATTGCTGAAGGCTGTCACCAATCGGGTTGTGCACTTATTGGCGGCGAAACAGCGGAAATGCCGGGAATGTATGAAGGCGAAGATTACGATCTAGCAGGCTTCTGTGTTGGTGTTGTTGAAAAAGCGAACATTATTGATGGCACAAAAGTTAAAGCTGGTGACGCTTTAATCGCATTACCATCAAGTGGCCCACACTCAAACGGTTATTCACTTATCCGTAAAGTGTTAGAAGTAAGCCAGGCTGATCCACAGCAAGACCTTGCTGGCAAACCACTCATTAACCACCTACTTGAACCAACCAAGATTTACGTTAAATCTTTGCTGAAACTTGCAGAGCAAGTTGATATTCATGCAATGGCACACATTACTGGTGGTGGATTCTGGGAAAACATTCCACGTGTATTACCGAACAACGCTAAAGCAGTGGTTGATGGTGCATCTTGGGAATGGCCGGTCGTCTTCAATTGGCTTAAAGAGAATGGAAACATCACTGAGCACGAAATGTATCGCACCTTTAACTGTGGTGTAGGTATGATCGTTGCTCTGCCATCAGACAAAGTCGATGCGGCACTTTCTCTTTTAAATGCAGAAGGTGAAAACGCATGGCTGATCGGCACGATTGTTGAGCGCAATGGTGTCGAAGAACAAGTGGAGATCGGTTAATGGAGTCGGCTAAGGCTTGCCGTATTTTAGTTTTAGTTTCAGGTAGCGGCAGTAATTTACAAGCCGTTATCGATAGCTGTGACGACCACCTTTTAGGTGAAGTTGTAGGCGTTATCAGTAACAAACCAACAGCATATGGATTAACTCGTGCCCACCAGCACGAAATTGATACCAGTTGTGTGATTGCACGTACAGAAGAATCACGTTCAGATTACGATGCCCGCTTAAAGCGTGCCATTGATAAATACCAACCTGACTTAATTGTCTTGGCGGGTTTTATGCGTATTCTCACTGATGAGTTGGTTAATCACTACTTAGGAAAGATGGTAAATATTCATCCGTCTTTATTGCCTAAGTACACAGGATTAAACACCCACCAACGTGCAATTGATGCTGGAGACAGTGAACACGGCGCAAGTGTTCATTTTGTTATTCCAGAATTGGATGCTGGTCCTGTTATTTTACAGGCTAAAGTTCCTGTCTATGACGGTGATAACGTGGAAGAATTAGCACAACGAGTGCATGAGCAAGAACATGCTATTTACCCACTCGTTGTAAAGTGGTTTAGCCAAGGCCGATTAAAAATGGAATCTAATCAGTGCTACCTTGATGGGCAAGCTTTAGGCCCTAATGGTTATGCTGCGGATTAAGTGATTACCAAATCCAACGACTTTAAAAAAGAGGCTTCGGCCTCTTTCTTTTTCTAAAAAGGAGAAATAATGAGAACTCCAATCCTTATTAGCGCTGTAGCCATGCTGACAGCTTGTGCAACAACCCAACCGCATATTGAACACAATACGAGCGTTTCCCCGGTCACAGCATCACTATTCAACGAAACTCAGTTTCGAAAAGACATTAAAGTCTTATCATCTGATGAGTTTGAAGGACGTGCACCTGCAACTGAAGGCGGAAAGAAAACCATCGCTTACCTCACTCAATCTTTTAAAGATATGGGATTAGTTGGTGCCAACAATGGTAGCTACTTACAAGCTGTGCCAATGGTGAGTTACACCACCAATGAAGATACTGCGAAAGTTACCTTAGGGAATATGCTACTAACTTACCGCAAAGATGTGGTAGTAAATACTCGCATTAATGAAAAACACATTTCAATTAAAAACGCCCCGCTTGTTTTTGTTGGTTATGGCATCAATGCTCCTGAACATCATTGGAACGACTATGCTGGTTTAGACATGAAAGGCAAAGTTGCCGTCATTATGGTTAACGATCCAGGTTTTGCTCGCCCAACCGCAGGTGTATTCGACGGCAAAGCCATGACTTATTATGGTCGTTGGGATTACAAATTTATTGAAGCATCAAAGCAAGGTGCGATAGGTGCAATCATCATTCATGATACTGAGCCTGCGTCTTACCCTTGGTCAGTCGTCGAAAATAGCTGGACTGGTGCTCAACAAGATCTTGTGCAACAAACCACAACAGATAAAAATAATGTGAAAGTTGAAGGATGGATTACCAACACCTTTGCACAGAAACTCTTTAAAAAATCTAAGCTGAATCTAGCAAAATTAATGAAGCAGGCTGCACTTAAACCTACTCATATTAATTTAAACCAAAGTGCGAGCTTTGAACTTGATAACAGCATCGATTATGCCGATAGCTATAATGTCGTCGCAACCTTACCGGGAACCAGTCAGAAAGATGAACAATTACTGTTTGTTGCGCATTGGGATCACATTGGCAAAGATGAAACGAAAACTGGCGACCAAATCTATAACGGTGCGTTAGATAATGCTTCAGGTACAGCAGGTATTATGGAGATTGCCCGCATCTTTGCTCAAAAAGCTGCTAATGGCGAAAAACTCGCTCGTTCACTCACTTTTGTTGCAGCTACAGGTGAAGAACAAGGTTTATTAGGTTCTCGTTATTATGCTGAACATCCAATTTCCCCTCTTGATAAAACGGTTGCAGTTTTCAACTTAGACAGCACTAATATCTATGGTAAAACCAAAGACTACACCATCGTCGGTAAAGGAAAGTCTCAGCTAGAAAACTACTTAGCAGATGCCGCTAAAAAGCAAAATAGAACTGTGAAATCAGAAAAGTATCCAGAAGCCGGTGGTTTCTTCCGTTCTGATCATTTTAGTTTTGCAAAATACGGTGTTCCGGCTGTGTTCGCTGGCGGTGGCAGTGAGCCAATTGATGATGCAACCGCACAATACAAAAAGAAAATGCAGCAAATTCGCCGTGGCTGTTATCACAGCGTCTGCGATGAATATCGTGAAGATTGGAACCTAGATGGTGCAATTCAAGATTTAGCTATCTATGCTGATGCCGCTAGAGTACTAGGTAACTCTAAAGACTGGCCAGGTTACTTTAAAGGTACTGAGTTTTATCTGTTACGCCCTGCTAAATAGGTAAATTACAACAACTTAATAAAAGGAGCTAATGCTCCTTTTATTAAGTTATTAATGTGTTATTAAAAAAGGTTAACTAGGATAGGAAGTACTTTTTGATAAAATTAATTTCTCATTAGTTATCATTGTGAAAGAGGAGTAATCTTATGTTTCCTCAGTCTAGTCCGATTTCTATTCCGAATTCAAATCCATGCAGTAGTGTTGACCCTTCGAATCCAAGCGGAACAACTAGACCCCCAAACTCACCTAATTGTGCAGCGGCTACTGAACAGCTTAACGAAAATTTAACTCGACTCCAAACAACAATGAACTCACTCAGTTCTGAAATGAGTGCGTTTCATTTTCAAGAAAAAACATTCAGCGTATCCCCACCAAACACTGAACGTTCTCCAGCCCATTCAACAGTAGCTGAAAATGGAAGCCCTCTTATTTCTTCATCATCAGCTACTGATTTTTGGCTTCAAAATCGTCATTCTGATTGGGTAACTGATGAATCAATGAATACAAGCTCAACAAATGAATTTACTGCTGAAGGAACCACACAATCAGGGAGAAAAAGGTCAAGAAGCTGCATGGAACCAAATACTGAAATTCAAACACAAGCAGTAAAGGCCTTCGGAGAAGCCAATGAAGGTTACGTATATAAAAGAATGTGCTCTGAAGAAGACACAGGAGGTTTATTTCGATTCCATTCGAGACCAATTCGCTCATGGTCAGATCCACAGACAGGTTTTAACCTTCAAGCGGAACATAAAATGGATCTGAGCTAAATAAATTAAAAGCAGTGTTCAAAAAAAAGACACTTGAACTATTCTTATAGAAGCTCACTTAATATAAACAGATATGACTGGAAAGACTACGCCAACTAGCATTGCTCTACAAGAAGTTCCACTTACTCAGACTCCCTTTGGAGGCTCAGAGACAGTACCTGATAACATTCACCCTAGAGACTCTGGCGAGGTAACATCAACAACACCTGATGTATTCAAAGATTATGTCATTGCTCAAGCAGAACTGCCATTATCTAATCAGGAAGATGATGCATCAACTCGAATGTGTTTATTTCAAAGAAGTGCACCAAAAGACATAAAATCTGCTGACAAGGAATTCAAGACTAAATTATTAGCAACAGAAGATAGATTAAGAGCCTTTTATATTATAAAAGAGCATAACGAGCATCGCCGCACTCTCTTCAATCACAAAAAAGACTATCGCTATATAAACACACCAACACAGCTGGGATGTTATTTAAACCAAACAGGCTTAACGATTAATAAAATTCAACTTAACCCAGAAAGTATTCTTCAAAGAATTAATGATGATGTAAAACGTGCTAATGCAAATACAAAATCTGATTTCGAGATGGACTTTAAAAGAGGTTGTAGAAAATCAACATTTCACTTCGTAGACAACAAAATAACAACCGACACAAATGAACTAGAACATTATTTTGGTGAACCGTTCAGATTTATTTATCCAGTTATATACCAACGAACCATAGGAACACTAGCTGAAGTAGCAAAAGAAATGAAACCCGAATTGTCTTTTGCATGCCCTACTTCACCAGTAACGGTCTATCACCATAAAAAGCTAGATAATGGGGCTGTAATGATAAAACTAAAATCTAGCCTAGATATATATTTAGCTTCGACTCCTGAGCAACAAAGCGCACAAATTGAAGCCATGAAAGCCGACCGTCAAAATTTACAATATCTTTCATTTGAGTTAGAGCTTGAATTGAGTGATGGAAAATATAAAGTGATTAACGCTCAGGTATCTTATATTAGCCAAAGCCTAGCTAGATAACTCTTGTACTATTTGTAAACAATTACCTCTTAATGCATCTAACTCATTATTTGATAAATTCACTTTACTAAGTAATGTGCTTTTTAATGCCAAAGCGCGCTCTCGAATCTCTTTACCTGAAACGGATAACTTGATCACTTTCTTACGCTCATCTTGGCTGTCTTTTTCACGACTAAGCAGCGATTTCAATTCGAGCCTTTTTACTATCGGGGTTAGCGTACCGAGATCCAGCCCTGTTTGCTCCGATAGTCTTGTTAAACTCACACCGTCCTCACACCACAATGCTTGCATTACTAAATATTGAGGAAAAGTTAAGTCATACTCTTCAAGCAATGGTTTATAAGCTCTAATAATCGCATTGTTTGCAGAATAAATAGCAAAACACACATTATCAGAGAGTTGAGGCTGTTCTTTTAAATTCATATCACACTTTTAAAATACTTTGCGCACAAAGCATTTGTTTTTAATTTTTTTCGGGCGTATAGTTTACCACAATTAATTAGCGCACAAAGTAATTTCAATTTAGAGATAAAGAAACATGAAAGCACATCAAATTATTCTTAAATCACGCCCAGAAGGTATGCCAACTTCAGATAACTTTGATTTAACCCCAGTTAAATTACCATCTCTACAAGATAATGAAGTTTTAGTTAAAAACCTTTGGATGTCAGTCGATCCGTACATGCGCGGCCGCATGATAGATCGTAAAAGCTATATTGCCCCATTTCAAATTGGTGAAGCTCTTGAAGGCGGTGCAATTGGTGAAATCATTGAATCAAAAAACTCAGCGTTACCTGTTGGCACAAAAGTGAGCCACATGCTGGGCTGGCGTAGCCATTTTGTTTCATCAGCTGAAGGATTAACGGCGTTACCAGTAACACCTATTGATGATTCTCATTTCTTGGGTGTAATGGGAATGCCAGGCATGACGGCTTGGGTTGGGCTTAATCGAATTGCTAAATTGAAAGAAGGCGAAACCTTATTTGTATCTGCAGCCTCAGGTGCAGTAGGTAGCATCGTATGTCAGCTGGGTAAAATGATGGGAGCCAAAGTAGTTGGTTCAGTTGGAAGCGATGAAAAAGCTGAAACATTAACAGCGCTAGGTGTAGATGCTGTCATCAACTACAAGACTTGCGGTGATTTAAATCAGGCATTAGCAGATGCAGCCCCTGAAGGTATCGATGTATATTTTGAGAATGTTGGCGGTGAGCACTTATTTGCAGCGTTAAATAATATGAAGGACTACGGTCGTATTGCAGTTTGCGGCATGATTGCACAATACAACGACACCACACCAACACCGGGGCCAAGTAACCTTGCGCAAATCATCATGAAAAAGTTACGTGTTGAAGGGTTTATTGTATTTGATCACTGGGCGCACTATGGCGACTTTGCGAAAGAAATGAGTCAATATTTAGCTGCTGGTAAAATTAAAGCTGAACAAACAGTGTTTGAAGGCTTAGAAAAAGCACCAGAGGCTTTCATCGGGTTATTTGAAGGTAAAAACAAAGGGAAGATGGTAGTTAAACTATCTTGATGCGTTAAAGTTCACGAAACCCTTCTCTGTGCTGGTGATCTACTCTGTTTCTACGTGAAAGCGAAGGAATTAGAACACCCATAAATTGATTAATATCTCTGGAAGCTGCCTCTAATTGTTGTCTAACATTTGTCGTATCATAAAGTACATGTGTATTGCTGAATACGCCATGATTCACGGCTTGTGTTTGTACTTGAGGGGCAGCCTGTCTGTTATCTCTAAGCTGTAATTCACCCGCTGGAACCTGCCCATTAGAATGTCTTTGTTGCTCATTGATAAATCGTAAATTTGCTACTTCATTAGCGATATTTGCACAATGAGCGTAATAATCTCCCATTTTGTTTTCTGCTATTTGACTAACAATGCCTAACGGGAGTTCTCGAAAACACCGAGTCTTCTGCTCAGGCGAAATGTCAGGGCTATTAACAAATGCTTGTAATCGTTCCCTATCCGCAGAAAAAGTATCCCCGGTTTCTCGTGCCCCCACGAAAACTTTGAAGTCACTATATACTCCTTGCTGCTTATCTTTTTCGCCCAAATTATTTCTACGACTATCCATTGCGCTCAAATATTTTAACGTAGAAGGAATATTTGGATGTTTCAAAAGTGAAGTATGAAATGCTACTTTTTGGCTATCATTGACACTGTTAAATGAGTCATATAATCGAAGCATGTTTTGATAATTAAAATCAACATTACTGGATGATAACGAATCTGTAATATAAGGATGCTGAGCAGTATGGTTATGTTCAAGCAATGCATTACCGTACTGAGAGAGTGACTCTCCATAAGACTCACGTGCAGTTTGTGACAGCTTATTTAAACTCTCATTGTTCAAAGATACCTCTTGCAGTTCGGGAAGAAGTTTTAAAAATACAGCAGGGTGCTCCCTTGTACTATTTCTTACCTCTTTAGAGTTTAAATGCCCAAGTTTACTTAACATTGTTGTGTAGCCAATTTCATACTTATGAGTACGAGCAATCTCAGAAAATGTAACACCTGCTAGATGCTTCACTGAACCTCTCATATCTGGACTGCCTAAATTTAACGTATTGAGAGCATTGATAGCTAAATTATCATCATAGTAAGTAATCCCAGCCATTAGATCTGAGTATTTCGCTTGAGCATCTGGGTTTACTTCTGAGTTGTAAGGGCTATTGCCAGAACCATATCCATTCTTCACAGCGCATTCAATACAGCTTGACACAAATTTACTTGGGTTATTTTTAACTGATTGTGAAAGCGGCTTAGGAAGTTCATTGGGATTTTGTGCGCACCAAACTAAAAGCTTAGCGCCTTCTTGAGGAGGCAAGTCTGCGACCAAACCAATCACTGCTGCAGGTGTATTAAACTTTGTCATCAGTCGTTTAATGTTGCAAACTTGGGCAGCATTTTGATCTTCTACACCATCATTATTTAAATTATTAAAATCACCTTTTAAGTAATTTTTTGCAATGGCTGTATAAACTTTTTTCCCTTCACTTCTGAACAAGGCTGAGCGTGGAGAAACTCTATATTTACCTATCGTTTTACCCCAAAACTTTATATGCTTTTCAACTACTAACCCATTTTCAGCTTTTGTAACTGAGTAGGTCTTAGTGGTTTTTTTCCCTCTTTGGGTTGTGGTAAGTTCGAACTCATCAGCATTGACAAACTTTCCATCAATGGTAGAAGAATTTCCTGTAGCCACAGATCCAGTAGTTCTAGCTTGTACTGAGCTCATATTCTCCTCGACATTAACTGTTTGTTTTAAATAAATTCTAGTTACTTTTCAAAAATGTGGTTATCAGGTAATCACCTTAGTAAGCCTTAATTATAGTTTATTCCCAATTAATCAATTCTTAGCTTCACAAACTCATTCAAACACTTACTGATTCAACTGTATTTACAGTTGATTAAAGGTATAATGCCCGCCGTTATTATCCCTCGGAGTTTTCCATTGCAATTTACCGAACTTTCTTTAGATAAACGTCTACAGCAATCCATTGATCATATGGGCTTTAATAAAGCTACAGAGATTCAAGAATTAGCAATACCTGTTGCTCTTACTGGGCGTGATTTAATGGCGTCTTCAAAAACAGGTTCGGGGAAAACTCTGGCATTTCTATTGCCTGCAATGCAGCGCATTATTTCTACTCGGGCTTTAAGTAAAAAAGATCCTAGGGTATTAATTTTACTCCCGACACGAGAGCTTGCGAATCAAGTATATAGCCAACTTCGTTTACTTGTGGCCAACACTCAATACAAAGCGGTGAGTATCTTAGGTGGCGAAAACTTCAATGATCAAGCCAAAGCGTTAGCGAAAGATCCACATTTTATCGTAGGAACGCCTGGACGAGTTGCCGACCATTTACTGCAAAACCACTTATACTTAAATGGGTTAGAAATGCTCATTTTAGATGAGGCAGATCGAATGTTAGATCTCGGCTTTGCTACGCAACTTAAGATGATAAATAAAGCTGCAGATCACCGCCGCCGCCAAACACTGATGTTCTCAGCTACGCTTCAACATGATGAAGTTAATGAATTAGCCGATGAGCTACTGAACAATCCAGAACATATTGTCGTTGATGCTGCTTATTCAGAACATAAAGACATCGAGCAAAAGGTTTATTTATGTGACCATTTAGATCATAAAGAAACTTTACTAGAACAGATATTAAAACAAGAGCAGCAAAAACAAATTATTATCTTTACTGCAACGAGGAACGACACTCAACGCCTTGCAGATAAGTTAGAAAAAGATGGATTTAATACTGTCGCATTGAGTGGAAACTTAATGCAGAGTGCTCGTAACCGGATCATGGATGAATTTAGCCGAGGTCAACAACAAATATTAGTGACTACCGATGTTGCTTCTCGTGGTTTAGATTTATTAAACGTTTCACTTGTGATTAATTTTGACTTACCAAAGATGAGCGAAGAATACGTCCATCGGATTGGTCGAACTGGACGAGCAGGCGCTAAAGGACTCGCTGTTTCACTTGTCGGCCCAAAAGACTGGAATAGTTTTATGGCCATTCAGAAGTTCTTGCGTAAAACCTTTACACTCACAACGATTGAAGGCTTCGTAGGTAAGTTTAAAGGGTTAAAACCTAAACCCAAAAAGACGTCGAAACCGACAGCTAAGACAAACAAAGTACAGAATAAACGCAAGCCTATGGCGAAAAACCCAAAGCCTGCACAGAAGCGTGATAAACGTTTCCATAACGCAATTGATATTGGTGATGCACCTATGCGCCGCAAACCTGCCGCTATGCTGCCAATTGACACTGATGACGAATAGGAAAACAGATGAAAGTTTGTGGTATTGAATTAACAGGTGGTGATGCCATCTTAACAATGGTGAGCTTTGAAGGTGATACCTTTACAGTGCCTGAATGTCGTAAGCGCTCGTTTAGCGTATCAAAATCAGCTGAACAAGAAAGCATTGTAGATTTTCAGTTTGCCTTCCAAAAACTAATGGAAGATTACCACGTCGATAAAGTTGTCATTATCGAACGTCACCAAAAAGGTAAGCATATGGGTACAGCTACTGGCTTTAAATTAGAAGCAGCTATCCAACTTTCAGGCTTACCTGTAGAGCTAATTTCAACGCTTTCAATTAAAGAGCAGCTAAAACGTAATCCTCCGCATGTAGACTTTGACGCATTGGAACTAAAGAGATTCCAGAAACCTGCATTTGAAGCGGCTTATGCTTATCAAACATTGACTATCTACAGCAAGTAAACCTACCTTTCGAGCTTAATGTAAACATTAAGCTCTTTACTTTCCCTTCATTAAATTGATTTGTCTCTCAAATCACCAATTAAACATTGACTGAAAACGATTTTCATTTAGAATTTAATTTACTTATTAAGTTCTTCGAGTTTTATGATGTCTACGTTGAAAAAACACCTAAAAAAAGTTTGCAAAAAACAAGCTAATAAAGCGGTTATTCAACTTGATATTTCAGACAAGAAAAAAGCAAAAAAGCAGGCGAAACGTCTCGCCAAAAAGACATATAAATCTTTAAAAAAAGAACTAATTCAAAATCCGAAGCAAAAAATTAAAAACCAAGTAAAAGTAAAGCTCAAAAACTTGATTGGTCATAGTATTAGCCAAAACGACGCTGTATATGGTTTAGAGGCTACCGCTACTAAGATCAAACACATTCCAACCATTAACTTAACTCAGCCATTAAAAAGCAAGCCATGTAGCGGCTGCCCTGCACTCAAGCAAGGCTTATGTAAATGCGCAGAAAAAGCCCAACAGAGACAAATTGCAGTTTAATTTGTCACCACACGCTCTTTAATTTCAACACCTGACCAAGGCAGTATTTTCAAAGACGTGTACATTTTTATCGTTAAAATGACTGAAGACACGATTAAAGAAATACAAGTAGAAATGGCCGCGCCTTCGATTTCAAAAATTGGAATTAAAATCGCATTTAATCCCCCATTAAGAACAATAGAAAGCACGAGCACAGTCATGACTGTCTTTTCGTGACCTGAATACTGAAGCCAAACTGCCGGCAATCCCAAAATTGAATGCAGTATAGTTCCAAAAATCAAATAGATGAGTGCTCGATACGCCAGCTCAGTATCATGCCCAAATAACGCCAAAATGGGGTGACCAAACACGGCCGTCAAACCGCCGATTAACATGACAGAGATGAACATGATCTTCATGAACTTCCAATTGAGCGCTGCAATAGATGCATAGCCATCTTTAATTGCATTGACGGCCATTGGGGTAAGAAGAGCGTAGACGGCAACCCTTGCTGTTCCTGTGGCCATCATGATCGTTTGAGCTGCGGCAAAGTGCCCAACCGCAATTTCACCCGACATATATTCGATCATATAAATGTCGATTTGACGCATCATGGTTTGCATTACAAGCACAATCATTAAGGGAATAGACACTTTTAACCAAGTGGCAGGCTTTGATTGAACTTTTGGTTTCCCGAAAGACATTAACCCCAATGAGCGGCTTTTAAAAAATAACCAAATGAGAATTGAAAGTTCAACCAAGAGAGCAACACCAATGGCAATTTGTCCATTTAAACTGCCAAAAAAATAATAATAGCTCACGCACAAGATCGTAATTAAAATGGGATTTATAATTCGAGGCGCAATAAACGCCAAATCCAAGCGCTTAGATACTTGAAAAATACCACATACAAGGCTTGAAGCGGCCAGTATAGGAATAATCCATGTTGCCAGTAGAACGGGATGATATCCTTTCCCATCAAACAACTTGAAATCAGCCTCATTTCCCCAAAAGACGAAGCCTGAAATTAACACAGAAACAACCAAGGCGAGCACAAAATAGAAACGCACAAAGTTACCAATCCTTTCAGCGTCTCTTTGTTTAATTTGTTCCACAAGGAATTTTGAAACTGCGTTCGCTCCCCCCATTATGGCGATTATTGCACCAAGCTTGAAAAACGCTTCTGCAACTTTGTAATTCCCATAATCCATTGGGCCTAATATTCTTGCCAGCACTACGTTCATCCCGTAGAGCAAAAAATAACCACCAATAAAAATTGTCATCATAAACATTGAGTGACGAGTTAAATTTACCGATTGTGCTGACATTAAAAAAGCCCTTCTGAAACTGCGTTACTTAAACAGTATAGAAGAGCTTTTTATGCTTTGAAGGGCGGTTTTTTTAAGCAAGGTTCATGAGCATTTTTCTTTTTCTAATCACCTCAGCCAACTCTTGCTTATCTTTATTGTTTAGCTTATCAACTAAAGGGATCTTTGCCGTTAATGGATTAACGGCTTTACCGTTAATTTGAAACTCATAATGTAAATGTGGCCCAGTAGTGCGTCCTGTATTACCACTTAATGCGATGACCTGACCACGCTTCACTTTCTGCCCTACTTTCACCAATGCCTTAGATAGGTGTAAATAACGAGTTGAGTACTTATCATTATGCTCTACAACGATATATTTACCGGCGAATGGATGGTTAGTCACCAACCTCACTATACCATCGCCAGGCGCTATAACTTTTGTTCCAATAGGAACAGCAAAATCAACGCCATTATGTGGCGAGATCCGTCCTGTCACTGGGTGCTTTCTATGCGGGTTAAACCTAGAGCTCAAACGAGCTTTATGTTGTAAAGGTAATCGTTGGAATGCGGTCTGCATGCCTCGCCCTTGATCATCGTAGAAGTTTCCATCTTTGTATTGAAATAGGCTAAAGCTGCCTCTGTTTGTTTCAAAGAACACACCTTCAATTTTCCCTATTCCTGTCGCATCTCCATCAATAAACTGTTCATTAACTAAAACCTTGAACTTATCACCCTTTCGAACATCACGCTTAAAGTTAATTTTGGTCGTCAATAAATCTGAAACCCTTGCGATTTGCTTAGGTGTTAACCCCACTTTTTTAGCACTTAAATAAAAAGACCCAACCACTTCACCAGATAAAACTCTTGGCTGCCAAAAACCATGCTCATAAAGTTCATTAACTTGATACGAACCATCTACATACCTTGAGTACACGACTTTTTTCGCTTTATTAAATATAAGCTCTAGTTTTTGTAATTGTCCTTGCTCGTCAATCCAGAATTCGATGCGATTTCCAGGCTCTAATGTATCCAATGCTAATACATTGAGATCAGCAGCAAGTATCTTGTGCATTTCTGCCCTTGAAACACCCGCTTTCATGAATAGCTCACTCAATGTGTCACCATTAGCAATCATGAAATCAAATTGAGGCTTTACGGTTGCTGGTTTTTCTAGCTCATTTGATAACCCTGCTTCTTGAACAATAGAGTCAGTGTGTAAATCGAGGGCGACTTGTCCAGATATCTCTTTTTCTGCTCTTGGCCATAAAACCAACCCTGCCACAATTACTACGGAAAGAAGAAAAAGATTCCTATAGAAATGACGATTTTTGCGATAGCTTGATTCAAAAAATGATGCACTTTTCTTAACAATGGAAACCGAATACAACATTACCTCCTCGCAATATTTTAATGCATTCCCTCTATATCAGAGACAAAAGCGAGCCTGTTTATATCAAATAAAAGCAAACTCGCATAATTAATTCTGATTAAATTGCAAACAAAATCGGACCAGTGTCTAAAAAGTGAAATTTAGAACAAATTTTGGGAACTATCTCAACTTAACCTCAACTTTACCAGACTTCCTATTGATGTTTTTTGAATATCAATACGTTGCTGAATTTGTTCTTTCATTTCGGTTACGTGAGAGATCACACCAATCATTCGTCCAGCGGATTGAAGGTCAATTAAGGTACGAATTGCTAATTCTAGTGAGTCCGGATCCAAACTACCAAAGCCTTCATCGATGAATAACGTGTCAAGCTTAATACCACCAGCATAAGCTTGAACAACCTCAGAAAGAGCTAGAGCAAGTGATAATGCAGCCATAAAACTTTCACCGCCACTCAGTGTTGCAACATCACGCACTTTAGAGGTGTATGCATCTTCAACTTCTAGCTCAAGGCCCGAAGCTTTATTTCCTTTGGCTTTATCTTCTTTTCTCAGTAGGCGATAGCGACCTTTACTCATCAGATGTAAACGTCGACTGGCATCTAATAGTACGTCGTCTAACAACACACTTAATACGAACCGGTTTAGGCTGATTCGGTTACCCGTTTGGCCATTAGCAACATCAGAGAGCGTCCCAATAACAGCATATTCATCCTCTAAAGTTTTCGTTGTTTTATCTAACTCGATCAACTGCTGCTTAACCTGCTGTAGCTGAGTTACTTGAGTCTGTAACTCTTGCCACGTTTGCTCAGCTTTTTGATAAAGCTGTTGCTGTAGTAATTGCTGTTGTTCTAACGCTTCAATATTAGGGACATGCCTCTCCGCTAATAGCGCTTTTAATTCATCCAATTTGGATTGATTTATAGAACATTGCTGTTGATACTGCTGAATTTCAGCCTCTAATGATTGCAGGACTGGCTTTTCGAGATTTGCACTTAGCAGTGCATTTTCGTCAGTAAACCCAACACGGATAAGACTTTCATTGAATGATTCAATCGTGCTATCTCGATTGTCAGTAGCCCTCTTTTCTTGCTTTGATGCTGACATAAGGGAGGCTTCATTAGCCGCAACAGTTTGAGACGAACGATTATGTACTTCCCTTATTTGGCTTATCTGTTTAGCACAAAACTCAACCTTATTTCGTAACTCCTGCTGTTTCGCATTCAATGAATTCAAGTCTGTAACGTCATTGCTCAATCGTTTTTCAATTTCTGCAAGTTGAGACCGCAAAGTTACCGTGTTCGGAGTGAGCTCATCGAAACGCTTACGAATAGATTGTCTCTCTGTATTCAATTGCGTTTCTTGCTGTTCAATTTTCTGATAATCGTTTTGTAATTGATTAACTTGTTGTATCGCTTTACTGGCTTGTTCTAACTGCGATTGAGTGGATTCAATTTGTTGTTGATTCTCTGCAACGGTTCGATTTACATATTCACCGAGCTCTAACTTAACACTCTGAACCTCAGCGTCTAAATTCGACAATGACTGCTTTAAATACTTATACGAAGATCGAGCTTCATTTAATGCTGTTAATGCTGCACTTTCAGCCAGCTGTGCTTGCTCAAGGTCTTGTTCTGTTGGTGGCATTATCGTTGCAACGGCAGGATTTGGGTGCTCAATACTTCCGCAAACGGAGCAAGGCTGATTCAGCTGTAACTGTTGCGCTAGAACTGAAGCTTGAGATTGATGCCAGTCGAGTCGAAGTTTCGTATGGTACTCCACTTTAGATTCATAAATCGTTTTAAGGCTCTGCCCCCCCTCTTTAGCTTGCAACAATTGTTCATTCAATTTTGCTGTTTCAGTTTGCTTATGGGCAAGATTGATTAACTTTTCATTCAATTGTTGTAATTGAAAGATCTGCGCTTGTGATTCATGCCGCTTGTCAGCTTGCATACGCAATTCAGGAAGTTGCTGTTGAATCTGTTGCTTTGTGGATTGCAGGTTTTGGAGCCTGTGTTCACTTTCGGTCAATTGTTGCTCAATTGACTCGAGTTCTTTTTCAGCACCAACCAAGCTTACCGATACTTGGTTTTTCTCGGTTAAAATTGGCGCAAGCTCATTAAGAACAACTAAGTGCTGTTCAAATGATCTTTGCTCTAATTCTAAATGCTCGAGTTTAGATAAATCTGTGCTTGCTTTAGCGTGAATTTGTTTTGAATCTTCGAGTGCTTTTTGGGCTTGTTCGACCCCGATCTTAGAATGCTCAGATTCGATACTTCGTTGTTGCTTGGAAACATAAAGTGGCATTACTTCAGCAGCCAATTTGGCTTGATATATTTGCGATACTTTTGCCTCAATCTCACTTTTGTTTTGCTCTAACGACTGTTGAATCTGTTTTTGATTTTCAAGATCGGTAAATTGCTGTTTAAGTAATTTATCTTGTTGAAGTCTTTGGGTCAGTTGAAGTAATTGCGCATGCTCATCTGATTTAACTTGCCCTGCATTTTCAAGCAAAGGGTTAAACTCTGACAAAGACGCACTCAGTTCATCATCAGAACTTAATGAGGCAGATTGAAGAATACCTTCTCGTTTATTGCGTTGCGCTTGAACTTGCTGACGAACTTCACTCGATTGCTGTTTTAGTTTGTCTTCGATTCGGCGATATATTTGAGTTTGAAATAGCTGCCCAAAAATCTTTTCTCTCGACTTTGAATCAGCCATTAACAAGTCACGAAATTTACCTTGAGGTAGTACCATCACCTGCCTAAATTGATCAACATCTAAACCGAGAATATCTTCGATATATGTGGTCGCTTCTGAGACTTTTGTTTCAACCAGCAGAGTCTCATTACCGTCAGAATTTATTCGAAAGAGTTGAGCTTCTGGCTTCTGTTGAGTGTACCCATCACCTCGGCTCTTTTTTCTCGCTTGCTCAGGAACACGTCTGATTCGATATTGATATTCACCCAATGAAAACTCAAACGTCACCTGAGTTAATATCGCTTCATCAGCCATATCACAACGCATTTGGCTACCTTCACGTTCATTGCCTGTCGTACGACCATAAAGTGAAAAGCAAATACCATCTAATATTGTCGTTTTACCGGCACCCGTAGGCCCGTTAATTAAAAACAATGCATTTTGTGAAAAGTCAGAAAACTGGATTGTTTGAGTATCAGTAAATGGACCAAAGGCTGACATAGTTAAGCATATTGGTCTCATTTCTCATCCTTGGTTAAGTGTAGGTCTTCGAGTAGTTTCGATAAACGACGTTGTTGTAACTCATTAAGCTCATCGCCCGTCGTTTGTTCAAAGAAACTGGTAAACATATCCATTTCATTTTGTTTGATATGTTCACGTTTAATCTCGGTTTGACTCACATCAGACATTAACCCAGTTCGTTCAATATGTAATACATTGGGGTATACACTTCTGAGTTTACCCATCACATCTAAAATGGCTTGTTTGTCCAGCAAACGAACCAATAAATAGTCATCATTGTCAGCATCAGACGCTCCAGCGTCTAATATTTCGGCAAGATAACCTTCTAACACCCTGACATTCCGTCTAGCGGTAAGTGGTAATAAGCTTACTTCAGGTGATTTTGAATCAAATTTAAATTCAACCAGCGTGATGGATTTGTTTTGTTTTACTTCACTGAACGAGTACTTTAACAGCGAGCCAGAATAACGAATGTGTTCAGCGCCCTTGTATTGCGGACCATGTAAATGCCCTAGCGCCACATAGTCAAAAGGCTTAAATATCTCAGGATTGATTTTATCTGCCCCGCCAATACTTAATGGCCGTTCAGATTCGGATTCACTTCCACCATCTAAAAAACAATGACTGATGATGACTTTAGGCAATCCCTCACTATCATCCTCTGTCACCTGCTGTAAAATTGTCTTCATCGCCGCTTCGTGACTCGTCACCTCAACATCAAATACATGGCTAACCCTTGAAGGTTCGGCGTAAGGAATGGGATAAAAAACGGCATGACCATTTTTACCTATCAACTCTACTTTTTGAATACTTTTAGTTAGTGGTCCAATAATATGTAAACCACTTTCTGACATCTGTTTAGAGGCAAAAGCCAGTCGTTCATAACCATCATGGTTACCTGCAATCATGATCACTTGAACCTTCAACTCATGCACTAACTTTTGCAGTACCTCATCCAGTAGAGTGATTGCTGCTGCTGGCGGAACGGAGCGATCATAGATGTCTCCAGCAACGACAACTGCATCAACGTGATGGAGTTGAGCGAGCTCTACGATTTGTTCTAACACAAAAGCTTGATCATCAAGTAAAGATTGGTTGTGAAGCTGGCGTCCGATATGCCAATCAGAGGTATGTATGAATTTCATAATCCTAAATATCAGTTGGGAATGTTCATATGTGAAGAAAAACTGCTGGTAACAAGGCTTAAATAATCTCGAAAGATCAACCGCTCTGATTAGAGATACTAGCAAGCATATGGGCACTATGTATATAGATTCATATGTGTATTCAAAAATCTTACACTGTCATAAAAACGTGAATGATGCCTTAATCTTGAATCGACCAACTGCCTTTAAGACATCTGATCCATTAATAGTTTGATGCTCATCGCTAAGGACATTACAACAACGAGCGGTCGAATAATTTGACTGCCTTTACTGATCACCAAACGTGAACCAATATTCGCACCTATAATGCCGCCAATCATCATCACAAAACCAACAAGCCAATACACATGCCCACTAAAAATAAACACGCCTAGTGCTGCAATATTGGTAGAAAAATTAAGTAACTTAGCATGAGCTGTCGCTTTGGCGAGTCCATAACCATATAAAGTAACAAAAGCTAGCGCAAAGAAGCTGCCTGTACCCGGTCCAAAAAAACCATCATAAAAACCAACTGAAAGTGCAGCGGTAAAAGCGAATAGAGTCGGAGTAAATAGCTGTTGGCTCTCGCTATCATTTAGCTTTTTAGAAAATAAAAAGTAACAACCAATTCCCAAGATCAAAAAAGGAAGGATTAACGTCAATAATTCAGTATCAATGAGCTGAACACAATAGGCACCAATGGCAGCTCCAACAAAAGAACATACTACCGATAGCCACATTTGCTTAAGTTTAATCACCCCATGGCGAACAAAGTACAGTGTTGCGGAAAAACTGCCTGCACACGCTTGTAACTTGTTGGTACCAAGTGCGGCGACAGGAGGAACACCGGCCCACATTAATGCTGGAATAGTCAGTAGGCCACCACCGCCGGCAATCGAGTCAATAAAACCAGCTACTGCTGCGGTAGCAAAAAGCAGTAACGCAATTTGTAGAGTAAGTTCAAATTCCATAATTTTTTCTAGGTAATAAAAAGCCACCAAAACGGTGGCTTAGAAAAGTAGTTAGATGATACAGAAATCAGAGATTAATGAGAACAACCTTCACCGCATTCATGGTCGTCTGCAAAATCATCATCGCCTTCTTGGTTTTGCATTACACCCCAACCATCAGTAATGCCGTCATAGTCTTCCGCAAAGCTGTTCAATTCAGCTTCTTGTGCAACAATGGTTTCATACTCAGGGACCATATTTAAGGTCACAATGATCTCATGTTTTGTTGTTTCTTCATTGAACATCAGTTCAACTTCACCAGCTGAGTCTGAATTGACCAAATCTTCAAGCGCAGTTTCAGCGTCTCTCTGTTCATCAAAGACTAAGAAGAAATCTACATCCATTGGTTGACTCAAATCCATACCTGATTCGGCCATAGCTAATAACATCTTACCGTTATCATCGTCTGGTAATGACATCAATTCTTCTCCGTGTCCCACAACAACAGCTGATTCACCGTTAAACGTAACCAGATCACCAGATACAAGCTTTTTACGTTTGCGAGTCTCTACTTCACCATTCACCGTCACCAAACCTTCAGCAATCACTTGCTTAGCTTCCGCACCAGCACTGATCATGCCTTGAATTTTTAGAACCTTATAAAGCTCAATGAATTCGTCGCCTTCTCGCAACTCAATTTGTTCAATATCTGACATAGTTTACGCTATAAAAAACTGAAAACAGGATTATACCTTCATTCACTTGATTTCACGACTCAATAAACCAAAAACGCAATCATCAACCCAACGTTCACCATTTTGCACGTGTTCTCTCAACACTCCTTCTTGGCTGAAATCCGCCTTTTGCAGTACCCGTTGTGAACCAATATTTTCAACATCGCAATAAGCAATGAACTTTCGAATGCCGTACTTCTGTATGCCCCATCTAGTAATTGTTTGCAGTGCTTCTGTTGCAAAGCCTTTACCCTGAGCACTCGGGTGCATCATATATCCAACTTCCGCATCCTTGTATTCTTCATCAATGCACCGAAAACCTGAATAACCGACGAAATTACCGTCTCGATCTTCTAACACTAACGCTAACCACTCATTAAGCTCGAAGTTCCACGGTTTCTTTCTCTGTTCGAACGTTTGTCGGATTTCATCTTCTGCTTGAGGGGGTCTAATAAATCGACATACATCCACACTTGAATTCATTTCAAGAAATACCGGCCAGTCAGAGCTTGAAAGTGAGCGCAAAGTCAGTTTTTCGGTTTCTAGGTTGATCATTTTCTTCCTTGGATAAAAAAGGCGACCAACGGTCGCCTTATCTTTGTTAACTTATTGATTATTGCTGAGAAGCAATCCAATGGTCAATCTTTTGTTCCATCACCGCCATAGGTAATGAACCTGTAGTCAAAATTTGATCATGGAAAGCTTTAAGGTCAAACTTATCACCTAACGCTTTTTCCGCTTTTTCACGCAATTCGATGATCTTTAACTGGCCAATTTTGTACGATAGCGCTTGCCCAGGAATCGCCATATAACGTTCAACTTCAGCAGTTATGTCGGATTCTGCCATTGGTGAGTTATCTTTCATGTACTGAATGGCTTGTTCACGACTCCAGCCTTTAGCATGAAGACCTGTATCCACAACTAAACGCATAGCACGTAGCATTTCATCAGACAGCTTACCAAAGTACTGATAAGGGTCTGTAAAGAGTCCCATTTCGATACCTAAGTATTCAGCATATAGCGCCCAACCTTCTTCAAATGCAGTGTAGCCACTAAAACGCTGGAACTGTGGTACGCCTTTTAACTCCTGTTTAATCGCAATTTGGAAATGGTGACCCGGTGCAGCCTCATGCAAAGACAGCGTCGTCATGCCCCACTTAGGCTGCGCCTTTAGGTTATAGGTATTAATATAGAAAATACCTGGGCGTGACCCATCAACGGCTGGTGATTGATATGAAGCACCTGCTGCTGACTTTTCACGAAAAGCTTCAACTGGTTTAACAATATAGTCCGCAACGGGCATGACATTAAAGTATTTAGGCAGCTCTTTATTGA
>NZ_PGVH01000018.1:0-15073 GCF_004168585.1 Shewanella sp. OPT22 | reverse complement strand
TCTTAGTTTTTAAGTCCATATAGCCATCAACCAAACCTTGACGATCTTCAAAGAAGTATTGAGGCTCAGATGACAAAGAAGCAAAAAACGCTTTTAGATCACCTTTGAATCCAACTTGCTCACGAACTTTATCCATTTCTGACAATATACGAGAAACTTCACTTAACCCAATTTCATGAATTTCATCAACTGGCATTTTAGTCGTCGTATGGTGATTCGCATAATGTTGATACCATGCTTTACCATTTGGTAATCCCCACCAACCATGAGTTGCACGAGACTTAGGTAAATATGTCGTCTCAAAGTAACCTTTCAAATTCGATATTGCTGGCAGCAACTCATCTGAAATCATAGCTTTGTATTTAGTGTTTAATGTTGCTTTATCCGCATCAGAGAAACTTTCAGGGAAATTGTTGACTGGGGAATAAAAAATACTCTCTTCTGGCTTTTCTACAAGCTGAGACTGCAGTTGAGGAATGATTTTTTCAACGAGTACTCGAGGTAAAACAACCTTACTCTCGATACCTTCATCCATACGCTGCTGAGCTAGCTTAGTCCACTGAATGAACCCGGTTAAACGAGATAACCAGTTTTCATAGTCTTTTACGGTTTTAAATGGCTGAGCACTTTCGCCAGTACCGAGTTGGACCATAGTGATCACTGTATTATAGAACTGGTTCATAGGTAACCAACGATCTGGATACTTTTCACCAATCAGCTCCATATTTCGGTCATAGGCAAACAGGTCATAGCTAAACTGTAATGATGGTGATAAATCGTCACGGTTAATCTTACGCACTTTATCTAAGTAAGATTGATTCAAATTGTGGCGAGCTTTCAAATATTCTTCTGTTAAATCGCCACCAAACTGATCATTGTAGTCATTAACACCTACAAACGTTGCCATTAAAGGGTTGAGCTTAATTTGATCATTAAAAAATTGGTCAACCAATTTTAAATATCTAACGTCTGCCTGTTCTTTCATCGAAACAGTAGATTCCTTAGCTGCAGGTTTGTTCGTTTTTGATTCTGGTGCAGCTGAATCATCACAACCGGTCAGCGAAAGTGCTGCACTCATTGCGATCATTAGTAGCGACTTTTTCATTATTTTATCCTTATTTTTAAACAAGCAGTTTTAGGGAAATGCTGTTATATCAGGGTCTACAGATGATTTTTCAAAATTGTCATCTATACTTTAACTCGGTGACAAATCACAAACATAAGATTGTACTGGTTATTTGAGTGCTTTTGTAGGAGTAAAGCATGTTGTACTCATGGAGAAAACCGAGTTATAAAGATCCTGATACAGGTGTTTATAACCAAACCTATTTTGTCGAGACGTTTAATCGGCAATGGCAAAAGCACTTATCCAAACAGCAAGGTTTAGCGATCTTATACATCTGTCCCGTTTTAGATGAAACCGCTAATCCGAAACCTGTTCTTCAATCATTTTCTAAAAAGTTGAAACAAAAGCTGGTTAGACAAGACGATCTTATCGCAAGAAATGACCGAGGCATCTTCACGATCGGAATATTTGCAGTTGATGACTACGGCATGAAAGCAGTGCTTACAAGACTTAAAGATGCTATTGAAGAAGAGAAAGAAGAAGCTAATACTCTTTTTCATCAAAGGTTTGATTGCAGAATAGCAGCTGGACATTGCTTACCAACACCAAACAAATCCTCCGACGGTTTAATTGCAAAAGTAGAAAGTGCGGCTTCAAAACTGTGCAAAAAAACGGGACAACACTTAGACATCATATACTGGGAATAAAATTTCTAGGTCTGAATAAAACCTTGTCGTTATGTTTAATTTTCAAACATCGATAGATATAAAAATGCCAGTCAGGGACTGGCATTTTTTCGTCAAGACATTAGCTTATTGCAAACCAGTCTCTTCATCTAAATCTGTCGAATACTTAATTTCAGCGTGTGCTTTTAAGTAAGCAACAAGTGAAGTGTAATCTTGGTTACTGTATTGATTGACTAACTGCTGCTGTAGAGAAGCAATCACATTGTCATCAATACCTTCAGCCGTATTCACTTTGTCTAGTACAACTACAGCAAAACCATCAGCAAGACCAACAGTATCAACTGAAGGGACACCTTTTGGTGCTGGCATTTGGAATGCTTTAGTGACGATTGCAGAATTAAGTTCACGATCAAAACGATGAAGTTTTGATTTCGCTGTTAATTCAACTTCAGACTTGTCAGCTTTGATACTTGCAGCAAATTCTTTTGCTTTAGCTTCCGCTTTTTCATTTGCTTTTTCTTGTGCAATTCGAGCAACGATATCAGATTTCACTTCATCAAAAGTCTTTGTACCTGCGACTTTATGCTCATTTACACGAAGTACAACTGAATGGCTGTCATCAATATCAACAACTTCACTGTTCATACCATCTTGCAATACTTGGTCAGAAAACGCAGCTTTAATAACTTCAGGGTTATTCAGCTCGGCAGGAACGTTATTGCGTGAGAACAATGCAGTATGCTTAACTTCACCACCAACCGCTTTAGCTGTATCAGTAAGAGAATCTGGTTGCTCGTAACTGGTATTTGCTAACTGTTCTTTCTGCTCGTAGTATTCTTCATCAGCTTGCTTCTTCTTAAGATCTTGAATGATTTCTTGCTTAACTTTAGCAAATTCAATCGTCGTCGAAGGCTGAACATCTAATAATTTGATCAAGTGAAAGCCAAATTCACTTTCGACAACGCCTGAAACTTGTCCTTTCTTCAGCTCAAACATTGCTTTATCGAATGCTGGATCCATAACGCCATGTTCATACCAATCAAGTTTACCGCCTTCTTTAGCAGAGAACGTATCTTCTGAATCTTTTTCAGCCAATTTGGCAAAATCAGCACCGCTGTCTATTTCTTTCTTAATTTCTTCAATTTTGGCTTTAGCTTTCGCTTTATCATCACCAAATTGAACTAAGATATGAGCTGGTAAGCGTTTCTCTTGAGATTGATATTCCGCCTTATGTTCATCATAGTAAGCTTGTGCATCAGCATCAGTTACATGAACATTTTTAGCTAAATCCGCAGAATTAAGCTCAACGTAATTTACACTGATCATTTCAGGTCGAATGAACTGATCTTGATGAGTGTCATAATATTCTTTTGCTTGTTCGTCAGAAACCTTAATGTCAGCTTTAAATGGCTCTGCATTAACAATTGCATATTTAATGTCACGGCTTTGGCCTTGTAACTCTGCAATTTGTTTAGCTTCACCTTTCAGGGCGAACTCACTACCTAAAGTACCTTCGATGAGTTGACGACGAGTCATGTCGTTACGCATTGTGTTTCTGAAAGCAACTGGCTGGTAACCTAATTGACGAAGCAACGCTTGGTAACGATCATTGTCAAATTTACCATCTGTTTGGAATGCTGGCTCAGTGAAAATAGCTTTCTTTACTTGCTCGTCAGAAACCGTAAGGCCTAATTTTTTAGCCGCTTGATCTACAAGTTTTTGAGCGACTAGGCGGTCTAATACTTGTTGTCTAACTGTTTGCAGATAACCATCATTAGCAGACAGAGTATCGAACATTTCTCCTAACTGCTGTTGTAAGCGATTACGCTCACTTTGATAAGCCTGTTCAAGTTCTGCTTTACTGATATCTTCGCCGTTAACTGTCGCAGCAGGCACAGCTGTTGACGAACCTAGGTAACTACTAATACCAGCAAAGGCGAAAGATAAGATCACAAGAACCAAGATGCTTTTAGCAACCCAGCTTTGTGAACCATCACGAATCTTTTCTAACATCAGATTTCTCGCTTTTTGCGTTAAACTAGAACAAGCAGCTGAGCGTTACATTTGCTTTTCTAGATCTCAAATAAAAAGGCGCAACAAATGTGCGCCTTAAGTCGGTGTTTGGAGTAAACTCCAGAGCCCTTCTCGTAAAAAGCACTGCGACGCAGTGCTTAAACACGTGAACCTATAAAGGCTACAAACTGTTCTTAGTTAACAGCGTCTTTCAGAGCTTTACCAGCTTTGAATGCAGGCACTTTAGCTGCTGCAATTTTGATTTCCGCACCCGTTTGTGGGTTACGGCCAGTACGAGCAGCGCGCTCACGTACTTCAAAAGTACCAAAACCAACTAGAGAAATTTTGTCACCGCTTTTTAGCGTGTCAGTCACAGCTGCGATGAAAGAGTCTAATGCGCGGCCAGCAGCTGCTTTAGTGATGTCTGCATCAGACGCAATTTTCTCGATTAGTTCAGATTTGTTCATGTCATCCCCTTGAATGTAATATTTTTAGCACCGCAACCAAGTCCTTCTCTTTACGCGGCTTGCGGAGGCTTTTATAACAAGCTTAAAACCAAAGTTCAAGCTAACTATTAAAACCAATGAAAAATAATTGGATTTAGCTCTACACCAGCGCTTCCGCGGGTTTTGGTGCTGATTCTCCACTTCCCTAGGCTACCACAGGTCTCTGTTTTGTTAAGCCCTTTTTTCATGTTTTTTAAGCAAATAACACTATTTTTTTGCTTTTTTTGGATTTTTGACCACTTCAAAGCCTTTAATTGGTCTTTCTAACGCCAATTCAAGTACTTCGTCTACCCAACGAACAGGGTGAATTTCTAAATCAGCCACAACGTTTTGTGGGATTTCTTCTAGATCACGTTCGTTTTCTTTAGGTATTAGTACTCGTTTTATGCCACCACGATGTGCGGCAAGTAATTTTTCTTTTAGGCCACCAATCGGTAAAACTTCACCACGTAGTGTAATTTCACCGGTCATTGCCACATCAGCACACACAGGGTTACCTGTTAAACTCGATACTAACGTCGTGCACATTGCTGCACCGGCTGAAGGACCATCTTTCGGTGTCGCCCCTTCTGGTACATGAACATGAATATCACGTTTTTCATGGAAGTCTGGGTTAATGCCTAACTCTTCCGCACGAGCACGTACTACAGTCATAGCAGCCTGAATCGACTCTTGCATAACATCACCAAGTGAACCTGTATAAGAAAGCTTACCTTTGCCAGGAACCGATGTTGCTTCAATGGTCAAGAGATCACCACCAACTTGGGTGTAGGCTAGGCCAGTTACCTGACCAATTTGGTTTTTCGACTCCGCTTTACCGTAATCGAAGCGTTGGACACCAAGGAATGATTTAACGTTTCCTTCATTCACCTTCACTTTTTTAACGGATTTATCGAGCAGGATTTGCTTAACCACTTTACGGCAAACTTTAGATAATTCACGTTCAAGTGCACGCACACCAGCTTCACGAGTGTAGTAACGAATAATGCTGATAACGGCGCTTTCATCGACTTCAATTTCAGATACTTTTAGGCCATTGCGTTCAATTTGTTTAGGCAATAAGTGTTGCGTAGCAATATTTAGCTTCTCGTCTTCGGTATAACCAGACAAACGAATCACTTCCATACGGTCCAATAAAGGCCTTGGAATATCCATCGAGTTAGAGGTCGCGACAAACATAACATCTGATAAGTCGTAATCGATTTCTAAGTAATGGTCGTTGAAGGTTGCGTTTTGTTCAGGATCTAACACTTCTAGTAGTGCAGATGCAGGATCGCCTCGCATATCAGAACTCATCTTGTCGATTTCGTCTAACAAGAATAATGGGTTCTTAACGCCAACTTTTGCCATCTTCTGAATGACTTTACCCGGCATTGAACCAATATACGTTCTTCTGTGACCACGGATCTCTGCTTCATCGCGTACACCACCTAAAGCAACACGTATATATTTACGGCCTGTTGCTTTGGCAATAGATTGGCCTAACGAAGTTTTACCCACACCTGGAGGTCCTACTAAGCACAAAATCGGGCCTTTCAATAATTTGACTCGGCTTTGAACCGCTAGGTACTCAAGAATGCGCTCTTTTACTTTTTCTAGACCGTAATGATCAGTGTCTAGCAACTCTTCAGCCTTGGAGAGATCACGCTTGATTTTTGAGCGTTTCTTCCAAGGTACTGATGTCATCCAATCAATATAGCTACGAACAACTGTCGCCTCTGCTGACATCGGTGACATCATTTTTAACTTGTTCAATTCGGCTAAAGTTTTATCTTTAGCTTCTGATGGCATTTGAGCTTCTTCAACTTTCTTACCAAGCATTTCAAATTCGTCTTGGCCTTCGTCTAAGTCACCGAGTTCTTTTTGAATGGCTTTCATTTGCTCATTCAAATAATACTCTCGCTGACTCTTTTCCATCTGCTTTTTAACACGAGAACGAATGCGTTTTTCTACTTGTAATAAGTCGATTTCCGCTTCCATCATGCTCATTAAGTATTCAAGGCGCTCTGATACATTGAACATCTCAAGCACTGACTGCTTATCGCCAAGCTTAAGTGGCATATGCGCAGCCATTGTATCTGCTAGACGAGCCGCTTCTTCGATACCAGAAAGTGAAGTTAATACTTCAGGTGGAATCTTTTTATTCAGCTTGATGTAACCTTCAAATTGGCCAATAGCGCTCCGTACAAGTACTTCTTCTTCTTTGCTGTCTAGCTCACCAGAATCTTTATGACCAGCTACCGCAACAAAGTACTCGTCTTCTTGGGTAAACTTTTCAATTACTGCACGCTTTCCACCTTCAACCAATACTTTTACTGTACCGTCGGGTAATTTGAGCAGCTGTAGAATTGAGGCAACGGTACCAACATCGAAAATATCATCAGTGGTTGGTTCGTCAAGATCGGCGTCGCGCTGGGCAACAAGGATAATCTGTTTATCCTGCTCCATTGCTGCTTCTAGACAACGAATTGATTTTTCGCGGCCTATGAACAACGGAATAACCATGTGAGGGTAAACTACCACATCTCTCAGTGGTAATACGGGAAGTTCGATATGCGCTTCACTCTCTTGGGTCATATTGCAATTCCGTATGATGAAATGAGTTATTAAGAGTATATTGGGGTTGAATTAAGTCTTTCAATAGCAATATTGAAAAAAGACTTTATACCTGAGGTGTTCCATTAAAATTTATACGATTGTATTCAAGTTTTATCTAACTTTGTAAGGTTATTTTAGTGCTTCTTTATTTATTGTAGGCACAAAAAATGAAATATAAAACATTTCTTGTAATCATTATTTTTCAAATATTTTGTTCCACTCATAGTTCCTATGTATTTGCTTTTTCTACAAGTTATATTAATGGCCGTGTTGGAGGAAACACATATTATCTGTTTAATGAAGCGTACCAAAAACTTAAATATAAAAACAATCATATTGATAAAAATGCCAGAGCATATGATTTAGGGTGCGGCTCAGGTAATGAAGATGTGTTTCTTATAGCAAAAGGCTGGCAAGTTGACTGCATAGATAAAAATAGTCAGCCTCAACGAATAATCCCAGTCAGAAGCAAAGGGCTTCCAGGACATTTCTCTTTTCAACAAGGTGATTTTTCGCAACTTTCAATGCATGGCAAATATAACTTTGTCTTTGCTATTTTTTCTCTCCCTTTCGGAAAAAAATCAGACATGCTTAGTATATTTCAAACGGTTCAACAGCACTTAGCAACCAATGGTTTTTTTGCTTTCACGATGAATGGCCCCTCAGCATCATTTAATGATGACGGCAGCACCTTTGGTTTAACAAAAGCTGAATTAAGAAACCTAATTAGCGAGTCAAACTTGAAAATCAATACCCTTCTAAGAAGAAAGTATGCGCAGAAAGATTTTTCTGGAAATCGTCAGCAGTGGGATGTTTACGATGTGGTAGTCCGCACAGACTAATCATGTTGCCCTCAAATCTAGTGATAATTTTTACAATACATTCAATTCACTCAATAAACAGAACCTGATAACAACAAGCATTAATACAACCAGACACTTTTTTGTATGAGCTAAATTATATCCACTATCGAGAGCTGTAAATTTAGTGCGGTACGTTCCATTAATTTTTAATAATAATGTTCAAGCTTAGTTAAACAATGACAGGATATTCTACTATTTCATTCTGTGATGTAGGTTCTGAAGCTATCATGAAAAAATTACTTTTTGGTATAAGTTTAATTATCGCTCTAGTCAGTTTACCTTCACACGCCTTTGAAACGTGGCGTAGTTACATTGATGGTCGTGTTGACGGCCTTACTTATTATTTGGTTAAGGAAACATATCAGAAGCTGAAATACAAAAGACCGAACGTAGATAAAAATGCGACGGCGTATGATTTAGGCTGTCGTTCTGGTAATGAAGACACATTCTTGCTTGAAAAAGGTTGGAACGTAAATTGTATTAATCCGACTACTCGCCCAATCCATATTATGACTCAACGAGCTAAAGGTCTTCCTGGCCACTTTACTTTTCAACAAGGGCATCTTTCAAAGTTAACCATGAAAGGGAAATACGACTTTGTATACGCTATTCGCTCACTCCCTTTTGAAAAACAGTCTGATATGTTAGGAATATTCCAGACCATTCATGACCATTTAAAATCGAACGGCGTGTTTGCTTTTACCATGAATGGCCCAGATGCCTCTTTTAATAAAGATGGCAGTACATTTGGTTTAACACCGCAAGAGCTTAAAAACTTAATCAGTGAGGCTGACTTTAAGGTTGAGACATTGCTGCATAGAAAATATGATCAAAAAGATTTTGAAGGTGACCGTCAACAGTGGGATGTATACGACGTAGTCGTTCGAAACAATTAAGCACTCAAGATTAAAACTGTAAATATCGCTTAAAATATAAAAAGCCCGAATCTTTTCGGGCTTTCTATTATTCTCTTAAAAAATATTACTTCTTACGCCATGTTGTTCCATTAGCGCCATCCTCAAGAACAACACCCAGCGCATTTAATCCATCACGTGCTTTATCTGCTGCAGCCCAATCTTTTTCAGTACGAGCACGATTTCGCTCAGCAATTAAAGCTTCAATCTCAGCAACTTCATCTTGATTGCCTTCTCCTTGGAAAAAAGCTTCAGGCGTCTGTTTTAACAAACCAAGCACATCAGTAAGTTGCTTTAATTTTGCACCTAAGGCATTCGCAGAAGCTACATCTGAACCTTTCAAACGATTGATTTCACGTACCATATCAAACAACACTGAATAAGCTTCTGGTGTATTAAAATCATCGTCCATCGCTTCGTTAAACTTGGCGACAAATGCATCAGCTGCCGCAGGCTCAACACTTAAATCTAGATTTTTAATCGCCGTGTATAAACGTTCAACCGCAGCACGAGCCTGATTCAAGTTTTCTTCAGAGTAGTTTATTTGACTGCGATAATGCCCTGATAACAAAAAGTAACGAACGGTTTCAGCATCATAATGGCCAAGCACGTCACGAATCGTAAAAAAGTTATCCAGTGACTTCGACATTTTCTCTTTGTCGATCATCACCATGCCTGAGTGCATCCAGTAATTCACGTATGAAGTATCATTTGCACAGCAAGACTGAGCAATCTCATTTTCATGATGTGGGAACTGAAGATCTGAACCGCCACCATGAATATCAAAGTGATTACCTAAGTTTTTGCTGTTCATTGCTGAACATTCAATGTGCCAGCCTGGACGCCCTGGTCCCCATGGTGAATCCCATGTTGGTTCCCCTGGCTTAGACATTTTCCATAAAACAAAATCCATTGGATTTTCTTTAGCGTCTTCGATTTCTACACGAGCCCCGGCTTTAAGTTGCTCTAAATCTTGGCCTGATAAACGACCATAATCAGCAAAAGACTCTACACGAAACAGTACATCGCCATTTTCAGCCACATAGGCATGTTCTTTTTCAATTAAACGCTCAATCATCTCGACCATATCAGGGATATGTTCAGTCGCTCTTGGCTCAATATCTGGACGAATCATATTTAACGCATCAAAATCAGCGTGCATTTCGCCAATTAAGCGCTCTGTTAAGTCATCGCAAGACTCTTTATTTTCATTCGCGCGTTTAATAATTTTATCGTCTACATCAGTGATATTGCGATGATAATCTAAATTGTAGCCACTAAAGCGCAAATAACGTGCAATCATATCGAATGACACAAAAGTACGGCCATGACCAATGTGACAGAGATCGTAAATAGTTACCCCACACACGTACATGCCAACTTTGTCAGCACGAATCGGTTTAAATTCCTCTTTTTTGCGGGTTAAGCTGTTGTATATTTTCAACATTATCGATCTCTTTATTTTAATGGTCATACATATATTGGAGTAAAATCTCATGATACTCCAAATCCATGAGCTGGAAAGTTTATCATGTGTGCAGACTTAGTGAATACTTCTCTTTATAGAATTTAGTAGTTAAGTTAAAATTAGGCCTTTATAACTTGATTACAGTATCCAAATGATCACATTACATACCAACTTTGGTGACATTAAAATCACTCTAGACTTTGAAAATGCACCAAAAACGGCTGAAAACTTCATGAAGTACGCAAAAGAAGGCTTCTTCGAAGGTACCATTTTCCATCGTGTAATCGATGGTTTTATGGTCCAAGGTGGTGGTTTCACTGCTGACATGGAGCAAAAGCAAGGTCACGAAGCTATTGAAAATGAAGCAAACAACGGCTTATCAAACAAGACGGGGACTCTTGCAATGGCTCGCACTCAAGCGCCACACTCTGCAAGTTCACAGTTCTTCATCAACATCAGTGATAACACGTTCTTAGATTTCAAATCAGAAACACTACAAGGTTGGGGTTACTGTGTGTTTGGTGAAGTTACTGAAGGCATGGATATTGTTGAAAAAATTAAAGGCGTTGCAACTGGCCGCAGTGGAATGCACCAAGACGTTCCACTAGAGCCTGTATTAATTGAAAAAGTATCGATCGAAGGCTAAATTCTTTAGATGACGACTTTATTTGTAGGGGATCTTCACTTAAGTGATGATCTCCCTTATATCACCAAAGCTTTTTACCACTTTTTAGAGACTCAAGCTCATAAAGCTGAAGCTCTATATATTCTTGGGGATCTCTTTGAAGTTTGGTTAGGCGATGATGTAGCAGACGATTTGGCACTTGAAGTTGCCGAAAAGCTGAGAGCAACTTCACGTTATACACCAATCTATTTCATTAACGGTAATCGTGATTTTCTATTGAGCCATCAATACGCAAAATTGTCTGGAATGAAGCTTTTACCAGAAGTTCACACCATTAACCTTTATGGTAAAAAAACGGTGCTTCTTCATGGTGACACACTGTGCACGTTAGATGAGGAATATCAAAAATTCCGTAAGCTAAGAAATAATCCTGCAATACGTTGGATTTATACAACGATGCCAAGTGGCATTCGAAGACTAATCGCTAGAAAGGTTCGCGGTAAAAGCAAAAAAGCGAATCAGTCAAAAACACAAAAAATTATGGATGTTACGCCCTCCGCTGTTAAACAGCTGATGCTAGAGACCAAAACGGTACAAATGATCCACGGCCATACTCATAGACCAGGCTTTAATGAAGTAGCGGAAAATAAAGAGCGTATCGTCGTTGGTGATTGGTATGATGAAGGCAGCGTGTTAGAGGTTTCGCCTAATGGAGCGATGTTAACAACACTGCCGTTTTAAAATAGTATTTTAATCTTCTAGTTAGGCCATTTGGGTAGATCGAAGCAATAAAGTGATACACCTAGTTCGATAGCCTTGCTTTCCAAAACTGGAATAAGTTCTTTTAAATACACCTGTGTATGAAGAAGTCCTATAAATTTCTCTGTGCTTTCGCCAGGCATAGCCGCTCTTAATGAATCTGCATATTTCTTTATTTGGGGAACACTCAATACTTCCCCTAGTTTAAAATCGGGTAGATTGACGGCTAAATCTTGATAATCAAATCTGTTAGGGATATCTCTCTCAAGAACTTTACAAGCCATATGTAACTGAAATAAGTCCCTGCTAAACTGCTCAGTATAACATTTTTCTGCTAAAGCTGTGTTTACGTTAGCTTCAAAACCTTTTTCTTTAAATTTATCTGAAAATAAAGGATAACTTGGCGCATTTATTAAATTTGGGTCAAATTTATACGTAGCATCCCGTAATGTACCACCTGTTATATCCAGACACATCTTCGTTTCAGAACTCATACTGGGAAGAAGCATTTTAATGGATGTTCTAGGCACAGATGACAGACTTGAACTTTGAAGTGAAGTCATCAAACGATCTGAAGTTTCACACGTTTTTAAGAAATCATTTCTTTGAGGGGATGACTGACAAAAATTAATTTGATCCGAGCCACAAATCATTTGTCTAGGATTAAGTTTACTATTTAATTCAACCTGCTTTCTACTTATCCCATCAAGCTCTTGTTTTACATCATAATAATTTAATGTTCCAGTTCTAAAAATTGTAGTTTGACTCGTTAAATCATCAAGGGCATCCATCCAAAGTTTTGGATTTTCACCTGTCTCAACATGAGCTAAATAATGTAAACAAAGCAAAGCCTGTGAGATATTTTGACTTCTATTATAGCTCGTATCTTTTAATTGTTGTGTAAGACTAAAAAGTTTTCCTTGAACTGAAAAGCAGAAGGGAGCTGCAGAATGCGGATCGGAAGCAGTTGCTTTTTTATAAATATCTCCGTCTAACATATCTTTAGAATCCAAAGGTACCAATTGAAGTTGCCTTGCATCCTCATATGAGGCTCTATATTCACTTTCTTTGACGCTAGGGTCTAACCATTGTTTATTTAATACATCGT
Organism: Shewanella sp. OPT22; assembly: GCF_004168585.1. Classification (GTDB taxonomy): domain Bacteria; phylum Pseudomonadota; class Gammaproteobacteria; order Enterobacterales; family Shewanellaceae; genus Parashewanella. The sequence continues at coordinate 2,467 of NZ_PGVH01000018.1, read as the reverse complement.
AATTTTCTGCGATAAGTGGATCAAAGGGAGGGATACCTTTACATTCAATAACAGGTTCAAAACCTTGGAGTGGAACGTCCAATTTGAAACAATCTGGCAGTGATTGCATTGAAACATCATCACTCAATGGGGCAGGTCTGGAGCGTGAAGCAGTAGATTGGCTCAACTCTAAAACTGAGCTTGAAGTCGGATACTTACCACTTCCCGTAAACGAAGTACTTTCTAATAATTCGGTTTGCATTCGGCTATGCGCACCATCACGAGGCCCTGAAGCTCCACTTTGCTGAAGACTCATCTGTTGCATTGAAAGATCAAGGGATGCCCTTTGTGTAGCCATTTTGTTCACCTAAAATAAAGTTAATTTACAAGATATAAAAGAGATTAATCTCCATCACTTGGTATACCTAATTAATTAATTTTAATTAAAAATGATTGATGAAAAAAAGTGAACAACATAGTAGTAAAACCTAAAAAATATATGAAGCTATTACTGATTAATAACAACGCCATTTAAAAAAATAAAAGGAATTATTAATCCAGCAGCTTCTCAAAAATAGGACATAATTTAAGCCTCATCAACCAATAAAGCACCTCTCCTAAATTAAAGTTAAACAGGAACTCCACTATGAAATTTAAAATTTTTATCTTGAGATGAAATTAGCTCTGCTTCAATGTCACCGAACCGTTGTACTCTCTCAGAGATATCTTCACCTGCGATTTCTTCTGCAAGTGATAAATAATCTTGGTAATGACGAGCTTCACTTCGTAACAATGAAACGTAAAAGTCGCCCAACCTCTTATCAACATGTGGTGCAAGAGCTGCAAAACGTTCACATGAACGAGCTTCAATGTAAGCGCCAATGATAAGTTTATCGATTAAGGTATCTGGCTCATAACTGGTAACATTTCGAATCATGCCCTTTGCATATCGGCTAGACGTAATATTCTCATATGGCACATCAAACTCTTCCATCAACTCTAAAACTTGATAAAAATGATGTAGTTCTTCTTTAATCAGCAACACCATTTTATCAATTAAATCTTGCCCGTAGGGTGTACCTGATTTTGGTAACATAGATTTAGATAAAGTATTGTGTTTCACTAAATCACGCCAATCACCTTCTTTACGATACGCGAAACGTTCAAATGGCTTTAGCCATTCCAACAACGCATCACCACTTTCTTTATCAACAGCATATTTGCGAATTAAATACATCGCACTTTGGGCAGCTTTCAATTCACAAATTAAGTGATCTAATAGGATTACCGATAAATTTTTAGACTTTATCGCTGCATCAATCCATGCCTGTGGCGTTTCACATTGTAAAAATGATTTAATTGGGGCTAACAACTCTTGCAATTGAATGTTCTCAACGTCGTGTTTTATTTTGCAGGATTTTAACACAGTTTCTCGCATGATTAATTCCCTCCGCAGAGTGTTATTTAAACACTGGCAACCCCGAGCTAACTGTCAAAAGAACACCCCAGAAAAATTAACTTCTTGACTAGCTGACTGTTTTGTTTAATAAATAAACTATATCGAGTGAAATTTGATATAGAACTTGTCAGGCTGACAAGTCGTAGTGGGAGTAAAGACGTGCGATTGTCTAAACCATTATTTGTATTGGGAGTTGGTTAAGGCAATTGAAAGCCGTATTCGACGTAGTTGGTGCGAGAAAATAGGCATCGGAAACCAGTGAATAATGAAGAAGGATAATTATAATGATCTTAAACCACCTCATGGGTTTATACACTCACCCGAAAAAAGAGTGGCATACTATTGAACAAAATCATGAGTCACTTACGAGTAGCTTAAGCCATGTCATCTTTGTCGCACTGATACCTGCAATCTGTGCCTATATTGGAGCTGCTCATATAGGTTGGAACCCCGCAGTTGACGGTGATAAATTATTCTTAACCGATCACAGTGCAATATTGATGTCCGTCGGTATGTATTTTGGTTTAATTGCGGGTGTGTTCGCACTGGCTTACCTTGCATTTTGGATGGCGAGAACATTTGATGCCAAGCCTACTTTCACGCAGACCTTAGAATTGGCTTCTTACACCGCAACACCGTTATTTATGGTTGGCCTTTCAGCACTCTATCCTGAGCTTTGGTTTATGATGGTAGTGGCTCTGGTCGGTATTACGTACTCCGTTTATTTACTGTATACGGGCGTACCTATCATCATGAATATTCCTGAAGAAAAGGGGTTTATTTATGCAAGCTCGGTAGTCACTTGCGGCCTCTGCTTACTAGTAGCACTAATGGCTGCGAGTGTGATTTTATGGAGTAATGGCTTCGGGCCTGAAATAGCCAATTTTTAGCCTTAATTGAAGACAGTTTAGTGACAAAAATGCCAGTCGATAGACTAATGCCACTCGTTTAAGAGCGAGTGGCATTTTCTCTTTTAACTACTGGGTACTTTATTACTTTTCTTAAAACCATCCTTGGATAGGGTTTTCG
>NZ_PGVH01000017.1:29292-140096 GCF_004168585.1 Shewanella sp. OPT22 | reverse complement strand
GTCGAATTAATTAATCTCGAAAGACTAATTAAATTTGCATGTTCAAAATAAAATTAATTACTTTGAAAGTTTGCATGAACATCATCATTGATAAATTTATTGGTTACCTCATCCGAAGATGGATAACTTAGATAATCTATCTTTGTGAGTGCTCACACAGATTTGCTTGATATATTGTTAAAGAGCAATGTGTTTCGTTTTTCGAAACACCCCGTTGGAACGTTGTTCTCAGCGGGCTAGGGCTGCGTATTCTACGCATTTCCCTGTGGTCGTCAACACTTTTTTCAAAGTTTTTTTCGACCGTTTAAAGTATGTTCAATTTGACTCAAACTTGCTTTAAACCCTGACTCGCCAACCTTGCTGCTTAATCGCTTAAGAAGCTGTTGTGCCGTGTCAGTGGATGCGCATTATAGGGAGATTCTGAAACCGTGCAACCCCTTTTTGAAAGAAAAATACAAAAAAGTGATTGGATGTTTTTTTATTGAACGTTACGTATAAAAAAAGGGCTAAAAAGCCCTTTTTATCTCTATTTTGGTATGAATCGACCGTTAATTGTCTTTTTCATGCGTTTCTGTTTTACCAGAAAGCAGTTCATCTAACTGGGCTTGTTCATCTGCAGATAAAGAGGCAGGCTTATCTTCGCGTTTACTTCTTTGCTGACGAACGAAAAGACCAACCACAATAGCGCCAACAATCAATAGGCCTAATGGTCCCCACCATAACAAATAAGTTTTACCATCCAATCTTGGGTTATAGAGTACAAAGTCACCGTAGCGTTGAGTCATGTAATTGATGATCTCTGAATCACTACGCCCTTCATCTACCATCTTATATACCTGAAGACGTAAGTCGTGCGCCACTGGAGAGTTTGAATCTACCAAATCTTGGTTTTGACACTGTGGACAGCGCATTGAACGGGCCAATGCGATTCCGCGCTTTTGATTTACTTCACTTTTAAACTGATAGGTATCGACTGGTGTTGCAACAGCCCGACCTATAGTAAACACGAAAGCTAGGGTCAACAGCATCAAAGCCTTTTTCATTACGGCCGTTTTCATTACTGCGCTCCATCCAGTTTGGCTTCTGCTTGCAACTTCTTAATTAATGGTAAGAGTTTATTGTTCCATTGGTAATCATCAATTGGGCCTGCAAAGCGCAATCGAATAACCCCTTTATGGTCAACAACAAAACTTTCTGGCGCACCATAAACACCAAGATCGACACCTAACCTACCGGTATGGTCAAAAATATTGATGCTGTAAGGATCACCCATTGTTTTTAACTCTTCTAAAGCATCGTCACGTTCATCACGATAGTTGATGCCATAGATAGGTAAAATGTTTTGCTTCTTAAGCTTCATTAAATATGGATGCTCAAACTTGCATGAAGGACACCATGTGCCCCAAACATTAAGCAATGAAACTTTACCTACTAAATCCTTATTAGTAATGCTTTGCTTTGCGTCTTCCAGCTTTTCAAGTTGAAATGCTGGGATAGCTTTACCTTCTAAGGCACTGTCTAATTGCTGTGGATTCAGGAAAAGCCCCTGATATAAAAAGAACCCCAGCACTGCAAAAAGTATTAAAGGTATAAAAAGTACAATTTTCTTCATCTTTTCTCCGCTTCTGTTCTTTATTGTGTAATGAGACTGCCGCTAGGTTCATTATTCTTGATGTCCTTTTTGCTTTTAGCAGTAACACGATTACGATAACGTTTATCAGTAGCAGCCAAAATACCACCAATCATCATAAAGATAGCGCCAAACCATATCCAACGTACATAAGGTTTATAGTTTAAGCGTACAGCAAAGTCTGTGCTACCCACCGGATCACCCATGGTGACATATAAGTCGCGGAAGATACCCCAATCGATACCCACTTCACTCATGCTCATCACTTGAACGTTATACTGACGGCGTTCAGGCTTAAGGATAGTAACCAGCTTATCACCTTCAGTTACTTTGACTTGCATTTGGTTTGCGGTGTAGTTTGGCCCTTTAAGCTGTTTCATACCATCGTATGTAAAGGTATAACCTGCAAGTTCAGCACTTGCTCCTGGCCCCATTCGTACTGATTTCTCTACATCGTAGTGTGAAACCATTGCTACACCGACCACAGTAACAGCCATACCAAAGTGAGCGAATAACATTCCTTTTTGGCTACGACTTAGGCGAGACCATTCAAATTTTCCTTGTGCCGTTGTTGCCATCTTCTGCGCTGCTTTTATTGTTGCAAGCACAATCCAAATAGCTGCTGATGCACCTAGTGCGACCCAAATTTCAAATTTTCCACCTGCAATGAATGGGACGATAAAACCAAGTACAACTGCAACAATTGCTGGGATAAGTAAGGTTGCTTTTATCTCGCCTTGCTTCGCTTTCTTCCAGCGAATGATTGGACCAATACCCATAAACACAAATGTCATGAGTGATAACGGAACAAAGATCGCATTGAAATAAGGAGGACCAACAGAGATTTTCCCTAAGCCTAATGAGTCAATCAACATTGGGTAAAGCGTACCAAGCAATACTGTTGCTGCTGCAACAGAAAGAAGCAGGTTACAAATGAGCAGTAACGTTTCTTTCGACCATAACTGAAAACGTGCTGGGCTACGCATTTGACTCGCTCGGAAAGCGAATAATGTCAGTGAGCCACCAATCGTAATGGCGAGCAATAACAGAATGAATGAGCCACGACTTGGGTCAGCGGCAAAAGAATGGACCGATGTTAATACACCTGAACGTACAATAAAGGTACCCAATAAGCTTAAGCTAAAGGCAAAGATTGAAAGTAGTACGGTCCAGTTACGGAACGTCCCTCTTTTCTCAGTCACGATTAAGGAATGAATCAGTGCCGTTCCTACAAGCCACGGCATAAAGGATGCGTTTTCGACCGGATCCCAGAACCACCATCCGCCCCAGCCAAGTTCATAGTATGCCCACCAAGAACCGAGAGCGATACCACCGGTTAAGAAAGTCCATGCTGCCAATGTCCAAGGACGGCTCCAACGAACCCATGCAGAATCTAAACGACCACTCATTAACGCCGCAATTGCAAACGCAAAACTGACAGAGAAGCCAACATAACCGATATAAAGCATCGGTGGATGGAAGATTAAGCCAACATCTTGCAACATTGGATTCAAATCACGACCCTCAAGCGGCATGGGAAACAAGCGCTCAAATGGATTTGAGGTCAGCAACATAAACAGACAGAAACCAGTAACGATAATACCCAATATAGAAAGTACACGTGCCGTATAACGGACATCAATACTCTTACTGAATAGCGCAACTGATGCTGTCCATAACGACAAGGTGAACACCCAGAATAGAAGTGAACCTTCGTGCCCACCCCATATTGCTGCTATCTTAAAAAACTCAGGCAAATGCGAGTTTGAATGAGCGGCGACATAGGTAATGGAAAAATCGTCGGTTGCAAAGCTATAGCCGAGAATGACTATGGCGATTGCGACAAAGAAAAACATACCGTAAGTGAGGGGCCAAGCGTATCGAGTGAGTAGCTCATCATTGCGAGCAACACCAATAAGTGGCACTACAGACAATAACAAAGCAAACGCTAAGCCTAGGACTAAAGCGAAGTGTCCGAGTTCAGGGATCATGATGCGTTCCTACTTGTGCAAATTCAAACACTATTCTAGTTGGATTGAATGAGCATTGAATAAAACTGCGGCTATTTTAGAACTAATGGCGTATCTTGTCTGCTAATTTCACGCATTTTGTTACAAGTATTAAATTTGTTTAATCTTACCAAAGTTGATGAAAATCTAGTTCACTCAATGATATTGACGTATAATCGCCCAACCTATTCGGTTTAGCCGTATTTTTTAATTAACAAAAAGACGCTTTATGATGACCACGTTTTGGATTTTTGCGATTATTTTCGTCGCTATCACTTTTGCTCTTATTTGGTTTCCTTTTTTCAAAAAACGCCTACCTTCAGATACTGTTGAAGACGTAAGACAACAAGCCAACCTTGAAGTCTACCAAGAAAAGCTCGCTTTTATTGAGAAGGACTTAGTAGACAGCACCATCAATCAAGAAGAGTTTGATGTTTTAAAGCAAGAGCTTGAAATTACTCTGTTGCAAGACGTTAAGTCTACAGAGCAAGAACAAGTCACAACAAAAATCGTAAAGCGAAACCCTGCTTGGCCGCTCATCATGAGCATTACAATTCTGTCAGTGACGGGTTATTTGTATAATAAACTTGGTTCGTACGACATCATCGAGAATGTGCCAACCATAACTCAAGGCCATGATGGCATGACGCCAGAACAAATGGCGATGCAGCAACTTATGTTGATGGAACAACAGGTCAAAGAAAATCCTAAAGACAGTGAGACCTGGTTCAGTCTTGGCCATGCTTATATGTCACTCGGGCGCTACGATGACTCGATACATGCTTTTGACCAAGCAATTGGCATTGACGGCGAAACTGCTGAACTTTTAGGTCCTAAAGCTACGGCAATGTTTTATAAAAATAATCAAACAATGACTCCTGCAATTCAAACTTTGATTGATAAAGCACTGAAACTGGACTCAAGTGATCCGGCCACACTACTTTTAGTCGGTATGAATGCTTTCTTTGAGTCCAACTACCAACAAGCCATCACTGCATGGGAAAAAATTCTGAATAGTGAACGTCAAGATATTGATCGTGAAGCAGTGAAAAATGCCATTGCTGAAGCTAAGAATCGCCTTGAACATCCACCGAAACCTATCGACCCGAATTTAGGCGTTGAAGTTGAAGTAACTGTTGCAGATGAACTGAAAGATAAGATTTCGCCTAATGACACGTTATTTGTCTTTGCACGTACTTCTGGTGACAAAATTGTTCCGATTGCCGCTTATAAAGCAGAGCATGAAACCTTCCCTACGCACTTAAAGCTGACACAAGCAAATGAATTAGGCACTGGAGTTACCTTCAGTGACATCAAGACCGTTGATATCATTGCGCTACTGTCTAAGAATGGACGATTTAAGCCTGAGGCTGGTGATTTGCAGGGTAGAGCTGCAAATGTAAAAGTCGGTGGGAAAGTTACACTAAAACTCGATACGTTAATTTCTGATTGATCGTATCATTCAGAGATAAAAAAACCGGCCTAAGCCGGTTTTTTTATCTCTGAATGAGAAAAACTATTTCGCTTTGCCCATCATAAATTCAATTGCCGCTTTTAGATCATCGGCATTACATGCAACACATGTCCCTTTTGGTGGCATTGCACCTTTACCTTTTAACGCTACAGCAACAAGGCCATCCATGCCTTTCTTGCCACCGCTTTGAGGAACGCTACTTACTTTATCGAATCTTTCTTTCCATGCTTTTTGGTCATGTACTTTTGGGGCGCCAGCTAAACCTGTTCCATGGCACACATGGCAAGCTTGCATATACGTTGCTTTACCATCCTTTGCTGCAAATGCATTTACTGAAAACACGCTTGCTACTACTGCAATCATTGCTAATTGTTTTTTCATGTTAAACGTTCCTAATACAGAAATTCACACACTTATCTTGTAATTAATGCAGGGTTTAAAGGTTAAAACCCAATTAAAGTAACTTTTTTAAAGCACAAAACGCATGCTTATGACTAAAAAGTATACACAATATCGTGATTATGCTCACTAATTACACAAAAACTTAATATTGATGACAGCTTGGGTTCAATCAATTTAGTTAAAATGTAAAAGGATTTAGGCATTGTTTGCAGTAAATCAAAGTCTTTTTACTATGCTGTAACCTTCGTCAGGCTTTGTGCTAAACTGACCGCCATTCAAATAAAGACACTATCGTTAGAGAGTGCTGTGACAACAACGACTTCTGAGAACCCGTTAATCGCTGCAGATAGGCTCACCTGTATCCGCGAAGAACGTATATTATTTGATGAGCTCAGCTTTGAAATTCACGCTGGTGATATCGTTCAAATTGAAGGCCCAAATGGTGCAGGTAAAACCAGTCTATTACGTATTCTTACTGGTCTGTCACGCCCTTATGATGGCCAAGTACTTTTTCATGGGCACAATATCGAGCGAGTGAATGAAGAATATCATCAAGATCTGCTTTATCTCGGTCATAAACCAGGTGTAAAACCCGAACTTTCTGCAGCAGAGAATTTGAAAGTTAACCTCACGTTGAGTGGTCAATATCAACACGAAATAAAAGGTACCTTAGCGCAGGTTGGCTTAGATGGCTTTGAAGATGCTTTAGCTGGTCATCTTTCAGCGGGCCAACATCGCCGGACAGCACTTGCACGTCTTTGGGATACCAATACGCAAATTTGGATTCTAGACGAGCCTTTTACTGCAATAGATAAGCTCGGAGTTGAGAATCTAGAAAAGCGCTTTATTGAGCACGCTAACAATGGCGGCTGTGTCATTTTAACCAGCCATCAAGATTTAGGCGTTATAAGTTCTGATCGTATAAAACGTATTAGCTTAGGTAATCTTGATGACTAAAGGAACTGCAGTGCAACACGATATCAGTTACAGCCAAGGTTTTATTACCGTCTTGAAACGTGACCTATCAATAGCCATTCGTCACAGAGGTGATATTTTTAACCCGCTGTTGTTTTTTGTCATGGTGATTACCTTGTTCCCATTGGGCATTGGCCCTGAACCAAACACTTTGACCAAAATTGCACCAGGCATTATTTGGGTGGCAGCACTACTTTCTTCAATGCTCTCACTCGAACGCTTATTTAAAGCTGATTTTAACGATGGTACTTTGGAGCAAATGCTATTAAGTCCACAACCTCTGCCCATACTTGCGTTAGCTAAAGTAATTGCGCATTGGTTATTAACAGGCTTACCACTGGTGATCATTGCTCCTCTGCTCGGCTTACTGTTGAATCTAGAGTCGAACGCTTACACAGCATTGTTATTAACACTGCTTGTAGGGACACCTGTATTAAGCTTATTAGGTGCTATTGGCGTAGCTTTGACAGTGGGAATCAATAAAGGTGGTGTTTTACTGAGTTTGTTGATCCTTCCTTTGTATATTCCAGTACTTATCTTTGCGACAAGTGCAATTGATGCTGCAGGAATGAGCTTACCCTACAGCGGACATTTGGCTATAATAGCGGCAATGTTAGTCGGTTCATTAACTTTGGCACCTTTTGCAATTGGTGCAGCATTAAAAGTGAGTACAAATTAAATGTGGAAATGGCTTCATCCTTATGCGCAACCCGAACGTGCGTACCAACTTTCTACAAAACTGTTCCCTTGGTTTGCCATTTTAGGTTTTTCAATGGTCACTGTTGGTACGATTTGGGGACTTTTATTCGCCCCAACGGATTACCAACAAGGTGATAGTTATCGCATCATCTTTATTCACGTCCCTGCAGCATCTATGTCGATGTCAGTGTACGTCGGTATGGCTATCACCTCGTTTATTGGTTTGGTCTGGCAGTTAAAAATGGCAGATTGGGCAGCAGCGTCGATGGCTCCAATCGGTGCAGTGATGACGTTTATTGCCTTGATCACAGGTTCTCTCTGGGGTAAACCTATGTGGGGCACCTATTGGGTTTGGGATGCACGATTAACTTCTGAACTTTTGCTATTATTTCTCTACCTAGGCGTGATTGCACTTTACAATTCATTTGAAGATAAAGTAATTGCTTCGCGTGCTGCTGGCATTTTATCTATTGTAGGCGTGATTAATATTCCTATCATCAAGTATTCTGTGGATTGGTGGAATTCATTGCATCAAGGTTCAACCATTAAGATCACCGAAAAGTCTGCAATCACTGGCGATATGTTGCACCCATTATTACTGAATATTTTTGGTTTTGGCTTAATGATCGGAGCAATTACTATCATGCGATTTAAGGCTGAAATTATCGCCCGTTGCAGTATGCGCGCTTGGGTTAAAGACATGGCGATAAAAGAGGTGAACAAATAATGCAATTCGACTCACTACAGAGCTTTCTTCAAATGGGAGGTTACGCTGCTTATGTTTGGGCCTCATTTGGGATCTGCTTTGCAAGTTTACTGATTTTAATTTTCTTTAGCGCCATCAAAGAGCGTAAAATTCTTAAAGAAATTGCCACGAAACTCGAGCGTGAACAGCGTTTGAAAGACATACGGAGAAAAAAGAATGAATCCTAGGCGTAAAAAGCGACTGGCTCTGGCCTCTGCATTAGTTATTGGTTTTGCTGCAGCAATTGCGTTATTGCTTTATGCGCTGAATTCTAATTTGAATTTATTCTATACACCTTCTGAAGTCACGATGGGGAAGAAGGATACAGGCCAAAAGCCGAGTATCGGTCAGCGCATTCGTATTGGTGGCATGGTAACGGTAGGCTCTCTAAAGCGCGATCCAGATAGTTTACATGTTCAATTTGCAGTACATGATGCGACCGGAAAGCAAGTTATGGTCACTTACGATAATCTGTTGCCCGATTTATTCCGTGAAGGCCAAGGCATTGTCGCTCAAGGGGTTTTAGTCGGGCCTAATACGCTTAAAGCAACTGAAGTATTAGCTAAGCATGATGAAAACTACATGCCTCCAGAAGTTGCTGAAGCAATGGGTAAGGATCACAAAAAGTTGGAGTATCCGTCTTCTGAGAAGTAATTTATTGAGCGACAGGGACGTTGCTAATAACCTTGTGCTAGTCCTATGAAGTGATCCTTCATACTGCTTTTGTTTGCATATTCTGATTTAATTTCAGGGTCTTCTTCCCCATAAGTATTCACACCAATGCATTTGGCCAAATTACCTGGAAAGATAATCCAGAATTGTCTCTGACACTTCACTGGTGCATATACTGCTCTTTTGCGACTATCATAGTCTCTAGCTTCAAATTTAATCCTTGGATCGAGGCAGTTATCTCTCAGCCAAACTAATGAATTTTTGTGATCTCTTTCATTCATTTTTGGATCGGACAATTGATGAAGATGAAAGTACATTGTAGATCTATCGTAAAAACTGAACACTTCTTCAAGCTTCTCTGCTACTTGTACTTTTGTTAGGCCTGAATCATGTTGAATTACTGGCTTAACAGTTTCGCTCTTCACTTTGCATAAAATTCGCGTTTCATCGGCGTTATCTTTTTTTCCGAAAGATAAAACATATTGTGTTCCATCTCCCACTTTGGCTTCAAAAATTCTAGGTTTCCCTTCATAGCCTGGTAAAGAACTGATTCTCGCATTGTTGAACTTAATCATTGCGTTAGAACAAACCTCTTTATCGTTTTCTGAAGTCATTATTGCATAAAGGCTTAACTTAACCTTCAGAGCATTTCCAGGAAAAATAGCATTCCAGATGCGTCTGAAAATATTATCAGCTTGCTTAAGACGATCGGATTCCGGTAAATTATTAGAATCTGGTGATTCGGTACAAGCCGTATTATTTAAGAAAGCCTGATGATAGTCCTTAACAGTTCTTGGACGAACTAAATCGATAAGAGCACTCATAAGAAATCCCTCTGTTATATGAAAATGAGTAAAAATATGAAAACTAATTTTATTTAATTAATTAGAGGTAAATACATGAAAATAGTTCTTTAGATGAAACTAAATTAATCTTTTAGAAACCTAGATTTACATTGATTTACACTTGTTAAATTCTGCAAAATTCAACGTCAATAAATAAAAAGATTAACGAAACTTAACAATAGTGTTTTTACTCTATTTATTTCAATACCTTACAAAACCGACTAGAATAATTACAGCTTTAAGAGTAAGTTAGATATATCAATTTTTGTTGCAAGTTCAATAAGCTAAAGAGGTTTAGCATGTCTCGTTGGATCAGAAATACCTTCATTTTACTTTTCATAGCCGTAATCTTTATTTCCTTAGCCTGTTATTCCATCTTATATATGAGCTTACCTCAATTGAATGGTGAACAAAAAGTACCAGGCATTCACCACTCTGTTTCAATAAAACGTGATGCTCATGGTGTCCCGGTGATCACTGGCAGTTCGAGAAGCGATGTTGCTTTTGCTACGGGTTACTTACACGGTCAAGAACGCTTTTTTCAAATGGATCTATCTCGAAGAAATTCAGCTGGAGAACTGTCCACTATGTTTGGCAGGGTGGCTTTTGATTTCGATAAACAACAACGCCGACATCGTTTCAGGAAAGTCGCTACAGAAGCAATTGCGCTTTTACCTCCTGAACAAAAAGCCATTCTTAGTGCTTACACTAACGGGGTAAATGCAGGTTTAGAAGCACTTCATACCAAACCATTCGAATATTGGATGCTTGGCCTCAAGCCTAAGCCGTGGAAAATGCAGGACAGCTTATTGACTGTGTTCAGTATGTATCTAGAGCTAAATGATTCAAAAGGCAAAATTGATGAAACGAAAGGACTTATTAAGACGTTGTCATCACAAAAAATATTGGACTTTATCTCACCTGAAAAAACCCGCTGGGACTCTCCTCTTATTGCAGATGGTTATCAGCAGCAACCGATTCCAAATAAGGACGAAATAAACCTAAGATCAGAGCCGAGTGATTTCTATGCCAATTTGACAGGAAAGCTCATTCCAGATGGATACTTAGGTAGTAATAACTTTGCAGTATCAGGCAAAGTAACCACCACAGGCCATGCAATTATCGAAGATGATATGCATCTTGGGCTCAGAGTACCTACTGTATGGTATCGAACACAAATCAATTACCCAGAGAACATAAAACAACCAAACGGAAAGCAAGTTCGAGTTACTGGAGTAACTTTACCCGGCGTACCAAACATCGTGGTAGGGAGTAATGGTCATGTTGCTTGGGCTTTTACTAATAGTTATGGAGACTGGGTTGATTTAATTAAATTAAAGATCAATGGCAATGAATACTATACAAACCAAGGTCGAGCTAAACTTGATACATGGTACGACACAATTGATATTAAAGATGAACCATCAGTAGAAGTAAAATACCAAACCACACATTGGGGGCCGATAAAACCTTCATCGCTAACCACTGATACTTTTGCAACCGCTTGGACAGCTTACAATCCAAAGTCGACTAATTTGAACATGCTGGAACTTGAAAAAGCCAACACAATAAAGCAAGCGATTGCCATTGCGAATAAGTCCGGGATCCCTCCACAGAACTTCACTGTAGGGGACGACAAAGGCAATATTGCTTGGACCATTGCAGGCATATTACCAGAACGGGATAATGTTGATAGTCGCTTGCCAATTCCTTATCAACTGGCTGATAAACACTGGGAAAACTTACTAGCAAAGTCCGAGTACCCGAAAATCATAAATCCTCAAAATAACCGAATTTGGACAGCAAATGCGAGAGTGGCCTCAGGAAATGATTTAGCCAAATTAGGTGACGGCGGTTATGCACTGGGGGCAAGACAAAAGCAAATCAGAAATGCTTTGCTCAACATTAAACACTTCAACGAAAAAGACTTACTTGATGTAGCACTTGATGACCGAGCCTTATACATGAATCACTGGCGTAAGATCATCCTTGCGACTCTCACTCAAACCAACTTGAAAAGCCATCCAGAACGTGGTGCTTTCTTAAGTTACGTACAGAACTGGTCAGGTCGAGCTGAACCAAACGATGTTGGCTATCGTCTAGTGAGGGAGTTTCACGACACTTTGAATATGACAGTTATAAAAAGTATTGGTCGATACTTACTCAAACATAGTGACTCTCAAGTTAAAGATATACCAGATTCCTGGATACAAGGAGCAAATCATGAAAGAGAAATGCTGCTTAGGCTATATCAAGACAAACCAATGAACTGGCTGAGTCCTCAGTACAAAAACTGGGATCAACTATTCTTAAAATCGATCGATAAAGTGATTACCCAATTGTCCAAACAGTACAAGGTTAAACCTGTTGAAGCATTAAAGTTAGCAACTTGGGGAAGTCGAAATACAGCAGAAATTAATCATCCGCTAAGCCAGGCTTTACCGATTATTGGAAGTTGGCTCGATATGCCACACATTCCACTGAGTGGTGACAGTTATATGCCAAAAGCGCAAAGACCAACAGCGGGTGTATCAGAACGAATGATAGTGTCGCCTGGACATGAAGAAAGCGGTATTTTTCATATGCCAGGAGGGCAAAGCGGCAACCCTATATCACCGTTTTACAAGGATGGTTTCAATAACTGGGCTAATGGAACTGACAGTCCATTCCTTCCGGGTCCTGAAGAGTATCATTTAGTGCTTCTACCAGAGCATTAATAATCGCCATAGCAAAGCAATAATCACCAACAAATCCACCTCAGCAGGCTCTATTATCAATAGAGCCTATTTTTTAGCCTTACCAAATGTCATAAACAACACACTCAGCTTTTACATCAAAAATATTGAACTACTGACTGCACACAAGTAAAAGCAAAAATATAAAATAGGTACTAAGGTCAAATAACCTTTATTGGACTAAAGGGGGAATCTAATAATTGAATAATCTGGCGTGCCGCAGATACATGCGCTTAAGAACACTAAAATAAACAGAGCGGAATCTAACTAATCAAAATTTTCGAGCTTAAAAGAGTCTACGAAGCAAGGAACAAAATACTAAGAGTCGCATTAGATACAACTACTCAAAACGAATCTGCTTGTGAGCATTAGGTATAAAAAAACCGAGCACTAGGCTCGGTTTTTCTTCTATTCTTCAGTTACTCTGCAGCAGCTTCTACTTCAACTGCTTCAGCATCTTCTGGACGATCAACTAGCTCAATATACGCCATAGGCGCTTTATCACCAGTACGAAGACCGCACTTAAGAATACGGGTATAACCGCCAGGACGTTCCTGGTAGCGTGGACCCAATTCAGTAAATAACTTACCTACAACTTCAGCGTCGCGAGTACGTGCAAATGCTAGACGACGATTTGCAACACTGTCACTTTTAGCAAGTGATATTAAAGGCTCAACTACGCGGCGCAGTTCTTTCGCTTTAACAGTAGTCGTCTTGATGATCTCATGACGAACTAATGATACAGCCATGTTACGAAACATAGCTTGGCGATGACTGCTATTGCGGTTAAGTTGACGTCCACTCTTGCGATGGCGCATGACTTAATCCTTATAACCTAAAATCTGTACAAAACCTGGGACTTATAGGTCGTCTGCTAAACTAGCTGGAGGCCAGTTTTCAAGACGCATACCTAACGACAGTCCGCGAGACGCTAATACATCCTTAATTTCAGTAAGAGATTTCTTACCTAAGTTAGGTGTTTTTAGCAACTCAACTTCAGTGCGCTGTACCAGATCTCCGATGTAATGAATCGCTTCGGCTTTCAAACAGTTAGCCGAACGTACAGTTAACTCTAGATCGTCGACAGGACGCAATAGAATCGGGTCGAATTCTGGTTTCTCTTCTTTCTGCTCTGGCTCAGTTACATCACGTAATTCTACGAATGCATCTAGCTGTTCAGCAAGAATCGTTGCTGAACGACGGATAGCTTCTTCAGGATCAATAGTACCATTAGTGGTCATATCAATAACAAGCTTATCCAAGTCAGTGCGTTGCTCAACACGTGCTGCTTCAACATTGTAAGCAATACGAGCAACCGGTGAGAAAGAAGCGTCTACTAATAAACGGCCAATTGGACGTTCATCTTCTTCGGTTTGTGCACGAGCAGATGCTGGTACATAACCGCGACCACGTTCTATACGAATACGCATGCTGATGTCATTGTTACCAGTCAAATGACAGATAACATGATCTGGATTCATGATAGCAACATCACCATCATGAGTAATATCTGCTGCGGTAACAGGGCCTGCGCCTGACTTACTCAAAGTAAGCATGGCTTCATCTTTACCCTCGAGGTGTACTGCTAGACCCTTCAAGTTAAGCAATATTTCAAGGATATCTTCTTGTACGCCTTCCTTGCTGCTGTATTCATGCAGTACGCCGTCGATTTCGACTTCAGTAACTGCACAGCCTGGCATAGACGACAATAGGATGCGACGCAACGCGTTACCTAAAGTGTGACCGAAACCACGTTCAAGCGGCTCCAAAGTAACCTTGGCACGTGTTGTGTTAACCTGCTCGATATCAACGAGACGCGGTCTAAGAAATTCTTTAACAGAACCCTGCATTGTGTCCTCTCTTGTTTATTAGCTTTACTTAGAGTAAAGCTCGACGATCAGCTGTTCGTTAATGTCTGCAGACAGGTCGCTACGCTCTGGTAAGCGCTTGAAAGTACCTTCCATTTTAGCGTTGTCTACTTCAACCCATGTAGGCTTCTCACGTTGGCCTGCAACTTCTAGAGCTGCACCAATACGAGCTTGCTTACGTGATTTCTCGCGAATGCTTACTACATCATTCGCAGACACTTTGAATGACGGAATGTTTACAACACGACCGTTAACCACAATTGACTTGTGACTTACCAGCTGACGTGCTTCTGCGCGAGTTGAACCGAAACCCATACGATAAACTACGTTATCTAGGCGAGTTTCTAGCAACTGAAGAAGGTTTTCACCTGTGTTGCCTTTAACGCGTGCAGCTTCTTTATAGTAATTACGGAATTGCTTTTCTAGCACACCATAAGTACGACGAACTTTTTGTTTCTCACGTAGCTGAATACCATACTCAGACAAACGCGGCTTACGAGCACCGTGTTGACCTGGAGCTTGTTCCAGCTTACATTTCGAATCGATTGCTCTCACGCCGCTTTTTAAGAAAAGGTCAGTACCTTCTCGGCGGCTGAGCTTGAGCTTAGGACCCAAGTATCTTGCCATGATCTTTCTCCAACTATCCTATTAACGCGTTATACACGACGTTTCTTAGGAGGACGACAACCGTTATGCGGGATAGGCGTCACATCGGTAATGTTGGTAATTTTATAACCAACAGCGTTCAGCGCACGAATGGCTGACTCACGACCTGGACCTGGACCCTTTACGAAAACTTCTAGGTTTTTAACACCATAATCTTGAGCTGCTTGACCAGCGCGCTCAGCAGCAACCTGTGCAGCGAATGGAGTAGATTTACGTGAACCACGGAAACCTGAACCACCTGCAGTTGCCCATGCTAGTGCATTACCTTGACGATCTGTAATGGTAACAATTGTATTGTTGAAAGATGCATGGATATGAGCCATGCCATCAGCAATCTGTTTACGTACACGCTTGCGCGGTGAACGTGACGGACTTTTAGCCATTGCTTAACCCCTTCCCGTTACTTTCTAATTGGCTTACGTGGACCTTTACGCGTACGCGCATTGGTCTTTGTACGTTGCCCACGGAGAGGCAGGCTACGACGATGGCGGAGACCACGATAACAACCAAGATCCATAAGACGCTTGATGTTCATTGAAATCTCACGACGTAAGTCACCTTCTACTTCGTATTTGGCAACTTCTTCGCGTAGAGTATCTATTTGAGCTTCGCTCAATTCCTTGATCTTCACGTCTTCAGCGATGTTACTAGCAGAACAAATTGCTTTAGCAGTTGTTTTGCCGATGCCGAAGATTGCAGTTAATGCGATAACTGCGTGCTTCTGATCAGGAATGTTAATGCCAGCGATACGGGCCACTATGCACTCCTCAAGTTAAAGGTTATCTGCGAAAAGCCCGAAAGGATACTCGACAGATAACAGTTTTGCAATTATTTTTTGGCCAGTTTGGATGTTATTTCATCCAAACCGACCAAACTATCTTTTTTTAGCCTTGACGCTGTTTGTGTTTTGGTTCAACACAAATTACGCGTACAACGCCACTACGCTTGACGATCTTGCAATTACGGCAGATCTTCTTCACGGAAGCTCGAACTTTCATTTCATCACTCCGTTATGCGACTAGCGACCAAAGCGATCTAAATTCGCTTTATTCACTAAATTCGCTTTCTTCATCACAGACTCATACTGATGTGACATCATATGGGTCTGCACCTGAGCCATGAAGTCCATGATCACCACTACCATAATAAGTAGTGAAGTACCGCCGAAGTAAAATTGTACTTTCCAAGCGATTAACATGAACTCCGGAATTAGGCAGATAAAGGTAATGTATAACGCACCTGCCAATGTAAGGCGGGTCATTACTTTATCAATGTAACGCGAAGTCTGTTCTCCAGGACGTATCCCAGGAATGAATGCACCACTCTTCTTCAAGTTATCAGCTGTTTCACGCGGATTGAAAACCAATGCCGTGTAAAAGAAGCAGAAGAAGATAATAGCCGTTGCGTACAATAATGAATACAGCGGTTGTCCAGGCGATACAGCCAGTGAAATATCACTCAGCCATGCCATAGACTCATTTTGACCAAACCACTGAGCCAGTGTGCCTGGAAACAAAATAATGCTGGATGCAAAAATTGGTGGTATTACACCTGCCATGTTGAGTTTCAACGGCAAGTGAGTACTTTGCGCTGCGAAAACTTTACGACCTTGCTGACGCTTGGCGTAGTTTACCACAATGCGGCGCTGACCGCGCTCTACAAATACCACAAAATATGTGACTGCAAACACAATCACTGCAAGTAGCAACAGTACTAATACATTCAAGTCACCTTGACGCGCCTGCTCGGCCGTTTGACCAATAGCAGAAGGTAAGCCAGCAACAATACCTGCGAAAATAAGAATCGAGATACCATTACCAATCCCGCGCTCAGTAATTTGCTCTCCGAGCCACATCAAGAACATCGTCCCTGATACTAAGCTCACTACCGCAACAAAGTAAAAACCGAAGCCTAAGTTAACTACTAGACCTGGTACTAAGTTAGGTAGACCAGTCGCAATACCAATTGACTGGAAAGTCGCTAATACTAACGTGCCGTATCTTGTATATTGACTAATTTTTTTACGTCCAGACTCACCTTCTTTTTTCAATTCAGCCAGTGCTGGATGCACAACAGTCAATAACTGCATGATGATCGACGCCGAAATATACGGCATGATTCCCAATGCAAAAATAGAGGCACGCTCAAGAGCACCACCAGAGAACATGTTAAACATGCCTAAGATAGTACCCTTCTGCTGAGCGAAGAGCTCTGCTAAAACAGCAGCGTCAATACCAGGAATTGGTACAAATGAACCCGCTCTGAAAACGATAATTGCACCAATCACGAACAGGAGACGAGCTTTCAATTCTGATAGTCCGCCTTTCGCGCTTTTTAAATCAAGTCCTGGTTTTGCCATTGACGATTATTCCTCGATCTTACCGCCGGCAGCTTCAATAGCTGCACGTGCACCTTTGGTTACCTTCAGACCTTTTACGGTCACTGGGCGCTCAATGGTACCTGAAAGAACGATTTTCGCAAACTTGATGTTGCGAGTAATTACATTTGCGTCTTTCAACGAATGTAAGTCAATAACATCACCGTTAACTTTCGCTAGTTCACCTAGGCGCACTTCAGCTGTTACAAGAGCAACGCGTGAAGAAAAACCAAACTTCGGCAAACGGATTTTAAGAGGCATTTGACCGCCTTCAAATCCAACGCGTACACCGCCGCCACTACGTGACTTTTGACCTTTGTGACCACGACCACCAGTCTTACCAAGACCAGAACCGATACCACGGCCTACACGCTTTTTAGCTGATTTTGAACCTGGTGCTGGAGATAAAGTGTTTAACTGCATTTTATTCCTCCACCGATACCATGTAATAAACTTTATTTACCATACCGCGAACTGAAGGAGTATCTTCAAGTTCAACAGTGTGGCCAATGCGACGAAGGCCTAGACCTTTAACTGACGCACGGTGCTTTGGTAAACGACCAATCGCACTTTTAGTTTGAGTTACTTTAATAGTTTTCTTAGCCATGGTGCATTACCCCTGAATATCATTAACATTCAGACCACGCTTAGCTGCGATTTGCTCAGGTGACTTCATGTGCACTAGAGCGTCGACAGTTGCGCGAACGATGTTGATAGGGTTAGTAGAACCGTAAGCTTTAGACAGTACGTTATGTACGCCTGCAACTTCCAGAACAGCACGCATTGCACCACCGGCGATTACACCAGTACCTTCACTTGCTGGTTGCATATAAACTTGCGAACCTGAGTGACGGCCTTTAATCGGGTGATGCAAAGTACCAGCGTTCAATTGAACAGTTACGATATTACGACGAGCTTTCTCCATCGCTTTTTGAATCGCAGCAGGTACTTCACGAGCCTTGCCATAGCCGAAGCCAACTTTACCGTTACCGTCACCAACTACTGTTAGTGCAGTAAAACTAAAGATGCGACCACCTTTTACCACTTTAGAAACACGATTTACTGCAACTAATTTTTCTTGCAGATCGTCTTTTTGCTGAGTTTCTAATTTAGCCATAATTTTATAACTCCTTTAGAACTTCAGGCCAGCTTCACGAGCGGCATCAGCTAACGCTGCTACACGACCATGATACTTAAAACCAGAACGGTCAAACGCAACCGTAGTTACGCCTTTCTCTACCGCACGTTCAGCAACAGTTTTACCTACTGCTTTAGCTGCGTCAACGTTACCAGTGCTTTTAACTGCTTCTTTAACTGCTTTTTCAACAGTTGAAGCAGAAACTAGTACATTTGCCTCAGAATCAATAACCTGAGCGTAAATGTGACGCGGCGTACGATGTATGACCAGACGGTTAACGCCCAGTTCAAGGATCTTCTTGCGGGCGCGAGTAGCACGACGCAAGCGAGATGTTTTCTTATCCATATCGCGTTACCTTACTTCTTCTTAGCCTCTTTACGGCGTACATTCTCATCAGCGTAACGAACACCTTTACCTTTATAAGGCTCTGGTGGACGGTAGCCGCGAATTTCAGCTGCAACTTGACCAACCAACTGCTTATCAGTACCCGTAAGTACGATTTCAGTTTGGCTAGGGCATTCAGCTTTAACGCCTTCAGGAAGTTCGTGAACCAAAGGATGTGAGAAACCTAAAGTTAGGTCAACACCCTTGCCTGCAACTTTTGCACGGTAACCAACACCGATCAAAGTCAGTTTCTTCTGAAAACCTTCAGAAGTACCGATGACCATGTTGTTGATCAAAGCGCGAGCTGTACCCGCTTGTGCCCATGCATTGGCTACGCCATCTACAGGAGCTACTTTGACTTCCGTACCTTCAACAGTAACAGTTACAGCGCTGTTGATTTCACGAGTTAAGGTGCCCTTAGCGCCTTTAACGCTAACAGCTTGACCATTTACTGTCACCTCTACGCCCGCAGGAATAGCGACTGGTGCTTTTGCTACACGAGACATTGCTTGCTCCTTACGCTACGTAGCAGATAACTTCGCCGCCCATGCCAGCTTGGCGAGCAGCTCTATCAGTCATCAAACCTTTAGAAGTGGACACAATTGCGACACCCAATCCGGCCATCACTTTAGGAAGTTCGTCTTTACCTTTGTAAATACGAAGACCTGGACGTGATACACGTTGGATAGTCTCAACGACTGGTTTGCCTTGGAAATACTTTAAAGTAACTTCCAATTCTGGCTTAGCTTCATCTGCTACGGCGTAGTCTGTGATATAACCTTCGTCTTTTAAGACTTTTGCAAGAGCGATTTTCAGCTTTGCAGAAGGCATAGTTACAGATACTTTGTTAGCAGCTTGGCCGTTACGAATACGGGTTAACATATCCGCAATAGGATCTTGCATGCTCATATTAGCTTACTCCGTACAGTAATTACCAGCTGGCCTTACGCAGACCAGGAACTTCACCACGCATTGTTGCTTCACGTAATTTAATACGGCTTAAGCCGAACTTACGTAAGTAACCATGTGGGCGACCAGTTTGATTACAGCGGTTACGCTGACGCGCACTGCTTGAATCACGTGGTAGAGATTGTAGCTTAAGAACTGCATCCCAACGCTCTTCTTCAGAAGTGTTTGGGTTAGCAATTAATGCCTTAAGCGCTGCACGTTTTTCAGCATATTTTGCTACGAGCTTTGCACGTTTATCTTCACGTGCCTTCATAGAACTTTTTGCCATTACGCTACCCTTATTTCTTAAATGGGAAGTTGAATGCGTCCAATAGAGCACGACCTTCTTCGTCATTCTTAGCAGACGTCGTAATAACGATGTCCATGCCACGAATTTTATCGATTTTATCATAATCGATTTCTGGGAAGATGATTTGCTCACGAACACCCATTGCATAGTTACCACGGCCATCAAACGCTTTAGCGCTCATGCCACGGAAATCACGAATACGTGGAATTGCAATGTCAACTAAACGCTCTAAGAATTCCCACATACGCTCACCGCGTAGGGTAACTTTACAGCCAATAGGGTAGCCTTCACGGATTTTAAAACCAGCAACTGATTTACGAGCTACAGTTACTACTGGTTTTTGACCAGCGATTGCAGTCATGTCACGAAGCGCATGCTCCATAACTTTCTTATCTGCAACAGCTTCGCCTACACCCATGTTCAGGGTGATTTTCTCAACCCGAGGGACTTGCATGACACTGGTATAACCAAACTTTTTAGCAAGTTCAGCAATCACAGTCTCTTTATATCTATCATGCAGTTTCGCCATCGTTTACTCCAATTACTTAACGAGTTCACTGTTCGATTTGAAGAAGCGGACTTTCTTGCCATCTTCGAATCGGAAACCAACACGATCAGCCTTGCCAGTGGCAGGGTTTACGATCGCTACATTTGATGCTTGAATTGGTGCTTCTTTATCAACAATACCACCTTGAACACCCAATTGAGGGTTTGGTTTCTGGTGTTTCTTGACAAGATTAACGCCTTCTACAAACATTTTACCGTTAGATAAAACTTGGGTAACTTTACCAGTTTTTCCCTTGTCTTTACCTGTCAGTACGACTACTTCGTCTTCACGACGGATTTTTGCTGCCATTTTGAAGCTCCTTACAGTACTTCTGGTGCCAGCGAGACAATTTTCATGAATTGATCATTACGCAATTCACGTGTCACTGGGCCAAAGATACGAGTACCAATCGGTGCAAGGTTTGCGTTAAGCAATACCGCTGCATTCCGATCGAAGCGAATGACAGAACCATCTGGACGACGTACGCCTTTCTTAGTACGGACTACCACCGCGTTATACACATCACCTTTCTTCGCTTTAGCGCGAGGAATCGCTTCTTTTACAGAAACTTTGATGATGTCGCCGATCCCGGCATAACGACGATGAGAGCCACCCAAGACCTTAATACATTGAACTCTACGCGCACCGCTATTATCGGCCACTTCAAGCTGCGATTGCATTTGGATCATTTCAAGTGCTCCGCTATCGTTACTACACAAAAGCCCTTAATTATTAGGGCATACATTCACCAATTTTTGAACACATTTGGTCAAAAATGGCGCGCAAGTATACCACCATAATTTGGGAATAGGTAGTAATTAAAAAACAAACGGCCCCAAAAGTTGGAGCCGTTTCACTAAAAGCCTAAAAATTAGGCTTTTGTAACTACTTCAACCAATGTCCAAGACTTAGTCTTAGATAGAGGACGACATTCGCTAATAGTAACGATATCGCCTTCTTTACACACATTTTGCTCATCGTGTGCATGGATCTTAGTAGTACGTTTAATATACTTCCCGTAGATAGGGTGTTTTACTTGGCGCTCAACAGCAACAGTAATAGACTTGTCCATTTTGTCGCTAGTTACGCGGCCTAGTAATGTACGGATTTTATCAGACATTATGCACCCGCCTTAGAAGTAATAATGGTCTTAACACGCGCAATGTTGCGACGTACTGTTTTCAGTTGAGTCGTTTGAGTCAACTGGCCAGTAGCGTGTTGCATGCGCAGGTTGAACTGCTCACGCAGCAGACCAAGTAATTCAGCGTTTAAATCTTCAACGCTTTTTTCTCTTAGTTCGCTCGCTTTCATTACATCACCGTCTTAGTTACGAAGGTAGTCTTAATTGGAAGCTTGGCAGCAGCAAGAGTAAACGCTTCACGCGCTAGCTCTTCGTTCACACCATTCATCTCATAAAGAACCTTACCAGGTTGAATCTGACATACCCAGTATTCAACGTTACCTTTACCTTTACCCATACGCACTTCAAGAGGCTTAGAGGTAATTGGCTTGTCAGGGAAAACTCGAATCCAAATTTGTCCTTGACGTTTAATGTGACGAGTCATTGCACGACGCGCAGATTCGATTTGACGAGCTGTTAGACGACCACGTCCAACTGCTTTCAAACCGAAGTCACCGAAGCTTACTTCAGTGCCTTTACCAAGACCGCGGTTGCGGCCTTTGTGCATCTTGCGAAACTTCATTCGTTTAGGTTGCAGCATTGAAGGCTCTCCTATTTACCACGAGGCTTGCGCTTTGGCTGCTTCGGCTCTTCTAGTTTTGGCATGATTCCGTCTAGAACTTCACCTTTGAAGATCCAAACTTTAATACCAATTACACCGTATTGGGTGTGAGCTTCTGCAGTAGCGTAGTCGATATCAGCACGAAGAGTGTGTAGAGGTACACGACCTTCACGATACCACTCAGAACGTGCGATTTCAGCACCGCCTAAACGGCCGCCTACTTGAACTTTGATACCTTGTGCGCCAATGCGCATTGCATTTTGTACCGCACGCTTCATAGCACGACGGAACATAACACGACGCTCTAATTGCTGTGCAATAGAGTCAGCAACAAGTTTTGCATCAAGTTCTGGCTTACGGATCTCAGCGATGTTGATTTGTGCTGTAGTACCAGTCATTTTTGACACAGTCTTACGTAGCACTTCAACGTCTTCACCTTTCTTACCAATCACAACACCTGGACGGGCAGTGTGAATCGTAACGCGGATGCTTTTCGCTGGACGCTCGATAACAATCTTGGATACTGAAGCTGCTTTTAGTTTCTTGAAAAGAAACTGGCGAACTTCCCAGTCGCTATCTAGGTTTGCTGCATAATCACTCTTATCAGCGTACCAGGTAGAGATCCAAGGTTTGGTGATACCCAGACGGATACCATTTGGATGTACTTTCTGTCCCATTACTCTCTCCTAGCGATCTGCTACAACCACAGTGATGTGGCTGGTACGCTTGATGATACGGTCAGCACGGCCTTTAGCACGTGGTCTGATACGCTTCATAGTTGGAGCTTCATCAACGAAGACTTTACCAACGATTAGCTCGTCGATATCAGCACCTTCATTGTGCTCCGCATTTGCGATAGCTGAATTAAGTACTTTCTTAACCAGTACGGCCGCTTTCTTAGGGCTGAAGGTCAGGATTTCCAGCGCTTTAGCAACAGGTAATCCACGAACTTGATCAGC
Source organism: Shewanella sp. OPT22 (assembly GCF_004168585.1). Taxonomy (GTDB): domain Bacteria; phylum Pseudomonadota; class Gammaproteobacteria; order Enterobacterales; family Shewanellaceae; genus Parashewanella. The sequence goes on along the minus strand of NZ_PGVH01000017.1, from coordinate 116,971 downwards.
CACTAAGCGAGCTTTCTGAGGCGACGTACGGGCATAGCGATGTTTAGCTAAAACTTCCATCTTTAATCTCCCGTATTAACGCTTCTTCGCTTTCTTATCTGCAGCGTGGCCGCGATAAGTGCGAGTTGGTGAAAATTCACCAAGCTTGTGACCGATCATTTCGTCAGTTACGAACACAGGTACGTGCTGACGACCATTATGGACAGCGATGGTCAATCCAATCATATTTGGAATGATCATTGAACGGCGTGACCAAGTCTTAATTGGCTTTTTGTCACCCGATTCCAACGCTTTCTCTACCTTCTTCAGCAAGTGCAGGTCAATGAAAGGACCTTTCTTGAGAGAACGTGGCATGGCGAATCCTCTTACTATTTATTACGACGACGTACAATGTACTTGTCAGTGCGTTTATTGCTACGAGTCTTATAACCCTTAGTAGGCATACCCCATGGAGACACAGGATGGCGACCACCAGAAGTACGACCTTCACCACCACCATGTGGGTGATCTACAGGGTTCATGGCAACACCACGAACTGTAGGGCGTACGCCTCTCCAGCGTTTCGCACCAGCTTTACCTAATTGGCGTAGCATGTGCTCAGAGTTACCAACTTCACCTAAGGTTGCGCGGCAATCTACAGGAACTTTACGCATTTCGCCTGAGCGAAGACGTAGAGTCGCGTATGCGCTATCACGAGCAACAACTTGTACATATGCACCAGCTGAACGCGCGATTTGAGCGCCTTTACCAGGCTTCATTTCAACAGCGTGAACAACAGAACCTACTGGAATGTTGCGTAACGGCAATGCGTTACCCGCTTTGATTTCAGCATCAACGCCTGACATGATTTTGTCGCCAGCTTGCATGCCTTTAGCAGCAAGAATATAACGACGTTCACCATCTGCATATACTACTAGAGCGATATGCGCAGTACGGTTTGGATCGTACTCAAGACGTTCAATTTTTGCAGGGATGCTATCTTTATTGCGTTTGAAGTCAATAATACGATAGTGCTGCTTGTGACCACCGCCCACGTGGCGAACAGTGATACGACCAGTGTTGTTACGACCACCAGACTTTGACTTTTTCGCCAACAGGCCAGCAAAAGGTTTACCCTTGTGCAGATCTTTGTTCACCACTTTAACTACGTGGCGACGACCAGCAGAGGTTGGCTTACACTTAATAACTGCCATTGTTTAATCTCCTTTGCTTACTCAGCGCCGCCGACGAAGTCGAGGTCTGCACCGTCAGCTAAAGTAACGTAGGCTTTTTTCCAATCGCTACGACGACCCATGCGGGCACCGTGACGCTTAGTTTTGCCTTTGTTAACCAAAGTGCGAACAGTCTTAACTTCAACTTCAAACAATTGAGCTACTGCAGCTTTAATTTCAGCTTTAGTGGCATCAGTTGCTACACGGAAAACTACAGTGTTCGTTTTCTCAGCATTAACAGTACTCTTTTCAGAGACGTGTGGTGCCAGAATAACTTTTAGCAAACGTTCTTCGCGGATCATGCTAGCATCTCCTCGATTTGCTTCACTGCATCAGCAGTAACCAACACAGTGTTGAACGCGATTAAGCTAACTGGGTCAATACCCGCAACGTCACGAACGTCAACTTTGTATAAGTTACGAGCTGCTAAGAACAAGTTCTCATCAACTTCTGGTGTAACAATCAATACATCGTCTAAATTCATTTCGTTTAGCTTGCTCTTTAGCTCTTTAGTTTTCGGAGCTTCAACACCAAACTTTTCAACAACTAGTAAACGGTCTTGACGTACTAATTCAGACAGAATGCTCTTAAGCGCTCCGCGGTACATCTTCTTGTTTACTTTTTGGCTGTGGTCTTGTGGTTTTGCCGCGAACGACACACCACCAGAACGCCAGATTGGGCTTTTCACAGAACCCGCACGAGCGCGACCTGTACCCTTTTGACGCCATGGCTTTTTACCAGAGCCTTTTACTTCTGCGCGTGTTTTTTGCGCGCGAGTACCTTGACGAGCGTTTGCTGCGTAAGATACAACTACCTGATGAACCAGTGCTTCGTTAAACTCACGGCCAAAGGTAGCTTCGGAAACTTCAAGAGCGCCTTGCGCGTCTTTCAATGCTAATTCCATTACTATCTCCTCAGACCTTAAGCTTTAACTGCTGGCTTGATAATCAGGTCGCCATTGGTAGCACCAGGTACAGCACCTTTTACCAATAGTAGGCTGCGTTCAGCATCTACACGAACCACTTCTAGGTTTTGTGTAGTTGTACGCTCATCACCCATGTGACCAGACATCTTTTTACCTTTGAATACACGACCAGGCGTTTGGTTCTGACCGATAGAACCGTTTGCTCTGTGTGCCAAAGAGTTACCATGCGTCATGTCTTGAGTTTGGAAGTTCCAGCGCTTAACGCCGCCTTGGAAACCCTTACCTTTAGATTGACCAGTAACGTCTACTTTCGCTACATCAGCGAAGATATCAACTGTTAGTTCAGCACCAACTTCAATGCCTTCACCTTCACCATCAGCAAGACGCATTTCACGAATGATACGACCAGCTTCTACGCCAGCCTTAGCAAAGTGACCCGCTTTTGCTTTATTGATGCGGTTGGCTTTTTTGGTGCCTGTAGTAAGTTGAAGTGCACGGTAACCGTCAACGTCAAGTGTTTTAACTTGAGCTACGCGATTCGCTAGAACTTCAATTACAGATACTGGGATTGAAGTACCATCTTCGGTGAAGATGCGCGTCATACCCACTTTACGACCAATTAGACCGATTGCCATCTCTCAAACCTCTTCTTAGGATCTCAATTAACCCAAGCTAATCTGAACGTCGACACCAGCTGCAAGATCTAGACGCATAAGTGCATCAACAGTCTTCTCAGTAGGCTCAACGATGTCAACTAGACGCTTGTGTGTACGTAATTCGTACTGGTCACGAGCATCTTTATTAACGTGTGGAGAGATCAAAACGGTATAACGCTCTTTGCGCGTTGGTAGTGGAATTGGACCACGTACCTGAGCGCCTGTACGCTTCGCAGTTTCAACGATTTCCGCAGTAGACTGATCAATTAAACGATGATCAAATCCTTTTAAGCGGATACGGATTCTTTGGTTCTGCATTGACCAGAGCTCCTAAAATGAACACATAAAAAATCACCCTCATGCAGCTTTCTTCTAGAAAGGCAGAGTGAGATGATTTAACCGTTCGATTCCCAATCGGAATCGCTGTTTATTAATCGTTAATCATATTGATTAACGCTTTACTTCGTCACTGTACAATTGCAGTGAGCGGGCAATTATACTCAGCTTTTCGCTAAGATCAACCCAATCGCACAATTATTCTGCGATATAGTTCACATCGCAGCTTGTACGTCAAAATATGGCAGGAATTATACGGAAAAAATGTTAATAAGCTATTCATAATTGCTTCTGCTGTTTACTATCGCAATTCTTGGGTCTTTCTGTAGTCCAAGCCTGGTCATGGCATCCTTTCTAATTTTCCACTCTTTTGTATTATCGTAATCGAATTTTAGAGTAGCTGTTTTGCCATCTTTGATTACTTTTATTTGTGGCTCCAAAGGCAGTGCTAGCAACATTTGAGTTCTCTCTTGTTTGATATCAGCCTTGGAAGGTGCAAATTTACAACACTGAGTTGAAGGGTGTCGGTATTCAGCGGTCATAAACGGTTCCAAATTCACATCGCTCCCAGTCTCATCATCCAGCATCAATCTTTGTTCCAACACTTTCTTGAGCCTCACTTGTTCGTCACAAGTCATTCTCTTCCATTCTCGTGATACTTCTTTGTCTTGTCGCACATGAGATAGGCTGTTCTTCATCCACTTTTCAATACGCTCAACTTTATTTTGCCAGTGCCTACGTTCATCAATCGCTTTTGAGATATGCGTTTTCATCGTAAAAACTTGCCAATGTTTCTTAAGCTCTTTTTCTGTCAAAGATATCTCTTCAACTTCTTGAAAGCTATCAAACACAAGTGAAGCATTACTTTTACATTCCACCTATACAACCAACATGACGTATCATTTAGTGAAAACACTAAAGTATCTTTTTAGCAATTGGTAGCAACATGAATAAAGTTTAATAAATTCATAAAGTTTTACTTATTGATTTCTTCTTCACTTATCAAATTGAGACACCAAATCCTGTTGGCGTTCATTCTGCGATGTTAGTCCCTGCCCTAACTCTACAGCGCTATTTACATTGTCTAATAAAGCTTCGGTGTTTTGCTCTAAGCTTCGCATATTGCCTTCAACTTGAAGCATCGCTTGTGATTGCTCTTCAGCTGCAACGGCTGTTTGTTGCCCCACTCCTTGAACTTCTGTTAGCGATTCATTCATTTTTACTAATGTGGCTTTGAGTTGTTGCTCTGACTCTAAACTCTCTGAGATTAGTCCATGACTGAACTGCATTTGCTCAACGGCTTTAGCAGAAGTCTGTTTTAACCTGCTGATGATCTCTTGAATCTCTTTACCTGATGTTTGCGAGCGATTTGCTAGCATCCGAACTTCATCAGCAACGACCGCAAACCCTCGTCCTGCATCGCCCGCTCTAGCGGCTTCAATTGCGGCGTTTAATGCAAGTAAATTCGTTTGTTCAGCTAAACTGTCAATCACACTGAGCACATCATCAATGCGTCCACACAGTTCATCGAGATTCGCAATCGAATATTGAGATTTTTCCAATAGTTCGGTGATTTTTAAATTAGATTCTTGTGAAATGGTGAGGGCTCGTTGTGTATCTTCGAGTTTTTGAATGGTTTGTTCAATATTACATGCCGTTTCGACGGTATTTTGTGCGACTTCATTAATGGTCTCACTCATCTGACAAACTGAAGTCGCTACTTGCGAGAAATGATTATTCTGTTCAGTTAAATTATCTAAGTTTTGTTTGTTTTGCTGATCCTGTCCCACAATTGACTTTTGCAGCTTTGCACCACTGTCTTGAATACGACCAACAATCGCCAATGTTTCAGCTTTGCGCATCCTTAAACTTAACTCTAAGTGAGATAGTTCATCAACGTGCCCAGTATAGATAAACTGATTAATCGGGTTATCGTGAACTTCCTTACTGAGCTTCAGTGTTGATTGCCATCGATGATTCAATTTAAACGTCGGCCACAGGCCTACCGTGATCCCAGTTAATAATAAAATAAATTGGTAAGCAATATTATCCTGCTGAACACCAAAGCCAATGCATAAAACGGAGAGGAGCCAGCCAATAATGAGGCTTTGAAAAATAGTAGGCTGATACTTCGGGAAAATGTCTTTATCTTGCTTTAACTTTTGATAGCAATCTTCAGCTCGCTTTACCAAATTAGCGTCGGGTTTAGTTCTCACAGATTGATATTCATCGACTTCGCCGTCGTGCTCTATCGGGCTGACAAATGCATTCACCCAATAATGGTCACCGTTTTTACAACGATTTTTAACGAGCCCCATCCAGTTTCGACCACTCCTAATCGTGCTCCATAAATTTTGAAATGCTGCTTTCGGCATATCTGGATGGCGAATAGTATTGTGTGGTTGCCCAATCAGCTCTTCAGCTTCATAACCACTTACATTTAAGAAGTCTTCATTGAGATACGTAATATTACTGTTTAAATCGGTTGTTGAAAGGATTTTAAAACTGTCTGGATAGACGACTTCATTTGTCATACTGCTTTTGTTTACATCCATGAGAAGACTCTTTTAACCACACTATAAGTAAGTCTTCATATTGCCACCCCGTTTGAAACATCTAAATAACAAACCTTCTCTTTCAACAAAAAAAAGCCACTTAGTTGACCAAAGTCAAACTCGTGGCGCATCATTTTCTTATCGTTCGAAAACTTAATTTCCCTTAACAGCCTGAATCTACAACCGTGCTAGATGGGTCAGTAGCCTGTTGTTTGTTTCCCGCTTGACGATAAAGTAAGTAGCAATTTTCTTTTTTAATCATAGGATCAAAAATTCTCACTTGAGCAATACCATCGTCGCTGTCTCCAACTTGCTGAAATTGCCAATTGGCGGTCGAAGGGTTAATACTTTGCTTCCCGTTAAAGACGAAACCTAATCCATTTTTTAAATCTTCAGATTTTGTTGACAGGTAACCGTTAAAAGTTCCTAAGCTCACGCTGTCTATGACAATGCTGTTCGCACCTTGAGAGGCTCCCATTTGTATCGCCTTATCATTGACAATTTTATTTGCCTTTGAAATTGCGACTTTTAATGAGTTTAGCGCTGATGAATGGTTTTCCTTCACTAGATTGACTGCAGATTTATTTTGGCCAATTAATAGAATCCCTGCAATAACGACCACTAATACAATCACGAAAACCAAGGCTTTAGATTGTGCAGCTCCATTTTGGTTTTGCATAGTGTTTCTCAACTTTTGTTAATTACAGACTGAGCCGAGTCTACCATCAAGGATTGAAATGCTTCATTGCAAAAACATATAGCTTAGATTTATTGGCGTATATAGAAGGGTGATTAACACCCTTTATCATTAATAATATATTGCTCTGCTTTGGGCTGATCTAACGTACCGGCTTCAACATATATAATATGACAGTTTGCAGGTGCTTCTTTGTGCTGCAATTGAATCTTTCTTGGTTCGTTGGAATTAGAAGGTTGCCCAATCATATTCCAATAATCGAATGCCGTGTGATGCGTTTGAATTGAACGGTAGGCAACGTCTAATCCACGCTCTAAAGAACTTGATGTCGCTCTTAACTTACCATTGAACAATGGCACAGCCACGCCATCAATCAGTACATCAGCTTCTCCTTCTGAGTTATGCATCGGCAATACTTGCTGATTCACATGCTTAATAGCAGTAAGTAATCCTAAAAGTTCGGATTGATGATGTTTTGTGGTGGCTTGTTCCAAGGCTGGTTTATTTAATGCAATCAAAAGCCCAATCACAACTAATGTTGCAATGATTGCAATCATCATAATGGGTGTATTTGAAGATTGATTATCTTGATCCACAGTATTTCTCCATCCCTAAAGTAAAAATATCTCTTTAACTATAGGAAATAATGAGTATTTTGCTCAACAACCGTGATTAACCATCGTTATCGTTGCCGCTTTAGGGTGAGAAACGGTCCCCGCTTCGCTGTACACTAAAAAGCAATTCTGACTCAAACTACTAGGCGCTAACTGGAGGCTTTTACTTTGCTTGTGACTGGCCTGCATCTCAACTAGCGACCATCCTCTCAGTGCAGATACGTTAGTCTCAGAGGCCAAATAGGCACTGTCTAAACCTTGCCTTAAGGCTGTGCCGTTTGCACGTAGCTTTCCATTCATCAAATCAACTGGGTAACCATTTATAAAACGAGTACTTTCCCCACCCATTTCAAAATGATTTGGCAGCAACGTATTATTAATCTTATCGATAGCAACACGCATCGCATTCAGTTTTGCTAGATTTTGTTTTTGACTGTGAGTATCACTTTGTATTGATAGTGCTGCGGCACTGGTTGCGATAATCAGTAGAACGACAATAACAACGACATTGATATTAACTTGATCTGCTTTCATACATCTCTCCACTCTAATCCATAGAGAACAACGGTTAAGCTAAGTGTAGAAAAACAAATTGAGTTTGCAGAAAAAGAGCACGTAAACACATGCTCTTATAGTAAGAAAAGAGTTACAACTTAGATTGATAAAGCGCTTTGCGTTCGCTTTCAGATAAAAAAGCCATTTCTACGCCATTAACTTGCAACTGTTTTAATTCAGTTTGAGATAAGCCAATCTCTGAATGTGCCACTTGATATTCATGCGCAATATTAATGTTGCTCACACCAGGGTCATCCGTGTTCAAATTAATCAAAACACCTTTATTTAAAAAGTGCTTAATTGGATGTGCTTGGTAGGACTCAACCGTTGACGTATGTAGATTACTGGTTGGGCAAGATTCAATACCAATACGGTGTTCGACTAAATAGTCCATCAATTCAGGATCGTGAATCGCTTTAACGCCATGCCCAATACGTGTTGCACCCAGCTCACGAATGGCTTGCCACATGCTTTGAGCACCATCAGCTTCACCCGCATGTACGGTAACCCCTAAAAACGCATCACGCACTTTCATAAAGTGCTCATTGAACAGTTTACCCGGAAAACCAAGCTCATCACCGGCTAAATCCATACCGACTAACTTGTCTTTGTGTGCCAACAAGGCATTCAATTCTTGATGGCAAGCTTCCACACCAAAAGAGCGAGACATAATGCCGATTAAGTTAACTTTTACATCATGATCTTTCAGGCCAGCTTGAACACCATCAGCGACGGCCTCTACTACACCTTCAATCGGTAACTTATGTGTCATTGCCATATAATATGGACTGAATCGTAATTCTGCGTAGTCTAACCCTGTTAATGCGGCATCAGCCACATTCTCGTAAGCAACTCGTTTAACGGCGTCTAGGTCAGCCAGTACTTTTACCATCCAGTCGAGCTTAGTTAAAAAACCGACAAGATCACTTTCTTTTCCTTGGATCTGAACAAGCGGAGCTAAGGTTTCAATTGAATTTGCAGGTAATTCAATGCCATGTTGATGCCCTAAATCCCAAATGGTTTCAACTCGAACATTGCCATCAAGGTGGCGATGCAAATCCACTAACGGTATCTTGTTATCGATCATTTATTTTACCCCCCAAAAAAGCCCTCGCACGACCGAATGTCGACATTGTTATTACGACAGTGCTGAGAGTAACAGCGGAGTCTATCAGGCTTTTTTTACGATGACCGCTATATTCTATCTTTTATGTGAGATAGACAGTTAAAAATCACAAAAAAGTATTTGAATCCAAAAAGAAAAATGTTTTTTATTACAATTTGCTCTTGATAAGGTTGGATCATCTCCCCCAAATTTAGCATCTTCATGGCATAATCTTGACAGAGAAATAAAAACCAGAATAAAAACAGGGAATTTATGAAAAAGCTCATTTTATCAATATTGGTCGCATCAACACTATGCGGGTGCAGCATCAATATTCATGCGCCAGTACAAACTGCCAAAAGCTCAGAAGATCAAAATATCAAAGCTGAGCGTCAATCTGTACTCGCACCACTGATAGAGCAAGACTGGCAAATCAAACAATTTGCTTCAGCACAGCTTGCCGCAAGCACTGGTGATAAGAGCCAACTTGGAAAACTTGATAACCTATCACCTGAGCATCTTGAAGATGTCTATCATCAGAAACTGGGATTACTCGAGCAACTCTCAGCACTAGATGACTCAGAGCTCACTAAAGACGAGCGCATCAATAAACAAATCCTGCAGTATCAATTGCAGAACAGTGTCGACATGTATCGCTTTCATGATCACTATCAACCAATCACGGCAGAAAGCGGCTTTCATGCTTACATCGCTTCCATCAATAAAGGCCGTTTTAATGCTGAGCAGGATTACCGTAACTATTTAAGTAAACTGGCAGCACTTCCAACATACTTCAACCAACAAACGTATTGGTTAACGCAAGGTGTGAAAGCTGGTATCACTCCGCCTAAAGTCACCTTAAACGGATTTGAAGATAGCATCAGTGCGTTTATCGTACCGGTTGAACAAAGCGGCTACTTTGCGCCATTTAACCATTTTCCGGATCACTTTTCTGCCGAGTTAAAGCAAGAATTAACCAATAAAGGCCGTGACTTGGTGAAAAACCAAGTGTTACCGAGCTACCAAAAGTTCTATGACTTTATGACGCAGGAATACATTCCGAATGCCCGTACCAACATTGCTGCAATCAGCCTGCCTGACGGTCATGATTTTTACGAAAACCGAGTTCAGTATTACACCACACTGCCCATGACTTCTGACGAAGTGCACCAACTCGGTATCAAAGAAGTGGCTCGCATTAAAGCAGAAATGAAGCAGGTTATTAAGCAAACCAACTTCAAAGGCAGCTTTGCTGAGTTCTTGCATTTTTTGCGTACAGATCCGCAGTTCTACCCAAAAACCGCAGAAGAATTGCTGAAAGAAGCCAGTTATATTGCCAAACAAGCCGACGCCATGTTGCCAAAATACTTTAGTAAGCTTCCCCGTATGCCTTATGGCATTGAGCCTGTTCCAGCACAAATTGCTCCGAAATACACCACAGGTCGTTATTCTGGTTCAAACCGTGATGACGAAGCGGGTTACTACTGGGTAAATACTTATGCGCTCGATAAACGCCCTTTATATGAATTAACCGCATTAACGTTGCACGAAGCAGTGCCAGGTCATCACCTGCAGATCTCGTTGAATAAAGAGCTCGATAACTTACCTAACTTCCGTCGCTATTCGTACATTTCAGCATTCGGTGAAGGTTGGGGGTTATATTCTGAATATTTGGGGTTAGAGGCTGGGCTTTACAAAGATCCATATTCTAATTTTGGCCGCTTAACCTATGAAATGTGGCGCGCCACGCGTTTAGTAGTTGATACAGGGATGCACGCTCAAAATTGGACACGCCAACAAGCCATCAATTACATGGCTGAAAATTCAGCGTTATCACTGCACAATATCACAACAGAAGTTGATCGATATATTTCATGGCCGGGACAGGCTTTGTCTTATAAAATAGGGGAACTCACCATCAAGCGGTTGCGTAAAAAAGCTGAAACTGCGTTAGGTGAAAAATTTGATATTCGTGCGTTTCATGATGCAGTCTTAGCTAATGGTTCTGTGCCGATGTCGATCTTAGAACAACAAATAGATACTTTTATTGAAACACAAAAGTAAATTTAAGTGTCTTTATCTAGCAGGGGAGGTTTTGTTCTCCTGCTACCCCTAGGAATTGTCCCTAAATATCTTCCCGATTTGTTACTGCTTGAAATTGCCAGTATCAGGCACGAAGAATGAAGTTGAGTTACTCTAAATGAAAGATGAGTAACGCAGACAGTGGCAATTTTAAGCGTGACCCTTTGGGCTGTGTTTATTTTTGGCTCCTACCACGTTGGCGAAAGCTAATGTAGAATAACTACACAGCACTTTCTCCGCCTTGTATTAGCTCAAATTAAACAACAGCAAAACGAGGAAGTTATTATGGAACAGTTCCTGAATTGATGAAGAAAAAAAGCCACATGAAGTATTCGTCGGAAACGGCCTTAAACACACCAGAGCAACAAAAATTTTGGCAACAAGTTGAGCATCGTTCACTCAGAGTCAGTCACGATGTGACCTTGGCTTACTGCCAAATATTAAACCCAAATTCAAATAAAGCTGTGGTGATCAGTAACGGACGAATCGAGTGCTATGAAAAATATCGTGAACTCATTTTTGATATTTATCGCCAAGGTTACTCTGTGTATGCGGTTGATCATCGTGGACAAGGTAAATCAACACGGCTAACGACAAAGCGTCACTTAGGCCATGTTGAAAAGTTCAATGATTATGTTCTCGACTTTACTCTTTTTGTCGATCAAGTGGTGAAACCGAGAAAGCACCAGAATTTATTCCTACTGTGTCACTCAATGGGCGGCACAATTGGTGCGTTATATATGCATCAACACCCAAAAGTATTCAAAGCGGCAGCCTTGTCAGCCCCGATGCTCAGCATAAAGTTACCAGCGCCAAGAAAAGTCATTGATGCACTTGCCAAAGCGCTCGACTTTAAAACTTGGCCAATTTATGTATTGGGCGGTACAGACTTTAAATTTAAAGCATTTAAAGACAATGATCTCACAAATAGCACCAATCGTTATTTAGAGTTTCATCGCATTTACCGTACTTACCCAGATGTTCAACTTGGCTCACCAAGTAGCCATTGGTTGCGTGAAGCACTTACCGCTGCCGATAACGCTAAACTACTGCTGCCTGCATTGAACACACCAACGCTAACGCTTCAAGCAAATCAAGATAGCATTATTGATAACCAAGCTTATGACGAGATCTTTGAAAACTTGCTGCCTAGCAGTCAATGTCGAAGACAGATCATTAATCCAGCTAAACATGAAATTTTGGTTGAAACCGATGATGTGCGTACTCAAGCATTAGATGCTATTTTTGCATTTTTCAGTGAGCACGCTTTAAAATAGCCCACATCATTATCTAGAGACTTATTTATATGTTTCATATTGCTTTATATGAGCCAGAAATTGCCCCGAACACAGGCAACATTATCCGTCTTTGTGCCAATAGCGGCTGTCATTTGCACCTTATTGAACCATTAGGTTTTGATTTTGAAGAAAAGAAGCTGCGTCGTGCAGGGTTAGACTATAAAGATCTGACAAATGTTACTCGCCATAAAAACTACGAGGCATTTCTCGAAGCAGTAAAGGGCAAACGGATTATGGCCTGCACCACTAAAGGTAGCCGTCCCCACTCAGAACTTCAGTTTGAGGAAGGTGACGTGTTGCTGTTTGGTCCTGAAACCCGTGGCCTCCCGATGGATATCATTGAAGCAACACCAGCCGAGCAGCGTTTACGTATTCCTATGGTTCCGTCAAGCCGAAGCTTAAACCTATCAAACTCGGTCGCCATAATTGCCTATGAAGCGTGGCGTCAACTGGACTATGACGGCGCAATATAAGTCACACCAAAAGAGGGGTTATCATCCCTCTTTGCCTTTCAAACTCAGTGAATACGATTGCAAACAATCAACCTGCCACACCAGACAGTGTAAGCTTTAGAAAAACAATTACAGTGTCACTCTATGCAACGTTTACTTTTTGTACTTTTTGGGTTGATCATCAGCCTCAGTTTTTCCCTCTCTGCAGCGACGATTGATCGCATCGAACCTATGAACTGGTGGGTCAATATGACCAACCCAAAACTGCAATTAATGGTACATGGCGATAACATTGCCCAGCTCTCTCCTGTGGTGAATCACCCGCACATTTCCGTAAACAGTGTTGAAAAAACCGATAACCCGAACTTCATGTTCATCAACCTTACACTCAAGCCAGCACTCAAAGCGGGTACGGTTAACATCGACTTTGTTCAATACGATGAAGTTATGCTCAGCCACGCATACCCGATATTGAAACGCAGCTCTGATTCTAAGCAACGCCAAGGTTTTAGCAGCAAAGACACCATCTATTTAATTACTCCAGACCGTTTTGCCAATGGTGATACCAGTAACGATAAAGTGGCCTCGATGTCAGAAGGGTTAAACCGCAGCTTTAAAGGCGGCCGCCACGGTGGTGACATTCAAGGCGTGATTGAGCATCTCGACTACATCGAGCGCATGGGTTTTACTCAAATTTGGTTAAACCCCGTGTTAGAAAACGCCATGCCTGAATATTCGTATCATGGCTACTCAACGACTGACTATTATCAAGTCGATCCACGCTTTGGCAGTAATGCGTTATACAAACAACTCTCAACTAAAGCTAACGAAAAAGGCGTTGGCTTGATCATGGATGTGATTTTAAATCACATTGGCAGCGAACATTGGTGGATGCACGACATGCCAAGCCAAGATTGGCTTAACCAACATGACAACTACACCCAAACCAATCATTACCGTGAAGCGCTTAACGACCCGTATGCTGCCGAGGTCGATAAAGCCGGATTCAATAAAGGCTGGTTTGTACCAACAATGCCGGATTTAAACCAACAAAACCCATTAGTGGCAACCTACCTTACTCAAAATGCGATATGGTGGATTGAAACCGCTGGTTTGTCGGGCATACGAGTCGATACCTATTCATATTCTGATAAAACATTCCTTGCCGATTGGACTCACAAGATCATGGCAGAATATCCAAACTTCAATATTGTAGGTGAAGAATGGAGTGCCAGCCCAGCCACAGTTGCCTATTGGCAAAAAGACTCGCCTCGTCACGATGACTACCCAACCCAGCTACCAAGCTTGATGGACTTCCCGTTACAAATCGCCCTTGTCAAAGCCCTTACAGAAAAAGAAAGTTGGGACAAAGGTCTAATTCACCTCAACCAAACTTTAGCCAATGATTTCTTATACGGCGATCCATCAAACTTAGTGATTTTTCCTGACAACCACGATATGGCGAGAATTTACACCGAGCTTAATGAAGACCCTGCTCTAGTAAAAATGGCACTGGCATTCTTTGCGACCACTCGCGGCATTCCACAAATTTATTACGGCACAGAAATTTTGATGACCGGCACCAGCGACCACGGTGAACTGAGAGCCGACTTCCCCGGCGGTTGGGCTGGCGACACCATTGATGCAAAATCAGGCCATGGACTGGCAAGCCAACAGTTGGATGCACAAGACTACACTCGCAAGTTGTTTAACTGGCGTAAAAATTCAAAGCTGATCCACCAAGGCAAACTTAAACATTACAACCGCCAAGATGGTATGTATGTCTATTTCCGTTATTTTGATGATCAAACGAAAAAGGTCATGGTAGTTTTGAATAAAAATACTAAATCGAAAACACTCGATTTAGGTCGTTTTTCAGAAGTGCTGGGTAGCGATAAAAACTTTACGGCTCGTGATGTGATGTCGGGTGAAAGCTTAATGCTTAAAGGCCGTGTGACGGTGCCAGCTAAGCAGGCATTGGTTTTAGAAATTGAATAGTCAATTTTAGTGTTTTAATGTCTGCGACATTTAGCTTGAAACGCTTTCAGCGTTTATGACGTCGTGGGCTTTCCGCCCACACCCGACCAAAAGGGAAATACTGCCAGCTTCCCTTTTGGATATCCCTCGACACCCCACAAAGTTGAAAGCCTCTACAGCCTTATGGATAAATCACTAACATTTTCGATGGCGCATCCATGCACCTCGAAAATTAGCCCGACATCCATGTCGGTCTTACGAGATTTATTCCAACGCCTTCCGACAACTTCGCAATGGGGCACTTGGCGCTCTGTATCAATAATGGTTTAATCCATACAACACGACGTTTTATTTTTTATACATGGAGCTGTAATGTCTGTTGTAAAGTTTAATTGGGATGAGAAGCAGGAGTTTGAACTGACAGGGTACGAAAAAACACTGCCAGCTGACGCACTAGATCGACAAAAATATGCCAAGTTCATTACTAATTTTTTAGCTAACGAAGGTTACGACTCTCAGAGCGAGACAAAAAAGAATTATGTACTCAACCTCAATGCTGAATGGGGGGCTGGTAAAACCTATTTTATTAAACGGCTTTATCAATCACTGAAAGAGAATTACCCCACGGTCTATATCGATGCATGGAAACAAGATTACTCTGACGATCCACTGCTCACTGTAGTGTCATCTGTTGTAAATCAGCTTCGAGAGCAAGCGGGCAAAGATGCAGACAGCTCAATCTATAAATTACCAAGAAAAATGATAGGTTTATTAAAGTCTGCTGCTCCCGCATTAGTTGGTGCTATGGCTAAACGATATTTAGGAACTGATTTTTCAGAAGTCTTAAACTCAGATGAAGATGTGACAGTTAATGGTGAAGATGCAGAAGGTAAATCCGTCGATTTGGGCAAAGCAGCATCAGAAGTCGTCAAAAAACTATTTAAAGAGCATGAAGCCAAAGCTACAGCGATTGCCAGTCTTAAAGTGAACATAAAGCAGTGGGTTGAAGCTGTGGCTGGTATTCAAGAACGTAAATATCCTGCATATATTCTCATTGATGAACTTGATCGCTGTAGGCCGAGCTATGCCGTTGAAATGCTCGAAGTGATTAAGCATATTTTTGATATTGAGGGAGTGGTATTCATAATCGCAACCGACACACATCAGTTACAGCATGCCGTAAAAAACATTTATGGTTCAGAGTTTGATGCAAGCCGTTACCTTGCCCGTTTTTTCCACAGTCGTTTTACACTGAGACAACCTGAACTCAAGAAGTTATTGCCAACCCATTGTCATTTTGAATTATTAGCTCCAGAAAATTTACAAAATAGAAATATTACTCTTTGGCCAAGTAATTCTATCGATAACCAAATTAGCAATCTTGCTATGGTATTTGAAGCATTTCAATTACCAGCGAGAACAGCAATTCAAGTGGCAAATAGGATTTTATCTATTGTTAGTAATTTAGCCAATGGACAAAAATTAGATATCACACTTTTGGCCGCTCTCTTTGCCATCAGAGAAATAGACGAACAGCTATACCAAGATATTGTTAATACAAACCAAGTCAGTAAATTAGATGGAAAAGCAATTAGTAATTATTTATATGAAAATAAGTCTATTGATTTATCTAAATTCGAAATTGTTTACGAATTCAAAGGCAGCACCCATTCTTCCCAAACAGGTGAATCTTACGGTATTGACAGAAGTATCGAACAAAAAACTTATCAAACCACACTTCAATCCCAATTAAATTTTATATTTGCAGGCATATTCAATATACAAATACCACCTACTTCCTATATTCAAAATTCAAACAACAAATACTTATCGTTACTGCAAAAAACTGCGAATAATGTTACGAACCACAAAAGGGAAAGTGACTCTGAAGCGCTCAGTCTAGAGTTACTCAAATACACTTTTTATGATCGTGAGCTAGAAAGTCTAACTGCCAATATTTATATGGATTTGGTCGAACTTGCTGCAGATTTAGACAGTATGGAAAACGGATAATAGCTTAGTGATCATCTTGCAGGAGTTACTCCTCCTGCTTGCATTTAATAATGCATATAGTTTGATATTGTTCACAGAAATTCTCACTCTATAAACATATGAATTTTCAGCTATACAATCACTTACTTATTTTACCGTTTTCCACCCTAATTACAGTACTTCAGAACCTCCTAAAAACTGCCGACTTGTTAGTGTGAAAATAACGCTAACAAAGATCAATAAGATGAAATTTACGCTTAACTCAATATTGTTGTGTTCATTAACGGTAGCAAGTTCTGCTTATGCCAGTGAAGTGTCGACACAATACTTTCAATACGGGAAAACCGGTAAATCGCAAGCCATGAATTTGGCGAAAGAGCAGGTTTTTCAAGGCAGCATGTTACGGGTGTGTGGCGATCAACAAGCCCGTTTTGATTGCCGTGTGTTCACCAAAGGTAACCGCATCAGCTACCAACCTAAAAATGCCACTCGGGTAGATACCTTTGCGGACGACAGTAAATTTTGCCGATTTACTGAAAGCCAATTTTCGGGTGAGGTTGCTTGCTCGACTGAATTAAGTGCTGCTGTACACAGCGACACTCAATCCATTGCATTAAAACGTGACTGGATTATGCGAGTGTGCGATCAACCGCAAACCAGTGACGTTGGCGCAGGCCAATGTGCGGTATTCGATCAGCATGTGTTTGATGTAAGTCAGCTCAGTTTCGCTCCTGCATGGGTTGAGCTGTTAGAAAAAGCAGACAACAGTTATTGCGTGTTCAGTGATGAGCAGGCAACAGGCTTGAGTGCTTGTCATCAGTATGATTCGCCAAATTCAACTGAACAGTGGTTTGATAATGGCCGTTATTCGATTGCATTTTTAGCGGACAGCATTGCTGATATGTGTGGCAGCAATGGTTGTGACAATTTCACTACCAGTAACCGCATCCAATTTTTTAATTCAGCCGATATTGATTTGCAAGATGTACGTGGTTTAGGGGTGAGTTACGCTCGCCATAAAATTGAGCCAGCGCCGTATCACTTTTACTTGGCGATGCGCGAATGGGAATCTCGTAAAAACTGGACCAAAGCACATGGCACCAATCCGTTGATCAAAGAAATGAAAGACCGAGTTCATCAACATTATAGTGGCACTAACGCTAAGAAGTATGGCGGCTACTGTAATGAGTTTATTGTTGATCACATGCTGGATTCAGGGTTAACCGATTTGCCTGTTCGTTATTCTGGCAGTCAAGTAACCGTGCCACTGGGTCGTAATTGGGCGGAATGGGCGCAAGATGCGAGTGAGCAGCCACAAGCGGGTGATGTGGTGGCATTAGTTCGCAATACCGGGGCAAACTTAAATACAGGTTCAAAGGGAACTTATCATACCTCGTTATTTTGGTATGCCGATCAACACAGTGCTTGGTTATTAGGTGGCAACCAAGCGGGTTGGGTTCAGCCTGCACCGTATTGCCATCGTTGTTCAACTACTTTCGTACGTCGCACCACCCAAACTACAACCGTAGCGAAAGAAGATCAAAAAGGCGCTTACTACCACGGCTGGGGCAATCAACATTTATTGGTTGAAGGTGCTTATGAAATTCAGCAAGTGGATTACAGTGATGCAAACTTATTTAAAGAAAGCGGTGGCTTTGAATATGAACGTTTACGTGTAAGTGAAAGCGAGCGCCGTTTACGCCCGCTTTATCGCTTGGTTCCGCAAGGTACACCACTTCATGAAGCCGCAGCCGCTGACGCTGAAGTGTATTACTTTCAGCTGCATCCATTGCGCCAACATCGTGAATTACGCGCGTTCGTTTTAGGCCAAAGTGATAACCCTGTTACCATCATTTTGTAATCACTGAGTTCCCAGTGCTGTTACTCAGTACTGGGACTGCTCCCTACTGAATGCAAGCTAATGAGGATTCACGACTTGAGCAAAAGAAGGTCTGATAGTCAGTTTTGAGTCAACATCGACAACAGGTAGAGCATAGAAACTGGTGTTAAGACCCTGCTTTTTCATTTTACGTGCCAAGCGGCGTTTAATCATTCTGCTGTCAACAGAGTGATATTCATATTCATAGCCTTTTTGCTTGAGTTCACTGATCAGGTTTTGCGTTAAATTGCAGCTGTCTCGGCCATAAACCGTAATTGAGGGTTGGTACTGAACAGGAACAACGTGTGCCACTTTGGGCGCAGGTGGTGTTTTAGGAGAAAACTTCTGCCAACCTTGGTAAGCGGCAATAACGAATATTGTCAGAAAGAGTATGCGCTTTATCATTGTAGGTTTCCTTACCTCTAATGTTAAAAGTGAACATATATATTAATTTAAATTGAGTGGTGGTAAAAGGTTTCTATTAACATAACCAAGTTGTCGATTCAAAACAGTCTGCCTATATTTCAACGCTCTAATATTAGCCATTAACTCACTTACTCCATCGTCATCTCCCTTACCCAGAGTCTCTGTATATTCAGCTATCTTTCTTTGATTATCTTCTCTTTCATCCGAGATTTTCTTAAGCAGTTCTTTCTTTTGAACCATAGTGATTGAAACTAAGGCTGGTGTATTCTCCTCACAATCGCTGTCGCTCGAACTCTCATCAATATCACTAACTGATTTTTCTTCTTCCGGTGTGGCATCTATATCTACAGCGTGTTCATCTTCTCCACAAGTACTCGTCGTTCTACTCCGTCTTCCCACCTGTGAATGTGATTCCATTAAGCCATCACCTTCATCTTCATTTTCACTTTCTGAATAAACTTGATATTGAACACCAGAATCACTTTTGCTTCGATGAAATTCTGAAACAGTAGTATCACTTTCATCTGTTATAAAAGTAACTAATTTACCTTCCGGAGCGAAAGAAACTGAGCGGGCGAGCGTGGGTTTAGGATGAAGCACTTCTCTTGCTTCAGCAATAGAGATTGCAACAGACTCAAGATTAAAGGAAGAGTTAATTGGCGGTGTACTCATATATGTACTTACTTTTGGGTTCCCTTGGCAATAATAAGTTCATATACCTTTTAAAACTAATTAATAATAATTTATCCAACTCACAATTTTGTAGTCATGGTCTAATTTAGTAGTAGGCGTGTTTATCTAAATCCAGTGTTCAGATAAACATGTTAGCCCACGATCAATGACAAGGTTATTATTCCTAAAACACTCTTTGCGCCCAACGTGCTAAGCCTGAAGTCACAGAACCAAAGTGATCACCGATAATAATTTCAGTCTCTGGGAATACGTTTTTGATTTGTTGATAAATCGCAGGGCTTTTTGCGGTGCCACCTGTGATATAAATCAGCTCAGGTGTTGCACCACTTTCATCGACCGCTTGGCGCATTAAGTTTTCCACTTTTTGCAATGGAATCATGATCGCCTGTTCAAGCTGTTGCTGATGTAATTCAACCGATAATGCGTCTTCAACAAACCCTAAATCAGCGTGACATGCCGATGCATCTGATAGCTGAATTTTACTGTTTTCAGCCTGCTTAACTAAACGATAACTCAACTGATCTTCCCTCAGTTTTTGTAAACGTTTTAGTTTTTCAGGCTCCTGCGCATCTCGCAATAACTCGTTAATGAGGGTCTTGGTACTCAACTCAATAAAGGCTCGCTGTGCGCTGACATCATTCACCGCTACCGCATTCCAAAACACTTTATTGGGCATGGTTTTACCATCACCGAGCTTACTTTCGCTGCCAAACTCTGGCATCAAACCTTTCATCGCAAAGGCGATATCGAGGTCGTTACCGCCAATACGCTGACCACTGTGTCCTAAACAATCGGCTTTACGATCGCTTTGGTGGCTTCGGTCTGGTGACATTTTTACCATTGAGCAATCAGTCGTGCCACCGCCAACATCGACTACGAGTACTGTTTTATCTGCATCGAGTGTTGATTCAAAATCCATTGCTGCAGCTAATGGTTCAAATAGAAATATTACTTTCTCGAAACCAGTTCTTTCAGCTGCCATGGATAAAATAGCTTCCGCTTGTTGGTTACTTTTTTCGCCTCCCACAGCTTGAAAATTCACCGGACGGCCAATGACTGCATGAGTGACATTTTCACCTAATGACTTTTCAGCCTGTATTTTGACATGCTGCATCATTAAGGTAACGATGTCTTCAAACAACGCCATTTGCTCAGGGCGTAAACCTACAGCACCTAAAAATGATTTAGGCGAACGCACATAAAAGCCTTCTTCTGGCATCTCAAGATACTGTTCAAATGCCGCCTGACCAATAAATACGGTTTGCTCACTCGGCTCTAAATCAAGTTCATGACGAGCTTGACGTGCACGACTTAGCTGCGCTGAGCGTAACTTTGCGTATTCGGCTTGCTGAGCTTTAGGTAAGTTTCGGTACACCGCTTCTGCGATAAGATCTCGGTCTAACGCATACAGCGTCGACATGATATAAGGACTACTTTCAGCCAAAGGTAACAGCTCTACTTGGCCATTGTTAAGAATACCCATTGAGCAATTGGCACTGCCGTAGTCGAATCCAACAAACATTTTTATCCACCCCGAATTGATAAAAAGGTCGGATAAGATACAGTAACGACATTAAATTGTCTCTTAAAATGACAGATAAAAATCAGTTACAGCTCATAATCATAAACTTAAAAATTATCTTCTTTTTCGCCAGTGCTTTCTACTCCACTCTCATTTTGTTGATCTTCCATGAATTGCTGCGAATCTACATTAGTCATCTCCCACCTTTTTTCCAGCAGAGCCGACTTAACCGATTCACCTTGCCTTTTATCGATGAGGCTTGGATAATTATTAGTTAAGCATGCCACCAAAGACGAGACTTTTTTTGCTACTGCTAACTGATATAGCTCAGTAACTACCTTTCTTGTTTCGCCTTCACTAAAATCTAACGCCTCTAGTTTATTGCAAAAAACTGTCAGTTTTTGTGTTGATTTACATGAAATGAGTGTTTGTAAAAATTGGCTAGAGCCAAGTAGGACTTTTTGCTGATCTCTTTCAAGAATATCAAGCAATGCGATAACTTGCTCTATATCAAGTGGTTTTACAGCATCGATAATCAAACACGACGCATTACGATTTCTGAGACTACTATTTTTCTTACGTTCGCCTAAATCATAATTCATAATAGCTTTTACTTGTGCCATATCACCCGATTTAAGCGCCAATGTTGCGAGTTTGAGTATGTAACCTTCTGTAATTGCAAGGCTTGAACCTTTAGTGATAGCTTCTATCAGTGAGCAAGACTGTGCAGCAGGAATATTGTTGACGAATAGAGCTAACTGCTCTTTTTTATAGAACCATTCCATGAGTGTTGCTGGCTCAACATAGCCCAACAATTTCACTGCAACATCAGGATGCTTATGTTTGAGGCTGTAGGTTAAGTTGCCCAGTAAACTCTCTGGCGGAATTCTGGCTTTATATCCAGCGCGTTCCCAACGCGTCATCTCTAAAACTTGCCCTTCTCTCAAAGCATCTTCAAAACGTCTTTGTTTAAAAAACATCGTTTGTTGATGGTCAAGTTTCCATTGATCTGCAGTATTTACTGCTTCAGAAATATTCTGAACGCTTTTATCTTCACGTTCTGTTAAGTAATCCAAACTACTACCTTTCGCCCATTTCTTCAGTTCCGTCAAGTTGCTAGCAGAAAGCTTTGTTTCAAGAGGAATAATAGCTTTAACTACTTTGAGTTGATCGTGCTTACATGCCAATTGAAGTAAGTTAGTTGCATTTTCTAAGCAACTTATATTTATTTTTTCTTTGGCGTCATAATTGGATAGTAATAAGCACATAACGTCTTGAAAACCACGTTCAGTGAGTGCCTGTAAAGTGAACTTATGCTCACAATGACGGGCTGCCGCCATTGAACCATAAGATGTAGTTGACTTATCTTCATAATCACTTTCAACATCGATAGCAAAAGTATTCATAAGATACTTAAGTGTCTCGATACTTTGAGAAAAGCAAGCGTGAGTAAACACATTTCGGGATCCGTGCTTTGAATCTCCAGGTTGTCTTTTATTACTAACAGACAGTTCATAACCTGTTCTTTGTTGCTCAAACATGTGTTTAACAATTGATACCCGATCCCAAGTAACGGCAGAGAACATCAATTCGTAAGCACTATCCTCATCAAGTTGATTAAAATCTTCTTTTAAAACGACATCGCAGCGATTAGCTTTAATCGCCTTCATCACAATCGGTTTTGAAATTTTCCATGACAGAGAGCCTAAGTACCCTTTAGGAAATAACTCTAAGTGCTCAAATGAAAGTTCTTTGATTACCGGCACTGGAAACTTGTCATTTACTACAAGTACAGCAAACACAGACGTGAGTACATCGTGACTAAAAACCTTACAAAATATGAGCAATTCATCTGAAGATATTTTGTGTTCTAA
Source organism: Shewanella sp. OPT22 (assembly GCF_004168585.1). Lineage (GTDB taxonomy): Bacteria > Pseudomonadota > Gammaproteobacteria > Enterobacterales > Shewanellaceae > Parashewanella. The sequence goes on along the minus strand of NZ_PGVH01000017.1, from coordinate 94,122 downwards.
ACTTAGTAGCTCAAATGGTGAGTCAATGGCACCTTTTTGGCATAACACTCTTGCTCGATTCTCGACTAATATAACAAGTAACTTAAAAGATGATTCATCGACGTTTTCTTTACTGTATAAAGTATTTACAACTAGTGCAGAAAGTTGTTGCATCGAGTCACATTTTTCTAGTGCAGCTTCAAACATTGGAATATAAATATGGGGGTGAGTTTTTTTTGCCGAGAATGTTGGTACCTTAGCCAAATCAAGTTCACATTCTGAGTAATCTAACTTTGCTTCTTTAGCACTGTACTTACCGTTTTCTTCTTTGAGCTTACCAACTTCTTCTTCGCCTTCAACCGATTTTACCGAATGACCAAATAATATTTGACTCGCAGCCGCATCTTTGTTGCTCATACTCTCATACAGTTTTGCAGGAGATAAATAAGCATCTGCCATACCAAGAAACTCATAAGCCAAACTAATCGTTAATTTATTAATTGCGGCGAATTTTCGAAATTCAGGATGGGCTCCTACTTTTTCATAACCGAATCGCTCTGCACAAAATTCGACGAGTTTAGTTAACTCATCCTCCCCAGCATTATCTTGACCAAATTTAGCTCTTAGATAAAATCTAGCTAATTCCGTGACCTTTTGTTTTTTTATGTCCTGAAATTCTTTTAACCCTCCAGCCTTGCTGGCTTCCAAAGTTTGAATGGCTCGATACATCTGTGATGATCTCTTGCTATCGAGGTTAAGTTGAGACAATGCTGTTTCTTTTACAAGCTCGGGGTGTTGTGTTTCTGAAGCTGTAAGTTGAGTATATGCAACAAACTGTTGTGACAGTGGTTGGTAAATCATAGGATGTTGCGGATATTCTAGCGGTAAACTATTTAACGTATCTTTATTAATTTTCTCATCAAAAGTTAACGTTTTAAAGGAAGAGACATCCTCTTTTAGATCCACTTTAAGAGCCTCTATCTCAGCGCCTATATCGAGCCAATCGTGTTCTTCGCTAACAACTTCAGGAGCTTTAGGAGTTTGGTTTTCATGATAACCTCGTAGTAATTGAGGATTCGGAGTTAATACATGCTCCATATTTAAAACCACTTATAAAATAGATACATACCCTTAAACCTACCATTACTTTCAAAAATATAATCATTAAATAATTTTCACGTTCATGATCATAGATTGTGAATGAAACAGGTTCAGTTGCAAATTATCAGAAACAGCTGGTTATTATTGAGTGCTACAGATGAGCGCCACAGACATAAAAAAAGACATGATAAAAATCATGCCTTTTAACTAAATAAACACCTCATTTACTGGGCGTTAAATCCTACAGCTTTGATATCCACTTGAGTTACGTCACCATACTGTTTAGCAATTGGCGCTACTTTTTCAGCATTACCAATCAATACATACTGCAAGTTATCTTTAGGGAAATATTGATTTACCAAACGTTTTGTTTCATCAAGTGTTAAACCATCCACTTTGGCCTGAAATTCATTGATATAACTGTCATCAAAACCGTATAAGTACATATCACCTAAAAGCTTGGCAAGCTGACCACTGGTTTCGTATCGTGGTGGAAATTGGCCTTTCACATACGCTTTTGCTGAATCAAGCGTTGCTTGGTCGATACCTTGCTCCCATAAACGACTGTAAGTTTTAATCGCTAAATCAATTGCCTCTTTAGTCGTCGCCTCTTTGGTGAAAGTACTAATGCGGAAGATACCGTCTTTCGCATAAGGCACAAACGCCGAGCGAGCACCGTAAGTTAAACCAGCATTTACACGCAATTCGTCATTTAGCCATGACGTAAAACGACCACCTAAAATCGTATTTACAACCGTTAAGCCAACGCGATCTTTGTTATCAAAACGAATGCCTTTTCCGCCAATTAAAAAGGTCGTTTCAATAGCATCACCTTTATTAACCAATAAAACATTACTCTTAGTCGGCTTTGGCAGGGCAACCAAGTTTGGCTGCTGAATCTTTGACGTTGATTTCCACGCACCAAACGTAGCATCGAGCTTGGCTTTCATTTGTGTTACATCAAAATCACCCACAACACTGATTGCCGTATTTTGTGGCTGATAGTAAGCCCTATAAAACGCTGTTAATTTGGTTACATCAAGTTTTTTAAGGCTGTCGCTATTACCTGAACTTGGCTTACCATAAGGTGTATCAGCAAATATCATTCGGTCAAAGTAACGACCAATCACATTACGAGGGCTTTCTTTAGCTTGCCCAAGACCTGCAATTTCACGCTGCTTAAGCTTAGCGAACTCTTTACTATCAAACTTTTTGTTTTTAAAGCTTGGTTCAAGCAATACCGCTTTAATGATCGGTAACATCTTATCGAGATCTTTAGCTAAAAAGTCACTGCGAACGAAACTGCCCTCTTTACTCGCATTGGTGGTTAAACTTGCGCCCATAAAATCAATGGTTTGTTCAAGTTCAGACTTTGACCACTGCCCAGCACCAAGCATCAGACTCTTCGCTGTTAAGCGAGCTTCTCCACCTAAGGTATCATTAACACTACCGACTTTAATTGCAGCATTAACCGTGATCAATGGCACTTCTTTTTGTGGCATTAAATAGACTGTTAACCCATTTGCCAATTGATAGGTTTCATAGGTTGGCATTTTAAAGCTACCAGTATCGACCACCTCAGCTTTTGCTGCTTGTGGTGCTGGCGTTGAATTACAAGCAGAAAGTGTGACCGCACAACTTAACGCTAAACCAAGCATCCATTTCGATTTAATGGCCGTTGTCATTTTAGATGGCTTCATTGATCTTTCTCCTCATGAGCCGCTAAAACGCCCACTGTGCGGTTAGATTTTTTAAGATATGTTTGAGCAACACGTTGGATATCTTCAGGCGTTACCTTGCTGTATAGCTCTGGCGCATCAAATAACTTTTTGTAATCGCCAAAGTAAAGTTCATAAGTACCAATGGTATTGGCTTTACCATTAATGGTTTCCATGGTTCGATAGAAATCCATTAGCTTGATGTTTTTAACTTTATCCAGCTCGTGTTGAGTCACACCTTTTTCAGCAATTAAATTGATTTGATCAATCAGTGCTTTTTCTAATTTTTCTTCCGATACTTTAGGGCTGGCAATGCCATAAACATAAAATAGATTAGGGTCAAACGCTGTCGGCATGTACGTTTCAGCGGCAATCGCAACTTGCTTATCAACTAAACCTTTATACAAACGTGAACTTTTACCTGCGCTTAAAATTGAAGATAAAATGTCGAGGGCGTAGTAATCAGCCGATTTTGCATTCGGAATATGGTACGCCAACATCACATTAGGGGTACTCACTGACGCTTTTTCAACAAAAACTCGGCGCTCGCCTTTTTGCTCTGGCTCTACCGTACGCACTTTAGCTGGCGGAGTTTGAGCTGGAATTGGCTCAAAATATTGCTTGGCTAACTTCTTCACATTATCCAGTTTTACATCACCAGCAATCACAACAACTGCGTTGTTCGGTGCGTAATAAGTTTTGTGATATTTCACTAAATCATCATAAGTCCAAGCATGGATATCAGATTCATGACCAATCACTGACCAAGAATAGGGATGTGCGAGAAATGCGACGCCTTTTACCGGGCCCGAAAGCGCTCTCCAGTTTGAGTTTTCCAATCCAGTTGTACGCTCAGAAGCGACAACACCGCGCTCACTTTCGACCATTTTAGGATCAATATCGAGATTTTCGATACGGTCAGCTTCCAGGTCAAAAATTGTTTCTAACGCATTCGCTGGAAACCAGTCTGTGTATACCGTTAAATCTTCTGTGGTATATGCATTGTTAGCGCCACCAGCGGCTTCCATCGTACGGTCAAACATTTTTGGACCATACTTTTTCGAACCGTTAAACATCATATGTTCGAAGAAATGAGAAATACCCGTGATACCAGGTACTTCATTGCGGGAGCCAACTTTCCAAAATAGATACATATTGGCATTGGGTATTGAGTGGTCTTCCAATACCATAACTTTCATGCCATTTTTTAAGGTAAAGCTTTTCACATCTGCTGCTGTGGTTTCTGCTTGTACCGAGTTTGCGGTAAACATTAACCCCAGAGATAGACTTAAAGCTGTTAATGTGCGCTTCATTATCGTTCCCTATTTTTCATTGTTAAGGCTGAGAGTTCTCACCTTTTTTAGTTTTTAACGTTAAGTTCTGTCATTGCTAATTTGGTCATCGCCTCTACCCCAATTTTGAATGCAGATTCATCCGCATAAAAGTGAGGAGAGTGGTTACTGGCAACGTTCTTTAAATCTTGATCCGGTGGTGTGACGCCTAGAAAAAAGAAGAGTCCTGGCGTTTCCAATGCATAATAAGAAAAGTCTTCTGCTCCCGTAATTAAGCTTGGCTCAATCAATTTGCCTTCGTCTACAACAGTGGCTAGTACTGGTCGCATTTTTGCTACTAATTCTGGATTGTTCACAGTAACCGGATAACCATCATCAATTTTGGTTGTCGCTGTTGCCCCTAATGTTGCTGCAGCATTCGTAACTATCTCACCCAAGCGCTTTTTAATGTCTTTTCGCATTGCTTGATCGAACGTACGGATGGTACCAATCAGTTCTACTTCATCAGGAATAATATTCGAACGGACGCCACCATTGATGGCACCAAAACTGACGACGGCTGGGGCTTTTGTCACATCTACTTGACGACTGATGATGGTTTGAACACTATTGATCACTTGCGCAGACGCTACGATTGGGTCGACACCTTGCCACGGACGCGAGCCGTGAGTTTGTTTACCTTTGACCTTGATGGTAAATGAATCTTCACTGGCCATCGCAGGGCCGCTGCGTAGGGCAATGGTACCAGTATGCATACTAGAGCTGACGTGTAATCCGAACACTTTTTCAGGCTTTCTCGCGGTAAACAAACCTTCTTTGAGCATTAACTCTGCACCACCTTCTTCCCCTTCAGGTGCACCTTCTTCAGCTGGCTGAAAAATAAACATCACATCGCCCGCTAGCTGATCTTTAATTTTTGTAAGATTGTGAGCTACGCCAAGTAGCATCGCTACATGGGTATCATGTCCGCAGGCATGCATTACCCCAACTTTGTTACCTCTGTACTCAGCGGTCACTTTTGATGCAAATGGTAACTCGACTTTTTCAGTGACGGGTAACGCGTCCATATCCGCACGCAAAGCGATCAGAGGACCTGGTTTTCCGCCTTTAAGTATCCCAACAACACCGGTATGGGCAACACCAGTTTTAACTTCAAGTCCTAACGCACGTAACTCTTTTGCTACCAGTTTACTGGTTTGAATTTCTCGATTTGATAACTCTGGATATTGGTGCAACTGTCTGCGCAACTCAATAACTTTAGCTTCGATACTATTTGTGAGTAGCTTAGCATCAGCAGCTGATGCTTTTGAAAAAACGAGGGGGGCCATTACCAGTGTGAATAAAGATAACGACATTTTGAAGTTAAGCATAGCGATCCATCCGTGTCATTTTAGAACGCTACGTTACCGACAATTTTACAGTTTGTTAACTATTTGCCCGATATTTTTAGTAACTAAGTGTGAACATGTGTTGCCTGTTTTTTTGATGACTAAGGTTTCACTGTTGACGACTGTACTTTCACTGCCTCTCCTTGAGAGTATTGTGGTAGTGCATTCTGTACCCATTTCATTGCTGTCGTATCTTGATCTTGATTATACATGAGTAAATGCACACCATTTGGATGTTGGAGCGAAACATAACTCGGGATTTGTAACTGAACATATGAAACATTGCTCGAATGTTTATCCAAATGTTTTTGGAAATTATCACCAAGTAAAATCAACGAGAATGGTTTTTTGAAGTCTTTGGCAAATTCACACAGTTCTTTAAGCATGTCTTCTTCAATGGCTGCGGCGATGAATACCATCGGCTTACCAGCAGCATAATTTTTGATGACCTTTTTTTGATCATATGGATATACTTTTTCACCCCCGAACCTTTTTTTAGGTGGCGTTTTATCTGTGGCACACCCTTTTAAGCCCGTTGTCTCGCCATTGCTTTCTTTGAGTGCGACTGTGGTCATCGCTCTACCTGCACCTATTTCGACGAACCCTCTATCTCCTTTCGGTAACGCTTTGATCACTATTTTTAAATCCTCTGCGAGCTCAGCACTGGGGATCTGATACAGCTGTAATTGAGTTGTAATATAGAGATGAGCAAAGCTAATAAACTCTGGCATTGTGGCTTTTTCTATAATTTGATCTCGTCTTTCACCGCCTAAAGTTCCATCACGTAAACGTTCTTCAATCACTTTTAAGTAAGCAAGCGATTTAGGGACTTTATCATCATTGAGTCCCGCAATGGTTCGCATTAGTGCTTTCGCAGTATCGACATCTTTTTTTGAGATAGAGCTATCGCTTTCGAGCATTCGAACGCACTCCACCAGCCCAAGTAAAATCTCATCTTTCTTATAGACACCACCCAGCTTCATATCCTTGTCTAATGACTTAAAAAGCGCAACTGGAGTGTTTTTTGAAGCCGACATTTCTGAATGTTGACTCTGAAAGGCATCTGCAGCATCAAAGTCATGAAATGATCTTGCATTGATTAAATTAGCAATGGCTTGCTGCTGGTTTACACCCGATTCATAGAGATATTGAAAGCATTCCAAACCATCCGGTGGGCGAGTATGAATACTCTGCGATTTGCCTTGCGTATAGGTTTGGCTCAACTGAGTTTTTAATATTTCAGCTATACCACTTAACTGGTAATCGGCCTGAGATTGTAAATAGTTCGGCGTTAATGATATTGCTTGTTTTGAAGCTGCTTCAGCCATGACTCCGCCCTTATGACCGATATCCCGTCAAAGCATACCACTTCACCTTGTGACTGAATTAAATGAACCGATTAAACTTGATTAATTCTTGTTTATCTTATTCACCGAGATCGATTAAGTTAAGCAAATATCAAATTTGTAACTACACTTTCATTGGATTTGAAATATTACTTTCATGGAGGAAAGATCCCGATGAAATCGTTATCTAAGCTTATTATCTCTAGTGTCGCTTTAACCAGCTTCAGTGCCTTTTCAGCGCTTGATTTAGATTATCAACATGAAGTGAGTCTGCAAGCTAAAGACCAAACTGGGAATTCCAATTCCGATACCTATTGGAAAGGTCAATACACCTACTATGCAAAGCCTATTGAGCAAACCAAAGGCCCTTATATTCTTAATGCTTTTCTGGCTCATAGCTCTCAGCTGACCCTCATGTATGGTCATAAAAAAGATGACAATGATTATGGCATCAAGGGAAAATGGTTTGTAAGAGATCACTGGTTCATCGCCGGTGAATATGAGCGAGCTGAACTGTACGGTGACTACTTTGATAGATATCATTTTGAAGTCGGTAACTATGTCAATGACTACACCAAAGTGTATGTATCAGCAGAGCGTGATGATTTGGGTGATAAAAACGGTAAGCTAGAAATCGATACATACAGCCTTGGCGTTAAAAGTTTTATCTCTCTGCCTAATGATACGGGTGTATTACTAAAAGCAGCTTACTTATTTAAGGATGTTGAAACCGGTGCTCCAAAGTCGGATACCAATAACATCAAACTCCATGCTGAGTATTTCTTTAATCAGTCATTTTCTATCGATGCCCATTATGAAAATGGGAATAATGATGATGCTCAATATGGTGTTAAAGCTGCCTATTTTATTCGTATTTTAGACAATTTATCTTTAGATCTCACAGCGGGTAAATACTTTGAGCCAGAGGATAAAGACTCAGGCATCAATTGGTCAGCAAGATTCGTTGGACGCTTTTAATCTAACTAAGATTTGATTTAACTAATTACTCTATAAAGGACTGTCATAAACTCATTGAGTTCATGAATGGTTTGCAAGGACGAATGATGAAATTTAATCGTACTCAACTCGCAATGCTCATCGGTTGTATAAGCCTATCCTCTTATGCAGCTCAAGATGAAAAGTACCACCATGAAGGTGGTATTGGAACATACGACAATACTTCTGTACCAAATTCTGATGCATATTGGATTGGTGATTACACGTATTATTCAAAAGGTGTTGATCAGAATAAGGGGCCTTACCGTTTAAATGCATTTTTGGCTCACTCCTCACAGGTGCATTTAAAATATAAACATCGTGATGACTTCGATGCTTATACCATAAAAGGTAAGTTATTTTTTGGTGACCATTGGTTTGTTGCTGGCTTATACGACTATACCGATGACCTAGGAACAGGTGAAGACACCTATAAATTAGAGCTCGGTAATTATATTAGCGACACGGCAAAAGTGTATATTTCGGCTCAACGCCTTGAACTCGATATCTCTCCTGCCAAGTATGACTATGACAAGTATGCCATTGGCGCAAAAGGCTTTATTCAAACCAGCGGCGATATGGGCTTTCTCCTAAAAGCAGAGTACCTATTCAAAGAGTATAAGATTTCCGATTATAAATCGGATTCGCATGGGTATTTAGCTGAAGCCGATTACTTCTTTACTAAATCGTTTTCTGTCGGCGGCTTTTATTCGGATGGTAATCATGAAGATAAATCCTATGGCGGACGAGCGAACTATTTCTTACGTCTGACGGACAACTTATCACTGGATTTATCTGTCGATAAAAAGTACGAGCCTAAAGAAGATGGTACCAATTGGGGGGCAAGGCTAGTAGGCCGCTTTTAATAAACGCTTACAAATAAGCCAATGAACTTTAATTAGACCTTGTGCTCTAATAAGCCGCCAATATTAAGTATTGGCGGCTTTTAATTACAAGGATGAATTATGAAATTTACTCAAACGGCACTTGCCGTACTTTTAGGGTGTGTGAGCTTTTCTTCTTTTGCTACTAACGACAAACCGTTTCAACATCAAGTATCGATTAGTGCTGCTGATTCTGTAAACAGTGATTACGATTCTGACACCTTTTGGTCTGCATCGTATCAATATCACTTTTCACCTGTTTCCCAAGAAAAAGGGCCTTATGCCTTAAATAACTGGTTAGCACAGACCAGTGAGCTTGGTGCTACGATTGCGAGTGGAGGCGACTCTCGAAACTATGGACTGGATGGCAAATATGTTACTGACTCTAAATGGTTTATTAGTGCTAACTATTTAATATCGGACTTAGATGCACCACGGAATCCATCGATAGATAGATATGGTGTTTCTGTAGGTTATTATCTAGATGACTGGACTAGCATTAGCCTTTCATATGACAGAATTGAATTTAATAAACTTTTATCTGATCCTGAAACCACTGGTTACGCAATCAATGCCAGCAAATACTTTTCATTTGAGAACGACAGAGGCTTATTTTTAAGTGGTAGTTTTTCTTATGCTGATTTCAAACACGGTGAGTATAATGATGACTCAACTTCGTTATCAATCAGTTCTGACTATTACTTTAATAAGTCTTGGTCTATCGGGGCGAATTATGCCCGAGATAACGACAATGATGACACTTACGGACTTCAAACCAGTTATTTTTGGCGAATGTCAGACAGCGTCTCTTTAATTACCGCCATAAGCAAAGTCTTAGAGCCTGACTCAGGCAGTGGTTTTGGTGTCGGCCTTAATTTGACGGGTAGGTTCTAACTTAATCCCTCACAAGGTTAGTAAGTTAATTATTACTAACCTTGAAACCCTTTCATATCAAAGATTAATTTTTCCTTCAAAAATTAGACATCCATAAAATAGCTTCTATGCTTTAGCCTGATTTTTATAATTATGTGAAATAAAGGAAGAATGAAGATGATGAAATGGACGTCGACAATTACTGCATTAAGCTTAAGTATGATCAGTGCTTCTGCATTCAGTGCTAATGATGAAAAGTTTCAAAATGAATTAACGATAAGTTATATGGATCTGTCATCAAGTAGTATTGATGTTGAGCCAACTTGGTCAGCACAATACACATACTTTGGTTCTCATATTTCTCAAAAAACGAGTCCTTATCAGCTCAATCGATTTATTTCTCAGACTTCAACATTAGACCTAAACTACTCAAATACTGATGGCGATTCTAGCTATGGTATTGGTGGTGAATATGTCTTTGACTCTAAATGGTTTATTGGTGGTGATTACCAGCGTGCTGATTATAGCCTTTTTGGTGACACTGACGTTTACAATGCCAACTTTGGTTATTACATCAATGATTTTACTAAAGTCTATTTTGCGGCTTCTAAGTCTGAAGAAGATACCAGTCTAGCGCAACTCGATGGCTACCAATATGATATTGGTTTAAAGACGTTCATTCGCACCGCTTATGGTGAGGGTGTGTACGTTACTGCAGACTATACATACAATGATAGCGAAGTAAAAACGGTATTAGGCACAGTCAAATCCAACAGTAAAGGTTGGGGAATTAAGGCTGACTATTACTTCACAAAATCATTTTCATTAGGCGGTTCTTATTCAGACAGCACTTTTGAAAACTCAGACGATACGTATGCTGTGAGTGCTGATTACTTTTTGCGAATCGTAGATAATGTTTCAATTGAGTTTAGTGCTGATAAAGTAATAGAGCCTAGCGAGCAGGGCTTCAGTTACCACGTTAGCTTAATTGGACGTTTTTAAAGTAGAAAAGCCTCAAGACATGATTAAACGCCAACCATTGTGTTGGCGTTTTTATTCTCAAGGGTTTAAGCTAAGTTCGTTTTACTGCTTGGGGTTGTTTATGATTACGTTTATTTAGCGCTTCATAATAATTTGCATAAGGTGGGCGCTCAATATAGTGACCATCACCAGCCTTAGCGACAACATCGCCATGTTGATAAGCAACTTTTCCACCAGCAATGGTATACGACGGGATACCGTTGACTTTCATTCCTTCATAAACGTTAAAATCAACTTTTGACTTATGACTGTCCACTGAAAGCACTCTGCTAGCGTTTGTATCCCAAAGCACAAAATCTGCATCCGCCCCTACTTGAATAGCCCCTTTTTTCGGGTAGATATTAAAGATTTTTGCTGCATTGGTTGATGTCATTGCAACAAACTCATTTTGGGTTAGGCGCCCAGTATTGACCCCTTTTTCCCACAGTACCATCAGCCTTTCTTCTACTGATGAAACGCCATTAGGAATTTTAGTAAAATCCTCTTTACCCATGGCCTTTTGCTCGGCACAAAACGCACAATGATCGGTAGCCGTGGTTTGCAACACACCGGACTTGAGTCCGTTCCAGAGTGCTTGTTGGTGGTTTTTAGGTCGAAACGGAGGGCTCATAACGTGTGCAGCGGCATGTCGCCAGTTTTCATCTTGATACACGCTGTCATCTATCGTTAAGTGTGCGGCTAAACATTCACCAAATACTCGCTGACCATTTTGGGTGGCGTAACGAATAGCATCTACCGTTTGACTGGCAGACACATGCACGAGGTACAATGGGCTTCCAAGCGTATTGGCGATGCTAATAGCACGATTGGCTGCTTCTGACTCAACAATAGGAGGGCGAGATAACGGATGTGCTTCAGGTCCTGTAATGCCCCGCTCTAAAAGTGATTGTTGTAAGTGGTACACCAGCTCACCATTTTCAGCATGAACGGTCGGAATTGCACCGAGCTCAACACAACGATTAAAGCTGGCAATCATCATTTCATCGGTGGCCATAATGGCATTTTTGTAAGCCATGAAATGTTTAAAGCTATTCACACCGTAATCATCGACCAAGGTTTTCATGTCTTGGTAAACACTGTCGTCCCACCAGGTCACCGCTACATGAAAGCTATAGTCACACACCGCTTTCTCTGCCCAACCTCGCCATTGTTGATAGGCATCCAATAATTTTTGTTGTGGGTTAGGGATGACAAAATCGATGATCATCGTCGTTCCCCCAGCTAACGCCGCTTTGGTACCAGACTCAAAGTCATCGATGGCAACAGTACCCATAAATGGCAATTGCATGTGTGTGTGAGGGTCAATCCCTCCTGGCATAATCAGCAATCCTTTTGCATCAATCACTTCGGTGACGTTTTCATCGGAAATATTGTCGTGAATTTGTGTAATCACACCGTCTTCGCATAACACATCAGCAAAGTAACTCTGCTCATGAGTAATAACCTGACCATTTTTGATAAGTAGGCGCATTACTTAGCTTCCTCTGCAAGACGTTGACTGGCAGCCAACATACTATGAAGAAGTACATTTGCCCCTGCTTCACATTGTTCTGGTGTAGTGTTCTCAATTTCGTTATGGCTAATGCCATTCTCACACGGCGTAAAGACCATCCCTGATGGCACAATGTCGGCCATATAACAAGCATCATGCCCAGCACCCGCCACGATATCCATATGACTGTACCCCACTTTTTCAGCGGCTTTCTTCACATCATCCGACGCTTGAAACGTCACAGGAGCAAAATACCAAAAATGATCAACGTTTATGTCGACCTGTCGGGCTTTAGCAATGCTTTGACACATACAATTAAATTCATCATGCATAGACTCAAGCACATCTGGATGCGGATTCCTTAAATCAACACTAAAACGAACTTGCCCCGGAATGGTATTTCTTGAATTAGGCGTTACTTGCATAAAACCTGTTGTACCAACGGCATGTTCATACTTTAATCCAAGCTTTTCGACTTCAGTGATCACTTCGCAACTGGCAGCCAATGCATCTTTACGCAACGCCATCGGAGTTGTCCCAGAATGAGACTCTTGCCCGTTAACCACCACATCATACCAACGGATCCCTTGCCCTAATCGAACAATGCCCACCTCTTTGGATTGGTTTTCAAGTATTGGGCCTTGCTCAATGTGCGTTTCAAAAAAAGCGCCGAAGTTGCGTTGGCCAATAGGCTCACTCCCTAAATAGCCGATGCGCTCTAGTTCATCTTTTACATTATGTCCATCGACATCTGTTTTATTCCATTCGGTTTCTAAATCGAAACGCCCAACATAAACACCTGAACCTTGCATTGCCGGCTGAAAGCGTGAACCTTCCTCGTTAGTCCATACACTGAACTCAAACGGAGTTTCAGTTTCTATGTTGTTATCATTGAGTGTTCTGAGGACCTCTATCCCGGCCAATACACCAAACACACCGTCAAACTTTCCTCCTGTTGGTTGGGTATCAAGGTGACTACCGGTCGCAACCGAAGGCAAGTTTTCATGCAAGCCTTGACGTTTGGCAAAGATATTTCCAAACTGATCGATGCTGACCTCGCACCCCGCCTCTTTACACCATTTACAAAATAAGTCTCTGGCCTTTTTATCGTTATCAGTCAGTGCAAGCCGGTTACATCCCCCTTTTTCAGTCAATCCGAACTGAGCCATGATCATTAAAGATTCCCATAACCTTTCAGCATTAACGTTGAGCTCTTGCATCACATACCTCTTAACTTAACTTGGAAAAGAAAATTCTGCTTGTTGCTCTAGGTTTGCCAGCCAACGAGCCGTGATAGTTTTCCTTTGAGTATAGAATCGAATTGCGTCTGGCCCGTATGTATTTAAGTCTCCAAAAATTGATTGCTTCCAGCCACCAAAGCTATGACTGGCCATCGGTACTGGCAACGGCACATTAATGCCAACCATGCCGACTTCAATCGCTTGGCTGAATTCCCGGGCGGCATATCCATTCTGAGTAAAAATGCAGGTACCATTGCCGTAGTGGTGGTTATTGATAAGCCTTATCGCATCAGCAAGTAATGGCACTCGAACAATACACAGTACGGGTCCAAAAATTTCCTGTTGATAAATGTCCATTTCAGGGGTGACATGATCAAACAAGCTGCCACCGAGAAAATAGCCTTGCTCAAACTCAGCACTTGAACCACTCAAGTGGAACTGCCGTCCATCAACAACGAGCGCTGCGCCTTGCTCTACCCCCTTTCCAATTAAATCCAGAACCCTCGCTTTATGCCTCGCAGAGATCAATGGCCCCATATTATTTTCTCTGTCAAAACCGGAACCAACTTTAAGGTTTTCAATCAGAGGAGTTAGCGTAGCCGTTAACGATTCTGCGATGTCATCCCCCACAACCACAGCGACAGATATCGCCATACATCGCTCACCACAAGATCCAAACGCTGCTCCCATCAATGATTGAGCAACAAGATCAATATCTGCATCTGGCATGACCACCGCATGGTTTTTGGCACCACCGAGAGCTTGGCAGCGCATATCCGCTAATGCTGCTTGATGATAGAGTTCCCTTGCAACAGGTGTTGACCCAACAAAACTGAGTGCTTTGATTCTTTTATCTTGCAGTAAGGCTTCAACGGTTTCAGCATTACCGTTGATGACATTGAGCACCCCAGGGGGAAAACCCGCCATCTGCGCAAGTTTGCAAATAAAATAGGGGGCACTGGGCGCTTGTTCTGAAGGCTTTAGGATAAAAGTGTTGCCGCACATGACAGCTACAGGCCACATCCATAATGGCACCATTGCAGGGAAATTAAATGGCGTCACACCTAGAACGACCCCTAAAGGTTGAAACTCACTCCAAGCATCATGCTGGCTGCTGATATTAGGCAGGTGTTCGCCCTTTAACAGCTGTGCGATGCCACAAGCAAATTCGACGTTCTCAATCCCTCGGTTTAATTCGCCTCTGGCATCATCTAATACTTTGCCATGCTCTTCTGTCAGTAAATTACAGATTTCATTGGCATGCTGCTCAAGTAATGATTTAAATCGAAATAAAATCTTTGCCCTCTGGCTTATAGGTGTCCGCCTCCAGCTTTTAAACGCCATCGTGGCAGCATAAACCACTTCTTCCACAATCAATTTAGACGCACGCTCAACTTCAGCGGTTTGCATTGCAGTTGCAGGGTTAATGACTGGGAGTGTACTTTGATTTTCAGAAAATGGTTCGCCATTAATCAAATGAGAAAGGTACTTCATTCATACTCCTTTCATGACTCAATAAGGTGTTTATGTTGCTTTTTTACTGAGAAAAGAATCAAAAAATGAGTGGCACATGACTCACTCATTATGTTAATTAAAGCTTGGCAAGCACATCTGATAACGCATTTATCACATCATCAATTTGTAGTTGTTCAATGATAAAAGGGGGCGCAAATTGAATGGTGTCGCCGCCCCATCGCACGTAAAAGCCTTTACGCCACATAGACATCGCAATCTCATAAGGTCTTTGGGTCACTGAATCTTTTTGGGATTCAATAGTAAAGCCCGCAGCTAAACCATAATTTCTGATATCAGTAATAGCATTGGAGCCACGAAGGCTGTGAACCGCTTGCTCAAAGTACCCTGCCATTGATTTAACTCTTTGTGGGATTTTTTGCTTTTCTAAAACCGTCAAACAAGCACTGGCTGCTGCACACGCAACAGGGTGACCTGAATAGGTATAACCGTGTGGTAATTCGACGTCATGAAGCGGTTTATCGGTTTGCATAAACGTTTGATAAATGTCACTACTGCAGACAACAGCGCCCATTGGAATAACACCATTGGTCAATTGTTTCGCGAGGTTCATGATATCGGGTGTGACACCAAACTCTTGGGCACCGAACATCGATCCAGTGCGACCAAAACCTGTAATGACTTCATCAAAAATTAACAAAATATTATGCTGATCGCAGATTTCTCGAAGTCGTTGCAAATAACCAACGGGAGGAATGATAACGCCCGCTGAACCAGAAAACGGTTCAACAATCACCGCCGCAATATTTGACGCATCATGCAGCGCAATAAGTTCAAGTAATTCGTCCGCTAAGTATGCGCCAGTTGCTGGCATCCCCTTTGTGAATCGGTTTTCATCCAGTAACGTATGCGGTAGGTGGTCAGCATCGATAGCCTGCCCCCAAATTTTTCGATTCCCGCCGATTCCACCAAAGCTGATCCCGCCCCAGCTAGAGCCATGATAGCCTTTCATTCTGCCAATGATTTTTGTCTTTGATGCAAGCCCTTTTTCTCGCCAATAGCCTCGAGCAATTTTTGTTGCTGTATCAGCAGACTCTGATCCAGAGTTGGTATAAAACACATGATTTAACGGATCCGGTGTCAGGCGAGTAATTTGTTCTGCAAGCTCATGAGCTTTAGGGTGAGAAAACTGAAATGTCGGAGCATAATCCAGTTCATTGAGTTGTTGCTTTACGGCAGACATAATATCCGGCTGCCGATGCCCAAGGCCACACGTCCACAGCCCTGATAATCCATCGACGATTTTTCTGCCATTACTGTCGATTAAGTAGACCCCTTCTGCGCTGTGTATCATTCTGGGATCTGACTTAAATTGCCGATTTGCTGAATAGGGCAGCCAATAGGCATCAAGTGCTGAATTAGATCTACTTACCATCTTCTTTCCTCAACGTGCTGATATAATCAACATAATTTGGGCTCGAAGTCAGTAAATCTAGCAGCTTGATTATTAACCTTTGCTGAATATCACAACATCATTAGATGTTTGCACTTAGTTTCATAGAATTTACCTTATAGCAAATTGTTCATGAAACCATCATTAACTCATTATTTAATCTTCTTTATTCTGGGAGGTTATATTTCAAAAAAAGCACAACATCCTTTTCAATACATTTAAACTCCCAATTGAATGAATCGGCCAACCATTCGAAGGTAGCAACAGAATAAAAACAGATATGAGTAGGATCATTCTTATAATGCCAACGACTAAAAGCCTCTTTATCAATCACTCTTTTGGTCATCAATGCTAATTGGCCATTTGCTGTTAATAAGCGATCAAAGAGTTCAAATGTACCTTTGGCATCGTAGATATGCTCTATCACTTCAGTTGCCGTTATAAAGTCGTATTGTTGTGCTAATACAGACTGATCGTCAGCATAATACAGATCGTAATTGTTGACAGAAACACCGGCTTCTTGCGCCATTTTGCTAAGCACTCGACCTTCGCCACAACCAAAGTCTAAGCCCAATTGACTAGAATCGACTCTTTCTAAAATAGGGTTTAAACAGCGAGATAAAAAGTGTCGATAACCTGAGTCATCATCTTGATTATCGTGCTTATCATACTCGGCTTTTTCTTGTTCCGTAGTAATATGAAATTGAGGTGGTACTTGTACGAGTTGGCAATGTTGGCATTGCCAATACTCTCGTTTTCTATCTTGGTGGTAAAAGGTTAGGTCTGGATGCTCACACAATACACAGCATTGCTCAGTCATATTTATCTATTTTCTTCTCTTTCTTGGCCGCTTGTTTGGCATCTTGTAACTGTTTTGACACACGCTTTTTTTGATCCACAAACTGTTTTTGAGAACGTTTTATTTGCTCACTTTCCCAGTCAGGTCGTTGTTGGTTTTGCTGTACTTTCAACTCACGTTTTTGAATCTCTGAATTTGCTTGCTGAGCTTTTTTTAGTTGCAGCTGTTGTTCTGCACTATATTCCGTCGGCTTTTGTTGAGGCTTTTCTGCAACTTTAGGTGTCCATTTAAGGCGCTTTTTTTCTGAAGCCTGAGCAGGGAATGTAAACATGCTGATCAGCATCATTGAAAGTATAACGAGCGACAGTTCCTTTGTCTTAGGCATAACATGGTTCCATTTGCTATCTATAACGCATTGATTTAGCTATATCGTTTTCGTACATCAGCAGGCATAGCCGCCAATTGCTGGGCTATCATAGCATCAAACAAATTCAAAAGTGGAGAAATATTCACCATGGGTTCCAATGTCTTAATGCCAAATGCGGCGGCTTCAAGGCTCGATAAACTGTCGCTACGACTGGCTTTACGGATTTTGTAATTTGATGGCCTGTCTGGCGTAATACTCAAATGCGTAAACGCTAATAGCCAAGGATTTAGCATCAGCATCTTATGCGCTTTCCGCCATGTGCCATCGAGCACGATTAAAATGGCATTTTCCGTTGCTTGAGTTTCACTGATATCACGGCTGCTATCCGATGGATAAAGCAAGTAAATGGGTTTCTTCTGAGTGGTCAACCAAGCTCTTAATTCAACAAAATCCGCTTCTGATTCCCCCACTACAATTTGTATGTTAGGTAAACTCAGAGGCAATAATCTCACTGAATTTTTAGCGTGCTTCACTTCTGATGGGTGCTGCAAAATAATAAGGTGAGTTTCACAATCCACCTTTTCTGCATGCCCGCACAAGCAGTGTGACGCAGGAAACTGACATTTTGAACAAAGATGACGTGACATAAACCATTGAAATAATGAAACCAGTACTTATTTTATCAA
Organism: Shewanella sp. OPT22; assembly: GCF_004168585.1. Lineage (GTDB taxonomy): Bacteria > Pseudomonadota > Gammaproteobacteria > Enterobacterales > Shewanellaceae > Parashewanella. Next base: position 75,993 of record NZ_PGVH01000017.1, on the reverse strand, counting down.
GATTTTTTTAAAGCAACTATAGTTATAGCAGGCTCAATAGCAGGGATTCGCTATGAAGTGTGCTGAAGCAATTACCATTTTTGATACCACCTTGAGAGATGGCGAACAAATGCCTGATGTCACTTTCTCTCCCAACCAAAAATTAGAGCTTGCGATTGCTCTACAAACCTTAGGCATTGATGTCATAGAAGCGGGTTTCGCCGCCAGTTCTGCTGAAGAATTTAGCGCAATTGAATTAATGGCAATACAGCTGAAAGACACTGGCATTTGCTGCTTAGCTCGTGCGTTGAGGCAAGATATCGATATCGCAGCACAAGCAATTAGATTGGCTGAGCACACTCGAATTCATACTTTTATTGCAACCTCTGATATCCATATGCAACACAAATTAAAGCTCGAACCACAAGCGGTTATCGACCAAGCCGTATCTGCGGTTAAACACGCCAGAAACCTGTGTGATGAAGTTCAATTCAGCTGTGAAGATGCCAGTCGTTCTGACTTTCAGTTTCTCTGTAAAATCATTGAAAAAGCCATCGACGCAGGCGCCTCTATCATTAATATACCTGACACTGTTGGCTACGCTTTACCGCAAGAGTTCGGCATTTTAGTCAGAGGACTGATTGATAGTATACCCAATGCAGACAAAGCCACGTTTTCTGTGCATTGTCACAACGACCTCGGGCTCGCTACGGCCAATTCATTGGCTGGGATCCAATCTGGCGCAAGACAAGTTGAGTGTACGATGAATGGACTTGGAGAGCGTGCAGGCAACGCTGCATTAGAAGAAATCGTCATGGCAATAAAAACGCATTCAAGACAATTCCCTTACGCTACCAATATAAAAACAGAGCATCTTGTATCATGCTCCAAAGCCGTTGCGGCAGCTGCTAACACGCAGCCACAACTCAACAAAGCGATTGTGGGTAAGAATGCATTTCGGCACGAATCAGGCATTCATCAAGACGGTATGCTCAAACATTCACAAACCTATGAAATTATATCTCCGCAGTCGGTCGGGTGGGCAGAGCACCAACTAGTTATGGGAAAGCTTTCGGGCAGAAATGCGTTACTCAATAAAATGAACAAGCTCAACATAATCTTGCCATCAGAGTCTGACTTTGATGACTACTTTCACAGCGTGAAGCGAGTTGCAGCAGAGCAACAGGTCTGTGATAACACATTAATACGGCTTTCAAAAAAGTATTAAGACGGCAGGCAATCATAACCTAAACAAACTGTTTTAAGTTAAGCGGTTGCACTCAGTTAGCGTATCGGCAAAGATACTCAATAATTATTTTTATTGCTACGGATTGCTACCATGCGCACCGCTCTCACTGCTTCATTCTTATTGTCTTCACTCAGTGGTTTTGTTTACGCTGCTGACCATAGTACTCCCACCATTCAAGAAACCTACGTTAACGACCCTTTTCTGCCACCACAAGTCACATGGCACGGCAAAAGCGAAGCCTTATTACGGTCAACTGATAACCCATGGGTCACTGACTTCGAATTATCAGGTTATATCGACAGCCCAAGTTATCAACGCACTTTCGAATGGCTTGATCGGCTCGTTGAGAGCAGTGACAAACTCAAGAAAGTCAGTTTAGGCAAAAGCCCGCAAGGTCGTGACATTTGGATGGTAATCGCCACTCAATCGGGTGTAAGTAGCCCTGAAACACTCAAAAAAAATAGTAAACCAACCGTATTGGTTCAAGCAGGCATTCACGCTGGTGAAATCGATGGCAAAGACGCCGGTATGATGCTGCTGAGAGACATCGTGCATGGTGAGAAAGCAGAGCTATTAAAAAACGCTAATTTGCTCTTTGTGCCTATTTTCAATGTTGACGGCCATGAACGTGCTGATAAGCATAATCGAGTGAACCAACGTGGCCCGATCTCCATGGGCTGGCGTACTAATGCCAATAACCTTAATTTAAATCGAGATTATGCCAAAGCCGATACCTCTGAAATGCAGCATATGCTCAAGGCGATCAACACTTGGCAGCCCGACCTTTATATCGATGTTCATGTTACTGATGGCATTGATTATCAATATGACGTGACTTATGGCTACAACTTATCGGTCGGTTTAAGTCCTGCCAGCTTTGATTGGCTAGAAAATACCTACAAGCCACAAATTGATGCGGCCTTATCCGAACAAGGTCATATTCCTGGTTCACTCGTGTTTGCGATGGACAAAATGGACATCAGCAAGGGGATGGCGTTATGGCATGCTTCTCCACGTTATTCAAACGGCTATGGTGATGCGAGACATTTACCAACCATTTTAATTGAGAATCATAGCCTAAAACCTTATAAGCAACGTGTACTCGGCACTTATATCATGCTTGAGCAAACACTAAAAACCTTAGCGAGCAATGGCACAAAGCTGAAAGCCGCAATATCTAAAGATAAATTTGCTTACCCGCAACGAGTCACACTCAATTGGAAGTCAGAACAACAGACAAAAGGCTGGGATTTTAAAGGCATCGAATATTCAAAAGAATATAGTGACATCAGTGGTACAGAAGTGGTGCGTTGGTCGGGAGTACCTAAACTCTATCCAAACTTACCTGTTATTGGCCGAACTCAAGCAGATGTGACCATCAATCGTCCAAGCGCTTATTATCTTCCACCCCAATGGCAGCAGGTGATTGAGCGCTTATCAATTCATGGCATTCGTATGACTCGCCTAGAACAGCCAACAACCAAAACATTGCAGCAATACACGTTTGATAAACCTAAATTTGCCGATAGCTCGTATGAAGGTCACTTACAAGTCACCGCAACACCAACCTCTACTCAACAGCAAGTCACTTTACCTGCTGGGACAGTGAAAATTGATACCGAGCAACCATTGGGCAATTTAGCGATTTTGCTGTTAGAGCCGCAACACAGTGATTCCTTGTTCCAATGGGGGTTCTTTAACCCTATTTTTACTCGAACTGAGTATATTGAGGATTATGCTGTTGAGCCGTTAGCGCAAAAAATGCTGGCCGCCGATCCTAAACTGCAAGCTGAGTTTGATAACGCTCTAAAAGATAAAGATTTTGCTAATGACTCGAAAGCCCGCTTACGTTGGTTTTACGAGCGCAGTCCATACTATGACAAACAGTATTTGATCTATCCCGTATTGAAAGAACTCTAAATTCATCACCTTCTTTCAAGTCGCTCATATCACCAACTTCACTATCTGAAGTTGGTGATATTGACTCGTTTGTTATTTTCACCATTAAGTTGCGGTTTCAACACATTAGTGTCCGTTTTCGAATTGAACACTCTCACAACAAAACACAAAACACCTACAAATCAACACCTTAAAATTTGGCACGTTAGCTGCTAATACTAAACCAACTGACTGATTAAATAAAAAATTACAGCATTAGGATTAAGGACAACCACAATGAAATTGAAAGCACTTGGGATCATCATTGCAAGCAGCATTGCTCTATCAGGCTGCATTATTAACGTGAACGGTAAAACATCAGGACCTACCCATAAGGAACATAAGTCCTTAGAGCTTAATGCCAGTGATTTATCTGCATTTAAAGCCGCCGTTGGTGCGGGTGAACTGTCCATTAAAGGTGTCCGCGGACAGACCGATGTCCGAGTCGAAGCGGACATTAACACCTACGATGATGTGAGCTATACATTAACGCTTGAAAAATCGGGGAATAAAGCTGAGTTGGTTGCTGAATTCGACAATAATTTCAGTTTCAACCGTTCGCCTTACATTGATTTAGTAGTGACAGTACCGCAACAAATGATGCTGGACATCCATGATGGTTCAGGCCCTATTGATATTCGTGGTGTCGATGCTGATATTAATATTAACGATGGTTCTGGCAGCATCGATTTAGTGGGTGGTCAAGCAGTGAGCATTCAGGATGGCTCTGGTTCAATTTCAATTAGCAATGCTAAGCAAGACATTGACATCGCCGATGGCTCAGGTGGAATTGAAATTGATGGCGGTCAAAATATTGATATCAACGATGGTTCTGGCAGCATTTCGGTGAGTAACACCAATGGCAAACTCGATATTGATGATGGCTCTGGCAGTATCGATCTTGATCATATCGGTGGTCACACCAAGATAAACGATGGTTCTGGTTCAATTACAGCACATCATATTAACGGTAAAGTCACCATTGATGACGGTTCAGGCAGTATTGATGTCGAATACACCAAAGGGTTAAACATTATTGATTCAGGTTCAGGAGGCCTGAGGTTCAAACATATTGATGGGCCTGTATCTGTCGACGAATAAGACAAGGCTTGTTGTAAACAAACTTCCCGACGCAAAACTGATTAATAACCCTATCTCCCTATTTCTCAGTTTTGCTCCCCATTGCGATTAAGGTTAATTTTTTTGACCGAGGCATTTTCTTAATTTCAATTTCTCGTTTAAGTGCAGTGCTTTTATCATTAACTTGCTCACGATATCGTAACTCTAACGGTCCTTTTCCCTTCAAAAATTTGGCCGCCTTAGCGCCACCTAATTGATGCTCTCGAAATCGTCGCTCAATATCCGTCGTACATCCTGTATAAAGTAAACCTTTGTGAGTCTGAATGATGTATACCCACCATGGCTTTGTTTTGAACTCATTGTTATCCATTCAATTTCACTTATAGCCCTAATAAGCGCATACTATACCTTGCTAACAATACAGTTTGTTAGCACATTCTCAGGGCGGGGTGTGATTCCCCACCGGCGGTGATCAAAGTGATTTGTAAGCCCGCGAGCGCCTGTTCAACTTAAATGATGAATAGGGACAAGCAGATTTGGTGAGTGCTGACGCTTTACGTTTAAGCATAATTCCAAGGCCGACGGTGTTGCTGTTTTTATCAAATAGCTCAGTCCGGATGGGAGAGAATAATAGACAATCAGCGAGCGCGCCTTTCATTAGGAATGATTCGCTATTTCTGTTGCGCTTTTTGCTGGCAGCTTATTCATCATGAATAAGCTGCCAGCAAAACGGCGCTATTCTTCATTGCCCTGATCCAATATTTCAACGTTTTCTAAAAGGAAAATATTATGGATCAGTCCAATCCAACTTTAGCGGCAATCAGCCGTGTCGATAGTGCGATCAGTGCTCTCAAGCAGGGACGTGGTGTACTGTTAATGGATCATGAAGCACGTGAAAACGAAGCTGACATCATCTTCTCAGCACAGACACTGACAACATCACAAATGGCACAGCTCATTCGAGATTGCAGCGGTATCGTTTGTCTGTGTTTAACAGAAGCACGAATCAATCAATTGCAAATACCCATGATGGTAGAAAACAACACCAGTCAGTATGGCACTGCGTTTACCATCAGTATTGAAGCCGCTTATGGTGTGACTACGGGTGTCTCTGCGGTCGATAGAGTCTCCACCGTTAAAGCAGCCATTAATGAGCTCGCTAAACCGAGTGATTTAGCCCGTCCCGGTCATGTTTATCCATTGAGAGCACACCCACAAGGCGTACTCGGTCGTGGTGGGCATACCGAAGGTACCATCGATTTAATGACCCTTGCAGGTTTAAAACCAGCTGGCGTGTTGTGTGAGCTGATGAACCCTGACGGCACTATGGCCAAAGGTAAACAAGTCGAACGTTACAGCCAACAGCACGATATGCCAATGCTATGGATTGACGACATTATTGCCTATCGCCTACAAGGTGAGCAGCAAGCAAGTTAATTAAATGCGACTGCCGTTTTTCAACTTAGAAAAGCGGCAATTCAATGCGAACTGTATTCTTTGTCTAAAATACCCTTCTGTTTTAGATGTTGTTCGAGCCGATTTAATCTAACGAACGTCGTCATCCCAAATAAAAAACCAACAACACCGATAGTTGTTCCGACAATTGCAACTGTTCCCATAGTGACGTTCCTCATTAATTTCAGGCACAAAAAAAACTATACCTGAGTATAGCTTTCAATAATTCACGAGTGGAAATTACTTAAGTCGTAGCAAATTAACTATTCAACCGTAATTTGCGCATTCATTACGCTGTCATGGCCTTTGCCTGCCAGCATTTCTAAATCTTTATCGATAAAGAATAAGGCTTTTCCGTCTTCACCGACTAAACGAATTTTATCAACGATAGATTTAAACAATTTCTCTTCTTCATGTTGCTCTGCCACATACCACTGTAAAAAGTTGAATGTCGAGTAATCATGATTTGTGAATGCAGAATGTGCGAGCTCATTAATCTTTGCTGTGATCATTTGCTCGTGTTCATAAGTATGCTCGAACAACGACAATAATGATTCAAAGCTAGAAGGGGGTGAATCAATCGTACCAATTAGAGGTAAGCCGCCAGTTTCACTAACATAAGTGAATAATCGGCGCATATGGCCCATTTCTTCTTCTGCGTGATCACGCATAAACTTTGCAGCACCTTCAAAGCCTTGATCTTCGCACCAAGCACTCATTTGAAGATATAGATTCGATGAGAAAAACTCTAAGTTAATTTGCTCGTTCAGTTTATCAATCATAGGTTTCGTTAACATGGATTTACCTCAATGTCGTGATGTTTCATCACCGTACTGCGTTCATGGACTACATTGTGCGGCAGTTCTATGTTAAATGCAACAAAATTGCGATAACTCATTGTTAAATAGGAATTATTTTTATTTTCACAATTAACTTGTTTTTGATCAAGGAGATAGCCAAATCTAAACTCAGCGCTTGATCTTAAGCATCACAAAATGTGAAGATGCCGCTTTAGCCATTTCTCTCGCTTGATCTGAGGTTTTTTATGTCGCATGCCGTTGATCCTTGTGCAAAACCAGGTTTAATCCACCCAAATGATGCACTTCCAAAATTACTCGAACAGGTAATGCCGTTAACTCGTACGGAAACATTATCGATCTCTGATGCGCTGAATCATGTTCTTGCAGAAGACGTGGAGTCTAGTATTAATCTACCGCCATTTGATAATTCGGCAATGGATGGCTATGCGTTTCGTTTTGACGATCTCAATCGAGATAATAATGTTACCAACTTAACACTTGTCGGCAGCGCTTTTGCTGGACATCCATTTGATGGTGATATTCCGAAGGGCAGTTGCGTTCGAATTATGACGGGGGCACAAGTACCGGCACAGCTAGATACAGTACAAATGCAAGAGTTAGCTGAGGCTAACCAAGACATTATTACGATTACTTCTCCGAAGCGAGCGGGCGCAAATGTTCGTAAACAAGGGGAAGAGGCGAGCATTGGACAAGTTATCCTTAAACTAGGTACTCAAATTGGTGCTGCAGAGCTTGGCGTCCTAGCAACGCTGGGGATAGCAAACGTATCGGTTTTCAGTAAAGTAAAAGTCGCCTTTTTCTCGACAGGTGATGAGTTAAAACCGGTCGGCACAGCGCTTAAAGAAGGTCAAATCTATGATTCAAACCGCTATTCGATTCAGGGCTTGCTCACCAAATCTGACGTTGAATGGGTGGATTTAGGAATCATTGAAGATAACCCAGAAAGCATAAAACAAGCATTTCTAACCGCTTCTGAACAAGCTGACTTGGTGTTAACGTCAGGTGGTGTCTCAGTAGGTGATGCTGACTACGTAAAACAGGTCTTAGACGATGTAGGTGAAATTACTTTTTGGCGCTTAGCCATGAAACCAGGTAAGCCTTTTGCAATGGGGAAATTAGATAATGCTATCTTCTGTGGCTTACCAGGCAATCCTGTTGCATCAATGGTCACATTTTACCAACTGGTACAACCGATCATCAATAAAATGAAGAATTTACCTCAATCAGCACCATTAAAAGTTAACGCTCAGTTAATGCATAACATCAAACGCAAGCCCGGCCGAGTTGAGTTTCAACGTGGTGTGCTAACTCGCAATAACCAAGGGGACCTAGAGGTATCAACAACTGGAGCACAAGGCTCAGGAATGCTGACGTCAATGAGTATTGCCAATTGTTTTATTCACATTGCGATTGATCAAGGTGAGATTAATGCCGGTGAAATCGTCACTGTTGAACCTTTTTCAAGCTTGCTCAACTGACTCAGCTTTTCTCTTTTGAATGAATGAACACTTGTTGGGCTTCATTCATTCTATTTTATTCTGACGGGTTAAATTTAGTTAATTAACAGGTTGTTGTAAATAATTACGCTTATATTTAAAATAGAGTTTCTAATTTTATTGCAGTACATCTATGAGCAGTTTCGTCATCATAAACGCCACCTCTATACCACCTTTAGATACTGAACAATCTGATATTGAGGAATATTCATCTGAAAGTGATGATGAGCATTTTGTGGTTGTACCCAGTCAACTTACTTATCAGATTGTTCAGATACCACAAACATCTGAACTGCAATCACAATACACTAATTTCGTTCAATGCTTACCCGATGCAGATCAATTTCAAGAACATGATTCATTATGGAAAAAACACCAACTTCAACGCAATTATCCCTTTAAATTAAATCACTTAATGAAAGTCGCAACCGAATCCGTACAACATTGCAATCTAAAAGACTTGCCAAAGGGTAACGAAATTTCACCTGAATCACCCAGATTGTTCGACTATGCATGGGCATTACAAAAACAACTGTCCTCAAACGACGTGAGTGTGACGTACTCAGACATCAAACAAGTGGTTGCACTTCAGCAATGGTGCCGCTACACCACATACAAATTCAGTGAACGTCAATGCAGAATTTCAGATAAAAACGAAACCGGAGATTTCAAAGATAAAGGCGTTGTTAAATTGTCATACATTTCTACGTTGACCGGAAAACACTCCCATTATTTATATGACTCCACGGGCATCATTGCGCCTATCAAGGTCCCTACGAAAAAGGTTAAACCTTTAAAGGGCTCCTCAAAACAATTAACCAGAGCCGGGCAGTCTAGTGTGAGTCTCCGTTACAGCAGGTTAGATGACAAAATTAATCCTTCAAGAATGCTCGAAATCCAAAGGCAATTGAGCATGATACCAGGACTATGCAGTACTTTACCCTTTAACAATACCACCGAAATATCAACCTTTGGAGGACATAACATCAAGAAGGTTTGGCTTGAAAAAAACCAATTTCTGCCTTTGCAATCGCTGTGGCAGGTCTGCAACGCCGTCAAACTCGCTCATGATAAAAAATGGTTCATTGGTGATATTAAACCGGACAATATGGGGTTTCGTCACACGCTTCGAACCAGTAAAAACCCATTACAACGTCAGCATCCACAGGCGGCTATCTTCGATCTTGCCGACGCTTGCCATATCGATGAGTTCATGAGATATGGCGTTTCAGGTACTCCTGGTTTTCTCACAACAGCACTCTATCGAGGTAAGAGAAGAGCCGACCCAGACATTGCTCCAAATGCAGATAACTATGCATTGTTTTTAAGTTTGATGACATGTACGTCCAAAACCTTATTTCAACTTCATCAGCATATGGTTGAGCGCTTTAAGAAAGATAACGACTCAATTGAATTTGGAGCATCAATTCCCGATAAAGGGTTTGCCGCTTATCCCGAATACCAACATCATATTAACGCATGGATTGATCAAGTTGTTTGCTTTAAATATCGAAGCGATATTAGAGAGTTTATGTGTAACCCTGACTGTAAAGATTGCCCCGCCGAAATTATCGATATGATCGATTGGAGTGCAGTGTTATCGGAAGCCGATATTGCTGTACCTCATAACTAATACCAATTACAGTAATTAAATGCTCAACTCAGAGCTGTGTATGCGCACAAAGTACAAACGAAATTGATGAAGACATAGTTATTCTACGTTGAGACAATTTTGTGAAGTGATTTTTGTGCATACAAGCTCCCGAAGGGCAAGGCTAAAGGCTTCCATTACTTTGTTGCATGTTTTGGAATTAACCCGTTAGTACTTCAAACATGCGCCTTGTACTGAAAACCTTTAGCTCTTGCTGAGTGAGAGATTAATTACTGTAATTGGTATAAATATCCACTTACTAGCGCAATAATCTACGGTTATTATAAAGCCAAACTAGCACTTGCTTTAGTATTGCGCTAGCATTCAATTTTCTCACAATAACTGTACCTCAATGTCACCATCGAAAGACCTCTTGTCTGAATCAGAAATTCTTCGCTATAACCGCCAAATTTCGATCAAAGCCATCGACTTTGAGGGACAGGAAGCGCTGAAGTTGGCGAAAGTGCTTATCATTGGTATGGGTGGGTTAGGTTGTGCTGCCAGTCAATACTTAGCCGTTGCAGGCGTTGGTGAACTCACGTTGGTTGATTTTGATATTGTCGAACTGTCAAACTTGCAACGACAAGTATTACATCAAGATGCTGACATTGGACGTGCAAAAGTCCATTCAGCCAAAGACAGCTTGTTACTTACTAATCCGCATATCAAAATCAACGCTATTCATGGTTTACTGAGTGATGATTCTTTACTTGAGCAAATTGAACGTCACGATATCATCGTTGATTGTACCGATAACCTTACCGTTCGCCAACAGTTAAACCAACTCTGCCTTAAAACAAAAAAACCACTCGTTTCTGCTGCAGCTATTCGCATGGAAGGGTTAATTACCGTGTTTGATTATCAAGCGGAATCGCCGTGCTATCAATGTTTCAGCCAATTATTTGGTGAGCAGCAGTTAACCTGTGTTGAATCAGGCATTTTAGCGCCAGTGATTGGCGTTATGGGCAGCTTACAAGCTGTTGAGACAATCAAACTGATTTGTAAAATCGGCCAACCTTTGATTGGCCGAGTGCTGATGTTTGATGCAATGACACTAGAAATGCGACAGATGAAGTTGAATAAAATTGATAAATGCTCAATATGCTCAAAATCAAACAGCTAAATCAACAACAACCATCGAGCCTTGTGTTTGAAGAACTGGTTTCTTCGGAACTGACTCAATACCTGTTTTTTTAGGTTCTATGAACTCATAAACTAACTCTGTAAATTGATGCCCTAATGATGCCTCTAACGGGTTAGTTTTAACTGCTGTCAAGAAACCAACTTCTTGTAAATCAACCTTTGAGCCATAAGGGAGTGTTTCACCTTTTACAAATTCTTTTACTTTTTCATCAGGGGTTTTTAGTTCAGCATAAAACAATTTGGTGTCATTGTAATTATCATGACTAAGAGACCAATTATACTTGGGTAGCATCATTGTAAAGTAAATTTTTGTATTAGAGTTTTTTGTGAGAGCTACTAAAACGCCTTCAACGTCTTCACTATTAATTTGCAACTTAGTACCTTTTTCAGTTTCATTTAAATGATAATGCTCTTTTACTGTAAAAGGATTTGCTGAAGTACCCAAAGCTACAGATGAGTTAATAGCCATTTTATTTACCCCAATTAATTAAATAATTTTAATTAGAGTATTCTATTGAACCTTAACCCTAGCTGACGTTAATTTAACTCTTTGAGATATGAACAAAATTTAGATTATTCCCGTATAAAAAGAATAATACTTATTCTCGGAGTGAATATGATAATTTTAATCATCGGCGGTATTGGTGGCATAGGAAGTGGGATGATTGAAGAAGTTCAGAGCCGTTATCTTAGCGCTAAGATTCATGCGACCTATCACAAGCAACAGCCGAACAAACAGGATGAAGAAATCTCTTGGCATGAAGTCAATATTTGCGATGAAAGCCAAGTCGCGGTGCTTTCTCAAAAATTCGAAAAATTGGATATGCTCATTAACTGTGTCGGACTACTGCATCACAATGAGCAGTTACCTGAAAAATCAATCACACAATTTAACCCTGAGTTTTTTCAAGCCAATATTAACATCAACCTGTTACCGACATTACTGCTCGCTAAACACTTTCAAAACAAACTCCGTCAGTCTGGACTGAGTTATTTTGTTACGGTTTCTGCAAAGGTCGGTAGTATCAGCGATAACCGCTTGGGTGGCTGGATGAGTTATCGCTGTTCTAAAGCGGCACTCAATATGGCATTAAAAACATTGAGTATTGAATGGCAGCGAACGGCCTCCAATATTTGCGTATTATCATTTCATCCAGGAACGACTGACACTCTGTTATCGAAACCTTTTCAAGCTCGATTACCACAAGGGCAACTGCAGACACCAGCTCAAACCGCTCGCTACTTTTTTGACTTGTTACCCACTCTTTCAACTGAAGACAGTGGCAGTTTTATCGACTATGCTGGCAATAGACTCCCTTGGTAACGTTCTACCATTTTTTAACATAGGTCAATAACCAATCAATGAAAAAGATTATTGTTGCACCAGATTCTTTTAAAGAAAGTCTAACGGCAAAGCACGTTGCAGAGGCGGTAGAAGAAGGAGTGCTGGCAGCAAACAGGCATATTGAAGTAATAAAGCTGCCCATCGCAGATGGTGGTGAAGGAACCTTAGATGCATTATCCAGTCTGATCACTTGTTCTGAGGTACCAAACTTAGTCTCAGATGCTCTCGGTCGTCCAGTTTACAGTCACTTTTTACTTTCGAACGACCGAAGTACAGCGATGATTGAAGTAGCACAATCTTGCGGCCTTGCACATATACCCTTGAACCTAAGAAACCCGATGCTGACCAGTAGTTTTGGCGTTGGACAACAAATAGCGCTTGCGATTGAACTCGGCGTTAAAGAAATTATTCTGGCTCTTGGGGGGAGCGCCACCAATGACGCTGGTGCGGGCCTACTGCATGCATTAGGTGCCGTTTATTTAGGACAGCATGGAGAAGAAGTTCACGTGACTGGTGGAAACCTAACGCAAATAAAATCCATTGATACAACTTCACTTAATCCAAATCTCAACAAAATAACATTCACTTTATTATGTGATGTCACTAATCCTCTTTACGGTAACGCTGGTGCGAGCCATACATTCGGCCCGCAAAAAGGCGCATCAACACAACAAGTTGCTATTCTTGATAACAATATTCAGCACTTCGCCGCCTTACTGGAAGCTAAGTTTGGAAAGCCACTGAGTAATATTAAAGGCGCCGGAGCGGCAGGCGGCATTCCAGCTGTGTTAATTGCTATTGGCAACGCAAAATTAACATCAGGAATTGATTATATTTTAAAGCAGTCCCAGTTTAGTCAACATCTGCAAACGGCGGATCTCGTGATTACAGGTGAGGGGAAAATTGACTCTCAGACTCTTCAAGGTAAAGCTGTATCGGGCGTAGCAACACTGGCAAAAGAGCATAAAGTCCCCGTTGTCGTGTTGGCTGGCACTGTATCTACCACCGAAGATTTAACGCCGTTTTATCAAGCTGGGATCAACAGTATTTTTAGTATTTGCCAGTCGCCGATGTCTCTAGAAACGGCTTTTAGTGAAACCAAAAACAACTTAAGAAGTTCTTCTGAAAACCTGATCAGACTTTTATCCTGCTAACGGTTCACGCTTCCAATCTATTATTTCATAAACACTTTTAAGTAAAGGAACTTGTGCGGGGGCAGCAAGAAACGCTTTCAGATTGTCTTTGTATTCAGGTTTTACATGTTGATCTATCCAGGCATCCATTACTTTTCGATTTTCGCCATGATAAATACCAAACTTTGACAACATTGCAGGTAAACGTTGCACCACTTCAGCTAAGTGGGTATCCGTTGCTTCCATCATGGCAATCAGCATCGCATAATTATCCTGCCGTTTTGTCATTTCGACATTCTTATCTCTGACCTTTAGGTGCAGTTCCAACGAAGAAAAAATCCGAGTACCAAATGCTTTAACCTTGTCCTTTACCAGATCGGTTCTTTTTACTACAGAAGACAAGTCAAACATTTTTATTGCACCCGTTTTTTTACATACTGCCATATTGTTCGTTTTAATGTCTCTGTGTAACCAACCATCTTCATGCATTTTTTTAAGATCTTCTGAGACTTGTTCAAACTGATTTAGAACAACGGTTTGGCCCTTTTGAACATAAGAATTCCAAAGCGGTTCTCCGGCATTAACGCCGATATTAAGGTGAGGCTCAACAATAAAATTGGGGCATAGACTTGGATACTTAAGCAGCTTCCTTACGGTTCTATTTTCCTTTTTACCTTCTAGATAAGTAAAATGTTCACTCTTGATTCTAGGCCGGAGTGAGATGAAGTCAGCATCCATTGCTTCAACTTTCTTATACCCACCAGCAAATTCTTGAGGAGGAGGATTAACAGGGCGAACCAGCACATAGTGCTTTGGGCTTTTTGCGGTGTCGTAAAATCTTTCTTGACCATTTGCAGAACTCGTCAGTCGTTTAAAGCCAAATACAGTAACTTCAGCATGGTCTTTTGCGGTCATAAATGTCCGAAAGGCCCTTTGTAAATTCCTTGCGTGAATTGACCTTTTAATGCCATTCAGCCTGTCTGAATTGTCACTGATTTTATAGCTCGACTCGACGTCTTCATCAAATAAAGACGAACTCGATGGGCCACTGCAAAAGCCCTCATCGTCATAACCGTCAACTCGATAGGCTTTAGCATCGAAGTTCACTGACTCAGATGTTGCGCATGGCGACTCATCCCCATCGAATTCTTGATGGGTTTTAAGGTGAGTAAAACCAGATACTATTGTCAATGACGCCAACTATCACAAAATTTTTATTGAGTGTAGGCAAGAGAAAGCCGATTAGCGATAAAAGTGGACAAGGATTAATTTACAGGAAATATTTACATTCAATTACTTACAATAAAAAACGCACTCGAGTGAGTGCGTTTCTTTAACACATTACATATTGGGGTAATTAGGACCACCACCGCCCTCAGGTGTCACCCAAGTGATATTCTGGCTTGGATCTTTAATGTCACAGGTTTTACAGTGAATGCAGTTTTGACCGTTGATCACAAATTTCTGTTCACCCGCTTCTTCTACGACTTCATAAACGCCTGCTGGACAGTAGCGTTGCGCAGGCTCATCAAACTTAACTAAATTAACTTGAATCGGAATTTGTGCATCTTTCAACTTAAGATGACATGGCTGATCTTCTTCATGAAAGGTATTCGATAGATAAACCGATGATAATTTATCAAACGTCAACTTGCCGTCTGGCTTTTGATAATCAATTTTACTGTAAGCCGACGTTTCGGCCATTTGCGCATAATCTGGCTTTTCATCACGTAACGTAACCGGTAACTTGCCACCGAACCAATTTTGATCAATATAGTTAAACGCACCGCCCATCAAAGTACCAAACTTGTGCAGAGCAGGACCAAAGTTGCGTGAACAGTATAGCTCTTGATATAACCAACTTTGTTCAAACTTATCTTGGAAACACTCTAAATCTTTGCCACCTTCAACGCCTGCCATTAATGCTTCAGCGATGGTTTCTGCGGCTAACATACCACTCTTCATGGCGGTATGAGTCCCTTTAATTTTAGCGAAGTTAAGAGTTCCAGCATCGCAACCCACGAGCAAGCCACCAGGGAAGCTCATTTTAGGGAGTGAGTTTAACCCGCCTTTGGCAATAGCACGTGCGCCATAACTAATTCGCTCACCATTTTGTAATTCTTTTGCAATAACAGGGTGAGTTTTATAACGCTGAAATTCATCAAATGGGCTTAAATGTGGGTTCTGGTAGTTTAAGTCAACGATGAGCCCAACAACGACTTGGTTGTCTTCAATGTGATACAGGAAACCGCCGCCTGAAGCACCTTCAGTTAATGGCCAGCCACCCGTATGGACGACTTTTCCTTGCTGATGTTGTTCATCAGATACTTTCCAAATTTCTTTAAACCCTAAGCCATAATGTTGTGGGGTTTTGCCATTAGCTAGATTGAAGGTTTCAATTAATTTTTTACCAATATGGCCGCGGCAACCTTCAGAGAATACCGTGTACTTGGCATGCAATTCCATGCCCGGCATATAGCTGTCTTTTGGCTCACCATTTTCGCCAACACCCATATCTCCGATTAAAATGCCTTTAACACTGCCATCTTCGTGATATAACGCTTCGCTTGCTGCGAAGCCTGGAAAAATTTCTACTCCTAGGTTTTCAGCTTGCTCGGCTAACCAACGACTCAAGTTACCCACACTGATAATATAATTGCCATCGTTGTGCATCGTTTTAGGCACAAAAGCATTTGGCATCAAACGACTGCCATCTTCAGAGTTTAACAAATAAATTTCATCATGAGTAACACTGGTTTTTAGTGGTGCATCTTGAGATTTCCAATCTGGGAATAACTCATCCAACACCTTTGGCTCAAACACAGCACCTGAAAGAATATGAGCTCCAACTTCAGAGCCTTTTTCCACGACACAAACGGTAAACTCTTTACCTGAGTCTTTTGAGATTTGCATAAGTCGACAAGCCGTGGCTAACCCAGCAGGGCCTGCACCAACAATGACTACGTCAAACTCCATTGATTCGCGTTCCATCATTTCACCTTTATTTGTTGAGCCTCCGACTTTATTTAATTTACGTTATTCGTCGGATGTTATTTTTGATTATTGCTATGACATTTCGCCACCTTACCGCAAAATGAGTATTTTTCGAAATACACCATTCAAGGATAACGAGCAAAGGTTTACGTTTACGTAAATGTAACACAAATTAGTCTGGGTACAAACTCGCACAATTGAACCAAACCTGTTTGTAAGCTTGATTTAGCTCAAGAATTATCAAATAAGCGCTATCAGCGTATTCAAAGATACGTCTATAATTGGTTTCGAGTATCTGATCATAAGGCGTTTTTAATGATTGCCATGTTCAGGTACCTACAATCTCCGAGCTTTTTTTTCTAAGTCTCCGGTCTGATGCTATTCAACCGTGAAGATATGGAAATCTAGCCGTGGCGATGTTGCCACCAGGGTTAAGTGCAGAAATGTCTTGGCCTCCCGAATTTGGAAAGGTGATTATGTCTGAGCTGTTAGATGACTTTGGTCGTAAATTTAGCTATTTGCGCCTATCTGTAACCGACGTTTGTAATTTCAAATGTACTTATTGTTTGCCCGACGGCTACCAACCAGAAGGGAAACCTCACTTTTTGCGCCTTGATGAAATTGGCCGCATCGTTAATGCCTTTGCCAAAGTCGGTACCAAAAAGGTGCGTATCACCGGTGGTGAACCGAGCCTGCGTAAAGATTTTACTGATATTATTCGTATCGTTGCTGACAATGATGCAATTGAAACGATTGCTACCACCACGAACGGTTATCGTTTAGAGAAACATGCCAAAGCATGGTTTGATGCCGGTTTAAGGTGCATTAATGTTTCTGTCGATAGTCTAGATCCTCGCCAATTTCACCAAATTACCGGTGAAAATAAATTCCATGACGTCATGCGTGGTATTGATGCAGCACTTGATGCGGGTTTTGAGCGCATCAAAGTCAACGCCGTGTTACTCAAGGACCTCAACGATTCTGATTTACCCAAATTTACTGACTGGTTAAAAGACCGTCCGATTGACGTTCGCTTTATTGAGTTGATGGAAACGGGACTGCACCACAATTATTTTAAAGCTCACCATTTAAGTGGTGACGTGATTAAATCAAGGTTGTTAGCGCAAGGTTGGTTGCACCAAGTGCCAAAACCAACCGATGGCCCAGCGCAGAATTTTTGCCATCCTGACTATCAGGGGCGCTTTGGTTTGATCATGCCCTATTCGAATGATTTCTGTAAATCGTGTAATCGCCTAAGGGTATCGTCAAAAGGGAAACTGCACCTGTGCTTGTTTACTGAGTCAGGCATCGATTTACGTGACTTGCTGCAACATGATAATCAGCAAGATGAATTGATTGCACGTTTGCATGAGCAACTACATCAAAAGAAAGCGACCCATGACTTGCATCAAGGCATTACTGGGGTGACAAAACATTTAGCCTCAATCGGTGGTTAGTAAGCAATCACAAACTAAAACAGGAATGATTATGGCCAAGTGCACGACAAAAGTGTTTGTTCCATTAAAAATTGCGGTAATGACGGTCTCGGATCGACATACGATGGAAACGGATACCTCCGGGCAATACCTAGCAGATGCCATTAACGAAACAGGCCATCATTTATCAGCACGGATAATCTGCGTCGATAACACCTATAAAATCCGTGAAGTTGTGTCTAAATGGATAGCCTCTACTGACATCCAAGCCATCATCATCAACGGTGGTACAGGCTTTACTGCGCATGACAGCACACCAGATGCCGTTTCCGTATTATTTGACCGCCCAATGGAAGGCTTCGGCGAACTGTTCAGATATTTAAGCTTTAAAGACATTGGGACTTCTAGCGTCCAATCTCGCGCCATCGCCGGCATGGCCAATAAAACGGCGATTTTTTGTATGCCAGGTTCACCTGGAGCTTGCCGTTTAGGTTGGGAAGAAATCATAAAAGAACAACTCGACGCTCGCCATCGCCCTTGTAACTTCGTTGGCCATTTAAAATCAGTATCAAAGGACACAGATTAATGACTCAAACCTTGTCTCATATTAATGCTTCTGGTGAAGCACATATGGTGGATGTGAGCGAAAAAGACATCACGGTTCGCATTGCAAGAGCGCAGGCCTTTGTCGACATGTCATCAGACACACTTGAGTTGATTCTATCGGGTAAGCACCATAAAGGTGATGTGTTTGCTACGGCGCGTATTGCTGGCATTATGGCGGCGAAGAAAACCCCCGAACTCATTCCTCTTTGTCACCCATTAATGCTGACTAAAGTCGAAGTTGATATCGAGGCCGAACCAGACAACAACCGAGTGCGGATAACCAGCCTTTGTAAGCTCAGTGGCAAAACAGGCGTTGAAATGGAAGCCTTAACCGCCGCCTCCGTTGCGGCACTGACGATTTATGATATGTGTAAAGCGGTGCAAAAAGATATGGTGATTTCTGCGGTGACTCTGCTTGAAAAGCAAGGCGGTAAATCAGGCCATTTTGTGCATAACCCAGAATAGTAACCAAAAATATAAGAACACAAATTATGATTACGATTTTATTTTTTGCACAAGTAAGAGAGCGTCTTGGTGAAGCTAAGCTTGAACTTGAGTATCAAGACGATTGGCAAAATGCCGAGCAAATAAGAGCACAGCTATGCGAGCGTGGCGCTAAGTGGGCCAGCACGCTTTCATCAGACAAATTATTAGTCGCCGTGAATCAAGAGTTATGTTCATTAGATCAGACTATCAAAGACGGTGACGAAATCGCTTTTTTCCCGCCTGTGACTGGAGGCTAATCGTGTCGACAATTAAGGTTGAAGTTCAACAAGCTGATTTTTCGGTAGCCGATGAGTATCAGCAGCTCAGCCAAGATCAGGCTGATGGCGCATTGGTTACCTTTGTTGGTAAAGTACGTGACTTTAATGACGGTAGCGAAGTCAGTCAGCTGACATTAGAACATTATCCAGGCATGACGGAAAAAGTGCTGCATAAACTCGCACAGCAAGCTCGTCAGCGTTGGGATGTTAATCACATCACCATCATTCATCGCATTGGAACGATGTCCCTTGGTGAGCAGATCGTTTTCATTGGTGTTTCCAGTGCACATCGACAAGCTGCATTTGACGCCTGTGAGTTTTTGATCGATTTTTTAAAGACTAAAGCTCCTTTTTGGAAACTCGAGGCAACAGATGCAGGCGATAAATGGGTTGATGCAAGAGACAGCGATGAACATGCGACGCTTCAATGGCAATAGATTAGTTTGGTTTTATCGACTATTCATTGCCGTTTTTGCTTTAACCTTCAGTGCGACTTCTCTTTCACAGCAAGTTCCCCCTATTGCTGCTGCCGCCAACGTGCGTTTCGCTTTGAACGATATTGCAAAGCAATTTACGCAACGATCCGGTTTGCAGGTTCGCCTAAGCTATGGCTCTTCAGGGCAATTAGTTCAGCAGATAAAACACGGTGCGCCTTTTGAGTTATTCATCAGTGCTGATCAACATTATGTTGATTGGTTAACGCAACAAGGACTTACCCAAGGTCAAAGCGTTACTTATGCTATCGGCCGTTTAGCTTTGGTCAAAGCCAAAGGTTCGCCACTCACACTCGATCCAGAGCTTCAAGGTGTTTCTCAGTTATTGACTCAAGGTGAGTTATCTCGTTTTGCGATTGCAAACCCAGAGCATGCGCCTTATGGTCTGGCTGCGAAACAAGCGCTCGAACATCAAGGTTTATGGAAAAGACTGCATAAAGAACTCATTATGGGTGAAAATGTTGGGCAAGCTGCACAGTTTGCTCTTTCAAATGCAACTCAAGGTGCCATTATTGCACTTTCTTTGGCTAAAGCGCCCAATTACAGCAGTAAAGTAGAGTATGTCGCACTTGCCCCCGAATTGCATCGGCCACTCCACCAAGCAATGATATTGACCAACAAAGCGGACAGCGTTGCCGAAAAGTTCTTTTTATTTCTGCAATCTCAAACAGCACAAGATACACTAAGAAAGTACGGGTTTGATATACCTACACTAAAATCACATTAGTCGTTTATTATACCTACACTAAAATCACATTAGTCGTTTATAAAAGGCATTTCCTATCGATGGATTGGCAAGCTCTACTTTTATCCTTAAAACTCAGTAGCATTACGACGTTGTTATTGATCCCTTTGGCAATTATAGGTGCCAGAGCCTTGGCGTTTAAACAATTTAAAGGTAAGGCCTTCGTTGAAGCGATTTCAATGACACCATTGATCCTTCCTCCTACCGTCATCGGTTATTATTTGCTGGTTGGGTTTGGTCAACAAAGCTGGTTAGGACAACTACTTTCATCTGTGTTAGGCAATGAACTTGTATTTCACTTCTCCGGTTTGGTTGTCGCATCTCTCATCATCAATATTCCTTTTGCACTGCAGCCGATTCAAAGAGCGTTTGAATCTATTCCTGAGGACGTTCGAGAAGCCGCAGCCTGTTGTGGCTTAAACCGCTGGCAATCATTAATCCATATTGAACTGCCACTTGTTTGGCCTGGTGTGATTACTGCAATAGTATTGTGCTTTTCGCACGTGTTAGGTGAATTTGGTGTCGTACTTATGATTGGTGGCAATATTGCTGGCGAAACCAAAACCTTATCCATCGCAATATATGACAGCGTGCAATCCTTTGATTTCTACGCCGCAGGTTTAATGTCTGCCCTGTTGTTGATATTTGCAGTGCTTACGCTGGCAATAACGACACACTTATCCAAAAGAGTGGGAATAAGACATGACCGCAGTTGATCAGCCTCACTTATCATGCAAGGTTCGCATATCAGAGCCTTTTCCTGTTGTTGCTGAATTTACAGCAAGCTCCAGCGATGTCATTGCGATTTTAGGTCCTTCAGGTGCAGGCAAAAGTACTCTCTTAAAAGCCCTAGCAGGCATTGCCACCAAAGCTAGAGGAGAAATTCGTTGTAATGGCAATGTTTGGTTGGATTCTAAAATACAACTCTCGCCTCAGCAACGATTCATCGGCTATGTTCCGCAACATTATGGTTTATTCGAACATCAGTCGGTCATCAATAACATTGTTACTGCACTTAAGCATTTGCCTAAACCAGATCGTTTCACTCAAGCTAAGTTATGGTTAGAAAATGTCGGTCTATGGCAACATAAAGATAAACGTCCGATACAACTGTCTGGCGGACAAAGACAGCGCGTAGCCTTGGCTCGGGCATTAGCCAGAGAACCTCAACTCCTATTACTTGATGAGCCTTTTTCTGCAGTCGATAATCAAACGAAAGAACAACTGCATTTGCAGCTGTTAAAACTTAAATCAGCCATTGAATGCCCTGTGATTCTAGTCACACACAACTATCATGAAGCCATGTTGTTGGCCGATAAAATATTAATTATTGATCAAGGCTATATCATTCAGCAGGGTACCCCCCAACAACTATTAACGTCACCAACTTCGACATTAGTGGCTAAACAAATTGGCTTAAAGAATTTAGTACCAATAAGCAAAATCAAGCCATCAAGCGAAGGACTCTACAGCATTCATTTCGGTGAACAACAACTGACCATACCAGCTCAATGTATTACACAATCGCAACAATTGACGACGTGCATATTACCGAGTAGATTCGGACAACACACTTCTTCACACAGTGTTTCGTTGCAACTTCGGCCCATCTCTTTTTTCCAAATTAGGGATGGACATCGATTGTTAGCACAAGTGATCGGCACAGACTCTGTGATCGAGCTTGATATTGAGCAAGAGGTTGAAATATCTTTAGATACACCCTTGATTTGGGAGCTTGACCCAAACACAATAAAAACAATATAAATATCAACAAGTTAACAAATTAAGATCATCTAAATTATTTATGCGTTATGACAAAAACAGTCAAGATGATCAATTGTTAATCTCCCCGAAATAGGGAATTAAAGTGTCTACAGTTAGACTAACTTCGTCTATGTTTGTCAGTCACTTTTTGAAGGTCACTTTTCAACGCTTTTTTCAGCGAACAAAAATTCATTAAGAGATTGATTGGTTCATGCTCAATAACAAAAAATAGAGCACGAAAATCGGGGAGAAGAAAATGCGTTGGCTTATCTGTTTGCTGCTTTACAGTAGTATTGCCACTGCGGCTCCTAATTTGTTATCTGTACTAACTCAAACACCATTTCAGAATCCAATTGATACGATGAGGAATATTGAGAATAGTACATCAGGGGTCATTACCCATTTTGCGATTGATACTAATAGTTCGCCTATGCGTTACTTATTTACAGTATTAGATCCCAAAAAACATACGGTCACTCAACTTGAATATTGTGCCGTTGATGGCGTATTAATAAAGCGTAAAGCAACCACTTATGATTCTGATAAACATTCAGAATTAGCTGCAATCAACTTTATTTCTAAAAATAAACTATTATTTTCTGAGCTTGTAGAATTAGCTATACATAAAAATTCTGTGCATTTATTAAACGCAGAACTGGATCATGATCTAGGCATTAGCTATCTTGAATTAAAGCTGATCGATAATAATGGACGATATCGGCTAGCTTTTGATGTAGAGAAACTGCGTCCGTTACCATTATTGAAATGGTACTAAGGAGTGTTATGAAAGTCTTACTGGTTGAAGATGATGCAACTACTTTGGACTATATTGTCAAAGGTTTTACAGAACAAGGTCACAATATTGAGACGGCAAGTGATGGTCATCAAGGGCTTTTATTAGCCACCAGCAATCAATATGATCTCATCGTACTCGATAGAATGCTTCCTAGTTTAGGGGGCTTAAAATTATTAGCGGCAGTACGAGCAACAGGTAATCAAACACCAGTTATGCTTCTTTCTGCTCTGAGCCATGTAGATGAGAGAGTCAAAGGCTTACGTGCAGGTGGTGATGATTACATGACCAAACCTTTTGCATTTTCTGAATTACTGGTTCGTTGCGAAAAGTTAATGCAACGCGGCCATACTCAACCAATGCAAACTCATTTGCGTGCAGGTCCATTAGAAATGGAGCTTCTTACACGTAATGTCACACTGGATGGACATGAAATCATGTTACAGCCAAAAGAGTTTCAATTGCTTAAATATCTCATGGAACATGTTAATCAGGTCATCAGTCGTACCTTACTCTTCGAAGCGGTTTGGGATTATCATTTTGATCCTCGCACCAATGTTATCGATGTCCATATCGCTAAATTGAGACGTAAATTTGAAGAGCTCGGCCACGGTGAATTAATTGAAACGGTAAGAGGTGCAGGTTATCGCTTACGGCAGAGGAATTAACCCTTATCAAAGTAGTGCCTGGCGAATCACCATTGTTTTTTCTGTACTCGTTACTCTGATTATTGGCGCATTACTGTTTGCGCTTTATCAGCAGCTGGTTATAGAACAACGATATCAGGTTACTGAAAGCTTAAAAGCAGAAGTTCAACGTTATCAGCAACTGGCAAAATCAGTCAGTCGCCAAAATTTTGCACGCCAAATTGAGGCCGCAGACTCAAAAGCAGCTTTAGTCGCATGGAAAAACGGTGATAATGTCATCGGTGCACTCAGTTTCATGCCCGATGAAATGCCTTACTTGCCAAGAACCAAAGATTTCCCAATTCTCACAGCAGGGCCTGACAAGCTTCACATCTTAACGGGTGGCTTAGTCAAAACTCGTTATGGCCCAGTACTTATTGCATCTCGAACTGATCACTTTGCATCCTTAATCGATAAGTTTGTAAGCGCTTCAGCCACCGCAGTAATGCTTACAGTGGTATTTGCATTAGCGCTGGGGTTCTTATTCTCTAAAGCCATTTTGAGGCGATTAATCCATTACAACCGTCTCAGTGAACAAATTGAACAAGGTCATTACAATACGCGTTTACCTGTAAGCTGGCGTAATGATGAGTTCGATATCCTTGCGCAAAAGTTTAATAATGTCCTCGACACGCTTGAAAATAATCTCACAGCCATTCGAGGAATTACCGACAATATTGCCCACGACTTAAGAACACCTTTGTCTCATTTACGCATTGGTATTGAGCAGCTCATCAATAGTCCTGCGGATGATTTACCTGATCATTGCGCTGAACTTCTTGAAGAACTTGATCACTGCCTAGGTACGTTTGATGCCATGTTATCTTTGACTCGAATTGAAGAAGGGCAATTAGCATTAGAGAAGCAACCTATTGAACTTCACCACTTATGTCATGATTTAAGAGATATGGCTGAAGCATTAGCAGAAGTGAACGAACAGACTTTATTATTAAATCTCGGGCGTGAATTTTCAGTACAAGCAGATAAGCACTTGCTGTTTCAGGCCTTATTCAATCTTGTGGATAATGCGATTAAATACTCAGGAACAAATGCGACGATTGAGATCCGTCAAAATGCCAATCGCATTGAAATTGTCGATAACGGACCCGGTATTCCAGACGAACATAAAGAAAAAGTATTTGACCGTTTAGTGAGACTTGACCCTAGTCGACATCACAAAGGTACAGGGCTCGGTCTGTCTATGGTAAAAGCCATTTTAACCCGTCATAATGCATCGGTTAAGCTCAGTGATAACAACCCCGGGCTAAGTGTAACCATAGATTTCTAACAATTATTCAAATTAATGCAAAACTCTAATTATCAGATTCTGGCTGATGAGCCACACTTCATCGTCATTAATAAGTCTCCAAATGTACATTTTCATAGCCAAGATGGCTCTGCTGGTGTGGTCGCTCAAGTTGAGGCAGATTATGATCTGTCTCTGTTCCCTGTTCATCGTTTAGATACACCAACATCAGGGCTATTGCTGCTCGCAAAATCCTCAGCAGCGGCCAATCAACTGGCTGAGCAATTCAAACAGCGACTCACTGAAAAATACTATCTCGCTATTGCCAAAGGGAAACCGAAAAAGAAACAAGGATGGGTGGTTGGTGATATGACAAAATCTCGTCGTAGCATGCACAAGTTGCTTCATACCAAAGCAAACCCTGCCATCACTCAGTTTTACAGTCATACAATTACTGAAGGGCTAAGACTGTATTTATTAAAACCTCATACAGGACGGACTCACCAACTCAGAGTCGCACTATCGAGTTTGGGTGTGCCCATTTTAGGTGATGATTTATATGGAAAACAGCAAAGTGATCGTTGCTACCTACATGCCTATGCATTGAAGTTTCAATTTAATCAACAGACCTATCAATATGTTTGTTTACCTTCAGTAGGAGAGGAATTTCAACGGAAGTCTTTTAAAGTACAATTAGAACATTGGGAAAGCCCGTTTGAGCTGATGTGGCCAAAAAGAGATAAAAAAAAAGGACTCTGATATAGTTGAGAGTCCTGCATTCACGAGCGAATTGGTTGCCCTAATCTTGCATGTACCAATTATAATTAATTTTGCTTAACCTACGCTTAACAACACACGGATCGGTAATTTTAAATTTTACTTTTAAATAAATAAGTTAAATTGGCAAAGTGGGCTTCTGACAACTACATTTAATTCATAATTTCATTAATTCTGATGTAAATGTTAGTTCTGGCCATCTGCAGTTTTGCAGGAATTTGTTGGATTTATTTTAATTACCGCCAATTACACGCTAAACAACAAAGTGTAATGTGTGCGCTTTCTGCTATTGATACCAGCCTAAAACAACAAATACATGCGATTTTGAAAGCCGTCCATCACGCTGACATGACCATGAATCAAAAAGAGCCCAGCCTCAAGGCGCTCGACGATTACCGACACGCCTTCCAATCAGATTTTTATTCACAACATAAATTGAATAGCTTTAATACGATTCAAAATCATTTGAAGAAATGTGATGAGCTAAACCAAAGAATAACTGATATTGCGGCTCAACTAACGAAGTACTCACAAATCGACTCTGTACAGCCTTACTTTTCCGTACACAGCGAATTCTCAACATTATGCCGCCATTACAATAAAGCAGTCGAAAAATACAATCACAGTGTAAAAGTGTTCCCGAGTTCATTTATTGCAGCACTATTCCAGTTTTCTTCACTGCCGTTTTTTGATCTTCAATCATCAAAAGCAACGAACCTATGGGCAACAAAAGCATCTTCCTACCAGTTTTGAAGCAGCGTATAATCGTTTCAATCTATCGTTAATTTCGTGATTTCTTTTGTCTACATCCATTTTTTTTGATCAAAGTAATGTTGAGCTTGTTGATATTTGTCAACGCTGGCAATTAACGTTTTCTGAAGGCAGCGCATTCGAACTTAAATACCACAACCAACGGTTAGCACTGCACAAGCGTGACGAACCCAAAGTTTCAGGCATCATTGTTGATTTCGTAGGTGGCGCTGTAGCACATAGAAGAAAATTTGGTGGCGGGAAAGGACAAGCGATAGCGAAAGCTGTTGGCCTAAAGAATGGTAATATACCCAGTGTCATTGATGCAACTGCAGGCTTAGGCCGCGATGCCTTTGTACTTGCCAGTCTTGGCTGTAACGTCACATTAATTGAACGCCAATCCGTTGTTGCGGCACTCCTTGAGGATGGCCTGAAGCGCGCTTATCAAGACCCTGAAATCGGAAAGTGGATGCAACAAAGAATGAGGTTACATCACGGTGCCAGCCAAAACTCTTTAAACGAGCTCGGAATAGAGGCGGATGTGGTCTATCTTGACCCAATGTACCCACATCGAGAGAAGTCGGCGCAAGTAAAAAAAGAAATGCGTTTATTCCAAACTTTAGTCGGTAGCGATGATGATGCCGATGAGCTTTTACCACCTGCATTAAACATTGCCCAAAAACGCGTTGTGGTAAAACGCCCCGACTACGCTGAATATCTCAATGGACAAACACCATCAGCGTCCATTAAAACCAAGAAAAATAGATTCGATTTATATTCTGTTTTATAACCCTATACTAATGAATTAGAGGTAAGTCATGATAGAACAAGGTCAAAAACTACCAGAAACAACCCTGTCTCAGTTAACCGCTGATGGCATGCAAGAACATCAAGTTTCAGAGTTATTCAAAGACAAAAAAGTTGTTATTTTCGCGGTTCCAGGCGCTTTTACGCCAACTTGTTCAGCTGCACATTTACCAGGATACATCACTTTAGCAGACGAATTTCAAGCAAAAGGTGTTGATATTATTGCTTGTGTCTCAGTCAATGATGCTTTCGTAATGAAAGCATGGGGTGATAGCCAAAATGCGGAGCACATTATGATGCTGGCTGATGGTGATGGCAGCTTTACCAAAGCATTAGGTCTTGAAATGGAAACGGGTAGTTTTGGCGGTTTACGTTCTCAACGTTACGCCATGATCATTGAAAATGGTGTTGTGACCCATCTGAATGTTGAAGCACCGAAAGAGTTTGAAGTCAGTAAAGCTGAAGTCATCCTGAAAGCTTTATAAGTGATAGCTGAAAAGGAGAGACGATTCTCTCCCTTTTGATGAATTAATCAACTAATAGAAATGTGACATTAGTGACAACGCGTACATTCTTATCAACTTTTTGAGTATCACCGTAGTTTTCACCTGCATCGCGAATAACAAAGCCCCCTTGAATGGCACTTCTGATCCCACCCACTTTTACCCCAGCATTAATGGCAAATTCATTAGCCGCCAATCTGGCATTTTTAGTCGCTTCTTTGAGCATGGCAGGTTTAATTTCGTTTAGTTTTGTAAAGTGATAGGTTGGGGCATTATTTTTTAAATCTAATCCTTGTGCGATCAACGAATTTAATTTGGCTCTCCCTTCTGAAACTAACTGAACTTTCGCTGTTTCGACCTCAATCTCGCCAACTAAGAAATGTTTTTCATCAACTAATTTCTGATTGTCATCTCTAAATTCTCGCTTCAAATATTTTACAATGCCGGGCTTTATTTCTTCTGCGGTAAACCCACTTTTATGCAACAGATTGATTATCTTCTGTTGATCGGTTTCTGATGCCGTATAGAGTGCTTCAATGCTGTCTTGTTTGTCACCTGTCACTGTGTATTTAATTGACCAAAATGCTTTGTCTGCCTCCACTTTTCTTTCCGCAAGCCCTTTAACAACTGCAGTATTAAGTGCAACTCGGGATTTAAAAAGTGTTTCGCTAATGAAAAAGCCCGCCACTGCAATACCCACCGCAATGACAAGTGATCCTAAAAAAGAAAATAGATGAGATGTAGATTGGTTTGCCATATCAGTTCCATTGGGTAGCAATTTAATTTGGCTAACAAAAATAACACCTTATGCCAGAGAAAATCTAAATTTTATTCAATCGGTAATTCAACTTCTGCACACAGGCCGCCTTCTTTCCGGTTACATAGCGTGACTTTACCCAAATGCCCTTCAACAATTCGCTTAATGATAGCTAAACCTAGACCTGAACCCACACTACCTCTCGCACTATCTCCCTGAGTAAAGGGTTGGAAAACGGTTTCAATTTGGTCTTCATCGATACCGGAACCATTATCTTCCACTCGAAAGCACACTGCGCTTTTGGTTGTGTAAGAACTGATTTTGACCCAACCGCCACCATAACGATATGCATTTTCTACAAGGTTTGTGATCACCCGTTTTATCGAGACCGCTCTAATTGAAATATCAGGACAATGACCCAGTTCCAGTGCTATATCTACATCTCGGTGCGTTTCAGCGTCAGCGACTTCTTTCAGTAAACGGTTAATCGAAATTAACTCCACTAACTCTTGCTGATCTTGCCTGATATAAGCAATAAACTGATTAATAATGGCATCCATATCTTCGATATCATTAACAATGCCATCTTTGAGGTACTCATCTTCTTCAACCATCATTTCAGACGCTAAGCGAATACGAGTTAACGGCGTACGTAAATCGTGAGATATCCCCGCCATTAACAATGCTCTGTCTTGTTCCAACTGTTTCATACTGGAAGCCATGCGGTTGAAAGCATTGGTTACTTCCACTAATTCAGTAGAACCTTCTAAGGGTAAAGACTGAGGAAAACTACCTTTGGATACCGATAATGCTGCTTTTTGTAATCGACGGAGCGGCTTATTTTGCTTACGAGCAAACATCCAACCACCGATCACACTTAATGCACCGATCACTAATAAATACAAGGTTAACGGGGATAATTGATCTTCATTTATCCCACTATTTAATGTCACTTTAATCCAAATCGATGGCGCCTGTGGAGGACGGATCCAAACTTGCAAATGCTGTGCTTGCATCACTCGCACCTCCGCTTTACCACCTAAATATTCGGACATTTCTGATGACCAAAAACCATAATAAGTGGCATCATCAACGCCTGCATCACGTGCTTGTTTTTGGCTGTAGACCCGCATACCATCGTCGCGAACCTTGGCATTGAGCGCATCCACTAAGGTAAGGTGCTGGCGACCAATTTCAACTTCATCAACAAACAACAGCTTAACTTGACGAGCAATTAGCTCATTAATTTGCTCATAACTGGGTTTGATAAAGTAAACGGCAACCGTCCAATAAGACACAAGCTGATTGATAAGCAGCAAGCTGCCTATCAAGAGTACGGTTTGGCTAAAGGCGCTGCGAGGAAGTAATTTGCGCCAGATGCTATTTTTTTTCAATGGTTCAGTTTTTTATTATTGTGTCGAGCCATCTGGTACAAACACATAACCCAAGCCCCATACCGTTTGGATATATCTTGGGTTAGCGGCATCTTGCTCAATCAATCGGCGCAAACGTGAAACCTGCACATCAATAGAACGCTCAAGCGCTGAATAATCCCTACCACGGGCAAGGTTCATCAACTTATCACGGGATAGTGGTTCTCTTGGATGCGTCACTAATACTTTTAATACCGCAAACTCGCCGCTTGTTAGGCTAATAGCGTTATCACCATCGTACATAACACGAGTTGCCAAATCGAGCTTAAACTTACCAAACTCAATGGTTTCTTCTTGTTGAGAAGGGGCACCTGGCACTTCTTGAGTACGACGACGCATGACCGCATTGATTCGTGCTAATAACTCACGTGGATTAAATGGCTTAGGTAAATAGTCGTCAGCGCCGAGTTCGAGGCCAATAATACGGTCAACTTCATCGCCTTTAGCAGTTAACATTACGATAGGGATATTATTTTTCTGCTGACGCAAACGACGACAAATGGACAAACCATCTTCACCAGGCAGCATCAAATCGAGGATAATCATATGGAAATTTTCACGCTCAAGTAAGCGATCCATTTGCTCTGAGTTGGCTGCACTGCGCACATAAAAACCTTGTTCAACAAGATAACGTTCTAATAACGAACGTAAGCGCATATCGTCATCAACGACTAATATTTTTGTTGTTTCTTGACTCATGATATATCCCTTCACTGACGCAGCAAACTAGTGAAGCTAATATACCGTTTTCTTGAGAGATTTGAACTCTGATAAGAATAAAAAACTCTATTTTTCAAAAAAAAATTGTAACCAAATTAATGTGTATTGTATTTATGAAAATCTTGGGAAATTCGCATTCATTTCGATAAAGTAACTATGAGTATTTTTAAGTTCACATTTATGACTGCCACTGTTTGCTGACAAAAAAAGGTGAGACTTATCAAACCCTTGAGCCTCAACGTGAGTTGCCTTATTACTCCTAACTGTTTCCACATTATTTTCTGGAAGGAAAATTCCGTACTGAGCAAAGATAAGGTGCAGATCTTTCTGTGAAATATTGCCACAACTTAATACTTTTATATTATGACCATTTAATTGAAGTTGTAATAACTCTTTCATTCTTGATGGAGAGAAATGTACAGCCCTATTCAGTTTCTCGGGCGTATGTTTAAGAAGATGTTCACTACAATCGTTTTCACGTTTTATAATTTTTACCGTTGAGTCAATATCTAATATCAGTGTTAAAGGCTCACGGTTAGCAGGACAAGACGTTTTAGCATTAGCTAACCACCCATTAACCGAAGCAGGGAGCGGTAATCGTTCTGCCTCAAATTTATCTTGTGACAATCGCCCTGCTTTAAGTTTATCGTGCGGTAATGGTTCCACCATAGGTTTATGCTGTGGGTAAAACCCTGATGCACTCATACACTTTACAGTATAATGTTTGACCACTTTGCACACAGCATCACCATTATCTCCAGTAAACCAATCACTCCCTGAGTTCAACGTGAATTTTTTTGATACTTCAACTTGGCTTGCTGAAACTATATTCACCTTAAACTCTCTTGATTTTCCTTCTAAGTTTGGAGCCTGTATGGTTTTTTTCAATGGTAGATCTTGATGATTGTGTTGTGTTCCAATTTCATCTAGTATCTGAACTGTACTTAAAGGAAGTTTAACCACTGGCTGTGCCATAAATCTCTCCAATCACTCAACTTCTTCTAAATATAAACAGTTTTTTACTTCAGATCTCAATTTAGGGATTAATTTTTGTTCATACCAAGGGTTGCGTTTTAACCAAATTCGATTTCTTGGACTGGGGTGCGGGAGTGGAATTCGACTCGGCCAGTATTGCTGCCAATTCTTCACTCGCTCAGTAACCGACATTTTCTTATCGTTAAAATGATAAGCCTGCGCATACTGCCCAATTACGATGGTCAGCTGAATATTGGGTAACAATCTTAATAATTGGGCTCGCCAATGTTTGGCACATTCTGGTCTTGGCGGCAGATCCCCTTGTTTACCAGTACCTGGAAAACAAAACCCCATAGGAATAATGGCAAACAGATTGGGGTCATAAAATTGCGCTTCCGTTACACCAAGCCATTCACGTAAACGTTGACCGCTGGCATCATTAAACGGAATCCCCGTTTCGTGCACCTTCCTGCCAGGAGCTTGTCCAACAATCAATATCTTGGCGCTTTGACTCACCAGAATTACTGGTCTTGGTTGATGAGGTAGTACTCCTGCACAAATCTGACAAGCTGAAATGCTTTTAACCAGTTGAGTTAATTCATTGGATTGATCATTTAATTGAATATTCATTTCTTCCATTTAAATAATTCGCTAGAATATGCCACCACTTTTAGTAGGGGTTCTATTTTCCGTTCACTTATTCTACTAAACGTTATCTTTTTTTAATTATGAGAACAATCCTTTTTGTTTTCCCTTGCAGTTTCTAGGGACAGATATGCGCAAAACCTCTCTACCAATATTAATGCTTTTGGTATTACTTAGCCCATTAGCTATTGATATCTATTTACCTTCTATGCCTGTAATGGCAACCGAGTTTTCGGTTTCAAACAGTGACATTCAGTCCACACTCGTTCTGTTTTTATTTTCTATGGGCGTGGGTCAGATTCTTATCGGGCCACTCGTTGACCGATTTGGACGCAAGCCTGTCGCATTATTCGGTGTAGTCCTTTACGGCTTAAGTAGCTTATTGGCTGCCATAGCTTATGAGTTTAACGTTCTGTTACTCGCAAGAGTGCTTCAGGGTTTAGCTGCTTGTTCTACTTCGATCGTAGCGTTCAGTGCTGTCCGTGACTGTTTCACCCCGAAAGAAAGCTCAAAAATTTACAGTTATTTGAATGGTGCTATTTGTGTGATCCCAGCCCTAGCACCCAGTTTAGGTGGATTGCTCGCCATGCAGTTTGGCTGGCGTTCTAACTTTATCTTCATGACGCTATTTGCCGCTGTAATGTTATTGGTCGTGGTTTTCCGGTTTTCTGAAACCAAACCTGAAGGCACGATCAGCCATGGCAAACTTTACAACTTGCAACGCTTCTGGCCGGTGTTAAAAGAGCCCCACTTCTTGTTTTATGCCATCAGCTGCATGAGTGCAATGGCTGCAATTCTCTGTTACGTCTCTTATTCACCCGTATGGCTAATTGGCCATTTGGGGATATCTGAACTTGGTTTCAGTGCCTTATTTGGTTTTAACGCCTTGCTGAATATCATTGCCTGCTTTATTGCGCCGATGGTATCGAAACGACTGGGGAATCACTTAACCGTAAAGCTAGCTTTTAGTTTATTCATCAGCACCGCACTGTGGGTTGAACTGCTTCAGACTCAAACAGCGACACAGTTCATTGCTCCGGAATATGCCTTCATGTTACCGATGATTTTATTGTGTGTAGGGTTTGCTTTGCTTCTCGGTCCAGCAACCAGCATGGCACTGGCGGCTTTTGGAAATCGTGCAGGAACAGCAACCGCATTACTTGGTTTTATCCAAATGAGTGGTGCAGCCTTGATCTGTGGCTTGATTCAGCAGACATCGTTACCCGCACCAGACGCCATCGCCATTGTCTGCTTTATTGCACCTCTAGGTTTATTACTGATCATGCAGCAACAAAAGCTCAGTCATTGGCATCAAGTGCATTAATGATAAAAAGCTAACTGATTTCTTTGAGTTTGCGGGTCAACGTATTACGCCCGCACCCCAAAGCTTTTGCAGCTTCTTGTTTGTGTCCTTGGGTGTGTTTAAGCGCTTCTGTGATCAAAATCTGCTCCACTCCGGCCAAGGTATCATTCATTACATCATGTTTACCTTGCTCGAACAGAGTCTGAATATGCTCTCTTAATCCATGTTGCCATGATTGTTGACCTATTGAGTTTGTTGCCTTTTGGCCTTGTTGAATATCAATCGGCAGATCTGACACCAGTACTTCATGACTGGCCGCCATTACAGTCAACCAACGGCAAGTGTTTTCTAGTTGCCTGACATTACCCGGCCAATCAAAATTAACCAGTGCTTGCATCGCTGACGTTGAAATTGACTTAACCTCAACACCGAGTTCATTAGCCGTAATACTTAAAAATTGATTCACTAAGGCAGGAATATCTTCACGACGTTGGCTCAGTGCTGGTAACTCAACTTGAATCACATTGAGGCGATGAAACAAATCTTCTCGAAAATCACCTTGTTCCACCTTTTGTAATAAATTTTGGTGGGTCGCTGCAATGATCCGCACATCCACATTCACCATTTTATTCGCGCCGACTCGATAAAAGCTGCCTTCGGCTAACACCCTCAGCAGTCGAGTTTGCACTTCAAGTGGCATATCACCAATTTCATCTAAAAACAGTGTCCCACCGCTGGCTTGTTCGAACCAGCCCTTACGTTGCTCAGTTGCTCCAGTAAATGCACCTTTCTCATGCCCAAATAATTCAGCTTCAATCAACTCTTTAGGAATGGCGGCCATATTGAGTGCAACAAATGGCTTGCCCGCTCGAGGGCTGTGTTTATGTAGCGCTCGTGCGACCAACTCTTTACCCGTTCCTGATTGCCCATGAATCAATACACTCATTGATGAACGCGATAATCTTCCAATGGCTCGAAACACATCTTGCATCGCAGGTGCTTCACCAATGATTTCAGGTGTAACGACATCAGTTGCTTCTGGTTCTGACTTAGGTTGAGTTTGACTCCGGGCTAATGCTCTTTTAACTAAAGCGATCACTTCGTCAATATCAAATGGCTTCGGTAAATACTCAAAAGCGCCGGCTTGGTATGCCGTTACGGCACTGTCTAAGTCTGAATGCGCAGTCATTATGATGACCGGTAGGTCAGGAAAGTGCCGCTGAATGCGTTCTAATAGACTGATACCATCCGTTCCTGGCATTCTCACATCGGATAGAATCGCTTGCGGTTGTTCTACTTCTAGCGCTTGCCACACTGAATCTGCCGACGAAAAGCTGCTACAGCTGATGCTTTCTGAGGCGAGCGACTTTTCAATCACCCAACGAATCGCACTGTCATCATCAACAATCCAAACTTGCTCTTGTGCTTGCATCGGGTTATTCCTTGATAGGTAACGTTAAAACAAAAATAGTATGACCAGGGGAAGAGTTACAATCGATACGTCCTTGATGTAACCGAGCAATATTATGCGCAATGGACAACCCAAGCCCAGTCCCTTCAGCACGACCCGTGACCATAGGATAAAATAGAGTGTCTTTTAATTCTGCGGGTACGCCAGGACCATCATCAATCACCGATAATTCAAGCACCGAACGGAAACGCTTATTTCCTATCGTTATACTGTGTTGAGTGCGTGTTTTTAATGTCACTTTACCTTTTGCGTCCGCAACGGCTTGAACGGCATTCTGCAGTAAGTTAATCACGACCTGCTGAATTTGTTCTGCGTCCATATTGATTTCAGGCAATGAAGGGTCGTAATCACGAATGAGTTCGATGTTGCTCGGCAAGGTAATTTCAATGAGTTGAATCACCTTTTCAATGATCTGATGAATATTCTGTAAGTAATGGGGCGTAGGCTTTTGCGGGCCCAGTAATTTATCGACTAAAGCTTTCATTCTGTCAGCCTGTTCGATAATCATATCGGTAAATTCTTGATACTCTGAGCCGTGAACCTGCTTTGATAATAATTGCGCAGCCCCACGAAGCCCTCCTAGCGGGTTTTTTATTTCGTGAGCTAAGTTACGTACTAAATATCGTGCTGCTTGTTGTTGTGCATCTTGATTGAGCTGTTGCTCTATCCGTTTCTGTTGGTCAATCATACGCAACTCTAGAATACTCTGAGAATTGTCCATCGGTGAAAGCGTCAAATCAACGGAACGTTCAACGCCATCTCGAGTCACCAATAAAGCATTACTGACATTTAAACTTTTGCCATTGGTGATGGCGTGTTGAAACCGGTCAAGACTGATATCGAAGGCTAATACCTGCTCATTAAAGTTCGTATCAATAAGCTTTGAAACCCTCAAGTTGAAAAACTGTGCAGCCGCAGGGTTAGCAAAACGCACAATGAGTGCATCGTCAATAATTAATACTGCGGTAGATAAATGTGAAAGTAACTGCCTTGATTCCATACACTCAATTCATAATGATTATTCGCACCAAATTGGTGCAAATCAAGTGTGCATGAAATACGTTAAAACTGCAATTCTACTGAGTCGTGATAGGTGCTGGTGAGTTGTGTTTAAATAACTTCGAAAATCGATGCAGATAAATTGTCACGACTTCGCTTGTCGCTATCGCTTTGTTATCTCTATCGACCAGCGAAACCCGCAATTTGTGCTCGCCACGGTCTACATTACTCAAACTGAATGAGCCATGTCGCTGTGGGCCAGCTACGGGCTTGCCATCCATGATTAAAAGGTAATTGAGACCATGTTTTGGCACCGATGTTGACGATGTCACGGTGAAGTTACCACGATTGTCTCGGATAGTTTGCTGATCAGTTGGAGAAGTAATTTTTACGTTGATTTCAGTGCCGATAGTTTCTTTTTTAGGCTGTTTTTTGGGCATTAGCGGAGCAACAAACTTAAAGGTATTTTCGGTACGTGGATTCGGTTTAACAACTTCTGCACCTTTACGAGGTACATCAGAGTAATGAACCTTACCGTCTTTATCGACCCATTTATAGACGGTAGCAACAGCGCTGAAACTCGATATCAGCGCTATCATAAGACAAATTAACCAATCACTTCCTTTGTGCATTGTTCATCCTTCATTTAAGCTAAAAAGTTAACGTGCCCCTAGCAAAATTTTACGGCTACTTTCTAAGTCGATACTTTGATGTTCACCCAATGCGACCATGCCATGCTTTCCAAGCTGAGAGAGCAAGGCATCGATATCAGACTCACCAATACCGTAATCTTTCAAACGAGTGCGAATGCCTAAGCTTTCAAAAAAATCTTGAGTTTGATTGATAGCTGCATCCACTTTTTCGTCGTCAGAGCCTGTTTTAATTCCCCACACTCGTTCAGCATACTGCACTAACTTTGCTTTTTTCGTCTCTTTAGTATGGCGCAAAAGTGACGGTAAGACGATGGCCAAGGTTCTGGCGTGATCAATATCATGCAGTGCCGTTAGCTCGTGACCAATCATATGCGTAGCCCAATCCTGTGGAACACCAGCACCAATAGTCCCATTCAACGCTGACGTCGCCGCCCACATAATATTGGCACGTATTTCGTAATCTTCTGGTGTCGCCATGGCTTGAGGGCCTTGCTCAATCAAGGTTTGCAATAACCCTTCGGCGTAACGGTCCTGCACAGCCGCATTAACTGGATACGTTAAGTACTGCTCAGTCGTGTGAACAAAAGCATCAACCACACCGTTCGCAATCTGCCTTGCTGGCAGAGTGTAAGTCTTGGTTGGATCTAACACGGAAAACTGCGGGAAAGTATGGTTACTCATAAATGGCAATTTAGACTTCAATGACTTGCGAGTTACCACACTGCCTTTGTTCATCTCAGAGCCTGTCGCAGGCAGAGTCAGCACAGTACCAAATGGCATAGCCGCTTGAACCTTAGCTCCGAAGCTGGTCATAATGTCCCAGGCATCGCCATCATACAGTGCTGCAGCCGCAACAAACTTAGTGCCATCAATCACACTACCACCACCAACGGCGAGTAAGAAATCAACATTACTGGCTTTAACAGCGGCAACGGCTTCCATTAACGTTTCATAAGTTGGATTCGGTTCAATACCGTTAAACTCAACCACATCACGTTGCTTTAATGCTGCTTTTACTTCGTCGAGAGTACCAGTGGCTCGTGCACTGTTTCCGCCCAGTAAAACCATGACCTTAGCATCAGAAGGTACTAAACCATCCAGTTGCTCAATTTGTCCCTTACCAAAGAAAACCCGTGTTGGATTATAAAACTCGAAATTTTGCATCTTGTGCCTCTTCGGTTAGCTTAATACTTAGTTATGCACATTTTCACGGTTCAGCATATACAAACGATACAGCGCTACCGTGACAAATAAACTGAAGAAAAAGCCAAAAATATTAACAACAAAAATAGCCCCTTCACCCAACGAACTAACGCTGGTTGCGATAACGGTAAACACAAGTGAAATCGGAAGAGACATGAGCAATATAGCCAATGTTGGAAAAAATATAGGCTTAGTGAAATTGAAGCTGTCTTTAATGGCTTGGAGTGGCGTAATGTGCTCTACAACTACCATAAAATTCACATAAGACAGTCTTACTGCAATAAATACCGATACGACGATACCAATTAAAGCACCCAACTCCTTTAATGCAGCAATCAGCACAAATATAGGGCCAAAAATAGCCATACCTGTGAAAACCATAGTGAGTAACATTGGCGGCACAAAGTTAAGGCTGGTAAACAATACTTGCCTAACGGTTGGATTATGACCATCTGATACTACTTGCAAAAACAGTGTCAAAGTGGAAATTAACCATGAAAACAGCAATATTCCCAAAAACATTACGCCTAGATGTACTCCATCTATTTGAGGGGCTTCTGGGTTCATTTTACCCAGCTCAATACCGAGCCATGATTGAATAGCCACTACGCCAATAATTAACGGCATAGTGAGCATCGCCAATTGACGAAGATGATTTTTAAAGAAGTGAAAAGCTTCATTTAAAACAGCTGACAAAGACATAAATTCCCAGCGCTTATATTATTTAAGAAATTAGACCGCTAAGGATACCCAAAATTCAACACTTTTGCACCGCACCTTTCAACGACTTATCTGTGACCCAGTTAGCAAACTGATAAATTTTTAATCAAACATAAAATAAGTTATTTAAAAACGCCAAATGTAACAAAATGTTTTGCATTTAGTAGATTTAATGATATTGATTAAAGAGACACCTGTTTATTCTAGGTGTTTCTCAATACGATTCATTCACTGAATCGTACCGTTCGAATAAATCTTCACTATGGAGGGGGAATGTTTATGGGAAAGCAAACCTTAGTTCGAAGTAGTACTGTCTTGATCCTTGCTGCAATTATCACGCTTGGGCTCTTTTTCTTTATGACACAGCTCTTGGGCGAAACGCCTGAGCCACCGACGGCACCTACTGTCGTTCCGCCAAAAAGCATCAGTATGGACAAGAAGGACACAACTCAAATTGATAAAGTGCGTCCACAGCCAGAGC
This sequence comes from Shewanella sp. OPT22, assembly GCF_004168585.1. Classification (GTDB taxonomy): domain Bacteria; phylum Pseudomonadota; class Gammaproteobacteria; order Enterobacterales; family Shewanellaceae; genus Parashewanella. Next base: position 36,978 of record NZ_PGVH01000017.1, on the reverse strand, counting down.
CATACGAACCCTTACCGCCGATTGATCAAACAGCAATAGCCGGAGAAACGCCGCTCGATACCAGAACACCATTACCTGATGGCGGTAAAGATCTGCACCTACCAGACATTCCGAATGTATCAGGTGAAGACTTTAACTACGCCAGCGCAGATAAATTGGCAACACCTATGGTACAGGTGCAACCACAATATCCTATTGACGCAGCGCGTGACGGTAAAGAAGGCTGGGTATTAGTGAAGTTCGATATTAACAATCAAGGTCAAGTCATCAATGCTGAGGTACTTGATGCAGATCCTAAGCGAACGTTTGATAAAGAAGCACTTCGAGCTGTTAAAAAGTGGAAATACCAACCCAAAGTAGAAGAAGGGATTACTGTGGCTCAAAACAATCAACAAGTGAAATTAGATTTTAAATTGGATAACTAAACCTCTACTGGATAAGCACCAGCAATATGCTCGTGCTTATCCCAAATTCAAGTGTTTAGCTTGCTTGCGCCGTTTTACGATACAAATAATTTTTTTGCCACCATAAGAATGGCATCACCGCCGCAGTAAGCAACAAGGCATAAGCCATATTGACTCCAAGAGCTATACCCATTGCAATGCAAAAACCACAGCCAACGATCACCCAAGGCAAATACTTCTTGCTCAGTAACTTCACTGCGGACAGCATCGCCATTAAATAGATAATGACAAAAACTCCATTACTCCAAGAAATTAACTGCTCTAAATCTTGTTCAAAAACGTAGGTTAAAATCAACACGGAAGCCATGACCAATAAAATCACATTCATTGCACGCTCAGGTACTTTTCGTTCGTTTACTTTATTAAACCAACTCGGCAATATGCCTTCTTGACTAAAACTACGAGTCAAACGAGCCGCACTAGCGCTGTATACATTTACCGTGGCTAAACCACTGGTGATCCCCAAAATACCGATAATGTGTTGACCATAACCACCCAATAGCTGATTAAATACCCCAATCATAGCCAAGCTTTCATTCGTTGGGACAAGAAGCAATAACAAAGTACAAGCCACATAAACCACACCAACCAACAACACACCGATCATCATCGCCGGCAGCATGTCTTTCTCTGGGCTCTCAAAGTCATCAGCTAAGTGAGTCATTGCTTCAATCCCTAAAAAACTCCAAAAAGCGATGCCTGCTGCGACCAACACTAATGAAAACTCTGGTGCAGCGTGAGTTTCAAGACTAACAAATTCCACAGTATTCGTTGTGCCGGCACCAAATAGCATCACCACAATCGTGACTACGGCCAATGTCAGTGCAAATTGTATTTTGGCCGACACTTGTAATCCTTGTCGCCCAACAATGAATAGCCCAAATACCAATGCCAGTTGCAGTAGCAATTGACCAAAACCTGACACATGAAATAACGAATCCACAAATTGAAACGTCATTAAAATTGCGGCTGGAGAGCCCACTGGCACCACTAACAAGAAAATCAGCCCCATGGTTCTGCCCATGGTACGGCCAAATGCTTTCTCAACAAAGTAAGCTGGACCAGCGGCATGAGGATGTACGCTCGCCAATTTTCCAAAAATCAGTGTGACCGGAATAATCGTAACCGTGAGCGCTAACCATGCCCAAAGCGCACCTTTACCCGCGACATCTACCGTCATTTGCGGTAAAATAAACACACCTGTCCCCAACAAAGTGGTGGCCATTAACCCTGCGCCTTGCCAGCGCCCGATTGTTGATTTCATTCGTTATTCAAACTCTATTATTGGGCTAACAGCCCGTATCCATTCCAATTGCGCAAATTATAATGCTATTCTTATTTTGTTTCTGCGTTTTGCGCCCGACAAACTCAAGTATTAATCCGGCAAATTAACGGAAATAATCTCTTTTACCGACAAAATGACGGAACAGATAATTTAAGGACAGTGATTCGTGGATAAGTTTGATAATGCAATCATCAATGAACTGAGAAAAGACGCTCGTCAAAGCGTGTCATATATTGCGAAACAAGTGAACTTATCTCGTAGTGCTGTATCTGATCGTATTAAGAAATTAGAACAGTCAGAAGTGATTCGCGGTTATCAAGTACTGCTCAGTGAATCTCAAAAAGAAGGCGTAACCGCTTATTTTGAAGTGCAGCATGAATGTGCACGCTGCTCTGAAGTCATACACATTTTTCATGAAATTCCAGAAGTCATCACCTGTCATGGTATCACTGGCGACATGGATCTATTAGTTTACGTTAAAGCTAAAAGTATGCGCCGTTTGCATGAAATACGTGAATTATTCGACGGTAATCCAGATATTCTCAGAATCAAAACCCATGTAGTAATGAGTGAATGGATTAATAATTTGGGGTAATGTGACTAACGGGTAAGCAAATTTTCAATGCTCAAAACTATACAGTTTTTTGACCGAAGTAATGAAACCAGAATCACTTATACCAAGTACTTCATTGCGGTATACGAAAGTCCCCTTAATTTGAACAAACTGTCCGTTCAAATTCGAAAACTTCTTTTTTTGCTCATTGGTTAATTCTATTACTAACCTGTTTGGTATTGAGTCAAAACCTGCCATTTCTGAATTCAAATACAGTAACGCCTTACTACCCTTTATTTTAAAAACGCCATGAACAAGAACAATCTCATCATGGAATTTTTCAGGCGTAGATATTAGGTTAATAATCGAAATTATGCATTGTTGGTGTTGAAATTTCAAACAACTCCCATAAGAGCTAACTGAAATACACATGAACACCAAAGTAAAAAGCAATTTCTTCATTTTCATATCCTCCATTGTGTGAGTTCTTATTTTAGGGTTAGTCATATGATCGTTTAAAGATAACGCTTCTCTTAGACATATAAACGGGTTATGAAATAAGATTTTTAATTTTATTTATCATACTGAAGTTATTGTGTTTTCTAAAATAAGCAATTTATGAATCACTAGTGCATTTGGAGTAATTAGCAGAGAAAGTGCTTCGCACTTTAATACGTCGTGGATTTTCCACCCACACCCGAGCAAAAAGGAAACGCAGTAACGACAATTTTGTATGTCGGTAATTCTCCAGCAAATCCCTTCTTGCATCATCCCTTGCCGCCCCAACGAAGCTAAGCGTTTCAGATATTCTTGAATAAATGCCTAACGCCTCAGATGGTACATCCATGTACCACTAAGCCTAGCCTGACATCCATGTCAGGCTCACGTCATTTTGCATTCAATAATATCTTCAACAGCTTCAACGGGGAAAATCAGCCCTTAAACGATATTCAAGTTTAATAAAGGACAAGTATGCTCCATAGAAACAACCGAAACTTTCAGGCTACAACAATTCCCCATGGCAAAGCTGTTATTCATCGTTGGTGAAAAATAGCGTAAGCGCTGCATGGATGCGGCGCTAATTTTCGGGGGGCATGGATGCACCATCGAAAATGTTAGCTATTTTTTATCATAAGAAGAATAACGTTTAACTTTGTGGGGCGGCATTGGGGATTCGAAAGGGGAGTTTGCTGGAGAACTCCTCTTTCGGCGGTGTGGAGTGCAACTCCACGACTTTATAAATTTCGAAGAAATTTTGCTTCATCTAAGAAGTGATGCTTCGCATCAAAAAGGCGCTGGACACCAGCCACAAAAAAACCTGCAATCGGCAGGTTTTCATATCAATTCAATCGAAGATTGAAACAACCAATCAATCAACCATACAAGCTTTGATCTTATTCATCGCATTTTTCTCAAGCTGACGAATACGTTCAGCAGACACGTCGTACTCAGCTGCGAGCTCTTGTAATGTGGTTTTATCTTCATCCAACCAACGCGCTTGTAGAATGTGTTGGCTGCGTTCATCCAACGTTTTAATCGCTGAAAATAAACGTGTTTGAGCGTTAGCTTCCCAGTTGGCTGCTTCGACATTTGAAGCGACATCTGATGCCTGATCTTCAAGATATTGCGTCGGTGCAAAATCGTTCTCATCATCACTGTCACTGGCTAAATCAAATGCAGGATCTTGTGCGGCCATACGTGATTCCATTTCCATCACGTCTTTTTTACTTACACCAAGATTATCAGCCACCATGCCGACTTCGTCGTCACTGAACCAACCCAAACGTTTTTTCGATTTACGAAGGTTAAAGAATAATTTGCGCTGTGCTTTGGTGGTAGCTACCTTCACAATACGCCAGTTTTTCAGTACGTACTCGTGAATTTCAGCTTTAATCCAATGCACTGCAAATGAAACTAAACGCACACCCACGGTTGGATCAAAACGTTTTACTGCCTTCATCAAACCGATGTTGCCTTCTTGGATTAAGTCAGATTGTGGAAGACCATAACCTGAATAGCCTTTAGCAACGTGAGCAACAAAGCGAAGATGCGACATAATCAGTTCTTTCGCCGCTTGTAAATCACCGGTTTCTTGTAAACGCTTTGCCAGTTCATATTCTTTTTCTGCGTCCAGCATCGGAATGTGGTTAACAGACTGAACATAAGCCTCAAGACTGCTGCTTCCCTGTGGAACCATCAATGCCATTGATTGCGCTTTAGAGGTCATTTACTCTCCTACTCTTTATTCACGAAAAAACAAGCATTACGCTTGTTTGTCTTAGCACTATCTAATATTTGACAATTTATGTCAATAACTTTGCCGATAGCAGTTATAAGTTTATGTTACTGGATATGACAGTCAAATTTTATGACAGTTTCAAGATTAACTTTTTTTAACCTAAGGTCAGGTCTTACAAAATTAACTCGGCTCAATCCGTCTTAAATGTTGCTTCACTGAGATATAAGACCCGAGCCAACCCAAAAAAGATGCAAAAAAGATTAATAACAGCATTTCATGACCAGATAATGACTGCAATGAACCTGTTGTATCATACAAATCAAGCAGTTCTAACATCGAGCTATCTAGATACCACACCAGCAAATTAACGATCACTCCGGCTATCACCCCAGCAATTACTCCATACCAGATACCAGTATAAAGAAATGGTCGTTGGATAAAGGCATCTGTAGCGCCCACCAGCTTCATGATTTCAATTTCACTGCGTCGGTTCATAATAGCAAGGCGGATAGTATTGCCGATAACTAAAACCACCGCACCGACCAACAATAACGCAATGGCCATTACACCGCTTTTAAACACATTGACCAACGCTTGTAAGCGTTCGAGCCATTCAATATCTAAACGGCCAAAACTCACTTCAGGCTCTTGCTGGAGCTTGGTCAATAAGTCTTTTGCTCGGTTGGGACTAGCATGACTTAAATTAGGCGTGACAGTAACGACTGCGGGTAATGGATTCTCATCCAAATAAGCTAAAGCATCACCAAAACCTGATAAGCGCTGAAATTCATCTAACGCTTTTTTACGGCTGATGTACCCAACGTCACTGACTTCAGGGTAGGCTTTCACACGAGTGATAAAACTTTCTATCGCTCGCTCATTTCTGGTCGCCTTGATAAATAACGAAATTTGCGCAGCGTTATCCCATGAATGAGTCACCACTTCAGCGTTTTTTACTAACACTTGCAACGCTGCTGGTAAACTCAAGCTCACCCCCAATACTGCCATCGTCATTAACGATGAGATCGGGTTACGCCATACTTCACCCATACTGGCAAAAGCTTGCTGTATGTGGCGCACAAAAAACATTACTATGCGGCCAGAAAGTGGCAACTTACTTTGGTGTAGCTGTTGTGTGGGTGATTTACGCTGATTCATTGCACTTCACCTCGTGCGGATTCGACGCCTAGAGGTTCACTGCCAAACAAACGTCCTCGCTTTAGGGTTAACGTTCGGTACTTCATTCGAGCAATCAAACCTAAATCATGAGTAGCAATCATGACACTGGTTCCCGCATCGTTAAGCATTTCAAATAAATTGAGGATATCTACGGACAACTTTGGATCAAGGTTACCCGTTGGTTCATCAGCCAAAATCAGTGGCGGCTTATTAACAATGGCTCGAGCAATACCAACTCGTTGCTGCTCACCGCCGGATAACATCATCGGCATGTGCTTTTCTTTACCGAATAGCCCAACCATATCCAAAGCTCCTGCCACACGTTTACGGATCTCAGCTATGGAATATCCTTCAATAATCAATGGCAATGCTACATTATCAAAAACGGTTTTTTCCATCAGCAGGTTATGATTCTGAAAAATCATGCCGATTTTACGGCGTAGGTAAGGCGTTTGTTTGCGCTTAAGGCGGGAAATGTCAAAACCATCAATGGCCACTCGACCAGCGCTAGGCTTCTCAATTGCAGTGATTAATTTGAGTAAGGTACTTTTACCTGCGCCACTGTGACCAGTTAAAAATGCCATTTCACCTTTTGCTAGATGAAAATTCACATCGGTCAACGCTTTTTGACCGCCTGAATATATTTTGCTTACCTGCTCAAATAAAATCATAGCTTCCGTTGTTTTTACCGTTCACGCTGATTAACTGTGTTTATTAGGGCACATTAGCAAGGTCAGTTCAAGATGCAATGATCAGTCACGTCCAAAGATATAGTGAAGATTTGCAGCGTCACAATGACAAAGTAAATCTTCCCTAATTAACACAGTTAAATCGTACGAGTGGTGTTTCGTTAACGCAATTCAGACTCCGGTTCTTCAGGACTGAATAATGCATCAATAAAATCTTTAGCAACAAATGGACGTAAGTCGTCAATTTGCTCACCGACACCAATATGACGAATTGGCAATTTAAATTTGTCTGCAATGGCGAAGATAACACCGCCTTTGGCAGTACCATCCATCTTGGTTAGCGTAATACCCGTCACACCCACCGCTTCTTGGAACAGTTGTGCTTGGTTGATGGCATTTTGACCTGTACTTGCATCTAAGGTCAACATCACTTCATGCGGCGCTGTGTCATCTTGCTTTTTCATTACCCGCACGACTTTTTTCAGCTCTTCCATCAAATGCGATTTATTTTGTAATCGACCTGCGGTATCTGCAATCAGTACGTCTGCATTACGCGCTTTTGCTGCCTGTAGCGCATCAAACAGTACGGAAGCACTATCTGCCCCCGTATGTTGAGCGATCACCGGGATATCATTGCGTTGTCCCCAAACTTGTAATTGCTCTACTGCTGCAGCACGAAAGGTATCACCCGCTGCTAGCATCACCGACTTACCTTGGCTTTGGTATTGTTTAGCAAGTTTACCTATCGTTGTGGTTTTACCCACACCGTTTACGCCCACCATAAGGATGACAAATGGCCCTTCTTGGCCTTCTGGTAATTCAGGTACCAATGGTGTTGCAACGGGCTCTAGCGTATCTTGCATTTCTTTACGCATCAGTTCATATAGTGCTTCCGCATCTTTCAACTGCTTACGCGAGGCATGGTCGGTTAAACTGTCGATTAATCGAGTAGTGGTTTCTACGCCTACATCGGCAATCAATAATTGCTCTTCAAGTTCTTCGAACAGCTCATCATCGATCTTTTTGCCTTTAAATAGGCCAATAAAACCACTACCAATGTTTTCACTGGTACGTTTTAAGCTGCGCTTTAGACGAGCAAATAACCCTTCTTTTTGCGGCTTTTGTTGTGGCTCAGGTTGAACGTCTTCAACAACCTCTAGCGATTCTTCGGTGGTTTCTGTGGCTGCGAGTTCAACATCATCAACCGTTTCAGAAACAACTTCTTCAACTTTAGGCTCAAGCTCTTCTTGAACTTCATCAATGATTTCAGATTCAGA
>NZ_PGVH01000017.1:0-29147 GCF_004168585.1 Shewanella sp. OPT22 | reverse complement strand
CTGGCTCTGGCTCTGGCTCTGGCTCTGGCTCTGGCTCTGGCTCTGGCTCTGGCTCTGGCTCTGGCTCTGGCTCTGCACTAACATCAACGACATCATTCTCTGTCGCAAGTGTTTGTTGCGATTCAACTTCATTTTCTTGCGATGTTTGATTTGAGTCTGTCGACGTGACATTCGATATATCTTCCGTTCGTTCATTTGGTGTAGATTGAGCTAGTGACTCAGGCTCTTGAGGTACTGATGAATTTTGCTCTGTTTCAAGAGTAGCACTGGTTTCAGTGGTGGATTCTACTTCTGGAGTATCTAGCGATTGCGACTCTTCTTGAGTCTGTTTTTTGGACTTGTCCCGACGGAACCAAGAGAAAAAGCCTTTTTTAGCCATTGCGTTTCCTAGCACACGATAAAAATTAGCGCATGGATCGGACTAAAATCACAAGGTTTCCCTTATCTCTTTAGTCAGATTCATTTAAAATAATAAAATTCCGTCAATAGTATCATCTTCTTGAGATTCAAGACACAGTAGGAACTTCATGGCTAAAAATAAATCGGCTTCTCATCACATTCGTATTATTTCAGGCCAATGGCGTAGCCGAAAGCTCCCAGTCCATGATCTTGAAGGTTTACGCCCAACCACAGATCGCATTAAAGAAACGGTGTTTAACTGGTTAATGACGGACGTGAAAAACGCACGAGTGCTCGATTGTTTTGCCGGTAGTGGTAGCTTAGGTTTTGAAGCCTTATCCCGTTATGCTCAATTTACACAATTTTTTGAGTTGAACCCTCAAGCAGCAAAACAGTTAACAACTAACTTAGCTACCTTAAATTGCGATAATGCTCGTGTTTCTCAAGGTGATACATTATCTCTTTTGGAGCAACCACCAGCACAAGGGTTTGATCTTGTGTTTATTGACCCTCCGTTTAGGAAAGGGTTAGTTGAGCCTGTTATCCAGCAACTCTCGGAGAAAAAATGGTTAGCTGATGATGCATTAGTTTACGTTGAGACTGAGTCTGAACTTCAACACTTAGCGACACCAACGCATTGGTCACTATTAAAAGAAAAATCTGCCGGACAAGTCACAAGTCGCTTATATTTAGTACAAGCAGTGAAATAATTTCCTGCTTTTACCGATCTAATCATATGTTAGACTCATAACGATTGAAAAAGGACATTTAGCATTATTCAATGAGCAATTTAAAGCGTGGCTTTTTAATCATCATCAGTTTGTGTGTGCTGCTCACTCAGAGCATGCTGGTGACGGCTGCGCCAATCAAAATGTCCATGATTTCAATGAACGTTCAAGCTCAAATGTCGCAATCAATCGATTGCCATCAACAAGATAAAGCTCAACACATTTGTTGCCAACAAGACGGCGAGCAACACCTGTGTAATAGTGAGTGTGGTCAGTGTTTCGCAACCAGTGCCAGCGCCAATATACTCATGAACATACCATTATTTGATGTAAATTTTGATCAAGAAAGTCATTTTTCATATTTAACCTTCTTTTATCACTTCAGTCCTGATGATGGACTTCGCCCTCCTATCGCCTAACCAAACCTCAAATTCTATTACTTTACCCTCTTGATTGAGTGGTGTTTTCTAAAAATAACAAGGTGTTGTTATGCGGTTTTTTATTCGAGTATTGATTTTTATTGGCTTAATGTTAAGCGCTAATGTTATTGCTGCAAGCGCTAGTCATGAACCGGCGGTGCACTCTGCAAAGTTTGCACTCAACCAAACACAATTCGTGTGTCCAATGCACAGCCATATTGTCAAAGATCATCAAGGCACTTGCCCAATTTGCGGCATGGATTTAGTTGAAATTACACCCTCTAATGAGAATATGCCCTCATCAGTCATTCAAGTTTCTGGTGAGCTCCAACAAGCCTTGGCGATTAAAGTTGAAGCGGTAAGAAAGCAAACCCTATGGCAGTATTTAAAAACCATCGGCCAAGTGCAATATGATGAAAGCCAGATTTATCACCAGCATTCTCGAGTGTCTGGCTGGGTTGAAAAGCTGGCCATTAATAGCGAAGGTGAGCAAGTCAAGAAAGGGCAATTACTTTACCAACTTTATTCACCGGAACTGATCAACGCTCAAGACGATTACCTTTTAGCCTTGGATACATATCAACGAAATCAATCACAAGCACAATATACTGATTTGGTTGCTCGCGCTCAGCAGCGATTGGAATTATTAGGCGTTGACCGTCAGCAAATTGATGTCCTTAAAAAGACCAAGAAGAGTCAGCTTTTGGTAAATTACTACGCACAAAAAGATGGCGTAGTTCAAACGCTTAATGTACGCCAAGGCATGTTCATTGAGCCTAAAATTGAAGTGCTCGCTATTGCTGACTTACAACATCTTTGGGTCATTGCCGAAATCTTTGAGCCCAATTTGCCATGGCTTGCAAAGGGCGTCAGTGCTGAAATCAGCCCTATTGCAGAAAACAAGCGCACATTCAACGGCAAACTTGATTATATCTATCCTGAACTGGACCCTGTGACTCGCAGTATCAGGGCCAGAATCATTCTTCCCAGTGACGAAATGCCTCTTAAAGCCAGTAGCTTAGTGGACATTTCTTTATTCGGTGGTCCCAAACACAATGTGTTGACCGTTCCTCAAGAAGCCTTGATTCAAATTGATGACCAAAATCGAGTCATCGTTCAAGATTCGGATAATACCTTCGCTGCAGCCATTGTTGAGGTGGGTATCCGTCGCCAAGGCCGTGCTGAAATTTTATCTGGCCTCAGCGAAGGTCAAAACGTGGTGGTGTCAGGGCAATTCTTACTCGATTCCGAAGCCAGTTTGCGTGGCAGTTTAAATCGTCTGTCTAATCAGCATCAGCACTAGGAGAAGATATGATAAAAAAAATCATCTCTTTAGCGCTCTCGCAACGATTAATCGTATTGCTATTAAGCGCCATGTTAGGGTTTTGGGGTATCGTTGAATTAAAACGGACCCCCTTAGATGCATTGCCGGATCTGTCTGATGTTCAGGTGATCGTCAAAACATCGTTTGCTGGCCAAGCACCGCAATTGATGGAGCAACAAATCACGTATCCACTTTCCAATATTTTATTAGCGGTTCCAGGTGCTAAGGCTGTACGTGGATATTCGTTCTTTGGTGACTCCTATATCTATGTGATTTTTGATGATAATACCGACCTTTACTGGGCCCGTAGCCGAGTTCAAGAAACCTTATCTCAATCAAGTCATGTTTTACCTGCTGGTGTACAGCCGCAAATTGGCCCTGATGCATCTGGTGTCGGTTGGGTATTTGAGTATGCGCTGGTTGATAACCGTGGTACACAAGATTTATCTGATCTCACCAGTTTGCAAAATTGGTACTTAAAACAAGGATTGCAAAGCGTTGCAGGTGTAGCAGAAGTGGCCACCATTGGTGGCATGGAACAAAGCTATCAAATTGTACTCAACCCCAGTCGACTTGTTGATCATAAAATTGATATCGACACAGTCGTTCAAGCTGTTAAGCAAAGCAATCGTGATGTTGGTGGCTCTGTGGTTGAAATGGGAGAGGCCGAGTACATGGTACGCTCTTCGGGTTATCTCACGAGTATTGCGCACATCGAACAAATTCCATTGGGAAATGTCAGTCCCTCTGGACGTGCCATATTGCTCAAAGACGTTGCGGACGTTCGCAAAGGACCTGCAGCGAGAAGAGGCATTGCTGAACTGAACGGAGAAGGAGAAGTGGTTGGTGGCATTGTTGTAATGCGCTATAACCAAAACGCTTTAGCCACCATTCAGGCAGTAAAAGCTAAATTAGAGCAACTCCAAATTGGACTGCCTGATGGCGTTGAAGTCATCCCAACCTATGATCGCTCGCAACTCATCCAATCTTCGGTTGATAACCTTCTATTTAAGATCAGTGAAGAAATGTTGGTTGTCGCACTCGTGTGCCTCTTGTTCTTGTTTCATGCTCGCTCAACTCTGGTTGCAATAATTGTATTACCGCTGTCGGTGCTCGGCGCCTTTATTTTCATGCGTCAGTTGGGAATTAATGCCAACATCATGAGCCTAGGTGGGATTGCGATTGCCATAGGAGCTGTCGTAGATGGTGCAATTGTTATGGTCGAAAACTTCCATAAACACCGAGAGTATTTTGATACCGAATTTAAGCGCTTACCCAGTACGCAAGAACATTGGCACTTGGTGCTTAAATCTTGTTCCGAAGTTGGACCTGCTCTGTTCTTTTCACTCTTGATCATTACGTTAAGTTTCGTCCCCGTATTTGCGCTGGAAGCACAAGAAGGACGGCTGTTCTCACCACTGGCTTACACCAAAACTTTTGCCATGGCGGTAGCGGCGTTACTTTCAATTACTCTAATACCCGTTTTAATTGGCTTTATTATTCGAGGGCGTATTCCAAAAGAAACCAGCAACCCATTAAGCCGTTTTTTGATATTCCTGTATAAACCGATCATCAATAAGGTGCTTGAGTTCCCTAAAGTAACCATTGGTATAGCATTAGTTATTTTTGCCAGCAGTTGGTATCCGCTAAGTAAAAGTGGTACTGAGTTTATGCCAGAACTGGATGAAGGTGATTTGCTGTATATGCCCACAACACTGCCAGGGATCAGTGCTGCAAAAGCGGGACAAATTCTGCAGCAAACCGATCGTCTGATCAGCACCTTACCCGAAGTAAAACGAGTATTTGGTAAAGTTGGTCGTGCAGATACCGCCACCGATCCCGCACCATTGACCATGATTGAAACCACCATCATGCTCAAACCAAAAGACGAATGGCGTGCTGATATGACTTTAGACAAGTTAATTGATGAACTACAGCAAACGGTTAACATTCCTGGCTTAACCAATGCCTGGGTGCAACCAATAAAAACTCGCATTGATATGCTGTCTACGGGTATTAAAACCCCTGTGGGTTTAAAGATCAGTGGCGATGATGTGGCAACACTCGAGCAGCTCGGCCAACAAGTCGAACAAGTATTATCTCAACTTAAAGGTACACGCTCTGTCTATGCAGAACGAAGCAGCAGCGGTCGCTACCTTGATATCACACCGAAACTGAATATTGCGGCTCGCTATGGCATCAACCAGCAACAAATTCATAATGTTGTGCGCTATGCCATCGGAGGAATGAAAGTATCAGATTCAATTCAAGGCACAGAACGTTACCCGATTAATGTCCGTTACCCGAGAAATATTCGTGACAATATCGAAAAGCTCAAGCAGTTACCTATCGTCACTCAACAAGGTCACTTTTTACCGTTAAGTCAGGTTGCAGACATTAAAATCAACCGTGGAGCACCGATGATGAAAAGTGAAAATGGTCGCTTGATCAGCTGGGTATTCGTCGATTTAGACGATATTTCTATTGGTGAGTATATCGCTACTGCCAAATCTGCATTAGATTCACAGATCAATGTGCCTGCACGCTATACCTATGAATTTGCAGGCCAATACGAGTATATGCAGCGGGTTAAAGATAAACTGATCATGGTCATCCCTGCAACGTTAGTGATCATTTTCATTCTACTGGTTATGACTTTTGGGCAGACGCAGCAAGCCTTAATTGTAATGTCGTCCTTACCTTTTGCTTTGGTGGGCAGCGCTTGGTTGCTGTTTGGCTTAGATATGAATTATTCAACCGCAACAGCGATAGGCATGATTGCCCTCACGGGGGTGGCTGCGGAGTTTAGCGTGATCATGCTGCTCTATCTGAATAACGCCATTGAAGACGCCAAAAGCCAAGGAAAACTGAATTCACTGTCGGATTTAAAGCAGGCCATTACTCATGGTGCCGTAATGCGAATAAGACCAAAAGCGATGACAGTTGCGACCATTTTCTTTGGTTTATTACCTGTGATGTGGGGAGCTGGATCAGGCAATGAAGTAATGAAAAATATCGCCGCCCCCATGATTGGAGGCATGGTAACCGCACCGATGTTGTCGTTATTAGTATTACCGGCACTGTACCTCATTGTGCATAACAAGCACTTAAAAGCTTAACGATTTCTTAATGATACGGGCCTCAACTCTGAGGCCTGCCATTTTATGTGCTACTTTTTAAACAATAGAACACTTAAGGCCTCACTTATGAATTGTTTGCAAAGTTTCACTTTTACTTCTTTAACACTGCTATTCTCAGTCAATGTTTTAGCATCAGAAATTGGCGATTTCGAAGCTACTGATGTTTGCCCTATGTTTCAGTCTGAAGCGAAGCAAACCAATCCTGATTCGGTTTTTTCTGAACCCGGTAACCATTATGTCATCATCGAATTTCAAGGTTCGAATGAAAACCCAAGTTGGGTTAGAGTCAATACTTCTGAGGCTCATTCTCCTTATCGATGGATAAAAGGTATTTGCGGCACTGCGACATTCTCCTCAACACCACCCTCAAATGATGGCGGTAATAGCGGAAGTTGCCATACTGCAGGCGAGTATGACTCACATGTTTTAGCTTTATCTTGGCAACCCGGTTTTTGTGACACTCACGGAAATGGAAAGCCTGAATGTGATGCATTAAAAAACGGGAGTGGAGAAGAGACTGCATCAGAATTTTCTTTGCACGGCTTGTGGCCAAATAAAGATTCATGCGGCAAGAATTATAATTTCTGTGGCAAAGAAACTCATGAACCCTTTTCTGACATAAAGCTATCTGATGATGCAGTAAAAGCAAAACTCAAGGAGCTGATGCCAAGCACTCAATACAATTCCGATTTAAAAAACCATGAATGGTGGAAACATGGTACTTGCCAAGGTGGTTCTCCTGATGATTATTTTGACTTAGCCACGTCTCTGGTTGATAGAGTGAATCAAAGCTCTTTCGTAACTGATTTTATTCAATCTAATATTGGTAAAACAGTCTCTACTGACAGCTTCAATCAGGCTTTTGATCAAGCATTTGGTGAGAACAGTCACCAACACATTGCTTTAAAGTGCACATCTAACCAATTAGTTGAGATGGATATTCATTTGCCTAAGGATATTGAAAAAACTCAAACACTGACAGATTTGCTTTATCAATCGAGTACAAAATCCACGAACTCTTGCCCTTCAAATTTCGAGATAAAGAGATCCAATTAAAACTTTATCTCATTATTTGGTACTTCAACATGAATAGCATTGAACAAAATTTGAAATAGATGGAAAATAGCCAGAATATGCACAACTATTTTTACGGTAAGTGTCATTTGGTTCTTGTTTATATATACAAGCTTAATTAGAGTAAACACATCAAAATTACATAATACAAACGTAAAAATAACAATTTGGAAGTTTTAATGTTTACTCCTCTTTTTTTATCGGTAGCACTTGCTAGCGCAACACCCACTAAATGGCAATATGAACATCAAGTTTCAAGTTTTACCAATGAACAAACCATCTCTTTAGTTGGTAAAAACCCTGACAATTCCGAGTTTTCTTTACTCTGTAAGAATAATCAATTCCAGATCTCTATTTATATTCCGGAAGCCGAGTCTTTGCAAAACACCATTTTTGGGAAAGTTGATAATCAATTAGGGGTTAAACTGGTTTTAGAAAGTTTAGGCAATAAAGTGATAGCTTACCGAAAAGGCGTATGGGGAAACTGGGCTAAAATGATTTCCGAAATGAAAAAAGGCTCTAAAGTCACATTCTTACTGCAAGACGATGGAAGCCCTACGATAGTAGAGTTTGACCTATCAACAAACAATAGAAATATTGAAACTATAGTTGAACACTGTGGTAACTTTTAAGAGGAGAAACACCCAGTTTCTTCCTCTCCAATTATTATAATCTACCCTTATTTATACAAGGGCAATAAACTCAACAAGTTAAGAATATGACAAATAATTACAGCCACACCAAATAGCAATACTAACCAAGGGATAAATGCGCCACCGAAAACTCTATAACCATCAGAGGCTGGAAATAGCTTTCTTACTTTCATTGCCATCAATGCAGGTATTACAGCAACAGAAATGGCACCAGCCAATGCCGCATAACCAATCGCTAGAATAAATCCATTAGGAAAAAGTACCCCAAGAACAGTTGGTGGCACAAACGTAATAATACCTGTCTTGATTCGACCAAGCCCAGAGTCATCAAAACCAAATAAATCCGCTAAATAGTCAAACAGTCCTAAAGTCACGCCTAAAAATGACGATGCAACCGCTAAATTGGCAAATAGAGTCAATAGTTGATTCAGTGTTTGGTGAGAAATTTGAGAAGTGAGTGCCCCCACTAAAACACCAATATTTCCACCTTGAGTGATAACGTCACTAAAGCCACTGCGCGGAATATTCCCCATAGTAACAACCAACCAGCCAATATAAATGGTTAGTGCAAGGCAAGTGCCAACCAAAACGGCTCCAATAACGTGCTTAGCCGATTTATCATAAAACTTAACGAGGCTTGGAATAACGCCTTGATAACCAAAACTGGCCAGCCCCACAGGTAACGCCGCTAAAATATAAGGCGCATAATCGGAGTGCCCATCTGGCATCCACAACTTGTTTGGTTCAACTTCGATCAATAAATTGCTAGTCGCAAGTAAAAAAGTAATTACCATACCGCCAAGCATAATGGTAGATATGCGGCTGACATGCTTAGTTCCAATAATCACGATGGCTGCTAAAACAACAGAAAAAATTAACGCCGCCATTTGATTAGAAACAGTGATGTCTAACGCCGACAAACTGTGATTTACAATTGAACCACCACCACTTACATAAGCATAGGTCAATACATACAATAAGAATGTGACCGAAATACCACTCAACACACGCCAAAAAGGCCCTAAAATTCGGCTGGTTAAACTGTCGAAACTCACTCCTGCCTCATAATGCAAATTAGCTTCTAGCAGCAAAAGTCCACCCATTACCATACAAAACCAAACACCGATGAGCATAAATACAGAGTAGCTAAACCACATCCCTGCACCAACAACAGGTAAAGAAAACATTCCTGCTCCAACGGCTGTCCCTGCCACAATCATCGCACCACCAATAATTGATGGGTATTTCTTTGCCTCAATGTTTGATGCTGACATTTAACTATTTTTCTCCGCTTCTACATTTTGAGTTTGCTGTACTCCTGTAACAACCGTTTGACGTACTTGTGCGTCAAGTAATGAGGTTAATGCGTTACTCAGCTGAATGATGGTATCTTTCTTCTCTGACTGTCCCAGTAAATCCATCTCTTTTAGCTTAACGGTTAACGACGCATACAGTTTTCGATCATAAAACTCAGGGGCAGAAATACCGTGTAATGGTCCCATATGTTTCGCTAACTGATGGCTTTCTCGCTCTAAGTCACTACGTTCAATTTTTGGCTGCAAGCTCAGTAAATTAAAGATAATGGCATAACGCTTCAACATCTCACTGCATGTACTGGCCAGTAAGTGGAGTTGCCCTTGATGCTCATCGCTCACAACCAATCGATTATCGTCTTCTAAAATAATGTTTTCATTAAGCATCGACTCAATCAGTTGATGAATATAATTTTTTAAACTTGGTGTTTCGACAAACAATTCAGCTTGTATTAACGGGAAAATTTGTTCGATAAATTGAACGATTTTCTCTCTTGTTGGTTGAGGCTCTTTAATAATCAAGGTCGCAATTAACGATGGCACCATAAATAGGTGAACAATATTATTACGATAGTAAGTCATATTAAGGGCCTGAGTATCATCTAAAGAAATGATATCACCGAGAGGATCAGGCTCTACAGCAAACTTGTTTAACTCTAATGCTTGAGAAACCAAGACTTCAACGTTACCTTCGGGTACCGTTGAAAACTCTGTGTAAGGTACCTTAGTCAGCAACTTTAGATAAAAATCTAATTGCTGTTTAATGGTTTCTTTTTCTAACGACTTTTGCTCCGATGCCAGAACAATTAAGCTCATTAATGAAATAGAGCTCACTGCGGTAGCGCCGTTAATTTTTGTCATCACCTTATTCGCTAAGCTGTTTACCGCTGGCGTTAACCAAGTTGGTTTCTGCTCTGGATCTTGTGCGATAAGCGCACGCCACTCAGGCTCAATCTGTGACAAATGTTGCTGAACATTGATTGGTTCACCAAAATTCACATAGCCTTGACCGAAATTTCCAAGTTTTCTGATAGCAGAAAAAACCTGCCAGACGGATTCTTTTTGCTTTTTCTTACCACTGAGTTCTTTATGATAAGTGGCAACTTCCATGACATGATCGTATCCAAGATACACAGGAACTAAGGTTACAGGTCGCTCGATACCCCGAAGCACACTGCTGACAGTCATAGCTAACATCCCCGTTTTAGGGTTGAGTAGCCGTCCTGTGCGAGAGCGACCACCCTCAGTGAAATACTCTACTGAATAACCTTTATTAAAAAGTAGGTCGAGGTAGCCTTTAAAAACAGCCGTATACAATTTATTGCCGTTAAAGCTGCGTCGAATAAAGAAGGCGCCACCTTTACGGAACATAGGACCCGCAGGCCAAAAGTTAAGGTTAATACCAGCAGCAATATGCGGAGGAACCATACCTTCGTAATAGAGAATATATGAAAGCAACAAGTAATCCATATGACTACGATGACACGGTACATACACAATTTCATGACCATCGTGATGCAGCTGACGAACTAATTCAGCGCCACGAATATTGATGCCTTTATACAGTTTATTCCATAACCACGTCAGTAGTCGCTCAGCAATACGAACTAAGCTATCTGAATAGTTTGCCGCAATTTCATCAAGATAATTCTCAGCGTTGGCTTTAGCTTCTTGCTTTGAGATTTTTTTACTGGCCGCTTGTTCATTAATGGCTTTTTGAATGCTTTCTGAATTCAAAAGTTCTTTAAACATGGCTTGGCGATTCGGCAAGTCAGGCCCGGTCATCACTTTTCTTTGGCGACGAAAATGCACTCGTGCGACACGTGCAAGTTTATGAGCAATTCGTTCATCACTTCCGTGCTCATCCGTCATATAACGCAATGAAACAGCATTAGAAAATTGAATAAAATTATGACGCCCTAAGAACAGTATCATTAGGCATTTTCGAAACCACGTTGGGCTCTCACGCTCTAGCACCGCTGCTTTCATGGTATCGTCTTCTTTTCCTGGTATTCTTCCCCAATACATACTGACGGGTAATAGCTGAACATCCAGAGACGAATCTTGCTGGTGTAAATTTAACAACTGCTTAAAGTTGCCTAAAAAAACATTCGCTTTTGATGCCCTGCCTATCATGGGCTTTGCAGGTGCCAAACAAACAACTCTTGGGATTGATTCGTTTCTAATCTGAATATCATCGTATGGGCTAGGTAAACCAAGTGATTCTGTTACTTCACTCAACGATGAGATATCACTAATCGACTCGGTTTTCATTACGTAAACAATCGGTCTATCAGCATCTAAATTGAGATCGGCGAATGGCTGCTGCGGGACAACGACGGTATGAACAAACCAATTTTGCACTGTACGAAGTGCTTTAAAAAACCAGGAATTATGCTTAGTCATTCTTCTACTTAGCGTTTGAAATACAAAAGAGTCAAAACGCTAGGATATCAAACTTATAGCAAATAACCTAAACAGGATTGCTTAATTATTGGTTGCACACGGCACATTACTGTATATAATAACAGTAACTGTATAAGCGAACAGCGAGTGTGTAGAAATGAGACCTTTGACCGCAAGACAAGCTGAGATTTTAGAACTTATTCGTCAGAATATTTCTGAAACAGGCATGCCTCCTACCCGTGCTGAAATTGCAAAACGTTTAGGTTTTCGCAGTGCTAATGCAGCAGAAGAACACCTAAAAGCCTTGGCCAAAAAAGGGTATATCGAAATCATACCAGGCACATCGCGCGGCATCCGTTTATCTCAAGATCTTGAGGTTCAGGATGGGCTACCTTTGATTGGCCAAGTTGCCGCAGGTGAACCAATACTGGCTCAAGAACATGTTGAGCAATATTATCAAGTCGATGGCAATCTCTTTAAACCTGGTGCAGATTTCTTATTACGCGTTAAAGGCGACAGTATGAAAAACATTGGTATTTTAGAGGGTGATTTACTTGCCGTACATAAACAACAACAGGCATCAAATGGTCAAGTTGTTGTCGCTCGTGTTGAAGATGATGTCACTGTAAAGCGTTTTGAGCAGAAAGGTAACGTGGTTTATTTGCATGCGGAAAATGAAGAATATCAACCGATTGAAATTGATTTAAGCTTTCAACAACTCTCTATTGAAGGTTTAGCTGTAGGCGTGATAAGAAACGGAGAGTGGCTATGATAGTACGCTCTCCTGCAACATCACATCCTGGTGTTTGGGTTCAACCAGACACACAGTACTCAGAACAAATTCAAAGCATTCAAACGCTCCAAATTCAAAGCAGCGGTGAACAAGAGTTGATCGCTTTAAGCTCTGAACTGGCCACATTAAGTCATCGAGGTCGTTGGATAGTTCTCATAAACCCTAATCACAATAATTATAAATCTATCCTAGCCCAGTCGGGTGTAAAAATGGATCGTATTTTATTGGTTCATACCAAAGACGATGTTGAAGCATTATGGGCACTAGAAAAGGCGCTCACCAATGGTACAAGTAGTGCCGTTATTTGCTGGACATCTACACTCGACCAACGAGATATTCGTCGACTGGAACTCGTCAGTAAATCCGCTTGTGCCAAAGGTATTATCCTCCAGTCTGGTTCCCAGTTATACTCGCAAACTCACCCTACCTTACGTCAAAAAAGATCATTTCATTAACATATTAATTGATGTGAAATTCACATCAACAATTCCCGTCATGAATTGTAAATACAAAAAAATTAACCAATATTTCATCTAATTACATGAAACATGATCTTGATCAATCTTTAAACAGCAAGTAATGTAGAGATAGTAACTAATCTTAAATTGTTACAAAAATGCGAAATATTTCGCTTAACAAACATTCGAATTAACGACCCTGTTTTATAAAGTTGATATCTCAAATTTTAATTTGAGTAAATTCAGCAGTAAGCGCACGAGTGGTATACACCCAGAGCCGTAAACAGATTTACTGGATGACTGACCTGCTAACCATTAGCGATTGAGTCAACGAAAACAACAACACCACCATTGCACTTTGATATCGATAAGCTTTTTTAGGGAACTGAAAAGTTAGCATGGAGCTAAGTATTAACGTGTGACTTTTCTTTGTAGTTGCTTTTGCAATTGGCAGAGGAGACGTCTAGTGAAGCAATTGTTGTATTGTATGTTAGCGGCTTTCTTAACCCCATCAGTATGGGCCGAAGAAATGCGCTTTAACATGACTCAAGGGGTAACAGAAATAAGTCATAAGGTATATCACCTACATATGACGATTTTTTACATCTGTTGCGTAATCGGGGTAATTGTATTTGGCATTATGATTTATGCCATGATCAAGCACCGCAAATCAAAGGGTGCAGTCGCCGCTAATTTTCACGAAAGTACGAAAGTGGAAATTTTGTGGACAATCATTCCATTTATTATTCTTATCAGTATGGCTATCCCAGCAACAAAAACACTTGTTGCAATGGAAGATCCAAGTGACTCTGATTTGACCGTAAAAATTACGGGTTCGCAATGGAAGTGGCACTATGACTATTTCGACGAAGGTGTTAGCTTTTATAGCTTATTAACGACACCTCAAGAAGAAATCGACAACAAAAAAGATAAAGACGAGCATTACTTGCTCGAAGTAGATAAACCTCTTGTTCTCCCTACTGACCGAAAAATCCGCTTCTTAGTCACTTCTGACGACGTCATTCATTCTTGGTGGATGCCCGCATTCGCCGTTAAAAAAGATGCAAACCCAGGTTTTATCAATGAAACTTGGGCAAAAATTGACGAGGAAGGCACGTATCGTGGCCAGTGTACTGAGCTCTGCGGTAAAGGCCACGGATTTATGCCTATCGTTGTCAAAGCCGTTTCTGGTGAAGAATTCGATAAGTGGATAATCGCCCAAAAAGATGAGGCGAAAAAAGCCAAAGCGCAAGCCAAAGCTTCATTGTCTAAAACGCTTTCTAAAGATGAACTCTATGCCAAAGGCGAAAAGGTCTATACAGCTCACTGTGCTGTTTGCCACCAGCCAAATGGTATGGGACTTCCAGGTGTATTTCCGCACTTAAAGGGCAGCCCTGTTGCCACTGGGCCTGTGCATGATCATATCTATATCGTGACACACGGTTTCCCAGGTTCTGCGATGCCAGCTTTTGACAAACAGCTCACAGCTGAAGAAATTGCGGCAGTCATTACCTACGAGCGAAATGCGTGGGGCAACAATACTGGCGACGCAGTGCAAGCTGCTGATGTCGTGAAAGTAGAAAAGCAAAAGTAGGGGAAATAGCATGACAACATTAAACCCTCAAAATGATCCGCTTGAAACAGAGCCAAGCTCTGAACATCATGACGATCATTCGCATCATCAGCCACCAAAAGGCTTGATGCGATGGGTGTTAACCACCAACCATAAAGATATTGGTACCTTATATCTGTGGTTAAGTTTCATTATGTTTTTAACCGGCGGCTCAATGGCAATGGTGATCCGTGCAGAATTATTTGAGCCCGGTTTGCAATTGGTTGAGCCTAACTTCTTTAACCAAATGACCACTGTTCATGGATTAATCATGGTTTTTGGAGCCGTAATGCCAGCCTTCACAGGGCTTGCTAACTGGTTAATCCCCATGATGATTGGTGCCCCAGACATGGCACTACCCAGAATGAACAACCTCAGCTTTTGGATTCTACCGTTTGCATTTTTGATCCTGTTAAGCTCGTTATTTATGGAAGGAGGAGGGCCAAACTTTGGTTGGACCTTCTATGCACCGCTTTCCACCCATTACAGTGGGGATAGTACAGCGCTCTTTGTGTTTTCCATCCACATCATGGGAATAAGTTCGATAATGGGTGCCATTAACGTCATTGTCACCATTATCAATTTGCGTGCACCAGGCATGACTTGGATGAAGTTACCGTTATTCGTCTGGACTTGGCTAATTACTGCCTTTTTATTAATTGCAGTGATGCCTGTTCTTGCGGGTGCAGTCACTATGGTACTGACCGACAAATTCTTTGGTACCAGCTTCTTTGATGCCGCAGGTGGTGGTGACCCTGTGATGTTCCAGCATATTTTCTGGTTCTTTGGTCATCCTGAAGTCTACATCATGATCTTACCGGCTTTCGGTATTGTCTCTGCCATCATTCCAACCTTTGCGCGTAAAAAGCTGTTTGGTTACTCATCAATGGTGTACGCCGTTGCCAGTATCGCAATTTTGTCGTTTTTAGTATGGGCTCATCACATGTTTACCACAGGAATGCCGTTAGTTGCTGAACTGTTCTTCATGTACTGCACCATGTTAATTGCCGTTCCAACAGGAGTGAAAGTCTTTAACTGGGTAGCGACGATGTGGAAAGGCTCGATTTCTTATGAGCCTCCTATGCTTTGGGCGATTGCTTTCGTGATTCTATTCACGATAGGTGGTTTTTCAGGCTTGATGCTGGCAATGACACCGGCTGATTTCCAGTACCATGACACCTATTTTGTCGTTGCCCATTTCCACTATGTACTCGTTACAGGAGCCGTATTCTCTATTATGGCGGCTGCCTATTACTGGTTACCAAAGTGGACAGGACACATGTACAGCCACACCCTAGCTAAATGGCATTTCTGGTGCTCCTTGATTTCGGTGAATGTATTGTTCTTCCCAATGCACTTTGTCGGACTTGCAGGCATGCCACGACGTATACCGGATTACAATATTCAATTTGCCAACATCAATGAAGTGGTCTCTATTGGTGGCTTTGCATTTGGATTATCACAGTTACTCTTCTTGGTACTCGTGATCAAATGTATCCGAGGTGGTGAAAAAGCAGAGGCGAGATCTTGGGAAGGTGCTGAAGGCTTAGAGTGGGATATTCCTAGCCCTGCGCCATATCACTCGTTCACCACGCCACCGGAGATAAAGTAATATGGCTGCAAACCCAAACATCAATCCAAATCATGGAAAAAAATCCAATAAGAAGCTGGTTTTATGGCTGATTGGCGGTTCAATTGCTATGTTCGGGTTTGGGTTTGCCTTAGTTCCACTGTACGACATTATGTGCCAAACACTTGGTATTAATGGAAAAACAGCCACATCGGCCAAAGCATATACCGCTGAACAAATTGTCGATAAAACCCGTTTGGTGAATATCGAATTCATGGCTCAAATTCCTCCAGGTATGAATTGGGAGTTTGGGCCACAAGTGAATACAATGAAAGTTCACCCAGGTGAGTTGATACGAACCAATTTCATTGCGAAAAATTTATCGTCAAGTGCAGTGGTTGGTCAGGCGGTACCCTCTGTATCTCCTGGGCAAGGAGCGTTGTATTTCCATAAAACTGAATGTTTTTGCTTTAATCAGCAACCACTTGCGGCTGGTGCGGACAGTGAACTCCCCCTAATTTTCTTTATTGATCCAGATTTACCATCTTCAATAAATACTCTCACCCTTTCCTATACCTTGTTTGATGTTACAGCGTCTTCACAAGCAGCGTTAGCGAAAGTGCAAGGAGCAACACAATGAGTACCCATCAACATTATTATGTTCCAGCCCAGAGTGGCTGGCCAATTGTCGGGGCAATAGGGTTATTTTTAATGGCGTTTGGCGCCGGACACTTTATTGCAGAACTTGAAACCCACGCCAGTCCGATAGGCTTAATCGCTTTAGGGGCAGGTTTTTTAACGATTCTTTATTTGATGTACGGCTGGTTTAAAACCGTTATCAACGAATCGAATCAAGGTTTATATTCGCCACAAATGGATCGCTCTTTCCGTCAGGGAATGAGTTGGTTTATCTTTTCTGAAGTGATGTTTTTCGGCGCCTTTTTTGGTGCGCTGTTCTTCATCCGCATGTTTTCTGTGCCGTGGCTGGGTGGAGAATACCATTCGACTGCAACACATGAGGTTTTATGGCCGAATTTTGAAGCCATCTGGCCATTAACGACAACACCAAAAGGTGATACAACCCAAGCGATGCCTTGGCATGGCTTGCCTTTGTATAACACCATTATCCTATTAATTTCTTCTGTGACCCTGCATTTTGCGCATGTCTCATTAGAAAAAGGTAAGCGTGGAGCGTTAAAAGTTTGGTTGTCGTTAACGATTTTGCTTGGTCTTGGTTTCTTGTATTTACAAGTTCATGAATATATTCATGCGTATACCGAACTCGGTTTAACACTAGAATCGGGAGTTTATGGTAATACCTTTTTCATGTTAACTGGGTTCCATGGCCTTCACGTCACGATCGGCACCATTTTCTTAATTACTCTATTTATTAGGATCTTGAAGGGGCACTTTAAACCAGATAATCATTTTGCCTTCCAAGCTGGTAGCTGGTATTGGCACTTTGTTGATGTTGTCTGGCTGTGTCTATTTATATTCGTATACGTACTTTAATACATCAGCCACCAGCAGTTTTGGTGGCTCAGTAAGGTGTAGGGTTTGGGTGAATCCAACCAAGCCCAATCGCTAAAATAAGCGCTATCACAACGAGTGCTGAAAGCATCACTCGACGCCCTAAATAACGACTCATAGATTGTTTGTTATCGCTTCTAACCATAATAAATAAGGCGCGGCCTAAATTAAAAATGATGAACAGCAGCAGTAAGACGAGTACAACTTTAAAAAGCAATAGGGTATCCACAGGGTCACCTCTCTCTAGGCTATTTAAAAGTAAGTTATTAGCCAGTGTGTTATTTTTTGGTCTACTCATATTATTAATAAAATTAGGTGCTTGGCAACTTAATCGTGGTTATGAGAAACAAGATATTGAACAACAGCTCATTCTTCGACAGCAATTACCCTCTTTGACAACTCAATCGTTGAGCCAACAGAAGGACTTTTCTGAGTTATTAGGTAGGCAACTTACGGTATCAGCTTCTCCAACAACCTCACCACTTATCGCTTTAGATAATCAAGTCAATCAGGGGAAGGTCGGCTATTTAATTTATCAATTGATGGAGGTCACCCCTGAACAACCCGCATTATTAGTTGAACTTGGATTTATTCAGGCAAACCCAGATCGAAGTGAGCTTCCAACTGTGACTGCGTATCAGCAGCAACAGTTTCAAGGACGCTTATATTACAGAGAAAGCAACCCTATGAGTGATCAACTCTATCCAGAAATGGGACCCATGGTTCGAATTCAAAACTTAAATATAGCTCAGTTATCGCAACACCTTCAGCGAGCATTATTTCCAGTAGTACTTCAACCTGAAACCGTTGCCTTCGATGCTCAACATAAGCCACTCGCAAAACCTTGGCAGCCCATTCCAATGCCAGCAAAAAAACATTTTGGTTATGCCATGCAATGGTTTTCGATGGCAATTGCATTACTCATTATCGGCATCGTGTTATTAAAACCGATATTCACTTCTTTTCCCGTTTTTTCAGCATTAAAAGTCAGTGTTAAAAGGAGCAAGGATGAACTCTCTCAAAACAAAAAATAAAAAAGCACTTATTGCGCTCATTGCCGTTTTTGTTTTACCTGTTATCGCAGCAAAAGTCGTACTATCACTGAATCTTTACGATGGTGGACAAACCAACAAAGGTGAGTTGTTACCAGAAACACTTGCCTATCAAACATTGGAAATGAAAAACCCTCATCCCAAGAAGTGGCAAATTGTTTTTTTGCTACCTGAGCATTGTGGTAAACCGTGCCAGCAGCAGTTATACCTTCTTAAACAAACTCATACTGCACTTGGACGCGAACAAGGCCGAGTCGAACCGGTTGTGTTATTAACAGAAAACAGTGATCAAACTGCATTAGCGGACTATCAATTTGCAACAGCTCCAATCAGTACGCAGTTGCAAAAGCAGTTAGATAAACAGCAAATTATCATTGCCGATCCTCTTGGAAAACTCGTCACTCGATACAATCTGAAAGACGACGAAAAACAGCGTTTATTGCAAGGTAAAGCCATGATGAATGACTTGCGAAAAATGCTGAAACTGTCGAGGGTAGGTTAATGACGTTAAAAACAATTCTAAAAATATCGATCGTATTTACTTTCATCGTCATTTTAATGGGTGCTTACACACGTCTTGCAGATGCAGGGCTTGGCTGCCCTGACTGGCCGGGCTGTTACGGCCAATTAAAAGTCCCATCGGGTGAACATGAACTTGCTAAGGCCGAACAACATTTTCCTGGTCTTGAAGTCGAACCGAAAAAAGCCTGGTTAGAAATGATCCACCGTTACCTTGCAGGCACGCTAGGTCTGATGGTTTTCGGCATTTTAATTTATTGCTTACGCACAAAAGACACGCCTAAAAAGCTGCCTATTGTTATCAGTGTCTTGATTATATTTCAGGCTTTATTGGGGATGTGGACAGTTACGATGATGTTAATGCCAATCGTTGTCATGTCCCATTTACTCGGAGGCTTTACCTTAATCGCCCTATTATTTGTGATGTACTTGAGAGTCAAACCTCTCAGGGTCGAAGGTGGAGATCGTTTTGCCAGGGGATTTAAAAGTTTAGCACTTATCGCACTGTTGGCACTTATTGGGCAGATTATGCTCGGCGGTTGGACGTCATCAAATTATGCAGCATTAACCTGCACCACACTACCTATTTGCCAAGGAGATTGGTGGAATAACCTCAATATCGCCAAAGCTTTCTCTCCCTTTCAAGGTGATCATATCAGTTTCGAATATGGGGTACTCGATCACTACACACGAATGACCATACATGTCGCACACCGAATTTGGGCAATCGTAACCAGTTTATTAATTCTCTGGTTGGGTTTGAGATTACTTAAAAGCCACTCAAGCATCATTAAACATGGTGCAGGAGTGATGTTAGCGCTTTTAGTTCTCCAAGTATTATTAGGCGTGAGTAATATCGAGTTTTTATTACCTCTGCCTGTTGCCGTTGCCCACAACGGTGGGGCGGCATTACTACTTTTATCAGTGGTTTACCTTAATTACGCCATCAGAAAAAGAGCATGAACAAGGAGCGTTACATGAATAAAAATATTACCCTAAATTCCCATGCCAACTTAGTCTTTAACTGGCGTGATTATTTGGAAATGACCAAACCCAAAGTTGTTGCGTTAATGCTTCTCACTGTATTAGTTGGCATGTGTTTAACCACTGATGGGCAGTTAGCACTAATACCATTAATCAGTGGTTTAATAGGTATCGGAATGATGGCTGGCTCAGCAGCGGCATTCAATCACCTTATTGATCGCCGAATTGATGGCGTAATGGCTCGCACATATAACCGTCCACTTCCCAAAGGTAGGCTTTCTGCCAAGAAGGCCATCACTTTTGCCGTTTCCATTGGTGTATTGGGTTTTGTTATTTTATATGCACTTACCAACCCCTTAACAGCTTGGCTAACTCTCGCAAGTTTGGTTGGCTACGCTGTCATTTATACCGCTTATTTAAAGCGTGCCACGTCGCAAAATATCGTAATAGGCGGTTTAGCGGGAGCCATGCCACCATTGCTCGGTTGGACAGCTATGACCAATGAGTTTCACGGCCATGCTTTATTACTTGTAATCATCATTTTTACTTGGACACCACCTCATTTCTGGGCGTTAGCCATTCATAGGCAAAAAGAATATGCGAAAGTCGACGTACCAATGCTGCCTGTAACACATGGTATTGATTTCACTAAGACCTGTATTTTTCTTTATACCATTTTATTGGCTATCGCATGTTTACTCCCTGTAATCGTTGGTATGAGTGGCGGTATTTATCTTGTTGGTTCCAGCATCTTAAGTGCTTGGTTTATATATAAAGCCTGGCAACTTAAATACGCCGATTATTCAGGGCTTGCGATGAATGTATTTAAAGTATCAATTTATCATCTAATGATACTGTTTATCATACTGTTAGCTGATCATTACCTTTGGGGTTTGTTGTAAATGAAAAAAGTAGCTCAATTCAGTTTGCTAGCAATCTTATTGCTAGCAGGAGGCTTTACAGCTTGGCACTTTCAAGATCAGCCACTTGAATTAAAAACCACACAATTGTTTCCCAAGCCTAGGCCTGTGATCAACTTTTTAATGACGGATCACAAAGGAAATGCTTTCACTCAAGAACAGTTAAAGGGTAAGTGGAGCTTGTTATTTGCTGGTTATACTTCCTGCCCTGATATTTGCCCAACAACAATGAATAAACTCAGTAATGCATTTCCTAAACTTAATGCAATTGCCCCCATTCAAGTTGTGTTAATTTCGGTTGACCCACAACGAGACACTCCCGACAAGTTAAACAGCTATATTCAATTTTTTAATTCAGAATTCATTGCAGTGACTTCAGAACACAAGCAATTAATTCCAATAACTCGAAGCTTAGGTATGGCTTATTCAATGGTAGGTGAAGGGGACAGTTACCTCGTAGATCACAGTGCTTCTATCGTATTAGTTTCACCTAAAGGTGAGCGCTTTGCGATGGTAAAGCCGAAGTCATCAGAGTTAGGAAAAATACCCCAAATAAAAACCAAAGCTTTAATTACTGACATTACTCAAATTATGAAAAGATATTAAACGACCAGTGCGAATACACTTTCGCTAAAAGGAAATGATGAAATACCAGGTAAAGTCTGAGTTCTCGTAAACGGCTTCGTTTGCTGTTGATCTGCGTTAACAACAAAACCTTCCTGTATTTCATTAGTACCTTTTTTAGCACTTCGATGTATTTTATATTGTTAGCAGAGACTATAGGATGAGCCATAGCTTCACTGGTATAATTCCAATCGCAGAGAGACCTCATAAAAACTGAGTATTGTTTTGGCATATCAGCATTCATGCCGTTTGTTATTTGTATCAATCTAATGTGTATAAATAACTCATACCCACACAGGTATAAATAAGCAGCATCCCTATGGACGCTGCTGTGACAGGTGATTTATCTCATGGTAACGAATTCTTCAGCACCTGTTGGGTGAATTGCAACAACAGCGTCAAAATCGCTCTTTGTCGCCCCCATCTTCATTGCAACACCAAAGCCCTGTAAAATTTCATCCATAGCAAAGCCAATACCATGAATACCTACGACTTTCTCGTCATCCCCAGCACACACTAATTTCATCTTACATGCTTGGCGGTGAGCCGTAACGGCGGTATACATAGAAGTAAATGCTGAAGTGTACACTTTCACATTACCTTCACCATACTGCTCTATGGCTTCTGGTTCTGATAGTCCCATAGTGCCAATAGGTGGGTGACTAAATACTACGGTCGGTACATTGACATAATCCATTCTTGCATCAGTCATTCCATTGAATAAACGTTCTGATAATAAACGCCCAGCCTTTACCGCTACCGGAGTAAGTTCAATGCCACCTTGCATAATGTCACCGACACAATAAATGCCTTCTACCGAAGTATTTTGCTGCTCGTCAGTAATAATATACCCACGTTCATCATGCTCAACACCCGTATTTTCAAGACCGATGCGATCCGTAGATGGCTGACGACCAATCGCCCAAATTAAACAATCAACCTCATAGCTTTCACCATTTTCGAGGTGAAGCGTGATACTACCATCGTCATTTTTATCTACTTTTGACGGTGTACTGTGAGTATGCAGCGACGGACCTTCAGCGGCCATTGCTTCAACCAATGTTTCAGACAGTAAGGGATCAAAGTTACGCAGAGGAGAGTGCTTACGAACGAATAAGTGGGTTTCACTACCTAAACCATGTAAAACACCGGCCAGCTCAACAGCAATGTAGCCAGCTCCAATTACAGCAACACGTTTTGGTTGCTCGGTCAAAGCAAAGAAACCATTTGAATCGATACCATGCTCAGCACCTGGAATATTCGGAATGGTCGGTGCTCCACCTGTAGCAATCAGAATGTGATCAGCGGTGTATTGCTCGCCATTCACTTCAATCGTACGGTTGTTTACAAATTTGCCATAACCTTTCACTAACGTGACGCCATTAGAGGCCAGGCCACGGTCATAGGCACCATGTATACGTTCAATATAAGCTTCACGGCTGTCCACTAATGTTTGCCAGTTAAATTGATTAACAGACACATCAAAACCATAGTCTTTAGCGTATAAATGAATGGCTTCAGCAACCTGAGCACCATACCACATGACTTTTTTAGGAACACAGCCAACATTAACGCAAGTACCACCCACATGTTTTGCTTCAATAAGCAAAACCTTAGCGCCTCGCATCGCTGCCCGGTTTGCTGATGCAATACCGCCACTTCCTGCGCCTAAACAAATATAGTCAAAATGCTGTGACATAAAAATCTCCTAAAAACCTCATTAAGCCCATGCTCAACTAATGGTTGCTCACCTTATGCTTAAAATAGTAAAGAAACAATAGCTAAGCTGAACGCTTAGCTATTTGATAATGAATGAACAGACCGAGGAAACTGAGGAAAACTAACGTTTAAATTGACACTTAGCGTAATCATGAACAGTAGGACCTTCAACGCCACACTTTAAACACACCCATTCTTTTTTTCGTACCGTTAACTCTTTCTTGTGATAGCCAGAACGCATATCCATGCCATCCATTGCGCCCATCAACGTTTCTTCGAGTTTATTCATGCGTTGATTTAACCAATGACAACTTGGGTCATTTGCTACATTTGCACGAGAGGTCAGCATCTCTTGACGAGATAAATCACTAAAGCGCTTGGGGCTAGCCGATATAGTCGTTTTCTCTTGCAGATTACGTTCGTGCGATACCTCTTGAGAGTTGACTTCTGTGGCTAAGGAAGCGCTTAAAAAAGTGAGTAAAAAAAGCGCAAAGCGCCCAAGAGTGCCATCCACTGACATAGTTTTCTCCTTTTATTGTTTGCAATTGATATAATTTCAAGCAGCGCAAACAAATATCCTTGGAAACAGTAACTCTATCAGTGTAGTGGCAACTGAATTATTTATTAAATAATTCTATCAATCGATCACCAGTGCCAACTTACTTTAACACCACCAAAAGTTTGATTTGGGCGATTGTCATTATTCCAATCTGTTAATTCCGACTCTGAGAACGAACGTGCGACAAAACCACTCAAAGTCACATCATGCCTAAGTGCGTAACTCATACTAAGCCCTAGTTCAAGGTGATTGCTACCATCGTGCTTTTCACCGATGTACCCATAATCTAACCCTTGTTCAATATAAGGGTGTAAAGTCATTTTTTCTGATAACTCAACATTTCCTTTCAGAGTTACAAAAACAAAGTAACCATCAGATTCAGTTTCATAAATCGTTTTGATTTGCGGTGTAACCCAAGAAAAACCAGTGTAAGCCGTAGTTAGGTAAAACTCATGCCCCGTAAAATCAATAATACCTTTGCAATCTAACCCCGTGTACCCTAATGCGACGAACCAATCATCGTGTATCGGTATTGAGTAACTGACATCAATATCCGCTTCAGTAAAATCAACACTGTCTGCTTCACCGATTGCAATGAATCCACTGAAATTATCATAAGTTCCGCCAACTTCACTCCAGAAAATCCCACCTTTATCCAATAAGTCTCTGCCTTTAGATACATATTTAGTCTTGTAATATGCATCAAAATACACACTGGTCTCGGCAGCCATCACGGCACTACTGCCCAACATCGTCAATAACACTAAACTTTTTGTAAAAGGCTTTTTCATAAATCAAATAACTATTCAGCAATCAGGGGAGTTCATAGTAAGTAAGAGTTCACTTTTATGTGAGCTTGGGGTAGCAAAAGCGTGATCTTAATTGATACGAAAATACGTTTTTTGTGCAATTGAGCAAATTTTAACTAGAAACTTGATATTACGATTCATCGCCCTTATCTATTAGGTATTGCCGGAAACTTTACAAGGCCAAAAAATGAGCAATCCACTTCTGACTAAATCAGAACTACCTGTGTTTTCATCGATTGAACCTCAGCACATTCAACCAGCAGTAGAGCAAGCCATTGCAAACTGTCACAAAACGATTGAATCAGTGATAAAAAATGGTTCGCCATATACATGGGACTCATTAATCGCTCCTTTAGAGCAAATAGACGACGAACTCAGTCAAGTTTGGTCTCCCGTTTCTCACATGAATTCTGTCGTCAGTAATGATGACTGGCGCGAAGCTCATGACGCTTGCTTACCACTGCTTTCCGACTATGGAACTTTTGTCGGGCAGCATCAGGGGCTATATAATGCTTATATTTCTTTGAGTGAATCGGAAGAATTTTCAACGCTTAATCAAGCTCAAAAAGCCAGCATCGAACACGCTATCCGTGATTTCAAATTGTCTGGAATTGGTCTTAAAAACGAAGCCAAACAGCGTTATGGTGAGATCAAAAAAAGATTATCTGAACTCACCAGTCAATTCTCCAATCAATTGCTGGATGCAACTCATACTTGGAGCAAATTAATTACCGATACAACGAAATTAGCAGGTTTACCTGAATCCGCTCTTGCAGCGGCAAAGGCAATGGCAACTGAAAAAGAACAAGATGGTTGGTTGTTTACTTTGGACTTCCCATCTTACCTCCCAGTGATGACATACAGTGATAACCGCGAACTACGTGAAGAGGTATACACTGCGTTCTGCACTCGAGCATCGGACCAAGGCCCAAATGCTGGTAAGTATGATAATTCTGAACTGATGAATGAAATCGTTGCTCTGCGCCATGAATTAGCTAATTTGCTTGGTTTCAATAATTACGCTGACAAATCATTAGCAACGAAAATGGCAGAAAACCCTGCACAAGTAATGACTTTCTTAAACCAACTTGCCAGCAAATCAAAACCTCAAGCCGAAAAAGAGTTAGCTGAGCTGCAAGCCTTTGCGAAGGATAACTTTGATGCTGCAGAGCTGAAAGCATGGGATATGGCCTATTACGGCGAAAAGCTGCAGCAACATAAATATCAAGTTTCCCAAGAAATGTTGCGACCATACTTTCCAGAAGAAAAAGTGCTATCAGGACTTTTTTATACCGTTAATCGATTATTTGGCTTAACGATTAAAGAAAAAACTGGGGTAGACACTTGGCACAAAGATGTGCGTTTCTTTAGCATCGCCGATGCAAATGATAATCATCGTGGCAGTTTCTATTTAGACTTATATGCACGCAGTGGTAAACGAGGCGGCGCATGGATGGATGACTGCCGTGTTCGTAGAAGTACACATTCGGGGCTGCAAAACCCAATTGCTTATTTAACCTGCAATTTTAATTCACCTGTTGATGGTAAACCGGCGTTATTTACTCATGACGAAGTCATTACCTTATTTCATGAATTTGGTCATGGCATTCATCATATGCTGACTCAAATTGATGTTGCTGATGTGTCAGGGATCAATGGTGTACCGTGGGATGCCGTCGAATTACCGAGCCAATTCTTAGAAAACTGGTGTTGGGAAGATGAAGCGCTAGCCCATATTTCAGGCCACTTTGAAACCGGCGAGTCACTCCCTAAAGAGTTATTGACGAACATGCTGGCAGCTAAAAATTTCCAATCTGCGATGATGATGGTACGCCAGTTAGAGTTCTCATTATTCGACTTTAAACTCCACAAGAACTTTCTCCTTGAACAAGGTGCTCAAATTCAGCAAACCTTGAATAAGGTGAGAGAGCAAGTCTCTGTAGTTATTCCTCCTGAATTTAACCGTTTTCAACACAGCTTTGGTCACATTTTTGCTGGCGGTTATGCCGCAGGCTACTACAGCTATAAATGGGCTGAAGTATTATCGGCTGATGCATTTTCACGTTTTGAAGAAGAAGGCATTTTCAATCCAGAAACCGGCAAAAGTTTCTTAAACAACATTCTAGAAATGGGAGGCTCTGAAGAACCAATGGAATTGTTTAAACGCTTTAGAGGCCGAGAGCCAAAAATTGATGCTTTATTGCGTCACTCAGGAATTACCGCCTAAGTCGTACCCTGTAAAATTTAAGATCATCTCCGATCTTTGGCGCTTATTTTAAGCGCCTTTTTTATTTTGACTCATTGCTGAATGGTCTGACCTTTGCTAGCCTGACAAACTATATTTCATGGAAAAATAACAACATAAGGATCAATGTGAATTTATATTTTCGCTTATTTATGCTGCTCTTCTGGCGAATTAAACATTGTGGTCGAATTGGTTTTTTAGAAACCAGTAAAATTACATTTCGTGTAATGCCCAGTGATTGCGATATCAACTTCCACTTAACTAATTCTCGCTACGCCGCTTTTATGGATTTAGCACGCACCTATATGTTGGCAGAAATGGGGCTGCTGAAAAAATTTATAAAACTAAAATGGATGCCAATCGTAAACGCTACTGAATTCACTTATATACGTGATATCAAACCATTAGAGAAATTTTGGATCGAATCAAAAATTGTTGGTTGGGATGAAAAGTATTTCTACATTGAACAACGCTTTCTCACCGAGCGAGGGCTTCACTGTATCGTTCATATCCGTGGGGTGTTCATCAATAAACGCCATCAAGTTCCCATCGAAGAAGTAGTAAAGGCTGCCGGTTTTGAACATGATAAACCAGAATTCCCACCTGAAGTGGTGAAATGGAAAGCATTTTTAAAGTTAAAGAAAGAGAGAAACCTGTCTCCACAAAATGTTTAAATAAAAATGGGAGCAATACGCTCCCATCTTTAAATTACGCATCTAAAACTTCAAGTTCGTGAGGCAAAGGTTTAATCTCTAAATGACTTTCTGGATCACCTGCAACTCTAAAACGAGCGCTTTCATCAGTATCATTGGCCAAAACCACCGTCATTAATACTTCAGAACCTCGTTGTACATACTCAACGATATTACCAGCCTTGCGATGACCGCTTTCTAGCGCCACTTCAACAAAACCATCTTTGGTGAGTTGGTTATTCACAGTACCTGACAGTATATACAGAGCACGTTTATTACCACCTCGATACTTCATCCGAGCCACAGTTTCTTGCCCCATATAGCAACCTTTGGTAAAGCTAATGCCACCTAATGCGTCTAAATTGCACATTTGAGGAATATAGGCACCACTGTGATTAGCCGCAATATTTGGATAACCAGCGGCAACTTCTAGTGCTTGCCAACTACTTGATTCATATACGGCTTCACCTTCAAGAAAATCAAGCTCTGCGTCGGCATCAACGACAAGAACATAACGCTCACTATCCTGAAGAACGATCACGCCATTAGACTCTGAAACTCGACTTGATAATGCACCAAAATGTTTTTCAATAAACGCCGAAGCACCTGAGCCAGCAATACCAAACAACAACTTGTCAGTCGTGGAATCGGATAAGGTGACTTTACTAAAAACCGCATACTTTTGTAGCTGAGGTAAATCAGCATCCACTGTCGTTTTGGGTAACAACATCCAAATAGCATGTTGAGATTTAAATAAACGAAAACTCGCTAACATCTTACCTTTAGGATCACAATGTGCCCCCCAACACCAATCCGTCTCAGCAAGGCCCGTCACATCAGCAGTCACCTGACCCTGTAAAAATGTAGCCGCTTGCTCGCCAGTTACAGAAATCAAACCAAAATGTGAAAGTTTCGCAATCAACAGTTCAGGCTGTTCACCAGTAAGAGACCAGGTAGGATTATGTAAAGTTACCGACATTTAATTTATTCCTATAGGATTTTGCTTCATTGTAGCGAATTGAAACAGCTCTGATAACTATTAATCGTAATAGAAAACTGGGAATAAAATAATGAGTAGAAGAATCCTTGCGATGCGCCTCTCATATGGAACGAAGATAATGCATTTTGGAAGCAAAGCGGAATTGCATTGACCTAAGAGATCACATGACTATGCCTTATGAATGCTCTGCGAAATTTTTTGATTATATTAATTGCCTTAAACGCAAAAAGCCCTAGCTATATAGCTAGGGCTTTTTACTTATTTGGCGTCTGGCGATGACCTACTCTCACATGGGGAGACCCCACACTACCATCGGCGAGGCTGCGTTTCACTACTGAGTTCGGGATGGATTCAGGTGGTTCCACAGCTCTATTGTCACCAGACAAAATTTTGTAAGGAACAAAATTTCACGCACTTTAGTGCGCCCGCTAGGGTCAAGTACATGGATGTACTTGATACAATTCTGTACCTTGTAAATTAATAATTCAGAAAGCTAATCTCTCTTTCAAGAGTATCTCAAGTTCTACTTTATTAAGTGCTTGTATTCTTACTAAGGTTTTTAGCAAATTACAAAACCCATTAGGGTTGTATGGTTAAGCCTCACG
>NZ_PGVH01000016.1 GCF_004168585.1 Shewanella sp. OPT22 | reverse complement strand
CATAAAAAAATCCGATACCAATTACTGATATCGGATTTTGAAGCCTTTATAAGATCGGTCAACCGATCAACTAATTTTTCTTAACTGATCGGCATTAGACATAGAGTCAGCTTTTTTATTGTTATGTTTATTAATCAATATCAAGCGGTTCTGGTGAGAGGATAATGCCAGTATTATCGGCGTAGATATGATCACCAGGTAAGAAAGTTACACCACCAAAATTGACTGGTAAATCAGTCTCGCCCACTTCATGGCTTTCTGCGCCAATAGGAATGGATGCTAAGGCTTGAATCCCAATATCCAGTTCATCTAATGTATCTACATCACGTACAGATCCATAAATAACGATGCCTTCCCAATTGCTGTTGACTGCGGTTTCGGCAAGGTTTGCATCAAGCAATGCGCGGCGAAGAGAGCCCCCACCATCAACAAGTAGAACTTTACCGGTACCATCTTCAGCTAGTATGCTTGAGATAAGGCCATTATCTTCAAAACATTTAATGGTCACAATGGAACCACCAAATGAACTGCATCCGCCATAGTTGCTGAACATTGGCTCGACAACATCAACAACATCTAAGTACATGTCACAAAGCTCTGAAGTGTTGTATTCCATATTTCTCTCCTACGAGTACTCGCTTAATTACTATGGACCCAGTATAAACACAAAAAACAGCAAAATGCAGAAATCTCATTGACGAATTCTACAAAATTTTGATTGATCTCAAGAAGATTAAAGCTTTCACTAAGCCCTACCTCAAAAAAGCATTAACAAGCAAATAACATTGGTTAAATTTCGTCTACTTGTTCGCAGAAAATATTTTAAATATGACGAGTGTCATTTATTTACGTTTTTTTATTACGTGCTTTGGGCTGCCTTTGTTAGCATATACCCAATCGAGTTATTAAATTTAAAAAAGCTCTAGGGGTAAGGATTCCCCATTTAGATCTGGGAAGATAATGAGCAGCTATGAGGTGTAAGATGGAATCATTAAACTACGTAGAAATCCTAGGTTATCTAGCATCAGTGATGGTAGCTATTTCGTTAATGATGAAAGACATCGTGAAGCTACGTGTTTTGAACTTTATTGGTTGTGCATTATTTTCTAGCTATGGTGTGTTAATCGAAGCTTGGCCTGTAGCTGGTATGAATGCATTCATTGCCTGCATCAATGTTTACTATTTAGTAAAAATGTACCGTGAAGGTGCGTTAAAGCCTGCAGTTGCTTAAGCTTTAAACGATAAAAAATTTTAAAGGCCGTAATGGGGTTACTCATTACGGCCTTTTGCTGTCATAAATCTTTCGTTGATATTTAACCCAAGCGTCATATCTCTTGACTATATTTAGCTTGTCTGAGGCGTGGAGTGAATCGAATGCTCAAGATTATTAATGAATGGGATAGAGATAGCTTCTACTGGGTTGTCCGTCAAACTCGACTACTGGGTTTAAAGTCTTTAGTAAGACGGGTGTCAGCCAGTGGTGATGGGCATATTTATGCGCTGTTTTCAGTCGCATGTTTATTGCTTCATCCCAAAGGCCAGTCTTTGTTCAACTTGTTAATGATGAGCTTTATTATCGAGTTGCCTTTGTATCTATTACTCAAAAATGGCATTCGACGTGTTCGCCCATGTCATGCTTTTCAAGGCTTGAGTGCAGATTTCGAACCTTCAGACAAATTTAGTTTACCTTCAGGGCATACCGCAGGTGCCGTTGTTATGGCCAGTGCTGTGTTCGTGGTATTCCCAATAGTTGGGTTGATATGGTTTGTTTGGGCAGTTGCAATTGGTGTATCTCGCGTCGCACTCGCAGTCCATTATCCAACCGATGTTTTTGCTGGCGCAATATTAGGTGTTTCATCAGTCATGATAGCAATTACCTATGTTGCCGGATAATTGTCGCTAGAAAAATGAAGCTTCTGTTCATTTTCTCTGGGGGCAGAAGGATGATAGATGCGAATTCTTTATGGTGTCCAAGGTACAGGGAATGGGCATTTAAGCCGTGCAAGAGTCATGGCTGAATCACTTAAAAAATCTGACATTCATGTCGATTATATGTTCAGCGGCAGAGAAACTGATGGTTTTTTCGATATGGCGCCATTTGGTGATTATCAAGTTATGCGAGGCATGACTTTTCAAACCAAAGCGGGACGGATAGATGTTTCCAAAACCGTTTCCAGTAACTTTTCTACTTCCATCCTCAAAGACATCGATTCACTGGATCTTAATGACTATGATCTTGTGTTGAATGACTATGAACCTATTTCAGCTTGGGCTGCAAAGCGTCAAGGCGTTCCATCAATCAGCATTAGCCACCAAGCGGCGATGAAACATGATGTGCCTAAAGTTGGGAGAAATTGGTTTAACGATATCTTCGTAAATCATTTTGCGCCAGTGGAGATCGCTCTCGGTTGTCACTGGCATCATTTTGGTTTTCCTATTCTGCCACCATTTGTGGATGTGGGTGAAGTAAAGGCTGAATATAATCATAAGGTATTGGTTTACTTGCCATTTGAGTCGCCTAACGCTATTGTAAAATTCTTATTAAGGTTTGATGATTACCAGTTTTTGATCTATCACGCAGAACAGCCAAGCGTAGAATTACCTTCACATATCATCTGGCATGGCTTTGACCGAGTTGGCTTTAAACAAAATCTCGCTTCATGTGGTGGCGTGGTGTGTAATGCAGGTTTTGAGTTGGTCAGTGAAGCATTAACCTTGGGAAAGAAAATATTAGTTAAACCTTTACTGGGTCAATTTGAGCAACTGTCTAACGTGGCCGCACTTGAACTACTTGCGGCGGCCGATGCCATGAAAAAGCTGGATGAGGATAGTTTAAGTCGATGGTTAAAAAAGTCATCTCCTGAGCCTGTAAAGTATCCGAAAGTTGGAGACAACCTTGTGAAATGGATTGAGCAAGGAGATTGGTACGAACATGAAGCGCTCTGCTCAGATTTATGGTCACAGGTTAAACTGCCAGTTAGTTGGCGCTAACTTTACAGTGGGCTGCTTAATGACTCCATCGCAAAATCAAGAGCATAATGATAGCCCTTTGCGCCTAACCCGCAGATAACCGCTACTGCTTTATCTGAAAAGTATGAATGATGGCGGAATGGCTCACGAGCATGAACATTAGAGAGGTGGACCTCAATAAATGGGATTTTCACCCCAGTTAAAGCATCTCGTAATGCGACACTTGTGTGAGTGTAGGCGGCAGGGTTGATGATGATAAATTCAGCGTCGGTTTGATGAATCGCATTGATTAATTCATGCTCTGCATTGGACTGGATATGGTCTAAATGTATATTAGCTAATTGTGCTTGCTCTGTAAGAGAAGATACAATTGAAGCCAACGTTTGGTTACCATAATGCTGCGGTTCGCGGGTGCCTAATAGATTTAAATTTGGTCCGTTGACCAGTAGAACTTTTTTCATTGCTCTTCCATTTTTACCAAGCTATACAGCACAGCATAATCTGCTGTTGATTCAGAATCAAACCTTGGTTAAAACTTGATTTTGTTTTGGCGCAACGCTTTCGTTTGGCCTTTCTTTGTTTTGCTATCCATTCTCTTACGTTGTGAGCTTTTAGTCGGTCTCGTTGCTCTTCTTACTTTTTGTATTACAGTAGCAGATAAAATGAGTTCTTTGAGACGGTTTAATGCGTCCTCTTTATTCATTTCTTGAGTTCGATGAGATTGTGATTTAATGATAATTACACCATCATCAGTAATACGACTGTCTGAAAGTTTAAGTAATCTTTCTTTATAAAATAAAGGCAATGTTGAGCTTTTAATGTCGAACCTCAAATGAATAGCCGTCGCAACTTTATTAACTCGCTGGCCTCCGCTCCCTTGAGACCGAATCGCATTTAACTCTATCTCCCAGCTTGCAAGAGTGATGGAATTAGAAATTTTAAGCATGTTCTACCACCCCTTTTTTGGGCTAATTACACACAATTTATTACAGTGTTGATCACTTGTGCCGTAAACATGGACACATAATCTTTCAACACCTGATACTGTGGTATGAATTTTAGTAAAAAAAATTTGAATCACGAGATGAACAACTTAGTTACAATTTACACCATTATACCGAAGTTATTATGGTTGCAGGGTAAATGGTTCGTTCGAAATCAAAAACCGGTATAGTAATTAGGGTAACCTGCAATCCCTAAATAAAACGTTTTAGTAGCATCAGGTTCCTGATTATCGATTCTTGAGGCTTTGACTGTTAAAGGCGATTCAGACTTTTCTAGTGGTTGACCGTTTGCATCGATATCGAACATTGCAATCGAAAAGCTACCGACATTAGCAACGACATACATGTTTTTCTGGTTAGCAGTGACAAAAACATCAGTAGACTCTGGTTCGAAAGCACGTTGACGATGAGTCGTATGTTCCAAGGTTAGAGCACCGTTATCGCTAACTTGAAAGCTGGCGATTTTGTTGGTGTTTGCTGCAATGGCATATAAGCGTGTCCCATTTGGCGTAATCCATGTCCAGCAAGTTGCATCATCCTCATTCATCGATATTGGTCCAGTAGCTGTTGGAATGGACTGTTTATCGCTAGTAAATACGTTACGCGTATCATGAGTGTCTAAAGTCATTACTTCTGCTTCAGTCGCATCGCTTTGCAATATGGCATTGGAAACATACAAAAAGCGGCTATCAGGCGACCAGCTAAAACCAATCGAAAAAGCGATTTTAGGGTTGGCGAAATATCGGCGATTGCTGAATGATAAATTGCCATTACTGGCTGTTGAAATATCGTAAACGAAGGTATGTGCTGGAGTTTGAAGTTGTAACTCTTGTGATGCATAAGCGTCATAGCCTATCCCCAACGTGGTCACAGCAAGTTTGGTTTTATCTGGGCTAAAACTGACTTGTGCTGAACCACTTACTTCAGGTGAGTAGTTATCGATATTGCTAACAAAGGTTAATTTTCCACTGCTGAATTGGAATAAATTAACACTACGTTGTTGATCTTCATTATCGTTAAGGTAGTCAGATAGCGGTCGATTATACTGATCTGTACAGGATTCAAGATCATTTGTTTGTGATGGGGTCACACAAAGTGGACCGTCTTGCATATTACCTACAACAACCCAAGTTTTGCCATTTATTGTTGTAAAATCCAAACTGACAGGACGTACACCACCTGAATCAATGTTTTGTATCCCTGACATAGTGTCATTTTGATCCATGAGGGTTAATTGACCATCATCAGGATTGATTGCAAAGACACTAATACTCCCATTGCCTTCGACAATGCTGGGGTCGTTAGTCGTTTCCCCTGGGTTTACGACAATTAAGTAGTCATCAATAATACGTATTGCACCTTGAGCATCAAAATCACCATCATCAGCGTCCCCGAAACCGCCTGTATCAAAAGGGGAGACAAACTCCGTTAAGGTTCCATCATCACTAATATTGAATC
This sequence comes from Shewanella sp. OPT22, assembly GCF_004168585.1. Classification (GTDB taxonomy): domain Bacteria; phylum Pseudomonadota; class Gammaproteobacteria; order Enterobacterales; family Shewanellaceae; genus Parashewanella. Next base: position 32,510 of record NZ_PGVH01000016.1, on the reverse strand, counting down.
CAACCACTTGATTACCATCAATATCATTAGTGCTGATGTATAAATATTTGGTTTCATCTGCTGGCTTAATGGGTGGGTTAGGCTTTTTGTCTGAGTCTGTATTACAGCCAATAATAAACACAAACAAAGATGCTAATAAGCCGTGTTTAAATACTAATGATGTCATGATTAGTTCCTATAGAATAAAGCCGCAATAATGCGGCTTTGGTTAGGTATAAGATTAAAAGCCAGTGTAGTAATTCGGGTAACCAGCAATACCTAAATAGAAGTGCTCAGTGTTGGGTCTGTTTTCATTTGTATCAGGGTTAATGGAGGCTTTAACTTGCAGAGGTGAGCCAACTTTTTCTGTTAAAAAGCCGCTTTCTAGATCAAAGATTGAAACCGTATGCGTTTGTAAACCACCGAGTACATACAAGGTTTTTCCATTTCCAGACACGTAAATATCTTTTGAGTCATGAACATCAATGTTCCTTCGTTTCACTTCCTGAATACGAGAGAGCATGGCGCCTTCAACTTGATAGCTAGGTACTAAATTCGTTCTAAAGGCGACACCAAATAGGTATTCATCTTTTGGAGTTAGCCATGTCCAACATGCTGCTGGTCGATCATCTGCTTGTGAATTTAATGTAATTGAAATACCACCATCACCCGAAGGGGTAGAGTTATCATCGCTCGTGAATACAGTGTCGGTATTTGAAACATCTAATGACATTAAACTGTAGTTGGTAAAACCTTCAGCAAGAATGGCATTAGAAACATAAATATATTCGTCATCACTCGACCAGCTAAAGCCAACTGAAACGGCAATACTTTGATTACCAAACCAACGTGCATTATCAATGCTGAAATTATCACTATTGGCAGTTACATCGTATACATAAGTGCGTGCAGGCGATTGTAAGTTCTTATTTGAGACTTGGCTGATATGGCCGATGCCTATGGTCGTTACAGCTAATTTAGTGCCGTCATGGCTGAAACTTACTTGAGCTGGACCGCTCACTCTAGCGTCGTAGTCAGCAAGTTTTTTGACGGGGGTTAATACACCACCTTCAAACTTAAACAGATAGATGTTTCTGTAAGCTTGCTTAGAGGCGACACGTTGAAAGTACTCACCGAGGTTTTCTGTGCCATGGCCTAAGCAGGTTTCTAGGGTCGGGTTCACTTCTGCTGGTGTAATGCAGTGCTCAGTGTCTGTTTGGTTACCGACGACAACCCAAGTCGTCCCGTCAACAGTGAGCGAATCTAAAGTAACAGGGCGAAGACCGAAAGAATCCATATTGTGCACACCGGCAACATCAGGACGCTGGTCAATTCGAGCAAGATCGCCAGTGATGTCATCGATTTGAAATACACTGATGGAGCCATTTCCTGCTATGACTCTATCATCAAGCTCAGGCGTAGATTCTCCTGCATTAATCACCAATAATTTGTCGCCGATCACGCGCATTGCGCCTTGAGCATCGAAGTCTCCATCATCGGCATCACCAATGCCACCTGTTGGAAAATGATCGAATTCAGTTAATGAGCCGTCTTCAGCAATTTTAAAACCAATAACCTTATTACCTTCACTCGCAATACTGCTGTTGGTGCTGGTATACAGAAATTTAGTATTTTTTTCTGAGATGACGTTTTTTTTGTCCTTGTCACTGTCGTGACAAGCGGCGATAAAGGCTGTAGCTGCAATACAACTTATAAGCCCAATACAGCGAACTTTTTGCATTTCGAAAATCCTTTTAAATTACTTCAAACCAAGTATAGATGCTAACAATGTAGTTGCTTGATTTTTGGTCAACTGTAACCATGCTTAAATCACAGCTCTTTATGGCAGGTGGGTATGAACGAAGACAACAACTATAAATACAGCAATATATATTGGGCGGGTGTTTGCGGCATTTGTACAACAATTATTGGTTTGGGAATAGGTCGTTTTGCGTTTGTACCATTAATTCCTGCAATGGTGAGTCATGATTGGTATAGCGAGGCGTTAACTGGATATTTGGGGTCGTCAACATTATTGGGGTATTTGATCGGGGGAATCACAGCCCATCGCTTATCAGAAAAATTTGGCTCTGCTAACACAATCAAATTATCGATGGTGATCATTACCATTGTGTATTTTGGCTGTTTTAATCCGTTTACCTATCCATGGTTTGTTTTTTGTCGTTTGTGGGCCGGGATCGCTGGTGCGTGGCTTACGATCATTGCACCTGGTTATATTTTTTATCGAACAGCACCAGAATACAAAGCAAGGGTAAGTGGTGCGATATTTTCTGGAATTGGTCTCGGGGTTGTTGTTTCTGGCTACATTGTTCCACGCTTATTAGACATTAGTCTTTCATCAGCATGGTTAGGGCTCGGTTCAGCGGCTTTGTTTTTTACATTATTTTCATGGCGATTTTGGGTTCCACTCAATCAATTAAATAATGGCTCTGAACATCAACAGACCAAAGAAGCATACACATTGACCAACAGTCCTCATAAAAAAGTGGTTGTGATGTTGTTAGCTGCTTATGCGCTTGATGCCGTTGGTTTTCTCGCACACACGATATATTGGGTAAACTTTATTGTTCAAGATCTCAATATGAGCTTCATGGACGGAGGTTTTTATTGGGTTATGTTTGGCGTTGGAGCCATCATTGGACCCTATCTGACGGGGTATTTGGGTGATAAAGTTGGGTTAGAAAGGGTGCTCATTGGCGCATTTGTATGTAAATCTGTCGCCGTATTTTTACCTCTCTATTCAACTGATACATGGGCATTGATGCTGTCTTCATTATTTGTTGGTGGGCTGACTTCCGGTGTTGTTTCATTAGTCTCTGCAGTAACACTCGACGTTGTAGGTCGAGCCCATCACAAACAAGTTTGGGGATGGATGACAATATCCTTTGCAACAACACAAGCCATAATGGGATATGGCATTGTGTTTATTTTCACTCAAACAATGGACTTTTATCTCTTGTTTAAAGTGTGCGGTTGCTGCTTATTAGTTTCCGCACTACTGGCTTGGAAAATTAATTCTGAAATGAGACTGCAGCATTCGGTCGATAACACCAACGAATAGCGATGTAAGCACTCATAATGACGGCAAACAGTGCCAGCCAATACGGTGCTTCGAAGTTGAGCAATTGGAAGCCAATAAAGGCACTGAGTGCACCAATTAACGCAAAGGGTAATTGTGTGGTGACGTGCTGAAAAGGTTCGCAGCCACTGCTGGTGGCACTTAATACACTGGTGTCTGAAATAGGTGAGCAATGATCTCCAAAAACAGATCCTGCCATGACAGCACTGAGTGCAGGTATCAGCATATCTGGATCAATGATGTGGGCAATTTCTCCGCCAATAGGGATCATAATGGCAAACGTGCCCCAGCTTGAACCAGTAGCAAATGCCATTAACGCACATAAACCGAACAAGCCACTAAGAAGATAATACTTAGATAAATACAACCCAGACCAACTCGCAAGTAGTTTTGCGACTTGAAGCTCTTTGATTATCGCTCCGATTAGCCATGTGAAAATCAAAATGGTCACGGCAAAGCTGATGGTTTTGATCCCTAACCAACTTGATTTGAACAAAACGCTAGCTCTGACTTTATCTTTAATTAGAAGTATAAATGTAATCAGTGCTGAAAATAAGCTTGCATTACGCATGGTTTCACCGATGTTTGCGTTTACAATCCAATCGCTTAAATGCGGGCTGTTTGATGCATTGTATCCTGACCACACGATTAACACGATTGAGCCAATTAACAGGCTTAAAATAGGAATGATCAATAACCATGGTGAACCTTTGGCTTCTGATTCAGAATGTTCAAACGTAATGTCTTGGTTTTTATCATCAAACCCAATGCCTGACCACGCTACATAGAGTGAAATCAGCAGTGTGATAATGGCATAAAAGTTCATTTGAGCGATGTCGATAAAATTACTGAATGGATTTCCCTGTAAAAAGGACAAACTTGCGAGCAGGGCAATGACAAAGGGTCCCCAGCTGGATAAGGGGATCAGCGAAGTCACAGGAGAAGCGCTCGAGTCTACAAAGTAGGCTAAACGAGAAGAGGATATACGATACTTTTCACTCAACGGTTGGCAAACATTACCGACCGCTAAACAACTGAATAAGCCATCAATAAAGACAAACCAACCAAGGAAAATCACACCTATTCTAGCCTGACGTTGATTTTTGATGCGCAATTGCAGCCAATGAGAGAAAGATTCAACAGCATGGCTTTGCGACAACATCTTAGTCATGATGCCAAGCATAAACATGGTTAAGATGATATTGATATGCCAAGCTTGCCATTGTTGCTTGTCATAAAACTGCTTAATGAGAAGCTCGGAAAGATAATTAAAACTCGATGAAAATGTAAAATGATTTAATACTAAAGTGCCAAAAAGCGTCCCTAAACCTAATGCTAAGAGCGTATTACGCAGAGTTAACGCCAGAATCAGAGTGAGAATAAGTGGGCTAAGTATCAGTAATTCATTCATTTTGAAAATTATTCATTGATGTCAGTTTAAGTATACCGTGAATCAGACCAGAGTTGTCGAGCTTATGTTTCACCGCTTATGGTTACGAATAGATACTTTCAGAGGGGATAAGTGTAATTTTTTACGAATAAGGGCACTTTTCGCTGTTAATCAACTCTAAACCACTGTTAAAATCTAGCCATCACCCAGCAATTATAGGGATTTCCATGAGTTTAGAATTATTATCGAAGCTGGAATCTAAAATCCAGAATGCATTAGAAGCCATTGAATTACAAAAGATGGAAATTGACGAGTTAAAGCAAGAGAACTCTGAATTAAACACTGAAAATGAAAAGTTGAAACAAGATTTAAGTTCTTGGAATGATAAAGTAAACGGTCTAGTAGGTTTACTTAATGATGAAATCAGCGAGTAATTCTATTTTTAATTTCTATTATGCAGCGATTATCGCTGCATAATTTTTTTAAGAGGGAAAATTAAGAGCAAAAAGCGGGTTCTTTAGACAAACTGATCAAAGAGTTCATTTCAGAGATCGCTTGCTTTACTCTTGGGCGACACCATCGCGGCATCAGCAATTGCCCTTGCTTAAAGTGAAGTACACCTAGATCTTTAACCCAAATGGCTCCGCTAGCAAAAATTCGAACGTGCTTAGCAATTAATTTAGGAGCGTAAACCGGAAATCTTCTCATTGTTACACCTCATGACATACGTGTCTTTATTGTCTGCATTTATTGGACAGAAGAATTGTATAAAAGTTTCCAGTGTTACACTCATTAATTTTTATTTACTTGCAAGATATTGAATTAATTCGACTAAATCGTCATCGGATTTGAGCGATGGACGGTGAATACGATAGCGCCCATTAACAATTAAATCTGGAATAGTGGTTATGCCAAGCTTTTTTATCTCAGCGCCTTGCTTTGCAACGGTTGCTCTGATGGTAAAGGCATTGACTTCTTTATAGTTCGAAGGGCTTATCCCTGCATCTATCACCATCTTCTCCACATCACCTGCATTGGTGGGACGCTTTCTTTTTACATGAATTGAATTAAAAATTTTAGATTCGACAGGTTTCTCTTTCCCTAAACGCTCTGCTAAAACGTAGGCTTTCGTTAAATCCTCAGTAACATGATTGGGGATAAACGTATGGACTTGTCTGAATTTAATGGACTCGGGTAAATTACTTTTTAACGTGTGGGCTGTTGATGTTGAAAACCGAAAACAGTGACCACAAAAAAATGAGAAATATTCTGTGATGGTTGGTGAAGCGGTTGGCTGTGGGGTATCTAATTTTGAGTAATGCGTGCCTTCTGTAAAGTCTTTTGCTCCGCTCGCAAAAGAAATCATAAGGGTCAGTGCTAAAAACCATTTTTTCATTATACGTTTCCTTGTTCATTTTCTCTTAACATAACACAAACAAACACGTACAAAAAAGGAGCCGTTAAGCTCCTTTTTCAATCAATGGTTAAATTTATTTATTTTTAGCAACCCAAACTGCGATGTTAATGAAATCATCCCAGGTTTTAATTTCTTTTTTAAGTACTTTATATTTACCGTTGATGACCAATTCTGGTACGCCGTTAATTTGATCGTCTTTCGCATCACGAGCCATTTGAGCAACACGTGCATTGACTGCAAACGAATTAACCACTGAATCGAACTCTTTAGCATCAACGCCGTTGGCGATAAATATCTTACGGATATCCTTCATGCCTAAAATACGTTGGCGCTTAACATGAATGTCGTTAAATAAAGCACCTTCGATTTTATGTTTTACATTTAAAAGCTCAGCAATAGCAAAAGCACGGGTTAAGTCTTTACCAATATCACCGCCTAAAAAGTCGACGTGCGACTGAGTGAACTTAACACCTTTAGGTAGCTGCTTTTCAAGTTTAGGAAGTACATTTAGATAAAACTGAAAACAATGAGGGCACAAGAAAGAGAAATACTCTTTAATTTCCGGTGTTTTCGTTTTAGGTCCTTGGTTGATAACGCTGTAGTGAACGCCTTCTTTATACACTGTTGCAGCTTGAGAAAGCATTGGTGCAAGCAATAGCGCTGCAGCCATTAAAAGTATCTTCTTCATTGTTTTTCCTACTGACTAAAAAACAGACTTCAATTATTTGGTCGTTAACATAAACCCTTTTATTGTTATAACTCAAGTGGTTTATGAATTTAATCAGTATAGCGGTAAATTAAAGCCTGCTCTATAACTCGATGGAATTTCAGAAAATGAGATAGATGTTTAACTTCGGCAGTAGGTTGATACCAAGTGTTTCTGTTCGTTAAAAGGTATAGTGCTTTACAATTTATCACCTACTAAAGCTGTGTTCTTATTAAGCTATTGAAAGTAATGGTTTTTGCTTTGTCGATAATCGGTAGGGCGTAAAGTGGATAGAAAAATCTGCTTCATCGAAATGAAGCAGATTGCTTTTAATATGGGATCAAGCTTAAAGGTGCTTCATCTAACGCTGCTAGTTGCTCTTTAAAGGCTAAAATTTGATCTTCCCAATATCTCTCAGTATTGAACCAAGGAAAATGCATAGGAAAGGCGGGATCTTGCCAGCGACGACTAATCCATGCATTGTAATAGAGCATTCTCATGGCTCTAAGCGGTTCGATGAGCGCTAATTCTTTTGTATCAAAGTCACAAAATTCTTCATAAGCCTCAAGCAAAATCTCAAGTTGCATGACTTTTTGAGGACGATCCCCGGTGAGCATCATCCATAAATCTTGTATCGCTGGGCCTGAACGAGCATCATCTAAGTCAACAAAGCCCGGCCCGTCAGGTGTCCACAAAATATTTCCTGGGTGCAAGTCACCGTGTAATCGAAATTGAGTTGGACTTTGTTTCTGCCAAATTTGTTTACTGGCGGTCAATACTTGCTCGGTGATCGTAAAGAAAGCGGTTTCTAATGAGCTAGGGATATGGCCTGATTGCTTAAGCCAATCAATCGAATCGTCACCCAAAGATTGTGGCGTGTAGGCTGGACGGTAATTAAAACGCTTACTTTTACCACATTGGTGCAAGCGGCCAATAAAGTGACCAACCATTTCTAATTGCTCTAGATTATCGACTTCAAAGTTTCTGCCTCCCATAGAAGGGAATAGCGCAAACCGATAACCTTTGTACTCATGTAATGTTTGTTGGTTAATGGTCAGTGGCAATGCGAGTGGTACTTCTGCCTCGGCAATTTCATAAGAGAACGTATGTTCTTCTATAATTTGCTCTGTACTCCAGCGCTCAGGTCGATAAAATTTGACGACGTACTTTTTACCATGATCACAACGAAAGTGATAAACACGGTTTTCATAGCTATTCAGGGCTAATAAACCGCTTTCAGGGTAAATGCCAATACTTTCAATTGCATCAAGAATTAAATCGGGGGTCAATGCACGATAATCAAACTCAGCACTGTGATGATCCATACCTGAAGGTTGATTAGTGTTCACTCGCATTACTCCTAGGACAAACATGGTTTACTTTCGATATTAGACTGGCTAAATACTCTAGCGTTTCCCAATCGTTTTCATGCTCTACGTGTAACCAACAAACATCGGCATAGAATTCATAATTTAAGGTAAAAAAGCAGCCTTCGAATTCGAGTAACCATTGATGCCTGTCTGCTCCCCAATGACGTTGGATGATTCGGGAGTCTATTAATGCCGCAAAAGATTCGGCAAACGCATCGAATTGTTCAAACTCAATATCAGCAATGAATGATACGTTTTTACTTTTGAAATCAAGCTGGACGGAGTGAAGAGAAATTGGAGCAGTCAAAATAATCCGAGTATAATTTAACAGTATATCTAGGAGATTATACTCGGATTTGGCTGGTTATGCTGAGGCTTTTTCTTTCGCTTTTTCAATCCGCTTAATGCGGCCAGCAAAACCGGTAACGGTTCCGTCTGTTAACTCATGAGCAATGGCTTTGTTACATACTTCAATCGCCTGTTCGAAGTTACCATTATCTTGAGCTAAGGTGGCTAATTGCATAAATGCTGTGCCTTTAATAACAGACTCAATGTTGTTTTCGCTACGATATGCGAGATACTGTTCAAATGCTTTTTCATACTCGCTTGCTAGCGAATAGCCATAAATCAGATACTGTTGAGATTTTCGCTGCTTATAGCACTCAGAAATAGCTACAGTGATGGCAGAGTAAGTTTCTTCTGCGTTAGACGCCGTATTTTGTAGCTCTAGTGCTTTAGTGAGGTTGGTATTGGCCCAATCAAGTTGTACTGAGCTTGCCTCTTCCTGCACTGGTTCTGGTTCAGCGACTTCTAGAGTTTCTTCTACAACGGCTAAAGGCTCATTTTCTTCAACAGTATTTTGGGTTGAAGCGACTTCTGGTTCAGCTACTTTAACTGGCTCAACATCAGCCACTTGCTCTGTCTCAGCCTCCGAATGAGTTTGGTTAGTATCCTCTGTCATTGTTTTATTGTCTTTTTCGTTGTTTTTGCGCATATAAAGAAAAACGAAAACGCCAACAATGATAAGTAGCAGCACAAATTTCACAGTCCTGTCCCCTAGTAGCTATTTATAAATATGTGTTTAAGATGATATAAAATTGTCGAATTATCATCCTACGGTGGCTATATTTAGAGCATTGAGCACACTAAATGCAAGTGTTTTATTACCTTTTATTAACTAATTACTAAAAAATATTGTTTTTTTTTGCGTTAAATCGAGTTTTTAGGTCATTTATCTGCTTTTTGGGGGGGATTTTGGAGTCGATATCTGAGTTTTTTCAACAAGCTTATTGGTGGCTGTCTTTACTTGGAGGACTTCACTGCGCAGTTCTTGCTGCTTTACTGTGGCTAAAGCCATCCTCGTCAAATCGATCGCAACAAATGATAGTGGTAGCTATTTTCGTGACATTATCATTATATTTCTTTACTGGAATTATCAGTAAGCAGAATGCCCCTTTGCCTATTCATATCGTACTGGCGATGATAACGCCAATGTACTTCTTGTTGATGCCGCTCTTGTATCTGTATTGTAAGTCGGAATTGAATTGCCAAGTCGTCTTCAATAGTAAATCTTTATTTTGGCATTATATGCCAGCATTGGTTGTCGCATTGGTTGTTTTATTCTTTACCTTAACTCACTTTAATACTCAGGCATTTTTGGTCAGTGAGACGGTTAAGATCAGTAATATTAATACGTTTTCATTGTTAGGCATGACCTTGCCTACATTGCTGCTTACTCAAACGGTAGTGTACTTTTTTGCCATCATTAGGGTGATGCGACTTAAAAGGCATATTGAATCTGTTTTGCCTAGAACGGCTATAGACGACTTAAAGCTTAAATGGCTTTTAGTATTAGCGGTAGCGATCATTATTAACTGGTTAATACGCTGCCTATTAGCGAGTTTTCCATTTGTTTTTGGAGACCAATATTGGCTGATCACCCAAACGCTTACTCGGTTTAATTTGTTGATCACACTATACGTACTCGCCATATATCGTTTGCAGCAACTGACGGTAATCGCATATCAAAATGGCTTAATTGCCCAGAATTATGATAAAAAAGATAAGCGGCACACTGATTTACTCGATACTGAAGAAAAGGATTTTTTATCCACGATTTTTAAAGATAAGAAATAAACCTATTTTGTTTGGAGGTAGTGATGTTTATTAAATCAATTAAACGTTTTACAGGGCTTTTATGCTTCGTTCTTTTTACCGCAAATTCAGCCTTCGCAGCGGATGAGTATACGAATGCGCTCGACAATTTTTCTCATGCAACAGAAACAAGCCAATACATTAATTCTGCTTATGGATACGCGTTGTTCCCCAGTGTAGGGAAAGCAGGTTTTGTTGTTGGCGGAGCTTACGGTAAAGGTCGAGTATACAAGCAAGGTACATTTATCGGAGTCTCAAAAATCACTCAAGCTTCAATCGGATTTCAATTTGGCGCTCAAGAGTACAGTGAAATCATCTTTTTTAAAGACAAATCCGCCTATGACAAATTTATTAAGGGTAACTTTGAACTCAATGCTCAAGCCTCTGCGATTGTGGTTAATTTAGGCGCTTCTGCACAAGCTGGAACGACGGGAAACTCTGCCGGTGCAGGTCAATCAGGCGGCGCTCAAACATCAGTTGGCTCCTATGTAAATGGCATGTCAATTTATATTATTCCTAAAGTCGGTTTCATGGTTGAGGCTTCCGTTGCAGGACAATCTTTTACTTTTGAACCGAAATAATTAAATCAATACGGTGCTGACCCTTCTTACAAGTCAAAGTGATAAGGTCAGTAAAACTCTTCAACAACACAAGACATTACTGCTATGAAATCGAGTTTTCTTCTAGGATTATTTGCAATGACGAGCTTTACCGTCGCAGCATCTAACTATCAATTTCACGAACAACAATATCGACAAGATGTAAAAACGCTGTCTTCGACTAAATTTGCTGGTCGAGCACCACTGAGCCCACAAGAAACACTGACGACAGACTATTTAGTGAGTGCTTATAAAAAAATGGGTTTAGCGCCTGGATATAAAGGGAAATATCTACAACCCGTGCCTATGGCAAAGATCACACCCGATCAAAATATGACACTTAAGGTTGGTCATGAGTCGTTTAAAAACCTAATAGAGTTTACGGCGAGAACGCAAAGGATCAGTAAAACCATTGCATTAAAACAGAGTGATGTTGTATTTGTTGGTTACGGGATTAACGCACCTGAATACCATTGGAATGATTATCAAGGCCTTGATGTTAAAGGTAAGACTGTCATTGTATTGGTCAATGATCCAGGTTTTGCTACTCAAAATCCTAAATTGTTTACTGGTAATGCGATGACATACTACGGTCGCTGGACCTACAAGTATGAGGAAGCCGCTCGACAAGGTGCCAAAGCAGTATTCATTGTTCATGAAACGGCACCTGCGGCATATGGTTGGGGAGTGGTTAGAAACTCAAATAGCGGTAGCAAATTAACTTTAATTGATGCTCATGATAACCAAGATCAAGTTGCAGTAATGGGATGGATTCAACATCAAACTGCACAAAAAATCTTTAAAGAAGCAGGGCTTAATTTTGATGAGTTAAAACAAAAAGCTGACACGAATAAATTTAAAGCCGTTGACTTGAAGCTTGCTGCGAATTTAACGATAAATAATACAATAGAAAAGGCCACGTCTTATAATGTGGTTGCTAAATTACCAGCTAAAACCGTCACAAATGAAACCGTCGTCATGCAAGCGCATTGGGATCACTTGGGACAGATAACGGACAGTAAAGGCAAAGTACATACTTATCATGGCGCTGTCGATAATGCGTCAGGCAGTGCTGGCGTTTTAGACTTGGCGCGCAATTTAAAAGCTATGGCTAAAAACAAACCATTCAAGCGTAATATTCTTTTTGCTAATTTTACCGCAGAAGAAACCGGGTTAATTGGTGCACAGCAATTTGCAAAAGCACCACCCGTTCCGACCAAAGATATTGTAGCCTTTCTCAATATTGATGGTATGAACGTCAATCAAGGTGTTGATTACATTTTGCGTTATGGTAACGGTATGTCGGAATTAGAGCATTATTTGGCAGATGCTGCAAAAGCTCAAAATCGATTTGTGAAGCCTGATCCTCGTCCGCAAAATGGTTTGTTTTTCCGTTCAGATCATTTCGCATTAGCGCAAGCTGGTGTGCCTGGATTGTTGTTCATGAGTCTCGGGGATACAGACCCTGATTACATTGCGCATAAGTATCATAAAGAAGCGGATACATACTCGTCATCGTGGAATTTAGGTGGGGTAAAACAAGACTTAACTTTGATCAGTAATATTCTTATCAAGCTCGCCAATAATGATGATTGGCCAAAGTGGTTAATGGATTCAGACTTTAAAAAGCGTCGTGCTGAAGACGGTAGATAAACTTTCCTAGTTTGTGCCTCCTTATCACAGGAGGCCGTTGTATTGTATAAGAAGTAAAAGTAGATGTATTTTTTCTTTCATTGTTTTAACTAAGTGCTTTGCCGTCATTTAAAACTTCAGCATCAAATGCCTCTTGAAACTCTTGTCTCTCTCTTCTTTCTATTCTGGCTTGATAATCGATACCTGATTCTGTGCAGCTTGCCAATTGCCTGCATCTACAGCTGAGCTGTGTCAACTTTGACAAAACAGCTTGAGAGCTTGTAGATGCTTCACTTAATATTGTATTTAAAGAATTTGCTTGCTGAAGCTGCATAATGATTGCTAGCTTTTCATCGGGAATTGAATCAATGATTTTTGTTATAAAACCAGAAACAGTAAGTGATGGAAGCATCAAAGCTATTTCTGTACTTGTAAAAGTATTCAGCTCTCTGAGTGCTTCATCTAGATTTATATTCAAATGGCCTTGCAGAGCAGTCAATTTTAGTTGCAACGTTGATCCTTGGGTTTTTGTGGCTCGTTCTTTAGGATCTTGATAAAGAGGGCTGGGGAAGTTTCCTAAGTCAATATCACCATCACCATTAATTGTCCGTTTAGCCAAAGCTGCTTCCTTCTTCAACACAGCAAACTTCTTATTTATTAGTGAAGACTGATTAATTTCTGATTCTCTTAAGTCTGCGCATGTGCCTTCTCTTTGTAACAAGGCTATGGATTGTTGATAATCTAGAGAAACGCAAAGCAATCGAAACTGCTTTGCATCTAATTTTTCAGCAAATTTTACGCATGATGCAAAAGGTTTTATGATAATCGTACCATGACGCTCATTGGGTAGCGCATATAATAGTTTTATCACCACGTTATAATTTTTAGGGGCTTTTAAAAGCTGCTCAATCAGCATTTTTTGTTGTTTTGGCGACAAATATTTAGCCATATCTTCGATATATTTGTTATTGGAATGACACAATGTTAATTGCTCAATTAATTTGAGCATTTGTTTGTCAGTAATATTTGGATGTCGTAACAGGTAGCAAAGTTGTAAGCCCGAGAGAGCGGGTTGTTGAGTGGTTGATCCAACAACTTCTCTGAACCAATTTGAGAATTCATTTGTATACCCTTTTTGGTCAAGTTGCTTTTTCATGGTTTCAAAACGAATCGTTTTATCCAGACTCTCTGAGGCGGTTACAGCCTGAATCAACTTTTGAGATGTTTTATAGCGAAAACCATTCGTTGCATTTGTTACCGTTTTACTCGCAAGTACTTTTCCGAAAAATTTTAATTGCCATTGTACTTGAAGCTGTTTTTGATCATTTACTGAAACGGTATAAGTAGCACATTTGCAACAGCCTTTTAGTTTAAAGGTAACCGACGACGTGCCTCCTTCCGTTTTTTCAGGGCGCAAAGAGGCCATATCAGCAGAAGCTTTAGCTGTCTCAAACATGTTGTTGTTTGATGCTACGATTGTGCTGTGTAAGCTTGCCATATGCCACCCTCTAGCTACGTCATCATAATGATGCAGTAACAACAATTGGAATGCAGCTTTTATGAGTAGAAGTTAATATTCCCTAGGTTTCATTAATCAATTCTTAATATTCTCTCTAAACAGAATATTTTAAAATTGCTACAAACAACGTGGGCTTTATTACACAATTGCTTTTGGAGACGCTTGGGTGGCATGAGAACAGTATTAATAAGGATTAATTCTTTTTTCCTGTTGTTCCCCGAAGTTAAAGTAAACACAGCAAGAAATATCAAAAAAGCCAATCACCAATCTTCTACATTACACCTCAACAGCACGACAAATCTTCAACCCATTATTTGAGGTGTTGATATGAAAATCACAAAATCAATTGTAATCAATCGACCTGTAGCTGATGAATGGCAAATTCTTGGCCCTGAATTTGACCAAGCCCATCTCTGGATGGGACCAATTCCACATTCTTATGCTATTGGTGAGAAAAAATCAGGTGGTGGTATGCCAATGGAAGGGCGTATTTGTCACTTGAGTGATAATCCCAATGGCACCAAAGCAAAAGAAGTTTTATTACAGTAATAGTAATGCTGAAAAATAACTGACCTTTAAAGTGACTTCTATCAATGTCTCAGCCGTCGTTCCAATTAAGCGAAATGTGGTGCAAATGTCTGCACTGGCCATAGGTGCAAAAAGTACAAGGGTAACATGGGTGGCTAGACCTGAGCCTAAACTGTTGGCGTATCCTCTATATCCATTGTTTAGGTTTGGTGCATCAATAGCATTTGGCAAATTACTGGGTGGTTTGAAAACGTATTGCGAGGCATTACCAAAACAAGCTAAACAAGTAGTTTAGTGAGGAACTTTAGATGATGTTACCAATATTTTGATAACGAAGGTGGTTGCAAAAGATAACTCAAGAGCTTAAATCGATACCGAGTGTTTTAGTCTCTGAATGAACAAACACTGAGGGAGGTAGCTCCCTCTCATTCTTTACTCATCAGAGCGATTGCATTTCACGTTCATATCGAAACATGCACCACTTTTCTTTTTACAAGAAGATAAGGTCTTCCCTCTGGCTTCGGCTTCTGTACGACCTGTACCGTATACACCACCGGCGGTAATGTCATCTAAATAACAACCCCACTGGCCTTTGGTGCCATCATCAATATGAATATTTGGTCCTCTATCGTAACTGCCATTAGCGATGACACTCTTTAGATGGCGGACCTCTTTTTTGAGCATTCGAACTTCATGTCTGAGTTTTTGAACTTCCGCATCTTGGTTGTCGTCATGTGCCCACACTGTAGAAGAAACACAAAAGAGCATTACTGTTGTAACTATTGATAGTTTCATTGCTTTTTCCATTTGCTTTTAATCTCCATCCTATGGAGGAATAACTGAATTATAGCTGACTGCTGTCAAACTATTTAAGTGCCAGTGGGGCGATGCCTTCTTGCTGGTGTCGAATTACTACAATTTTGTCTAAACGAATTTTTCGAAGTTGGCTGGATGTTTCTATTGTTAACCATTCGCACTTATTGGCGCTGGCTTCAACGTTAATGGCTTTACCCGTAACCTTTTCACCGCACATGAGCTCAACTGATAATGCTCTCTGGCGAATACAGGCTAATTCTATGTGATCATAATGTGCGCATTTTATTGGGTGATACTTGTCCATTGGTACTTCTTATTTATGGTTGTCTAGAATATTGACCTGAGTAATTAGTCCAATATTTCAACTGAAATGTATTTAGTGCTTCACTGGTCAAATAACAAAAGTGAGTAGGAGTTATTATGAAGTTTGGATTAAAGTTCGTTTCACTGTTATTTTTTGTGTCAATTTTTGCTGTGTCGGCAAAGGCTCAAAGCTATCGACAGTTTGAAAAGCAGAGCAACGATAAAACACCAATAATGATTGAGTTATTTAGCTCACAAGGTTGCAGTAGTTGTCCGCCAGCAGAAGAGTGGATATCCACTTTTATGCAAAACGATAAGTTGTGGAACACATATTTCCCTGTGTCATTTCATGTGAGTTATTGGAATTATTTAGGTTGGAAAGATCCATTTTCTGATCGCCGTTACAGCAAGCGGCAGTATGATCACTTGAATCTCCTCAATATTAGGCAAGTGTATACCCCTCAATTTGTTGTAAATAGCCATGAATGGCGTGGGTGGTTTAATCGAGATTACGACTCACTAAAACAAATACAAACGACCGATGCACCTAAATTAACGCTTCAAATTAAAAATGGAAACATTGATGCTTTTCTCAACGAGACGTTAGTCAATCCCTCAAATTATCAGTTTCACCTTGCTTTGGTTGGCAGTGGTTTTGAAACTCAAGTGACTCGTGGTGAAAATAGAAGCAAAAAGTTAAAGCAAGATTTTACGGTACTGAGCTTTAAAACACTCACGAGTAACAATCAATCTCATTTTATTGGTTCAGTTACACCGATGCCTGAACTGTCAAAAGAAGCAAAACAATTAGCGTGGGTCGGATGGATTGAGCATGAGGGTAAGGTGATTCAAGCTGTAGGAGATTGGTTAGTAAAGTAATCACTTTCGTTAATTTCGGCCTGTTATCTTTACAGGGTTTTGGTGATCTATATCACGCTCGGACGGGCTGTAAACTTGACTTTGATCACTCTGAAACCTAGTCTGACGCCAAATTTTTCAATGTAAAGGCACAACCTTTAGTATGCAAATAGATTACCAATTGAAGTCAGATTCGGAACGTCGTCAACAACAATTTATACCAGAAGGTGAAGTTGGTTTTGGTCGCTTAAGAACAGATCATATGTTCTTAATGGACTATGAAGACGGTGAGTGGAAGAACGCTCGAATCGTTCCTTATGGCCCAATTGAAATGATGCCTGGGGCAATGTGTATTCACTATGGCCAATCTATTTTCGAAGGTGCTAAAGCCTTTATGCGTGATGATGGTGAGATTTATACGTGGCGTATCGATAAGAATGCCGAGCGCATGAATAACTCTGCAGAGATAGTCTGTATTCCTCATCTTGATGAAACAATTCAGCAGCAAGCGATCCATGCATTGATTGATATTGATAGGCTATGGTTTCCGAAGCAGCAGGGCGCTTGTCTGTATATTCGTCCATTTATTTTTGCAACGGAAGACCGATTGTCCGTTAGCCCAAGTGAAAAATATACTTTTTGTGTTGTGATGAGCCCAAGTGGTGCTTATTACAAAACAGGGGCGAATAATGCCATTCGTTTATTAATTACAGAAACCTACCATCGAGCGGTACCTGGCGGTACAGGCTCATCAAAAGCCGCAGGTAATTATGCAGCCTCATTGCGTGCAGCTAAACATGCGGCTGATTTTGGTGCGGCGCAAGTACTTTATCTTGATTCAACCAATACCAAGCTTGAAGAAGTGGGTGCGATGAATCACTTCCATGTGCGCAAAGACGGTACGATAATCATTCCAGAGTTTACAGATACCATTCTAAAATCAATCACCTCACTTTCTATGTTAGAAATGGGTGAGATGCTTGGCTGTGAAGTAAAACAAGAAACCGTTTATCTAAAAGATTTCATTGCTGACATCGAGTCTGGTGAAATTGTCGAAGCTGGTGGCTTTGGTACTGCGGCAGTAGTTTCGCCTGTAGGTTTTTATATCTTTGAAGATAAACGTGTTATTACCGTAGGTGACGGTAACGTTGGTCCTATCACAAAGAAAATGTATGAGCTTTATACGGGGATGCAGTTGGGTAATGTTGAAGCACCTGCTGGCTGGGTACAAAAAGTTGAGCGTCAGCACGGTTAGAGTGATGTTTTATCGATAAAATAAAGCCCTTAATTGGGCTTTTTTATTTTTGGACTTTGAATTCATGGACAGAGCATCAACAAAAATCACATTTTTTGAACGATTTGAACCTATTATCGTTTCAGGTGATAAAACGATAACCATTCGTGACGAATCAGAGAGTCACTACGTACCGGGCACTTCGGTGTCTGTTCATACTTTAGAAACTGACCGTCATTTTTGTGATATCACAATCTTATCTGTAATTCCCATTAAATTTGATGAGCTGAATGAATTTCACGCTCTACAAGAATACATGGCGTTACCAGAACTTAAGAAAATCATCCGTGAAATTTATCCTGATATCGAAGATTTATATGTAATTAGCTATCAGTTAGGCTAGTTAACTCGAAAACACTGTCTAAACTGATGTGCGGTAATAGTGAGTCAGGTAGCTCTTTCTCAACTCGCCCAAAGGCTGGATTAAGCCATGCTGCTTGGCAGCCAAATAAACGGGCACCCACAACATCTGCAGCAAAGTTATCTCCAACATGAAGTATTTCTTGTGGTTGCACTTGAAGACGAGAGCAGGATTCAATGAACATATCCGGTGCTGGTTTCATTCGATGACCATTACCCGCATGTAATATGAATTCGAAATACTGTGCAATGCCAATTCGTTTAGGGTCGACGTTGCCATTCGAAATGCCGATGAGTTTGAACTTCGTGGCGAGAAGCTTCAACAGTTCGATGCTTTTCTCTGGCACTTTAAAGTCGCTGCGGTAATGAAGGAAGTGGTCAAGCCCCGCTTTTGCACCTGCTTTAGCACCTTGAGGTGAATAGCCCATATTGAGCAAAATTCGATAGGCGTTATCTTCACGACTTTTCCATGTGTCATGGCTTACTGCTGGGTTTTCTGCCTCTAGTTTTTTCTTCTCTGACCACCAAAAGTGACTTTCCCATTGATGTTCGGCAGGAAAGTGATGTTTCATAAATAAGAGGAATTCAGTTTCTGCTTTGTCGATATATGGACGATTGTCGTAAAGCGTGTCATCTAAATCGAAACTGATGACTTTAATTGGCTGTAGGTTCAGAAAACATCTCATTATTTCTTGTTCCTTTTTGCTCGTGGGTGAGTCCCGTCATAAGCATTTGCGAGGTGTTGAAAATCAAGGCTAGTATAAATTTGCGTTGTAGATAGATTGGCATGACCAAGCAGCTCTTGTACTGCACGTAAATCAGCACTGGATTCTAGCATATGAGTCGCAAACGAATGCCTTAGTTTATGAGGGTGAACGTTCGTCGATAAGCCTTGTTGTTGTGACCACTTATTCATTCGGACTTGAATACTTCGATGCGAGAGACGTTTACCTTGTTTCGTGATGAACAGTGCATCATCAATCGTAGGTAATGTGGCTCTAATCGTTAACCATGATTCAATGGCTTTTCTTGCTTCTTTTCCCACTGGTAGTACTCGAGCTTTATCACCTTTACCAATAACAGTAACTTGGTGGTAGCTGGTATCGAAGTCAGTAAGGTTTAATGAAGCCAGTTCAGCTAATCGTAAACCGCTGGAATAGAAAAGTTCCATAATGGCTTTATCACGAAATGACAATTCATCTGTGGTCTCGATATTAAGCAGATGGTCGACACTATCAGCATCAAGGTTTTTTGGTAGGTGCTTGTTCTGTTTCGGCGCTTTCAACGAGGTACTGGGGTCGGCGTCAATGATTCCTCGTTTGTATAACTGTTTAAAAAACTGCTTAGTGGCTGAGAGTGTCAGTGCGATTGAACGAGGGCTTAATCCCTGACGATGGATTTTAGCCAGCGCATTTTGTAAGTGCTCAAAAGTAATGTCAGTCCATGCTGTTGTCTCAGGTAGACATTGTTGTATGCGTTGCAATTCTTTTAGATAATTTTTAACAGTATGAGGTGAGAGTTGGCGTTCAGACGTTAAGTAGCGTTGGAACTGTAAAATATGTGGGTCGGATAGAAACGGCTCAGTCATATCAAAACTGACTGAGCTTGAAATTTAGCAATTTACACAGCTGAGCTAAAAATAATGTGTCCATATCAGGCTGGAAATGTGCAGCATTTGGGCTGGCAACAGCAAGGATAATACGCTTACATTCAGATTCAGGCGTTAAACGAGATAATGCGACTGAACCAACTTGGCTACCAAACAGTTTTTGTGATTCGTTTTGTGTGAGTCGACCTAAATAGAAACCACCACTCATACGGTTCTTCCAGATCTGCATGACTTCATCTTCAATTTTATGCACGGTAATTAAACGTACATTTGTAAAACCGAATTCACTCTTTAATTCATCAGCCAGTAGTCTTCGTAAGGTGTCGAAATCCTCACAGGTCATTAGCTTAAAGGCCAGATCAGTATTAAAACGTAAAATGCGCTCATTTTGACTTGCGATGTTCATCAACGTGGTCACTTCTTCTTCAAGCCTAACCACTTTTTGGCGAAGCGCTTCTTGTTGACGCTCAACAATCGAAACGGTTCCTCTTTGTTGATGGGGCAATCGAATGGTTGCCAATAAATCAGGGTATTTCTCAAAAAAGTCTGGATTGTCGGTGAGGTATTCGTATACCAGTTCAGCTTCCAGTTGAGGTAATGTCTTTTCAGATTCACTTTGTTTCTTGGTCATCGCTGTGTTGGTCATAGCTGTATTTGTCCATCATATACATGTTGAGCTGGGCCGGTCATCCACAGTGGTTTTCCTTCACCTTCCCAAGAGATTTTGAGGCGACCACCCGGCAAATCGACGCGAACTGATTTACGTAATTTATTCAGACGTTGACCTACCACCACAGCAGCACAAGCACCACTACCGCAAGCTAGGGTTTCTGCTGCACCTCGCTCATAAACTCTTAATTTTATATGATCTGGTGCAACGATTTGCATGAAGCCAACGTTAACGCCTTTTGGAAAGCGCTCATGGGTAGAAAGTATAGCGCCAATTTCATCGACGGGTGCTTTTTCAATATCATCGACTTCTAAAACACAGTGCGGGTTGCCCATAGAAACAGCACCACAG
This sequence comes from Shewanella sp. OPT22, assembly GCF_004168585.1. Taxonomy (GTDB): domain Bacteria; phylum Pseudomonadota; class Gammaproteobacteria; order Enterobacterales; family Shewanellaceae; genus Parashewanella. Next base: position 11,855 of record NZ_PGVH01000016.1, on the reverse strand, counting down.
AGGAATGTTTTTTGATCTGCTTGGATCAAATACGTTTTTTCGGTCTTTTTGGCCTTCAATGGAATGCGGTTTGGATCAAGAATCGGAACGCCCATATTTACCGTGACATTACCATCGCGTTCAAGGCGTAATGTCATTTTCCCTGTTGAAGTACTTACCCGAATTTTATGTTTTTGTGTTAAGCCTTTATTCTTTACAAAACGGGCAAAACAGCGAGCCCCATTGCCACACTGCTCCACTTCACTGCCATCAGCATTAAAGATACGGTAATGAAAATCGAGATCAGGATCGTATGGAGGCTCAACAAGCAAAAGCTGATCGAAACCGATGCCAAAATTGCGATGTGCAAGGCGTTTTACTTGATCTGGAGAAAAGTAAACATTTTGGGTTATACCATCAACAACCATAAAGTCATTGCCCAGCCCATGCATTTTTGTAAAGTGGATCAAATGCTTTTCCTTATTCGTAGTGATGTTTCTATTCTACGGCAGTAACTGCTCGCCTTGCCAGAGTTGTGATAATTTTTCTCGATGCCTGATGACATAGCCTTGATTATCATCAACTAAGATTTCTACGGGGCGAGGGCGAGTATTGTAGTTAGATGCCATGGTAAACCCGTAAGCACCAGCTGAGCGAACAGCTAATAGGTCGCCACTTTCAACGGCCAGTTCTCTATTTTTTCCTAAAAAGTCACCGGTTTCACATACTGGGCCAACCACATCATAATTTTGTTTTGGGTGGTCTGATTTTTCAACTTCGATAATCTTATGAAAAGCTTGGTAGAGCGATGGCCGTAACAAATCATTCATTGCCCCATCAACGATCGCAAAATGCTTATCTTGATTCTGTTTAAGGAATTGAACCTGAGTAATAAAGACCCCAGCATTTGCAGCAATGGCACGACCTGGCTCAAAAATTAATTTCAAATCTCTATCGCCTAAACGCTCTAATACGGCAGCAGCATATACGTCCGGGTGTGGTGGTTGCTCACCGTCATAAGGTACTCCGAGTCCGCCACCAATATCAAAGTGATGAATCTGAATGCCTAGGTTTTTTAATTCGTCAATCAGAGCAAGCAGCCTATCCATTGCATCTAAAAAAGGCTGTATTTCAGTGAGCTGAGAGCCAATATGACAATCGACACCTTTAATATCAATATTAGGTAACGATGCTGCTAGCTGATATGTGGCAATGGCATCATCCATTGATATACCAAACTTGTTTTCTTTTAAGCCTGTTGAGATATAAGGGTGTGTACCTGCATCAACGTCGGGATTAATTCGAAGTGAGACTGAAGCATTCAAATTGAGCTTAGCTGCCACTTGGCTTAACAGTTTTAGTTCTGGTATAGATTCAACATTAAAGCAGTAGATATTTTGCTTTAGAGCGTATTCCATTTCTTCAGCGGTTTTACCAATGCCTGAGAACACGACTTTTTGTGGATCACCGCCAGCTTCAATCACACGTGCCAGTTCACCGCCCGATACGATATCAAAACCGCTGCCTAGACGTGCAAGTACATTAAGAATGGCAATGTTGGAATTCGCTTTTACTGCGTAGCAGATCATATGTGGATGTTTGGCTACTGCTTTATCAAATGCGTGCCAATGACGTTCCAATGTGGCACGCGAATACACATACATAGGTGTACCGTGTTTTTTTGCTAAGTCTTGAATGTTGCAGTTTTCTGCGTATAACTGTGAGCCTTGATAATTGAAATGATCCACTCTGCTACCTTTAGTTTTCTCTATTAATTCTGGTTTTGTTCTTTATCACTCTTCTCGTCAGATGCTACTTTTTTCTTTGGAGTTGGTTTTGTTTTTTCTGTTTTAGGTTGGTTACTGTCTGCTTTAGGCTCTAGGTATAAAGGCCCTTTTTGACCGCACGCAGAAAGTAACATTACCAAGCTTAAAAAAATAATCGTCTTATTCATGTAAAGTCTGTTCTTTCAGATAAGATATAAAGAGTTATAATCGCATTCAAATCGAAAAAAGCAAAGGGTATAGTCCGATGAAAATGACGGATACTGAATATCACCACAAAGTTGATGAAGTTTTTAGTGCAATTGAAACAGCAATTGAGTTTGCGATTGATGAACAAGACGCTGATGTTGATATTAATGCCAGTGGCAATGTATTAGATCTTGCTTTCGAAGATGGCTCAAAGATTGTGATCAACAAGCAAGAGCCATTGCATGAAATTTGGTTAGCTACTCGTTTTGGTGGTTTCCACTTTAAGTTTGATGGCGAAAAGTGGTTTGATGATCGTAACAACTGTGAGTTTACTTCTCACATTGTTGATTCCATCGAAAAGCAAAGTGAAATAAAAATAGAATTGAATCTCTAGTCATGTATGCCGCAGGTATCTCGTATGAGAATGGCTGCGGTATCAAAAGTTTGTCAATTGATCTTCTGCTGACATGCCAAAAGGGATGACCTGTAATTGGCCTTCGATTCTTTCAAGTTGAAAAAACTGAGGAAGGTTAAACGGGTTTTTATGATTGGTTATCTCATCAAACGCATAATGTCTGCTGGTGGTTGAAACCAATTGCTCTATAGTTTGGCTGTGCTGTATGTAATGACTCAGTTCATTCGCATCATCAAGTACAAAGACTTCTATGTCCTCTCCACGCTGCCTTAAAAAATACTGAATGGCGTTTCGTGCTGCATAATCCAAAATCACAGGAGGTGCGCATGTCATCGGGTCATCACACAGTGTTGGTCGAGGAAGTTGAGTCAAGGTATCGCAACTTATTCGTTGGTAAAATGATTTCGGATCATGAAGATCTTGGCAAGCAATGTTATGGCTATCAATAAAAATACCGTAACGTCGTTCTCCGATATGTACAGGTTGCAAAAGTGTATTGTTATCTGTTGCTTGAGAGCTCAATCGAACAGTATTACGGATGAGTTTAGCAACCGAATGTTCTAATTGATTTTGTAATCGTTTTGAACAGCTTAATACTTCAATGGAGACATTATCTTTAGCCCGTTTTAAGCCGGGTGTTATAAAGGTGATTAAATCTAAAATTGCTAATTCACCTTTAAAGTAATGGCACTGCCACTCACCCCAACTGTTTGTGGTTAAGATATCAATGCTGCCAAGCAAGTTTTGTTTTTTCCGTCCCATGGAGAATACGTTTGCATTGAGCACATCGACCATAAGTTCTTGGCCATTCCATTCGCAAGTGGGATCAGATTCTAGATTAAGCAAAACGATGATCTGACTGTAATGCCAGGGTTGGAATAAATCTTGTTTGGTTATAGCTGATGCATCAGGCATTGATTTTATTCGCTGAATCAGCTGTTTGTTTATTTTAGTTAAATCACTACTTTTAGGCTCTCGAGTGCCAATTTTATACCAAGCTGTATGTTCAACAGATACTTTATTAAAGCAAGCCCACATCAATAAACCAGCTTGTGTTTTAAAGTGACAAAGTGGTGATTTACCTAATAATTCTCGCGCAATTTTTGCGTGGCCATACAAATAATAATCGCCGTCTCGGTTACTTTGAATATAACCAAGCTCATCCTCTGTTATATCATTACTCCACAGGCAATTGAGCTTACTAATTTGGTGACCGTTGGAGTGGAAAAAGGTATGTAACTTTCGAGAAAGCACATTCAGTTCTCCTACTTTTAAACTATCATCGAGTTGATGCTTTGAAGCAAAAGAGAGTAAGGTTTGATAGCTTGCTAGCATGAAATTACTCAGTTGAGCATTAAACCATTTCAATTGTCCGCAATGCCAATTTCTACAATTATCAAGTGTTTCAATCAGGCTGTCAGACCAATTCCAATCTTTAGTTAATTGGCGCATTTTTTCTATTCGCCAATCTGGAAAGTCAGTTTGGACAGAAAGTTTGAAACCGCACTTCAAATAAAAACTACGTCTTAATACATCTAAGCGACGAAGATCTTGTTGTTCGAGCAAATAGGTTTCTAAATAATCATAAAGCACAAAATATGCGTCGTTTTCGACAGAAAAATTACCTTCATAAGTGAGCTGCCAAATTTTGTCAGTTAACAGGTCTGGGTTTGGGTAATTATTGGCATAAGCCTCTAAAAGCAAAACTTTTAAGAAAGCTTTGTGCGGCTTTTCTATCCCTTTGTATAGGTGCCATAATGAAGCACCAAAATATTCACTGGGAGAAAGTTCTCTCACATCACCCAAGTGCAATAAGTCCGGGTGTTCTTTAATGTGTGGCCACCAGGCTACAATTCGGCCTGCTAATTTCACTTGAGAACGGTAAAACTCTTCAAGAAGTAGCCAACGTTGGGCACTACCACTGTGCTCTTTGCCAAGATGTTGAACTTTACTGCTTTGTAATTCTTCTGCACTTCGAAATTGATATGGATGTACTAAATAAAAGTTGACTTCCAAGTCATAGTGCAAGAACCATTGGCTTAGCTTGTCTAATTTTTTTCTTAATGATTTAAGCTGTTTTTCTCCCAGCTCAGATTTGTGAACTACCCAGATATCGACATCGCTATAAGCACTATGACCAAAGCTTCCTAAGCTGCCCATGGCATATAAGCCTTCGAAAACATAGGGTGTATCAGGAACCGTTGCAGGAATTGGAAAGTTAAAAATTTCACAGTCTTCGTTTAATTCTTCAGACATAGAAAAGTCATAGATGCCACAAGGGACTGTACTATTAATGAATCCAGGTAAATCTTGATGATTATGCTGCAACAAAAAAGGGATCAATCGAAATAGTCTTTGCTGCATAGGTTGCATTAAAGATGAGGCTCGGGAAAGCCTTGCCTGATTGAGTTGTTCTGCAAGTTCTGAAAAGTGTTGTTGTTGAAGCATCCGGCTCTTATACCACTGACCGACAATTTCTTCATGCTAGCATTTTTGCAGAAATCAGCAAGTAAAGTAGATCTTGATCACATAAATGTTGTTTTTTTTGCTTTGGATCACTTTTTGGTTTTGTGTGCAAGCTATTGAAATAATAGTTTTAAAATTCCACTTTAGATTCGTTTTAATAATATACCCATGAAACTTGAGAAATTCACGCAGTGCGAGTTGTACAGCGTGTTACTCTGTGTTGCCAGTGCGAATAATAGCTCACTATTGCCGCACACCGTCGCCTTGATTAACAAGCTGTGCATTCTCGCTGAAATCGAGCATCTTCAGGTATCATGGGTATAAATGAAAATGATCTTCAAAATGGCAACTCTGCGGCCACAATGATAGCATTACATCTTTAGTGGTTTTTTATGGAAGTTACCATGGCTCAAGCGCTTATCCGCATTGCAACACGCAAAAGTCCACTTGCCATGTGGCAAGCAGAATATGTAAAAGCAAGATTAGAAGCAATTCACTCTGATTTAACCGTTGAACTGGTTCCTATGACCACTAAAGGTGACGTCATTTTGGATACTCCACTTGCAAAAGTTGGCGGTAAAGGACTTTTCGTTAAAGAACTTGAAGTTGCAATGTTAGAAAATCGTGCTGATATTGCCGTTCATTCAATGAAAGATCTACCGGTTGAGTTTCCTGAGGGGCTGGGATTACATATCATTTGTGAACGTGAAGATCCTCGTGATGCTTTTGTTTCTGGCCGTTATAAGTCTATTGATGATTTACCACTAGGTGCCATTGTTGGTACCTCGAGCCTCCGTCGCCAATGTCAAATTCGTGCATTACGACCAGATCTAAAAATCAAAGATCTTCGCGGTAATGTTGGCACTCGCCTAGCGAAACTTGATAACGGCGATTACGATGCCATTATTCTTGCTGCCGCAGGTTTAAAGCGTCTTAAACTTGAAGTGCGTATCTCAAGCTTTATCGAGCCAGAAGTTTCATTACCTGCAAACGGCCAAGGCGCAGTTGGCATTGAATGCCGCATTAATGATGAAAAAGTGAAAGCGTTACTGAAACCGTTAGAGCATGAAGAAACACGTATTCGTGTGCTTGCTGAACGTGCAATGAATACTCGCTTAGAAGGTGGTTGCCAAGTCCCTATTGGAGCTTATGCCGAAATTGAAGGCGATAAATTAACCTTAAGAGGTTTAGTCGGTAATCCTGATGGTAGCCAAGTTATTTTTGATACTGTTTCAGGTAGTACATCGCAAGCGATTGAGCTTGGTGAGCAATTAGCCGATATATTGTTAAGTAAAGGTGCTAAAGAAATTCTTGATTCTGTATATGGGAAATAGATGAAAGTACTACTGACAAGGCCTAAAGGTTCTAATGAGTTAATGCTTCGTGCGTTAAATGATAAAAGCATCGAAGCCATTGAGACGCCGTTAATGGAAATAAAGCCAGTTTTGCCTTGTCAGTCTGTCGTTTTACAGCTTCCACAAGCTGATAAGATCATTTTTATTAGTCAGCACGCTGTTCATCAGTTTCGCTCACTGTTTAACGTGCTTCCCGATCGTTGCCAAATCTTTGCTGTAGGTCAGCGTACTCGCCAAGCACTTCAAAAAATGGATATTCGATCTGTGTCCGTGGCAACTCAAAGTCAAGACAGTGAAGGGTTACTTATGCTTGAACAGCTAAAATCTGTTGAAGGTGAGGCCATCATCATTGTTAGAGGACAAGGTGGAAGAGAAAAGCTCGCAAGCGCATTAACTGAACGTGGTGCAGATATTCACTATTGCGAAGTTTACCAACGAGTCCTACCAAAACTTCACAATTCTGACATCTCAAAGTATTGGCAACAGCAAGGCGTTGATACCATTTTAATTACTAGTGGTGAGATGCTACTAAATCTATTAAAATTGGTGGAAAGTAAACAACAAGCTTGGATCAAAAGATGCAATATTCTTGTGCCAAGTGATAGGGTTTTGAAGATAGCGCTAAACGAGGGGTTTACTCGGGTTTTCAATGCAGAGGGAGCAAGTCAGTCTGCTATGCTATCTACAATAGATAATATTATTGATACTCTCAAAGAGTGATTGTTCAAGGATCCTTTAATGGAAAGCAAAGACCAGCAAGACCATTCAGAGAATACATCAACAACGCCATCTGAAGTTAAAAAAACGCCGACTAAACCAAGATCTAGATCTCATACTTCGAAATTATCTGTCGTCGGTAAATTTTTTATTTTTCTTTCTTTTTCATTAGGTTGCCTTGCTATTGGTGGCGGTTATTATCTTTATATTGAGCAGCAAAAGAAACAAGAAAATCTTGCAGAGTTATCTCAACAATTAACGGTACTTAAGAATAAGCTTGATACCCAATCGGCTACGGATTCAGATTTATCAAGTCAAACTGACTCATTAAGCAATGACGTTGATAAATTGCAGGTGGCTCAATCTCAATTACAAAGTAATATTTCGAACATTGCGCAAAGAAGTCCAAAGCACTGGATGGCTGCAGAAGCTGATTATTTAGTGCAAATGGCGGGCAGAAAACTTTGGCTGGAACAAGACCCAACGACAGCCGCAAGCTTACTTAAATCTGCAGATTCTCAAATTGCTAAAATGGGAGATCCGTCATTATTACCTTTAAGAAAGGCTTTAGCGCAAGACATAACTCAAGTTAAAGGGATTAAACGCCCCGATATTTCAGGAGCGGTATATGAAATTGATGGCGTCATCGCCCAATTAGATCGCTTACCTCTAAACCAGGCAAGGCCGACAGAGTCGACAGAAGAGCAATCGCAAGAGTTGAGTAGCTCAGTATTTGATTGGCATGCCAACCTTGATAAAACTTGGAAAGCGTTGATTTCTGACTTTGTTAAAGTCAGAAAACGTCAAACTGATCTCGCCCCACTACTCTCACCCGAGCAAAGTTGGTATTTGGTTGAGAATATTAAAAATAAACTTCTTCAAGCACAGCTTGCTTTATATCGAAATGATGATGTGAACTTTAAGCAGTCAATGAGACTTGCAAGAAAATGGGTGTATGAATATTTTGATTTGAAAGATGATGCAACGAAAGCGGTCATATCTTCCATTGATAATATTTCAAAGCTGTCTGTTCAACCTGTCGCAATTCAGAAGTTTCACTCATTGCCACTTCTCAAACAGTTAGTGACCTTTGGAGAGCTAAATTCACCAAAGGAGAATAACCAATGATCAGGACATTAGCATACACACTGATCATATTAATTGGATTAGCGGTAAGTCCTTGGTTAGTTGATCATACGGGCTACTTATATATTGCATTTGGGGATTATGAACTCGAAACTAGTTTGGTTTTTGCGTTATTCAGCATCATTATTTTTTACAGCTTATTGCAATTGGCTGAGTGGGTGATCGTTGCAGTCCTTAACCTTTTAATCAAGCAAAGCTGGATACCTTCTCGCTGGCGTAAAAATACAGCTAGGCGCTACACCCTAACTGGCGCACTTGCTTTAGCAGAGGAAGATTGGCCAGCAGCAGAAAAAGCAATGTTAAAAGGTGCCGGTAACGGTGAGATTCCAACTTTAAATTGGCTTGCCGCTGCACGGGCAGCGCAGCATCAAAACAAAAATGTAGAAAGAGATGAATATCTGGAAAAAGCTGCAACAAAATCAAATATCAAACAGGTAATAAAAACTACTAAAGTAAGATATCTAATGCAGCAAGGTGAGCTAGATAGTGCTAGAGGTGTTTTGGACAGCATGCCTTCATCTAAAATGAATAAACCTTCTGTGCTCAAACTCGCATTAGAGCTTTATACTGAGCAAAAAGATTGGCAGGCAATAAAACTACTTTTACCTTCCCTACAAAAAAGTAAAGCTATAGCGAAGAGTGACGTCGAAGACTTAACGATTGAAACCAACTATAAATTGCTACAGCAGACTCTTCAAGCTAGTGATATGGCGGAACTTGATAAAGTTTGGCATTGGTTGAGTAGAGGTGAACGCAAGCAACCTGAGCTGATTGCGCTTTATTGCAAAGGTTTATGCAAATTTCAACGTAAACCTGAAGCCTTAAAGTTACTTTCAAAAGCATTGAAGGCTCAACCGAATCAAGCCATATTTTCAGTGATTCCTGACGTAGCCAATGCAGAAGATAAAGACATTCGTAAACAGCTTGTTTCTTTATTAGAAATATATAATAGCAATGCGGCATACCATCAATGTTTAGCGCTATTAAAAGTTCAAGAAAAGCTTATTTCTGATGCTATTGAGCATTGGAAAAAAGTTAATCACATCAAACCAACTCAATTCTCATTAGGTCAACAAGCTAAAGCTCATGAACAAGTGGGTGAACAAGCCCAAGCTATTAGTTGTTATAGAAAAGCACTGCTTGCCTCATAGGTAGGCAGTGTCAATCTGTTAATATATTAAAATCTCCCCACTATCATTTTCTTGATCCTCTTTGGCTCTTTGGTATTAACTCTTAGTAGTGTAAGTTCTAACTTATTTTTATTTTGTTGTCATAAAAACAAAATAAAAAAATCCTTTAAAAATAGATAAATAAAATAAATACTGTTATATCTGTCAAATATTTGACCCCACTTTTTGACATGGTTAGAATAAGAGTACTAGTTCTAGAAATATAACAAAGTATTAGGCAATAAGTATCTTGCCTGACAAGGTCGTTGGGAGCCGCTATGAATCGAATTACCACCAATCAGGACGGTGTTGTTATTGCAGCACAAGGAAATATTTCAGTCGAAGTAAATGGTCAAACACATCTCTTAGCGCTTGGACAGGCAATTCCTCAAAATTCTACAATTTCGTTTGAAGATGATTCTATTTTTGAAATCGAACTCGAAGATGGAACCGTTCAGACGGCTGAAACTTCAGAAATAACATCACAAGATGATGAAGCGCTAGCTGAAATCGAAGCATTACAAGATTTGATTACTTCGGGTGAAGATCCTACTGAAGATTTACCAGAAACAGCTGCTGGTGGGCCACAAGGTAATCAAGGTGGTATTGATGTAGCAACGCTTGAACGTGCAGGTAATGAAACTATTGCCGACACAGCATTTGAAACCCAAGGCTTAACAGCAACGATTCTAGAACAAAATGAACAAACAACACTGATCAGCGAATTTGAATCACAAATTAATGCTGACTCAAACACGGTTGCCGAAGACACGATTGCCACAGGGAACGTGCTAACAAATGACAATGATGTTGATAACGAACTGACGGTTGTAAGCTTTGAGGTTAACGGCCAAACCATTACCGCTGGCACATCAACCCAAGTTGAAGGTGGTACCTTAGTCATCAACGCTGACGGCAGCTACAGTTTTACGCCAGTTGAAAACTGGAACGGTCAACTACCTGTTATCACCTACACCACCAATACGGGTGCAACAGCAACGTTGACCATTGAAGTTACGCCAGTTGATGATGCGTCTGTATTGGTCAATGACTCAAACACGGTTGCCGAAGACACGATTGCCACAGGGAACGTGCTAACAAATGACAATGATGTTGATAACGAACTGACGGTCGTAAGCTTTGAGGTTAACGGCCAAACCATTACCGCTGGCACATCAACCCAAGTTGAAGGTGGTACCTTAGTCATCAACGCTGACGGCAGCTACAGTTTTACGCCAGTTGAAAACTGGAACGGTCAACTACCTGTTATCACCTACACCACCAATACGGGTGCAACAGCAACGTTGACCATTGAAGTTACGCCAGTTGATGATGCGTCTGTATTGGTCAATGACTCAAGCACGGTTGCCGAAGACACGATTGCCACAGGGAACGTGCTAACAAATGACAATGATGTTGATAACGAACTGACGGTTGTAAGCTTTACCGTTAATGGTCAAACTATTACAGCAGGCACTGAAACCTCTGTTGAAGGTGGCACGCTCGTCATCAATACTGACGGCAGCTACAGCTTCACTCCAGCGCAAGATTGGAATGGCACACTCCCGGTTATCACTTACACTACAAGCACTGGCTCGACAGCGACACTGACGATAGAAGTCACGCCAGTGGATGACGCATCGATACTGGTGAATGACACTAATACTGTTGCCGAAGGTACCGTAGCAGAAGGCAATGTCCTGACCAACGACAATGATGTCGACGACACCTTGACCGTAGTCAGTTATGAAGTGAATGGACAGACGATCGCCGCAGGCACAGACGTTCAAGTCGAAGGTGGCACGCTCGTCATCAATACTGACGGCAGCTACAGCTTCACTCCAGCGCAAGATTGGAACGGCACACTCCCGGTTATCACCTACACCACAAGCACTAGCGCAACAGCGACACTGACCATTGAAGTCACGCCAGTGGATGACGCATCAGTAGTGGTGAATGACACTAATACTGTTGCCGAAGGTACCGTTGCAGAAGGCAATGTCCTGAGTAACGACAGTGATGTCGACGACACCTTGACCGTAGTCAGTTATGAAGTAAATGGACAGACGATCGCCGCAGGCACAGACGTTAAAGTCGAAGGCGGCACGCTCGTCATCAATACTGACGGCAGTTACAGCTTCACTCCAGCGCAAGATTGGAACGGCACACTCCCGGTTATCACCTACACCACAAGCACTGGCTCGACAGCGACACTGACGATAGAAGTCACGCCAGTGGATGACGCATCGATACTGGTGAATGACACCAATAGTGTTGCAGAAGATACCGTAGCGGAAGGCAATGTCCTGACCAACGACAGCGATGTCGACGACACCTTGACCGTAGTCAGTTATGAAGTAAATGGACAAACGATCGTCGCAGGCACAGATGTTGAAGTCGAAGGCGGCACGCTCGTCATCAATACTGACGGCAGCTACAGTTTCACTCCAGCGCAAGATTGGAATGGCACACTCCCAGTTATCACCTACACCACCAATACCGGTGCGACGGCAACTCTAACGATTGAAGTGTCAGCGAGCAATGACGCCCCAACCATCATCGTGGCAGCCGAAGACTTTGTTGAAAACAACGCCAATGTCGACGACGTAGCGGCTAGGTTCACAACCAATGATGA
>NZ_PGVH01000015.1 GCF_004168585.1 Shewanella sp. OPT22 | reverse complement strand
TAATGCCGATCGTTTAAGACACTTGAACGATCATTGAGAAGCTTCATAATCGGTTACAACCTTGTTGTAGCCGATTTTTTATGCCTGATTTTTCCAAAGAATTACAAATCACAGCTGAGTTTTGTCACGAGTATCCTATTAATGCTTTCTGTAAACACATTCCGATTGAGTGGGTAGAAGAAGCGGTTCAACAAACGGGTAAAGCCTCAATTAGGAAGCGTCGCTTTCCTGCAGAGCAAGCTGTATGGCTGGTGTTAGGCATCGGTTTATTACGAAATCGCTCTATTCAAGACGTTTGCGACAAACTCGAGTTAGCCTTTCCTGATTCATCAGGCGACCTTCCTCCCTTAGCCGTCAGTAGTATTATCAAAGGCAGAGAAAAATTGGGAGCAGCCCCGTTAAAGTATCTTTTTAAAACTACGGCAGTAGAGTGGGAGAAACAGCACCAATTTGATGAGGTATGTGGTTTAAAACTATTAAGCGTCGATGGCACTCATTTTAAGACACCTCGTACAACCAGTAATGAACATTTCGGATACGTTCAAAAAACCGCATCTTTTCCTTCAGTATTAGCGGTAACCCTGATGTCTACACGAAACCATATTCTATCTGACGCCGCCTTTGGTCCGGTTACTAACAGCGAAATATCATACGCACAACAATTGGTTGGCTCGGCACCAAACAATTCATTAACACTGTTTGACCGTGGTTTTATGTCAGCAGAGCTTTTTATGAGTTGGGAAGGTAGCGGAGAAAATACACATTGGTTAACCCCC
>NZ_PGVH01000014.1 GCF_004168585.1 Shewanella sp. OPT22 | reverse complement strand
CGTGAGGCTTAACCATACAACCCTAATGGGTTTTGTAATTTGCTAAAAACCTTAGTAAGAATACAAGCACTTAATAAAGTAGAACTTGAGATACTCTTAGAAGAGAGATTAGCTTTCCGAATTATTAATTTACTGCGATAGCGGTAAAGAACAGAATTTGTCTGGTGACAATAGAGCTGTGGAACCACCTGAATCCATCCCGAACTCAGTAGTGAAACGCAGCCTCGCCGATGGTAGTGTGGGGTCTCCCCATGTGAGAGTAGGTCATCGCCAGACGCCAATTTAGTTTTATTTTTAAATAAGTAAAACGAAAAGAGATTAAAATCTACTGGCATTAAAGGTAGATAAAGTCGCTTTACGACGTAAAAAATTAGCTGATATGGCTCAGTCGGTAGAGCGCATCCTTGGTAAGGATGAGGTCCCCAGTTCGATTCTGGGTATCAGCACCATTATTAAAGAATTTGTCTGGTGACAACAGAGCTGCGGAACCACCTGATTCCATCCCGAACTCAGTAGTGAAACACAGCATCGCCGATGGTAGTGTGGGGTCTCCCCATGTGAGAGTAGGTCATTGCCAGGCGCCAAATTGGTTCTTTCTTCTTAATTGAAGTTAGACAAAAATTGGAGCGGTAGTTCAGTTGGTTAGAATACCGGCCTGTCACGCCGGGGGTCGCGGGTTCGAGTCCCGTCCGCTCCGCCAATACAACAAAGCCTTGTCAGAAATGACGAGGCTTTTTTGTTTTATAGCTTCGTTGAAGCAAGAGCGGTAGTCCAGTTGGTTAGACTTTTTAGCCAAAGCACGTAGGCCTATCATGCGTGCCAGAGGCACATGAGTTCGAGTCCCGTCCGCTCCGCCAAGATTACGAAGCCTCGTCAGAAATGACGGGGCTTTTTTGTTTTGTTCTCTTTTTAAATTAATCTATATTTGGATTATTTGAGCTCTTATCAATATTTGTTTCAAGGTTGCAATATGAACAAGTCTGAATTGGTTAAAGCCATGGCTGAATTATCTGAAACAACGCAAAAAGACACTAAGTCAGCGTTAAACTCACTTTTGAAGATGCTTCATCAAGCGCTCTCTGAGGGTGAAAAAGTATTTTTGCCACAGTTCGGTACGTTTGAGTTGAGATATCACTTACCAAAGCAGGGACGGAACCCTCAGACCGGAGAAAGCATTGAGATTGAAGGATATAATCAGCCAAGTTTTAAATTCTCGGCTAATGTAAAGAAAGTGATTAACGATTAAGTGTTTGGTATCAGTTTTTCTGCTCTAATCTTTCGATAATGGCATAGTTGGCATCAGGAAATTGATAATTACTGATGTCAGCTTTTGAAATCCACTTTATTTGCTGTTGCTCTAAGCCTTTAGCTTCACCGGTGAATGTAGTTACAAGGTGAATATCAAGAAACACCTGCTTATCTGGGTAATCAAAGCTTTGGGTCATTAAAGGTGTTGTCGAGGTGACGTTAAGGTTTACTTCTTCTTTAAGCTCTCTGATTAACGCTTGTGACGTTGTTTCACCTGCTTCGACCTTGCCACCAGGAAACTCCCATTTGCCACCTTGGTGCAAATGATCCAATCGCTTCGAAATTAAAATTTGATTTGCATCGTTAATGATGACACCCACAGCCACATGAACACGTTTCATGAGTTACCCTTAGTGTTGTCATCATTGAAAAAACTCGGCTCATCATAACCAATATCTTCAAGATCAATATTGGTTATGTCCATTTGTGGATTGACGGGAATAGCGTGTTTCTCTGAAGCCCAATCACCTAAGTCAATCATCTTGCAGCGCTCACTACAAAAAGGTTTAAATTTCGCTTCAGGCTTCCACTCAACCTGTTTTTGGCAAGTAGGGCATTTAACCGTTAAAGGCATAGTTTTACTTTATGATAGAAAATAATGGGTAAATGATATCGTTTCTAACGGCAAGCAGCCAGTTCGAATTCAATTGCTTGATCTGTGTGCTTATGGTGCTCAAAAGTCACAAAGTGAATGGCAAAACGATTACGGTTGCCACTGACGGTTGGGTAGCAGCCATTACACTCTTTAAGACGGACTCTCACTAACGATAAAGCTTGGTTACTTTCACCTTGGTAAAAGCCGCTAGCGGCTGTTTTCGTTTGAAATTGAGCGGTATTCCTACAGAGTTCTAAAATCAGCTTTACGGCTTCTAATAATGGCCTAAAGTGTTCACACCACACTTGGTAGTTGTGTTGGCGTTCTGACCAAGGTTTACCAAGCCAAAAATGCAACTGAGGTAAATCGAAGCTGCAACTGGCACCCGGCATACTGAACCGTTGTCTTATCGCCGATAAAAAGCGATCATTTTTGAGCGCTTGCCCCAATCGTGGTGATTTAATTAGCTGGCAGCGATGTAAATTGATCTTATCAACAAGCTGCTGAATTTGTGGCTTGTCTGAGTCAGGAAGATCTCGCCATTTGTTTAGTAGGCAGAGTTGTCGATCAAACTCTTTGATCACATCATTGCGATAGTCGCAACGTTCACAGAGTTCCCATAAGGAAAATAAAGGAAAAAAACAGGCGTGTTGGTGATCATTTTCAAAATTGAACTCAAGTTGATCAGCGAGGTATTCAAGTCGTAAGTAACTACGCGTTTTTTCGTTGAGAGGCTGTTCGTATGTGAGTTCAGTCATAGTCTTAATCTTTAGCTTTTCTTATTAGTGTTAAGTACTTTTCATGCAGAGCTATAACTGCTTGCTCTAAATCGGTAATCTCTCCTTGATTGCAGATGACATCGTTGGCCTTTGATAACTTGTCTTTCCGTGACATTTGGCTATCAATAATACTTTGGATCTGAGCTTTTGAAACGGCGTCGCGTTTGGATGTGCGCTTTATTTGCAGTTCGTTTGAAATATCAACAACTAAAGTGCGATTTACCAACTTATCTAAACCGTTTTCAAATAGCAAGGGCACGACCAACACAGTATACTCACTTGATGAAGAATTAATCAACTGTAACATTCTTGATCTTATTTTAGGATGTAAACACTGATTCAGCCATTGACGTTCATCTTCATTGGAAAATACTTTTTCTCTCAAGCTTGCTCGGTTGAGCTCACCATTTTCTAATAAAATCGATTCACCGAAATGTGTCACGATATCATTGAGCCCCTCGCTGCCAATCGCAACCACTTCACGTGCAACAATATCGGCATCTACGAGCTCAATTCCTTGAGCTGCAAATAAATTGGCGACGGTTGTTTTTCCACTGCCAATACCACCCGTTAATCCAACGACAAATTTATCCATGGCTTTTAGACCCAATTAACCAAATACCAGTTTACGATGTCTTTTCCCCATAGCATGGCTACCCAACCTGCTATCGCAATGTAAGGTCCAAAAGGAATAGGGTTGCCTGAATGAAGCTTACGGGTGGCAATTAAGCCAATACCCACGATGGCGCCAACAAGGGAGGATAATAAAATGATGAGCGGTAGCATTTGCCAACCCAGCCAAGCACCAAACACTGCCATTAACTTAAAGTCGCCATAACCCATGCCTTCTTTGCCCGTTAACAGTTTAAACGCCCAGTAAACGGACCATAAACTTAAGTATCCGGCGATAGCACCAATTATTGCGGACTCTAGTGACACGAAGGTGCCATTTACATTAAGGATAAGTCCTAGCCATAACAGGGGGAGTGTTAAGCTATCGGGCAACAGCATTTCATCTAAATCTATGCCGGTTAAGGCAATCAGCACAAAGGTTAGTACACTGGTTGCTGCAAATTCTATTGTTGGTCCAAAAACCCAAGCAAGGTAAGCAACCGCTGCCCCTGTTATGAATTCAACGATAGGGTAGCGGGCCGAAATCTTGTCGCTGCAATTGGCACATTTACCTTTGAGCATGACCCAACCGAAGACCGGAATATTATGCCATGGCTTGATTTTGCTGTTGCACTTTGGGCAAGCGGAAGTGGGGGTTAACAGGTTATATTTCTCGGGGAAACTATCGATTGACTTATTTAGCTCTTTTTCACCTAATGCCTTAAACCTTTGCGGATGATATTCCTCAAGGTAATGATTACATTCTTGTTGCCATTCACGCTTGAGCATCACCGGAACTCGATGAATGATAACGTTTAAAAAACTGCCAACGATAGCAGCAAAAACGAAAGACAAGCCGATGAATACTGAAGGGTGACTGCTAAAAAGTGCAACAAGTTCAGACATAATATTGTTAGAGTTTTAGTGAGCTAATGACTTTGATTGTAATATGAAAAATTGAATTGATGGAGCTGTATTTGTCAATTTTGTTAAATTGCCTAAACAAAGTGTTGTTGACTCAATCCTAAATTGCTTTGTTTAGTCTTTTGGCTTGCTTTGTAATCAATGTATTCCTTTGAAGAATAGCCATTTGCACCTGTACAAGCTTTTGTAATGGGAATTTTCATCAATATACAAAATTCCTCAAAAGATAAGCCTATCTTTTTACATAATTGAGCCATAAAAAGCTCTGCTAATTGTGGTTCTTTAGTAAAGTCTTTTACGGTCATGTCATTGAGTGTTATTGGTTCATTATCTAATAGTTCTTGCCATGCAAGTTTTATTAATCCGATGCAAAATTTGTTGATGATCATAACTTCTTTTCCTGAAGCTGGGCAGTGAAACACTCTCAGTTCTAGGGTTGTATTTGGAACGGTATCTATAGATTTAGAATAAGGTTTAGCATGATTTATATGGTTAAGGTTTACAGCAGAGTTCTTGGTGTTGATTAATCCATATATTTTCAACATGTCTATCATTGGGACGAGCGTGCCGAATTCCCCTTGTTTGGGTCGGTAGCCCTCTGCTCTCAATTTATTGATGGTATAACCTAATGCGAGAAACTTTTCTCGAACCTGTCCTTTTGGATATTGAAAGTACTCTTCCCTGTCTTGTCTATTTAATACAACAGTTAAATAGTTTGCTTTTAAGAAAAGGGTAATGAATCTAAGACATAATTCGGGGTTCCCTGACATGACATTGTAAATATCAATATGCTTATGACCAGACTCCGGTACTAATTGATGATCATTAGCCAGTGAAAATATTGTTTTGTCTAATAAATCATAAGTACTGGATTGTTTGTGTTGTTCTGTAGAGTTAACGGCGAACGTTTGTTCAAATTGATAAGGGGTACAGTGACACTCTAGGCAGGGAGAGTCGGTAAAGACTTTGATAGACCAATTTCCTATTTTGAAACTTGACGTCTCATTTAACTCAGAATTTATTCGTTCGTGGGGTAAATTGCTAGCAATGATGGTTTTTTCGAGTTCATCACCTAACACTTTGACTTCCTTTTTAACTTTTTGCTTGCCCTTTCCTACTGTATCCATAGTACTTCCTAAGATATATTCTACTTCTTCACCAAAGCGAATGGTATCTATCGGTGGCGGGGTCAGTGAAACTTCAGCGTTTGCTTGGGTATGAAATTGAAAAAAAAGAGCTTTAAATTGAGCATTAAATAATATTCTTAAAACGTCTAAGTCAGAATATGGGAGTTTAAGTTCAGTTGAGATCCCTAATATTGAGGGAAGTGCGTACATCGTCCAGATTAATGCACTGACCTCCTTAACTAAACTGAATCCTATACCCAGATTAATTGCACGATTGATAAACCTGTTATGTTTGCTCAATGCCATCGATTGTAAAGTGTCTTGAGTTAGTCCTAAGACTTGTTCACATGAAAATACCCCAGACAAGGCAAGGCAGATTGGATTTAAATAAAATAGACAGCCTTCATTCTTAGGTAGTAGAGCGATAGGTAGCATTTTAAATTTAATGGCGTGGTTGCTCAGATAATGAAGGCATTGAGTGGTATAGGTCTGCTCATCTAAAGAAAACGTATTGTCGCAGGGAAGTAAAACTTCTAAGTAATTGGCGAGATTACGACTGAGCTGCCCTTCACTGTCGATAGCTTCTTCATTTACTAGGGAAGATACTTCAAAAGCACTCTGATCGAGTTGTGAGTATAATATTTCAGATAGCCCTTTGATATGCTCTGTTATTGATTGTTGTTGACTGATCAATGTCATTAGGTCATTAACAAAAGGTACTCCGTCTCGCTTCCAGTTGAGTGGCGTTAATGAGTATGGTTGAAATAATACATTCACTTCTTGGAATGCGGTTTCCATCATGATGATATAAGCCACTAGGTTTTCTTGTATTACGTGGTCGGAAACAGCAAGTAATTGTGGGAACGCTAAATTGATCTCATCAAGCTTTTTCTGGTCAGGAGGTGCGCTAATTTGTGAACTCATGGCCTCTTTCAAATGAGCTTCTATTTCTTTCTTATATTCATTTAATTTCGAAAATTGCTTATCTAGCGCTGAAGCTTCGAGTTTTACGAGCGGAGCAAAAGAAGCATCGCTTACTTTAGGTTGCTTAAATTGATGGAAGGAGGAAGCAGCTTGATTCGGCTTTAATGTCACTGAGCTTGAATGTAATACCGTTGCCTCAGGATCATTTTGCTCCATGAATGGTGTTGACGCAGCTTGACAGGGTTGAGGTGCTTTAATCATAACAATCGAGTGTCTGAAGGTGATTAAAAAGCGCTGAATCGAAACGCAAATTAGCTGATTGCAAGTAAGAGAGATTTAAAAGGTGCGGTAATGCATTATTTAGATTGATAAAATAAGTTGAGATCATATCTACTGTTATCATTAGTATTACAAGTAATCTGTTTTACTTATGATAACAACAGGACTAATCGATAAGATTAAATAGTATAAAAGCTAGATTAAATTGTTATTAGGTAGTGCGTACCTTTATAAATAACCTGAACTCGGGATAAGCAAACCTCACCAGCACCTCTATTTCTGCTCATTTCTGCGTTTTGAGTGCTTGCAATAGCAGGCTATTACAGCACACTCATGCCTTGAACTGAACAAAACTAGAGACACTGTTGATCGATGTGGCGAAATATTGATAATTTTAAATGCGTTAGTGATGTCATTATCCCGAGTTCAGGTTAAATAACAAGTCTGTTTACCCAACCACATTACCCATTTCGAAGATTGGTAGGTACATGGCGACGATTAAGCCACCAACTACGGTACCAATTACCACCATCATTATTGGCTCAATCAAGCTAGATAAACCGTCTACCGCATCATCAACTTGCATTTCATAAATGTTGGCGACTTTATTGAGCATATCATCCAGTGAGCCCGATTCTTCACCAATCATCACCATTTGTATCAGCATGTCGGGGAACAAATTAGTGGTACGCAAAGCGACGTTCATTTGCATTCCGGTCATGACCTCTTGGCGTACTTTCATTAACGCTTTGCGATACACGGCGTTACCGGATGCCCCCGCAGCAGATTCGATACCGTCAATCAATGGCACACCTGCGGCAAACGTTGTCGCCAGTGTTCTGGCAAAGCGTGCCATGGCGCCTTTGTGTAAGATTTCACCAATCAGTGGGATTTTTAACATTAGCGCATCCACTTGGTCGCGAAAATGTTGTGAATTCCGATGGCTATGAATAAAACCAATCACGCCTGCGGTTATGGCAATAAAGAATACCCACCACCATTCTTGTAGCCAGCGGGAAATACCGAGTACAAATTGGGTAAAGATGGGTAATTCAGCACCAAAGCTTTTAAAAATTTCTTCAAATTGGGGTACCACAAACAACAACAATCCAACAGTCACAATGATTGCGACAACGACAACGGCTGCAGGGTAGAACATGGCCTTTTTGATTTTAGATTTTAAGGCTTCTGATTTTTCTCGATAGGTCGCAATGCGGTCAAATACGGTATCAAGGGCCCCAGAGTGTTCACCCGCAGCGACTAAGTCGACGTATAAATCATCAAAGTAACGTTTGTGTGGACGCAACGCATCCGAAAGAGGAATACCGGCTTGTAAGTCATTGAGGATACCACCCAATAAATTTCGCATTTTTGGCTTTTCATGGCCTTTTGCCAGCATTTCGATGGTGGTTACTAAGGGGACGCCCGCAGAAAGCATGGTGGCAATTTGGCGGGTGATCATGGCGATGTCCATTGGCTTAATGGGCTTGTCGCCAGACAAAATCGATTTTGATTTTTTACGAACGGACTTACTGATAATGCCTTGTTGTTTTAATAAGGCACGGGCTTCGGCAACGCTGGAAGCTTGAATTTCACCCGAGCTTTTCGCGCCGTCACGGTTTAACCCCTTCCACTGAAAGGTAAAGACCTTTTGAGCCGCTTTAGACTTTTTGGTCTTACGATTTGCTCGTTTAGTGCTTACTGATGCCGTTGCCATAATCCTTTCCTGATTATTTCCTGTTTAACGCATACAAGTTTAAAAACTGGTGACACGATTAATTTCGTTAATGCTGCTGATCCCTTGTTGTACTTTCATCAACCCAGAATGGCGTAAGGTGCGCATGCCTTGAGTTTGTGCAATCTCAAGTAATTCTATTGAGTTGCCGCCTTCCATGATGCATTTTGATAAATCTTCACTCATTTTCATCACTTCATAAATACCGACACGGCCTTTATAACCAGCGGTACATTGATCACAGCCTTCAGGCTTGTAGACAATAAATCCTTGGTCGATTTGTGATTGAGTAAAGCCTAAGCGTTGTAATTCAACTTTTGGCACGTCTTCTGGGGTTTTACAGTGTTCACAGAGGCGGCGAGCAAGGCGCTGAGCGATAATCAAGCTCACTGAGCTGGCAATGTTATAGCCTTGTACGCCCATATTCGATAAACGAGTCAGGGTTTCTGCCGCTGAATTGGTATGCAGCGTTGATAATACTAAGTGACCCGTTTGCGCCGCTTTAATGGCGATCTCAGCGGTTTCTAAATCACGGATCTCACCGACCATCACGATATCAGGGTCTTGTCGTAAAAATGAACGCAGTGCCGAGGCAAAGGTTAAGCCCGCTTTTAAATTGATGTGGACTTGGTTTACGCCTTCAAGGTTAATTTCTACCGGGTCTTCGGCGGTGGAAATATTGCGCTCTTCGGTGTTCAGGATATTCAGGCCAGTATACAAAGAGACGGTTTTACCAGAGCCTGTTGGCCCGGTGACTAAAATCATGCCTTGGGGCTGAGCAAGGGCGTCCATATACAGTTTTTTCTGATCGGCCTCGTAACCCAGCTTTTCAATGCCAAGTTGCGCTGAGGCAGAATCCAAGATACGCATTACGATTTTCTCGCCCCAAATGGTCGGTAAGGTACTGACACGAAAATCGGTGCTGCGGTTACGGCCGAGCTTTAACTTAATGCGGCCATCTTGCGGGACACGGCGCTCAGCGATGTCGAGCTTACTCATTACCTTTAAACGTGCGGCAATGCGCGCCGATAGGCCAATCGGCGGCTGGGAAATTTCTTGCAATACACCGTCGATGCGAAAACGAATGCGGTATTTTTTTTCATAAGGCTCAAAGTGAAGATCCGATGCCCCTTTACGAATCGCATCAGTGAGAATTTTATTGATGTAGATAACAATCGGCGCATCGTCTTTGCCATCGCCCGTGTCTTCATCTTTGCGCTCAGTCTCGGCAACTTCAATGTCGCCTAAGCCCTCTTCGTCAAGACTATCAAGGTCTAGGCTGGATAAGTCGTCTTCTAACACGGTTTCAATGGCGGTTTCGAGTTTATCCACCTCCACTAAAATCGCTTCAGCGTGCATGCCGACATTAAATTGAAACTCTTCTAACGCAGCAATATTGGTCGGATCTGCGGTGGCAATATACAAGCGATTGCCACGTTTAAATAACGGCAAGCAGTGATGTTTTTCAATCAGCTTACGGTTTAAAAATTCTTCAGGAATGCTGCTTAGATCAAACTCATTGATATCCAGCAGTGGCGTGCCATACTCTTCATGGCCTAAATTAGCTAACTCTATTGCTGAAATGATATTTTCATTAACTAAAATACTTGGGAAAGAAATATTTTGCTGAGTAGCCAGCTTGGTTATCTGTGGAATTTGTGAAGCTGTCAGTAGCTCTTGGCGAAGTAAGAGATTGGTAAGCCCAGTATGAATCGCTGAATTAGGCATAAACTGCATTGCCTTTAGTGTAATGAGTAATGGGATGTTCCATTACTTAAATTTTGAATCATATTTGCTCAGTCCTTTGAGTATCTTTTAGAAAAAATTAAGGCAACATAAGAATTTATGCTGCCTTTGAATTTAATTGTTAACAAATAGCAGGATCAGTTTTACATGTACTTGCAGCATCAATAGTCCATGTTGTCTGACCATTAGCGAAGTTTGGAGATAAAATATAATCTTGTCCTTCTAGGCCATTTACTGGTGCACCTGCTGCACCTACAGCTGTTGCTGTAATTACACCATCTTCGACTTCAACTGAAGCGACATTTCCAGATGCGCCTACATCTGTAATTGACCAGCCTGGCCCATCTTCACCATCTGTACACCCTGTAACTGTACCTAAATCTTGAGCGCAAATCTCGACAGCTGTTTTTAAAGCCGAAGTTGCAAGTGATACTTCAGAAAACTTACCTTTAGCAGTAAATGTTTGATATGCAGGTAAGGCAATTGTCGCCAAAATACCAATAATCGCTACCACAATCATTAATTCAATCAGGGTGAAACCCTTCGCATTTTTTACACTCTTCATTGAGTTTAAACCTTTCATGGTTATGTTCTCCACTGTCCACTTTTGTATGACTAAGTGACTAAATTGGTTGTCACTTAAAATTTGAGTACCCAGGTATTCGCGCCTAGGCGCTCGTAACCTTTGTTGCTTCTGGGTTGCCGACTTACTGCGAGTTTAGGCTCTAGACTCTTAACTCAGCAATTAAGCTAAAGCTTGGCCGGGCAACGTTGTTACTTTGCATTGTCAGTTTGACTGATACTGCAGTTCCATTAACATTGCATCATCCTTGTTAACCTGCTCACCTTAACCACAACATCAAACATAACTGACTTCTTTGATGTAGGTCACTATAAGTAGGGTAAAAGTATTACAAATTGGGCGAAATTGAAACCAAATTTTGTATAAAATGTTTAAAAAATCAATCAAAAATGTCTTTTTATGTAGAATTTCGTGTGTTTTATGCAAGCGTTATCAGTCATCTCGACGGTTAAATGGTCAATTTTATTGATTTTTATCTGGAGGTGTCAAAAAAATGACGAATTTATATGAGTTTATAAAGATTGCGATGATAAGCGGACAATTAGCTGTGCGGTTAAACACTAATCCGCTGGTGGCGTCGATACCAAGCCACACAGTTCGGCAAAGTTAATTTGATCTAATTTTACTTTTGCACACATGATACGGCACTCTTCGCTTTCTAAAAATGATCGGCTTAGATTTAAGCGTAGGGTCGCAATGAGGTCGTCAAGTACATGATGCATATGTGGATCCGCCGCTGTCCCTTTATGATGAGTAAGGAATTCACGTAGATTATGATACGAGGGGCCGCATTTTAATTGATTCTCGAATGTGGTGTGAGGGTCAGCATCTGTGGCGACAGTCAACAGTTTTAATGTCAGGGTTTTATGTTTTTTGGTTAAGCGGCTTTTAAAGTGAACATTGGCACATTCAGGATCATTGGGATTAAAGCTGTAATATTGAATGTTACCTTGGCTGAATAGTTGGCTATCTAAGTGTTCTAAAAGATAGCGATGCCTTTTCGGGTCGCTCTTAGTAAGATACTGACAGGCTGACTCATAATAGTCTAGCTGCTTTTCTTGTTGCCACGCTACCTTGGCTTGATTGAGTATCTGTGTAGTGTATAAGCGTTGAGCGGCCTCTGATTTGGGTATGAATTTCGCAGCCACTAATTGTTTTTTATCATAAGCTATTGTCATCAACCAAGAGCTGTTATTCTTGCTGGGGGTAAATCTTTGAATGTTAAGTTTGGCTCTGTGTTTGAATCCACCGGGTAATTGATTTTGAAAATCCTTGAATCCGCGGGCCGTGTCTTCAACATTTCTCCAAGATTTTGATGCCACGTCAAGTTGCCTTAATGCACTTCTTATTTTGACGGGCTTATTACTTGGATTCCAACAGCGCTCTGATGTTCTAACATCTTCGACTAACTCTGATGCTGTTGGTTTTGTCGCAGCAGGAGACAAAACGGCTTTGGTAGGAGCCGTTGCACTTGCTGGGGCGGTTTTTTTTGAAGTTAATGTTGAGGGAGGTTCCGTTGCAGGGGACATCAATGTTTCTGGTGCAGGTATAGCCGATGTAGCATTTATTCTGGAGGAATGTTCTTCGCTACAATCTACTGACTCTTCAGGGGTGTCAGGGTATAAAGGGAGATCTGCTTTGGTGGATTCAGTTTTATAGTAATAAACCTTGTTTTTTGATGGATTACCTTTAGATGTTACGGTTACTCCGTCTAATTTTTGTGTCGTTACTTTGTACGGGGCTGAGTTGTCATTGAATTGTTTAAAATTTAAATGAAATTTGCTTTGATCATTTTTATTGGGCTTTTTTTCATTCACCTTGGGCGCAATTCTAAGGTTTTTCACGATATACCCATGATCAATGATCACCCAATCCTGTTCGCCTATAGGCTCATGAGTTAATATTGCTTCTTGTTTCGCTTCAAAACGCATTCCAATGAGTTGTTTAATCCCCGAAGACATAGGCTCATAGTCGTGATAGTTGAAAGGGTAAACTTACCATGAAATTGCACTAAATTTGTTTTCTTATAATTAAAACTTATTAATTTTCTAGCGGTAAACTGACATAAATTCCTGCAAACTCAGCACAGAGTTTTTGTTTGCAAATGATGTTTACTTTCAATTCAAAACGTTGTTTTTTACCTGTCACTAAACGAGAAAAATCGAAGTTTTTACAGTCAACTGTCGCAGTAGGCTGTGAAGTGACGGGAGCAAGATAGCGGATGTGGCCGTCGGCAAGCACGATATCACCTTCTACATTATTGAGCTTTTGTTGCAACCAGACTGCGCCCCAACCCGTGAGAGTCGCAAGTGTGGATAGTGAACCAGCAAACATGGTGTTGTGGCAATTGATATTGGGCTCAATAGGTGCGGTAACGGTAAATGTGCTCTCGGTAAGCTCAAGAGGTTTGATCTGCATAAACTGGCTGACAGGAATGGTGCTGTGCCATGTTTCGATAAGTTGCTTGAGTAACGTTTGGTTGTTAGCGGTCATGATTTTTCTTTTGTTTCTAATGCAAAGGTTACTGGCCCGTCATTTACTAAGCTCACTTGCATATCTGCGCCGAATTCTCCTGTTGCGGTAGTGATGTTTTGTTTTTTGCAGTAATCAACAAAATGGCAATACAGTTGCTCGGCGTGCTGCGGCGTGGCGGCGGATGAAAAACTTGGGCGGCGGCCACGACGGGTATCGGCCGCTAAAGTGAATTGTGAAATTACTAATAACTCGCCTTGAATTTGCTCAAGGTTGAGGTTCATTTTACCGTCATCGTCATTGAATATTCGGTAATTGATAATTCGCTGCGCCAGCTGCTCCGCATCTTGTTGTGTATCTTGTTGCTCAACCCCTAAGAGAATTAAAATCCCTTGATTGATTTGACCAATGGTCTTGTTGTTTACATCAACTTGCGCTTGTTTCACTCTTTGGATTATGGCTTTCATCTTGATTTTCTATGTTATGTAATTGCTCAGTAAATTCAGGTAAGGCGGAGGTGATGACAGCACCCAATAATACAATCATCCATGAGATATAGACCCAAACAAATAAGATTGGAATGGTGGCTAACGTACCATAAATCGCTTCATAACTTGGGAAGTGGGTCAGGTAAAAGGTAAAGACTTTTTTGCCTGCTTCGAACAAGACTGCCGCAGTGGCCGCACCAATCAGTCCATGCTGCCATTTTACACTTTGATTCGGCACCGCAAGATAAATCATTAAAAAAGCCACCATTGAAAACAGCATTGGCAAACGAGCAATAAAAAATGGCACAACATCGGCGATTTGGTCTGCATTAAAAATTTTTAATGATACTAAATAGGAGGTTGCCGCTAAACTGGCACCCACAAAGACGGGGCCAAGTGTCAGTACCATCCAATACATTGAGAATGAAATGATTAATCGGCGCTTTTTGGTGACTCGCCATATTTTATTGAGAGTCTTATCAATCGCCGACATCAGTAGAAATGCTACGACCACTAAGGCCAAGATACCTATGGCTGTGCCTTTTGATGCGTTATCGACAAAAGAATTGATGTAGATTTTGATTGTGTCATTGGCTGACGGTAAGAAGTTACCGTAAATGAATACCTCTATTTGTTCACGTATTCCTTGAAACACTGGGAATACAGAGAGCATGGACATCATGACGGCGATGATAGGCACTAAAGAGAGTAAAGTAACGTAAGTTAAATGTCCTGAAACAATATTGATTTGATCTTGTTTTAACCTCTGTTTAAGGTGTAAACAGAATTGATAAAACGTTTGGCTATATTGCTTGAGTTGCTCAATGGTCGGCCATTTCATGGCAATTGCTCCAGTTCCATTTAGAGGGCTTTTTAATAAGTGGCTAACTATGGCAAAGATTGACTGAGTTCACAATATATAACCAAAAATTGAGATAACCAATAAACAGAGATATGGAGTATTGATATGAGTGGACAAGGATCTACAGGAAATGTAATCGCTGCGGTTGCAAGTTTTTTCATTCCGGGATTAGGACAACTGGTTCAGGGGAAAATCTTTTTTGCGGTATTTTTCTTTGTTGTGTGTAGCTTGGGTTATTTTTTCTGGTGGCTGGTATTCCCTGGTGTGATTGCTGTTGTTGCTCATCTGTGGGCAATTGTTGATGCAGCACTTTATAAAGGCAGCTGATCGTGTGAGTCTCGTCTAGACTTTGATTGATATAGAAACTTGGGTTGTCTATGACAAATAAAGAGGAAACGGATCTCAATATTGATCTGAAAAAGCTTGAAAAAGCGTGTGAGCAAGCATTAGGTGAACATAAGACGTTAGCTGAAATTAAGAACATCACGCCTAAAGAATTGGAAGATGTTTATGCTAAGGGATTAGAAAAATACAATGCTGGCAAGCCTGACGAAGCCATGACTGAGTTTACCTATTTAGTCATGCACATGCCTTGGGACAGGCGCTTTCAAATGGCGCTTGGTTCAACTTTGCATTGGCTTGGTGAATTTAAACATGCTCTGAATTTTTATGGTTATGCGTTGGTGATGGATGCCTGTGACCCAGGGGCAACGTTTCGCATTGGCCAATGCTTCTTAAGTTTAGGGGACGAACCATCAGCTCGTGAAGCGTTACAGACGGCCATAGAGCAGAGTTATATTCGTCCTGATGAACACCATATTGGTGAACAAGCCAGAAAATTGCTGGATGAGCTGAACGGTCGCTAAACAAGAATTGTTTTGTCGTTGACTGTATGGGCTTGTTTG
Organism: Shewanella sp. OPT22; assembly: GCF_004168585.1. Classification (GTDB taxonomy): domain Bacteria; phylum Pseudomonadota; class Gammaproteobacteria; order Enterobacterales; family Shewanellaceae; genus Parashewanella. The sequence continues at coordinate 46,888 of NZ_PGVH01000014.1, read as the reverse complement.
AGAAGATCTGGTTTATTCCTTTTCTTTATACCTTGTTTCTATGGCTGCAGCAGGTACGATCGCTCATTGTTTTCCAAGCATTGAAATTCAAGATTTTGATGCATCACCGACCCTGTCAAAACGGCCAAATCCTGCTTGTCTTTCGAATGTTGAACAAGGTGAACATTCAGGCCAAGTTACACTCAAACCTCCTTCTCCATTAGAGCTACCAAGTACTCGTCAGTCAGTTACTGAGGATTTGCATCAGCATACTGAATCATTAAAAGAGCGAGCTGAAAAAGCACAAATGGAAGCGAAAGCCGCAAATTTACAGCTAAAAAAGAAGGCTTTTTTTATCAAACTCAGCATTGCTATCGTTGCATCGCTGATTTGTTTAGGTGGGGTTGTGGCCGCAGCGGCAAGTGGTGGTGCAGCCACCCCGTTTGCCGTTGGGATGGGGATTATTGCAGCATCTGCGATTGCTGATGCTTGTTGTGCTGCTAAAGATTGGCACTCGGTAAAAAACGGTAAAGAAACTTTGCCCATGGGGGCTAATGGCCTCGGTAACTTGATTTATGTAGCCCTTAAGCCGTTACCGATTGAAAACGATACTCGCAAGACGGCGGCAAAGTGGGTTTCTCTATTTTCTAAGATGTTTGTCTCTGTCGGGATATTAGCGGCGGTCGATTTTAATATCGACGCATTTGTGGAGTCTGGCGCATTATTAACGCCATTATTATCGTTTGTCGGTAATGTGACCGATATTGCTGTGACTCATGGTGCGAAAAACAAAGCGACAGAGCGTTCTGTCGAAATGGCACAATTAAACCGCCAGCAAACGACTGCTTTGCAAGAAGATATGCAGCGTCTTGAAACCAATTTTAACAACGAGGTAGTAAAAGAGCGCCACCAAGAGGCTGAAATAGCAGAGCAAGCAATAGAAAGAGTCAAAACGCTGAAAAAGAGGGCTGCTGAGGCGCACGAGGCGCTGATATTGCAACAAGCGAAACACCGGCGTTGGATCACATTTGTGGATAGTATTCCTAAGAATTCAGAAAAAGGCATGGAAGTCGCGGGCTTGTTTTCTTCAGTTAACGTTGTTGCTCCTCAGACTTGTACGGTTCGAAGAAATTCCAGTAGTTTTGAATTCAAACCGCAAGATTGTCAGCTAGAAGGTGTTGGTCAGCCCACAGAAGTAACGTCAGACAGTATAAAAGACAAAATTAAGGCCTCAAAACAAGCTGCTATTGAGTTCAAAAACATTCAGGTTCGGCAAGCAAGAAATGCGTTTATCAGTAAAGTGTTTGGCACCATTTGTTTTATTGCTAGCGGAGGAGTAATCGCGGGGGGATTGGTCATCTCGATAGGGGATGCTGTCCATGCGTATCAAGATTGGCAAGCGAAAAAACATGGCAAGACAGAAAAGGTGAAACCATTTGGTTGGGATTGGATTGCCAATGTGGAATATAACCGCCAAATAAAAAATGGGATGAGTGAACAAGATGCTAAAGAGAGGGCAGAAAAAGTATCTTTGGGCGTAAGGCTAGGTTTTTCTCTAGGGATGTTGTTTCCAGCAGGTGAGCAACATCAAGTTGTGGAAGCGATATCCAGTGCCGTTGGCAAAGTCGATACCATGAGCGGACCTGTTCGTGAACGAGCTGAAGGTGATAGCAACGTTGCCCAAAGAGAAACTCGAGAAGGTTTTATTCAACAGCAGGTTGAATTGGAAGAAGAGCAAGTTCAAGCTCAGAAGATTGCCCACACTCGTCACAACGATCAAATGGCGATAACTCGGTATCAAGAGATCCGGGCTGAAGAAGCACTAAAAGAACAAATACATCAAAAAGAAGGTGAGATAAAAGCATTACAAAGTGTCAACGCAGAGTATAAGGGAGTGTTATCAAAAGTACTTGTATCCCATGCTGAAGTCCTCAACCCTTTAATACTTGGTGAGTTTTCAGATTTGTTTTCGGATAGGCCACCACCATTGAATATCGTTGGTTAATTGAGCGTTAAAGCGGAGCAGGTAAATACGTGATTTTGCTGATCGATAGGATCCGTAAATGCTAATTTTTGGGCAAGTAAATTCAAAGGATTTTCAAAAGTAGGCTCAGATTTTGGCTGTAATTCAGGATAAAAGCGATCATTCAATATTGGCATTCCAAGCCCAAGCATGTGCACGCGAAGCTGGTGGGTTTTACCTGTTATTGGCTCTAATTCAAACAGGCCGTAATCTCCCTTTACTTGAATTAATCGGATCTTAGAGTGCGTGTTAGCTTCACCGCTCGTTTGCTTGACTAAAAAAGAAGGCTCACCTCTTACGAGTTTATTTTTTATTTCCCAGTGTTGTTGACCACTTTGTGTGAATTCAGCGCGGGCTTCAGGAGTAAGCTTGGCAATGGCTTGATATTGCTTATGGATATTGCCGTCTTTAAATAAAGAATGATAAGTATTGCGACACTCTGGCAATTTGGTAAACAACATGATCCCCGCTGTATCTTTGTCTAAGCGATGCGCAGGTGCGATAGTTTCAATGCCTGTTTTTATTCTAAGTCGATGAACTAAGCATTCGTTGACATAGTTACCACTGGGAGTAACGGGTAAGAAGTGCGGCTTAAAGACAATCAAGAAACGGTCATTTTCAAATAAAATTTGTTCTGTAAAAGGGACTTTCGTCTCTTGTTGTACTTCACGGTAGTAATACACACGCTGCCTCGGTCGACAAAGTGTATCGAGGTTTAATGATGAGTTATCTTGCCAATGAATTTTTCTCTGCTTTATACGCTGATGCCAAGTCTCTGCTGAAACATGTGGAAATTGCTGTATCAGGAAATCTACAACAGTGAGCTGTGAAGAGACGTTATCAGGGATAACAATATAAGAAGGCTGTGCAGCTTGAGCAGACGATGACATTCAACAATTACAATTACAGTTAAGACCAAGGTCGAATTGTATCTTGAAGGCAACGTGAGTGAAAGTCTCCCATAAGGTCGTTGCCGATGAATCATTAAATCGAGTGAGAACGGGCTATTATTGTTAAGGTATTTTTTTATTCAGCGTAGATTTGCTAAAATCCCTTCCATTAAAACCAATTAGAGAGTGTTTGCAATGTCAATGTATGTAGTGGGGCATAAAATCCCTGATTCTGATTCAATCTGTGGTGCTATCGCACTGGCGTATTTGAAAAATCAAATCGGCGAGCCAGCAAAAGCGTCGCGTTTAGGTGAGCCATCGCCTGAGACTCAATTTATTCTGGATCGTTTTGGTTTCGAAGCACCAGAATTAAAAATGAGCTATGCAGGTGAAGAAGTATACATCGTTGATCATTCAGAGCTAACTCAAGCACCAGATGATATTGCAGAAGCAACGATTGTTGGTATTGTTGATCACCACAAGTTGGGCGACTTAACTACGTCTACACCACTTGAGTGTTGGATCCGCCCAGTGGGTTGTTCAAACACCGTAATTAAGATGATGTATGACTTCTACAATGTAGATATTCCAAAAGACATCGCTGGTATCATGTTGTGTGCGATTTTAAGTGACACGGTTATCTTTAAGTCACCAACATGCACGACTGCAGATATTCGTTGCGTTGAAGCGCTTGCAGAGATTGCAGGCGTTGAAGATTTCAAAGCGTTAGGTATGGAAATGTTTAAAGTGAAGTCTGCCGTTGGTGGTACTGCGCCTCGCGATCTTGTGATGCGTGATTTTAAAGACTTCAATATGAATGGTAACCTTGTTGGTATTGGTCAGCTTGAAGTGGTTGATTTATCTGTGTTTGATAACATTAAAGCAGATCTAGAAGCGGATATTGCAGCGCTAAAAGCAGAAGGTAACCGTCATACTGTTATGTTGTTGCTTACCGATATTATGAAAGAAGGTTCTGAGCTTCTTATCGTGAGCGATGATGCAGAATTAAGTAAGAAAGCTTACGATATCGCTACTGAAAACGGCCGTGCTTGGTTGCCGGGTGTATTAAGCCGTAAGAAGCAAGTTGTACCACCGCTTCAGGGTGTGTTTGCTTAATTTACTCTAGTTTGAAGCTTGGGGTCATGCCTGAGCTTCACTTTGTTCGTATTGCTGTAATCTCAATTTTAACGCCTCAATTTCTTGTTGTTGTTTCATCACTTGTACTCTCAAATCCCGCTGTTGTTGAGCTTTCTGTTTTTGACTTTGTACTAACGATTGCATAACAGCAGCATTTTCAGTACTTCCAAACAGTGCATCATAGCTCGCTTCAAGTTGTGCAGTTAATCTGGTTGAAGAAGATGGGGCGGAGGTCTGCTCAGCTTGTGATTGTTGAAGGCCTTGATTCAAAGACTTATGCGTTTCTTGAGTGAACAGTTCGGTTAATTTTTCTGATGATTCATAAGCTTGTAATTTTCTTTGTGAATTCATTAACAGTTTAGAGAGGTACTGCATAGCCGGTTCATAACCCAAATGATGAGAGAGTATTTGCAACGGTGTCTCTCTGGCTAGATTTTTAATTTGTAGGGTTGCAGGAGTTATATAAGCGAACATAGGACTTAATGCTTCTTTGTTTACTGCTTTGCAAGCGATATGCACTGGGGTATCTTCGCAGATAAACTCTACGCAATGTAAGCCTTTCCCTGCCAAATTGTACCCTTCAGATTTTGCTTTCGGTAGTAACATCTTCAATACATCAATGCGGCTATCTTTAGCTGCTCGATGAAGCAGAGTATTACCTCCTTCACTGCGAACATCCAGATCAATATCGAATTTGAGCAAGATGGCTAAATATTCGAGACACTCATGCGGGTATGCACGTTCTAAAGTTGTTATTTTTGATGTTGTTTTAGGATCTTTGATAACACAGTTCATATCAAAGCTGTGAAACTCATCTTGTAACTTAGAGTCCGAAGCTTTTTTTCTGTGTGCACATACGTCGAAAAGTAATTGAGCGCCAAGATTATGCTGAATGATGATGTGTATGTCATTAGAACAAAAAGGGTATTCAGGCCAAGAAAAAATTTCTTTGAGAGTTGTAAAATTTCCTTGGTTAGCTAAGTATGCCGTAATTGAACCGAATCCTTTATAGCCTTTGACATAGTGACCATCTCTGACGAAAACTCTTAAATAGTCCAATAGGTTATTTTCCAAAGCATGCTCAATGAGAGTTGTGCCTGCAGCCATAATGCTAAGGTCGAGTGGGCTACTACTGAATGCATTATGGGATTTGAGTCGATGTTCAAGTTGTTCCGGCGAAATGCTTAACTTCATTAGACATAAAATAAGGGGCGATGTGAGAGGCTTTATGTCCAATAACTCCTTTATGGTGTTTTCTGGCATTTGTTCAGAGGATAAAGGGAGGTTTATAGCCTTTTGAATTAAATGGGTGTAGCCCTTTTTGATCGCGACTTTTAGTAGTTCCTGTTGCAGAGTTGATGTATTCATTTCGGTGAACACCACTTTTGTTACAGCATCACAAAGAACATCTTCAGAAACGTTGAATTTAATGAGTAGTTTTAGCATTTCTGGTTTTAAGGAACGCTTAGGTAGCGCAACGAGCTCCAAAAGAGGCTTTTCGTTTACTTCTGAGTGGTTTCTACTCAGTAATTTATCTTCCAGCTTACCGATACTTCTTTCTATGACTTGAGTGGGAATGTCTTGCTCAATGAGTTCTTTGATGAAATCCATTCGATACATTTGGCAGGCCTTTGAGGTGATGGGGTGCCAAAACTTGGTTTTATCTTCTTCCGTTACATCACCTGAAAAAAGTTGAGATTTAAGCTGATTGACTAAACTACGAAAAAATTCAGTCTCGCATTTCGTTTCCATTACCTGAAATACGTCATTCATAGTGAGCTTCTCATTTGATGCTTTAAGCACGGCGTTGAATAGGTCAATATTATTCACTTTTATTGCGGAGATAAGCGGGTTAAATCCTGAAGATAAGGGTTGGTGTCGACTCGAACCTAAAGTAAGTAGCGATTCAACAAGTTGATGCCTTCCGGTCTGAAAAGCATGCTCCATGAGAGTCTTGCCCTGAATGCTCCCATTCACATTAAAGGCTTGCGAGTGAATGTATTTATTTATTATTGGTTCAATTTGAGAGTAAGGAACATTCATGTATAACAGGTTTAAGATATGTTTAGAGCGTAGTACTCCTTGCTGACAAAGGTGAATATAAAGCGCTATCGTGTCAGGTGAGCAAAGGCTGTTTTGGAGATCTGAAATCGCCAAAATGTCGGGTTTTGCACCAAACCTAATAAGCTCATCGACTAAAGCCATATTCCCAGCTAGATAAGCGGCTTCTATGGGGTAAAGGCCATTTGCTGGCGTGTTAAGCATATCAGGGGTGAGTGTGCTGATATAACTTTTGATATTAGATAGGCTTAATGTTTTGCTACTTGCGATAAGAAGGTTGATGTCGGCACTTGAATACTCGTCAAAATCAAATGTAAGGATTTCAGTAAGCCTCTTTTGGTTGCAAGGGAGGTTTAACATTGAACTAGGGGATAAAGCGGGTTTTGGTGTCACTTGAGATGAAACGGTATAGGGCATATTTTCAGTGGGTGGCCGAGGTTTTGTCACACGAGAAGTGGTTAAATATTTTGCAGGAGCGTGAGTTGTGAGTGTGTCTCCTCGAACGTGATAGGAGTTACGACGTGATTTAAGCTGACCTGTATTCGGGTCAAGAGGTGGGCTTTCAGGTGCGCAAGTCTTAATCGCGTGTAAGTCACTTGGCAACGTATTGTGAGCTATTTTTTTGGCCATAATTGATATTTCTTTAGCAATGTAAGGCAGCTAAATAATCCTAAATTCAAATCGATATAATTTAGAACGATTCACAAGTAGGCTATAAGTTATAAGCTTTTCGATGTTGGAGATAAAGTTAATCCTTTTTCATCTTTTTTGCTCAGAGCTAATAATTGGAGTAGGAGCTACAGCGTATTCATTGAATTGAATAAAGATATTGATCAAGAAGCGTGTTGTTAGCCATGCTCTACTTTTTTGTTGTCGATAAAAATGAATTTGTTGATATCGAAGGTAATGCTTGCCAACATTATGACAGATTGCTTTGAACTTCTGGTCAGTGAATGATGATACTGATTTGAGCAACAAAGCTTATGAAATTGCAACGAAAATGGCTAAGCTTCATTGCTCAATCCTTGAACCGATAGACGCTCAAGTCGCACGAAATTTATTCCTGACAGATAAATAATCCCTGGGCCATAAGAAGCACGTTGTAGCGGCATTTCAGGGCTTAGTTGCTTAATTTGTTTGTAATAAACCTGAACTCGGGATAAGCAAACCTCACCAGCACCTCTATTTCTGTTCATTTCTGCGTTTTGAGTGCTTACAATAGCTGGCTATTGCTGCACACTCATGCTTTGAACTAGACAAAACTAGAGACACTGTTGATCGATATGGCAAAATATTGATAATTTTAAATGCGTTAGTTATTTCATTATCCGAGTTCAGGTTAATAAAGTGTACAGAGGCACTCGATGCTATATCAATTGGTTTGATAGGTATCATATTGAGTGTTTCATCACTGCTTGCTTTTTAACGCCTCTAATTCGGCCTTCAAACGGCTATTTTCGTGTTTGGCAGCATCAAGTTGTACGAAGTATGTTTGTGAGTCTTGTTTTGCATGAGTAAGCTGTAGCTCCAACATTTCTTTGGTCACTTTCAAGCCTTTAGCTAATTCTACTTCTGGAGACTCGTAATCCCCTGTACCAAAGTAAAGATTGAATTCACGCTTGAGCGTTTCTGCTGTATTTTCAATCGTTTCAGCACCTTGATAAAGAGCCATTTTTTTATCTAATAATGAACCAATCTTTGGCCCAGTTTTATGAAGACGGAGGCTGAATTCTTTTTCTCTCTGGGTTCGTTCGATCTCTTGTTTTTCAGCATGTGTATTAGCTATCGAGCTTATTAAATGTTCCTTAAAAATTGTGGTAATGGGAGGTTCATATAAAGCTCTAGAAGCTAAAATGATCATGGGTGTTTGTCCATCTTCATTTTTGTTCTTCAAAAGATCGTCTCCTCCAATTCTAAGCATCAGTTGAACCACTTCCTTGCTACTTTGTCGGCATGCCATGTGTAGGGCTGTTTCATTTTTTATTCCTCTAACGGATAAAACACATTGCTTCCCTTTTATTGATACTGCTGCAGTTAATGCTTCTATACAGTTGGTAGAAGTCAATTTATGAATCAAGCTGTAATTTCCTGGAAGCATAAAGTCAGGATCTGCTCCCGATCTTATGAGTATTGCCGCTAGATCATCTAAGGCCCCCAGAGCTGCCATGGCTAACAGTGTTTTACCTGCTACTTTTGTATCGATGTCTTCATCTTTATCTTGTGAAATCCATTTTGTTACTTGTGCTTCAATAAATTTCGGATCGGCCTTAAACGCAATTAAATGGTGTAAATCAGGTAGTTGCAGTGCTGCTTGAGGGTGAGTCAGTACTTCACATAAGCCTGAGCTGTCTTTATCTTCAATTGCTTTCATTTTTGCTGCTGAAAGAGCCTTGGAAACCACTTCACTTTCAGGCTCAACTCCCAAGTGCCGACTTAATAGGGCGGATTGACTGATTAACTTTTTCGTTATAAGTTCGCTCATTTGTTGAGCTACTTCTTCTTTGCTTACCTTAAGCTCAACGTTTTGTTGAGATAGTCTTACAAGCAAAATTTCTAAAGACGTTGTATCGCAGCCTAATGCAACTAATTTATTAATTTCTGCCACTGAAGAATGGTAACTTGGGACATTAACGATTGCCTTCAGTAAATCATATTTATTTTGTTTAATAGCTAATACTGAAAGGTTTTCTGCGCATGCTAGTGGTGTGTCGAGCCCTGAATCGATGGCGAGCAGCTGACTTAACAGGGCGATCCTATTATGCTTAGCAAGAACGTCTGCAATACTCTCTCCATTTATTTTTTGGTTAAAATCGATTTTGAGATTAGCACTGAGTTCTATCAAAACTTGAGACAGCTGTTCGTCATTTGCATTTAATGTCGCTAAAGCGTGCAGTTGATGAAATGTTGTTGGCCTTCTTGCCGCAAGGTGCCGGATAAAAGAAGGTAAAAATCCATCCTGTTCCAAAAACTGCTGTAAATTTTTTTGTTCACATGAAGGCATTTCGGGATTAGCTCCCAGCGCAACGAGCTCACTTGCAGTGGAAATGAAACCAGATTCACAAGCGATATGTAGAATAGACTTACCATCAATGGCTTTATCTATTTCAACGATGGGCAGTAATCGCTGAGCAAGTTGATTTTCGATTACTTTAGGTGCAAATTCTGCGTTATTTTCTGAATCGTATGTGAGTATACTGTGAAGATCTTGCACGGTTACTGATGTTGTTGGAAGGGCTAATATCGAGAACCATAGATTTTGTTTATCTTTTGCAATGAGTGTTTCTTTTAAGGCTTTGCCTTCTACGAGAACATTAACATCAAACTTACGCTGTTGTTGGCAGGTGTTAATAAAGCTCAAAATGACATCATTTGAAGCACCGCTTTCCAATAACGCTATTACATCATCAATTCTCGGATTTTGCCTGAGCACGAAATCGATAAAGCCGTCAAAATCTTTATGCTCTAACAGTGATGTGCGTAGTCGTGATGAATCTAATACTGCAAGGGTTGCCCCTTCGTTGATAAGGGCATCTATCATTTCTCTATTGTGTTTAAGGTATGCAACCTCGAGAGGGTATGTGCCATTATGTGGAGTGTTTAAAAGTTCTGGGGTTACATTTTTTATGTATGATTTTATTGCTTCGAAGGAACAACCATCATTAATACAAATGATAATGTCACGGCTCGTATAATCATCATGATCATAATTTAAAATTTCTTGGAGTCTTTCTTGATCGCTTTGCTGAATTTTAGCGTTCTCACTACCAACTTGTTGTTCGGTTCTAACACTATACTTCATGCTCTTAGACCGGAGTAAACTTGTCTTTGTATCTTTTTCTGTACGAGAAAAACCTTCTAAGGGGCCATTTGGTACGCGTACTGATTTGTATGTCTTGTCGCCTCTTGAAAAACGATTAGGAGCTGTGCGATGAGTAGAATCAGTTGCAGATAAAGGTCTTTGCGGTAGTGATTGGAGAGCTTTAGCTTCCATGGTTTGACTCAGTTATTTCTCATACGGATCAACGTACCATTTATTCTAGAGAGAAGGCTGAACGACAACTTACTCTTTTTTGAATGTTTAAAAGAGGTATAAAGTGATTTTATTTTTTATTTATAATGGGTTAAGTGTTTTTTAGTGTTGGTGTGCCTGATTAAATTTAATTTATGTTTAGATTTAAAGCTCAAGAAAAAGATTAAACATACTTAATGTGGTTGTTGAAAAGATGAAAAAGGGAAAAACTAGATACTCTACCTATTCACTTGTAAAGTGAGTTCAATATGAATAAAGCATTTATCTATTTTTCAATCTTAGGTTGTGTGTCATTTTCAACGCTCGCGAGTACACAAACCAACCAATTGGTTGCGCTAGGAAATAACCAATTTACCGACTCTCAAGGATTTGTAGATACATTTACTTGTCCTGCAGGAGGTGAGCCATTAGTCATTTATTCAACGGCTGCAAACAATAAAACTCCAATTGTTTCTCGAGATATCATGGTTCCTGCGTATGTGGCACCTAATTTTAAAGCTACAGCGTTAACCATTCCTCAAATTCAGCAAACCGATATTCAATCTAATAAGTATCTCACCGTAAAAACTCGTACTCCTTCCAGAATGTTTATTCAATTTGGATTGAATCGTTTTGATCAGCAAAAGTTCTACGTCAATAGTGTGCAGTTTCCTGTGCCTTATTTAAAAGACGAACAACAGGCGAATAAAAAAAAGTTTGTTTCGCAAGAGTTTGTAGAGCTTGATAATAAAGCGGGTGCGCAAGAAAAATCGTTACCTTCAAGAGATCATAGTTTCGAGCAAGATGCTCGCCTTGATGTGATGGCAAACGTAAAATTGTTAACCGGGTACTTCACGTCGTGGAGCCAAGCTGGACAATGGGGTGGAGCATCAAACCAACAATTTACCTCAATACCATATATCTTCTCATCATTACCGTCAGAAGATGATCCTAATTTCTTTAATGGTTTTGGCGTTTGGGTTTGTGGTAACGCAGAATGAGATTAACCGTGAAATAAAAAGTCTGCGTTGAGCAGACTTTTTTATGAGAAATGCCAATTAACCATTTTCTCTGGCTATTGCGCGATAAGCGATATCAGTCCGGAAGTACACATCATCCCAATGCACTTCATTTACTAAACTGTATGCAAGCTTTTGAGCTTCCGTCACGTTGTTACCTAAAGCTGTTGCGCAAAGCACGCGGCCACCATTAGTTACAACACGACCGTCTCTAGCGGCAGTGCCAGCATGAAACATTTTGATGTTGTTATCACCAAGGCTTAGCCCTGAAATGATATCACCTTTACGTGCAGCAACTGGGTATTCTCCTGCAGCCATAACCACACCCACTGCAGCACGAGAATCAAATTCAGCGGTTACTTTGTCTAAGTCGCCACGGGTTGCAGCTAAACAAAGATCCACAAGATCAGATTGCAGACGCATCATAATCGGTTGCGTTTCAGGATCACCAAAGCGGCAGTTGTACTCCAACACTTTAGCTGTACCGTCAGCAGCAATCATTAAACCAGCGTATAGGAAACCAGTATATGGATGGCCTTCAGCTGCCATGCCGTCAACGGTCGGCCTGATCACATGACTCATAGTCCAGTCGTGAATAGCTTGCGTTACTACTGGCGCAGGGGAGTAAGCACCCATGCCGCCTGTGTTTGGACCGTTATCGCCATTGTCACGCGCTTTATGATCTTGGCTGGTGGCCATTGGTAAAATGTTTTTTCCATCGACCATCACAATAAAGCTGGCTTCTTCACCTTTTAGGAATTCTTCGACGACAACTCGAGAGCCAGCTTCACCAAACTTGTTACCAGCCAGCATGTCTTCGATTGCCGCTTCAGCTTCGGTTTGGTCTTGAGCAATGATCACACCTTTACCTGCCGCTAAACCGTCAGCTTTAATGACGACTGGGTAGCCTGATTTTTCTGCGAGCTGTGCTGAGAAAACTTTTGCCGGCTCAATTTCAGTGAAATTCTGATAATCCGCCGTTGGGATAGTGTGACGCGCTAAAAAGTCTTTAGTGAACGCTTTTGAACCTTCAAGCTGTGCTGCGCCTTCGGTTGGACCAAAAATTGGTAAGTCAGCAGCACGGAATGCATCAACGACGCCGATGACTAATGGCGCTTCAGGGCCGACAATGGTGAGTGTGATATCGTTACTACTAGCAAAATCCATCAACGCAGTAATGTCTTCAACACCAATGGCGATGTTTTTAAGCTTTGGTTCGAGTGCTGTACCAGCATTGCCTGGTGCAACAAAAACCGTTTGTACTTTTTCGTTTTGCGCTGCTTTCCATGCTAAGGCGTGCTCGCGGCCACCGCCACCAATTACGAGAATGTTCATATTCAATTCCTTGAGCGTGTTAAATCGTTAGGTTCACTCCAAATGGCTTAGAGTGAACCGAGCTGTTTATTAGTGACGGAAATGGCGCATGCCGGTGAATACCATCGCCATACCATGTTCGTCAGCGGCATCAATGACTTCTTGGTCACGCATAGAGCCGCCAGGCTGAATCACACAAGTAATTCCTGCCGCTGCTGCTGCATCAATACCGTCACGGAATGGGAAGAATGCATCCGATGCCATAACTGAACCAGGAACCGTTAGTCCTTCATCTTCAGCTTTGATGCCTGCGATTTTTGCACTATACACACGACTCATTTGGCCTGCACCCACACCGACAGTCATGTGGTCTTTGGCATACACAATTGCATTAGACTTAACGAACTTAGCCACCTTCCAACAGAACATTAGGTCTTTCATTTCTTCAGCTGTTGGTTGACGTTTTGAAACCACTTTTAGCTCTGACTCTGCAACCATACCTTGATCACGGTCTTGTACTAACATGCCACCGTTTACACGCTTATAGTCAAGCGCTGATGCTGCTTGTGACCATTCACCGCATTCAAGTAAACGCACATTTACTTTGGCTGATACTATTTGTTTTGCAGCCTCACTGATCTTAGGGGCAATGATCACTTCAACAAACTGACGCTCAACGATAGCACTCGCTGTTGCTTCGTCTAATTCACGGTTGAATGCGATGATGCCACCAAATGCAGAGGTTGGGTCTGTTTTGAATGCGCGTTTATAGGCTTCAAGAATGTCTTCGCCTAAGGCTACACCACAAGGATTTGCGTGTTTTACAATCACACAAGCCGGTTGCTCAAATTCTTTAACACACTCTAGTGCTGCATCTGTATCGGCGATGTTGTTGTATGAAAGCGCCTTACCTTGCAGTTGAGTTGCGGTAGCAACAGAAGCTTCAGAAATGTTGTTTTCAACATAAAATGCGGCTTGCTGGTGGCTATTTTCGCCGTAACGCAAATCTTGTTTCTTCACCATTTGGGTGTTGAAAGTGCGTGGGAATCTAGAGTCTTCAGTCGCATTATCAAAGTGTGCAGGCACTTTAGTACCGAAGTAATTTGAAATCATGCCATCGTATTGCGCTGTATGTTCAAATGCCGCAATGGCGAGATCAAAGCGAGTCTCATAGGTGGTGCTGCCATGATTGTCAGCAAGCTCTGCCAATACGCGGCCGTAGTCATCGGCATTTACCACGATGGTTACGTCTTTGTGGTTCTTTGCTGCTGCACGTACCATGGTTGGTCCACCAATATCGATGTTTTCAATCGCATCTTCAAGGGTGCAACCCTCTTTGGCAACGGTTTGAGCAAATGGGTAAAGGTTTACGGCAACAAGATCGATACCGTCAATGTTGTTATCAGCCATAACGGCTTCATCAACACCACGACGGGCTAGAATGCCACCATGAATTTTAGGGTGCAGCGTTTTAACACGGCCGTCCATAATTTCAGGATGACCTGTGTGATTAGACACTTCAATGACAGGCACATTGTTATCAGCTAATAGCTTGGCAGTGCCGCCTGTTGATAGAATTTCGACTCCTAGCGTATGTAATGCTTGAGCAAATTCTAGGATACCGGTTTTATCAGATACACTCAGTAGTGCGCGACGAATAGGTCTGGCGTTATTCATTGTGGGTACTTAATCTTATTTTAGTTTCAAGGATTTTTCGGAAAATAAGCGTCGGCCGCCTACTTTCCAAAAAGCCCTCGAAAGTACCTCTTCGTCAGCGGTCGCTATTCTATCGTAAATCCTTTATTTCTGGTTTTTTTTCTGAGCTTTTTCCCCTTAAGTAAGCCGAAATTCAGTGTTTTCAAAATTGTTTTAATCGAAAACCTTGACCTTGGACTAAACTCCAAGGTTTATACTCTGAAATACTGACGCCATAACAGGATGAATAAATGTATCGAATTGGAGAGTTGGCAGACCTATTCAATATAAAGTCTGACACGCTTAGATACTACGAAAAACACGGACTCTTGTCGCCTTCGGCTCGTACTGAGTCGGGTTATCGGATGTACAGCGAACAAGATGCTGTGTTGCTGAAGTTTATCATTCGGGCTAAGAGTGTAGGTTTTACACTCAATGAAATTCAAGAACTTGTGTCGATAGAAATGAATAAGTCTCAGTGGGCTTGCGCTGATGTGAAAGGTCGAGTCGATATTAAACTGAATAAAATTTCCGCACAAATTGCAGAATTACAGCGTTTTCAAAAAGGACTGAAAGAGCTTTCAGACTCATGTTGTGGTGGTGATGAAAGTGCTGAGTACTGCTCAATTTTGGAAGCGTTAGATGACAGTTATAAAGAACATCGCCATGTTCACCATTGCGATAAAGTATTGCACGATGATGCCGAGGAGAAGTAACCATGTTGGTTGAGAATTTTCTAGAGTTATTTTTAGAGTCAGCACCTTGGTTACTCCTTGGGTTGTTAATTGCTGGTCTGTTAAAAATGTTCGTTTCGATGGAGTGGATGAACAAGCAATTGGGCGGTTACGGTTTTAAAACGGTAATCAAAGCGGCGTTATTTGGTGCGCCATTACCTTTGTGCTCATGCGGCGTTATTCCTGCAGCTGTCGGCCTAAGACGTGCGGGTGCTTCAAAAGCAGCGACCACAACGTTTATGGTTTCAACTCCTGAAACGGGTGTTGATTCTGTGAGTGTATCGTACATTTTATTAGGCCCATTTATGGCGATTGTACGTCCCATTGCTGCTGTGATCAGTGCCATTGTGGCGGGTTTACTCGTAGGGCCTGATGATAAAGATGATGTGGTTAAGCCTGAATCAGCAACACAAACTAATGCAAACGTAGATACTAAAAGTAGCTGTTGCAGCAGTAAAAAAGAAGACGTTAAAAAAGTTGAAACCAGTTGCTGTAGCTCAAAAAAGCCAGTGGTTGAAGAAAGTAGCTGTTGCAGTTCAAAAACTGAAGCTGACGATAACCATGAGCATCATGGCCATAGCCACGGCGCAGAAGCTCCAGTGAGTTTTATGGGGAAAATTGTTGCAGGTGTTAAGTATGCAGCAACAGATTTGGTGCGTGACACCACTATTTGGTTGTTAGTTGGTATTTTCTTTGCGGCATTAGTCAAAACTTATGTACCAGAAGACTTCTTAGCGCAACACGGCAGTGGCATTGTTGCTATGTTAGTGATGATAGCGATATCCGTTCCTATGTATA
This sequence comes from Shewanella sp. OPT22, assembly GCF_004168585.1. Lineage (GTDB taxonomy): Bacteria > Pseudomonadota > Gammaproteobacteria > Enterobacterales > Shewanellaceae > Parashewanella. Next base: position 31,229 of record NZ_PGVH01000014.1, on the reverse strand, counting down.
TTTGTGCGACAGCATCAACGCCGATTGCCGCCGGTTTATTATTAGCAGGGATTTCTCCAGGTGCGGTTTTGGTGTTTATGCTTGCCGGTCCTGCGACCAATATCGCCACATTAGGTGTTGTGACTAAAGAACTGGGTAAACGAGCATTGTTTGGTTATCTTGGTGGTGTGATTGGTGTAGCGGTTGTTGCTGGGATAATCACCGATTATGTTGTGGCAAAATACGGTATTGTTGTTGCCCCGCAAATTGGTGAGCAGCATGCTATGCTACCTCAGGGGTTAGTCGCTGTAAGCGGTATTATCTTAGCGTTACTGATGGGGAAGGTGATTTACGAAAAACTACCGTTCAAGTCGAAGCCTAAAGATTGTTGTTCATAGTTTTATCGATTAAGGGGCTAATAAAGCCCCTTATTTGTATAGCCGTTTTTAGAAAAGTCTAATCTGCTTTCATGCTGCCATTTAGGATTTTTGCAAAGATGTATTTCTGCGGTAAATTATTGGGTTGGTCACTGGGTAAGCCCGTATTGATACTGTCTCCTTGATCTGATGTTTCTCCATCAGCTCTAGAAATATCTCTGTTCAGTGACCACATGGACACTATTCCTAAATGGTGCTGTTTCGCATCATCAGCAATAGTTTGTGCACCTTTGGGGTAAAGTATTTCTTGCCCTGCGTCGTTAACGCCTATCATTGGTGTGGTACCAAGCATACTCCACACTTGGTCTTCTGGAATGAATTTATATTCATTGTGCTTTTGGAATTCAGAATATAAAAATTGTTCTGTATTTTTTAGTGCCACAACACCACAATCTCCCTGTGCCTTAAATTGATTATCTGCATAGACCCATGAGGAGTTTGGATCATTTGGATCTCTCTTAGTTCGAGTGGGTTTGCAATCTCCTATATTCATTGTGTTTGTACCATAATCCATTGTCATTAAATTGATGCCGCTGAATTTTACGTGATGATTAATGAGGCTCTGAATTTGGTACTCGCCTTGGGCTGTTAGGCCTTGTGGTGCAACTGGCAATGTAATCCATATACTGACTGGACGATCTACTTTCCATTCTTGCTGTGCATTATAAAGTGCTTGGCTTCTTCTATCTGCTGCTTTTTTGTCATTTAACGCTGCGCCTTCAATATCAAAGTCGAGAGCATTGAGATACAGATTTTGAACTAGATTAGTATAATTTTTTGTTAGTTGTGTAACATCCTCACAAACATTAGCTAAAGGTAGTCCGTTTGCTCCACCAATAGATAACATTGCATCGCCATTATTATCTCTGAGTCTATTTAGATTGTCATAGTTATAGAGGTTGAGTGATTGTTGCCCTCCCCATGATGGTAAGCATTGATTTTGTTTGGCAATGACAAAAGCCATGGTGAAATGGTTTACTCCGATTTCATTTTGAGAAGATAAACTTGGTGGATTTTGTAGCATGTCAACATAAGGTGAAAAAGTATGGCTTGGCCATTGAGTGCTTTGATTGTGGACATTACTGGAAATATTATTCCAGATAATTACATCCTCCCAGGGGCTTTTTTGCAAAGGTCCAATGCCGTGAATTTCTTGAGTTGCTGTATATATGTCCTTGTTGCCTTTTACATAATCTGATTTATGATATGTGTATCCAGGATTATAGGGCTTTATTGCCGCTCTTTCTTGGTTCGTTAAGTTGTGCCACGGGCCAAGATCAGTCCACGGACCTGGAGTTGGGGTTGCGGTGTTTTGGTTTTTAGGATCAGTTGGATCTTGATTTTTAGACCACCATGCTGATTGATAGGCGTGCCCATTCATCAATACTTTATTACCACCGTAATAAGTTTTTGTGTTTTGCCATTGCACTAAGTCTTGATATTTCTCCCATGGATTACCTGCTCCTGGGATGAAAGTATTAGCCGTGACAGTGTCATCCGATTTATAGACCCAGTTGCCGTTTTGGACGATGTCCCCTTGTTGATATTCCTGATTGGATTTAAATTGACTGATCCCCTGTGATTTTGCTTGTTGAGTCGAGACAGACAGTGTTTGCTGATTAGCCCATGAATGTATTGGAGCAAATAAAACTGAAGTAATAATGGCGATTTTTGTGAGCGTTGTTTTCTTATATATATTTTGCATAGCGATACCTTATACAGTACTGCAAGATAGAGAATTCCCTTCTAATACTATGATGCATTGCTGAATACTTCCTGACAGGCCGATTTGAAATAACCTATTGCAAAGGGAGTTTCATCTAATGGACATGAATTGTTAATGATGGAGGTAGCTTGGTTTATATGAGAGTAGCTTACTTATCAAAATTTATGTTTTTAAATTTAAATAAAAAACAATGCATTAACTGTTTTTTGTCTCAAGTAAGGCGAAATAGAGTAAGCAATAATTAGTGATGAGAGTTTACAATTTATGTGATTCGTTAACCTATAATTGACGCGGAATTAAACATAGTTCAGTTAAGCGGATTCTACTTTTCATTCATTTCAGTATGTATTACACATTAGGCTAACCTTGAATCCTATTTTTAGGCTTTCCGATGAGAAAAAATCCGATAATGCTCGCTATTGGCACTCTTTTAGGTGCTAGTTTATTACCTTTGGTATCACAAGCAAATGAGCCCGTGCCAGCTTCTTCAGACCAAATTATTTTCCACACTCACTTTCCTTATGAATCCTCAGATACAGATCTCGATGTTTTTAATTTGCATAAAAAAGATGGAAATGGCCATGTAATTAATAATGATTATGCACATACCGTATTAATTTCTAACTTAATTGCAGGATCGATGTATGTGCATCTCATGCATCAAAAATATCCCAAATTGCAATATGATCGAGATTACATGATAGGCACGTTGCTTGGACAACTCCTTCAAGAGTCTGGGCTGGACGATACCCGTATCAATAAACAATTTGGTGCCAATGATGATATTAATAACCCAACGATAAAAGGGGCTTACTTAAGTGCTGGGCAAGGTGGTCCATATCAAATCAACGACTACAGTAAAAAACTCCCTTACGATACAGCCCCAACAGGCTTAGGCTTGATCAACTATGATACAGTTCGTAAAACGTTAGGCTATACCATTGCTGACCAAGATAGCGGAGACCAAACGGAAAAAGTGGGACCGGATAAACTGGATGAAATCTATTTTGCACCGATGACCGTTGCTTTCTATCATCTCAACGACGTAAATAGACTGAACATTGAATCTGCTACAAGCTGGTATGTGAATCGAGATGCATGGCACGATTGTTGGAATGTCATGACAGATCCTTCTATCGCCAAAGAGCCGAATGAACGCCGCCTTACTGATTTCGTGATGAATGTTATCTACAATGCTGGGGATTATAGTCCTGTTCTGAGCTCATACTTAGCTATCTGTAAAAGCCGAGATCCCAGCCAATTAGCCAGCATGAATGATTATAATCTTGGTCCTGAAGATTACCGTGCAGCCATTGGCACTAAAGATAAAGGTGGTGATACTTATTATCGATATCCAAGGCAGGTGTCGTTTTATGCTGATCAGTTGTACGGAAAAGACCTAACTTCAGCAGGGTTAAATATTAACAACAATATTCAGCTGTCCCTGGCCCAAATTAAAGATGTATTTATTAAGAGCATCAGTTTACTTTCGTATAAAATCAATCCTAAGAAAACTGACTTAGCAAACATCAGTGCCCAAATTGCAACAGCTGCATTCAATAAAGCGGTGTCGGATAATAAGCTCAATAGCAACAGCAGTTTTAATTTGTCTTCCGAGTCAGAGCGTAACGCTCTTTTCAATTTTATTGATGATGCGCTCACTCAAGTTGAAAATGCGATTAAAGTGCCATTCAGTTCTAGCACATATGGCTCTAAAAATGCAGATGACGGTTTAAGTGTCCATATTTACACGAGCCCAAACATTCCAGTACAGATGAATTTTGTAGCTAACGATAAACGTGGGGATGTGCTTTATAATGATTATCTTACTCCGGGATCGCAATTCGAGCTGTCCTCAAAAGCCATCATAACAAGAATGCTCCCAAGCGGATCTAGTGCTAACTGTACAGCGGATGCGATTAAGGCGTTTAATGAGATTACGGTCAGTAAAAATTCCATAAAGCAAAAACAAATGACTGTCGATTTCCAAAATGATGACCAAGGCGGAAGATGTATGATTTCAGTAGAAAAATACAAACCAGCATCTACGCCTACGCCGGTGAAACCCGGTGATTGGGACCCTCAAAAGTACTATGCCCAATGTGAAGGGATAGTAAATTATAATGGTCGTAAGTATCAAAATAAGTGGGCTGCGAATGTGGGTGTTGCACCAAATGAAAAGCTTGGTGATGCGTCAGATGCACCAAATCAGCCGTGGCGATTTATTGAGTCTAAGCAAAATACTTGTCCGAAGTGATTGATACTCCGAATGAACTCGAGCTCAGTATTAAGCTGAGCTCGAGCTCATCTCAATATTCAATCACATTAATAAACCAAACTTGTTCACCATTTGGTGTAATCACTACCGCTTCATCATCCACTTCTTTTTTTAATAAAGCCCGTGCCATTGGGGCATCGATGGATATGTAATCTTGTTCGCCATAGATCTCATCGGGACCAACAATGCGAAATTTCAACGTCTCACCTTGTTCATTCTCAATTTCGACGGTTGCTCCAAAGAATACTTTGCCTTCCTGCTCTTTGGCGTGATTTATCACGGTCAATGCTTCGATACGTTTTCTTAAGAAGCGCACTCGACTATCAATTTGGCGAAGTAAACGTTTATTTTCTTTATAGTCAGCGTTTTCTGAGCGATCACCAAGACTCGCAGCCCAAGCTACTTTTTTAGTTATCTCTGGTCGGTATTCTCGCCATAGGTGATCGAGCTCTTTCTTGAGCTTTTCCATGCCTTCAGGCGTAATCAAGTTTGTTCGCAATGGTGTCATTCCGGTTTAAAAGTTAGTGACAGGATCGTCAAAAATCAGCTTGAGATCAATCCTGTTGTTCTTTAGTTGAGCGAATAAAGTACAAAGATAAAATTTTCAAAACGATTGTGATATGGTTAGCCCTCATTAAATTGCAGTTATAAAGAACGAGAGTTTATGCAAACCATTTCTCAGATCATCGCCGATGAATTGAATGTCTCAAAAAATCAAGTTGACGCTACCATCAAGCTAATAGATGAAGGTTCAACTGTACCGTTTATTGCCCGTTACCGTAAAGAGATAACAGGTGCGTTAGACGATACTCAACTGAGGACATTAGATTCACGCTTAAGCTATTTAAGAGATCTGTATGAACGTCGTGAAGTGGTGTTATCGAGTATCCAAGCTCAGGGCAAATTAACGCCAGAATTGGAAGCTCAAATTAAGCAAGCAGACACCAAAACTCGCCTTGAAGATTTATATCTGCCATACAAACCAAAGCGTCGTACTAAAGGACAAATTGCGATTAAAGCAGGGCTTGAGCCTTTGGCTGACTTCTTATTTGAACATCGCACTGCGGATCTTGAAGCCAAAGCGGCTGAATGCGTCAATGCAGAAAAAGGCTTCGCAGATGTGAAGGCGGTATTGGATGGTGCTCGATTTATTTTAATGGAGCGTTTTGCAGAAAATGCAGATTTGCTGCAAAAGATCCGTAAGCAACTAAATCATCACTGCACGCTTGAAAGTAAATTGGTCAAAGGTAAAGAAAAAGATGCGGCTAAATACCGTGATTACTTTGAACATTCAGAGTTGATGGATAAAGTGCCATCTCACCGAGCCTTAGCCATGCTGCGTGGACGTAATGAAGGATTACTTTCCATTTCAATGAATGCAGACCCAAACTCAGAGGCGAAACTTGGCAGTTATTGTGAAGTCATTATCGCCGAACATTTTAATCTTAAGTTCAGTGATTCGTCTGTAGATCAGTGGTTAAAAACAGTAGTGAACGCTACTTGGCGCATAAAAATTGCGCTTCAGATGGAAAATGAGTTCATCGCATCATTGCGTGAGCGTGCAGAATCCGAAGCGATTAAAGTTTTCGCCCGCAACCTGAATGATTTATTGATGGCACCACCTGCTGGTGCAAAGGCCACAATGGGTATGGATCCAGGCCTACGTACTGGCGTAAAAATTGCCATCGTAAATAAAACCGGCAAGCTAGTGGCGCACACAACGATTTTTCCTCATGAGCCGCAAAAGCAATGGGATAAATCGGTTAAAACTCTAGCTAACTTAGTGAATATGCATAAGGTTGAGCTGTTAGCCATAGGTAATGGCACTGGCTCTCGCGAAACGGATAAGTTGGCATCAGAAGTCATTGCCGCCGTGAAAGAAAAGCACCCATCAGTCACTAAGGTTATGGTGAGTGAAGCAGGAGCATCGGTGTATTCGGCGTCTGAATTGGCGGCTGCAGAATTTCCTGATCTCGATGTGTCGTTGCGTGGGGCGGTTTCTATTGCTCGTCGTCTGCAAGACCCAATGGCTGAGCTGGTTAAAATTGAACCGAAATCTATTGGTGTAGGTCAATATCAACATGACGTAAACCAAAGCCAATTGTCACAATCTTTGGATGCCGTGGTTGAAGACAGTGTTAACTCTGTGGGTGTCGATTTAAATATGGCATCAATGGCCTTGTTGGCACAAGTAGCTGGGTTTAGTAAAACGTTAGCGAAAAACGTAGTAGCATTTCGTGATGAGCATGGTGCCTTTAGTGATCGTAAGCAACTATTGAAAGTCGCTCGTCTAGGTCCTAAAGCTTATGAGCAAGCCGCAGGTTTCTTAAGAATTCGCGATGGTAAAAATCCACTGGATGCATCTTCGGTTCATCCCGAGGCTTATAACGTCGTTGAACGAATAGCTGAACATAAACGGGTCAGCGTTGCTGACTTAATCGGTAACAGTGATTTATTAAAAGGTATTGAATCTAAGACGTTTGTGACTGAGCAGTTTGGTGAATTTACCATTAATGACATCATTACTGAACTGAATAAACCAGGGCGTGATCCTCGTGGTGAATTCAAAACCGCAACATTTAAAGAAGGTATTGAAGAGATCAAGGATCTAGAACTCAATATGATTCTGGAAGGCGTGGTATCTAATGTGACTAACTTTGGTGCCTTTGTCGATGTTGGTGTTCATCAAGATGGTCTAGTTCACATATCTTCATTAACGGATAAGTTTGTCAGCGATCCACATACGATTGTAAAAGCTGGCGATGTGGTTAAAGTGAAGGTGATGGAAGTGGATGTTGCTCGCAAGCGAATCGGTTTAAGCATGCGCTTAGATGAACAAGCTGGGCAACAAAAACAAGCAAATAATCACAAACAACACTCGAAACCGCAGCATAAAAATCAAGGTCAGAAATCGCATTCTCACAAACCGAAACAGCAAAAAAATGAAGCGATGGGCAATGCCTTTGCCGAAGCGTTTGCAAAGATGAAGAAATAGCGACTTTGATTGACTAAGTGGTTAACCCCATTCACTCAATTTAGATTTAGGTTTGCTTTCTTGAGTTTGATAAACGGAATTTAGATTTTTTTTGATTTGTTGAACGTCCTCTTGATTGAGGGCGTTTTCATTTTCTGACAAATCACTTGTTTCACTGTTGTTTGCGTCCGACGCTTTTGCATAAATTTTGATATCTTTACGCGATAGAGCCGCATATTTTACAGCGAGCATCTCTTGTGCTTTTACACTTTCTTTTTCTAACTCTTCTGATAGAGAGACATCATCTTCATCTGTAGATGCTGATTGTCGATGTTGTTGCTCATGATGTTGTTGGTTGGAGTCATGTTCTTTTTCAGGATCAATTGCACGTTCTTCATGAAGCTTATTGACTTTATCGGTAGGAGCAACACTGGATTTGTGTTCATTATCATTACGCACTGAATCGGTTGCAACGTTAGTGGTCACAATAGGTACATTTGGGTAATTGGTAATGATAGCCATGACGATTATCCTAACGCTACACTTGCTCCTTGTTAGTATGAATAATAGTCGTGTTTGCCTCGTTTTTAAAGGTTTTTTAACCAGTTAAGCAGTACTTCACTGAATTCTTGTGGGTGTGAAAAGAAAGGAGCATGGGACGCTTTTTTGATGACATGATCCGTAACATCTTCATGATGGCGTGGCATTTTTGGCGGTAAGTGACGAGGAACTAGGCCATCGAGCCTGCCCCACATGCGTAACCAAGGTTGCGAAATATGTTCAAGTTCTTCACGTAAATCTACGTGTTCTAAAAATTGTAGACCTTGGGCTAGTGCGGCTTTATCTGGCAAAGGGCGTGATAAAACGTGCTCTTTTAGCAACTTAATATCTTGCTTTGCGGTTTCGCTGCCCATCGCTTGAATCGCAAGAAACCGTTCAATGACCGTTTTAACATCTAAATTGAGCTGATTGGCAAACGTCGTCAGTACTTTCGCATCAATTCCTGGCCATTGATTTTGCGGTTCTGCAACAAAGTAAGGGGATGACGCAACTGTCACAAGGGCTTTAACATGTTCTGGGTGATGTAACGCTGCGGTCTTAGCCACTAACCCTCCCAATGACCACCCTAACCAGACACTATTTTTCGGTGTGTTTTCTACGATCATCTTTACCCATTCATTGATGTTTCCTGATTTAGGCTGGCTATAGCCATAACCGGGCAGGTCAACATAATGCACTCGAAAGTGAGCTAATTCTGATTGCAGTGGCGTAAAAACACCGCTGTTCATTCCCCAGCCGTGAAGCATCACGATATCTTTCCCATGTCCAATAGACTCGATATGAAGTGGAGAATGTGTCATTAATAGTGCTCGAAATAATTCAATGGAGTGACATTATATCGAAAATTCAATGCAAAGAGTGTGGCAATACGGACTAAAGTTACTGCTCAGACTTCTGCCAAATCGTTGTATTGCCTGTCGTCAAAGTTCGCTGAACGATGAACAAGGCATATGCGCAGTTTGCTTGCAAAGTGGCATCTACCAACAACCTGTTTGTTTAGGGTGTGGTATCAATGTTGCCGAACCTGGAGAATGCAATTTTTTGCCTTACTGTGGTGGATGCCAAAAATTAGAACCGATAAAAATTATTGCGCCTTGTAGTTATCACGATGGATTAGGTACTTGGATCGCCGCAATGAAATACCAAAAGCAATTTGCAGTATTAAAAGCATTAAGTGCAGAGCTAGCTAAAAAAGTCTTAGAGTTGCAACAACAGCCTTGGTCTCAATTACCACAAGCGATCGTTCCAGTACCACTTCACCCCAACCGGCTGAAACAGCGAAATTATAATCAAGCGTGGTTAATCGCCTCGCAATTGAGTCAATTACTGGATCTCCCTTTAATTGATGATGCTCTCATCAGAATAAAAGACACGCAGGCGCAAGCCGGATTAGATGGAAAGCAACGAAGAAAAAACATCAATGAAGCATTCAATTTGAATGATGGGTTTGCATATCAGCGTATTGCTCTGGTTGATGATGTTGTTACGACGGGGACAACGGTCAATGAAATTGCTCAATGCTTTCAAAGGCAAAATATCGATGTTCAAGTGTGGTGTTTGGCGAGAGCTGAAGCACCAGATATTCGTATTTAATCCAATTCCTAGATTTCATTTCATCAGAGTTTGTATTGTGTCTTAATACATTTAGAGAAAAAACTTAATACTTTTGGGTTATGATTTTGTTGCATCAATGTTAAAGTGCGCTGATTTTTTATTAAATGTAAAAACGAAAAGTGAGGCGCTACATGGAAAGAGTCTTATCTTATCTAGCGGCATCGTCTTTGATGATGTGCACATCTGTGTCTATCGCAGAAAATCTAGATAGTTACTCAAATATTTCAACTTCTTCTAGTCGTATTGTTAATCAGAGTGTTTTTCCAAAAGTTGATTCTGATAATGATGGATATTCTGATGCTTATGAAAATGTGATGGGCACAGATCCAATGTCCCTATCATCAAAGCCACAAGCAAAAACGAATGCGTTTTCCCAAGCGGATGTAAGTGAAAAGTTACTGTCAATTCTTTCACCACTTTATCCAGGATGGCTACCTAATACTTCTGATTCGACATTTTTTAAAGCAGAAGGAGGGGGAATTCAGGGCTTCGGGCTGTCTTTTCAATATATAAGCAGAAACATTAATTGGTCAATTCTTGATGACGACTTATATATCGACACTGGTGAAGTTACAAATCATCATCAGAATCTCGATTATCCTTATGATGATTTAACTGATTTATATGGTGAATCAGTCGTTGAGCAACTAAAGCAATTAAGGGATCGAGGCGTTATTGAAAGTCAAGATGGGGTTAGCCTCAGTATTGAACGTCTACCGACTCAATACATTAAATCAGAACTTTCTGAACTGGGTTATAGCACCACTGAAGTGGTACGAGAAAAGCTGACGCTTCAAATCCCTGAATATTGGGATTGGCAGGGAGAATTACCTACAGGTCAGCGTGAATATTCTAACCAAGTTGATTTCGTCAATCATGAGCAAAGAGTCATTACGCCTTGGACTGAATCTCAATGGATGGGAAAGAAAGTCATTCCATTATATCGAGCTCAAACAGAATCGAGTAATGCTCTTGCGCATTATGAGGTCGAGTTTCATGAAGGTGGCAATGTTACTGAAAATGATGAAAGCATTGGTCGTTGGTCTCTTTCATCAGGTAATTTGATTCTCACAATGGGGCAAACACAAGTCACGTTTAATCCAATCTTCGAGAACGAAGTGTTACTTTTCGTCAATGCTAAGCACTGGGAACTGACAGAGCTTCAACATGTTTATTCGGGGCAAATTACGGTTCAAGATTCTTATGAACAAAGTTTTGCTTCTCAGCTCGATACCGATGCCACTCAATCATGGGCCAGTGCGATCAATTACTCGTATGCGAGTTATTGGGATGAATTGACGGGCTTACCAAAGCAGACTTGGGGTTACCAATTCATTTCGGACTCAGAGTTGCGCTATGGCATCGCTATTGAAGAAAACAACGGCACGCACACTCTTGATTTAGGTACAAAGTATCGATATACGTCTGACGATGAGACGATCGTCATGGACTTTACCGACGGGCAGTATCGTAATAAGCGCATCGTAAAGAGGTTAACACGGTACTCTGAAAGCCAGTGGCTTGTGCTAGAGGAGAGGTATGTTGGATATGATCAAAACCAAGATGATGAAGTTTCAGACTCTGAATTAAGGTTGTTGATTGCTCCAAGACTGAATATTTGGCAGTTGACAGATTTTACTGATTGGCCTGAAGCATGGGCTGCGTTGAGTGATTTTGATGGTGATGGTCTTAAAGATATCGAAGAAGAAAAACTCGGAACAGACCCTGCACTTGCAGATACCGATAGTGATGGCCTTAGTGATAAATTAGAGGTAGAACAAGGTACTTCACCGCATTCTTCGGATAGCGATAGTGATGGTTATACTGATGCATATGAAATTGAAGTCGGTACCGACCCGAATAATGCAGAGGAATCCCCGGCCTTTAGAACGGGTGGCTTTACGACTGAAGAATTAGCCGATCAACAATATATTGTCATTGATGAGCACCAACAGGGCTGGCTACCTATATCCTCTAAAGGCATTCGTTTAGCGGCAAATAATACAGGTAGTTACACGAGTGGTTCAGCGGATAGATACTTAGTACAAAACATTTCTTGGTCGGTAATTGATGATGATTTGGTGGTTCAGCATCCTGAGACAACGAGTTTTCGATCGTTCAAATATCCATTTGATGATATCCGTCAAGAGTTTGGTGATGCAGCTGCGGATCAGGTGCGCAGTCTATTTCAAAATGGAGACATAAGCCCTAGCGTACAGGTTCAAATTGATTTAATGAATTATACGCAAAAAATTCGCAGGTTAGATGGACAAACCGCTCAAGTCGACAGCATTTACCAAACGGTCATGTCAGTACCCGAGTCGTGGAATTGGCAAGGTGCTCTTCCTAAACACCAAAACTCATACCGTACTAATGCCGCTCTGATCGATCTCAATACTGTCGACACGCAATGGAATTCAGAAAACGTTGAGGGACAATGGGTTTTACCTAACAAATATGCGGTAAAACACGGTAGTTCTTATGATGAAGAGAGTCGTACTGGAGTATATTCTGAGCAGTTTGACTTCAATTCTAATCGCATTGTCGAGAGAAATAGAGATCGTTCAGAACTCTCATGGTCAATTGTCGATGATTCGCTTGAACTGAATACTGGTAACGAAACTTGGCGTTATACAAAGCTTGAGCAAAGTGGAAATTTATACCATGTTGCAGTTGAGTACCTTGTTGATGGCCAGATTAGCGAATTATTCACTGGTTTAGCCACGAAGAAAGCGGCTAATGCAGCTGGTGTTAATTTAGTGACTCAATTACCACAAGTATATTCCAGTACATTGAACCATTATCACCCGAGTCAGTGGCAACAGGATGGTACCTTAAATCTTGATGCTGTTTGGGGTTACCAATTTAAAGATAACGGTGAAGTTCGAAGAGGAATACGTGGTGTTGTTTCTGAAGAAGGCGAAGACCGCTTTGAAATGGGATTGCTTTGGAATTATACCCAAAATGACCGCAATTTATTAATGACATGGTCGGGCTCTAGCTATAATCGAGAGCTACATTGGGAGCTGTTGAATGTTGATGAGTTAGGGCGAGTACTTGTTCAAGAGTATTCTACTTTAGGCTTCGATTCAGATCAGGACGGTGTCATCGAAGAAGATGAAGTTGGCATTCTGTATGCGCCAAGATTGAACGTCATGTCGCTGAAAGATATGAGCCAATACCCACAAGCCTGGAACTCGATCATAGATAGCGATAATGACGGTTTAAACGATTATGTTGAACAAGACTTTGGAAGTGATCCTCGTTTATTTGATACTGATGGAGACGGACTGTCTGATGCTCAAGAAAAAGAACTAGGTACATCGCCAACATCGGTTGACTCAGATGGTGATGGCTTCACAGATCAATTTGAAGTTGAGCAAGGGAGTGATCCAACCAATTCTAGTGATACTCCAGCGGCACTCTCTTATGGTTTCAGTGCAGAGCAAGTTGTAGATAAAAACCTGATGTTACATCCACAACATCAGGAAAGTTGGCTACCATCAACTCGCCCCGCATTTAGGCTTAATCAAGATGGTTCAGGCGTATATACAAATGGCGACTTTCAAACACATGCTGAGCATAGTGTTCAATGGCAAACTGTTGATCACAAGTTACAAATCAATCTAGTTCCAGCACCTCTTCAGCGATCACTATCTTACCCTTTCGATGATATTGAACAGGAATATGGTGCCATTGCAGCAGATCAACTGCGTGCACTTTATGCTCAAGGTATAAACGTAGAAGAATTTTACACATACCTACTGAATGGGCGTGGACTGGAGAGCATCCGACCATTGTTGAAGACAGTGAAACGGAAAATCGTATTTTAGAGCGCGGTGAGACAGGTATTACATGGTCAGAAGATTTTAATTTCGAAGGCCAGTGGGTGTTACCATTCAATTTCAATGTTAATTTTCACCCGACAATTGGCCTTGGCCAACAGTACGGTCTATTCAGTGATTTAGTGACTCTAAATTCAGACGGTTCTGGAAGCACTCTTCACTCAAATAAATCGATAACATGGGAGAATGACGAAAGTTCATTAACGATTGTGGATGGAGAAGAACGCTGGGTGTTTACACCGATGTTTCATCACAATCGACAATATCTATCTTATGTAGAACGCTTTGAAAATGATGAATTAACACAAGTGTATGTGCATGATATTTCACCAGCACAGCCTGCAAATGATATTTCATTGATCACACAGTTGCCTCAAATGTATGCCATTGGCATTAATTACCACTTTACCGATTTTTGGCAAGATCAAAATACCGTTAAGCTTGAGAACGTTTGGGGTTATCAATTCCGTCAGCATGGCCATTTACGTAGAGGTATTGCTGGTGTGATTGGAGACGATGAACAACAAGATTTCTATTTAGGCCAAGCTTGGACATATGAGCGTGAAGCTAACGTGGTCACCATGAGCTTCAATGATGGTTTACTGAATCGAACTCGTCAGTGGCATTTGTTGAGCTCCGGTGAAGACGGACGAATCTTAGTTTACGAATACTCTACACGTCGCCAAGATTTAAATAATGATGGTGAAATTTCAGAGAATGAAATTGGTACCTACATAGCACCAAGAATTAATACTTTGATGCCAACAGATATCAGCAAATATCAAGAAGCTTGGGATCGAGTACCCGATACAGATTCTGATGGACTGAAAGATGTTCAAGAAATTGATTTAGGTACTGATCCAGAGCGTGCTGATACTGATGGTGATGGTTTTAATGATTTGCAAGATGTATTCCCGCTTGATCAAACCGAGTGGCTCGATACTGATAATGATGGAGCCGGTAATAATGTAGACCAAGATGATGATAATGACGGCATCTTTGATGAAGATGATATCGCACCATTAGACCCAACCATTGGCGATGATGAAGCACCAGTATTTGTTGATTTGTCAGAACTTGTTGTTGAAGCAACAGCTCCTCAGACTCAAATTACACTAGAGCAACCTGTGGTTACTGATAATAACCGCTTTGCACCAACGGTGACTCATAATTTGACTTCGATGCTAGCACTTGGTGAGCATGAAGTTCTATGGATTGCGACCGATTATGCTGGCAATGTCACAACGGCAATTCAAGTGATACGAGTTGTCGATACAACTGCACCAGATTTTGGTGATCTAGCGACTTTAGTCTTGCCTGCATATAGTGAGTGGAACGACATCTCAGCTAGCCTCTCATACACGGCTGTAGACTTAGTTGACCTTCAACTGTCAGTCGATGTAAGTGGAGAAACTCGTCTGCGATCTGGTTTGCATTCGTTAACGCTGAGTGCGACTGATTTATCAGGTAATACTCAAACAGCCGAACTTAATGTGCATTTACAGCCTGTCGTACAGTCACCAAAAGCGTTGCGTGTTGAACGTGGAGGTAGTTATCAAGTACCGATTTCCTTAATTGGTGAAGCAGCTGAATATCCTGTAACAGTCGATTATAAGCTCGTGAACGGCAGTGATGAAGTTGAGTTAAGTAAGGTAGAAATCAATGCGGGTACGCAAGGTACATTAATGGTAAATGTTCCTGATTCAGTGCAAGTGGGTGATGATGTCAGTCTTACTTTCATTGCTGCTGATAATGCAGTATTACCCGAAAGCGATGATCTCACCGTATCTTTAACTGTTGTCGATACGAATTACGCCCCAACAATGCGCGTTGTTTTATCACAGGAAGGTGAGCTGCGTAACCTTGTGGATCGAGAAAAAGGAAATGTTAAAATCAGTGTTGAGGTTAATGATGTTAATGCATCGAATAACCATCAAGTATCGTTTGTGATTGATAATGTAAGTGATCTTAATATTGATGGTTCTCAGCAGACTTTTGAGTTTGATCCTTCTACTTTAACGTCTGATGCAGAGACGATTTCAATCGATATTTCTGTAACAGAAATCAACACCGATGAAGCGTTTGAAGTGTCGCAAACCTTAGCTTGGTCATTAGTCTCTTTACCTGAACTGAGCAGTACTGAGGACAGTGATGGTGACGGCATTAATGATGCACAAGAAGGGTTCAGTGATGAAGATGGTGATGGTATCCCTCAATATCTCGATTCTGACAATAATCCTAGTCGACTACCGTTGGCGGTAGACAGTGTTATTCAGACTGAGCAAGGGTTGCAGATGCAATTAGGAAGTATCGTATTGTATAACGATGCAGCAAGTGCCAGCAATGCTTCTTTAACTGAAGAGAATCTTGAGGCGTATGCCAAATCACTACAAATTGCAGATTCTGTGCTTGAGGATGTGCATTATCAAACTGAATCAAAGTTGTTGAACTTTATTGTGAGCAACATTGAAACCACGGGCGAATCTATCGATCTAGTGATTCCGTTGTCGAATGGGGAAGTCTTACCGCCGAACGCAATTTACCGGAAGTGGAGCCCAGAAAGTGGATGGTTTACCTTCGTAGAAAATGCGGGTAACGTCATTATGTCAGGGATAAAAGACAAATTAGGCAACTGCCCTAGTCTTAATGATATTTCAGCGTTTTCTGCTGGATTAACTACGGGTCATAATTGTGTTCGACTCACTATTGAAGATGGTGGGCCAAACGATATGGATGGCGAAGCCAATGGTATTGTTCATGATCCAGGTAAGTTTGCCGTGGAACTTGCGAACCAATTGCCAGTGATTCAGATGAGTGCACCGCAAAGTGTCGATGAAGGTCAATCGGTCATTCTTGATGCCTCTGGAACAACAGATGCTGAAAGCGATAAACTGGTATTTAGTTGGCAGCAATCTTCAGGCACTAACGTTGAACTCACATTGTCTGAACAAGGTAAAGTTGCAACATTTAAAGCTCCAGATGTGGCTCAAGACATGAATCTTGAATTTGTTGTTACCGTCAATGATGGTAGAGATAGCGTCACTCAGACTGTGATTGTAATAGTTAAGCAGGTGGAAGCACCTGTCGTTGATACTCCTCCTGTTGAAAAGAAGAAAAGTAGCGGTGGCGCCATGGGCACGCTGATCCTATTCATCTTATTCGCCGGAATACGACGTAAGTATTACCGTTAAATAAAAAAGGGGGACAGCAAACTGTCCCCCTTTCTCATTCTTTTAAAAATGAATTACAACGAACTCGGCGCAAAGAATAGTGCGTTAGCAACTACTTTCTCTGACCCTAACCAGATATTTCTGAACAGAAGATTATCAGCGAAACCAATCACACGACCACGTCCGATTCTTTCAACAATAAATGCGGATTTATTCGGGTAAACTGATTGATAGTTCGAGGCCATAAAGCCACTCGACAGTGTGTCCTTGCCATAATCAGCTGCTACGATAAAAGGCTTGTTCGGCTGATTGAAAGCTAAGGTGCCTTTTTTCATTACTTTAAGTTGTGGTTTATTTAAACCAAAGCTGAGTGGGTGAGTGAGATCGAGGTCAAGATTAACAATTGCCCCACCAATGGTTTTTTTCGCACGCAGATTAGCTCTATCAGCAAAACTCAATCCATCGGTTTCAAACAAAGCATCAGCCTGTTTACGGTCAAATAAGTCAGTTTTAATCAATCCGTGTTTTTTCAACCAGCTATTGGCACTTTTCATCGCAATGATGGTTCCACCTTGGCGGACAAACGCTTTCAATTGCTCAGCTTGTTTTTCTCCGAGTTCGCCATAACTGCCGTGAGCCATAATTATATGACTGTATTGGTTCGTATTAATGCGGCTCAGTCTGCGAGTATCAGATAACGTTACAGGCATCTGTAAAGTATTATCCAGATAATTCCAGACTTGGCCTACTTCCATAGGATTTGTAGTGCCATCGGTGAGCAGCAATGGTGTTACAGGTAGTACTTGCTGCACATCTGGGCTACCTAAATCACCACCGCTGATTGCTGCAAAAGTGTTGACTTGGGCAAGCAGAGTTGAATGTGTTTGGGCCGCATCTTGGAGTATCTGAATAATGTGCTTTCGAGATAAATTATCTTGGGTCAAATTGACCTGTAAGCTACCCGCAGCAAATGCTTGATTAGTATTTGCAACAAACGGCTTTTGAGTGAATTTAACAATGACCCCTTGAGATAACACTTGTTGAAGCCAAGGTGCCGCACTTCCTTGTTGCCAATCAATTAACACGGCTACGCTGTCATCATCTATTTTTACATCATTTTGAGTAGGCTGAGATGCTGTAAGCTTTTTAGCGGATAGACTGGCATCATTAACGACAGTTAAATTGAATGCGGCTGCCATATCGAAGCTTGAGACGTCATAGAAAGTGGCATCTTTAAACTTTGTACGCTTATCAAATAATGCCGCCACTAAATCCACTTGAGGTTGTTGGCTTGGAATGAATAAGCTGTCATTTGGTGTGAAATCCTGTTTATTTTCTCTCACATTAGACGTTAAGTAAGAAAATTTAATCTTATGCTGTTTAAGCATTTCAACAAATGCATCACGACGTTGATTGTCGTTTCTCGTGGTCATTAACCAACCGTCTTGGCTGCCTGACTTGAAGGCTTTATCAGCAAAGAAGTCGTTTTGGTATTGATGCAATTCGTTTCTGACGGCAAACGCACCTTTTAGGCTTGAAAGTGAAGTTGCGAATTGGTTTTGAATCGCGCGCTCCAAAGTGACCACCCCATTCATTGAGGTTTGTGCTTTACCGCGAGCACTGGCTTGTTCATATAGAACACCGATAGCACCGTTAATATCAGGATAGGTCGAGCCTTTACCGTAGAAGAAGTCATCGAAAGATTGCTTGCTGTAATACGCTTGCCCTAGACTATCTAATGCCGCACGGTGATAGTTTGCGATTTTATCGGTGAGCAGCTGGTTTTTTTGTGGTGTTAGTGGGTGAGTTCTACTCGGTACACCAGGCTGGAAAAAGTAGCTTGAACGGTGGCCCATTTCATGGAAGTCGCCGACGTAATGTGGTTGCCACTTATGAAAAAGTGCCACTCGGCCTTGAGATTCAGGGTGACGTAAGAACAACCAATCTCGATTTAAATCGGCTAAATAGTGATTTAGACGACCACGAGCCCAATGCTGGTGGTGCTCGCGATTATTAGGGTCAGTATTCAAAGTATTGCTGCGGTTGTTGTTTGCCCAAGTTGCAAATCTATCCATGCCATCAGGATTTTGGCTAGGAGTGATGATCACGATTGCATCATCGAGTAAATCTTGTACCCATTGCTCTTTACTTGCGCTTAGGTAATAGCTCAATGCCATTGCCGCATGTGAGCCACTGGCTTCATCCCCATGAATGGAATAGGCTAACCAAATAACGACAGGGCCTTTTGAACCTTTACCGTTTTTAACTTGACCTCGTTGGTTGATGATTTTATCTAGGTTTTGTTGATTCGCTTTTGAAGAAATCACTAATGACAACTGCTGACGTTGTTCATGAGAAAAACCGGTTTCTTCAAGCGTTACTCGCTCACTGTTCTCTGCGAGTGTTTTAATGTATTGATTGAGCTGATCATGGCGTAAGTGCCATTTTCCTAGTGGGTAACCTAATAAAGTTTCAGGTGTAGGTAATTGCTGCAAATACTGTGCATCCGGCAATTCAAAGGTGCGTTTTATGTCAGCGTGAGCTGAAAGGCTAAAACCTGCGGACAATAATGCACCGCATAGTAATGAGCGTGTAAGAGGCTTAATCATAGTGTGTTCATTCTTTTTGTTTTGAATTTTTATGCGGCTAAGTTACCAGTTCGTAATTTAGATGTGAAATGGAAATGTGTTATTAAATTTATCATCGAATTAGTTAATGTCGATGATATAAGGTGGTCAAATCAGTGCTAAAATTGTTATCATGACGCAATTCCCAAGTAAAACACTCAGGTATAGCCTGAAGAAGTAGGTTTGAATGATTAGCATTTCTGAATCAGCACAAGAACACTTTGTTAAGTTATTGAAAGATCAGCCTGAAGGTACAGATATTCGGGTGTTTGTGATCAGTCCAGGTACAGCTCAAGCTGAATGTGGTGTGTCGTATTGTCCTCCAGATGCCGTTGAAGACGATGATATTTCGCTGGAGTTCAATGGTTTCAATGCTAAAGTTGATCAAAAGAGCGCTCCTTTTTTAGAAGAGGCGAGTATTGACTTTGTTACGGACCAATTAGGTTCTCAACTAACACTGAAAGCACCTAATGCTAAGGTTAAAAAAGTTGATGATGATGCGCCATTGAAAGATCGTATCGAATATATGATCCAAGCTGAAATCAACCCGCAGTTAGCGAGTCATGGTGGTCACATTTTATTGTTAGAGATAACAGAAGAAGGTGAAGCGATTCTTCAGTTCGGTGGTGGTTGTAACGGTTGTGCTCAAGTTGACGTAACTTTGAAAGATGGAATTGAAAAGCAACTGCTTGAGCAATTCCCAGGTGAGTTGACAGCTGTAAAAGATGCCACAGAGCACGAACGTGGTGAGCATTCGTTCTACTAGCATCTTGATCTCTTATTGATGAAAAACACCAGCTGAAAGCTGGTGTTTTTGTATTTATCTCACGTTTAACGGTAACGTTGGCTTTTCGGTTACATTCACTTCCGTCGTCATTTCTTTGCCGTTACGGATAAAGGTAATTTTAGCTTTGGAACCTGGCTTACTCTCAGCAATTCTATCTCTCAACATCCAAGTACCTTGTACGCCAGTAGGAATTTTCTCACCGTTATAGGCAATAACAACATCATTAACCATTAAATGCGAATAGGCGCTGCTGTTTCTATCAACACCTTGGATCAGTACACCAGAGAGATCAGGCAGCCTCAGTATTTGTGCGAGCTTTGGATTGGCAGCAACAGCTCCACCGTTAAAACCAATCTCTCCTCGAATCACTCTACCGTATTTTACGAGCTTACTCATCACGTCATAAGCCAGCTTAATCGGAATGGCAAAACCAAGAGATTGTTCATTTTCACCTCTTACACGAAATGCGGCCGTGTTTATTCCAATGAGGTTTCCTTTAGTATCAATAAGTGCACCGCCAGAGTTTCCTGCATTAATTGCAGCGTCAGTTTGTAAAAACTCTTGATAACCAGCACTTAATCCAGCACGGCCAGTCGCACTTATGATGCCTTGAGTGATGGTTTGTCCTAAGTTGTATGGGTTACCAATGGCAAGAGCCACATCACCCACTTGCGGCATGCTTTTAACATCAAACTTTATAACAGGTAAATTAGTGCCATTCACTTTGAGTACAGCAAGATCTGTTGCTGGATCCATACCAATGATCTCAGCTTCAAACTGTTGACCGTCTTGAAGTAACACGGCAATTTCATCCGCTTTTTGAATGACATGATAGTTAGTGAGGATTAAACCATCTTTACGCATAATCACGCCTGATCCTAATCCCTGTAATCTTGATCTTGATTGTAAGGTTTTTGACGAGGATCCACGTGCAGGCACAATATTGATGCTGTAAATATTAACTACAGCTGGGGCCGATTTTCGTACAGCTTTGGCAAAAGATAAATGTTCAGAGACATTCTCACGGCCAAACCATTCATTTATTTTTAGCTTTTGTCCTAAAGATGACGACAACACAATCACCACGGTAGCCATGATCAAACCGAAGGCGATGGCTTTAGCGATGTATATCAGTGAATTCTTAAAAAACATATTGGCCCAGCAATCCATAAACCCGCAGAAGAACTCAAAAGTCTACCAGAGTCAGCCTATGAATCAAAATAGAGGTTGGGAGTAGATGTTATTGATATAAAACAAAAAGGAGGCGAAAGCCTCCTCTAGAGTAGAAAGAAATCAGTTTTATCTAAGTATTAAGAATAAATGATTACCTTCACGGTCAATTTTTAAAGCCACTTGGCCTTCTTTATTTTTAAGTGCTTTACGTAACTGTTTAAGGTTACGAATTGGATTACGGTTGATGCCAACAATCACATCACCTTTTTGAAGCCCCGCTGCGTCAGCTGGTGAGCCTGAAGCTACTTCAGTGATTTCGACACCTTTGCGTGTGTCTTTCAGTGCAGCACCTTGTAACATCGGATGAAGTTCACCTGCACCTTTTTCTTGCACTTGCTTGGCTTCGCCCAACGTTACATTAACGTTTTTAGTCTTGCCGTCACGAATAATGCCTAATTCAACTTTAGCGCCAGCACCAAGAGTTGACACTTTTGCTGCAAGTTCAGTAAATGACTTTATCTTGCGGCCATTCACGCTCACGATGATGTCACCCGCTTTAATGCCTGCTTTATCCGCAGCACTATCAGGTTGAACTTCATTCACAAATCCGCCGTGTTGAGAATCGAGACCAAACCCTTTAGCAAGCTCACTAGTTAAGGTACGGCCTGTGACACCAAGTATGCCTCGGCGAACTTCACCGTGCTCAATGATTTGAGTCACTAGGTTATGGACCATGTTTGCTGGGATAGCAAAACCAATACCTACGTTACCGCCACTTGGTGCAACAATTGCTGTGTTAATTCCGATGAGTTGGCCTCGAAGGTTTACTAAGGCACCACCTGAGTTACCGCTGTTAATCGCAGCATCTGTTTGAATAAAGTTTTCTAGCATTTCGATGCCTAGACCACTTCGGCCTAATGCACTTACAATGCCTGATGTGACAGTTTGTCCCAACCCAAATGGATTACCAATAGCTACTGCAAAGTCACCCACTCGTAAGTTATCAGAGTTAGACTGTTGAATTTGAGAGAGGTTTTTAGCTTTGATTTGCAGTAATGCAATATCGGCTTCTGAATCACTGCCAATTAATTTTGCGGGTACTTCACGACCATCCGTTAAGCCTACAGTGATATCGTCAGCATTATCAATTACGTGATGGTTGGTAACAATATAACCTTTTTTGGCGTCGATAATGACACCAGAACCTAAACCACGGAACGGGCGTTTCTGTACTTGTTCTTGTGGTGCATTAGGGCCAAAAAAGTAACGGAAAACATCAGGTACACGTTGCTTAGAAACTTGAACACCAGAAACGTTGACTGAAACCACTGCTGGCGTCACCTTCTGTAGCATAGGTGCAAGGCTTGGCATCTCTTGGCCATCGACAGACTGTGGCATTGATGCTTGAGAAATCGCAGGGGTCAGCGTTAGTGCAGCTCCTAAAACGGCAGCTGATAGGACAGTTAGTTTTGTCTTCATCAATTTGTTGCTCCAAAAACGTTCAAAGTTTTAGATGATGAGTGTTTGATGAAAAGTAGCGCCTGGGTGTTACTTAATATCCACTCTCGTCCAAGTTGTTTCAATACTTGAAAAGTAATTTCTGGCTTACGATCTTAAAAGTACTTTTCAAGGTATTTATAATTCCGACCGGGCTGTATTAACAAAGTTCACAAAGTTTCAGAAATCAGGTATTTGATGCTGAATATTTGCGCATAAACAGTGCCGCAGAAGAATTAACCTACTAGTATAGATAGGTGTCGATTCAAGAAATATCAAGTTATTCGCTAAAAATCAGTAGACTAAATGTAAAAACATATTTCTTTTTCTAACTCGTGCTAACATTGCGCCGTTTTAATCTTTATCGAAGAGAAGTTCAGTAGTGTCGAAATTAACGCCCCTGCAGCATTATAAGCAAGACCTTAAACGAGATGATTTTAATCATGATCCAGCACAAGAGCAGGCTGTAAAGGCGCTACAAAAAGTCTATGATGACTTGCTTGAAGCACAGCAAAATGCTTTGGGCTGGCAGAAGGTATTGAATTGGTTCGGACATTCATCACAAGAGAAAGTTAAAGGCTTATACTTATGGGGAGGAGTCGGACGAGGTAAAACCTATTTAATGGACACCTTTTTTGATGCGCTTCCTTTCGAACAAAAATTACGAGCTCACTTCCATCGTTTCATGCATCAAGTTCATCATGACTTGAAAGCATTGACCGGTACGCAAGATCCGCTAAAAGTCATTGCTGAGAACATGTCGAAACAGTATAAAATCATTTGTTTTGACGAATTTTTCGTTTCAGACATTACTGATGCTATGTTGCTGGGAACACTTTTCCAAGAGTTATTTCAACGTGGCGTAGTACTGGTCGCAACGTCAAATATTATTCCAGACGACTTATATAAGAATGGTCTACAACGAGCACGATTCCTACCTGCAATCGCTGAGCTGAATGCTAATTGCTCAGTCTTAAATGTTGATTCTGGTATTGATTATCGCTTACGGACATTGAAACAAGCAGAGATTTATCATTACCCGTTAGATGAGCAAGCCGAAACTAATCTTACTGACTACTTTGCAAAACTGGCGTCGGAGTCAGAGGTCGATACCAGTATGATTGAAGTAGAGGGAAGAAGCATTGAAATTCGCCAACACTCGCAAGGGGTGCTGATGGCCGATTTTATTGCACTTTGTGATGGTCCTAGAAGTCAGACTGATTATATGGAATTAGCTCGTCTCTATCATACCGTAATGATCAGTGGTGTTAAGCAAATGGGTTCTCAACAAACGGGTGACGATATCGCTCGTCGTTTTCTCGCTTTGGTTGATGAATTTTATGAACGCCACGTGAAATTAATCATTTCTGCAGAAGTCGCTCTTGAGGATATTTACACAGATGGCCAGCTCAATTTTGAATTTAAACGATGCCGTTCACGTTTAATTGAAATGCAATCCCATGATTATTTAGCGTTAGAGCACCTACCGTAGCTTTAATTAAAATGACGTTCATTCAAGGGTAAAGTTGTTAGAACTGACATCATTATCTTTGAATGAAAACTCAATTAGCCAATATTTTTCGTTAGTGAAACAGTATCAACGGCAATAGCACGATGAGCTTCTATCGAAGTAACAACAGAATTGTTCATTAGCCCATTTTTTAGTTCTTACGATTTGCAATGTTCGATTTCGATTCCCATCTTATTGCCGTTTACATTGTTTATTGACTAAACGGCAACGAAGTCTAGACAAAAAACGACTCATTGTCAGTTCCGATTCAGCTTTTTATTAATTAAAGCTGATAAGTTAAATTTTAAATTATTGTTTCTGAGGATATATGCGAATAACAGAGTTCGATAAGGGTTTGTTATTGGCTTTGTGTGCTTACACCTTTTGGGGCTTAGGTCCTATTTTTTATACTTTGGGAGGGCAGGCAACAGCTACCGACTTAGTCTTTTTTCGTAGTCTATGGCTACTGCTTTTTTTATCACTTTTTTCTTTAAAATTTTTTAAACAAATTAAAAAAGTATTAGATAAGCCAATCATCATATTGATGCTGTTATGTACTGCTATCTTGCTCGTAATCGACTGGACTGTGTTTATTTGGGCTGTGAATCATCAGAAAACGTTAGAAGTGAGTTTAGGGTATTTTATGATGCCTTTAATGACGTCATTACTCGGTGTCGTTTTTTATAAAGAAACACTATCTCGATATCAATGGGTTGCGATTTTTCTTGCTCTTGTGGGCGTCACGATTCAAGCCAGTGTGTTTGGATATTTACCGATGTTTGCATTAATTACGGCTGTAGTTTCAAGTTTATATCCCATATTGAGAAAAGCGATAAAAATTAATGTCAGGCTCGGACTTTTGATTGAAGCAATACTGCTGCTACCTATGCTGCTGATGTATGCAGGATGGCAGTTATATTCAAGTCATTGGCAAACATTTAATTACTCTTTCACCACACAGATGAGCTTTATGATATTAGGCATTCTAACCGCAATACCTCTAATTTGTTTTACTGGTGCAATAGTCAAAATACCTGTCACTGTGCTTGGGTTTCTTCAATACCTGTCTCCTTCGTTAATGTTTTGTTGTGGATTGTTTTGGCAGCATGAAGCGATAACTTGGGATAAGGTGATAGCGTTTGCTTTTATTTGGTTAGCGTTAATATTGTTTTCAAGCGAGCTTAAGCTTAACGGGCAAGAGACCTTAGCTTAGTGGTTGCCATATGAGCTGTGCTGAAACAAGTTCGTTATCAACAAGGAGCTTATCAACGGAAAGCTGTAACAGACCATTTTGAAAAGACCAATTACGAACTTGTGTTGTACCTTCCCAGTTAGGAAATGAGCAAGAAAGCAGTCGATGAAAAACCGTACTCTCAGTTGCAGTAAAAGTACCAAAATAAGAAATGTAATTCAGTTGATTCTGTAATGCTTCAGCAGCTAACGCATCGAAAATGCCTTCGTTGGTAAACATTGCTCTAGACTCTGCCATGAGATGAACGCTAACGTAACCATTACTTGTGTAGGTAATGAAGCCCTTAGCATTAGGACCAAATGGATAGGTTTGCTCACCACTTGATGAAGTATTCTTCCATGAAATAAGTTCATAGGTGCCGCTAAATACAGATTTCATCATATCGCCCCCAACAGTTAAACAAAAAGTCACACTGAGTATAATGGACCATGAAAAAATAGATGATTTTTAACTCATCTTCTAGTACAATCTTGCGCCTGCCCACGTTAAACCGTTTTAATTAGCGGATTATTAAGCCATTTCGTTTGCTCGAAGGGGCAACATCGAAGGCACTTTTTACATTACTAGCATCGGCTAATAATGTGTGAAACAACATATAACATTGGGTTTTTGTAAATGAAGACTTTTACTGCTACACCAGAAACTGTAACTCGTGACTGGTATGTTGTAGACGCTGAAGGTAAAACTTTAGGTCGTATTGCAACTGAAATCGCTGCTCGTTTACGCGGAAAGCATAAGCCAGAATACACTCCGCATGTTGATACTGGTGATTACATCATCGTGATCAATGCTGAGAAAGTTACTGTTACTGGTAACAAAGCAAAAGGCAAGACGTACTACTCGCATTCAGGCTTCCCAGGTGGCATCAAGCAAATTAGCTTTGAAAAGCTACAAGCTCATAAGCCAGAAATGATCATCGAGAAAGCAGTTAAGGGTATGTTACCTAAAGGTCCTTTGGGCCGCGCTATGTACCGTAAACTTAAAGTTTACACAGGCGCAGAACATAACCACGCTGCACAACAACCTCAAGTTCTTGATATCTAAACGGGATTAAGCTAATGGCTGCAACTCAGTACTACGGCACTGGCCGTCGCAAAACTTCAACTGCTCGCGTATTTGCAAAAGTAGGCAGTGGTAACATCACAGTAAATAATCGTTCTTTGGACGTTTATTTCGGTCGTGAAACTGCTCGCATGGTAGTTCGTCAACCTCTAGAATTGGTTGAGATGCTAGAAAAGTTAGACCTAAACATCACTGTTAAAGGTGGTGGTACTACTGGTCAAGCTGGTGCGATCCGTCACGGTATTACTCGTGCTCTAATGCAACTTGACGAAACTCTTCGTCCTACTCTACGTGCTGCTGGTTTCGTTACCCGTGATGCTCGTAAAGTTGAACGTAAGAAAGTTGGTTTCCGTAAAGCACGTCGTAAGAGACAATTCTCTAAGCGTTAATTTTTACGCTCGGAACCTTTGTCAAAAAACCCAGCTTTTGCTGGGTTTTTTATTTTTGAGTAATGGCAATTAATTACGGGTTACCTTGGCCTGATTTGAGGGTCAATACATAATCATCAACGACTGATTGAGCATCAATGTCACGGCTATCCGTGAATACCAGCTCAAACTTTGTAGATGCATCAGGTTTGATGACACCATCATCTAAAAACAGTCTTAAGTATGGCTTTTGACTTTCTTCAGTTTTGCCACTGGCATTTTTCAGTGTTACGCCATCCGGAAGACCTTCAATAATGACCAATAGGTGAGTGTCAATGAAGTAATCACTGATGTTCTTAAGTGTTAACTCATCTCTTTGTTCACCGCTATCTCTTACACGTTGGTTTAACGCTGTTTCAGCTTTGTTTGTGACATCTAAAAACTCCATACCGGCATCACGACGAGTAAGTGGGTCATTGTTATTTTGCGCCATTCCACTGATAACAAAACCATCCTCAACTCCGACATTAGTTAGGAATGGGCGATGAACCGAATAAGTGACATCTTTTTCATTAAGTTGAAACGTATCTGTCGTTGAATTTGAGTCGTAGTTAACAAAGGCATCATCGTAAAGTCCATCTTCAAGGAAACTGACAAGATCGTTGACCTCACTTTCTGATAAGCCTAAACCACGCTCGCTTCCTTCTCCTCTAGGATGAGTGAAACGAGTACTTAATGTTGGCGAGTTTCCAGTGATACTGTCTTGAGGTTGGCCTTCATTAAAGTACTTCACAACATCTTTTATCGATGTAAACTCACCACTGTGGAAGAAAACACGACTTCCTTTTAATTGGCGTAATGTCGTCGTTCGGAATTTATGTGCATCTTCCTCTTTTCCGGTGATCTCCATACGTCCTTCATCACGATAGTTTGGATCACTTCGAACATGGCGATTCAGAGCTTGGAGTGGGTGATCGGTTAGACCTAAGTTGAAAAAGTTCTCTTCTACGAACCCGCCTACGCCTGTCAAATTAGGGTCATTAATCTGCTTATTTAAAGCAGGGCCTGAATGGCAAGTCATACAACCAGCTCCACCTTCTTTTGCATCGGTAAAGAAAAGTTTCGCACCGCGTAATTGTGATGGTGATAATGCCTCATTATCCCCAGCTAGAAAGTGATCCCACGGTGAGTTACGAGTGATTACCGTACGCATAAAGGTCGCAGTTGCACGAAGAATCGTTTGGTCATTAATTAATAAGTTGATGTCATCCAATGTCTCCGCCGCTTTTGCTTCTTCAGGGAAAGCACGTTTAAACAATTCAACATACCCTGGGATTTCTTGAATCACAGATGATTGAGCCTCAAGCATTCTGTGTGCATCGAGTAATAACAGTGCAATGTTTTCTTGTGCAGGATCTTCAAAGGGATTAATGGCTCTCGGATTGCTGCTTGGTTCGCCTGCAAATCCACCGCCTAAAAGTCGATTGTTATAAGCTGAACCCACGATACTTGGTGCGTTTCTTCCTACACTGTCGACGGCGTCAAAACGCCCAGAGTGAACTAAAGCACCAGGTTCATCGATGAATTGAGGAACGGATGGAATTCCAACGACGTTTTCGAAGACGTCAGTGAGTGTTGGTACCCTGTCGACGCGTAAGTCACCTTCAAATAGAGGTTCAGGACGAATGGTTTCAAGAATATCCATACGAGCTCGACGACGAGGTGTATAGTTGCCCTCAGCATCAGTGTAGCCTCGACCTTCACCACCGACATTAAAGTTTATTTGCGTGCCAGCTTTCGAACCCACCTCACCAAAGTGACAACTGCCGCAAGACCCCGATTGTGTTAATTCTTGCCTGCCACCAAATTCAGGTCGCAAACGAACGGTTCTCAGTGAGTCATGAAATAATTGTTTGCCAAGAAAGCGTTTTTCTTCCGTTGTTTCAATGTAATAGTTTTTATCTTCAGATACATTAGGAAGTGGAATTGCATTGTTTGTTGCCGGGACCGTTAAGTTATTTAATCCACCGACTTGAGATACTATGTGCGCTCTGATTTGTTCTGCAGTGAGTTCTGCTGGTTGAATGATTTCAGGCTCTACACTCTTTTTCTTGGAGTCCCCCCCGCATCCTGCGAGTACCCCAAATATAAATAACGATATTATTGATAATCGTGTTCTTACTAACATCAACTTGCTCTCCATCGCAATAAAGTAGAAACTCACACTTAAATAAAGCATAGTCTCGAATACGTTAAATGATATAAAAAGGTTTATAAATGAAACGAGTAACGGGTGTTGGAGGTGTTTTTATTAAATCAGAGAATCCTCAAAGGTTGAGGGACTGGTATAAATCACATCTTGGTATGGATATTCAAGATTGGGGCGGTGTTTCTTTTCAATGGCACAATGAAAACCAATCAAACGAAAATGGTGCAACGGTTTGGAGTGTATTTGATAAATCGTCGAAGTATTTTAACCCGAGTCAATCAGGTTTTATGATCAATTATCGGGTTGATGATTTGAAAGCGTTGCTCAGCGTACTAAAGAAAGAAGGTTGTCAGGTTATGGATGAGATTGAAGAGTCTGAGTTTGGCAAGTTTGGTTGGGTTATGGATCCTGACGATAATAAAGTCGAATTGTGGGAACCACCACAAGGGAAAATTACATAAGGTAACGTTAACAATGACATTTGCATTGATTATGTTAGCGGTGGGCCTGGTATTAATTCTTGAGGGACTCGGCCCATTATTCGCTCCAACGGTCTGGAAGAAGGTATTGGCCTCAATTTCAGAACAATCACCTCAGTCACTTCAACGGCTTGGTGGGTGCCTTGTAACTGCTGGAGTTGTTTTGTTGATCATTTTTTCTTAAAAATGCTTGCCACTTAACCCCTAAGATCTGTTAAAATCCTTTTTTAACCTCTACCTACGAATGAAAATGGGCAAAAACGTTGTAGTTCTCGGCACTCAATGGGGTGACGAGGGAAAAGGTAAGATTGTCGACCTTCTGACAGAACAGGCAAAATACGTAGTTCGTTATCAAGGCGGTCACAATGCTGGTCACACCCTAGTGATCGATGGCGAGAAAACCGTTCTTCATCTTATTCCATCTGGTATTCTTCGTGATAATGTGAAATGCATTATTGGTAATGGTGTTGTTTTAGCACCAGATGCCCTAATGAAAGAAATCAACATGCTCAAAGAGCGTGGTATTCCAGTTGAAGAGCGTTTATTGATCTCTGAAGCTTGTCCTTTGATTCTACCTATCCACTGTGCACTTGATTTAGCTCGTGAACATGCTCGTGGTAACAATGCCATTGGTACTACAGGTCGTGGTATTGGCCCTGCGTATGAAGACAAGGTGTCTCGCCGTGGTCTTCGTGTTGGCGATTTATTCAATAAAGAGTTATTCGCTAAGAAGCTAAAAGAAGTGATGGATTATCACAACTTCATGCTTACGGAATACTACAAAGCAGAAGCCGTAGATTACGATAAAACGTTAGCTGATACATTAGAGCTTGCTGATTATCTGCAATCTATGTGTGTTGATGTCACTGAATTACTTGATACAGCACGTAAAGCTGGTGAGCCAATCTTATTTGAAGGTGCTCAAGGTACACTGCTTGATATCGATCACGGTACCTATCCATTTGTAACGTCGTCGAACACCACTGCGGGTGGCGTAGCAACAGGTAGTGGCTTTGGTCCACGTCACTTAGATTACGTTCTCGGTATCATCAAAGCTTATACTACTCGTGTAGGTGCAGGTCCGTTTCCGACTGAATTGCAAAACGAAATTGGTGATTACTTAGGTGAAAAAGGTCACGAGTTTGGTGCAACGACGGGTCGTAAGCGTCGTCCAGGTTGGTTAGATGCAGTCGCAATGAAACGCGCTGTACAGATCAACTCAATTACTGGTTTCTGCTTAACTAAGCTTGATGTGTTAGATGGCTTAGATGAAGTGAAAATTTGTGTTGGCTACCAAATGCCAGACGGCACTGTAATGAAGCAAACACCACTTGCAGCCGAAGGTTATGAACAAGTCACACCTGTACTTGAAACCATGCCTGGTTGGAAAGAGAGCACAGAAGGTGCTACTACGGTTGAGCAGCTTCCACAAGCGGCAATCAATTACATCAAACGCATTGAAGAGTTGCTGGAAACACCTGTTGATATTATTTCTACAGGCCCTGATCGTAACGAAACTATGATTCTAGTTAATCCATTTAACTAACGCCTGTTCTTACTGACAAAAAAAGGCGCTCATTGAGGTAATGCCGATCGTTTAAGACACTTGAACGATCATTGAGAAGCTTCATAATCGGTTACAACCTTGTTGTAGCCGATTTTTTATGCCTGATTTTTCCAA
>NZ_PGVH01000013.1:8760-181561 GCF_004168585.1 Shewanella sp. OPT22 | reverse complement strand
AAAAAATCCGATACCAATTACTGATATCGGATTTTGAAGCCTTTATAAGATCGGTCAACCGATCAACTAATTTTTCTTAACTGATCGGCATTACGCTGTGTGCGGCCTTTTTTATTGGTGAATGATTTAAGAATATAATTAGGATCTTTAATTCCAAATTGATCATCAACATCATTAAACAGAGCGTAGATTCAATCTTTTGTAATTGCTTCAATTATTAGAGTTAGTGAATAAACTGATTGCTTCTGCTTAAAAAATTATCATCAATCCCACATTCTGCTTGAATATTATCTGTTTTGTTCGATATTTCCCCGAACAAACCAAAGTATTAAAATAATCTCTATTTCTTGATTGACTCAAAATCATAAATCCGTAGAATGCCTTCTCGCTGTCAGGGAGAACTTCTCCTAACGATAGTTAAGGCGCGATGGCAGAATGGCTATGCTGCGGATTGCAAATCCGTCTATCTCGGTTCAACTCCGGGTCGCGCCTCCACATTAAAATTACGTTTTAATGTAATGCTTTATAAGAAGATGAGCCCGAGTGGTGGAATCGGTAGACACAAGGGATTTAAAATCCCTCGCTTAATAGGCGTGCCAGTTCAAGTCTGGCCTCGGGTACCATATTCTTATAAATAAAGCGTTACGATAAAACAAAGTTTTGCCCGAGTGGTGGAATCGGTAGACACAAGGGATTTAAAATCCCTCGCTTAATAGGCGTGCCAGTTCAAGTCTGGCCTCGGGTACCATTATTTATCAGTAAAATCACTGAAGAATAAGCAGAAAAACCTCAACATTTGTTGGGGTTTTTTTGTATTCTATACTTAATAAAATTTCCAAATCCCTAATGAGATTTCACTATGATTTTTTCAACTGTCGAGCAAGCTCCTGCAGATCCTCTATTTGGTTTAAATGATGCCTTTAAAGCCGATCAGAGACCTGAGAAAGTAAACTTAGGTATTGGCGTATATAAAGCTGATGATGGTACAACACCAATTTTAGATGCTGTTAAAACAGCTGAAGCTCGATTGCTAGAAACAGAAAAAACAAAAGTTTACCTTGGAATTGAAGGTGAGTCTCAGTATAACTTGGGTGTGCAAAAACTGTTATTCGGAGAAAACTCCGAACTACTATCTCAACAGCGTGTTGAGACGCTTCAAGCGCCGGGTGGTACGGGAGCGTTGAGATTAGGAGCTGAGTTTTTAATTCGTCAAACAAAAACGAAAACCATTTGGGTAAGTAACCCAACTTGGGCAAATCACAGTAATATTTTTTCGACGGCTGGGTTCGAAATTAAGCAATATGATTATTATGACAGTGACAGCCACGGTTTAGATTTTGAAGGTATGATTTCAAGCCTATCGAATGCAAAAGCTGGAGATATTGTACTTTTCCATGGTTGTTGTCATAACCCTACGGGCATCGACTTAAACGCTGAGCAATGGAATGCAATAGCCATTGTTTGTGTTGAAAAGCAGCTAGTGCCGTTCTTTGACTTCGCCTACCAAGGTTTTGGTAATGGCATTGAAGAAGATGCACAAGGTTTGCGAATTGTAGCAGCTCAAGTGCCAGAATTACTGGTTGCAAATTCGTTTTCAAAAAACTTTGGTTTGTATAATGAGCGTATAGGTGCTGTTACCTTGGTGGCTGAAAATACTTCAACAGCTCAAAAGTCTTACAGCCAGATTAAGCGAATTGTTCGTGCGATGTACTCTAATCCCCCAGCACACGGTGCCTTAATTGTAAGTACAATTTTGAACGATGCTGAACTTACAATGCAATGGCATAATGAATTAAAACAAATGCGTGAACGCATCGCACAAATGCGACAGTTGTTTGTGAATACTTTAAAAGCTGAAGGTGTTACACAAGACTTTAGTTTTATTTCTGATCAGATAGGTATGTTCAGTTTTTCGGGATTAACAAAAGAGCAAGTAGAAAAGCTCAAGAGCGAGTACGGCGTCTATATTGTTGGTTCAGGACGAATCAGTGTGGCAGGAATGACGACCACCAATATCCCTGTTATTTGTAAAGCGATTGCTCAAGTTTTATAGTCTTACCATAATTGTATCGAAGAGGCCTAAGTGCCTCTTTTTTATTGCTTAAACTGAAATAAAAACTGAGATTTGAACTAAACTTTCTATTAATGGAGATAAGGAAGTTTAGTAGTGTATGTCCGTTTCGACTTATGAAAAGAGAGTTAGCCTTTTTTATGCCTACCGACAAATTTTAGTCGATGAGGGTGTCATTGATTCAATTTCAGAGCAACCTGCTTTCGAAAGTGGTCATAACGATTTTGATAAAATCGTCCTCTCAGGCGAGGCATCAGGTCAGTTGTCTGAAGCCAGCATTTCAAAAATCAAAGCCATTAACACAGCTTATTCAGAACAAGGGCATATTAAATTATCCGACGATGTTCTCGCTGAAATTCAGTCTCCAGAATTTATTTTACCGTCAGCTGATGCCCTTCACAACGTCATCCAAGATTCATTAACGAACGCTACACGCAGAAGCAAGCAAGTTGAAGTATTTAAAACCGTTGTAGAAGATAATATCCACCAAACACTGGGAGAAAATGTCCATTCAGCAGATATTAGTGACGTAAGAAAGGCGTTAAAGAATAAAGTTGCATCGATCCTTTCTCAACAGGCCACCGGAGCACAAGATATATTTTTAGTTCAAAAGGCATTTGCACTTTACACTGCGGCTAAGTCGATTGAACAATACGAAGAAACAGGAAAAAGCTCTGTAATATTAAAAACACTCGATTCGTATGTTACTTCAAATTACACAGACATTGACGGCCTAGATTCACTTATTAATCTAGGTTTTTCAGACCTATTCAGTAGTGATGGTGAAATCAGTATTAATTTGTCGCATGAGCAGCATAAGCTCAAGATCAGCTTTTTCAACAGTTCGGATGACTCAACGGCTCCAGAAAAGCCTCGTACTGCGAGTATAGATTTGGATAATCCAAAAGAGGCAGCCAATAAGCTAATTAAAGTATTTGATTCTTTACCATCTAAATTAGATGAAATTTCCTTTTCAGGTATCCCGACTTCTAATGTGGATTTAACAAACGGCAAAGAGTCTTTGGGGCTTGCAGCACAAAGAGATCTCGATACTGTCATTGTTCAAAACCTTTCTAACTTAGAATTTCGAGAGCAAGTGTACGACAGAGTTTTAAAGAGTGAGTTAGCCGTCATCAACGCTCAAACGTTCGCAGCACCAGATAATATTGATCTAACTTCCGCTTTAAACCGTGCTCTAGGTGCATTTAAAAGAGTAGGTTTAGATGATGACATTGCACAAGAGTTAAAATCTCGATTTCTGAGTAACTCAGATTTTGTTGCTCTTTTTGATACCAGTGATGACGGAATAGGCAAAGCTATTGAAGAGGGGAAGAACAAGGTCGAAGATATCACTACGACTTCAAGTGATTTACTTGGTTTTGCAGCAGATGGCACACAATTACTTTCCACTTTTTTTCGTTCATATCATGGGGTAAATGATTTAGCTAAAAAATTTCCACAACACACTGCGGATGGTTACTCTGAAAATGACTATGAAGATAGTACAAACTCCTTGATAACGTCCAAAACTGAACCAGAAATCGATACGAGCTTCAAAGGCCGAATATCTCAGGCTAATGACTTATTTTCATTTCGTAATTCTACATTTTATGAGGGTGCGTTAGGCATTGGTAACCTAGCTTTGGGTCTTAATGGCTTAGTTAACATCGGGCAAACCATCGAAGCAATTAGTAAAGATGATTCAACATTATCCTCGTTAGACAAAGGGCTTGTCGCTTCTCAAGTGACTTTAGGGTTCTCAGGGATCACTATAGCCGGAGCAAAAATTGGATTAGATATCGCTACTAAAGTTTCTACTTCAATCGCAGAGGAATCAACAAATATTGCAACGAGTACAGCAGAAAGTGTGGCTGATTTAGCAGGATCTGCTGGTAAGTATGTACCTTATGCTGGTTTAGTCATTGGCGCATTAGCTACCTCCTTTGCTGTGGGTCGAAATATAAAATCAGCTGTTGAAGCTGGGAATGCCGGAAACTCCGCACAAGTAGGGTTTTATATTGGTGTTGCAGCATTAGATGCACTGGATTTAGTGGTCAATGTTGTTGGGCATGTTGCAGAGTACATCCCAGTGATAGGAAATATCATCGGTTTTATCGCCGATGCTATTTCGCTTGCAATTGGCATTATCAGCCAGTTTATTGGTGACTTTATACCTGATCCTAATGCGCAGCAGAACTTTGACTCTCTCGTCGATTCTGATGCTTTTCAATCCTTTGTAGATGATTTGGGTTCTAAGTATGCAGCTGAAGGCTACGATGTTTTAGATTACCAAACTGATGCTGCTCAGCAGGATGTCGATAATCCTTACGATGACGATGCCGCTGCGATAACAAAAAAATTCCATAGAAATCTGGATCAGTCAGCAAAAGATGATCCTGATAACCCTTTTTTACGAGTGGCATCTTTAGATGATACAGAGGGCGGTCATACGCTGGTAGGTAGGAGTAATGACGATCTACTTATAGGTAAAGCAGGGGATGATATTCTTGATGGTTTTGGTGGTAATGACAGGTTATTAGGCGGAATTGGCAATGATACTATCAATGCTGGTGATGGCGATGATATTGCTATTGGCGGTTCTGGTGATGATATTTTAAAGGGTGGTGCAGGTAATGACTTATTAGATCCTGGCACCGGGGAAGACATCGTCGATGGAGGTTCTGGAAGAAATACCTTGAGTTATCGCTCTATCAGTCAAGGTTTTTTGAATATCGGCGGATTGAATTCAGAAACTGCAGCAGATACTGATTTAGCTTTAGACATTGACCTCAATGAGCATGAAGCTCAAATTACGAGTAATACCGACGTGTTGTCTGCCGATGAAATCGTGAATAAACTGTCTGTAGAAGGCACTGATGATATCGATTCAGGATTTGTCGAGCTTGATGGAAGTGTACATAACAAAAAAGCATTAGCTGATTTATCCCCACACCTTTCAGCCAGTTTTAAAGGGCGGTCCTTTGTTCTTGCAGACATCAATCGAGTTGGAGACTCTCATCACAATCCAAATCATTTTGATCGCGCTAGATTTGGGGCAAATACTCTGGGGTATTCCAATATCGTTGTTGGCGATGAGGCACTTCACGACTTTAACCTTGAGACACAACATGCTGATCACTTAATTAAAATTAGTGATATTTCATTTAATGTGGGTGGTCATCGTAAAACGACCATACAAAGTGGAGTGCTAAGTCATGACATCTATGGTCGGGTGTCTGATATTCGCCCCAGTGATGGCGATTATGACTTACCTGCTAATTTTGATTACAGGCAGAAGGGAGAAGATGCGAACAAGTTTGCAGGTGGTGAGGAATCCTATTATCACAAAGGTTTCTCGGGTAAATATATATCGGATAATTTCTTTGGTAACGATCCACTAGTAAATGCACTGGTAGAAAATCATTTTTTTGGGCATGATGCAAATGTGCATAGTGACCGTACTCCCTCAAATTATCGAGCTGGTGGGATATTCAATTCAAAAAGGGTGGTTGATGTTGATTACTCTAGCCATTTAAACTCCGATATTTTTCATGGAGGATTATATCTCGATGCAGATACAGGGAACATTCACTTTTTAAATGATCAAAAAAATATCTACTTTAATGTCACTTCTGATGATTTAAATAAACTCAATGCAAATTTTGGTCATGCTTCAGCTGATCTTGTCTCTATATCCGAATTGGTAAAAACTAAGACAATCTTGAGTCTTTCTGATCCCTTAATCGAGAATGGATTAATTAATATTGCAAAAGACACAGCCTTAACGACCAGCCCCACTAATTTAAACTTAACAGCAGGTTACCAACGCTTAAAACAATTAAAAATCACAGATGAGGAGTTAAGAGATTATGCGGAGAAATTACACTCTAGTGATGCAAGTATTATCGAGAACGAAAAGTTTGTTTACATCCAACAAGCATTGGGTAGCTTTTCTCATGATGTGCAAAATGCGTTAATTGATAGTGTGTTGTATGCAGATAGACATGCAAGCTTAGAAACAGAATCTATTGCGGCTCACACAAAAATTCTTATTTCAGATACGGCTGGTTCAAATGTCGAGCAAAAGGTCAAAAATCTGATCAATGACATTAAGCACGATGCTCATCGGTTAACCAAGTATAAAGAAGGCAGTGTCGAGAAAGTACTTTTATTCAACCTCAAAGCTTCGCTGGCTGATGAGGTCGTCACTGAGGACCACAGAGGAACGCAACAAGAGTCAAATTACATCAGAACATTCCGAAATTTATTGGTCGATCACATCGATAAGGATGTAATCGAAGGCAGCCACCAAACAATTGAAGATGTGATTGGCAGTAGCCTGTCTGATGTCATTATCGGAACGCAACAAGACAATACCATTTCAGGACTCGGTGGCGGTGACCATATAGAAGGCGGTGCGGGTAAAGATAAACTGTTAGGAAATGAGGGCGACGATGTCATTCTCGGACAAGAGGGAAGTGATAGCTTATATGGCGGAACAGGTGACGATACTTTAGTGGGGGGGGCGGGTAATGACTTGCTGGTTACCGGTGATGGTGAGGATTACGTTCATGGGGGAGAAGGACGAGATACGATCAGTTTTAACGATGATTCTAAAGGCGTAACGTTCGATCTTGCTGACGGTGCTAATTACGAGCGGGGTGTGTATGGTGTTGAAAACATTAAAGGCTCTTCTCATGATGACGTGCTCTACGGTGACGATAACGATAATGTGATTACTGCAGGTAAAGGTAACGATTCTATCAATGCCCGTGGCGGTGACGACTTTATTGATGCGGGAAAAGGTGCAGATAAAATTGATGGTGGTTCAGGTAATGACACCATTAGCTTTTCGAGTAGAACCGTGCTTGCAAGCGGAAGTTCAATAGGCTATTTGCCCGACGGTGCATTGTCACCTATTTACTATTTACGCGAAAATGAGCCTCATGCAAACAAAATCAGTAGTAATGCCATATTTGATGCATACAGTACACCTCACTTAGTTATCGGAGAAGGAACAAGAAACGCCCTGATCAAAATTCATTATTCCAGAATTACTCATGATAATCAGGGGATTGAAATTCTTGATTTAAGAGAGCTAAAAGAACCATTAAAATTTGAGACAAACTCTAGTGGTAATGTACTGTTGAAAGCTGCTGATGATAAAGGCAATTTTACACAGTTGATCGCAAAACTTACCTTTGATGGTGTACGTTTTTCTAGCATTGTCGACAAGGTGTTATTACCAAACAATATCCAGGTAAATACCTCTAAATCATTCTGGGTCGATGCAATTGGCAACGGCTTACCTCTTGATAAAATCAGTGGCGTCAATTTCGATTTATCTCAAGCTGCTTCTTTTGAAAAAGGCGTTAAGAATATTGAAAATGTTCTCGGCACAGTACTTAAAGACAATTTAACTGGTGATGATGGTGATAATCACATTGATGGTGCGGATGGAATCGATTCGATATATGGAGGTGGTGGAGACGACGTCATTACCCTAAAAGCAGGGACGGTTGATGGGGGGGAAAATGCCGAAGGTTCAAAATATGGAGATGTACTTGTTGTCGCTAGTGGACAGAATATTAATGTAAAACTCCAAGCTTCACTAGAAGGAATCACATCAAATTATGGGCAAATTTATGCAACTGGCATAGAAACGGTTTTAGGTAATGATAATGACAATACCATTATCGGTGATGGTTCATCAAACCGTTTAATTGATGGCGCAGGTAATGACAATATTCAAGGAAAAGGCGGAAACGACACCCTTATTTCTTCGGCAGACGGTAGTAAAGATGTTTTCGACGGTGGCGCTGGCGATGATATTTTCATAACTCAACAAGAAACTGAGCATGAATATTCCATTTTAGAGGACACCTTTCATGGCGGAGACGGAAATGACATCTTCATTCTCAACAGAAAAGAAAATAACTTAGGTAATCATATTTTCGGTGATGATGGGGTCGATACCGTAACATTCCAAAGCTTAGATAAGGGGGTATTTGTTCGTCATACTGACAAAAATGGGATAGAACAAACCGATGGAGACAGGGTAAGGGTTACTCTGCATAATTATCATGAGATTGCCTCTCTCAATAGTATTGAAAATATAATTGGTTCAAATAATGACATCGAAGGCGATAAGTTATTTGGAGGCAATGCCACTGATATTTTCACCGCATTAGCGGGCGACGATGTCATTAAAGGTTATGGCGGTGATGATCTTTTAGACGGTGGTGAAGGTCATGACACTATTGAAGGCGGAGAGGGCAGCGATACAATTGTCGGCGATCTTGATGACATTTTGCTTGATGGTGGTTCTAACGCCCATGACTCAAATGATGTAGACACACTTCAAATTAAAACGACAGACAATTTAACGGTCAATTTTTCAGCCAAAGGTGCTGTGATTAGCAGTGCTGATAAAAGTGTTACCGGTCATAATTTCGAGAGTATTTCTACAGGCTCTGGTGATGACAACTTTTATGGTGATGAACAAGATAATATTTTTTTAGGGAATGACGGAGATGATTTACTTATTGGTGCAAGTGGAGACGATACACTTGATGCTGGTAAGGGGAGTAACAGGTTATTTGGCGGTAGCGGTGATGATCACCTCAGCGTTACTTTGAGCAACATAAACTCAAACACCGAAAGTGACCAACCGGTTTATTTAGCTGGCACCCAATTAAATGACACGCTTTTTGGCTCAGACGGAAAAGATATTCTTTATGGTGCTGCAGGACAAGACAAGCTTTACGGGGGAACTGGTGAGGATTGGTATAAAGTTGGGACTGGCGATTCAACCTACTCAAAAGATGGAACCGATACTTACTTCTTTGAGTCGAATGCAAGCAATGCTCACATTAATTTAGCAGGGAATGGAAATACCCTCGACTTATCTCAGGT
The DNA here is from genome assembly GCF_004168585.1 of Shewanella sp. OPT22. Classification (GTDB taxonomy): domain Bacteria; phylum Pseudomonadota; class Gammaproteobacteria; order Enterobacterales; family Shewanellaceae; genus Parashewanella. Next base: position 172,575 of record NZ_PGVH01000013.1, on the reverse strand, counting down.
GCTAGGAACGTTACAGTTAGTTAAACAAAGCGAAACGCAGTGGAAAATTGTTAAAGTGACAGACAGTGAAACTCAAACTGTCGCTTCTATAGAGTTACCTACAAACGCTCCGATAGAATCGGTGATTTCAAGTATCAAACTCGCTGATTCAGAATTAAAAGGTGCACAGCTACACAATCTACTTACTCATTATCATGGTCCTGAATATGAAGGATTAACTCAAGGTTTATCATCAGAAGAGAAAATAGCCTCACATTCATTAAATCGTGTGTTCGGAACTGATAGTACTGGTCATATTGACGGGACTGATGGTGATGACTTCTATGACGGTGGGCAAGGAGAAGATAGAGTAAACCTTAAAAAGGGGCACGACACCGTTGTGTTAAGTGGGGATGACTTTAGTATTATCACTACCGAAGATGGAGGAGATAATATTGTCATTGCTAATGATGCAAAAGGTACAGAAATAGCGTTACATGGTGATGAAAATACGCTTGACTTAAGTGGTGTTTCTGGCGCAAAACTGCGATTAATTCGTGGGCAGCGAGGGGAATGGAACATACAAAAAACACTCACAGAAAAAGGATTTAACGGCAGTAACTACAAGGACTATGTCAATGTGGCGAGTGCTTATTTTGGCAAGGAACCGAAGAAAGATATACCGTTTAAGTCTATAAAAATCAGAGATGGCTTGGTAATTTCAAAAGAGAAATTTTTATCGCTCTCAACCAATGAACAACATCGATTCTATAACTCGTACGGTTATGAAGATGGCACTCAATTGGTCGTCGATTTTAGTCAATTTGGTGTTAACGATACACTTTTAGAATCTGAACATCCTACGATTACAATAGCCGAAAATAACACACCGTTAACACAGAATGAACCAAGTGTTATAGCGACAGAGCGAGCTGATGGTGGACATTCAAGTATCGATAACGAATCTAAAGCAGGTGACCCTGATAAAGTAAACTTGTTGTCAGGGGGGGATGGACAAGATACCGCTCAGTTTAAAACAAACCAAAATCTCACTATCGATTTAAGCAAAAAAACGGCCTCCAATAATATTCAGCTGGAGAATATAGAAAGTATTATCGGGGGCAGCGGTGATGATACGATCACGGGCGGCTCAGACTCAAATATTCTCGATGGTGGCGGTGGAAACGATACCATTGTGGCAGGAGACGGTGATGATGTCATACTTGGTGGCTCTGGCCAAGATTCAATCGACGGCGGTTTAGGTGCTGATACCATCAGTTTTTCGACATTTAAATCTCAAAATAAATCAGATGGTGTTTCGGTTGATCTCGCACAAGGGCGAAGCAGTGATGGTGATACGTTCTCTAACATCGAGAATATTTTAGGGTCCGCTTTTTCTGATATTCTTTCAGGTGATGAGCAGGCAAACAGAATTACCGGTGGCGCTGGAGATGATATTATTTACGGACTGGGTGGTGCTGACTACCTTGAAGGTGGCGCCGGAACGGATACTATTGATGCTGGTCGAGGTGCAGATACCATTATTGTATCGGACAATGACACGGTAACAGCTGCCGATGGGTTCGATGATTTTATTATTTCACCGACGACGCTAGGTGCCACGATTAATCCATCGCTTTCACATAATCGTTTGGATTTAAGAGCTGTAGCAGGGGCGCTGCATTTGCACCAAAAAGAAGACAGTTCATGGGTGCTCTCTGCTACCCGGAACGGTAAAAGTCAAAATGTATTAACAATACACCTAACCCCTACTCAATCATTGAGCTCCACTTTTTCAAAAATATTACTTCCAGAAGGCTCTTTAGTTGCAACACAAATCAGTGAACTAGTTGAGAACCAACAGGCAGCCGTTAATTATCAGGGAGCAACAACTGGCTTAGCACCAGATATCCTAAAACGAAGTCTGTCTTTAAATGCAATCTTTGAACACAATTCAGAGCTCTACAACGGTGAGCAACCTAACGATATCTCATTAACTCAGGGGACGGTAGGTGATGATTTCTATGATAGTGCAGCCGGTGCTAACCGAGTGAATTTAAAAACGGGTCATGACACAGTGGTTATAGGTGGTGCTGATCACGAAGGGTTTGGTGGACAGGTTACTACGGCAGATGGTGGAGATACGTTTGTTATTTCGAATGATGCGAAAGGCTACACAGTATCCACACACGGGGAAAGTAATAGTTTAGATTTGAGATCGGTAAGTGAAGGAAAAGTTCGTTTGGTCAAAACTCGTTACGGCGGCTGGGTGTTGCAAAAAACACTTACGGATAAAGGTTTTTCAGGAAGCGATTTCAAAGATTTTACTGTCGTTGTTGATTTTAATGTGCACACAGATGAAGCATCCGAAAATACAATCGGATTGCCATTTGAAACCATAACGTTAAAGAATGGCGTGACCCTTACCTCAGAACAATTGATCGCCCTGTCTGAAAACCAGCACTATGGCTATTTCTATGGACAAAACGTTAATCGTGATCTTTTAACTATCGATCTCAGTGGATATACGAGCGGTGAATCAAACGATGATTTTGATGCTTCAACGATTGATTTAAATTTAGCCGCACAACGGGTTCAGGATAATCATCCTGAACAAAATGAACACCAAGTTTCCTCTGAATATAATATTCTAAAAACAACATCAGATGATGATCAAATCATAGGAACAAGCGGTAAAGATTTGTTGGTAGGCTCTTCAGGGGAGGATATTGCAGGTTTAAGAAAAGGTGATGATATTTATGCAAGTCATCAAGCACTCGCAGAATTAGTGCAACATAATAATATTACACCTGAATCAATCGCTAATTTAAGTTTAAATCCATTGTCAGGTTCAAGTGTTGTTGTTGGCGGGCTGGGAGATGACACCCTTATTTCGGCAAGACAAAGTGATAACCTCCAAGGTGGAGCTGGTGATGATAGGTTAATTGCACTCGCAAAAGACGTTACACTTTCTGGGGGAGACGGCAATGATACTTTTATCGTTAATCAACAAACAGGCTTTGACATTACTGGTGGTGCTGGGCTCGATATTCTTGATGCAAGCTTATATCAACCGTTAGACGATGCAGAACAATTAGGCTTAAATATTGTTTTGGGAGACTTCAACTTTGGTAACGAGCAAGCATCGCTAGAGCAATTAGGTTTACCGCACCAACAAGCTTACACCAGTCAGCTGCGACATTCGTTGTTTGGCTACAAAGGTAGCTACTCACAAACTGATGGCCCTGTATTTACAAAAACATCTGGAACTTCCGGCATTGAAGCAATCGTTGGTTCTAATTTTGATGACACTTTGGTGAGCGATCCATTTACAGACAATATTATTACTGCTGGTGGAGGACGAGATACGCTGATTGCTGTGGCTGGGAATAATGTCCTGGATGGCGCAGTAGGAGATGACACTATTATCACAGGGGTAGGTCGAGACACTGTTATTGTTGGTTCTGGTCATGATGTCATTAGAACTGGCATAGGCCAACATACGATTCGTATTTCGGACTCAGGTCAAGCAGATATTGATTATGGTTTAGCAGTCTTTGATTCAACGTCCAGTGGATCAATAAGTTCTTCCACACTCGTATTGGAAAACATAAACTTTGACGATATTGATGTTAATTTTCATAACGATAATATTGAGCTGACCCGAGGGGATGATGTCATTGTTAAATTGCAAAACACGCAGTTTGATCAACAGACTTCGAGTTTTTTTGGTCCTTCACAGCTTATTTTTGCAGATGGAAAAGTCGTATCGAATGTAGAAGCTTTTATTAAAGCACGTTTGAACCATGAGAGTTATTTGTTTGATGCTTTGATTGCACCTGAAGATATTGCAGTTTTAACGGGGAACAATAAAGATAACCTCATCATTGGCAATAAATCGGATAACATCATTGATGGGGGGAACGGTAACGATACGCTTGTCGGTGGAGAAGGGGATGATATTTATCAAATAGTTGCTGATTCTGGCATAAAAATCATTAAAGTCACAAAAGGTGTTGATTCCATTCTTATTGAAGGCAAACTCCAGAGTGATATTAACTTTAGTCGAAATGGAGATGACCTGATTATTCAAGACAGTGCATCGGGCAAAGAGCTTGCTAAGGTTCATAATCATTTTGTGAATGGTCAGGGTATCGAATCTATCCAGTTTGATGATTCAAGTGTTGTAACTTCTGATCTTGTACTTGCAGATACTCTTCACACATTGAAGACGAATCAAGTCAATGACTTTGATAAGGACATCCATCAAAATGTGATTCTCGAAGGGGGAACTGAAACGTCATCGGTGAACCTAACACTCTCAAACTTAGATAATGTTCTTATCAGCAGTGAATTTGAAAGCACGAGAAATACCTTTGATTTAGCTGGTGGGGATGATGTTTTCGTCACAAATAATACACAGGCTGAGCAAGTTGAAGGTGGTACGGGTGATGACACGTTCATTGTTGGTGCGGGAGCACACCATAAAGTGTTTACTGGTGGTGAGGGACAAGACCACTTTGTTCTTGATAGTCACAGCCAGAGTATCATTCATGATGACTCTGCTGAAATTTATCTATCAGACGTTAATTCGTCAATCTTAAGCGGCGATGGTTTTGAATTGCGTTTTGATACCGAGGGGACTTCAAATGGCAGCAGTGGAATCTATCTTCAGGACCAGAACCAACCAATTGCTGAAATTGATATCAATAACCTTTCTTCGATAACCTTTTCGGATGGAGTCTCGCTCAATCATCAGCAGGTTTTAGATATAGCCAATGGCGATAGAGTAGAGTTAACACTTCCTTCTGCTGATACGTCTGATTTAATTTCGAATCTTGTTCAAGCCGCTGCATCATTTAATGCTGAAAACATCAATGATGTTAGCGGGAATTTTGAGGATAATTCTTTAAATACTTTAGCAGAACCAATCCATTGGCCTAAAGCCTAGCAACTTACATAGCTTAGTCTAAAATAAAGTTAATCATATAAAATAAAAGCAAAAGTGCGCTGAGATTATTTTTACCATTTAGAAATGGGAAAACCATGACTGCTCAAGGTATATCTGCGTCACAACAGCCTTCATCTGAACCAAATTCGGGTCAACTTCCTACCGGAATACTCAGCTTCATTATGATGTTACAGTTTCTTAAAAAGCCTGCAGGGCTTGAAACGTTAAAACATGAATATTGTCCTGACGGTCAGGACATGACGCCCTTGATAATGGTTAGAGCAGCAAAAAAGCTAGGATTGAAAGCGAGAGAAACAAAAGTAAAACCTAACCGTTTAGAGCGAGCTTCATTCCCAATCATTGCTCAAGCAAAGGACAACAGCTTTTTTATTATCGCAGCCGTTAAAGGTGAAAAAGCCTTGACGCAAGTGCCAGGTCAACAGCCTGAGCAAATTGATATTTCCCAGCTATGGGATTTGTGGGATGGAAAAGCGGTGTTAATGACCAGCCGAGCGACACTTTCAGGTAAAGATCGACAATTTGGTATCAGTTGGTTTATTCCTGTCATTGTTAAATACCGCAAACTTTTCAAAGAAGTGTTACTCGTCTCTTTTTTTATTCAACTATTCGCATTAGTTACGCCCTTTTTCTTTGAAGTAGTAATGGATAAAGTATTAGTTAACCATGCCCTTACTACACTCGATGTCATCGTCATTGGCCTGGTGGCTATTACCTTATTCGATGTGACCTTGAATGGGTTAAGAACTTACGTCTTCTCCCATACAACAAGTCGTGTTGACGTGGAGTTGGGTGCGAAACTCTTCCACCATATGATCAGCTTACCTATTTCATATTTTTCATCACAGCCAGTAGGCCAAATAGTCGCAAGAGTTCGTGAGTTAGAGAACATTCGTTCTTTCTTAACTGGTAATGCTCTTACTGTGGTCTTAGATTTATTATTCACCTTTGTTTTTTTTGTGGTGATGTATTTTTATTCACCCATGCTGACTTTAATCGTTTTGGCTTCAATTCCAATATACTTCTGCATTTCTTTCTTCATCACTCCCGAACTCAGAGCTAGAACAGAAGAAAAGTTTCAACGTGGAGCTGTAAATCAAGCCTTTCTTACTGAATCAGTCACTGGGATGGAAACCTTAAAGTCGATGGCTGTTGAGCCTCAAATGCGTCAAAAATGGGAAGAACAGTTAGCTGGATATGTAAAAGCGTCATTTCGTTCAGTAGTGCTTGGAATTTTTGGTGGGCAATCCGTACAACTTGTTTCACGCATTGTTGGCGCACTTCTACTCTGGGAGGGGGCAAAACTGGTTATCACAGGAGAGCTGTCAGTTGGCCAGTTGATTGCATTTAATATGCTGTCTGGTCAAGTTTCGGCACCAATTTTGAGACTGGCTCAACTGTGGCAAAGCTTTCAGCAATTTAGAATTTCACTCGACAGGCTTGGTGATGTACTCAATGTACCTACTGAGCCACAACAAAGCTTAGACAGGCCCGTTTTGCCACCCATAAAAGGTGACATCAGCTTTGAAGACGTACATTTTCGTTATAGCTTATCTGGACAAAAAATTCTTCAAGGCATACACCTTAAACTGAATGCTGGCCAAGTTGTAGGAGTGGTTGGGCGCTCCGGTTCAGGAAAGTCAACCTTAACTAAGTTAATTCAACGTCTATATATACCTGAACAAGGTAGAGTGTTGATTGATGGACACGACTTAGCCTTACTTGACCCTGCATGGTTAAGAAGGCAGATCGGCGTAGTATTACAAGAAAACATCTTATTTAACCGTTCAATCAAAGACAATATTGCATTGACTGACCCTACCATGGCAATGGATAAGATTATCGAAGCGGCAAAAACCGCAGGCGCACATGACTTTATTTTGCAGTTACCACATGGTTATGACACTGAACTTGGCGAACGAGGTGCGGGGTTATCCGGAGGACAACGTCAGCGAATAGCGATTGCTCGAGCATTGGTTACAGAACCTAGAATATTAATTTTAGATGAAGCAACGTCCGCACTTGATTATGAATCTGAAAAAGCCATTCAAGACAATATGCAGGAAATTTGCAAAGGAAGAACCGTTATTATCATTGCTCATCGACTTTCTACAGTTAGGAGTTGTGACCGAATATTAACCGTAGAAGATGGCGTGATAATCGAAGATGGGTCTCATGATGAGCTTCTCGTAAAGAAAGGCCGTTATGCTACCTTGTGGTCTGCACAAATAGGGGAGACGAAATAATGTTTGAAACACTTAAGCATTATTGGGAGCTCTGGAAGTCTTCTAAAAAGTTTTATGACAAGCAACCCTACATCAATAGAGAAAAAGATGAGCTTGAATTTCTACCCGCAGCTATCGAGGTTTTAGAAACGCCGGTATCTCCTGTGGGACGAGCGGCAGCAATTTCAATTGTCGCTATATTTTGCTTTGCTGTCATTTGGGCTTATTTTGGCAAAATTAATATGGAAGCGGTGGCTCAAGGGAAAATTATTCCCATCAGCAAGGTAAAGGCCATTCAGTCGTTACAAATTGGCAAAGTTGAGGCCATTTATGTTGAAGAGGGGGAATATGTTGAAAAAGGACAATTACTCGTAAAATTAGACCCGACAGAGTCCGAAGTTGATGTTAACCAAGTGATCGCTGACTTAAAAGATGCAAGATTGAATGCTCATCGACTGGAAAAGATCCTCACGGCTTTAGATCAAACGTCCCCGAAAGTCGATTTCCACTCGAGTTTTAAATCAAGTAATCCTGAATTCGTTAAGAATATTCCACTAAAACAAATAGAATTACAGCAGTGGCTATTAGACAGAGATTTAGAGTTATTTGATTCAATGGGCAGAAAGCTTCAAGCAGCTATGGAACAACAACATGCAATGATGGGAGCGGTTAACACCAATATTGAACGTTTAAGAACCATGGAGCCATTATTTACCGAGCAAGAAAAAGTAACAAAAAAGTTACGTGATAAAGGGCATGTTTCTTACGTTGATTGGCTAGCTTATAAAGAAAAGCAGGTATCGACTACTCAGGAGCTACAGGTGCAGAAGTCGAAACTCATGGAGGCAAAAGCACAGCTAATCTCCATACAAAGTGATGGCTTACATGAAGACAGACAGTTCCGAGCTGAGCGCTTGAATCAACTCAAAGAATACAGAAGAAAAGTAGAAACTAATCAATTAGCGTTAACTAAAGCTAAAGAGCGAGAGCAAAATCAATATTTACGAGCGCCTGTTTCTGGTGTGATTCAACAGCTTCAGGTTCATACTATTGGTGGCGTAGTTCAGCCTGCCCAGCCCATCATGGTCATTGTTCCAGAAAATGTGAAATTAGAAGTTGAAGCGATGGTGCTCAACAAAGATATTGGTTTTATTCGAGAAGGAATGCCAGCTGAAATTAAAGTTGATAGTTTTCCATATACAAAATATGGTCTTGTGATAGGCACAGTAAGGAAAGTATCGAAAGATGCGGTTGAACAAGAAGGTCTTGGGTTGGTATATCCGATTAGAGTAACTATTGGTGAAAATCGAATTTTAGTTGAAGATCATTGGAATAAATTACAGCCGGGGATGTCGGTTGAGGTCGATATTAGCACTGGAAAAAGGCGTTTGATTGAGTATTTCTTAGCGCCATTTTTAAAGTACCAAGATGAGTCATTAAGGGAGCGATAAGTTTTTAACGGATTAAATTTTGATAATGTGGTTTGAAATCGATGAGCATTGAGTGCATTATTTTATGCGCTCTTTTTATGCGGAGACTTTTATGGAGAAGGTTTCAAATTGGTTAATTAGAAAGACTACGGGGAAGAGAGTGATTTTTCTTGGTGTGGTCTTTATTCTTTGCGTGTTTTTTCTCTTGCCTCACCTAGAAACCGTTATGGATAGAGTCTCTCATGGGGCAGGCTCACCTGACGTTCACTTTTATTATACGAGCTCACAACTTTACGCATGGATGTCTGACTATTCTGACGCTGGACGTTTAGAGTATATAAAAACACGCTTCAGCTATGACTTATTTTGGCCAATCATTTACGTCAGCTTTTTATCTCTTGCGATAAGTTTTTCACATAAGTTTCAGCTGAGCTGTAATGTTTTATTAAAAAGCTATCGAGCTTATTTTAATCTACTGCCTATCGCTGCTGGCTCCTTTGATCTGCTTGAAAATATAACTGTTTCGGTAAATATGTATTTTTATCCTGAGCACTTATGGGGACTAGACTGGATCTCGGGGTTTTGTACATTGTTTAAATGGATATTTGTGGCTTTAGCTTTTGGCGTTTTCTTTCGTGAAAGTTTTGGTTCATTAATTATCTGGTTCAAATTGAAGCGCAGTTAATTCGCAAAATCGTAAAGTTGCAGCTGAGAAACTTAAACAGTATCTTATTTTAATCATTCAAATGGATTCGAACTGTTTATTTTATGAAATGGAACTGGATTTTAGTTGGCTCAGGACTGGTTATAAAGCCTGTATTGGCTGACTCATGTGATTTAACGGCACAAGCCATGCCTCTTTATCAACTCGAACAATCGATTGTTCATAAGACGTTAGATAATGGCTTAAACGTTAGACTCATCAATCGACCATCAAAGAAAACGGTGTCAGTGGTGAGCCAATTTAATGTTGGCTCTAAAAATGAAGTTGAAGGGCAAACAGGGTACGCCCACCTCTTTGAGCATTTAATGTTTGAAGGCAGTAAACATGCTCCTGGGGATAGCTTCAGTCAACAAATGGATGCAGTTGGGGCCTATACCAATGCCACAACTTGGTTTGATAGAACAAATTATTTTGAAACCGTCCCTTCATTTGCGCTTGAGTTAGCCTTTTTTTTGGATTCAGATCGTCTTAGATTTCCTGACTTGACTGAAAAAACGATTGCGATTCAAAAACAAGCCGTACTTCAAGAGCGCACGCTAACGCTTGAGTCTCAACCTTATCTTGAACCTGCTTCAGAGTTCTTATTCCAGCAGATTCGAGACACGCCATATGGTCACAGTGTTATTGGTTCTAGAAAAGACATACAGTCGGCGACACAAGCAGAGCTGCAAGCTTTTCACCAGAAATATTACCGTCCAGATAATATGCAACTGAGTGTTGTTGGTGGTTTTCCTGATAACATCGATGAATTAGTGACTGAATACTTTGCTCATTGGCCAAAACCTGATTCTGAGTTGACTCCTCAGCCTGAGGTAAACATTCAACCTAGAGCTATATCTGGAGAAGTTGTAGACGATCGTGGGCCGTGGCCTGCCAGTTTATTGTTTTGGCAAACCGTAGGCAGAAGTCATCCTGACAAAGCGGCAATCCAATTACTGCAAGCGCATTTATTCTCTGATAAGTCAGCTGTATTACAACGTCATAATTTGCATGACCCTGAGTACATGCTGTATTACCCTTTAGCTCAGTCTTTGGCTGAGTTCGGAGTAGCAGGTCTTGCAATAGCACCAAGAGCAAGAACTCAGTTAGATACTCAAGTTAAGTCAATAACATCTCTGGTTCATCAAGTTCAAAAGGACAGTATTGATGAGCAGCGTTTATGCTATTTGAAATCCGTTTACCTCAATGATCGAATTAATTTACTTCAAGATAATTTAACGATTGCGAAGGTATTATCTGATACGCAGAGCTCTCAATCACAAAACCCTTTGACCGCAAGTTGGCAGCAAGTGAATCAAGTTTCGGTTGATGATATTCGAAGAGTGGCGAACATCTACTTTTCTCCTGGTCACTCGATCAGGTTAGACCTATTGCCACCTTGGTATATTCGCTGGGCTAAAAGCGTTTTGGAATTATTACCTAAAAATACAACGGATTCACTTGAGGAGGATGCGCTATGAGAATTTTGAAGAGCAGTGTATTAATGCTTTGTTTGGTTCTCGTCGCTTGCCAAAATAAGATTGACTTTACTCCTATCAGCGAACCAACCCTGCCGACTTTTAAGGTAAATAATGACTTTCCAAAAATAGAACCTAACTGGGATATCCTCAATAAAGAAAATCAGTATCTGATGCAGGCTCATTTTACGCAAAATGATGGAGTAGTTGTGCCTATCTCGGTTTATCAAGTTGATGGCACGCAAGAAAATACGTGGGATATTAGGCTGGTAGGAGTTAATCAGACCAAGCCAATTTCTAACGCAGATGTATTGGTGAGAGCATTCAGGCGCCAGTCTTTATCCATGTTGGCCATTCAGCAAGATGAATGCATGGAAAGTATTTCTACTGATGCTTCATATCATTCCGTTACAGTAGCAATGAAGTGTTTTCGTCCTAATGATGGTCATTTTAATCAACTAGGGGCGTTCTGGGGAACTGAGTTTGCAGAAGATATTGATGTCGACACCGTTAGGCGGAATTTAAAACTGAATAGAAAAATTCAATCTGTGACTGGTAGTGATATTAACCTTGTTTTTCAGCAGCACCTTCTTGGTAAAAAGCACCCATACTTACAAGTTGTTCAAAACAGGGTTTTCTTTGAAAATTTGAACCTAGAGAAACTCAAAAAGTTACATGCTCAAACGTCTTCAATGCTTGAATGGCATTTATTACTTAAAGCACCCAGCCAGTTAAGTGAAGCTGAACTTCTAGCTATCGCTAAGCAAGTCACCGTAAACATGGACGTAAAGACTCGTTCAGTTGTTCAAACTGATGTTAATTTAATTACTCCTAAACCGTCTAAAACAATCTATTTTATTGATGCCCCAGACAGTTCAGATATTAAAGTTCGAGTGGGTTTACGTTTCCCTCAATATTTTCATGAAGGCCGAGCTGTATCTCCAGTAGATAAAGATTGGGTTAATCAACAGCAATCGTTATATGCCTGTAACACACTTAGTGGGATCCTTGGCAGAGGCTCATATGGAAGACTGTTCTATGATTTGCGTGAGAGAAGAGGGTTAACTTATGGTGCTTATGCATACTGTCGAAATCAAGAGCTGCTAAGAGCAATGGTGTTATGGGGGAGCGCTTCGAAAGAGCACAGTGGTGCCTTTTTAGAAGGAATGTTGCGACATATTAGTCTACTGAAAAGTGAAGCGCCTCAGCAAGCAGAAGTAGACGCAATAAAATTGTATTTTTTAGGTCAGGATTTAATTGCAGAAGATCAAGATGACGGAATGGGGTCGTTACAGTTATTAGAACCGAGTAGTCATAGCGCAACGCTCGAACGTTTGGGTTGGTTGAAGAGCGCTACATCTGGGAGTATTCATGCACTGTCGAAGCAATTTTTATCTTCGACGCCAGTTGTTGTTGTGCGCGGAGATGCAAATGTCATCCTTGATGATATTAAACAAAAGCTACCAGACTGGAAGATAGAGGAGGTACAAGGTGAATAAATACCTTCTTTGTATTTTAATTTCACTCTTGAGTGTGAGTGCTGGCGCAAAAGATTGTGTTATTGTTTTACATGGCTTGGCGAAGTCAGATAAAACCATGTCAGAAATAGCCTCGAAGCTGTCAGCAAATAACTTTAAACCTGTGAATGTTGATTACCCTTCCACAAAGTTCCCTATTCAACAACTCGCTGCAATGGCTATTGAGCCCGCATTAAAGCAATGCGAACCATTAAAGGAAGAGAGTAATATTCATTTTGTTACTCACTCAATGGGAGGGATTCTGGTTAGGCAATATCTATCTGATCATGATATCGCTAATTTAGGGCGTGTCGTCATGCTTGGCCCACCAAACAAGGGCAGTGAAGTGGTTGATAAATACAGTCAATTCCCTGGTTTTGATTTAATTACTGGGCCCGCTGGTCTCCAATTAGGAACAGGACAAATGAGTGTTCCTAAAAAATTAGGTGCGGTAGATTTTGATTTAGGCGTAATCGCAGGCAGTAGCAGTTTAAATGTGATTCTTTCAACCATGTTACCCAATCAGGATGATGGTAAAGTCAGTGTTGAAAGTACAAAAGTTGAAGGTATGCAAGATCATATCATAATGCCTGTCACCCATGTTTTCATGATGAAAAATAACAAGGTGATTAAACAAGTGATTTATTTTTTAAATTACGGAGAATTTGAACGAAATTATCATTTCAAACCGAATATTTAGAGCAATAGTTTTATTTTTTTATTAATGAAATAGAGTCATAGAGTGAATGGTCTACTGTCCCAACCCCGAACTCTATGAGTATTTCTAATGAAAACTTCAAACTTTAATCCCGTTTTTTATTTGCTTGCCTTGTCTTCAGTGTTATTAGGCTCATCAATGTTATTGATGGGCGAAACAAGACACATCACTTTAGTTACAGACTTCTTTTCAATTTCAACGCTTGCAAGCGCTTCAGTTTTTAACGCAGTTGCTGGATTAAGCTTCATTGTGATAGCTGTACTTTCAGTATTGTCACTGAAAAATGAAAACATGCATAAGCCATTAGCTTGGTTATTGATTATTGTTGGTTCTATTCCGCTGATTGCATTGTTTTCCTCGAAGATGTGGATTGGCTCTTTAGGTGGCTTTCCAGCGATCGGAGCCGGGCAAGGGGTAATTAAATATTTTGCACTTGTATCTGTTGGCATCTTATTACTGAAACCTTCAATTAATATTTGTCAGCAAAAAATGATAGCAGCGTTTCCCGTAATATTAGTATTATTGTGGATTGGCGGAATGAAATTCACAGAAATTGAAGCTAAAGGAATTGAAAGTCTAGTTGCCACATCACCGTTCATGTCTTGGATGTATCAGGTATGGGATGTGCAAACGACGTCTGACTTGATAGGTGTTTACGACTTAATCGCAATGGCATTGGTATTGGGTTCGGTATTTAAACCAAAGCTGTTTATTCCTGGCGCATTAATGTCAGGCGCTGTTTTTGTTGTAACTCAAACGTTTTTATTTACTGTCGATGGTGCGATTTCAGCAGAAACCATTTTATCTTCAACAGGTAACTTCTTGATTAAAGATTTATGGTTTATTGCTAACCTTGTTTGTTTATGGAATTTAATTAAAGAGTAAATGCAAAGATTGGGGGAGGTATATCCTCCTCTAACTTAGATTTTCTAAATCATGACAAAACCTTCTGCATCTGAAACATCGTCAGTATCTGCTATCCCTTGTCTTCGTTCAGAGTCTAACTTGTCTTTAATAAAACCAATGCTAGTAGACTTCTTTATTTCTCTCAATAATCTTGGTTGAGCAGTAAGCTCTTCGAGCATTTTGGTACTACTTCCACAAGCTTCTGCTGCTTTTATATCTCCAACTTTTAGGGCTAGGAAAAGAACGGATTCTCTTATTTCTTTTTCAGTCGTTTCTTCTGAATCTTTACCTTTTTGCAGAGCTGCATACTTAGTTTTTAGAGCTCTTGGCACATTAAGTTCTTCTAATCTCCACCCAGAATCGAACATATGTATTGCTAGGCACCAATAGTCATTTTCCAGTGCTTGTGCGAGAAGTTTTGCTTTAGTCGGTAAGTCATGAGTAATTATATTTTCGGATTCCATGTTTAAGCCTAAACACTCAAAAGATGTTTTTTTTGAAAAATTTTTCTCAGTCGAGTCTGCACCAGCTTGCAGCAGGGCGTTAGCACTGTCTAATTGACCATAAGCGATTGCATAATGAAGTGCTGTGTTCCCTCGTGTATTTTTTAGTGCAACATTAGCTCCAGAGTCCAATAAAAATCTAACTTTTTTAAATCCATCCTTAACACCAGTCATGCAGCTTATCATTAAAGGTGTCACTTCTGCATCATGAAGTGCTGTGTTCCCTCGTGTATTTTTTAGTGCAACATTAGCTCCAGAGTCCAATAAAAATCTAACTTTTTTAAATCTACCCTTAACACCAGTCATGCAGCTTGTCATTAAAGGTGTCACTCCTGCATCATGAAGAGTGACTTGACCATTTATACAAGCACCTTTATCAAGTAATAGCTGAAGATGTCGTACTTTTGGAGATTCTTTCGCAGCGAACGTTGTGATATAACTGGGTCTATTGCGTGAAGATTGTTCTATAGCATCTTCAAATTTTAGCAACTCTTTCAAGCAATCTGGGTTTGATGACTTACAACAATATTCTAAAGCCGTGTAATTACATATTGTTGTCAATGACAAGTCTGGCTTGAGTTGCTTTAGCAAAGCGATAACTTGAGGTCTGTTATTAAAACAAGCATATATTAATGCATTCCCACCCCCAGAGTCTTGCAAATTAACAAAGCCCGGCAAAATGCTCTTAAATGCGTTTTCTTTTTCGCTCTCCAGCTTGCCTGTTTGACAGTCTCTGATAAATAAGACTGCATTATCAAGAAGAACGTTGTATTCTTTCAGCTTTTGCTCAAATTCAACTTTCAATTCTGGGTCAGGCAAATCGTATCCACATAGACAACCAATACCATTTTCGTGAGAGCCAAAGAGTGGATTATGAAAAGTACTATCAGGCTCTCTATGGAAAGCAGTAGCTAATGACCAGACTCCCGCCCGTAGAGATGGAATATTACAAGTAAACCACACGTTCTGTTCAGATTTCGTGCTGTAGAATTGAACTCGAACTTCTTCAGAATTATTCTTGGCCTTTCCTATTGCTGTAAAATCGGTGGGCTGTATAGATACAGCTGGATTTTCTCTGGTGTTTAATGTGACAGTTGAACTTATTGAAGATGACATTTCACTCTCCTCACTACTCTTAATAAAATGAGTTATAACTATGCATTCGATGTAGAATTGTATTTGCTAAACGAATATGACTTCCTCATCATCACTAGAGTTAAAAACTTCCTTACTTCTTGAGCCTGCCTCATCAATTTCTTGTTTGCAGCCAGCCATGTAACGTTTTGAATTCTGTAATTTAGTTGCTGATTTGAGTAAACTTGCATTGTCCGAAAGCTGAGTTAAGTGTTCAGGGTTAGCTTCAGCAAACTTTTCTGCAACCATTACATCTCCGTCTTTCAAAGCTAGGTAAAGAGCTGAACTTTTAGATACGGCATCAGTGTTTTTTTTGAACCCGCTCTAAGTGCGTTATATTTCGCTATTAGTTTGCTTGAAAGGCTTATTTGTTCAACTTTCCAGCCGGCAGAGTGATCACTATCTCATAATAAACCTGAACAACTACTTAATACAGAACAATGTTCTTTAAAATGGATTCGATTCTTCTTATGGTATAACTCGTATGGAATGGTTTAGGAATAACAGATAGGTAATGAAAGCTGTAGCTGGAATTGCTCCAGCTACAAAACGTAAAGTTATTGGCGAGCCAAACGATGGTTTTCACTCGGTTGTTCAAAGTCACTGCGGTAAGGGTTGATGTCTAAACCACCACGTCGGGTATAGCGTGCATAAACGGTAAGTTTTGTGCAATTACAAAATCGCTTAAGGTCAACGAAAATTCGCTCTACACACTGCTCATGGAACTCATTGTGCTGCCTAAACGAGATTAAATAACGAAGTAGCTTTTCACGATCAATTTTAGGACCCTGGTAACGAATCATTACGCTGCCCCAATCCGGCTGAGAAGTAATCAAGCAGTTTGATTTTAACAAATTCGAAGTGAGCGTTTCCGCAACCGTTTGTTTATCATCCGTACTATTTTCAAGGTACTCAGGTTTGAACTCATACTCGTTGACTTCAATATCTAAATCATCGATGCAAGTACCAGGGAGTTCTACCACTCGTTGCGTTGAAAAATGCTTAGGTTCGATGATGTTTACATCGACTTTTCCGTTTGCACATTTAGACAGATCTTGTGCAAGTACTTCTTGTATTTGCTCAACTGAATCGAATTTAGTTTGGTTAAACGTATTCAAATAAAGTTTGAACGATTTTGATTCAATTAAATTTTCTGACTCGTAATTTAAACGAAACTCTGCAATGGCGACCATTGGCTTACCTTTGGCATTCAACCAAGAAAGTTCATAGCCAGTCCAAATATCCTCGCCGTGAAAAGGCAGTTCTGTACCTAGTTCAATAGCATCACGGTTAAGTTTACGAGGTACGCCCTGCAATAACGCTGGATTATATTCAGATTCATATTGAGTAGATTTACCTAAAGTTAGGCCTGTTAATTCTTTCGCTTCACCATAGGGATCGTGGTTTTTTGTCATCAATACAATTTCCGTGTCAAAATAGCGGTATATTATAACTAAAATTGGATAGTACTTAAGTGTCTTGCTTCACTGCTTTAGAAGAATTTATTAATAAATACCACCAACAACATCAACAGCTCCTGAATGAACTACCACGTTATTACCCTGTTGGAGAGTTTTCACCCTGTATTGAGGGCGATTATGATGGGGATAAAGAAAGCTATGTTCATTGGAATCCAGTAAAAAAAGACGATTCTTCCAACTTTAACAATGTTGAAAGTGCGTTGGAAATGAAACTTCACCAAGACATTCATGACTTTTATGGCAAGTTGTACGCCGCTCCGATTCATTTTGACTCCGAATTTGGCGAAGGTGAGCTAATTCAAGCTTGGAGCCAAGATAATTTTGAGTTGCTGCAGCAAAATATTATTGGTCATCTAATGATGAAGAAAAAGTTAAAGCAATCGCCGACTTGGTTTATTGGTACAATTGATCATTCAGACAAAATGATTACTGTAAATAACGAAGACGGAAGTGTATGGGCTGAAATCCCAGGGGAAGTGCAATCCGAAAAAATGGCGAACTCGATAGAAGAGTTTATTAGAAAGTTAGAGGTTAAACCTAGTATTCCCGACGCACCACAACATTATGTTGAGACTATTCCAGAGCATCCAGGGATTCTTAATAGCCTAAAAAGAATGTGGCGTAATCTCACCTCAAAATAATGAGGTGAGATATCTAGGCAAGGTTAAGATAATCAATCGAGCATCTTTTCAGACAGTGCGTTCAATGCTTCGCTTTCTGAAGCCATATTCTGAGCCATTTCAACACTGGAAGTGGCTTCTTTTGAGAAGTCATCCAGACTATCTGTAATGCTCGAGATGGTTACGGTTTGTTCTTCAGTGGCTGAAGCAATTTCACGATTGAGGTCATTAATCGTGGTAACTTGCTCATCAACTTCGGTGAGCTTGGTTTGAGCGTCATCTGCGAAATTAACCGTATTTTCAGCGACATTAGCACTTGTACTCATCATTGAACTGGCTTGCTTTGCGTCAGTTTGTAAATCAGCAATTAACTGGTTAATCTCTCGAGTTGCTTCTTGTGTTCTTTGAGCTAACGAACGTACTTCATCTGCAACGACCGCAAAACCTCGCCCTTGCTCACCCGCGCGTGCGGCTTCAATAGCTGCATTGAGCGCTAACAAGTTCGTTTGCTCTGCTATTCCATCAATTGTGCCGACAATTGAGCCTATGTTCTCACTGCGTTTATCTAAAGATGCAACAACTGAACTTGTTCCATTAATTTCTCCAGCGAGCATTGATAACGATTGAACAGCCTGATCCATGGTGTTTTTGCTTTCACACAATTTTTGCTTAACGCCATCGCTGGTATCGGAAGTGATGAGAGTTCTCTCTGATACCATATTACTCGCATGTTGTAATTCTTGAAGAGAATCAAGAATGAGAGAAATTTTCTCTTGTTGCATCAATGATGCTTGTTGTTGCTGCATGGCCATAACATTAGTATTTGCTGCGGCGTCTTGAACATGTTTAGAGTTTACCTTTATTGAAGATAAGAGAGACTGAACGACTGATATCGTGTGTTGGAAACTCTTAGAAATATCAGCTATTTCAAACTGTCCTACCTCTGACATTGGATAATCTGCATTACCACTTGCAATATTATCTGTCGCTTTTCTTGTTTCCACATCAAGCTCTGAAAGTGGCTTAACAATGTTTTTTCTTAGATAGAAGTAGATAACAGATAGAAGAATTAAAACAGCAATAACCATGATTAATACAATCGAATAAACCTGTTGTTGTGTTTCGGCTTTAATTTTTTCGAGAGGGACATTAACACTCAGACCACCGAGCAACACCTTATCATTCGGATTTACGCCATGACAGTTTGCACAGCCAGGATGCATATTACTGTATAGAGGTATACCGATACGGTAGTGTTTATCATCATACTCCAGTACTTGAGGTTTCCCATTTACGAAAGCGGCAAGTGCCTCGTATTCAAACGGAATATTAGCCTGTGTCGCTGCGCCGCCTTGGCTTTTAGGAACTACAGACTGTGCATCAGCAAATAATCTTACTCGACTTTGCTCCCCGCCAAAATCACTGGTGACAGCCTTATCAACTGCAGTGATGGTTCTTGTCCAATCAGCATGAATTTCAGCTTTTCTGATAGGGTCTCTTTCTTTGGTGAATTCTTCGTTGAACTGAGCTGATGAGACTAAAAACATTTGAGCCGTCCTCGATATTAGCTCGGCAGCTTTAGATTCTGCATCCTTATAGCTCTTATTATCCAAGTTTGATTGAACAAATAAGCCAAATACAATCGTAGATATAACCCCAATGATAACTAAGATTGCGGAAAGTTGTGTACTTATAGATTTTGTTTTAAACATGCCGGTTACCAATCCCTTACTTCTGGTGGTGTAGCACCAATCGACGTGATTTACCTATCAGTCAATGTCTCTAGATTTGTTTTAATTGTTAGAGCTTTTAACTAAAGAGGGCGAAGTGTATTGATTAGCTATATGATGTTCAAGGATCTTTTTGAAATAAATGGTATATCGTACTAAATAAATTTCTTTAATATTTTTTGGTTATAAAAGTATTGAATTGATTGAGTATTTAGTTATATAAATGCCTGTAGTTAAAAGAATAATTTGTGGCGGCAGTAACATTACTTTGCCGCCCAATATATAGAGCTTAAACGGGAGAATCTGTTGCAAGTTGTGTTGTGACTATTTTCTTAATCTTGATTTTACTTTAGATAGTCCCATGAAATATTTGAAACGATTCGGCACTTATCGCATTTAAAATGAAATAGATCTAGCAGAGGTTGCTGTTGAAGCCACTCTGTATTCCCACACTTAGGACAAGGGCGCTTTTTTTCTTCAGCTAAGCTCTCACCGCCGACTTGATACAAATAGTAATAAGTCGGTATTTTAGTTAAATACTCAATTCGTCCTCTTAAATCCCAACCTCTGCGGAATAAATCACTTCCTGTTGAACTCAATTCTGAAACCGCCGCAAACTCAGCTTTAGTTGCAGCAGCCATTTGCAATTCATCACATGCTTGCCATTCAGTTTGCCAACGAATAATTTGCTTATGGTCGCCATTAAAAGTGGCTGGGATTTGATAAAGTGGAATGGGTTGTAAGGTGTCACCATTACGAAGTGGAGAACACATATGTACGTAACTGGTATAAAGTAACTGCCAACTTGGCGTGTCAGTTGATGATGTTTCAGAGTTAATATCTTGACCAATAAACTTTTCTCTAGGTGCAAGAATATTGGCAGCGGTTAAACCATCGAGTGCTTTCTTAACCCATGGGCTGTTATACCGTTGGCTCAAGCTGGACTTTTCTGGCGTAAGTAAACGGCAACGAAATTCACCTTCATTGAATGCTACAGCAAATTCACGACCTAATACTTGGCCGTTTGCTCGTAATGCCTCAAGATAGTTATTAATGGATGATTCTGCCGCTGAGAATGTTGTGTTATCAAAGCATTCAAAGCGTAATTCTATAACGTACATTTATTTTTCTGACTCTAGCTGAGTGATTCGGTGCTGCATTTGTTGATGCTGCTCAATTAAGTCTTCAACTTGTTTTTCTAACTGTTTAATCTTTGTTTCGAGTGGATCGTCTTTTGATTTCTTTTGACTCGGTGATTCAGTTACTTTGTTCTCGTGCCATTTTGAATATTGCTCTGGAGTCAATGATTTAAATGATTTCAATCCACGAATTAGAGCCGGTAATGCAAATTGATTCTGAGTTCGAACTTTTAGTAAGGCTATACTCGGCTCTTTTCCTTCTTGTTGAAGTTCAATTGCAGCTTGTACGATTTGGTCAATTTCACTCATGATGTAGTGATAATTCCTCATTTTTTAATATATTTGCATACAGTAATCTATCGATTTTTAGAAAAAGTCTTTACTTTCAATAGCTTTTTCTTATGGCATACATTCTGCTTACCGTATGGCGGTAACGTACTATAAAGGAAGTTAAAAATGAAAACAAAATTGCTTGGATTAGCCCTACTTGGTTTAGCGACAGTGAATTTAACCGGTTGTGTAATTAATGTAGGTGATGGTGAGTATGACCATGGCTCTCAAAACTGGGAAAAAAAGCAAAAATTAAATAAATATCATATCTCTTTACTTAAATTGGGAATGTCTAAAAAAGCAGTAATGGACTTAATGGGACAGCCAGATATCAACGAAGCTTACTTAACGGAAAAGAAAGGCGATCAACCAGGCAGTGAAGTACAGGTTCTCTTCTATAGAACTCAACATAATCATTCAGATTCAAAAACGACCAAGGACGAATGTACGCCTTTAGTGATTCGAGATGGCAAATTAGTCGGTTGGGGTGATAACGCTTATCGATTCGCTAAGTTCTAAATTGTTCAAAAAATAAGTAATTGCACTTTTTCTTGAGCTTGATACATTGGATTAAATTCCCGTACCTATAAACAGGATGTATAAAAGTAACGATCAAAAGCTACACCCCATGATCAGTTACCTCAAGTACGGATGTTTCGTGTGATCAAGTTCAAGGAATATCAATGAGTACACCAATTCTAGAAAAGTGCCGTGCCGTTTATCTCACCGCTGAGGATCTCAGAATCGCAGCATCTCTTCTTTATAACTCTTACTACGATGATCCTTTTTTTATAGAAGTGCTTGGGTCAGATAATAAGATGGTCTATGAGCAAAAACTCCGTGCAGCGATTCGTGAAGAGTTAAATAGCCTTTGGCAGCAAGAACAAGCATTAATCGGTCTATTTGAAGATCAAAGAATGTTAGGTGTTGCCTGCATTATGACTCAAGAAGTGCCGCTTGGAGAAGATAGGTACTGGAATTGGCGATTGAAAATGATGTTGGGTACTGGGTGGCAACCAACGCAAGCCATGATGGATAAAGAGTCGCAAATACTGAAACATCTTCCTGGTAAGCATTGTGGCATCCTTCAATTTATTGCTGTAGCGCCAAATGAGCAAAATAAGGGCTATGGAAGAACGTTGGTTCATACTGCGCTAAGTTGGTGTGACGAACAGCCAAAAGTAAATGGTATTGGTGTTTGGGTTAACCAAGATGAGCATTACGAGTTATTTGCGAATACAGGGTTTGAACCTGTCACTAAAATTGCTATTAACAGTGTCGAAGGCGAATTGCTTTTCCACAGTAGAGGTGCAAAATAGTGTCTCGAGAATTTACGTCGTTTAAAGAGTTTTATCCTTTTTATTTATCACAACACGAGAATAGAGTCTGTCGGCATTTGCATTACGTTGGCAGTATCTTTGTCATTTGTGTATTGGTTATATCAATTGCGCTAAACAACTACACATTACTGTGGCTAATGCCGATTGTTGGATACGGTTTTGCGTGGGTAGGTCACTTATTTTTCGAAAAAAATAAGCCAGCCACTTTTAAATATCCTTTATACAGTTTTATTGGTGACTGGGTCATGCTTTGGGATTGGATCACACGGAAGAAAGTTTAGTTATTGCAATTTCTTCATAATCGAATGACGTTATCTCATAAGGGTTACCGTCAGGATCTGAAAAATAAAATGACCATGAAAGATCGTGGTCATATTCTTTAAACTCAACGTTATGTTTATTAAGTTGAGTTTTCCATTTCAAGTAATTCTCTGCATCAGTTGAAAATGCAATTGTCGCACCTCTCTTTGTTGGATGATCAAAAAGTGCGATATGTACACCACCATTGACCAGAGTCAATGGTCCACCTTCCTTAAACCAAACTTCGAGTTGTGGCACTCGAGTAAATCCAAGAACGTCATGATACCAATTTTCTGTTGTTAACCTGTCGGTGACATAAACATGAATATGATCAACTTTACTGAAACTGGGCATGATACTTCCTCTCTTGCTCTTTTAAATCAGAAATGAATTGGTGCGGTTGGTCTAGTCCAAGATAAATCTTATCGATACCAGAATCTGATCGTTTAAGGAGAATTTCGATATTTGGATATCCTGAAAAATTGAAGCGTTTGATGGTATCAGAACGCTTGATAAATACAGTATTAAGTTTGACTGATTTGATATCGTTTATGTTAAAACGATACGTGTTGTATATACCGTACCTAATGAAAATTTTGCCCTCAACGATAGATACAGGTCTAATTTTCATAGCTCTATACTCAGCCCAAAAGAAAACTAAGCTAAACATTGTAAGCACTGAAACTACATTTGCTGCAAAAGGAGACCACACAAAGTGCAATAACAAGTGAGCCATAGGAATTTCAAAAAGAATGATCAGAATGAAACCTAACGCATTGCTACTATTACCATCTTTTTGCCAATAAGTGTAATGGCTTTGACCGTTGAAGCTCTTGGATTCAATCTTATTGGAAAAGAAGAGATATATCCACATTCTCGTTTCGAAGGTGAGTAGTTTCGAAAACGGACCAGTTCCAAACTGATTCTCAACAGCCTTTTCTAAACCTTCATCAGGGTCTTGATTGTCCTCAAGTGATATTTTTATGGATGAATAAACAGTCCAAAGGGTAATTGCTTCAAACATAATAAAAGCGACTAACGCAACATACCTTAAGTTTTCTAAGTGTGGCCAAATCAACTTATCTTTCTCAGGGATAATGAAACTGCCAACGAGAATGGATAACAAGCAAAGTACAATAGTCTTGTTAAGTGCTTGTGAACGGCTATCAGAGCAAAGCCAGCAAATGGCAGGAAGAACGATTAAGCTATCTGCAAGGAACAACCATTCATAGTTAGCTGCGCCAAATTGATTCAAGTTAGTGTGTGTCTGATAGTAAAAAGACCAAGAGATAGAAATAATAGTGAAATACAAAAGCGGAATATATATTTTATTGAGCGTGATCAAAAGTGTCTTTGCTTTTCTATTGTAATTTCGTGTAAGCAACATAACTCATTGATTGTATAGAATACAAGCACAACAATTTAAGCTTGTTATAAAAATTGCTAACTGCTTGCAACTTTTTCTTATTTTTGTCGCTCTATAATATTAGAGGAGTGAGAGTTTGTTTAAATTCAGCTCAAAATGAAAAAAGTCTCAACAGCGTGTAAGATATATCTCACACGAATGTAAGAAAACCATCTGATATTTCCCCCTAAAAATACGCTATTCAAGTTTTTACTCAAAAAAAACCATTAAATACAGTCAATTAAATGTTTATAAAATGTTATGTGATATGGATCACTTTTTCTAAAAAGTTACTGTTTAGTTTTTAATCTGTATTTTCTGAGATTTTGAACTATTATTTGTTTCAGGGATGGCAATCAAAGCACTGGACGCTTAGGACGAGCATCAGAGCGAAACGGATAGCCGCTCTAGAAGGAACAACCAAGGAACCTTACTATTGTAAAGGTAAGTTGTTTAAGGATAAAACAACTATAGGTGGTTGGAAAGCTTGATAAGGATATCATCACGACAGGATGTTGTGAATTGTAAGGATATAAGCTTTAAAGGAAAGCTCGGAAGCTGTTTTTTAAAAGGACTTGTTGCAAGGAAGCGGTTAGCAAAGGATTTGTTAACAAACATCACGGAAGTGAATACAAGGAAAGCTAAAAACAAGGACGAGTAGGTACAAGATGTACCGAAGGTTAGATTGTCACGGATGAATTATCAAGGACGAACTTGGACACGCTTAGGATGAGCATGCTTGGTCAAGGGATAACCAAGACTAGGGAAAGTACGAAAGTACAGGGATTTCAAGGAATGGTCACGGACGAGAGACAAGGATAGCCTGAGACGCATGGATGGTGCAGGGAGCACAATTATAGCGGGATAGCTTAACAGAGAACTAAAAGGGCGTAATCTTCGGATTACGCCCTTTCTTTTTGAACAGTAAAAAAGTTAGCCTTTATTGGTAGAACAACTTTTATGTGACCCGCAACAACCACCAATTTTGCCACGTGATGCAGGTGCTTCCATCCAGTCTGGCTCTGGAAATACAGGCCAATCAATACTTATGATTCTGTTATGCAGCATTACAAACTCTGCTTGATAGCGATTAATGCCATCAGTGCTGAATTCAAGTAAAAACGTTGCTTTCCAGCATAAGCCTGTGCTTCCGCCTAATGACGGTCGAGCAGATGACATGGCAACAGATAACAATTGAACTCGTTGCTTTGCCGATTCACGCTCAGAAAATCGACGGCTTGTTTCAGCCATTTGTCTCAATTGCCAAAAAAATGCGGCAATAAGTGCAATTCCTAGAATTAATAATAAATCAGTCATCATGACATGGTAGCCCTAAATAGTCCTCCAATCGCTTGAGATAATTTAACGCTGCGATTGGTATTTCGTAGTTCTAATAATATTTGATCACGCAAAAGCGGAATAGCCACAATATCAGCAAAAACTTGATTAAAAAAGCTCTGCGGTTGCATTGCTAATGATTCAAGATATTGCAAACGTATCTTATCGTCACGGAGCACTGTCCAATTTCTAGCCGCAATCGTAATTAAAGCTTCATCAGTAAGTGTTCTATGCAGTAAAAATTTCACTGCTTTTAAGCTTAACTCCTGATGACCAGATAAAGCCTTTAAGAAGAGTAAAGCCAGTTCTGGTGTTGCTTTATTGAAGTTGTCAAAAAGTTGCTGTGCAATACTTTCTGGTACATCAATATGTTCTAAACATTGGCATATCGCAGCTTGCAGCTCCATATACTCTGAATGTAAGCCATTGATAACCTGCTTTTCATGATCCAGTGAATTCAACCGTACACAAATATCCGCTATACCTTGAAGACCGAGTTGTTGCCAGTTTTCTTTCGGCATTTGGTTAGATAAATATTGTGTCGCCATTTCATATTGGGTCGAAGCAGGCAAACCAAGTTGCTTTTTTACTAACGCATTAAAAACGGCAAGTTTGTCTTGAGAAGGTTTAAAACTAAATGGGTTATTCGCTAACGCTTGTTGTTGTTCTTCAGTGAGTGACTTGGTTGGATCACGCCCTAAGGCTTCTAAAATCATCTTAATGAATTGTTGACGAACGGCTGGCACAATTAAGCCCTTTTCGTCCAATGCTAGTTTTATAAACCAGATGTAATGCTGCTGATCTTCATTCCAGAATACAATCGCAAACTGAGCATGACCTTGAATCGGATATGGATAAGGCGCTCGTAATGCTTCAATTTGATGAAACGCCATCATATCAATATGCTGAACACGGCGACCTAAGTCGTATACTTGGAACTGGGTTTTTGCAGTAGATAAAAACTGGCTTAAAGTTGTAATTTCAGTCATCGGAAAGTGTGATAGGTACTTCAAAGTTGCAAGATTGTATCATTTAAGCGCATTCAATCCATACCAAAAAATTGTGCATCCTTTTTGTTTTTTATTCGTCACCTTAAGTGAAACATACTAAATTTGAGGTAAATATCATGAAAACTGCAAATGAAGAAAAACAGGCTAAAACGTGTCAATGTAATTGCAACTGTGAGTGCCAATGCGTTGTTATTGACGGTCAATGCAAATGCGATGATAAAGCAGCGGACAACTGTAAATGTGAAAATTGCACTTGTTAGTCTTTAAATCAGGCCGCTTACAGCGGCCGTTAATGGCCATGAATGAATATGATAGAAAAAGTTTGGAAAGAATTCAGTCAACAGCTGCTCGCTTTTATTGTGAACAAAGTGAGCGATAAGTCTATTGCAGAAGATGTTCTTCAAGATGTATTTATAAAGGTCTATCAAAATATTGAAACACTCGAAGATAAAGACAAAGTTCGACCTTGGCTATATAGCATTACTCGAAATGCTATTTACGATTTGTATCGTAAAAAATCTCTGGATTATTCAGATGTCGAACTGGATGAGTTGCCTTTGGTCTCACTCCATAAAAATGAAAACTTAGATAGATGCTTAGATATTCTAATCAAAAATTTATCAGCGGATTACAGTACTGTACTCGATGCTAGTGAACTTCAGGGCAGAAAACAAAAAGAAATAGCTGAAGAGCAAGGGTTGAGCCTGCCTGCGGTAAAATCGAGAATCAAACGTGGTCGAGCACAATTAAAAGACAAACTTCAAGCCTGTTGTGATTTTGAGTTTAGAGATGATGGCGGTGTTGAATCATTTTGCCTAAATAAATGTGGCTGTGATGGTTAATGATGTTGTATTAAAGGTGTAGATTCACTGTTTTTGTATTAAAGTACTTTTGTATCAATTTGACCAAGGAATAATAATGAAAAACAGAATGGTCTTCGCCAATCTATTAATTACCGCTTTTTCTTTCTCCAGCTTTGCGGGCAGCGATAACCAAGTTATTGGCGAGCCAGTATTTAAGTCAGCACCTTTGGTGAGTATAGCTTCTCATGATGCTTTTTTTGATCGCATAAAGGCTCACTGTGGGAAAGCATACCAAGGTACTGTTACTGTAGATAATCAAGATAATGGTGCTTTTAGCGACAAAAAACTCATCATGCATGTCAGAAAATGTACCGACAATGAATTACAAATTCCATTTCATGTTGGTGATGACGCATCAAGAACGTGGATAATTACTAAAACTGGCTCTGGCTTGAGCTTAAAGCACGATCACCGTCAACCAAATGGCGAGTTTGATAAATCAACCATGTACGGTGGACAGACTTTAGATGCAGGTTGGAAGTACATGCAATCCTTTCCCGCAGATCAGTATTCAAAAGAACTCTTTGTAGAGCAGGGGATTCCACAATCAGTAGGCAATACCTGGCAAGTTTATATTTATCCAGAGAAATACACCTATCGATTAATTCGACAAGGCAGAGAGTTCAGAGTAGATTTTGATTTAACCAAACCTGTAACTTCGCCTGCTGCACCATGGGGATACAAAGATTAAATTGTTAACAATTTGACTTTCTGTTTTATTGAAATGATTAATATTGAGGGCGTAGCCTTGCTATGCCTAAAAATCGTGACAGTGGAAACTGAAAAATTCGATTTGGCTCACAATTTAACCAAATTATAACTTTGTTTATTTTCTATGTGTGGTTAAAATACATTCGATTTTTGACGTATTTGATGTAGAGAGCTGTAATGTTTGAGTTTGGATTGATTGCGTTATCAGTTTTATCTTGTATCTTGTTGGGTTCAAATGCTTACCACTCAGGTATGCCTGTTAGACGGTGGGGAGTTGCAGGATTAGTTCTTGGCCCTTTTGCTTATCCATTTTTAAATGCACACAAGAACATTGCCTATCGAAAGGCAGTTCAAATAGGTGATATCAAGTTTAGGTCATAACTTACCTGACACAAATAAAAGAGCAGCATGTTGGGAGTACTCCCAACAGATGCTGATTCTCTCATCTACAATACTTCTCAGTTCCACCAAGCTTTTGCTGAAACGACTTCTAGTTTATTTAAACCGTCAGGAAGTTTAGTTTTTACTCTACGTGGCTTTACAAGCCCAAGAGCAATAAAGATTGATTTGATCATGATGTGCTCCTTTATGCGATTTGAGATGGTTGAACTTTAATGCTTGGGTATCCAGCTGTTTGTAGAGGTTGAATTTTGATGCTTGGGTATCCAGCTGTTTGTAGAGGTTGAATTTTGATGCTTGGGTACCCAGCTGTTTGTAGAGGTTGAATTTTGATGCTTGGGTATCCAGCTGTTTGTAGAGGTTGAATTTTGATGCTTGGGTATCCAGCTGTTTGTAGAGGTTGAATTTTGATGCTTGGATATCCAACTGTTTTAAGATTATTTATATTATTGTTTTTAAGATTATCCTCAATTGAGGTTGAAGCTAGAGTTGCAAAAAGGGCAATTGATAAAGTAGTTTTAAGCATTGTTATTATCTCTATTAGTCAAAAAAATGTATTACAAAAGAGATAATGCAGGGCGTATGCCAAACGGTAATTATTTTGATATGAAATTCGGATTACGATTGGTAGACTCTTGCAGAAAAGAATATAGTTTGGGTCTCCTGCTTTCACAGGAGTATCTAGAGTTCAATCTAAGCGTTCAAGAAATAGCATTTAAATTAATCGATTTTGAAACTCAGCAGGTGGTAATGGTTTACTAAATAAGTAACCTTGGATTTCTTCGCACTTTAACGCCCTAAGAATACCAAGTTGACTTTGCTCTTCAACACCTTCTGCAACCACAGATAACCCCATATTGTGAGCAATGGTAATGATAGAGTCGACCATCTTTAAATCACGATCTGATTTGTCAATATCGTCGATGAAAGACTTATCAATCTTTAAAGAATTAATCGGGAACTTTTTCAGATAAGTGAGTGAGGAATAGCCTGTGCCGAAGTCATCTAATGCCAAATGAATGCCCATTTCTGTCAACTTTTGCATTACCTTAATTGCACGCTCAGGGTGCTTAATCACAGTACTTTCAGTAATTTCAATTTCTAAGTTTGCTGCTGGTAAACCAGTTTTTTCAAGTATAGTAGCAATACGTTCTTGCAAATCAGGTAAAGCAAACTGACGTGAAGATAAATTAACTGCGACACGGCCGTTGAAGTCATTCTCTAGTCGCCACTTTTGAGTTGCTGAACAAGATTTCTCAAGTACTATATCCCCTAATTCAACGATTAAACCAGTTTCTTCTGCTAAAGGAATAAATTCAGCTGGCGAAATAATGCCTTGTTCTGGGTGAATTAAACGCACTAATGCTTCCATGCCCACGACTTTATTGGATTTAACATTTACTTTAGGTTGGTAAAAAACTTCAAAATAATCTTCAGCTAAGCCCTCACGAATTAAGTTTTCCACTTCAAGCTGGCGGATGGCGTTGTTGTTTTGTGACTCAGAATAGAAATGGTAGCGGTTACCACCAGCTGATTTTGCTGAATACATTGCGACTTCTGCTTTACGGAGTAATGCTTTTTCATCGGTTTCATCGTCAGGGTAAAAAACAATACCAATACTGGCACCTACGAAGAGGTTGGTATTATCAATCTCTAACGTAGCTTTAAAAGTGTCAATAATACGGTTTGCTAATGTAGAAGCTTTACTAATGTCGTCAATATTTTCAACTAAAATAGCAAATTCATCACCACCTAAACGGAAAATATTAGCTTCACCTTCTACAGCATTAACTATGCGCTGGGTAACGATTTGTAATAACTTGTCGCCAACATCATGGCCTAGTGAGTCATTAATCTTCTTAAAATTGTCAATATCAAGAATCAGCAACGCATTACTGACTTTACGTTTCACTAAATTACTCAGGGTAACTTGTAAAAATGAACGATTTGGTAATCCAGTTAGTACATCTAATGTCGACATTTTCTGGAGTTCGACTTCGTGTTGCCTACGTACCGATACATCAGAAAAAACAGCAACATAATGATTGGCATGTCCGCTATCATCATAGATAGCATCAATGGTTAAATCCATCACAAAGCTGGTACCATCACCTCTTTTTGCATCAACTTCATTGGTCCAGCGGCCATGATTGCGAAGCATATATTGAATTTGATGTGAGTAGCTGTCCGGGTATTGGTCGAATTTTAGAATTTTACCAATATAATCTGAACGCTCTGCTTGAGTAATAGCTAAGCAGGCTTGATTCACTTCTACAAAAGTAAAGGAATGATCAAGAATAAACATGCCTTCTGAGATATTCTCAATTGCTTTGCCAAACAGTTTTAATTGTTCTTCAGTGTTTTTAAAATCATTAATATTTTTAATCGTACCAGTCATACGCAGAGGAGTACCATCCTCGCTTCTTACCATAACCTTAGCTCTATCTAAAATCCAGATCCATTGGTTGGTATTACTTTTAACACGATAAGATATTTCGAAATGTTCAGTTTTGTCATGTAGATGGTCTTCTAAGTGTTGAAGTACTCGCTTTCGATCCATTGGGTGGATATTACTTGGTTGATTTTCACTATTTGCTCGTTGACCTATAACTGGAAATTCAAGGCTTTCCCACATATTAGAGCGGTAAATTTTTCCAGTTTCAATATCCCAATCCCACATTTCATCGCCGCTACCCCATAGTGAAAGTTTTAACCTTTCTTCACTCAGTGCTATTTTCTTTTGTATTTGCCGTTTCTTTTTTAAAGCCCTCAAAAAAAGAAAAAATAACAACATAGCAAATAAACTATAGACAGCTCTTGCAATTTTGGATTGCCACCACGGTGGTAAGATTTTAATTTTTATCTGTTTTACTGTACTTGCTTTATTTGTTAAGAGATCAATAGATTTGACCTCAAAAATGAAATTTCCTGGAGACAAGTTTGTAAAAGTGGCAGAGTTTTGATAAGCACTTATCCATCTTTCATTTAAGTCAATTAAACGATACTGATAGTTTACATTTAAGTTCATGGATGAAAAATTAAATGTAAATGGATAATCTGAATGATTGATTTCTATAAAATCGATATTACTTATATTACCTTTAAAGTAAGGGTTCTCCCCCTTGATTAATTTATTGAAAACATAAAGTGACGTTATTCTTATTTCTGGAGGTGAAACCAATTTTAAATATTTTGATACTTTTTTCTCTGATAACTCAGTTAAACCTTCAACACCTGCTAATATATATTTACTATTAAATTTTACAATTGGAGAGGCATTGTATTCTGCTTGGCTTCCATTTTTTTTATTGATGCTAATAACCTTGTTGAAATCTTTAATTAATAAAACTGATCCTTGTACTGTTGCTATTAATGATCTGTTTTCACAATGTAGTGAATATGTATTTTTTTTGGTTTCAATTCTTGAGGTTATTGTATTTTCGATTGTTGAATAAGCTATTATTGATGAGTTTGTTGCAAAATATAAAGTGTCATCATTTATGCAACTAGAAAAAACTTGATCTGAATGTATTTGTTCAATTTTGTTAGTTGGAATATGGATTTTGAATAATCCGTTTGAGGTCGATGCATATATATTCACTTTGTCAACTTCGACGTTATAAATAAGTTGATTCTTAGAGATCTCGTAGATATTCATTATGTTGAATTCGTTAATATAGTGAATATAACCTGTCTCTGTTCCGATAAATATTTTATTATTAAATGATTTTATGAAGCTCACAGGTATATTGGATATCTTTTCAGTTTTTTTACTATCAAAGATATACTTGTAAAGACCAGATTTGTTGCCAAAAATCAGGTTGCCATCATGGATGCTAATGTGTTTATATCCATTTAACCCTGTTGGTATTTTGTTAATTATTTTATAATTTTTATCAAGTACATCTATAGATTTAGCATCAGTTGAAATAAATAAGTTTTCTTTATACCTCGCCAGTCCCCAAACATTCTTGTTAGTAATATTAATTTTTGAGACAATATTATTTGATTCTGAAAAATTTACGAAACCTTTTATTAGTGTTCCAACATAAAATTGATCGTCAAAAATATTGAAAGTAACATTGTTAAATTCTTCAATGTCAAGCGTTCCAATGTTTTCTTTCGAAGAGATGTTGTGTATTGAGTTTTGTATTAAACCAAATATCTCTCTTTTGTAGCTAGATAATTGTTGGTAGGGAGTATTACTTATAAGATTAGATTTTGATAATGATGTAGAAAAGTGATGTAACCCATCCTGATCTGAGTAGTAAATTTTATTTCCATTTTTAGTAATGCTTAGAACAGAAGAACTGATTGTATTGATTTTGTTATTTTTTACTTTTAATAAATTTTTATTGTATGTTTTAATTAAAATAATTTCATCTTGTATCAGAAAATCTTTTATATCGATTACAGTCTGATGTTTAAATATTTCTGTAGTTTTGTTATTATCTAATTTAATAATCGATGTATCTGTAGAAAAATATATGTTACTTTCAAACTCTCTTATTTTCCATATAGGGCTTTCGTTATATTCACCGATATCTAAATGAATAATCTTATCTTTATTTGACTGGTATAAAGCTAACCCTTGGTTTGTTCCTATATAAATATTACCATTACTTGCAAGATACATGCTTCTGATAAATGCAGATGGTAATCCTTGTTCTTGTGTAAAATGTCTGAATTCTGTACCATCAAAACGATTTAAACCATTGATAGTGCCAATCCATAAAAATCCATTGTTATCTTTCGTAAAAGAAGTAACTGTATTCTGAGATAATCCTTCACTAACACCATACATATCCGAATTCAAAAGAATATGAGAATCAGGAATTTCAATAAGTTCTTTTTCAGCTAATGAGGTAATTGATTTACTTGAATTAAGTTGACTATTTTGACCATCAAATGCCCACGCAGATACCGCAAAAATCCCGCTCAAGATAATACAAAACAAAAAGGCATAAATTTGTCGAAAAAGCATGGTCATTTATTGTTCTAATTAGTTAACGCATCTGTTTCAATGCAAAAATATTGTATCACTTTTTCAGATCTTGATACGTTTGTCAAAGCGTATGCCGTAAATATATCTCATTTATTTTACAACTGAGAAATAAGTGTACGAATTACGTTAAGTGTCGGAAAATTGACGCAAAACTTATAGCTTAGAAAGCTAAATTGGATGGTTTTATAATCGGTTAGGTATAAAAAATGCAGTCTTTATAACTGCATTTTATTTAGAAGGTGTTATTCAATGTATTTATAATTTGAAGCGTTTGGACGTTTCTTTAAATTGATCAATATCTAAGTCGATTTTTTGACCATTAATTTCAGAGTTCATTGTACTGCCTGATGAACAGCTAATAAGGACGACTCTGTCACAATTAAGTTCAGTTAGCTTGCTAGCGATAAACTGTTGCATATCCTGTTGGGTGATCCCCTTTATTTCTTCAACGACTTGTTCTCTTTGCGTAAAATCATAATCTTTGTTGCCTATGCTTGACCATAACCGCTGACTGCGAGTTTTTAAGTTTGGCTCATGCTGCATAATACTGTTGATTAAACCTTGCTTGGTTTCACTCCAATCTTTTTCACTTTCATTTAAGAGTGTTTTAGCATAATCCGCTAGAAACTGATCGATTTTTGTCAGCAGTTGATCTGGGGTCACTGTCGGAGATTGGATGTAAAAAATAATCCCTGGGTGACGATTTAATGGTAGGTAATTGGTACCAACCACATATCCCAGTTGTTGTTGTGTTCTCAGCTCATGAAAGTAAGCAGAGGAAATGCCTTGATTCAGTAAACTGAACATCGCCATTTTGTGTGTATTCGTTTGCTTGGATTGATAGTAAATCAGAATAGCATTATCTTGATGCTCGATTTCGAGCTCTCGAATTAAAGTGCCTCTATCTGTAATATTTATAAGCTCTCTTGTTGATTCGTCACTCGGGGCTGATACTAATGTTAATAATTTAGTGATCCTCTGGCTGATTTGTTCTGCTTCTTTTCTTAGAAAGTCGCCATAAATCAAGCCTTCTACATATGTGGCTTTATAAAAGTCTTCCACATGTTGATGAAGTTCGTCCAGTGTCGCAGTTTCAAGTTCGTGCGCAAAGGTGAGAGGCTCAAAACTATGAAGCTGCATTGTCGCTGTTAATGCAGAAAACAGTTGTGAGATTGGCCTTGTCTTACTGATGTTACCCCAACTGCGACCCAATTGGCGTTTGATGTACTTGAAGCGAGTTTCTGAAAAATTTCGTTCTCTGGCTTTTTCTATTATCACCATGAGTAACTTGTACTGTTTTGGGGTAAAACCACTGACGTGTAGAGTTAATCCTGCTTGATGAGGATAAATATGGTAGCCAAGTCCAGCGACTTCTGCTGCATAGGTGTGCTCTGTAAGGTTATCCAGTAGCATTTCGATGTACAGACGAGTCAACATTGCGTGCCGTGCACTACTACTGCCATGTAATGAGTCTATCGCAAAGTACATGTGTCCTTTAGGTACTTGAAACTCTTGATCTTTCAAATGCCATAATCGAAAGCCTTTGCTTTCACTTATCACTTCAGGAATTGCAGTTGCATAATCTGTGAAGCGAGGAATGACATCCTCAAGTATGTAAGGATTCACTTCTGGTAGGTGAATTTCAGTTCTCGGTTGAATGTCACGCCACTTCACGAGCTGAGCAATTGTAAAGTCATCAACAGCATAATTGGTAGAATACCAGTGGCTGGTTTGATTTATCGGTTGCTCAAGGGCAATTAAAGTTAACCTCATTTTGTCAACTTTCAACTGACTCACTAATTCTAAGGCTTCTTCTTCGACAAGTTCGTCCATCCGGTAGTCACCAAAAAGCACGTCTTCGAAGTCATAATGTTGAAGGTTTAAGCTTACGTGACTTGCCAGATCTCCTGGTTTACTCGGCTCTTGATATTCAAATGCTTGCTTTAAAAGGTTAGCTCGTTCTTCGTATCGCCAACTCTTTAATCCCTCAGCTGTGATTAATTGAATGTATTCCAGAGTAACTCGCACGATTTCATCGATGTTTTCGATGCCTAAATCCGTGAGTTGGTAGTGAATGGCAAATTCTTTAAAGTTATAGCCAGAAATACCACCTCCTGAAGAAAGGTGATTGGCCCAACTCTTTTCTTTTAAATAAGACAGCAAACTTCCCGAGTTTTCATTCCCAAGTAAATGACTAATAAAAGTAAGAGGTTTTGTTCGATAATATTGCTCAATGTTAGGCAGAGTGAAACTGATGGTCAGATGTTTTTGTTTTTTAAGTGGGATAATTCTTATTAATTTTTGTTGTTGGTCTTCACCATAAACTGCAACATCTGGGTATTGTTTTTCTAATTGCTTATTTTTTATATTCGAAAAATATTTATGAGCCAGCTTTTCTTGAGTCGCCAATGTTTCAGAACTTACGATGCAAAGTGTCATCAGGTTTGCACTGTATAAGTCTTCATAAAATGAAACTAACTCCTGTCTCAAGCTTTCAGGCTCACCAGCGAGTGTTTGCAAATTACCGACAGAAAATTTAGAAAATGGGTGATCTTGGTTACTGGTCTCTTTACTTACTTCATAAATGCGCCGTAAATCCTCTTTCAGTTTTAAGCTATATTCTGAATCGATAGCATTTCGCTCTCGCTCTACCAGTTCTGCGTCAAAAAGTGGGGCAATGAAGAATTGGCTAAATCTATCTAATAGATCATCAAATGCGCTTGGAATGATAGTACTGAAAAAGCTTGTATGCTCTGTTCCTGTCCAGGCATTATTGTTCCCGCCATGCTGATTTACGAAAGCATGGAAGGAACCAGAAACTGGGTATTTTTCAGTCCCTAAAAAGAGCATGTGCTCGAGAAAATGTGCCATGCCAGGGCGGGCTTTAGGATCATCAAAATGGCCGACATTAACCGTTAAAGAAACCGCCGATTTTGATGCGTTTTTATCCTCAATAAGTACTATTTTTAAATCGTTTTCCAACGTCAGACTGCGATATTGACGATGATCATTTGGGCTAGTGATGATGCTGGATTCTGAATTCAATGAATAATCCCATAAAATGTAAAAAAAGAATATGTATATGAAAAATATTACTCTGACCACAATATATAGTGGTTCTATAATTACTTTTTCGCAAATAAATTCTAGAAAATAGAAAACTTAGATGCTGCTTGTTCGAGCTTGAAATGGATGAACAAGACGACTCACGGCAAGTTTATTGTATGTTTATTATCGTGCAAATTTTACACGTTTAGGTGGTACGGGTATCAGAAACATTAAATGTTTGTGATAAATATCAAAGACCGAACAATTTTGCTTTTTATTTCGTATAGGGAGAATACCAGCAAGGTTTTGAATTTTAACACACCAGTATTGCTATTGAGTAAAAGATATTCCTATTAGTTTTAACTCGATATCTGGATATTTCGTTATTAGCTTTTGTTGAATATCAAAATAGCGTTACAATTGAGTTAGTGATGATGTTCTCCATATGTAATAAGAAGAGAAATTTATGCAATTATTTTTGATGCGCCATGGTGAAGCAAGTTATCAGGCCGACTCTGATAGAGAGCGTATCTTGACAGATCTGGGTGCAGAGCAAGCTAAAGTGATGGCGGTTTGGTTATCGAAAACAATTACACAGTTTGATTTAGTGTTAGTTAGCCCATATGTCCGGGCTCAGCAGACTTGGAAGAACATCGTAGACTCGAACATCACGGCAAAAAAAGTTTGCACACTAACAGAATTGACTCCATCTTCAGAACCTTCGCAATCTTCTACTGCCATTGAAGCTTATGCTGAACATTATAAAGCTGACACTGTATTAGTCGTCGCTCATATGCCGTTGCTCGGTTACTTAGTTAATGAATTTATTCCAAGTGAGGAGCCGCCGTTGTTTGCAACAGCAGGCATCACTATTTTGAATCTTTTAGCTGAAGGTAGAGTGATAGAATCACAAAACAGTCCCGAAACGGTTTCTATAGAGCGCTAGAAGCCACCATCTTCGATATCGACCAAAACGATTAAGGCAGCGTCACCACCCCATTCTTTGGGAGCTTGATGAAAGGCTAAAACTTTTGGGTGTTGTGCCAACCACATTGGTAATTGTTGTTTTAAAATCCCGGTGCCATGACCATGCATGATATTACAGCAGTTCATATGCTGTTTTACACAGGCTCGTATTAGTGCGGCAATTTCAAGTTTCGCTTCAGTTTGGCGCATACCGTGTAAATCTAAAATCAATTCAGGTACATAATCCCCACGCCTTAAACGTTTGACTTCATGCTTATCAATGCCATCTTGGCTCCAACGCATGGGGCCTTCATCTGGGAGATAAGGTTGATAAGTATCAGAAAAGTAGCTATCAGCATGAAGCTTTTGTTCGCGTTCTTGCAATATTTTCTTAGATTTAGCGGTTTGTTTGAAATGTACTTTGTCCTGCTTCAGCGGCTTTACACCATTCATTAGGTCAGCAAACGAGTCAAAGTCATTGTTATCAGTCTTCTTGTTCATGGCTTTATTTTACTTAATCTTGTGGCAAGTTGACATACTTTCGGTAAAATACAAAGCATAATTGATGAAGGGATGACCTCATCACAGTAATAAATATCGGAGCGTATTTTGGATAGAATTTTTG
Source organism: Shewanella sp. OPT22 (assembly GCF_004168585.1). Taxonomy (GTDB): domain Bacteria; phylum Pseudomonadota; class Gammaproteobacteria; order Enterobacterales; family Shewanellaceae; genus Parashewanella. The sequence continues at coordinate 134,703 of NZ_PGVH01000013.1, read as the reverse complement.
TTGATGAAGCGGTAAATGAGCTTCGTACCATTGGCGACATGTTGCGTTGGTCTGTTAGCCGTTTTAATGACGCTGGCATTTATTATGGTCACGGCACTGATAATGCGTGGGATGAAGCTATTGCTTTGGTATTTCATGCGCTGCATTTACCTCATGAAATTGGTCAGCAAGTTATTCATTCAAATTTAACGGCATCTGAAAAGCATAAGATTGTTGAACTCGTCATTCGTCGTGTTCAAGAGCGTTTACCAGTGCCATACCTAACCAATAAAGCATGGTTTTCTGGTTTTGAATTTTATGTTGATGAGCGTGTTCTTGTACCAAGATCTCCGATCGCAGAATTGATTGGCAATCGTTTTAGCCCTTGGTTGTATAACAAGCAAGTAAATCGAGTGTTAGATTTATGTACAGGTAGTGCTTGTATTGCAATCGCATGTGCTTATGAATTTGAAGATGCAGAAGTTGATGCGTTAGATATCAGTGATGATGCGCTTGAAGTTGCTCAAATCAATGTTGAGTCACATGGCATGATTGAGCGAGTATTCCCTATGCAGTCTGATGTGTTTTCGTCAATACCAAAGGGTCCTCAGTATGATCTGATTGTATCTAATCCACCGTATGTGGACCAAGAGGATATTGATGATATGCCAGATGAATATCATCACGAGCCTGAATTAGGTTTAGCTTCAGGGCGTGACGGTTTAGATCTCACTAAACGTATTTTAGCCAATGCGGCTGATTACTTAACAGAAGAAGGTGTATTAGTGGTCGAAGTGGGTAACTCTATGGTTCACTTGATTGAACAGTTCCCAGATGTACCATTTACATGGGTTAACTTTGAGCACGGCGGTGATGGCGTATTTGTACTGACTCGTGATCAACTTGTCGAAAATGAAAGTCTATTTGCAATTTTTAAAGACCAATAAGGATTCGGTGTGTCAGGAAACAGCATAGGTTCAAGCTTCATTGTAACTACCTTTGGTGAGAGTCATGGTAAGGCATTAGGCTGTATTGTTGATGGTTGCCCTCCAGGGATTGAAATTTCAGAACAAGAAATTCAAAAAGAATTGGATAGACGTCGTCCAGGTACATCTCGTTATACTACTGCACGTCGTGAGCCCGATGAGGTCAAAATACTTTCTGGTGTATTTGAAGGGAAAACCACAGGTACATCAATTGGTTTATTGATTGAAAATACCGACCAACGCAGTCAAGACTACTCCAATATCAAAGACACTTTCCGTCCTGGGCATGCCGATTATACTTACGAGCAAAAGTATGGTTTTCGAGATTATCGTGGCGGCGGTCGTTCCTCTGCTCGTGAAACTGCAATGCGTGTTGCCGCTGGAGCCATTGCGAAGAAGTATTTACGAGATAAACATGGCATTCAAGTTACTGGATTTCTATCTCAATTAGGGCCAATTAAAGCTGAAACGATAGATTTTGATTTGATTGAGACAAATCCTTTTTTCTTCCCAGATTCTTCGAAGCTTGAAGCTCTAGATGAATATATGCGTGATTTAAAAAAGGAAGGAGATAGTGTTGGTGCAAAAGTTTCAGTAATCGCTACTAATGTGCCTGTAGGTCTTGGTGAGCCTGTATTTGATCGGCTAGATGCTGATATTGCTCATTCTTTAATGAGCATTAACGCTGTAAAAGGTGTTGAGATTGGTGATGGCTTTGGCGTAGTCGAACAAAAAGGTTCTGAAGGTCGTGACTTAATGTCACCAAAAGGTTTTGAATCCAATCATGCGGGTGGTGTATTGGGGGGGATCTCCTCAGGACAACCTATATTGGCATCAATTGCACTCAAGCCAACATCAAGCATCAGTATTCCTGGTAAGACAATTGATAAGCATGGTAATGAAATTGATATTGTAACAAAAGGTCGCCATGACCCTTGTGTAGGCATTCGTGCCGTGCCCATTGCTGAGGCCATGCTCGCAATTACTCTAATGGATCATGTTATTCGAAACCGTGGTCAAAATGTCGATGTGAATCGTAATACGCCTGAACTTGGTATGTCTGAATAAGCACATTGAGTTTGTGATAAAAATAAAAAGGGGATTTAACGATGCCGTTTCGACTTGGGTTGATTGTTAACCCTTATGCTGGGTTAGGTGGAAGTGTTGCCTTAAAAGGAAGCGATGGTGTTGCTGAGCAAGCAATGGCACTGGGTGCTACTCCCAAAGCACATTTGCGCATGGTTGAAGCTTTAAAAGTTTTATTACCTTATAAAGATCAAATTGAAATCTACACTGCTAGTGGTGACATGGGTGAGAGCATAGCCCATGAGCTTGGCTTTAATATTAAGATGGTATATCAAGCTCCCAATCGTCCTGAAGCTAAAGACACTCAAGAGTCTGTGAAAATCCTAAATCAAACAACCATTGACCTTCTGCTATTTGCGGGTGGCGATGGCACTGCGAGGGATATTTTTAAAGTCGTTCGTGAAGACCTACCTGTTTTAGGTGTTCCTGCTGGCGTAAAAATTCACTCAGGTGTTTATGGTATTACTCCAAAAGCCTCAGGTCTTGTCGTTAAGATGCTACTTGAAGGTGAGTTAGTCAGTTTGATGAACGCTGATGTTATGGATATTGATGAAGCTGCTTTTCGTGGTGGAGTAGTAAAGGCCAGACGATTTGGTGAAATGTTGGTACCTGCCGAACCAAGGTATATTCAAGCTGTTAAAATGGGCGGTAAAGAAGTCGATGAGCTTGTTTTATCTGATATTGCTGCAGATGTTATTGAGTCAATGGAAGACGAACTTTACGTCATGGGATCTGGATCAACGGTTGCTGCCGTTATGGAGTCCTTGGGTTTAGATAATACCTTGCTTGGTGTGGACTTAATTTTAAATGAAGCAATTGTTGAGTCTGATCTTACTGCGCAGAGACTGTTAGAGCTGACTGAAGGGAAATCAACAAAATTAGTGATTACCTTAATTGGTGGTCAGGGCCATATTTTCGGCCGAGGGAATCAACAATTATCACCAGATTTGATCCGTCGCATTGGAAAAGAAAATATTATTATTTTAGCGACAAAAAGTAAGTTGAAAGCACTTGAAGGTCGACCATTAATCGTGGATAGTGGCGACCCGAATTTAGACAGTGAATTGAGTGGGTATTATCAAGTCATTACCGGTTACCATGACAGCGTAATGTATCAAGTTGCCACACCAGAAGAATTGGAGAAGTAAAATGTTGGAGCAATACGAAGCAGCACTAGAAAGCTGGATTGGAGACGTTGTCGTTCATGGCGATGATGATGCGCTGTTTGCAAGTGGTTATTTACAAGGTCACATTGCTGTTGTGCTTTCTGAGCTTGAAGCTGAAGATGATAGCTCGCTTACAGCCCTAGATAACAAAGTTGTCGAGTGTATGAAACTGGCCAGAGAAGAGCTCGAAGATGGAGACTTTGTGCTGGTGGAATCAGCCTGGAAAGAGTTGAGAAATAAAATTTCTGTATAGCTAATTATTTTTAGATGTAGCCCTCATGATTGAGGGCTATTTTTTATAAGATACTGTTTGAAAAAGTGCCTTACTGTATCTTATTTTTTGTTAATTGTTCTTGCATATATATCTTGCACCCTACTGGTAATTCAGGAGTAGAGATGTCTAATGCTACATCACCTTCAATTAAAAGTGCCTCCACTTCAACAACGTTAATTGAAGGTGTGAAGAGAGGGTTTGTGTATAACATTGCCGAACCTGAACTCATAAAAATCTAATTTTTTAAGCAGTTATATAAAATATAATTGCAAGATCATGATTTTTATGAAGACAGGATTAAGATTTAGTTAATTTAAATTAACTAAATCTAGTAGATGTGACGTTAAGGATAAGGTTGCTGATGCACTCTATTTAAATCGGCTTATTCTTCTCAATCTTCCTAATCCACATCCGGTTCGGGTTAAGCTTTTTCAAAAGATTGTAATCGACAGGCGGGATTTCATTGCAAAGTAATGATGCCATCACTTCAGCGGCTAGTGGTCCAGAACATAGGCCACGAGAGCCCAAAGCTCCCAGCACGTATAAACCTTCAATGATCGGAGCTTCAGTATCTCTCCAGTACTGCTCAACATACGATTTACGTTTATTCAAAATTGGCTTTTGCATCTCAACCAACTTTTCATAATCAGGCGCACATCCGAGCATCGGGAAGTGATCGCGGGTGACCATACGCACGCCAACTCTGGCATCGTGACCAGAAATGTCAATGTCATCAATCCATTCTTTCTCTGGATAGCTATGCTGCATCTTTTGTAAGTTATCCAGTTGTTCAATAGGCTGATAACTGCGGTCATGACTTAATCGAACATAGCTTGCACCGACACAATGCATATTGTTATTTGCTGGTGTCATATATCCATGAGCGCAGATAACTGTTTTCAATTTAGATATTTTTGAACGAGAGGGAATATGACTCACTTGACCTCTGAAGTTTGAAGCAGGTAACTCTTTAGTTTGCTCAAAGTTGATCAATTGTGAGCCTGTGGCATTGACGACTTGTTTAAATGGGCCAAAAACTTTTTTATCGGTCTGAAGTAACCAACCATCCTCAGTGTTTTCGAGTTTAGTGATTTCATGGTTATAGTGAATCGAAACATCACTTAAGCTTTGTGCTTTAGCTAAAGTCGCTTGAGTAAACTCAAACGGGCAAACCCAGCCAGCTAAAGGATAAAATGCAGCTGGCTTATCGATATCGATACCAGCAATGTTATTTGCTTGAACAGCTGTAACGGGTTGGACAATTTCGTCCGGCCAATCTTGTCCATCAAGAATTTTGTTTAACCTGTCAGTCGAGCGCTCATCATGACCACTTTGTAATACGCCACAAAAATCATGGTCGAGTTTATAGCCATCAGATGAAAGTTGCTGGACACGTTGACGACTGAATAAAAAAGCTTGCTGAAAGAATTGGCTTAATTCGGAATTTTCAGGAGTCAGTAATGGATAAAGAGCACCTTGTTTATTTCCTGAGGCACCTTGTGCTACTTCACTATCTTTACAGAATATTTTTACAGTTTTCCCACGCTCAGCTAATGACAAAGCTAAATGTACACTGGCAAGCCCACCTCCGATAATTGCAACGGGCGCCTCTATATCACTTTTAGTTCGAGGAATAGGACATAAGTGGTGTTTCTGAGCCGTTGCTTCTCCATAACTTTTTAAAGAGTCGCTAAACAATCGCTCATTAATAAATGATTTACTTAGCGGTTGTTCGTCGGCAATAAAAATCGAAGCAAGCGAGATTGAAGTCTTTGAGATAAAGCTTGCTACAGCATGTGAAGTTTGTTCTGTGTTAAAACCCATTCCAAACTGGATAGCTTGAGCTTTAGTTCTGTCTTTAATAGGGTAATTATCAGATACATCATCAGCATTAGGGTAAATATCTAAAATTACCTTGCCGTCATCAAACTTAAACCTTTGCCAACTTAAAATATTAACTGGTGAAATGTGTTTGAGGTTTTCGGTAACTCTTTGTAGAGCAGGGGAGTCAGAATTCTCAAATGAGAACACATCTTGCCAAATTGATAAGTCGTTACAAATAAGACGGATATGTAATGCTGTTTTAGTAAAGCACTCTTTTTGCAGATAAAGTAAACTGAGTAGCTCAACGGAAGAATCCACTTCTACCATGGTTACTGAGAGCTGATTATCGTATGTCTCAAATAGTTGCCATTGGAAGTCAAAAATAAGATGAGCTAAATCAGGCTTTTCAGGATAGTTTTCCTGAAAAAACTTGATTATCTCATTCGGATATCGCTTAATTTGCATGGTTTTGTCGTTAACATGGTGAAGATTCACTGATTTTTACCTAATTCTTTACCGCAATTTAGCCTATTTTACCCGTGGTTACTGAAAGCTGACCACTTTTAGTTGGTAAAACAGCTACCATTGTCGCAGAAAATTGAAATGGATAGTTAACAAATGAAAAGAGTCGTCATTAGTGGTATCGGTGTTGTATCTAGTATCGGTAACAACAAACAAGAAGTCACTGAGTCATTAAAAGCTGGTCGCAGCGGTATTACCTATTCTGAGCAATTCGAAGAAATGAATCTTCGTAGCCGTGTTTGGGGTAACATCGACCTTGATACAAAAGAGCACATTGATCGTAAAGCATTACGCTTCATGGGCGATGCAGCTGCTTACGCATACATTGCGATGCAAGAAGCAATTGAAGACGCACAATTAACAGAAGAGCAAATCAGCAACCCAAGAACTGGCTTAGTTGTTGGTACTGGTGGTGCTTCTTCAAAAAACCAAGTTCAAGCGGCAGATACATTACGAAGCCGTGGCGTTAAGCGTGTTGGCCCTTATGTAGTACCACGTATCATGTCGAGTACTTCAAGTGCATGTTTGGCAACACCTTTCAAGATTAAAGGTCACAACTACTCAATCAGCTCTGCTTGCGCAACCAGTGCACACTGTATTGGTCACGCAGCTGAACTTATCCAGCTTGGTAAACAAGATATGGTGTTTGCTGGTGGTTCTGAAGAAGTAGATTGGACTCTAGCAATGGGCTTTGACGCTATGGGCGCATTGTCTACTCAATACAATGAGACTCCAGAGAAAGCGTCTCGTACTTATGATGCGGACCGTGATGGTTTCGTTATTTCTGGTGGCGGTGCAATTGTCGTTGTTGAAGAACTAGAGCACGCGCTAGCACGTGGTGCAAAAATCTACGCTGAAATCATAGGTTACGGTGCTTCTTCAGACGGTTACGATATGGTTGCTCCATCTGGTGAAGGTGCTGTTCGTTGTATGCAGGAAGCGTTAGCGAATGTTGAAGGTGGTATTGATTACATCAATACTCACGGTACATCTACACCAGTAGGTGATACTCGCGAATTAGAAGCGATTAAAGAAGTTTTCGGTAACGATTGCCCGCCAACAGCATCAACTAAGTCTATGACGGGGCACGCTTTAGGTGCTGCGGGTGCTCATGAAGCTATCTACAGTCTATTGATGATGGAAAATGGTTTTATTGCCCCAAGCATCAATATTGAAAATTTAGATGAAAATGCAGCAGGTCTGCAAATTGTTAGTGAATATCGTGATGCTGAACTGAACACTGTTATGAGTAACAGCTTTGGTTTCGGTGGCACAAACGCTACTTTGGTAATGAAAAAGTACAAGTAGTTCCAGAACTACTCTTTATATAAAGCCGCTTATTAAGCGGCTTTTTTGTTGTCTTTTTTTCTTGATTACGAAAAGTTGAACATTAGTTACCCACTTAGAGATCATATGTAGTTTAATCACTTGCTAAGCACAATCTGATCATGGATAATTCGTCTCGTCTTCAGTTCCTTACTGAAGAATTCTATGGTGACCTCAGGGTCCCCCCGCAATGATAACTTGTGGACTTGGTCAGAGCCGGAAGGCAGCAGCCACAGCAAGCGACTCATGTGCCGGGGTGTTGGCTCTGAGGGAACCTCCAAAATTTTCTATTTTGGATTCTCCTTCTATTTATCATGTTATGATTGTCTAGTTTGTCTAAATCATGCTCTTGAAGCTGTTTTTTAGTAAATTGAAGTTTTGATTAGCTACTTTTTTCTTTGACTCTGTACCTCTCTAATAGCACGCAAATTCAATTGTTTTTGAAATGACTTATTGATATTTAATATTTTAGGTTTAATAATGATAATTATTACCATTTGAACCTGAAGAGAAAGTGATGTCAGAAACAAGAACTGAATGTGACAGTATGGGAGAGCTTGAAGTCCCTAAAAGTGCTTTATATGCAGCACAAACTCAGAGAGCTGTTCAAAATTTTCCTATCAGTGGTCAAAGGATGCCCGAGAGTTTTATTCGAGCATTACTGAAACTTAAATCAGCGGCTGCACAAGCAAACAGTGACCTAGGATTAATTCCAAGCACGATGGCTGATGCGATTCACTTTTCAGTAGCTACTCTGCTAGAAAGTGATAATTTATCAGAGCATTTTCCGGTTGATATATACCAAACGGGTTCAGGTACTAGCTCTAACATGAATGCGAATGAAGTTTTAGCTACATTGGCATCACAGCATTGTGGGGAACAGGTCAATGCAAATGATCATGTTAATTGTGGTCAAAGCAGCAATGATGTCATTCCATCTGCTATTCATATCAGCGCTGCAATTGAGCTTGCTGAAGATTTATTACCTGCGCTTGAATACCTTTCTATGACTATTCGAGCAAAATCTAAAGAAGTGGATTCGTTTGTAAAAACAGGTCGAACGCATTTGATGGACGCCATGCCCGTCAGAATGAGCCAAACTCTAGATGCCTGGGCTGAGCAGATAGACCTCAATATTGCTCGGTTTACATTACTTCAGCCACAACTTCATACCCTAGCTCAAGGTGGCACAGCGGTAGGTACAGGTATCAATGCCGATCCACGTTTTGCAAAGCTATTTAATCAACACTTATCACAAGTTACCGGTTTAGCATTTACACCTGCGGCTCATTTTTTTAGTCATATTGGTTCGCAAGACATTGCTGTTGCTGTTTCTGGGCAATTAAAAGCAACGGCTGTTTCTATGCTTAAAATTGCTAATGATTTACGTTGGATGAACTCAGGTCCATTGGCTGGGCTCGGAGAAATTGAGCTTGAAGCTTTACAACCTGGCTCTTCAATCATGCCGGGCAAAGTAAACCCCGTTATTCCTGAAGCAGCAGCGATGGTTTCGGCGCAAGTTATTGGTAATGATGCTGCAATTACAGTTGCTGGTCAGTCAGGTAACTTTGAGTTAAATGTAATGTTACCTTTGGTCGCCAATAATTTACTTGAAAGCATGAAGTTGATTGCGAATGTCAGTCGATTAATGGCAGATAAAGCGATTACATCATTCAAAGTAAATGAAGCTAAATTGAAAGAAACATTGTCTCACAATCCAATTTTAGTCACGGCGTTAAATTCAATTATTGGATATTCGAAAGCGGCAGACATAGCAAAGCAAGCTTATAAAGAAGGGCGTCCTGTGATTGAAGTCGCTGCTGAAAATACGGATATATCAGTAGAGGAATTAACAAAGTTACTTGACCCTGCAAAACTTACACTGGGTGGAAACCAAGTTTAGAAATTGATCTTACCTTAACCAACAATCGTAATAGTTATCTTCTAACACAATAAGGAAATTACGTTATGAAATTTAAATCACTATTATCGTTATGCGCTCTGGCATTCACTTCCAATGCTATGGCTGAGAATTGTATGATTGATATTGAAGTAATGGATGCGCTCAGTTTCAGTAAAAAAAGTATCGAGATCTCTAAGTCAAAATGCGACAAAGTGACCATCAATTTAAAACATGTCGGTAAATTACCAAAAACAACCATGGGACATAATTGGGTGTTTTCAAAAGCCTCTGATATGGATCCTATTGCGATGGACGGTATGAAGGCTGGTTTAGCTAAAAACTATCTCATGGATGGTGATAAGCGTATCATTGCAGCTACCAAAATTATTGGTGGTGGAGAAATGGCAAGTGTAACGTTTGATACCAAGATGCTGATGGTAGGTGGAGATTATAAATATTTTTGTAGCTTTATAGGGCACCATGCAGTCATGAATGGCATGTTTACCGTCATGAAGTAGATATACCCATAATACTTGAAGATGCATGTTTCAGGACTTTTTCAGCGCCAATTCTTTGAGGCGCATTAGCGAAGGAATATCGGGATTCTTTCGAGCTAATGTAACAAAGAAGAATTGGCGCAGAGAAGTCCACGAAGTGCGAGTTGCACAGCGTGTTACTCTGTGTTGCCAGTGCTAACAATAGCTCACTATTGCCGTACACCGTCGCCTTGATTAACAAGCTGTGCATTCTCGCTGAAATCGAGCATCTTCAGGTATCATGAGTATATGTATTTTGAGGCAGCATTGTGCAGCCTCAATGTCTCTGGCGGTAGTCAACAGGTAATATTCGTAATCTTACCCGTATCAAGATAATCGGCCTCATGTGAGGCCGCTTTTTTATTCTTCTACCAGAATATCACATTGATACAGATGTTCTTGTCCAGTGAGTGATTTAGATAGCTTAGGCAACAAATCTGCCATTTTACTTTGAAGTGTCCAAGGAGGGTTGATGACAAACATACCAGATGACGTCATTCCACGCCCTGATGAATCTTCAGCGAGTGCAAGCTCATAGCGCTGAATATTCTTAATACCACTTTCTTTTAATGCTTTTTCCATTAAATCAACGTTTTTTCTATCTACAACTGGGTACCAAATGGCATAAGTTGCGGTACTGAACTTTTTATAAGCCTTGATGACAGATTCAACAACAAGTTGATACTCTGTTTTTATTTCATAGGACGGGTCGATTAATATCAAAGCTCGACGACTTGCCGTTGGAACAAGCCCAAGCATGCCTTTTAATCCATCGCTTTTGGTGATTTTTACTTTACGATTGCGGTTTATATTATTTGAAAGGTGCTCAAAATCCTGTGGATGTAATTCAAATAACCAGCCTTTATCCTGTGGACGTAAAAAATATTTTGCGATAGCGGGAGAACCAGGATAGAACTCAAGTTCGTCAGTTTGGTTAAACGAGTTAATTGCTTCAAAATAACTTTTAACTTCAGGGAATTGCTCAGCGTCTAATTTCGCAATGCCATTGGTATATTCTTGTAATTTTTGCATATTTTCAGAGTGTAAATGATAAAGCCCTGCTCCAGAATGAGTATCGATATAATCGAATGCTTTATCTTTTTTTCTTAAGTGTTCAAGTATCTCAATTTGAACAATATGCTTGAGTACATCGGCAAAGTTGCCGGCATGGAAAGAGTGTCTGTAACTTAACAAGAGGGGCCTCAGATCGGCTGTTATTTCGATTGTGGCATATGATCTTGATATATAGGTGAAGAGTCAATCTATATAAAATAATTTATCAGAGTAAAACGGTGATTGTTTCACTCTGATAAATGAAGGTTACGATAATTTAAAGCGAGTGATAATATCTTGAAGTTGACCAGCTAAAGCACTCAGCTCAACACTTGCTTGGGATATTTGCTCGGCACCAGCCGCATTTTCAGTCGCTGCAAATTTAATGTTTTGCATGCTTTCATTAATTTCTTCGGTGGCTGAAGATTGTTGAGATACGGCCGTAGCGATTAACTCAGCATTTTCAGCAATGTTTTGAATCTCTTTTAACGCATCAGAGATTAAAATAGCGCTGTCATTAGCTGAATTAATGGTTTTTTCAGCTAATTGATTTGATTCACTCATTGTTTTTACTGCTGTAGAAGTACCTTGTTGTAAGTGACCAATCATATCTTCAATATGGCTAGTAGACTCTTGAGTTTTATGAGCCAGCTGCCTTACTTCATCAGCAACAACGGCAAACCCTCGACCTTGTTCCCCTGCTCTTGCTGCTTCAATAGCGGCGTTAAGCGCAAGTAGGTTTGTCTGTTCAGCAATGCCATGAATCACTTCTAAAACGCTGCCAATTTTTTGGGAGTCAGTAGCAACTTGCTTAATGGCATCTGTTGCTGAACTCACCTCAGTGGCTAACTCAGACATATTATGAATGGTTTGTTCAATCTGTTTATTGGCACTTTCAGAAGTAGTATGTGCTTGATTAGACAGCTCTGAAACGTTAATGGCATTTTTAGCGACATCGCTAACCGTTACACTCATTTCATTGAGTGAAACCGATATACTCTCAATATTAGCTTGTTGTTCAGTTAAACTGTTCGTTGCTTGGAGGCTGACAGCACTGGTTTCTTCCGAAGTGCTTGCTACCTGCTCTGAAGCTTGTTGTAAATCAAAGACCATATTTCTCAGATTTTTACTCATTTGCAGCATGGATTTAAACACACCGGTCGCGCTTGGGCTTTCAGCTTGTTCTTTTAACACGCCGTCTGCGATATTTTGAGATAGCAATTCCATATCATTTGGTTCACCACCTATTGGGGTCATGATTGATTTTGATATCATTAGAGACACCGCAAGAATTGAAACCACAGCAATAACAATGATGATCAATAACTCGTAAACCATAGTGTAGATTGGAGCATACGCTTCATTTCTATCTATTTCAGATATAAGTGCCCAATGAATCCCGAAGAAATCGATTGGAGCATAGGCGGATAAAACTTCATGCCCATTATAATCAGTGATGATTTGCGAACCTGTTTTTCCTTGAAGCGCCAATTCAACCGACTTTGTTTGTACGCCGTTTTCACTAATGCTTCCAGCAAAACTATTGTTAACACTGTGCTTATGAGGGTCAAGAAATGAGTCAGAGCGCATTCTGAAGTCACTACCAACAAGGTAGGACTCACCTGTATCACCCATGCCTTGTCGTTCTTGCATAATTTCATTTAGGTTTCCTGATGAAAACTGAAGTGCAATAACGATTGGTTGCTTATTGATGTCTTCTAAATATGTACCAATAAAAGCTTGAGGAGTATTTTGGCTTGGTTCGTAAGGAGCGAAATCTTCTACAATAAAACTTTTATATTTAATTACGTTTTTATATAAAGACGCTAAATTAGAATTTTTAAAAGGACCCAAATTTAAATTAGTTTTGTAATCGGATTCTTTTGCGACAGAATAAACTACAACTCCATCACTATTAATAACAAATAAATCGTAATAATTTTTTAACTTAATAAAATCTTCTAAAACCGCACTATGTTTATGGGTAATTTCGTCTAAATTAAATTTTGAATCAGTATGAATAATATCTTTTAAAATATCTTTGGCAAGGAGTGTATCTGTTTGAGTTCGCTTTAAAAATCTATTTACTTGCAAAGCTTTTATTGAGCGCACACTTTCAAGCTGATTATAAACTTGAGAAGAAATCGATGCTTTCGCAGTATATATTGCAATTATCCCTAAAACTAGTGTTGGTATTAAGCCTATTGCCATAAAAGCAATAAGTAACTTATTTTTAAGTTTCAACTTTAGCTCCCTCTAAAAAGCGCAAACTATTTGAATGTAATTATTTTAAATAATTTCGAGATATATTTGATCGAAAAAAGACCTAAATAAAAGTATTAAGACTTTGTCAAAAAGACAAGTGATAAAGTAATGTAATTACTATGTTATAGGAAGAGAGCTTTGGTTTGTTTGATGCAAAATTATACAGTAATTCACCTGTTTTGAGTTTTAATATAGGCAAATGAATAAATACTAAACTTAACAGTATGTAGTTCTGTTAATTAGGCGTGAAACAGGCAGCAAATTACTGTTTGTATTTAGCTGCCGTTATGAATTCACCAAATGTCTCACACCATATGATCACACTGTTGAATTCACTTATATTTACATCTTCTGGAACATTAACAATGAACCCATTGAATGAGTTAATACTCGCAATTTGAGTCATTTGATGTTTATGCTTCTTGAAGTCAACTTCAGTGTCGACAAATTTTGGAGACAAATAGAGGCGATAATCTGGGCCAGGTGCAAGCTTTCCTTTGAAGGCGATGTTGCGATCACTAACTGAAAGCATACCGTCACCCCAATGAAATAAATCACTGTCAGTGAGGTTACGCTTGAACTCAGCAGTATACTTTGCTTCAGACATCTTGGAAGAGATTGCTTGAGCGCTAGGAGATTTGGATGCTGTGAGTATAGGAAGCGCATAAATACCCACGGCAAAACCAACGATTCCGAACAAAAGATGAGACAGTAAAAGTAAAAGTTTTTTCTTCATTTCTACAACAACAATAGGAGATTCTCTTGCTAACTATAGACCTTATAGAATACGTTTTTCTAACAAAAAAATTTATTAAGAAGATCTCAAACTATTTCTTAGAGAATAATATTTTTACTGAGTAGAAACCCAGTGCTTTTCTGGAATAATATCCACGATAACCCATTGACCTTGCTGTTTTATTAACCTTAGGGTTCTATCGTCCATCCACTTTTCTCCACCTTTTAACCCTAGTAGCTTTACTTTAACTTTTACGTCAGTTGAAAACTTTCTGAAAAAATCGATGTCGACGTCATCAACTTCAAATTGAACATTGGTCATTGGTAAGTTGAGCATATGGCGTTGAACAGAGGAGGCGATATGATAGTGTTTAAGGAGCTCTTTTAGTCTTGGGTTGACCAGACTCATAGCTGCTTTTACATCTCGCTTATTATAGATATTATCCAAAAACTCTATGGATTTTGCTTCTGGAGATTTAGCAGACACAGAAGATGATTGATCACATCCAAAGATAAAAATTGTTAAACATAGAACTATCCATCTCATTGTTGTTGGCTCTTCCTGCTTTTTTATAACGTTATATAACATGCTATCACTTTTAACAACTTGTTCGATTAAGGTTTCAGCTTGTGGATAAAACAAAAATAAAAAGTTATCCACAAAATCTGTGGGCAACTATGTTGATGGTTTTTGGTTTAAATTTTAAGTAGTTAATTTTAAATGCTTTTGTGCTGATGGTTTATGGTGTTTTTGGTTTGTCAAGTGGCAACGTTATTTTGTGATAGTTGCCACACAATTATAAGAGGTATGCTTATATGAGTCGTTGACTATATAGCTTTAAATCTGATCGCTGCTCCACCAGAACTGGCTAGCCTTATAGTTAGCTGACTGCTTGAATCTACTTGCTTTGACTCGATGACTAGGTCATAGGGATTATTTTTCCAATTTGCTTGTTCACCATCTCGGTAGATTTGAGCAATATACTTTTTCTGAGGTTCAAGAAAATCAAGATCAACTTTGATGGTTCTTGCTTTATCATCGGTTACAGCCCCTAGATACCAATCTTCTCCTGAATATTTCTTCGATTTACGCTCCTGACGAGCAAATACTACAAATTCTCCAATTTCTCCATCCACTGCTATGCTCTTTTTCCAATCGGTGGGTACATCTTTGATAAATTGAAAGGCATGTTTTTTCTCTAAATAATTTTCAGGTAGATCTGCTGCCATCTGAATTGGACTATAAAGCACAACATAAGTAGCTAGTTGTTTAGCTAATGTAGTTTGTGGCCGATTTGCATCCTCATCCAAACCATTAAAAGACAGGTCGAATATTCCAGGGGTAAAGTCCATTGGTCCAGAAAGCATACGAGTATAAATCAACACCGGAATGTGAGAAGGCGGGTTTGGCGGACTCCCCCATGCATTAAACTCTTGTCCTCTAGCACCTTCTCTAGAGATCCAGTTGGGATAAGTTCTTCTTAGCCCAGTATCTTTGATTGGTTCATGTGTATTAATCGCTAGGTGATATTTAGCGGCGGTTTTCACATTATCTAAATAGTGGTTAACCATAAACTGGCCATCGTGCCACTCATGGCGAATGACTCCATTTGCGTCTAGTCGCTTTATTTTTCCACCATCAGCTACGTAGCCTGTTTTAACTTGAGCGACTCCGAGTTTATTATAAAGCTCGAAAGCAGCTTTCATTTGTTGTTCGTAGTTAGTGACACTGCCAGATGTTTCATGGTGACCAACCAGTTTTACGTTTCTTTTCTTAGCGTAATCAGCTAGTTCTTTTATATCAAAGTCAGGATAACTCTCCGTAAAACTAAAAACATCACCGTTCAAAAACCATGAGCCATCCCAGCCCTTATTCCAGCCTTCAACTAATACACCATCGAATCCGTGTTCAGCAGCAAAATCGATGTATTTTTTGGTGTTTTCAGTTGTGGCACCGTGAGGAATATTTGATTTTGTACCCCAGCTTGCTTTGCCGACATGCATTTCCCACCAAATTCCGATGTACTTTCCTGGATTTACCCATGAAACATCACCGAGTTTATTTGGTTCATTCAAATTTAGAATTAAGCGAGAGTTTAGCAATCCTTTCGCATCGGGAGAAATCTGAATTGTTCGCCAAGGCGTTTTAAAACTCCCTTGTAACTTTGCCAAACTGCCGTCATACCAAGGGATTAAATCGGCTTGAAAAGTCCCCGGTCTTTGTTGTTTCAGTGTCATAGAAGGAAAGTTAACAAGCGCAGCTTCATGAATACTCAAATGAACGCCATTTTTAGATTTTATGGTGAAAGGCGTGTTTACATGGGCGGCATCTTGTAATGCTGTTTTGGAATACAAAAATTCATAACGGTTCCAGCCTTTCGCTGGTATCCAAAATCCAGTCATGTCTTGTGAGTTTGCAAATTTAAACTCGGTGAGTTCTTTTACTAAATCAATTTGTCTAGAGCTTGCTTGTTGTGGGTATTCGTAGCGAAAGCCTAAACCGTCATCGAATACTTTAAATCTCAAGTTTAACTTTCGGTGATCTTGTGTCTGTAACTCTACAAAGAGCTCATTGTGGTGATCATTGATGACTCTTTGTTCTCCCCAAGGTTGCTCCCAGTTCGAATTCCTTGATGAAGTATCTGAACTGACAATTTTAAGTCCATTCGAGAGTTCTGGTTGTGCTTTAAAAATAAAACCTAACTTGGATGACTCAATTACGGTATTTTTGTCAAAAGATACTGAATAACTAGGGCGGCCTGAATCATCTGAAAGCGTTAAAGATATTTGTTTATTCGGTGAGGTGACCGTTACGGTTTGAGCTACTGCTGAGCTGCAAATTAGGCATATCGGAAGAAATCGTTTTAGCAAAATAGTCTATCCTTAGTTTTTTCTTCCAGACTACTTAATCTATTATTTTTTCAGAAGTGGCTACATACGTATTCAATACTATGGGTAAAATGAAGGAGTACCAGCATCGAGTGGTAAATGTGTTTCAGGCAAACTTAGTAATACACGATTGAGAGTTGCTTCAGGGGTATTAAAACAATATAGAGTGACTTTATCGCTATCGTATCTCGGCGTGTAAGTTTGAAATTTTAATTCAAATGAATCTGTTTCTAACTCTTCATCTTCATTAGGGTACTTGGCACTGAATTGCTCACTCAAACCTTCGCCTGTGATTCCAATCTGTACTATCATAAGCCCACCAGAAGCTTTCGATTGAACTGCGAGTTTCCATATTTGATTTGGAGTTATATTGGCTGAAAGGTAAATAACTGAATCTTTATATTTATCATAAGTAGCATTAGGAGATAACTCTGAAATTTTAGTGCCTCCATATTGTTTCCGGCTTTTCATTACTGTGGTCGATTCTTTTAATGATAGCCCTTGCTCTTTTAAAGCTGAGGTCAGTTGACCTCTATATGCTTCTAGTTCGACTACTTCAACAGGAAGTTTTGCTAAAGCAGTTGATAACTCTTTAGCAAAAGGTTGTGAAATGGCACTTTCACTTCTTAATAGTTTTATCTCCAGTTCATGACAGAGTTGAATCAATCTAGTTGGTAATGTTTCACCAGAGAAATTAGGCTGCTCAGATTCAAAAGAAATGGATACGTTGAATGATTTTGCTAAATCTTGGTATGTAAAAAGTTCTGAAGGAGTCACTTCCATTAAATGAAGCTTCATACAATCCAAAAATTTTTGGCATGCATCAATTTGAGACGGTGTAAACTGCTGTGAGGAGCTTGTTTTTTTTAAGAACAAATCAAGAGCAGTAAATCGTTCTGCGAGCACCATGGCTGTCTGTGTAAAGCTAATATTGCCAGCATTCTCACCTTGATCCACTAAAGTTGCTAGTCCAGAAATTAAAGCTTCTTCTCCTGCATCTAATCTCTTATTTACAAGTGATTTTATTAACTCCAAGTAGATTAACTTTGTTTCTCTGATCTCACTGTAATCTGCTTCTAACCCTTTAAACCATTCAGAAAAAGACATTTGATTATAACGAGTTGAAGATTGTGTGAATAATTGTACTCCCTTATTTTTGGTGAATTGAGAGTAAGCTTCCGAATTAGTATTTTTTTCGAATTTGTCAATAATCAGCAGCTTTAACTGTGCAACTTCTTCATTAGAGAGTTTTTTAGTGAATGAAAGTTGATAGTCATGATCTTGAGTTTCAATAGAGTACTTAAAAACGTCGCCTTTCACTGATGGCATAGGTTCTTGTTGGAAGGTTTTAATACTGCTGTCGCATGTAACTTGATTAGTTGCCATAAAAGAAACGTTAAAAGAGTTTATTAAATTATAAGATATTTCATTAGTCCCTTGTTTTAAATGAACGAGAATTAATCCTGAGTTTACATAAAAAAATGCCGAGAAAATTCTCGGCATTTTTTCAAAAAAACAATTAAATTACTTTTCTACTTTTGACATATCACCCGCTTGAATTAAAGTGAAATCTTCAAGTTTAACGTACTTATTAAAGACTTTATTGATGTCTGCGACAGTCAAACCTTTAATCGCTTTCTCAAAATCTTTACTAAATTGCATGTCACGGTTTAAACGAACATTTAAGGCCAAAGTCCCTACAAGTTCTTTATCTTGTGAACGGCTGACTTTGTAGCTCTGCAATAAACCAGATTTAGCCGCATCAAGCTCTTCTTGAGTGAAACCTTTATCAATTACTTTTTGGATTTCCTCTTTAAAGCCTTTTTCAACTTTAGCTAAGTTCTGTGGTGCACAAATAGCATAAGCACCTAAAGACGCACGTTCATCGAAGCGGCTTAGGTTAATGAAAGAACCTGCACCATAACTCAGACCGTCTTTTTGGCGTAAACGCGTTGCTAAGCGACTGTTTAAAAAGCCACCACCGAGAATGTAGTTTGCTACGGTCATAGCAGGTGCATCGGCACTGTTATAACCAATAGGTAGAGAAAGTGAAGCAACAAACGTTGCATTTTCTTTATCTGGAGTATCAAACTTTAGGTTCTCAACGGATAGCTTTTTGTATGGTCGAGCAATACGCTTGTATGAAACGTCGCTGTTCCATCCTTTAGTGAACTTCTCTAATTGTTTAACTGTGTTTGCTTTATTGAAATCACCAATTACTGCAATTTGCATATGATCAGCACCATAAAATTCTTTATGGAACATTTTTACATCTTTGATTGATGTTGAATCAAGTGCTTCCAACTGTTCTTCAAATGTTGGTGTGTAAGCAGGGTGCCCTTTAGGAAAAGGTGATTGATGACGGCTATACGCATTGAAAGCTAATCGTTGTGGATCTTGCAGGTTTTGCTCGATCGCTACTTTAGACTGACCTTTGTATAAATCAAATTCCTTTTGGTCAAAAGCGGGGGTTTTAAGCACTTCAGAAACTAATTTAAGTACCTTACTTAAGTTTGCTTTGTTGGTTTCAATTCTAGCGAAAGCATTTTCACTTCCACCACCAATGCGCACTGAAGCTTCTAGCTTATCAAATTCGTTTTTCAACTCTTCACGATTCAAACGCTCAGTACCGCGCATCAGCATGCTGCCGACAGCATCACCAGCCATGCTCTGACCTGTTAGGTGCTTTAAATCACCCATTTGACTTGATACTCGAACAACCACTGATTCGCCACGAGTTTTCTTTTCAAGCAGCGCAACTTTAACGCCTGACTTTAACGTTACAACTTCGGTTCGAGCGTCAATATTGTCTTGGGATGGATCGAATGCTTCGCCTTGAGCCACTTGCTTACGGCCTTTATAACCTTCAAGCATTTTTTTAACATCTGTAACTTGAGGGATTTCAACACGCTCAGGTTTTTCAGCTGGAATAAAGCGACCTGTTGTACGGTTGTTCTGAGTTAAATACTTCTCAGCTACGCGTTGAACGTCTTCCTTGGTTACTTTTTCCATGCGATCACGGTTTAAGAAAAGTAAGCGCCAGTCGCCCATTCCAATCCACTCACTGATTTCAAGAGCAACATTTTCAGAAGAGTTAAAGGCTAATTTTAGATTCTTTAAAATTGTCCTTTTTGCGGCTTCAACTTCTTTATCGGTGATCGGATTTTTCTCGATGCTTTCCAGTGTGGATAGCATGCCATCTTGTACTTTTGACAAATCTGCTGACTTATCAACTTCCGCCATAAAGATGGCTACACCAGGATCTTGCCATTGAAAGTTAAATCCAAATGCTTGTGATGCTTTTTGAGTTTCAACCAGCTTTTTGTATAAACGACCATTTGGCGTAGAAGAAAGAATTTCACTCAGCACGTTTAGCGGTGCAAAATCTTCATGAGATCCAGCAGGTACATGATACATAGTGCCTACAAGTTGCACGTCTCCGACGCGTCGAACGGTAACTAAGCGCTCACCATCTTGTGCCGGTTCCTGTGTATAAAGCGGAGGAATTACACGCTCAGGCTTAGGGATAACACTGAAATAATCTTCAACTTTATCGATCATGTTGTCAGCGTCAAACTTACCTGCAACGATTAAGGTTGCATTATCAGGCTGGTAGTAATTTTTGTAGAAAGCCTTTAGATTTTCAATTTTAACGTTTTCTAAATCTGAACGAGCACCAATGGTTGATTTACCATAGTTATGCCACATATAAGCAGCAGCCATCATGTTTTGAAGAGTAATACGAAAAGGGCTGTTTTCGCCACGTTCGAACTCGTTACGCACTACCGTCATTTCGCTATCAAGATCTTTTTTGGCAATGAAAGAATTAACCATTCGGTCAGCTTCCAT
This sequence comes from Shewanella sp. OPT22, assembly GCF_004168585.1. Lineage (GTDB taxonomy): Bacteria > Pseudomonadota > Gammaproteobacteria > Enterobacterales > Shewanellaceae > Parashewanella. Next base: position 114,310 of record NZ_PGVH01000013.1, on the reverse strand, counting down.
ATCCAATGCCCAGTTAATATTTTCTTCAGTCGCTGCGAAAGTTTCGTAGTAGTTTGTTCGATCCGTCCAAGTAGTACCGTTTGGTCGAGCACCATGGCTGCTTAATTCCGCTGGAATATCTTTGTGCTTTGGTGTGCCTTTAAAAACAAGGTGCTCAAGTAAGTGAGCCATACCTGTTTCACCATAATTCTCGTGCTTTGAACCAACGTAATAAGTCACGTTTACGGTTACAGTTTCTTTAGTTTGATCAGGGAAAAGGAGAACTTGTAAGCCATTATCTAGTTGATACTCTTGAATGCCTTCAACTTCTGTCACTTTCGTTGCCGCTAAAGCATTGAATGAAAGTGCTCCTAGAGCCAATAAACTGGCCAGCAGTGTTTTTTTAGTACATAACGCCGTTGTCATGATAATTCCTTTTATGATTGTTTATACATGATTTATCACGCCGCTAACTTATCACATTAATTTAACAAGATTCATTTTTAAATGTTTCTAAAAATGTAATACCAAAGTTAATGTTTGAAATATACACTTTTTTTAGATAATAATGAGGTGCTTACAAGAAAAGTTATGGATAACAATGATAAAAATCAAGTCGCTACAAAAGCATTATATGATGGGAGAGCAACAAGTATCTGCTCTCGCAGGCGTTGATGTAGAAATTAATAAAAACGAGTTTGTAGCCATTATGGGACCATCAGGTTCTGGCAAGTCAACACTCATGAATATTATTGGTTGTTTAGATAAGCCTAGCAATGGCGAGTATTTCCTTAGTGGAAATAATGTCAAAGATTTGGATGATGATGATCTGTCATCGTTTCGTAATCAATCTGTTGGTTTTGTTTTTCAAAGTTTTCACCTCCTACCCAGACTCTCAGCCTTAGACAATGTACTCCTTCCTTTAAGGTTTTCTGAACCGCAACACATTGATACGGATTATGGTTTACACCTTTTAGATCGAGTTGGTTTAAAAAGTCGAGCTCACCATAGGCCAAATCAATTATCTGGTGGACAAAGGCAGAGAGTTGCAATTGCTAGAGCATTAATCAATAAACCAAGCATTCTTCTTGCGGACGAACCCACAGGTGCTTTGGATTCGAAGACTTCTGTCGAAATTATGGAACTGTTTACTGAGCTGCATAAATCAGGGCAAACCATAGTTTTAGTCACACACGAAGATGAAGTAGCTGCTTATGCTCAGCGTGTCATTCGAATGCGAGATGGTTTGGTGCAATCAGTTGAGTTGAGGGGGGAGGATGTTGCGTAGTTATATTTTACTGTTAATGGGATATTTCTTATTGGGGACTGTTAATGCAAATGAAATACAGCCAAAACTATTATTAACAGGGCAGCTAATATCTTCAAAGTCACAAAAATTTTCCGTTCCTCAAGCTGGGAACTCATGGAGATATCAAATTCAATGGATGATTGATGAAGGTAAGGTCGCTAAAGTGGGAGATAACGTCGTTATCTTCGATAAAACCCAGATAGATAGCCAAGTAGAGCAACTAAAGGCGAATTTATTAAGATTTAAAGCCCAAGAGCAAAGTCAAACGGTTCTTTTAGAAAAAACCATACTTCAAGTTAAATTCGAGCTTAAGGAAAAACAACTTAATCTTGAAAAAGCTCAGCTAGATGCCTCTATTCCTGTCGATTATATTTCTGCAAAAGATTATGCCGATAATCAGTTCAATTTGATGAAAGCCAAAAATGACTTAACGCAAGCTGAGGAAAAGTTAGAGTCAGAGTTGGCTAAGCAAACAGCGACACTGAAACAGTTACGTATCGACAATGAAAAAGCGCAGCTGGAATTGGATAACACTTTAATCTCATTGCAAAAACTGACCATTGCTGCAGAAGTTGAAGGCCCCGTGAGTTATGGCCGAAATATGTGGCAAGACAAGAAAATAGCAGTAGGTGATACCCTGCAGGTCGGTCGGAATGTAGCCAACATTTATGCTCTAAATAACTTAAAAGTAACTGCTTGGGTTAATGAAGTAGATGTTGATAAGTTGCAGATTGATCAACATGTTCTTGTTTATCTTGATACGGATTTATCCCAACAACTTGATGCTAGAGTCACAAACATTAGCTCACAAGCAAATAAAAAAAACGCATGGGGAAACAGTCGTTGGTTTGAAGTTTCAGTGGAATTTGCCAATCAACCTAATATCGAACTTAGCCCAGGGATGAGTGTTCTGGTATCGGCTTTCCCGAAGCAGATGGAGTTGTAAAAAATGCAAAAACAATTACTAACAGGCTTGCTAGTGTGTTTCGCTTTGCAAGGCTGTGGCTCTGAAAAGATGATTACGGTTGAAGCTGGTTTATTGCCGCAAAATATTAATTTAACCGGTGAACTTGTTTCGGCGAATACTGTGCAAGTATCGCCACCAGTGGTTAATCGAGTCTGGCAATATCAAGTAAAAACTTTGGCTACTGAAGGCAGTTTTGTAAAAGAAGGACAAACGATTGCAACATTGGATACATCAGAATTAATGCAACGTCTCCAGAACAAGTCTTCTGAATTAGCCACGATTAAGCAAGATATTAAAACGACTCGCATTCGAATGTTCGAAGAAATTGAGCAATTAAAACTTAATATTGCTGAAGCAAAGATGAATTATGAAAAAGCAAAACGAAAATTTGATTTGTCAGACGAGACTGTGGCTGAAATAGAGAAGAAGAAATATGAAAATGATGCATTGATCTCAAAGCGAAAAGTGAAATTAACTCAGCAATTACTTGAGCTAGAAAAGCAAAGCCTAAAGCAACGTCTATTGATGCTAGAAAGTGATCAGAAAAAAATGGCGGCTGAGGTTAAAGAACTACAACAAGGTATTGTCAGTTTTAATATCAAAACGCCAAAAGAAGGCATGCTTGTTTACGAAAAAGATTTTAATGGTGAGAAAGTAAAAGAAGGGCACACTTTGTATGCGGGAATGGGGTTGGTGAGCATTCCAGATTTGACTGAAATGCAAGTCAAAATGTCAATTCCAGAAATAGAGGCGCACCGAGTGCAAGTTGGACAAGTAGTTAGCATCCGATTAGATGCCAATCCTGAAAAGGAGTTTAAAGGAAAAATTTCTCAGTTAGGAAAAGTTTTTCGAAGTAAAAGTTGGAATGTTCCTCTGGTTGTATTTGATGCAATTGCCGATATTGAAGGCGCAGATCAGCAAATAATGAAACCGGGAATGACGGCAAAAATATCGATAGATGTGTCATCTCCGCAAACGCAGTTATTGTTACCGAAAGCTGCTATTTATTACGAAAATGGCTTGCCAACTGTAAATAAAGAAACATTTTTATCTTCGTCTCAAGTGTTTATCGAAATAGAACAGATGAGTGAGAGCATGGTTTCAATTTCCAAAGGGCTCGAAGCTGGTGATAAGGTGGTGTTGAGATGAGAATGATTTCATTATCAGTCTTATGCGCACTGCTTTTAAGCGCATGTTCCAATCCGGAATCTCAAGGTACACTGACAATCGAAGTTAAAGAATCAGATTTTGGTATTCATATTCCAGCTGAGGGTAATTTAGAGTCAACCGAATCCACTTTGATCACGGCACCCCATAGTTTACGTGGAAGACAGTCACTTGTTTGGCTTCTTCCGAACTTCTCAAATGTCAAAAAAGGGGATGTAATTGCTCGCTTAGATGCGAAAAGAACCTCCTTTATGTTAAAGAAAGATAAGTTGGATAATCAGCGATCAGTATTCGATGGTGCTATGAGAGCCAGTTCAGATGAAATTGCAAGAAAAAAACTGCTGCAAGATAAGTCTGTAACGGCAACTGAAAAAAAATTAGCAGATACATTTTTTAGTGATGATGAACGTGTTTATACCAAAATCGAGATTATCGACCAAATGCGGAATCAAGATTATCTCGACGCAAAAATGGATTATTTGGATTGGAATACGGGTCAGCACAATCAAAAAGCTAATGCCGAACAAGCTTTGATAAAACTCAAACAAAAGGGCATTCAAACCAAGATTAACAGACATGAAACGAACTTAGCGAACCTTGAAATTAAAGCTGCTCATGATGGACTTTTTGTTTACAAGAAAAATTGGTATGACGAATACCCCGCTGTTGGAGACGCTATTTTTTCAAGGCAAACCATCGGTGAGTTGCCGAATACTTCAAGCATGCAAGCGTCTTTATATGCATTAGAGTCTGAATCATCTGGCTTGAAAGTCGGATTGAAAGCAATAGTATACCTTGATGCTTACCCGAATAAACCGTTCGAGGGAGAAGTAATTCAAGTTGATTCGTTAGCCCAACCAAAAGATAAAGGGAGTCCTGTTAATTATTTTAATTTCACGGTTCAGCTCAATGAAACCATTCCGGAGTTAATGAAACAAGGGCGACAAGTGAACGCTAAGGTTGAAGTACTCGCAAGTAAGAGAATGTTAGCTGTGCCAAGTCAATCTGTATTTCAACATGAAGATGATTATTGGGTCTTTGTTAGAGTTGGTGACGAATTTGAAAAAAGAAAGGTTACCTTAGGATCTCGTAACCTGAATCGAACTGAAATTACATCGGGTTTGAATGAATCAGAAGTCATTGCCTTAACTCAGCCTGCTGGAGAGCAACTATGATTGATTGGAACAATTATATTAAAGGCGTACAGCACGCATTAGTTGAAATGCAACACCACAAATTGAGAACATTTTTAACGTTACTCGGCATGGTTTTTGGCGTTGGTGCTGTCATTGCCATGTTAAGTGTGGGTGAGGGAGCTGAGAAAGAAGCTCTGAAAATGATTGAATCAATGGGTGTGAATAACATTGTCGTTAATGCTAGAGAGTTCGATAACGAAACTCTAGAAACGGTACGAGAACACAGTTTAGGTTTAACTTTGTCTGATGTTCATAGTGCAAAAGAGACACTACCTTTTATTGGTAATTGGACAGCTGAAAAAAAAGTAAAAGTGTTTGGTTTGTTCAGCTTTTCAGGACAGAGTGATGCAACGGTTTCTGCTGTAACTGAAAACTTTTTTGAATTGAGTTCGTTATCGTTAACCAGAGGAAAGGGGTTTACGTCGGATGACAACAAAGAGTACAAGCAAGTTGCTATCTTAGGGCCTGAAACAGCAAGGAGTTTGTTTCCAAGTGGTAACGCACTAGATCAACCCATTAAAATTAACCACCAATGGTTTACAGTGATTGGTATTCTCTCTGACAAGCATGAAGTTAAGTCAAAGATTCAAGGTGTGAAGATGGGAGGGGAGCGCAATACTATTTTTATACCTCTAGGGACAGCATTGAAAAAAATGCAATTTGATAAACTTGAAGATAAGTTAGATTCAGTAAAATTCGAGTTAATTAATGGTGTTAATCCTAACCAAGCGGCACAAGCATTAAAACATTTGCTCGATAGAAGACATAACGGTGAGCAAGATTTTGATATTGTTGTTCCTGCTGCATTACTGGCCCAGCATCAAAGAACACAACAAATCTTCAATATCGTTATGGCGTGTGTTGCTGGCATTTCATTGTTAGTGGGTGGTATTGGCATTATGAATATCATGCTTGCGACTATTTTGGAACGAACCGTTGAAATTGGTTTACTCAGAGCTTTAGGAGCTAAAAAGTCAGACATCGCAACGCAGTTTTTGATTGAAAGTTCTGTGATTTCAGCGACGGGTGGAATTATTGGAATGATTCTCGGATTCTTAATTGCAATTGTAATTTCAAGTGTTGCTGATTGGCCTGTGGCTTGGTCGCTTTTCTCAATCGTGATTTCATTCGGGATGTGTATGCTGATCGGTGTAGGGTTCGGTTATTACCCAGCAAAGAGAGCGGCAGAATTAGATCCGATTGTAGCCCTTCAGAGGGATTAACTTTTCCCAAGCAATAAAAAAGGCCTCAACTGAGGCCTTTTTTATGAAACAAGAAGCTATCTTTTTTCCAGCTTAACAAAATCACGGTGCGCTGAACCAGTATATAACTGACGTGGGCGACCAATCTTGTGTCCTGGAGTATCAAGCATTTCTTTCCAATGAGAGATCCAACCTACTGTACGAGCTAGTGCAAACATTACAGTGAACATGCTTGTTGGAATTCCGATTGCTTTCATGATGATACCTGAGTAGAAATCTACGTTCGGGTATAATTTCTTAGACACAAAGTATTCATCTTCCAGGGCGATACGCTCAAGTTCCATTGCTACGTCTAGTAAAGGATCTTGAATGTTAAGCTCTTTAAGAACTTCATGACAAGTTTCACGCATAACCTTAGCACGAGGGTCAAAGTTCTTATAAACACGATGACCAAAGCCCATTAGGCGGAATGGATCACTCTTGTCTTTCGCTTTCGCAATGAACTCAGGAATACGATCAACGCTACCGATTTCTTCAAGCATGTTTAGGCAAGCTTCGTTAGCACCGCCGTGAGCTGGACCCCATAAAGATGCAATACCAGCTGCAATACATGCAAATGGATTAGCACCAGATGAACCCGCTAAACGCACTGTTGAAGTAGAAGCATTTTGTTCATGATCAGCATGAAGGATGAAAATGCGATCCATAGCACGTTCAACTACAGGATTCACATGGTATTCTTCACATGGTACAGAAAACATCATATGCAAGAAATTGCCTGCGTAGCTCAGATCATTTCGTGGATAAACGAATGGTTGACCAACGGAATACTTGTAACACATAGCTGCAAGTGTTGGCATTTTAGATACTAAACGGTACGCCGCAATTTCACGGTGTCTTTCATCGTTTACATCTAATGAGTCCTGATAAAACGCAGCAAGTGCACCTGTTACACCACATAGCATTGCCATAGGGTGAGCATCTCGGCGGAAACCTTTAAAGAAAGTTGAAAGCTGTTCGTTAACCATGGTGTGTTGTGTCACAGTCTGTACGAAGTTGCTATGCTGTTCTTTGTTAGGTAAATCACCATTTAGCAATAAATAACATACATCTAAATAGCTAGATTGTGTTGCTAATTGGTCAATCGGGTAACCTCTATGTAGAAGGATACCTTGTGCACCATCAATATAGGTAATTGCTGATTCGCAGGACGCAGTTGCTAGAAAACCAGGATCAAAAGTAAAATAACCTTGTGTACCTAATTTACTAATATCCAATACGTCAAAGCCTTCGGTGCCTTGTTTTATAGGCAGCTCGAACGAGTCTTTTCCTGGTAAGTTTAAAGTGGCTTTTAGATCAGCCATACCCAGTTCTCCTTACTTCATTCTTGTGTGAGAGTGGCATGAGAAAGTGCCATACTTTACCGCTATTTTAGTTTAACTTCCAATTTAAATAACCGTTTTAATGTGAATAAATAATTATAAATGTATTAAGAAATATAGTACTGCCACATAAAATTGGTTTGATTGATATCAAAATATACAAAAAAACTAAATTTGCGTTATGTGATGTTTGTATTTGACTTTTTCGACGAGTATACTTTGCGGCAGCTCTCATGAGCCTAAGTTGTATATATCGTGAGTGATTTCAACCCCTGTAATTAATGGCTTCAGATAGAGCATATTTGAATGACTTTTTTGCCAGAGCATTTTAAGTAGTCTATAACTTTAAGGTGTTTTAGCAAAAAGTCGTTAACATAATAAAATGCTCAATGGAGCTGAGTGAGCAGAACGTGAAAAAGCAAAGACCTGTCCATTTAGATTTACAAACAATCCGCTTTCCTGCTACAGCGATTGCGTCAATTCTTCACCGTGTTTCCGGTGTAATTATGCTATTTGCAGTCGGCATCCTACTTTGGATGTTAAATTCTTCTTTGGCTTCGGCCGAGAGTTTTGCCGAACTGCAAGCATTATTCAACAACCCAATTGTTAAGTTTATCAATTGGGGCATCTTAACTGCCTTGGGTTATCACCTTATTGTTGGTATTCGCCATTTGATTATGGATACAGGCCGTTGGGAAGAATTGCAATCGGGTATTACTTCAGCAAAAGTTAGTTTTGCTTTAGCAATAGCTGTTTCTGTATTAGTGGGGATTTGGGTATGGTAACCAATGCAGCAAGTTTTGGACGCAGTGGCGTACATGACTTCATAATGATTCGTGCAAGTGCAATTATTCTTGCACTTTACACGCTGTTTTTAGTTGGGTTTATTGCTTGTAATGGTCCATTAACTTATGACGTATGGTCTGAGTTATTTGGCTCGTTAGCGATGAAAGTATTCACTATGATTGCTTTAATTGCATTACTAATTCACGCATGGATTGGTATTTGGCAAGTGTTAACCGACTATATTAAATGCACAACACTGCGCGGTGTATTGCAGTTTGTGTTCGTCATAACCGCTTTTGCATATTTAGCGGTAGGCTTATTTACAGTGTGGGGTGTTTAAGTGAGTATTCCAGTTCGCGAATTTGATGCCGTAGTAATCGGCGCAGGTGGTGCTGGTATGCGCGCCGCCTTACAGATTTCAAAAGAAGGTAAAAGCTGTGCGCTTTTATCAAAAGTTTTCCCAACTCGTTCTCATACCGTTTCAGCGCAAGGTGGCATCACCGTTGCGTTGGGAAATGCCCATGAAGATCATTGGGAACAACACATGTACGATACCGTCAAAGGTTCTGATTTTATCGGTGACCAAGATGCTATTGAATACATGTGCCAAACTGGTCCAGAAGCAGTAATAGAACTTGAACATATGGGGTTGCCATTTTCTCGTTTCGAGAACGGCACTATCTACCAAAGACCTTTTGGTGGTCAGTCTAAGAATTTTGGTGGTGAACAAGCGGCTCGTACTGCAGCTGCGGCTGACCGTACAGGTCATGCATTGCTTCATTGCTTATACCAACAAAACGTAAAGAATAAGACTGAAGTCTTTTCTGAGTGGTATGCATTAGATCTTGTTAAAAATGAAGATGGTGCGATTGTTGGTTGTACAGCTTTAGACATTGAAACGGGCGAAATCGTTTACTTCAAAGCTAAAGCAACCGTATTAGCCACTGGTGGTGCAGGTCGTATCTTCGCATCAACTACCAATGCTCACATTAATACTGGTGATGGTGTTGGTATGGCAATCCGTGCAGGCATTCAAATGCAAGACATGGAAATGTGGCAGTTCCACCCGACAGGTATTGCTGGTGCTGGTGTACTAGTAACTGAAGGTTGTCGTGGTGAAGGTGGTTATCTTTTAAATAAAGATGGCGAACGTTTCATGGAACGTTATGCGCCGAATGCAAAAGATTTAGCATCTCGTGATGTTGTTGCACGCTCTATGATGACTGAGATTCGTGAAGGTCGTGGTGTAGACAGCCCTACTGGTCCACATCTTTACTTAAAACTTGATCATTTAGGTAAAGAAACGTTAGAAGCTCGTCTTCCTGGCGTTTGTGAACTTTCGCGTACGTTCGCGCATATTGATCCAGCAGACGGTCCAATTCCAGTAATTCCAACTTGTCACTATATGATGGGTGGTTTACCAACTAAAGTTTCTGGACAAGTTATTCATCAGAATGAAGATGGCACAGAGCAAGATATTCCTGGATTGTTTGCTGTTGGTGAAATTGCCTGTGTATCAGTACATGGTGCTAACCGTCTTGGCGGTAACTCACTACTTGATTTAGTTGTATTTGGTCGTGCTGCTGGGCATCATTTAGGTAAAGCGTTAGATGAAACGGCAGATCCTAAAGCTGCATCTCAAGCTGATATTGATGCTAGTTTAGCCCGCCTGAATCGTTGGGAAAATAACAAAGACGGTGAAGATCCAGTACAAATCAAGAAAGATCTTCAACAATGTATGCAGCTTAACTTCTCTGTATTCCGTACGGGTGAAGCAATGGCAGAAGGTCTTGAGCAGCTTCAAGCGATTCGCAAACGTCTTGAAAATGCCAAATTATCTGATAACTCTCAAGAGTTTAACACTCAACGTATCGAGTGCTTAGAGTTAGATAACTTAATGGCAACTGCAATTGCAACGGCTTATGCGGCTAATTTCCGTACAGAAAGTCGTGGTGCACACAGCCGTGAAGATTATCTTGAACGTGATGATGAAAATTGGTTATGCCACAGTATCTTTAACCCAGAAACTGAATCGATGAATAAACGTGATGTCAATATGGCTCCTGTTCATCGTGAAGCGTTTCCACCTATCAAACGAACATACTAGGGAGTATTGAGATGAAGTTGGAATTTTCAGTTTATCGATACAATCCTGATGTAGACACAAAGCCTTACATGAAGGATTACTCGTTAGAAGTGAAAGAAGGCACTGACATGATGGTGTTGGATGCGTTAATACTTCTAAAAGAGCAGGATTCGACATTAGCATTCCGTCGTTCATGCCGCGAGGGTGTTTGTGGTTCAGATGGTGTGAACATGAATGGTAAAAACGGATTAGCGTGTATCACTCCGCTTTCTACCTTCAAAGGTAAAAAGATTGAAATACGTCCATTACCTGGCATGCCTGTTGTTCGTGACTTGATTGTAGATTTGACTCAATTCTACAAACAGTATGAAAAGATTAAGCCATTCTTAATCAATGATGAGAAGCAGCCTGCGCGTGAGCATCTTCAGTCAATCGAAGACCGTGAGCATTTAGATGGTTTATATGAATGTATTATGTGTGCATGTTGCTCTACAGCGTGCCCATCATTCTGGTGGAACCCTGATAAATTCGTAGGCCCAAGTGGTTTATTACATGCTTATCGATTCTTGATTGATAGCCGTGATACTGCAACTGAAGAACGCTTATCAGATCTAGATGATGCATACAGCGTTTTCCGTTGTCACGGTATCATGAACTGTGTTGATGTTTGCCCGAAAGGTCTGAACCCAACAAAAGCCATTGGCCATATTAAGTCAATGCTGTTGAAGCGAGCAGTTTAAATGGATAAACCGCCATTATTATTGATGAAAGAATTAATGATAAAACAGGTCTAATATATGGAGTCACTTCTTAGTCGGGAGTGACTCTTTTTGCGTGTAAGAGAATGTTCTCTAGAAAAAAGCGTGTTAAGTTCAAAGCCTGTTTTTGTTTTTAACTATGCTATGTAAGTATAAAAAGTTTGAAAGGAATGGAAATGCACCAAGGCCTCATGCAAGCCTGGCTGGATTCATCTCATTTATATGGCGCAAACGCAACCTATATCGAAGAGATGTACGAAGCCTATCAAGAAGATCCTCAGTCAGTTTCCGATGATTGGAAAGCTGTTTTCGATAACCTTCCTTCAGTAAACGGTACCGATGCAAGCGGTCAGGAAGTTGCACACTCTAAAGTGCGTGATTATTTCCGAAGTTTAGCATTGTCGAACCGCGGAGGAGCTTCCGCACAAGCCTCTGACCCTGAACTTGATGCGAAACAAGTTAAAGTTCTTCAATTAATTAACGCATATCGTTTCCGTGGCCATCAGAACTCAAATTTAGACCCATTAGGGCTTTGGGTTCGAAATGCGGTTAAAGAGTTAGACCCTGCATTTCATGGTTTGACTGCTGAAGATATGTCTCGTGATTTCAATACTGGTTCGTTTGCTCATGGTGGTGACACTATGCAGCTGTCATCACTGGTCAATGCACTAAAATCTACCTATTGTGGTTCAATTGGTGCTGAGTACATGCACATCACTGATACTGATGAGAAGCGATGGATTCAGCAACGACTAGAGCCGACTTTAAGTAAAGCTAATTACGACAAAGCGGTTAAGACCCGAATTCTTGAAGGGCTAAATGCTGCCGAAGGTATGGAAAAATACCTTGGTGCGAAATTCCCTGGTGCTAAACGCTTTTCGTTAGAAGGTGGCGATGCTCTAGTTCCAATGCTACGTGAGATCATCTACCGTGCCGGAGAAGTATCGACCAAAGAAGTTGTGATCGGTATGGCTCACCGTGGTCGTTTGAACGTATTGATTAACGTGCTTGGTAAGCAACCATCTGAATTATTTGATGAGTTTGCTGGCAAACACGACCATATTGAAGGCTCTGGTGACGTTAAATATCATCAGGGTTTTTCATCTGATTTCGAAACGCCTGCTGGTAACGTACATTTAGCTCTTGCGTTTAACCCTTCACATCTTGAAATCGTTAACCCTGTGGTTATTGGTTCTGTGCGTGCACGCCAAGATCGCCGCGGTTGTAAAGACGGTTCGCAAGTAATGCCAATCACTATTCATGGTGACTCAGCAATTACAGGTCAAGGTATTGTTCAAGAGACATTCAATATGTCTCAAACTCGTGGCTTTAAAGTTGGCGGAAGCATTCGTATTGTTGTTAATAACCAAGTTGGTTTTACAACGTCAAATCAAGACGATGTTCGTTCAACTGAGTATTGTACTGACATTGCTAAGATGGTTCAGGCGCCGATATTCCATGTGAATGCAGATGATCCTGAAGCTGTAGCGTTTGTATCGCAACTTGCTGTCGATTATCGCAATGAATTTAAACGTGATGTTGTTATCGATTTAGTTTGTTACCGACGTCATGGTCACAATGAAGCTGATGAGCCAAGTGCAACACAGCCATTGATGTACGCCAAAATTAAAAAGCATCCAACGCCTCGTAAGCTGTATTCTGAAAAGCTAGTTTCAGAAGGTACATTGGCTTCAGAAGACACTGTTTCTATGGTCAACGCTTATCGTGACGCATTAGATGCGGGCGATTGTGTTGTGAAAGAATGGCGTCCAATGACTTTACATAATGTTGACTGGACTCCGTACCTCAACCGTGAATGGGATGAAGACTTCGATGACTCTGTTGATTTAGATGCGCTTAAAGCATTAGCGGCAAAAACAGCAGAAATTCCAGAAAACCATACAGTTCAGTCACGTGTTGCTAAAATCTACAAAGATCGTGTTGCGATGTCGGTTGGTGAAAAGCCAATGGATTGGGGCTTCGCTGAAAACTTGGCGTACGCAACGATTCTTGCTGATAACAAGCGCATCCGTATTACTGGCCAAGATTCTGGCCGTGGCACGTTCTTCCATCGTCACGCTGTTTTGCATAACCAAAAAGATGCGACGACTTATATGCCTCTTCGTAATTTATCTGAAAAGCAAGGTCCGATTGATATCACTGATTCAGTACTATCTGAAGCTTCAGTGCTTGCATTCGAATATGGCTATGCAACAGCAGAGCCGAGCGGTTTAACCATTTGGGAAGCACAATTCGGTGATTTCGCTAACTGTGCTCAAGTAGTAATCGATCAATTCTTATCGTCAGGTGAACAAAAGTGGGGTCGCTTATGTGGCTTAACTATGCTGTTACCACATGGCTATGAAGGTCAAGGCCCAGAACACTCAAGCGCACGTTTAGAGCGTTTCTTGCAGTTGTGTGCAAACCACAATATGCAAGTATGTGTTCCTTCGACTCCTGCTCAGGTTTATCACATGATTCGACGTCAAGTGGTTCGCCCGATGCGTCGACCATTAGTGGTGATGTCTCCTAAGTCATTGCTTCGTCATCCTCTAGCTGTTTCTTCGTTTGATGAACTATCACACGGAACCTTCCAAAATGTGATTGGTGAAACGGATGAATTAGATGCAAGCAAAGTAGACCGAGTCGTTATGTGTAGTGGCAAGGTTTATTACGATTTGCTTGATAAGCGACGTAAAAATGAAATCGGTAATGTAGCTATCGTTCGTATTGAACAACTTTATCCATTCCCACATGCGGAAATGGGCAAAGCATTAGCTGATTATCAGCACGTTAAAGATTTTGTTTGGTGCCAAGAAGAGCCTCAGAACCAAGGGGCTTGGTATTGCAGCCAACATCACTTTACAGCCGCACTTCCAACAGGCGCTAAATTGACCTACGCAGGTCGTGAAGCTTCTGCTGCTCCTGCATGCGGTTATGCTGGCTTACATATGCATCAACAAGAAGCATTAGTTAATGATGCATTAAATATTAGTAAATAGGTTAAAGGATAGTTTTCTATGAGTATCGATATTAAGGTACCCGTACTGCCAGAATCAGTCGCAGATGCAACCATCGCAACTTGGCATGTTCAACCTGGTGACGCTGTAGAGCGTGACCAAAATTTGGTTGATATTGAGACGGACAAAGTTGTACTGGAAGTTGTTGCTGAGGCTGACGGTCAAATGGGAGAAATCCTTTTCCCAGAAGGCGAAACTGTTTTAGGCGAGCAAGTGATTGCAAAGCTAAACCCAGGTGCAGTAGCTGGACAAGAAGTATCTAAAGCTGAGGCTTCAGCACCAGCGGCTGAGTCAGCGCCTGCTGCAGATGAGTCAAATGACGCATTAAGCCCATCAGTTCGTCGCCTAGTTGCTGAGCACAATCTTGATGCTTCGCAAATCAAAGGTACAGGTGTTGGTGGTCGTGTAACGAAAGAAGACGTTGAAGGTTTTGTTAAGTCTAAAGCTTCAGCAGCTCCTGCAGCGGCAGCTGCACCTGTAGCGCCAGTAGCTGAAGGTCGTAGCGAGAAGCGTGTTCCTATGACACGTTTACGTAAGACTATTGCTAACCGTCTACTTGAAGCGAAAAACTCTACGGCCATGTTGACGACGTTTAACGAAATCAACATGAAGCCGATCATGGATATCCGTAAGCAGTATAAAGATATCTTTGAAGAGCGTCATGGTACTCGTTTAGGTTTCATGTCTTTCTACATTAAAGCGGTAACAGAAGCGCTTAAACGTTTTCCTGAAGTAAATGCTTCAATTGACGGTGATGATATTGTTTATCATAACTACTTTGATGTAAGCATTGCGGTATCAACTCCTCGTGGTCTTGTAACACCAGTTTTACGTGATACAGATAAGATGAGCCTCGCAGATATTGAAAAAAATGTGAGAGAGTTAGCAATTAAAGGCAGAGATGGTAAACTTACCGTCGCTGATATGACTGGCGGTAACTTCACTGTAACTAACGGTGGTGTTTTCGGTTCATTAATGTCAACGCCAATTCTTAATCTGCCACAAAGTGCGATCTTAGGCATGCATGCTATTAAAGATCGTCCAATGGCAGTTAATGGGCAAGTTGAAATCTTGCCTATGATGTACCTCGCACTTTCTTATGACCATCGTATTGTTGATGGACGTGAGTCAGTTGGCTTCTTGGTTGCGATTAAAGACTTCTTAGAAGATCCAACTCGTCTATTACTTGATCTATAAGTTATAGCGAGACATTACCCTAGTGACTGGCCCAATCGGGCCGGTTTTATATTTATAAGTAGTATACGGATAGATCATCATGAATTTGCATGAGTATCAGGCAAAACAATTGTTTGCCGAATATGGTTTGCCAGTGTCTGAAGGTTTCGCATGTGATACAGCCCAAGAAGCTGTTGAAGCTGCTGGACGTATTGGCGGTGATATGTGGGTTGTTAAGTGTCAAGTACACGCAGGCGGCCGTGGTAAAGCAGGTGGCGTAAAAGTTACAGGCGATAAAGAAGAAATCAGAGCATTTGCTGAACAGTGGCTTGGTAAAAATCTTGTTACTTACCAAACAGATGAAGGCGGTCAGCCAGTTGCTAAGATTCTAGTTGAAAGCTGTACTGATATTGCAAATGAATTATACCTAGGTGCTGTTGTTGACCGTGGTACACAACGTGTTGTGTTCATGGCATCTACAGAAGGTGGTGTTGAGATTGAAACAGTTGCTGAAGAAACTCCAGAGTTGATTCACAAAGCAATCATCGATCCATTGGTCGGTCCACAAACTTACCAAGCACGTGATCTTGGCTTCAAGTTAGGTTTAACACCAACTCAAATGAAGCAGTTCACTAAAGTGTTTATGGGTCTTGCGAACATGTTCAATGACCATGATTTCGCACTACTAGAAATTAACCCTCTAGTAATCACTGAAGAAGGCAACATTCACTGTCTAGACGGAAAAATTGGTGTTGATGGTAACGCATTGTTCCGTCAGCCTAAAATTCGTGAAATGCACGATCCTTCACAGGACGATCCACGTGAAGCACACGCAGCTAAGTTTGAACTTAACTACGTTGCACTAGATGGAAACGTTGGTTGTATGGTTAATGGTGCTGGCCTAGCAATGGGTACAATGGACATCGTAAACCTACATGGCGGAAAGCCAGCTAACTTCCTAGACGTAGGTGGCGGTGCAACTAAAGAACGTGTTGCTGAAGCATTCAAGATCATTCTTTCTGATGATAACGTTAAAGCGGTTCTAGTGAACATCTTTGGTGGCATCGTACGTTGTGACATGATTGCTGAAGGCATCATTGGTGCAGTTAAAGAAGTGGGTGTTCAAGTTCCTGTTGTTGTTCGTCTTGAAGGTACTAATGCTGAACTTGGTCGTGAAGTATTAGCAAGCTCTGATCTTGACATTATTGCAGCTGAATCATTGACTGACGCTGCTGAAAAAGTTGTTGCTGCTGCGGAGGGCAAATAATGTCTGTATTAATTAATAAAGATACTAAAGTAATCTGTCAGGGTTTCACTGGTGGTCAAGGTACTTTCCATTCTGAGCAAGCTATTGCTTACGGTACAAAAATGGTTGGTGGCGTGTCTCCAGGTAAAGGCGGTCAAGTACACCTTGATCTACCTGTATTCAACACAGTAAAAGATGCCGTTGCTGAAACTGGCGCTACTGCTTCAGTTATTTATGTACCAGCTCCTTTCTGTAAAGATGCAATCCTTGAAGCAATCGACGGTGGCATTGAGCTAATCGTTTGTATTACTGAAGGCATCCCAACAATCGATATGCTAGAAGTTAAAGTTAAATTAGCTGAAACTGGCGTTCGTATGATTGGCCCTAACTGCCCAGGTGTTATCACTCCTGGTGAATGTAAGATTGGTATTATGCCTGGTCACATTCACAAGCCAGGTAAAGTAGGTATCGTTTCACGTTCTGGTACTTTAACTTACGAAGCCGTTAAGCAAACGACTGATGAAGGTTTTGGTCAATCTACTTGTGTTGGTATTGGTGGTGATCCAATTCCAGGTACAAACTTCATCGACGTTTTAGAAATGTTCCAAAACGACGAAGGTACTGAAGCTATCGTTATGATTGGTGAGATTGGCGGTACTGCTGAAGAAGAAGCTGCTGAATACATCAAAGCCAACGTAACTAAACCTGTTGTTTCTTACATTGCGGGTGTTACTGCTCCTGCTGGTAAGCGTATGGGTCATGCTGGCGCAATCATCGCTGGCGGTAAAGGTACAGCTGATGAAAAATTTGCTGCTTTAGAAGCTGCGGGTGTAACTACGGTTCGCTCTCTAGCTGATATCGGTAAAGCATTACGTACAAAAACTGGTTGGTAATCTAAATTACTAATTTGGTTAAAAGGTCAGCATTTGCTGGCCTTTTTCATGAACAGAATCTTAAGTTCTGTTCATCCTTATTTATATTCATTGTTATTCGACTTATTATTTAAGCTCTTATAATTACAGCAAAATCATCATGTCGATAATCTCGGTACCGACCTTTTTCATAGATGCTCTCGCATTAGTACCAAATAATGATGATATTGATAGTCTATTACTCGAAGATGATTCATCAGTTCTTTCTTTAAAAGAGCAAACAGAATGCATTAACTACGATGACTCATACTTTCTTATTTCTTCGAGTCATATTAATATTGCGGGTAAGTTGTTTACATTTTATACGCCGAGCGCAGACCGATTTTTCGAAAGATATGTGAGTAAATCATCAAATCAATTACCTGAGAACAGTCAGGGTGGAACCTCTTATATTGTACCTTGCCTGCTAAAAGGTTCGTTAAGGCAGTGCGTCTATAAAAGAACATTTTGCGCTCCCATTGATGGAACAAGTCACCTGGAGTATGTCGGCGCAAATATGCTGAGGAAAGAAGCTGCAATTCTTAACGCATTGAGTAAGCAACCTGACGCTTTTGAAATGCAATATATTGTGCAGTATATACATTCAGGAGTAACAGTCGACAGAGTTCCATATATACTCTTAGAGCGATTAGATGGGGGAACGCTTGCTGATACAGTTCCCGACGTTAGAGGTCTTGAATCATCAAAAGTCGTCGAATATTCTAAACAACTGCTTTTCGCAGTTCGGTACATTGGAAAGTTAGGTATATTTCATCAAGATTTGAAACAAAACAATGTAATGTTTGTTGATAACACTAGAAAACATTTGAAAATAATTGATTTTGACTCGGCGAGTGGTCACTCAGGTATTGCCGCCACTTATGATGAATGTCAGCAGCCTAAATTGGAACATTCGTCTGGTTCTATAAACGTTAAAGCCCCTGAATATTTCATGGATGACAAGAACATCACTACAAAATCGGACCTTTGGAGTGTTGGATTATTAATTTTGCAAATGACAATTGGTACAAATAATCACTCAGTTTTTATTGAGTGTATATATGATTCAAATAAGATTAATCTACTCGATCAATCTTTCATAACGTGCGAACTTGATAAAATATTTAGCCAATATATTACTCCCTCTTATATAGAATCTACCATCAGAGGTTTACTGCTTGTAGATTCTAAAGCGAGATTTTCTGCAAATCAGGCGCTTCAATCCCTTTCTCGATTGTAAAAGTAACAACTAATATTTTATTTTACCTACACCGACTAAACAAAATCTTTATATAAAAATTTTATCAGGTACACTAGCCGACAAAATTAACCATAGCATGTCAATAAGTTAAATTGACGGAGATAGGTGCATTTATGATCACAGCTTACCTATATAAAAACCGCCGCCTGACGATAAAAGAACTCACTGTTGAGGACGATGTTCCTGAGCAAACGCTATGGCTAGATTTATACAAACCCGAAGATGAAGAACGTGAGTGGTTAAGTCGGTTCTCTGTCGAAGAAGTGCCTGATGAAGAAGATATTAATGATATTGAGGCTTCTGCTCGTTTTTACCAAAATGCCGATGGACTTCATATTAATTCTTTATTTCCGCAACGTGTTGGGCAAGATGTTAGAGCGGTAAATATCTCATTTAATGTCCGTGATAGCTTCTTACTAACAATACGTGAGGAAGATGTCGGTCTGGTTCGCTTATTAAGGAACTACCTCCGCCTTGGCCGTTTAAAGGTGAGCACACCACAAGAGTTATTTCTTGAATTTTTTAATCTCAAAGTAGATTACCTTTCAGATCTTATTGAAGATGTATATACAGTGCTTGAGAATGTTGGCGCTGAAGTGTTTGAAAGTGAAGAACTTGATGATGTGTTTAAATTGATCACTCTCCAAGAAGATTCCAACGGTAAGATTCGACTGAGTTTGCTCGATACACAGCGTTCACTCCGTTATATGCAACGTTATTACCGTGGTCGTATGACCGATGAAGATTTAAAAGACATCCGTGAGATGCTTGCTGATATCGAATCACTAATGCCTCACAGTCAGTTTATTTTCGATAAATTAAACTTTTTGCTCGATGCTGCTATGGGTTTCACCAGTCTTCAGCAAAATCGTATTATTAAAATTTTCTCAGTTGCAGCAGTGGTATTTTTACCTCCTACACTTATCGCAAGTAGCTATGGAATGAACTTTGTTGATATGCCTGAGTTATCATGGAAGTTAGGCTATCCGATGGCAATTGCTTTAATGCTTGCAAGTGCAGCAGGTACTTACTTCTTTTTTAAACAGAAGCGCTGGCTATAACCTTATTCTAATGACCAGTTCTTATTAGAAGCCCCTAATAAGAATTGGAATATTCAGTTAATAAAATGTTATCTTAAATACTTTGTGGTAAGCCGAGTATTAATATGGATTTTATTGAAGTATACCCCGATGCACTTTCGGCAGAATTTTGTGATCGTTTAATACACACCTTTGAATCTCATAAGGGTGTGAGAGATGGGTCTACTGGACATGGGGTTGATAAAGAAAAGAAAAACAGTCATGACCTTACTTTAGATACCTACCCAGATTTAGCAGCCGTAAAGAACGAACTCTTAGGTTACACGCTTGACAAAGCGGCAGACTATTTTACAAAGTATTCCATGGCACTCATGGGGGCTGTTTCAGTAGCCGTTGCCGATGAAAATGGTAAATCGGTATTCTTATCACCTGATAATTTTGAACGTCTTGGAAAACCAAGGGCTCAACCGCTTGTTAAGTTCCTCTATCGCAGTGGTACCATTAACCTACAAAAATATGAGAAAGGTGTCGGTGGTTATCATCATTGGCATTCAGAGCAGTTTCCACAGAATGACCATAATGAAGCTTTACATAGAGTCGTTCTTTATATGTTTTACCTTAATGATGTAGAAGAGGGCGGTGAGACAGAGTTTTACTACCAAAACCGCAAAGTAAAGCCTAAGAAAGGTACGATGGTCATAGCGCCAGCGGGGTTTACTCATACACATAGAGGTGGAATTCCCAAGAGTCACGATAAGTATATTGCGACGTCTTGGGTCATGTTTAATCGCGCTGAAAGGCTTTATGCACCCATTAGTTAATTGGGATTTTAATAACTACTTTTGCGCCGCCTAAACGTGAGTCTTCAAATTTGATTTGGCCGTTATATGAAGTAATGATTTCATGGCAAACGGCCAAACCTATGCCGCTACCATCATGTTGAGTATCGGCTCTGAAGCCCCTTTCTAAAATAGACTCTTTAATATTTGGGTCGATGCCTTTTCCATCGTCTTCAATAATTAGGAAAAAGGTCTCATTAGCGGTGTATGACTCTATATGAACTTTAGAAAGACAAAGTTTGTAAGCATTCTCTAATAGGTTTCCACAAAGTTCTGTTAAGTTGTCTTTATCCCCAGGGAAGTTGATATTAGGTTCTAAATCTTGTGAAAGATAAATGTTCTTTTCTTGATATATTTTATTCAAAACGTTTTCAAGTTCAGCGATAGCAGGATAAAGCTCTGTTCGTTCATCTTTTAATGAATTACGGCCTAATGAGGCCCTTTTCAAGTGATAATTTACTGAGTTATCGATTTGAAACACTTGTTCAGAAATTTGTCGCTTCACTTCTTTATCAATAATTTCAGTATCTTCAACGAGCACCTTAATTGAAGCCAGCCTTGTCTTAAGGTTGTGGGCTAAGTCATCAGATGTATTCTTGTATCGTTCAGCCTGAGCGTGAGATTGTTTAATTAATCGGTTAATAGATAAAGAAAGTGTTTTGAATTCTGCAGGGTATAAACCATCGACTTCTTCTTTTTGACCTTTCTTTATTTGATTGAGCTCTTTTCGCATATTACGAAATGGTTTCAGTCCCCAAAAAGCCGCAATCAACATAAAAATAAAAGTAATAGTGAGTATGATAAGAAGCTCAACGTACGTATGTTTACTATAAACTTCATACTCTTTACTGAAGCCTTTAGCATCTTTCAAAACGAGAAGTTCAAATTTTTTCATGTTAGCTTCAAGTGGTATTGAATAGATCAGATAATCTTTACCATCAGCCAGCTGTAAATAATAAGGTGGTTTCTGTGATGAAATGGCACGGTATTTTGTACAGATATGTTCGAGGTTACGGTGTGATGCTAGCTTGGATGTCCATACTTGCTTATAATTTTCGTCACAACTCACCATTATGAAGTCAATGGGGTTGGTTGCTGCCATTATATTGGCATCATCTAAGCCTTCGAAATGCTGTTGTTTAATATTTTTAATGGCTTGAGGTAAGTCTGCCATTAATTCTTCTGTTTGAAAGTTGTATACCTTCTGAGCGTGTAACTCATTAATGAGCCAAGCCAGTGAAGTTCCTAAAACAAAAATGATTATGAAAGAGCTTAATAACATTCTAGTGATCAAGCTGTTCCATCGAAAAAATTTTAGTTGCATGGTTGATTAAACTTATAACCTTGGCCGCGGATAGTGCTTATTGGGTTTTCTAATCCATTCCTAGCAAGCTTTTTCCTTAAGCGACTGACCATAACTTCTATGGTGTTTGGATCACCCTCGCGATCTGCATAGATAACATCAAGTAAACGCCTCTTCGTGACTACTTCATGGTTGTGGCGCATCAAGTATTCTAAAATAAGGTACTCAAATGCAGTTACATCCACTGGCGAGTCAAACAAAGTGACTTGTTTTGCTGCTAAGTCTAACTCGAGGTCTCCACTTGTAATGAGAGGTTTTGCAAATCCCGCACTTCTTCTAACCAGTGCATCTAGTCTAGCTACAAGCTCTTCCTTCTGGAAAGGCTTAACTAGATAATCATCTGCACCAGCATTCAACCCATCAACTTTATCTTTCCAGTGCATTCGCGCTGTAAGGACGAGAATGGGAGCTTTTAAATCATCCTCTCTAAGTTTTTGAATGAGCTTCACACCATCGAGATCAGGAAGACCTAAGTCCACGATAGCAACATCAATTGGATAATTTATAGCTTGATAATGACCTTCTTTTGCATTGAGGGCAACTTGAACTTGATTTCCAAGCTCGCTAAGTTGAACTTTGAGATGATGAGACAAAAGTGGGTCATCTTCAACGACCAGTATTCGCATTATTACATTCCGTTATCTTGAAGCAAAACGCTAGGTTAGTGGTTGAATAAAGTACTTAATTCCGTTTGTGCTTTATTTGGCTTTTACAAAGCATAGCAGACACTTTTAAAGTATGTCTGTTTATCTTATATACAAAATAATGTTTTGTTGCCAGCAAAAATTCAGATTAAGTACCATCAGAGAAAAAAATATTAGATACAAGTGCTGAAATAGTTTCAGATGAAGTATCATATGTTTAATAATATCAATAAAATAAACTTATTTTGCTGATTATTAACAAGTTTTAATGATTTAGACTAAGTTGGAGACTAAGGTGAAAGACCATATACTAGCAGAAATGAGAGTCCTTGAGGAAATTTCCCCTGTTCTTGAGGTTGAGCGAAGGATCTCATTCATAAAACAAATTCTGTCTAGGGCCCATAGTAAAACACTTGTCTTAGGTATTAGCGGCGGTGTTGATTCAACAGTTACTGGTCGACTATGCCAATTAGCGATTGATGAACTTAATCAAGAGCACGATTCAAATGACTATCAATTTATCGCTATTCGATTGCCATATCAAACACAAAAAGACGAAGATGAAGCTCAGCTAGCCTGCTCTTTTATTAACCCGTCAAAATTGGTAACGGTAAATATTGGCAATGGCGTTGAAGGGATACATAACGAAGTAGTCTCTGCGGCTAATTCTGCTGCTATTAACAAATCAGAGCATATTAATTTAGATTTTGTAAAAGGCAACGTTAAAGCAAGAATGAGAATGATTGCTCAATATGAACTTGCAGGACTTACAGGCGGTTTGGTAGTTGGAACAGATCATAGTGCTGAAAATTTAACCGGGTTTTATACGAAGTGGGGTGACGGTGCATGCGATTTGGCACCAATTTTTGGCTTAAATAAGCGTCAAGTTAGAAAGATTGCAACATACTTAGCAGCACCTAAAACACTAATAAGTAAGGCTCCAACAGCAGACCTAGAAGAAAATGCTCCACAGTTGGAGGATGAAGTTGCGCTTGGTCTGACGTATGATCAAATTGATGATTTTCTTGAAGGGCGTGAAGTTAGCACTGAAGTTGAGCAAAAACTTATCGCAATCTATCAGCGGACTGAACATAAACGCCAACCTATTCCGACATTATACGATTTGAATTAATTATACTGCCGAGTTGATAATCCTCAGTCGAAGGGCTTTAACTTTGACTGAGGAATCCCCATCTCTTTTTTATTCCTTCATTAGTAAACAATGTGATGTTAGATTTTTCTCGAATTAATTGGCTCGACGATAAAGGTAGAGTTAAGACTCCTAAGTTTTTATATCTAGTATTGGTATTTCTGGCTAAAGGTTGGTGTGTTTTTTTAATGTCATTAACGCAGGCCGGTCAAAGAGATGGACTGGTTAAACTTTTTTATCCTCTGAAAAGCGACTTTGTTTCAGCGCTTGCAACTGGTGCGATTGCTGTTTTTATCTACGGGTTGATTGTTTTTGAGAGAAAAGGAACTTTAGCTTGGATTTATCCTTTATTTCATAAAATACGCTGGTTGTTGTTTGCTTCTATTTTCATGGAAGTTGTATTGATTTATTTTCGTTTACTTCATACTGATTTCGTTTTTCATTGGGTGAAAGGTTTAGAAGTATTGGGAGTGTTTTGGTGTTTTCTCTACGTTTTCAAATCTCAGCATTTAGGAGTGTATCTAAAAAACCAATATGAACCTAAAGAGGAAAGTGGAGCGAGTTAACACTTCTAGTTCAATTACTCGACAGGTGGCCTAACTTTTGACTCTTTTACTGGAAAAACGAAATGTTAGAGTATACTTTATTACATTTGAGCACTTAAAAAATTTTCAACTTAATTTCCAAAATTAAGCAGCAAGTTAAGGGAACTAATACTTGGCAAAATCGTCTTCTCAGCCTGAAATAGCTGTTTCGGAATTAAAAGTCGGGCAGATTATAAAGTTGCCATTATCATGGACGAATCACCCTTTTTTAAGAAATAGAGTGATATTAAAATCTGAAGTAGAAATTGAGATGATAAAAGGGCTAGGCGTTCCTTATGTTATTCTACTCGATGATGTCAACTCTGCCGCTGAAAATGAGCAAATTTCAGAACAACAATCAACAGAAACAACTCAGGATGAACCTTTGCCTGAGGATGAGAGTAAATTACTCAGAAAATCTTTATCTGTTAGCCAAAAGCGATTTTATAAATCAATTTCAGATACTAAAGCTGTGCACAGTAAGATCGTGACGGACCCAGATGGTGCTTATCGCTTATCAGCTTCTACTGTGGAAGCTTTACTTGCTGATATGTTAGAGGTCGATAAACCTTATCTTACTCTGGTTGAAGGGAATGATACTTCAGTTAGCATAAATCAACATTGTGTTTCAGTAGCGGTTGTTTCAATGCTAATGGCAAGGCTTTTAAAAGTAGATCAAGATTTAATTCGAGATATTGCTTTAGGCAGTTTGTTACATGACTACGGAAAGTTTAAAGTTCCCGACAGTATTTTAAGAAAGAAAGACGAACTCACCGTCAGTGAGCGTAATTTTTATAATTTACACCCCAATTACGGTGTTAATGTTTTAAAAGATCAGGAATATATTTCGAAGGTTGCCCTACATATTATTGGCCATCATCATGAGTACCTTGATGGTTCAGGTTATCCTGATAAATTGAAAGAAAAGCAGATACCACTATCCACTCAAATTGTCAGCTTGGTGAATCAGTTCGATAATTTATTGAGTGATGTGAGGTTTCCTACACCGCAAATAGCACTTGGTCATTTGTTTAAAAACGGTGCAAAAAAGCATTCTCCAAATTTAATTTCTGCACTTGTAAAAATAATGGGTATTTATCCGCCTGGTACGTTAGTCAAACTTTCTGATAATTCTGTTGGTAAAGTTATGATCACCAATGAACAGGTAAAAAAACCAAGTGTATTGTGCTGTAAAGTCGATGGCTCTGATGCTTCATTAAAAACGTTATCTAAAGAAGATATTGAAATCGTAAAAGTGATTACTGTCGATGACTTATCTTCTGAAGCAAAAACCAGCATAAAAGCGACTTCCCCGATCAGTTTTTATTTCACTGCAGCAACATCCTAAACTTGTAGAGGTTTTACCTCGATGTAATAATCTAAAAAAATAATTACGAGTATTTGTTTTGAAAAGTATTTCTATTATTGGTTGCGGTTGGTTTGGACTTCCTCTTGCTGAAGCTTTGGTTGACGATGGTTTCAACGTTATTGGTACTAAAAGAAATTCAGAGAGTTTCTCGCTACTCGAGTCGAAAGGGATTGCCCCAGTTGCTTTAGACCTATCCCAAATGCTTAATTCATCCGATGATTGTTCGACAAATCATTTAAATGATTGTGTTACAGATTACTTGTTGGTAAATATCCCTCCTCGAACACGCTCAGGTAATAAACATTATCTTGAAGAGTTGGATCTGCTGCTTAAGTTGATCAAGCCTCTTACTTACAAACGCATTATTTTTATCAGTACTTCAGGTGTATATCCTGATTTAGATAGAGTCGTCGACGAAGGAGATGCTTGTCAGTTGAGTAATGGTAATGAGTTACTATATACAGCCGAGCAGCTTTTTCTTAAATTTGAAAATGCTTGTGTTTTAAGGTTTTCAGGTTTAATTGGTCCTAATAGAAATCCTGGACGTTTTTTTGCTAATCGAGAGCAAGTGGATGCAGGAAACTTACCGGTAAACCTGGTTCATTTAGATGACTGCATAAATGCCGTAAAAGCTGTTTTAAAAGCTGAAACTGTTTCGAGTATTTATAATATTTGTTCGCCACACCATCCAACAAAAAGTGAGTTTTACTCTGAAGCTATTAAACGTTTAGGTAGAGTTCCGCCAGTTTTTGTGAGTAATTCAGCGACTAAAAAGCAAGTAGATGGTAGTTTGATAACCAGAGATATTAATTTTACATATAAATTCGACAATTTATATGTAGCAATAGAACATTGTTAATGGAGTAGAAAATTGAATTATAAATTATCAAAAGTTCTTTTATCGTTTTTACTTGTTTGTGTAAGCCATATGAGTCTTGCAAGTACATTTGTAGAAGGAAAAGATTATAAAAAGGTTTCTGGGCTTCCTGAGGTAACTAAACCAGTTGTTAGAGAATTCTTTTCTTACAATTGCCCTCATTGTTATCAAGCCGAGCCGACTGTTGATAAAATGGTTAAATTGCTCAAGGGTAAAATAGCCTTTAAGCGCACTCCCGTTGGCGCAGGACGTCCGAGTTGGATCCTTAGTCAAGAA
This sequence comes from Shewanella sp. OPT22, assembly GCF_004168585.1. Classification (GTDB taxonomy): domain Bacteria; phylum Pseudomonadota; class Gammaproteobacteria; order Enterobacterales; family Shewanellaceae; genus Parashewanella. Next base: position 87,722 of record NZ_PGVH01000013.1, on the reverse strand, counting down.
GCTTATTATGTTGCTCAAAAATTAAAAATCACTAAACAAGTTCACAGTAAAATCTTTCATTACATCCATGAAGAAGCAGGTCCATTCACTAATGCTCAGCAGTTGAAAGCATTTTTCGAGTTTCAAGGCGTTTCAGGAAAGGAGTTTGATAAGGTTTATAACAGCAAAGATAAAAAAACTACGCTAGATAATTATGGTATTCAGCTTGAGTTATCAGGCATTACAGGTGTACCAACATTGTTAGTTAACGGTGTTTATGTAGTTAATCCTGGTGAGCATTCAGCTCAAGATCTTGCAAAGTTGGTCCAGTTTCTCGTAGCTAAAAAATAACTGCTTACATTTATTTTCTTTATGGAATAGCACGTCTTGTTAAGTTTGAGGCATGAATAAAAGGAGAAATCATGCCTCAAAGTCATTCTTCAGTTTCACCTCAAGCAGGTAGTTTTGTTGCTTGCCATGTTTTTGGTGTAATTAAACATGTTGGAATCTGGGTGGATAACGCAATCGTTGAATTACAAGGAACTGGACTAATCAGGGTTGTTTCCCCCGAACGTTTTTTAAAAGATCGTAGTGGTACGACCATCTACATATCTTGTATTCAAAATCGATCAATTCTAAATAAAGCATTAGCGCAAAAGGCATTAGATCAAGTTTTTCAATTTCGAAATTACGATTTATTGAAGAACAACTGCTATCGATTTTGTTTTTCAAGCCTAACAGGGCATGAAGAGTTTATTGAGACTTTTTCTGAATTCAATCAGATGATTTCAAACCATTATGGTGAGAAAGTTGAGTGGAAGCCTATTAATATTTAACTTAAGATTTGCGTAAGTAAACCTATATAACACTGCCGATCAAATTAAATTAAAATGAGTGATATCAAACCATTATTGAGCTCAATACAGAAAGCTGAAGTTATTTAGATTTTTTGAACTTATTTATTCAAATAAATTAAGTTGTGAAATGGTAAAACCTTAAATGACTTTGAATATAAACTTACAAAGTTATTAAAATATTAGAGGTTAATTGAATATTTAATATCTTCATTATATTTTAACTGTGTGTTTTTGTTAAATAGGTGAGTTTAATGAAGTTTTGCAATATAAAAATTCGATTATTAACCGCTGTCTTTTCTTTATTCTTCAGCTTGTTCACATATTCTCACGGAATACAGGGAAGCTCCCTTTCTACTAGAGAATTGAGTAGTTCTATTTCTAATTTTAATCAGAGTCAGAGCCATTTAGTGCGTTACTCAATCGATGGAAAAGAAACAGGCTCGGTATATTTTAATATTTACGGAATTTATATGGGCGGTATCTGGGCAAGTAATTGGGATGATTCAAAAAGAATAAGAGTGAAAGCAATCAGAACAAATCGAGGTAATGGTCTAAGAACTGCTATGGGAGATAAATATTTATATGGAAAAACTCAAGGCCCGGTTAAATATTATCATTCAGGGTTTCCTGAAGAAAACGACATAATAGCAATTTATAATGTGACTTATCCCCAAAAAGATAAAGAGGTAGAGACATTGATCGGTGCTATTACCTTGGCGTCGCACAATGTGCCACATGTTCAGGATTATAATAATGGAACTTTAAAACTCGTACCCATTGATGGACCTAGACATTAAAAAATTTGCTATGTACAAAAGGATTTGTACATAGCAGATAGGTTCATGAAAATAATCTATCCTCTAGCGTTTTACCCCTTGCAATTGACTTGTATTTCCAGTCATTGGCTGCGAGCAATTGCATAATCTCAATTTCGTATTGATAATTATTATTGTCAGAGCAATGAATACCGATCTCATTATTTGAAATGGCCTCAACACGGTTGATTCCTGGGAGTAAATTTAGCTTTGAAATCAGTTCGCCCATATCGACATTTTGTAGTGATAACGAAATATAGCTAGTTTCATGGCTTTCTTCAGTCAAGGTCAATGATTGTTTAAGCTTTCCATGTTCCAGATAGAGTACTCGATCACAAAGCTTTTCAAGTTCATCAAGATTATGAGAACTGACAATAAAGTTAGTATTATTTTGCTGTTCTTGGATGATAGAGCGAATTTTCTTAGCATTAGCAGGATCGATACCCGCAGTAGGTTCATCTAACAATACAATTTGAGGGTTGCCAATTAAAGATTGAGCAATAGAAACTCGTTTTCCCATACCATGGCTAAGTGCAGTCGGTTTCTCTCGTATCACATCAGTTAAATCGACCATCTCCAACACTCTTTCCGCTTCAACCTGAGCTTGATGTTTCGAAAGCCCTTGCAACTGTCCAATGAATATAAATTGCTTACGGATTTCAATGGCTGGATCGAGCAAAGAATCTTGCGGCAATGCACTTAGTTTTCCTAGATTTTTAGTCGATGAGACGCAATCGCCTAGGATCTGTAAGTCACCACTAGTTGGCGAAATAAAGCCGCAAAGTAAATTAAAGAGTGTCGTCTTTCCTGCGCCATTTGGACCAACAAGCGCAACAGGTTGCCCTGATTTAATTTCAAAACTGACATTATCGAGTGCTAATTTGTCACCGTACTGTTTTGTAAGGCCATTACATTGAATGAGACTCATAGCGCTCTCCTTTGCATATAAAGACACCCAAGTGTTAATAACACAACAGTCTGAAAGGTTGGAATGAGCGATTGATGTAAAACACTAATACCACTACTGTTCAACATTGTTGGAATTTGTACTCCAGGTTTTGCTAATTCCAGTAAAGAAATTTGTGGAACATAGAAACTCAGGATTCCAATCACAATTGTTAGCACTACCCAGTAAAAAACAGCGAGCATCGAAGCTTGCCTAGCACCATTCGCATAAAGAGAAAGTAAAGACATTAAAGCGGTGTAAGGGAGTAAATTTATAAAAAGTGCGAGCCAAACTAAAGATGCGGTAATAAAGACATCGCTGAAAGAAGTTGCTTGGTTATAAATAATCAGAACAATAGTCGCAATAATGGAAATCAAGATGAGTAAACCTTGAATGATCATTTGCGCTAAGAAACGGCCAAAAAACAAGCTGCTTCTGTTAGTTCTCAGCAAGAAAAACCTTAGGGTTCCACGTTGTCTATCCGATGAAAACTGATCTGCCGTAATGACTAAGCTAAACATCGGAAAAAGGTACAGCGCAAAAAACCAATAAACCGCAAATTCAGGCGTATCCCAATTGAGAAGTTCAGCAGCGTTAGATGCATTTGCAAAACTATAGACAAATTCTTTAAAGCCTTGAATAGACATTAGCTCGACAGCACTTTTTACTGGATAAGCTAAAATAAGTAACCAGACTAAAGTAAAACAGACAAGAGAGATAATACCTCGTTTTTGAAGCAACACTTTTTGGGTATCATAACTTGCTATGTGTAATAAATTACGCCAAAAATTAAATGGCTGAGTTTGTGTCACAATACATTCCTTGTGCATCTATAATTAGATACACCTTACCTACTTATCTGGATAAGTAGCAAGCAGTAATTTATGGTGGTATGACTATGAATCGTAACTGGATATTATTTGTTCTTTTTTTGCTTTTAGCTGCTTGTTCAAGCAAAGCACCGATAAAAAATAGTGAGTGCGCACCGCTTTCAAAAGTAGACTTCTCTAAACAACCCAAAGACATTATGTCGGATTTAAACACCTGCATGAATGCTAAAAAGTTTAAACAAGCTGCAGAGCGTTTTTACGCATTAGCAAGTAAGAGCGCTGGTGAGAAAGTATCGAACAATCCATCTGATGAATTGCGTGAGCTGCAAAATGTGATTAGGAAAAAACACCCACAAGCAGCTGTTGATGCACTTGATAATGAAATTAAGAAAATTCATAAAGATAATGCAGAATTGTGTGCCAGAATGAACTTGTTTGGTAATGATGATTATCAAAAAGCGATATCAAACAGCAGCGATAAGACCCTCATTGACAAGATTAATAAAACATTCGATAAAGATGATCAGTGGAGAACGTCCTTTAAGAATCTACTCGACTGCAATTAGGTTAAAAAATGCCTGGACGTGTAGGGGTTTAGATGGCTAAGATGACCTTGTAATTAATCATATTAAGTTATTTTTATGCCAGTTCGTATTCCAGATAGGTTACCTGCGACACAAGTTCTTGCGTCTGAGAATATTTTTGTTATGTCTGAATCACGGGCTATGCATCAAGATATTCGACCTTTAAAAATCCTTATTCTTAATTTAATGCCTAACAAAATTGAAACAGAAACACAGTTACTTAGGTTATTGGGGAATACACCGTTACAAGTAGAAGTAGATCTTTTACGAATCCATAACCGTGAATCAAGACACACACCAATAGAACATATGGAGTCGTTTTATTTTAACTTTTCACAAATAAAAAATAATAAATATGACGGGATGCTATTCACAGGTGCGCCTTTAGGGAGGCTCGACTTTGAGAGTGTGCAATATTGGACGTGTATTAAAGAAGTAATGGATTGGTCACAAAAGAATGTAACGTCAGTCATGTTTTTTTGTTGGGCTGCACATGCTGCATTATTTCACCTGTATGGCGTGAAGAGAAAAGTACTTGAAGAGAAACGAGTAGGTGTATTTAAACATAAAACCTTAAAACAACATGAACCGCTAATGCGTGGCTTTGATGAAGAGTTCTATGTGCCACATTCTAGGAGTGCTGAAGTTGATATCAACAATATTTACGATAATTCCAATCTTTGTTTGTTAGCAAGTTCCGATACAGCGGGTGCGTATTTAGTTTCGAGTAAAAGTAAAAGAAATATTTTTGTTTTTGGACACCCTGAGTATCAAAAGAATACACTCAAAGATGAATATTTAAGAGATACAGCCAAGGGGGAGCAAATTCCCTTTCCGCAAGGGTACTTTCCGGATGACAACATTGAACGAGAACCAAAAGTAAATTGGTATGGGCATGGAAATTTACTTATGAGTAATTGGCTTAATTATTACGTTTATCAAATGACGCCATATAAATTGTAAATTTTCCGTTTACACTTATTTTAGGTATAATACTAATTATTCGCCTTTTTCAGATAGAAAGAAACGATCGGGATCGATTGATTGCAATTTATTTAAGCGTTGATTGCTTGTTTACAGGCCGTTGCTTAGGTAAAATTCCGCTTCCGTTAATTTCAATGCGATGATTTGAAAAAGCACCAAATTGCTTTGTGTGATGTGTGTGTGAAATTTTTCTTTGACTCAAGCGTTATCAAACTATAATATGCGCGCCTTATGCAAACAGTAAAGATACCGGTTTCAATCGATCCGCTACGTGCTGCTCAAAGCTGTCTTGATTTTCAAGGAACAGTTCTGGGAAAGCAGTTAAAACGATTGAATGAACTATGTGCCGGCGACTGTTCCAATGTATCAGTGTCATTGGAATGTGGTGTCGATATACAGGGGATAGTCTACCTGAAAGGGAAGGCTGTGACGGAGCTCACTCTGGAATGTCAACGCTGCATGACACCTTATAATACAGAGGTTACGGTCGACTTTTGTTTTAGTCCTTGTAAGACTCAAGCAGAAATCGATGAGCTCCCGGAAGCGTATGACCCGATTGAGTGCAACGAAATTGGCGAAATACGGTTACATCAATTGATCGAAGATGAATTGATAACTGCCATGCCTCTCATTCCTATGCATGATGATAAATCATGTCATCAAGGTTCGAAGGATGTGGTTGTAGGCGAGATTAAGGTAGTCCAAGAAGAGGAAAAACCGAATCCGTTTGCAGTGTTAGAAAAACTGAAGAGCAAGTAATCTAGGAGACAGGCAATGGCTGTACAAAAGAATAAAAAATCACGTTCAAAGCGCGGTATGCGTCGTTCACATGATGCATTGGGCACAGCTCAATTATCAACAGACGCTACTACAGGTGAATTACACCTACGTCACAACGTGACTGCTGACGGTTTCTACCGTGGCAAAAAAGTTGTTAACAAGTAATTAGTTGATAACTTATGACTAATCTGACGCTTGCGTTAGATGCTATGGGGGGCGATTTCGGCCCTCAAGTCACAGTGCCTGCCGCAATGCGGGCATTGCGGCAAAATCCTTCTTTAAAACTCATTTTAGTTGGTGATACTGCTAAAATAGAGCCCTATCTTGATAAATCATCTACGCTCGCTTCACAAATAGAAATTTTGCATACTGATGAAATTGTCACTATGTCAGACAGACCTGCTCAAGCTTTACGAACTCGTAAAAAAAGCTCAATGCGTTTGGCGATTGATTTAGTTCGAGATAAAAAAGCCGATGCTTGTATCAGTGCAGGTAATACTGGCGCACTAATGGCAATGTCAAAGGTAGTATTAAAAACCTTGCCTGGCATTGACCGTCCCGCATTGATTGGCCGTCTTCCTACATCCCTAAATAAACCTGTTTATGTTTTAGATCTTGGCGCTAATGTTTCTTGCTGCTCCGAGACATTATTTCAATTTGCAGTGATGGGTTCTGTAGTGTGTGAAACCGTTGAGAATAAAACTCACCCACAAGTTTCACTGTTAAATGTCGGTATTGAGGAAGTCAAAGGTAATGATCAAGTCCAGCAAGCCGGTTTATTGTTGCAACAATCTGCGCAAGTAAACTATTCAGGTTTTGTTGAAGGTCATGATATGTACTCTGGTAGTACAGATGTCATCGTTTGCGACGGTTTTGTTGGTAATATCACATTAAAAACTTCAGAAGGAATAGCTAAATTATTAGTCAGTCGTTTAAGACAGGGACTAACCAAAGGGTTATTCGTTCGAATTCTCTCCAAGTTTCTAAGCTCACGAATCCATTCTGTTTTTAATCAGATGAACCCCGACCACTACAATGGTGCAAGTCTGGTAGGATTGCGTGGTGTTGTTGTTAAAAGCCACGGTAATGCTGATGAAAATGCTTACTTAAATGCAATTAATTTAGCTGTCACCGAGGCTCATCGTCGACTTCCAGAACTGATCAATGATAGATTGGAGTCGATTCTTTTAGACATTAATAGTTAGTTTCTATTTTTATGCATACAAAAATTCTTGGTACTGGTAGTTATCTACCCGTACAGGTGCGTAGTAATCAAGATCTTGAGCAGATGGTTGAAACCTCAGATCAATGGATTGTTGAACGCACAGGTATCTCCGAAAGACGAATCGCAGCAACCGATGAATCCGTTGCAACTATGGGTTATCAAGCCGGACTTAAAGCACTCGAAATGGCAGGTATGTCAGCAGAAGATATTGATATGATCATCTGTGGAACGACCAGTGGTGAGAATGCTTTTCCTGCTTCGGCGTGTGAAGTTCAAGCAATGTTAGGTTTGCACACCATTCCCGCATTTGATGTAGCGGCTGCATGTTCTGGTTTCGTTTACTCTCTTTCAATTGCTGACCAATTTATTAAGGGTGGAGCTTATAAAAACATCCTCGTGATTGGTGCAGATGTATTATCTCGTTTTTGTGAACCAGAAGATCGTTCAACCATCATTTTATTTGGTGATGGAGCTGGTGCTGCTGTTGTTGGTGCATCAGAAGAACAAGGTATCATCAATACTCACATCTATGCTGATGGTCGCCAAGGTGATCTTCTTAAATGTGCTTTTCCTGCTCGTCCACACGAAACAGAAAAAGCATTGAGCTACATGACAATGAAAGGTAATGACGTATTTAAGGTTGCCGTAACAAAGTTATCTCATGTAGTACAAGAGACATTACGACTGAATAATATCGAAAAATCAGATATTGATTGGTTAGTACCGCATCAAGCAAACTTCCGAATCATCAATGCCACTGCTAAGAAGTTGGGTATGAGCCTAGATAAGGTTGTACTTACTCTTGCTAAGCACGGAAACACATCAGCTGCATCAGTACCGATTGCATTAGATGAAGCTGTGCGTGACGGGCGAATTAAGCGTGGTCAAACTCTGCTTTTAGAAGCATTTGGCGCTGGATTTGCCTGGGGCAGTGCGCTGGTTAAGTTTTAATTTAGCATCTTATAAAAATAATTAGAGGAAATCGCCATGTCTAAAACGGCATTTGTTTTCCCTGGGCAAGGCTCTCAAGCGGTTGGCATGTTAGCTGACCTAGCAGAGCAGTACCCAGTTGTTTCTGAAACCTTTTCTCAAGCAACCGAAGCATTGGGTTATGATCTTTGGAATCTTGTACAAGACGGCCCGGCAGAAGACTTGAACCAAACGGATCGCACTCAACCTGCATTACTTGCCGCAAGTGTTGCGATTTGGCGCGCTTATGCTGCTTCAGGTAAGGAACTTCCGCAAGTTGTCGCAGGTCATAGCTTAGGTGAATATTCAGCATTAGTTTGTGCTGGAGTTCTAGATTTCGTTGAAGCGATTAAATTAGTTGAACTACGTGGTCAACTAATGCAACAAGCCGTTCCAGCGGGTACAGGTTCTATGTATGCAGTGATCGGCTTAGCTGATGACGCTATCGCAAAAGCTTGCGAGGAGTCCGCTCAAGGTGATGTAGTTAGCCCAGTTAACTATAACTCTCCTGGACAAGTTGTCATCGCTGGTGAGAAGAACGCCGTTGAAAGAGCAGCTGTAGCTTGTAAAGAAGCGGGCGCAAAGATGACGGTTGCATTACCCGTTAGTGTGCCTTCCCATTGTGCGTTAATGAAACCTGCTGCTGATAAGCTTTCTGAAGCACTTGAAACCGTTAAGTTTAGCGCTCCAAGCATTGAGCTAATTAATAACGTTGATGTTGCTTCACCAACAGACCCTGCTTCAATTAAAGATGCATTAGTTCGCCAACTGTATAGTCCAGTTCGCTGGAGTGAAACCGTTTCTAAGATGGCTGACATGGGCGTTGAAAGCTTATATGAGTTTGGTCCAGGAAAAGTACTTACAGGGCTGACAAAACGAATTAATAAATCAATTACAGCGAAAGCTGTAAATGATTCTGCTTCAATGGCAGCTCTCACAGAATAAGGAATCCCAAATGAGTATTACTCTCAATCTTGACGGTAAAGTTGCATTAGTTACAGGTGCAAGCCGTGGTATTGGACGTGCAATCGCTGAAACATTAGTTGAAGCGGGTGCCAAAGTTATCGGTACAGCTACTAGCGAACGTGGTGCAGCAGCAATCCAAGATTACTTAGGTGACGCAGGATTCGGCCTAGTGTTAAATGTGACTGATTCAGAATCTGTTGCAAATATGTTCTCCCAGATCAAAGAAAAAACGGGCGACATAGATATCCTTGTAAATAATGCTGGTATCACTCGTGATAACTTACTGATGCGTATGAAAGATGATGAGTGGGGCGATATTATCGACACTAACTTGAATTCTTTATTCCGTCTTTCTAAGCCCGTTTTACGTGCAATGATGAAAAAACGTGCTGGACGTATCATTAATATTGGTTCGGTTGTGGGTACAATGGGTAATCCTGGACAATCTAACTATTGCGCAGCAAAAGCAGGTTTGATAGGTTTTACGAAATCTCTTGCTAAAGAAGTTGGCTCAAGACAGATCACAGTTAATGCGATCGCTCCAGGGTTTATCCAAACGGATATGACTGATGAGTTGACGGAAGAACAACAAAAAGCGATTATGTCTCAAGTTCCAATGGAGCGTCTAGGACAAGCGCAAGAAATTGCCAACGCTGTATTGTTTTTAGCTTCAGACTCAGCTGCTTACATCACAGGGGAAACCTTGCATGTAAACGGCGGCATGTATATGGTTTAACCGAGTTTCAACAGGGAACTTTGATTTATTGAGTGGCGATAAGTTACGCATTTTCTTCGAGTTCGTGGTTAGACCACGAAATCGGGGGTTGCAATGTTAGCTGAATCGAATAAACTACTCCCAATCTTACGCAAGTGCGTAATTTGAATAGGAAAGAAAACTAATGAGCAACATCGAAGAACGTGTAAAGAAAATCATCATTGAGCAACTAGGCGTTAAAGAAGAAGACGTAAAGCCAGCAGCATCTTTCGTTGATGACTTAGGTGCAGATTCTCTAGACACAGTTGAGTTGGTTATGGCTCTAGAAGAAGAGTTTGATACCGAGATCCCTGATGAAGAAGCTGAAAAGATCACAACTGTTCAAGCAGCGATCGATTACGTTTCTGCGAATCAGTAATACTGAATTCTAGAAGACAGGCGGCATTTATGCCGCCTGTTTTTGTTTTAGGCCTCCGAAAACCTTTCTGGTTTTACCAGTTTTATTCTTCCATTCTTTTGCTTTTCGGTCGCCAATGTTTAGAGGAAAATATTGTGACTAAACGTCGTGTTGTAATTACAGGTTTAGGACTTGTAACTCCAGTTGGTAATACCGTTGATAGCACTTGGAAAGCTTTGCTATCAGGAGAAAGTGGTATTGCACCGATTACTTCTTTTGACGCAAGCGGTTTGACGACTCGTTTTAGTGGAAGTGTAAAAGACTTCGATATTGAAACATACCTATCTAAGAAAGATGCTCGTAAAATGGATAAGTTTATCCAATACGGCATGGCTGCAAGCATTCAAGCCTTTGAAGATTCAGGATTAGATATGGAAAAAGAAAACCCTGGTCGTGTTGGTACTGCTATCGGTGCTGGCATGGGAGGCTTACCACTGATTGAGCAAAATCATTCAGCTATGCTGAAAGGTGGAGCTCGCAAGATCTCGCCATTTTTCGTACCGAGTACCATTATCAATATGATTGCAGGTCACGTATCCATTAAATACGGTATGAAAGGTCCTAACTTTGCTGTTACAACAGCTTGTACGACAGGCGTTCACAATATTGGTTTTGCTGCACGTACTATTGCTTATGGCGATGCAGATGTCATGGTTGCAGGTGGTGCTGAAGATGTAACATCTTCGATGGGCGTTGGTGGATTTGCAGCGGCAAAAGCACTGTCTACACGCAACGATGACCCAACTAAAGCGAGCCGCCCATGGGATAAAGACCGTGATGGCTTTGTAATTGGTGATGGTGCTGGTGTTATCATCATGGAAGAGTTTGAGCATGCTAAAGCTCGTGGCGCTAAGATTTACGCTGAGTTAGTTGGTTTTGGTATGAGCGGTGATGCTTTCCACATGACTTCACCTCCAGCTGATGGTGAAGGTGCAGCAGCAGCAATGGAAAATGCCATCAATGATGCACAATTACCAAAAGATCAAATTGGCTATATTAATGCACATGGTACTTCGACTCCTGCTGGTGATAAAGCAGAAGCAGCAGCAGTAAAATCTGTATTTGGTGATCATGCTTATAATCTGATGGTAAGTTCGACCAAGTCGATGACAGGGCATTTACTTGGTGCAGCAGGTGCTGTTGAAGCGATTTTTACTATTTTGGCTCTAAAAGATCAAATTGTACCGCCGACACTAAACCTAGATAATCCTGATGAAGGCTGTGATTTAGACTTTGTTCCGCATAAAGCTAGAGAGGCAAAACTCGACTTTGCACTTTGTAACTCATTTGGCTTTGGTGGTACTAACGGTTCGTTACTGTTTAAAAAAGCCTAATATTATAAATATTTAAGACAGTAAAGCGATGTTATTGAATGAAACATCGCTTTTTTATTCATTCAGAGAGACAGAATTTCTTTCAATTAAATATGGTTGATAGCAATATTCTGAGGGTAAATTGCTAAACTCCGTATTCGCTCCACTTAGAGAAAGTGATAATAAAGCAGCATGTTTTGCCATTTGATCAATCGGATATCTCAGAGTAGTAAGCTTTGGTTGGCAGACTCGAGCAAATAACGCATCATCAAAACCGATAATAGAAATATCTTTAGGTACGCGAATTCCTTTTTCAGACAACTTAGAAATTATTCCCATTGCCATTGCATCGTTGTAAGCAAATATAGCTGTAATTTTATCCAAGTGTTCAATAAGTTTGAGTGTTGCTTCTTCTCCACCATCGAATGTTGGTGCAGCTTCAAAATACAAGTTTTCTGATAATAAGGCATTTTCAAAGCCTTTTTTTCTCAAAAGAGGATCGTCAATTTCTAAACAGCTATTGATTAGCGCTATCTGTTTATGACCTTTGCTTACCAAATATTCGGCGGCTAATTGCCCACCATATTCATTGTTTAACCAAATACAGCGTGATTGGTATTCAGCTATGAATCGATTAATGAGGACAAGTCCTGGTAAGTCATTTAGGTAAACAGAGAGGGCGTTATCACTCATTTTTTTAGAATGAACAACCATAGTGTCGCAATTTTGTGCAACTAGAGACTCAATAGCTTGTTGCTCCGAACGCTCATCTTGGCCTCCAATACTTAGGAGTAGTTGCATATTAGTGAGGCGAGTAATCTGTTCAACAGAGGAGGCGAGTTGTCCAAAAAAAGGGTCACTGACATCAGGCACTACCAGCCCTAGAGTCGTACACTTTTTAGATGCAAGTGCTCTAGCTACAGTATTGGGACGATAGTTAAGTTGCTGCATTGCAGACTGAACTTTACTCTGAGTTTCTTTATTGACCAAGCCAGAATTATTGACCACTCTTGATACAGTAGCAGTGGAAACTCCAGCTAATTTTGCAACGTCTTTAACAGTAGTCATATAACCATTATTTTCTTTATCTTCCCTTCAGTATTCATTTTTAGAGTGCGAATTGCAAGCTAAACTCCTTGATTTTACTTGATGTAAGCGTTTACACTAATTTAAGTAGAATGATTCATGGATATTGAAATGACAAACGTTTTTGACCCTACAGAGCATCCACATCGTCGCTATAACCCTTTATTAGGTGAGTGGGTTTTAGTTTCTCCCCATCGTGCTAAACGTCCTTGGCAAGGGCAAGTTGAAACTCCAGATACTGAGGTTCGATCTGCTTATGACTCTGAATGTTTTTTGTGTGCAGGTAATACTCGTATTAACGGTGAGATAAACGAAAACTATAAATCTACCTTCGTTTTTACGAATGATTTTGCAGCTTTAAAAACAGATTCACCAAGTTATAGTCAAGATGACCCTTTATTTAAAATGGAAGTTGAACAAGGCGAAAGTAGAGTCATTTGTTTTTCACCGGATCACAGTAAAACGTTGCCGCAAATGAGTGTGCCTGCGATTGTTGAAGTCGTAACTACTTGGCAGCAACAATATGCCGAACTTGGCGAAAAGTATTTATGGGTTCAGGTGTTTGAGAATAAAGGTTCGATGATGGGGTGTTCCAACCCCCATCCACATGGTCAAGTATGGGCTCAAAACCATTTACCAACATTAGTGACTAAAAAAAACAATGCTCAAAAAGCTTATTTTGAACAGCATAGCTCTAATTTGCTTAATGATTACGTTCAGAGGGAAATTGAAAATAAAGAGCGTGTTGTAGTTGAAAATAGCCATTGGCTCGTGGTTGTCCCATATTGGGCTCAATGGCCGTTTGAAACCTTGGTTTTACCTAAGTTTCCCGTTAACCGAATGACAGACATTACTGGTGAAGCCAAACAAGCATTAGCAGATATCATTCAACAAATCACAATTCGATATGACAACCTGTTTAATTGCTCTTTCCCATATTCAATGGGTTGGCATGGTGCTCCCTTTGATAATGAAGAGCACCCAGAATGGACATTGCATGCGAGTTTTTTCCCACCGCTTTTGAGAAGTGCCACTGTACGTAAATTTATGGTCGGATACGAAATGATGGCGGAATCTCAGAGAGATTTAACGGCAGAGCAAGCTGCAGCAAGGCTTAGATCATGCAGTGATAAACATTATACGGAACAATAAAAATGAATAACAAAGTTCAAGGCTTATTTGAAGCTCATTTTAAACATTCTGCAAGCGTTGTTTGTCATGCGCCAGGGCGTGTAAATTTGATTGGCGATCATACTGACTATAATGATGGTTTTGTTTTACCTGCTGCGATTAATTTTGGTACAGACATCGCTGCAAGTAAACGAGAAGACAACGTAGTAAAAGTTGTTGCCTATGACATTAACCAAGAACAAGTTACATTCCCTCTTAGTAATATTGAGTTTGATACTGAGCATAGTTGGAGTAACTACGTTCGTGGCGTTTTGAAAATGTTACTTTTAGAGTTTCCGCAAATTAATGGCGCAGAGGTAATGGTTACGGGAAATGTACCGCAAGGTGCAGGCCTGAGCTCATCAGCGAGTTTTGAGATTGCAGTCATTAAAGCATTCACTGAACTTTATCAGTTACCTATGGATGGTGTTAAGGCGGCACTAATAGGCCAAACTGCTGAAAATAATTTTGTTGGCTGTAGTTGCGGCATTATGGACCAACTGATATCAGCAATGGGAAAAGAAAACCATGCCATGCTATTAGACTGTCGTTCACTGACCTTTAAAGATGCGCCATTGCCAACGGGAATGGCCGTTTTAATCGTGAATTCTAACGTCAAGCGTGGACTTGTTGATAGTGAATATAACTTAAGGCGTGAACAGTGTGAGAGTGTAGCAAAACACTTTAAGCGTAAAGCGTTGCGAGATGTATCATTTACTGAGCTTGAAGAGCAAAAAATTGCCCTAGACTCGACTTTATATCGTCGTGCCCGGCATGTGATAACGGAAAATAATAGGACTCAGGAAGCATTAAAATGTTTACTTAAAAGTGATGTTACTCGCTTAAGTAAATTAATGGCTGAATCTCATCAATCATTGAAAGATGACTTTGAAGTAACAACACCTGAAATGGATTTCTTAGCTGACATTCTGAACGAGAAGCTTGGAAGTGAGGGTGGTGCTCGTATGACTGGCGGTGGTTTTGGTGGTTGTGTGGTCGCAATTGTACCGGAACAACGTGCTGATGAATTGATTAAAGATGTAACTAAGGCATATCAAGATGAGTACAAATTATCTGCTTCATTTTACAGCTGTAGGCTTACTTCTGGAGCATTTAGAAAACAGTTTTAATTAATTAAAACTGTTAGGGGTTGTTGATATTTGTTGATATTTGTTGATATTTGTTGATATTTGTTGATATTTTCAGCAATGTTCAACAGCCCCTAAGGTTTTTGATCGTTTATGATTGAAGCTTCTGTTGTTCGAGCGTTTATTTTTCAAGGCGTTAACAGTAAAGCTTAGTTGCTTCAGTGAGCGGGTCACAATACAGAGCTGTAGACGTTTAAAAGCATCGAACAAAGAAAAAGCGTAAATTGGTCGCTCTTTCAAAATAAAAAGTGCTGCGTTATTGGTTACTTATTTGGAAACGAAGTAACGAAAATTTTGTATGTCGGTAATAACCAAACTACACCAGCTCTGCCTTGCATAAAGTAATCAATTTATCGCTGTAAAGGTGATAAAAATAGATCAATCTCCCCCTAATTAAAAGCGCTTCTATACTCTCAGGATGGAAGCACGAATTTATCTTCCAAAATATAAAGTTAAGAGTAAATTAACTTCTGTTCAAAAAAGTAAATTACTATTTTATAGGCGCTATAATTGATTTTTTAGTCATATCATAGAACCTTGCTATGGCCACTAACTTCCCTCCAGTTGATAGTTACCTAGTTCCACAATTAGAGTGGAACCGGTACTCTTACTATCAATTAATGCGTCATGAGGGAAAAATCTTAGGGGCGTTTGATTCGAACAAGAAGCCAGTATATTTTCAAGTGACTCTATGTGATGGAAGTTGGCAATTTAAACAATTTCATGAAAAGCCATCAGAAGGATATTTATTAAAGAGTAAACATTTGCTACCAAACTTCGAAAGCAAGACTCTAGAAGACGTTACAGCTGCACTTAATTATATTGAAACTGCTTTCAAAAAAGTAGAAAACACTGCAAAAACGAAAGATCAAAATACTTTTATAAAATTTGACACCTCCCTTGAGCCTGCCATGTCATGCCTAAATCGAAAAGGGCAAAGTGTGGCTCATGTCTCCGCTGAACATTTACTAGAAGATACTAAATATATGGCTTATTGGGTTACTCACTTAGCAAAAAAGGATGCTCCACTGAGTCGACCTGATAACAAAGGATATACTGCTTTAGATTACCTCTACTCAAACGGATATAAAGTTGCAGCAAGAGAAGTATTGGATGAAAAAGTAGGCGCTAAACTATCAACGACATATGCACTTGAAAAAGGACGATTTGAGAAGGCTATTAAACAAAAGGATTTTGATACTTTATTGCGCTTACTTGTGGCTATTCAACACTTACCTGATGTTCAGTGCATTAACGTTATTGCAGAACTCGAAAAGATCGTTACCCCGTCTTTAATAGTAGAGCTTCTTGGTAATCGTAATAATGAAGATGAGCGTAAATTAGGAAGTTTAATTTTAAAAAGATGTCACAAAGCTCAATTTATCAGAAAGTTATTGAACCAGCTGATGGTTTCGAAAGACAACTTTGCATTTGAGCTTGCGATCAGAGCTATACCAAATGAGTCTCTAAAAAATTTAGGAAGACCAAGTGAAAGTCTTCAGCAGTTATTGTTGAAAACCTCACAGTTGGATTTCCTTGAGGCATATTTAAGAACTGGATTACTTAAGTTGAAAGACAGCAATGGAAAAATGATATTCGAACTCGCAGTCGAACAATTAAATTACTCTAAAATTAATTACTTGATGGGTAACGGGGAAAGCTTGGATGCTATAACAGATTTACAGAAGGATATGCTGCATACCAGAATTATCAAAAAGTATGGGGCTATTTCTAAATGTCTTTTTAGTATCTTTAATGAGAGGGACCCTAGTACACGCTCAAGCTTTATAAAATGGTTAATTCTTAATCAGGCAAATGCTCTTGCCAATGATAAAACATTCTTCGAACTACTATTTAATGGCCAACATAGCGAGCTTCTTTATGAAGTTTATTGTGCTGTGGCCAATGCTCCGAACGCTTTTCCAAAGTTGTTCACTGATCAGTTCATTTGCTTTTTATACAAAGAAAGAAAGTACCCAAATTATTTAAATTATTTAGTAAGGCAAAAAGTAGATTGTAATGTATACCTACCACATAGAAATACTATGTTGATTGGTGCTGTGTGTGAAGATTCTAACATAGGGCTGTTCAGCAGAATGATTCGCAATGAAACATTAGAATACAATTTGCCTGACAAAGCAAAAAGAGCTGTACCTCCGATAATAGCAGCAGTAACAAATCATAATTGGGAAATAATTGAACACTTTTGCTCTGAAGAAGTTTCAGAAAAGGTTGATTTTTCAGTCACGGATCATAATGGACATACCGCATTGATTCTTGCAGCTAAAAATGGTGACTTTGATATCGTTGATTTACTGAGTGAGAGAATGAAAAGCGAATCAATCAAAAAACAAGATAATGCCCAAAAAACGGCCGTAAGCTACATAGTATCGAAAACAGATTCAACAAGAACAGGTTTGCAATGTAGAGTGTTATTCAACCTTCTTCAACGAGGTGCTGAGCTAGAAACAACTAACTCAAATTGGAAAAAATGTACATTAAATATGTCTAAGGAACTCAGATTAGCGTTTGCAATATATTGGTGCCAAAATGCTGAAGAAGATCCTCAATCTATTTTACGCTCGCTTGTTGTTGGTCTGTCACCTGAAGAAGTACACAGTATCCTACATGTGCTTATAGATACTTGGACTGGTTTTATGCCAGTGTATTTTGACCTCTTGATGGACACTAACCGTGCGGTTGCAAGACTCGTTAATCAAACCAAAGGCCAAACCTCACTATTGCATAAAGCTGCAGCAGCAAATAATCGCTTCGTATGCGAATTGCTCATTGAAGCCGGTGTCACATGTGATCTCGTTGATGCAAAAAGAAGAAAGCCTTTATATTTAACATTAACGTCACGAGAAGTTGGTGCTTTTGAGTATTTAATCGAAGACAGCAGCTCATTTGATGTATTTAATCAAGATGAACTTCACCAGTTACAGTTAAAACTGATAACTCTAGTGAAAGAAGATGATGGCGAAGAATCGGAGTTCACTAAGTTATGTGAGGGGAGACTGGAATTATTAGCTAAAAAATATAAAGAAAAAATTAACGTAAAAACCATTTCACAAACACGAGAAAACGGTGATGAGGACTTGGAAGTTGGTGCCGTCGCTGGATCTTATGAAGAGGGTGTTGAATCAGTTCGTTCAGAAGAGGATGAAAACGAATTAAGTTCTACTCCAACACTGACCGAACAACCAAAAGATTCAACTCTTGAATCTGATCATACAGAGGTTAATAGTTGTTCGTCATTAGGTTTTGAATCTATGGCATCGGATGAGGAAAGACTATTTAATTCTGAGGACAGTAGTGTCGTACAAACAGATTTAGTTGAGAATGAAGTGACTTTGGATACTACTCAAAAATACATTGTGGATGGCATCCAAAATGCTGAGGTTTCATCAACATCAGACATAGTGCACAGTCAGCAAGAAGATGATTTTTGTGATATTCCTAGAGCATCCATAGAACCCCCTAATTTAATAAGTAAAGGAAGCAGCATAAGACCTGAACCAGAAGAAGGTAAACCTGCATCCTTCGATTTACCAGATTTGGAACATAGTTTTAGCATAAGCTTTAAGTCAACAATACAAAGTACATTCATGCTCTCCACAAGTGTTGATGACTCTGGAATGGAGCTCGAATACAAAGTAGGTAGCGAATTGCCGGATTTGGAACAAAGTCTTAGCACAAGCTCTAAGTCAACAATAAAAAGAACATTCATGCTCCCTGAAGCGGCCGATAGTTCTGGAATTGAATTAGAAGAAAAAAATAAATCATTATTTAGTAAACTTTTATAGAAAACTGTCGATATAACAAGTAATAAAAGAGACCGTAAACAGGTCTGATTAAGTAGTTTTCTTTTGGGGTTCGATTCATGCCAAATTTTTTTTCATTCGGAATAAGTTTATTTAACCGTCTTTGTTTCAAACGAAAGTTCTCTTTACTTGCAACTGTTACGCTTATTCCTCTTATGTTAGGTGCGTGTTGGATCGTTGAACAACAACTTCATGAGAGAGAGGTATTAGTTAATAAGTTGGACGGTAAGCAACAAATTGAGCAACTTAGGCCGCTGCAAACTAAAATTTTAAACCTCAGAAACTCACTAAACGTTAATAAAGGTCAATTGCGTTCGACGCTTTCATTTTGGCAAATATCGTCTTTTAAGTATCCAAGAAGTCAAATTCAGTATATCGAACTTGAATCTGCCATTTCGTCATTTTCAGGTAGCGCAGACGACGTTACTCAGTTATCTAATTTACTTTCTGAGTTTAAAAAGGCGATAGCTGCAGAGAGTGGTTTAACCTTAGATTCAGATCCACAGGATTTTTATCTCGCTAATTTATATGTCAACAGGATTCCTGATGTCATTGAGTTTAGTTCTTTAGACATACAAGTCGCTAAAAATATATTAACAGCTCAACGATTTACACCTGAAACCTATACTCAGTTAGTTGCAGTCAATAAGAGGTTGTCAGAGTTGTTATTATTGCAAGATAAGCAAGCCCAGAAGTTGTCAGAAGTGTTAAGTCATGACTCAAATTGGTTGTCAGCGGCGAAAAAAGCTAAGCAGAGTACTCAAACATTAATAGAAAGAATCCAAAACAGCCTTATTGAACCAGACAGTTTCCAAATAACACTATCCGAATTTAACTCTTTAGTTCGTGTGCAACAAAAATCTATTTTAGAGCTGGACAAGCTTGCGAGTGATTTACTCAGCCAAAGCCTCAAAAGTAAGGTTGAGCTTCAGCAAAACCATATGTACTTTGTCGTATCTTTTGTTAGTTCTGTCGTTCTTTTAAGTCTCTATTTCTTTTTCTCAGCTTATAAGGCGATTAGCCAAAATATCGCATCTATTCACAAAGCAACTACGCTAGTCGCTGATGGTGATTTAACTGCCGATCTAGCCGTACAAGGTAAAGATGAGTTTAATGAAATTGCTGGCGCATTTAACCAAATGCTAGGCAATATGCGTGAATTGATCAGTGGTGTTCAAGAGCTGAGTCATGAAGTGGTAGATGCCAGCCAAAAAGTTCAGACGGCGACGATGGATGTTGAAACAAACCTAACGAATCAACAACAAGAAACGCACGTTGTGGCAACCGCAGTGAGTCAGCTTGCTGCATCAGTTAATACGGTTGACCAAAACACACAGCAAGCAACCAGTATTACTGTTTCAGCTCAGGAGGATGTCAACCAAGGGCAGAAAGTGATTTTGAACACGGTTGACGGAATTAACCATATTGCGCAAGAAGTTCAAGCTGGTGCAGAAGCGATAAATCAATTAGCCCAGCATGCTGATGATATTGGTAAGGTGGTCGATGTCATACATGAAATAGCAGAACAAACAAATCTATTAGCACTGAATGCTGCTATTGAGGCCGCTCGAGCTGGTGAACAAGGCAGAGGTTTTGCCGTTGTGGCAGATGAAGTGAGAACTTTGGCGAGCAGAACCGCATCATCGACAGATGAGATTCGTCGTATGATTGAATTAGTGCAATCCGCTACATCAAAAGCCGTAGAAACTATGAATTCGGGTTCACAGCAGGCCAATGAAGGTGTTGAACAAGCCAATGAAGTGAGTGAGACTATCGCAAACGTCACAAGAAGGGTTTCAGAAGTTGTGCAATTAAGCGCTCAAATTGCAGATATTGTATCTGAGCAGCGACAAGCGACTACTCAAGTTGATGAAAATACTCAGGCTATTGAAAGTGGCGCTACAGTAGCCCTTAAATCAGCACAATCAGCGACTCAAGTCGGTGAACTTCTAGCTATTGATGCGAAAAAACTCTCTGAGCAAATTAGTGGGTTTAAACTCTAGTTTTCAAGCTAATTAATGAAATGTGTATAAAAATAAATTAATCAAAAAACTCGTAAATTTAACCTTTTGTAATAGCGTAATGCTCTAAAATTACTTCTAGTTATCTATTTCATGAGTCTCTGTTTTGAGTTTCTTTGATTATGGCTTCGAATAATGTTACCGCCCAAATAGCTTCCACTTTTCAGTCACAGAAGAGTGGAGAGCTTGCTTTCGCAGGAAAGGGTAGTACATCGCCTCCCCATAAGGTCTTTAATGGATATACAATTTCTGTAGATCCCGAAGAAGCAATATACTCTGAAGCAGCAGAACTTCAACTTGGAATGTTTTTAGCTGGTAAGCTGACGTTAATCAAGAGCCATCAACTCAACATTTACCACCAGTTGCTAAGCCCAACGGAACTCCACCGCCATTACCAAACCGAAATCCAGCCCCTCGTTTTCAAAGAGTATACGATAGAAAATTTAATGAACTCAGATTGAAATTTGAAAAGTTAAAACCCGCACAACAAGAGCATATTGCACAAATTAATGTGTTTCTGGAGGAGCTTGATGAAAAGTGGGGTGAAATTAGTGGTAATTCACCGGATGGTGAAACAGGATATTACGATACCGCTTTGAACGTAGTTTTAGTTATGGAGCTGCGTAATTGGTTGATAGAAAAGTTTGACTCAGAAGAAACTCAGCAGGTTAGTCAGTTATCGAAAAAAGCCAAGAAAAAACTTGATCAAATGGGTAAACAATTTGTAAATGTAGAGCCTAGAAATTTATTTAGCACAGAGCCAAAATTGAGGCTTGAAGAAGGACAGCAACGAGCATTTTGTGAGCTTTTAAGTAAAGCATTAATTAAATTAAAAGAAAGATCGACATCATATCAAAAAGATACTCCTATTCAAGCCGATAAATTGGGATTGGAGCGTTTACCAATGCAACTCCAACCATTCATTTTCACTCAGCTTCTACATTTTGCAAAACTTGAATCAACGCAAAAAACTTCTTCAGACAAGTATAAAAAGGCGCTTTTTAAACCATCATTATTAACAAATCAAGCAGATGAAGAGCAAGAAGAAGCCGATGTTAGAAGGATGGAAGAGCAGGCAGTGCCTGTGGACGAATCGACAGAACAAAAAGAGGGTTTTAGGAAAGGTACTGTAATTACTAGTGGCCCAACTATGTCTATGAAAGCACGAATTCGAGGAAGGGAGGCAATGATGCTTCCATTTGAAAGGACGGAGAAAAGCTCGACCCCGTCCAGCTCTGTGAGGCGGGGTGCTGACTATGAAGACGTTGAAAATGTGAAACAAACTATGCCACTGAAAAAGAGTGAACCACCTGTAGCATCAAAAGAACCAATAGTACGGGCTGAGAAGGAGCCTTTGAAAGAATGGGATAAGAAGGGTAAGCCTGTTCCTGAGGTTCAGGCAAAATCAGAAACTTCCAATAGCCAAAAACTTGAATCAAAATCTCTAAGTGAGCGGGTAGCAAGAGAGCTTACTTTAGATGACACATCTTTAACTAAAAATGTTCAGGGCAATAGCTCTAATGTTTCTTCAGCTCCCAGTGAGGTCAATAGGGGATTGCTTACATCAGGTTTAAGTGAGACAAATGGAGATACTCAATCTTTACCTCAACCTCAACTTCAACCTCAACCATTATTAATAAAACCAGAAGAATTGACGCCGTTAGTTTCTAGTGAGAATGAGTTTAAAGACTTATCTAAAGAGTCTCTTGATAAATTAAGAAGAGCAAAAAAAAATATAAAAAATAAAGTCGCAACTCTAAATGAAGCAATACAAAATCATCAATTAGATGATATTGAAGATAAATTACAAGCAGAGGTTGTTGATATCCAGATTGATTCAACAGATTCTAAAAGCACCGATAATGAGTGGGTGGTAGCTTATTCTGTACCTTTAGATGAAGCATTAAACACATTAGCTTTACATGGTTCAAGTACAGATGCAGATAAACTCTTTAAGTCAAATGAACTTAATGGTGGAAGGGTAATTAAAAGCCTTCAACGCCTTGAATCACTTGATTCTTCTCCAGCTCGAGTTGCTATGAAAAGGGGGGATGATGAGCTTGTTGCCAATTTAATCAAGAGAGAAGCTGCAATGACTTCAAGGAGCGCATTTTATGTTGCTGTAACAAAAGGTATAAAAAACTTATTCACTAAATTTTTCAAGCTGTTTTCAGCTGAGCAAAATGTTGAAAGTTTGAATCCGCATTTTATACCTGAAGCTGTATTGACTAAAGAACACATTCAAGAAAAAATCTTTGATGGTAAAAGCGCACTTCAATATGCGATTGAAAACGGCCATACAGAAACAGCTTGGGACCTTATTGAAGCTGAAAGCTATAACCCTTCTGAAGACTTATTCGATGATAAAAAAAATATATGGTCTTGCATTATCTTAAATAAAGATAAAGTCTTGCTTGAAAAGATGCTTAAGAAAAACAATGGAAGCAATCCACCTAATTTTGATGAAGTCTTCAAAAAAGACTTAAAAGGAAGTTTAAAACTTTATGTGAAACTTACATTTTCAGGTACAGATAGCAATTATGGTAGAGATCTAGAAGAATGGGGGAAATTAATCGACGAGAACTTTTAAGAGGCAGGGTTTTAATGATTGTTGTTGGAACTTAATATTAATAACAAGTCTAAATTTAAAAGCCTGACTAGTTGCATTTAAATAAAAGTAAATAAAAAAGCTTACTGTACATTAATGAGACTAGAAACATCATTACAGTAATGAATTAGAGACTCGCTGATTTTCGTATAAAACTATTTTAAAAAGGCTTGTATAAGGACAAAGATTGTTAACTTAGTTTTAAACTGGCGTACATTCCAAAAAGTTTTATTTTCTTCTAATATCAAAAAAATATCTAATACACTCTTTCCTAAGATGAAAAAAGTTTAAGCTGTGGTAAAGCTTCCATTAATCTTAATCTATTATAATTAATTTAATACAGTTACTAGGTTGGAAAAAATGGCTTCTTCACCACGTTTAGATACGCAAGCAGCAAATAGCATGCCCTTGGAGCATAGTCAAGTTACAACTCAGGAATATGAGAAAAAGCTTGGGAAGTTATCTGTTACTCCTCAAAGTTCATCTCAGCATAGTAAGCGGCAGGAAGACTTTTTCACCAGCACACCAACCAATAAGCATGAGTCGCCTGATACTATCCAACAGTATCAATCAGCTGATAGTAAAATACCAAAAACGTTACTTGAAGCAGCAGAGAGTCGCCTTGTAAGTAGTGAAGGACTCCATTCTGAATACAAAGAGCAACTCCAAGAAATTGAACGAGCAATGAAGCGTGTTTCAGATGAATATAACGAGTTAAATACAAGCGTGTACGCCACAAATGGTAAATCAGCTGACGCAACTAAGATAGAGTTTGAAGTCTTACTAGCATATCGAGAGTGGTTTATTCATGAAATAGAAAGTACTTTTAAGAATTCAGGTAAATTGTCTGTAAAAGAGCGACTCGCTCTTGAATGGCCATCTGAAGTGTTCATCGATTGCTCTGGTAGGTTTGTTGAAAGTATTTGCTTGGAGTCAGACCACAAGCTAAAGATTAATGATAAAGAAATCAGTCGTTATTTTGACGAAGTTCTAGATAAACTTGAATCTGAAATTAACAGCGTATCAGATGAAGAGATTTCTGAGTGTCTGGAAGTAGATATTGGTATGGAGATATTTCCAGAGGGGTCTCGATTATTGATAGGGAAAGGAGTTCGTAGCTTATGCAAACTTCGTAAACTTGAACAGCTGGCTGAAAAAAAATTAGCACCTGAAGCCGAAAGCGAGAAACCCAATAGCCAAACAGCTGAGGTTGAAGTTATCCCCACAGAATCTCTTACTGAAATTACAGGTAACCCTATAGCTCTTCCTGAAAAAGATGAATTGCAGGCTAAACCTAAAGAAAGTGAGCCGAAATGTTTTGATGAATATTTTAAAAAGATCAGTGTACAACTAACACATGATCAGTCAGAACTATTAAGCATCATAGAATCCAAAGTTGCTAAACGGATAAAAATTCATTCTGAATTAACACATGATCAGTCAGAACTATTAAGCATCATAGAATCCAAAGTTGCTAAACGGATAAAAATTCATTCTGAATTTAGAGGCAATTTGAAAGAATTAGAGAGTCCAGCAAAAAAAATTAGAGAAACGAGAGGTAATAAGGAGAAACAACAAGCTTATGAAGAAGAGCTCAGAGAAGCAAGTGAGAAAGTGGACTCTTGCATGGAGGAATTGATGTCCTTAATAGGCTTGAGAAATTGGCTTTGTTCTAATTTTGAACAGAGTTCGCAAGGGAACAGTGGAATAGACTCTAAAAAAATGCCTCAAGTTCTACCAAAAATCAAATTCACACCTGTGGAAGAACGTACTTATTTTTCTGAAAGCCCCAAGTCTCTAAGTGCTGAGGAACTAGAAGAATTAATTGGTGTTTCTGATGAACTTGTAAGCTTAGCACTTATAGAAAGTGAAAGCTCTGATCAAACTGTGAATGCTGATTCTGTTTGTTTGGGTGGGTTTCCTATAGGAGTTCAAGAAATTATCTTTGCGACTATTCTACAATCGAAGGCTATTGAATTATCAGCCCTAAAACAGAAGCAAAAAGAAATTCAACTCAATGAGCGACTCGCCCTTCAGAAAGAACTTATTAAGACTAGAAGAGAAAGAGCCAGCAATTAAGGTTAAGAGCTTTTGATTATTGTGAATATTTTTTGTAGCTGCTCCTTAATCCTTGCTGGCAACTATCCTCTGGCTAGATTGAAATTCCAGAATCAATTTAGTAATACATCGAGTTCATAAATAGACAGCGAACCTTATATTTGCATGAAAGTTGATCTAATTTTCATCTTTATTTCTATTTTTATAGTTTAAACTTATAAAAAGTTATTTTTGAGTGGCTTAAATCCTGTATGTACTTCAAATTCGCAAGCTCCAGAGGTTATCATCGAACCTGAAGAATTATCTTCGGATGCCCCTCAGGTTGTTGGAGGCATGTCGTTAGTAGGGCAAATTCAGTTGAAAATATAGGTTCTACCATCGGCCAATTTTTAAGTGAGCCATCAGAAAGCACTCAAAGGACAACACTTCATAGTGTTGAACAAAATTACTTTGTTCAAGCTGCGCCAGCAGGCGATTATCCATTGTCAAACGGTCAGTCAATAACTAACCTACTATTGATTGAAAAGGCTGAGCGCATTTTATCAGAAGAAACTGTGTTATGTGATAGCCATGCTGAACACCTTAGGGAAATAGATGATTATTTCACTGTTCTTGAACAAATATATGTTCGTTCGTCTGCAGATGAACCCCCTTTAGCTGCAAAAACTGAGAGAGAAATCTTAGCTGACTTTGAAATACTTTTACGACTGAGAGAGTGGGTGACTCAGTGCTACGAAAGTGAAGGCGGCGAAGGGCCAGCCTTTACTGCTGAAATGAAAGCTAAGACGATAGAAAAAGTAGCTCTTAACTTAGTTGAAAAAGCTAAAGAAACAGATGATTCGAACAGGGCTATGAATTTTTTTATTGTGAAGGGCGCTCAGGAATACAGTGTTTCAAAAAATGACGTTTTTTATAAAAAGGACAGACAGGCTTTAGAGTGTTTAGAAGAGGATGCCGAAGAATTAAGCAAAAATATTTTTGAAAAACTAGATAAAGCTTTTAATTTGTATAATTCTATAGAAAGTGATCCCAATTGTAAGTCATCATCAATTGGTATAGATGTTTTTCCTGCATCAATACAACCAATCATGTTATCGAGTATTGATAAAATTTCAGTTGCATCTAATGCTGTCGATGAGTTTTATAAAAATCGGCAAGAAATCGTAGAACTTCTGTTAAGTGAACGTTCGCAAAATTCGTAATACTTTGTACGAGCGAATATATGAGCTAGTTTAATAAAGGATGTTCATCAGGAAGCTGTTTAGTAATCCAAAGCACGAGCTTGTGTTTTATATTTAAGCCATCTTCTTTATCTTTTGCCAAAGGTTGGACGAGTTTATCTTGGACAAGTAAACGGTATATACATTCAACTTTTTCTCTTTCTGATGTGCCTTTTCCGAAAGAAGCAAACCCACGTTTTACCGCATAACCCTCGCCAATTTGAATGGCCAACTTCAGTAATTGTGGTTCATTTTTATGCTTCTTCATGCATACAGCTCCATTGGTTTCAGGGGAATTACTCGTTTCGTTTTAAAACGATTTGAATTTACCTAACGTTTAATACTGACATAAAATATCACTTAACATCAATGCAGTAAGTCAAATTTTTAGAGATTGTTTTTAATGTCATTATATGGCTCTATATTAAGGTTTAAATACGGAGGTTGTCTAATGAAATGGAATTATTTTTTATTCAGTATTTTGGTGATGAATGTCAATGCATCACCAACGCCAGTTTATAAGTGTGAGAGCGATGACAAAGTGACATTCTCTGATGAGCCTTGTTCCGATAAGGCATTAAAAATTATTGTTGTCCCTAAAAATGTGATTAAAAATAACAATGCGCCAACTAAAAAAGAAAATCTTGAAATTCAGCATCAGATATCAAAACACATCCATGACGAAAATATTGACTTAAGAGTCGCCCATTTAAAAGCGCAAATTGAAAAGGTAAAAGTAGGTCGTGACCACAAGCTTTTAAAGTTAAAATCTAACAAAAAATTAGCTCAAAACAATTTGGCAGGGGCAACTTGGCAATCAAGTATTTCTCAAGAAATGGCTGCTGTAGTTGAGAGTGCAGATACTGAAATTAGAATATTTGAAAATGAGATTAAACGGTTACAGAGCTTAAAAGAGTAACATTAATCACTCTTTTAAGTTGAATACGATTTTTAGAATTCGCTTTCAATGATTGCTTTTATTGAGTGGCTATGAAGTTTCACACAAATGTCTGCTTTCTTTAGCGCAATGGTTGGGTTTGGTAAACGTTCTTTTTCACCTTTTGGGCTGCTCAGTTTTAATTTTATTTCCGCCAGCTGCCCGTTGATTGCTTTTTCAATTTTAGGAATAGAAACAATTGACGCTTCAATAAGCGATTCTATCGTGCTTGCTTTGCCGGGAATGACTAATTCGATGTGTTCCCAGCCTTCGACAGGGTATGTTTTTTCACTTGGGTAAGGTAACTCAATATAAGGTACTTGAGTGTGATTTAGCATCAATGGTTCGTTTAACTCAATGATAAGGATTGGGCGGCCGTTGATAACATTTTCAGAAATTATTTTTCCTTTGATTTCGAAAAATGCTCTTAATTGATCAGCATGCTTTTGAGTATTAACTCTAATGGCGGCGTGATCACATTCAAATGCATCTTTCTCGATCCCTAGTTCATCCATGAAGTTGTTAATTTTTGAAACAAAGTCATCCCAACTTCGAGTGAGTAAAAGTTCAGTATTCATTTTATTTATATGTTAAGGCCAAATTTCGATAGGAGTGCCAGGCTCAATGACTTGCCAAAGCTCATCCATTTCTTTGTTGGTGACGGCGATGCAGCCATTCGTCCAGTTGTATCTTTGGCGTTCTTTTTGACTAAGATTTGATTCAGGGTCTTGGCCATGAATCATGATCAAACCTCCAGGATTTACTCCCTTTGCTTTAGCTGCGAGTATATCAGCTTCATTTGGATATGAAATATGAATTGACCGATAGAAAGCACTATCAGGCTTTTTATAGTCCAAAATGTATCTTCCTTCAGGCGTACGCTCATCGCCTTCTTTGACTTTATGTGACTTTGGGTTCTCGCCCATCGCAATATGGAAGGTTTTAATCTTTTTTCCGTTTTTGAAGAGAGTCATCTGACGTAAGGATTTCTTAACGACAACTAAATCGGCTTGTGGCATTGAAAACACTGAAATAGAGAAAAAAAGAAAAAATATCGATATAAGATAGCGGAAAGAGACCATATACATTACTAGATAGACAATAAAATTAAAGTATCACTTAAATGTGTCTGTTACACAACTGAGCATTGAAAGTGATATTACATAAACGTTACTCTATGTTATCTAAAATTGATTAGTTTACTTATTGTGGAACAACAAAAAAATGATTCCGGTTCGAGAGCATTCATTCGAAGCGTGATTTTTGGAACTGATACATCTTCTGGGCGACTATTTGATATTGGCTTAATCGTTTGTATCATCGCTAGTGTCCTTTTAATCTTGCTAGATACCATTGTTGAAGTGCATCAAGAGTACGGTGAGGTCATTCGAATCCTAGAATGGGGATTTACGGTTCTTTTTACTATTGAATATATTCTTAGGCTTTACTCAAGTGCCAATCCTTTGCTTTACGCTCGAAGTTTTTACGGTATCGTAGACTTGCTAGCTATATTGCCAAGCTTTTTGATTTTGTTGTTTCCTGGTGCACAGTTTGCGCTGATGATCAGAGTATTTAGGTTATTTAGAGTCTTTCGGGTGCTCAAACTCTTGCGTTATTTGAGTGAGGGGAATCTGCTGTTAAAAGCGATGGTTCATTCATCTCGTAAAGTGTTTATTTTTTTCTTTTCAGTAAGTTTAATCATAATGGTTTTAGGCTCGATCATGTATGTGATTGAAGGCCCTGAAAATGGTTTTTCTTCAATCCCTAAATCGATTTACTGGACGATTGTTACCATCACGACTGTTGGGTACGGTGACATCACACCTCATACAGCCCTTGGACAAGGGGTTGCTTCTTTAACGATGTTATTGGGTTACTCCATAATTGCGATACCAACAGGCATTTTAACCGCTGAGATTTCGAATGAAATGGGAAGGCAAAGAGACTTGAGGCGTTGCAGTAACTGCTCGACATCAGGTCATGATGCTGAAGCCAACTATTGTTTTGAGTGCGGAGCCGAATTACAGCAAGAAATTTGATGGAGAGGGTAAGCACTTTAATTATTGGCCATCTTTCCCTAATGAAAGTTTACCATCAGATTACACTGGCGTTCGCCCCAAAATAGTGACTCAAAATCCCTGCGACTTCAGATTTTTGTATCCAGAATTGTCAATTTGATAATCGGGTTCGATTAATTCACTTATTTGGGATAGAGTCTCTAAAGTCCACAGCAAGTTTAGGACTTGCGCAGCACCTTTTACGTTTATAGGAAGTTTATGCCACAGGCAAAGTTTGTATCTGGCTCAATTATGCGCCACATCTGGGTAATGACGTCAACTGCAGCCATTGGTATTTCAGCGTTATTTTTAGTCGACCTGCTAGATATCTTTTTTCTGAGTTTGCTGGGCGAAGAAGAACTTGCCGCTGCAGTTGGCTATGCTGGCACAATTACGTTTTTTACAACTTCTATTGGAATAGGTTTAGCTATTGCAATGGGCGCTGTTGTATCAAAAGCCATTGGGGCCAAACAAAAAAATAAAGCCAAGCAGCTCCTCCTTAATGCGAGTCTGATTACCTTCGTAATTAGTATTGTTGTTGCTATTATCGTTACCAGTTTAATACCTCAACTAGTGGCATTAATTGGCGCAACAGGGCGAACTGCTGAACTTGCTGAAAGTTATCTTTATATCATTTTGCCTTCGATGCCCATTATTTGCTTGGCGATGGCCTTGGGCGCAGCATTAAGAGCGGTCGGTGATGCAAAGTTGTCAATGATGTCGACTCTGGCTGGTGGGGCGGTTAATGCGGTTTTGGATCCAATCTTTATTTTTACTTTTGCAATGGGTATCGAAGGGGCCGCAGCGGCTTCAGTGATTGCTCGTCTTGCTGTGCTCGTCGTATCTGCAAGAGGCGTGTTCATCAAGCATGGTCTAGGTACTAAATTTGAACTTGATAATTTTAAGCGCGACTTAAAACCTGTATTTGCGATCGCATTACCTGCAATGTTAACGAATGTGGCTACACCTATCGGTAACGGTTATGTTACTCGCGAAATTGCTGAGTTCGGTGACTCGTTCGTGGCAGGTTGGGCTGTCTTGGGTCGAATTATTCCTTTTGCTTTTGGGATGGTATTTGCTCTGTCTGGGGCAATAGGCCCGATAATAGGGCAAAATTACGGTGCAAAAAACTTTGATAGAGTGCGACTGTCATTAACTAACGCAATGCAGTTTAATTTTGCTTATATCTTTATGGTTTCGATACTCATATTCTTGCTTCAAGATTACATTATTTCAGGATTTGACTTACAAGGTAATGGCGCTGACATTGTGATGTTCTTCTGCACCTTTATTGCGATTACATTTGTATTTAATGGTGCTCTTTTTGTTGCAAATGCGTCGTTTAATAATTTAGGAAAGCCAAAGTATTCCAGCTTTTTTAATATTGGTAAGGCCACACTAGGAACAATTCCATTTGTGTACATAGGTGCACAATACTACGGTGTTTATGGTGTGTTAATTGGTCAAGCCGTCGGTGGTGTTATATTTGGTACTGCAGGTGTATGGGTTGCTTATCGACTGATTCATAAAGTAGAAATGAAAGAAAGTATTGAAGACGAAACTGAGCTTGAACTTACGCCAACGTCATCAAGTCCTTTATCTTCTTCATGTTCGCAAATGGAGCAGCTGAATAAAGAAAAGCTAATTGAACAAGACTAATTAACGGGTAGTGCGTTCCTAACTCTTTTGAGTAAAGGGTTAGGAACGTTGACACTTACTCTTCAGTGTTATTTATTTCTGTGTTTTCATTTTCGACCTTAGCTTGCTCCGCTTCCATTTTTTCACGTTCAGCTTTTGATATATAACCTGAGCGTTTTGCATTGTCAGCCGCATGACCACACTTAACTTTATTTTGTTTTGCTTTCGCTCTTTTTGCTATTTTTTTAGTAATCTTTTGTCTTTTATTCATAACTCTTCTCTCGCTTTTAATAAGCAAGCTGTAATTTCTTCAGCTGTTTTAAAGATACGTAAATCTCTAAACAACTCTTTAGCTTCTGGGTATTGGCGGTTTAAATAACTGAACCATTGTTTAATCCTAGATGGATAATAACAAGATTTTCGTCCCGTTAACTCTTTTTCAGTATACCTAAGCATTAAGTCTAATGCTTGTTGCCAATTCATTTCTGGTTTATCTGTTTTTATTACTTCGGCTAGGTTGGGCAGTGATATTGCTCCCCGACCTACCATTACGGCATCACAACCGGTTTGCTGCATACACCTTACCGCATCTGCTTTGTTCCAGATTTCACCGTTTGCGATCACAGGGATCGGAAGTTTATTGTTAATATCCGTAATGTACTCCCAATAAGCAGGTGGTTTATATCCATCAACTTTACTTCTCGCATGTACAGCGAGTTCACTTGCGCCGGCTTCGTAGATAGCGATAGAATTCTCCATATATTTGGATTTATCTTCAAAGCCCAATCGAATTTTTGCCGTGACTGGGAATTCATCAGGAACGGCTTTTCTGACAGCTTTAACGATATCGTGAACTCTATTTGGTTCTTGGAGTAAAACTGCTCCACCTTTACTTCTATTAACAATTTTTGCAGGACAACCAAAATTTAAATCAATACCTTTTGAGCCCAATTCGATTGCTCTGGCTGCATTTTCAGCTAAAACACCGGGGTGTTGACCTAATAGCTGAACTCTTACTGGCGTTCCTGCCATAGTTTGTCCATTATTAAGGAGTTCAGGACACAGTTTTGTAAAAACACGCTCTGGCAAAAGCTTGTCGATTACTCGAACAAATTCTGTAACCATTAGGTCGTAAGGGTTGATAGTCGACAAAATATCGCGCATTAAATCATCCACAACGCCCTCCATAGGGGCAAGAATTACACGCACGGCAGAACCTTTAAATTATTTTAGAAGAAGTAGAGAGGTGCGAATTGTACCTGTAGAAAACTTTTTAAGGTAGTTTTGAAATTTGTTTTTTCATGTAGAGAAAAGGTAAAATTTTCATTATGTGAATGAAAAATATTATTTTTATTTTGAATTTTGTCTGATCTTGACGTAATTTTTAGACGTACTTCAAAATTAAATTGGCTTTTGTGAAATAAACTTTGTGGACACTAGGTCTATTTAAACAAGACTGATTGATGCCACAACGGCATACGAGAAAGTTTCAAAAATTAAATGTTAAAGAGGGAAGACACTATGAACACTGTTAAGAAAACCACTGTAGCTCTGGCTCTAGGTACTGTAGTAATGGGCCATGCATTTGTTGCACAAGCTGGTTCTTTTGGCTTTGAGGAAATGAAAGCTGGTTACCAATTAGTCGGCGGCGAAGGCAAGTGCGGCGAAGGCAAATGCGGCGGCGACGCTAAGAAGCATAAAGGTAAAGAAGGTAAGTGCGGCGAAGGCAAATGCGGCGGCGACGCTAAGAAGCACAAAGAAGGTAAGTGCGGCGAAGGCAAATGTGGTGGCGACGCTAAGAAGCACAAAGAAGGTAAGTGCGGCGAAGGCAAATGCGGCGGCGACGCTAAAAAGCACAAAGGTAAAGAAGGTAAGTGCGGCGAAGGCAAATGTGGTGGCGACGCTAAGAAGCACAAAGGTAAAGAAGGTAAGTGTGGTGAAGGCAAATGTGGTGGTTCTAAGTAATCACTTAGCTTAATGCTTATCCTACCTAGGCCAGCTTAATGCTGGCCTTCTTTTTCTTTATACACATATGTTGTACTATTTCGAAGGTATACTTTTAAGAGAGTATCTTCGAAATAATGCGAAGCCATTGGAGGTATTACAATGACGAACAATAACCTAGTCGGCCTAGGCTTACGCCGTGAAATGTTAGATGAGCTTTGTGAAAGCACACCTGAGCAAATTGATTTTTTTGAAGTGGCTCCTGAGAACTGGATGACACTTGGCGGTAAGTTTGGGCGTCAATTTAGAGAACTCGCAGAAAAGCATACTTTCTTTTTACATGGACTTTCGTTGTCAATTGGTAGCCCAGAAGCGTTGGATGTAGAGTTTGTAAGCAATATTAAAAAGTTTATGGACTTACATAATATTGATGTTTACTCAGAGCACTTAAGCTATTGCTCTGGAACCGGGCATATGTATGATTTAATGCCAATTCCATTCACTGAAGAAGCCATCAAGCATACCGCAGCAAGAGTTAAGCAAGTTGAGGATATTCTAGAGCGTCCGCTTATCTTGGAAAATGTTTCGTTTTATGCTGCACCGGGCGCTCAGATGTCAGAGCTTGAGTTTGTAAATGGAGTATTGAATGAAGCCGATTGTAAAATGCTTCTGGATGTAAATAACATTTATGTTAATTCCGTGAATCACAAGTATGACGCTGCTGAGTTTTTAAAACAGATGCCAACAGAACGCATTGCTTACATTCACGTTGCTGGCCACTATGAAGAGGATGTGGATCTCATTGTAGATACTCATGGGGCTGATGTGGTTCAACCTGTATGGAAATTACTGGAAGATTGTTATCAAATTCACGGTGTTCATCCAACACTGCTTGAGCGTGATTTTAATATACCTTCAACACAAGAGTTGCTCATTGAGATCGACCAAATTCATCGCTTTCAGCAACAAGCGATAGCATTACAAAAAAGGAGTGCGTAATGTCTTTCGTTGAAATTCAAAATGAATTTATGGATTACATTAAAAACCCATCCAATCCATTGCCTGATGGTATAGAGCAACGACGAATGTCCGTCTATCGAGAGTTGTTCTTTAATAATGTCAAAGGTTTTGTTTCAAATGCGTTTCCTGTGTTAGAAACACTTTATAGTGAAAAGCAGTGGGAAGCGTTAGTCCAAGAGTTTTTTGTCACTCACGATTGTCAGACTCCTATTTTTGTTGAAATTGCGCAAGAGTTTTTAATCTTCTTGCAGTCTGAATATGAGCTAAAAGAATACGATCCAATTTTTATGCTTGAGCTAGCTCATTACGAGTGGTTGGAGTTAGTTGTTTCAGTTGCGCAGTCTCAGCGAGATTTAAAACCGTTAGATGCTGATGATATTCAATCGTCAACTTTATGTTTATCGGAATCAGCTAAAGTAACCCAATACTCATTTGATGTTCAACATATCAGTGAAGATTATCAGCCGATTGAGCCGCTCGAAACTCCAAGGTTTTATTGTGTGTTTAGAGATGTGGATGAAGAGGTCAGTTTTTTACAACTCACACCGCTTTCAGCTCAGATTTTGTCATTTATGGAGCATGAAGTAGAAACTTCGTTTGAAGCTATAACCAGTTGGCTACATCAAATGTATCCTCAGATGGAATTAGAGCAAATTACTCAAGGTTGTTTGCAGTTATTACAACAAATGGCTGAAAAGCAAATAGTGTTAAAAGCTTAATTAATCATAAGTTTGATTTAAGCGATACATTCTTTGTATCGCTTTTTTTATGCATTATCTTTATTAACGGGGACTAAAGGAGTATTTAAATAAAATTAATATAAAATGGAATGCTTTAAAATTTTGTTAAACCATTGCTGTGTAAGAATTTGATTAATCGTGTAATAACTTCTTGTTTTACATTTTTTTAACGTACATATTCTTGTTATAAAAATTTATTCACTTAGCCTACTCTTTTCTCTTTGATAATATTTTTTGTAGTTCAATAATTGCCCGGTTGTTCGTTAGTTGTTCGTTAGTTGTTCGTTAGTTGTTCGTTCGTTAGTTGTTAAGTAGTTGTCTAATTTTAAACTAGACTTAAATTAAAAGTAAAAAAACTAGCTTACTTTTGCAGTAATAAGGCAGTGCTATGAGTATCAAGAGTGGTGGATTAACAGACTCTCTGAGACAATTTGAAAATTCAAGTGTTCCTATGGAGAGACAAAAAGGAGTAGCTAGACAGCTTGAAGATTCAGGTGCTCATTTATCAGGTAGTGAAGAAGTTTCAGCTCTATCGCAGGAATATACATTTGGTCATCAAATTGAAAAGCCTTCTGATGATGTTCAAGATCAAAACTTTGAACTTTGGCATGATGTGATTATGGAGTTAGTTAAAACAGGGCGATCTTACGGTTTATTCTGGAACAATGGTCAACAACTTCTTGCTGATAGCAGCAGCGATTTCAATAATAGCGAGATTAATGCAGAACAGCATCGTAATTTCTTTGCGTTGCTTAAAGACCCAAAGGTAAGCAAGGAAGCTAAAAAAATGGGTATTAGGGTAATGGCTCGTAAATCTGTAGAAGGATGTAAAGAGCCTAATGCTCGTGCAGAATTATTTCGACACGCCACTCTCGCCATTAAATTTTCCAATCACCGATTAAGCAAGCATTGGAAAGCTTGTGTTACGTGTGCTGTAAAAGATGTAATTGCTGATTATCAATGTAAACACCCAATTGAGCCAAAACTTTCCCCAAAAGAACTTGATTTTGCTGAGAAGGAGCTACTTGCACAGTTTGGGATTTGCTATGAATCAACTGATGGTTTAAAGCCAAAACGTATGGAGTGGGTAAACGGATTAAAGTTAGAAGCTGATTTAAAAATATCACCTGAGTTAATTCTTGAATATGCGACAGGTGAGCAGGAAAGTAAGGATATCAAAAAAGGTTATATTGCTAAAACGCTAAGCGTAATAGATGACGCTGATTTTGAAGTTTTTGAAATAGATTCTGATAGCAAATCCCTTGATAACTCATCTTCAGGAAGCTCTAGCCCTAACTTCATGCGTTCACCAACCGGTGCTATTGAAACTGATGAAAGAGGTTTTGAAAATAGTTTTGACAGCCAATCTACAGCTTCTGTAAGCATGGTCGATGAAGCTTGGAAGTTGCGAATGAACAGTCCGAGATCTTTAAGAGATATACCTGCTATGAGTTTACAAGGCTTGTCTGAATTAAGGAGAGCTGGTGAAACACAATATACAGAACAAAGCACAAGTTTTAATGATCCTTTCGCTGATGATACAGGCTCTATTGCACATTCAACATCGCATCAAAATTCGTTAAGTCACCAGGAACTATTTAAAAGGCCTAGCCCTTCAGAAAGTAGTCATAGGGCTCCCTCTGAAAACGGTTATTCATCTGATGAAGAGTCATTATTGGATGATGCATCAGGTTTAGTGCAAAGTGATGCTATTAGCCAAAGCTCTTTACCGAGTGATGGTGGGTCAATTGGTGGGATCGCTGATTTAGATGATGAGATTTATACACATAGGCGTGAAGCAAAGACAATACAGCTTGGGGATAATACATCAGTTTCTAATTATAGCCTTTCAGAAAGGAGTGTTGCAGAATCTCTAGCCAGTTATTCATCTGTAGCATTGGCTGAATCAATAGAAAAAAAAGGTAATGCAACAAGATTAGGGAAACTCTTTCTTGCGACTAGTTCAGAACCTGAAATGAAGTCTGTACGTGTCCCTAAAGGTGAAACATATACGTTAATCTCATCCAATGGTCTTAGTTATCATTTACTTAGTGATAAAAAAGAACAAGTTGAGCTTTCAATGAAAAAGCACAGTGGGCTTCCACTAACAAATATGCCAGTCAAAGCTGCATTTATTGTTGGAATCCAAGTAATACAGTCTGCAACAACACCCGAAGAGCTCCAAACTTATTACAGAAATCAAATACTAAAAGCAGAATTATCTCCTGCCCTAAAAAAATGCTTGGAATCTGAAATACAAGCTAAATGTGCCGAATTAGCCCGTGAGTATCCTGCAGCTAGCGGGAAGTATGATTCCCTTGAATTGTTGCAAAAACGCGTATCTAAAGTTCAAAGTTTAAATGTAGTATTGGGAGAGCTTATCTCTGAGGCAGGATTTAAGAAACAACTTAAAGAGTTTCAGCAAATTCCTTCACTAAATAAGGAATCTGCAGAAGTACAAACTGAAAACAAGAGGCTGACTCGTCAAAGAATGGAAAAAATGACAAGTTTTGCTAAAGATAATTATTTTGCATTGGAGTTATCTGAGCCAGAATCCGCTGATAGATCACAAAAATTGGAGCAGCTTGCAAAGCACTGGATCGTTTCTGAAGTGGTGGATTATCCAGAAGTTAGGAAATACATTTTAGAAACTGAAGAACCTGGCCCGACCCGAACTGAATTATTGTCTATGTTTGAAAGAGCTGAGGGTAAAAGAGTTAAAGCAAAGTTAGATGTTGCTAATAGGGGACCCGGGTTTGACCTCAAGGCCACTCTTCTTGCTGAATTAGCTGAAGATGGTTCATGTTGTAGATTGACCCCAGTAACACTTCATGAAAATGGAATTTGGAAATTTATAGATGAAAATTTAAAAGGCCTTTCCTTTTCATCGTTTACAACTGAAGAGTTAGAAATCATTAATAATGCGTATTCATCGAGAGTACCTACCGAAGAACATGTTCGGGACATATTACCAAGAATGAAGGAGCAACTAGCGCTCAGAAAACCTCTTGAGCAATTTGATGAGCTTTCTCAAATACCTGGCTTAAAAAGAAATCCTGCCGGTGCGACAGATGTAAAATCTGTAACTAGCTCTATAGGCTTGGATAATGCAACTAAGTTACATAATTTAGTTGAAAAATACCTTTTTGATACTCCTGAAATTGAAGTTGCTGAAAGAAAAGTTGCAGAAACGATGCAAATTAAAATTGTTGATCCGGAAGGTAGCTCTCCAGATGAACTGACAGGTAGGCCTAAACGGGGAATAGAAGAGCTTGAAAAGCAGGCAGCTGATTTAGTTCGAGAGAGAAAAAAAGCTATTGAAGCCAAAAATGAGCGAGACTTTCAGTATCAGCAACTCGAAAATGCACGGAAAATGGAAATCAGAGAAGAACTTGTTGTAGGAAAGATGCAAGAACTGCTAAGAGAGGGAAGAGTGTCTTTTGATGAAGCTAAAAAAGTTGCAGATGATAAAGAAGATTCAAAATTCTTAGAATTACTCAATAAGGCTCAAGATAGGATTCAGTATGATAGATTTAATGAAGGGGAAATTGGCTATACACAAGCTAGGCCCACTGTCATGACGCCAGATAATCTTGGGGTAGTTATGGCTTTAGATAAAACAAAAGCAGCAGGTGTAAAACAAGACTTAATTAAAATACATGATTTAGAGGGAGATAGTGAGGCATTTTCAGGGATTTTATCTATTTTGGACAACGAAGGCTTTTTTTCAAAACTTCCTCACCAAGTAAAAATGGGAGAGGGTATTTGGCAAAGAATTGACCATGAGCTCTTAAAACGTGACACGAATAAAATGACAACCCCGCAGCTTCATAACATTATTGATTCATATAGAATTCAAAGAGATATTGATGATCCCGATGACCCAAATGCGAGAAAAGTAATAGAGCGATTAGAAAATAGCATCAGATATCGGGCAAATCGAAAAGTCGAGTCAAAAGAAGCACGCAGTGCACTGGTTAAAATAGATTCGTTACTGGATATTGATGAGAAAAAAGTAAATGGAATATCCAAATTTTTAAGCATGACAGATGGTTTATATGGGTCTAAAGCACCAAAAATGTCCCCTCAAGATACCCAGAAAATTCATGACTATGCTTTGGATATGTTGCATTCCCCAGAACCTGAGATACATAGAAAGTTTAGAGTGAGAGCTAAGGATAGACTTCCGGCGAATGAAAAGTATTTAAAAAGAGTAGAACAAGAAAAAAGCAAGGAGCATAAAAAATACGTTTTAAGAACAAGTGAAACCACAGGTGAATCTTATGTGGTGAGAAATAATGAAGCAGAACTCAGAGAAGAAATCATTGATAGAACAACAAAAAATCCACTCAGAGTAGTCTTGTGCTATAAAGCAATTCCTGAATCAAAAGTTCTTAGAGTTGAAGCTGCAAGGAGGCTGTTAACGTTAAATGCGGCAAGTTGTGCGCCGGAACTTTTTGCTGATCCAAACGTTTTCGAGGCACTTTCTCCAACAGAAAGAGCAAATTATAGCTCAGTTATGTTAGATGTACTGTATCGAGAGGCTGTGAAAACCAATAATGATATTGCGATAAATTACGTTGAATCTAAACGTCGAGATCAAATAGATCCTCAAGCACAATTTGAGAGAAAGTCAGTTATTCATGACTTACCACGAAGACTTTAATATAAACCAGATGTCAAAGGCTAGGCTATCATTTCTTGGTTAATTGCTCTTGAGTTGAGGCTGAAACTTGCAGTTTATGCTTTGCTAATTCCGCTTTCCTTGTTAACTCTTTTTTGATCATGTAATGGTGCCAAGGGCTCTTTTCTTTCAAAACGTCCTCAAGTTGAACGCTAACTGATTGTGACTTTCTAGTTGCATGTGTTGAAGAAGCATCATATTCAACCGCTTTTTTATACAAGTAAATTAATACATCAGTATTAATGCTTTTTATGTCGTCGCCTTTCTTGTTCATTAGGGGACTAAGCTCGCACCAAAAAGTCTGACTGCAGTCTCTCTTTAATGCTATGTCGCACATTTCTTTAAAAAAATTAGAGTAAGCTTTTCTATCAGTTTGACGAAGTTCATTATAAAACAAGGCTTGGAAGTAGGTTTTATTCTGCTGGACTAATTGGTCAGCGGAACTCTGGGTAATACTTGAAGCTTCAATACTTTTGGCCGCTGGTTCTTCAGCTTTAGATGGTTTAAAGCAACCTACGCCCTGCATTAGACCTGCCATTCTCTCTGTTCCAAAAGCTAAGAAACTTCGCACTTTTTGTTCTGATGTCAAAGTACGAAAATGTGAAGCAATTTCAGAACAAGTAAGATTCAAACATATGGATTGTTCAGCAAAAAGTTTTGGGTGATTTTCAGATAATTCTGTCCAAATACGTTTTCGTAGTGCTTCAGGAGTATTAAGGTCTGCTCCTGATTTTTGCTCTGCTAAATTATCTTCAGTTAAGTGTGAAAGTAGCTGGGTCAATCTTTCTTTACTAAACGAGCAAACGAGTTGGAGCATGATTTTTTCTGGCATGGTCGAAAGAGTTGAAATTGCCACATCGATATCAAGATCTGAACTTCTTACTAAAGAGCCAATAAGCTTTTTACTTGGTGTGTAACTTTTCGTGCTATCGCCTGCTGTAACGCTCTTTGTCGGCATACAAAATGTAGCATCAGGAGTAACGATGAGTCCATCCTGTTGTGTAACTTTCACTGTGAACTTTTGAGTGCGCAGTTTTTGTGATTCAGCGGGTTTATTTATATCTAATTCATCTACAACTTCACTATCAGAAGGAAGGTTGAGTTCCATAGACTCTGAAGAGTTATTGAGTTTTTTTACATTCTCATGAAACTGCTGATATAGATATCTTTCTCTGATCAGCTGATTGTCAGAATTTAAAACTGTTACGTCTTTTAAATAGGGAGCATTTACTTCGACGTTATACTCATTGCCAATGATGAAAAGTTTTTTTAATGTTGAGGAAACATATTTGCCTAACTCTGTTAAACCAGACAAAAAAACCTTAACTGAGAATGAAGGTGCTGTAGCCATTAATGAGTCACTGAGATATCAAGTAATGCAATGATATAGAAGAATATTTATTTAAAGGGGAACGTGAACAAAAATTAATGAAAATTAATATAAGAAAAAATACAGGAATAAACCTACTTTTTGTGGGTTTTTAAGGTGTGAAAATGTAGATAAAATGCGGCAATTTTGTGACTGACGTCACCATAACTGAAAACAAAGTAGGACAATCAATGAGTAGTGAGCCGTTCAAAGACCCTTATAACATTCTTCATTTCATCGGATTTATTTTAGTTATGTTGATCCCAACACTCCCAGCTTCACTCTCATGGTTAAAAGTAATGGGCGTTCTTTAATTTTCAAACTAAAGAGTTAAAAAGCTCGAAAGTACAGTTATGAACCTTCGAGCTTTAAATCATACAGACTTATCTTCATAACCTTTTTGATGTACATCAAACATTGCACGACCCGATGGATCTGCATTCATCGAAAATTTCTTATCCCAAGCTAAAGCTTCAGGTGTTGAACAAGCAACAGATTTACCTCCAGGAACGCATCTAATTGCTGAATCCAGAGGGAACAGTTCTTCAAAAATAGAACGGTAATAATAAGCTTCTTTGGTTTCTGGTGTGTTGTGAGCAAAACGATGATCAGCGCTGGCCATCATTTGGTCAGATACTTCATGAGAAGCAACTTCGGCCAGAGAGTCAATCCAGTTGTAGCCGACACCGTCTGAGAACTGCTCTTTTTGTCGCCATAATACTTCATTCGGGATATACCCATCAAAAGCTTCACGCAGAATGTGCTTTTCTGCTTTTCCATTACCACACATCTTCAGCTCAGGGTTGATTGACATTGCAATGTCTAAAAATGTTTTATCAAGGAAAGGTACACGGGCTTCAACTCCCCACGCCGACATCGCTTTATTGGCTCTCGCACAATCAAACATATGTAGTCTATTAAGCTTACGAACGGTTTCCTCATGAAATTCTTTGGCGTTAGGTGCTTTGTGAAAATAAAGGTAACCACCAAAGATTTCGTCCGCACCTTCACCTGAAAGTACCATTTTTATACCCATGGCTTTGATTTTTCGAGCCATCAAATACATTGGTGTTGAAGCTCGAATCGTCGTTACATCGTAAGTTTCTAAATGGAATATCACATGACGCAAGGCATCAATTCCTTCTTGAACGGTGTAGTGCATTTCATGGTGAATCGTGCCAATTGCATCAGCGACTTTTTTTGCTGCAATTAAATCTGGTGCGCCTTCTAGCCCTACTGCAAATGAATGTAATTGAGGCCACCATGCTTTTGATTGTTCTTGATCTTCAACTCTGTTCTGAGAATATCTTTGAGCAATTGCAGATATTACTGATGAATCTAAACCGCCCGACAGGAGCACGCCATAAGGTACATCAGACATCATGTGAGACTTCACGGATTCACAAAGTGCATCGTGGATATCAGCAGGCGTACCTTTATTACCTTTTACGTTGTCATAACTCATCCAATCACGCTGGTAATAAGGCGTAATTTCATCAGCATGGCTATCCCAGTAATGACCCGGAGGAAATTCTGTGATGGATGAACAAACAGGGACTAATGCTTTCATCTCTGAAGCCACATAGAGCTGACCGAGTGCATCATAACCATAATAAAGCGGAATTATGCCCATATGATCACGGGCAATGAGGTAACGCTTCTCTTCCGTGTCGTAGAGGATGAATGCAAACATACCCTGAAGCTTATCTATAAAAGCACTGCCTTCTTGGGCATATAAATCAAGAATGACTTCACAATCAGAGAGCGTTTGATATTGATATTCTGAATTAGAATTTGCTTTGAGTTGTTGGTGATTATAAATCTCACCATTAACGGCTAAAATGTGATTTCGATTTTGATTGTATAGAGGTTGTGCGCCATTCTCTAAGTCTACAATCGACAGCCTTTCATGCGCTAAAATAGCGTCATCATTTGACCAAATGCCTGACCAATCAGGTCCACGATGTCTAAGCAAGCTTGATAGTTCTAATGCTTTATGTCGAAGTGATGTTGAGTCAGTTGTTATATCTAAAATTCCAAAAATTGAACACATTAATTGAATACCTCTTGTTAAATCGAAATCAACGCATTAAGGGGAAAATGGCGCTTTTGCTCAATAATGCGGCCTTTCAACTTGTCATAAAGTTTTCGCTTTGCCAAGAAGTTATGTAATTTATTTTCATTTTTATATTATCTTTGCCACAATTACTTTTTTTGTAATTAAGTCGTATACAAAGATGGATTCACTACTTAGCCAGATTTTGAATGATGTAAAACCGTTAGTCGGAAAGGGTAAAGTTGCCGATTACATTCCTGCACTTTCTTTGGTAGAAGCCGAAAAATTTGGGATCGCTATTTGCAGCAATGATGGTGAAATTTATAAGATTGGTGATGCAGATTTACCTTTTTCAATTCAAAGTATCTCGAAAGTATTCAGTTTGATTTTGGCTATGGAGTTTTATGGTGATGAAATATGGACGCGAGTAG
The DNA here is from genome assembly GCF_004168585.1 of Shewanella sp. OPT22. Lineage (GTDB taxonomy): Bacteria > Pseudomonadota > Gammaproteobacteria > Enterobacterales > Shewanellaceae > Parashewanella. Next base: position 44,291 of record NZ_PGVH01000013.1, on the reverse strand, counting down.
GGCACGAACCATCAGGATTACCTTTTAATTCATTGGTTCAGCTTGAACATGAGCAAGGTATACCACGCAATCCATTTATTAATGCAGGCGCTCTTGTTGTCAGTGATATGAACCAATCAAAATTCGCTGCTCCTGACATAGCGATGCGCGAGTTTCTTAAAAAATTATCTGGTAACTACTCTATTCAAGTTGATAAAAAAATTGCTGACTCTGAATATGAGCATCGGGCAAGAAATGCTGCTGCTGCCTATTTAATGAAGTCCTTTGATAATTTTGATAATGAAGTTGAGGACGTGCTATATAACTATTTCTGTAATTGCGCTATTAAAATGTCTTGTGTTGACCTAGCTAAAGCGGCGAACTTCTTGGCTAATAAAGGGTTTAGTTTTATCACAGGTAAAAAAGTGCTGACTGAAAACCAAACGAGTCAAGTGAATGCGTTACTTGCTACAAGCGGACTTTACGATGAAGCTGGAAGTTTTGCGTTTAGAGTTGGTTTACCTGGGAAGAGTGGCGTTGGTGGAGGAATCGTCGCCATAGTACCTGGTCAGTTTTCAATATGTGTTTGGTCGCCAGCTCTAAATGAAGCTGGTAATTCGCTTGCCGGAATGGCAGCATTAGAGTCTCTGACTAAGCATATTGGGTGGTCAGTTTATTAATTTAGACCGAAGGAGTGCTCAGCGACGATGTATTTAAAAAAAGGCTTTTTTTTAGTCGTTGGTGTACTTTCAGTTTTTTTAGGTACGTTGGGTATATTTCTTCCTCTATTACCAACGGTCCCATTTATTTTACTGGCTGTGTTTTGTTTTGCACGTTCGAGTCAGCGATTGCATCATTGGCTCATTAATCATCCATGGTTTGCTGTAGCAATTGCCGATTGGCAAAGAGAGCGGGGCATTCGAAAAACCATTAAAAAAAGAGCAATGATATTAAGTGCTGCGAGCTTCATACTCAGTATTTCAATTGTTCCATTATTTTGGGTTAAAGGCCTACTTTTTGTCATGATGGTGATCTTATTAACTTACTTATGGCGCCTACCAACTCTGCCTGATTAACTGTAATTATCCCTTTAGATTATGTTTTGTAGTTTATTTGTCCAATTTGTGACTTAACCCTAGCATTATTGTCGAAGTTTGTTGCAACTGCTTTGATTCCACCGTAAGATTCCTCGGCATTTTTGAGAGCCCTAAAGCGGTCTTATTGTATCCAGATTTTGATACGACACAGAGACTGATGAATTAGGGCTTTTTTATTTTTAAGCCATGAATGGCGACAGATAAAACAAAGTGAAATTAGTTATGACTACTGAAACCTTAGCCCTAATCAAGCAAAGCATTAAGACAATCCCTGACTATCCAAAGCCGGGTATTATGTTTCGCGATGTAACCAGTCTTTTAGAAGATGCTAAAGCTTATCAGGCAACCATTGCATTATTAGTTGAAAAGTATAAAGCAATGGGTTTCACAAAGGTTGTTGGTACAGAAGCTCGTGGCTTCTTATTCGGCGCACCTTTAGCTCTTGAATTAGGAATTGGATTTGTACCAGTTCGTAAACCAGGTAAATTACCTCGTGAAACTATCTCTCAAGATTACGAGTTAGAGTACGGCACAGATACTTTAGAAATTCACACCGATGCTATTGTTGAGGGTGATAAAGTACTTGTGATCGATGATTTGCTTGCAACAGGTGGCACAATTGAAGCGACGGTTAAACTTATTCGCCAACTTGGCGGCTTAGTTAACCACGCAGCATTCGTGATTAACCTACCTGAGCTTGGTGGTGAAAAGCGTTTAGTCGAATTGGATTTAGACATCCTATCTCTTTGCGAGTTTGACGGCGAATAATCACCTTTTCAGCACCATATAGCTCAAATGTGGTGCTGTTAAATTCTCTCCTCTAGTTTATCCATAACGGACATGATATTGTGCTACTATTCATAGAGTAGAGGAGCAGTCTCGAACAGAATCGAGGCGAATTAGGGAATTACATGTCATATCAGGTGTTAGCCAGAAAATGGCGCCCTGCCAAGTTCGAACAGGTAGTGGGTCAATCTCACGTCCTTCACGCACTCACTAATGCATTAGAGCAACAACGTCTTCATCATGCTTATCTTTTTACTGGTACTCGTGGAGTTGGTAAAACCAGCTTAGCTCGCTTATTTGCGAAAGGTTTAAACTGCGAAACAGGGGTTACAGCCTCACCGTGTGGAAAGTGTTCAAGTTGTGAAGAAATTGCTCAGGGCCGATTTGTTGATTTAATTGAAGTTGATGCAGCCTCACGCACTAAAGTCGATGATACTCGTGAAATTTTAGATAATGTTCAATATCGTCCTACTCGTGGACGTTATAAAGTATACCTTATTGATGAAGTGCACATGCTTTCTCGTAGTTCATTTAATGCGTTGCTTAAGACGTTAGAAGAACCACCTGAGCACGTTAAGTTTTTGCTAGCGACAACCGATCCTCAAAAACTGCCGATCACAGTGTTATCTCGTTGTTTGCAGTTTAACTTAAAAGCATTAATGCAAGACGATATTGCTAAGCAGTTAAACTATGTACTTGAACAAGAGCAGCTCAAATTTGAATCTTCAGCTTTAACCTTATTAGCCAAAGCGGCTAATGGCAGTATGCGAGATGCATTAAGCCTGACGGATCAAGCTATCGCTTTTGGCGCTGGTCAAGTGATGCTTGAGCAAGTTCAGACGATGCTTGGTAGCATTGATGAACAACACGTTATTGGGTTACTTTCAGCACTATGTTCGGGTGACATTGCTACACTCATTCCTGAGTGTCATAAGGTTATTGGTTTTGGTGCGGAGCCAGAAGAAGTTTTGAGGAGTTTACTAGAACTTCTACATCAAATTACTTTGACTCAATTTGCTCCAGCCGCTGCTCAACTGTCTAAATTTTCAGAGCAAATTCATGCTTTTTCTGAGCAGTTAACACCAGAACAAGTTCAACTTTATTATCAAATTTTGTTGACAGGTAGAAAGGAATTACCATTTGCGCCAGATCCTAAATCGGGTCTTGAAATGGCACTTCTTAGAGCTGTTGCATTTGTTCCGCAAACGTCCATTGAAAAGTGGGAAACTCCAGCGGCTGAAAAAAAAACACTTGAAATCCCAGTAATAGAAAATGAGCCTGTAGTTGAGCAAGAGTCTGTTGCACATCAAGTGGATGAACAAGCTGAAAATCAAGAGCCAGAAGCATTAGCTGAAGAGACGAACGTTGAACTAAAGCCTGAAACAGAAGAAACAGATTTAAAACAAGAAAACCTACAGGCATTAGAAGCTGAACAAGCTGTATTGATGAGTCAAGCGCAAAGCCAAGGCTTTGTTGCGACACCTATTGATGATTCTCAACCACCATTAAGCTCATATGATGTGCCTTATGAAACGGCAAATGAAGCTGGTGGTTTTGACTTTGATGATTCAGATTCAAATCCACCGTTGAATGACAAGTTAACATCTGATTTTGCGGTTGAAAACAAAGTTCCGCCATCTAAAGCAGAAGCTTCACAAGTTGATGATCTGTTAGATGCGGTTTTAACGTCAAATCAGGGTTTATTATCAGATATTAGTAATTTCGAAAATGATGTGGATAAGGCTGATAGCTCAAAAAAGTCTAAAGCAACTTTTGAACGAAGAGTACCTGTGAAAGATGATTCTTCTCCTGAGTTAAAACAGGATGTTTTGGAAGTTGCTGAGGTTATTTCAAATGGACTTGAAGCTAAGGTAACTGAAGTTAAAGATGATACTCCACCTTGGGAAGATAAAACGAAACCCATCGTTTTACCAGAAGTTGTGGAACCCGTTGTTAACGTAGAGATTCAACCTGCAACAGAACAAAGCAAACCAGTTGAGCCTCATCAATCGTCTCATCAAGTTGAACAGCTAAAGCAACTACCGAGTGTTATTAGCGGCAATCAAGTGGATTTATATTGGTATAAGCTAATGTCTGAACTCGACTTTGGTGGTCGTGTGCGTCAGTTAGCTGTGAACTCTATTTGTCATGAAATATCTGAACCTATTCATCTATTGTTGAAGCCAGACCAAAAACATTTGGCAGCAGACATCGCTGTTGAACAATTAGAAGCTGTAATAGAAAAGCGTTTTGATAGACCAATTGACGTTCAAGTTGAAATAGGCATTGATAAAGAAAGAGAAACACCTCTAGAGATCAGGCAGAGATTCCAAAATGAATTGCACAATGAAGCTGAGCATAAATTGTTGGCTGACCCTAATGTTCAATGGCTATCTGAGCAGCTGGGAGCAAAACTAATCACAGATACCATCGCATATCCGCCATCAAACTTGGTGGATAGAGCAAAGCGAATTGAAGATATTGAATTTAGTGTGTCTGCGTAATTTTAATTCTGTTTAAAATTAAGTAATATTGGCACAAAATTTTTACCCTTATTTGACCAAAAGTAGAGAAAGAACATGTTTGGAAAAGGCGGTATGGGCAACCTAATGAAACAAGCCCAACAAATGCAAGACAAAATGCAAAAAATGCAGGAAGAAATCGCACGTATGGAAGTAACGGGCGAATCTGGAGCAGGTCTTGTAAAAGTCACTATGACGGGCAGTCACAATGTTCGTAAAGTAGAAATTGATCCAAGCCTTTTAGAAGATGACGATAAAGACATACTAGAAGATTTGATTGCTGCAGCATGTAATGACGCTGCACGTAGAGTTGAAGAAACTCAAAAGTCAAGAATGGCTGAAGTTACAGGCGGAATGCAAATGCCTCCTGGTATGAAGATGCCATTTTAATGATGAAATTTAGTCCGCTGGTTGATGACCTCATTCAAGCATTAAAGTGTTTGCCGGGTGTTGGCCCTAAGTCAGCTCAACGAATGGCGTTTCAGTTACTTGAGAATAATCGCAATCCAGGTATTAATCTGGCCGATACGCTTGGTAAAGCAATGAGCGAAGTTGGGCATTGCCAATCTTGTCGTACGTTTACTGAAGAAGATTTATGCCCGATCTGTGTAAGCAGCAAACGTGGTAATTCTGATGTTATTTGTGTGGTTGAAACTCCAGCTGATGTATTGGCTGTAGAAGCTGGTGGGCATTTTTCTGGTCGTTATTTTGTTTTACTTGGTCATTTATCACCGCTAGATGGTATTGGCCCTGATGAACTTGGTTTATCCCTTTTAGAGCAACATCTAAAAAGTGGTGAAATTAGTGAGCTTATTCTAGCGACTAACCCCACTGTGGAAGGCGATGCAACGGCTCATTTTATTGCGGATATGTCAACAAAATACAAAGTGAAAGTGAGCAGAATTGCCCATGGTGTTCCTGTGGGTGGTGAGCTTGAGTATGTAGATAGTACAACGTTAGCGTTGTCATTTAATGGACGTGTTCAGTTGTAGGATTTATTTCAAAATAAAGACGTTTAACAAGGTTGCATATTGCAACCTTGTTTTGTTTTTGAGCAAATCTTTCTAGTTTTTTACTTTTATCCTTGAAAAGCCATTTTCTCACCCCATTTATAAATTAACAGTATGAAACGGCGCTATTGCGCATAGTTAGTTTTAAAAGGGTATCCCCATGTCACAGCAAGAAACTCATGGTTTCCAAACCGAAGTTAAACAACTTCTTCATTTGATGATTCACTCTTTGTATTCGAACAAAGAAATTTTCCTACGTGAGCTAGTTTCTAATGCTGCTGACGCGGCAGACAAACTTCGCTATGAAGCACTAACCAACGATGCACTATACGAAGGTGATGGTGAATTACGAGTTCGCGTAAGTGCTGATAAAGAAAAAGGTACCGTTACTATTGAAGATAATGGTATCGGTATGACTCGAGACGGTGTAGTTGAACATCTAGGTACGATTGCCAAGTCAGGTACGGCTGATTTCTTTAAGAATCTTTCCGGTGATGACTCGAAGGATTCTCAACTTATCGGTCAATTCGGTGTTGGTTTTTACTCTGCGTTTATCGTTGCAAAAAAAGTAGAAGTGAGAACTCGTGCAGCAGGTCAAAGTGCCGATGCAGCGGTATTGTGGACCTCTGAGGGCGAAGGTGATTTTACTGTAGAAGATATCACTAAAAATAGCCGCGGTACTGAAATCGTATTACACCTTCGTGACGATGAAAAAGAATTCGCTGATGACTGGCGTTTGAAGTCAATCATTACTAAGTATTCGGATCACATCTCTGTTCCTGTTGAAATGTGGGAAGAAGGTAAAGAAGAAAGCGAAGGCCCTGATGGCGAGAAAGTTCCTGCAACTGAAGGTGCTTGGAAAGGGATGAACAAAGCTACAGCCCTTTGGACTCGCAATAAGTCAGATATTTCTGATGAAGAATATAATGAATTTTATAAGCACATCTCGAACGATTATGCTGATCCTTTATTAAAAGCACATAATCGTGTTGAAGGTAAGCATGAATACACAAGCCTACTATATATTCCTGCAAAAGCACCTTGGGATATGTTTAACCGTGATGGTAAACAAGGGTTAAAGCTGTTCGTGCAGCGTGTATTTGTTATGGATGACGCAGAATCATTCATGCCTTCGTACTTACGTTTTGTTAAAGGCCTGATTGACTCTAACGACTTACCGTTAAACGTGTCACGTGAAATTTTGCAAGACAATAAAGTGACTCAGTCAATGCGCAGTGGTATTACCAAACGTGTGCTGGGAATGTTAGAAAAGCTGACGAAAAATGACGCAGAAAAATATCAGAGTTTTTATGCAGAATTTGGTCAGGTTTTAAAAGAAGGACCTGCTGAAGACTTTGCAAATAAAGATAGAATTGCTGGTTTACTGCGTTTTGCCTCAACTAATGAAGCTTCAGCGGCACCAACGACTTCTTTAGACGCCTATATTGAGCGCATGAAAGAAGGTCAGGATAAGATTTACTACATTGTGGCTGATAGCTACGAAGCTGCAGCTAATTCGCCTCACCTTGAGTTACTGAAGAAGAAAGGCATTGAAGTAATTTTAATGCATGAGCGAATTGATGAATGGTTAGTGAATCATTTAAATGAGTTCAAAGAAAAGAAACTGCACTCTGTTACTAGCGGTGACTTAGATTTAGGTGAGCTAGAAGATAAAGAAGAGAAAGAAGCAGCTGAAAAGTTAGCAAAAGACTCTGAGAATCTTGTTACTCGAATTAAAGAAGCGCTTAATGAGAAAGTCAGTGATGTTAAAGTAACGACTCGCCTGACGGATACACCAGCTTGTGTGGTTACAGGCGATGGTGAAATGTCGACTCAGATGATCAAACTGATGGAAGCTGCAGGACAGAAAGTACCTGAAAGCAAGCCAGTGTTTGAAATTAATCCTGAGCATCCGTTAATGGTGCGTTTAGATAATGAGCAAGATGAGCAAGGGTTTGCTGATTGGGCAAATTTATTGTTACAACAAGCTCAATTATCGGAAAAAGGCAGCTTAGCTGACCCATCAAGCTTTATTAAGTTAATGAACCAGATGCTGGTAAAAGATTTAGCTTAAGTTTGCAATAAAAAAGCGGGATTTTTCCCGCTTTTTTATACTCATTACTTTAGATTAGTACTCACTTATTCAACGTAATTGGTATCGAATTGAGAGAGCCAATGTCAAATATTCTAGATTTAACAAAAGAAAATATTCAGCAGGTCGTTGATGCTTCTGCTGAACATATTGTGGTGATGACGTTTTCATCGCAGCAACAGCCTGAAAGTGTTGGCTTTGCACAAGAAATGGAAACGATTGCTGCTGAAAACACAAGCCGCTTTATTCTGGCAAAAGTAAATTGCGATGAACAAATGGAAATCGCCCAGTATTTCCAAATTCAAGCATTGCCTACGACTTTATTATTGAGTAAAGGTCAGCCCATTGACGGTTTTGCAGGTGTTAAACCTCGAACTGAGGTTCTTGAAGTGCTTGAAAAGCATCTACCAGCTAAGTGGATGTTAGCTCTTAAACAAGCTAAATCGGTCCTAGCCAATGAAGAGCGAACTGCGGATGAATTGAATCAAGCTTTTGAATTGTTGAAGCAAGCGTACCAAGACTCTCAAGTTGCTGAAGTGACATTAGCGTTAGCAGATGTGAACCTATTATTAGGTAATAACACTGAAGCAGAAACTCTTCTGCAAAAGATCGGCCTTGCGGATCAAGACAGTTATTATCAAAGCTTGATGGCAAAATTAGATTTAGCGAAAGATGCAGCAGACACACCTGAAATTCGTGAATTACAAATTAAGTTAGATGCCAATCCAGATGATTTTGATGCATTGGTAAATTTGAGTAAAGCATTGCATCAAGTCCAACGTAATGAAGAAGCTCTTGAGCTTTTATACAGCGTATTACGTAAAGATCTATCAGCACAAGATGGAAATGTGAAAACAGTATTTATGGAAATCCTTACGGCGATAGGTCAGGGCAACCCCCTCGCAAACCAGTACCGACGAAAGTTGTATACATTATTGTACTGATTTCAGTGTATAGTTTTCTGGGCTTTGGGATCTTCCACTCTTCTATTAAGAGGTCAGATATGCGAAGATCCAGCCTTTCGATTTTAACCAATGCGGAAGAGGATTCTTGAAATGCGCATTATTTTATTGGGCGCTCCAGGTGCCGGCAAAGGCACTCAAGCTCAGTTCATCATGGAAAAATATGGTATTCCACAAATATCAACTGGTGACATGCTTCGTGCAGCAGTAAAAGCAGGTACACCATTAGGCTTAGAAGCGAAAAAAGTGATGGACGCAGGTCAGTTAGTTTCTGATGAGCTTATCATTGGCCTAGTTAAAGAGCGTATTACACAAGATGATTGTGCAAAAGGTTTCTTATTAGACGGGTTCCCACGCACGATTCCACAAGCCGATGCAATGGCTGAAAATGGTATTGATGTTGATTACGTTATTGAGATTGACGTACCAGATGAGGAAATCGTAAAGCGCATGAGCGGTCGTCGTGTTCACCCTTCTTCTGGTCGTGTTTATCACGTGGTTTACAATCCACCAAAAGACGAAGGTAAAGATGACGTAACAGGTGATGAACTTGTTATTCGTCCTGATGATGAAGAGTCAACGGTTCGTAAACGTTTAGATATTTACCATAGTCAAACTAAACCATTAGTTGAGTATTACGGTAAGGTAGCTGATGCTGGTAAAACTGAATATCACAAGTTTAACGGTACGAAGTCAGTTTCTGACGTGAGCGAAGAGTTAGCTACAGTTTTAAAGTAAAACTGAAATAACACACTCAAAAAACCTGCTTTTGCAGGTTTTTTTGTCTCTGAAATTTGTAAAGTTATGATAGAATCCGCTGCAATTCAGAATCTAAGCAGTTGGCCATAAGTTATCGTACATTTTTGACATCTATATTTAGCACTATACTTGGTTAAAATGACTGTTGCATAGCTACGACTATTCGACCTATGTTTCGCCTTGTTTAGTACTAAACTTGAACGTTAAAATGATTAAAAGCTTATCATCAACAACTTTGAATTCTGATATCACGAATCTATTCAAATGTTTATCAGCATGGAAGCTGGATTATGAGAGCCTGTTATGAAGTTTCCTGGTCAACGTAAGTCTAAGCACTACTTTCCTGTAAAAAACCGAGATCCACTGTTAGAGCAGCTTACCAATCAAGTTAAGCAACCAACAAGAACTTACGTTTGTGGTATTGACCAAACACTTGTAGATATTGAGGCTAAAGTCGCTGATGAACTATTAGAGCGTTACGGTTTGCCGAAAGGTAACTCAACACTTATCAACGATGAACAGGCACATGAGCTTTATCAAGAACTGAAAAATAATAAGATGATCAGCGATGAGTTCGCTGGTGGCACAATTGGAAATACTGTCCATAACTACTCAATTCTAGCTGACGATCGTTCTGTTCTTTTTGGTGTGATGAGTAAGAACATTGAAGTAGGTAGCTATGCTTATCGTTACTTGTGTAATACCTCATCAAAAGTTGATCTTAACTATTTAGAGCCAGTAAGTGGCCCAATAGGACGTTGTTTTACCCTAATTTCAGATAATGGTGAAAGAACGTTTGCGATCAGTAAAGGGTCAATGGATAAGTTAACACCTGAGTACATTAACAAAGAAGTCGTTCAGAACAGTTCTGCACTTGTAATCACAGCTTACTTAATGCGTGCCAGTAAAGAAGACCGTATGACCGACGCAGCACTTAAAGCTATTGAATACGCAAAAGAAGCAGATGTGCCAGTAGTACTTACGTTGGGAACTCGATTTTTAATTGATGAAGACCCACAATGGTGGCAAGCGTTTATCGAGGAACATATTACAATTCTTGCGATGAATGAAGATGAAGGTGAAGCACTTACAGGGTTATCAGACCCATTACTTGCAAGTGAAGCTGCACTAGAGTGGTGCGATATGGTGCTTACGACAGCAGGACCACTGGGATTATATACGGCTGGTTACACTCAAGATTCAGAAAAACGTGAAACCGCTCATACTCTTCTTCCTGGTGCTATCCCTGAGTTTAATCGTTACGAATTCTCTCGTCCAAAACGCAAGCGTGATTGCAAAGAGCCTATAAAAGTATTTGCTCATATCTCTCCATACATGGGGGGGCCTGAAAAAATTCGTAATACAAATGGTGCTGGCGATGGCGCTTTGTCAGCGTTGTTGCACGATTTATCGGCTAATGGCTTCCATAGAGTTAACGTACCAGGTTCAAGCAAGCATCTTTCTGACGGTTTATGTTATTCATCTTTTTCACAAATCTGTAAGTACGCCAATCGTGTTGCTTATGAAGTATTGGCTCAGCATAGCCCTAGACTTTCTCGCGGTTTACCTGAGCGAGAAGACAGCCTGGAAGAGTCTTATTGGGAAAGATAAGGAACATCATTCGTTAAACTTTGTTCATTTTTAACAAATGAATTGAAGTTTTAACTAAACTATCCCTAGTTAAACTTAAGTAATGGACCTCTCAACATCAAATTTGGGAGGTTTTCTTTTATTGAGGATTTGGTTAAAAGGAGTTTCATTCTCATCGCAGAGGGTTTGAAATGGCTGAAGCAGGTATTCCAGAGCATGTAACTCATAATGACCATGTTGCTTTTAGCAGTACTGTTTGGAAGCAGGATCAAGACCAAGATAAACAGACTGCAACATTTAATCTTCGAATTGACGGTTATTTTTCAAAAAAGAGCTCAGCAACTTACGACGTAAAAGGCCAAAAGTTTTCACTTGTTGTAAAAAAATTTTTGGGCAGCGGTTCTGAAGCTAGAGATTTTAAGATGTCACCTGACCTCAATGATCCTACAAGCGTTATTTGTAACAAGTTAGTCCTTCATTATGCTCCCATTTCAATATTAAAAGCTGAAATACTCAAAAATCCGTCAGATTTACTTTTAATATTAGATCAGCTTTCCAGTGAGAGGGCTTTTGACTTATTCATATCATTGTTGGACGAGATACCTGTTGGTGAAACCTTTAAGGATGAAAACAAAGATGTTGTAAGCTGTTTAGTGCTTCTAATAAGTAAAAACTGTGATTTAATAAAAAATAATATCGAATCTCAGAAGATGAGCGATACAAATAAGGTTAAAACCGGAATATTATTAGCACATATTATGTCTGATGGTTTTGATAAAACATTCAGCTTGGGTTTTTATGACAATTTGGTAACTATTGAACCGATGAAGCTCGTGCCCCTTACTCATGCATTAGTCGAGGTAGGTGAAAGTGCAGATTTTAGAAGTGAAAAAGTAAAAACATTAATCAAAAAACAAATAGTTCAAAAATGGCAAGAAAGTGCAGGGCTTTACGAGATTGAAGTTGATGCTGATGCAGATGCAGATGCTTTCGTTGAAATTTCTGTGCCTGTGGACATGTCCATTCAGGTATCAGAAGAACAATTAATACGATTATGGGAAAAACTTTCGGAAGATAAGTTTAACTTTGACTTTGTTAACTTCATTCTAGTAAATCTAAAGATTAAAAAAGATAAACCAGTAGAACAACAACCTTTAGACGCAAGTGTTGATAGTCAAGGTGAAGGAAAGTACCAAGAACTCTTAATATCTAAATTAACGACCCACTTGCAAGGCTGTGGAGTGTCAAAAGCTAAAGAGCTCGTGGGTAAATTAAGTGTAAATCAAATAGACTTTTTAATTGATAATGGTCAAATTAAATTAACCGATTCTTTTTACCAAGCGTTACGTCAGTATTTTTCCGAGTTAGCTATTGAAGACAGAATCGTATTCGCAAGTAAAGTGAAGTCTTTAGAGTTAAAGAAAATCGCATTGGATTTATCTTCTGCTGGTGTCAAAGGCGATCATGTAATTGGATATATCGTCCCGCTCTTGAAAATTCTTTCATCACTAGCTGAATCATCTGAACCATTGCTTCTTCATAAACTGAAATACTATACTAATTGCTTGACAGATGAAGCTGCGCTAAAACTATTCAATCAACTCCCCGATGAAGAACTAGCCTTTCTGTGTAATAACACAAAAGTAGTAGCCGAATTTTCTACTGAATTAGTAACACACCTTTCGACCAAAAGCCTTAGGGAAAGGTTAGAAATATACAAGCTTGCTTGTTCACCTGAATTTCGAACAATGGCGCTTGATTTTTCTAAAGTGAAAAGTGAAAAAATGCTAACTTCTGAACTTATGGAATTAAGTGCTGAAGAATGGATCACTTGTAGTGAAGATGGGTCATTACAAGAGTTATGTTTTTATCTTAAAAGTGAGGAAAGGAAGGAGCTATTATCTCATGTGTGTTCACTTGTCGCTGAAGTTATACCAGTCAATCAAGTAGAAATGTTAGTTGCAGAATATAATTTATCTGATGAAATTGAAGATGTTTTTTGGTTAATTTCTGAACCCAGTATTTCAGGTGCAGATACATCTTCAGAAGCGTTAGCAACAAGTAAAAAAGCTGTTGTTTTCCTCCATCAAATTTTTGATGGGGTAGGAGAAGAGGCGACACGTAACCTCATAAAGCAAATTAAAGGAAACGCACTGGTTTTTGTACTTCAAAGCGCTGAGAAAATTTATGACATAGTGCCTCAAGAGGTCATTCTCGATTTATCAACACAGCAACTTGTAAATTTGATTAACTGTAAACACTATCATTGGCAGCTCGTAGATATTTTAGCAAGTTGTGAAAGTGGGGATCTGTTTTGGAATAAGTTTACTGAGGCTATGTCACTAGCAAAAGGGGATTGTGTATTAGCTTTACTTAATAACGATCAAGATGCTTTTGCTCAAATAGCAAGCGACTTGTGCGAGCTTTTTAAGGGACATTCAAACAGAGAAAAAGTAAAAGATTGTATGCATGCAATGCTGTTTGATTCTACTTTTTCAAACTCAATATTTTCTTGTATCAAAGAAGACTTAACATGTCCTGTACATCTTTCATTATTAAAATTGGCTTCAGAACAGCCTGAACAAATGATGACAGAAATTATTGATGTTTTAAAAAGCTCAAAGGATGGTGCGAGATTATTAAAAGACGTAAGCGTATCGCCAGCTTTCATTGGACATCTTATAAGAGTTGGAGACCCTGATTTACATTTATATATCATTGCTTATTTAGAGCTGGATGTGATTGATGAAAAATCATTTGCACAGCTGAGATCAGTGGGTGTCACTCATTCAAAGGCATTTAACTCAGTAACCACAGCAGACTTTATTAAGTCACGCAATGAGTTTGCTTTGAAGGCTGTTGCAACAATTATGATTGGTGAAGAAGGGAAGTCCTCTCCCGCCCAACGTGCCTATTTGAGAAACAAATTAATTCAATTATTTGCTGTACGGGATATGACTCCCGAAATGAGATGCCTTCCAACAGACATTCAAGATGGACTAGTAAAGTTTGCAACTTTGGCGTGGCAATTAACTCAAGTTAGACATAAGTATGAGGACGATAGGGCTTCAACCTTGGATGATATATCTAATAGCTGTATGAAGGTGATGTATCCAGTTGAAGAACAGTTAAACCGTGAAACTAAAGTTGAGAGTAGGCCGCAAGTAAAAACTGAAGGGAAAGCGTTATCTCTCAGGGAGCGTCATGCGCGTTCTCTGGCCCAAAATGTTGTTTCACATGTTGAGAAAGATGAAAAGAACGAGTTAATAGTTAAGTACTTGAGCAGTGTTTTTGGTTTGGTTAATTTGTCAGAAACATTGTTAGATAGGGAAAGTGAAAAACAACAAGTGACGTTAGTCGAGACGAAAGCGAAGCTTAGCAAAATGAAAAGGTTTGAGCTTAAACTAGAAATAGAAAAACTGAGTGAAACTGAATTAAATGAAATCGCCAGTGAAGTGCTTGGGTGTGATAGCTCTAATATGCCCACTAAAGAGAAACTAGAGCTGTGTAAAAAGGAGATCCATAAGAAAATCATTTGGTTCGAAGGTACACCTGGAAATACTTGGTTAAAAGGTGCAATACCAAATATTGAAGAAGAAGCCGAAAAAGTTAAAGAAAAAAAAGTAGCTTTAAAAGCAGCTAAAGAGCAACAAATTTGGGGACTGGATGAACTTAGTGATGAGCTCATCGAAATGACCGATGCTCTAATTATGGAACGTTTGGTGAGCTATTTTAGAGCGTTGAGAACGTTATCTCCTACTAAAGTAATACCTGAATCGATAGAACCTCCGGTACCGCAAGCACCAGTTCGCGATATGATAAACGGTGATAAAGAGCCTCAAAGTACAAGTTCACAAATTATTGCTCTTCCTGAATATTTATATGCTCCTGAAATATTAATAAGAATGATAGGAGGTTTAGTTGATAAAAGTGTTGAAGACAAAGTTAAGAACATTAAAACTTATAATCAACAACACCCTAAAAAAATGAGAGAGTATAACGAAGCTCAAATTAAAAGAGAAAAAGAGAAAGATGTTTTAGGTATTTTATATGAAGCGGCATTGAGAAGTGAACCTGATGTCGATCTAGCGGTTGAGACGTTAGGTCAATATCCAAGTATAAACCGAGCTCCGGATTCAAAAAGAAAGTCAATGATTGATAATTTAGCGCCAAAACTGCTTCTACACGGAGCATTTAATGTTCCTTATAGTGTAAGAAAAGAATTAGCCGCTTGTACTTTAGAAGAGCCAATATTTAGAAAAGAAGAGTTAAATTTAGAAGATTTCAAATCAGGACTTAAGTTATGTTTAAATCCTTTTCAAAAAAACATTTTAATCAGATTATCAGAAAGATCCCCTGCTTCATTTGTTCGATTAGTCGCTAATACTGACTTAAAGAACTGTACTCAAGAAAGCAAAGCAGCACTCAAAGATGCCGCCATCCACTTTCTAGGCTCTGTGTCTGAAAAATACTCAAGTTCAGCGTTAGCATTAATGGGCGTTGATTTTTCTACTATAGATTTAAGTAGCGATGAACCGATATTAGAAATGCGAGAAGGAGAGAGTAGAAAAGAACATGTTACAGGAGCGGCTAAGTTACCACTGACTTCGTACGGTGAAGTTGATTTTGATGATGTTGATGTGCAAGCCCTTATGGCATTAAACTTTTTGGCGAAAGTTACTTCGAAAAGTGCACAGGTTTCTTCTCAAGGTAAAATGACGCCTTTATCTGAACTCATATCAAAAACTATGTTGAATGTTTTACCTCAATATAAAGGAGGAGCATTCTATTATAAGTTGCTTTTAACTGAGCAAGCTTATCCAGGAGGAAGGGTTCTGTTTGATACGCGTGAATATGAAGAAGCATAATCATAGCTATTTATATATTTGAATTGCTCAGCGTGCATTTTTACTTCTAACGATTAATCATTTTTTTGTAAGCAGATAAAAAGTTCAGAAGGCGGTTTAACGAGAGAGCTTTTCGGTATAAATTCGGGAGTTACGTATGCCGTAGATACAAACCTACGGCATATCAGAGGTTTTATTCGGCGTTGACTTGTTCTGTTAGGTTGCCTTTTAATTTTCCTGCATCAGGGTCATTAAATTTACTTTCGTCGAATTCATTTTCAGAGCGAGCGACAATCACAGTAATCGCACTGTCACCTGTTACATTAACAGCCGTTCTTACCATATCTAGTAGTCTATCGACACCAATGATTAAGGCGATGCCTTCAACAGGAAGACCTACTTGATTCAAAACCATAGCCAGCATCACTAAACCTACACCAGGAACACAAGCGGTACCAATCGAAGCTAAAGTAGCCGTAACAATTACAGTTAAATAATCCGTAAGTGTTAAGTCAATGGCAAATACTTGTGCGATGAATACTGTAGCGACACCTTGCATAATTGCCGTGCCATCCATATTGATGGTGGCACCGAGAGGAAGAGTAAAAGAAGCAACTTTGTTACTCACACCTAAGCGATGTTCAGCTGTCTCAACTGTCACAGGTAAGGTTGCGTTAGAGCTTGCTGTGCTAAAAGCAAACAATTGTACGTCACGTAATTTGGCTAAAAATGTAAGCGGGCTTAAGTTTGTAAATAACTTGAGCAGTATCGGGTAGATAATTAAGCCGTGTACAAGCAGAGCACCTAGTACAACGAGGAAGTAATACAAGACTGACTCAAACGCTTCAGAATCAAGCGTTAATGCAAGCTTGGTGATAAGAGCAAAAATACCGTACGGTGCAAGCTGCATTACTAAAGTTACGACTTTCATAATTACTTCATTTAAGTCATCAAACAATGCTGAAATGCGTTTGCCTCGTTCACCTAAATGAGAAATAGCTAAACCAAATACAACAGCAAAGATGATGATTTGTAGCATCTTACCTTCTGCCATCGCCTTTAATGGGTTAGTTGGCACCATATCAATAAATACTTGGCTTAAACTCGGAGCTGTTTTTGCTGCGTACTCCAAGTGTTCTACATGCATACTCCCGTTTCCTGGATGAATGACAACAGCAGCAAAAATAGCTAATGAAATTGCGATGGCCGTGGTTACCATATAAAAAATGATCGTTTTACCACCTAAGCGCCCTAAGCTGGCAGGATCGCTTAACGAACAAGTGCCACAAACGAGAGAGATAAAGACAAGAGGAACAACAAGCATTTTTAATGCATTGATGAATACTGAACCGACAACGTTCATCACTCCGTTAGTGATATAACCATCGATAAACTGATTTTCTGGGAATTCGAGACGTAGTGCTCCACCTATTAATAGGCCTAAAATCATACCGATAAAGATTTTGCTCGTGAGACCAAGCTTTTTTGAGTTACTCAAAACAATGCCCCTTATTTTAAAAATTTGTTAAGGCGTATGCAGGAAATTGAACGAATGCTAACAAGAATCGGTAGTAATTGGAAATCTAGACATAGTTGTGTGTTTTTTTTAACCAAAATTTAAGGTTAAAAAAACGTTGAAAAAGTTGCGTTAAATTTATGTAGTGTTAGCCTATATGTCACGAGTCAATACTCTAGCTAATTAACAATTATAAGACAGGGAGTCTGGCATTATGAAGTCAGGTTACAAGGTTATATTTCTTTTATTTTCGACGCTTCTATTATGGGCTTGTGGTGGCGGTGGTGATGGCGGCATTAAAGATGATGGCTCCAGTGGTGGTGATGATGGCGGTAATGGAAATAAAGACACTATAACGCTTACTTTGCAGTTGGTTGATGCTGATGGTTCTCCAATCTCTGAAGTCTCAAGAGCAACACCAGGTAAGCTCATTGCAAATTTAAAACTTAACGATGCAGCTCATGCAAATCAAAGAATTACTTTTGAACTCCAAGGCGAAGGTAACTTATCTCAAGACAGTCAAGTCACTGATGCAAAGGGGATTGCTGAGGTAGGTATTACAACTGGTGATAAACAAGGTGCTGGAACTATAACGGCGACTTTTGCTGTTGATACTGAAACAACAACAGAAGCTCTTTCTTTTAAAGTTGCAGGTGACTTAACACCCCCACATCCAATTGAGCAGTATTCTATCCAACTTCAATTGATAGATGAATCATCGAATCAAGCCATTCAAAAGGTAAGTCATACATCTCCTGGTACTTTGTTTGCCGTCTTACAAAAAAATGGTCAGCCAGCAGGCAATGAAATAGTAAAGTTTTCAATTGATGCTGGTGGAAGTATCAACCCTTCAACTGGTAATGCATTAACCAATATTGAGGGTGCATCGAAAGTTGCATTATTAACAGGCACTGATGCCGATGCAGGAACTGCAACAGCATCATTTTCTCTCGAAGGTGAGTCAATTAATTCGACTCTAAATTATGAAGTTGTTGGTGACGCACCTGGTGGTGGTACAACAGCAAATAAGCTTACAATTCAATTGTTGAATAATGTAACTGAACAACCTATTTCAAGAATTTCTTCTCAACAACCTGGTTTAGTGAGTGTTCTGCTTTCTAATCAGGATAATGAACCTCTAGCCGGAAAAGTCGTTTCATTCTCTAGTACTCTTGGTAGCTTTATACCTAGCAGAGGTACAGCATTAACTGACAATGTCGGTAGAGCAACGATCCTTGTTACAGCAGGTAGTATTGAAGGTGCGGGTGAAGTGACTGCATCATATGGCAATTCGCAAGCAATAATCGGTTTCGTTACTGCAGGTGACGAAATTGATCCTGTTGAAGCAAGTCCTGCAATCTCATTCGATGTTTACGATTGTTCTAGCTCAGTGAATTGGGATAGAAACCTGCGTAATTTCGAAGTTTGTGAAAGGACAGATAATATTACTAATGGTTCACCGGGGATTGTTGGGGCGACAGTAACACGATCTGGAAGTACTCAAACGCTTAATCAAGTATTGGTTTCAGCTACAACTACTCTAGGTGCAGTGAGCCCAGATTCTGGTACAGCGATTACTAATGATAATGGTAAAGTGGTCTTTGACTTATACGCTAATGGTCAAGTAGGTGCTGGAGAATTAACGTTAACAGTAAAAACTGAAGCAACAACAAAAGCCTTTGAGATTGGTCGAGTCGATATTGATTTGGACCTAAACTCATCACTCAATGGTACCAGTTTACCAGCAGGTGGCTCGACAGTATTAGATGTGACAATAGCTAATCCAAATGGTTCTTTAGCGACCGGTCAGCCTTATTCACTCACTTTTAATTCAGAATGTAAGGCTGCAGGTAAAGCTGTCATTGATTCTCCAGTGGTAAGTATCGCCGGTAGAGCGTTTACAACTTACCGCAGCACGGGCTGTGAAGGTGATGATAATATTACAGTGTCTGCTTCCACGGGTGGAAGCGCAGTTACTGATGAATTAACCATTAATGTTGATGATGTAAATGTTGGCTCTATTCAATATATTTCGGCACAGCCAACCTTAATCGCTTTAAAAGGTAGCGGCGGTATTACTGGTGCGGGTTCTCGTACAGAAAACTCAATTGTCAGCTTTAAGTTATTAGATGAAACTGGACAAGCTGCTCCAAATGAGCTTGTTTGTTTTGAATTGAGTACAGAAGTGGGTGGTTTGTCTTTAGCTCCACAACCAACAGCTGCTCAGTTTAATGCTTGTAGCAATTTACCAACGCCACCATCAGATTTAGATGCTCTCAACAAATATGCGGCGGCTTACACTAATAATGCTGGCGATGTCAGTGTGACTGTCAGTGCTGGTAATGTACCAACCCCGGTTAAAGTTTATGCACAGTGGCAGGGTAGTGGTGGGCAAGGGCATAATGCTGTAATTTCAAATGTAAGCGATCAGTTAGTGGTTTCTAGTGGTTTAGCTGATAATGATAGCTTTTCGTTAGCGGCAAGTGTTCAAAACCCTGAAGCTTGGAATGTAGATGGACAAAACGTCGAAATAACAGTTCGTGCAGCAGATCATTTTAATAATGCTGTTCCTGAAGGGACTAGAGTTTCATTCAGATCTGAAGGTGGCTCAGTAATCGGTACAGGTTCTTGTGATACTGAGGTTAATGCCGAAAATGAACCAACGGGAGCGTGTTTTGTTACATGGACAAGTGCCGACCCTCGGCCATTTGAGGGGACCTCTGTCGTTTGTCCAGTTGCTTTTAATGGCATTACAGCACCGCCTTGTATTGGTACAAATAGGGATGACTTTAATAGTGGTGTGAGCTCTATAATTCCAGAGCCAAGACCTGGTAGAGCAACAGTTACTGCTTATGCTATTGGTGAAGAGTCATTTGTAGATCTAAATGGTAATGGCTTATTCGATTCTGGTGAGCCTTTTAATGATATTGTTGAAGCCTTTCCTGACCATAATGAAGACGGTGTATATCGTGGTAATCCTGTTCCCCTAGGAGCAGCTAACGAGGAACCAATAGACTTCAATAATGATGGGCAGCATAATGATCGAGATGGACTTTATACTGGACTTCTTTGTGCTGCTGGTTCTGATGCAGCTTGCACTCAAACTGGATCTAGTGCGAATTCTGAAGCTCAACTTTATGTATTCAGAAATATCGTTATCGTAATGTCCGGTAGTGTTCCAATGATGAGATTAATAGATATTGATCAATCAACTGGTGTGTTTACAACAGCACAAACTATTGATTTGACAGTATCTGCTCCGCAAACGGTTTACTTAGCATTGTCAGATGAGAACAATAATACATTACCAGCTGGAACAACAATACGAGCCACTACTAATAATGGTGTCATTGAAGTAGGAAGCTCATATGAGATTGGTAATAATATTTCTAACAGACCAGTCCTTCTCCCATTCGTTATTGGAGAAGAAGGGTCAGCGAACCAGAAATCATCAGGTACCTTAACTATCACTGTTGAAACACCTTTGGGGCAACCTAGCTCTGTTAATTTGACTATTCTTGATGCTGGTTAACTCTGATTTTTACTTATCAGCCGCTCCAAGGAGCGGCTTTTTTATTTAATCTAGCCAAGCTGAAAAGGATAAATAGATCCTAAGTTTAAAATTTGAGTTAATTCATCAAGTGCAGTTCGAGATTCATTTAACAGTTCAACATCAACACAATCTTCAATTTCTAGCCGATCTCGATAATGTTTGTTGATCCAATCGCTTAACCTTAAAAATAGATCGTCATCAAGTAATGTTGATTGATTTGTTGCCGCTAGCTCATCATCATTTAAGACGACTCGTAAACGAAGACATGCAGGGCCTCCACCGTTTTGCATACTTTGCTTGACGTCAAAATAGATAACTTCTTTGACGGCCGTGTTATGAGTCATCAGTTCGCAAAGATAATCATAGACTCGTGGGTTTTCTTTACATTCCATTGGTGCAATTAATCTCATAGTGCCATTGTTTGAGTCAATGAGTTGAGTATTGAAGAGGTAACTTGATACTGCATCAGAAATCGGAACCTCTGCCAAAGGAACCTTAATTAATTCCAATGTTCCATTGAGTAGATTATTGATGGATTCAAATATCTTATTTTCATCTAAATAAGCTCTTTCATGATAAAAAAGGACGTTGCGATTCCCAACAGCTATCACATCGTTATGAAAAACCCCTTCATCAATGACATTTGGGTTTTGCTGAATAAAGAAAACCTCGCTTGGAGATAATTGATGTTGTCTGGCAATAGCTTCTGAAGCTTCACGTTTTTGCCTTGCAGGGTAGAGCTTAGGTTTCGGTAAGTTACAATCTTGTAAGCTTTCACCAAAAGTGAATAACTCTAACCCTTTAACACCATAATTTTGGCAAAGGCGAGTGTGGTTAGCAGCGCCTTCATCACCAAAATACGTGTGAGAAGGTAAGGCTTGATGGTGTGTGAAGTGTTTCTCTGACGGAAATGTGGCTTTCAAAATTTGAGAGGTACTTTCATGTTCAATGCTGCGGTGAAACTTATCGATGAGATTAGCGGCTGTAAAATGTACCTTGCGATCTAAAGTGTCGGGACTAGGAGATACTGTTGCGGCATTGGCTGCCCACATACTGGATGAGCTACAACATGCGTTAAAGAGCATTGGGGCTTGTTTGAAGGCTTTTTCAAGCACTTGACTATCAGAGCCTGTAAATCCGAGTTTTTTTAGCGTATATACATCAGGGCGTTCCTGGGGCGCTAGTATTCCCTGAGTTAATCCCATATCAGCAAGGGCTTTTGCTTTTTTCAACCCTTGAAGTGCTGCGGCTTTGGGGTTGGAAGCTTGATTTGCACTTTTGATTGATGCGACATTTCCAACAGAAAGGCCGGAGTAGTTATGGGTTGGCCCTACAAGGCCATCAAAGTTTGCTTCAATGTATTTCATCTTAAGCTTGATTGGTCTACAAGTAATATAAATATAGACAAATCAAGCTTAATGAATGCTAACCTTTCGTTCGTTTATTTAGAAATAGCTTCAATTAGCATTGCTGAAATGTCGCCACCAACTTTTAATGTTTCTTCTGAACTTGACGCTCCACGACCTGAAGCGTCTGTAAATGGTGCAATTTCCATCATGTCAGCGCCTGTTATTGGATAAAACTCTGACAGCGTTGCAATGATTTCTTTTGCTTGCTCAGGTGTTAATCCATCAGGCTCAGGTGTGCCAGTGGCAGAAGCAAACTCAGAGTCAATGGCATCGATGTCAAAGCTGACATAAAGCTCATCAATTTTCTCATCTTTTAAATGCGTTAGAATCGTTTCAACAGTTTGTGCTGCGCCATTTTCAATCACTTCGTGCGCCCAATGTTGTCTTACACCAAATGTATCTTCCCAGTGCGACTTTGGTTTACCACTTGAACGAATACCAATTTGAACTAAGTGGCTGTTGTCATTCAAATCTTCAAGGATGTGAGTACACCAAGAACCAAAACACAGATCAATACCTAAGCGTTCAACCAATAGGTCTGTATGAGCGTCAAAGTGAATGATGGCTACACGTTTACCTTGTTTCTCTTTCGCTTGTAAATAAGCCTTTGTTAAAGGATAACTGTTTGAATGATCACCACCAATTCCGAAGATGCCTTTATTTGGGAATTCAGTATAAAAATCGTGCAATACATCTTCAGTAATACTTAAAGGGCTGATGGGGTATGATGACTGAGGATCTTGGTATAGTGCTTTGCGGCAATTTTCAATTGTTGGGTCGTTAAGATACTTATCATGTAGTAAGTGTGGGATAACACGTACATCACCTAAATCGAAGTAATCAAGATAATTGTGTTGATTTAACAGTGTGTTACGCAGGAATAACGGCCCCCAGTTTGCACCACGAAGGATACCGCCACCGCAATCTGATGCAATGCCCATCACGACTGCCTTTTTATTATCAGTGGGTAATTGAAGGAGTGACGTTTTCCAGTTTTTTTCGACAATACTTGCATCATCATCACCAAAAAGTGCTAAATGTAATGCTTGCTTTCTTTCCTTTGCCGTGTTTACAGTAAATACACCGTTGCCTGCTGGGCACAAGCAGTTTTCGAGTTTAGTAATCAAAGATTGCAAAGAATCAGTCATTTTATACCTATTGTTAATATTATTCGTATTTAAGGTGAATACTTCGAAGATGGCTCAGTAGTATACGTATGAAAATTTGCTTCACAACTGTTCAATATTTGAAACATTCATAAAATTACGCTAATAATTGCATAACTATGTTTTTATGTGTGGTAAATATATGACTATTAAGTTTTAATATCGCAAAAATATTTTTTACAACTTTTTATTAGATGGTTAAAAAGTGAGTTAGCGGCACAAATAAAGGAGGTTATGACTTGAAACTCTCGGCACAACACTCTATATATGTTGCCAATTTTATCTTCATCTGCATTTTGGCGTAAATCACACTATGGGAAAATCGCTAGTTATTGTCGAATCGCCGGCTAAAGCTAAGACAATTAATAAGTATCTTGGAAAAGACTTTATTGTTAAGTCCAGTGTTGGTCACATTCGTGATCTACCAACATCGTCCTCTGCAAAAACAACTGATAAAGCAGCAAAAACAGCGGCAGAAGTTCGTAAAATGTCAGCTGAAGAGAAGGCTAAGTATAAAAAGCAAAAAGAAAAGAAAGCCTTAGTTGCTCGTATGGGTGTAGACCCAGAAAACGGTTGGAAAGCAAAGTATCAAATATTGTCTGGTAAAGAGAAAGTCGTTAACGAGTTACAGAAGTTAGCTGAAAACGCTGATTGCGTTTATCTCGCAACCGATTTGGATAGAGAAGGGGAAGCCATTGCTTGGCATTTGCAACAGATAATTGGTGGTGACGAATCACGCTATCAACGTGTTGTATTTAATGAGATCACCAAGTCTGCCATTCAAGATGCCTTCAGTAAGCCATCAGAACTTGATACCAATATGGTTAATGCACAACAAGCGCGTCGTTTCTTAGACCGTGTTGTTGGTTTTATGGTATCGCCACTTCTTTGGAAGAAAGTCGCGCGTGGTTTATCTGCGGGGCGTGTTCAATCCGTTGCAGTGCGTTTAGTTGTTGAACGTGAAGGCGAAATTAAAGCTTTTGTACCAGAAGAATACTGGGATGTATTTGCTGAACTTCAAACAGCGGCAAGTGACAAACTAAAACTTGAAGTTGTTAAGTATAAAGGCGATGCCTTTAAGCCAAAGAATGAATCTGAAGCAAATGTTGCTGTAAGCGCACTAAGCTCAGCAGGGTTTAAAGTTGTTGCACGAGATGTTCGTGGCACGAGTAGTAAACCGTCAGCGCCCTATATCACTTCTACTTTACAACAAGCAGCCAGCACACGTTTAGGCTTCGGCGTTAAGAAAACCATGATGTTGGCGCAGCGCTTATATGAAGCCGGGCACATCACTTATATGCGTACAGACTCAACGAACTTGAGCCAAGAAGCATTAGATAACGTTCGTGAGATGATCAGTTCTGAGTTTGGTGCAGCCTACTTACCAGAGAATCCAATTCGATACGGAAGTAAGCAAGGTGCTCAAGAAGCCCACGAAGCGATTAGGCCTTCAAACGTAAAACTAGAAGCTGCATTCTTAAATGAGGTAGAACGTGACGCACAGCGCTTATATGAGCTTATTTGGCGTCAATTTGTTGCATGTCAGATGACACCTGCACAATATGATGCAACAAAACTTAAAGTTGAAGCGGGAGATTACTTATTAACTGCTTCAGGCAGAACGCTTAAATTTGATGGTTGGACTAAAGTACAACCAGCGATTAAGAAAAAGAACGATGAAGAAAGTGATTTGCCAATGTTATCGGTTGGTGATGCACTGAGTCTTGATGGTGTTGAACCCAACCAACACTTTACTAAACCACCTGCACGTTTCAGTGAAGCATCGTTAGTTAAAGAGCTTGAAAAGCGTGGTATTGGTCGTCCGTCAACCTACGCAACGATTATTTCTACTATCCAAGACCGTGGCTATGTAAAAGTTGAAAATCGCCGCTTCTATGCTGAAAAAATGGGTGAAATTGTCAGTGAGCGCTTAGTTGGTAGCTTCCCTGATCTTATGAGCTATGACTTCACTGCTGATATGGAGCAGACATTGGATGACGTTGCTCATGGTGAACTTGACTGGAAGAATGTACTCGACGGTTTCTATAAGGGCTTTACCGGTAAGATTGAAAAAGCTGAACTAGAGCCTGATGAAGGCGGAATGAAGCCAAACCATATGGTTGAGACTGATATCGAATGCCCAACATGTCATCGACATATGGGAATTCGTACTGGGTCAACTGGGGTATTCCTTGGTTGTTCAGGCTATGCTCTTCCTCCTAAAGAACGTTGTAAAACTACAATGAACTTAACCCCGGGTGATGAAGCCGTCAGTGATATTGCAACTTCAGAAACCGATGCTTTGAGAGCGATGAAACGTTGCCAAATTTGTGGCACGGCAATGGACAGTTACCTCATTGATGAAACTCGTAAACTGCATGTTTGTGGTCAAAACCCAAGTTGTGAAGGTTATGAAGTTGAAAAAGGTACATTCAAAATCAAAGGGTATGATGGCCCTTTGATTGAGTGCGATCGTTGTAGCGCAGATATGGAGCTTAAAAACGGTCGTTTCGGAAAGTACTTTGGTTGTACAAATGAAGAATGTAAAAATACTCGTAAACTGTTGAAGAATGGTGAGGTAGCACCACCAAAAGAAGATCCTATTTTCTTACCTGAATTGAAATGTACTAAGTCTGACGCTCACTTCGTTTTACGTGATGGCGCTGCAGGCATATTCTTAGCAGCAAGTACGTTCCCTCGTTCAAGAGAAACACGTGCACCATTGATTGAAGAACTGGTTAAATACAAATCTCTATTGTGGGATAAGTATAGTTACTTGGCTGATGCTCCAACCGAAGATGATCAAGGAAATAAGACCGTCGTTAAATTTAGTCGCAAAACTAAAGAGCAATATGTTGTTGGCGATAAAGAAGGTAAGCCTTCAGGTTTTGTTGCTAAGTACGTAGACGGTAAGTGGAATATTGAATCTAAGGCTAAAATGCCTAAGAAGAAGTAGTTTAAAGAAATTATATAAGCCGCTTGTTATAGCGGCTTTTTCTTGTATAAAATGCGTTTATGAATTTAAAGCATACCCGCCTTGAACATGGCCAATATTAGTAAACCCAAGTCGGGCTAATGCCTGCGCAACGACTAAAGAACGCGTTCCACTACGGCAAACCAGAATATAGCGCTTATCTTTATCAGAGAGGTGCTGTGCTATGAATTCAACCAAGCGAGTCATCGGTACATTTTCCTCAGCTTTAATACCATGTTGGAGCATATACTCATGAGGTTCTCTGATATCAACCAGCTTAGCGTCATGATCTTTCTCTAATAATATTGAAAGTTCATTCTTGTCATATTCAACAATGGGTAATGATTCATCAATTTCAACATATGCGCCACATTGAATTTCACACCCAGTTTGATCATTTAAATTGCTGTCCAGCACCGATTTTTGCTCACAGAACTCGTTAATTGATGATTGCGTACTTAACACGTTCGAGAGTAGGGTGTTTCGGTCGCACTCAGTAATTAGTGTTGTGGTAAATTCATTGTGATAATCGTGGCTTGCACAAATCAGTGTTGTGGAGGCTAATAGTTCATTGAGCTTGTGTAAGCTGTGATACATCTGTTCTGAGCTGCTTGTACAAAAGTTAGTTCGACCTAAGCTACCCATAAGAATGGTGTCGCCACAAAATGCATATTTGAAGTGCGGTTTAACGGCATCAATGTTTTCAGTTAATAAATAGCTCACACTGTCATCGGTATGTCCTGGGGTTTTAACCCGTAACAGTGCTTTATCCCCGATTCTTATCGTAGGATAAGCGTTCTCACCAACATAAGCGGTATCAAAGTGCTTGGGCCAGCCTAGCTGATCAGTCTTAGTTACCATTTTCAGTTGAGCTTCTAACTCAGGACGTGATGATTGGTGGTCGGCATGGCCATGCGTGTCTAAAACTGCTGCAACTTTTAACTTTTGGCAATTTACAATGTTGACGATTCTGGAAATCAACTCAGGAAGTGGGTCAATAATTACAGCTGTTTTGGAGTCTGCGTCTGTATAGAGCCAGCAACAACTATTACCTGACTTAAGCTCTAAAAGCCCATCAACTAATTTCTGATTTTCAGCAGGCTTTACCATAAGGCAGCTTTCGCCAAGTGCTTTTGCAGCCATTTTTATTCTTGCACATGCTGCATCACACTTTTCTTGAGTCATTAATGGACCGAAAGACATTCTTATTGCTGATTCACTTTGCCAACTCGGTAGTCCCATAGCATCCAAAACAAAACTTCTTGTCACCTTTGAACTGCAAGCTGAGCCCGAACTCACCCGAATGTTAGCGGCGTCGAACAGGTCCATAATCTCTTTACTTGCAAAGTGTGGCACAGCAAAGTTCAGCGTAGTAGGAACAGTATTGTCTAATGGGTGGTTGAGCACGACATCTGGAAATGCTTCCTTCAGTGCCGATAATAGTTGATTTCTGTAGAGAGTGAGTTGGGTATGATCGGCAAATTTGTCTTCAGCATCACCGTTTAGCGTATCAAAAATTACCTTCA
Source organism: Shewanella sp. OPT22 (assembly GCF_004168585.1). Classification (GTDB taxonomy): domain Bacteria; phylum Pseudomonadota; class Gammaproteobacteria; order Enterobacterales; family Shewanellaceae; genus Parashewanella. The sequence goes on along the minus strand of NZ_PGVH01000013.1, from coordinate 16,503 downwards.
GAGCAGCCATACCTGGTAAGTTTTCTGTGCCAGAGCGTAAACCTGACTCTTGACCTCCACCGGCAATAAATGGAGTAAACGGCGCATTTTCTCGAATATAAACTAAGCCAACGCCTTTGGGAGCATAGAGTTTATGGCCACTAAATGGCGCATAGTCAATCGTAGTGGCTTGTAAATCAAGTTTACGTTTACCTAAAGCTTGAACGCAGTCTACCATCCAAAAGACATCATTATCTGTTGACCGTATCGCTTGTTCTAGCTTGTTTAGATCTTGGTATACCCCAGTTTCATTGTTTACTGCCATGGTGCAAATCATCAAAGCGTTATCGATTTCTTTTTCGATAAAATCGAGATCAAGTTCGCCTCTGTGATTAACAGGAATGGCTTTAATCTCTGCATTTATTTCAAGAAGTTCATTCCAATGATGTAGCGAGTTTGGTACAGCTTTATGTTCTGTGGCTCCATAGAGTAACGTGTATGACTCTCCGGATTTTATATTCTTTTTAGCTGCTACTAGTGAAGATAAAATTGCCGTTTGGATTCCCTCTGTAGCTCCACTGGTAAAGACGAGTTTTCCGTTTCCAACACCAAGAAAGCGCATGGCTGATTTTCGAGTTTGCTCCATTAGATTCTTTGCACGCAAGCCTGTAATGTGGCTACTGCTCGGGTTCCCGAATGTTTCTTCCATAGCATTGAATGCAGCTTTTGCGGCGGCAGGTAGCACAGGGGTTGTGGCATTTGAGTCAAGATAAATCTGGCTTAACGACTGATTCTTAGTCATAACTAAAACCTTTTTATTTCTTTTTGTTATATGTAATAACTTTTATAACATGCTATCTGGCTTGAGACGGATAATCAATTTGTTTAGTGAAAAACAAGACGAGATTTCAGTAGGAGTTCAGAATAAAGGTTTTTTATCGAGAAATAGAATAAGTGGAATGCCTTTAGTTCTGCTTGATATTAGAACTAAAGGTCTGAAATGTAGGAAAGTTAAAGCGACATTAGTTGAGGGTAGTGCTGCGTATCAACTTTAGCTATTTGCGTTTGCTCTTCTAGAATTCGAGTTAAGATATTTTCAGATGTTAATGGATTAGCAAGCACAACCCTGAAGACAACAATAGGCTCTCTTTGATACTTTATTGGACAAATACGAGTTCGAGATACAAAAGACTTACCCTGTTCACGTTGATGCTTTTGAATAAACTTTGTTAGCCCGTCTAAGAGAGTGTTGATTCGTTTCACACGCTCTAAATCATTTTCTTCGATAGCTCGCTGAAGTTTGACCTTAACGCACTCTGGGATATATCGATAAGTCAGTAGACAAAGCTCCGGCTCAGAGACTAATTCAAAATGTGGGGTTTCATTAATTAAACCAGCAAAAAAACGTGCTTTTTCAAGGCTATTATTAATTAGAATTTCATAACCTTGGCGACCAATTATTTTCATGCAAGCGTGGACTAATAAAGCCATTCCAGGTCTTGAGCCTTCAAGTGTTTGCCGACCTAAATCTTTTGACCCTTTACGCAGAATGTATTCAGCATGATGCATGATAGATTGAGACAATTCAGGGTTTTTAAACAACACCATACCTGCCCCCATTGGTACGTACATCTGCTTGTGAGCGTCAATAGTGACTGAGTCGGCTAATTCAATGCCAGCAAGCAAATAGCGATACTTATGGGATAATAAGCTGGCGCCTCCCCAAGCTGCATCAATATGAAAATGACAATCTATTTCATTTGCCAATTGTGAGAGCGCTTTGAGTGGGTCAATGTTACCTGTTTCTGTTGTACCAGCCACGCCAACAATGGCTAAAACTTTAATGTTATCACTGTTAAGTTCGGCTGCTTTTTTCCTCATCAACTCAACATCGACTTTATTGTTCTCGTCTGTTGGAATCGCAATGATGTTGTTACGACCGATGCCCAATAAGTCAGCAGCTTTAGCTAATGAGTAATGACCTCGTTCAGAGGTTAAAATGGCAAGGTCACAGTATCCATAAAATTTAAGTGCTGCCGGTAAACCTTCATAATTAACACCTTTAAAACTACCACTCGCTTTCAATAGCTGGTTTCTGGCTGTCCATAAGGCCGTAATATTGGCTATGGTTCCCCCTGAGCAAAATGCACCAAGGGAATGTTGATCATCATGCATCCAGCAATCATAAAAGTTTTCATCTTTTTGATAGACCAGATGATGCATCATGCCGAGCACCTGACGCTCTAGAGGTGTGAATGCCTTAGAGGTTTCGATCTTCACGAGGTTTTGATTTAAGCCCGCCATCAACTTGGTGAGCGGTAAAACAAAGTAGGGAAGCGCTGAAGTCATATGCCCAATAAAAGTGGGGGCTGCAGTATGAACAGAGTGGGCCACTAAATTCTGCATTATTTCATCGGTATAATCAGATACAAAAGTCGGTGAGTGAGGAATTTGATAATTTTGAAATTGTTGTTCAATCTCATTTAATGGCACTTCTTTAGCAACGATATTATCGCCTAGAAAACCGGCAAGATCTTCTGAGAGTTTTTGCTCAATGATACTGAGTGTTGAATGCTCATCTTCGGGAAATGTAAAAATTCGCTTTAGGCTTTCTTCAGACGCTGTAGCTTTTCTTTTATTCGCTGAATTCATTGATGAAGTGGTTCCAATAAATAGCCGCTTAAAACTCAGTTTAGTTAAGTTCTGGCAAAATCAAAAGGACGACACTTTACTGTAATACTAAACTTCATTCAATAGTGCTTTGATTTACTATTCTGAATTTGTAAAAATGCCGCCAATATTGGTTTTTGGAGATTAAATTTTGAATAAAAGCTTTTTAACCAACTTAATTGCTGTCATTGCAGTAATTGTAGGTTACGTAACACATCAGCCATTAATTTGGTCTGTGGGAATATTTGCACTTTCAGGTGCGATCACTAACTGGCTAGCGATTTACATGTTGTTTGAAAAAGTGCCTGGTCTATATGGTTCTGGTGTTGTTCCAGCTCGCTTTGAAGAATTTAAGGTTGGTATAAAAAGCCTAGTAATGGAGCAGTTTTTCACTCAAGAGAACATAGAGCGTTTTGTTGGTAATAATGCTTCGAGTTCAACATTAGACTTCGCTCCAATTGTGAAGAAAATTGACTTGTCGCCATCTTTTGATGCATTACTTAAAACGATTGAGAGCTCTTCGTTTGGAGGTATGCTGGCAATGTTTGGTGGTACAGAAGCTTTGATACCATTGAAAGAACCTTTTATCGAGAAACTGCAAGGTTCATTAGTGGAAGTGTCCGAGAGTGAGCAATTCAAACAATTAGTACTAGAAGAAATTGAGCAACCGGATAATTTCTCTACTATTCGAGAGCAAGTCGAGACGATCGTTGAGCAGCGGTTAAATGAACTCACACCTAAATTAGTTAAAGAAATCGTGCAAACGATGATTCAAAAGCATTTGGGCTGGCTTGTTGTTTGGGGTGGCGTGTTTGGTGGTTTGATTGGTCTAGTAGCAGCTTTAATAAAATAACAGCATAAGATTTAGCACCTGCATTTGCAGGTGCTATTAGTATGATTTTAACACTCAACAATATTAACGGCTAAACCACCTTGAGCCGTTTCTTTATATTTACTGCGCATATCCATACCTGTATCCATCATGGTTTTAATTACTTTATCTAAAGTAACTTTACCATTGCTGTCACCCTTCATAGCCATACGAGAGGCATTAATCGCTTTCATAGCGCCCATTGCATTTCGTTCAATGCACGGCACTTGAACTAAGCCACCTACAGGGTCACAAGTTAAACCTAAGTTGTGTTCCATTCCGATTTCAGCCGCATTCTCAACTTGCTCAATCGTTCCGCCCACAATTTCAGTTAATGCACCTGCTGCCATCGAACATGCAACACCCACTTCACCTTGACAACCCACTTCGGCGCCTGAAATAGAAGCGTTTTTCTTGTACAGAATACCAATGGCAGCAGCTGTCAGTAAGAAGCGTGAGGCAACTTCAACATCCACTTTTTCAACAAAAGTATCGTAGTAACATAAAACAGCTGGAATAATCCCTGCTGCGCCATTTGTTGGAGCGGTTACAACACGATCGCCTGCTGCGTTTTGCTCATTTACTGAAAGAGCGAATAAATCAACCCAGTCAATAGCGCTAAGTGGATCGTTACAAGTTTTACCCTCAGCTTTCAAACGGCGGTATAGAGCTGGTGCACGGCGACGCAGTTTAAGACCACCAGGAAGAAGCCCCTCTTTGTTATAACCACGCTCAATACAGACTTTCATGGTATCCCAAATATGCCAAAGCTGTTCTTTAACTTCTTTCTCTGACGCTAAGCTTAATTCATTTGCCATCATTAAAGATGAAATCGACAAACCGTTCTCTTTACACATTTCAAGCAACTCTTGACCTGTGTGGAAATCGTATGGAGCTGAGTGAATTTGTGCAGCAGGAGAAGCATCTTGTTGATCAATTTCGTCTTCATCAAGAATGAAACCACCACCTACAGAGTAATAGGTACGCTCGTAAACGCACTCGCCATTAATGAATGCGTAGAGGGTCATTGCATTTGCGTGTGCAGGCAAGCTCTTAGTGCGATGATAAGTGATACCATGCTCACGTGTGAAGTTAACTGCTCTGCCATCTTCAAGGATCAGTTTCTCATCATCAGCAACTTTTTTGAGTATGTCATCAATCTGATCTGTATTAACGGTTTCAGGATCTTCGCCCATTAAACCAAGAATGACAGCTTTACCTGTACCGTGGCCTTTACCTGTTTGGCCTAAAGAACCAAAAAGATCTGAACGAAGTTCGTCAATATCATTCAGTAAACCTTTATCAGCTACATGCTGCATAAACAGTTTACCTGCTTTCATTGGGCCAACGGTGTGGGAGCTCGATGGTCCAATGCCAATCTTAAACATGTCGAAAACACTAATCATATCTGCAAGCCTTAAGTGACCTTATTATTTTAGTTTATACAAAGCTATTAATTTTGCTTAGAGTCAAAGCTCTAAAGTGGCTTCGGGTTTAGTTACTGGTTTATTCACTTTATTGGATGAGGTACGAATAAAAGTGACTAAAAGTGCAACCTGAAACGAACTCTAAGCATTCGCTTTATGTCATTTATCATATTTATGAGTGCTAGTATCACACAAAGATCACAATTTTTAACATTAGAATTTCTAATGATGTTGTTTTTGAAGAGTCTATTTTGCTTGTTTTCAATTAAATGGAGGAATTATTTTAATTCTATGTAGGGTGTGTTGATCTTTTAGGATTAAATTTTGTGCAATTTGAGCGTTTGTCTGTTCAAGGCGTGAGCAATGAAGTTTAGCCATCTAAATAAGTTGCTCACAACACAGAACTGGGAACGTTCAAAGCATCGAAGACAGCGTAAATTGGTCATTTATGCTGCGTTATCACTTGATTATTTGGAAACGAAGTACCGACAGTTTTGTATGTCGGTAATAACCAAACCGCGCAAGCTCTAACTTGCATAAAATAACCAATTTATCGCTGCAAAAATAAGCATGAAAGATCAACACGCCCTAAGTAAATGATGGCCTCATTGAATTTAAGTAAATAGATCGACAGCAAAAATTTAGTAACGTCTAGGTTACGCTCTACTTAAGTAACAACTATAAGTATTAAGTAGCCAATATTAACGATGTGCGAGCGCTCAATACGTTTTCATTTATTAACCACGTATTTCAGTATCAGTTTTTTCTTCAATAGCTTTTTAGGATCGTTGCATTCGATTGTTTGATATGCCTTAATTACTGAAATTTTTATCGACTGGAGCCAACCTTGAGCTTATTGATGATGGATCTTGAAGGCGTTACTTTGTCTCAGAAAGAGAGAGAGCAAATTCAGCATCCGATGGTAGGTGGACTGATTCTTTTTACCCGAAATTTTGAGTCTAAAGCTCAATTGATTGACCTTGTAAAGTCAATTCGTGAGGTTAAGGCAGACATTTTGATTGCTGTAGATCATGAAGGAGGGCGTGTTCAACGTTTCCGTGAAGGTTTTACACATATTCCAGCTATGGGCGATATTCTTCCTGTTTCAAACGGGGACATTGAGTTAGCAAAGGAGCGAGCTAAAGAACTTGGTTTTTTAATGGCGATTGAGCTGCTGGCTTGTGATATAGATTTAAGCTTCGCCCCTGTACTTGATGTTGACGATATCAGTGAAGTAATAGGTAAACGTGGGTTTAGCTCTGAACCGAGTGAAATAATCGAATTAGCGAGTGAGTTCATTGATGGAATGAAAGATGCAGGCATGTCGGCGGTTGGAAAACACTTTCCAGGGCATGGCAGTGTTCAAGCTGATTCCCATCTTGCAATCCCTAAAGATGAACGTTCTAAAGAAGATATTTTTAATAAGGATATTTTACCATTTAAGTCGTTGATTTCTTCTTCAAAGCTTCAAGGAATTATGCCAGCTCATGTTATTTATACCCAAGTAGATTCAAAACCTGCAGGTTTTTCTGAATATTGGCAGCAGCAAATATTGAGGAATGAATTAGGTTTTGACGGGGTAACCTTTTCTGATGATCTTGGAATGGAAGGCGCCAGCTTTGCAGGTGATTTTATTCAACGTGCCGATGCCGCATTAAAAGCGGGTTGCGACATGATTCTGGTGTGTAATAACCCAGAGGCTGTTGAAACCTTATTAAAAGAGTATCAATGGCCAATTAATAAACCTAAATATTCTGCAGCTGAATTAAAAGCTGACTTTAAAGTTGCTCAGTCAGCTTTGCAAAATGAACAGCGTTGGCTTAACGCAAACCAAATTGCCAACAAGCTAAATTAAGATTCTATTTGCCCTAAATTAGCATGGAAAACAGTGCCATTAACCACAGGGTTTGTGGCACAAAAATGGATTGTTTCAGCGATTTCTTTAGGTGCAATCAAACGTTTAAAAGTCACTTTCTGAGTGACTGCGAACAATGTGTTCGGATTATTTTCGATATGATGCCTGAACATTTCAGTGTCCGTAAACCCAGGACAAACACAGACCGTGTGAATGCCCTTCCCTGCTAAGTCTTGGCAAGTTGCCCGCATCATACCGATGACGCCATGTTTTGCTGTTGTGTAAGAAAAAGCATTACTTACTGCTTTTTCGCTCAATGTAGACCCTAAATAAATGATTGAAGAGCCTGCTGGCATAATAGGAACTAAAACTTGCGACAGAATAGAAGGCGAGATGATGTTAATGGCTAGGCTTTCGGTGAACTTTTGATGCTCAACCGCTTCCAGTGAGTCTTTTGTGTGAGACGCAGCGCAATGAACAAGGACAATTTGTTCTATACCTTCCAATTCGGATAAAAGAAGATCTTTTTGCTGCATAATAGAATTCGGGTTCGTTAAATCAATAAAAAACTGGATAGCATTTGGAAGCTCTATACTGCTTCTGGATATGTTAATAACCTTAAAATCTTGATCTTGAAATAGTTGGCAAGTCGCTTTACCTATTCCTCGACTCCCTCCTGTAATTACAAGTGCCTTATTCATTATGCTATTCCTTTGTCCAAGTTGTTGAGCCCGATTGGCCTGCACCGGAAGATACTGTTACCTCAATATACGTAATATCGAAATGTTCTGGTTCAATTTCTGAGATCAGTTTTTCTAATAAGTAATAAGAAAACTCTTCTACGGTTGTATTGCGAATGGGTAAAAGCTTGGTATCAGTGATGGGGAAATATAAAACTTCATTATTAAAGGTGACCACATAGTGTTTCGTGTTTATGTTGA
>NZ_PGVH01000013.1:0-8710 GCF_004168585.1 Shewanella sp. OPT22 | reverse complement strand
TCTGAAGATGCGGTGATAACTTTGGCAATAATACGTACTCATCCAAAGATTCACATAGCTCTCGAGTTGTGTCTTTAAAGTATCGATAACTGGTAGAGATCCCTTCTTCGCCCACGACCAATTCAAGCTCAACTTGAACCGCAAAGTTGTGGCCGTGAATTCTTTCTCTTTCTGTCGCTGAGAAGAGAGTGAAATGAGCAGCAGAAAATTTCAGATACTCTTTAAACAGTTTTATTCGTGTTAAGCGCTTTTCCGAAATATCCATATAAGCCTTTGTGTTTATTTTATAACCTAATCATAGAAAAAAAACACGAGAGCATCAAAGAAATTACAGATCTTTCCTCGGGGCATAAATTTTTGATGTAGCTCATATTGTTAAATCAATTAATTTGCTAAATTGCGAAGCATTCAACAGTAATCGAGTTACCTGTTTATGATCCTGTACTTTCACGGCTTTGATGCTACAAGTCCTGGCAACCATGAGAAAATGTTGCAACTTCAATTTATTGACGACGATGTGCGATTAATCAGTTATAGCACTCTTCACCCAAGACATGATATGCAATACATCTTAAATGAAGTCGCAAAGCATAGAAGACTGTCAGAAGACGCTACTCCGATAATCGTTGGCGTTGGACTTGGAGGATATTGGGCTGAGCGTATCGGTTTTTTAAGTGGCTTGAAGTCGGTGTTAATTAACCCGAATCTGAACCCACAAACCAATATGGTCGGAAAAATCGATCGACCTGAAGAGTACTCCGACATAGCCAGTAAATGTGTGTATGAGTTTCGGAGCAAGAACGCTGAAAATTCGTTGTGTATTTTATCTCGTAATGACGAGGTATTAGATAACGAAATAACTGCAAAAGAACTAGAAAGTTATTACGAGGTTGTATGGGATGAGAAGCAAACACATAAATTCGCTTCCCTTGGGTCTCACTTGCAAACAATTAAAGCATTTAAGAATAGCTAGCTGACCGAGAGTGATAAGCTTCATCGTTCTTTTAACGTTCAGCTTAGGCCGTCTGCTGAGTAGCAATTTCTCGATTACATCGCTACGGCAATACGGCCAAATTTAAACGGAAAAGATGTTGATGAATGTTTCGATATCTATTGAGTATTTTCAACACCTTTTGCTGAACCTTCTAATTCGTGCTCGATTGGCTTTTCTTCAGGCTGTTTCATTTTTCTGATTTGAATAAACATCCCCATTTGAGGGTGATCAAAGTAATGAATTTCTCCACTTCTTACTCGACGATTCTGAATCATAGGAATGGAGAATAGGAAATGCTGAGCTTGTTTTACATGTTCTACAGAAGCATTTGCATCATTAAGCTCATCATCACTTGATGTATGTTCAAGTAATCCTTGATTACGCAAACGCAAATCAGCTTGAATGTATAAGTAATGCTGTAGGTAAATATTTAATTTACCGTCCAATTCCCAGACTGGACTTTGCTTAGGCGGCGCTTCAGCAGAAGGTTCAGTGATAGAGCGTGCTTGTGTCGTATCGCTTTCAGAGCCTACATCCGAACTTATTTCCGGATGAAGCTGTGTATTTTCATCAGAATTATGTTCTTCAAGAGTATCTATTTTTACAGGGAATCCGTCTGGCTGAAATTGTTTTTCATAATCTTGACCAGCAAATAAGTGTACGGCCTTTGCGTTTCTTCTTGAAAGCATTGGTTGCTGCCAAGTCATATGCAATAGATTATGAACACCGTGCTGCCTTTGAATTTTCTTGATGATGCTTTCAAATTGACTTTGTGAGTTGGCGAGTAACGTTGGACCATCACCTTTATAAGCCGTGATTGGCATAGACTCACCAATACTAAACGGAACAACTTGAGGATAACGCTTTTGAATGATGGGGTCGTGATCAATACAATCATTCATCAATGAGCGAGAGAGGTCGTGAAGTTGAGCGATTGGATCATCATGCATACAACTCACAGCAGGGCGTAAAATATGCTCTACCATGGCGATTGGGCTGATTAAATCGACGTTTCCCCTTAAAGCAATGGGTTTTACTTTTTCAGTCCACTGCTCTTGAGACTTTTTAGCATCCAAATTGGCGTTCTGAAGCATTGTGTCTCTTTTGAAAATGTATACTTCAACCTCGAACCAGTGGCCTGGATCGACTGCACGAGCTGAAAACGTCGCTAAAAGTGCAACTAAAGCTAGGCTGGTGGCACGTATCACTTACTCACTCCCAATCTATTTTCGGAAAGCTGTTTCAAAATCAGTTTGACTAAATTGAGTCTGTCATCGCTCGATTCAGCAGGTAAAGAGAATCTTAACTTATTTGGCCCGTCCATTCGATAGATTTGTGGCTGTGTTTGCAATAAGCCAATGATAAATTCAGGGTTTACGCTGTGATTATCAACAAATTCTATACTACCGCCTTTTGCATGAATATCGATTTTACTGGCGCCAATACGACTGGCTTTACGCTTTAATAATGTCACATCCATCAGGTTCTTTGCAGGTGCAGGGAATAAGCCAAAACGGTCAATAAGCTCAACTTTCATTTCATCGATGGCTTTTTCGCTCTCACAATTGGCAATGCGCTTATACAGCGATAAACGTATATTTACGTCGGCAATATAATCTTCTGGAAGTAGGGCAGGAATGCGTAAATCCATTTCACAATGCTTGTTTACAACATGCTCAAGCGATGGCTCCTTACCTTGTTTTAAACTCTCAACGGCGGACTCAAGTAACTCCATGTAAAGTGTAAAACCAATTTTAGTAATATGGCCACTTTGTTCATCACCTAATAATTCGCCTGCACCACGAATTTCTAGATCTTGAGTAGCAAGTAAAAAACCGGCGCCCAAGTCTTCCAGTGCTTCTATCGCTTCAAGGCGTTTTTTGGCGTCTTTCGTGAGTCGTTTATGATGTGGCGTCATCATATAGGCATAAGCTTGATGATGAGAACGGCCGACACGGCCTCGAAGTTGGTGTAGCTGTGCTAGTCCGAATTTATCAGCTCTATCGATAAGAATGGTATTGGCTGTAGGGACATCAATGCCAGTTTCAATAATGGTGGTGCAAACTAGAACGTTAAAGCGCTGATGATAGAAGTCAGACATCACTTTTTCTAGATCTCGTTCTCTCATTTGTCCGTGAGCAGTTACTACTCTTGCTTCAGGTACTAACTCTTGAATGTCGGCAGCACATTTCTCTATAGTTTCTACACTATTATGTAAAAAGTAAACCTGACCACCACGCAAAATCTCACGCTGAACTGCCTCTTTTATTGTTGCTTCGTCATATTCTCTCACGAACGTTTTTACAGACAGGCGTTTAGCTGGAGGTGTTGCAATGATGGATAAATCTCGCATCCCAGACATGGCCATATTTAATGTTCGAGGAATGGGTGTGGCGGTGAGTGTTAGGATATCGACATTGGCTCTTAATGATTTTATTTTTTCTTTTTGACGTACACCAAAACGATGTTCTTCATCAATGACAAGTAGACCTAGTTGCTCGAATTGGGCGTCAGCGTTGAGCAGTTTATGGGTACCAATTACGACATCAACTTTACCGTCAGCAAGATCGTCCAGTATTTGTTGCTGTTGTTTCGGAGTCTTAAATCTCGATAACACCTCGATTCTAAACGGCCAGTCAGCAAATCGATCTTTAAAGTTCTCGTAATGTTGTTGAGCTAACAAAGTAGTTGGCACTAACACGACCACTTGTTTACCGTCGTTAACCGCAACAAAAACAGCGCGCATAGCCACTTCTGTTTTACCAAAGCCTACGTCTCCGCACACAAGTCGATCCATTGAAATTGGAGAACACATATCGGTGACCACAGCGTTAATTGAGGTCTCTTGATCGACAGTCTCTTCAAATGGAAAGCCTTGAGCAAACTGAGCATATTCTTGATGACTAAGTTTGCGAGCATCACCAGGACGAGCTTGTCTGTGGGCATAAACATCAAGTAATTCAGCTGCAACGTCACGAATACGTTCTATTGCTTTCTTTTTAGCTTTTGCCCAAGTTTCATTACCCAATTTATTCAGTGATATATTCTCTTCATTACCACCGCTATATCGACTAATAAAATGTAAAGAACCAACAGGCACGTACAATTTGTCACCTGAGGCGTACTCTAGCATTAAGTATTCAGCAACTATCCCACCTGTATCAAGTGTTTCGAGCCCTCTATATAAACCTACGCCATGTTCTAAATGAACGACAGGTTGTCCAACTTTGAGCTCCGCAAGGTTTTTTATCAGTGTTTCACTGCTGATTTGCTTTTGTTTGTCGTGGCGGCGTTTTTGGCTAATTTTATGACCAAAGAGCTCCGTTTCACAGATGATAGCAATGTCTTTTTTGCCATTTTTGATGATTGCGCCATGACTTAAAGGTGCAACAATGATACCAACGGAATCCGTTACTGAAAGATAGTCACTTAGATGTTCAAAGCGATTAGGTTTTACATCGATTTGTTGTAGGAGCTCGATTAATGCTTCGCGTCTTCCTTCAGATTCAGCAATAAATAAAGTGCGATCTGATGAGTCTAGAAACTTATGTAGGTTGGCTAAAGGTTGCTTAAGCTTGTGGTTCGCCGCAATATTTGGAAGCTTATCGACTTCTGCTTTTTGGTATTTGGCTGATTTGGTTTCCGCATCAAACTGATATTGTGGCATCGGTTTAAACGCTGAAAAAACTTGTTCTGTCAGTAAATAAAGTTCCGATGGCTTGAGTAGCGGGCGGTGTATATCAACATTGCGATTTTCAAAGCGTTGCTCTACATCAAGTAAATACTTTTTGGTGGCAGACTCAATATCACCGATGGTGAGCAGTTGGCTATCTTCATTGAGGTAATCAAATAAGGTTTCGCATTGCTCGAAAAACAATGGCAGGTAGTTTTCAATGCCTGCAGGCATGACTTTTTTACTGACTTGTTGATAAATGGACTCTGGAGCATTGCTGGCCTTCTCAAATCTAGCGCGATAGTTCTTTCTGAAGGTTTCAATTGAGGCATCATCAGTAGGGAATTCTTTGGCTGGTAACATTCGGACGGACTCTATTTCCGTTTCCGAACGTTGAGTCTCAGGATCAAAGTATCGGATTGTTTCGACTTCATCATCGAATAACTCGATTCTGAGCGGCTTTTTAGACCCCGTAGGATAGATATCAATAATTGAACCTCGAACAGCAAACTCACCGTGCTCATAAACTTGTTCAACGGCATGGTAGCCTGTATCAGTAAGTGTTTTTCTCACTGAATCTAGGTGGTAGTTATCACCTTTACTCAAAATCAGTACATTGTCTGTGATGAATTTTTGAGGTGGCAGCTTTACTAGTAATGTGCTGATTGGAACAATGATAACTTTGCTTTTCTTTTCTGTTAAGTGATGAAGCGTTTCTAACCGTTGTGCGACAAGATCTTGATGCGGTGAGAAGTTGTCGTATGGCAGTGTTTCTCTATCAGGAAATAAAGCGACTGAATGCTCTGAGTTGGCGAGCAGATAATTAAGTTCAGCGTCTAAACTGAGTGCGGTTGGGGTGTCGTTGGTGACGATTACCGTTGTGCCTTTATGCTTCTCTGCGATTTGTTTTAGCGTTAATGCTCGCACTAATTGAGTTTGAGCATTAATGTATTGAGTTTTGTTGGTTTTATTTGTGTCTAAAACAGGTGGTTTAAAAACAGAAAAAGCAGGCATAAACGTTAATTACTTCATCATTTGTAAAATTGGCAGTATTGTATAATAAAACAATTAGTAAGTTGAATAATAATGAAAACAGCCATTGTATTAGGGGCAACTGGATTAATTGGACGTAATTTAGTGGCACAACTAACGAGTCACGAAGCGTATTCGAAAGTGATTGCGATAACTCGTCGCCCAGTAGAATACGATTCTGAAAAAGTGTCTAACGAAGTCGTTAATTTTGAGTGTCTAAATGAATTTGCCCATATTTTTAGGGCAGATGTTTTATTTTCCTGTTTGGGTACGACCAAAAAGCAAGCCGGATCTTATGAGGCTCAGCGCTTAGTCGATGTAAATTATCAACTGAAAGTCGCTCAGCTAGCAGCTCAAAATAATGTAAAACACTATCTTCTCGTGTCTTCGAGTGGCGCAAATTCAAAAAGTAATAATCCTTACTTTCAAATGAAAGGTGAGCTCGAAGAACAAGTTATAGGATTAAATTTTGTAAGAGTAAGCATATTTCAACCCTCACTGCTTTTAGGAGAACGTGACCATTTTCGATTTGGGGAAGCGATCGGTTCTTATCTCATGCCAGTGTTAAAATACCTGCCATTATTGAAGTCTTATAGACCAATTGAAGGTAGAGAAGTAGCTGAAAAAATGGTGCAGGTGAGCTTATCGGCAGATGCGGGTAAAGAACTATTTAAGTTAGATGAAGTTTTCTCTCAAGTTTTATAAGATAGGGAAACTTAGGGATAAGAGTAAAAAATCATGAAACCTACCTTTCAAATCCTTGCTATTTACGGTGGTCAAATTAAGTCCTTTGAACGTTTTGAAACGGCGATGTTTAAATCTCGTCTCGAAGGGCAACAGCAACTTAGATTTACAGGGCTGGAACTGGATGATGTCGCTGATAAAAAACATCATGGAGGAGCGGACAGGGCGTTGCATCAATATCCTGTTGAGCATTATGATTTTTGGCGTAAAACGTTTCCTCAGCAACAAGAATGGTTTGCTCCAGGAATGGGAGAGAACATTAGCTCGGTAGGGATGAATGAGCATAATGTTTGTATTGGCGATCAATATCAATGGGGTGAAGCAGTAATTGAAGTGAGTCAGCCACGCTCTCCCTGTTTTAAGTTAAGTAAAAAGTGGGGCGTTGAAGATTTTTCGGAAATCATGCAACAAAACAGTCGATGCGGGTGGCTTTACAGGGTGATAAAAGAAGGTGTGGTTGACTGTAAACAATCACTCGTATTAATTCATCGAGAAACTAATGCTATGACTGTAGCCAAAGCTTGTGATTACTTTTTTGGTAACCCATTGGGAACGTTAGGGCTTCAAGCTTTAGCTGGACAACAAAAACTCGCACAGTCTTGGATGAAAACCGTTCATACAAGATTGGCGACTAATGAGTTAGAAAACTGGAATTTTAGACTGTTTAATCACGCCTAGTAATTTACATATATAGCTATTGAATATGTATTATTACGCAATTTATTTGGCTGTCATTATTTAACCACTTAAAATACAACAAATTTTTAAGTGGTTAAGACTATGCGTAAATACATTATTTCGAGCATTATTTTCCTTCTGCTTGCCCAAATTCACACTGCTAGTGCTGCTACTGTCAATAACAATAAAGACAGTTTGATGTTTGATTACCATCGTTTACAAGGTTCTATCTCTGTAATTGATATGTCCCATGTTCAAAAAGATTATATCCGTCAAGAAATTTATCTTGAAGAGCTTCTTGTGGAGATGACAAAAGACATCTCTCTGCCTGAAGTCAAAGACATTGCTGCGGATTTAAATAACCTAGGTGCTAATGGTTCTACTGGTGAAGTTATGTATCAAATCCCTTATGAACAGTTGGTTTATTATCAGTCGCCACTTGATTCGAGTGCTGAAATATTAGGACGTAAAGCCGTTGGGACTGCAATATATGAACAATATATCGAGAGCAAATTAGAGACATTAAATAATGAGCTCAAATCTGCAAAGATAGGCACTTTAGATAAATTCATTTCAGAAAATCAAAAAGCATATCAACAGCTAGATAGCCTAACCACTCAAGTGTATCAGCACTCGAAAAAATCAAGACAAATTAGTATGAACCTTGGTTTTGAATATGAGCAATATCTATTGGCTCATTATTCGAGTTCGTTAAAGAAATTTTATAAGTAAACTTTCAGGATAGAGCTGAATGTTTGCTGATAGGTGATAAAACTGATGTACAAACACTTCAAGTTATTCTTTACAGCAATGGCATTAATGCCTGGCTTTGTTCATGCTGCCAAAGTAAATAATGCTTCAGATAGTTTAAAGTTTGACGTTGACAGAATTAAAGCATCAATGTCGCAAATAAAAATGAAACATGTCCATGGTGATTTTATTCATCAGGTTATTTATTTGGAAGAACTGGCTGATGACATGAATCGAGATTTAAGCACGAATTTTGACTTATCAGAAGTTAAACGGGTAGCTGATGAATTGAATGACACAACAAGTTCCAATTCCGTTGGCTTTAATTTAGTGCAGATTCCTATTTCTCAGCAAAGTTATTATCACCTTCCAACAGATGCTTCATCTGATACTCTTGGGCGTAAAGCAGTAGCAACGGCTATCTTTGAACAATATACTTTGAATCAACTTGAAGCTGTCGATAAGGCGTTGACCGTTGCCAATCTGGGATCAATTAGCCAGTTTATCGAGTCGAATCAAACAGCTTATCAACAGCTCGCTGACCTAACCACTCAATTCTATTCTCAGGCAAAAAATGTGAAGAAGATTGAAATGAACTTTGCATTTAATTACGAGCAAAGTTTATTAGCGCATTATTCTCAGCCATTGAAAAAATTCTATAAATAATAGCTTAATGAATTTGTCGGTAGATACTTAGATTATAACGTTATAAAAGTAAGCATAAAAAAAGCCCAGTTAATCTGTAATGCCGATCGTTTAAGACACTTGAACGATCATTGAGAAGCTTCATAATCGGTTACAACCTTGTTGTAGCCGATTTTTTATGCCTGATTTTTCCA
>NZ_PGVH01000012.1 GCF_004168585.1 Shewanella sp. OPT22 | reverse complement strand
AGATGGATAACTTAGACAATCTATCTTTGTGAGTGCTCACACAGATTTGCTTGATATATTGTTAAAGAGCAATGTGTTTCGTTTTTCGAAACACCCCGCTGGAACGTTGTTCTCAGTGGGCTAGGGCTGCGTATTCTACGCATTTCCCTGTGGTCGTCAACACTTTTTTCAAAGTTTTTTTCGACCGTTTAAAGTGTGTTCAATTTGACTCAAACTTGCTTTAAACCCTGACTCGCCAACCTTGCTGCTTAATCGCTTAAGAAGCTGTTGTGCCGTGTCAGTGGATGCGCATTATAGGGAGATTCTGAAACCGTGCAAGGGCTTTTTTGAAAAAAAAAACCGTTCGCACAATTAACAATCACAATGGCCTTTTTATCGCCTCTGACATACAACTTCAATCGAGGCGGACAGCCATTATACACAACTAACCTTATGAGTTAACTAGGTTTTTTATTAATAAAAATTAATGTTAGTGGTATTTCTCATTGTAAAACCACTTCTAAGGCTAAGATTTTATTTAGTTTTATCTGATATTTAGCTACATTATGAATATAGAAACTTTAGATTAGGAGCTATTGATGGCCCTTTCCACTTATATTTTACTCTCAGGCATTTTGAGCGGAACGTCAGCTAATATTACTTATATATATAAGTGGGTAGATAATAATGGCGTTACCCACTACAGCAATCAGGAGCCAACTGGCGTTAAATCAGAACAAATTGACGCTAAAACACTACGGCCGGAGAAGATTGGTACGGTAGTGCCTAAGCGTTTAAAAGAAGATGCCCAAGAACAGGCTGTAAATACGGACATATCTAACTCGCTTCAGTCAAAGGAAGTCTGTAGCCGTGCAACTCATAATTTAAAGTTACTACAAACTCATACTCGTTTACTCCAACAAACAAATAACTCCAAAGAGCCTGTTGCTTTAACAGAGGAACAAAGACAAGCATCTATTAAGCAAGAACAACAACGAATAGATGCTTTTTGTAAAGAATAGCGCTTGAAGGTTCAGAGAATCTTGGCTCAAGGAAAGTATTAAAGGTCACCTAATTTTCATTCTTCACTGAATCGGCAGATTTGAAAGTAAAATCTAATCGAGTAAGTACTGAGATGTCATCTCCGCACTATTTGCTGGGATTGTCAAAAATAGCTACGCAGTAGCTATTATCGTTTCTTACTCTTAATTTATTATGCTATTTGTCGACTTTTTGTTTCAAGAACTTCTACGGTATAAGCAAGCTTATCGACAGATGCTTTCATTAGCTTTGGCATCTCGTCCAGTTCAATACTCAAGAGTAAGTTTTTTACTTCTAAGCCAAGTTCTGTATCACCTTCAATTTGTAACTGACGCTGGAAGAAAAGTGTATCTGGATCTTCTTTCGCTGCAGCGACTTTAATAAGTGAAGCAGAGTCAGCCGAAAAAGTAACATCAGCTTTTAGTGGCTCTCGTACTCTCCACTGCACATCAAAACTTACTTCAAATCTTAAATTGAAATCTTTTACTTCAATTCTTACCCACTTATCTTTCAGAAATTCTAGTTCTTCATCTTCCATTTGCTCTTTAAACATCACCTTCAACAATTCAGTGATTGCTTTAGCCTTAAATGAGAAAGGAATAACAGCTAAACTCACTTGAGCCACTGTGGGTACTTTATTTAGAATATGTTTTGCTGCTGGAGCAGGGATCTTCGCAAACATTTTCGTTCACCTTAAGTTTTAATATCACAGTATTCTAATCAAGCTTTATCACTTTAAACCTGTTCTACATCAATTCTTGGTAAAACAAATATCAGTAAACTTCGATCAAAATTAATACTTGAGAAATTTACTATGGAATTGCTTTGTCCAGCCGGAAATTTAGCGGCACTAAAAACCGCATTTAATGCAGGGGCAGATGCGGTTTACTTAGGCTTAAAAGATGATACCAATGCTCGCTCTTTTGCAGGGTTGAACTTTAGTCCTAAAAAGCTACAGCAAGCCGTATCTATTGCTAAGACTCAGGGTAAAAAAATATTTCTAACGATTAACACCTTTCCCAAACCGACAGAAGAATCCCGCTGGTATCAAGCTATCGATATGGCTGCTGATTTAGGTGCTGACGCCTTAATCATGGCCGACCTATCTCTGCTTGATTATGCTCACAGTCGACATCCACAACTTCCGTTGCATCTTTCAGTTCAAGCGAGTGCCACCAATGTAGGTGCTTTAAGTTTGTATAAAGAAGAGTTCAACATTGAACGAGCGGTTCTACCCAGAGTGCTTTCAATGAAGCAAGTTCGAGATCTTGCGAAAGTTTCACCTGTTGATCTTGAAGTATTTGCTTTTGGTAGTTTGTGCATTATGGCTGAAGGTCGTTGTCATCTTTCCTCTTATGTGACGGGCCAATCACCTAATACCGGTGGTAGCTGTTCACCTGCACAACATGTTCGTTGGGAAGAAAAAGACGGTCAACAGTTAACCAAACTTAATAACGTCCTCATTGATAAATCAGGTAAAGACGAGCAGATGGGGTACCCCGTTGTCTGTAAAGGTAAGTATGTCGCTGAAGATAATGGTGATACAGAATATATGCTGGAATCTCCCACCAGCTTAAACACACTGTCTTTGCTCCCTGAACTAGGAAAAGCTGGAATCGTTTCATTAAAGATTGAGGGGCGACAACGTAGCCCTGCTTATGTGGAGCAAGTAACCCGAGTTTGGCGTAATGCGATTGATACTTACCTTAATAATCCTGCCAGTTACGAAACACAATGTGAATGGAACGCAGCTTTAGACAAAGTATCAGAGGGCCAAACGACGACGCTTGGCGCTTATGAGAGAACTTGGCAGTAAGTCATAAAGTAGAGGAATTAATAAATGCAAATCAGTTTAGGACCACTTCTTTATTTTTGGTCAAAAGAGCGAGTATTCGATTTCTACCGTCAAGTAGCAGAAAGTAATATTCCAGTAGTTTACTTGGGAGAGGCGGTTTGTACACGTCGCCGAGAACTCAAATTTAAGGACTACCTTGAACTTGCAACAATGCTAAAAGAGGCTGGCAAAGAAGTTTACCTCTCAACATTAGCCTTATTGGAAACACCTTCTGAATATACTGAGTTAAAGCGTCAAATTGAAACTTGCGGCTTTAAAATTGAAGCGAACGATGTCGCTGCAGTTTATGTAGCAAAAGAAAATAATATTCCCTTTGTGTGTGGCCCAAGTATCAACAACTATAACTTATCCAGTTTATGTAAAATGCAAAGTTGGGGGATGGAACGCTTCGTCATGCCTGTCGAGTTATCTAAAGATTGGCTCAACAAGGTCATTGACTCCTATGAAGGTAAATTGCCTTTTGGTATTGAAGTTTTTGGTTATGGTCATTCACCTTTGGCGTACTCTGCTCGTTGCTTTACTGCAAGACATAAAGGTATAGCTAAAGATAATTGTGAAACAGTGTGTATTGAGTATCCAAAAGGATTGCTCGCACAAACTCAGGAAGATGAGCCATTATTGCGTCTCAATGGCATTCAAACTCAAGCTGCTGCATGTACAGACTTAAGCCGTGAAATTGAAGTAATGAGACAAATGGGGGTGACTCACTTTAGAGTTTCACCAACAGGAAAAAATACTATTGAAATTGCTGAAGCATTGATTGCTCGTCAGCCTATTCCGACCCCAGCTAATCCATGTAATGGCTATTGGCACGGCGAAGCCGGATTTGAAAACAATTAATATAAAGTAAAAAGCATTTACTGGCCCTCAAGTTTTGCTTTGGGGGCTCTAACTGAAAACCACTTAGTTAATGCAAGTAAATATACGACTCCGAACATGCACCAAAGTAAACCTACTTCGAAAGCTTGTCCTGATAGCTGCGTCCACAACCATAATGTCATTAAAAAACCAATGAAAGGCACAATTCCATTTTTTATTAACTGCCGTTGCTGATTATCGATATAAAAATGTTTGATCACAGAGAGGTTCACAAAGGAAAAGGCAACTAAGGCACCAAAGCTTATAATGCTTGAGGCTAATTCTAAACTCAAAGACAATGCGCTTAATGAAACAAATGACACCAGTAAAATCGCGAACGTTGGTGTTCCATACTTTTTATTTTGCAATGACAAAACTTTAGGCAACGCCCCACTCTTTCCCATTGAATATAAAATTCGACTAACGCTTGCTTGTGAAGCAAGTGCACTTGCAAATAAACCAAACATATAAATAAAAATATAGAGCTCATTTAAGTGCATACCACCTATGGTCTGATTTAATTGTAAACTTGCAGTATCAGGACCATTAAACAGATGCCAATTAGGAAAAACCAACTGCCCTAAATAAGCGACAATGACATACAAAACGCCACAAACTAACGTGCAATAGATAATGCCTCGTGGCACGTCTTTTTTAGGATGTTTAGCTTCATCAGCCAAAGTAGAAACAGAATCAAATCCTAGAAAGGAGAAACTTAAAATTGCTGCCCCACCAACAACAGCTGATGTATTCATATTTGAAGAATAAAATGGGGCGAGATAATCAATTTGTTGACCTGAAATTGAGAGATCATTGATGGCTAAGGCACAAAAAATGATAATAAACAGTATTTGCAGCCCAATCAAAATGACATTTACTCTCGTGACGAGCTTTATACCTAAAAAATTTAGAACGGTTACTACAACGATGCTAGCAATAATCCAAAATGCACTTGGAAGAAAAGATAAGTATTCAGGAAGATATAAACCAATAACCAAATAATTAACCATTGGCAGTAAAATATAATCTAACAACAACGCCCAAGCAACGATGAATGCTAAACCACCACCAAAGGTATGGCTGACGTAAGTATAAGCAGAACCTGAAGCTGGAATCGCTTTCGACATCCTTGCATAGCTTACTGCAGTAAACATGATGACACACAATGTCACTAAATAGGCCGCAGCAACATGTCCATCGGTCCCAACAGTTACAATCCCATAGGTGGTAAAAACCGTTACTGGCGTCATGTAAGCAATACCTGCAACCGTTAAATCCGTTACGCTCAGGACTCTTTTCATAGCACCAACCTAGGAATTTATGAGAAAAAATTTTCTCTTATATCGTTAACATAGTCAGGCTGTAATAATTAGCAAATATTCATTTTGAGTTAGATGGTCAGTTTTTCTTATTCAAAGTTAGAAATATTAAAATTAATATTTCTCCTGAGCTGAACGATCAAATAAACCCCACCGAAACATAACCAACACAGTCCAACAATAATTGACATTTTCGACAATGATAACCACAACCATATGGTCAATAAGAACCCTATAATTGGCATCAACATATTTTTAAACCAATGTCGTTCTTCAAGCTTGAAATAGTAATGTTTGATTACCGATAAGTTTACGAAAGTAAAAGCGGTGAGTGCACCAAAACTGATCATGCTCGATGCCAGCTCTAAGCTGATGCCAATCGAGATTAAAGAAGCCAATGACACGACTATGATCGCTAACCAAGGTGTTTGGTAAGTTTTACTTAAATATCCGAATTGTTTTGGCAATATATTGCTTCTGCCCATTGCATATAAAACTCGACTAACACTGGCTAATGATGCCATTGCACACGAGATACAACCGATAACTGACATCACGATATAAAACGTATTAAACCGTTCTCCTCCAATGAAAGTAACCAGCTTCAAACTTACGGTTTCTGGGTTAGCATTCTCTGGCCAATGAGGAAACACCAATTGACCAAAGTACGCAACAAGAATATAGAGGAATCCACTGAAGACAGTGCAGAGAATAATTGCTTTTGGAACGGTTTTTTCTGGTTCAATGGCTTCCTCCGCTAACGTTGATATCGATTCAAACCCTAAAAACGATAAGCATAAAATAGCAGCGCCACTGATAATGAGGGACAATTTCATTTGTGGTTCATAAAAAGGTTTTAAGTAATCGATAGGTTCAGCAGTATTGAGCAAAATGACTATGGATAAACCAGTAAACAACAAAACAAAAATTAACTGTAATCCGACAAGCACTAAATTGACTTTGGTTACGAGCTTAATACCCAGCAAATTAAGTAAACACACAATTGCCGCTGATAAGCATATCCAAACAGCACTATCTATGCTCGGGAAGTAATCTTGTAAATAGATACCAATCACGAGATAACTGATCATGGGGGCAAATAAGTAATCAAGCAACAATGTCCAGCCAACGATAAAACCGACTAAATGCCCAAAGCTCTCTCTTGTATAGATATAAGCAGAACCAGATGCGGGTATCGCCTTAGACATCCTCCCATAACTGATGGCGGTAAATAAAATCGCGATAAGGGTAATTAAATAAGCGGTGGATAGGTGACCCACAGTGAGCTTTGAAACAATTCCATAAGTCACGAAGGCCGCTAACGGTGACATATACGCTAAACCAAACAGTGTTAGCGCTGGCAAACTTAACACTCTCTTCATCAATTACCCATTTATGAATTCAGTTTTCTTATTTATAGTCGCAATTGATAATCAGTAACAACAAAAACTTGACCCAGATCGACTTTAGCGTTTTCGTTAGTGTTAACATACGCACGTTTTCAGCTCTAATAATAAAAAAATAGCCTGCAGTAACTATGGATATAAACACAAACAGTTTTAAAGCTTCTGAAAGGGAAATTCGTCTAGCTTCTGGCGATGAATTAATTTCAACGACGGACAAACAAGGCAACATTACCTACGTAAACCAACGATTTATAGAGATCTCAGGTTACGATGAAGCCGACCTTATCGGTAAGCCTCATAATATTATCCGCCATTCGGATATGCCTAGAGCTGCATTTAAAGAAATGTGGTCAACACTTCTGTCTGGAAAATCTTGGCGAGGTATTGTTAAGAATCGCTCGAAGCAAGGTCACTACTATTGGGTTGATGCCTTTGTGACACCTCTATTTGATAAAGGGCGTATCATCGGTTTTCAAT
The DNA here is from genome assembly GCF_004168585.1 of Shewanella sp. OPT22. Taxonomy (GTDB): domain Bacteria; phylum Pseudomonadota; class Gammaproteobacteria; order Enterobacterales; family Shewanellaceae; genus Parashewanella. Next base: position 29,258 of record NZ_PGVH01000012.1, on the reverse strand, counting down.
CCGTACGAACAATGCCTAAGCCAAAATACATTTCAAAAGCCGAAACTATCTATAAGAGACTTAATCAAAATAAACCTCTAAAAAATGGAATCAGCCTTAACCAAAAAAGAATACTTTCAGGTGTTTTAGCCACGTTAGGTTTAGCGATAACAGGTTATTTTTGGGGATGGCCAGTCATCATTGCCGGTAGCCTATTAATGGGACTTAACCTGGCTATTTTTTATGACGAAGCTTTTCGAATTCCTAAACGATTAATGGAAATGCAACAAGAATTCGATTCAGTGAGCCGATTGATCTACAGCGGAAACGATACTTCTTCCATTCTGAGTTTTCAGTTGTTACTGCAACAAGCGAAGATGCACAGCATTTTAGGCAGAACACAAGATCAGGCAGATCAATTACAAACTATCGCAGGACAGCTCGTCACAACAACACAACAAGCTCATCAAAGTATCGATCAAGAAAAGCAAGAAGTTGAGCAGGTTGCAACGGCTATCGAACAACTCAAATGCACCATTAATGAAATCACTGATAATGCAAAAGCAACCTCTGAACAAATTCATGCAGCAAGCGAACGCTGTCAGGAATCTAATTCAAATATGATGCAAAACAGTGAGCATATTCAGGCTTTATCTCACGCTGTGTCAGATGCTGCGAATAATGCCGCTCAATTAAACCAAGAAGCGGAACACGTCGCCAACGCAATGTCTGAAATTGATGCAATTGCAGAGCAAACCAACCTACTTGCATTGAATGCGGCAATTGAAGCTGCTAGAGCAGGAGAACAAGGGCGAGGGTTTGCTGTGGTTGCAGACGAGGTTCGAGCTTTATCGAGCCGCACGAGAGTATCCACCAGCAGCATTTCACAAAGCGTTGATAAAATGTTCAGTATGCTAAAAGATTGGGCATTACAAATGGAGCAGTCAAAACAGCAAGCTAACGATTGTGCAGAAGCGATTCAGCAATCTGCACATAAAGTAGGAGAAGTATATCAAGGTATCTTACAAGTGAGTGAGTTTGCAGAGCAAAATGCCGTTGCCTCTAGCCAACAAAACCAAGTGGTTGCGGAACTAGCTTGTAATATGAACCAGATTTCTGAGCTAAGCACAGAAAATGTTGAAGCATTAAATCACATTGAAAGCTCCGCTATTGACGTGAGTAACAACGCAAGTAAAGCGCGAGGGCTTAGAGATACGTTTAGTTAACTTAAACTATACAAAATGAGCTTCAAAGGGCCTTAACAATCTAGCTAAAATGCAAATTTAAACAAAATTTATGAATAATATCTCACTCACAGTAAAAATCTGGGTGAATCATTTTACAGCTGAAGATTATATCGGTAATCTGCACGCATACTCTATCGCTCACTTCTGTAAATAACAAAAGTGGGCGATTGCATATTTAGTGGAAGATGATCTAAGTCAGCTTCCAAATCTTAATTCTTGTTTTGAGGCTTCAATTGTGGAAGAAAAAAAACAAAAACATAACATCAAAACGGTACTAACCTTTTTGCTTCCATCCTTACTTGGGCTATTTTTATTTATGACTCCGGTTGGACATGGTGATAGCTATACCATTCCTATCGCTGTTGCCGCTAAATTAATCCAAAGTGAATTTAAGCATATTGCTCTCCCTATGATTGCCTATATTGTCATTGGCATGGGTATCGTTACCTTGCTCATCAAGCTGACCAAACCCAAACGAGTTACAGACAATCATTTTTTGAATGAGCTGTTCAACCCTAATTGGTTTTGGACTGTTATTCGTGCTGTAGGCTCTATATTCATTGCAATGAACTTTTTTGAGTTCGGTCCTGAAGCGCTGAGAACACCTGACACTGGCGGGCTGGTCTTCCACGACTTATTACCTGTATTATTTTCAGTATTTCTGATTGCGGGTCTACTTTTACCTCTACTTCTAAGCTTTGGTTTATTAGAGATAGCGGGTGCGTTGTTAACAAAGATTATGCGACCAGTATTTAAACTTCCTGGACGAAGCGCTATCGGCTGTATCACATCATGGCTGGGAGATGGCAGTGTTGGTATATTGATGACGGCTAAGCAATATGAAAATAACACCTTCACTCAAAGAGAAGCAGCGGTAATAGCAACAACGTTCTCAGCGGTTTCAATTACTTTTTGTCTTGTCGTAATTGGTCAAGTGGGCTTAGAACACTTATTTCTCCCGTTTTATTTAACGGTTTGCGCGGCGGGAATCGCTGCTGCGATTATTGTGCCAAAGCTACCACCACTATCTCGTAAAAAAGACATTTTCATCAATGGTCAAGAGCGTCAAAAAGATGATGATATGGTTCCTGTTGGACGCAGTTCTCTGTCTTGGGGATATGAGCTTGCGTTAAAAAAAGCAGAGCAAGCACCAAGCGTTAAGCAATTCTTTCAAGAAGGCTTTAAAAACGTCATTGATATGGTATTTGGGGTATTACCGATAGTTATGGCCATTGGTACTATCGCGCTTGTTGTTGCCGACAAAACGCCTTTGTTTGAATACTTAGGGATGCCATTTATACCGTTGCTAGAATTGCTGCATATTCCTGAAGCAACAGCTGCATCTAAAACCATTGTTGTTGGCTTCGCTGATATGTTTCTCCCAGCTATCTTAGCTTCGAGTATACAGTCAGAAATGACACGCTTTATCATCGCAGCAATGTCTGTAAGCCAATTAATTTATATGAGTGAAGTTGGTGCGCTGCTTATTGGTAGTAAAATCCCGGTAAACTTTTTCGAGTTATTAATGATATTTATTTTAAGAACATTAGTAACCCTACCAATTATTTCTGGTATTGCACACCTGATATTCTAGGCATTAAAATCAATATTCCTTCGAGCCCAAACCTTCATTATGTTTGGGCTTTTTTGTTGTCATTCTTCTGTCATAAAATTTTAATTTAACCTTAAATTTCGCTGTCTATTCTTTATGTGTAAATGCATGCTTTAGGATAAACAATGACGTTTAGCAGTACAGCACATGAACAGGGACAAATTTTAAAAGCAAAGCACTATCATGCTTTTTGGCTATCTGATATTCACCTTGGTTGTAAAGATTGCAAAGCTGAATTTTTATTGCAGCTTCTACAAACATCAACATTTGATAATTTGTATTTAGTCGGCGACATTATTGATTTATGGGCGCTAAAGAAACGCCCTTATTGGCCCGAAAGTCACCACAAAGTTCTACAGAAGATCATCGAAATTGCTCAATCTGATACTAACGTTATCTTTATACCGGGTAATCACGATGAGTTATTAAAGAGTTATCACTATTTCAATTTTGCCAATATTGAGATTCATCCTTTTTTCCTGCATCACGCGGTATCAGGAAAAAAACTGCTCATGGTCCATGGAGATCAATTTGACTCCGAAGTTTGTGTAAGCCGATATTACGCAAAACTGGGCGATCATTTGTATGATCTTCTTCTCTTTTTAAACCGTTCTATTCATAGGCTAAGAAAACGCTTTGGGCATTCTTATTGGTCATTAGCCAGTTACATTAAAAAGAAAGTTCCTAAAGCTCAACAAGCCATCAATCGCTATCACCAAGCAGCAATTCGTTATGCAAAACAGCAAAACGTCGATGCCATATTTTGTGGTCATATCCACCAGCCAGAGTTAATTCAGCAAGAAAACATAATTTATGGGAATCATGGTGATTGGATAGAAAACTGTACTTTAATTGCCGAAACAGAACAGGGGGAACTACAACTACTTCAGTGGGATGACAAATGGAATTGCACTCGAGTTTTATCGCAGATCGACTCTTCCATTCAAGTTTTATCACCCAATAAAAACACACAACAGCAACCCCACGAAAGCGTTGCTTAGGGACAGGACTTATGATTTTCACTGTAGATAAAGTCGTTAAGGAAAACCTTCCAAAAATTGAGCAAAAACCGTGGTTAGCTAAGCCGACTAAAACAATGCTCAAATATCTGTTAAACGAAAAAGAATGCAACGAAATTGCAATGCAACACGCTCACTTAACGGGCGTGGATTTTGTCGAAAAGGTATTAGAAAGTTTTAATTTCAACTATTCGGTGCCAAATACTGAAATCGAAAATATTCCCTGTGAAGGTCGTGTTGTTATCTTCGCTAATCACCCCATTGGTTCGCTTGATGCATTAGCCATGATTAAGCTCATCAGCAAAGTAAGAAGTGACATTAAAGTTGTCGCCAACGATCTCCTTATGGCGCTTGGACCACTTCATAATATTCTATTGCCAGTGAAAAATATGACTGGCGGCACACCTAAGCAAAATTTAACCGCAATTCATGAACACCTAAAAAGTGAGGGTGCTGTATTGATCTTCCCTTCTGGTGAGGTATCGAGACTACGACCTCAGGGTGTTAGAGATACTAGTTGGCAATCAGGTTTTTATAAAATGGCTTGTACTTGTAATGCGCCATTGCTTCCTATGTTTGCCGATGCAAAAAACTCGGCCGCGTTCTATGGCGCTTCGATGATCTATAAGCCTTTAGCCACATTGATGTTGGTAAAGGAAATGTTCAAACAGTCAAAGAAAACCATGCCTATTCGTATTGGCGAACTTATTCCTATTGATGCATTTAAGAATAATGACTTTCCGCTTAAGGTGAAAATAAAGCTGCTCAAAAATCACCTTTACCGTGTCGGTCGAAATCGCCAAGGATTATTTAACACGCAAAGTCCAATCTCTCACCCTGAGTCTCGTGCAGATCTACAACATGCACTTAATCAATGTGAGCAACTGGGTGAAACTGCTGACGGTAAACTGATTTACCTTTATGAGCACAAAGACTCCAGTCCAATTATGCGTGAAGTTGGTAGGCTACGAGAAATCGCATTCAGAGCCGTTGGTGAAGGAACTGGAGAACGCCGTGATACTGATAAGTATGATCCATTTTATCTCCACTTAATATTGTGGGATAAAAGCGATTTAGAAATCGTAGGAGCTTATCGCTTTGCAAAAGTAGACGATGTCCATCAACGTGTTGGTCGAACAGCGCTATACAGTCAATCTTTATTCAGTTATACACCTGAGTTTGACTCATATTTTGAAAAAGGATTAGAGCTTGGCCGAAGCTTTGTTCAGCCAAAATACTGGGGGAAACGTAGCTTAGAATATCTTTGGTATGGCATTGGTGCCTTTTTACAGAAACATCCGCAATATCGTTATCTTTTTGGGCCTGTATCATTAAGCGGACAACTGCCTGAGCGAGCGAAAGTTTTATTAGTTCACTTTTATCAAACTCAGTTTCTACCTTGTACTTGTTTGGCGAACTCAAAGTCACCTTATATGATTCCAACAGAATTAAAACGAAGTCTCGATACTTTGTATGACTATAGTTCCAACGACAAAGATACTTACAATTCAAATTTTCGAATATTAAAACAGACATTATCTGAATTAGGTGTAGCAGTACCCACTCTGTTTAAGCAATATTCAGAATTATGTAAACCTGGGGGCGTCAAGTTCCTCGACTTTGGTGTAGATACTGACTTTAATGATTGTATTGACGGGTTGGTTTTGGTGGATTTGGAAAAATTACTTCCTAAGAAAAAAGCAAAATACATAGAGCCCTGAATAAATCAGGGCTCTACTCTAATTAATCTTCGTCTGTTTCTCTATCCATATTCTCAGTATTCTCAAGCCATAAGGCATTGATGATACCGAAAGCACAAGCGAGTAAAACGCCTAATATCCAAGTGAAATACCACATACCTATGCTCTCCTTAATAGAGTGAAGTCGATTTTTCTTCAATGTCCTTACGACCAATGCGTCCAAACATCTTGATGTACGTCCAGATGGTATAGCACACTACGATTGGAACGAGCACACTCGCAGCAAAAGTCATGATACCTAAGGTCATTTTGCTGGCCGTTGCATCCCAAATTGTTAAGCTGTAATTTGGTTGTAAGGATGATGGCATCACAAATGGGAACATTGCACTGCCGCAAGTCAGTATCACCATTGCAATCGCTAATGAGCTGAACAAGAAAGCCCAGCCAGAACGATTCATGCGACTCACAAATATAACCAAAATTGGCATGATGAGCCCCAGAATTGGGAACAGTTTAGTAAATGGATACAACTCATAATTGTGTAGCCAAGCTCCAGCTTGTATTGCAACCTGTTTCACTCTCGGATCAGACACCCCATCCGTTGAAAGATTAGAAGTAATCACATAGCCATCAAGTCCATTGATGACCCAATATCCAGCGATAGCAAAGCAGAGGATTAGTACAATCGCACTCACTTGAGATGCTGTTACAGCCTTGCTTCTTAACATCCCCTCCGTTTTCATTTGCAACCACGAAGCTCCCTGCATCATGAACATCGAAACACAAACAATGCCAGCTAACAGTCCAAACGGATTAAGCAGCTGCCAAAAACTACCGTGATAAGTTGCACGTAAAAACTCATCAAATGTGAATGGAACACCTTGTAGTAAGTTACCAAACGCTACGCCGATAATGAGCGGTGGCACAAAGCCGCCGACAAACAATGCCCAATCCCAAGCACTGCGCCATTTAGGGTCTTCAATTTTCGAACGATAATCAAACCCGACCGGACGAAGGTATAAAGCAAACAGCACTAACATCATAGCAATGTAAAAGCCCGAAAAAGCTACTGCATAGACCATCGGCCATGCAGCAAATAATGCCCCAGCCCCTGTAATCAGCCATACTTGATTACCGTCCCAATGCGGAGCTACAGTATTGATCATGACTCGTCGCTCAACATCGTCCCTTCCAATAATAGGGAGAAGTGCACCCACACCCATATCGAAGCCATCAGTTATCGCAAATCCAATAAACAGCACACCGATCAGCACCCACCAGATCAGCCTTAACATTTCATAATCAAACATGTGGATGCTCCTGCGCTTTGTTATTATCGATTAGCGTATTTTGCTCATCTTCAAAATGGTATCGACCGGTTTTTAAACTGCTCGGTCCAATTTTTATGTACTTCCTCATTAAGAAAACTTCAATGATCAGTAATACGGTATAAAACATCGTAATCGTAGCAATGCTGAACCAAATATCACCTGGATTTAACGATGATGCAGACATGTGCGTTGGAAGGATCCCTGAAATTGTCCATGGCTGCCTACCGTATTCAGCCACGAACCAACCTGCTTCAATCGCCAACCATGGTAAAGGCAAACTGTATAAAGCGGCTTTCAACACCCATTTTTTCTCAGCAATTTTATGTTTTGTGCTTTGCCAAAATGCCGCAGAAAATACGATTAACATAATGACACCAAATGCGACCATTATTCTGAATGACCAGAATATCGGTGCTACATGAGGGATACTGTCCTTGGTGGCCGCCATGATTTGCTCTTCTGTTGCATCAGTGACTTTGTTAGTGAAGCGTTTTAACAATAGCCCGTAACCTAAATCGCCCTTAAATTCATTAAAGGCTTTTATGTTTTCTGGGGATTTATCTCCAGACCTGAGCTTCTCAAGCAAAGCATAGGCTTTCATACCTCGTCGAATTCGAGCCTCATGTTCTTTCATTAAATCTTTGAGACCAGTAACTTCTTGGCTAAAACTGCGCGTTGCGATGATCCCCATTAAATAAGGAATTTTGACGGCAAAATGCGTTTCTTCGGCTTGTTGGTCAGGAATACCAACAACCGTAAATGCGGCTGGAGGAGTATCCGTATGCCATTCAGCTTCAATGGCGGCTAACTTCACTCGCTGAACTTCACCCACTTCATAACCCGATTCATCACCGAGAACCATAACCGACAGAATGGATGCCATACCAAAACTCGCTGCAATTGCAAATGAACGTCTTGCAAAAGGTAAATCGCGCTTTTTGAGAATGTAATACGAGCTGATAGCGAGAACAAACATCGCACCAGTGACATACCCTGCAGCAACGGTGTGGACAAATTTAACTTGAGCAACGGGATTAAAGATTACCTGTGCAAAGTTGGTCATCTCCATTCGCATCGTTTCAAAATTAAATACGCTCCCGACAGGATTTTGCATCCAACCATTTGCGATTAAAATCCAGAGCGCAGATAGATTAGTACCTAAAGCCATTAACCAAGTAGCAGCAAGATGCTGTCTTCTTGAGAGGCGATCCCAACCAAAGAAGAACATACCCACAAAGGTCGATTCTAAAAAGAATGCCATCAAGCCTTCGAGTGCCAAAGGAGCGCCAAAAATATCGCCAACATAGTGCGAGTAGTATGACCAATTAGTCCCGAACTGGAACTCCATGGCGATACCGGTTGTTACGCCTAATGCGAAATTAATACCGAATAACTTGCCCCAAAACTTCGTCATATCACGATATATCATCTTATCTGTCATGACATATAGAGATTCCATAATGGCAAGGATAAAAGATAAACCTAAAGTTAACGGAACAAAGAGAAAATGGTACATAGCCGTCAATGCAAACTGCAAACGGGATAACTCAACAACTTCATCAAGGATCATTTACGACTCCTGCGTTACTAGAGCTTTATAGTCAAAGATTGATAACTATTTGTTATTTAAGACTAGAGATAGTATTGCCAATTGAACAATGATAGCCAATATACTCCTGATCTAACGATAAAAAAACCAACAATATTGACGAACCCGCCTAGTTTATTAAGCTACAAAACATCCAAACAGCAGCGTTTTCATCTAATCGAATATAACTCATTACGAAAAAGCCACTAAACTCGTTCACTTTGTTCAATTAACAATACAATTTTTAACTCCTCAGTAAAATTATGTTAATTAGACATTACAGAGACTAAAAACTTAAAAGGATACGTTTATAAATGTCATACAATTTAATGATTTCGTGAATTGAGATGCTTTCATTGACTTGATGAATTGTTTTGTTAGGTAAGCCCAACTCGAGAACTTGAGTGTTTGCACTTGATAGGAAGCGGCCATCGGACGTTCCACCTGACGTTGAAAGTCGAGGGAAGATTCCAGAAGTTTGATGAACTGCAGCCTCAGCTACAGAAATCAAACTGTCCTCTCCCACATTATTCGTAAAATACGGTGCACAATGCCGTTCCCAATCTATTTGCATGCTCTGTACAACAGATTTAGTGATAGGCAAAGATTCTATCTTTTTCTTAATCGAACTCTGAATGTCTTCTAACTCATATCGATGGCTGTAGCGAATATTGAAACAGATTTCACACTTTCCCGGCACAATGTTGTCAGTGAACTCGCCGGAATTAATGTACGTGACTTGCAATGACGTCCCCGGAAAGTCTTCACTTCCCTGATCCCAGTCGATGTGCTCTAAAGCGTATATGATTTCAGACGCTAAATGAATAGCATTACGACTCACGCCAGCATAAGCGACATGCCCTTGTTTACCCAACACTTCTAACTTGCCTGAAATAGCACCACGGCGCCCAACTTTAATCACATCACCCGTCTGTATATCACTCGTGGGTTCACCAACTAAACAGTAATCCGGTAAAAGGTCTCTTTCTGTAAGCCTTTCAACAATGGTCTTAGTACCAAACTCAGCTTCACCCTCTTCATCACTGGTCAACAACACTTGCCACTGCATTTTAGGCTGATGCCCTTGGCTTATGACGTCTTCCATTGCGGCGATCATTGCCGCTAAAGCCGTTTTCATATCGACTGCACCGCGCCCAATCAGTATGTCATCAATAATTGATGCGCTAAACGGATCTACCTGCCAAAGTTCTAATTGATTTGTAGGTACCACGTCGGTGTGGCCTGCAAACGCAAATGTTTTATTTGCACTTCTTTTTCCCCGACTGGCAATAAGATTGGTCACACCATTACTTTGGTAATGTTCAATTTGAAAACCAATCGCTTTAAGCTTATCTGCTATCCAGCACTGACAACCATCGTCACTAGGTGTTATAGAGCGTTTTTTTATGAGGAGACGAGAATATTCGATTGCTGTATGAAGGCTATGTTCAGATTCTGGACTTTCTAACACTGTCGATAAAGGCGTTTTTACAGGCACTGCGACGCTCCACTGAAGATGACCATATAATTAAAACAGCAGTTCTTGACAGTTAAATGACATGATTAAATATCAAATAAACCTCATGATATTAAAACCTTAGCCGATATATGAATATATGCCATTCAAGGAGTATGTATGAGACAAGTAAAAGAAATCATGCAGTCTAGAGTTGCAACGGTTGATCTATATGACCGGCTATCGGTAGCCAAAGAGATTTTTGATCAAGCGCCTTTTCACCACTTACCTGTTTTAGAAGAAAACGAACTTGTTGGCGTTATATCTAAACACGATGTTTATAGAGCACTCAGCCCTCACCTAGATTCACTTTCTGAGTCGATGAAAGACTTGAATACTCTAAAACAGCGGGTTCACCAAATTATGAACAAACGCCCTATTTGCATTGACGAATGCACATTAATAAATCATGCATCAAAAACAATGCTACTGCACAACATTGGCTGTTTACCTGTTACTGAAAAAGGGAAACTGTCAGGGATCATTACTTGGAAAGATCTTTTAAGTTTCTATTCCAATCGTTAATTTAATTGAATGCCTATTAATTTCGTCATGCTTTTTAAAATCATCTATCCTTATAACTATTCGCTATATTTTCTACCCATAACTCGGTAAAGTATTAGTACGATGTAGGGAGATACTTGATGAACGACAGACGTAAATTTTCTAGAGTACTGTTTAATGCTCAAGCAAAAATTGTCCAACTTCCTAAATTATGGAAGACGCAAGTTTTAGACATCAGCTTGAATGGCGCATTAATACAACTTCCTGAAAATTTTGAAATTAATGATTCTTCATACACATTAACACTATCGTTAATGGACTCAAATGTAGAAATTTCAATGCAAACTCAAGTTGTATACAGCGGCAATAACAACATTGGCTTATGTTGCGTTGAAATTGACGTAGATAGTATGGGCCATCTTAAGAGACTTGTTGAGCTCAACAGTGGTAGCACAGATTTACTTCATCGAGAACTACCACAATTTATTCGTGAGCATGCCAAATTAGCCTATGCTTGCTAACTCCCCTACCTAGAGTGCATCTAAGGCTTCATGTAACTTATTCACACCAATAATTTCCATACCTTGAATCGCACTCTTCGGGACATTAGCTTTTGGCACAATCGCTTTTTTAAAACCATGTTTGGCTGCTTCAATCAACCGTTCTTGGCCATTGGGTACAGGGCGGATTTCACCAGATAATCCTACCTCACCAAAAGCAACCATCTCACTAGGCAATATATTACCTCTAAAGCTAGAGACCATCGCTAATAACAAGGTTAAATCCGCACTTGTTTCACTGACTTTAACACCGCCTACTACGTTTACAAACACATCTTGATCGGACATTTGTAAGCCTCCGTGTCGATGCATTACTGCGAGTAACATAGCCAAACGATTTGAATCCATACCAACAGCAACACGTCTAGGGTGAGACATTGTTGAATTATCAACAAGCACTTGCAGCTCAACCAGTAGTGGGCGTGTGCCTTCCCAAACCACCATTACCAGTGAACCAGAAGATTCACCTTCCCCACGAGATAAGAAAATAGCTGATGGATTAGCGACTTCTTTTAACCCTCGCTCTGTCATCGCAAAAACGCCAAGTTCATTAATCGCACCAAAACGGTTTTTGTGAGAACGAAGCGTTCGATAACGACTGTCGCTGTCACCTTCAAACATCACGGAACAATCGATGCAATGCTCAAGAACTTTAGGACCAGCAAGGCTACCATCTTTAGTTACGTGACCAACCATAATCACTGCTATACCTTCTTGCTTTGCAAAACGTGTAAGGTATGACGCTGACTCACGGACTTGTGAAACACTACCCGGTGATGATTGAACATCAGCCATATGCATTACTTGAATCGAGTCGACCACAATTAATTTTGGCTTTTCTTTTATTGCAATATCACATATACGTTCAACACTCGTTTCAGACAGCATTCTAAGCTTATCAGTTGGTAAACCTAGCCTGTGGGCACGCATCGCCACTTGTTGCAAAGACTCTTCGCCAGTCACATAAAGTGCCGGCATTGTTTGAGCAAGCTGACACAAGGTCTGCAGCAATAAAGTACTCTTACCGGCACCAGGATGACCACCAATCAGAATTGCCGATCCCGGCACAATTCCGCCGCCCAATACTCGATCAAATTCAGTAAATGAGCTTGAGATTCGTGGAAGCTCATTCAAATCAATTTGATTTAATGTTTGAACTTCACTTGGGCCAGCACCCGCATAGCCAGAAAACGTGCTCGATGTCGTTGATTTTACCGACCCTAAACGAACTTCTGTAATCGTGTTCCACTCTTTACATGCAGTGCACTGTCCTTGCCAACGAGGAAAGTCTTGTCCACATTCATTACAAACAAATGCTGTTTTATTTTTTGCCATAAACTTTGAGTATTTTCTCTACTTAATGTCGGTTAAACTACCAGCTATAAATGGTTAACACTTTATTAACTGGCATTAGTTTTGCTTTATTTTACCTATCTAAATCAAGATGTGCTTTAGATTTCAGTGCTAGACTGAAAACTGTAACAAACTTAATAGCTAAGCCTATCAGGCTGACATCAATTTATCACGACAAAGAATCGACACATGAGTTTTGAAGAAGTAAAAAGTGCATTAATCGAACAGCTCAAACCATTATTAATGGAACCTGACTTTTCTGATATGTTCGATAAGCTCACGGCGTCTGAAACAAGTACGAATCGCTTTTTATTAAAAATGGAACTTAATCGATTAGCTGGACACTGCAGTCGCATTATCGATTTACGTGATAAAACAGAGTTAACGTGTGAAGCAGTCGAGTTTAATCAACAGACTCACATGTTAGATGAGCCAGCAAAACAGAGCTTTTTTGCTGCACTTACCCGTTATCAACAACAATACACCGTTGGCGTTTACGAAGAAGTCATACAAGAGCATCGAGATCGATTGATTTCTCTTAAACAAGAAGCTCAAAAAGTTTCCGATGATAGTTTTATTGTGCCTGGCGTTGTACTTGGTACTTACTTCAATCGCTGTGAAGAGCGAATGAATTACAGCATCCAAATCACGGCTTCTCAGTCGGGCAGAACAGAAGCTAAAGGGACAACAATAGACTTATCTGTTGGCGGTGCAAGAATTAAAGTTTCAACCAAACATAGCCTTGATATAAACCAACCTATTCTCTTGAAATTACATGAGCTGAATGAAGAGTATTATTACGAAGATCTCCATCAAGGCATTGAATATGAAGTCGTTGATTCCACACTAGATGGTGAACACGCCATTTTTAGGTTAAAACGAGTCAATGGTTCGGATGATCTGGTAAAGATTCTGACCAACTTGATACGAGGTTATAAGTTCCGCTACAAAGTCGATGTCAATGAAGTCTATACGAACACGCTTGGCTTAGGTTATGAACGCCATTACCTGCCGCATTATCGGAATTTACCACTGTTCTTAAACTCAACGAAAAAAGTCATCAGCCATTGCTTACTTAGTGCTGAAAACCAAGGATTGAAAAGCTTTTTTAACGATGAGAGAGACATTTGCCAGTTGTCTCAAACGTTATCTGCAACTCGATTAAGCCAACTTCAGGCTGATCCACACAATTTTGAGCATAATTTACTTTTTTGCTTCACTCATAACGTGCGAGAAACGCTCTACTTTTACAGTGCAACACTCGCAGAGTTAATGAGTTCTAACTTCACGGAACTGTTTTTTACATTTGGCGCGAATAAATCCAGCTTTAAAATTTTTAGGCTGAAGCTTGAAAGTATTGACCATGAACAAACTTACAAAACAGCCGTCTTACCCGGCGATGATAGCCACTATTCACCTTTAGTAGAGCAACAGCTTTCCCAGTTCAGTCATGTTATTAATCTTATAGACTTAACCAGTGACGTGGCACTGGAAACACTAAAAAACGTACAAAGCCAAGCTAGCCCCAATGAACTGAAAATTTTTGCTCAAGCAAAAGAAGCTAAAAATAAAATAAAAAGTATTTCGTTAAACTTTACCGAACGAAGACAAGAACCTAGATACTCATTTAAGACTCAAGTCGATATTACTCAAGGAGATAAAAACTTTTCTGGTATTACTGGTGATATCTCGACGAAAGGACTTCAAGTCATTTTTACTGAGCCTTGTGATTTAGACGAAAACCAATCAATAAAGATTGCCCTTCCTAAACTACAGACTCTTGCAGGTAAAGCTCAGCTTGTTGAGCTCTCTTATCGAATCGTTAAAAAAAGAAAGAATGGTAAACAATTACACCTTGCGGCAAATATCGGTCATGAACCTCACGTTGGTGTAGAGTTTCTCAATCGCCTGATTATCCACAATCAAGAAAAGCTCAAACAACTCTCTGACAGTGATGATAATGTTAAAGAGCTATCTGATGGCATGAAAAATTTATTGATGCGAAAATTACCATCAACGCCATTCTTCATCGAAAAAACAAAAAAATCAGCCAAGCTTTCCGCCGTTGGTATCTCCACGCAAAATAATGAGATCACAGATTTGTTCTCAGCCGGAGTAGCGAAGGGAATGGAGTACAACTTAGCGCCAATATTCGAGCAAGGTTTATTTAAACCTACAATTTTAAATGCGCTTCGTAAAATGAAATCAACCAATGAAATGCTGTCTGTAGACCTGTTCTTACGTCTAACTCATCAGTCACGTGGACAATTTCAATTGCAATGCATTAGAGCAGATCAACTCAAAACGAATCAACACAAAAAGCGCTTTATTGAACAAAGCAAAGATACAGGACGTTTTATTGCACTCAGAGTCTTTTATGGAGTAACAGGAAAACCTGATAATCGCTATATTGCACAAGAGCGTGATTACATTGCTGTTCATGCTGCACATAAAGCTAAAATTTTAGATGAAAAACTCTGGAATACCATTGGTGTTGGTGACATTCTCGATGTTACTTCCGAGGCTAAATTATTAGCTCAATATGTACCCTAGATTAAATTAAATTTAGATTTCTACCTATATACCATTGGAGGATATAGAATATTGTCTATATATAAGGCAAAACTCGAAATTAATTTTTATTTAGATAGAATTAATCTTGAGTTACATTCGAGCTAGCATATCTCTGATGAGTCGATGAGTATCGAATTCATATCCAAAGGAGTGGTTTGGTAAGTTATAGAGGGGTGCATCATGGTTTCAATAACACGCACCATGTTTACGTCATCAGAACCCATTATTGAAATGGGTTCTAAAAGAGGTAGGAATTCAGCACTACAGTTAATGATCTCCGGTAAGTCTTATCGTATTTTCGACGATGAGGAAGAGGAGGAAAAAGAAAATCAAGATGAGTTTTCAAGAGAATTTTTTGATTTTCATTCAATGGCTGGCTATTTTCCACCGATGAAGCGCCGCAAAAAAAATAAACCGAACTTTACGGTGAAAATGGGCGCATAACACAGATTAAGGCCGTACTTATCATGAGTACGGCTGTTTTATCTATATTTACCTTACTTAACCTCAACCAAATACAATAAAACGCTTAGCCCTAGATGTTTTATTTGAAAATTTGAGTTTTCATTAACTAACTTCTTGGCATGAAATGCGACACCAACCTTAGCCCTTTCGAGCATCGGAATATCATTCGCACCATCGCCAATTGCAACCGTTTGCTGTTCATCTATGTCTGATTCTCTAGATAATAGTGAAACTACTTCTGCTTTAAAGTTCGCATCAACGACTTTTCCTGACACTTTACCTGTTAATATTTCATTCTCGACTTCTAGGTGGTTCGCATATGCTGCGCTGAGGTTCAATTGAGTCTTTAGGCTGTTAACAAAAGGCGTGAAGCCACCAGATGCGAGTGCAATTTTCCAATTATGGTTTTGAAGCTCACTACACATTGAAGTCAAACCTTCAGTCAATGGTAACTCAGAGATCAAATCATCAATAACAGAAAACGAAGTGCCGTGTAATTTACTGACCCTCTCTCTCAAGCTTTCTTCAAAATCAAGTTCGCCCGCCATTGCTCTCTCTGTGACTTGTGATACAGCTTCACCAACACCAGCCATCTTTGCAAGCTCATCAATACATTCAATCTGAATAGCTGTGGAATCCATATCCATAACCAGCACACCAGGTGAATTAAGTTGAGGTAATGGTTCCTTAATTTCAAACACTTCCACTCCAGTGCTTAATCTCAATGAGTTTAGTTGATCGACGGTAATATCATGAGTTAAACAAATTTCAATGCCGTTTAATGCTTGGTTGCGCTTTAATGAACAAATATGAAAATCGGCTTTGAGTGATTCCAGCCAATGCTCAATATCATTCTCAAGTTGATTATCCTTCCAGACAAGGCGTAGTATCTTAGGTGATGACAAAGGAGTCTGTCCTTCTTGATAGCGAGTAACCTGGTTTGTCAGTCCCAAAAATTGACTATCTAAAGAGTTTATTAACCAGTTAAACAATGCGCTCATACTATCAACTACTCCAACTTTTTATTATCTAATGAGGTGTTTAGTGTTACATCTTAAAAAACTAAAAAAAAGTCATAAATTCAGTTTACTCATCCAGTTTGCAGTTGCTGTAGCGCTCATCGCAATTACTATTCAACTTTGGCAAGCAAACTTTTTACAATCAGAATCTTTACTCGAAAAACAAGCCAGTAAAATGTCATACCTTCTTTTAGACAATGTGACTTACGCAGCAAGTTCTGCATTACAAAACCAAAAAACACCTCAACTGCAGTGGTTAGTAGAAAGTGTAACTCAAGATCCTAGAGTCATTTCAGCAGCGATTTATGATGCAGAAGGCAGTAGAGTGGCATTTGCACAAAGCGATCAGCAAGTAAGTAAAGTAAGTAAAGTAAGTAAAGTAAGTAAAGTAAGTAAAGTAAGTAAAGTAAGTAAAGTAAGTAAGATGAGTCAAGAAAACCTGTCTGCATTTACACCATACATAAAAAAAGTAATTTTGAATAAAAAAAGCATTGGCTATGTTGAGCTGAGATTTAATGAATCATCATTTCTAGCAGTATTGAGAAAGGACATTAAACACAACGCTGAGCAACAACAATTACTGCTTTTACTCTCGGTGCTGATAGGCATGCTGTTGAGCCGTTCACTATCAATAAAAAGAGCAAACTTTCTTCGCATAACAAAAAGGCTTAAATGACAGCAGTATTATCACTAAATATTCTTTAACATTTGTACACATTTGGATAGCATACTCCAAAAAAGGACTTACCATGTTAAAGAACATTTCAATACCATTGCTTGTTAGCGCCATCAGCTTCTCTTCCATTGCTCAAGCAGAAGGCTTTTCAGAGGCTTACAAAGCCTACCAGCAGGCGTTAAGTGGAGAAGATAAGCAACTTATTGTTGATACTGCAAAGTCCGCTTATCAGCTTGGGCTTAAAGAATACTCTGAGAATAACCATAACATTGCTGCACTATTACTGAATTACGGTTCTGCGGTTCAAAATCACATTGATGAACTGAATGCACAAAAAGATCAGCACGCCACAGCTTATGAGCTATATCAAAAAGCATTGAGCATTTATTTATCTCAAGACTCAAAATCTAAAAATGACGTCATCGATGCTCAACTCAAACTCGCAGAAACAGCGAAAAATAAGTCTATTGCTTATCAACATATTGAAGATGCGATTGATGTCGCTGACGGTTCTGAGTTATTAGAGGCAAAAGTAAAACTAGAAGCATTTAGAATGCTATCGTCAAAGTATTACAGCAAAAAATTAGGTCGTTTTGCCAAAGAAGCCCTCGAAATCTACAAAGAGAAACTGCCAGAAAACTCAATGGACAGAGTAAGAGCCAGCTTCAATGTTGCAAGGATTTATGAAGCAGAAAAAAAACATTCTAAGGCAGCTACGTTATTTGAAGAAGTAGTGAAACAAATGGACGTTTTAGATTATAGCCATCCATATAAATTAGCTTCTCATGCTCGACTTGTTCCTATATATGAAAAACAAGGCAAGAGTAAAAAATCAACTGCGCACTGTATTGCCATTGGTAAAATGAAGCCTTGGGATGATAATGTGCAAGAGCAAATACCATTATACCGCTCTGCAAATCATTACCCAGCTTGGGCCGCAAAAAAAGGCAAAACTGGCTATGTCACATTAGAGTTTGTCATAAATAAAAACGGCTTTGTTGAAGATATCGAGATTTTAGACAGCGAAGGCGGTAAAAGTTTTGAAAGAGCTTCAATAAAGACTCTTAAAGATTGGCGCTACGCACCCAAGTTCGTGAATGGTGAAGTCGTTGAAGCAAAGACAAAAATCAGATTGGATTACACATTAAAGAGACCAATCTAGAACTACAAAAAAAGCCGCAAATGCGGCTTTTTTAATGAAGCAACAGTGTAAATTATAGGTTTACAACAGCTTCTAGAGTCATTTCGAGCATTTCGTTGAACGTGCTTTGACGTTCATCAGATGAAGTCGCTTCACCAGTACGAATATGATCAGATACTGTTACAACGCAAAGTGCATTTGCACCATATTCAGCAGCAACACCGTATAGACCAGCTGCTTCCATTTCAACGCCTAAGATACCCATTTTTTCCATGGTATCGAACATTTCAGGCTGTGGAGTGTAGAACAGGTCAGCAGAGAAAACGTTACCAACACGGTGCTTAATGTTCTTCTCATCAGCGGCTTTAACCACTGCAGAAAGTAGACCGTAATCAGCGATAGCTGCGAAGTCTTGACCACCAAAACGTAAACGGTTTACTTGTGAATCTGTACAAGCACCCATACCGATGATTACGTCACGAACTTTAACGTCAAGGCTGATTGCGCCACATGAACCAACACGGATTAAGTTTTTAACACCGTAGTCTTTTACTAGTTCAGTTGCGTAGATTGAGCAAGAAGGAATGCCCATACCTGAACCCATAACAGAAACACGAGTACCTTTATAAGTACCAGTGAAACCTAGCATGTTACGAACGTCAGTAACTTGCTCAACGTTTTCTAAGAAAGTTTCTGCAATGTATTTAGCGCGTAGTGGATCACCTGGAAAAAGTACTGTTTCAGCGAATGCACCGTCAACAGCATTAATATGTGGTGTTGCCATCGATATAACCCCTATGTTTTAAGGTCTATGCCTTATGTTAATTTGGTGGGTAAGTTACCCATTTTATTCGTGTTCGTCACTATAAAAGCTGCCCGATATGTGTTGATTGGACAGCTTATGAGCATGATATTTCAGGCTCATAAAATATTTATAAAAATGACTGGCCGTATTCCATTGGCTCTAATTTGTAATAACTTGCAATTGACTGTCCCATGTCAGCAAACGTATCACGTCCGCCTAGAGATTTAGCGCCTAAACCCGCACCATATGCCAATACTGGAACATGCTCACGAGTATGATCTGTACCTGGCCATGTTGGATCACAACCATGATCAGCCGTAAGCAATAAAAAGTCATCATCATCTAGAATTTCAAGCAATTCAGGTAGACGAGCGTCAAAATATTCAAGACCTCTGGCATAACCAGCAACATCACGACGATGACCGTAATGCGAGTCAAAATCTACGAAATTGGTAAATACAATCGTGTTATCGCCAGCTTGTTTAACCTGCTCAAGAGTTGCATCAAACAAAGCTTCAAGACCGTTGCCTTTCACTTTTTTAGTAATGCCACAATGCGCATAGATATCAGCAATTTTACCGACACTGACAACTTCACCACCATTTTCAGCATGCTTTTGCAGTACTGTTTTCGCTGGCGGCTCAAGTGAGAAGTCACGACGGTTACCTGTTCGAGCAAACTCTTTCGCATTCGGACCATTAAATGGACGAGCGATTACACGACCAATATTATATGGCTCTAACTCTTCACGTGTGATTTCACACAATTTGTAAAGGTTTTCTAAGCCGAATGTCTCTTCATGACAAGCAATTTGGAACACTGAGTCAGCAGAGGTATAAAAAATTGGCTTTCCAGAGCTCATATGCTCTTCGCCTAACTGTTCCAGAATGGTTGTTCCAGATGCATGGCAGTTACCTAAGAAACCGTCTAAACCTGCACGTTCAAGAATCTTGTCTGTTAGCTCTTTAGGGAAAGAATTATTTTGATCGCTAAAATAACCCCATTCAAATAAAACTGGCACACCTGCCATTTCCCAATGACCGCTAGGCGTATCTTTGCCAGAGCTGATTTCAGCTGCGTAACCATACGAACCAATCAGCTCAACATTGTCATCAAAGCCCATAGGGAATGCACCCGTGCTTTCTTTCGCTGCATGCCCTAGACCGAGCTTTGCAAGGTTTGGTAGCTTAAGCTCACCTTCACGGTCGATATTAGCTTTGCCTTCTGCACAAGCTTTTGCAATATGGCCAAAAGTATTTGAACCTACGTCACCAAAAGCTTCAGCATCTCCTGCTGCGCCGATGCCGAAGGAATCTAACATTAAAATAACTGTACGTTTCATAAATCTTTCCTTACAGATCTTCAGCGCGAATCGCTTTATAAATCTCAACTTGTTTCTCAGGCTGAGTATCGCTTAATTGAATTGCGCCTTTCACTGCTGCAGCCGCTTCTTCAAATGCAGCTTCTGACTGAGCATGCACCACAGCAAGTGGCTTGTCAGTATTAATTTCATCACCTAACGCACAAACGTTAGTTAAACCCACACTGTAATCAAGTGCATCACCAGGCTTACGACGACCGCCACCTAATGTAACAACAGCAAGACCCAGTTCACGCGTATCCATACTGTGTGCAAAACCTGTTTTGTCAGCAAATACAGGTCGAACAATAGAAGCTTCCGGTAAATACTTGTCGTAAGCTTCAACAAAATCAGTTGGGCCACCAAGACCTGATACCATCTTACCAAATAATTCAGCTGCACGGCCGTTATCGAGTACTGTGTTCAGTTTATTTCTAGCTTCGGTTTCATTTGCAGCAATACCACCAAGCATCAACATTTCTTGACATAGCCCCATAGTCACTTCATAAAGGCGAGGGTTACGATATTTACCAGTCAAGAAATCAACCGCTTCTCTGACTTCAACAGCATTACCAGCACACGATGCCAAAACTTGGTTCATGTCAGTAAGTAATGCTGTAGTTTTAGTACCAGCACCATTTGCAACGGCTGTAATACTACGAGCTAGCTCTTCAGATGCTTCATAAGTTGGCATGAATGCACCACTACCGACTTTTACGTCCATCGCTAATGCATCAAGACCACACGCTAATTTCTTAGAAAGAATGGATGCGGTAATCAACGAAATTGATTCAACAGTTGCAGTGTTGTCACGGATTGAATAGAAGCGCTTATCCGCTGGCACTAAATCACCAGTTTGACCAATAATTGCCACACCCGCTTCTTTAACCACTTTACGGAATAAGTCACTATCTGGCTCAGTTTGATACCCTGGAATTGCGTCAAACTTATCTAATGTACCACCTGTATGGCCTAAACCACGCCCAGAAATCATTGGCACATAACCGCCACAAGCTGCAGCCATTGGGCCAAGCATCAAGCTGATAACGTCACCAACACCACCCGTGCTGTGCTTATCAACTACAGGGCCATCAAAATTCATTGAATCCCAATTTAATACCATACCTGAGTCACGCATCGCTGTCGTAATGGCAACGCGCTCATCCATGTTCATGTCATTAAAATACACTGCCATACCAAAAGCGGCGATTTGACCTTCTGAAACATTATTGTTGGTAATACCATCAACAAAAAATTGGATTTCTTCTTTAGATAGCGCTTGACCGTTACGCTTTTTACGAATGATTTCTTGAGCAAGAAACATGGTGTAGCCTCCAGAATGTAACCGAGAATTCATCATCTCGGCTTACACCTTTGCAAGATTTAAAAACAAAACTGTAGTAATTTTACGTACATATTAACGAAGTTTTGCGGTGACCAAAGGGAGTTTGATCACACTTTTCTTGTTATAAATCTGAACTCTGGATAGGGATGTTCAATAATTTGATCAATCAATCATTTCATATCCCAAGAGTCGACTATTAGTAACCTTGATTCGGTTTAGGAGCTTCAGCTAGCTCTAAAGTATGCAACAAAGCATTCAATAAGCTCGAAGCACCAAAACGGAATGTGCGTGGAGTCGCCCAATCAGCACCTAATAGCTTTTCAGCAACGCCTAAGAATTCTGCAGTTTGAGCAGCATCACGAACGCCACCAGCTGGCTTGAAACCTACTTTGGTATTTTTCTCTTTAATTACAGTCATCATGATTTCTGCAGCTTCTAGTGTTGCATTAACAGGAACTTTACCTGTTGAAGTCTTGATGAAGTCAGCACCTGCATCAATTGATAGTTCAGAAGCTTTACGAATAAGAGCCGGGTCTTTCAATACGCCAGATTCAATGATCACTTTTAAAAGTACATCAGCTTCAGCACAAGCTTCTTTACACGCTTTTACAAGCTCAAAACCCACTTCTTCGTTACCGGCCATTAATGCACGGTAAGGGAAAACAACATCAACTTCATCAGCACCGTATGCAATTGCAGCACGAGTTTCAGTTACTGCGATTTCGATATCGTCATTACCATGCGGGAAGTTAGTTACTGTAGCGATTTGAACATCTTCAGCACCTAGTGCTTTTAGAGTTTTACGTGCAACAGGAATGAAGCGAGGATAAATACAGATAGCTGCAGTTTTACCTGCTGGAGTCAATGCTTTATGGCATAGATCAATTACTTTTTGATCCGTATCGTCGTCATTAAGCGTAGTAAGATCCATTAATGAAATGCCGCGTTGAGCCGCTTGTTTTAAATCAGTCATTTGCTTTCTCCAACAAAATAAAATTAGAAATCGGAATAGCAGATCCCTATTAGGCAATTTTGATTTGTTTTAGCCATTGGCTAGATCTGCCACATCAACAATGAAATCGTTAATGCTAAATAAAGTATTCAATGTCATGAGCTAAAAGCTCAAAAAAATTATCTTTCGATAATGCCACGACTTGAATCCTTGAAGACCGGAAGAGAGGAGCGCTTTTCAGGAAACTGAAGAGAAAGGTTGTCCACTTTTCCGCGAAAAATCCATTTTAGCGCAAGAAAAAATCAGTATTTGAAGTTATTTTTTATAAAACTAAATTCGAATAATGACTTAAATATTTTTCAAGTTTACAAAATAAAGGAGCCGCAATGAGCGGCTCCATCTGCTAACAAGTTGATTAGAACTTGTAAGTAGCAGCAAAGTAATGAGAGATACCAGTTGTTCTTAGACCAACAATACCTGCATTATTTTCTAGAGTGTAAACGTTTTTATAACCTTTTAGACCATAGCCTAAAGAGTAACGATCTGAATGCCAGTATAGACCTAAGAAACCTGCACCACCTGAGCTAACTTTAGGTACGAATTCGTTGCCTTTGTCGTTAGCACCGAATTGGTAATCAACATAGCCTTGGAAAGAAAGGAAGCTCTTATTGTCGAAGAAGTAGAAAGGCTTGAACCAGTTCGCAGAGAATTGGTAACCGTTCCAATCTTTAGCATTGATATCATAGTTAGCATAAAGGTTCATGCCAGTTTTGCCTAACCAAGGCAATTCTACGTCAGCACCTAAACCCCAGAAAGATTGGTTTACATCACCAGCACCACCAGCTTGAGTGTCGATTGCACCGCCACCAATGTTTAATAACGTAGAGAAATATAGTTCTTTAACTGGACCGAACGATAAATCTTTACCAGTGATTGCATCTAGAGAGAAACGAGGTGCAAACTTAAGGAACATTTTGCTTGAACCAGTACCCTTATCAGAATCACTTGAGCTACGGTTTGTTAAGTTGAATACGTCTAAGTAACCATAGTAATCAACAACACCAGCGCGGCCACCAAATTCAAGTTCTAGGTAGTTATGAGTATCACCACCAGCTTGATCTTTAGAAGTTGGCTTTTCACCAATTGAATACATTAAGTTAGCTTGCATCCACTTGTAATCGCCAGCGTGTACGTCAGTACGGTCAGCAGCAAATGCGTTACCAGAGATTGCAGCTACTGCAGTTGCAGCTAAAGCAAAGTTTTTAACATTTTTCATCATCAACCCCATTTATTTTAGGTTCCTGCCATCGAGGGCAGCGTCTTTTTTTATGGTGTGTGCATTTTACTTTTATTGGCTAGAAGCACAATAGGTTAGCGTAAAAATACAAACTTTAAATTCTTAAATGTGAACAAAATCGCAAATTTGTTTTATTGAGTTATCAACTTTTTAAAGCTCCACTATTCAGCTTTAGGTTTAGTTGTTGACGTTCTAAGGTCTAACTCAGTAAAACAATGAAATATGGTCGTTAACAGGCTTAAACTACTTACTTTATAAAAAAGGCAGCGATACTATCGCTGCCTCAATCTCATTACAGTGCTAAGAATAGACCTGCAAGAGTCGCACTCATTAAGTTCGCTAGAGAACCAGCGATTACAGCGCGTAGACCAAGCTTAGCTAGGTCATGACGACGGCTAGGAGCCATAGCACCTAAACCACCTAGTAGAATCGCAATTGAAGATAAGTTAGCGAAACCACATAGTGCAAACGAGATGATTGCTTTAGTACGTCCAGTCATAGCAACACCAGTTTCAGCTACAGCTTTGAAGCCTTCAGCTGCTGGGTCTAGCATGTATGGAGCAAAGTTTAGGTAAGCAACAAATTCGTTAACAACAATCTTTTGACCGATGAATGAACCAGCAACAAGTGCTTCGTTCCAAGGTACACCGATTAAGAATGCTAATGGCATGAACAAGTAACCTAGGATAAGTTCAAGGCTAAGACCTTCAACACCTACGAAACCACCAATACCACCGATGATGCCGTTGATCATTGCGATTAGACCAACGAATGCTAGAAGCATTGCACCAACGTTAAGTGCTAAATGCATACCTGATGAAGCACCAGCAGCAGCTGCATCTAGCACGTTAGCAGGCTTGTCTGGATCTTCAGGAAGATCAGATGTGTCATCTTTAACTTCTTCAGTTTCAGGGTGCATCAGTTTAGCCATTAATAGACCACCTGGTGCTGCCATGAATGAAGCGGCAACTAGATATTCAATCGGTACACCCATTTGAGCGTAACCAGCTAGAACAGAACCAGCGATTGAAGCAAGACCACCAACCATGATTGCAAATAGCTCAGACTGAGACATAGTTGCAATGAATGGACGAACGATCAACGGTGCTTCAGTTTGACCTACGAAAATGTTCGCAGTTGCTGACATGGATTCTGTACGGCTAGTACCTAGTGCTTTTTGTAGACCACCACCAATGATGCGGATAACCCACTGCATGATGCCTAGGTAATATAGAACAGCAATCAATGAAGAGAAGAATACGATTACTGGCAATACGTTGATTGCAAAGATAAAACCAACTTTAAAGTTTGCCAAGTCACCGAAAAGGAAACTGATACCACTTTGAGAGAAACCAATAACGCTTGATACGCCATCAGAAACTGTTTTAAGAACATCTTTACCAAAAGGAACGTAAAGTACGAAACCACCGAACAGTGCTTGAATTGCTAAAGCACCACCAACTGTACGGAAGTTGATCGCTTTCTTATTGTTGGATAGCAAAAATGCTATACCAAGTAGAACAACGATACCTACCAAGCTCATTAGAATATTCATTAACCATCACCCTAATTGTTAACGTTTTATAATTTTGTTGTTAACCAACCCATTTCGGGGTGAGATTATACCTGAGCTATTTTGAAAAATCGTTGCCTTGATCAAGTTTTTGGAATTAAGTATCAATAAGTTAACGACATCGCAACCCGTTAATAGCCACTATTTTTACAACGAAACCTTAAATGTCAACAACTTGAGAAAAAGAGGAGCTCAACTGTTCTCTTATGAGAACGGCTGGTTTTGCATGTAAAACCGCTATTTTTGTGACAATCTCATTAATGAGAAGTGGCGTATTGCGACTTTGGTCACTATTTTTTGGTAACATTGAGGGGGAATCTGTCTCAACCACAAATGAGCTGATAGGTAGATTTTGAACCGCTCTATGAAGTTTGTTTGCATCACTATTTAGTATCAAACCGCCGATCCCTAGCTTAAACCCAAGTTTTACATACTGCTTCGCAACTTCAACCGAGCCATAAAAGCCATGGACAATACCTCCTTTAGGCAATTTGTATTTCTCTAATAACGTTAACACTTCTCCATGCGCTCTTACTGAATGAACAATTAATGGCATTTGATACTCGGCTGCAAGTTGAAGTTGAGCTTCAAATGCTGATATTTGTTGTGCCCAGTTAGCAGATTTAATTTTATCAAGGCCGCACTCCCCTATTGCGACCATAGAATCATTGTCTAAATGCTGTTTGATGATTTTTTTTAATTCGACTATATCTTTTTCAAACGTTTCATTGACATACCAAGGGTGGATTCCCAATGCGAAAGGAGATTGATACTTTTTTGCAATAGAGAGTTGTTTTTGCCAATGAGCAGGTGAAACACCGGGTATAAGTACATTTGAAATACCACTACGTTTCATCTGTTCAAAAAGCGCATCTCTATCGACATCAAATTCAGGGAAGTCAATGTGAGCATGGGAGTCGATCAACACGTTTTTCTTTCCTTAGACTTTAATACCCAAAATGTAATTAAACTGCCAAGAACACCTAAAACATTTGGACTTATTAAGTTATTGCTTGTAGCAAGTATTGAAGTTACCACCGTAAATAGTACACCAACGCCAGCACATATAAAAAAGCCTTTCACGGACACCGGTTTTCCATAAATCGCCGCAACAAGCTGAACGAGTAACACGGGTGCCCACACACTGTAGCTATAAATCAGTATATCGAGAATATTCTGTACGCTCATCGCCATTATCACTGCACCGATACCAAGGAAAACAGAAACTAAGCGAACAATTCTGAGTTGTCTTTTTTTATTAAAATGATCGTACTCAATAATACTAGGCAATACATCGTGTGTGAAAGCAATGGCACCGGCATTTAAAAAACTAGATGCAGACGACATAATTACAGAAATTAAGCCCGCAATAACTATCCCTTTCAAACCAACAGGAACAGCGTATTTAACGACATAAGGCATACTATCATTGGCTGCTAGATGAGGATTAAGTTGAAGTGCAACAAGCCCAATAAAACCAGCAATAATAAAAATAGGAACCGATAATATTGAAGCAACAACCGTTGCCGTTTTAGTTTCCTTGGTCGACTTAGCCATAAACAGCCTTTGCACGTAAGGAGGAACTAAAACTTCGCCAACAAGAAACGTCATGAATAAACTAAAAAAGGCCAACTGAGAATGAAGATGCTTAAACGGATTAAGCTTTTCTGAGGGGACATTGGCAATAAAGTGTTGCCATCCACCAAGATAAGAAACACCGCAAACTAAAATTAAAGGTATACCTATCATGATGATCAAAAATTGAAAGGTATCTGTATATATGACTCCTCGCATTCCACCTAAAGCAGAGTAAAAAATAATAATACCAAAGCCAATGAGAATTCCGATATGCATTGGTATTTTAAAAAATAAACTGAACAGTACGCCAATAGCACTAACTTGAGATCCCAATATTCCGATGCAAATGAGTAATGAAAAAATTCCGGTCATTAATTTTGCTTTGGCACCGTAATGCCGCCCAATGATATCGCCAACTGAATGACAATCGCTGTACTGGTTCATTTTGGGTGCAATAAATAAACCGACAAGAAGCTCTTTTAATGAAAAACCAATAAGACCGTAGGCATAGACCATCCCTATGGAGTATGCTTTGGCTGAATTTCCCATGATATAACCGCCGCCTAAAAATGACGCAGTTAGGGAAGCACAAATAGCAAAACTGCCGAAAGAACGTTTCCAAACTGAATACTCAGTAAAATTAGTGATATTCCTACCGCTATATACCCCTATCAGGATATTGATAAGAAAGAAAATTACTACAATTGCAATGTCCAGCATTACTTTGCCTTATTAAATTCCAATTAGATTCAAAGACTAACGTAATCATGCTGATCATTTGCTGACTCAATTTAACAATTAAAATAGTTAACTCTTAATTGCAAAAACGGCTTTTCAATCGTTGAGTACGTAATGGACGAAATAATGATAATTAACGGCAAAGTTATTAGAGTAAACTGACCTACTTTCGCATATTCAAGCGGTATGTGGGTATATTGCTGCATTAGCACGTCTAAGTGCATGAGTGAAACCAATTCACCGATAAATGAATGCAGTAGATAGATTGAAAAACTCAATGTTCCTAAATAGCTTAAGACTCTAGAGTAGCGAGATTCACCTGAAAATGAACTGATATAAAGTACAATACACCCAGCACATAACAAACTACTAACAAGCGGAGATAACACTTGGCTGAAACCGTCTAAATAGACTATTAAAAAAGTCCACATGGCCACTACATAACAGACAAAGCAAAACTGCACCCGAACAGGGTGTTCCTCTCTCGCTGCAGCTAAACGTTTTGCTAAGCAGAAATGATAGAAGTGACCTGCAATCATACCAACAATGAAGCAATCTAAATTTCCTACAACCGAATAATTCAGTTTAATAGAAAGCATTTTGAATCCATATTCAGAAAGCTTTAATTCAAAAAGACCAAACCTGAAGAAAATAATCAAAAACAGTACTGACCATAAATACTTTATGCCGTTAGCTTTATAAAACTGAAATAGAAACGGAAAAACTAAATAAAAAACAAATTCAATGCCAATGGTCCACCAATTAAAAGACAAGTACTGATATCCCCAGTCACCAGCTCCCCAAGAGATGACTTTTGTCCCCGGAAAGTTAAGGCTAAATAAGTTCAAATAATCAATGAAAGTAAAATCTTTAATTAACACCACTAACAAGAAGAACAGAAAAATGATCATTGGGTAGATTCTTAAGAATCGATTCAAAATAAACTTTTTATAGATTATTTTGTATTGTGAATTTATGGCGATATTAAAAAATAGGAAACCACTTAAAGTAAAAAACATAGTGACGCCAACGTCAAAATGCAGACGGTGAAAGAGCTGGTGAAATTCACCATTAAAAATATGAAATACCACAATGAGCATAGCGGCAAAAAAACGTAGATGATCGAGCTGTGGAATATAGCGGGAATGATGACTTCTCAATTATTACCTCCCGGACAATACATACTGACTACATGTTTAAATTTCACCTACAAAAAAAGGCCGCTTTTAGCGTAATGCCGATCAGTTAAGAAAAATTAGTTGATCGGTTGACCGATCTTATAAAGGCTTCAAAATCCGATATCAGTAATTGGTATCGGATTTTTTT
>NZ_PGVH01000011.1 GCF_004168585.1 Shewanella sp. OPT22 | reverse complement strand
AAACGAAAACCCTATCCAAGGATGGTTTTAAGAAAAGTAATAAAGTACCCAGTAGTTAAAAGAGAAAATGCCACTCGCTCTTAAACGAGTGGCATTACTCATTGAGGCGCCTTTTTTGTTATTTTTTCGTTGGCAAAGTTAGCTTCTATTTTGATCCCAGAAGGTGAGTAAAAGAATATTTGAGTGACATTGTTATTGTCGTGATACTTTATTGAACTGGGAATATCGTGTTCTTCTATGTGGGCATAGAATTTATCGACGTTTGATGATCTAAATGCTATGTGATCAATGACACCGGTATTTGTTGGGATTGGATTACTGGATGAAAGAACAGATAAATGTATGACAATGTTATCTTGGGAGTCACTTAGCCAAAACCCCTTACTCTTTTGATTTACTCGAGCGCTATCTTTTAAGCTTAAAATTTCGCAGAAAAAATCCTTTTCTTTAATCAATTTTGTTTCAGGTACTCTGAGGTTGATATGGTCAAACTGAAACATAATGCACCTTGTAATTTACTAAAAATCTAATGTACTTGTAATCAATTCGAATGTGGATTAATTTTAGTTAATGCTAGGTTGTTGCTGTCAATTCGCTAACAATCGCATTCATTTGCTCAAGATTTGAGTTATACTGCCGATAATGACAGTAATTCTGCTGTCATCGAGAAAGACTATGCTGCATACACTGACCTCATTATTTATTATCATTGCAACCAGTTTACTTTTTAGCTCATCTGTCAAAGCAGAGTTGCAAGCCATTGATATCTATTCGGTGAAGCAGTTGTCAGAACTCATTAAAAAGAATGAGTATTTACAGCAAGTCAAGCGAGATGATTGTCAGTTAGTACAAGATATTGAAGCGAAAGCCGAAGTGTTAAAGGAGCCCTTGTATCAATTTTTATGGGGCGAAATGTTGAATACTGGCACTTGTATCAAAGCAGATAAAAAGCGCGGTATGACTTTAGTTCTTGATAGTGCTAATCAAGGCAGTAATGAAGCCATGTACCGTTTGGCTCGCTATTATGACGAAGGTGATCTCGTCATCGAAAATAAGGATAGAGCAATTCAATACGCTCTACCCGCAGCAGCAGGTGAGTATGTACCTGCACAAATGATGTTAGTACGTTTATTTGTTGAAGGTCATGGTAGTCCATTTGATTATGAAATGAGTTATCGACTGCTTTATCACAATACTTTTGATGATAACGTTACTAAAAATAAAGCAGAAAAATTATTGCGACAATTGGCGAAAAAAATGCCACAAAGTGTCGTAGAACGAGCTCAAAGAGGGAAATATTAAATTTGCAATACCCGGAGCTTGAAATGAAAAAATTGGAAATTGAATGTCAAAAGATCCGCATTTAGCGCGTGAACAAAGTAAGTATGAAAACCCCATCCCAAGTCGTGAGTACATTTTAGAGTACCTGACATCTCAAACCGCTCCGCAATCCAAAGAAAAAATTGCCAAAGCATTGAACATCTTCGATGAAGAACAACTCGAAGCATTGCGTCGACGTTTAAGAGCAATGGAGCGCGATGGGCAATTAGTTTTCACCCGAGGTAAAAGCTACGGCTTGCCAGAACGTATGGACTTATTGTCTGGTACCGTTCTTGGCCACAAAGATGGTTTTGGCTGGTTTAAACCTGACGAAGGTGGTGACGACCTTTATATTAATGCCCGTGATATGCAAATGTATTTTCATGGTGATAAAGTGTTGGCACAACAAGCGGGCGATCAAGGCCGCAGCAAACGTGATGCTCGCATTGTACGTTTGATTGGCGAGAGAACTGCGCCATTAGTTGGCCGCTACTTTTTAGATGCCGGCATGGGTTTTGTCGTTGCTGATGACAAGCGCATCACTCAAGAGATACTGATCCCAGCAGAAACCAGAAATGGTGCTCGTCATGGTGACGTGGTAGTTATTGAGTTAACAAGGCGCCCGAGTCGTTATATCAAGGCGACAGCAAAAGTTACAGAAGTACTCGGTGAACAAATGGCACCAGGTATGGAAATTGAAATCGCATTGCGTAACTACGATCTGCCACATACGTGGTCGTCGGTTATTGAGAAAAAATTGCGCAGAATGCCAGACGAAGTGACTGAAAGTGAATTGCCTGATCGCATTGATTTGCGCCATTTACCGTTAGTTACTATCGATGGTGAAGATGCGCGAGATTTTGATGATGCTGTTTACTGCGAAACGAAAAAGAGTGGCGGCTGGCGCCTCTGGGTGGCGATTGCCGACGTAAGCCATTATGTACGTACCGATTCAGCAATTGATAAAGAAGCGCAAGCTCGTGGTACTTCGGTGTACTTCCCATCACAAGTTATCCCAATGCTGCCAGAAAAACTGTCGAATGGCTTATGTTCACTTAAGCCTAAAGTCGATCGTTTATGTATGGTTGCAGAAATGACGATTTCAGCCAATGGCAAATTGTCTGGCTATAAGTTTTATCCAGCAGTCATGCATTCGCATGCTCGATTCACTTATACACAAGTGGCTGCCATGCTTGAAGGTGAGCAAGGGTTGCCAGAACATCAAGATTTACTGCCGCAGTTGAAAAACTTGCAGAACCTCTATTTAACGCTTGAAGAAAAGCGTGCTGAGCGGGGTGCTATTGCGTTTGAAACTGTCGAAACCCAGTTTATTTTTAATGAGCAACGTAAAATTGAGCGCATAGAACCTAGGCATCGAAATCAAGCGCATAAAATCATTGAAGAATGCATGATTTTGGCAAATGTCTCGGCGGCTAAGTTTGTTGAAAAACATCAAGGTGAAGTACTTTATCGAGTGCACGAAGCACCATCTGAGCAAAAGCTAACGAATTTTAAAACGTTTTTAGCTGAGCGAGGGCTTACATTAGCTGGCGGTCTGCAACCAGAGCCAGCTGACTATCAAAATTTGATGTTAGAAATTGGCGATAGACCCGATGCGCAACTGATACAAGTGATGTTATTGCGTTCAATGCGACAAGCGGTTTACAGCCCAGATAATAATGGCCACTTTGGGTTAGCACTTGAGCAATATGCGCATTTTACGTCGCCAATTCGTCGTTATCCTGATCTTATTTTGCACCGTGTTATCCGTCATTTATTGGCGAAGGAAAAAGGACAGAATAAAGAAAAATGGACACCTGATGGTGGTTACAATTATCTGCTAGAAGAATTAGATGTGCTCGCTGAAACCTGTTCTGAATATGAACGTCGTGCTGATGAAGCGACTCGTGATGTGAGTGATTGGCTTAAATGTGAATACATGCAAGATCATGTTGGCGATGTATTTGAAGGTGTGATCGCCTCAGTCACGCATTTCGGTATGTTTGTACGTCTTAATGACTTATTCATTGATGGGTTAGTGCATGTATCTTCCTTAGCCAGTGATTACTTTCAGTTTGATCAAGAAAGGCAGCGATTGATTGGTGAAAATACTAAGTTCATTTATCAAGTGGGCGATCCTGTTACCATTCAAGTGGCCAGTGTAAATCTTGATGACCGACAAATCGATTTAGTGTTGGATGGCGACAACCAACAGAAGCGTCGTTCCCCTCGTCGTAAAAAGCCAATGACGGCAAGAGAACGAGTGAATATTGAAGGGGCGAAGCATGGTAAGAAAGAACATGCTTCGAGAAGCGGTGAGAAAAAGGGGAATACTGAGAGTAAGCGGCGATCGTCGAAGAAACCAGCGTCAGGAAAATCTAAACCTAAAAAAGATCTAGATACCAAGAAACCCAAAAAATCAGGCGCAAAGAAGAAATCTCGTAAACGTTGATCCACCTCTGATCAAATTAAGGCCAACATTAAGGATTTCTTTTTGTTGGCTTTAATATTTAAGTTTAAACAATAATTCATTTAAGTATTCACTAGGTTCAGAGTATTTTGTATTTAATGCATAACTCTCTGGGTAGATACCGATGGCAACATTTTCTGCTGACCTTCCAGCTCATGATGTTAATAGTTTCCGTGGAAACGATGAGCAACCTAAATTAGATGATAAGCCAACAATTAACGCTTCAGGTGAGACATTTTCAACAGCGACTGTAGAATCAAGTAAAGGTACTCCTGATGCAGTTTTTTTTGAAGGTAAGCAAAACTCAGGCAAAAAAGCACGGAGTAGAGCAAATCAAATGAAGTTAACACTCAGCTTTTCAAAATCGACTTCTTTAAATGGTGCATGCCAAAAAGAGAGTGCACCAGCTAACTCATCAACTACACAAAAAGTTACACCCTCCACGCCGTCTGCGCAAAAAACAAGAGTTTTTCCCGAAGCATTCCTGTCATCATTAAAACCGTATCGGATTAATGATGAAAACTCTGATTATGTTAGCGGTTTCAAGTTTTGTATGACTGGGAACGATGATCATATATTGGCGAGTAGAGCTACATTGGTCAAAACCATTAAAGGCGCGCACGAAGCAGAAGAGCGCCCATTGTTTGATGCTAACTCAATAACAGTGAAGCAAGAAGAAGGAGAAAGTACTTCAGTTTGCGCTGTAGCAATGTCGTATCCTCACTCTCATGACATTAACGGGCAATATCATTTTTGGGACATGATAGCAGAGAAAAAAATTCAGTTTATCTATGACTTAACTTCGGCAGAAAAACCGAGCCAGTTCCAATATTACAAAAATACTGATGAAAAGGGGAAATTGAGTGTAAGAGCATCTGAACTGGATAATTCAAGACAAAGTTTAACGGTTAAAGTTGATGAAAAGACAGAGTTTAGAGTTAATCGTTTTCATTACAAAAATTGGCCGGATGGGGGAGCCGTCAGCGTCTCTGAGTTTAGAGGTTTGGTCAATGAAATGCAGGGTCATATCGATGATGGCATTTTGGTGCACTGCTTAGAAGGAAGGGGGCGAACTATGTGTTGTTTGGCTGGTATAAAGCTTAAAGAAGGAATTGAAAATGGCACAATTGATAAGACCAATTACCAAGAAACCGTCGCAAAAATAATCAATCAAGTTCGGGCTGAAAGAGGTACCCAAGTACTGACTTCAGAGGGGCAAAAATGGCTGCTACTGGATGCGGCTGAAGCGTGGTTAAACGAAATAGCAAAATAGCGCATGTAATTTTCCAGAATAAAACACTTTTATGCTAAAGTGCGCCCTATCTGCACTTATACTATATTTAGCCAATGAAAAAACACGATGTAATGTATGGCATTCACGCCTTAGAATCACTTCTTAAACAATCTCCAGAACGCATATTAGAACTTTGGTTATTGCAAGGTCGCGATGATGATCGTTTAGCAAAAATCATTGAATTGGCTAATACCTATGGCATCAGCATTCAACGTAGCTCTAGAAAAGTGTTAGATGAAAAAGCACAAAGTCATCAACATCAAGGTGTGGTCGCTCGAGTTAAATTAGCTAAAGCACTAACCGAAAAAGATTTAGATGCTTTATTAGAAAAAACACCTCAACCATTTTTATTGATTCTAGATGGTGTAACAGACCCTCATAATCTTGGTGCTTGTTTACGCAACGCTGATGCAGCAGGCGTGCACGGCGTTATCGTACCTAAAGACAATGCGGTTGCTGTGACGTCAACAGTAAGCAAAGTGGCATGTGGGGCGGCTGAAACGGTTCCTGTATTCCAAGTGACCAATCTTGCTCGTACGATGCGTCATATTCAACAATTAGGTGTGTGGATTGTTGGTACTGCAGGTGAAGCAGACAGTAATGTATATCAGGCGGA
Source organism: Shewanella sp. OPT22 (assembly GCF_004168585.1). Lineage (GTDB taxonomy): Bacteria > Pseudomonadota > Gammaproteobacteria > Enterobacterales > Shewanellaceae > Parashewanella. The sequence continues at coordinate 36,662 of NZ_PGVH01000011.1, read as the reverse complement.
CTTAAAAGGCTCACTAGCTGTGGCGATGGGCGCTGAAGGCAAGGGATTACGCCGTTTAACCCGTGAAGCGTGTGATAGCCTAATTTCGATTCCGATGGCTGGTACAGTTTCAAGCTTAAATGTATCTGTTGCGACAGGTGTTTGTCTGTTTGAGGCGGTACGCCAACGCCAGTAAAAACAACAAAAAGTAGGAGCTAAGTCATTGGTAAATAAAATGACTTAGCTATGTTTAGGCTCATTTTTTATCTGCAATTTTGAATCAATTATATCTTCAGTACAAAGAGCTGAGTGAGCCAAATAGACATAAAAAGCTACTCGAACGTATAGAGCAGATTAAACGTAGTCACAGTATCGGTCTTTTCGGTTCCCTCAGGAACAACTTCGGTATACCTCACATTCACCCCTAACTTGAATGCCCAATCTTTAAAAACCAAATTTTTATAACTGGCATCTAAAGTCAACGTATTATTATCTTCGCCGTTTTCAGCCGTTAAACTCGCATCAACACTAGAATACTCTTGAAGCTTATAAGTAAACTTTGCTGCAGAACGTAAGATAATGTCGGAGTTACTCGAAGGGGTTGGTTCAGTTTCTGTTTCAATCGGCAGGTTATAGCGGAAACCGGGACTGAATTCTAAGCTCAGTTTGGCCTTACCATCATCCAAAGCATCAAAACCGTAACCTGACGAAACCGTACTTAGCTTGGTATAACTACCAAACCTATCCCAAGTAAAGTCTCCTTGAGCGAAGAGGTACCCCGTCGAAAGCTTATAGTTCGATTGTAATTGCAGTTCATACTTCTCACTGGTTGTTCTTTCTTTATCTGATGAAAAGAAGCCTTTGACTGTCATCTCTTGTGTTGCTTCATCAGTGTCATAAACGATTTTAGTTCGGCCATTGAAGCTAGTACTACTTGTATTGCCTGTATTAAGTTGGAATCCCGCCTCAATTTCGGCTTTAAAGTTATTTTCTGGATCTTTGTAATAACTGGGCACAAGCGCCCAACAAGTGGAAGTGACTAAAGTAGTGCACAAGGCAAAAAAACGGACAGACTTGAGTGGCATGATTACAACTAAATATCATAATATCGAGTGGATAGGCATATCATAAACTGAAAACCGATTTTGTGACCAGTCCCCTTTCTATGGCCACACCAATAACTTGCTAATTGTTACTATTTTCTGTACTATTCGCGGCCTGATTCAGCCTTTTTAATTAATTCCTTGCCTCAACGTTGGTTTGGCTGATCCCAAAACGAGGCTAGATAACCGTAAGGAATGATAAATGCGTCATTACGAAATCGTATTTATGGTTCACCCTGATCAGAGTGAACAAGTCCCAGGTATGATCGAGCGTTACACTGGCCTAATTACTGAAGCTGCTGGTACCGTTCATCGCCTAGAAGACTGGGGCCGTCGTCAACTAGCTTACCCAGTTCTTGAACTGCATAAAGCTCACTACGTTCTTTTGAATGTTGAAGCATCTGCAGAAGCTATCGAAGAATTAGAAACAGCTTTCCGTTTCAACGACGCTGTTCTACGTAGCATGGTTATGCGTACTAAAAACGCAGTAACTGAAGCTTCTCCAATGGCAAAAGCAAAAGATGAGCGTGATGCTCGTCGTGCTCCTTCAGCTGACAAACCTGCTGAAGCGCCAAAAGAAGAAGCAAAAGCTGAAGAAACAGCTGCTGCTGAGTAATTTTATCTGTGACTGATAATCACATTCGCTTGTTTGGCACCGTTAAACGTACTAAAAGCATGAAAAGCCCAGCAGGCATTCCTCATTGGATAGCCACGCTAGAGCACAAATCACAGCGCTATGAGGCTGAGCTTCTTAGAAATGTGTATTTGCAAATTCAAGTGATTATGAGTGGCGCTCAATTTGCGCCAATTGCAGAAAAGTTAGAAGCCGGTATGGAGATGAGCGTTGAGGGTTTTATTGCTATGCAAACCTCTCGCAGTGGCCAGAATAAAATGGTTCTTCATGCCGAACAAGTCGATTTGAAAATTTAGGAGACTGTCAAAATGGCACGTTATTTCCGTCGTCGCAAGTTCTGCCGTTTCACCGCTGATGGTGTTGCAGAAATTGATTACAAAGATATTGCTACGTTAAAGAACTACATCACTGAAAGCGGCAAGATTGTTCCTAGCCGTATCACTGGTACTAGCGCTAAATATCAACGCCAACTAGCTCGCGCTATCAAGCGTGCTCGTTACCTTTCTCTACTGCCATACACTGATTTACATCAGTAATTGCAACGAATTGAGAGGATTAAATAATGTTTGTTATTCTGCTTGATAAGATCGCTAACCTAGGTAACTTAGGTGACAAGGTTTCTGTAAAGTCTGGTTATGCTCGTAACTTCCTTTTACCACAAGGTAAAGCGGTTGTTGCTAACGAAGAAAACGAAAAATTCTTCCAAGAGCGTCGTCAAGAACTTGAAGCTAAGCTTGCTGGTGAATTAGCGGGTGCAACTGCACGTGCTGAAAAATTTGCTGCACTAGAAGCTGTTGAAATCGCTTCTAAAGCTGGTGAAGAAGGTAAACTATTCGGCTCTATCGGTACTCGCGACATCGCTGATGCAGTAACTGCTTCTGGTGTTGAGTTAGCGAAAGCTGAAGTTCGCCTGCCAAACGGTGCTCTACGCCACACTGGTGAGTTCGACGTTGAAGTTCAACTTCACACAGAAGTTAAAGCAACAGTTAAAATTTCTGTTGTAGCTGAAGCTTAATTTTACTTAAGCCTTAGCCTTATAAAACCCTAGCCTCGGCTGGGGTTTTTTGCATTTTTGAGAGACGTTTAACATTTCTTGCCTTGGTATAACATTCCTTATTCTTTACTTTAATAATATATAACTATAAAGATTGATGGAATAGTGTCTAAATGACGGTTGGATGAATTCCATTGATTTATCTTACGTTATTCACAGTTAATGAATGAATTTTCATCAAAACATCACCCCCAGTTGATGAATAAATATTTATCTTCATCAATAAAAAGTTACTAAAAGCCAAAAGAGTAACAGTCACCTATTTGATAAACAAAATACTTACTCCTTTATTTTCATATGGTTATGTAAGTTCAATTAAAATGACATTTGTTAAAATAACTTAAGTAAAGATGAACATTACTCATTTTATAGGGCTTTAAAAATTCATTATTTTTCTATTGCTTAGGGAGTATAGTCAAGATATTGCTCATAGACGAAAGGAGTAATGTTATGACTACGCAAATTATTTTACATTCAAAAACTGCTCCCGAGCCTTTTACGTCCAGCGGACTTAAGCCTAGTGTAAAAGTTGTTGATGAAAGGCTCACTTCGACTCAAGCCCCGGTTAAAGTAAAGAATTGGGGTAAATTACTTAATGCCTGCGAAAACATCAATAAAGCATTCCAAGATCGCTCTATTGATTTCTATTTTAATATTGAAGATTTGAAAAACGATCTTAAAACTCTAGAAGAAGAAGACCCAAAATGTTTTGATAAATTTCAGATTACATTTTGTAAGTTTGCTAGCATTTTTTGCTTAAAAGCTCGTGATTCAGATGAAGTAGAGAGTTATAAAAAAACCGTTTTATGCAGCTTAGCTTTAAAGTTGCCATTCATGGATTATTCAGATATTGACTGTTTGACTTCAGATTTACTGATCGCAAACAAAGGCAACTATACCACTTTACTTCACCTCAAAGCATTGCAACTACATCGTATGGCTTCAGAATATGTTTATGGTTTACCTGACATTGATTCTGATGGCATAGCAGAGGAGCAAGCAGATCAATTATTAGCTGATATCAGCCAGCAAAAAACGCCCCAAGTCGGGATTAAAGGAAAAATAACAGGAAGAGGCTCAAGTCAACGTGAAGAGCCTTTAAGTGCTGAACAAAAAGAAGTGAATTATCTGATTGCAAAATCAGCCCCTTCGCTAGGGCTAACTTTTCAAAACCTTCAACTACCTAATACTCCTATTTTTAGAGAAGAAGCATTACTCGATTTTAAACATTATATTCAGCACTCTTGTACGAGTGAAGATATGGTGGATTTAGCGCATAAGGTTCAAGTTGCTCATTTTAAAAACCCAGTGTCTGAACTCGTTCAGCAGTCGGCATGGGGACAGTTTGTAGATTGGGTTGCACAGTCGAATAATCAGAATAAGCGAAAAGAGTTAAAGAGTGGTTCTGAATTACTGTCTTCACTCGTTGGAAGAAAAAATTGTTATGCAGGATTAAAGGGTGCTTATCATGACCGTACTGAAGATGCATTGAAGCATGAGTTAACAGCTGCGCATCGTTCGGCAAAAGAACTAAAGACAAAACGTGAGCATATTCCTGAAGTTACGTTTAGGTACAAATGGAGTAAGTACACCTTAAAAAATGATGGTAAATATTTTTGGTTACAGAAAGGGAAAGATGAAAATAAGAGGGAAGCGGTGACGTTAAGGCATGTTATGTCTATTCTTGAGCAATTAGACAAACAACTTACCCCAAAGCAGCGTGAGCGAGTCGTTAAACAAGCAATCAGAACCACACCAGAAACTGAGATAGCGACATTTATCCGATTTGCTGGGGCAGCGCAGATTATTGATATTCAGCATGATGCCAAAAAGGAACTCAAAGAAGCGAGTTCAAAAACGAAAAAGAAAAAATCATTTTCTGAAGTGGTTGTTGGGCAGTTATCTTGCTCACCAAATATTGTACAACGGAGTTATCTGGCAGAATTGGTCAGAAGATTTAAGACACAAAAATACGCTGACGCTTTAGTTCAGTATCAAGCTAAGCAAGCTGATAAGAAGATGGGGCAGTTTGCTCGGCATTTGATGACAAAAGTAGGGGTTTCTCAAGTTTCTATACGTGAAGATGCTGGTCGAGAGTCTCATCAGCAGCGTTTGCAAGAGATTGTGGAAGTGGGTGGCACTCACAGGTTAACAGATAAAGCAAAACCAAAGCTTAAAGCGAGCCCAGATCGTAAGTTAGCTCAATCGAATAGCCTTGCTCAAATGACAGGTCAAACAGTTGTAATGAAAAGCCTTGTTATTCCTTTAGAGGAAGCAATAAGAAAACCAGACCCAGCGGCAGTTGAAAAGATTTTAAACGATTCGAATGTGAGGCAAGCAATAACGTTAAATGGGGGGGAGTTTTCTGTGGGTAGCTTAGTGCTAAAGGCATGCGAGTTATCAAAAGAACATAAAGATGCCCAAAAAAGAATTATAAAATCTTTTCTTAAACATATCGGTGTTAGTTTTACTGTGACGAATGATAATGGCGATAATATCCTCCACATTGCCTGTCAAAATCAGCAACCTGAACTTGTTAAAATCATTGCTGATAAATACCCTGTTTTAGTTAAAAAGCTAAATAAAGATGGAATGACACCTTTGCACGTTGCCTGCATGTCTGGAGATGCTGAGTCAGCTTGCTTGTTATATAAAAAATACCAATGCACTAGCTTAGTAAAGCAAAGCAAAGCGACAAATCAAGAGTTGAAAGCGTACCCTATTTCGTCCAAAGAATTGAGTGCCAAAGCAATAGCGTTTCACAATGAGCTCACGCCATTTCAAATAGCTTGCTTAAATGGCCATAAGGGTGTTGTTGAAGGTTTATTGAAAATTAATCCAGATTTTTATAAACAACGTTCAAGTATCAACACTACGTGTCTTATGCTCGCAATTGAATCTGGTAATGTTGATCTTGTTGAGTACTTGCTTGAAATATATAAAACAGAGTTTCCCTCAATATTGTCTCAGTCTGATGCTACTGGGCGAACACCTCTTATTCTTGCCGTTTTAAACCAAGAACCAAGCATGATCTCAGTATTACTTGGTGCTGGTGCAAATCCTAAAACGCCGCTCGCAGTTAAAGAAAAGCAGTGGTCGATATTGGAGCTTGCATGCCTTTCAAAGAATGAACAGGTTTTAGATGTCTTATTATCTTCTAACTTAGTTGATCACAACCAAGAACTTAATGACGGTGACTACCTTATTCATAAGATTGTTAGGATTTCGAACCCTAATGCGGCATTAGCGATGCTGGAGGTTGCATTAAGGAGTGGCAAAGTCGATCTAACGAGAGAGAATAAAGAAGGCGTAACAGCATCATTTTTTGCGGAGCAAGTAAAATCTCCTTGTGCAGATAGGTTGAGATTAGAAACCGTTAAGCAAGTTGAAACCGAGGGGAAACAGTATTTAGAAAATGTTCCTCTTCACAATGCAATCCAACGTGGGGATACCACAAGGGTTAAACAGATTTTGGAAGCGAAAGATCATCAAGTTAATGTATTAAGTAAGTCCGGAAAAACTGCATTAATGATGGCCTTGGAGTTGGGACACAAAGATATTGTTGCTGCACTAATTAATGTAGCTTCGATAGATATAAGTAAAAGAGGGGCTGATGGTCGAACTGCATTGCACTACGCTGCAAGCTCAGGAGATACTTACTGCTTTACTTTATTATTGAAGCGCAGCCTACAAGATTGGCAGCAAGAGCAACCTCAATCGAGAGGGCATTTAAGCTCCCTTACTGAAAGAGTCTTAAAAATTCGTAATATTGGTGATTGCTATGATGTCTACCAAACAATGTTGGAATACACCTCCTCACAGTCAGAAAATACTGCTGAAAATGAAAGTGTTGATTTACTAACCGCTACACTTGAAGATTGCGTTGAAAGTGCAGTTGGTGAAACCAAAAAATCATTCGCATGTCCGAGTTTAGTTGAACTGCTTTCAGCCGTAGATGATAAAGGCTACTCCGCCTTGCATTATGCTGCGCTTGTTGAAGGCGAAAATGCTACGCAATTGCTTGATGCACTCTACGTTACCGATGGAGAGAAAGACTTTTTTTCAAAAGATGAGTATGCCCAGATTTTTGAAAGTAAAGACAATGATGGATACACGTTTGTTCATAGAGCAAGCCAAAACCCAAATATAAAGGTCCTGAAATGGTGTGAAGAGAAAGGTTTATTACAAGAGGTAACGAGCCAAGAAATTAAATCAGTTGAGGTTAAAGGAGAGGTTTTTTACCTTAAAAAAGCATATGAAGATATTGATATCCCAACAACTGTGAATAAACCTGGATCTGGATTATGCATAAAAGGTGAGAGTTTCATCCATGCTGCCACTAGAGCAAACCAAGCAGATAACGTTCAATTTTTACAAGAGCGGATGCCATTAACCGCACCACTTCCAAACCTGGACGGAGTAACACCTTTACAGATCGCCAGAAAGAATAAATTTACAAAAGTAGTCAATGTTATTCTTTCTTTCATCAAGTCTCTATTTACTTCAAAAACAAAACATTTATCTGTTATTGATAGAGCTGATTTTCCTATGCACCGAGCGGTGGTTAATGGGATAAATGGAAAAGATTTTCGAAGCCAACTTGCTGAAAACAGGGATTTATTAAACTCAAGAAATGACAATGGAGATTCTTTATTACATACAGCGATAGAGCATGGCAATTTTGAAGTTGCCGATTCATTAATTGGGAATAGTGACTTTGACATTTCTGCTAAAAATGCAAACGGTAAAACAGCATTTGATTTAATACGTTCGCAGTCAAGTCTTTGGGAGCAGCATAACCAAGCACAAAGCCAGCTTGAAGTTCTTGAATCTAAATTAGAGGAGAAAGATGAAACGATTAAATACAAATTTGCTCATGATATTTTGATTCGCCCTGAAAAGTATTACCGTCTTCTTGGTCATTTAATTGCTAAAGGTGAATTCGATTTCACACAAAGTGAAGTAAAAAGATTGATATTGGAATATACGAGTAAAGGTGGCCATCATGTTGTTCAGGCATTGATGGATTACGCCAATAGTCATAAAGAACTGGGCATTGATGCTAAGGGCTTGGCGCACTTAGAAAATGAACATAAAGATACGCTGTTACATATTGCGGTAAAAGAAGGTCATCATGAATTGGTGAAAATTTTACTCAATAATAATGCTGATATAAACAAAAGAAATGGCAACAAGGAAACAGTGTTACATACCGCGCTGAAAGCAAAAAATGACGTTGGTGAAAAACAAAGTATTAATTTACCTATTCTAAAAGAGCTATTAGCTGCCTCCAGAGAGTTTGATACCTTTTCTCTAACTGTGACAGGCAAAACAGCTGTTCATCTTGCCGTTGAATCAGGGAATATAGAAGCATTAACTGAAGTATTAAATGCGAATAAATTGTGTTTTGAGAGAACAGACAGAGAAGATATTGATGGTTTCGATTGTGAGATTAGAATCGATGTAGGTATAGATCGTAAAGATAATGATGGACAAACGGCAGCACATTTGGCGATGAGCCAGGGAAGTAATGAAGTGCTAAAATTACTTCATACATTTGGTGCTGATCTAAGTATCCCCTTCAAAGAGAAAGTGCAAGATACAAGCGGACACATAATATTGATTACTCGGGTTGAACCTACGGTAGCTGAACCTGTTAAAAACCTAAAAATTCACAACGCTGGTGAGAGAGAGCATTTAATCAAAGCTGGAATCAATGCGACAATAAGATCAGCAGTTGCAGAGCCTAACTTTCCAAGAGATAACGAAAATAATACGGCATTACATTTTCTATATAAAAAATATCGCTTGGCACAGACTGAACAAGATAAATCACTGTGCCTAAATCAAATTGACTATTTACTTTCTACACCAAGGTATCAAAACCCTTCATTCATTAATGCTACAGATAGAGATGGAAATACTGCACTTCACCTTGCTATAGAAAGCGGTCACATTGAGCTTGTGCAAAAGTTGATCAACTTTAAAGGGATTGATTTTGTCAGGCAAAACAGTAAAGGGCAAACTGTGGCACACTTAATTGCAGCTTCAAAAGACACTGGCTTAGTTAGACTCATGTTGCAATCGATGCCGCTAGCGAAGAATACAGAACAAGCAGATGTGCCTTCAATTTTATGCATAGGGGACAATGATGGTAATTTACCTATTCATATCGCCTGTATGCATAATAACTTACAGATGTTCATTGCAACAGAGTATTACCAAGCTGAACTGCTGAGAGCGCCGGGCAAGTCAGAATGCACTCCGCTTATGATTGCAGCGCTTAATCGGCATCAAGGAATATTTCTTTCTCTATTGAATCATTATGAGAAGCATTTAGACGAGTTTTGGAAGCCTTGGCCAGATTTTAAATTTGAAGATGTGATCCCTGAGGAGGCAACTGAAAGTAAAAGTCAGTTGGAAGCACTTCTTATTTCGGATGAAAAAACAAAAACAAGTGATACAACTCGTTTAAGGGATCTTAAAAAGCAATATGGTCACCTTGATTTCTATTTAGTGGCAATTGCTTTAAAAGATATTGATATTCTGAGAGCTGTGACTAATGACTTAGACAGTTTGAGAGAGTTAACAAAGCAAACATATGAAGGGCAAAATAATTTATTGCATGTTGCAGTAACGCACCAAGATACTGAAGCCATGGCGCATTTATGCAAACTTCAAATTAACGGTCAAGCTACATTAACATTAGATATGTTTGATGAATCTCCTGAAAATCAAAGAGAAAGCGTAGTGTTTGATGACTTGCAATATGCTTGGGAGTCTCCATGGGAAAACCAAGATTTGAATGATTTTCTGTATATAGAGAATGGTGCTCCATGCTTCAAAATGACAGATAAAAATGAAGCAGGCTTATCAGCATTACATATTGCAGTGATGGATTCAAAGCATCCTGAGTTGTCTCAGTTTTTGATTGGTCAATGTAAAGATAAAGAACCGTTAGTTCAAAAGACAACAGCAAAAACACCGAAATCTCCACAACAGTTAGCACAAGAGCATAGAGTAAATACGGCTGTAGATGCAATAGTAGAGAAACTCGCTCAAATAGCCACAGGAGGATTTACCGAAGAGCAAGAAACTGCTGCTCAAGCTAAGCAAGTTGAGCATGATAATTTAGAAAGTTTTGAATATGTTGGTGTTCGAGATGGCAATGCTATCAGTGTTTCTCGGGCAGAAGCTGAAGCAGAGTCTCTCACAACAATTAAAGAGGAAGAAGAATTTGCTGAGATTTCAGAGGCCGACTATACCGAAGCTCTTTCAAGGCAATCGATACCTGAAGAGTATGATGTCATCGATGGTATTCCAAAAGAGTTAACTCAAACGGTTAAAGTACCTGATCGGACAGAAACGGATCCTACTTTGATGGGGATGTCATCCACAGTTGATGTGAAACATAGGACGTATGAACCTGGTCACTCTATGATTTCGAATGTCTTAAATGGTGAAAGTATTAAGCAACCAGGTATCGATCCGGGTCCATATCTTCGGACTTCGTTACTTGCAGTGGAAACTGAAAGAGACTTGGAAACAGCGCCTATTGATATTAAATCAAAGTCACCAACGGAACATTTACTTCATGATGGTGAGCGAAGTAGCGCTTTAGTTCCTGGTTTTTTTGGTGATCAAAGTGTTTTAAATACTGGGTTAGTGCCACTGGGAGCAGGAATGTCGAGAACTTCGTATCCGCAGCTATTTATTAATACTCAATTAGAGCTGCCATCAGGAAATAGAAATGAAAGGGCAAAGTCAGCTGAACCTAGACTTGAAACAAGAAGTCACGATGCAGATGAAATCGCTATAGCATCAGGACGTCGAAGTTTTCAACAAACTGATGTAGATAATGAAGCTGCAATTAAACGTGTTGAAATTGACGCTCATTCTAATGAGATGACTCTAGAAAAACATCAATCCGAGAGTGAGGTGGCTAGTGTAAGTTTATTGAGGCAAGAAGACGTTCCTACGCAACAAGGCAGTAAGTTTTTATTTAATCCTGACAAGCGTATTAAACCTCGAAAATTCGCTAAGCAACCTAAAGTACAAACAGGTCCTCCACTTGCACAGCTAAGCATATTAAAGCGAACAGAAAGCTCTGATAGTGTATATTCACAAAACAGCATGTCTCATGGACAGGCTCCAACTATGCCTGATGTAGAAGATGATGTATCGCTTGTTACCGCATTATCACGTGCTTCAAGCACGGAAAACCTAATTAAAACCACTGACTCTGATGAGGTCTACAGTGAGCTTGAAATTAGAACGTATTCCCTGCCACAAGAGCTTTCTCCACTAGAAAAAAGGCTTGCCGTAGAGAACGTTGGAGTAGAAAATGTAGAGATTAACATCCGGCATTGGGACAGCTCTGATTCCTTGGATAGTGCAATAAGTTCTGATTATGAAGAGAGTGAAGAGGATGATGAGCTCAGCCATATGGAGATCGATAATAAAGAGCCAGTTAGTCGGTTAAACAATGAGCAAGGTTCATCTTTAAATTATGCACAAGCAACAACAACAACAAAAACGATTTATCGTGGCTTAATACATCAAAAGGAGACGAGTATACCTCATCCACGCTCATCAACATTTAAACCAATGAAAGCTTCCAGAGAGGCTGTAGTTCGCCCAGTGCCACAAATTGCTGTCAGCTAATATCCTATGGTGAACTTTATAGCTTTTTCTCTACTACACCAGAGGTTTAATTATTAAGTAAACTCAAGACTTTCTGATTAATATTTGTTATTAATGTGTTGACTTCAATCATAAATAAACGGCATATGAGAACAATATATTTCTATCTATTTTGTGTGATATTAGCAATACCTTTTAAGCTCAGTGCGGCCTCTTTAGATAAGCTATTCTTTCCAAGTGGTTTTCATATTCAAACTTATGCCGAGAACGTTGATGGTGCTCGCCAGCTTGCTGTCGATGACCACGGTGTTGTGTATGTTGGGAGCAGAGGTGAAGGAAAGGTGTATGCGTTAATCCCAAACGCCTCTAAAAACAAAGCTAAAAAAGTAATTACGCTTCTGAGTAATTTGAATTACCCAAATGGCGTGAGTTTCCATCAAGGTAAATTATATGTAGGAGAGCTCGATAAAGTTTCAATCTATTCTTTAACTCATACTCAAAAATCAATAAAAGCTATTGCTAATGGTGCAGTTGGTAGTTTTCCAAATAAGCGCTGGCATGGTTATAAATACATAAAGTTTTCACCTAAAGGTGAGTTGTATACGGCGGTGGGAATGCCTTGTAATACTTGTTTTTATCGAGACACACAACCCATTTTTGGCACCATTGTAAAAATTAATTCTACTGACGATATCGAGATAATGGCTCGAGGTGTACGCAATAGTGTAGGGTTTGACTGGCAGCCAAAGTCTGGTGCTTTATGGTTTACCGATAACGGCCAAGATATGCTGGGTGATGATACACCGCCAGATGAGTTAAATCGTGTATCAAACAAGGGGGAAGATTTTGGATTCCCTTATGTATATGGCGATAACGTTGCAGCGCCTGATTACATTGGAAAGCCTATTCCCAAAAATTTAACCAAACCTGAGCATAAATTTCAGGCTCATGTGGCACCGCTTGGAATGACGTTTTACACTGGTAATCAATTCCCTAAGCCCTATCAAAACCAAATACTTATTGCCCAGCACGGTTCATGGAATCGAACTACGCCAGTGGGGTACCGCATCATGCTTGCCACATTGAATGGCAGCAAAATAACGCAAGTGAAGCCGTTTATTTCTGGCTGGTTAGGTGACAAAAACCAAGTATTAGGCCGCCCTGTAGATATTTTAAATATGCCTGATGGTTCAATTTTAATTTCTGATGATTATGCCAATGCTGTCTATCGAGTCAGTTATCAGAATGCGCATTCTTTAAGCCATCAGAATAAATAAAGTAAGCCCCTAAAGTTGCGCTCCGGCTGAACATAAAAGCACTGAGTGCAGCCCATAACGCATGGTTATCGTAATCTTGGAGTAAATACCAAGTTGGAAAAAAGATGACGATGGTTGAGAACAGCATGCTGTTTCTCATTTGGCTGCCTTTAGAAGCTCCGATGAATACACCATCGAATAAATAACTGCTGTAGGCCCAAAGCGGCATCAACGCTAACCAGAATAAATGTGCTTTTGCAGAGTCGATAACGGCATTTACATTGGTCATCATCTCGATGAATAGGTCGCCATGACTGAAGAAGATGAGAGCAAATAAAGCCGCAACAGCACCAGACCAAAACCAGGCCATCCAAACGGTATTATTTAAACGTTGCCACTTCTTTTGACTGTATGCGTTACCGACTTCCACCTCAGCGTAATAGGCAATACCGTCAAGGCCGTATGAGATCAAAAGCAAAAGGTTGAGTAAGATAGCATTAGCCGCCAACACATTGTCGCCGTGCTTCGCAGCATAGAATGTCATAAATGCTAAGGTGAGTTGTAAGCACAAACTGCGAATGAAAATATTTGTATTTAAGCTGATCAGCTTGATATATCCCGCTTTAAAGAGGGTTGCTTTCCAGTTTAATATAACCATGTGTGGCAGTTTACTGCATTGTTTTAATACAACAATCAGTGCGACGACAAAGGCGGTCATGTCTGCAATCAATGATGCCCAAGCTGCACCTTCCACTTTCCAGTCTAAAATGATGATAAACCAGATATCCAAGAGCAAGTTGATGACATTAGCTATGATGACTTGCCACATCGCCACTTTTGGTAATTTTTGTCCCAGTAACCATCCCAGCATGACCATATTGACCAGTACAAAAGGTAATGACCAGATGCGGATCTCTATGTATTGTTTACAGTAAAAAATGACTTCTTTGCTGGCGTCAGCAAACCACAATGCAGAATTCAAAATCGGCGTTTGCAATATTAAAACGATACAGGCGAGGATGAGAGCTAATGCAGAACTTTGAATGAGTACCTTAAAGGAATCATTATGATCATTTTTACCAGAAGCTTGCGCCGTTAACCCAGTGGTAGACATTCTTAAAAAACCAAGAAGCCACGAAATCATACTAATAATGGTTGACCCTAAGGCTACGCCTCCTAAATAATAGGCCGCAGATAAATGACCTATCATTGCGGTATCAATTAATCCGATTAACGGCACACTGATGTTGGAGATAATGATAGGAATAGCTAAAGACCAGAGTCGATGATGTTGTTGTTTAGAAAATAAAAATTGTAATCGACTCATTTAGGCAAGGTTCCAGGGAAATGCATGTGTTTAAAAAAATAATGTGGCTCAGTTTACTATTGTTTGCCCTGCCGGTAAAAAGTGCGGTGATTATTCAATATCATCACGTAGACACTGACTCCCCAGCGGTAACCAGTGTGACGCCTACTCAATTCGCCGAGCAGATGCAGTATTTAGCGGATAACAACTTTAACGTTATCAAGCTTTCTACTCTGATCGAAGCATTAAAAGCCAAAAAAGCATTACCAGACAGAACCATTGCGATCACTTTCGATGATGGCTACAAGAGTATTCTTGAAAATGCTCATCCTATTTTAAAAAAGCATGGTTTTCCCTATGCGATGTTTATTGCAATTAAACCGATTGAGATGAAGTATCGCAATATGATGAGTTGGCAGCAGATCAATAAAATTGCCAATGAAGGCGCTGAGATCATGAATCATAGCTATGGGCATGATCATCTTATTCGCCGATTAACAAACGAAACACAGGCTGATTGGTTAGCGAGAGTTCAAAATAATATTGAAAAAACGGAAGCTATAATCAAGAAACATACAGGCCAAAGCCATAAAGTATTGGCGTATCCGTATGGTGAGTATAATTCCGATATTATGGCAATGTTGAAAACGCAAGGTTTTGCAGCATTAGGTCAGCAGTCAGGTGCTGTTGGTCAGTATTCAAATTTACAGTCGCTCGCACGCTTTCCGATTGCTGGGGCATACACGAGCCTGAAATCACTCAAAGCTAAATTTACCAGTTTAAATATGCCTGTGGTGAAACAAGTGCCAATCAACCCTGAGTTAGCGGCAAATCAAACGAAGCCAAAATTGACACTAATACTCGACATGAATGATATGTATGCCAGTCAGGTCATGTGTTTTATCACAAGGCAAGGTGCACAAAAACCAAAGTGGATCAGCGATAATAGCTTCGAAATTCAAGCAAAATCAGATATGCCAGCGGGACGCTTTCGTTATAATTGTACCGCACCGAGTAAATCAAAGTCGGGTTATTACTGGTTTTCTCATGCGTGGATAAAGCCTAAATTAACTGGTGAATGGATAAAAGAGTAATGGCGCTACAAGTTAAATCATTTTCAACACTGAGTACTGATGAGCTCTATGAGATACTCAAGCTAAGATGTGATGTGTTTGTTGTAGAGCAAGCGTGTGCTTATGCTGACTTAGATGAAAAGGATAGGCATCCAGAAACGTTGCATTTATATTATTTAAATCAGGATAAAGCGTTGATGGCTTATAGTCGCATACTGCCTCCCAACCAGAGCTATCCTGAACCGAGTATTGGTCGAGTGGCTGTTGCAAAAAAATTTCGAAACCAAGGTCTGGCTCGAAAGGTAGTGCAAGCTTCTGTTGATGCGATCCGTCAATATTGGCCGAATCAACATATTCAAATTGGAGCTCAGGAGTATTTACTGCCTTTTTACCATTCATTCGGCTTCAAAAATCATTCTGAAATGTATTTAGAGGACGGCATTCCACATAGGGATATGCTTCTCTAATACTCTTCAACTATAATTCAATCCAAAAGATTGTGATCTAGTTAACCCTATCTGATAGTCAGCTAGGGTAAAGTATTGATCAATATTTAAAAAATTTACAAAAATTAAACAAAGGGGTTCCTAATGTCAGATGTATTTCATCTTGGCTTGACCAAAGAGATGTTGGATGGTGCAGCACTTGCTATTGTTCCAGGCGATCCAGAGCGTGTAAAACGAATTGCAGAACTGATGGATGAACCAACGTTCTTAGCGAGCCATCGTGAGTACACCAGTTATCTTGGGTATATTGACGGTAAAGCTGTAGTGGTATGTTCAACTGGTATTGGTGGCCCATCGACGTCTATCGCTGTAGAAGAATTAGCACAGCTTGGTGTATCAACGTTCTTACGTGTGGGTACCACTGGTGCCATTCAAGAACACGTAAATGTTGGTGATGTGATTGTGACTCAAGCTTCAGTTCGCCTCGATGGCGCAAGCTTGCACTTTGCACCTATGGAATACCCTGCGGTAGCTGACTTCACTTGTACAACAGCAATGGTTGAAGCATGTCGTGACGCAGGACTTGAGCCTCATATCGGTATTACTGCATCGTCGGATACTTTCTATCCTGGTCAAGAGCGATATGACACAGTATCAGGTCGCGTTACTCGCCGCTTTAAAGGTTCAATGCAAGAGTGGCAAGATCTTGGTGTGTTGAACTATGAAATGGAATCTTCAACACTGTTTACTATGTGTGCATCTCAAGGCTGGCGTGCAGCGTGTGTAGCGGGTGTAATTGTGAATCGTACACAACAAGAGATTCCAGATGAAGCAACAATGAAGAAAACAGAAGTCAGTGCTGTAAGCATTGTTGTCGCAGCAGCGAAAAAACTACTTTAATAATAGTTACATATTATACAGAGAATATTAAGCAGACTTTCGAGTCTGCTTTTTTGTGCGAGAAACTTAGCCGAATCATTAGAGGCATAACTTTTCTTGACATATTATGTCGTGGGTTGTATAAACCATAATCAAGTTAAGGTTTTTACCAAGGAGCAAAGATGAGCTTTTCAGATCCTGTTGTTGTCTGGGCCATCATTGGACTATTTCTCATTCTCGCCGAAATTATCTTGCCAGGAGGCATTGTAATTCTTCTTGGCGCAGCATGTATTGTCGTGTCGAGTTTACTTTGGGGAGGTATTGTAGAAGGCATCAGTCAAAGCTTAACGGTTTGGTTTATCACCTCAATTGTTTTACTTTTAGGTTTTAGAGGCCTGACCCAAAAAATGATTGGCGGAGATTCTCATGTGGATAACACTGATGAAGCCATTGACATTTTCGGACAAGTTGCAGAAGTTAGAGAAAACATTGGTCCAGGAGAGAAACAGGGACGGATTCACTTTCAAGGTTCAGATTGGCCGGCTGTCGCAGACGGTACCGTCATCGAGGCCGGAGAGGTCGTGCGAATAATTTGTCAACAAAATATTGCATTTGTTGTCGAAAGAAATGAAGAAAAGGACTAAAGCACATGTTACTTACACCTACAATCATATTTCTGATTTTCCTATTTATTATTTACAAGCTCATGCTCGTTGTGCCCATGCGCGAGGTTGCGGTAATTGAACGTTTAGGTAAATTCAGAGCGGTATTACAACCTGGTTTCCACTTCTTAATTCCATTTTTAGATAGGGTGGCCTACAAGCATGACACTCGCGAGCAAGTATTAGATGTGCCTACTCAGAGCTGTATTTCTAAAGATAATACTCAGTTAGAAGTTGATGGCTTAGTGTATTTAAAAGTCATGGACGGTCAACTTGCCAGTTATGGGATTGAAGATTATCGCCGTGCTGCGGTAAACCTAGCACAAACCACAATGCGTTCAGAGATTGGTAAACTCAGTTTAAGCAAAACGTTTTCTGAACGCGAAAGCTTGAATGAGTCCATTGTTCGTGAAATTGATATTGCCTCTGAGCCTTGGGGGATTAAAGTTTTACGTTACGAAATCCGCAATATATCTCCGTCACCTCATGTTATTCATACTCTTGAAAAACAAATGGAAGCGGAACGACAAAAGCGTGCTGAAATCACCCTAGCGAATGCAGAAAAAGCGGCAACCATTAATACATCAGAGGGTGACCGCCAAGAAGCAATTAATTTGTCTGAAGGTGAAAAGCAAAAGCGAATTAACGAGGCAAAAGGCACTGGTCAAGAGATTGAAATTATTGCCAACGCTAAAGCACAAGGCATGGCTAATATTTCTGAAGCATTAGCAAAATCAGGCGGCAATGAAGCCATGAATATGTTGCTGAAAGAACAGTTTATTAAGCAAGTCGGTGAAATTTTAGAAACGACTCAAGTTTCTGTTGTACCAACAGAAGTTGCTAAATTAGAAGGCTTTTTCGAGGGGATGGAGCAAGTCACTGCAACGATGAAAGGACAGCATGGAGGAAATGCATGATGCAAGGTTTTGAACTTAATACTGACTTTATCGTCATGGCAATTTGGGGACTGTTGTTTATTGTCTTTATTTTGAAGTTGTTTCAATCGATCCGTTTGGTACCCACTAAATCTGCCTATATTGTTGAACGTTTGGGTAAATATCACAGTACGTTAGATGCGGGGTTTCATGCCCTTATCCCATTTTTCGATAAAGTCGCTTATCTACACGACCTTAAAGAAGAAACCATTAGCGTACCGCCACAAGAGTGTTTCTCGAAAGATGAAGTGAATGTAGAAGTCGATGGTGTGATTTATATTTCGGTCGTTGATCCGGTCAAAGCCAGTTATGGCATTACCGACTATCGCTATGCAGCCATTCAACTGGCGCAAACGACAACCCGTTCAGTTATTGGCACATTAGAGCTTGATCGTACTTTTGAAGAGCGTGACGTGATTTCTGCAAAAGTGGTAGAAGTACTAGATCAAGCTGGGGCAATGTGGGGGATTCGTGTTCACCGATATGAAATAAAAAATATTACGCCACCGCAAACGGTTAAAAATGCGATGGAAATGCAGGTTAATGCCGAGCGTGAACGCAGAGCCGTACTTGCAAAATCAGAAGGTGATAAACAGAGTAAAATTAATCGATCAGAAGGTATTAAAGCTGAGGTGATAAATCGCTCTGAAGGTGAAATGCAAAAGCGGATTAATGAAGCTGAAGGTAAAGCTGAAGAAATATTAACAATTTCGAAAGCTACAGCAAGCTCCATTGCAATGTTAGCCGACGTGATTGCAGCCCCTGGTGGTCAAAATGCATTAAGAATGCAATTAGGTGAGCAGTACTTGAAGCAATTTAAAGGGTTGAGCCAGCAAGGAAACAAGGTCATTTTGCCAGGTAACATGATGGACTTTGAGCATTGGTTGAGCAGTATTGATTTAAAGCAGAAATGACGCTTTAACAGTACTATTTTGAAAAGGCTGCAATTTTAATTGTGGCCTTTTTGGTTTTAAACATTAACAAAGTTTAACTTAATGACCTTGATCCCGCTAAATCAGAAAGCGCAAAATAAGGAGATGTTTGGTGTTTTTGCAGGGTTTTACTAATCTTGAAGATAAAGCATCAACTTTCCAAACAACTGAGTTTATCACGGTGGGTCAATGGATATTTTCGAAGAAGCGTTTTCAGAGCTAGGTATTGAGGGGATCACCTTTGGTGATGACAATGTATTAACTTGCGAGTTATCTCGCCAAGAGGACGGTCGGGATATTGTTTTGTCACTCTCTGCTTACCGTGATCATCAAGAAATGAGCTTGAGACTATCTGTAACAACGCAAAACACTCTTCCAGATAATGTGCCTGGTGATTGGGTTGTTGAATTTGGTGAAAGAGCGATTGAGCCGTTCCGTGGTGGTTTTGGTATCGGGGTACTACCCGAATGTCGCAACGTGACGGTTTATCGCAATATCATTATTTCAGGAAAACCAAAAGGTTTTATCAAAGAAGCGGTCGGTGAATTAATTGAAGCGGCTGAAGAATGGGATTTAAAACTGCATAATCTTAATCAAGGGAATGCAGGAGCGGGTAAGCCTGGTGCAGGTAAGCCATCTCAACCCGGAAAACCGCAACCAGGCGCCGCCGCAACGCGTCGCCCCATGATGCCGGGACAACGAGGATAAATCGCCTCTGAATTTATCGGTAAAATAGGTATAATCTCGTCTCAGATTTTTGGAGGCGAGAATGGACGTATCTTATTTACTTGATGGCTTGAATGAAAAGCAAAAACAGGCCGTTTCAGCACCACAATCCAGCATGTTAGTACTGGCGGGCGCCGGAAGTGGCAAAACTCGAGTATTAACACATCGTATTGCTTGGTTGATGCAAGCAGAAAATCAAAGTCCATTCTCAATATTAGCAGTGACTTTTACCAATAAAGCGGCAGCAGAAATGCGTGAGCGTGTTGAGAAAGTTGTTGGCTCAAACATGAGTCGTATGTGGATTGGTACCTTCCACGGCCTCGCTCATCGACTGTTACGAACCCATTACCAAGATGCCGGTTTACCGCAAAGCTTCCAAATTTTAGATTCAGACGATCAGCTGCGCTTAATTAAGCGAGTGTTGAAAAGCCTTAACCTCGATGAAAAGCAATATCCTCCAAGACAAGCACAAGGTTATATCAACGGTAAGAAAGACCAGGGCTTACGTCCAAAGCATATTGATGCAGGCATTTTTCCGATTGAGCAAAACTTACTGAAAATTTATCAGGTTTATCAGGAGTCATGTGATCGAGCCGGGCTGGTGGACTTTGCTGAGATTTTATTACGAGCTCATGAGCTGTGGCTCAACAAGCCTCATGTGCTGGCTCACTACCAAGATCGGTTTAAACATATTCTGGTGGACGAGTTTCAAGATACCAACGCCATTCAATATGCTTGGATTCGTATCTTGGCAGGTAATCAGGCTAACGTGATGATTGTTGGTGATGATGATCAGTCCATTTACGGTTGGCGTGGTGCTCAAGTCGAAAATTTACATAAATTCCTACAAGACTTTACCGGCGCTGAAACCATTCGTCTTGAGCAAAACTATCGCTCTACTGGGAATATTCTTAATGCTTCAAATGAGTTGATTGCCAATAACCCTGAGCGACTCGGTAAAAGCTTATGGACTGACGATAAAGATGGTGAAAAAATTGCGATTTATTGTGCTTTTAATGAATTAGACGAAGCCCGCTTTATTGTTTCTCGGATAAATGATTGGCACGACAACGGTGGAAGCCTAAGTGATTGTGCGATTTTATACCGTTCAAATGCTCAATCGCGTGTACTTGAAGAAGCGTTATTGCACAAAGGATTAGCCTATCGCATTTACGGAGGCTTGCGCTTCTTCGAGCGCCAAGAAATTAAAGATGCTATGGGCTATATGCGTTTGATGGCCAATAAAAACGATGATGCGGCATTTGAACGTGTCGTGAATACGCCGACTCGTGGCATTGGCGGTCGTACATTGGACATTTTACGAAATATCGCTCGCCAAGAGCAGCTTACGTTATGGCATACTTGTCTAAGAGTGCTTGAAGAGAAAATGTTAGCTGCCAGAGCAGCGAATGCCGTGCGTGGCTTTATGGATTTAATTGTTACCATGCAGCAGGATACGCAGGATATTCCACTGTATCGTGCGACAGATAAAGTTATCCAAGACTCAGGTTTGAAGGCGATGTATCAAGCCGAAAAAGGCGAAAAAGCACAAGCAAGAATTGATAACTTAGAGGAACTGGTAACGGCGGCTAAGACCTTTGAACTGCCTGAAGATTTAGAAGAAATGGGTGAGCTTAATGGTTTTCTATCACATGCGGCACTGGAAGCGGGCGAGGGGCAAGCCGACGCTTTTACTGATGCAGTGCAATTAATGACGTTGCATTCGGCAAAAGGGCTCGAGTTCCCACAAGTGTTTATGGCTGGCGTCGAAGAGGGGCTTTTCCCAAGTAAAATGGCACTGGAAGAAGGTGATCGCTTAGATGAAGAGCGTCGTTTGTGTTATGTGGGAATGACACGGGCGATGGAAAAATTGACCATCACTCACGCTGAGTCTCGACGAATTTATGGCCGTGAAGATTATTCAAGACCATCACGCTTTCTAAAAGAAATTCCTGAAGAATACAAAGACGAGATCCGCATTAAAACCCAGGTATCGATCCCGCAGTCTTCACGTATGTCATCAACCCCACAACGTAAAAGTAGTTTTTCTCAAGCTAAACCTGCATTTACTCAAAACAACGATAGTGGTTTTAACGTTGGGCAACGAGTAATGCATGCAAAATTCGGCGAGGGTCGAGTAATGGAACTTGAAGGTGCGGGCCCTCAAGCGCGAATTCAAGTGAACTTTGATGATGTGGGTGTGAAAAAATTAGTCATCGCTTATGCGAAATTAGAAGTGGTTTAAGGAAATACCATGAATCAAAAATTCGATGCCTATGTGCGTTTAATGCGGATGGATAGGCCCATAGGTACTTTGTTATTGCTTTGGCCTTGTCTGATGTCGCTATGGCTCGCCTCTGATGGGATTCCGCAGTGGCATCTGCTGGTCATTTTTATTTTAGGCGTTGTTGTTATGCGTGCTTGTGGGTGCGTCATTAATGATTTTGCCGACAGAAAAGTGGATGGAAAAATTGAGCGAACCAAAGGGCGGCCGTTAGCGACGGGAGAGGTGAGCAGTAGAGAGGCTCTTGGCTTATTTGGTTTTCTTGCGTTTATTGCATTTACTTTAGTGTTATTTCTCAATAAAACCGTACTTTTATTGTCCGTTGTTGGCATCATTTTTACGACTTTATATCCATTTATGAAACGTTGGACTCACCTGCCACAAGTGTTTCTAGGGATCACTTGGAGTTTATCTATACCTATGGCGTATGCGGCTGTTAATGAACAGTTACCCGCAATCGCATGGTGGCTTTATTTCGGTAATTTGTTTTGGACCATCGCTTACGACACCATGTATGGCATGGTGGATCGAGAGGACGATCTAAAGGCAGGTGTTAAATCTACGGCGATTTTGTTTGGGCGTTTTGATACTCAGATTATTGGTGTTTTTCAATTTCTGGCATTGGCTTGTTTTACAATGGCTGGGGTATCACACGATCGTGGTGTAGCTTATATCGTCGGAATGCTAATCTTTGTTGGATTTGCAATTTACCAACAAAACTTAATTAAAGAAAAGCAAAAACAAGATTGCTTTAAAGCGTTTTTAAATAATAATCGTGTTGGAGTAATAATGTTTGCCTGCCTTGTTATCGATTATTATTTTTAGTCATACTCATTTCTTTTTTAATCAGATTAACATGTTAATTTAAGTCATTAAATTAGATTAAATTTATTTTATATTGAATCGTCATTTTATTATCTGTGCGGTATTGTCATATCCTGATCTTTGAATTAGGTATTTGGCAATGTCCGCAGTAAATGCTTGCTCTGATGCTCCACAGAACCAACCTGAAATAGAATTAGCTACAGATTCCGTAAGCTGCTCACTATGTGGGTTACAGGTTTCAACTGAGCAAAAGCAAAAACTGAAATTTCAATAAACTTCATGTTTTTCATAGTGAGAATTGCTTAAGTTCATTTCAAGAACAGATGATACGGCCTGGGCCGTCAAGCGGCTTGTCTAATTACCACTCATGTTTTATTTGTTCTGATGAACCGAACGTCCATAGCACAGGCCAAAGAACAGGTGCGATACGTAAATTAGTGGAAAAGCAGTCTCATGCTCCTGAGTTTACTTCAAAACTGGCAGTAAGCTTCTGTCAGAAGGCTAAAGATGATGGCATGTGGGCTGATGCGGCCGTCACCATTTTAGAAAATGAAGCCAACCAAGGGGGCCAAAACAAAGATAAATTATTAGCTGAAGCTCAATACTCAAAGTGTATATACCCATGATAAGACAAGGGTTTATTAGGCATAGTGCAAGCAATCAATAAGTTAAAAGAGCAATAATTTTCAAACAGAAAAGTTACCCACTTCAGTTTTAAATGCGCTGTAGTGGGCAGTTTTGAAGTTAGGGGGTTAATTTATAACTTTTGCCAAATCTGCGGGGCGATAGCTTACTGATTTTAGAACTTTACCGTAGCGAATTGTTTTTCCTTCAAACTCTACATCTTCAGCACATTTCGCAATAATGTATTCGCCTTTTTGAGTCGCAAATAATTTAATGCCTTTGTCGGCATAAAACTGTTCAGTTTTCAGGTACTCTTCTTCGTTGCGACACACTTTGCTCATATTACTTGAGTGGATGTCATCCCAACACTCGATAAAATCAAACTTAAGGTTATGTGCGACAGCAAGCATCAAGTCAACCAAATAACTGATTTCAATATTATCAGTATAATTTTTGGCGCCAAGATGAACGAGTCGTCCCATTAGTACATAAACTGAATCCACAATGGCATCAGCTTGTTCAACCAGACAATCTGCTTCCGCAAGTTCAGTCAACTCTTCAATGATCAATGAAGTGTGTAGAGTATCGATTTGATCATTTAAGCTTTGTGGCGCTTCTACTGGTAAATCAAATGTGCTTCGGAACTCATAAATATCTTTATAGATATAATCGTAAGTAGCCTGGTTTAAATGCTTTAAGTTCATTACTTACTCGCCTTTTACTATTTTTATCGTTTTTTCGTAAATGATATTATTGAAAATATCTTTCATTTTAACTGACACCGTTCCATTTTTCGCAAGTTCTTTGTTTACTTTGAAGCCCGATTGCCATCTAAACGAAGAGTTACCTTGTAAAGAGCTAAATTCTTCTTGAATAATTTTTCCTGACTGGTCCTTTTGTGTCCAGTGAGCAAAAATAATAACTTGTTTTCCTTTTGGTAGGTGCTCTTTTTGCCAGTCTGATATAAATCTAACGCTAAAAATAGTATCGCTTTGCAATGTAAAAGGCTCTGAAATTCTTTGTAGTTTATTCTCGAAAACCCTTCGGACGACTATACCAAAGGTTTCGTCCTCGATATTTACTGTTAAAGGATGAACCTTATCTTGTGACAAGATTTTATGCATTAACAGTAAACCTTTCTGAGTCAATGGCTCACTAAAATACATTTCATCAATAAGTTGCCTACGGTACTTATTCACTTTTGAATTGTATTTTGCTTTTAAATCTTGATTAGAACTTTTTCTAAGTTGCTGAATATCAAATAAAGTGACACATTTTTCTTTATCTATTTCTACGCTCAGCCCTAGGCAGTGGCTTTTCGCTATTTCTAATTGTGCTCTAGCATCAAACCCTTGTCGGTCGGCCAAAGTAAAATACTTGAGAGCGAGCTGATGATCTTGGTCTACGATTTCTCCGGACTTATAGATATGGGCAAGTTCATAAGATGCACGGCTATATTCGTTATTTGAAGCTTCTAATAGCCATTTAATGCCTTCGTTCTGTTGCTCGTCTAACAATAGTAATGCAAAGTTAAACATTGACCTTAAGTGCCCAAGCTCAGCTGCTTTTCGATAATATTCAATGGCTTTTTCTTCATTAGTTGGGGCGTTGTTGTTGAATCTGTAACCATCTGCGAGAAGAGCCATATCTTTTGCAAGCTCTATTTTTTGCTTCTTACTTACGCTTATTGGTTTCAGTTCTAGTGTCTTTTCTAAGTAGTCAGCAATATATGAGGCTTGGTGCCTTTCCCAATCCCAACTCAAATGACCATGCCCTGTATTTCGGTAATAGAGGGTCTCAACTTGTTTATTGAAAAGCTTCATTGTGTGAGCCAAGCGTCTTGTGTGTTCAATTTCAGCAACATAGTCTTTTTCCCCAGCAATAAGTAATACTGGAACAGGAATTCTAGCAGCAAGATAAACGGGTGATACGTTGGTTAAGTCAGGGCTATATGGTCCTACGACTTCAGACACAGCCTTTTGTGACTCTGGCTGTGCCTTCAGGTTTGATGAACTAAATAGTAATGGTAAGTCGTAGATGCCAAAAGTTCCTATTGCGCAGTGATAACGTTTAGGGTCTTTGATTGTCAACATTACTGCCGAATACCCCCCATAGCTACTGCCATAAGTACATAATTTTTTATAATTGTTTTTCGATAGGACATAATCCACTGCAAGCGAAATGTCTTCCTCAATGGCTTGGCCGAATTGACCTTTACCACTGTCTAAGAATGATCGTCCATACCCAGATGATCCTCTATAGTTAACTCTTAAAATTGAAAAGCCTCGGCTTGCAAGATATTGAATTTCTCTATGAAATACATCGTATTCACGTACACCTATCGGGCCTCCATGAGGCATTACAATTAGAGTTTGATTGTCAATTTTGGAAGGATGAGTAAGGAATGCTTCAATTTCTTGGTTGTCGTTAGTGGCAACCTTGAATGATTCAGTTTTGGCTAACTCATATTTATTTAAGCTTGGTAAGTAACTGTCAAGAAACTTTATGCTTCTGTCTTCTGGATCATAGAGGTAAAATTTACCAGGCTCATCAGAACCATGAGTAAATAGAACTCGCTGACCTGTCGAGCTTATATCGACAATGTTAATCATTTTTTGAGAAATGAGGTCAGGTAATTCAGTTAAATATGATTTTATTTCATCTGCAAAGTAATGGTGTTTTTGTTGACCGTTTTCGACATAAGTAACATGACTAATTTTCTGATTTTTGTTAATTGAGGCATTGATTAAGTCGTATTTTTGATGCTTATAAATTAAGGAGGTTAGCTTTTGAGAAGGAATATCAAATTCATAAAGTCCAACTGTATTAGATTTCTGATTGGTTAAGACTGCAAGCTTAGTCTCGCTCAATAATCCTAAGGGGATAAACGTATCTTTATTGTTATCAATGCGATATAACTGCTGCCATCGATTTTTGATTTTTCTGGATATAACGATTGCGTTGTCAGAGTTTAATTTTTTGACGGCATACAGTTCTTTTCGATTATTGTCGTAGCCGAAGTGAATCACATTTTTGACTTTTCGTTCAAATTCATTCTTTTTTGTCAAAATTCCTTTTCGTAATTCTTCGTAGGTAACTTTGTATAATCGATTACTTGGGGCATCATCAAACATATTCCGAGCAAATAACACTTTATTAGGCTCAGAAGGAAGAGAACTGACTAAATATCCTTTACTTCGAACAGTACGATATTCAGCTGTTACTGTTCCATTCTTCTCTGCTAAATATAATAGTGCACGTCGGTGCTTGTTGGTGGTATATACCCTAAGAAAAAGAGTGTCGTTATCGAGCCAGTCATAGCCTTCGAATCGATCGTACTTACCAAACTCTAAAATAGATGTGCGTTTTTGAGTTTGCATATTGATAAGAGATAAGTGTGCTTTACCCTTTTCACGAGTTAGCGCTGAAATGTATTTTCCATCAGGAGAAAAAGAAACGTTACTCATGCTAGGCGGTAAAAATATTTCGTGTGATGGAATGGGGTCGGCACACAGTGAGCAAGGGGTTAAAAGTGCGATGAGCACAATAAAGCGTTGCATATTTAACATTATAATCCCCCTAACTGTTGCTCTGTTGACTGAAGATATTCGAAAAAGTGATCTTCACCTGGCCCACCAAATGTTATCCGGTATTCGTTGAGTAAGTTAGGGAAGTTCTCGCGAATAAATGTAAAGGCTTGGGTACTTTCATTATTAAGGAGAACTTTCACGTGGTTTAGCCAACCAAACCAACTTGAGCCTTCAACTTGCAGGGTTCCGATGTAATTAATCTTTTTTGGAGCGACTTGAAAATCCCAGTAGCCTTCGACTAACTCAAGTCTAGAATAACGATTAAATTTAATTTCACTGATTTTGTAATTGCCAGCAGGAATATCGATGAGAATAAAATTGGTGCCAGCTCTGAGATCTTCTTTAGTAAACTTAAAACGGTTGGCGCCAGTAATATTGATAGTATGCAAATCTAGGGTCGTATCTAAACCTATCAATAGATATCCCACTTCTGGCTGTAATTCTACAGATTCATCTTTTTTAATCCCTTTTAAGGATTGAGAGCATCCTATTAATGTAAACATGAATACTGTAATTATTGTTATTCTCATCATCCTGATTTCCTTACCAAGAATATAGTGGTTTTTATGTGTCCAATTTGTAGATAAATTGAGTGTATATTCCATCGTCGAATAAAATCAACTTAGTTGTTATAAATCAAATAATTTACATGAACTGAAGATTTTTTTAATTACTTTCTGTTAACATCGGTTGTGCGGGCTCCAACAATAGCCATTTTTAGCTTTAATAGTGAACTCAATGATTAGATTCTTTTTTAAAAGCCTATTTGCCTTTTGGTTATCAGCATTTTTGTTCTGCCAAACCGCACTTTCTCTCACTTCTGTTCAAAGGGTCATATCAAGCTCAGATGGCTTAGATGCAGTCGTTAACGATATTGACTTTGACGAGCAAGGCTTTGCATGGTTTGCGACTGAACAGGGGCTTTTTAGAGCAACGAACACTCATTTAGAGCGAATCGATTTATCGAACAGTGAACATCCCTTGCAAGATCAGTATTTCTCTAAAGTGCGATCATTGGGAATGAATAAAGTTATTGTCGATGCGTTTCAGGGGCTTCACTATTTCAATTATCAAGATTATCGTTTTGCTCCCCTTTCAACTTTGGCTGCTTTTAAGGAGCTCAAATTAGGACGTTTGGCAAAACTGTTGAGCTTAGATGAGCAACAGCACATCTTGCTGACGGCTCCAGGACAAGTGATTTATTTTTCTTCTTCGGAAAAACAAGCTGAAAAATCCTTCTTTTTACCCGAACTCAAAAAAGATAACTATAAAGATATCGTTTTATTTGAGGAGCAATTGCTCATTGCAACTGAGAAGAAAGTTGGTTTTTTGAATGAAAGCGATGAAGTGAGTTGGTTATCAATACCTAAGCCGGTAGGAAAAATACATCAGCTTTTGGTTTCTGAGAGTAGAGTATGGATAGCCGCAGATGGTGGTTTTTTTGAAGTTTCTATCGATCCTGAATCTACAACGCTGGAGTTGATGACGATTTTACCTGCGCCATCGTTTTCCGTTTCAATCGACGGCAAACAGAAGCTGTGGCTGGCAACTAAAGTTGGCGTAATGTCTTTTGAACCGAACACCAATGAGCTGGTTCACGTCACTAAAAGTCAGATAAAAGAAAAGAATTTCGCTATAGATAAGAAAATCATCATCGACAAAAATAATTTAATTTGGGTTACGGGTTATCAAAATCAAGTTGCGATTTTGACCGATAAAACTGATTTTTTAGTTGATACAATTTCGTCAAACGAGCCTTATTATTTACCTGAACAAAACACATGGAGTATTTGGAGCGAAGATAGTACGGTTTACACTGGTACTTCTAATCAAGTAACAATAATCGATCGAGTGACTAAATCGTCAAAAGTAATTTCGATTATGGGTTTGAATGCAAGTGAGTCTATCTATGAGATTAAATCGCTTGATGCTCATAATTTATTACTTTTAACGACGGATGGTTTGTTTGTACTTAATAAAGATACACAATACGCACAACCGTTTGATTTATGGACTGGTGGGGCTGAATCTCTTACCAATAAAACCATTTATCAGAGCGCATATGAGCCGCATTCTCAGCAATGGTGGTTTGCGACATCAACAGGTATTTATCGCTGGCGTGTAGGTAGTCAGGAGATCCTTCAAGCCAATATTGGATCGGACAAAGCGTTATCATTTCGCAGTGTTTTTGTGGATGATAACGGTACACTTTGGTTCGGGGGGGAAAGTGCATTTGGCTTTTATGTTAACGATGTTTTTACTGCTATTGATAAAAAGCACTTTGATGTAGACGTTCTACCGATCATTTCTCATATTGTACAAGTTGACGAGAATCGATTGTGGCTGGGCTCGACCTATCATGGTGGCTATGAATACAATCGGGAGACTAAGCAATTAACCTCGATTGATTTTCAAACGACGCAGCATTGTCAATCGATTTACTTTTTCCAAAAAGTAAATCAACAAATACTATTAGGCTGCCGTAACGGAGTGATCCTTGAGTACCATGTGGGTCTTGATCAATTTACAGTTTTTGATGCTCAAGATGGCTTGATCGCTGAACAACTCAATGAAGGTGCGATATTCTACCTACCAAAGCAAGGCGTTTTTATCGGTTCGCCTGAAGGTATTATGTTCATCAAACCTGAGAAACTCTCTAAACGAATATCATCAGACCATGTGTTTATTTCCAGTGTAAGTACTTACTACCATGATGCTCATCGAGTTAACTTGTTACCCCAGTCTGACTTAACGATTCAACCTCAGGTCGGCCTCGTCAGCCTTCAGGTATCGAGCCAAAATTACTTGCAGAACAGGCTCAAAGATGTACGTTATCGACTCATTGGAAATAATGTTCCACGGCAAAAAAAGTTTATTCAGCTATCTGATAACGCACAAATCAATTTATCCAATCTTGATTCCGGTAATTATACCTTGCAGCTGATCAGTGAAAGCACACAGCAAGGCAAAGATGAACCTTACAATTTTCATTTTACTGTGTCGCAAATGTGGTGGCACTCAGAGCAATTTAAAACATTACTTGCCTTTTTTATCTTCATTATTGGCGTACTAACGGTGTTAAGGCATCAAAGTCAAACTCAAAAGTTTAAGCATCTGAATACCAAGTTAATTGAAACACAAGACCGCTTGCAACAAGCATTAAAAAGCAGTGACTCTGACTTATGGGAATGGCACATCAATGCCAAGCAGTTACACATCGGAAACTACTCTAAAATTTTCAGTTTAGAGCGTGAAAAGAAAATTTATGAAATGAGCCAACTTAAGATTCACCCTGAAGATCAAGAGCGAGTCTTATCACAGTGGGATGAAATGGTCTCTGGAAAATCAGATGCGTTTGATGCTGAATATCGACAAATGGCAGAGAATGGCAGTTGGCGCTGGATAAGAACAAAAGGCCGCCCTGTTAAATACAATGATGACGGTGAAAGCGTTGAAGTAGTGTCGGGTATATATACTGATGTTACATCCACTCGAAACCTTGAAGAGCAAGCTGGACTTTTAGCTGAAGCGTTTGAAAACACATCAGAAGGCGTGGTCATTTTTAATGAGAATGAGCAAGCGGTCGTTGCAAATCGCGCCGCACAAAAGCTCATTGAAATGCCTTCAGAGCACCTTGAAAAACGCTCATTTTCAGATGTGGTTTTTGGAATCGATATTACGATTGCAGGTTTATTGGTTAATGAAAGCCATTGGTCAGGAGAGCTTGAGATTGAAGCTGCCACTGGCATGCGTCGACCAGTTTGGCTGACCCTTTCTCAAATTCACTCGAAGACACAAGGTACACAAAAGTATGTTGTGGTCTTTTCTGATATTAGTCAGCGTAAAAGTGCAGAGGAAAAACTAAGAAGATTGGCAAATTTTGACCCCTTGACAGGGTTGGCCAACCGAACCTTTTTCTCAGAGAAACTACTGGATAGTATTCAACAAGCGCAAAGAGAAAATAGTCGTTTAGCGTTGATGTTCATGGACTTGGACCGCTTTAAAAATATTAATGACTCCTATGGACATAATATGGGAGATGCGTTGCTGATTGAAGCTGCCAGCCGGATTCAAGATTCTGCGGGAAGTCATGCAATTTTGAGCCGATTTGGAGGAGATGAATTCGTATTATTGTTACCCGATATCGTCAATACTGCCGAAGTTGATCTCGTAGCTAAACGCATTCATCGTAGTATTGAGGCACCATTTCGATTGTTCGAAAGAGAATTCTATATCAGCACCAGCATTGGTGTCAGCTTATGGCCTGATCATGCTTTACACCCTGAAACGTTAATCAAAAATGCTGATTTAGCCATGTATCATGCGAAAGAAGACGGGCCTGGAAATGTTCGATATTTTTCTAATGCGAGAAACGAGAAAAATTTATATTTCTTGAGAATTGAATCTGAATTACGAAAAGCGATACAAAATAATCAATTCGAACTGCATTACCAACCACAGATTAATATTCTCGATGGTGACAGCTTAGTTGGAATGGAAGCGCTGTTAAGGTGGAAACATCCAGAAGATGGCTATATCAGCCCAGATGTCTTTATTGAGGTTGCAGAGTCAGCAGGGTTAATTATTGAGATTGATCGTTGGGTGTTTCAAAATGCCTGTATTCAAATTAATCTGTGGAAAAAACAATTCAAATCAGATTTTCGTGTTTCAATTAATGTCTCTGCAGCACACTTTCTCCAACCTGATTATGTCGATACGATCAGAGAGGTCATGATACAAACCGGTGTAGATGGGAAGTCTCTCGGCTTGGAAATCACTGAAGGCGTATTAATGAAAGAAGTCGATCAAGCACAAAAGCATTTGTCTCAATTGCAACTACTCGGGATTAACATTGCGATTGATGATTTTGGAACGGGTTATTCCTCATTGGCTTACTTACGTAACTTTGCTGTTAACTCTCTCAAAATTGATCGTAAATTCATTATTGATATCAACCAGAATCGAGCGGATCAGGCCATTGTAACCAGTATTATTGAGTTGGCTCGAAACCTCAGGTTAAAAGTGGTTGCAGAAGGTATCGAAACTTATGATCAAATGGAACATTTGATTGGCCGAGGCTGTTATTTAATGCAAGGTTTTTATTTTGCCAAACCGTTACAGCAGAAAGATATGGAACGTTACTTGGAACACAGTTTACACACTG
This sequence comes from Shewanella sp. OPT22, assembly GCF_004168585.1. GTDB lineage: Bacteria > Pseudomonadota > Gammaproteobacteria > Enterobacterales > Shewanellaceae > Parashewanella. The sequence goes on along the minus strand of NZ_PGVH01000011.1, from coordinate 4,547 downwards.
AATTAGAACAAGAGCTCGTCTGAGGAATACTATGAAAATCCACCAACAGATTTTTGCTACTGTCATCATCTTAGCTACGGCATTTTCGGTATCTGCCAGGCCAAAAATAGGACTTGTATTGAGCGGCGGTGGTGCCAAAGGTGCTGCGCATATTGGTGTGTTAAAGATTCTAGAGCAAAACCACATACCCGTCGATTATATTGCTGGAACCAGTATTGGTGCGTACGTTGGCGGCTTGTATGCACTTGGTTACAGTGCTGACGAAATTGAGACGTTAATGCTCAATACTGATTGGAGCAAAGGCTATTCCGATACGATTCCTAGGCAATCTCTGAGTTATCGAGATAAACAGCAAAGGGATCAATATAACGTGCCGTTATCGATAGGTTTTAGCAAAGACAAAATTAAAACACCTAGTGGTCTATTGTTGGGACAAACCATGTCTCGTTTACTAAGGAGCTCGACGGGACTCGTCCAAAAATTTGGTAGCTTTGATCAACTGGCGATACCTTATCGTGCTGTCGCAACAGACTTAGCAACCAGCCATGCAGTCGTGCTTGATTCAGGAAGTATTGTGTTTGCGATGCAGGCTTCAGCGACCGTGCCTGGAGCATTAGAACCTGCACATTGGAAAGGGAAGTTACTGGTCGATGGTGGTATTGCTAATAACATGCCTGTAGATGTTGTAAAAAAGATGGGGGCAGATATTGTTATTGCTGTTGATATTGGTTCATCTCTTGTCAGTAAAGATAAGCTCAATTCGACTGTTGATGTTTTGAATCAACTTTCAACAATACTCACCAATGCCAGTACCAACCATCAAAAATCATTACTGACAGATAAAGACATATTAATCCGTCCAGCTGTTGGGCAAATGAGTACGACAGACTTTAATGTTTTACCAAAAGCGTTAGCGCTTGGCGAAAAAGCTGCGACAACGTTACTTCCAAAATTGAAAGCATTAGCAGAAACGCCACAACAATATGCGCAATATCAGCAAAAAAAACTAAATGCTAGAAAACAATGGGATGCACCGATTAATAAGCCTGTTTATCGAATTGTTCTGGCTAATGAGTCTAAAGTAAACGATCAACTCATACTTGATACGTTTGGTATTCATGAAGGCGAAGTTGTTTCAAAGAAAGAGTTAGATACTGCAATAAACCGAGTTTACGCATTAAACCGATTTGAAAGAGTTAACGCAGAATTTGCAGATGATCTACAAGGTAGGGAGCTCACTTTAACCACCAAAGCTAAATCGTGGGGGCCGAATTACTTTCAACTGGGATTGAATTGGGAAGATGATTATAGCTTAGGGTCAACGGTAACGTTTGATTTTGCTTATACGCTTACCGATCTTAATGCAAACGGTGGTGAGTGGAGAAACGAATTACAGTTTGGCTTTCAGAAACGCGTTGCTTCCGAGTTTTATCAGCCTCTTGATCATGATCAGAACTGGTACAGTCGAACTAGGCTTGAGTTACTGAGAAAAAATCGAGGCATTTTTGAAAGCAACGAGTTCACCTATGGCGTAGACACTCGGAGCCAAGTATTACTGACAGGGCTAGGTTATAACTTTAACCAAAAATCATTTGTTGAACTTGGCTTAAGAGGCGCTAACGGACGACTTGCAACTCAAGCGATTGAAGACGGGAAACTAAAATATAGAGAGTTTGGTGGGTATTTACAGCTTGGCTATGACAATTTAGACAGCATTAGCTTCCCTACCTCAGGAGATCGATTAGCTTTTGAAATGCGTTTCGCTCGTAATAATGCTCGTTACCAAAATCAAGATTATGAGTCCGATTTTAATTTACGCTACAGCCTCGATTGGAAAGGGGTACTAAGTGTGGGGCATCACGCATTTGTAGGTAAACTCTCGCTTGAAACTGAAGATGTTACAGATGATGATATCTCAGTAGATCCTGTCGAATTAGGTGGGTTCCTAAACCTGTCTGGTTACCATAAAGATTCCCTGCTTGGAAATCACAAATTATTTGGTGCATTTATTTATCAATATGATTTAGGTCGGGATGCACTTGGTTTAGAAAAGTATCCTTTATATTTAGGCACCAGTATAGAAGCGGGTAATGTTTGGCTACAAAAGAGTGATGTAGATTTGAAGGACTTAATTTATTCGGGAAGTTTATATTTAGGCACAGATACTGAGCTAGGGCCTGCAGCCTTAGGTATTGGTTTGTCTGATAAGGGTGAGCACGCAGTATATTTGTTCATTGGAAAAAATTTCTAACAAAAAAGCCCTACAGTTATCGCGACTTTTTTGGTAGCGTTAGTCGATTGTAAAATTTATTTTAATAATGAGTTAGGAAAACAAATGAAAAAAGTAAGTGCATTAGCGCTAGGTATTGCGATTAGCTTAGGACTTGCAGGGTGTAGCAAAGAAGCTCCTCAGCAAGCAGAAAAGACAGTTGAACCTGTGAAAGCAGAACAAACTTTAGTTTCAGGTGTTGAGCTAGCTAATTTTGATAATTCAGTTCGACCACAAGATGATTTCTATTACAATGTTAACGGAACGTGGTTAAAAGATACGCCAATTCCTGCAGATAAGTCTAACTACGGCGCTTTCTCTGTGCTTTATGAACAAAGCCAAAATTCACTTAAGAAAATCATCGAAACGACTGCGGCAAAACCGAATAAAGCGGCAGGTTCGAGTGAGCAAAAAGTGGGTGACTTTTACGCAAGTTACATGAACACTGATAAGGTTGAAACCTTGGGTGCAGAGCCTCTTAAGCCATTACTTTCAGAGATCGAAGCAGCAAAAACTCACAAAGACATCGCTCGTTTGATGGGTAAGTTACTTGTAAACGGTTCAGGTTCTCCATTTGGTTTTTATGTAAATAACGATGCGAAAAATTCTAGCCAATACGCGGTATATGTTTATCAATCAGGATTAACACTTCCTGATCGTGATTATTATCTAAAAGATGATGATAAGTACGTGAGTAACCGTGAAGCACTGAGCAAGTATGTCGACGATGTACTTAAGCTAGCGGGTTACCCAGATGCTGATCGTGCGTCGAAAAGTGTAATGGACGTTGAGCAGTTCATCGCTAAAAATCATTGGGATCGAGTTTCGTTACGTGACGCTAACAAGCGTTATAACAAGTTCGAACGTGAAGGTGTAAATAAGCTATTAGGCGATATGGGCTTTGATGCATTTGCGACTGGCGCCGGTATGGATAAAGTGACAGAAGTCATTGTTGGTCAGCCATCATACCTTGAAGCACTAGGTAAGCAATTCGACAAGTTCCCTGTGAGTGTTTGGCAAGATTATTTAGCATTCCACCTAGTGGATTCATATGCGAACCTAATGAGCAAGAATTTTGAAGATTTAGCATTCAACTTTCATGACAAAACCTTAAAAGGTATTCAAGAGCAAAAACCTCGTTGGAAGCAGGCTGTAGATGCTGCCAATGGCGTTATTGGTGAGTTAGTAGGTCAAGAATACGTTAAAGAAAGCTTTAAGCCAGAAGCAAAAGAACGTATGGAAGTGTTGATCCATAACTTGATTAAAGCCTTCGAAGTAAGCATCAATGGTTTAGAGTGGATGACACCAGAAACCAAAAAAGCTGCACAAGAAAAATTAGCGAAGTTTACTTATAAGATTGGCTACCCTGATAAGTGGAAAGATTACACCAATCTTGAAATCAAAGCTGATGAACTTGTTGGTAACTATCTTCGCTATGCTAACTTTGAATATACTTCAATGTTAAACAAGTTAGGTCAACCAATTGACCGTACTGAGTGGCACATGACGCCACAAACCGTAAACGCTTATTACAATCCAGTAATGAACGAAATCGTGTTCCCAGCAGCGATTTTACAACCACCATTCTTTAACATGGATGCTGATGATGCCGTAAACTACGGTGGTATTGGTGCGGTTATCGGGCATGAACTTTCTCATGGCTTTGATGACCAAGGTTCTAAGTATGATGGTGACGGTAACCTACGTAATTGGTGGTCTGAAAAAGATTTAGAAGAATTTACCAAACGTAGTGAGCAACTTGCAGCACAATACGATAAATATGAAGCTCTACCAGGCAAACATGTAGATGGTAAGTTCACCCTTGGTGAGAACATTGGTGACTTAGGTGGTTTGACGGTAGCACACCGTGCATATCAAATGAGCTTAGATGGCAAACCTGCGCCTGTAATGGATGGGTATACGGGTGAACAACGTTTCTTTATCGGTTGGTCACAAGTATGGCGTCGTAACTATCGTGATACAGAGCTTGAGCGTCGTTTGAAGACAGATACTCATTCACCAAGCCATTTCCGTGCGATGGGCACACCACGTAATATTCCTGCTTTCTACGATGTATTCGAAGTGACAGAAGGCGATAAGATGTTCCTTGCTGAAGGCGAGCGCGTTAAGATTTGGTAATCATTTTTTGATGCTTTAAAAGTAAAAACGCAGCCAATTGGCTAATGCCACTCGTTTAAGAGCGAGTGGCATTTTCTCTTTTAACTACTGGGTACTTTATTACTTTTCTTAAAACCATCCTTGGATAGGGTTTTCGTTT
>NZ_PGVH01000010.1 GCF_004168585.1 Shewanella sp. OPT22 | reverse complement strand
CGAAAACCCTATCCAAGGATGGTTTTAAGAAAAGTAATAAAGTACCCAGTAGTTAAAAGAGAAAATGCCACTCGCTCTTAAACGAGTGGCATTAGTCTCTCGACTGGCTTTTTTATATCAGTTATTCACCGATGTCTTCATTCCAAAGCTTAGGGTTTTCGTCGATAAACTGTGTCATCATTTCAACGCACTTTTGATCATCGAGCAATTCGATTTCAACCCCACGGCTTTTTAATAGCTCTTCATCTCCTAAAAAAGTTTGGTTTTCACCAATAATCACTTTAGGGATCTCATACAATAAAATAGCTCCACAGCACATCGAACATGGAGACAACGTTGTATAAAGCTCACAACGTCGATATTCCTGTGCCGTTAATCTTCCCGCATTCTCAAGCGCATCCATTTCACCATGCAATACACAACTGCCCTTTTGCACTCGACGGTTATGCCCCCTTCCAATGATTTGACCCTCTTTAACTAAAACCGAACCGATTGGGATCCCACCTTCAGATAGCCCTTTCTTCGCTTCTTCTACCGCAGCTTGAAAAAATAGATTCATATCATCAGCCTCTCTACTAACTCGTTATTCAAATGTCATCGCTCAGCAAAAGCGAAAGGTTTTCATTACAGATTTGCCTCAATGAATAGAAATCAAACCTTCATCAACTTCACAGCTATTTTGCTGCTGGCAGCGCTCTGAGCAGATCACATTCGAATGTGGATGGGTATTACTATACAATTGCGCCATTACGAAATGTCAGTATAGGACGTAAACATGGCTTGGATACAACTGGTATTCCATTCAGACAATCTACACGCTGAAGCGCTTGGCGATTTATTGATGGAACACGAAGCGCTTTCGATCACAATGGAAGACGGTAAAGATCAGCCCATTTTTGAACCAAAGCTTGGTGAAACCCCTCTGTGGAACGACACCATTGTCACGGCATTATTTGAAGCAGATATGGATCTCAATCCTGTCGTTGATATGCTCAAAATGCACCCTGATGTTGATGACAACTTAAAATACAAAATTGAACAAGTCGAAGATAAAGATTGGGTTCGTGAATGGATGGACAACTTCCACCCAATCCAATTTGGTACCCGCTTGTGGATCTGCCCAAGCTGGCGTGACATTCCCGACCCTGAAGCAATTAATGTCATACTCGATCCCGGCCTTGCATTTGGAACAGGTACGCACCCAACCACAGCATTATGTTTAGAGTGGTTAGATGGTTTAGATTTATCAAACAGCAATGTCATCGATTTCGGATGTGGTTCTGGCATTTTGGCAGTCGCAGCACTTAAGTTGGGTGCTAAGACAGTGACGGGAATTGATATTGATTACCAAGCCATTGAAGCTTCAAAAGCCAATGCACAGAGAAATGAGTGTAATGATCGACTTTCTTTATACTTACCGGAAGAAACACCTTCTAACTTGAAAGCTGATATTTTGGTTGCCAATATTCTTGCTGGTCCACTTAAAGAACTTGCGCCGCAAATCGCTAGCCACTTGAATTCTGGTGGAAAACTGGCACTTTCCGGGTTGCTCAGAGAACAAGCAGAAGAACTAAAAGACTTTTATAGTCAATGGTTTGAAATGGACACTCCCCAACACAAAGATGACTGGAGTCGTTTAACCGGAATTCGCAAATAGCCAACCTGCTCACAAAACCAGCGAAACGTTATTGACCTCTGTAACTCAAAATTGTAAACAGACTGTATAAATGCTGTTGTTACTGAGATCACAGGAAATAAAAGTCAAGAAAAAAAGTTTCGCCCAGGTCATTTATTAACCTTTTCATGTGTGTCAAAAAGGGCTAATATAGCGCCCCTTTGACGCACAAGGTGACTAAAACTATGCGAATTGGACCCTATCAACTGAAGAATCAGCTGATCGTGGCACCAATGGCTGGTGTCACTGATCAGGCTTTTCGAAACCTATGTTTACGTCACGGTGCTGCATTAGCAGTATCTGAGATGCTGTCGTCTAACCCCGAGGTTTGGGATTCAGACAAAAGTCGGCATCGTATGGCGCATTCTGGTGAAGAAGGTTTACGATCTGTGCAGATAGCAGGCAGTGATCCGGAGTTAATGGCGAGAGCCGCTCAGTTCAATGTAGAACAAGGCGCTCACATCATTGACATCAATATGGGCTGTCCTGCAAAAAAAGTGAATAAGAAGCTCGCTGGTAGTGCGCTCATGCAAGACCCAGAACTTGTAGAACGCATCGTTAATTCTGTAGTAAGCAGTGTTGATGTACCGGTTACGCTGAAAATTCGCACGGGATGGGACCCAGAACACCGTAATGGTATTCAAATTGCCCTGATAGCTGAAGCCTGCGGAATAGCCGCACTCGCCGTACATGGGCGAACGAGGCAGTGTATGTATAAAGGTGATGCCGAATACGACACAATAAGCGCAATTAAACAGTCGATCTCGATCCCTGTAGTTGCTAACGGCGATATAACAAGTCCTGAAAAAGCACGTTATGTGTTGGATAAAACAGGCGCCGATGCACTCATGGTTGGTCGAGGTGCGCAAGGACGCCCTTGGATTTTTAATGAAATTCAGCATTACTTAGAAACCGGAGAAAAACTGGCGCCAATCAGCCAGGAAGTCAAACGGCAAGTGATGTTGGAACATTTAACCAAGCTATATGACTTATATGGTGAATTTAAGGGAGTAAGATTCGCCAGAAAGCACATAGGTTGGTATTTCAACCAAGAGCAACAACGCCAGTTTCGAGCCGAGTTTAATCGACTAGAAAGTGCGACAGAGCAGTATTCCATGGTGGAATGCTATTTTGAAGATTTAGATTAGATTTATTAAAGAGCAGAATACGAATGTTTGATCAGACAACTAATACAGAAGTTCATCCTCTTACCGTAGGTAAAATCGAAACAGCTAACGGTACTATTAAGCCGCAATTATTACGTGACGCTGTAAAGCGCGCTGTAGCTAACTTCTTTCAACAGTTAGACGGTCAGGACGCTCAAGAAGTATATGAAATGGTTCTATGTGAAGTAGAAGCACCACTTCTTGACATCATCATGCAACACACTCGCGGTAACCAAACGCGTGCAGCAAACATGCTAGGTATCAACCGTGGTACTTTACGCAAGAAGCTAAAGAAATACGGCATGAACTAAAAACGAAGTTATAACACTTTGTAGTTAAATGGGTTATGCAGCGATGTGTAACCCATTTTTGTTTTAAGATGATCAACAAACTTGAGCTCTACAACGAATAAGTAGAAATCCAAAAGCTATCATTCACTGTGTTGCTGGAATATGTTTTTCGTCAAAAAATGATACGATATAATGGTGAAAATTATTTTATTAATTGAATAGGAAGTCATAGATGATAAAACGATCCGGGTTTACATTGATTGAACTTGTCGTCGTGATGGTCATCCTTGGTATTTTAGCGATAATAACTGCGCCTAAATTTTTGAGCTTATCGTCAGACGCAAAAATTAATGTAATAAATCAAATAAAGGCGTCAGCGAAAGCCGCTAACGATCACATTCAAGTGTTATCAAAACTTCCGAATCATGCGCCTCACCCCTCACCAAATCATGCTAATCGCAATGACATATCTGTTATCACTATCGACAATGAAAATATTTTACTCAAATGCGGGTTCCTTGATGATCGCAATTTAGTTAAACGTCTGCAGTTGTCCAGTGATGATATTTTTGTTGCGTATGAAGGTGATGACAAAGCTTACTTTGGTTTGGAAGCATCGAATATTCAAAGTAACCAATGCTATTTTATGTATCAACAATCATACGCCAGTGAGCGACCGACAATTTGCAATTCTAGTGCACCAAACTATCAACCCGTTTATCAAGTCGTAACCACGGGTTGCTAAATAATGAACCCGAGTTTTCTTTTGAATTAAACTCTTCTATAGTGCCTTTCATCTTAAGTGACTTATGGAACACTGATGGCGCTTTTTAATCCAAAATTTTTTTGCGGCTTTTTTCTCTCAGTAATCTCGTGTTCGACGCTATCTTCTCCACTACCCAAATTACCTGAACCTGTGGCCAATAACGCTGTAGCAAAAGTAACTGTCGATAAGCAAGATTATCTGCTTAGCTTTATGGGACTTGCTAAAGGTAAAACGGATAATGATGTACATAACAAAGCGTGGGCTTTAGCGGTAAAAGCAGATACCGATTGGCAAGTCGTATCAAACAGCAATACGGCTAAATGGCAAACACTACCCCCTGTGCCTCATATTGAAGCATTGAAAGGTCGCTTAGCTTCGATAGCCATCGGTATTAAAGGCACCGCTTATATCTTTGGTGGTTATACCGTGGCCGCCGATCACACTGAAGTGAGTACCAAAGACAATTATAAATTCGATATAAAAACTCAGTCATACCAACGAATTGCCGATATGCCAGTTGCGGTAGATGACACTACCGTTATTAAATATCAAGATCGCTATATCTATTTATTCAGCGGCTGGCATCAAAGTGGCAACGTTAACCTCGTGCAAGTGTACGACACACAAACCAACACTTGGGCACAAGCGACACCTTTGCCTATTTCAGCGACGTTCGGACTTGCAGCGGGCGCAGTAGACCGTTCATTGGTGCTGTGTGACGGTGTAAAAGTGGCGGCGTTAAAGAATCAGAAACGTACATTCGAATCTTCACCAAAATGCTTGTATGGTTTGATCGACGAACAAGACCATTTAACGATTCATTGGCAAGCGATTCCACACTTTATAACCCCATTATCAGCCACGAAATCCACACCCGATATTGGCTATTATCGTATGGCGGCAGTCGGTGTCCCAGACGCCAACAATGCTGGTCAAATCGTGTTTATTGGTGGCAGTGATAATCCATACAACTATAACGGAATTGGCTATAACGGCAAACCAAGTGAACCTTCTGCTTGGATGAACCGTTTTGATTTAGCGACACATCAATGGTTAGTCCCACAAAAACTTCCACAAGCCTCAATGGATCATCGAGGGTTGATTCTTTACAACGAAAGTTTGATCCGTATCGGTGGCATGACACAAAACCAACAAGTTACTGATAAGGTCTTCGTCGACCCTGTACAAAATCTGCGTTACAAATAGCCTTAATATCAGTCATCGTCAAAAGGACACACCATGAAATTAGAAATGATCTGCACCGGTGAAGAAGTGCTCGCAGGACAAATTATTGATACTAATGCCGCTTGGGTTGCAGATACTCTCATGGATCAAGGAATTGAAATGCAAAGGCGCATTACCGTCGGTGATCGCCTCGAAGATTTGGTTGATGCTTTTATTGAGCGCAGCAAGCACGCCGATGTCATTATTGTAAATGGAGGTCTTGGGCCTACCAGTGATGACATGTCTGCCGAAGCGATGGCGCTCGCTAAAGGCGAAGCACTCATTGAGAATAAAGAATGGAGTCAACGACTCAGAGAATGGTTTGCCAAAAATAATCGCCCAATGCCCGAAAGTAACTTAAAGCAGGCCATGTTACCTGAGTCAGCCATCATGGTAGACAATCCTGTGGGTACAGCTTGTGGGTTTAGGGTTAAACTCAATAATGCATGGCTATTCTTCACACCTGGAGTGCCGTTCGAACTCAAACACATGATCCAAGAGCAGTTTATTCCTTTTATAAAGCAAGCCTTTGAGGTTGAAGAAAAGGTAAAACTCAAAAAATTACTGACATTAGGCGCTGGTGAGTCGGCACTCGCTCAAGAGCTCGAGAAACTGGATGTACCCGCAGGTATAACCATTGGTTATCGCTCTTCAATGCCACATATTGAAATCAAGTTATTTGCTCGTGGTGAAACAGCTATTGCAGCGTTGCCACAATTCACTGACATTGTAAAAGTTTGCTTAGGTGAAAGTGTCGTTGCCGAAGATGTACCGACTTTGGCTGAAGCCATACATTTTCAACTACTCAATTCAGATTTTACTTTAGCGTTAGCTGAGTCTTGTACTGGCGGCATGCTTGCTAGCCAATTGATCGATTTTGCTGGCAGCTCAAAATATCTAGCGCACTCGGTAGTCAGTTACAGTAATCAAGCCAAGATGCAGCTATTAGGCGTACCAATGACAACATTAGAACGCCATGGTGCCGTATCAATACCAACAGTAGAAGCGATGGCAGAAGGGGCTAGGAAAGTACTTGATAGCGACTTTGCTATAGCCACAAGCGGCATTGCAGGCCCTGATGGTGGCAGCGACGACAAACCCGTTGGTACAACTACGATTGCGCTTGCTTACCGTGGTGGTGTTGAAAGTCAAATGTTACGTCTGCCAAGAAGATCGCGTAACTTAGTCCGTAAACTTACCTGCGCTATTGCCTATGATATGTTGCGACGTAAATTAAATGATGAGGTTGTAATCACCAACTACGCATCATATTTTAGGGTTGAACAATAATCATAAAAAAAGGCGCAATGTAAGTTGTAATGCCACTCGTTTAAGAGCGAGTGGCATTTTCTCTTTTAACTACTGGGTACTTTATTACTTTTCTTAAAACCATCCTTGGATAGGGTTTTCGTT
>NZ_PGVH01000001.1 GCF_004168585.1 Shewanella sp. OPT22 | reverse complement strand
ATTAATTAATCTCGAAAGACTAATTAAATTTGCATGTTCAAAATAAAATTAATTACTTTGAAAGTTTGCATGAACATCATCATTGATAAATTTTTTGGCTACCTCATCCGAAGATGGATAACTTAGACAATCTATCTTTGTGAGTGCTCACACAGATTTGCTTGATATATTGTTAAAGAGCAATGTGTTTCGTTTTTCGAAACACCCCGTTGGAACGTTGTTCTCAGCGGGCTAGGGCTGCGTATTCTACGCATTTCCCTGTGGTCGTCAACACTTTTTTCAAAGTTTTTTTCGACCGTTTAAAGTATGTTCAATTTGACTCAAACTTGCTTTAAACCCTGACTCGCCAACCTTGCTGCTTAATCGCTTAAGAAGCTGTTGTGCCGTGTCAGTGGATGCGCATTATAGGGAGATTCTGAAACCGTGCAACCCCTTTTTTTAAGTTTTTTGCTTTTTAATGTTCGCTTGCTGAAAAAGCAAACTGCATCGTTTATTTTTTCTCTTTTTCGAGTGTTTTTCATGCTGATTTAGCCATATTAGCCCTGTTTCGGTATAGTTCATTCCACTCTATATTTATCCATTAGGCTTTATTGTTATGTCATCGATTCGTTCTTATAAGGGAATGCGCCCTTTTATTGGGAAAAACACTTACATTGATTCAAGCTCAGTGCTTGTTGGTGATATCTATCTTGATGACGATGTCAGTATCTGGCCGATGGTTGCTGCTCGTGGTGACGTAAATTCAATTAAGATTGGTGCGAGAAGTAACATTCAAGATGGTACTGTCCTTCATGTTACTCATAAATCTGAGTCTAATCCTGATGGTTATCCTCTGATTATTGGAGACGATGTCACCGTCGGTCATAAAGCGATGCTTCATGGTTGCACTATTGGTAATCGTGTTTTGGTCGGGATGGGAACACTCATCTTAGATAACGCCACTATTGAAGATGATGTAATGATTGGTGCGGGCAGTTTAGTGCCACCAGGCAAAGTTTTAGAGAGTGGTTATCTTTATGTGGGTCGTCCAGTAAAGCAAGTACGCTCGCTAAATGATAAAGAACGTACTTTTTTAGGTTATTCTGCGGCGCACTATGTTCGTTTGAAAAATGATTATATTGCCGAAACGGCTGAATAAACTTTTTTAAAAGTAAATGGCGCCGTTTTCATCTAACTCTTCGGCGTCAATTTTTTCTTCAAAGTGTTCTTCTATATCAAATCGAAGCGATTCTGCTACCTCGATGACTTTGTCTTCATGCACAGCTTCATTAGCTAAGGTATTTAACTGCGCGAGCGATAGATAACAAGGAATATTGATACCCATATTCTGCGCTGTAAATTCAATCGTATTCTGCTCTTTGTTGAATACCAAGCCGTCTGTAAAAATTACACTTTGGTTCATTTGAGACTCTCTCTTAGTTTATTCAATACGGCCTTGGCTTCAGGCTGAACATTGCGCCAAATACGAAAGCTGTTTGCGGCCTGATGTACTAACATACCTAATCCATCAGCTACATTATTCGCTTCGTGCAGCTTTGCCCACACTAAAAATGCTGTTGGTTTGGCTGCATAGACCATGTCATAACAGTTAATGTTGCTATGAATCACTCCCACTGGAATACTTGGCACCTCACCCGTCAAGCTTGCAGCTGTAGCATTGATGATCAGATCAAATGGTGTTTCTTGGCTCAATTCATCAAAACCTACAGCGCTTAATTGATGATGATTGAAATACTCAACCAAGGCTTTTGCTTTATGTTTAGTTCGATTAGCGATAACCAACTGTTTTATCTGTTCATTGAGTAATGGCAGGATACAGCCGCGGGTTGCACCACCTGCACCTAAGATTAATATGCGTTTATTCGTTAACTCACCAAACTGCAGTTTAAGATCGGTAACCAGACCATAGCCATCGGTATTATCACCTTTCAGTTTACCTTCAGCTGTTATTGATAAAGTATTCACTGCACCAGCAGCTTTAGCAGTATCCGATAATTCATCACACAGCGTTAACGCTTGCTCTTTAAAAGGAACGGTGACATTAGCCCCAAATCCACCTTCTTTCTTAAATTGATCAACCGTTGCTTTAAATGACTCTAATGGCGAATAAAGTTTCTCATAGCTCAGAGACTGTTGAGTTTGTTTGGCGAACTCAGCATGAATAAATGGAGATTGACTATGCTCTACTGGGTTGCCAATTACGGCATATCTGTCTGCCATTCAGTTTTCCTTTATAATGCTTTGCAGTTATTCCTTATCATCAAGAATATTAAGACTGCAAAATGAACTGGTTTAAACGTACGCTTTCTAAAATCACTGAACCTAACAGTAATTCTCAATCTTCTCAGCGAGATCCTTCTCAATCTAATGCTTATGATTTGATTGGCGGTGATAACACTATTAAAGCCATCGCTGCGAGTTTCTATCAGTTTATGGATAGTGACCCTCAAGTAAAGCCCTTGAGAGAGATTCACCCAGATTCTCTTACAATATCTGAAGAAAAGCTTTATGAGTTTTTAAGTGGATGGCTAGGCGGACCTCAGCTATTTCAGCAAAAGTATGGTAACCCAGCGCTTAGAGCAAGGCATATGCCTTTTGCGGTTGACGAGACGATGCGGGATCAATGGTTGATGTGTTTTGAGCATGCGTTAAACGAAAACGTTTCACAGCCTGAACATCGACAAGCAATATTTCAGGCTGTTTCAACTTTAGCGGATCATATGCGTAATCAACCTAGCCAATCTTGAGGTTTTAGGTAATGTTCATATAAATCAGCTTCAGGTGTGCCCGCTTCTGGTGAATAGCTGTATTGCCAGCGCACGAGTGGCGGCATTGACATCAATATCGACTCAGTGCGACCGCCTGTTTGCAGCCCAAACAAGGTACCACGATCGTAAACCAAGTTGAACTCTACATAGCGACCACGGCGATAAAGTTGGAATTGACGTTCTCTTTCACCAAACTCGGTATCCTTTCGACGCTGAACAATCGGCCCATAAGCCGTAAGGAAACCTTCACCCACCGCTTTCATGTAATTAAAGCTTTGCTCAAAACCACCTTCATTGAGGTCATCAAAGAATAGGCCCCCCACACCACGTGTTTCGTTACGGTGCGGTATGAAGAAGTAATCATCACACCACTTTTTATACTTGGGATAAACGTCTTCACCGAAAGCCAGCGACAAATCTTTCGCATTTTGATGCCAACTAATCACGTCTTCTTTGAATGGGTAATAGGGTGTTAAGTCGAACCCGCCACCAAACCACCATACAGGATCAGAGCCCTCTTTGGTTGCAATGAAAAAGCGTACGTTAGCATGAGTCGTCGGCACATAGGGGTTGTTAGGATGAATCACCAATGACACGCCCATAGCTTCAAAACTACGACCCGCTAATTCGGGGCGATGTGCTGTAGCCGATGCCGGCATTTTTGCCCCCATTACATGGGAGAAGTTAACACCTGCTTGCTCAAACACTGCACCATTAGTCAATACACGGCTAGTACCACCGCCACCTTCATCACGCTCCCAGCTATCGGTAATAAAAGTTTGTTTACCATCTAACTGTTCTAGCCCTTGGCAGATATTCGCTTGCAGCGCCAATAGAAACGCCTTTACTTCAGCTGGGGTTACATTATTCATGGTTGTACTTTCTCTATCTTAAAATTTGGCCAGTTCTTGCATCTATGATGGTTGACGGTTGGGTTTGCTGCCCTAAATCACCTAAAATCAATGCGTCAATATGCTCATCAAATTGAGCTTTAATCTCATCACCGCATCGAATCGGCAGTTCACCAGCTAAATTAGCACTGGTTGAAACTAACGGTTTACCTGCGGCGTTACACAAATCTCTCACCACGGGATGCGCTGAAATACGTACTGCGATAGTATCAAAGGTACCACGCAATTTTGGGCTAACACGCTCAAGCGCTGGCATAACTTGCGTGACCGGCCCCGGCCACTTTGATTGTACTTGCTCAACTTGTTGTGGCGTCAACTTAGAGAAGTCGACGTAGTTTTTAAGCTGCTCAAAATGGCTCGCCACAATAATTAAGCCTTTTTCCCAAGGACGCTGTTTTATCTTCAATATCTTTTCTAAGGCTTCAACATTATCAGGATCACAACCAATGCCGTATACCGCTTCTGTTGGATAAGCAACAATGCCACCAGCCTCAATGATCGATTTAACTTCAACTGCAGGGATCTTTTTCATTATTGTCTTATTTAACGTTATAGGGTTTGTTTAAATTTACAGGTTTTCTTTGGGCATTCGAGTCGTAAACCACTGCTCATATTACGTTGTACCAACACACTAAAACCACAATCAGGGCATGCTTGATTTACCGGTTTATAATTCAAAATAAACTTGCACTTAGGATAAGCACTGCAAGCATAAAAGTTTTTTCCAAAACGATTAGTTCGGTGTTCTAGATGCCCTTCTTTACACACAGGACAATCGATGACTTCGACTTCGGGTTGCTGATCGTGCTTTTCGATATGATGACATTCAGGGAAGTTGGTGCAACCAATAAAAATGCCATAGCGACCGGACTTTACCGCTAATTCATTTCCACATTCAGGACACTTTGAACCTTCAATCACTTGAGAGTCAATGGCTTCATGCTGAACTAACGGTCGGGTATATTGGCACTGAGGGTAATTATTACAACCAAGGAAACTGCCTGATTTTCCGTGTTTCACCGACAATTCACTGCCACAATCCGGGCAACACTCGTATTCTTTTTCCAGCGCATGTTCATGAGCACTGAATAACTGATGGTCGATTTTAGACATGAGAGGCTAACAAGCTCGATTCACATTGATTTTCGGCACATTTTACTGAAGTTACTGGCGTTATACCAATTGATTCACTTTTTGAGCAAAAGATTATATTGTATACAACAATAATAAATAAAAGGAATAAGGACATCTCATGCTCAGTACAAAGACTATGAGTATTGCGACACTTTTGTTGCTTTCACTCACCGCCTGCCAATCAATAACTCAAGCACCCACGACAAAGCAAGATATTTCGCCAGTATTACAACTTACCTCACAGCAGCTTTTCGATGCCAAACAACCACTATTAAATGCTAATAACTTTAGCCAGGTTGTCCGTTATTTATCAAATGCTGATGACATAACATCCGTAAACCAGGCACTTTACTATTTACGAGCTTACAGTTATTTCGGGCCAGTAAAAGAAATATCCGAAACACAAAAGCAGCAATTATCTGATGCATTAGCGTCTCTGGCGAACAATAAACTGATGGCTTCAAATCCAAGATTTCAAGAACAGTTTGCTGTGACCTTGTATCGTTATTTTAATGATGACAAACAAGCTCAACAGGTAAAACAGTTACTGCCTTTTTTACGAGCTCAGCTTGAATCACAAACAGCATCAGTGAGTAATCAAGCTAATGATTTTGCATTATGGGAGAGCTTGAGAGCTTATGGCTTTATGCTGCATAAAGCTGGGAAAAAACCGGATGGCGATTTAGCAAAAGTCCTGATTAATGCTCGAGTCGACAAGTCAATTATTGCGTTTGCCAATAGTAACAAATCCATCATTAAAATGGATGACTGGCCTTTGCAAAATGCCTATTGGGCCTTAGCTCTATATCGTCTAGCACTGCCTTCTGGTGATGATGGTAAACCAACAATGGCTGAGCAAGCCACAGACAATGCTGCAACAGCTATTGCTGATGCGGATATTGGCGACCGAGGTGAGCTAGCTAAAATGGCTTATACCTTTGGTTACCATGTAAACACTCAGGCTGGACGTGAGCTTTGTGAAAAGGATACTGAACGTTGTGTTATTCCAAAGCAAGAGATTGCGCTCCCACACCGTCATGACTGTTCGAAGACCACGTTTATCACTCATCAAGATCTCACAGCAGCTGAATTGGCAGAATCGTGCACTAAGCTCACTTCTCAAGAATCTGGTTTTCATCAACTTCTTGCGACCCAGAATAAACCCACTGCGAACGATCATAACCACGCGCTGGAAGTCGTAGTATTTAAGAACTGGAGCCAATATAACGCTTACGGTCAGCTTATTTATGACATCCGCACCAATAATGGTGGTATGTACTTAGAAGGCACCCCACAAAAACAAGGTAATCAAGCACGCTTTTTTGCCTTCAGGCAATGGTGGGTAGAACCAAAATTTGCTGTGTGGAACTTAAACCATGAATACGTGCATTATCTGGATGGCCGTTTTACTAAGTACGGCAAGTTTGGACATTTCCCAAGCCATATGGTGTGGTGGTCAGAAGGGTTAGCAGAATACGTATCCAAAGGGAATGACAACGAGCGCTCATTCAAATTGGCCAGAGAAAATAAAGCATCAGCACCCAGCCTTAAAACCATTTTTGCAACTGAGTATAAAGACGGATTAGACAGAACGTATCGTTGGAGCTATCTCGCCATTCGATACTTAGCAGAAAAACACCCTGAGCAGTTGGTGCAATTGAGTAACTTTTTAAAAGATGATTACTTCGGCGGTTATAAAAGCTTATTAACAGAAATTGAAGCTCATCAAACCGATTACGAGGCTTGGCTTGAAGCATTACTCAAAGCGAATCCTAAACCTGATGATAAGGCGAAAGATCGCTTACATAAAATAGACAGATACAGCTACAGAGATTATCTAAAACCAGACTATCTCGCCTTAGATGAACAACATAAGCACTATTAACTCATAACCTGATAAGAGCATTATTCATTTTTAATGCTCTTCTTTTTCACCCAACATCTCACTAATTGCAATGTCATTTTCAATAATTGGATATGACTTTAAATCAGGTAATTGGTAATGCCACCATTCACTATCATTCTTTTCAAAACCAGCCAATGACATTGCTCCAGCCAAGATTAAGCGATTTTGCTGAGCTTCGACATCTACTTCGAAATTGCCATGGTGAGCTAATGTACGAAAATCATCAAAGCCAGTTCCCATATTGAGCTCTTTGCCAAATTCATCAACTAAAGTAACATCAAGTGCAACTCCTCGTGGGTGAGGTCGTGCTCCCGAAACCGGATGAGAGATGTATTCAGGGTTCGGAGTATGATCAAATAACGCTTGCTGGATAACTAACGGCCTAAAGGCATCCCAAATTTTTATTCTTAAGCCTAACGGTCTTAATAAATTCATCGCTTGCTGTAGGCAGGAGGCCGCATTTGGGTGTAAAAAGCATTTTGCATGTTGATAGTGTATTTTGCCTGTGAAATTTGATGTTTTGGCATAAATTAAATCAATCACAACATCAAAATGTTCAGGATCAATAGATCTTAAATGACTGTGCATTTTTCTCTCCTGAAATACAAAAAAGGAAGCCATTTGCTTCCTTTCTTTACTCGGACTCAATAATCAATTCTTAAGAATGTAAACGTCCATCCGGCTGTTCAAAGATCAGATCTTCCATCTGCTCATAGGCGGATTGATGACCTGGCGCATTAAATAAAACCATCAAAATGATCCACTTAAGATCATCTAAGTCGAGTTGTGAATCCTCCAATTCCATGACACGATCAATGACCATTTCCCTTGTCTCAACACTCAGTACTTTGATGTGTTCTAAAAACATCAAAAAACCGCGACTTTCAACATCGAGTTTTTCCATTTCCTCTTTGGTATATATACGAAAGGTTTGCTGATTATGATCGCGTAAGTAAGGCACGTCCTTACTTTGTAACTCTGCCAGACGTTCTAGCCAATCTAAGGCTTTGATAATATCTGACTGATGGAAACCAGCACGTGTTAGCTCATTAGTAAGTTGGTCTTCATCAACAAGAAGTTCCGTCTCACCGTGAACATAGTTTTCGAAAAGGTACATTAAAATGTCGAACATCAGCTAACTCCTCTTCAGTTTGACGTAACCACCAGGTACGGCTGAAATCCAGCCTTGTAACTCTAACTCTAACAACTGTTCGAGAACCTGATCTATGGTTGCTCCACTATGCTCGACTATGGCATCAATTGCCGTAGCCTCATAGCCTACACTAGCCAAGAGTTTCGGAAATGGCAAATCCAGATCCACTTCTTGACAGATATTGTGGCGACTTTTGATTTCTTCAAGGTGAAACTGATAAATGCTTGGTAATTCTTCCAATACATCATCCACACAATCCACTAGCTTGGCACCTGATTTAATTAAATCATGACACCCTTGGCTCTGATGACTCAACACACTGCCTGGCAAGGCGAAGACTTCTCGCCCCTGTTCATTTGCAAGTCTTGCTGTAATTAACGAACCACTTCTGCGGCTAGCTTCAATCACCACCGTACCTAAACTAAGACCGCTGATGATCCGATTTCGTTTCGGAAAATTCCCCGCATATGGTTGCGTATCCGGCCAGAACTCACTAACGACACAACCTTGCAGCTGAATATCATGATATAACTTTTGATGGCGCTTGGGATAAACCACATCAACCCCAGTACCAAGAACTGCAGTGGTCTTACATTCTTGATCATTACTTGCAGCTAAAGCCCCTGAATGCGCTGCGCCATCAACGCCTGCAGCTAAGCCACTGCTGACAACGATACCTCTCTCCACCAATTGCTGAGCGAACTCATAACTGTGTTTCAAGCCTGTAGGAGTGGCATCTCGACTCCCCACAATTGCAATAGAGGGGATGGATAAAGACGCTACATTTCCCTTTACGAACAGTAAAAACGGAGCAGAATCAATTTCTTTCAGTAGCGGAGGATAAAAGGGATCATCAAAGGTTAAAATATGGTGGCTGTCATCTGCCTCTAACCATGTGAGCGCTTGGTCGACCCGTTGAGGGTTTAATTTAAACCGTCTTTTGGGTCGAGATGACTCTGGAATATGTTTAAATGACGTTGTAAGAGCTTGGCGTAATTCAGCCAAGCTCATGTTTTGTAGAAATTGTTGAATCTGAACAGGCCCTAGCCCAGATACCGCACAAACAACTAACCAATCGGCCAGTTGTTCGTCGTTCATTCAATCAAAAGCTTTAATGACTTAGGTGATGCTAACATATCGTCGACTCTGACCGGACGATCATTAAGCATAATCAAACCTAAACTCACATCTTCAAATGACTTAAAAATAATTAAGTTACCTCGATGTGTTTGTGGGACTCTGATGGCGCTTTCTTCAGAAACGGTCGCAATAAAGTCATCGTAGATATTACGGTCACGCTGTTGAACCGGCTTATCATCACTATCAATAACAATTTGGTCACCTTCACGCATAATGTCAAACACCTGCCCTGGCATCACACCTTGATGACGACCACCATCAACATACACCACATTTAAGTGGCCCGCTTCACGTTGAGTATTACCAACGGCGATCACTTTGGTCGTTTGCGAAGGGTTACCCGCTGAAGGCATATAAAAAGCGGACATTAACGCTTCTTCATCGACTGGCAATGCTTTAAAACCCGCTTCAGTTTCTCGGACATTACTCAGTAATCTCACTTTAGAAACCGAACCAGACTCAATCACTCGACCACTTGCGGCTAAAATTAATTCTCGGCCGAGATGCTCGTCTGACACAGAAGATACGAACTCACGCCCTTCTTCATAGATACCCAGTTTTTCACCAACAGGGAGCTGGCTGTCAATGTAAATCACATCACCACGAGCATGATAACGCGACTCACGCTCACCACCGAGGACTTGTGGTTGCTGCTCAATCCATTCCATCTTCTCTACACGGTTTTGAGACAAATAAGATTGAATCAGTGATAACTCGATGATGGGAATCGCAGAGCGCTTTGGAATTTTTCGCCCATGTGGGCTCATATGGACAACCGCTTTCTTCTTGTGTTCTTGTTTCACGAGACGTGGCTGACCATTAACAAAAATTAATGTTAAAACATCACCAGGATAAATGAGGTGTGGATTGGCGACTTGTGGGTTGGCTCCCCATAACTCAGGCCACTTCCATGGATCGTTAAGAAAATGCTCAGAAATGTCCCATAACGTATCGCCTTTCTTAACGGCATAAGAATCAGGGTGGTTCTTCTTTAACACCAACTCATCGGCTAACACACTGAAACTGAGCAGGAAAAAGATTAAAAAAGTTAAACGTTTCATGAAACTGTCCATGTCAAAGTTGAGCTTTGTATCAGCTTTTGCTGTTATTGATACCGCTAAAGGATTAAAATTAAACGATATGAGTATTTAATTTATTATATCCTCCGGATATTAATTGGTCAGTATATACTTGCTGTAAATGAAGTTGCAATTTATACGCATATAAATTCTGGCCTATTTTTAATCATTTAGAGTGAATTTATGACAATTTTAACCGTGTTACGCTTTCCAGACGAACGTTTACGCACTGTGGCTAAGCCTGTTACCGATTGGGGTGAACAACTGCAGCAGCAAATTGATGACATGTTCGAAACCATGTACGAACAAAAAGGTATTGGTTTAGCGGCAACCCAAGTTGATTTTCACCAACAACTGATTGTGATGGACTTATACGACGAAGAAGATCGTCCTAAAGTCTTTATCAACCCTGAAATTGTAGCCTGTAGTGGGCAATTTACCAATGAAGAAGGCTGTCTGTCTGTACCCGGTGTGTTTGCAAAAGTAGACCGTTCAGAGTTTGTGACTCTAAAAGCGAAAGACAGAGAAGGCACAGAGTTTATTGTTGAGGCCGATGGGTTATTTGCGATCTGTATTCAGCATGAGATGGATCACCTTAATGGGAAACTGTTTGTCGATTACTTATCGCCACTCAAACGCAACCGAATCAAAGACAAATTAGAAAAAGAAGCTCGCCAAGCGGCAAAAGAAGCCCAATAGCCCTTAAAAAAGAATTTATTACTAAAGGCACGAAATTGAAACCACTAAAAGTTATATTTGCCGGTACTCCGGATTTTGCTGCTCGCCACTTGCAGGCGCTACTCGAATCAGAACATGATGTTATTGGCGTTTACACCCAACCCGACCGCCCAGCGGGTCGAGGTAAGAAACTGCAAGCCAGTCCAGTAAAGCAGCTCGCCGAAACGCACAACATTGCGGTATATCAACCACAATCCTTGCGAAAAGAAGATGCACAACAAGAACTCGCCGCATTAAATGCCGATATCATGGTCGTTGTGGCTTATGGATTGATCCTCCCACAAGTTGTTTTAGATACACCTAAGCTTGGTTGTATTAATGTTCATGGTTCTATTTTGCCGAGATGGCGAGGTGCGGCACCGATCCAACGCTCAATTTGGGCAGGAGATAAAGAAACGGGCGTTACCATTATGCAAATGGATATCGGGCTTGATACCGGCGATATGTTACTTAAAACACGCTTACCCATTGAAGACGAAGACACTTCTGCAACACTTTACGAAAAACTGGCGAATCAAGGCCCTAACGCTTTAATTGAAGCCTTATCAGGTTTAGCGGCAGGAACGCTCAACGCAGAAAAGCAAGACGACTCGTTAGCGAACTATGCTGAAAAGTTATCCAAAGAAGAAGCAGAAATAGACTGGACTAAATCAGCGACTCAATTGTGGCAAGAAGTGCGTGCATTCAACCCATGGCCTGTTAGTTTCTTCAAGCACCATGAGCAAAACATTAAGGTGTGGCAAACTCAAGTGCTCTCAGAACAACACGATAAACCTGCTGGCACCATTGTGAGTGCAAATAAACAAGGTATTGATATTACTGTGGCTGATGGCACTTTACGTTTACTCTCTCTGCAATTGCCAGGTAAAAAACCGCTTTCTGCTGCAGAGATTATGAATGGCCGAGCGGATTGGTTTGAAGTAGGAACGCAACTGAGTCTTAAGCAAGACACTAACGAGGCCGCTAAATGAATATCAGAGCCTTAGCCGCTAAAGCTATATTCGCCGTGCTTGAGCAAGGCATTTCGTTATCGGTTGCCCTGCCCAAGCAACAGCAGCAACTACAAAGTGGTAAAGACAAAGCACTACTTGCCGAGCTTTGCTACGGCCTAATGCGTCATCTACCGCAAATCGATAAGTGCGTCAGTGACTGTTTACAAAAGCCATTTAAGGGTAAGCAACGTGTGGTACATCAACTGCTTTTGGTAGGCTGCTATCAGCTCTATTTTACGCGAATTCCAGAACATGCAGCAATATCTGAAACGGCTGAAGCCTGCCGTCAACTTCGCTTTGAAGGTTTAGTAAAAGTAGTAAATGGCGTTCTGCGTAATATTCAACGCAATAAAGCTGAGCTAAGCACAGCCAATCCTGTTTTAGAATTTAATACACCAAGCTGGATCATTAAACGTTTGCAGCAAGCTTACCCAGATACTTGGCAACAAGTGATTGAGCAAAGTCATCAACGCCCACCAATGTGGTTACGTAACAACCAAAAAGTGCAATCTCGAGATTCGTATTTACAGTTGCTGCAACAGATTGAAATTTCTGCATCTAAAGGAGATAACTCCAACGCTATTTTACTTGAGAAACCAGCGGATGTGATGCAGTTACCAAACTTCGAACAAGGTTCTGTATCCGTTCAGGATGCTGCGGCACAATGGGCGGCTGAATTATTAGCACCACAAGATGGAGAGCTAATCCTTGATGCTTGTGCCGCACCTGGTGGCAAAACGTGCCACATTTTAGAGTCTGCTAATACGAATGTTGTCGCTGTAGATTTTGATGAGAAGCGTTTAGAACGGGTATCAGAAAACTTGGAACGCTTGGCACTGACCGCTAAAGTCATTCATGGTGATGCCGCTGACATTCCTTCTTGGTGGAACGGTGAGAAGTTCGATCGAATTCTATTGGATGCACCTTGTTCTGCAACGGGAGTCATTCGTCGTCACCCTGATATTAAATGGTTACGCAAAGAAGCCGACATTACAGAACTGGCTAAGTTACAACAAAAAATTCTCGATCATTGTTGGCAATGGTTGAAACCTGGGGGTACGCTTATTTATGCGACCTGCTCAATTTTACCACAAGAAAATACAGAGCAAGTGGAAGCCTTTCTAGCTCGAACTGACGATGCTGAGCTATTAACGATCGACCAGCAAGCTGACAAATCAGCAATTGGCTGGCAAATCCTTCCGGGTCAAAGCCAAATGGACGGATTCTATTATGCAAGGTTGCAAAAACAAAAATAAGGATAATCGTAAGTCATGAAAATTATCATATTGGGTGCAGGACAAGTGGGTGGTACGCTCGCTGAAAACCTTGTGGGTGAAAATAATGACATCACCTTAATCGATAATGACAAAGAACGTCTCCGTACGCTGCAAGATAAGTTCGACTTGCGGGTAGTGATAGACCATGGTGCACACCCAGATGTACTCAAAGAAGCCGGTGCAGAAGATGCGGATATGTTAATTGCTGTGACCAACAGTGATGAATGTAATATGGCCGCTTGTCAGATTGCTTACACCCTCTATGGTACGCCAACAAAAATTGCTCGTATTCGATCAGAGCAATATTTAAACCTGAAAAACAAACTCTTCATTAATACGGAACTTAAAAACACGGATAACCGTTTGCGTGGTGGTTTTGTTATTGATGAATTGATTGCACCTGAGCAATTAGTAACGTCATACATTCATCGTTTGGTTGAATACCCAGGTGCATTGCAGGTGCTTGAGTTTGGTGAAGGTCGCTTAAGCTTGGTGGCGATTAAAGCATATTATGGTGGTCCTCTTGTTGGTAATGCTCTTGCGGCTCTGCGAGACCACATGCCGAACATCGATACTCGTGTTGCAGCGATTTTCCGTCAAGGCCAACCGATTATGCCGCAAGGTACTACCGTGATTGAAGCGGATGATGAAGTGTTCTTCGTTGCCGACAGCCGCCATGTACGAGCGGTCATGAGTGAAATGCAAAAGCTGGATAATTCCTATCGCAATATCATGATTGCTGGTGGAGGAAACATTGGCTTAGGGCTAGCGCAGAAGCTTGAACGCAGTCATGCCGTAAAACTGATTGAACATAAAGCAGAGCGAGCTGAAGCACTTTCAGAGCGGTTGGAAAATACAACGGTATTTTGTGGTGATGCGGCAGACCAAGAATTATTAATGGAAGAACACATCGACCAAACCGATGTGTTTATTGCCGTAACCAATGATGATGAAGCCAACATCATGTCTGCTTTACTAGCAAAACGACTAGGTGCTAAAAAAGTCATGGTGCTGATTCAGCGTGAAGCTTACGTAGATATTGTGCAAGAAGCGAACATCGATATTGCGATTTCACCGCAGCAAGCTACGATTTCAGCCTTGTTGACTCACATCCGTCAAGGCGATATTTGTAACGTTTACTCTTTAAGAAGAGGCGCTGCAGAAGCCATTGAAGCCATCGCTCATGGTGATGCCAGCACTTCCAAAGTGGTCGGTAAACAGATTGGCAACATAAAATTGCCACCAGGTACTACAATTGGAGCTATTGTTAGAGATCAAGAAGTACTCATGGCTCATGATAAAACGGTAATCGAGCAAGGAGATCATGTGATTTTATTCTTAGTGAATAAGAAGTTTATCGGCGAAGTCGAAAAGCTGTTCCAGCCGAGCGCCTTCTTCTTCTAAGCGAGCGCCATTGAAATCAATCATTAATTTTAGACCTGTCGTATTTACTCTGGGAACATTTTTATCCATGCTCTCAGGGTTTATGCTTATCCCGCTTGGGTTTGCACTTTATTACGGCGAAGACACCAGTGTCGCTTTTATTCAAGCTCTGGCCATCACCAGTATTTTTTCCAGTGTCTGTATTCATCAAGGACAAAAGTCCAAAATTCAGCTTGATATCCGTGAAATGTTTTTACTCACCAGTATCACCTGGTTTGTGGTGAGTTTGTTCGCCGCCCTGCCCTTTACTTTCTATCATGGTATTGGCTATACCGATGCGTTTTTTGAGACCATGTCGGGGATCACGACGACAGGCTCTACGGTGTTTTCAGGTCTGGACGAAATGGATCACAGCATTCTTATCTGGCGTTCGTTACTGCAATGGCTCGGTGGCATTGGGTTTATTGTCATGGCAGTGGCAATTTTACCATTCCTAAACGTGGGGGGAATGCGCTTATTCCGCACAGAGTCATCAGACTGGAGCGATAAAAGTACACCGCGAACGCAAGACATGGCGAAGAATTTATTCTTCATCTACATCTTGTTATCTATCGCTTGCGCCGTCGCTTATCATCAAGCTC
The DNA here is from genome assembly GCF_004168585.1 of Shewanella sp. OPT22. Classification (GTDB taxonomy): domain Bacteria; phylum Pseudomonadota; class Gammaproteobacteria; order Enterobacterales; family Shewanellaceae; genus Parashewanella. The sequence continues at coordinate 123,552 of NZ_PGVH01000001.1, read as the reverse complement.
ATATGAATTGGTTTGACGCCATTAACCATGCCATGACAACAATCTCTACAGGCGGTTATTCAACCTCAGACAAATCCATGTCAGGCTTCTCAACTCAAGCCCAATGGGTCGGTACCATCTTTATGGCCGCAGGCGGCTTACCACTGATTTTATTCGTACAATGTATTCAACAGCGAAGCCTTAAAGTATGGCGTGACGAACAAGTTAGAGGCTTTTTAAAGTTCATCACATTTGTGTCCGTCACATTAGCGTTTTGGTTTTGGTACACTCATGATTTAACCTTAATTGACGCCCTTAGGCTGTCGAGCTTCAATGTCGTTTCCGTTGTAACTACAACAGGATATGGCCTCACAGATTATGGTCAGTGGGGCGGCGTCGCTTACATTGTTTTTTTATTTTTAATGTTTGCAGGAAGCTGCTCTGGCTCTACTTCTGGCGGCATGAAAATTTTTCGTTTTCAAATTGCGTTTGCCATCATGCGTGAACAATTAAAACTGCAAATTCACCCCAATGGCGTATTTACTGAGCGCTATAATGGGCGCACGATCAAGCCAGATATTGTCCGCTCACTCGTCACCTTCTTCTTTCTATACATTGGCGTTGTCATCTTACTGACGATTGTTTTAGTTCTCACAGGATTAGATCCTGTATCCAGCTTTAGTGGTTCAATTACCGCAGTGAGCAACGTTGGCCCCGGGCTTGGTCCTGTTATCGGTCCATCTGGTAACTTTGCAGGCTTAACGGATACAGCGAAGTGGGCGTTATCGATTGGTATGCTTTTAGGGCGCTTAGAAATTTTAACTGTTGCCGTGTTATTGCACCCTAAGTTTTGGAAGTATTGATGTTAATTTAGTAATCGAAAACTAATTTTATCTCTGTGACCATTATAGTTTTTATGAAACATTATTAATCAAAAATTAATCTTTGATGAATATACTTTATATATAATTTACATATGTTTAACGCTCAAATTCTCAAGGAAAATAATTGTGGAAAAAGCAGCAGGTTCACAAGTAGGTCAAGAATATACTCCATTAGAAGAGTCCGAGTCCAGTAGTAAAAGCGAGCTAGGTAATAGCTTCATGAATCATGATAACGGCTTTTCTAAAAAGTCGGCCTCCATTCAGTTTCTTTCGCTATCGGATTTTACCCATTCTAAAAAGTTTACTGTAAAGAATGGTGTTAATATACTTGCTGTTAATGATGAATTGGCTAAATTTCTCAACCCAATTTCTTTAGATGAAGCTTACTCTGCCGTTGAAGCTTTGAACAAAGAACTTCGCTCATACAAACCACCTCGTCTTTCTTGGGATAAGAAAAACAATGCCAAATTCGAATTAGAGTATCAGTCGCCCAAAAAATACAAACTTAAATTTGTTAAAGGTGATGATAAGGCTACTCAAAAAGCAACGTTCAAAGAAATTCAGATCAAAGAAAAGCCAAGATCTACAAGACCAGATGATATAGGTCTTATATTGAACATGAGAGTCGAAGCAGAAACGACACTATGTCAGCGTTTAGAAGAGAGCGTGAGAAGGCAATATCCCTCTAAACCTTTTGATATGGATCTCATACATTACTATTTCGTAAAACATCTCAGAGTAGTGTCTAAACCTGGAACTCTAGAAGAAATAACAGCATCAGCACAAAAATTAAACGATTTTTTCACAAAATACGATATTCCAGCAAGTTGCTCATTTGAACCGAAATGGGAGCTTTCATCATCAGGTCCTCAAACACCCAAAACTGATGAAAATGGCAATAAAATCTATCAATTTACTATTTCAGACAAAAGTCTGCTTGCTGAAATGTCTATGGGAGATTTTGACATAACTATTCTCAGTAAAGCTCCTGTTTCATCACTTTCTCAAAGAGAGGTTGCTGAAAATAAGGAAAGGAATGAGGGATATTTTAAGTCAGCGCATGAGAAACTAAAAACGCTTCCTTTCCTTAAAGAACTTATAGTATTAGGCGGTTCACAACTTCAATTATCATCAACAACTTTCAGTGCAGACTCCGCTTTGGCTAAACATTTTGAACTTCAAGAATTAGTTGAATACTTAAATGAAAGAAAATATGCCAGTTCAACTCTAGACTTCCTAGAATATTTGACTAGTAAAAAAGAAATTAGGGGCGAAAGCAATGTTAAACATTTCAAAAAAGTAGGCGAAGTTGTTATATACAATTCTACCATTGCCAATGAGGCCAATGAAAAATTTGATACAATTCAAGCTGAGTTGCAGCAATTAAAAGAATGCTTTTGGGGAGCAAGATCTTAAAGCTTTTCTGAGCATTGTTAATAATTAAATTCGAGATACACTAAGTAAAAACCTAAAACTTTAAGGTGTATTATTTTCTAATTTAAGTTGCACGCTTGCTTTACTTTTAATTAAAATCTTAGTATCGGTTCTTCTTGTCATCAAAATTTATATTAATCTAACAAGTTAATACCTAGCCTAACCCTAGTTGACTCTAACTCCTCAAGTAAACTATCTAACTCTTTAATAGCCGACTGGAAGAATTGATGTTCTTCAGTTGGACGGCGAGAAGGGTGAGATTTTTGGTACTCTTGAGTAAGCCATTTTCTCACGGTGGTCTGCACCTTAGGTGCATCATTCTTGTCTACCATATCAATGGATAATTTTCCTTTACTGTTTTTAAGACAAGTACACTCTTCTGGAAAGCTCTCTAACAAAAATAGAATCATCTCCTTATCGCCATCTTCAAATGCCGCATGTAAAGCCGTTGTTCCGGTGTCATCTTCTTTCATGAGGTCTTTTTTTAAGGCTCCTATCGAGCCATGTATTAAATACTCATTACATAGCAACTTCAACATTTTTAATTGACCTTTATCCACCACAAGCCTAAGAAGATTTTTTTTATTTTCTAATTCAAATCTAAATGGTAGGCCTTCTTCTAAAAAAACTTTTAAGAGTTCAGGGCTACCTTTAAAACATGCAAATGCAACTGGTGGGGCTTTACCAACGAATTTCTTATATGAAGCACCAGCTTTAACAAAAGTCGCAATCACTTCCCAGTTTTGTTGCTCGATTAGGGGTTCGGTATATGGCACAAAATTAAAGTGCTTTGGTGCTCTGATTTTCCTACCAACAATCACCTTTAGCAATTTCATATCTTCTTGTTCTAATGCAAAATCAAAAATAGCTTTACCTTCTATTTCGAGTGGGAATTGGCACCCGTGATAAATAAACATGGCAATACATTCAGGTACACCTTGCTCAAGAGCCAACTTTATATAACCTGTGTTCCCCCTTATTTCCTCAGGAATTTTTAATCCCCTATTCAAAAGCAAAGCAACTGTTCTAATGTCTGAACTTTCAATGGCTGATGCCATATCTGAATTTTCTGCTGAAATGTCAAATTTTGCACCAGCTTCCAGCAAAAGCTCAGCGATTTCAGAAAGCCCATACCTGCAAGCACGATTTAACAAACTCTTTTTTCTTACAATAACATTGACTAAATCTTGGATCGGTAACCCTTTGTCATGATTAATGTTGAAAAGCATCCACACAAAATTAGTATTTTTAGACTTCACAGCTTCAACCAAAAATTTTATATCAATAAACTCAACTGATATCCCTGTAAGCTCATTTGCTGTCAACCGAAAATTGTCCAGTGATGCTAAATATTCAGCGGTATAAAACCTCCCTTGCTCTAGTGCTAGTCTAAAATGTTGCTTTTTGTCTCTTAATGACAAAGCACTAAGCATCTGTTTCTGCTCTAAGCTTAATTTGGAGTCATCGAAACGTTTGTGCTTCTTGGTTTTAGTTAAATTGGCAGGTTTATGAAAGCTTCTATGGCTATCAGTTGCCAAGTCTAGCGATGAGAGTCCGTTGAGGGTGATATTACTCAAATCTAAAATGGCTTTATCGAGTTCAGCAATTACGTTATCTGATTCAGCAGAGGGTTCTTGAGTAGTTTTTGTATTACTTGCTTCAAATTGACTTGGGCACTTATTATTAAGCCAGTGTCTTTGTTCTATTGATGAATCTCTCATTTGCCTCTTACTAGCTGCTGGCATACTACTAAATTGCCTGCAACCTCTGCGATTAAAATGATTACGAGTCTTTATCGCTTGCGGAAAAAAAACAGCTCTTTGTTCTGATGTTAACTTTGAGGTTACTAGGTAGTCATTTTCACCTAATGGCACAGAAGAAGGTTGTCCCTTAACTTTAGCTTGAGCATATTTAGATGAAGATCTTAATTGGAAGTCGGGTTCTACTTTTGAACCTGCTGAAATCATTCGGTTAACACCTATCATTAATTAGGTACATCTAATTTAACATGGAAATAAAACTATTTTTCGCCCCTAAATCAACGTCTTAGCTTGAACGATATCCTCCACACTGATTGAAAAATATAACGTAATAAAAACAACCTCTTACAAACTAAATCTATAAGAGGCATGATATTAATTTTGAATTAAATTTAGTTAATTCATAGTAAGCTCTTAATTCCTTGTCGAAATATCACTAATTTCTGCTTTAAAGTCATAACTCGATAACTTTCCAACAGGGATCCGAAGTTCAGTACCTTTAGCTTGCTTTCCAGGTCTCAAATACGTTTCTGGTAAACGCTTAACAGACGTCCATACACTGGCTTCATTCTTCACAATTGACTCACCTTGAGAATCATAAAGTTGATAAGCAACATCTACTTTAATGACTGAGGCATCACCATTATTGGTAATGCTAACGGGAATGATAAGTTCACCTTGTTCATAATGTGCAGCTTTAAACAATAAATCGACACCAGAATGGCTCACTTGGAGCACATTTTTGTCGCTTCCTACTTGAATTTGAGCCAATCGACGTTGCTGATTTGATATGACAGGTACCGCATCTAGCGGCTTTACTTTAACTATTTCATCGTACTTAGATGATTGTGTAGTCTTTAATGACTTAGGCTGAACATATGACCACGTAAAATCATCATGCAACACCACACTTCTACCGTCTTTTAATTGAATTACAGTATCGGCTGCAAATGCATTATTGCAAAGCAATACACTGATAACGACTAGCATCAACTTTTTCATTAATTGTCTCCTGACAATGCTCATTTTTTCATAAGCATAAACGTCTTTTTAATTTAAAACTATTGAATACGTTGGAACTTATATTAATGGCAAAAAGCTCACCCTCTATCTTGCTTCATTGCCTCAATTGCCCCTTGGCCTATCAGCTCTAACGCTGTGTCTCCTTTAGGCGGTTGCATTAGCCCTGCTCTGACATCTCGAAAATATATCTCTAGAGGCAATCGACACGTTAACCCTGTATGTCCTGCTATTTCAAGCGCAGTTTGTGTGACTTCACAGGCGACTTTTAAGGCAAAGTACTTCGCAGCTACGACCTTAGTAAACTGCCTTTTCTCCCATGATTCTGCCGCTTCGAGTAACATTGCCCTAGCGGCTTGGAGTGAAATATCTATTTCACCAATTTGCCTCTGAATCCCGGGTAACGTTGCAATTGGTTTCCCTAAAACGGTGGGGGTTCTTTCTAACGCATATTGAATGACAGCATTACGAGCACCAATAGCAGCTCCTAAGTACACGCTAGATACCATCATGATAAACCACGCTTTTCCGCTTAATTCTGCCTTATTGGATTCTGAAATTAACAGGTTTTCAACTGGCACAAATACATCACTGAATATAACGTCATGACTATCACTGGCTCGCAGTGATAATCCCTCTCCCCAAGTTTCTTGCCATGAAATGCCTTTAAGATGATTTTCCACTAATACCACTTTCGGCTCGCCCTCATAATCGAGTGTCACCAGTAGATGAGTAATATGCTTACCGCCTGTCGTGCAGATTTTTCGGCCGTTAATCAGTAAACCATCACTTGTTCGTATTGCAGTGGTTGCATACATTTGCCCTCTTGACGGGCTCCCCAATTCTGGCTCTGTTCCTGCAAAATTGAATATTGCCCCAGCGACAGCCTCTTTACAAAAGCGAACATAATTTTGTTCGCTCCATAGGGGATGCTCCTGTGCTTGTCCAAAAATATGCAGTGGCATTGCAGCAACTAAGGCCGTCGCAGGACTCCCCTGTGCAATTTCTAACTGAGCACGAATGCAGTCTTTGATGGGCAATCCAGATCCACCAAACTTTTTAGGAATATTTAATGTGAGATAACCGGAGGACTTAAGTGCATTAACATCTTCTATTGGCAGCCTGCCTTGTTTATCCGCATCACTTGCACGAGCAGCAAACTGCACAGATAACTGCTTTGCGAGATCAATTACACTTTTACTCGTATATTCCATTCACATGCCATCTCATTCAAATTAGATATAACCTATTCGGTAAGTGTATGTTAAAAGCCATAAATACGAGCTGAATGAACGAAACACTCTGTGACTAATCAATGATTTTTTAGACGCTCAGACAAGAGAACTAGACACTGGCACATGGCTGAAACTCACCAGTCATCCATAATATCAACACTAAATAAAATTGATTAAACGGTGAAATATCATGGCAAAAGTTGAAATTTATACAAAAGATTACTGCCCTTACTGCAAACGCACAAAAGCAACATTAACAGATTTAGGCGTAAGCTTTGAGAACTATGAAATCACAGACAATGAGCCGATGAGGCAACAAATGATCGCTCGCAGTAAACGTAAAACCGTGCCGCAAATATTCATTAATGACTATCACCTAGGTGGTAATGACGACCTACACGCAGCATTAAAAAACGGTACCTTAAAGAAGTTATTGCAAAAGTAATTACTCCAAAATGAATCGCAACGCATATTATTTAGAACAAGATACAACAATAGGTAAGTCATATGAAAACTGAACGTCACGAATTTACAGGCCATGATGGTTCAACTCTTGCAGCTCGCTTGGACTTACCTACAGGTAAGCCTGCAGCTTATGCTTTATTTGCCCATTGCTTTACTTGCTCTAAAGATATCCCTGCGGCAAGAAGAATTGCTCAGCGCCTCGCATCTTTAGGGATTGCGGTTCTCAGGTTTGATTTTACAGGCTTAGGGCACTCTGACGGCGAATTTGCTAACACTAATTTCAGCTCAAACATTGAAGACTTATTGCTCGCAGCCAATTACTTAAGAGAAAACTATGAAGCACCACAACTGCTGATTGGTCATTCATTAGGAGGCGCAGCAATACTGGCATCGGCAAGAAAAGTACCCGAAGCAAAAGCCGTGATATCCATCGGTGCACCTGCCGATCCGCATCATGTTGCGCATAATTTTGGTCAGAAAATAGAATCAATCGAAGCTGATGGACAAGCCGATGTTCAGTTAGGTGGCCGAACGTTTACTATTAAGCAACAGTTTTTGGATGACATTTCACGAAGCTCATTAGAGCCAGAAATTGCCTCGCTAAAAAAAGCCTTATTAGTCCTACACGCACCGCTGGATAAAACGGTTGAACTGGATAATGCAGCCCGCATTTTTCAAATGGCAAAACACCCTAAAAGTTTTGTGACGTTAGACGATGCCGATCACTTACTCACTAACCCAAAAGATGCGGAGTACGCTTCAGACATTATTGCCGCCTGGGTACAAAAATACATTAACGTCAGCCTGTTACCAAAACTGATGACGGCGCCTGAAGGCATTGTGCGAGTGAGCGAAGCGAACCCTGACAGCTTTACTCAAGATATCAGCGCTGCTGGGCACCATCTCATTGCCGATGAGCCTGAAAATTACGGCGGTGACTTTCTTGGTGCGACACCATACCAACTCGTTAGTGCGGGACTTGGTGCTTGTACGTCAATGACCATTCGTATGTATGCTCGACGCAAAAAAATTCCGCTCGAACACGTACAAGTAGATATCAGTCACGACAAAATTCATGCAACCGACTGTGAACATTGTGAGCAAACAACGGGTAAAGTTGATCAATTTACTCGAAAAATCACGTTAACAGGAGAGTTGAGTGATGAAGATAGACAACGTTTACTCGTCATCGCAGATAAATGCCCTGTTCATCGAACTCTAGAAGGTGAAGTGAATATTAAGACGGATTTGGTATAGTCCAAAGCGATGAACCTAAGTTCAGGGTTTAAGAAAAGCTCAAAAACTCCAACGTTTTGTAATTAAATTGCTAAAAACTAAATAGCCCAACAATATATTGGGCTACTTTGAAGGAATCCGTTTATTATTTAATTCTAATTACTGATTTATTTCGAATAAGGATAAAAAGGATTAGGAATAAGTTGATAAAAGCTAACGCACCACCAGAACTTTTAGAGCTACGGTCTGCATCCTGTTCATTTGAACTTTCAGATTTATCCGAGTTACTTTCGCCAGTTTTATAATCTATGATTTTGACTATCGCACCTATACCATTACCTTTACCACCAACAATAAAAGAGTTATTTGTTAGTGGTAACAAGATATCAGCTCTTGAATTGCCAAATTTTAGTTTCATTAATCCATCATGACCAAAACTGGATACTAACGACCCATCATTATTTAATAAAGAAACTCCCATACTGTTTTCAAGTTCAGGGTTAAATGGGTTCTGATCTGTAATTCCCGATAGCAAAATCTTATTTTCATTCGTGAATGAAAGAGCACGAATTGAATGAGAAACTGAATACCCATTAGTATTCCAATCTAAAAATAGAGGGTTACCATTATTGAACTTGGTATTTAACTCACTACTACTCTTTATGCTAGAAACAAATGGCTTTTTAGTTCTTTCTGCGTCATTTTTATTTATGATATATCCAGCAATATATACATTATCAGATGTATCGACAATTGCAGCATTAATCATTTCATAGAGTGACTCATCTCCAATTAACTTTACGCCATTATTTCCAAAGCTATTGTTGAACTGCCCATCCGCCGTTATATTAATAATTAGTGCATCTTGCCCTGTTAAGTCTCGCTGGGCTCCTACAATAAAAATATCCCCTTTAGATCCTATTATGTGGCTTTTAATAATCCATTCTGAATCATCCGGTTTTAAAATGAGAATGCCATTATTAGCAAAGGCCTTATCTAGTTTCCCATCACTTTTCACTTTTACAACGGCACCATAATTTCTCTTACTTTCAGAGTCGTATAAACCGACGGAAGCTGTAATTGAACCATCACCTTGCACTTTTAAGGATATAATTTCACTTGTAAGAGAAACTCCTGCTTCAAACTCATCATGTTCGATAGTGAAAACCCCACCATCGGCAAAACTAGTATCCAAGTCACCATATTCATTGACTTTGGCAAACAAAAGATCCGAAATCCGTATACCTCTTTTTAAACGACTTTTCATAGAAAGCGCAATAAAAATTTCATTATCGTTTAATTTCTCAATGTCTGTAATTAATGCCTGTTCATCTTCAGCAATGACATCAACAATATCAACAGAATTAAAGGATAAATCTAGAGTTCCGTTTGATTTGACTTTCGTTAAATAAGGAATTGTTCTTGGAGAAAAATAATCATTAAAGTCATCACCAAAACCCGCCAAAATCATTGACCCATCATCTAGTTTTTCGATATCTGTCATTTGCTCAGCATTAAAAAAATAGCTTATTCCTTGAGATGAATAACTTCTATCGATATTCATTGATGGAGTTATTGCAACAATAGTCGAATTATCGTTAGCAAAATCACTGACGAAATATCCTCCGTTATTTTTGGAATAAAGCTTTGCAGTTAAAGAGTTAAAAGCTAAATGCCCAAATTCGATATCCTCTTGCTCAAGAGTCACTCCAAACTCATCGGCTTTGAAAACAAAGGGATATTTATAATCGTTCTTTGAAGCCAAAATTGTATATGTATTATCTGAATTGAGTGACATATCCAAAAAGTGATTAAATGATTCTCTCTCACCTAATGATGGCAATTGAAATTGCTGAAAAGTAACAAGATTACTACTATGTATCTTTCTAGGCTCGGATTCATCAAAATACAAGCTAAAAACACCTAATCGAGAATCATTCGATTGAGTTTCAAAAACACTACCTATAGCAAGACGACCACTTCCAGTGAAACCAGCTTTAAATTTCGAACTACGCCCTCGATCATGAAAAAAGTTTTTACTTTCAAAATTTCCGTTCAAATCGTAGATATAGATTCCAAAATTTTTATAATCATCAGAAAATATAGGGTAGAAATCTGTATTTCCATAAGCTTGTGAAACAACCGCTATCATTGTTCCATTCACTATCATGTCAAAATCTGACAGCTGCATTGGTATAGAATCCTCCCCTTCCCTATCTTGAAGGTCATTTAGAGGTATACTCACTTTCCCATCATTTCCAAATGATTGATCTATTTCACCAAATTTATTTAAACGAAAAATACTATAATCACTCGATTCATCTAAAATCCCAGATATTAGAAAGTTTTCATCATCTAACATAATGGATTGGTTTTTTTCAGCGTAAAAAAATAACGGTAAGTTATAAGCTATCCCTTTATCACCATAGCTTCCATTTAATGCCCCACTAGCAAGATGTTTTGAAATATAGACTCTATGACCACCATCTTCATAGCCTCGACCAACAACAAAAAAACTATCATCGGCTAATGGAAAAACTTTGAGAGGCCTATATCCATTGCTTAAACTTCCTTCGGCAAGAAATCTATCAAATGTCAGGAAACCATCATCACCAAATGACTTATCTGTTGTACCATCAATATTTAACCTAGTAATAAAATAGCCAGTTTGATTAATACGATTTTTAGAGTCATCAAATTGACCTATTACTAACGTCTTTCCGTTACTCAACTCTTGTACATCTGTTACATACGACTGAGCAAAAGGAGTAATTAGAACACTAAGCCCTTTGCTACCAAATGACTCGTCTCTTTCGCCAGATGCAAATGAAGTGCTACTGAGAAGGCAATAAAAAAGGAATGTCAAAAGAACTCTTTTTAGCATTTTTATACTTCCTTGTTATTTTAAAATTTTTAAATAATTCAAGTAACGCACACAACATTTAACTTTAAATGCTATGGGAAATCAAACCAACTGCAACATAAGAAACATAAGTGTAACATTACTATCACTTGAAATAATATTCAGAATGTTTCCCACAAAAAAACCGCAATCAATGAAAACCACTGATAAACGTCTCAGTAAATGCTTTAATCCTTTCAGTAATTCTCGGCAAAATAGTTCTTCGTGTTCGGAAGGTCATCTTCTCAGTGGTCAGCTGGGCAATATCGTCAGATTTAAGACCGTCCACATCAAGACCATTCTCAATGCTAGTGATCATCTCACTAAACTTGTCCGAGTCTAACTTTTCCTCGTCAGTGATCTGGCTCATCTCTTTTTGCTTCTGCTCTTCGATATACTCGTCAAACTCATTGCCTTGCACTAATCCTTGCAGGTTCTTCTCAATGAAGTCCTCAATAAGCTTGCGCTTACTGTACAGTGTTGGCTCTGTAGCCAGTAGATTTGCAATGATCTGACGCTTCTTCTCCTTAGCTTCGCCACTTGGTTCTTCAAGCATGGTTTGCAACAAGTGGCGTATATAGCCCACATTGACGTTATCACGCTGAAGTAGCTCTAATTCGAAGTCGATATCAGTAAGAATTGATGCCTTGTCGCTCGGGTTGCCTTTAAGCTCTCTTGCTAAGTCACCATACTTAGAGGCGTAGTCGACAAACTCTTGCTCAGAGATCCCCAGCGCTTCAATATCAAAGTCACTGAAGGTTTCAAGCTGGTTCTTCAGTCGCATCAATATACGGAACTGCTTTACAAAGCCTGCGCGAGCATCTTCATCGGGCAGATCATCAACACTGTGCACATCTGGCACAATGGCTTTTAGGGCTTCAAGCGCTTTAGCAAAATCCTCTGCTAAGCCATCAATATCTGGCACTTGAATGTGCTCGATAGGCTGCTTATTTGAGAACAAAATAAAGGCGTCATCGGCTTGTGGTTTTAAGTTGCGATAGCACATCACATTACCATGTGACTTAACCGTGCCATTCAGCCTGTTAGTGCGTGAGAATGCTTGCACCAAACCATGATGCTTGAGGTTCTTATCGACATAGATGGTGTTCAGGTTTGGCGCATCAAAGCCGGTGAGGAACATATTAACCACCAGCAGTATATCGACTTCACCGTCTTTAGTGCGCTTAGCAATGTCTTTGTAGTAGTTATAAAAACTGTCGGTATCTTTGGTTGAATAGCTGGTGCCAAACTGCTGGTTGTAGTCAGTAATAAACTCATCAAGCTTGTCTCGGCTATGCAGTTTTTTATAACCTTGCGACACTTCTTGTATCTGGTTATCACTTAAATTGCCGTCAAACTCTTCAGCCTCGTTAACGCCGTAACTGAAAATCGTAGCGATATTGAGCTTATGCTGTCCCTCTGCTTTTAAGGCTTTGAGCGTGTCATAGTAAGTGATCAAATCAGGGACACTGGCGACACACAGCATGGCATTGAACTGATGTTTCGTTTTAAACTTATGAATACCAATGATGTGCTCACACACCTTTCTGATGCGCTTAGGCGAGCTAAAAAACTCACTTACATCAATACTGTTTACATCAACATCCATGCCATCGTTTTTATGTTTAAGCTTGCCATAGTACTCGATGGCAAAGGGCAGTACGTTGTCATCTCTAATGGCACCCACAATCACATAGCTGTGTAGGCGCTCACCAAACAAATCTTTAGTGGTTCTCTTTTGTACGCCCTGATTGGCACTCTTTTTAGCGGTCGCATTATCGGCAAAAATAGGCGTGCCTGTAAAGCCAAACAGCTGCGCACGGGTAAAGAACTCAATGATGTTCTGGTGGGTTTCACCAAACTGGCTGCGGTGACACTCGTCAAAGATAAACACCATGCGCTGATCCGCAATTCCCTCGACCTGCTTTTTATAGTGCGCTTTAGTGACAAGGTTATTAAGCTTTTGCAGCGTAGTCACGATCAGTTTCGAGTTTCTATTCTCGTTAACCTTTTTGCCTTTTTCAGCTTTACCAAGGAATTGGTTCAAGAGGCTCTTAGTGTTGTCAGTGCTATCGACACAGCCTTTAAGGAAAGCGTTAAACTCTGTAGCGGTTTGGTGATCCAAATCTTTTCTATCGACCACAAACAGCACTTTATCGACATCATCAAGCTGCGTCATCAGTTGAGCGGCTTTAAAACTGGTGAGGGTTTTACCACTGCCTGTGGTGTGCCAAATGTAACCGTGCTTATCGCTGGTCATGACTTGGTTTACCATCGCCTCGACGGCGTAAAATTGATATGGGCGCAGCACCATTAAAAACTTGCCCGTTTCATTTTGTACGATGTAACGGCTGAGCATCTTAGTTAAATGCGGTTGATTTAAAAAGGCATCAGCAAACTGCGGCAGTGCATTGATCTTGTTGTTGTCGACATCCGTCCAGTGAAACGTCTGCTTAAATGACAGCTCTCGGTTATTGGAGAAATACTTAGTGTTTACCCCGTTAGAGATAACAAACAGCTGGATGTAGTTAAATAAGCCGCCTTCAGCGCCAAAGGTATGTTTGTCGTAGCGTTTGATTTGATTAAACGCCTCTGCCATCTCGATGCCTCTGCGCTTTAGTTCAATTTGCACTAACGGCAAACCATTCACTAGCAAGGTTACATCGTAGCGATTTTCGTACTTACCGTGCATGGTGACTTGGTTGGTCACTTGAAAGATGTTTTTTGAAGCATCGGTATTCAATAAAGTGAGGTAGCTGATGGTGCCGTCATCATGCACCACATCCACTTTACCTTTGAGCCGTTTAGACTTATCGAAGATATTGCCTTTTTCAAGGCTTATGAGCACACTGGCAAACTCTCGCTCGGTTAGCATTAGGTTGTTGGTTCGTTCAAGCTGCACCTTAAGGTTGGCTTTGAGTGCCGCAGCGTTGCCAATCACTACCGACTCATAACCACCAGCGTTCAGTTGAGCGATTAAGTTATTCTCTAATTGGGCTTCTGATTGTGTACTCATCATTCTTATTCTAAATCCGTTTATTTAATACTTTGGACAATTCAATCGGTTTTATCAGTCACGCTATTTAACAAAGCGCTTGGAACAATTACAAGGTGAACAAACGTCGCTGACTCAGTAATCGTTCCAAGCGAGACATTCACTTAACAAAGTCAATCTAGCGCAGAAAATTAAGTGTTATCCAAGGCGATAAACAAGCGCATCCTTGGGAGCATAGCCATCTATGTGACTATGGTAAGCGAGTGCTGTCAACGCAGTAGAACCGCTTAATTAGCAATGCTAGACGAACATCTGTTGTAATAAGCCTCGCTTCCACTCTTTGGCTTTTTCAAGCTCGGAGTTGGTTATGCTAACTTTCTCATCAAGTCGGAGTAAGAATGAAGCTATCTTTGCTTGTTCCGATACACAGGGAGCTAACATTTTAAATCGGAGCAGTTTGTTGACAGAAAGCCCCGGTTGAGCGGAAGATTCCGAAAACCGATTCAGATTAATTTGTTCAAGACGCTGAGCGTAGAATTCCGTACCTAAATCACTATCAACTTTACACGCAATCGCATGCTCTGAAATGTAGCTTTTTCCTGTTACACGGTTGATATTCCCACAAAGAGCACCTTGCCTACCAATAAGAAAATAAAAACCATCATGAGTGTACTGATTGGTATAACCACGCAAACCATTTCCTCCATACACAGGGTACTCTCCTAGCTCTTTTATATTGGAGGCGGTGATACCTTGACCAGACTTGAACGCTGTAAAAATGTCTGAGTAACGTTTCTCTTCCCAATCAGGAAACTCGCTGCCATCGTCGGCTTTGAATCGTAGCGTGGGGGGGATAAAGGTGAGCTGTTCATCTTGGTTGTTACCATGTGCGGCACTCGCTTGCCACTTGCCATTGAACAACTGCTGCATCACCCCGCGTTTGTACTCGGTGAGCTTGGCTTTCTTTTCTGATAGCAGCCCAATCTTCTCATCGACCTTTGATAAGAAAGAGGCGATTTTTTGTTGTTCTGGGAGTGTTGGTGATGAAATCGGAGTGTTTTTGATCGCTTTCAACGATAGGTTTTTGATAGTTGAGCCAGTAACTGCAGTATCAAAATAATACTTAGTTGCTTCACGTTGCAAGTAATTTGAAATAAAAAACTTATCAGCCGTTCTAGGGTCAATGTTGATATAGCTAGCACTTTTTCCCAACATGATGGGCTCATATTGGTAGAAAGCGATGTTTCCTATTGTCCCATTGATCGACATTAAAATTGTGTGTTCACCTATCTGCTTGTGGTGCTTTTTAGCTTCTTCAGAAGATACTCTTTTGGTTTTTTTATCTAGCTGAATTGAACCATTTTTAAGATTATTTCCGTTGACAAAAAAGAACTCACCGCTGTCATCATACTTAGGTGTTGAATGGATGCCATCACTAACTTTAGTTGTCAGTTTATCTAGTGGTACAGTCTTTAAAGGGGCTTTAAACTCACCAAACCTAAGCTTAGGCTCATTCATTTGTTCTGTCATAACTTCCCTACCCCAGCTCTTTATTCAAAGGAAAGGGCGCTTTGATATTAAGCTGAGTACAAAAATCAGCGATATCGGCATCCACAGCGCTCATCTTGGTTTCAAGCTCGGTTAGGTCTGTCGCGACGGCATCAAGATCGACCGCTGCTTCCTCTTCAAAGGTATCGACGTAACGAGGGATATTGAGGTTATAGTCATTGTCGCTAATCTCAGACAACTTGGCAACATGGCTGTATTTATCGGCTTTTTCAGGCTCAAGCTGTTCACGCTTTTGGTATGCCTCAATGATGCGGTCAACATCGCTATCACGTAGATGGTTTTGCGCTTTGCCTTTCTCGAAGTGGTTAGAGGCATCAATGAACAGAACATTGTCGGCATGTTTTTGCTTTCTGTCTTTACGGAATACCAAAATACAAGTCGGAATGCTGGTACCGAAGAAGATGCCCGCAGGTAAGCCAATGACGGCATCGAGGTAATTTTTGTTTTCGATAAGGTGCTTACGGATATGGCCTTCAGCCGCGCCACGGAACAAAATGCCGTGGGGAACAACTACGGCTAGGGTGCCTGTCTCGTTTAACTGATGCAGCATGTGCAATACAAAGGCAAAGTCCGCTTTGGTTTTAGGTGCCAGTTTGCCGTAATCGCTAAAACGGTCATCGTTAAGGTAGAGGTCGTTGGCGCTCCAATTGGCTGAGAATGGCGGGTTAGCCACCACGGCATCAAAACGTTTATCCAAGTGCATTGGGTGCTCTAGGGTGTCTTCGTTTTTAATATCAAACTTGTCGTAACGTACACCGTGCATCAGCATGTTCATGCGCGCTAGGTTAAAGGTACTTGGGTTTTTCTCTTGCCCGTAGAACGCTAGCTGGTGGCTGCCTTGTTTGCCTTCGCTATCGAGCTCACGTGCAACACGTAACAGCAACGAACCCGAGCCACAAGTTGGGTCGTAAACGGTTTTGAAATTGCCGTTAGCACCACCGCCTAAAGTCACTAACTTAGCGAGGATTTTACTGACCTGTTGCGGGGTGTAGAACTCACCCGCTTTTTTACCTGCACCCGAGGCAAATTGACCAATCAGGTATTCGTAGGCATCCCCTAGCAGGTCGATTTCGGTGTTGTCGATTTGAAAGTCGATGTTCTCTAAATGAACCAGCACTTGGCAGATGAGTTTGTTACGGGCATCAGGGTTTTTGCCTAACTTGCTTGAGTTAAGATCTAACTCTTCAAACAAGCCGTTAAAGTCATCGGCAGAATCAGCAGCGGTTGTCGATTGCTCAATGTCGTGAAGGACACGGCTTAGCTCATCAACAATAAATTCGGATTTTTCACCACGTTTGGCAAGGCTTGCGAATAGCTGCTGAGGCGCAATGAAGTAACCAAGGTTTTCAATACATTCATCACGTAAATCATTGATTAACGCTTCATCAGCCATTGATTCAACAAACGTTGTACCGTCTTCAATCAGCAATTTGTCACAATAGCGATTGAGCTTATCAGATAGGTACTTGTAAAAGATAAGCCCTAATATGTAGTCACGGAAGTCGTCTGCTGACATGTTGCCACGAAGTGTGTTGGCGATATTCCAAAGTTGTTTTTGTAATTCTTGCTGATGTTCGCGAACCATGATGTGCCTTATTGAGTAAGTACCTGTCGATAAGGTACTTTAGCCTTCTAAATTCAATGGCGGGCATTGTATCAGAAGAGACTAAGGCATGGTGTGACATGGGTGTATTAAACACTTTAATTGAGATACCAAACCTAATACTTCTGCTGCTTTCGTTTGTTCGTTCTCTGATTCGATTACGCTCAAACTCTGCAAAGGCTGAGAACATTTTCACAGAGCTTGTTGACGCTTTCGTCATTCCCACGAAAGTGGGAACCTAGCGCCTTTTTTGAAGATTTAAAGCCACTGGATTCCCGTTTTCACGGGAATGACGAGCGATAACATCTACAAATTTCGTACGAAAAACATTCGCACATTTACCCTAGAGGCATACCACCTTGATACCTTTATCTGTAAGCAGGTTAATTGTGTTTTGAAGGTCGATATTGTCACGGCCTTAGCGGTCTAGAGGCCGTTATCTTATGCTATTGAGGCAATTAACTCGCACATTCACCTCAAGAAATGATGCAAATAATTTTGTATTTGCCTCAAAGTGTGAATGAATAACCCCGCCCCAAGGGGCGAGGTATCGTTTTACGTTATCGTCACTCCAGCGAAGACTGGAAACGAAGTAACGACAGTTTTGTATGTCGGTAGTCTAGCGCCTTTGTCTTATTTAGAGAAAGTCACTGGATACCAACCTTCGCTGGTATGACAAGGCAAACAGCATTGGTTGGTTCGCCGCAAGCGGCGAGGAATCAACCCGAAGAGATTGAAGATATATAAAACCAGCTGAAATTAATTACAGATAAGTAAAAACCGTAAGCCAATGACTTACGGTTTCTTTAAAAGGGAAAGTTTAGCGACGATTTATCACATCATGCCGCCCATACCACCCATTCCGCCCATGCCACCCATATCAGGTGCACCAGCTGGCATATCTTGTTCTTCTTCTGTAACCATTGCTTCAGTCGTGATCATTAGACCAGCAATAGATGCAGCAAACTGAAGCGCACTACGAGTCACTTTAGTTGGGTCAAGGATACCCATTTCTAGCATGTCACCGTAAGTGTCGTTGCCAGCATTGTAACCGTAGTTACCTGTGCCGTTAATCTTAACGTTATTTGCTACAACAGAGGCTTCTTCACCCGCATTAGTTGCGATTTGGCGAAGCGGCGCTTCCATTGCACGTAGTGCGATTTCAACACCGTGTCTTTGATCTTCGTTGATAACGTCAATGTCACCAATCTTAGAAGCAACACGGATCAGTGCAACACCACCACCTGAAACTACGCCTTCTTCAACAGCAGCGCGAGTAGCGTGAAGTGCATCTTCAACCAATGCTTTCTTCTCTTTCATCTCGATTTCAGTTGCTGCGCCAACTTTGATTACTGCAACACCACCAGCTAATTTCGCCATGCGCTCTTGCAGTTTTTCTTTGTCGTAGTCTGAAGTAGACTCTTCAACTTGTTGCTTAATTTGTGCAACACGACCGTTGATTTGCGCTTCTTCACCAGTACCGTCGATGATGGTTGTATTGTCTTTAGTAATTACAACACGCTTAGCCGTACCTAAGTCTTCTAATGTTGCTTTTTCAAGCTCCATACCGACTTCTTCAGCGATAACCGTTCCGCCAGTTAGGATAGCGATGTCTTGTAGCATCGCTTTACGACGGTCACCGAAACCAGGTGCTTTAACTGCTGCAACTTTAACGATGCCACGCATGTTGTTTACTACTAGTGTCGCTAATGCTTCACCTTCAACGTCTTCAGCAATGATAAGCAATGGCTTACCCGTTTTCGCGAGACCTTCTAGAAGTGGAAGTAGCTCACGGATGTTCGAGATCTTCTTATCAACCAATAAGATGAATGGAGATTCTAATTCAACGCTACCGGTTTCTTGCTTGTTTACGAAGTAAGGAGATAGGTAACCGCGGTCGAACTGCATACCTTCAACCACGTCAAGTTCGTTTTCAAGAGCTTGACCTTCTTCGACAGTGATAACACCTTCTTTGCCAACACGCTCCATAGCGTTAGCAATGATCTCACCTACAGTCTCGTCAGAGTTTGCAGAGATAGTACCTACTTGAGCAATCGCTTTAGCGTCACTGCACTCTTCTGATAACTCTTTTAATTCAACAACAGCTGCTTTAACGGCTTTTTCGATGCCGCGCTTAAGATCCATTGGGTTCATGCCAGCGGCTACGGCTTTTAGACCTTCAGTTACGATAGCTTGTGCTAAAACGGTTGCAGTAGTTGTACCGTCACCTGCTGCATCGTTGGCTTTAGAAGCAACTTCTTTCACCATTTGAGCGCCCATGTTCTCGAACTTATCTTTTAGTTCGATTTCTTTTGCCACTGATACACCATCTTTGGTGATAAGTGGTGCCCCGAAACTTTTGTCTAAAACAACGTTACGACCTTTTGGGCCCAGAGTAACTTTTACTGCGTTCGCAAGAACGTTAACGCCATTAAGCATTTTAGTGCGTGCGTCGTTACCAAATAAGACTTCTTTTGCAGCCATGTTTATATATCCTCTAAATCTGTTTGATACTTAAATTGGGTTTAAAGATGCCAATTACTCAGCAACGATTGCCAGAATGTCTGACTCTGACATGATCAACACTTCTTTGCCGTCGATCTTTTCTTTCTTCACGCCGTAACCTTCGTTGAAGATAACAGTATCACCCACTTCAACTTCAAGCGCTTGAACACTTCCATTTTCTAGAATACGACCTTTACCTTTTGCGAGTACTTTACCGCGAGAAGATTTCTCTGCAGCGCTGCCAGTTAGCACGATACCGCCAGCTGACTTTGATTCAACTTCAAGCGGCTCTACGATTACGCGATCATGTAATGGACGAATGTTCATTTATGGATTCTCCTAACGAGTTACGGCCTGTGACTTAGGCTAAAACGTTCAATTAAATTTAGGCTTTCGCCTCAGTTAGTTTGAGATATAAGGTCAATTAACAAAATTCCAAGTGCGCAGCTAAAAAAAAGTCCAAATCTCGACTTTCCATCAGCTTGTTCACTGCCTTTTAAGCGGTTCTTTGCTAAAATCTGTCAACAACCTATCACTTTTCATTTCTTAAGGTAACGAATTACGTTTTTATGAGAGATAAACATGGATTGCTGACTGCACCTATTGCTCAAGTGCTGTTTAAAATGAGCTTGCCTAATATTGTCGGCATTTTTACGGTTCTCAGTTATAACTTAATCGATACCTTTTTCATCAGTAAGCTCGGCACTGATGCACTTGCGGCTATCAGCTTTACCTTCCCTGTAACCTTGATAATGTCCAGTATTGCCATTGGTATTGGTTCTGGTGTTTCGACTAACCTTGGCCGTTTAATCGGCTCTGGTGATACATCTCAAGCTAAAGTGTTTTTGCATGATGCTTTAATATTATGCTTCTCAATCATCCTTGTGATAGCGATGATTGGCTTCTTCACTATTGAGCCACTTTTTAGGGTATTAGGTGCAACGGCTACCAATATTGAATTGATTAAACAGTATCTACATATTTGGTACTGTGGAGCGCCGATCTTAGTGGTGATGATGGTGGCGAATCAGGGGATTCGGGCTACAGGCGATACTCGTTCACCCGCATTGATTATGATTTTAAGCTCAGTCATTAATGTGATCCTTGATCCTCTTCTTATCTTTGGTATTGGCCCTTTCCCTGAGCTCGGTATTCAAGGTGCCGCCATTGCAACCTTGATTGCATGGGTCATCGCTTTTGGGTTTTCAAATTACATCTTGGTTGTGTCTAAAAAGCTATTAGGTTTTACTGAGTTTTGCATGAAGAGGATACGTCATAATTGGGCAAGGTTGGCTCATATCGCCAAACCTGCGGCATTAATGAATTTAATTAACCCACTGGCGAATACACTGCTAATGGCGATGTTAGCGCGTTTTGATCATGCTGCAGTCGCCGCTTTTGGTGCAGGTATTCGCATTGAATCTTTAGCGTTAATTGTGGTGATGGCCTTATCATCCAGCCTACTGCCTTTTATTTCTCAAAACCTAGGTGCTGGGCAACCAGAGCGAGCAAAACAAGCGGTAAAGCTGGCGATAAAATTTATCTTTATCTTTCAAACCCTGCTCTATATTCCCCTATATTTTTTGGCTGAGCCTATTGCCGAAGTATTCAGTTCAGATCCATTAGTACTCAAGTGGCTCAGTTTTTATGTAATGGTTTTACCTTTAGCTTATGGGCCATTGGGAATCGTGATCATCTTTGCTAACGTACTGAATGCTTACCACCGACCGAAGAGCTCTTTAGTTATTAATTTAAGCCGCTTATTCCTGTTAATGCTACCTATGGCCTACTTGGGTGCTGTAATTTATGGGGTACATGGCCTATTAATGGCATTGCCGATCACCAATATTTTAATGGGGTTAGCGTGTTTTGTATTATCGAAACAAATTGATAACAAAAATTAAGGGCTGTTGATCTTTGTTTGAACTTTGTACGTTGAAGGCAATCGAGTATAATTTATTTCGCCAAAAAGAAGTTATACGAGACTGCCATGCCCCGATTAATGCTCACAGATGTGATGTGGTCGAAGCTGAAAGCTATTTTGCTTGAAGATCGTGTCTACAACAAGTAAGAACATCGACAAACAATAGAAGGTATTCTTTATCGTTTACGTGTTGGTTACCTGATTGTTTTGGGCGTTGGAACACGGTCTATCGTCGCTTCCTTTTATGGTTTCGAAAAGGCATTTTAAAAAGATTATTCAAAGCCCTTTCCCATGATACTTATACCGAATGGGCATTTATTGACGGAAGCTACATAAAAGCTCATCAACATAGTGCTGGCTCAGCATCCCAAGAAGAGCAGGCCATACAGCAAAATTCATCTAGTAGTAGATAGTTACGGTTTACCTACAGAGTTTATTACTACTGGTGGTGGTATACATGATAGTACTGCTGCGAATGATTTGATTGAGATCTTACCTTACGCCGATTACCTTATTGCAGATAAAGGTTACGATAGTAAAAAAATAAGATGTAAAGTAAGAACTCAAGGCTCGACACCTGTGATACCAAGGAAACGTAATTCAAAAATAGGCAATGCTGATATTAATTGGTGTTTGTATAAATATAGGCACTTAGTCGAAAATGCATTTGCTAGATTGAAGCATTTTCGCTCTATTACTACTAGATACGACAAACTGAAGATTCATTGCACAAGCATGTTGGCATTAACTTGTGCAATAATTTGGCTGCCAATGTGAAAGATCAACAGCCCCTAAGCAACTAAAAATACTTGTTTCAATCTATGTTTACGGCAGTAATCTCGCAGTATCTTGACTTCCAAACTCTATATCGGGTTGATTGTCGACTATTGAGCTTCTGCCTGCTTCCGTATGTTTCTGGTTTTCAGAGAGATATCTGTAAATCTTATCCATTGATGTACCTTGATCGTAAGTTGTAAATTTCTCAACTTTTGAGGCGTCAACCTTAGCTTTGACATCTATAGCAACAGAAGTAAATGCCTTTTCTAATCTATGGATTTTTTCTTGGGCTTTTTTGTCTTGTGCTTGTCGTGATGCAGCGCCATTTAAGAAGACTTCTAATTTAATTTGAATTTGATTATCACCATGCGAACCTATCTTTGACTCAAAAGAAGCTATTTTATATTTATAACCTTTGTATTCGAATGGATTCTTATTATAGCCAACTGCATATGTTCGTTCCTGATTAATACCACCTGTGGCGTCTCTACCAGTTTGCTTAATTTCTTCTCGCTTAGCAATATTCTGCCTTGCTAGGGTATACATTTCTTGAGATGGAACATGCCTTAACCTTGCGAACATAATACCTCCGAATAGTCTGTTTTAACTGCAACCCCGTTAACAAGTTACGAGGCTGATTATAGACAAATAGGATCCCATACTATATCTGAACCAATTCTTAATTAGTTATAAATAAATATATTTATTAACTAAAGTTAACATAGTATTAATTAAAATGACTCCAAAAAAGACAAGCTTAAGATTTTGATTATTCTGAATGCTAATATCAAAGCTCGTCACTCATTATAATAAAACTAAATCGGCGATCCCGGCGGCATTGGCAATGGTTTTTCAATTAAACGAAATGTTTTTTCTTCAAGTCCTTTGTTAATGCCTTCAGCTATCCAAAAATAGTGTGCTTCTTGTGAATCATTTGCACGCTTTGCTCTGCTTTCTAGCTTATCTTCTAAATAACTTAACTTCTTTGCAATCACTGACTTTACTTCTTGTGAGGTTTTAGGGTTATGCAGGCTTGCTAACAGTTCATCGATGACAACAGCATTCGTTCGCATCCATATCGCTTGCGTATTGGTGGAATTACGTTTTTTAAGTAATGTTGCTTTCGTTAACTGTTCTAATAAAGCAGCTACAGAAAGCTGTCTACTGTCTTTTGTTGCTGACTGATTGACTCGGTTTAACCGAGCAGGTTGTAATAGATTTTTAACCACATGACGACTCAGCACCTCTGCCATTCCGGTTTCATCCGCTAAATTTCCTAGTGAAGAGGCAAAGCTTTCACGAGTTGCTCTGTAATCCCCTGACTTTGGTATAAATAAATGCAGTAATTCACTGGGTATTTGTAGCTGTTTAGGCTCTAATACATCAATTAACGCATCAAGGGCTTGCTGCTGTTTTTTCGCTGGTACAAATTGCCATGAACTGCCTTCTTCAGTGCGGTAATCCACACCACCAATCCATTTTGCTGCGGCTTGTATCTGAAAGCGGCTCATTAAGTACATAGGTACAAACGCATCAATTAATTCACCTTGAACAGCACCTTCGGTTAAAGCGTTTTGATTAAAGTTATCAATCGCTACTCGACGTACTTTTTGCATACGTTCTAACTCATCAATGGCATTAGCACCATTATCCCAAAGACTAGCATAAGCATGTGCGGCACTGGCTGAACGAGAATCAGCTTCACCAATAAAGCGAATCCCTTTGTTTTTAGACTCGGCAATCAATTGCTGTTGAACCGCTTTTGCTGATTGACCTTTATTGTATTCACCGTAACCAAAGTTAACCGCCCACTTATCCCAATCACCGAGTCCAACTCCGTAAGGTTTAGAAATATCAATCTCACCGTCTTTCAATGAAATATATGGATGTGGGTAATCCATTACGGAATCATTGTTATGGCTCGATGCAGCAAAGTTGTGTTCAATACCTAGTGTGTGTCCGATTTCATGGGCAGATAACTGACGTATACGAGCTAACGCTAAATCCATCGATGCTTTTTCTGCCTCGGCTCGATCTTTCCATCCAGCAGTTAACCCTTTGGCAATTAAGTAGTCTTGCCTTACACGTAAACTACCAAGGGTTACATGACCTTTAAGAATTTCACCGGTTCTAGGGTCGCTGATCACTGCACCATAAGACCAACCACGGGTTGCGCGATGCACCCATTGAATCATGTTATAACGAATATCTTGTGGATCGGCATTTTCGGGTAATAGCTTAACTTGAAACCCATTGATAAAACCCGCATCAGTGAATGCTTGCTCCCACCAGCGAGCGCCATCTAACAAGGCACTTCGAATTGGCTCAGGCACGCCAGGGTCAAGATAATAAGTGATTGGTTTTACGACCTCACTTGGAGCTGCCCCAGGTACCTTCTTTTGCAAACGATGACGCACAATGTATCGCTGCACAATGTTGTGGTTAACAGGTTGGGAATAATCCATAAAGGTTTGGGCAAAAAAACCGCTGTTTGGATTGTACTGTCTGATGTTGTAACTATCGTCAGGCAACGCAACAAATGAAAAACGTTTGCGGATAGATATACTATTCGCATCTGGTGTTACACTTTGCGCATATTTTCCCGCTTTATTGGTGTTATAAGTCAGTAGAACATCAATGTCTGCATTTTTTTCAAATGACTTTATGCCCTCAGGGAGAACTAACGAGTGAGACGAGTTAAGCTTATAACTCCCCTGCTTGGTCGCCAATAAACGTTTCTCTATTCCATGCAGATCTTTCAATACAAGGTCGTTCAATTTTACCCGCGGCTTGGATTCTGACTCAATTTTTCCTCGCCACAGGATGGACTCTGCAAACGCTTCTTTTACCGCTCGTTTTTCAGCTTTATTGTGAGTATTAGCTCGATAATCTGTATTCAGCTGCTTTAAAATAAGGTAGGGGCCATAACGTTCAAACTGCACCATTCGAGTTTGACCAAGCTGACCACGATCGAGACCAATATCATTTGAGCCTACACCATGAGGCAAACTGGTAACCATCAAAAACGGCTTATTAAGTGCTTTGACCTCCATAAAGACGTCACCTGATTTATCATCATAAAACAGGTTCATAAATCCTTTATGTTGTTGGCTTGATTCGATCATTGTTGAAACGGGGTTCTGTTCAGCCAATGAAGGAAAGCTGGTCGTTGAGAACGCAAGTAGGGAAAGTGAAAACGCAGCAACGTAGGATCTCATCCTATCTCCTTGTTATTTTATACAATATTCTTTGCTGCTTTATCATGCCTACCTGAGAAAAAATAGGCAACTATGATTTGAAGCCATACCCTTCAATCACATTTTAAGGTATGGCGACTTAGGTTAACTGATCCACTCCTCCAGAGTTTCAAATAATTCGGTGAGAACGATAGGCTTAGTGATATGTGCGTTCATGCCAGCTGATAGACTTTTTTCTCTGTCTCCAGACATTGCGTGTGCCGTCATAGCAATAATAGGAAGCTGTTCATGGTCGAATGTTTCTCTTAATGTTCTTGCCGCCGTTAAACCGTCCATCACAGGCATTTGAATATCCATCAGAACTGCTGAATACGCCTGTTCTGCAATCATATCTAGCGCAATTTGACCATTGTCTGCAACTTCAACTTGATAGCCTGCACTCTTCAATAACTCAGAGGCGACCTGCTGGTTAATCAAGTTATCTTCTACGAGCAGTATCTTTGCTTTTGCAGACTCAACGTCTTCTTCTTGGATAACCTCGTTATCAATAGTGACAGGTTCATCTGCAAATGCCGTAATAATTTCATCAAATAACGCTGAGGCTTTAAAAGGCTTTTGTAAAAATGCAGACACCTTGGATTCATCAACTTCACCTTGAATAGGCTCTGACGCATACGCTGTCATCATGATGATCTTTGGCATGTTATCGATACGGCCTTCTTCAACCATCATTTGAAGCTCTTCAATCACTTGTCCGCCATTCATTTCTGGCATCATCCAGTCAATCAAAAGCAAATCAATTGGCTCTTCGTTGAGCTTATAAAGCGCTTCGACGCCACTTTCTGCTGTATCAACATCAAAATGAAAATCTCTCATTAACGTCGAATATATTTGCAGCGCTGTAGGGTTATCATCAACCACTAAGGTTTTAATGTTATTCAACTTAGATGGCACAACCAGCGGTATTTGCTTCGTTTCTTCTGCAATTTCAAAGCTGATTGTAAAGCTGAAAGTACTGCCCAAATGAGGCTCACTTTGAACTTGCAGTTTGCCCCCCATCATTGAAACCAAATGTTGACTGATCGATAACCCTAAGCCTGTTCCACCGTATTGGCGCGTTGTTGAACCATCAGCTTGAGCAAAAGCATCAAATAACTGCGCTTGCTTCTCTTTATCAATACCAATCCCCGTATCACGCACCCAAAATTGTAGCGTTATACGATGATCTCTTTCGCCAACGTCTTCACAACCTAATTCGATTTCACCGTGTTGAGTGAATTTCACTGCATTAGAAAGCAAGTTAATGAGCACTTGTCCCAAACGCAGTGGATCACCTTTCAAGGTTAAGCCTGCGGTAACGGGCGCATAAAGTAACATTTCAACGTCTTTTTCTTGGGCTTTTAACACATTTAAATCAAGGGCGTGATCGAGCACTTTATCAAGCGCAAACGGCACTTTTTCAAGCTCAAGTTTACCCGCTTCAATCTTAGAGAAATCAAGAATATCGTTGATAATACGAAGCAATGATTGAGCGGAGAATCCCGCTTTGGTTAGGTAGTCATGTTGTTGCTCAGTGAGGGCGGTTCGTTGCGCCAATTCCAACATACCAATAATGGCATTCATCGGGGTACGGATCTCGTGGCTCATATTTGCCAAGAATTCACTTTTATATAGATTGGCAGACTCTGCGTCCTGCTTGGCTTCTAATAACGCAACTTCATTAATCTTCTGTCGAGTGATGTCTTTATGGGTACCCACCATACGCTTAGGGTGCCCATACTCAGTAAACTCAACCACTCGTCCACGTGATAATAGCCAGAAGTACATACCTGCTTTACCCAGCATTCTAAACTCAATTTCGTAGACTGAGTCAGGCTCGGAAAGATACTGAGAGCGATACTCCTGAACGCGCTGTCTATCATCCGGGTGGATCATATCGTCAATGGTCGATAATAAAGCCGGAAATTCATCAGGTTGATAGCCGATCATGGTGAAAAAGGCTGGGTTGCAGATGATTTGCTCAGAATCCAGATACCAATCCCATAGACCATCTTCTACTGCATCCATGGCCAAATGATAACGTTCTTCAGATAAGCGTAACTGCTCTGCACTTTCATATTCATGAGTGACATCACGCCATACCGCAATCAAACCGAGCAGTTCACCACGGCGATTATAGAAAGGAAGTTTAAGGGTATCTAATAATACTGATTTCCCTGCGAGCTCGATTTTCTCTTGGTAGCGCAGCGGTGTTTTATCTTTTAATATCTGCTCATCTTCAGCACGAATTCGATCGCCCAACTCTGGATGAGTCATGGTCTCTGATGACTGCCCAATCAGCTCATTTTCGGTATACCCCAACATGCGCTCAGCCGCTTTGTTACAACCGAGGTACTTACCTTCTTTGTCCTTAAAAATGATCGCTTCTGGTATCGAATCAATCAGGGAGCGAAGCAGTGCGTATTCTCGTTCACGTCGCTCGGTAGTTTCTTTGAGTTTTTCTGTTCGTATGGCAACTAACTTATCTAAACGTTTGTTTTGCTCAGCTAAATGATGCGTGTACTGCTGGTTCTCTTCGAAAATTCGACTCACTAATTGGAACCAAGGCATCCAACCTGGTGTCGTTTTTGTCGGAACTGGCAACGGTTCTTGTGAGCAACCTTCAAGATGAGAAAGCAGCTGTGAAGCCGGTGTCACAAAGGAGCGACGCGTTTGCCAGTGGACAATGGTAACCAACAATGACAGCGCAAGCACAACAAGAAAAAAGGTTTGTTGGAGTTTACTCCATGCATCGTTAAACATATCATCCACGCTCTGCAAATACAGCAAGCGCCACGGCGCATTATGCAAAGCAACAGAGTGGATATAATAACCGTTACGGATAAAACCATCTTGAGCTTCAAAAAGATCTGATTCAGATAAAGAATGCAACTCAGCAGGGATACGCTGACTGATGTGGTACACCCGAGTCATATCGCTAGAATCAATGTCACTGTGGAACAGTACATTGTTGTTTTGATCGAGCAATATTACCGTGCCAGGCATTTTAAAATACAAACGGATCTGTTTGGAAAGTTCAGCCAAAGTCATATCTAAGTTGATGGAACCCATGAAGCTATCATTATCGTAGATAGGGACTTCCAGCGTCGTTAACAATCCTTTATTAGTAGAGTCTACATATGCAGGTCGCCAAGAAACACTCCGCTGAGGGTTCATTTCGGGTCCAACAAGTTGGAACTGTTTTTGATTTAAGAGTTCTTCACGAAAGGTACTACTATCCTTTGGCCAAGGATAATACGACATCATCTTTTGCTTTGAGATGTAATAAATCGCTGAGGTTTTTTGTGCGGTATCTTTCGCAACAGGAAAAGAAAGAGAAAGCTCATACAGCATCTGTAATTCGCGATAAAAATTTTCATCTCGATGCTTTAAAGAGCCAACGCCAGTAATTTGCCCCATATTGGTAAAAGGTTTACCCGCTTTAGAATATTCTGGCTCTAAAGAAAAAACTTGGTTTTTCTGAGCAAATTTTTCATATTTCGGCAGCGTTTTATCATTAGCAGGTTCACCACGCTTTAAGTAATCAACCGCAACATCCCGCAAACTTTTTATGGCTCGAATACTGGATTCTAATAATAAATCGACTTGTAAAACGTGGCGATCAATTTGCTGCTCACGTTCGTTCATTACCTGTGCTTTTTGCTCGCCATACGCTACCCAGGCGACCCATAACGCCATGACAATTACACCTATATAGGTATAAAAAACGGCTCGGTTATAATTTCGTTGAATGGGTGCTGTAAGTTGCTGAACAGGTTCGGTCGGTTTCATTTATTGTCCCTGTTGTACTACCAGTCAGGATGACGTTCGCTTAGCATTATAACCCTCTCACATTTTGATGTCACATACGTAATGCTAATAAGCCTATGATCGTAAATAAGTTTAGATCCCTTTAGCTAAATTGATCTGAAATTGTGACAACTTAAATACAAAAGCGAATACATACACTCATTCGATAAATCAGTATCAATGAAATTAAAATTTTAGATAATTAAATTACCTTTTTTTATAAATAATTCATATAAACATAAAATTGTTCACCTTACATTCAAGTTTAGCAACATAAAATGTAACAACTCATTGTTAATTTAAGTAATTGATATGGCTTTTATCTCTCGATATCTTCAGCAGCACTCCCAGAAAACATATTCACCTCTTGATGCACAAGCTGAAGTGGATACGACAGAAGTTGAAGTTGAAGTTGAAGATGAAAAGGCAATACTTCAAATTGCAATACAACAAGGTTCACCAAAATTAAAGACGTTTGTAGATTTTATTGAATGGTCTGTAACGCTGTTACTGCAAAATAATCACTTACATGAGGACCAAGCTGAGCAACTTAAAACCGTGGCACTTCGTAATTTTCATGAAGCCAAAGAAATGAAGTCAAAGCCGACGTCAAAACCTTTTGATGTTATAGATATTTCCAAAGCATGCCAAAAGATTAAAGAAGAATATAAGTTTGAACTGCGGCCACTGACTCATAGCCATGACCACAAAAGGCTCTTTGAAGCCACTTTTGTCTCCGGAGAAAATAGCGATTACGGGGATAAATGCGTTACCTTAGGCCAAGTTATTTTAGTTGATACCCCAACACAGTAGCGGTTGAAGTATCAACTCATTTTGCTTGCTACAGTTGCTCTTCCGCAAACTCAGCAAGACGTGAACGAACGACACCATTTAGGTAAATATTTGCACTGCCATCAAAGTCTTTAAACTTCTCAACAATGTAAGTAAGACCTGAAGTTACTGGAGTTAAGTAGTTGGAATCGATTTGCGCTAAGTTGCCGCAACAAATCAATTTAGTGCCTTCTCCCATACGTGTGATCATCGTTTTCAATTGTGAAGCGGTTAGGTTTTGGCACTCATCCAGTAATACCACTGCATTTTGAATCGAACGACCACGCATGAAGTTGATTGACTTCATCTGCACATTCGCCTTCTCCATAATGTAATTCATACTTCCGGATGGGTTAACATCATGCTTGTGCAATACTTCAAGTGTGTCGGTAATTGCCGCAAGCCAAGGCCCCATTTTTTCCTCTTCCGTGCCCGGTAAAAAACCAATGGATTCGGCAATCTCTGGCGTGTTTCTGGTCACAATAATCTTGTCATATTGGTTGCGTTCAATAACAAGTTCCAAGGCAGAAGCCATAGCCAGTAAAGTCTTACCGCAGCCTGCAGGGCCGGTAAGAATAACCATATCGATATCAGAATCTAATAAGGCCTGCATCGCCATACCTTGATAGACGTTTTTAGGGCGAATTCCCCAAGCGTCTAAATTCATTAAACGCTCTCGATTTAAGTCTTGAAATTTTACGTGGTCACTGGTTTTCTCAACCACACGTCCACAAAAATCGGAGTCTTCATCAATTAAGTATTGATTAACATAGAGCAGGTCAGTATCAATTTCCGCCATTGGAACTTGGTGAAACGTTTTTCGTCCCTCTCTCTGAGAGTCGATATCGCCAACATGCTTCCAGAAGTTACCTGAAAATTGATGGAACCCTTTTGTTAAAAAACGAACATCATCGATGATCTGATCGCGTCGATAATCTTCAACTTGCTGAATGCCTGCCCCTTTGGCTTTGAGACGCATATTGATGTCTTTAGTCACCAAAACAACCATGCGTGGCGCATGAAGCTTTTGTAAGTGTAAAGTCGTGTTTAAGATGAGGTTATCGTTGTTATCACCAGGCAAAGTGCCAATCGTAAATTCAATCTGGTGATCAGGGAAAATAGAGAGGTGTCCAGTAGCGTCCTCATGACCCGGTCTTGCGGGTAATTCTACGCCTTTTACAAGCTGTTCAGGGGTAATGTCCCCGCCCAAAGTATCTTCTAACGTTCGTATAGCCACTCTGGCATCACGGCTTACATCACGTTTTCTGTCCTTAATACTATCGAGCTCTTCCAGTACCGTCATCGGTACTACAACATCATGTTCCTTAAAAGAATATATCGCTAGTGGTTCATGCAATAAAACATTGGTATCTAATACAAACAGCTTAGTGTCGTCTCGGTCCATGGCGCCTCCAAAAATGCTGAGTGAATAACACATTCAATGAATAACGGTTACAGTCACCCTCCCTTTGGTTCTGCCAGCAGATACTTCTTAGTAAAGCTTATGCTGGGGAAAAAAGATACGATTTTTTTATTAAATTTTAATATCCCCTACTCACTGTGTATCTTGTGATAGCTTCCTAAAATCTTTATTCGATGCTGTGATTGAATGACCCTCAGTGCTGAAGCCACATTTGGACTTTGTGCGTGTCCTTCTAAATCGATATAGAAAAAATACTGCCCAAAAGCTTGCCGAGTGGGACGAGAAATGATGGACAATAAATTGATGCCTCTACTGGCGAACCCGTTCAAAATTTCATTGAGTGCACCAGGACAATCATCATCATTAAAAACGATAATAGAGGTCTTAACGCTGGTTGTTAAATCAATGGGCAAGTTGATAGACAAAGCAGGTTTACCTAATACCAAAAACCGAGTTTGATTCTCTTCATAATCAGCAACGTTATCTTCCACCGTGGCAAACTCATCTTGGCTCACTGCGGCGCTAGGGATGATGGCCGCAGCGGGTGTTTCACAGCGTTTAAGTTGTTCAAGAGATAAAATATTGCTTTCAGTTTGCACGAAATCAACATCATGAAATGACTCTAAAAATTCACTGCATTGATTTTTTGCTACAAACTGTACAAACAATGTTTCGACATCTCGTTTATTAGCTTGGTTACTGACATATGAAAACCGGATAGGCAGCATCACTTCCGCCAGCACTTGAACATCGGTTTTCGATAACTCATCTAATACGGTAGACACATATCCCTCTGAAAAATTTTCAATCGGGATCACACCAATATCTGACTCATCGCCAACGGCTGAAATTACTTTCTTAATTGAAGGAAAAAAATGAATTTTACAAGCATCGTCAAGTTGTTGAATAAAGCGGATACAGGCTTGTTCTGAATACGTACCTGCTGGACCAA
Source organism: Shewanella sp. OPT22 (assembly GCF_004168585.1). Lineage (GTDB taxonomy): Bacteria > Pseudomonadota > Gammaproteobacteria > Enterobacterales > Shewanellaceae > Parashewanella. The sequence goes on along the minus strand of NZ_PGVH01000001.1, from coordinate 91,012 downwards.
GAGTAGCAATCTTATGCATACATTCCTTTTAGATGTTATCCCTGTAAAACTGTGTGGGGATTTAATTTGCAATTTATAAGCTTATGCTTATAACTTAAAGTCAAAAGCAGGCTCGATTCAAGCAAATTTTTCTTCTCGGAGCTCAATTATGAAAACCGTTCTTATTGCTACACTCATATTCAGTTCGTCAACCCTTGCTGCTACAGATTGTAAAAACGCCCAAAACACTTTGCAAATTGCTCAATGTAAAGAGCAACAGACTGTACTCGCTAAAAAGCAAATGAAGCAATATCTGAGTAAAGCTAAATCGGCTTACCAGTCTCAACCGCAAGCTTCTAAAACCATTATTGAATCACAGATGCAATGGCAGAATTATGCCAAAGCACAATGTAAAGCGGTCTATCAAATGTACGCTCAAGGCACTATTGTCAGTATTATGACCGCTGACTGTGATTATCAAACAGTTAAGCAGCGCACGCACGATATTTGGCGTGATTTTCTGCAAACATTATCTGGTGACCCACTTTTACCTGAACCCAGTAAATAGGATTGTTTTTAGTCAAAGACGGGTATAGGCTTAGGCTCTTGCTGTGAACGTCTGACTCAGTGCGCCACATTTCATGCTATAGACTTAAAACGACAGGGCTTGTGATCGCTTTATCAACGGCGAAAACTAAAATAAGTTTCAAAGTTCCACATGCCCTAATGTAAATCTTTTTCCGATGGTATAAGATACGCGCCTTTTGTGAGTCAGCCCGGAGATAAGAGTAAAAAATGCCGTTTGCATTAGGTCAGCGCTGGATCAGTGATACTGAGTCCGATCTTGGTTTAGGAACCGTTGTTCAAGTTGAAGGTCGCATGGTGACCGTGTTATTCCCCGCCACTGGGGATAATAGAATGTTTTCTCGTGAAGACGCTCCTCTTACTCGTGTTATTTATAACCCTGGTGATGCCGTGGAAAGCCATGAAGGCTGGAAATTAACCATCACAGAAGTTGAAGAACAAAATCAATTGGTTGCCTATAAAGGCACCCGACAAGATACAGGCGAAGAAGTCATACTTCGTGAAACCTTATTGAATCATAATGTTCGATTCAATAAGCCCCAAGACCGTCTTTTTGCAGGACAAATCGACCGTTTAGATCGTTTTGGTGTTCGTTATCGTTCGCAATTATTACGTCATAAACTCGCAACATCGGATTTACTGGGTCTTCAAGGCGCCCGTGTTGGTTTAATTCCACACCAACAATGGATTGCCCATGAAGTCGGCCGTCGTTTTGCGCCTCGGGTATTATTGGCCGATGAAGTCGGGCTAGGTAAAACCATTGAAGCGGGTTTGATCATTCATCAACAGATACTCACTGGACGAGCAGAGCGCATACTGGTAATTGTTCCTGATTCGTTAAGACACCAGTGGTTAGTTGAAATGCTGCGTCGTTTTAACCTTAAGTTCTCAGTTTTTGATGAAGAACGCTGCATTGAAGCTTATGCCGACAGTGATAATCCATTCGATACAGAACAACTCATTATTTGTTCGATGGACTTACTGCGAAAGAAAAAGCGTTTAGAGCAAGCTGTCGATGCTGATTGGGATTTAATGGTGGTCGATGAAGCTCACCATTTGGAGTGGTCAGAAGACAAACCAAGCCGTCCTTATCAAGTTGTTGAGGCATTGAGTGACGTTGTACCTGGCGTACTCTTACTTACTGCAACACCTGATCAGCTCGGACATCAAAGTCATTTTGCTCGCTTACGCTTGCTTGATCCCGACCGTTTCTACGATTACGAAAGCTTCATTAAAGAAGAAGAAGGTTATCGTGATGTGGCGGCAGCGGCTGATGCCTTAGTGAGTGAAGAACAGCTCTCTAATGAAGCCATCAACAGCTTAACAGAGTTACTGACTGAAAAAGACATCAACCCAAATATTCAAATGATTCAAAGCAATGATGTTGATGCTGAATTACAACACGCTGCACGTAATGAGTTACTTCAAGAATTACTGGATCGTCACGGTACCGGCCGTGTGCTTTATCGTAACAGTCGTGCTTCAGTAAAAGGCTTCCCACAGCGTATTTTTAATCCTCAACCTCAAGTCATGCCAGAGCAATATCGCACGGCAGCACGTGTCAATGCCATGATGTCGACGGGCATGTCAACAGGTGCCGCTCAGCTTGAGTTAAAGGTAAAAAAAGCCTTAAGCCCAGAAAAGATTTATCAGGAATTTGATTCTGAAAACTCGGAGTGGTGGAAGTTCGATCCTCGAGTGGACTGGTTAATTGAGTTCTTAAAAAATCATCGCAGTCAAAAAGTACTGATTATTGCAAGCCAAGCCGATACGGCATTAAGTCTTGAAGAAGCCCTTCGTTTACGTGAAGGCATTCAAGCGACAGTGTTCCACGAGGACATGTCGATCATCGATCGTGATAAGGCTGGTGCTTACTTTGCGCAAGAAGACGGTGGTGCACAAGCGTTAATTTGTTCTGAAATTGGTTCTGAAGGTCGTAACTTCCAATTTGCGAGTCAATTAGTACTGTTTGATTTACCGCTGAATCCAGATTTGCTTGAGCAACGTATTGGTCGTCTTGATCGAATTGGTCAACAACACGATGTTAATATTCATTTACCGTACTTTAAAGATACGGCGCAAGAAGCTCTGATGAATTGGTATCATCAAGGCTTAAATGCATTTGAACTAACGTGTCCATCTGGTCATATGCTGTATAAAGAATTCGCGAGTGAGCTACTTCTTTGCCTAACTACTGGCGACGAAGATGCGATGACACAAGTGATGAATCATACCCAACAACGATACAAAGAGCTCAAGCAAGCCATGGAGCAAGGTCGAGATCGACTGCTTGAAATCAACTCTCATGGTGGTAAAAAATCACAAGAGTTGGTTGAGCGTTTGGCTAAGCGTGATGAAGATACTGACTTAATTAGCGCTGTGATCCGCTTATGGGACATTATTGGTGTCGATCAAGAAGATAACGGTGAAAACACCATTATCTTAAAGCCAAGTGAACATATGCTGTTCCCAACCTATCCGGGCTTACCTGAAGATGGTATTACCATAACCTTTGATCGTGAAACTGCACTGTCACGCGATGATATTGCGCTCATCACCCAAGAGCATCCCATTGTTCAGACTGGGTTAGATTTAATAACAAGTTCTGAAACTGGCTCTGTGAGTGTAGCGATTCTGAAAAACAAAGCTCTACCAGCAGGCACTCTGTTCTTAGAGTTAATGTATATGGCGGACGCTTCGGCGCCGAAGTCAAGCCAACTGTATCGCTACTTACCACCAACGCCAATACGCGTACTATTGGATAAAGCCGGTAATAATCTTTCTGATAAAGTGGACTATGATGGCTTTGATCGTCAGCTCAGTGCCGTAAACCGTCACATTGGTAGTAAACTGGTTACCGCTTCACAAGCGCAAATTCATCCGTTATTACCTAAAGCGCAAGATGTTGCTGAAGAAAAACTAGCGCTACTGGTCGAAGACGCTCGTGAGTCTATGACGACTCAAATCACTGCTGAACTTGAGCGTTTAGAGGCGTTAAAAGCCATTAATCCAAACATTCGTGATGAAGAATTGGCTCACTTGCGTGAGCAGATTCAAGAACTCAGCGGTTATATGAATGATTGCCCATTACAACTTGATGCGATTCGTTTGGTGCTTGTCAGTCACGCTTAATCTGAATCATTGTTAATTCTACAAGGCAGCCAAAAGGCTGCCTTTTTTTTATAATTTAATCAACAACTAACATCATATACCAATGATAAACATTAAGGCTGAATTAAGTATATTTAAACTCGCTTGATGATACTTTCGACTAAAATAAATAAAAAAGAAGGAATTAACATCATGGCATCAAGCTCAGTTTCTCCCCAAAGCTCAACCAGTCCGAGCACCTCTGGTCTCTCTAAGCCTGAAACCAGTCCGAGCACCTCTGGTCTCTCTAGGCCTAAAACCAATAAAACGTCGCTCATCTCGAAAAGCACTGTTGAATTTAAACAAAGTAAATTCTCAATATCAGAAGCAGCGATGGCCCTCGCAGCTAAGGTACTCAATTATTTAGATAACAAATATCAATTAACACCCAGTACTGGCGAACGCTACTCCAAACAAAATGTAGAACCTTATGATGATTTAAGAGCTCAAGTCATCCAAGACTCGATTTCTACACTTCCTTCAAAAGAATCAGGTAAAACAAAATACGGCACATTTAACAATTCTGTTGATAACCAACAAGTTAAACAAGAGGCGCAAAATATTCTCAAAGAACAAGATCAAATAGAAAAATCAAAACCAAAAGCTGCGGTACCTCAGCCTCCAGAAAGTTATAAGCCCTTAACAAAAGAACAAATACAACAAGCTGATGCAAAAACAAAGCAGCCAAGAGACAGTGCTAAAAATGAAACTCAACTGAAAGCGGTTGCTACTAAAGGGCGTTTCCCTTGGAGTGTAACAAAATCAAATATAGCGGACGTATCCCAACAGGCAATGGCACTAAATCCGTTTATGAGACTCAAGTCGCAGTAACTCAATACTATTTAAAACGCCTGTGATGATAAGGAGCAGATTTATCCATTGTTTGACGATAAACGGCTCTACGTTGATTCCCTCCTAAAAGTAATTTGATTTGATACCACGTTTCACGCCTCAATAAACTTCGGACACTTGCAGACCAGTTTCGATAATAACCTTTTTTTATCCCTGCCAAGGCATCAGGTGATCGTGTCCTAAACTGCCCAATCAATTTAGTTACTTCAGATTCAACATCAGCAGTAACCTGAGACACGAGCCCGTATTCAAGCGCCTTGTTAGCATCAATAATTTCGGATGTCATCGTCAACTTCATTGCCTTATCTTTCGGCATGATGTGACGTAAATTAGCCAAACCAGCCATGTCTGGCATCAGCCCCCATTTGCTTTCCATAATAGAAAAATCACTGTCTGGAGATACGATGCGAAAGTCTGCTCCCAGTGCAATTTGCATTCCACCGCCATAACAATGTCCACTGATCTTAGCAATGACAGGAACAGGCAGGCGTTGCCAGTTAATGGAAACCCGCTGCGCTAAGTTGGCATTTCCCGGTAGCCATTTCCATAGCAGTTTAAGCGCAGACACTTTAGAAGCCATGACAGACTTTATATCGAGACCACTGCAAAAATGTTCTCCTTCTCCTGTGATAACAACTGCTCGCAATGTTCTGTCACTTTTTAATATTCGATAAGCACTGTCCAACTCTTTGAACATTTGAAAATTAAGTGCATTCATTTTTTCAGGACGGTGCAACACAACAAATGCAACCTGATCCTTAATGATTAATTTAATATTTTGAAATGACATATTTTCAACCCATGAGTTATCTGTATTATAAGGTGTCAATTTACGAGGCAAAAACACCTCAACAATAAATAGAGCAAAAACACAAGCTTACCTAAAATAAGATTAATTATCACTCAAGATGAAAATTGATCACTTTTTGGCCTAAAAAACATTAATTGAACAAGTTCTTTGGTACATTGTTAATTTTCGGTATACCATTCACTTATAAATTGACTATCGTCAAAATGTTGCCAACCAATAAATAAATAAAATATGACATGCTTCAAAGACTAGGACGATGTTTTTGAATCAATCTAAACACATTGATATCAAAGCATGATGATTTGCGTCTACAATAATAAAAATCACCCATGAGTGATGGCAAAGAAGGACTCGTTCAACCCATGACCACCCAGGTATTAATCTGTGATGACTCAGCAATGGCACGCAAGCAAATGGCTCGAGTATTGCCAAAGGACTGGGATGTATCGATTACTTTTGCACAAAATGGCATGGAAGGGCTCGAAGCCATTAAAGCAGGTAAAGGCGAAGTCGTATTTCTGGACTTAACCATGCCGGTGATGGACGGCTTTCAAGTTTTAAAAACGGTCCAAAAACTCGACTTACCCGCAATGATTATTGTCGTATCTGGCGACATTCAACTTAAAGCCTACGAAAAAGTAAAATCATTAGGCGCAATCGACTTCATCCAAAAACCCATCAGCACTGAAGCATTAAGTCATATTTTGCAAGAATACGGCATATACAATGGCAACTATAATGCGCAAGCTAATGATGCTCCAATGATCAAAGTTGACCTGCGCGATGCCTGCCAAGAAATTGCTAATGTTGCGATGGGTCGTGCTGCTGATCTGTTAGCTAAACTGCTTGATATTTATGTTCCATTACCCATTCCGACGGTTAATGTGCTTGAAGTCAGCGAACTGACAATGGCATTAAAAGCGACAGAGAATGACAAACAAATTTCAGCGCTTTGCCAAGGATTCATTGGTGCAGGTGTTGCTGGTGAAGCCCTATTGTTATTCCATGACTCTAGCTTTGATGACATGGCAAAATTGATGAACATTAACCATCCTGATTCAAGCCAAGCTGAGATTGAAGTATTAATCGATACCGGGAACGTTCTCATCGGTGCATTTTTGAATGGTATTTCTGAGCAAATGCACATGCCGTTCAGCCAAAGTCACCCTGTTGTATTAGGCAGGCATTGTACCGCTAATGAGCTCATTCATGACAATGCAGAGAAATGGCAACGAACATTGGCAATGGAAATTAATTACCGTATTCAAGATCATAATATTCAGTGTGACTTACTGTTGCTGTTCACAGAAGACTCACTGCCTACGATGACAAACAAACTCAGCTATTTGCTTGAATCATAGGAGTTGCGATGTCTACAGATGATACCCATATAAGCGAGTTTCATTGGTTGATTGACATGGTACAAACCATTGAAGTTGGCATTGTTGTTTTAGATAAAAATTACAATATAAAGCTGTGGAACAGCTTTATGGAAAACCACAGCGGTGTATCACCCAATGATTTAAAAGATAAAAACCTCTTTGAAGAATTCCCTGATCTTGAAGCGAATTGGCTTAAGCAGAAAATGGAATCGGTTTTTCTGCTTAGAAATCGCTCTTTTATCAGCTGGGAACAACGACCATTTGTCTTTAAGTTTAAAAACTTTCGTCCAATAACGGGACGGGCTGAACATATGTATCAAAATGTCACGCTTCAGCCTTTGATGTCATTAACAGGTGAAGTGTCACACATTAGTCTCATTATTTATGACGTCACTGATATTGCTGTCGGTAAATTGCAGCTTAACAGTGCCAACAAAATTTTAGAACGTCTGAGTCAAACGGACGAACTGACGCAACTGCATAACCGTCGTCACTGGCAACAATGCATGGAAAGAGAATTTGAACGTTTTAATCGTTATGATTCTCCTGCCAGTTTAGTGATGCTAGATATTGATCACTTCAAGAAAATCAATGACCAATTTGGACATCAGACCGGAGATATTGTGATTCAAAGAATCGCACATCTACTCAATCAGTCATTAAGGGAAACCGATTGTGCTGGCCGTTATGGCGGCGAAGAGTTTGGCGTTGTACTCGCAGGTACAGACAGTGCTGATGCGATTTGTTTTACTGAAAGGCTGCGAAAAAAAGTAGAAGCGCTTGAATTTAATATCGAAGGTGAATCTTTTAATGTCACCATCAGTCTAGGTATATGCGATTTGGATGAGTCAATAAAAGACAGTCTAATGTGGGTATCTCAGGCTGATAAAGCGTTATATCGGGCAAAACTTAACGGCCGAAATCGCAGTATTATCTACCGAAAGTCAGCCGAAAAACATTTACATTAGTTTATTGATTAGTGAAGAACAGGCGGCTCTTCTTGAGGGCCGTTTTCATCCATAAAATAGGTTCCCCAACCGTCATAATCTACTTTTAATTTTACCGCTAATTGCACGAATTGCTCAGTCGCTTTATCTAGAAGTTCAACATCTAATTCGTGATGAGCAACTGCGTCAAAACAGAAAATGGTACTGCCATCTTCCAGTTCAAATTCCTCAGCATCTGAAACATCATAACCCAGTTTGAATGCCTCTACTGCCGCTTTTTCAAGACGGTCAAAGCTGCGACAGGACATATGATGCTCAATAATATACTCCACATCAGGTAAAGAACCGTCCGCCAGTAATTCATCAACAATTGCTCGATTTTCTGTAAATTGCTCTTTAAGCAAACGTTCAACAGACATAAAAAACTCCAATGCAAAAATATCTCACCAATTTTACTGAGATAGATTTTTCTTTGCCAGTTTATTTTAGCTTTGCAGCCTCATTATCTAACTGTTCTAACTTAGCTTTCATTTGATGAAATACGGTTTCTGAGAGTTGTTTCACATCTGATTTCGCTAACCCTTCCGTTGCTACTGGCTCCATCATTTCAATGATTACTGTACCATTATTCCAACGGTTTAACTTGATATCATTTTGAGAGCTTGCAACCACAGGAACAACGGGAGCACCAGAAGCAATCGCCGTGTGAAATGCGCCCGATTTTAAAGGCAGTAAACCACGGCCTCTTGAACGCGTGCCTTCAGGGAAAACCCAAACTGATAGTTTTTCATCACGAACTTTCTCAGCCGCTTTTGCCATCGTACTTACAGCGCTATGACGGTTTTTTCTGTCAATTAGGATATTGCCAGATAGCCAATACAATTGGCCGAAAAAAGGTATCCAAGCAAGACTTTTTTTGCCGATGCTTACTGTGCCTTTTGGTACAACAGCAGTGTGAGTGAATATGTCATAATTGTTTTGATGATTAGCAACATAAACATTAGGGGCAGGAGGCAAAACCTTAGGCAGTCTCACAACTAACTTGATACCCAAAACGGTGCTGACTTTAGAAAAAATTTGAGCTAACACATGTACATTATCACGATGACGAGGTCTTAACAGGCAATATAAACCACTAAAAACAAAAACCGTAACTAACGCAATAGCTAAAATTAAACAGCGAACAACTAACAGCACAATACACTCCTATAACAAAGTCGCCGCTAGTATACGTTAATCCCTGTTCAAGGTCAGAGCTGTTTTCAACTTTTTACCACTGATGCTCTTAATGCAAAACTCATTAGGGTGACACCTGTTAGCTGTAGTTATTATCTTAAAGCAGTGTTAACGACTTTAAATGAATACAGATTCATCATGAAATAACGGTCAATCAATTTCGAGCAACCTTATTTAAGTTAATGTGAGTGACACAATCAATTCATGAGAGTTTATTATGGCTTGTAGCCCCATTGTCCTTGAAATGACAGGTATCGGCCAACACCACACTGAAGAGTCATGTCCTTTAGAGTCACTTCCACAAACGTTGTCGAACTTCGATGTAAAAGTGATTGGCAGTTCATTGTCGAGTGTAAAAGGTTCCTTTTACTCTGCGATAAAATCACTCTGTAGTTTCTTTACTTCATCGTTTGCTTTTAACAAGAGCGAGAGAATGATTGAATCTCTTCCACATCAATATCATGCCTCTCAACCTTCACAAAAAGCCTCAGCCACACAACCAGAAGAATCGTATAAAATGCCAGAGGTAACACTGAAGCTGAAAGATAGATACCCCAGCCTTAATCTCACAAATAACGATGAATCTCTACTGTCAGATTTTGAATTTTTCGGAGGCTCAAAAACAGACGTGAAGCATATGGCAAGAATGCTCGGCATAGAAAGTCGAGTATTGGAACAAATTTCGTTTTCCAAAGCAGCATTGAAAACTGTAGGACAATGCAAAATAACACTCGAAATACCGTTAAGTGAAGGGCAGCAACACACGTTTGCAATGACACCGTATCAGTTACTTACTATGGTTGAGCACAACGGCATCACGGATAGAAAATTATTAGCTAATTTAGCTCAACAGATGGAAAGCCAACTTAAAGACGTTAAGTGTGAAGGTGCATCATATATCACTGCAATGATTCAAGATAAATTGAAAGGCTGACCCTCTAGCCTTTCAATCCCAGTCGCTTAGCTAAGCGGTGTAAGTTACCTGGATCAAGTTTTAGATAGCGTGCAGTTGCAGCCCAGTTATTATTGTTCTCATCCAGTACTTGCTTGATGTAATCTGATTGAAACTCATCAACAGCTTGTTTCAAACTTAAGCCTTTTATCACCTTCATTGTTGACGAATTCGTAATATGAGTTGATTGCTGCGCATCCGTTGTAGCGCCTGACAATTCAAAATGCTGTGGCTTGATGGTACACAGCTCTTCACCTGAATGCGCTTGTGCAATAATGGCTGCGCGATGGATGGCATGATCCAATTCACGTACGTTTCCAGGCCAAGCATAATGATTCAACAACACCAAACTACTCGGCGCTAATTTTAGGTGCTTCAAACCTAGCTTCTGACGATAACGTTCAATGAAGAAACCACTGAGTAAGGTGATATCTCCTTCTCGCTCTCTGAGCGATGGTACTTGTACTGGAAAGACACTTAAACGATGGTAAAGATCAGGTCTAAAACGCCCTTCCATCACTTCTGTTTTTAAATCTTTATTGGTCGCAGCAATGATTCTTACATCAACTTGCAGGCTACGATCGTCGCCAATCTTTTGAATGTCACCGTATTGAAGTACTCGCAATAACTTAGCTTGTAAGGATAACGGTAATTCTCCGATTTCATCGAGGAATAACGTGCCTTTATCTGCCATTTCGAACTTGCCACTACGATGGCTAATAGCCCCAGTAAATGCACCTTTCACATGGCCAAATAATTCACTTTCAGCAACACTTTCAGGTAAAGCTGCACAGTTCAGGTAGACTAAAGGCTGCTCAGCACGGCGTGATTTTTGATGAATAGAACGGGCAACAAGTTCTTTACCCGTTCCTGTTTCTCCAGTAATCAACACATTTAAATCACTGTGTGCGACAACGGCTATCTCTTGAAGTAAGTTTTGCATTAATTGCGATTGGCCAATCATTTCAGAATCTTGATTGTGCTCATTCAAGCTTGAAACGGTAGCGTTGTTGGATTGATCTTTTATTGCTCTCTGCTCGAGTTTTTCCATCATCAATGCGTTGTTGAGCGAAACAGCCGCAATGGCACTTAAACTGCGCAACTCAAAATCACTGAATTGATCAAATCGCTTTGGATCAAACGAATCAATGGTAATTGCGCCGATTAGCCTTTCATTGGCAAATAGGGGGAGACCGATACAAGCGTGAACTTTAAGTTCATCACCTTGGTTTGGAATGAGTCCGTCGTAAGGATCATCTAAATCGCTGTCTGCAGGAAACCGAACAATGTCTCCCGCACGTGCCACCGCTTCAAGTCTCGGATGCTCATCTAAAACAAACCGTCGACCCAATACGTCATCATGTAATCCCTTGATAGCCAATGGAGAAAAGTATTCGCCGTGATAGGACAACAGTGCTGCCGCATCGCAATGCAAGTTTTGACGGATGGTATCCAACAAGCGTGAAAAACGATCACGGTTCGCTAACCCTGAGGTGATATCTAACGCAATACGCGTCAAATCAGATTGGTTCAGAGCCATAACGGTATCCCCTGTTATTTGGGACTGAGCGAACATAGTAGAATCTCCATCGTCAATATTACATTGGTCACTTTAACACTGAGGTAATATTCAGAATTTGATCCACATTAAAAAAGGAGCCCAAATGAGCCCCTTATATTGATTAATAATTAACTTATGCGATCTGAGACACGTCACGCTCAGATTTTGATGCTATAACAGCTTTCTTTATCAGGTCGAATAAGAATACACCGATAAACAAGCCACCAAATGCGAAAACTACATCACCAATCGTTCTTAACCATACTAAGTTTTCTACCACTTCACTGTGAATAACTGCTGGAGAACGAGCATACCAATAGCCATTTTCAATAACGGCGAAGAATTGGATTAGTCCCATTGGTAAGAGTGACATAAATACCATTGCTGCTAGGCCAATATTCAAGCTCCAGAAGGCTTTTTTCACTAATCCTTCATTCCATTCAAGATTACCTGTTAATCCACGTAAGCAGAACAGCATCAAGCCAATACCAAGCATCCCGTACACACCCATAAATGCAGCGTGACCGTGAGTTGCGGTTAAGTTTAGGCCTTGAACAAAGTACAGAGAAATCGGTGGGTTGATCAGGAACCCAAGCATACCAGCACCGACTAAGTTCCAGAATGCGGTTGCAACGAAGAACATGATGGCCCAGTGATAACGTTCCATCCAAGGGCTAGCTTTGCGTAAACGGTAAGTCTCAACGGCTTCGAAGCCGATTAATGCCAGTGGCACAACTTCTAATGCTGAGAACATCGCACCCCAAGCAATAACGGAAGTTGGTGCCCCCGTAAAGTAAAGGTGATGCAAAGTACCAATAAGACCACCTGTTAAGAAAATAACAGTGGCGAACAATACGGCACCGTTAGCACTACGGCCACGAATCAGCCCTAGACGTACCAACATCAATGCAATGACTGATGTTGCAAAAGTTTCAAAGAAACCTTCTACCCATAAATGAACCACCCACCAGCGCCAGTACTCGGCAATCGCTAAGTTGGTGTGTTTGCCCATAAACAGGCCTGCACCATAAAATAGACCAATGGCGACACAAGAGGCGTACAGAATCCAGATAACTGGTCGCATCTCGCCTTTCTCTTTTAATGCTGGACGAATCGAAGCCGTAACCAAGGCTAACCAAATCAATAAACCGCCTAATAGCAATACTTGCCATACGCGACCTAAATCAATGTACTCATAACCTTGATGACCAAACAAGAAGTTCATGTCTAGGTCAAAATATTGTTGAACACCTAACCATTCACCCGTCATGGATCCCAGTACAACAATGACCAACGCAACCCAAAGTACGTTCACCCCGAGGCGTTGGAACTTAGGCTCATACTTAGATAATGCAGGTGCAATATACAGACCTGTTCCAAGCCATGCCGTTGCAATCCAAAATACGGCGAGCTGAGTATGCCATGTACGAGTCACTGAATAAGGTAGGATTTCTGCGAGCGGGAAGCCATAAAAGTCTTGACCTTCAACTGCATAGTGAGCCGTGATACTGCCCAAGAAAATTTGCAGTAAAAACAAACCAATCGCAGTAACAAAGTATTTATAGACGGCTTTTTGCGACGGTGTCGGCTTATTCAAAAACAGCGGATCTTGCTTTGCTGGCTCTGGTAGTGGGTCGTGCTTGGTGCTGGCATGGTGCCAAATCAGTGCGCCAACCCCTGCAATTAAAAACACGATACTTAAAATAGACCAAACGATATTATCTGACGTTGGTTTATTGCCGATTTGAGGATCATAAGGCCAGTTATTGGTAAAAGTGTAATCTTCGCCTTTGCGTTCAGTGATTGCCGCCCATGCGCCCCAGAATAAGAAAGCATTAAGCTGCTCACGACGGGCAAGATCTGGCACAGTACCTTCTTTCATGGCGTACTGTTCACGTAGGCTCGTCAGTTTCGGATCGCTGCCAAAAAGTGACAAATAATGTTGAGACACAACATTAATTGCAGCGATACGGGTGTCAGACAAAATAACCTTGATGGTGCCATCCGCATTTTCAGTAACGGTATTCTTGCGAATATCTTCACGTAATAACTGTTCTAAGCCTGCTTGCTTACTTGTGTCTAGGGCATCAAAATTTACACCAAACTCTTGCTGAGCTTTGATGTTCAACCATGCGCCTGCTTCACGATGAAGCCAATCTGCGGTCCAATCAGGTGCCACGTATGAACCATGCCCCCAAACTGATCCTAACTGATGTCCGCCCATCGAGCGCCAAACAAGTTGTCCTTGCTCAACGTCGTTGCCACTGAAAATAACATCACCTGACGTGCTGCTGTATTCGGTTGCGATTGGCGGTTTCGTTTGATAAATCTCACTACCTAAACTGAGTAGCACCGTAAAGGAGGCCACCAGCACCATGAGCAGCGCTATGGCGGTAATCTTCTGTTTGCTCATACAAGCCCCTTGCATCTATTGTTTCCCAAAATGAATTAGCTTGTATATTGCTCAGATCATGCCAACTTTATAACCTGCTGATTTTAAATAACTTAACCAATGTGAGACTGTGATAATTGTTAAAAACACAATCAGGTATAGATCGTCATTTTTACACAGGTGTCATTTAGACATTGAAAGTGATATTCAGGTTAATTAGTTGCTAGAAGCGGTTAAATATCATACTGTGATATAGTGATGAATTCGTAATCAGGGAGCATCTAGAAAGTGAAGGTTTTTGTTTCAAAGATAGATCAGTGGTTGTTAATGGTAATTTTGGCTTGTGTTGTTCTTTGCGCTATAGCAGCGGCCAAGCTTTTAGGAACCGAACTCACTTTACACAATTCTTTATTTGCTTCGATCATTTTGTTTCTTGGTGTTGTTTTTCCCTTATGGCTACTTGGTAGCACCCGTTATTATATTAATCAAAACAAAAATCAACTGATCATCACTAGCGGTCCTTTCAAATGGCGCATCGATATCGAATCCATTACTTCTATCAAAGAAACACGCAATCCCATATCAAGTCCAGCTCTGTCTCTGGATAGATTAATAATCACTTATGGTAAACATCAACAGATCATGATTTCACCGAAACTTAAGCACGAATTCCTCGTCGCACTCGCCAAAGACTGATCGCCCTTCGTTTTATTTAAGACATAAAATGTCAATTTTTGTGGGAAATACCCGAGTGATTTGCTATGGTTTTCTTCAATAATTGTTTTATGGAGGCCTGTCTTGAAGATGGAAAATACTAAACCTTCCTTTATCACTGACTTTTTCAAATTAGAATCTGCTGGCGGGATCATATTAATGATTGCTGCGATGCTAGCGATCATTATTGCTAATACACCGTTAGAGCCTTATTACCAGCTACTTCTCAGTACTCCTGTAGAAGTTAAAGTAGGCGCTTTGGAGGTTGCTAAACCACTCTTGCTATGGATAAACGATGGTTTAATGGCCGTATTCTTCTTGATGGTTGGTTTAGAGCTCAAACGTGAGCTCATGGAAGGTGAGCTGTCTAACAAGGAAAGCATTATTTTACCTGCGGTTGGCGCTGTAGGTGGTATGGCAATACCCGCACTCATATACTTGTATTTTAATCACAGTGACCCAACGGCACAAAATGGTTGGGCGATACCTGCAGCAACAGATATTGCATTTGCGTTAGGCATACTCGCAATACTCGGAAGTAAAGTACCTACATCCATTAAGATTTTTTTAACGTCATTGGCAATTTTTGATGATATTGGGGCCATCGTAATTATTGCTTTATTTTATACCTCCAAGATCTCCATTACGGCATTGATAGTTGTTGCACTTTGTATCCCCGTGTTAGCCATCATGAATCGCAGTAATGTTATCGCTAAGAGTCCATATATTCTTGTCGGCATCATTATGTGGATTGCGACATTAAAATCAGGCGTTCATGCCACATTAGCTGGTGTTGTCTTAGCTTTATTTATTCCGCTCAATACCAAAGACAATGACGCCCCATCACCACTGAAAACCATGGAGCATGATTTACACACTGTCGTCGCATTTTTTGTATTACCCATTTTCGCATTTGCGAATGCTGGAATTTCGCTCTCAGGCGTGAATGCCGAAATGCTATTGCACCCAGTTCCTATTGGTATTGCTCTTGGTCTTATTGTCGGCAAACAGGTCGGTATTTTTGGTATTTGTGCTCTCTTTATAAAAATGAAGATCGCTAAAATGCCCAACAATATGACATGGGCAAGTTTGTATGGTACTTCTGCATTGTGTGGAATTGGCTTTACAATGAGTTTATTTATTGGCTCTCTTGCATTTGAAGAGTCAGGAATTAACCGAATGTTCGACGAGCGATTGGGCATTATCCTTGGTTCTGTAATTTCAGGCATCATTGGCTACCTGATTTTAAAGGTGACCCTAAAAGATCCAATGAAGCATTCGGATTCATAAAATTGACATGTAAAAAGGTTACTGTCTGCCAAACTAAATGCGCAGTAACCTTTTCAGTTTTAATAGAAAAATAGCCATTACGATTTAGATTTGAAAAAAAGTGCATATTTTTCATTTTTTTCTAGCAAAAAATCGACAAAATAAGTTAATATTCGCGCAATTTTTAAATAGTACAATCCATTGATTTGCGTGGATTGGTTATAGGTTAATTGCAATTTATTAGGCTTAGACGTTGAACGATCAAGAATTCCGCATAAAACGCAAGTTTATCATTAAGCTTGGCAAAGCACTTCATAAGTTCGGAACACCTGCTTACCGACTTGAAGCTCACTTAATGAAAGTTTCTCGCTGCTTAGGGTTAGAAGGTAATTTTGTTATCTTTCCAACCTCAATGACATTTGTATTGCACCATGATGCTGAACAAGAATACAACCACCTTGCGCGCGTTAAGCCAGGCGAGTTGGATTTAGGCGCATTGGCGCGAACCGATGAATTGGTAGACGAGTTAATATCAGGACAACGCAATTTAAATGAAGCGTTAGAGCGCATTGACGAAATTGCGGACAAACCCAATCCGTATGGTTCACTTCTGACCTTTTTTGCCTTTGGTTTATCAGCAGGTGCCTTTGCTATGCTGATGGACACCAGTTGGAACGACGTAATTTGGTCTGGATTATTGGGCTTTATCGTTTATGGATTGGTGCATGTTGCTGAACGTTCGAGCAAAATGGCTGAAATGCTAGAACCTTTAGCGGCCATCGTGTGCGCATTTTTAAGCTGTTTCATTGCCACTTATGACTCCAGTATTAATATTCCTGTAGTGATCCTTTCGGGCATTATTGTATTCGTCCCGGGCTTGGCATTAACAATAGGATTAGCTGAGCTCGCATCACGAGACTTAATATCCGGTACAGCAAGGATCATGGATGCCGTGATGTTGTTGTTTAAACTCTACTTTGGCGCATTTTTAGGGTTAGCACTCGGTCACGCTTTATTTGGAGTTGTTCCTGTGACAGAACCTATGCTTCTCCCTAATGGTGCAGTTTGGGCTGCCGTTCCATTATTGTCGATTGCACTCGCCATCATGTTTAAAACCCGAGTGAAAGATGCACCATGGGGTATTTTAGCCGGTATAATCGCTTTCTCATTTGCTATGCTCGGTGGTTATTTCATTGGCGATTCAATTGGTATTTTCTTCGGTGCTTTAGCCGTGGGAATGTACTCAAACTTATTTGCCCGTTGGATGAAGGCTCCAGCTTCGATTGCCCTATTACAAGGTATCGTTATTTTGGTACCAGGAAGTAAAACTTACATAGGATTAAATGCACTTATCTCTGGTGAAACAATGCTTAATCAGGTAGAGATAGGTTCACAAATTTTCTTGATCTTTATGTCATTAGTGGCAGGACTGATTTTTGCCAACGTTGCGGTTCCACCAAGACGTAATTTGTAATGGCTCTGAGCTACTGTTTCTCAGCAGTAGCTCTTTCTCTATAAAATCTAAAAACTGTATTTTCTTGACTATCCTTTAATAAATGTGTGTTATTTGTTCAATACCATTTTAAAGGAGCAAGCATGACTTTTGGTCGATACTTAGTAATAACGTTTTTATTACTTTGTAAATATACAGCCGCTTTTGCTGCTCCAACGGTAAAGCAAAATGACTCTTTTACAGTCGACAAAATTATCGTCATCAACCACTCTATTTTTGATGAAAGTGCCGATAACGCCTTTTTCATTCATCATTGGGCCAATGAACTGCACACCAACACGCGCCCGAAAATCATTTTAGACAGGCTTAACTTTGCTGAAAAGGATACGGTAGATACACAAGACATCGCTGAAGCTCAGCGGGTTCTAAGAAGACTGCCATACATTCGTGACGCCAAAGTATATATTGCCAAGCCCGACCCTGACGCTGATATGAAGACCAAAGGTAAAACCATTGTGGTAGAAACCTGGGATAATTGGTCATTACTCCCCACAGCAAACTTCAGCCACAGTAATGGTGAAAGTAAGTATTCATTGGGGGTTAAAGAAGATAACTTAGTCGGCTTGGGCATTGGCACGAGTTTTCAATACCAATCTGACAGAGATAGAAAGGGCTACCTCTTTGGCGTGTCTGCGCCTGTGAAGTGGGTTAAACATGCAGATGTCAGTGCAAATTATTACGATAATAGTGATGGCAGAGCAATCAACTTTAGCTTTAATAAGCCTTTTTATACTCTGGAAGGCACTCACAGTTATTCAGTAGATTATAACGATGAGCAACGCATTGATACCATACGCCAAAATGGTAAAGATGTTGAACAATTCGAGCATTATATTCATCAAGCCAGTCTTAATTATGGTTGGCTGCTCTCTCACGACAGTGAACAGCTATCAAGAATATCGGTTGGTGTAACTCAGGACAAACATGAGTTTAGTTCTACTAACGTGTCAGGGCAACGCCCAGCTGACAGAGACTTTTTATACCCTTGGGTAAATTATCAGTTTATTCAGGATGACTTTCGGGTTTTACAAAACGTTCGCCTAATACATAAAAACGAAGACATTAATTTAGGTTGGCAACATAGCTTCACTCTCGGGTTCGAAACTCAAGATACAAGACCTAATAGTGAGTTGGGGTACCATTTAAATTGGTCTACTTCTAAAGGTTATCAACGTAAGCAACATTTGTTTCTGATGAACTTAAATGGAGAAGGCCATTTCAATACATCCCAACAAGACTATTATCGGATGAATTTGACTGGTGAATACTTTTATCACTTTACGCCTAAATGGATAGGCTATGGCAAAGCACGCTTTACTGCTTCAAAACATCTACCTTTAGATCAACTCAACACGCTGGGCGATGAAACTGGCGTTAGAGGGTACCCTGATGATTATCAGCATGGTGATAATTCATGGCTCACAACGGCAGAACTCAGATATATCCCTAACATAAATCTCTATCAACTGGCTGACCTTGGCTGGGCAGTCTTTACTGATTTGGGCCGAACGTCTGGCGGAAGAGCACATTTGAATGAAGAACAAGGTGTGATTGGTAGTGTTGGTATCGGCGCACGGCTTTACTCTTCTAAAGCCAGTTACGGTAACGTTGCCCATATTGATTTGACCTACCCCTTTACCTCTGGCACTGATGTAGGTGGTTTTGAATGGCGATTTGAAGTCCGTCGTCAATTTTAATCTCTCATCATCTATCTTTCGAGCAGAAAAACTTTCTCTGACCTAAACTGTATTGCATGTTTCTTGTAGCCAATTTAAGAGCTCTTCCAGAAACTCATCAATAAAAACTATTACATGCTTGTTCACTACGCCCATTAAACGGAATTTTGGAGTAACACAATGAAGTACATGTTTAGCTTATCAACCTGCGCATTAGCTTTAGGCTTAACAGCCTGTGGTAGCGACAATAAAAGTACGACACCCGAGACACCCATAGAACAACCACAAACCGTCACTGTTCAAGGTAAAGTACTGGCTCATGATCATATTAAAAATGCACTCGTGTATATGGACAGTAATAAAGACGGTTCATACAACAACGGCGAACCGAGCACCATGTCAGGAGAACAAGGCAATTATGTCCTTCAGAACGTTTCACAAGCGGATGCTGACTCAAAACCCATTCGAGCTTTGATTACTCCTGAATCTTCAGATATGTCTGATAATGCCATGCTTGGCAATGTTCAACTTTCGAGCACTGCAAGCATGAAGATGATCTCACCTTGTACCGATCTCGTTTACAACATGATGGACAACGGTTTCACGCAAGATTCTGCACAAGCAGCCGTGAGTGAAAACATAGAAACGTGTGAACCTACTGTCGACTATGTAGCTCAAGCTAAATCTACCGACACCGACAAGTTACAAGCTGATCTGGCTAAGCAAATGCAATACATGGCTAATACGGTAATGGCTTTAAAACATGAATATCACACCCAATTTTTTGAAAATCTAACCACTTCTATTCGGGAAAAAGAACCCGATGTCACAGATAAAGAACTGAATGATTTAATCGATAAAATTCATAGAACCCACACAATGAGGTTTAACAAAAAGCTAGCAAAAGAAGCTTATCATGCAAGAACAGGCAGAATGGATAGACCCTTTTCTTTTGAGAACTTCTCGCCAACCACCAAGCGAGCACTAAAACTTACTGGCACTAATCTTGAGTTGATGAAACAGGCTGCAGAGCTTGACCAAAAAGCCTCAGCATACGATTTAAGATCAGAAATCACGACGGATGGATTATTTGAATTAACTGGGAGAAACTCGCACGATAAGCAATATATTCGTTATTCCCAGCGAAGAATATCACCAGAAACAGGGATCGCATCGTTCAAATCATACCAATTTAACGGCACTACTTTTGAGTTACTGCTGAACAGTGGTTTCAGAGAAACGCGTGTCCTCCATGAAAATCAATGGACTTTATTACCGAATAAGAATTCTCATCAAATCACTAATGGCAAACTTCAAATTCTTAATTCAGATGTCCCAACGTTTAGTCAAACCGTTGAAGCCACGGAGCATCACCTCGACAATTTATTACTATCAACAGCGTTACAATCAAACCCTGCACTGATTAACTCATGGAAACAGGTTCTCCCTGATACAAAATTCCCTGAAAACTCTAAACTCTTCAAATACAGAACGGTTGCTAACGCTGATATTTATGCCATTCACGACGAATTAACCTGCGACAACAAAGCTGAATTAAACGATATTTGTAATCAGGTGAATTTGTACTCTACGGATGAAACATCTGAAATAGCAACAACATTAGAGCAGCTAAAATCCAGTAGTCCATCTAACGGTTCTTTAACGCAATTTAATGGTGCACTTATCGCTCAAAAGGGCCAAATGAAGCTTTATGTAGAAATACGACCAGAGCTGAATGAAGTCGTATTTTATAAGCTCTACTGGAAGCACTCTACAGAAGACGATTCGGGTCGATTAGTGTTAGAAAAAGTAGGCTATAGCAGCTGGAGCCAAAAGCAAGTTAACGACAAAACCGTCATGATTATCGCGCTGCCTGAGTCAATTAGAAGCTTCAACTTTACGTCTCTTTCTCACAAAAACCTCTTGTTTACTGTCCATGAAGGCTTCGTGCGCTCTGGCTTTTTTAAAGCCAAAGGAATAAGCGAACATGACGGTCTGATTGCTTTAAATAAGATAGCGTTGGATACATTATTGGCAAATGTTATTACAGAGAAATGGCAGAAGCTTACTCCTCCACACTTCCTAGAGAATGATTTCACTTGTCGCCAAGGTAATACGATTTCAATTGGCCGATTTGTACCAGAACAGGCTACGCTGAAGACGAATACAGAAGTCGACACCATGATGAATAATTGTGTTGAAAGCTCAAGCATCCCTGATATCACAGAAATATTCGTACCCGGCACGACGCTCACCAGTTTTTCTTTTGATGACAAGAAGCTAACTGAAATTTACTTAGATGATCAAGGTGAATATTGCCAAACCTTCTATGGTTTTGGTCAGCCGAGAACAAACTGTCAGTCAGCAACCATCAGTGAAAGTAAGATTTCAGGCGTGATCACGGATACCAATAACGAAATTACTCAGCGTTGGAGCATGAGAGCCTACAAATTCGAAAATTGTAAGCTCTATGTAAAAACCGTCACTGAAGATGATAATTGGTCTCTACTTCTCGATGGGACAAAGAACTTCGTTGGCGATAATATTTTTAAGTTAACAGGAACAGAAGCTTGTCCTGCAGAAGTATCTGAATAATTCTTCAAGCAGTGATAAGGTCAGCCCTTATCACTGCTTCCTAGTGCAATCGCCTCTAAATGTTCGGCTTGGTTCACTAAGCTCTCAAATAACGTAAACTGGTTTAAAGCACGTTCAATATTATGCTCTTTATGTGCCACGTTAAAATACACATCACCATTTAAAAAATCAGTCAAGAAACGCACCGCTAACATTAGCGGCATTGATAATGCCCCTAGCCATAAGCTTTTTCGCTCTTCTACCGTAATAATGTTATTCCATTCAAATAGATAACCCTCGACAATCGCTTCAAATACATCAACCCTCGCAACGATCTGTTGATAATTGGTGCTATCTTCCTCTTCCGGAGAGCAAAAAGTGCGCACCATATCGCCAAAGTCGTACATCAAATAGCCTGCCATTGTCGTATCTAAATCA
Organism: Shewanella sp. OPT22; assembly: GCF_004168585.1. Lineage (GTDB taxonomy): Bacteria > Pseudomonadota > Gammaproteobacteria > Enterobacterales > Shewanellaceae > Parashewanella. The sequence goes on along the minus strand of NZ_PGVH01000001.1, from coordinate 68,981 downwards.
ATGACGGCTTTTACCTGATGGTCTTTATTATCAAACAAGAGATTGTTGATTTTGGTATCGTTATGGCAGACTCGAATCGGAAGCACTGCTTCGATTTTATTCACTTTGTTGGTGAGCCATTGCTGTGCTAATACTTGATTGACAAATGGCTGTATATCACTGATCCGACGAAATTCATCTTTATCGATAGCCTTTTTTAATTGAGCAAATCGTTGTCTAAGGTTGTGAAAATCGGGGATCACTTCTTGGAGTTTGTTTGGTTCAATCGAAGAAGCGTTCAATGTAAAATGACCAAAAGCTCGAGCGGCTTTGTAAGCTTGCTCAACTGTTGATACCACATCAACGCTGTAGCTATTTTTAATAAAATTAATGGCTCGCCACACGCCTAAATCTTTATCATTTACCTTTTCATGACCAGACAAGGTATTAAAATAACCAATACTCTGAAATCGATATTCGCCAACCTCTGCGCATCGAGATAACGTTTGATGCAACAACCGAAAATTATTCATCAACGCCGAAGGGCTAGGAAACACGTGCGTATTAATTTTTTGCAGTACAAACTGCTTTTCTGCAGTCTCTACAAGCCAGGTTTGATTTATATGACCGTTGCCAATCGCTGAGACTTTCGCTGTTTTAATCACGGCCTCATCAAGATAGTGAGGCAGTATCTGATTACGAATGATTTGGGTCATTCTATGTAAGCTCTAAAGATCGCATTTTTGGATAAATCAGATTGGGAGCCTTTTAAACTGAACGTATAGCCACATAAGCTCACTTTGCCTCGACGAGCCACGTCTTTAATAATCGCTTTCGTATCCAGCGGTGAAAAATCAGCTTGAGAGCTGTTATTTCTGTCAGCCAAACGCTCAACCGTCATCGGGCGGTAGGTCGTCCCGTTATTAAAGCGTAAATGACGACAACTCCTGTCACCTTGAGCATTATCAAGTTGCCATAAGGTTTCTACGCCGCCATCAGAGCCTAGCCAACTCATAAACAACTTATCACCTTGCAATGAAAGCTCAAAACCGTCTCTGAGTGATACCGTTTCTCTCGGTTGAGTATGCTCGGTAATCTCTGGTTGCATGGCAGTCTGCTCTTCATCTGCATTGCCATCTGTCGACACAAGACTGCTCATCAAAATTCCAATCACTGCTAATCCAAGTACACCAACACCTGCCATTAACCACTGCTTTTGATTCAAAGGGGCTTCTTCGATGACTTCTTGAATTTGTGAGCTAATGCTTGAGTGATCTTCGATCGCCGAAAAGCTTTCCGCCTCAACATGCTCCGCTTCACTGTTTAAAGATGGCTCAACGCGTCGAGTTGCACTGGCTTTTGGCAAGTGTTGAATCGCTGGACCTTGATAGCCCAATTCAAAACGTCCCACACTACGACTTGGAAAAACGGCAAGTAACATGCTGCCAATCACACCCAGTAACATGGTTGCTAGCCACCAGCTCACCGAACCTGAAAAACTGGTAAGTAGAGCGGTTAACCACCATGGTACTTGGGTTAGTAATCCCATCCATTGTGGTTTGTTCGCATCACGACAACGACGCTGACTCGTTAAAAATAAAATTGGTGCACCAATAAGTGCAGCCATTAAGACACTGACATTACTGCCAAATAATCCAATCCATAACAACATGAACAGATAACTGCATACTGTTATCGCCATGGTTCTGGAACCTGTATCTCGACCTTTCAAACAAATCAGTGAATGTAGCAACACTTAATCAAACCCTTTGTGGCACTCTAGCTAATATACAGAGTATAATACTCGTTATAATTTAGAAATCGTATCATCAATTAAATTAACAGTTCGATTTCATCTCCCAAACATAAAACACCGGATACTGATCCTATGAGCGCCCAAGGAACTCTTTATATTATTTCGGCTCCAAGCGGAGCAGGAAAGTCATCGTTGATCTCTGCATTACTACAAGACCAGCCAAGTGACATGCAACTTTCAGTTTCTCACACCACCCGTGCGCCACGCCCAGGTGAGGAAAACGGTAAACATTATCATTTTGTTAGCCAAGAAGAATTTAAGACACTGATCACGCAAGATAACTTTGTTGAATGGGCAGAAGTGTTTGGCAACTACTACGGCACATCTAAGGTCGTGATTGAAGAGACCTTAGCTCAAGGTATCGATGTATTTCTCGATATCGACTGGCAAGGTGCTCAGCAGGTGAAGAAGATCATGCCACAAGCCGTTGGGGTATTTATCCTACCACCATCAAAAGTAGAATTGGAACGCCGATTAACCGGCCGAGGTCAGGACAGTGAAGAAGTGATTGCAGGCCGTATGGCACAAGCGGTTTCCGAAATGTCACACTACAATGAGTATGAGTACATCATTGTGAATGACAATTTTGCTACAGCACTGGGTGACTTAACTGCGATCATTCGCTCACAGCGGTTGACTCAAACTAGTCAGACCCATACACATAATGATATGCTAAAGAGTCTCTTGGCAGAATAATTGTCTTCGTGTACAATTTTGCGTCATTTTTAACTATTTAAATCGATAATTGGAGTTCTATTACATGGCTCGTGTAACTGTAGAAGATGCCGTTGAACAAATCGGCAACCGTTTTGACATGATCTTGGTTGCGGCCCGTCGTGCTCGCCAAATTGCAGTACAGGGCAAAGACCCAATGGTCGAAGAAGAAAACGATAAGCCAACGGTTATCGCACTTCGCGAAATCGAACTTGGTTTAGTTAACGCTGGTACCCTTGATGCTGCAGAGCGTCAATCAGTACGTGAGCGTGAAGCAGCTGAAATTGCTGCAGTTGCTGCTATCGCTGAAGGGCGTACAGCACTTTAATCACTGCTTTTAATGCAGATATAATGTATAGAGACTGGCCTAGGCTGGTCTCTAGTTTAATACCAATTATTATTAGATAGTAATCATTCAGCGAGAGATAAAAGCCTTCAGAGCAAGGAATGAGCTCGCAGTACTATCGGGCATAATTCAAGAGTGCATGACACAGCTATGATGGCTTTTAGCCTCGCCCTTTGGGAGCTTGCAAGCAGCTCAATAACTGCCCAAAATTGTCTTGATGTAGAACCACTATATCTTCATCAATTTCGGTTGTTCTTGAACCGCTTGCATAGCTCTGAATTGTTCACATTCTAATAATAATTGGTATAGGGAAAGTTTATAGGAGTACTGATACTTGTATCTGTTTGAAGGTCTAAAAGAAGTCGCTTCCAGTTATCTTACCGAGGAGCAGGTCGCCCTACTCAAACAGGCTTTTGTCGTCGCCAAAGACGCCCATGAAGGCCAAATGCGATCCAGCGGCGAACCCTATATTACTCACCCTGTTGCTGTTGCCACTATTCTTGCCGAAATGCGCCTTGACCATGAATCGCTCATGGCAGCCCTCCTCCACGACACCATTGAAGATACTCCAATAACCAAAGAAGAACTCAGTGAGTTATTCGGTAATGATGTTGCAGAATTAGTCGAAGGCGTATCTAAACTCGACAAACTGAAGTTCAGAGACAAGAAAGAAGCCCAGGCTGAAAACTTTCGTAAAATGATGCTAGCCATGACTCAAGACATTCGAGTCATCCTTATTAAGCTCGCTGACCGCACTCACAACATGCGCACTTTAGGTTCATTAAGACCTGATAAACGACGCCGTATTGCCCGTGAAACCCTCGATATTTATGCGCCAATTGCGAATCGTTTGGGCATCCACAACATTAAAACTGAATTAGAAGATTTGGGGTTCCAAGCCTACTACCCAATGCGCTATCGCGTATTAAAAATGGTCGTAAAATCTGCACGAGGCAACCGTAAAGAGATCATTCAAAGCATTGAAGCTGCGATTAATACTCGACTCGAAGATACGCAGCTGCCAGGCGGTGTAAAAGGCCGTGAAAAGAATTTATTTTCCATCTACAACAAGATGGTCAACAAAGAACTGCAGTTTCAAGAAGTCATGGACATCTATGCCTTCCGTATTACCGTAAAAACCATCGATTGTTGTTACCGTGTATTAGGTGCAATGCATGGGCTTTACAAACCACGCCCTGGTCGTTTCAAAGATTATATTGCAATGCCAAAAGCCAATGGTTATCAATCTTTGCATACCTCATTGCTCGGGCCTCACGGTGTGCCCGTTGAAATTCAAATCCGTACCGAAGATATGGATCAAATGGCAGACAAAGGGGTTGCAGCACACTGGGCGTATAAAGCCGATGAAAAAGATGCGACGACAGGCACAACCAGCCAAGTACGTGCCCGTAAATGGATGCAAAGCTTATTAGAGTTGCAACAGAGTGCCAGCTCCTCATTTGAATTTGTTGAAAATGTAAAAACCGATCTGTTCCCAGACGAAATTTACGTATTCACGCCAGATGGCCGCATCCTAGAACTTCCCGTTGGTGCAACAGCGGTTGACTTTGCTTATGAAGTGCACACCGATATCGGTAATACCTGTGTTGGTGCCAAAGTAAACCGCCAAGCTTATCCACTCAGTTTACCGCTTGAGTCAGGACAGACGGTGGAGATCATTACTGCTAATGGTGCGCGACCAAATGCTGCTTGGCTTAATTTTGTGGTGACAGGCAAAGCCCGTTCTAAAATTCGTCAAGTACTCAAGACCGTTAAAGGCCGCGACGCAATAGCACTTGGCAGACGCTTACTCAATCATGCGCTCGGTGAAACTCACCATTTAGAGAGCATTGCACAAGCACAAATTGATAAAGTGTTAGAAGACACTAAACATGATTCATTGGATTCGTTGTTAGCTGATATTGGTTTAGGTAATGCCATGAGCATTGTGATTGCACAGCGATTACTGGGCGATCAGGCCCCAGCTGAAACCGATGATAACCACGATTCACACTTAATGCCGATCCGTGGTGCAGAGGGCATGTTGGTTACTTTTGCTAACTGCTGCCGTCCGATTCCTGGTGATATCGTGATCGCACATGTCAGCCCAGGGAAAGGCTTAGTTGTGCACATGGAAAACTGCAAAAATATTCGTGGTTACGATTCAGAGCCAGATAAATATATTCCTGTGCAATGGGATAACGCCGAAGGTGCAGAGTTCCAAGCAAATCTACGAATTGAAATTGTGAACCATCAAGGTGCATTGGCGAAGATCACTAACATTGTATCTGTAGAAAAATCGAATATTCATAATCTAAGTACTGAGGAACGTGACGGCAGAGTCTACTTGATCAACCTTAGAATTTCGGTAACCGATCGTATTCACCTTGCGAATGTGATGCGCCGAATTAGGGTTTTGCCGGAAGTACTGCGTACCTCTAGAAATAAATAGCCGAATAAGGCGAACAATAACAAGACGAGACGACATCATGGCAGAAAAACACATTATTGCGACTGAAAAAGCACCAGCAGCGATTGGTACCTATTCTCAAGCTGTAAAAGTAGGTGATACGGTATATCTATCAGGCCAAATCCCACTAGTGCCTGAAACCATGGAAATGGTGAGTGATGACTTTGCGGAGCAAACGGTTCAAGTATTCGAAAACATGAAAGCCGTTTGTGAGGCCGCTGGCGGAAGCTTGGCAGATATAGCTAAACTCAATATCTTCTTAATTGACTTATCTCATTTTGCTACAGTAAACGAGATCATGAGCCGCTACTTTACGCAACCATACCCTGCACGTGCAGCCATTGGTGTAAAAGAGCTACCAAAAGGCTCTCAAGTAGAAATGGATGCCATTATGGCGCTATAATTAGCGCCATTGAACAAAGGCGCATTATGCGCCTTTTTTATTGTCACACAATTACTGTTAATCACCATGACTCCAGAACGCTTTGCTCGCATCACTGAACTGCTCAATAATCGCCAACCGGACTTAACGGTGTGCCTGGATACAGTTCATAAGCCAAATAATATTTCAGCGGTCGTTCGCACTGCTGATGCAGTAGGAATTAACCAAATTCATGCCATTTGGCCTGATGCCGATATGCGTGTTTCTGGCAATACTGCATCTGGAAGTCAGCAATGGGTTCAAGTTAAAAAGCATTACACCTCAGATGAAGCCATCACCGCACTGAAAGCAGAGGGGATGCAAATTTTGGTGACCAACTTCAGTCCGAATGCTAAAGACTTCCGTGAGATTGATTACACTAAACCCACGGCACTAGTAATGGGCAATGAAAGAACCGGAGTCAGTCAAGCCATGATTGATGCAGCGGATCAAGAAGTTATCATTCCAATGGTAGGTATGGTTCAGTCATTGAATGTTTCAGTTGCAACCGCTTTGGTATTGTTTGAAGCTCAACGTCAGCGCAAAGAAGCTGGAATGTATGGAACCTGTAAGTTGCCTAGTGATTATTGCCAGAAATTACTGTTTGAACAAGGTCACCCACAATATGCTAAAGCCTGTCGGAAAAAAGGGGTTGAATACCCTTTTATTGGCGATGACGGACAAATTGTCGCTTCAGACGACTGGTGGCATAGATTAAGAACCACGCCCGATCTTGAAGAGTTTCAATCCTTTTAGATTTCTAACTTTCACTTTTCTCTTTAATTACTTCAGCTTCCACCTTTTGCTGGTAGCTCTCTCTGAGTTGTATATGTCTCTTGATCGTCTCAGGTGGGGTCTTGCGATTGGCTTTAGGAGAAAAGTCGGTCGCATCGAAAGGGATCGGTTGAAAGACTTCTTCTAATGGATCTAATAGATCATCAGTTTTACCTCCTGGTTTATCTGACCGAAGTTCCGGAATAATCTTCTCTGATTCTGAATCAGCCCATAACGACCTGGCCTTGCCTCGATTGACTGTTCTCTTTTCTCTCTCTACTTTTAAGTGTTCATTAAAGTCGTTTAGTGTTGCTTTACTGATGTAATCAAGAACAAGTTTCCTGTCTTTTTCTGTTTTATGTTCTTTAGCATCAACCATTCTAATTCTACTAGGGATCTTGCGAGGTTGTGCTTTTTCAAAATTAGCGTAACACTCCGCTAAATCAAGAGGTTCAAAAAAGTCATAATCTGATAATTCAATGACATCATTTGCCATCGAAAAAGCAAAGTTTTTTCTGATATTTGCGATTTGTTGATTTTTTGTATGAACAACAGAGTCTTGTGTTTCTTGTTCAGCATCGTCGCAATGACGTATGCAAATCAGTGCGATATCCAGCCGCCTCCCAGTTCCTTCTTTATATCGCTTCATAATTCCTTCGTTGGTGGTACATTTATTTTCTAATTTCAGTATTTGTTTTACTGTATCCCTAGAGGTTGATTCAGACGAATTTTTTAATGCTTCAATTTGCTCTTTCATCTCAGCATTTTCGTGAAGCAGAATAGAAATTTTATGATATAAATTTTGTGCATCGTCGACAATGCCATCAACTAATTGGCAAGCTATCTCCAATACCTCTTCTGAATGGTACACGTCGAGCGGCTCAAGTTTTCGCTCCAATGTTTTTAATACTCTCGTTGAACTATTATCTGTTTGTTTCCTCATTTTCTGAAGCGTACCTTTAAACACCTCTTCACTCATTGCTCCTCCAGTTAAGCTTTCAACTACACTGCTACTCGTAGAGTTTTGTCTTTCTAACTCTCTATACACCAGTCGTTGGTCTTTAAGATCGTGTAAATTTAGCTCCTCGCTCATACTTGGGTATTTAGCTTTGAGTTCACCATCCAGCTCTGGTTTTACCGCTACAGGAGATAATGATTTACTCTTTTTGTAGGCCTTTTGAGAGTATCCATCTTGATACTCTCGCTTGACACCTTTTTTGACGGGGTAGACAACGGTACTCACTTTGGGCTTTTCTACGTGAACGCTAACCATCAACGTCGGTTTCAGTTCCTTTTTTACCTGTGCTAATGGCTTGGTTTTACCTTGGAGCTTAAGCTGTTTTGCATGAAAAGAATTTTGTTTGTTTCTTAACAAATCCAGCTCTGAATTAAATAGCTTCAATTGTTCAGCGCAGTCCTCTTTATACTCATCAGAGCTATAGCGTCCCTTAGCATGCTCCAGGCAAAGTGCTGCGTTAATCAATTTCGACTCAGCTTGCTGCAGTCTGTCGCTCTGTTTGAACGAACGGCATGGTCGAGATTTCCATTCCTCACCCAACAAGTCATCTACTTCATCAGAAAAAGAGGTTGCCAGATTCCAATAGCACAATGCCACTGCCTCTCTAGCTCCAATATCTTTTAAAGTATAATTTTTTAAATTTAGGAGCTGTTGTAAGCCTTTCTCTGCGGGGGTTATTGACTCAATTTCTTTTAGTCTCTCCTCCAGTAATTTAATGCATGTAAAACAATTTCTGTCTCTCACGATTTCTTCTTCGAGAGGTCGTTCTTGCTGTAAATCTTCTCGTTTATCACTGAGCTTTGAGATCGTTTCCTCAACTTGCTTCAAAAATCGATCACAATCATCCTGATCACTTTTAGAGGGGTATATTTGCTTAAGAGATTCTAATTGTGGCTCCAACAATTTTAGCCTTTCCAAACAATCTTCGACTTTTGCTATGTTGCAGAAAGCTGTATCTCCTAATTCTCCATGAGCCGTTTCAGGTAAAACACCGATACTTTCTAAAGTGTCAACCACGCCTTCATGAAAAGCTCCGATCGTGTCCCAAACTTTATTAGCTAAACCTAGCTTTTCTTTGGTTTGTTGTCGCTTTGTGAGGGTAAGTAATTTTGCTTTTTCAAGATAAGTGGTCACTGTTGCTTTGAAGGCTTCACAAGAGTGATCATCCTGATCTGAAATATCGCTATCGTCACACTCTTGTGTGCCTTGATATATTGCCTGAAATGTAGAGCCTGTCCCAGATACAGCCATAATGATTTATCTCAGAACTATAAGTTATTACATGCTAACTCACTACAGATAACTGGAATATTTACAGATAATTATCATTTATTAATAAAAAAGAGCCCCACTGCCATCGGAAACAGGGGGCTCACCCAAAGATGAGTGCAACATACTCACTTCGAAACGCAGAAGTAAACAAAGTTTGTTTACTTAAAATTAGATAGGGAGATGACTGGTACGCCTGTTCAGCACAGGCATACTCAGTTTTTATTTATGAGGAATTGATTAAAAATCAAAACCCACATCAAAGTTATAGCGGAAACCAACGTTGAATTGAGTCGAATCGAGCTGGTACTCAAAATCATTTTGTTGAACTTCAGCAAACATATAGAAGTCTGGGCTTGTGTGATATTCAAGCGTGGCATTGTAAGCGTCGTAGTTAAAGCTTGAACCGCCATCAACACCATCTTCAAACATAGATACACCAACCTTTACTTTGTAGGTACTGTTAATTTTATAAGCAGCAACCACATCTAACGTATTACCGTCAGTCGTTGTTTGGCCGTAGGCATTGGCTTCAGTAAGATCAATAGAGGTATCTTGATATGATGTCGCTAGGTATAAATCACCGAAGCTTTTTGATACCGAGAAACCAATCGTATCTTCAGTATTAACACCGCGATCACGGCTATAGTAAGCCACAGCAGCTCTGAAAGCATTACCGTTATATTCGAGACCTGTGTTGAACAGATCTGCACCTGAGTCACCGTCGCTACCATCAAATTGACCATCAACTGAGAAGTTAAAGTCACCGAAAGACTTACGATAAGTCACTAAGTTATTAACTCGAAACGGGCTAGCACTGTCATAAGCTAATGGCGTAGAAGCACGGTTAAAGATATCAACCGGATCAGCAATCATGTTGTATTGTGTTGACGCTTGCTTACCAATAGCGACTCGACCAAAGTCACCTTTCACACCCACATAGGCTTTACGAGCTTCACCAAAGTCGCCATTCCCTTGAATGTTTACTTTAAATTCACCTTTAGCAAATGCCGTTAAACCGTTATTCAATTTGTGCTCAGTGGCAATACCAATGCGAGAAAGTGCATCACCCACATCCCAGTTAGAGCCTTCGTCAGTGTCAGTTACACCAAACGTTGGGCGTAATGTGCCGTAGAAGTTTAATTTATGACGAGTTGGCTTTTTCAGCGGTTGACTGACCACTATTTTAGTCATGACTTTCTTTGCTACTGTTTTTTCTTTTTCTAGCTCAGCCAGACGTTGCTGGATTTGATCTAATTGTTGTTGTAGTTCTTCTTTAGATACATCTGCCGCTTGAGCAAACGAAGCACTAATAGCAAGAGGGAGTAGAGCGAGTTTGATTGTATTTTTAAACATGGATTTTTCCTTTTTATTTTTATTCAGTGCCGTTTTCGGCATCTTTTTTATTTCCAGTTTTCAGCCACACTCCCGACCCGTAAAAATAGAAGAAGTGAACAACAGACTGAGTAGGATATTCCAACGACCCATTCACGTTTTGTCAGAATGAGTGATATGCGCCTCAGACCACTTTTCTTGTTACCAAGAACTGAGGCACATGGAGTTGAAAGCTAACGCATTAGCGGTAGCTTTCAATACTTGGACAAGAGCAGATTAGGTTACGGTCGCCAAATACGTTGTCGACACGATTCACTGCTGGCCAGAATTTATTGGTTTTCGCATGTTGGCTTGGGAAACAAGCAATTTCGCGAGAGTAAGGACGATCCCACGACTCATCACTTAAATCAGCCATGGTATGCGGTGCGTTCACTAGTGGATTATTTTCCAACGGCCAAGTACCTGCAGCAACGTGCTCAACTTCTTCACGAATCGCAATCATGGCGTCAACAAAACGATTCAGCTCTTCTAGTGATTCACTTTCTGTCGGCTCAATCATCAAGGTACCAGCCACTGGGAATGACATGGTTGGAGCATGGAAACCGTAATCCATTAGGCGCTTAGCGATATCTTCTTCGCTGATCCCAGTTGCTTCCTTAAGTGGACGTAAGTCGATGATGCACTCATGAGCAACACGACCGGCGTTACCGCGGAACAATACTGGATAATGTTCACTTAAACGCTCCATTACGTAGTTCGCACTTAAGATGGCAACTTCAGTTGCTTCTGTTAACCCTTTGCCACCCATTAAGGCAATGTATGCCCAAGAGATAGGTAAAATAGAAGCAGACCCCATGGCTGTAGCTGAAACTGCGCCCCTCGAATTGTTTTCGCAGCTTCCAGGTAAGAATGGTGCTAAGTGAGACTTGACACCAATCGGCCCCATACCCGGACCACCACCACCATGAGGTATGCAGAAGGTTTTGTGTAAATTAAGGTGTGATACATCAGAGCCAATGAAGCCCGGAGAGGTAATGCCCACCTGTGCGTTCATGTTGGCACCATCAAGATAAACTTGTCCGCCAGCTGAATGTACTTTGTCACAAATATGACGAATACCCGCTTCGTACACACCATGCGTCGAAGGATATGTGATCATAATGCACGATAGATTGTCTGCATTAGCTTCAACTTTGGCATCTAAATCAGCCAAATCAACGTTACCTTCGGCATCACATTCCACTAAGACCACTTTCATCGAAACCATGGCCGCACTGGCTGGGTTGGTTCCGTGAGCAGATGTCGGAATAAGACAAATATTACGATGCCCTTCACCACGACTTTCGTGATAACGCTGAATCGCAATCAGACCCGCATACTCACCTTGAGCACCTGAGTTTGGTTGCAATGAAAAGTCATCATAACCCGTCACTTTGATCAGCATTTGTTTCAAGGTGTCAGACAACTCCTGATAACCTTGGCACTGATCTTTCGGTGCAAATGGGTGAATGGTGCCAAATTCAGGCCATGACACTGGGATCATTTGAGCAGTTGCATTCAGCTTCATGGTGCACGAACCCAGTGGGATCATGCCATGTGTCAATGAGAAGTCTTTGTTCTCTAGCGACTTCAAGTAACGCAGCATTTGCGTTTCGCTATGATGCGAATTAAATACTGGATGCGTTAAGAATGTAGATTCACGACGACACGCCTGCGGAATTGCCGCAAACTCTTCGCTTAACGTCGGAGCCACATCACCAAACTGAAGTTGCAGACCAAACAGTTTCCATAGGCTTTCAACATCTTGCGCTGTATGAGTTTCATCAAAACTCACACCTAATTGATTTTCAAAACGGCGTAAGTTTAATTCGCTCACAAAACCCGCTTGATAAAAGTTTTCTGTTTTACCGTTAGTATTAACCGTGACCGTATCAAAGAAGTGATCATGTGCTAATTCAAAACCAGACTGCTTCAAACCTAATGCAAAAACACTGGCTAAATGATGCACACGACGTGCAATTTTCTTTAGGCCATCTGGGCCATGATATACGGCATAAAACGATGCCATATTGGCAAGCAATGCTTGTGCAGTACAAATGTTTGAATTGGCTTTTTCACGGCGAATATGTTGCTCACGAGTTTGCATTGCCATACGCAATGCCATGTTATCGCGGCTGTCTTTTGAAACACCAATCACACGCCCAGGGATATTACGCTTATGTTTATTGCTGGTTGCCATAAATGCGGCATGCGGACCACCGTAGCCCATCGGCACACCAAAACGTTGAGCACTACCAACAACCATATCGGCGCCCATTTCACCCGGCGTTTTCAGCAGGATTAATGCGAGTAAATCTGATGCAACAACGACCGCCGATTTTTTCGCTTTGGCTGAAGAAATTAACTCAGATAATTCAACGACGCCGCCTTGAGTACCTGGGTACTGTAATAGGCAGCCAAAGAAGTCGTGTTCATTCAACTCTGATGCCGGCGCCACGACGAGCTCAAAGTGGAAGTAACGAGCACGAGTTTCAATGACATTCAGAGTTTGTGGGTGCACATCGTCAGCCACAAAAAAGACGTTTGATTTGTTTTTGCTTGCACGGCGACAAAAGCTCATGGCTTCTGCGCTTGCGGTCGCTTCATCAAGTAATGAAGCATTCGCCAATTCAAGACCGGTTAAATCGATGATCATTTGCTGATAGTTCAGCAAGGCTTCAAGCCGACCTTGAGCAATTTCAGGCTGATAAGGCGTATACGCCGTGTACCAACCTGGATTTTCTAATACATTTCGTAAAATTACGTTTGGTACAAAAGTATTGTAATACCCTTGACCAATAAAGCTTTTGTACACTTTATTTTGCGAAGCAATGGCCTTAAGCTCAGTCAGCATTTGTTGCTCACTTTTCGCATCAGGTAAATCCATAGCTTGCGGAAGACGAATATCATCAGGGACGGTTTGTGAAATTAACTCTGCAACACTGCTCAGTTTTAAGTGGCTTAGCATTGCGTTTACATCATTGGCATTTGGGCCAATATGACGACCAATAAATTCATCTGAGGTCGACAAGCTCGTTAATAAATCCATACTGCTCATAATTCTTGCCTTTACATAAATCAGATGACTTACTGTTATTACGTTAACTAAGACTCATAAGTTTCGTCATAAGCCTTAACAATCACCTGATGATATCAATCCAATTTTTAAATCAACCTGAATTCAGGTTACTCGCTATCTAAGCCTGCTAAGTAAGTGGCTTCATCCATTAAGTTTGCTAACTCTGATGCGTCACTTAACTTAATTTTTGCAATCCAGCCACCTTTAAACGGTGACTCGTTAACTAATTCAGGGCTGTCTTCAAGCTCTTCATTCACTTCAAGGATTTCACCTGATACCGGAGCGTAAACGTCTGATGCTGCTTTTACTGACTCAACTAAAGAGAAACCTTCCGTTGCCGTCGTGTCTTCGCCCACTTCAGGTAATTCAACGAATACCACATCACCCAATAGACCTTGAGCGTGCTCAGAAACACCTACGGTTACGGTGCCATCACCATTGTCTTTGACCCACTCATGGCTTTTTGCGAATTTGTAATTTGCTGCAACACTCATAATCTTTTCCTGCTTTGAATTCTTGTTTTTTATTTTTTGCAATCACACCCGCTGCTGCGGATGTGAAAAATACGACTTAGTTGTATAAAGGGAACTTTTCACAAAGGGCTTCTACTTTTTCAAGCACTTCTTGTTCAACCTTAGAATTATCTTCTGGGTTAGTGGCAAGACCATCTAGAACGTCACCAATCCAGTTACCGATTAAGGTAAATTCTTCAACACCAAAACCACGCGTTGTGCCCGCTGGTGTACCAAGACGAACACCTGAAGTCACCATTGGTTTTTCAGTATCGAATGGAATGCCGTTTTTATTACAAGTGATACCTGCACGCTCTAAACTTTCTTCAGCAGCATTACCTTTCAGTCTTTTAGGACGAAGATCAACCAGCATCAAGTGAGTATCTGTACCACCGGTAACGATGTCACAACCACGACCTTGTAACGTTTCGGCCAACACTTTTGCATTTTGTAATACACGTGAAATGTAGCTTTCAAAGCCTGGCTCTAGCGCTTCACCAAAAGCAACCGCTTTACCTGCAATAACGTGCATTAATGGGCCACCTTGAAGACCTGGGAATACTGCAGAATTAATCTTCTTAGCAATGTCTTCGTGGTTGGTTAAAATCATGCCACCGCGCGGACCGCGAAGTGTTTTATGAGTAGTGGTAGTGACAACATGCGCATGTGGAAGTGGATTTGCATGATGACCCGTCGCAATTAAACCTGCGATATGAGCCATATCTACCATCAAATAAGCACCGACTTCATCGGCGATAGCACGAAAACGTGCAAAATCAATCTGACGAGGAATGGCTGAGCCACCTGCGATGATCAATTTTGGCTTATGTTCTTTAGCAAGTGCTTCAACCTGATCATAATCAATATGAAGCGAGTCTTGACGCACACCATACTGAACGGCTTTAAACCATTTACCTGATTGAGCAGGACGAGCGCCATGAGTTAAGTGACCACCCGCATCCAATGACATCCCTAAAATCGTGTCACCCGGTTGCAGGAGTGCTAACTTAACAGCACCGTTAGCTTGTGCGCCTGAATGTGGTTGTACGTTGACGTATTCAGCAGTAAATAATTGCTTTGCACGGTCTTGAGCCAACTTTTCTACAACATCAACATGCTCACAACCACCGTAATAACGACGACCTGGATAGCCTTCAGCATATTTATTAGTAAGTAATGAACCTTGAGCTTCCATTACCGCTTTTGACACGATGTTTTCTGAAGCAATAAGCTCAATTTGATTTTGTTGACGAGTGCTTTCTTGACTGATGGTCTGCATTACTGCGCCATCTACTGAAGCTAAGTCGGAAGAGAAGAAACTTTCTAGTTCACGGTCACTGTATGTTACTGCTGCTACCTTTTCCATGATATATCCTCATTTCAACAGAGCTTGATTGACAAGTTGGCTCCGTTTGGCTTAATCCATACACCAGCAAGCAAAGCGCTTAAAAACGAGAATCCACAAATCCGGGGGAAAGAAGCCCAATTGTAATTATCGTTATTTGCTGGGTCTTTTTGACGAAAAATGTAAGTAAGGTTAATTCCTTTACCTATCCAGTGATGAGAGTCTCATGACTGTTTACGTCAACTTTACATTTTTAAAACATAACAGGGAAAAAATGAGCAATCAACAATTATTTTTCGTATTGGAAACTTTTTCTCATATGATCGAATTTATTTCCAACAATTGAGTAATAATTCTAATTCGGTGCCTATATAGCTGAATGGGAAAATATGTAACAATGTGAACAGAATGTTCAATACCAACGCCAGATCAGATATGAAAGACAATGGAAATATTGATGTCTACCCGTCAGAAGCTGTAGCTCGGCAAGAAGACAGCTTCACAGCAGAAGACCCGGTAAACATAGGAAAAATTCTCAAAAAAATTCGTACTCAGTATCAATTGACACTTGAAGATGCCAGCAAACGTACTGGTGTAGCGAAATCTACGCTTTCAAAAATTGAAAATGAGCAGATCTCTCCGACCTTTGCAATCCTACAAAAATTGGCAAAAGGTCTAGATATTGAGATCCCTCAACTGTTTGTGGAGCCTAAGCAGCAGCAGGCCACTGGTCGCCGAGATATCACTGAACAAGGAAAAGGTCAGCAGCATCTCACTACGACTTACGAACATGAACTCTTAGCTACTCAGCTCAGCAGTAAAAAGATGCTGCCATATAAAAGCCGCGTTCATGCTCGTAGTTTTGATGACTTTGGTGATTGGGTTCGCCATGACGGAGAGGAGTTTCTCTTAGTATTAGAAGGTGAAGCGCAATTACTGACTGAGTTTTACCAACCTCGTACACTTAAGGCTGGAGACAGTGCTTATTACGATGCCAGCATGGGACATCTTGTTGTATCAAGCAGCGAGGAAGATGCACTCATACTTTGGATCACGACTTCATAACCCACAGCTACTCTTATTTCACTCTCATATCACTGCCGTCCTTCTGGTCTGTCCTCTTAATGAGGACAACTGAAGTTTACCAAAGCGTCAACTTTAGCCATTTAATATACACATCACCAACTTCCACACATAATCAATAAAAATCATTAACATAGATAAATCAACTTGTATCAATTATGATTATTTGTCGCACTTTTTTGTTAAAAAAAGGTTGATTTTATATTTTAAAAGTCTACTTTGTTTCCGATAGGAAACTTGGATTCCAGCTTTAACGTAAGCGTTAAGTCGTTACAGTTGACCAGTGTGAGAGCGGATTAACTGAAGTGTTTCTGCTTATCGCAAACCAGAGTTGGAACCAGTTTTCTACCTTGAATACGATGTTGGTTAAGTGTCAGTTTGGGTGTTACTTAAGATCGTGCTCAGGGAAATAAAAACGAAAATAGGCGGTCTTAACTTTTAGCTTTTGTGACTTGCCGTTTCAATAACAATGAAGCTTAGAATCAAAAGCCAAAAGAAAATGCACAATAACGCAACATTAAAGTTGCGAAGATAATAACAACAAATGAGGTTACTATGGATTTGGTAAGTAATTTTCTATCCTACATTAATGGGATCGTATGGGGTGTACCCATGCTGGTTCTTATTCTCGGGGTCGGGTTATTTTTAACGTTTGGTTTAAAGTTGATGCCAGTGTTAAAACTTGGCGCAGGCTTCAAACTGATGTGGCAAGGTCGAGTTCCTGATAAAGACAAAGACGTTAAAGGTGAAATCAGCCCATTTAACGCTCTAATGACATCTCTTTCTGCAACCATTGGTACGGGTAATATTGCCGGTGTTGCAACAGCAATTTTCTTAGGTGGCCCTGGTGCACTATTCTGGATGTGGGTAACTGCATTAGTGGGTATGGCAACCAAGTATGCTGAAGCGGTACTTGCCGTTAAATACCGTGAAACAGATGCTAACGGTGAGCACATTGGTGGCCCAATGTACTACATCAAAAATGGCCTTAAAAGTAAGTGGTCATGGTTAGGTGGTGCATTCGCATTATTCGGCTCTATTGCTGGTTTCGGTATTGGTAACACAGTACAAGCAAACTCAGTAGCTAACGCACTTGAATCAACATTTGGTATCTCACCAATTGTTACTGGCATCGTGTTAATGGTATTGGTTGGTGCCGTCCTGATGGGTGGTATCAAACGTATCGGTGATGTTGCCGGTAAACTGGTTCCAATGATGGCGATTTTCTACATCACCGCTGGTGTTGTCGTTCTTGGTTATCACATTGCTGATATCCCAGCGGCGTTCTCATTAATCATTGAATCTGCATTCACAGGTACAGCAGCACAAGGTGGTTTCGCAGGTGCAGCAGTTTGGGCCGCTATCCGCTTTGGTGTGGCACGTGGTGTATTCTCAAACGAAGCCGGTCTTGGTAGTGCGCCAATTGCTCACGCAGCAGCGCAAACTCATAACCCTGTTGCTCAAGGCTTAGTGGCAATGCTAGGTACGTTTATCGATACGCTAGTAGTATGTACGATTACTGGTCTGGCGATTGTCGTATCAGGTGAGTGGACATCGGGTGAAACTGGTGCTGCGCTAACCGCAAAAGCATTCAGCTCAGCGATTCCGTTTGGTGATGACTTAGTTGCTATTGCATTAACAGTATTCGCATTCACAACAATTTTAGGTTGGAGTGTTTACGGTGAAAAATGTGTTCAATACTTCTTCGGTGTAAAAGGGGTTAAACCTTTCCGTATTCTTTGGATTCTTGTTGTTCCAATCGGTGCTGCAGGATCACTAGAGTTCATCTGGTTACTGGCTGATACCATGAATGCAATGATGGCAATTCCTAACTTGATTGCTTTGGTACTGCTTAGCCCTATCGTCTTCAAACTGACTCGTGATTACTTTGCTGGTAAAAACGTTAACGTAGACGACTAACTCTCTCTTTCATCATCAATTAAGCCGTCGATTCGACGGCTTAGACTTAACTTATAAGTGGTATTGTTATGTCACAGGACTTACTTCGCACTCCTTTATACAATTTACACCTAGAAGCAGAAGCTAAAATGGTGCCGTTTGCTGGCTATGAAATGCCAGTTCAGTATCCGCTAGGCGTTAAAAAAGAGCACCTTCACACTCGTGATGCCGCTGGTCTATTTGATGTTTCGCACATGGGACAAGTGTTCCTGAAAGGTGCAAACGCCGCTCAAATGCTTGAAAACTTAACGCCTGTTGATATCAGTGATTTACCAGAAGGCAAACAAAAGTATGCGTTGTTCACCAATGAACAAGGCGGCTTGATGGATGATCTGATGGTCAGTAACTTAGGTGATGGCTTATTTGTGGTTGTTAATGCCGCTTGTAAAGAGCAAGACATTGCTCATATGCAAGCTAACCTTGTTGACGGTGTTGAACTTACTGAAATGCCTGATCGTGCATTGCTTGCACTTCAAGGTCCTAAAGCCGCTGAGGTAATGGCTCGCTTATTACCTGAAGTATCGACTATGGTATTTATGGACAGCCGCCGTGTGGACATCGATGGCGCTGAATGCATTATCGGTCGTGCGGGTTATACCGGTGAAGACGGTTTTGAAATTTCAATTCCAGCGGACAAAGCTGAAAGCATCACTCGTAAGCTATTAGCTGAAGATGAAGTTGAATGGATTGGCTTGGGTGCTCGTGATTCATTACGCCTAGAGTCTGGTTTGTGTTTGTACGGACATGACATTGATACGACGACAACCCCTGTTGAAGCAAGCCTATTATGGGCTATCAGCAAAGTTCGTCGCACTGACGGTGAACGTGCTGGCGGTTTCCCTGGTGCAGATAAAATCTTAACTGAAATCGTCACTAAAGATGTATCTCGCAAGCGTGTAGGTATGAAAGGTTTAGCTAAAGCGCCTGTGCGTGAAGGTGCGGAGTTGTACAATGCTGATGGAGAAAAAATTGGCGTGGTTACTAGCGGTACTGCAGGGCCTAGCGTGGGTCATCCTATTGCTATGGGCTACGTCAAACCTGAGTATGCCGCACTAGATACTGAAATTTTTGCTGAAGTTCGTGGTAAGAAATTACCAATGCAAGTAGCGAAGATGCCATTTGTAACGCAGCGTTACTATCGTGGCTAATGACACTTTATGAGCTCAATTTAAAGGCTCTGTTCTCGGAGCCTTACTTAACATCCTTCTACCACCATTTCAAAGTAAGCTGAGTAATTAACGGATGATCATGTGAGCATTCGCTGTCAGAAATTTCAAATATCACTGATACATCAGAAGCCACTTGCAACATATTTAGCTCACGATCGTAGTTTGCGTTAACCGGGAGTAAATAAGACGTCTGACTGCAATTCGCAGGGTTGATCATTGTTTGCTCAGTTGTAATGTATACATCTTTTTCATTTGCCGGTGATTTACTGATCACATTAAATGATAAGGTATCAATATTTCTATTACCCGTACTTTGGGCAAATGCAGAAATGGGTAGCAATGTAAAAACCAGGATGGCTAAATACTTTTTCATAGCTAACATCTTCTTTAAAAGGATAAAACAGCCACAAAACTACCATAGCCATCTTGTATGAACTCTGTACTGTTTACTGTTTACTGTTTACTGTTTACTGTTTTTTAAGGTACTTACCTAAACTCGCCGCAAGTGCTTTTTCTTGATCCGTCTTGCCACATTTAAATTTATACCCCAAGTTTTCTTTATCTCCCGCTATGGGATTATAATGTTTTACGATTCGAAAACATTCATGTCCTTCTCGAATGATTCGGTTAGGGTCAAACTGATGATCTAAGTTCTCCACCTCAGCAAACGTCTCTCTAGCCGGTAACCACTCTTGTTTCATCTGGGGCGTCATTTCGCTCAGTGAACCATAACGATACTGTTCATTGCCGAATGCTAAAGATTCAAATTTCTGCTGTTGTTGTCGCTGTAAATAAGACTGAGTGGCGGCTTTAAAGTTGAAATCTTTGGGCGTCTCTTGTTCTAACGTCTCTGCTGATTGCTGTTTGTTTTTTATTTCAAGCTCAGTAACAATCGATGCTTCGATAATAGCTTCAGATGTACTTTTAATTTCAGGTTCTACAACGGTTACGGGGTGACTCTTTTCTTCAGGCACTTGTTGTTGAGGTGTACTCGGCATTTGATATAAAAATGCCTTTAGCTTTGGAAGCATTGGTTTTTGCAGTAATTGTAATTGCTCGACCTTATTGGGTGCTTGCCAGCTGCTCGCAAGAAACCAGAATAAGGCAACATGAAGTAACACCACCAAACTGATATCTTTATGTTGAGTATGTAGCGATTGAGAAGCACAACCATGACTGTTGGAATGAGTTGAATCGTCAACAGAAAACTCAACGAACTCAGCTCCATCTTCAGCATACGCGTGCCGCTCTATGCACTCAATTTCATCATACTGCCATGATGCGTTTAATCCCTGTAACAATGTTCACTCCAAATTTCATCACTGAAACTATAGAGTTGTTAATTAAATGTAAGTTCCATAATTGGAAGAGAAGTGTCTTAGCAATAAGACAAAATAACGCTTTAATGCCTGATACTCTCAATACTCAAACTTATCGAATTGCTGAAATGAAATGGATAAATACGCTTAATCCAGTGACTTGCTAAAGCGTTTAGCTGCAATCAAAATGCCCAAGAATGTGAAGACCAGCAACCATAACGTATCCGGCCACATATCGATGACACTTGCGTCTCGTAACACCACGCCGCGTATCAATCTCATAAAGTGCGTTGCTGGCAGAGCTTCCGCAATCCATTGAGCTGCGACTGGCATCGCATCATAAGAAAACGCAAATCCAGATAATAGAATTGACGGCAGTAAAATAAATACCGTCATTTGCATTGCTTGCATCTGTGTTTGAGCGATCGTTGAGAGTAATAAACCTAACGTTAAACTGGCGGCAATGAAAGACAGCGTCACAAGCAACACTTGTATCAAAGAGCCATTAATCGGCACATCGAACAATACATGCCCAACACCAAGGATGATCGCAACCTGCACTAAACCAACCACAATGTAAGGCACGATCTTGGCGACCATCAGTTCAAGTGGTTGAATCGGCGTGGTGATCAATAACTCAATGTTGCCTCTCTCCTGTTCTCGAACAATTGCGAGACTGGTGAACATGACCATTGTCATGGTAAGAATCACCCCAGCTAATCCCGGTACAATATTGACCGCACTGCGCTGATTCGGGTTATAAAAGATGGTTGTCTCGAACGTTCGCTCAGGGGCGGCTTTTCGGACAGGTATATCAAAATCAGTTAAGGGCATATTTTCCAATGCCTTGAAAGCCCCACTCACTAAAGTGTCAGAACCGTCCACCAGCCATTGACCTAAAATTCGACCTTGTGCAACCCGCTGCATAAAGTCTGGAGGTAAAACTAATACTGCTCTTACTTTACCTTTGCGTAGGGCATCTTGTGCTTGTTTGACAGTGCTGTAGACATGTTCAACTCGAGGAATTTGAGTCGCTTTCACAGACTCAACTAACTGTCGGCCAAACACAGAATTGCTCTGATCCACGACACCAATCGGGATATTTTTAATTTCGATATTAATGGCATAACCGTAAAGCATCAGTTCAAGTAATGGCAGTATCACGACCATCATCAGTGTTATCCGATCCCGCATTAATTGGCGAAACTCTTTAAAGATCATAGCTCCAATGCGACGAGAAGACTTCATTGCCTGCCCTCCCCGGTCACAGAGACAAATACATCTTCTAAACTCGCCCGTGATATTTCCAGCGTCGCGTTTCTCAATTCAGGATACTGCTCTCTTAGCCATTCCAAAGGCCGTGAGATATCTTCGCTGACGAGAACTCTTAAACGAACGCCTAACTGAGCCACAGAATTAATGTATTCACTTTTCAATAATTGAACTTTAATTTGCCGTAAGTTATCAGCAAGTACTTCAACGACCGTAACGCCTAGATTATCCATTAATGTTTCTGGTAATCCATGAGCTCGAATGACGCCAGCTTCCATAATGGCAAGGTTGTGACAACGCTCGGCTTCATCCATATAATGCGTAGAGATAAGAATGGTTGTGCCGCTTTCGCACAAATCGAATAACTGCTCCCAAAATTCACGACGGTTCTCTGGGTCAACGGCAGATGTAGGCTCATCAAGGAATAACAGCTCAGGCTGATGAATAGTGGCCGCTGCCAACGATAAACGCTGTTTTTGCCCACCACTCATACCTGAAACACGATTGTCTTTAAGTTGGCTGAGTCCATAGGTTTCTAGCTGAGCTGTGAGGCGTTTTTTTAACAACGCTTCGGGCAGGCCATATATGCGCCCCATAAAGAATAAGTTCTCTTCAACACTCAAATCGTCATATAAAGAAAACTTTTGTGTCATATAGCCAATTTTTGTTTTTAACTTTTCGGCTTCTTGAGGAACGTTTAAACCCAGTACTTCGATATCACCTGCAGTTGGGGCTAATAGTCCTGTGAGTAATCGAATACTGGTTGATTTACCACAGCCGTTAGGACCTAAAAAACCGTAAATCTGCCCTTTAGGGATAAACAAATCAAGCCCATTCACGGCGGTAAACTCACCAAATTTTTTCACCACACCTTGTGCGGTGATGGCATACTCTTCGCTCATAATGAGTTCCTTGGGCGACTGACTTGTTTAGGCTCGTCCTTATTCTTTTTTATTCTCGGTGGCGGGGGGAGAATCATTGGAGAGAAATCGGCTTGCACAGGCATACCTGAAGGTAATCGTTCAGCCGTTTTGGGGAGCGTAATTTCTGCTAAATACATAAGGTGGGAACGTTCTTGTTCCGTCAATGCGTAATAAGGACTAAAAGCAGGTTCATCAGAAATTTTTCTGACCTGCCCCAGAAACGACGTTTTCACACCATCAATATGTACTACAACTTGTTTGCCAATCGCAAAGTCAAGACGCATAGACGCAGGTACATATACTCTCGCATAAGGGGCATTATCAGCCAATACCACAGCCACTACACCACCTGTAGGTACTCGTTCTCCTAGCTTATAAGGTAAACTGTCAAGTATCCCGTTTCTGGTTGCTGTTACCGTAAGATCTTTTAATCGTTGCTCTTCTAAGGCAAACACCGCTTTCGCAGCTTCGAGTTCAGCTTTGGCTTGATCAATATCTTCGATTCTAGCGCCAGCGGTAAGCTTTCTAAAAGCTTCATTGGCTGAACTCAAATTGGCTCGAGCACTGTCCCTGCTCGCTTTGGCGCTATCAAGCTGAGCTCGGCTGACTAACTTCCTCTGATAAAGTTCTGATATACGACGATAGGTTTTTTCTGTCTCGTTATCCCTTGCTCTCGCATTTTCAATATTAGCGTTGGCAACAGCAATGTCTTCTGGACGCTCACCATTAGTAAGTTTTGCTAACATTGCGGTGGCTTTGGCAACGTTCGCTTGAGCTTGAGCTGTAATAGCGTTTTGGTGCTTAGTATCTAGCTTGACTAAAACATCACCCACTTTGACTTGAGCCCCTTCATGAAAAGGCAACTGACGAATAATTTCATTACCCGTCGCTGAAAAAGTGATACGATCTCTCTCAAGTGTACCGAGGGCTTGAATAGCCGTTTGATTGAAACAACTTGTAAGAAATAAGCAACAACAACTCACCCAAAGTAATCTCATTTATCGCCACCGTTTTTAATAACTCAATTAAGTATAGTGGTAAACGCTCAGCTGTCTGTGAAAACGGATCAGATACTATTGCTCAATCAATCTGCTTGCATCTGCAATAGAAATATTAAAAGTCCGACCTTTGTAAGTCTTATAATTTTTCCAAGTGTTCAGCGAAGTCACATAAACCTGTAAATGTATCGTGTTATTACCTTCCTCAAAGTCCAACCTGATTTGTTCCTTTGTAAAACCAGACTTTCCTTTCAGCATAAAAAAGTCCCTACAGAACTCTCTAACATTAATTTCTGAGCCCAGAGTGCCAAAAACATCTTCTAAATAATCACTTTTTAAATTAACAACGCCTTCAAATTTTTCAAAAACAGCTTGAGTTTCTGAGTCATCAGTTGCATACACAAACTGATTGTAAATGGATGAGGAGTCTTCATGCATGTCTTCAGGACAGCTTTGGATTGGGAGAGTAGGCTCAGGATTTATCTTCTCAGAGTACGGCATAGACTCTGAAGTTTGAGGAAGACTTGGAGAAGTAAACGTATCAGCTTCCCTTCTAAAATGAGCAGTTTCAGAACTATTGTGTCTATCGCCATAGCGAAGAGCTGTTTGGATTGCAGTCTGGCCTTTTACAGCTGATAGGGAAAAATCTCTGCGGCGATTCTCCGATTGGGCCTGTAAATCTTTTTGTGGTTGATTAGGCGCCCTTTCAGCAGCATATTGCCATATATTTCTTTTTGGAGTTAATGTCTCTGTTACTTTCTCTCCATTGCCCTCTACGAGCAATTCGTAAACAGGTTCAGGAAGCTCTGAAGCATCTAGCGCAAGTTGTTTGGGTTTCTCGCCATGTTGAGGGATAACAACTTTACCGAGTTGAAATCGTTGATTAGGATATTTAGGATCCTTAAAAATGAGTCTATGAGTTGCCGTTTTATCTTTTAAGTTCACTTCCGTCGTCACCCAAAAAATAGTTTGAGCCACTTCTCTGTGGTTATCAAGCGTGATGCTAATCAATTCCTCGCAGACATCCATCAACATTTGGTGTGTCACAGGTATTGTTAATTGGCTTAAAATATTATGAACTTGTTCAGAGGTGACAATTTGAGAAAAGCGATCAACAACAGCACTTTCAAAGTATGCTCGACTTTCACCTGCTAGCCCCCATTGATCTCTTTCCTTATTTGCCTGCCGTTCATCTACTTGTGAAACTAACTGACGGGTTATTGAATTAAAACTCGATAGTGTTGCCGTTTCTTCAGAGCTTATATTAGGCTCTTTTTTTGAATGTTCAAAAACCAGATCGGGGTTACCTATCTGAACATAAGGTTCAGTCACTTTGTCTTTACTGCAAACTCTGCCGCAATAAAGCACTTTCGTTGACGATGACTTTTGCCTCAAGGCTAAAGTGTATTGAAATTCATTCGGTTCGATAGATATCCGCTCAATAAACACTGGAAGAGCAGCTTTACCTTCAAACTGTTCATGTAATTGAGCTAATTTATGATAAACACCGATTAACTCTTGTAATTCCGGAGGGTGACAAAATGGAACCAGCACTTCTGTAACAACATGCCTATCGCATTCTAAATAGGCGGTAATTTCTCCAAGGAATGCCTTTTTTCTTTCCATATTAATTAGAGCGTCTTCCTGTTTTTCAGCTTCCTTTACCAAGCTGACGTTCGATCTTTGAACATATGCCAGCTCTTGGCTCAAACACTCTTCAACTGATTTAGGCGAAACAATAGACAACTCATATTCTTGTTTATGCTCAGACGCTAATATTGAGCAATCAACGACGAGCTTATATTCTGATTTACCTGTCAAAAAAGAGGGAGCGGTTCTCTCAAGTTGCAATGAGCAAGCCTGCTCTCTTCCCACCGTAACAATTGCGCTATTTATTTTACGAACTAACTCTTCAACATTTCTATATAGCGTATCTAGAATTAACGCCTCTAAGTCATTTCGAATGTCACCTACTTTATCTATTGGGATATAGACTTCAATCAAGTCTACAATCTCATTTACTTGCCTTCGCTGTTGGCCTGAGAGTGTAGGTCCCGGTTCTGCAATAGCAGAAGGCTGGCAAATAGAGGTAGGAGAAACAGCTGACATATTAAGCTCACTTAACAAATTTCCTTCATCAGTATACTTATTTTGCTGTAGATGATTTTTAACTTATGATGAGCCTGAAATTAAATATTTTTTATCTTAATTAAACTCAAAGCGATACATTCAAGACCAACAAATTAACAACAATAAGGATATTGAAGAAAACAATGCTTAGCAAAAATATACTCACTTTAGTCTCAATGCTCACTCTTTTAATCGCTTTCTCTTTTCAAGCGTGGTCAAAAACTTCGCTGCTCACCAATATCAACGGTTACACGATCAATAATGATGAACTTATAAAATTTAATGCCATTCAATTTACCAACGACAAAATTGATAAAATTTGCATTGATTCCTGTACCATCGACGACAACGTAACAATCATTGACGGCCAAGGAAAAACCGTATTACCAGGCTTAATCGATGCACATGGGCATGTTCTTGGTTATGGTTTAAACCTCAGTCGCATTAACCTTCGTGGAGTTACGTCAGAACAAGCCGCCGTTGAAAAATCGCTGGCATTTCGCAAACAAAACCCTGAATTAGCATGGATTCAAGGGCGAGGTTGGAACCAAGTGCTGTGGAACGCCAATGCGTTCCCAACCAAAGCTTCTCTTGATAAGGTTTTCCCAGATACCCCCGTATGGCTTCGAAGAGTTGATGGCCATGCCGCATGGGCAAACACTGCAGCACTAAAACTTGCAGGCGTCGATAAAACCACAATATCTCCGACTGGCGGTGAGATTATTCGAGATGCCAATGGTGAGCCTACTGGTGTATTTATCGATAACGCCCAAGACTTGATCAGCAAACACATTCCTGAACTAAGCGCAGATGAAAAGAAAAGCATCCTTAAAAAGTCGATGGCTGAACTTGCAAAACAAGGACTCACAGGCGTCCATGATGCAGGCGTCAGCAGTGATACCTTAGACGTATTTAAAGCATTGGCTGATAACAACGAACTGCCAATACGAATCTATGCCATGGTCGCCGCAGGTGATCGTAATTTTGATTCCCTCATGCAGCAAGGCCCTTATCATCATCCATCAGGCAAATTCGATATTGCCAGCATTAAAATTTTATCGGATGGCGCATTAGGCAGTCGCGGAGCTGCATTAATCGAAGATTACAGCGATAAACATGACCATAAAGGTTTATTGCTTTACCGTGGTTCAGAGTTAAAGAAAATCATAAAACAAGCCATGTCCTCAGGATTCCAGGTGAATACTCATGCGATTGGCGATAGAGCTAATCAGTTAGTGCTCGATCATTATGAAAACTTAATTTCCAAAACCGACAGTAAATCTTTACGCCATCGAATTGAACATGCTCAAGTGTTGCAACTCAGCGATATACCTCGCTTTAGTCAGCTTGGTGTCATTGCGTCTATGCAGGCAACTCACGCCACATCAGATAAAAATATGGCTGAAGACCGCTTAGGAGCAGAGCGCATTAAAGGCGCTTATGCTTGGCGTAAATTACTCGACTCAAATGCTGTCATTGCTGCCGGTTCTGATTTTCCTATTGAATCGGCTAATCCATTTTTTGGACTATTTTCTTCAATTTCACGCCAAGATCATCAAAACCAGCCTCCGGAAGGTTGGTACCCTCAAGAGAAGATGAGTCGAACAGAAGCGCTTGCCAGCTTTACGACTAACAACGCCTTTGCTTCACATAAAGAGACACAAATCGGCCAGTTAACACCGGGGCTGAAAGCGGATTTAATCATTATCGATAGGGATATTTTTGAAGTGTCACAAGCCGATATTTGGCAAACCAAAGTATTGCAAACTTGGGTCGATGGGAAAAAAGTATTTGCACGGTGAAATAAAACAGAATGACTGACGGTCAATTTAGATAAGCATCATGCAATCCATTTCGGTTGATGTTTAGAGTAACAATTCGTGATTGCCAAAGAGTTACGAATTTCCTATTACTCGTTTCATCGTTGTCCCTGTGTTTGCGAACTGCATTTGCAGTTCGTTTTTTTCTTAAATTGCCACCCCTCAATTTATTTAAACGTTCAACTAAACAAAGTTAACTGTGTATAAAAATGCTAATTTGACGCCTTTGCAGGGGTATCCTCATATTTTGAAAGAACACTTTTTGTCAATTGAGCGTAATTTTCGTCATGAACTCTGGCTTTATCAATTCTGGTTTTAAATACTAAATACAAACCGCCAGAAGTTTTGTAAGCTCGTTGAAAATGCTCTCCATTTGTTGGAGCTGTTTTCGTTATTGTTACTGCTTGTTGAAACTCTTCTTTAAAAAGCTTAGATGTAAGCATTGATAGACGATAGTTAGCGTGTTTTTCTTCTTTATATTTATCGAGTTCAATTAACCATTCTCTTGCCTGAAATGACGATAATTCTTGTCTAGATTTACAAAACCAGTTTCGCCACTCTGAAGAGTCAAAATCCAATTGTGGATAACCCATTTCTTCAATACTTTTTGTCACCCATTTATCATCCCCAAATTGAGCCGCTTCGAGCTTAGCTGCAACCATAGGATTTTCAACGACCATAGGATTTTCAACGACCATAGGATTTTCAACGACTAAATATAAACCTCCTTTGGTTTTATAAACGGCTAAGCAATCCTTGGAAGGTAAAGTTTCGCTGATCACAATCTGGTTTTGGTATTCAGGTTTAAACATTTCAGACTTTAAAACCCCCAACCTGTAAGCCGCTATTTGTGGGTTTGTTTGCGTATCAACCTCATGTAACCAAATATGTTCCATATCCGTTTTACAGAATTGACGAATAAACGGTTCTCTATGTTGAGACATATCTAATGCGGATATAGATTCCTTTACATCGTTACCCTCAATGCACAAATATAATCCTCCTTTGGTAAGAAAGACGGTCTTATTAGGTGTTTCAGGATAGGTCTCACTGAAGTGTATTTTCCCTCGATACATTGGATTGATTGTATGGCCTTGGTTATGCCTTAAAAGAGCATTCGCATCACTTGCCTGTTGCCATTGCTGCATCTGTTGATACATATATTTAGATTGCCTAAGTTTTTGTTCCGTTGAACAATCACCATATTTAGTGACAAAACTCCCATCGAGCGGCGATATTTTGGGTTTACAATGTTCAATAGGCAGAATGTTGAACACATACTTATATTTATGAACAATAGAGTGTTTGACATATTCTCTACCTTCTTCATCCTTCACCACTTCTTCAATAAACTTAACTCCAGATAATGTGGGAAGCTCTCTTATACAATGATACTTGCCAACTTGGGAGACACTATCTTCAGTATCGCTACACAAATCTTTAAATAGCTCAGCAAATCTTTGCGAATGATCACATTCATGACGCATTAAGTGCATTAAGTCGGCTTTCGATAAAAAAACATCAATAGGATTACAAAGCTTGGGGTGGTGATTCAAACGCATTGTAAACTGTGGTCTAGCTGAATCAATTAAAATACGGCCGTTTCGAGTTGCATACTTTTTTTCATTTCTAGCAAAACACATATTTTTGCGATCGCTCTTACCAATATCAGCTGAATTATCAGGTTTCGGCACAGGGGTGAATCGCAAGCCTTCTTCTAATTCAAATTCTTCAGTATATTGTTGACCTTCACCTATCTCTTTTTCAATACCTTTTTTCTGGAAGTTTTGTAAAGTTAGCGTACCTTCACTTTCCACCTCAACCGAAGCAGCCTTTTTCGACGGATTACTCATGACTTGAGTCATTTGCCTAGTTGAAGACACTGAACCCTGTCCTGAAAAATTCTCCAAACAAACACCACTATCCATTGTTGTTATAGGTTCAACAGACTCACGGGTGTTTAGATAACACGACTCCAGCTTATTGCTTAACTCTTCAGCTTGCTCTTTGGGTATGCCTTTAAACTGCTTTACCTCATAATTCGTACCATTACTCAAATCTAATGAAATAAAAACATCGCATTTTTCAGGTTCTAAGCAGGATGAGTCAAGCTGATAATTGATACTAAATTTTACGTCTTCAGCTCGAACGTTTTGGGGGAGCTTTTCGATAATATAAGACATGGCTAGAAAAGATTGTTGAAGATCAACTTGAGGGCCTAACAAGTAGTTAACATAATTCCTTGTTAGGCTGCCATCGATTCCTTCAGTAGGCAAATAAGGACTGAGTGCTGTTATAACGGCGCTAGCTTGCATTTTGGCAGAAAGCGATGGTTTTATTTGTGTATATCTAGGGCCATGAGCAGGGCTAGGCTCCTGAAAAGCGACACAAGAAGCATAAGGCTTTAGTGAACAACTCATGGTTACCTCGAACTCTATTTCAATAGAAATATTTTATATTAAAAATAGCGAGATAGATTTAAGGGAAAGTGATTCCTTGATTAAACATGGTTAACATCATGAAGCGGCTTTGAAGGTTTGAAATGTCCAACACACCACTCTAGTGATTTTCTGCCCCTGCTGCATATTGATAATTTTGTGTTGAGCCACATTGGCATTTTTTAAAGCCCTCTTAATTGCCGGAAGGTTATCTTTTTTAGCCAATAGCGATGTAAACCAGTAGCACTGATGAGCAAAATCTCTGCTCTCTTTAATCATGTTTGCAATGAATAAAGACTCTCCGCCATCACACCAAAGTTCATTACTTTGTCCAGAGAAGTTAAGCTTTTGGCTGTTCTCAGTCTGACTTCCTCTCCTCTTGCGCTGATGACTCGCTAAGTTGTCTAATTTACGTTTACTGCCCGTTTCAGCTTCAGCAGCGCTTTTATGAAAAGGGGGATTACACATCGTAAAGTCGAAAAACTCACCTTCTTTAATGATATTTTTAAAGAAGTGTTTATTATCAAGTTGATGTCGAACATTGATATTTGCAGATAATTTATTAGCTTCCACTAAAAGCTGAGAAGCCTTTACTGACGGTAAATGAATATCACTACCAACGAAATGCCAACCATAAGATTTACACCCTAACAACGGATAAATCAAACTGGCGCCACAACCAATATCTAACCCACGAATTGTTCTCTGATTCAGTTTTTTGACTTTCGTTTTATAAGTAGCTGCGAGTAAATCAGCCACGTAATGTAAATAATCAACCCGACCAGGGATAGGTGGACATAAGAAGTTTTCCGCTAAGTGCCAATACCGAATGCCATATTCAGACTTTAATAATGCTTCATTCAACAATAAAACAGACTTGGGATTAGAAAAGTTAATTGAATCGGTTCCAATAGGCGTTTTAATCAACTCAGCTTGTAATTTGGGGCAGCAAGCCACCAGCTGAGTAAAGTCATAACCTTGATTATGTCGGTTTCTTGGATGTAACTTTTTACTCATTGCTTTTTTTTCAGGTTGTTTTTGAAGCATGGATTAATTTTGGTTCATAGCAGGACTATCTGAGATTATATAAAAATCACAATGATTATGCCCGCAATAAGCCTTTCTACTTTCCTTTACTGTTATACCGAAGATTAAACCTTTTTCATATTTGTTACTGTACTCAACGAACCTGATATAACTCCTTATATGGAAAAGACACTTCTTATTACAGGTGCCACTCGTGGCATTGGTCTCGCAACCTTAAAACTCTTCTTAAGTAAGGGCTACTATGTTGTGGGCACGTACTACCGAAAACAAGACGTCGCACAAAAACTTCTTGCAGAATATGGTTCTCACCGTTTAGAGTTTCATCAGTTATTTCAAGGTAATCAACATTCACACCAACAACTTATCAGTCAACTCGGTCGAAAAATTGATGTCCTTATTAATAATGCAGGGTTAGGCAGTAAAACGGTTGAGCAGGTCAGTAAAAACCAATTTGAACAAGACCAAGCTTTATTGCACGTTAATGCTTTGGGGCCTCTTTGGCTTTGCCAATCGCTCGTTCCGTCAATGCTTGAGCGAGGTGGAAAAATTATTAATGTGGCTTCGGTTGGTGGTGGTATCACCCATTTTCCATCTTTTAGGTTAGCGGATGGTATGAGTAAAGCCGCATTAACTTTCATGACCAAGCAGTTAGCGAGTGAGCATGTTCATTCCAATATTGATATTTTCGCTATCTGTCCAGGGGCGACCAATACCGATATGTTCAACGCTTCAACGTTGGACTCTCTCTCTTATGAAGAAAGAGCACAATTTATTGCAAATCTAGCTAAAAAACGCCTCATTGAGCCCTCGGAAATTGCAAATTTGTGTCTATTCTTAGCAAGTGAGCAATCGCAAATTCTCCATGGCGCCATCATTGACGCTTCCATGGGGTTAGGTGTTGCACCAGAACTGGTATCAAAGAGGGAAAATACAACGTGATAGCGAACCGAGCAAGATATCTACTTTCACAGCCTTCAACGGTCATTGACCACCACTTTCAATGTATGCGTGACCCATTCCAACCACATTCTAATCCCAATGGATATCTTAACTTTGGAACAGCTGAAAACTATTTAATGGATTCAGAAATCCAGCAAAAGCTGACTGAGTGGCGCCAAAGTGAACAAGCCAACACAATTTCCAAACACTACACGAGTGTTCAAGGTATTGAAGAGTTACGTGAAGCATTCAAAACCTACTTAGCCAGATTTAACAATGTCATTGTAGATGACATTAACCAACTGACGCTGAGCACTGGTGCAGGCACAATCCTACATATGCTTAGCCATATTTTGTTAGATCCACAAGATTCAATGCTCACGATGGTGCCAGCTTACAGCGGTTTTTTTAAAGATATCGGCCCTACATTTGATGTAAACCTAGACGTGAGTAACTGTCTGACCGCTCAAGGCATCGACTTTGAAACTTTTGAAAGGGATATCAAACAAAGCCGTAACCTAAAAGCATTACTGATTAATCATCCACATAATCCTACTGGTTATTTACTGACTGAATCAGAAATATCACAAGTCATTCAACTGGCGAAAAAATATGATTTGGCGATCATCAGTGATGAAGTTTATGCAAACTCGGTATACGCCGAAGGTCAGTACATCAGCTTTCTTGATAAACGCTTCGATCACCTTGATCATCGCGAACATATTCACATGGTCTATGGCATAGCAAAAGATCTCTGTCTTTCAGGATTTAAGCTCGGTTGTTTTCATTCAAAAAACCCTACTGTAAATCAAGCCATGGGGGCATTTGCTTTTTTCCACTCAGTAAGCTCAATTACCCAAACTTGTACGGCTTACTTACTCAAAGACTTAAATTGGTGTCAGAAATTTATTCAAACAAATACCAAACGTCTGTTGCAAACACAACAACGTATTACCCATGAAATGCAAAAGCAGAGTATCGAATTTTTCCCAGCCAAAGCAGGCATTTTTCTGTGGGCTGATTTCAGTAAGAGGTTTAACTTAGCGACATTAGAACAAGAGCAAACATTTAATCTAAGGTTGTTTCAAGAAACAAAAATTAACCTTTCTTGTGGGCATAATTACTATTCAAGCCAAATTGGTAATCAACGAATCTGTTTTGCGAAAGGCACAGCTACGGTAGATGAGATGCTGCAGCGGTTTAATGAATTCAGTGCTAAAAACTAAAAAGCAGTGCAACTGCACTGCTTTTTTCGCAACTATCAGTAGTGTTTAATTACTCGAGAATGAAACGTTATCAATAAATGCAGCATCTTCGCCATTTGAAGCACTGCCATCTTTTTGATATCGAAACTCAATGATATTTTCACCAAACTCAATATTTACCGTCTGAGCTTCCCAGTTATTATTTGTATTTCTAATATCAAGTACTTCGGTACCATTAAGTATCACCTTTAACCTATCACAGCAGCTTTCTGAAGAAACAAAGGCATCGAAGCTAAATGTCCCGCTCTCTAACAGCCCTTCAAACTTAACCGAACTATGCTCATTATGACCAATATCACCGGAGCGCAAACTCTTTGCACCATCTGATGAATAGTTATCATCATGGAGCCAACCAGCATTTGAGCTTGTAGCCAAAACCCAAAATGCTGATAAGCCATCTTCTTCAAACGAATCGATAAACGAATCTAAAGCCACAGGGGCAGAATCAATATCTAACGGATCAGTACCATATTTATGAACTTCATCGCCGTCCTTAAAGCCATCGTTATCCGTATCTTGGTTTAAAATTTCCGTGCCATATACAAGTACTTCATCACCATCGCTCAACCCGTCATTATCACTATCAACACGTAATGGATTAGAGTTATGTGTATTAATCTCATCATGGTCTGAAAGCTCGTCTCCATCTGTATCGACTAATAGTGGGTTTGTATTAGCAATATACTCTTGAACGTTGGTGAGTTGATCGCCGTCATTATCCAATTCTGCATCTGACGGATCTGAATCGGATAATCCATAGGTTTGCTCCCACCATGCAGGCATTAAATCTCCATCGTTATCACCAAATCGATAAATATTGAAACTTATTTCTTCACCTTGTTGACCGATAACGACTGTCTTTGTTTGATTTCTAAACAGGCCAATTACAGTATCTGCTAAAGGTTGTGTATAAAGATGCGTTAATTCACCCATCTCGTACAGATCGAGTTGCCAATTCTCATTAACTTCTCGTGCGGTAATGAAATTATTGTGAATACTACTTATAAATGGAGCTTCATGGTCCAAAGAGCCTATGACGTTTAGATTAGAAGTGTGGTATTGGTTACCTGAACCTAACATGATGTAATTGCCAGCAATAAAAATAGGCCCTGCTATTTGATAATCACCGTGATAAGGAGAATCGCCACTTGCTGTGATTTTCCCTGTCGCTTGATCTATATCTTCGTATTCTAGGTCGTTTGGACTCGTACTATCTCTAAAGAAATAGACTCTGCTGGCAATTGGATCCCAAGTATAGTAGTTCGAAAAACGATTCCAATCTTTCTTATCCGTTTGTTCTCCATCACGATTAATGATGTAGTGAGTATGCCCAGCACCACTTGCGTCCGTTGCTAGAACATAATTACCTACTGAAGCTAAACCTCCTACAGCTTCTGCTGTTCTATAGAAAGACTGCTCATAGGCACCAAGATCAGCGTTATCTAGATTGATATAGGTAACCAAACCTGAATCATAGCCAAAATAAAGTCTATCATGCTCAGCGGAATAGGCCATTTTGGCCACAGAGGATTCAGTAATACCCGAAGCATTACCAAGCACGATTGGGTTAAGGTACTCTTCAGTTGAAGAGTTCCAACGGTAGACCTTATTGAACTCTGAGCTGTATAAAAAGACAACTCCGTTTTCATCCATTAAAATTTGATCAGGGGTGAACTCAGGGAAAGTTGCGGAATAATTACACAGTCCATTATCAGCAGCATGATCGTCAGACCAACATGCGCTGTCATTATTAAAGGCATCGAGCTCTAAGTTGGTTGTTGAGTCAGCTTCTGAATAACCGTCATTCCATTGATCTGGATAACCATCCCTATCATTATCAACTGACGCTGCAGGATCTGTCGGGAAAGCGTCATCAATATTATTTACACCATCATCATCAAGATCGTCGTCAGCTTCATAACGAGTAAATACAAACTCGTCATCCACCAAACTAATTATCACGTCATGCTCACCGGTGTTGACAAACTTCAACAATTGACCATTAAACATCTGAGTTTCATAAAGATTTAACTCAAGATCGATGCGCTTCAGTTCAATCTGTTGTTCATCTTGATTCAGCAACGCCAATTGTCCATCATCAAGCCATTGCATATCAGCAAAAGACTCCACTGACCCCACCCAAGAAAGGCTATCTGCAGAGAACATTTCACCTGAACCAATGAGCACCTTTTCACCATCATCAGAAACCTTAATTGGTCCCTGAATACGATAATCACCATGATAAGGAGTCTCTGCGTCTGCCGTTATTTCTCCAGTCGTCTGGTCGATCTGCTCATAATGCAAGTCATTAGGGCTGGTTCTGTCCCTGAAAAAATAAACTCGGTTATTACTCGGGTTCCAATCGTAATATCTTGAATAGCGATTCCAATCATCACTGTCAGTAAGTGTTCCGGCCTCATTAAAGATATAATGCGTGTACCAAGCACCACTTGAATCCTGAGCTAATACAAAATTACCTACTGAAGTTAAACCTTCAACTTCTTGTGCAATTCTTGCAAACTCTACTTCATCAGGCTGACTTCCATCTTCCGTACTTACAAACGTGATTAATCCAGACTGGTAACCTAAATATATTCGCTGATGTTCATTTGAATACGTTATCAACTGTGGAGAGGTAATTGTAAAGCCAGAGTTTTGCCCGACACTGATTGGATTTAAGTAACTTTCTGTCGCTGCCGACCAACGGTACACTTTTGCATGCTCTTCACTGTAGAGATAAATATTCCCATTCGAATCAGTAACTATCTCCTCTGGCGTGAAGTTAGGCATTGTAGCCCCGTAATCACATTGTCCACTACCGTCATCATGACTCTCTAACCAACAAGCAGAGTCATTCGGGAAAGCGTCAATCGCTAATCCAGTGGTAGAGTCCTCTGCGGTAGAGCCATCATTCCAAGCATCTGGATAACCATCTCTATCTGCATCAAGGGACGCTGCAGCATCTAGCGGGAAGGCATCATCAACATTTTCAACTAAATCGCCATCTGAATCATTGTTTGGCAGATAAATATCAAAACTTAGTGCTGTATCAACCTCACTAATAATAACGATGCTCTCGTTCATTAACACGGTTGAAATGAGCTCACCGTTTTTGACTTGCTGCTCTAAAATGCGATTCGCCGGATCTTTTCTAATAATTTGATAGTGCGTAGGTTGTGCATCACGATTTTGCTCAAATAGAACAAATTCATCACTCTGCAACCACCTTGCATCATCAAAACGCCCGACTGAACCTTCCCAAGTCAAATCTACCGCATTGAACACATTACCTGAGCCTATAAATACCTGTTCGCCATCGTTCGAGATACGAATAGGTCCAGTTATTGAATAATCTCCGTGATAAGGAGAATCTATTCGATCACCAAAGGTCCCATTGGTTAAATCAATAGATTGTGCATGAATATCGTTTGGACTCGTAAAATCACGAAAGAAATACAAACGCTTGAGAACATGATTCCATTCAAAATGACGTGAAAACGGACCATAAGTCGTGTCTGTTATTTGTCCCTGTTGACTGATTAAATGGTATGAACCCGGTTGAGCAACAAACACAAACTCGTCAACTTCAATGATTGCTTGAACTTCTCCATCAACATGGGCAAATTCTTGCTCAGATGGTTGAGCTGAAGTTAAATCAACAAAGGTCAGCGTTCCACTTTCATAACC
Organism: Shewanella sp. OPT22; assembly: GCF_004168585.1. GTDB lineage: Bacteria > Pseudomonadota > Gammaproteobacteria > Enterobacterales > Shewanellaceae > Parashewanella. The sequence goes on along the minus strand of NZ_PGVH01000001.1, from coordinate 31,815 downwards.
AAAGTAAATTCTATTGTGACTAGCCACATAAGCGGCATGAATTGGAGAGGCGCTTGCAAAACCATCTTCAATACCAAGTGGAATTGGATTTACATAGTTCTCTGTCGCTGAGTTCCAACGGAAAACTTTGCTATTTTCTTGGCTAAATAAATATACCATTCCTTGCTCATCACCAAATGTTATATCTGGTCGATAACCTGGAATGGTTAATTGATAATCGCAACGCCCATTTCCATCATCATGACTATCCAACCAACAAGCGGCATCGCTAGTAAACGCATCTAATGTCAAGCCTGTAGTTGAATCCTCAGCAGAGTATCCCGCATTCCATTCATCAGGGTAACCATCATTATCACTATCTACTGAGGCTGCAGGATCATTCGGAAACGCATCATCAATATTAGCAACTGAATCCCCATCAGTATCGTCATTTGGAATAAAATCATGGAAAATAATTCGACCATCTCGCTCAAGCAAAATGACTGATTTCTCATGTAAAGAGACAAAACCAACAATATTTCCTGTCAGGGTTAATTCTTCGAGCCTTTGATCCGTCTCAGACAGACGCACAAGCGAAATGGTATTATTTTCTTCACTTAAAAGAACTAAATTACCATTTTCTATCCATAGTGCTTCATCAACATTGTTGTAATGAGCAATGCTTTCAAGTGTCTCTGTATCAAACTTATAGCCATTGGCTAACAACATCTCACTCTGATCTTCTGAGAATTTTATTGGACCGACAAAATCCCCATACAAATATGGACTACCATTATTATCTTGAGTAATTTCACCATTTGTTTGGTTAATCGATCGAGTTAATAAGTACGAAGAATCATCTAAAAGATGAAGCCGATCATTTGTAGGGTCCCAAGCAGAGTGATCAAAGTGAGAATAATTTTCTTCAAAAGTAACGTTCCCGTTGATATCAACAATTTTACTTTGTAAAGAATAATCGTACTCGACGCCTCTGACGTAAATATAGTTACCGGCATCAGCAATTTTTCCTACGAGTGAATCAAATTGATAAAAACCTGAAACTTCCTGTAGCTCATCGGTCGTTAAGTCAACGTAACTAATATCACCATCAGTGTAACCGACATACAATCTCTGATGATTCACTGACAGTGCGACTGAAGAAGGTTTTAATTGAGTATTAAATAAGGTTTTGCCTACAGTAATTGGCTTTAAATATGTTTGAGTATCTGCAGCCCAAGGATAAATTGCCTGATTTTCTGATGAGTATAAGTAAAGGTGTTGTTCACTTGCTAGTGTCTGTTGAGGAACATGCTGCTCCATGGTCGCAATGAAGTCACAATTGCCTTCAGAATCCGCATGGGAGACTAACCAACAGACAGATTGTTGGGAGAAAGCATCTAGAGTTAGGTTCGTTGTTGAGTCTGTTTCTGTATAATTTTCGTTCCATCTATCCGGGTAACCGTCCTTGTCGGAATCCACTGATGCTGCAATATCAATTGGGAAGTCATCAGCTGAGTTAACCACACCATCGTTATCAGAGTCGTCTAAGAGCTGATAAGTATTAACCACTAAACTATCAAGTTGATTAGTTATGATAGAAAAGCCATCATTATTTTCATTGATTGTTACTGGGGCACCCAAAAAGACTTTTTGATCAATCAATCTTAAGGACTCATCCCATACTGATAATTCAGTATTTCCGGCGCTATATTTTAACGTTAAAAGTTGATTATCATCACTCCAAGTAAACGCATCAAAGAAGTCTGAAGGTCCGCTGATTTGCTTAAAAAAATCGGTTGAGTAAATTACCCTGTTCGCCAGTAATAAATCATTCGGTAGGGGAATCAATGGCGATGTATTTTCAGTGACTTCGCGAGCTCTCTCACCATCTAAATACTCAGAATTATCATGCTCTTGAATTAAAAAACTGACCTTATACAGCTCTGCCGAACTATAAGCTTTAATAGACAAATAAAGCTCTGATTGGTCATCATTCCAGTGGTAATGTTCAATATCGCCACTAAAATACAAACTGTTTAGCTCATTTCCTTCCGAATCGAGTTGATAAAGCCGACTTTGAGAATGAACTAATAACTTTTCACCTCTAGTAATTAGGCGGTTAGCGCTATAACTAACAGTCGCAAACGTCTCTTCTTCACCCTGTGCACTGACTTTAAAAATATCTAAAGAATCTTCGACGCTGTAATAGATTGTTTCTGTCTCACTCGAATAAGCGATGTCGGCAATTTCACCTTCATTTGTTATATCGAAATCAAAATTAAAATGATCTGACATAGCATCAAAACGCAAGATTTTATTCAGTGTTGGAGAATAGAAAAGTGTCGAGTTGTTAAGCTGAACCACCTTTTGCAACTGCTGATTGTCACTTTTCAATAGTGTAAAATAACAATCTTGACCATTACCATCGCTTTCAGCAAAACAAACAGAATTTTCTGGATAAAAGTCAGCATTATTTCCAACTCCATCGCTATCATTATCAGCTGTTTCAGCCGGGTCTAACGGAAAGTCATCTTCGTCATCGTTTACGCCATCACCATCATCGTCTTCATCGGCATTATTACCAATACCGTCGCCATCAGTATCAACAGACTCTGATGCATCAAGCGGAAATGCATCATCTGTATCAGCAACACCATCATTATCGTCATCGTCATCGGCATTATTTCCGATACCGTCGCTGTCAGTATCAACAGATTCAGCGGCGTCGAGTGGGAATGCATCGTCACTATCCGCTACGCCGTCTCCATCATCATCTTCATCGGCATTGTTTCCGATGCCATCACCATCGGTATCAATCGATTCTGATCCATCAAGTGGAAATGCGTCATCGCTGTCAGCAACACCATCATTATCGTCATCGGTATCAGAAGAATCAGGTATACCATCACCATCGGTATCCGTTTCGACTACTGGTGCAGGCTCTGGCTTGGGCTTACTATCCCCACCTCCACCACCACAGGCCGTTAACATGAAGAAAGACAACAGTATGAGAACAGCTTTGAAAGATAAGAAGCGATTCATTCCGTAAAATCCCTTTTATTATTTTAAAATTCGGGCAGGATGAACTAGGAGTTTTTTCCTAAGATAAAAAGAAAGGACATCAATAACTTCCTTAATAGTGACAGTCACATCCAAGTGTTTTATTTTCAGCACACCATTTTAATCAACAAATTATTAACATTCAATACATGCTGCTAAATTGAATGTCGGTATACCAATCACTTTTTTACTAATAATTAGTGACTAACAAGCTGGCTGGCTTTTTTCAAAAACAATTCAAAATCATGATGTGAGGAGTAGTCGAAGTGGTACTTTCCATGAAAAAGCAATGTTAATGTGGCATTGCCATACTGCAGATAACACGTATAACCATCAAAATCTGTCCAGGCTTTGAACCCTTTAAAAGAATATACGCTTTGGTGTTTTTCTCCGTGAGTACGGACTAGATTGAACACGTTGAGACAGTGTTTCACATCAATTTGATTTTCCACGATGTCCACCTAAAAGATTGTTTGGGTATGTAGAAACATACCCTTAATCCAAATCAAATTACAATTTCTCTAGTGTCACAACAGTATTTGATTCTTGCAGTCCTACCATTTCATCGTATGGTGTTTGCATTTCAACTAATACTTTTTTCATGCCTTGCTCTCTGAGTGCTTTTTTAGCTTGATCCAGTGAGGTGCGGAACAATGGCCTCTTGGCATCCTCAGAAAACACATTGTAAAACATACCTGATTCGTCTTTCGCTCCAACCAGATAGTGATAGCAATCGGCGGTGCAGATTATCGCTGGAACTAACCTTCTCGCTTGCAAACTTTGCTCAGTAATTCCTTTTAACATGGCGGACTCCTTTAGTGGTCAACACTCATGTATACGAGTTACCTAGTTTGTTAGATCATTTGTTGAATTAAGCGTTAGATAGACCTCGTGCACACCATCGACGTGACAAGAGTTTAATCGCCAATTAAATCGCTCCACAATTTGTTTTGACAGCTTTAACCCTAAACCGAAGCTCACATCATTGGACTCTCCATCATCACAAAGCGTATTTCGAATGGTTATGTCTGATTGCGATTGGCTGATTTCAATCACCCCTTCGTTACAATGTTGGTAAGCATTTCGGATCAGGTTTTGTAGCAATATTCTTAACGCATCGGCCGGAAGTTCAAGTGTGAAAGGCTGGGTATTGATGCCTAACTTTACAGGTTTATTCACCAGCAAATATTCAAGCTCTGAGCAAACTTCATCGACCAACTCTGCCATGTCAACGTGTTGTTGAGGGATAAGCTGTTCACTTTCACGACTGAGCCACAATAAAGTTTCAGTGATCCCTTTCATCGCCGATACGGCTCTTCCCATTCGGTTGCGAATGATCTCTTCGCGCTCGTTCATCTCAGGGCTGACTTTATTTAAGAGTTCGAGGTTACCTCGTAAGGTCGCAATCGGAGTTCTAAGCTCATGGCTTGCATACTTTAAAAACGATTGTTCTCGCTTGAGGCTATCGTTGGCCTCAGAAAAACTGTGATGAATAATTTGGGCTAAATTGGTGAGCTCACTAAACTTAAACTCTGGTGACTCTGGCGGTAAGTTATTTAAGGTTAACCTTCTCGCCCAAGTATGCAAAGACTCAAAAGGTCTAGCGACTTTCTTCATGATCCAAATGGCTAACACTAAAAAAATAACAAGCGAAATCAATCCGAGTAAAGCGATTTGCGCCATAGGGTCATGATAAAATCGCCGTTCATCTTCCCCTTGTGCGACCGTTTTTGGGTTATCTACCATCAGATAAACAAACTTTCGATGTCCATTTGAACCAGTGTGTGCCAGCAAGAGATATATTCTTTTCGGCGGTGCAAAGTACCACCAATCTTCAAACTTCTTATAAAACTTGTCATCTTGTATGGGTTGCGGAAACCGCTGTTTCATTTGATCGGGTAACTGCTCGTAACGGGTTGTAATTTTATATTTAAGTGCATCTTCTAACACTTCATTAGAAGCAGGGTGATCACTCAATGCCACATAACGCATTGTGCGATGATGTACGGCATCAAAACCATATAGAAAACCTTGAGCACTTTGGTAAGACAGAAGTAATACCACTCCCGAAGCTAGAACGCCCATAGACCACAATAAATAGCGCTTCAGAGTCATATTCTTTATCATGTTTTACCTTTTGTTTTCCGTAAACGCTGCAAAACCAAACCCTGGTACAGTATGAATCAATCCAGATTGTAAATAAGGATCAAAGGCTTTACGTAGATTAAACACATGCACTCTTAAGCTGTTAGGATCTTTTAGTTCATCGCCCCAAATCGCTTTCACTAAGTCTTGGTGAGACACTGGCTCTGGTGAAGCCCTCACCAAGGCTTCTAATAATTTATAAGTCACAGGTGTTAACTTAATTTTGTGTTCACCGAACAAACATTGCTTATTGGATAAGTCGAGACTCAACTCATCCAATGTCAGCTTATTGATTTGACCGCTTCGGCGCTTAGCAAGCGATAACACCCTAACGTGTAACTCTTCTAATTCGAACGGTTTAACGAGATAATCATCCGTTCCGGATTGAAAGCCAAATACCTTGTCATCTAATGTATCTCGTGCCGTCAGCATCAACACTGGCGTGTCAATGCCATTATCTCGAATGCGCTGGCATACGCTAAAACCGTCCATTTTGGGCAAATTAATGTCTAAAATGATCACTTGGTAGCGGTTGGCTTCAATCAATTCACACGCTTGAAGACCATTGGACGCATAGTCACATTGGTGGCCTTCAAACTCCATATAATCGATGATTGTCGCCGCTAAATCTTTAGCATCTTCCACAACCAATACATGTGCCATTACTTCTACCTCTTAAACTTGTGCAGGTTCTGCAGGCTTAAAACGCCCAAACAACGATGACAATAATTTTGCGACATCTTGCTGAATGATGATCAATGATGGGATGAGCACCAAGGTGATCACTGTGGCAAACAAAATACCATAACCTAATGACGCCGCAGCAGGAATAATAAACTGCGCTTGACCTGAGGTTTCACTCAACAGCGGTAATAGTCCTGCAAATGTCGTCAATGACGTCAGTAATACAGGGCGCAAACGGCCAGTACAAGCTTCAAACACCGCATCTTTTAGTGCCATGCCTTGGTTGCGTAACTCATTGATCCGTGTCACCAACAACAAGCTGTCATTGACCACTACGCCACTTAACGCCACGATGCCGTTAAAAGACAAAATACTCAGGCTCATGTCATTCCACCAATGACCCAATATTGCACCCACCAAACCGAACGGAATCGCTGTCATCACAATAATCGGCTGAATGTACGATTTCAATGGTATAGCCAACAGAATATAAATCGCTAACATCGCAAGAATGAACAACTTGGTCATCGAGTTGGTGGTTTCTTCTTGCTGCTCGGCTTCACCTGCAAAGTGGATGTTTAAGTCGGGATACTTGGCTGTCAATGCTGGCACTAATTCAGCTTTTAGTTTAGCCACCAGCTCATTGGGTGAGATCACACTCTTATCCGCTGTCGCAGTCACGTAAATCGCAGGTAAGCTGTCAATACGAGTGATTGAGTTTTGTTGATAACCTGCAGTCACATTTGCCACAACCGATAACGGAACAATCGTGCCATTTGGCGTGCGAACTCGAGCCTGCATTACATCTTCAACATTTTGACGAGACGCTAATGGATAACGAACACGCACTTTCACTTCATCTTTGCCAAGTTGATAACGCTGAACAATTTCACCACCAAATGCTTGAAGCAGCTGACGAGACAAGCTCGCGGTTGTCATGCCTAACGCATAACCTTGTTCTGTCAGTTCAAACTTAAGCTGTGATTGGCCAGAATTAAAGTTGTCATCAATACCGTTAACACCTTTGATCTCCGATAATGCCTGACGGAACTCTTTCCCCGCTGCGATTAACGCTTTGTTATCCCACGCTTTTAAGTTAACTCTAAAGTTATCGCCGCCACCCCAACCAGAACGGATATTGAGCTTACGCACACCTTCTAGCGATCCCGCAATTTGCTTCCATTTATGTTCGAAATCAAGATCGCTGTATGGCGCATCCTCATTCAACTCAACTTTCACACTGCCCGCTAGATCACTGCTGGCAATCACTTCTAACGTACCGATGCCAGATTCGTCATCGCCTTTTTCTTTGATTAATTGCTTATCTGCCTCAATGGCGGCTTGCTCAATGGCGCTGAGATTCGAACGAGTTTGTCCAAAACTGGCATCATTTTGCATATTTAAACCAGCGTAAATCGTACTGCCCGGAATATGAGGGAAGAAAGTCGTACGCACTGCACCATTGAATGGCATGTTGATCACGGTTATGAATATCGCAATAAAAATAAGTACGGCGGCGTAACGAAATTGAATCGCTGTTTGAATTAACGGTACATACAATTTGCGGTTTACCCAAGTTAACCCCGCATCACAACCTTGCTGCAATCGAGCCCAACTGAATCGCCCTGGTTTCTCATTCTTACGAGTATTAATGTGGGCTAAATGTGAAGGCAAAATCAATTTTGACTCCACAATCGATAAGCCAAGGCAAATCGCTACCACCACTGCAAATTGTGAATAGACATGCCCCATACCGCCTTCAATATTGCTCAAGGCGAAGAAGGTCACAACGGTCGTTAACACGCCAAAAATCGTTGGAGTAGCGACCTTTAGTGTACCTTTTATGGTACTTGCAAGACTGTCGCCTTCTTTGCGACGTGTATCGTAAATACTCTCGCCCACCACAATGGCATCATCGACCACAATACCCAGTGCCAGAATAAAGCCAAAAGTGGTCATTTCATTAATGGTCATGCCCAGCACGCCATCACTCATAAAGAATAAGGTACCCGTGAAAATAAACGGCAAACCTGCTGTGACCCATAGGGCGACTCGCAAATTCAAGAATAACGCTAACATCAGGAATACCAGCGCAATCCCCGATAATGCATTTTTGATCAACAGTGATAATCGATCTTTAATCATCAAGCTGCCATCATCCCACGTGCCTAAAGTGACATTTTGTGGCAGCTTTCCTGGTTGTTGCCACGCCTTAACCACTTTATCCGCTTGACGGACAATGCCAATAACATCTCCGGCTTCATCAACCTGCATTTCAATGCCAATACCTTGCTCACCATTAAAACGTGTCAGTGCGAGGTTTTGATCGGAAAAAGTGCGCTCAACTTTTGCAACATCACCAATACGAATGATGGCGCCTTGAGCTGTCGTTTTTAACGGTATTTCTGCAAACTCTTGCTGGTAATGCGCTTGCTCCGACGCTTTTAGAATAATGGTCTTACTGGCATTTCGTAAGCTGGTTGATAGCGCTACGTTCGACTCATTGTTAATCGCCGTTGCCACATCACTTAAAGTCAAACCAAACGCTTGTAACTTCTCTTCATTAATCTCGATCGACAGCAACGGCTCTTGTTTACCAGTAAGGGTAATATTGCTGATCCCCGGTTTAGCCAACAAATCGGCTTTAATCCGCTCCGCCAACAACTGCAATGTATGCCTGTCAGTATCACCATAAAGTTTTAATGAATAGGCATGATTCAAACGCTGCTGTTTTTCGACAACCGGTTTTTCAGCATCCGCCGGAAAACTGTAGATGCCATCGACTTTGTTTTTCACATCACGCAGGAGGATATCTAGGTCATAACCACTTTGCTTTTCAATACTGACCGTAGTGCCACTGGCCGTTGATGTTGAGGTGATACGTTTAATGCTTTGAACCGATGACACCGCCTCTTCAATTTTTACCGCAATACCTTCCTCAGACAGACTCGCATCGCCACTGTTGTACGTCATCGAAACCGTTACGGTATCCGACTCACGCGCAGGGAAGGCTTCTTTTCGCAAATTGCTTAAGGAAAATACACCCAATAAGATGACACTGATCATCAACAAATTAGCCGCTACCGGGTTAGAAGCAAACCAAGCGATGATGCCACGTTGTTCGTGTGCTGGTTTCATACTCTTACTCCTGTGTCGTCACGGCCGCAGACGAGGCAAGCTGTGCTTTAGCGTTGATGTTAATCGCATCAACCTGCATGTCTGGTAGATAACTGCTCAACGGTTTCGCCACCACTTGTACTGCATCATGTTCGGCAACTGGCGTGACATAAGACCAATCTCCAATCGAAAACTGCACATTCGCTGCCGCTTGCTGCAAGCTGTTGTTTGCTGATAAATACCAAACACTTTGATCTTCAGTGATGGCCGATGCTGGGACTCGCCACAAATTATCGAGGGTTTTCCCTTGAATTTGAGCACGAACAAACGTTCCTGAATACAAGGCAGGCTTTTGTTTTAACGGTTGATTAACGGCGACCACCAGCGATCGTTGACGGCTTTCGTTATTGAGGAATTGTTCAACCCGAGCAACATGGCCTTGCCATTGCTGACTGCCATCCATGCTGTATAAGGTGACCGCTGAATGACGCTTGGCTACTGAAAGATCAGGTAAATTACGCCATTGCTTTTCAGAGAGAGGTAAAGACACTTCAATCACATCTGTATTATATAACGTGGCGACTTGACTGCCCGCTTGCACATAACTGCCGAGTTCAATATCACGGCTGATGATCTGTGCATCAAACGGTGCTTTTACTTGAGTACGAGCTAAGTCTAATTTGGCCTTTGCCAAGCTTCGCTTGCTAAATACTAACTTTACCTGAGCCGCTTTGACTTGCGGAGCATAAAGTACCAACTCAGAATCAGGCTGCCCTTTTAGTCCTGAGCGTTTCCACTCTGCTATGGCCTGCTTACGATTAAGCCGTTGTTGCAGAAGCTCTACCTCCGCAGCGGCAACATCAAACTCAGCACTCGCCACCGATTGCTGATAACTCGTATCATCAATCGTCAACAACACTTCGCCTTTTTTAACTTGTAAGCCCGTTTTTAGCTTTTCTGATAAGCTCAACACTCGACCCGATATATCGGTCGACAGTTCTAATTTGTAGGTCGGTAATGCTTCACCATAACCCGTCACGCTGGCCGAGTAAGCGTGGGGCTTAACTGAAACAACACTCACTTTAGGTAAGACAACGGGCTTTTTATTTTGATTGCGTGGCCCAGAATTTTTATCACTGGCGCCAGACAGCCAAAATGCCAATAACAACACGACTGCCGCAGAACCAGTGATCACAATTTGTAACGATAATTTTTTCATTTTGATACTCCTAGTCCTAATGCCAGTCCCAATGTGATTCGATTATTTAAACGTTGGTAGGTGAGGTTTGTCAGTTGGGTTTCAAGGGAAAACGCTTGGCGTTGCACCGTCATTAAGTCGATGAAACTGAGTAATCCTTGACGGTATTTTTCTTGATAAGATTGCGTACTGCGACGGGCACTGGCCAGTGAGGCTTCAATGTGTTGCTGTTGTTTGGCGAGCGATGCTTCTTGACCTAACGCATTCTCGACTTCTTGTACTGCGGTTAATAAGGTCTGTTGATAAGCCCAATACTTTTGCTCTGCCACCAGCTCATTGATTTCCGCTTGTGCTTTTAATCGTCCACCTTGAAATAACGGGGCACTGAGTCGGCCAAGTACACTCCAAACGCCACTAGTAAACAAAGCATCTGAAACACTTGAGCCGGCATCTGCGAGACTCGCCTCAAGAGACAAAGACGGCAACATAGATTTGTAAGCAATGTCGACATCCAGCTCAGCCGTTTGCACATTAATGAAGGCCTGACGCAAATCAGGGCGGCGAGCAAGATCTTGTTGCGGTAATGCCGCCAGAGGAGTCAACACTTCAGGGAAGTTCGTCATTGGCATTGCTGTTAGTGTTTTACCACCTAAGGTGCTATGCAGACTACGTAATACTTGTTGATAGCTTTCTTCATATTGCGCCAATGTAGCGTGAGCACTTTGTGTCGAACTGCGAGCCGTATCTAAGTCTTCTAATGAGCCCAACCCTTTTCGATAGCGTTCAAGAATAGTCGCTTCGTTTTGCTGAAGTATGCTCACGTTGTTCGCTTCTATTTCAATCAACTGTCTTTGCTGAATCAATTGTAACCAGCTCCGCATGATTGAAGCCGCAAGTAAGTCTTTTGAATATTGCTCAGCAAAGATTTGATTTTTAGTATTAAGCTGCGCTTTTGTAGCACTATCCCAATTTTTACCCCAAATATCAGCTTCCCAACTGACGGTGAGATTCGCGTTATAGCTTTCGTCACTGGATTCCGTTTTATTGCCTTGCAATGAGACATTGGCTTGCGGCCAGAATGCGGAATTCACTGAGGTTTGCGATTTTTGTGCAATCTGCACCGCAAGTTTCGCCTGTTGCACACTAGGGTTATGTTCAAGACCCGTTTGAATCAGGCGTGTAAGCTCAGGTGCTGAAATAATATCGGTCAACAGGCTGACATGCTGCGCTTGCTCTTGTGTTTGTTTCCACGCTTCGATGCGTTGCTGTTGCTCTGCGGCTTTGATACTGTACTTTTCAGTATCGCTCACCGCACAACCAGCCAAAATGATTGGCATAATGACCGTAGCGATCATAAAAAATTTGTTTGAATCCCTTATCGACATATCACCTCCCCCTATGAGAATGTCAGCGATTTTGCCGTAGGATATAAAAGCAGCCGTTAATTATGCGTTAAGAAAAATGTTAAAATTGTCGAGAGTTCACAAATCACACACCTTGCTTTATCAAGGTGATAAATACCAACAAAGCCCCCACTCTTTTAAACAAAGATTAATTTTACAAAGGTTGTAATTATCGAGCGTGTCTCCCAGAATTTAGTGCTCAATTTTTATTGCTGCGAGCACTGAAAGCCACTGATGAACCTTCATACACTATTGTTATTTATTCCTGCCTGCTTTGCTCTGAATTTATTGCCTGGTGCAAACAACCTCTTGGCAATGAGTAATGGCAATCAATTCGGTGTTAGATATGCTGTTACAGCAAGTGCAGGAAGAGTACTCGGCTTTACGATTCTCATTACATTAACGTCGATGGGGCTTTCTGCCATCATTTATACCTCCCCGCTACTGTTCAACGGAGTAAAACTGGCTGGTGCACTCTATTTATTCTGGATCAGTTATCAGCTATGGCACAGCGAAACAAAAACCGTAAGTGCTGATACGACACTCAATACATTTTCTCAACGCGCTCGCCAAGAGTTTTTACTGTCCATCAGTAACCCGAAAGCGCTATTAATCTTTGTCGCTTTTTTCCCTCAATACATCAACACCGAGCATAACATTGCACTACAGTTCATCATTTTAGGAATGTTTTTTGTGAGCTTTGAGGTCATTGCTTGTAGCATTTACGCTTCTACAGGCGCATTTATGCGTAAATTGCTCACGGTGCCTAAAAACCGAAAACGATTCAATAGGCTGTGCGCAGTGCTAGTCGGGCTTCTTGGCATTGAGTTATTGCTATCAAACCTGATTAATCATCATTTCTAACGCTCAGTTCAAAAAAAAGGCCATCGAAATGATGGCCGAAAGAGGGGGGAGATAATGATCAAAGGTAATTTAGTTAAGCGTTGCCAACATTTCTTCAGAATATGGCGTAACCTCAATACCTTGCTTAACTTTTGAGATGTAATCAGGGTTAGCAATAAATGGGCGCCCTATCGCCAATAAATCAAAACGGTCTTGAATAATAGCTTCACTGCCTGTTTCAGCGCTGTAACCGCCGACACCGACCAAGGTTTTTGTGTAGTGCTTGCGAACAAAGTCGGTTGCATTGCCACCTAAATCATCAAAACTCATGCTATCGTCGAACAATCCTAAGTGAAGATAAGCTAAGTTGCGTTTGTTTAATTCTGGCAATAAATATTCGAAAACGGCTTTATCTCGTGAATCTGGCGCTATATTAAAATACGCCGCAGGTGATACACGTAGGCCAGTTCTATCTTGCCCAATGGCAGCAATAACTGCATCAACCACTTGTAGTGGGAATCGAGCCATATTTTCTGGGCAACCACCGTACTCATCATCACGCACATTTGAATCATGATGTAAGAATTGATCAATGAGATAGCCATTTGCACCGTGGAGCTCTACACCGTCAAAGCCAGCTTCAATGGCATTTTCAGCAGCTTTAGTGTAATCAAGCACCAGCTGTGCTATTTCCTCTTTTGACACAGGCTTTGGCAATTGATAGGTCAGTTCTCGCATTCTTGATAGATTGCCATCTAACTGTCTCGCTGAAGGAGCAAGCACATGCTCACCACCAAAAAAATGCGTATGTGCTACACGGCCTGTGTGCCACAGCTGTAGGAAGATTTTGCCACCCGCATGATGAACAGCATCCGTCACATTACGCCAACCTTGAATTTGTGCTTGAGTGAAAATACCCGGCGTATTCGGATAGCCTTGAGCATCAGGACGAATGATCGTCGCTTCCGAAATAATTAACCCCGTCTCCGCTCGCTTAGCATAGTAATCAACCATTTGTTGCGTCGGCACTAAGTCATCGTCAGCCATGCAGCGTGTAAGCGGAGCCATCAAAATACGGTTTTGTAATTCAAGACTGTCATTGAGACGAAACGGTTGAAACAAATTCGTGGTCATAGGGCTATCTCTTTTTTGAATGTTTGTTCAAGATAAAGTAACTTGAACGATCATTCAAGAACTATTTTTGAATGATCGTTCAAAATTAATTACAATGTAATATCAACTATTTCTGAGATACCGCATGCGCAACGCTGAATTTGATAGAGAGCAAGTACTTCGCTCGGCAATCCAAGCTTTTTTATTAAAAGGTTATGCGAAAACCAGTATGCAAGATCTCAAAAAAGCAACGGGACTGCACCCCGGTTCGATTTACTGTGCGTTTGAAAGCAAACAAGGTCTTTTGATTGCAGCTCTTGAACAATACAATCTCGATAAAGGTGCTGAATTTCTAAAGTTTTTCAGCGATAAAAGCAAAGTTATCTTCGGCATAAAAGCCTATCTCGATAATACTGTGGAGCAATGCAGTAGCGAGTGCAGTCAAAAGCTGTGTTTATCTCAAAAAGCATTAAACGAATTAGCAGAGCAAGATCCCTTAATAGAAAAAACAATTTTAAATAATATGAAAAGTTGGCAACAAGGGTTCATTGATTTGTTTGAAACAGCACTGCTAAATGGCGAAATAAACGCAAACCGCTCCCCTGAATCACGTGCCCGTAGTCTCGTCTTAGGTATTTACGGCTTAAGAACATACGCCCAAATGGAAACCTCATCCACTGTACTCACCCAATTAGCACAACAACTGTTTGAAGACGTAACTCGATAAAGCACCTAAAAACAGAACGCTTGAATGCCCAATTATTTAAATTGTGCTTTCTGAATTCTATCATCCACGATATCTGACACAGTAAGCACGGCTGGTTTTTCACTTCGATTCGCCACCCAATGAGTTACGCCTTTTTTTTCTAGAATAATATCACCCACTTTATGAATGATTGGTTGAGTGCAATTCAATTGATATTCAACGAGCTGACCTTTTGTCACTCGTGCAATGGCAGGGCGATCATCATGAGAATGTAAAGGCACATAACCACCGGGCTGAAAGATAATATTACGTAACCGAAGTCGACGCCCATCAAGCTTTGGCGCTTCATTTTTCAAGCTAAAACTCGCAAGCTCTTCTGTCGATATTAGGTGCCCAGATGTTGGCGCTATAGGTGAGAGCAGTTTACCTTGAGCATTAACAGGACAGTCTCCAGCGATGGCTGGCAATGAAGAAAGAGAAAACACGCTTATCAATAAAAATTGAGCTTTAGACAGCATGGATATACCGTTAAGTTACTGAAGTCATATTTCATTTTTAGCCATAAATCACCATTAGGCAAAGCTCAAAGTTAACTAACCTATATCCGTAGCCAATGAACCTGCCATTAATCAAATTTCAGTGAACAAAAATTCCCATTAAACAGGTCGTATTACCAACGTCATCAAATAAGCCAATAATATGTTGAAGCCCAAACTTACACTGCTCATGGCAGCCATTTCATTCATTGCTGTTTCGCAGTCCTTTGCTATGACACCTTCGTTTCCAGCGAAAGCCACTAAAGTGATGACACAAGGTCTTAATCACTTAGGCTTAACCGTAAAAAACCTTGATGCCAGCACAGATTTTTTTGTGAATACGTTAGGTTGGAAAAAAGTCGGTGGTTTTCCTGACTATCCATCGGCTTTCGTTACTGACGGCAAACTGTTTTTAACCTTATGGCAAACCAAAACCGATAAACCAACGGTTAACTTTGATCGCAAACACAATGTCGGCTTGCATCATTTAGCGCTTACGGTGGCTTCTTTAGAAGATCTGCATCAACTGCATGAAATGTTTTTACGAACCAAAGGCGTCGTGATTGAATTTGCACCAGAGCCGAACAATGGCGGCCCAACGATTCATATGATGATTCGAGAGCCAAGCGGCAATCGCATTGAGTTTGCCTATCGACCAAAATAATTCTGTTAAGTCAGGTTATCGTATAAAATAGCAAAAATACCCATGCTACTTGTTCGATAACCTGATTTATGTTCAAACTGAAACACCCTAACGCCATTGTGATCACGTTATCGGTTCTTACCGTTCTTTCTGCTATTTTTTTTAATGTATTTCACTTCTCAAGTTATTACGGCATCGCACAAGTCAATTATATTAATTCACTGCTCTTGATCCCGTTTGTCATGTTAGTGTTGAGCCTTGGTGTCTTTCTAGCTCGTCATGAAAAAGACGACACACCTCTGGTTGAAGACAATATATTTGCTCAACTGACGCAAAAAGAACTCACGGTCGTTGAGCTTATTCTCGCAAACCACAAAAACACAGAAATCGCCCAAAAAATGTTTATCGAACTGTCGACGGTTAAGACGCACATCAACAATATCTATAAAAAACTGAACATCAGCAACCGCCAACAACTGAAAAACATCGCCAAACAACAGCCTGAATTTAAAGAATAAAGTTAATATCCACCCTTTCTCCACCTAGTATCCAACGTCGCTTACCGCTAATTTATTTGTCTGAATTAAAGGAGAAATACATGCTTTCACTTCTAAAAAAACCAACCACCTATCAGCCTGTGATGATTGGTACATGCATCGCCATTCTGGGCTCTGTTACCATGGGAATACTGCTCGCATTTGGATTATTAGGGCCCACTGCGATTCAAAGCCATAACCATGTTGTCGGTGGCACCGTACTGTTTGTTAGCTTGTACTTTTACTTACTTGTTGGCGTATTTATCAGCCTAAAGGGACTGCAAAAGCACAAAGATGTCGTCACGTTCATCGATAAAATGAAAAGCGGGATCTTAGTCAGTATCAGTTGTGCACTTGTTTCGGTTGTACTGACGTACCTGTTTTACGAGGTGATATACCCAAGTTATACCCATGACATGATAGCGTCGATGAAACAAAGCATGATAAACAACGGCGTCAGTGGCGAAGCGTTAGAATCTAAGCTTGCAGAGCAAACCAAGTATTATTCCACCAGCCTTCAAGCTAAGTTTGCTTTTACAGGCAACTTAATCACAGGTGCGGCGTATACACTGTTACTGTCATTATTAAGCAAATCTAAAAGGGTAAAAAAATGAAAAATAACGACGTTACTCAGCTTATTGCGGATATTTCTAACGACAATATTCAGCAAATAATGGATGAACTCAGAGCGCTCATTTTCGAGGTAACCCCAGACGTCAACGAAAGCATTAAATGGAGTCGCCCTGTGTATAGTGTCAATGGTGATTGCTTCTATCTACAGCCCAACAAGGCTCATGTAAACTTAGGCTTTTTTAATTTCGACAAAATAACCGTTGGCGCGGAACACTTAGAAGGCACAGGTAAAAACATGCGCCACGTTAAATTGAAGTCGCTAGAGCAAATCAGCGCACTGCCCATTGCAGAAATGCTGAAACAAGCCGTGTAAATTACCCATCAAACCTCTGAAAAGGCCGATAAATAAAGTCGGCCTTCTCTTTGTGAGTATCCCAAAAGTTATGTAGGATAAATGGTAAGCACAAAACTAAAGTGATAACGATTCACAAGGAGAGCAATATGGAAGCGATGGCAATCATAGGATTTGTTTTTGGTTTAGCTGGTTTATCTTTTGCCACCAAAGCGAAAAATGATGTCGCTCAATTAAAGATGGAGTTTGAAGACTTTAAACGCTCTGTTGAAGCGTCAAGTCCGCCAAATCAAGGTGATTCGTCCGATTAGACGTTAGCGGCTTTAAGCACAAACCGTCAACACCTTGCATACGAGGAAACCCCTTGATCCCTGATGTACAGTTTCGCCATTACCAAATACAAGACAAAGCGGCTTGTCTTACACTTTTTGATGGCAATTGCCCTGCGTTTTTGCAGAAAATGAACGCTCTGATTATGCGGATTTTCTAGATTCCAACCTTGCGGGTTATGAAGTGTGTGTATCTGGCGGAGACATCATTGGTGCATTTGGGTTAATGGGTGAAGCATCTTTGTATAAATCCATTAACTGGATAATGATCTCCCCTGATGCTCAAGGGCTAGGACTCGGTTCACGGTTTATGACGCCAGCCATTACCTTGGCAAATCATCATCAATTACATCATATCAAAATTGCAGCCAGCCATTTATCTGCGCCATTTTTTGCTAAATTTGGGGCGATAATTGTGAGTGAAACCCCAAACGGCTGGGGCCCCAATATGCATCGAGTGGATATGGAACTTCAGCTTTAGCGGAACCATCAACAGTATTAACTTCAATCGGTGATTTTTAGTACTTAACCTGAACTCGGGATAATGAAATCATTAACGCATTTAAAATTATCAATAGTTTGCCATATCGATCAACAGCGTCTCTAGTTTTGTTCAGTTCAAGGCATGAGTGTGCTGCAATAGCCAGCTATTGTGAGCACTCAAAACGCAGAAATGAGCAGAAATAGAGATGCTGATGAGGTTTGCTTATCCCGAGTTCAGGTTACTAACTCTTTAATCTAAAAAAACCTAACTCACATCAAAGTATTGAAGGATAGTTAGACCTTTCATTTTGCCTGAGTTTCGCATTTACGATAACATCACTTTTATATTAAAAAACATACTGTTGCTCGCATAGCTTACCTTGATCAATCACTGGGTAAATGAGAATTTTCAGTATTAAAATGTTAAGTGCCCCCAAACATCTGGGAAGGAGTAAAGATGTATTATCATGTTCTAGTGGAAACGAAAGAACAAGCTGCAAGAGGTAAGAAAAACAAAGAAGTTTTTGAACTGGATTTCACTGAAAAAGAAACTGTTATTAATGAAGTTATATCACCATATATTAACAAGCAAGAATTTCAATTTAATGGTTACTTTCTTTCCGCAGATCAAATAACAAGAGTTGTAGTCCGAGAAAGTGATAAAGATAGTTCTACCCTTTCAAAGATGGCAAACGATAGCTTATCTCCCGGTATAATAATGTTTATTAGCAAGGAAGATGCTATTCAATACGATAAGTATACAAATGACATAACCAAGGTTGTTTTTAAACAAGCAAGAGCTGGTGTACCCCAAAAAGAAAACTCAAAAAGCAACGAGAAAAACATGGAAAAAATTGATAATAAAAAAGTTTTCGTTGTGCACGGTCAAGACAATTTAGCCAAATTGGAAGTTTCTAGCTATATCAAAGATCTTGGTTTCGAACCAATCATTCTTCATGAACAAGCAAGTGGTGGCGCAACCATAATTGAAAAGATCGAGAATTATTCAAATGTAAGTTTTGGTGTTGTTTTATATACACCATGCGATATCGGAAGTAAGGATGAAGAGAATTTCACTTTATCTCCAAGAGCAAGGCAAAATGTAGTATTCGAACATGGTTACCTTATCGGTAAGCTAAAACGTGGAAATGTTTGCGCACTTGTAAAAGGTGAAGTTGAAACACCAAATGATATAAGTGGCGTTGTCTATGTAAATCTTGATGATCATGGTGCATGGAAAATTAGCCTAGCTAAAGAGTTAAGAAAAGCAGGTTACGATGTAGATATGAACAAGGTCATATAAAAGGCACTTAACAAGGCAAATCAACAAGGACTAAAACTGGTTGGCTTTAGTCACTTCGTACCTAAATTTTAGCCAACCACTTTTAGCCTGTTATTGTAGGCGTTAGAAGGAAAGGAGAGTTTCATTGGCATCACCTAGAGTATTTATAAGTTCAACATGTTTTGATTTAGCTGAAGTAAGGGATAGCTTAACTTCTTTTTGTGAGAGCTTTGGATTTGAAGTTGTAATGAGTGATAGAGGTGATGTTTTTTATCATCCCGACTTACATACACATGAGAGTTGTGTAAATGAGATCTCAAATTGTCAGTTATTCATTTTAATTATTGGCGGTAGATTTGGTGGTAAGTATAAAGTTGACCCTTCTAAATCAATTACTAATGCCGAATATGTTGCAGCAAAAGAAGGCAACATACCTATATTTTCATTTGTAAAAGAAGATGTACTAGCAGACCACCATGTTTATCAGAAAAATAAAGGTAAAAAGTTTGCAGCTAATATTGAATATCCATCGATGGAAAAACAAAACTATGCCGAAAGCATTTTTAATTTCATTGACCAAGTAAGAAGCCCTTCCGTAAATAATGGCTTTTTTAGTTTCAAATTCGCAAGGGATCTGCATGATAGTTTGAGAAAGCAATGGGCGGGTATGTTCTTCGATTTTCTATCTCAACGAAGTGTGTCAAATCAACTAAAATCGACCAACGACTCTGTGGCAAACTTATCCGTAGCATCTAAAAAAATTGAAGAGTTAATCAAAGGTATATATCGCCAAGTAGATGAAGTCGGTGCGAACGATTCAATATCTGTAATTGATGCTGAAAGTGAGGCAACAATATTTTTTGAGTTAGTTGTTAAATCAATAGATGATTCTCATTTTGTTCCTTTTGACATGTTAGATGAACTTACCGTTAAAACGCCTGAGAAATGGTGGGATTTTCTTCTTAAAATTGATGGTTTTGAGCTTCTTGACGAAGTCATTTCTCCAGATGGTAGATATACTAGTTTATTAGTTTTTAACACCAGTAAACAGCCATATACCATTTCAGATATTGAAGGTGAATTAAATAGTAGTGAAATAAGAAGCCGAGAAAAATTTGAAAAAAGTTATTCTGCTTTTCTTAAGCTATCAGAAGAGTCAAAAAAGAAGGTAATGTCAAAGTACGATTCAATTCCCTTCTAACAAATTTTTCCAGTTCGCTCTGGGGCTTCGTCCCTTCGCCGCAAAGTATAGCCAACCATTTTAGTGCCTCTTAACGAGGCATTATGATTTTCAATATTAAAAACTAAACTAACAAGCTTGACCGCACGCCACGCCAGCGCTCCACGCGAATGAGAAGTTAAACCCGCCTAAATGCCCTGTTACATCAATCACTTCACCGATAAAATACAGCCCGGGAACTTTCTTAGACTCAAAGGTTTTAGACGACAGCTCGTCGGTATCAACTCCGCCCAAAGTCACTTCTGCGGTGCGATAACCTTCTGTATTGTTCATCAGTATTGTCCAATGATGAACTTGCTGGCAAATTTGTTCACGCTCTGCGTGAATCAGTTGGTTAAGCGATTTTGCCAAAAGCGTTTCGTCAAACAAGGCTTCTAGTAATCGTTTTGGTAACCATTGCGCTAACGCATTTTTCAGGCTTTGTTTTGGCGTTTGCTGTAATTGTTTTTCAAGCAACTCAGCAAGATCTTGGTTTGGCAGCAAATTAATGTCGATTGCTTCGCCCGGTTGCCAGTAATTGGAGATTTGTAAAATGGCAGGGCCTGATAAGCCTCGATGGGTGAACAGTAAGGCTTCACTGAATTGGGTGCCATCTTGTGCGGTAATGGTGCTCGGCACTGCAATCCCCGATAACGGCTCAAACTTCTGTTTTGCATCGCTGTGCCATGTAAATGGGACTAAGCCTGCACGAGTCGGTAATACCGTTAACCCAAATTGTTCCGCAATTTTGTAGCCAAAAGGTGTTGCACCCAGCTTAGGCATGGATAGACCACCCGTTGCGATGACCACGCTTTCACAACTGAAATCGCCATTGGAGGTCGACACTTCAAAAGCGTCATCTTTTTTAGTGACCGCTAAGATCTCTGTGCGCAACTGAACTTTTGAGCCAGCCCAATCACATTCGGTCATTAAAATTTTGACGATGTCTTTTGCCGAGTCATTACAGAATAACTGACCATGATCGCGCTCATGATATTCAACGCCGTGACGTTCCACTAACTCAATAAATTGCTGTGACGGATAGCGTGCTAAGGCTGATTTAACAAAATGCGGGTTGGCACATAAAAAGTTGCTGGGCTCGACTTTACGGTTGGTGAAGTTACAACGGCCACCGCCACTGATCAGAATTTTCTTACCCGCTTGCTTGGCGTGATCCAGTAACAATACGTTGCGACCTCGATAACCTGCTGTTGCAGCACACATTAAGCCTGCGGCACCCGCACCAATAATGATCACATCGTATTTTTGCACTTAACACCTCTTAACCTTTCACGCTTATGCCTAAACAGTAGGCATAAAAAAAGGCGCTATTTTAGCACCTTTTCATTGCAGTGTATTATCCGAAACTACTTCAGCGTTTCCGCTTTGCGATCTCGACCTAATAACTCTTTTGCTGCTTCCATTGCCGATTTACCTTGGTATAGCACCTGATAAAGCTGCTCGGTGATTGGCATTTCAACGCCTAAGCGTTTCGCAAGGGTAAACACTTCTTTGGTGTTGCGATAACCTTCAACCACTTGACCAATTTCAACCTGCGCTTGATCAACGTCTTTACCTTGACCTAAAGCCAAGCCAAAACGACGATTACGCGATTGGTTATCGGTACACGTTAAGACTAAATCGCCCAAGCCTGCCATGCCCATAAACGTTGTCGGTTGAGCGCCAATGGCTTCGCCTAAACGAGTAAGTTCGACCATGCCACGGGTGATCAATGCCGTACGTGCATTTGCACCAAAACCAATGCCATCAGACATGCCAGCGCCAATGGCGATGACGTTTTTAACGGCTCCGCCTAATTGCAGACCAATGAAGTCTGGATTAGCGTAAACGCGCAAACGTGATGGACAATGCAGTAAATCAACCAATTCATTGACGAATTCATCACATTGGCCAGCAACTGAAATGGCTGTCGGCATACCTGCCGCAAGCTCTTTAGCAAACGTTGGTCCTGAAAGCACCGCTAGCGGGATATCTTTGCCTAAAATGTCTTCTGCAACATCTTTGAGCAGACGTCCTGTTTCAGGCTCTAAACCTTTGGTAGCCCAAACGATGCGAGCATCGTCACGCAATAAAGGTTTGGCTTGCTTGAGCACTAAACCAAACACGTGGCTTGGAACGACCACTAAGACATTGCGACTGGCAGCCAGTGCGGTCTGTAAGTTTGACTCAATGATTAAGGATTCAGGAAAATCGATGCCGGGTAGAAATTGATGATTACAACGCTCAGATTGTAAGGTTTCCATGTGTTGAGGCTCATGCCCCCACAACATGGTTTTGTGTCCACCACGGGCTAAAGAAATAGCAAGGGCGGTGCCATAAGAGCCCGCCCCTAATACCGTTATATCGGCTGTATTACTCATTTGTATTAAGCAGTCGCTTCGTCTGCTTTAGCTTCAACTTGACCGCCTTCAGCTTGCTGTTGACGTTGTTGAACGTACTGAGCAAATAGCGCATCAAAGTTTACTGGTGCTAGGTTAAGTTGTGGGAATGTACCACGACCTACTAGGCTACCCACTGTTTCACGAGCATATGGGAAAAGGATGTTCGGGCAGTATGCACCTAAAGAGTGAGCAAGTTGTGGCTCAGTTAGACCAGCAATGCTGAAAATACCAGCTTGTTGAACTTCACATAGGAATGCTGTTTCTTCACCAACTTTAGCTGTAACCGTTAGAGAAAGAACCACTTCGTATACGTCGTCAGCTAGTTTGTTGCTCTTAGTATCAAGATCAAGCTTAACTTCTGGATTCCATTCTTTTTGGAAAATCGCTGGGCTGTTTGGTGTTTCGAAAGAAAGGTCTTTCGTGTAAACACGTTGAATGTTGAACTGTGGCGCTTGTTCTTCGTTGTTTGCTACTTCTTCAGCCATAATTTTTTACCTATCAAAATGTTGTTGCGACTTTTCTTTGAAAGCCATCATTAAGGGCTTGCGTTACAAGAGTAAGATCTCTGTACCATCCCGGGTTATTGCCCAATAATCCTATTGGGTCTCGATCTAAACTGTCTTAAAAACTCAACACAAATGTATTTAGCCCTTATCGACCGCAGGATCAGCTTGCCAGTTTTTTTATGATACTTTGAGGAGTTCGTCAACCATTGATTTAAAAACAATGGGTTTTGTTGATACTCCTCAAACTGAAAACTGACCTGACGTTTCCTTATCTTTTGCTTTTTGAAACCGGTAAATTTGCCGATTTCCAGTCACCCATACCACCTTTTAGGTTGTGCACATTTTCAAAACCCTGTGCCACTAAAAGTTGAGCCGCTTGAGACGAGGTAATGCCAGCGTTACATACTATAATGATGGGGGTGCTTTTTAGCTTTTCAAGTGTTGGAATTTGATTATTTTTAATATCTGACATTGGAGCGTGCAGCGCATCAACAATATGCCCTTTACGGAAGTCATCTTTTGAACGAACGTCAATGACCTTTGCATTCTCACGATTAACCAATGTTGTCAGTTCTTGCGGATTAACTTGCTTTATTTTTGAGGTCGCAGATTTAAACGTCATCACAACAACGGCCACAAATAAACCAATCCAAGCCATACATAAAATTGGATGAGCTTGGAAAAAATGAATATATTCTTGCATGTGTTTTCTTCGCTAACTGTTTGCTATTTACTGATAAGTCATAAAGTATACATTCTTTAGCCATGAAAACGTAGTTGATTAAATGAGATCTAAACCACTCATTTTTATTGATGCGCTTTTGACATAACTCGAGATCGAGTACAATTAATCCCCTTAATTTTGAAACTTGTGTGTTTATGCCTTTGCGATTTAACCAGACGCAAAGGCATAAATTCATGTTTCTTTTTCAATATAGGTAATACCATGACAGCTGCTAAGCGCCCTTTGGCTCTTTTGATCCTAGACGGTTGGGGGAATCGCGAAGATACCCATATGAACGCCATTTATCATGCAAATACACCAGTTTTAGATAAATTAAGCGCTGAGTATGCGACCAGTTTAATTTCCGGCTCAGGTGATGATGTAGGTTTACCGCACGGTCAAATGGGTAACTCTGAAGTAGGTCATATCAACCTTGGTTCTGGTCGTATTGTTTATCAAGAATTAACCCGTATCAGCAAAGCCATCAAAGATGGCGATTTCAACCAAAACGAAACTCTGTGCACTGAAATTGATAAAGCGGTTGCGGCTGGCGGTGCTGTTCACCTTATGGGTCTGCTATCACCAGGTGGTGTTCACAGCCATGAAGAGCACATTGAAGCAGCCTGCAAGTTAGCGGTTGAGCGTGGTGCAAAACAAGTTTATCTGCATGCCTTTTTGGATGGCCGTGATACACCGCCACGCAGTGCGATGGACAGCCTTAAACATTTTGATGCGGTTTTTGAACGTTTAGGCGTGGGTCGAGTCGCGTCTATCATCGGCCGTTATTATGCAATGGATCGTGATAACCGTTGGGAGCGAGTTGAGAAAGCGTTTGACCTTGTTACTCAAAGCATTTCTGATCATCAATACGATTCTGCTTCAGAAGCATTAGAAGCCGCTTACGCTCGTGACGAAAACGACGAATTCGTTGCTGCATCTCGTATTGGTGCTGAGTACCAATTGAATGATAATGATACCTTGATATTCATGAACTTCCGTGCCGACCGTGCACGCCAGATCACTCGTAGCTTTGTAAACGCCGATTTTGATGGCTTCGCACGTAAAGTATCACCAAAAGTAAACTTTGTGATGCTGACCGAATACGCAGCGGATATTAAAGCGCCAGTGGCGTTCCCGAAGACTGACCTAGTAAATACGTTAGGTGAAGTACTGCAAAATGCTGGTAAAACTCAGCTTCGTATTTCTGAAACTGAAAAGTATGCGCATGTGACGTTCTTCTTTAATGGTGGTAAAGAACAGCCATTTGAAGGCGAAGATCGTATCTTGATTGCCTCTCCAAAAGTCGCTACTTATGATCTTCAGCCAGAAATGAGCTCTGAAGAATTAACGGATAAGTTAGTTGCAGCGATTGAGTCAGGTAAATACGACAACATCATTTGTAATTATCCTAACGGTGACATGGTTGGCCACACAGGTAACTTTGATGCTGCGGTTAAAGCTTGTGAAGCGGTAGATGCGTGTATCGGTCGTGTGACTGAAGCGTTAGCAAAAGTTGGCGGCGAATGTTTAATTACGGCTGACCATGGAAACGCAGAACAAATGGTCAATAAAGAAACGGGCCAAGCTCACACGGCACATACCAGTGAACTTGTACCTCTTATTTACTTTGGTCGTAAAGCCAATATCAAAGAAGGTGGTCGTTTGAGTGATTTAGCGCCAACGATGTTGCAGTTAATGGGTGAGGCAATTCCTACGGAAATGACGGGCCGACCTCTGATAACCATTGAAGAATAATTTCTAGTCGATACAATAAAAGTGCCACTGATTATCAAATGATACGGTGGCATTTTTTATTCACAGCAATTATTTTTGGTATTGAGGAAGGAAGCAGAGTTTGATGCAAGATTGGTATCGCCCTTTTATTATTGCATTTCTACTACTTGGCCTTAATGGCTTCTCTTTTTGTTCTTATGCTGAAACCATTGCCAATAGACAGTCACAGCTTAAAGACATTCAAGCTCAAATCGATGCTCAGCATTCTGAATTAAAAAGCACTCGCAATCAGCGCAACCAGCTACAAAACCTGTTAAAAAAAGATGATGTGGCCATTGGTAAGGTCGCTAAAGCTCTAAATAGCAGTCAAAACAAACAACAAGAACTCAATCAAAGCTTGGTTAAGTTGGAAAAGAAACACGCCAATCTTGAAAAGTTTAAAGTTTCTCAGCAAAAAACCTTAGCAAAACAACTCGAAAGCGCGTATTTATCTGGTAACCATGATTACGCAAAAATGCTCCTGAATCAGCAAGATCCTGCCAGTATCGAGCGGATGCTGACGTATTATCAGTATTTGAATAAAGCCAGAATAAACGCCATTGAGACACTTAAAACCACCATTACTGATTTGAATGACACCCAAACTCAGTTGGAAGCTCAAAAAACTGAATTAGCAAAAGTCATCGAAACGCAAAAACAGCAAGCGAATGCACTTGGCAAAGAAAAATCACAACGTAAACAAACACTCGCTCAGCTACAGCGCACCTTATCGAGCAACAGTGAACAACTTGAACAGCTGCAAATTGAAGAAGCCAGTTTAAAACAAATCATCGAAGAAGCCATTCGAGAAGCGAAAGCACAAAACTCATTAAGCGGCCTAGCCAAACGCCGAGGCAAGCTAAAGTGGCCTACACGAGGCCGCCTTGCTCATCGCTTTGGCACCAGTCGCAGTGGCCAAGTGAGATGGAAAGGCGTCTTAATGAGTGCGCCTGAAGGGCAAACTATTCGCTCAATTGCTGCTGGAAAAGTCATCTATGCCGATTGGTTGAAGGGCTTTGGTATGGTGATTGTGATTGACCATGGCAAAGGCTATATGAGTTTATACGGTCATGCACAAGCCCTACTGCACTCAACGGGAGACACCATTAAACAAGGCGAAAGTATTGCATTAGTAGGACAATCCGGTGGACAAGCCGAACCCGGTCTATACTTTGAAATACGATATAAGGGGAAAGCCGTAAATCCTGCGATTTATTGTAAAAGTTAACGGAGTTAACTGAGCTGTTCTCCACATGCAACGGAGAGCAGTATGAGTCGATTTGCGCACAGCCTATCTTTAATTCTTCTAGGTGGCCTAATGGGCATATCCATCACCTTAATAGCCAAAGAAAATGTGCCTCAGCCAGATGCACATTATGATCTGCCATTATTAGCTGACGTCATCGACAGTGTTGAAAACTATTATGTTGACCCAGTCTCACGCAAACAATTGATCACAGCTGCGCTAAAAGGCATTTTTGCTGAGCTTGACGGTTACTCTGAGTTTTTAACGCCTACAAAAATTGAAGAACAAGAAGGGACGAATCAAGGACAATACAAAGGTTTTGGCTTTGAAGTTGATGCTAAGAGCAAACAAATCACCGTACTTAATGTTTTTGATGATTCACCCGCTGATAAGGCTGGCGTACTTCCAGGCGACAAATTATTAAAACTGAACCAATTGAATGTTCAGCTGGACAGTCAAGAAGCTATCTTAGATCAAATCCGTGTCGCCGGAAAAAAGAATACGACAATTGAGTTGACCTTCGCCCGTGACAATAGCGCTGACTATAACATTTCACTGATACCTGCAGTTATTCATATCGATGCAGTAGAAACACAGTTGCTCAGTAACAGTATTGGGTACATGAAGCTTAATGGGTTCCAAAATAAGACCCACGAAAAGGTGCTTGAGTCGTTAGCGCGGTGGCATAAAGAGCCCTTGCAGGGAATAATTATCGATTTACGCAGTAATCCCGGTGGTCTGCTGCATCAAGCGATTAAAGTTGCAGATCTGTTCATTGATAATGGCATCATTGTCTCCACGCAAGGACGGTTCTCAGAAGCCAACAGTATCTACCATGCAACGCCAATCAGCTTCTTACCTGATGTGCCAATGCTCGTGCTCATCGATAAACATTCTGCCTCTGCTGCTGAAGTACTGGCTGCAGCACTCCAACAAAATAAACGGGCAAAATTGATCGGTGAAAAAAGCTTTGGTAAAGGGAGCGTCCAAGGGATGATCCCCACCATTAGCAACCACAACCGAGTTAAATTAACCATCGCTAACTATCTGACTCCAAAGGGAGAGAATATTCACAAACTGGGAATTGTCCCTGACATAAACCTTGATTCAGGCACTGGTAAAAAAGCGATGAGTACGCCTATAATCAATGATAACGATAGATTGGGTAATGACCCTGCTGTATCTCAAGCCATATCGTGGATTACAACTAATTCTTAAGGTTGAAACTCTGGAGCACAGTCAGTTTTTAATGGAATATTTACGACGATTACAACTCGCTTCACTGTTCCTACTCGCATTTGTGTGCGGTGTCAGTGAAGCCGCACAAGTCGCACTGATCATTGACGATATTGGTTATAAGAAAACGGATCATCAAGTACTCGCATTACCAACAAATGTCACTCTGTCTGTTCTCCCTTTTACCCCGTTAGGTCAACGGATTGCTGATAAAGCCAACCAACAAGGGCATGAAGTGATGTTGCACATTCCTATGCAATCATTGCAAGGTAATAGGCTCGGTAAAGGTGGACTGAATAATGACATGGATGAAGCTGAGTTAACCGACATACTCGAACAGGCTTTAGCTGACATTCCCTACGCTAAAGGGTTGAATAACCACATGGGTAGCTTACTCACACAACTTCCTCGCCCCATGCACTGGACAATGGCAACGCTGCAAAAGCATCGTCTGTTCTTTATTGACAGCAGCACTACTAAATATACTGTAGCGCGAGATATTGCGCAGCAATACCAAGTTCCTCACATCAAACGTCACGTTTTTTTAGATAATAACCTTGACCCCAAATCACTGGAAAGCCAGTTTAAGCATCTTTTATGGTTAGCAAAGAAAAGAAAATCAACCGTTGCGATTGCTCATCCTCACAAAGAAACATTACGATTTTTAGTTGCGAACTTAGATAGACTAAAACAAGCTGGAATTGAATTAGTACCCGCTTCAGAACTGTTCAAAACGATACCTAAAAATACTGGTTTCCAAAATATCATTTCAATTAAAAAACAGTAATCTAACAAAGCAGTTTAGACCGAACATTAAAATAAATTTACTTTAAAGTCATAGCGTTAGAGTAGATAATCAAACACAGAATACTGTATCGGTGTAATACTATGACTGCAAAGTATACTTTAGTTCAAGCTCCCAGCGTGAATTGGCACTCTACAACGAACAAACTTGAACCTCTCGATATTGAAGCAAAATCACATGCAAAGGCTCATCAAAAAGAATTAGGTGATTTTGAGAGTGGGGAATTGAAATATACTGTTATCTATGTAGGTGACGATAATACGGAAAACAGCTCAGAAGTCAAAAAGTTCACCACTCAAAAATTTCCTGATGAGTCATTAGCCCTTAGACAGAAAAAAAAATATATAGGGTCCAAAGACTCCCCACTTTCAAAGGCTTTGACGCTTGAAATTTCAGGTAAAACAATAGAAAGCATTGCCAAAAAGTATCTGTTAGGAGCAGCCTCTGGTGATATGATTTGAATATTGTTTTGTCGTTCAACTGCTTCAAATTAACCGCTTCAACCAGTCACGTTCTCCCAATAGGCAATGATTTCCATCGCCTGTTGATTGGTTTCTCCACAAGCATCTTTAGTTGCTTTAAAGTCTTCGCATACTTTAGGTCGATCTGCGTGACCAAAAATCTTGCATAAATTCTCATCCGATAAATTTATGCATCTATCACCCGCTTTTTTACCATTAGGCATACCAGGAATAGAGCTTGAAATAGATGGAGCAATACAACATGCTCCACAACCTAATCGACATTGCATAATGGACAGTGAGAGATAACAAAAACCATATTCTATCATCTCCCACCATTTTACAGTGCGTTTAATCAGTTACACTGTGATCCGAAAATACTTTGTGCCCAAGCCGGATTATCAATGAATGGGTTACGATTTAATTGACGCTCATGAATACGTGTATTTCTTCTTTGCTCCCAAGCACTAACAGGATCTTGTTGGTGCCATTTCAGCAAAATACATACATCACCAAGCTCTGGTTGACCATTTGATGTAATGCCCTCTACCACTGATAAATCAGGTGTACCTGAATTATCAGAACCTTGATAACGTACATCCATATAAAAAATCATACGGGCAACATCACCTTTAACATCATTGCTTGGTTCAAAGCTGTCACTGTCTGTTTTTGTACCTGGTGCTTCTCCTATCGCAGAACCGCCCATTGCAAAATCTTTATTGCCACGACTAGAATTAACGCTCACGTCTGCGGGTCTTAAATGATGTAAATCAGTGTATCCATGTTGACCAGAACGTGGAAAACCATGGCTTTTTGCCCAAACATGCTCACGGTTCCAAGCATCAAGAGAATTAGATTGACCAGCACGGTTAGACTTAGGTTCAGAGCGTCCTGTATACAGTAAAATAACATTATTACTGTTGTTCGGATCTACATCGGTATAACCTAATTGATCCCAAACTTGGCTGTACGAAAAACGCTTGTGATCTTTAATAATCTCGTTCAAACGAGTTTTTAAAGCTTCACCATTTAAATTCGATGTCTGTGAATAATAGCTGTCAAAATCAAAGTCAGGATCTATCGGTGTGGGAGGCGTGACTGGCGAGTCAATGTCGTAGTTAAATTGTAACGCTAAATCGCTAAAGCCTTCATAAGCACGAACTTCTACATAATAAGTCCCAACTTGTACGTTAGAAATATCACATGATTCGTTGCTGCCACCAATGTAAGGACGACAATCGTAATTCGAATTACTTGGAGCTTGGCCGTATTTCACATAAATATCAGCATCACCGTTGCTACCTGTAATAGAAAAGCGCAAGTCTTTAGCACCTTGAGGCACTTGTGCAGTATAAGTGAGTTTATTACCTGTTGATGCTGCAAGGTTTGTTTTAGCCGTTCCTTTTGATAATTGAGTATCATCAATTGGTGGTGTTGGAGGAACAGTTCCACAGTCAGTGGATAAGTTACCTGTTCCAGGTGTGCCAACTACTGAATTCTTAAACCAATCAGCTTGAGTTGCAGGTAAATTGGTATTCGAACGTTCAATGGATGCATTGCGCACATTTAAGTT
Source organism: Shewanella sp. OPT22 (assembly GCF_004168585.1). Taxonomy (GTDB): domain Bacteria; phylum Pseudomonadota; class Gammaproteobacteria; order Enterobacterales; family Shewanellaceae; genus Parashewanella. The sequence goes on along the minus strand of NZ_PGVH01000001.1, from coordinate 885 downwards.
CCAACCAGTAAGACCGCCTTCCCAGCCTACTTGATCAATCACTTGGTTATTTTTCAGAAGTTGAACATAATCGCCTGAATTTCCGAGAGATAAAACTAAAGGTGTTGTATCTGCATCTACTGAAAACAGTGAGCTAAAGCCTCCTGCATTTGCAGCAATAGTATAATATTCTCCACTATTTACACTTCCAACTAATGCTAATACTTTGTTGTTATCTTTAATCGTATAGCCCGACAAATCGATCGTCTGACATGAATTATTGAACAATTCAACGTACTCTTCTACCGAGTCGTTGTTGGGTGCATCATACAAAACTTCTGAGATCAGCAGTTCAGCTTGAGCATTTAAAGAAACCCCAATGATCGCAGCAGTTAATAACGTGCGCTTCATATCCATCACCTAATACCTATGTTTTTATAATTAATATTTTTATGTAAATACGTTATTGAAGTAACAAAATGTTACGAAGGCATTATAAAGTTATAACAAGAAACAATTTGTTTGGCAGCGCAAAAATCGAACATTCATTTAGAATATTTTATTAGATAGCGAAACATTTTCGAATAAAGAAGATATAAGGAAAGGCTGAATGTGTTTTAGATTGTAATGGCTTAATAAAAGGTGATGAATTTTAGATACAAAAAAGCCTCGTCATTTCTGACGAGGCTTCGTTGTGTTGGCGGAGCGGACGGGACTCGAACCCGCGACCCCCGGCGTGACAGGCCGGTATTCTAACCAACTGAACTACCGCTCCAACTCTTTATGTTTAGGCGTTGACACTAAACAAATTTGGCGTCTGGCGATGACCTACTCTCACATGGGGAGACCCCACACTACCATCGGCGAGGCTGCGTTTCACTACTGAGTTCGGGATGGATTCAGGTG